>NZ_FMAF01000005.1 GCF_900094565.1 Martinezella lusitana
TGCAAGCCGGGTTCTGTGAAGCCGCACAAGAAGTTCATGGCCGAAGCGTACATCCTGACGAAGGAAGAAGGCGGCCGTCATACGCCGTTCTTCACGAACTACCGTCCGCAGTTCTACTTCCGCACGACGGATGTCACCGGCATTGTGACGCTTCCGGAAGGCACGGAAATGGTCATGCCGGGCGACAACGTCACGGTTGCCGTTGAGCTGATCGTGCCGATCGCGATGGAAGAAAAGCTGCGTTTCGCCATCCGCGAAGGCGGCCGTACCGTCGGCGCAGGCATCGTCGCATCCATCGTCGAATAATAAAGCAGGCGGCTGGGCCAAGGCCCGCAAATGAGTGATGGGGACGCCGGTGAATTCGGTGTCCCTCTCGATCTTTGAAACCGGTGGCCCGCCTCAGGTAACTAAAGCTAAAGACGTGTCTTTTAGAGAGACGCGCAGATAACAAACACAAGGATAAAGTCGAATGAACGGCCAGAATATCCGCATCCGCCTTAAGGCGTTCGATCATCGGATTCTCGACGCTTCCACGCGCGAGATCGTATCGACGGCTAAGCGCACCGGTGCCAGCGTCCGGGGCCCCGTTCCGCTTCCGACCCGTATCGAGAAGTTCACGGTTAACCGGTCCCCGCACATCGACAAGAAGAGCCGCGAGCAGTTCGAGATGCGCACGCACAAGCGCCTTCTCGACATCGTTGACCCGACCCCGCAGACGGTAGATGCGCTGATGAAGCTCGATCTCGCCGCCGGTGTCGATGTTGAGATCAAGCTCTGAGACCTTGGGTTCTCGAGCTGAATGAGAAGGATTGAACCGATGCGTTCAGGTGTGATTGCACAGAAGGTGGGAATGACGCGCGTCTACAATGACGCCGGCGAGCACGTCCCGGTTACCGTATTGCGTATGGAAAGCTGCCAGGTCGTGGCCCAGCGCACAGTTGAAAAGAATGGCTACACCGCAGTACAGCTCGGTGCCGGCCAGGCGAAAGTTAAGAACACGACGAAGGCCCTGCGCGGTCATTTCGCCGTCGCAAGTGTAGAGCCAAAGGCCAAGCTCGCAGAATTCCGTGTCACGGAAGACAATCTGCTCGACGTTGGCACCGAGCTCAGCGCGGGTCACTTCACGGCGGGTCAGCTCGTCGACGTGACCGGCACGACGGTCGGTAAGGGCTTTGCCGGCGCCATCAAGCGCCACGGTTTCGGCGGTCTGCGTGCCACGCACGGTGTGTCGGTTTCGCACCGCTCGCACGGTTCGACCGGCTCGCGCCAGGATCCGGGCAAGGTGTTCAAGAACAAGAAGATGGCTGGTCACATGGGCCAGACGCGCGTGACGACGCAGAACCTTGAAGTGGTATCGACCGATGAAGATCGCGGTCTGATCCTCGTCAAGGGCGCGGTTCCCGGCTCCAAGGGTGCCTGGATCATCGTGCGCGACGCCGTCAAGTCGGCATCGAAGTAAGGGAGCCAAACCAATGGAATTGAACGTCAAGACCCTCGAGGGCAAAGACGCTGGGAAGGTTTCCCTTTCTGATGCGATTTTCGGCCTCGAACCGCGTGAAGATATCATCGCACGCGTCATTCGCTGGCAGCTTGCCAAGAAGCGCCAGGGCACGCACAAGGCTAAGGGCCGCGCAGAAGTGTGGCGCACAGGCGCCAAGATGTACAAGCAGAAGGGTACGGGCCGCGCTCGTCACCATTCGGCTCGTGCTCCGCAGTTCCGCGGCGGTGGTAAGGCTCACGGCCCGGTCGTGCGCAGCCATGAACATGACCTGCCGAAGAAGGTTCGCGCCCTCGGCTTGCGTCTTGCTCTCTCCGCTAAGTTCAAGGCCGAGGATGTTATCATTCTCGACAGCCTCGTTGCAGCTGATGCCAAGACCAAGGTTCTGGCCGGCGCTTTCGAGACGCTGGGCCTGACCAATGCGCTCTTCATCGGTGGTGCCGAGCTCGACAGCAACTTCAAGCTCGCAGCCGCCAACATCCCGAATATCGATGTTCTGCCGGTTCAGGGCATCAATGTTTATGACATCCTGCGCCGCGGCAAGCTCGTCCTGTCCAAGGCTGCAGTTGAAGCTCTAGAGGAGCGATTCAAGTGACGGATCTTCGCCATTACGATGTGATCGTTTCTCCTGCGATCACCGAAAAGTCCACGCTGCTGTCGGACAATAACCAGGTTGTTTTCAACGTTGCCAAGACTGCGACGAAGCCAGAAATCAAGGCTGCCGTCGAAGCGCTGTTCGGCGTCAAGGTTACGGCCGTCAACACTCTGCTGCGCCTGGGCAAGACCAAGCGGTTTAAAGGTCTCGTCGGCAAGCAGAAGGACGTGAAGAAGGCTATCGTGACGCTCGCCGAAGGCCAGTCGATCGACGTCTCCACCGGTCTCTGAGGAATAAGAAAATGGCATTGAAAACATTCAATCCGACGACCCCGAGCCAGCGTCAGCTGGTCATCGTCGACCGGTCTTCGCTCTACAAGGGCAAGCCGGTCAAGGCCCTGACCGAAGGCCTGTCCTCCAAGGGCGGCCGCAACAACCTGGGCCGCATCACCGTGCGTTTCCAGGGCGGTGGTCACAAGCGCACCTATCGTCTGGTCGACTTCAAGCGTCGCAAGTTCGACGTCGAGGGCACGGTTGAGCGTATCGAATACGATCCGAACCGTACCGCTTACATCGCTCTGGTGAAGTACACGGACAGCGAACTGGCCTATATCATCGCTCCGCAGCGTCTCGCTGCCGGCGACAAGGTCATCGCTTCCGAGAAGGCCGTGGACGTGAAGCCGGGCAACACCATGCCGCTTCAGTTCATCCCGGTCGGCTCCATCATCCACAACGTGGAAATGAAGCCGGGCAAGGGCGGTCAGATCGCTCGCTCCGCCGGTTCCTACGCCCAGCTCGTTGGTCGTGACCAGGGCATGGCGATCCTTCGCCTGAACTCTGGCGAGCAGCGCCTGGTGCATGGCACTTGCCTTGCAACGATCGGCGCGGTTTCGAACCCGGACCACGGCAACATCAACGACGGCAAGGCCGGTCGTTCGCGTTGGCGCGGTAAGAAGCCGCACGTCCGCGGTGTCGTCATGAACCCGGTCGACCATCCGCACGGCGGCGGTGAAGGCCGCACCTCCGGTGGTCGCCATCCGGTGACCCCATGGGGTAAGCCGACCAAGGGCAAGCGTACGCGGTCGAACAAGTCGACCGACAAGATGATCATGCGCTCGCGCCATCAGCGCAAGAAGTAAGAGAGGAAGTCTCAAGTGGCTCGTTCAGTATGGAAAGGTCCGTTTGTTGACGGCTATCTTCTCAAGAAGGCTGAGAAGGTGCGTGAAGGCGGACGTAACGAAGTGATCAAGATGTGGAGCCGTCGCTCCACCATCATGCCGCAGTTCGTTGGTCTCACCTTTGGTGTTTACAACGGCAGCAAGCATATTCCGGTCAGCGTCAATGAAGACATGGTCGGACACAAGTTCGGCGAGTTCGCCCCGACCCGTACCTATTATGGTCACGGTGCGGACAAGAAGGCGAAGAGGAAGTAACAATGGGCAAGGCAAAAACCGAACGCCGGCTGAAGGACAACGAGGCGCAGGCAATTGCGCGTACGCTCCGTGTCAGCCCGCAGAAGCTCAACCTGGTCGCGGCTTCGATCCGTGGCAAGAAGGTTGATCGCGCGCTCGCAGAGCTGGAATTCTCCCGCAAGCGTATCGCAGGCGCCGTCAAGAAGACGCTTGAATCTGCGATCGCCAATGCAGAGAACAACCACGATCTCGACGTTGACTCGCTCGTCGTAGCGGAAGCTTACGTCGGCAAGTCGATCGTCATGAAGCGTTTCCACGCTCGTGGCCGTGGCCGCGCGTCTCGCATCGAGCGTCCGTTCGCGCATCTGACGATTGTCGTTCGTGAAGTGGAAGCTCAAGGGGAGGTCGCATAATGGGTCAGAAAATCAATCCAATCGGTTTTCGTCTTGGCATCAACCGTACCTGGGATAGCCGCTGGTTTGCGGACAATGCCGAGTATGGCCAGCTTCTCCACGAAGACCTGAAGATGCGCAAGTTCGTCATGAACGAACTGAAGCAGGCTGGTATCTCCAAGGTGGTCATCGAGCGTCCGCACAAGAAGTGCCGCGTCACGATCCACTCGGCTCGTCCGGGCCTGATCATCGGCAAGAAGGGCGCTGACATCGACAAGCTCCGCAAGAAGCTGTCGGACATGACGAATTCCGAAACGCACCTCAACATCGTTGAAGTGCGCAAGCCGGAAATCGACGCGACGCTGGTTGCTCAGTCGATCGCTCAGCAGCTCGAGCGCCGTGTTGCTTTCCGTCGCGCCATGAAGCGCGCCGTTCAGTCCGCGATGCGTCTTGGCGCCGAAGGCATCAAGATCACCTGCGCCGGCCGTCTCGGCGGTGCTGAAATCGCTCGTACGGAATGGTACCGCGAAGGTCGCGTGCCGCTGCATACGCTGCGCGCCGACATCGACTACGGTACGGCTGAAGCAGAAACCGCTTTCGGCATCTGCGGCATCAAGGTTTGGATCTTCAAGGGCGAAATCCTTGAGCATGATCCGATGGCCTCCGAACGCCGTGCGATGGAAGGCGACGCCCAGGGTCCGGCTAGCCGTGATCGCGATAGAGACCGTCGCCGCGACAACGCTTGATAGCGTGCGTGGCAGATAAGTTCGGAGAATAGGAAAATGTTGCAGCCAAAGCGTACGAAGTACCGCAAGCAATTCAAGGGCCGCATCAAGGGCGTTGCCAAGGGTGGTTCTGATCTGGCGTTCGGCGAATTCGGCCTGAAGTCGCAGGAGCCTAACCGCGTCAACGCTCGTGAGATCGAAGCGGCTCGCCGCGCGATCACCCGTCATATGAAGCGTGCCGGTCGTGTATGGATCCGCGTGTTCCCGGATGTTCCGGTAACCAAGAAGCCGACCGAAGTCCGTATGGGTAAGGGTAAGGGCTCCGTCGAATACTGGGCATGCAAGGTCAAGCCCGGCCGTATGATGTTCGAGATCGATGGTGTGAGCGAAGAAATCGCTCGTGAGGCTCTGCGCCTTGGTTCCGCCAAGCTCTCGGTCAAGACGCGCTTCGTGCAGCGCATTGCAGAGTAAGGAAGAAGCTCATGAAAGCCGCAGATGTTCGCGCCCTGAGCGCCGACCAACTCAAGGACGAGCTTGCCAAGCTGAAGAAGGAGCAGTTCAACCTGCGCTTTCAGAAGGCGACCGGCCAGCTTGAGAAGTCCTCGCGCATCAACGAAGTCCGCAAGGACATCGCTCGCGCAAAAACCATTGCCCGCCAGAAGGCGGCAGAAGCAAAGGCCTAAAGGAAAAATAACATGCCGAAGCGCATTCTGCAGGGCGTCGTGGTCAGCGACAAGAACGAGAAGACGGTAGTAGTCCGCGTTGAGCGTCGTTTCGCTCACCCGCTGCTCCAGAAGACTGTTCGTCGTTCCAAGAAGTACAAGGCTCACGACGAGAACAATCAGTACAAAATCGGTGACACCGTTTCCATCGAGGAATGCGCGCCGATCTCCAAGGACAAGACCTGGACGGTCGTTTCCGCCCAGGCCAAGTAACAGAATTTCGCTCAGGCCCTTGCGCTTGGGCGAAATATCTGTATGAAGCACGAGCTTGGAAGCAGGACGCTCGAGTACGAGCGTTCTTTTGCTTTATTGATGGCCGGCGAAGATGACCCTGGTGGTCCCGAGCGCTGGAGAAATCAGACAAGAGACTAGTCCATAAGCCGGGGTAGGGGGTCGTTAGGCCCAACCATTCCGGTAACAACAAGAAGGCGACCTGACATGATTCAGATGCAAACAAACCTCGACGTGGCGGATAATTCCGGCGCACGTCGTGTCATGTGCATCAAGGTGCTGGGCGGCTCGAAGCGCAAGTATGCCTCGATCGGCGACGTCATCGTCGTTTCGATCAAGGAAGCTATTCCGCGCGGCCGTGTGAAGAAGGGTGACGTGATGAAGGCGGTTGTCGTTCGCACCGCCAAGGACATCCGTCGTCCGGATGGCAGCGTCATCCGCTTCGATACCAACGCAGCAGTCCTCATCGACAACAAGAAAGAGCCGATCGGCACCCGTATCTTCGGACCGGTTCCGCGCGAACTTCGCGCCAAGAACCACATGAAGATCATCTCGCTGGCTCCAGAAGTACTGTAAGGAGCGGAGCGATGCAAAAGATCCGTAAAGGCGACAAGGTTGTCGTATTGGCCGGCAAGGACAAGGGCCGCACCGGCGAAGTCATTCAAGTAATGCCGAAGGAAGACCGTGCGGTCGTCCGTGGCGTCAACGTCATCAAGCGCCACCAGCGCCAGACGCAGACCCAGGAAGCTGGCATTATCAGCAAGGAAGCCTCGCTTCACCTGTCCAACCTGGCGATCGTCGACAAGGACGGTAAGCCGACCCGCGTCGGTTTCAAGGTTGTAGAAGGCAAGAAGGTCCGTGTGGCCAAGACCTCGGGAGAAGTGATCGATGGCTGAGGTAAAATACGAGCCGCGGCTCAAGAAGGAATACGGCACCCGCATCCGCGCGGCCATGCAGGAGAAGTTCTCCTACGCCAACGAGATGCAGATCCCGAAGCTTGATAAGATCGTGATCAACATGGGCGTGGGTGAGGCAACGGCTGATTCGAAGAAGCCGACCGTTGCTGCTGCCGACCTCGCGGCGATCGCCGGTCAGAAGCCGGTCATCACGCACGCGCGCAATTCCATCGCTGGCTTCAAGGTCCGCGAGAATATGCCGATCGGCGCCAAGGTGACGCTGCGCGGCGCCCGCATGTATGAGTTCCTGGATCGCCTGGTCAACATCGCGCTTCCGCGCGTTCGCGACTTCCGCGGCCTGAACCCGAAGAGCTTTGACGGTCGTGGCAATTTTGCCATGGGCATCAAGGAACACATTGTGTTCCCTGAGATCAACTACGACAAGGTTGATCAGATGTGGGGCATGGACATCATCGTTTGCACGACGGCGAACACGGACGACGAAGCGCGGGCTCTTTTGACAGAGTTCAACTTCCCGTTCCGTCAATAACCGTAACGACGAGCGTAGAAAAGGAACCCTGATATGGCGAAGACAAGCGCAGTTGAAAAGAACAAGCGCCGCCGCAATACGGTTGCCACCCAGGCCGCGAAGCGTGCTGCACTGAAGGCAATCATCATGAACCAGTCTCTTTCGATCGAAGACCGGTTCAAGGCCACACTGAAGCTGGCATCGCTCCCGCGCGATGGATCGAAGACCCGTATTCGCAATCGCTGCGAAGTGTCGGGCCGTCCGCGCGCCTACTACCGCAAACTGCGCATGTCGCGTATCGCGCTGCGTGAACTCGGCAATTTCGGCAAGGTGCCGGGCATTGTCAAGTCGAGCTGGTAAGGAGCAGATTAGATGACTATGACTGATCCTTTGGGCGATATGCTCACCCGCATCCGCAATGGCGCTTCGCGTCGCAAGTCGTCGGTTTCGACGCCTGCGTCCAAGCTCCGTGCACGCGTTCTCGATGTTCTGCAGGCTGAAGGCTACATCCGTGGCTACTCTGTCGTCGATTTCGGCAACGGCAAGTCTGAGCTCAGCATCGAGCTGAAATACTACGAAGGCACATCGGTGATCCGTGAGATCGGCCGTGTGTCCAAGCCGGGCCGCCGAGTTTATGTCTCGGTTAAGTCCATTCCGCAGGTCGCGAACGGTCTCGGCATCACCATCCTTTCGACTCCGAAGGGTGTGATGGCCGATCACCAGGCTCGTGAACAGAATGTTGGTGGCGAGGTTCTCTGCTCGGTCTTCTAAGATCGGACAGAGATCTCCTTCGAAACAGACAGGTTTGAACAAATGTCTCGTATCGGTAAAAAGCCCGTTCAGGTGCCTGCAGGGATCACGGCCTCGGTTGATGGCCAAAAAGTGACTGCCAAGGGCCCCAAGGGTGAGCTGTTTTTCGTCGCTAACGACGAAATCGGTCTCAAGCTGGAAAACAATGCAATCGTCGTAACGCCGATTAACGACTCGAAGGATGCTCGCGCAAAGTGGGGCATGTCCCGCACGATGATCGAGAACATCTTCAAGGGTGTTAAGGACGGCTACGAGCGCAAGCTCGAAATCAACGGCGTCGGCTACCGTGCCTCCATGCAGGGCAAGAACCTGCAGCTCGCGCTCGGCTTCAGCCACGACGTGGTTTATGAGCCGCCGCAGGGTATTTCGATCGCTGTGCCGAAGCCGACGGAAATCGTCGTCACCGGCATCAACAAGCAGCAGGTCGGCCAGGTTGCCGCAGAAATCCGCGAATACCGCGGTCCTGAGCCCTACAAGGGCAAGGGTGTTAAGTACGCTGACGAGCGGATCGTCCGCAAAGAAGGCAAGAAGAAGTAAGGATCACGCGAAATGGCTAGCAGGAAAGAAGCACTTGCGCGTCGCGCCAACCGCGTGCGCCGTCAAATCAAGGCGGTGGCCAATGGTCGTCCGCGCCTGTCGGTTCATCGCTCGTCAAAGAACATCTACGCCCAGGTCATCGATGACGCGGCTGGCAAGACCCTTGCGGCTGCCTCCACGCTCGACAAGGATCTGCGCGGTTCTCTGAAGACCGGTGCCGATACCGCCGCCGCAGCCCTGGTTGGCAAGCTCGTTGCCGAGCGCGCCTCCAAGGCCGGCGTGAAGGAAGTCGTGTTCGATCGCGGCGCCTTCATCTATCACGGCCGCATCAAGGCTCTCGCCGATGCGGCTCGCGAAGGCGGCCTGACCTTCTAATCAAGTTTCCGGCCGGTAGCCGATAGGGCGCCGGCCGGATTTCACCGGACCGCAAATCTCCGTTTGGAGGTTGATGCGGTCTTTGTTGTTTGCCGATTGCACCCGGAAAAGAAAAAGGAAGAGGACAATGGCACAGGAAAAGAGGGGCTCGCGGGATGACCGTCAGAGCCGTGACGAGCGCGATAGCGAATTCGTCGACAAGCTGGTCGCGATCAACCGCGTCGCCAAGGTTGTAAAGGGTGGCCGCCGCTTCGGTTTCGCCGCTCTCGTCGTCGTCGGTGACCAGAAGGGCCGCGTTGGCTTCGGTCATGGCAAGGCACGCGAAGTGCCGGAAGCCATCCGCAAGGCCACCGAAAGCGCCAAGCGCGACCTGATCTTCGTACCGCTGCGCGACGGTCGTACGCTGCATCACGACGTCCATGGCCGTCATGGCGCCGGCAAGGTTCTGCTGCGCTCGGCCAAGGTCGGTACCGGTATCATCGCCGGCGGTCCGATGCGCGCCGTTTTCGAAACGCTCGGCGTTCATGACGTCGTTGCCAAGTCGACCGGTTCGTCGAACCCGTACAACATGGTTCGCGCCACGTTCGACGCCCTGAAGCACCAGGTTCACCCGAAGGACATCGCAGCTCAGCGCGGCATCAAGTATGCCACCCTGCAGGCTCGTCGTACCGCTTCGGGCAACGCCTCCGAAGAATAAGGGAGTTTGACCTATGGCCAAGACGACCAAGAAGGCTGAAGCCAAGACCGTTACGGTCGAGCAGGTTGGCAGCCCGATCCGCCGTCCGGACGTTCAGCAGAAGACGCTGATCGGTCTCGGACTGAACAAGATGCACCGTCGCCGCACGCTGGAAGATACCCCGGCCGTTCGTGGCATGATCCGTGCTGTCCAGCATCTCGTTCGCGTTGTCGACGAGAAGTGAGCCGGAGGTAATTCGCTATGAAATTGAATGAGATCAAGGATAACGAAGGCTCGACCCACAGCCGCAAGCGCCTCGGCCGCGGCATCGGCTCCGGCTCCGGCAAGACCGGCGGTCGTGGTGTGAAGGGTCAGAAGTCCCGTTCGGGCGTTGCGATCAACGGCTTCGAAGGTGGTCAGATGCCCATCTATCGTCGCCTGCCGAAGCGCGGCTTCACCAACATCTTCGCCGCCGATTACGTTGTCGTATCGCTGGCTCGCATCCAGGCTGCCGTCGATGCCGGCAAGCTCGATGCCAAGAAGACCGTTGATGCCGCTGCCCTCAAGGCTGCGGGCGTGATTCGCCGCGTCAAGGATGGCGTTCGCGTTCTCTCGGACGGCGAGCTGAAGGCGAAGATTACGCTTGAAGTTGCAGGCGCTTCCAAGCCGGCGGTCGAAAAGATCGAAAAGGCTGGTGGCTCCATCAAGCTGCTCGCTTCTGCCGCAGAATAATATTATCAATAATCGCCCGGGGTGCTTCACTTCGGGCGATTTTGCTCCCATATGTGAGCCTCACGAACCTGAACGATGCGCCAGTATCTTTCCGGGGAATAACGGGAACCAAGGGTGAGGCGCCCGATTGCAATGCAATCCGTCCGAAGCCCGGCTTTTGAACAATTTACATACTGATTCCGGGCCCGGCCGATTATGCCGGAATTGGTAGTGCGGAGATTTGCATGGCTTCTGCAGCGGAACAATTGGCGTCCAATCTCAATTTTTCGACCTTCGCCAAAGCCGAGGATCTCAAGAAACGCTTGTGGTTCACGCTTGGCGCTCTTCTCGTCTACCGACTCGGCACCCACATTCCGCTTCCCGGCCTCAATCCTGCCGCTTACGCCCAGGCTTTCCAGAATCAGTCGGGCGGTATCCTTGGCCTGTTCAACATGTTCTCGGGCGGTGCCGTGCAGCGCATGGCGATCTTTGCGCTCGGCATCATGCCTTATATTTCGGCCTCGATCATCGTTCAGCTGATGACGTCGGTCGTGCCTTCGCTTGAGAACCTGAAGAAGGAAGGCGAACAGGGCCGTAAGATCATCAACCAGTACACCCGCTACGGTACGGTGCTGCTCGGCGCGTTGCAGGCTTATGGTATTGCGATCGGCCTTGAGCACGGCAACGGCGTCGTCATAGATCCAGGCTGGTTCTTCCGTCTTTCGACCGTCGTCACGCTGCTCGGCGGCACGATGTTCCTGATGTGGCTCGGCGAGCAGGTTACCTCGCGCGGCATCGGCAACGGTATTTCGCTGATCATCTTCGCGGGCATCGCAGCCGGTCTGCCGACGGCACTTGCCGGTACGCTCGAACTCGGCCGAACCGGCGCTCTGTCGACCGGTCTCATTCTCGCCGTGCTCGTCGTCGCCGTTCTGGTCATTGCGCTCATCGTTTTCGTCGAGCGTGCGCAGCGTCGTCTGCTGATCCAGTATCCGAAGCGACAGGTCGGCACGCGCATGTTCCAGGGCGATACGTCGCACCTGCCGCTGAAGCTGAACACATCTGGTGTTATCCCGGCGATCTTTGCCTCGTCGCTGCTGCTTTTGCCGGCAACCATCGCCGGTCTCGGCAACAACACGGCGCTGCCGACCTGGGTCACCTCGATCGTCGCGGCCCTCGGTCACGGCCAGCCGCTTTACATGGTGCTCTATGCCGGCCTGATCGCCTTCTTCGCCTTCTTCTATACCGCACTGGTCTTCAACCCGAAGGACACGGCGGACAACTTGAAGAAGCATGGTGGCTTCATTCCCGGAATTCGTCCGGGCGAGCGCACCGCCGAATATATCGATTACGTGCTGACCCGTATCACGGTCATCGGCGCGATCTACCTCGTCTTCGTCTGCATTCTGCCCGAAATTCTCGTGTCCCAGACCGGTATTCCCTTGTCGCTGGGTGGCACTTCGCTTCTGATCGTGGTTAGCGTAACGCTGGATACGGTGGCGCAGATTCAGGGTCACCTGATTGCACAGCAATATGAAGGCCTGATCAAGAAATCGAAGTTGCGTGGAGGAAAGAGGGGGCGATGAGACTCATACTTTTAGGGCCGCCGGGAGCAGGTAAGGGGACCCAGGCCCAGCGTATCGTGGAAAAGCACGGTATTCCGCAGCTTTCCACAGGCGATATGCTGCGGGCTGCGGTGGCGGCTGAGACTGAAGTTGGCAAGCGTGCCAAGGCCGTCATGGACGCCGGCAAGCTTGTTTCCGACGAGATTGTCAATGCCATCGTTTCCGAGCGCATCGATCAACCGGATTGCGCCAGGGGTTTCATTCTTGACGGTTTCCCGCGCACTCTGGTGCAAGCGGACGCCACCGAGCGGATGCTGCAGGCCAAGGGTCTGGAACTTTCCGTTGTCATCGAGCTCAAGGTTGATGATGCCGAACTGATTCGCCGCGTCTCCGGCCGTTATTCTTGCTCGAACTGCGGCAGTGTCTATCATGACACCGACAAGGTTCCGGCGACGGCTGGTGTCTGCGACAAATGCGGCTCGACGCATTTCAAGCGCCGGCCGGATGACAATGCCGAGACCATGGCAACCCGTCTCCAAGTCTACTACAAGGAGACCTCGCCGCTGATCGGCTACTACTACGCCAAGGGCAAGCTGCAGAGCATCGACGGCATGGCCGATATCGAGCATGTGACTGATAGCATCGAAGGTATCCTGGCTAAGCTTTAGATAGCTTAAAATAAACTTGCCGGAGCGGTTGCTTTTTTGCGCTGATTCCGCTAAACACCGCGCCAACTCGCGACATGCTATGCGATCGGCGCGGATTTCCATCGGGAAGTCCGGGTACGGTCGTTTTGACATGTTGCGGACTCAATCGAACAAGCAGCTCCCGGGCTGCATAACAAGACCCTTTGCCCTAAGGCAAAAGGAATGCAAGGAGAACAGGCGTGGCTCGTATCGCTGGCGTCAACATCCCGACTGCAAAGCGCGTAGTTATTGCGCTTCGTTACATTCACGGGATCGGACCGAAGTTTGCACAGGAAATCTGCGAGAAGGTCGGTATTCCGGCCGAGCGTCGCGTCAATCAGTTGACGGATGCTGAAGTTCTGCAGATCCGCGAAACCATCGACCGTGACTATCAGGTCGAAGGTGACCTGCGTCGCGACACCGCGATGAACATCAAGCGTCTGATGGACCTGGGCAGCTACCGCGGCCTGCGTCATCGTCGCGGCTTGCCGGTTCGCGGCCAGCGCACGCACACCAATGCTCGTACCCGTAAGGGTCCGGCAAAGGCGATTGCTGGTAAGAAGAAGTAATTTCCGGGCAACCGGATGTGGGAGGCTGGCGGTCCGCCGGCCTCTTTTGAGTTTGGAGCGGCGCCCCACGGGTGTCGCTTCGGTGTAGCCGCTGGGATTACGGCGGTGCAGAGATCCAAGAAAGGACTAACATGGCCAAGGAAGCCGTCCGCGTTCGCCGTCGCGAGCGCAAGAATATTTCGTCGGGCGTCGCACACGTCAACTCGACCTTCAACAACACGATGATCACCATCACCGACGCACAGGGCAACGCGATTGCCTGGTCGTCTGCTGGTGCCAAGGGCTTCAAGGGTTCGCGCAAGTCGACCCCGTTCGCTGCCCAGATCGCTGCTGAAGACTGCGCCAAGAAGGCTCAGGAACATGGCATGAAGTCGCTGGAAGTTGAAGTTTGCGGCCCGGGCTCCGGTCGTGAATCTGCTCTGCGCGCGCTCCAGGCTGCCGGTTTCATGATCACGTCCATCCGCGACGTGACCCCGATCCCGCACAATGGTTGCCGCCCGCGCAAGAAGCGTCGCGTCTGATCATCGCCACTCTCGACACCGGCCGGGGCAGATGCGCCCGGCCTGGTGTTTCTCAAGCTCGGTTGCCACGATTGGATGGTGGCAACGAACGGAAGGCAAAAACATGATTCAGAAAAACTGGCAGGAACTGATCAAGCCGAACAAGGTCGAGTTCACCTCGAGCGGCCGCACTAAGGCAACGCTCGTGGCCGAACCGCTGGAGCGTGGCTTCGGTCTCACCCTCGGCAACGCGCTTCGTCGCGTTCTGCTGTCCTCTCTGCGTGGCGCCGCTGTGACGGCCGTGCAGATCGACGGCGTGCTGCATGAGTTCTCCTCTATCCCGGGCGTCCGGGAAGACGTGACGGACATCGTGCTGAACATCAAGGAAATCGCCATCAAGATGGATGGCGATGATGCCAAGCGCATGGTCGTCCGCAAGCAGGGCCCAGGCGTAGTAACGGCTGGCGACATCCAGACGGTCGGCGATATCGAAATCCTCAACCCCGAGCATGTCATCTGCACGCTCGACGAGGGCGCCGAAATCCGCATGGAATTCACCGTCAACAACGGCAAGGGCTATGTCCCGGCCGAGCGCAATCGTGCGGAAGATGCTCCGATTGGTCTCATCCCGGTCGACAGCCTCTATTCGCCGGTCAAGAAGGTGTCCTACAAGGTTGAAAACACCCGTGAAGGACAGGTTCTCGACTACGACAAGCTGAGCATGTCGCTCGAAACCGATGGTTCGATCAGCGGTGAAGATGCTGTCGCTTTCGCGGCTCGCATCCTGCAGGATCAGCTTGGCGTGTTCGTCAACTTCGACGAGCCGCAGAAGGAAACCGAAGAGGAAGCAGTTACCGAACTCGCTTTCAACCCGGCTCTCCTCAAGAAGGTGGACGAACTGGAACTGTCCGTTCGCTCGGCAAATTGCCTGAAGAACGACAACATCGTCTATATCGGCGACCTCATTCAGAAGACCGAAGCAGAAATGCTCCGCACGCCGAATTTTGGTCGCAAGTCGCTGAACGAAATCAAGGAAGTTCTCGCTTCCATGGGTCTGCACCTCGGCATGGAAGTGCCGGCATGGCCGCCTGAGAACATCGAAGATCTCGCCAAGCGATACGAAGACCAATACTAAGGCCGCAAGCGCTCCTTGGAGCGCTTTAAGCTGGCCTTAGCATCTTTAAACAGCGCATGCACCTTTCGCTCCGCCGGGAATTGGAGCGGGGCATGCGCCCAACAAACTGCAGGTGAACGATGCCTGCAAGTGAAGGAGAATAGCAATGCGCCACGGTAAAGCCGGCCGCAAGCTGAACAGAACCGCTAGCCACCGTAAGGCGATGTTCGCCAACATGGCAGCTTCGCTCATCACCCATGAGCAGATCGTCACCACGCTTCCGAAGGCGAAGGAAATTCGTCCGATCGTTGAGAAGCTGGTTACCCTCGGCAAGCGCGGCGACCTGCACGCTCGTCGTCAGGCCATCTCGCAGATCCGCGACGCCGTTGTCGTCGCCAAGCTGTTCGATGCGATCGCAACGCGCTACGCCACCCGCAACGGCGGCTACCTGCGTATCATGAAGGCCGGCTTCCGCCAGGGCGACAATGCCGCTCTCGCAGTCGTCGAATTCGTCGATCGTGACACCTCTGCCAAGGGCGCAGCCGACAAGGCTCGCGTTGCTGCCGAGGAAGAAGCTGCAGCCGCTTAAGGCAAGCTTCGAATAAAAGATCGAGGGCCGGATGAGCGATCATCCGGCCTTTTGGCGTTTGGAGTTTTACCGGAAGCTGCGTCGCCCGACGGCTCATGCTCTTCAGCTGCAGGGATGACAATTCGACATGCGGCGGCAATTCATGCGCAGAAGGATTTCGCTGCTTCTGGCCCTGTTGCTGACAATCGCCAGCGGCCTTGCGCTCCGGCGATTTGGATATGCGGCCAATCTTCCCTTTGCCGTCGTCAAATATGGCGGTTCGATATTGTGGGGAGCGATGGTCTACTGGCTGCTGGCCACGATATTCGTCTCCAGCAGGCCATTCAGGATTGCCGCTGTGGCATTGATCCTGGCGGTGGCAGGCGAACTCTTCAGGCTCTGGCATACGCCCACACTTGACGCGTTTCGGTTGACCACTGCGGGGGCCCTGTTGCTGGGAAGGGTGTTCTCGCTTTGGAATATCGCGGCCTATGCCACGGGGATAGCGGCGGCTCTGGCGCTTGATCGCATCCTGTCGGCGTCGAAACGCACGATCTGATATTTTTGGCAAAACCTGACAACAGCGCGCGGCATCGCTGAGGCTGGATGAGCGATCATCCGGCGGTTTGCCGTTTGCCGCATGCGCGGAAGTTCAGGAGCGCAGCAGCTTCCGCTATTCCGCGGCCACGGTTTGTCGCCGCGAGGGTTCGCTGCGGTGAAGATAGACGGCGAATGTGTCCCAAGGTGGCGAGATGGAGAGCTGCGTCAGCAGCCGGCCAATCTCGCCCCTGTGATACCCTCCGTGAATGACGACCTGGGTGAGCATTTCCTGACGCGACATGCAGCCCCTATCTCCGTCGGTGAATACGAACGGCAGAGATTCTGCCAGCAGGTCGGAACTGACCGTTTCGAGATATCGCAGATACCATTGATCCGATGCAACGACTGCGGCGCGAAGTTCCGCCAGGGACGGCGTGTCGGGCGTATTATCAGCCGTGAAGCCATGCTCTTGCCCGGTGAGATGCGCCGCGAATATCCGGCCGACGACATGGGAATGGTTCATCAACCGTAACGCCATGTGGCGCTCCTTGCCATGCTGTACGGGATCGAGATGACCGATACTGTCGAGCAGTTCCTCATTCGCCCAGGCCTGATAGCTGAAAAGAGTGCTTAGCAACGACAGTTCGCTCATGATGAATCTACCCTTTGGTTGTCCCGGAAAATGCGAGTAATGTGTGCATATTTTCCGAGAGCAGGGCGTACATGTCTACTCGCATTAAAAAGCCGGGATCGCCGATGCGAAAAGAGCCGAGCCAGGCGCGTTCCCGGGCGACGGTCGAAGCAATCATCGAAGCAGGTGCTCGCGTTTTGGGCGACCGCGGATGGGCGGGGTTCACGACCAATACCGTCGCAGTGATCGCCGGGATAAGCATCGGCTCGCTCTACCAGTATTTTCCCGACAAGCTTTCTTTGGTCGAGGCCATTCGTCGTCACCACTTCGATGAGGTTCTGGCTGTCATGCGGAGGGCGACAGCTGGTGCACTGCCGTTGGCAGAGAGTGCCGAAGGACTCGTTCAAGGCATGATCGATGCTCATAACGTCAATCCCGAGCTTCACAGGGTGCTCCTGGATGAAGCGCCGGGGCATGATGGTTCGAGGTTGGCCCATGACGCCTTCCTGACGGAGTATCACAGTCATTACAGGAGTTTTGTCGCCGTGCATCGTAACGGCCACGGCGGTCCAGCCAACGATGTTCTTGCGCAGCTGCTGTCCGGTGCGGTCGAGGGTGTGATCCATAGTGCGGCCCGAAAGCGTGCGCTTGGGTCGCCGGAGCTGAAGCAGGAGTTGATCAGGATGATCTGTTCCTATCTGCGCAGCGCCGACTAGCCGCAGTATGATCCGCCCGTCGCTGCGCGCATAGCTGCGTTTCGCATTTGAGATGGCAATATGCGCCCATATGCTTTGAATACTAATTAGTTCAGTGCTAATAGATTGCTATGAAATCGTTTAGCGCCCTGCAACGCATCTTCACCGCAAACCTGCTGTCAACCGGCCGCCAATGGCGTCGGGTCGTCGACCTCGCGCTGAGTTCCTACGGCTTGTCGGAGGCCGCGGCGGCACCACTGTTGTGGATCGGCCGTCTGGGAGGAGGTATCCGGCAGGTGGTTCTCGCCACCTATGTCGGCATCGAGGGTCCGTCCTTGGTTCGGCTGCTTGATCAGCTCGAAAGCATGGGCCTCGTCATCCGCAAGGATGATCCGACGGATCGCCGCGCGAAAGGTCTGTGGCTGACAGCGGAAGGCGAGGCGCTTGCCTCCCGCATGGAGGACGCGCTCGACGAACTGCGTGGCAGAATCCTCGCCAATGTCGACCGGGCCGATATCGAAGCTGCCATCCGCGTCCTGAAGGCCTTCGAGGAGTTCGAGGCGCCGCGGACTGTCGATGCCGAGCAGGAGCGGGAGAAGGTCTTATGAGCATTCCATCCTGGCGGGACTGGCTATTTTCGGTCAAGGCGTTCATCGCGGCCATCATGGCGCTATTCATTGCGTTGTCGCTGGACCTTCCGCGCCCTTACTGGGCCATGGCTGCCGTCTACGTCGTTGCCAATCCTCTTGCGGGAGCAACGAGCTCGAAGGCGCTCTATCGCGCTCTAGGCACGCTTATCGGCGCCTGTGCCTCGGTGATCTTCGTTCCGCTCCTGGTCAATGCGCCGGAATTGCTCTCCGTCGTCGTGGCGCTCTGGACCGGGATCCTGTTGTTCATCGCGATGCTCGACCGTACGTCGCGCAGTTATGTCTTCATGCTCGCCGCCTATTCGCTGCCGCTGATCGCGCTGCCGACCGTCGGTTCGCCCGAAACCGTATTTGATGTAGCGCTTGCCCGCTCCGAGGAGATTATCATCGGCATCGTTTGCGCAAGCGTCGTCAGTTCCATCATCTTCCCGAGCAGTGTGGGAACCGTGCTGGGGCGGCGCATCAGCTCCTGGCTCGACGATGCCGGCACCTGGGCCGATGAAATCCTGCGCGGCGAGGGCGCTGCACCCGCGACCCCGCTGAAGCGGCAGAAACTTGCCGCCGACGTCTCCGGCCTCGACCTCGTCATCAGCCAGCTCAAATATGATGCGGGCAGCCGCGATATCGTCAGGCATTCCCGTGAGCTGCGCGGTCGCCTGTTGATGTTGCTGCCGCTCTTCTCGTCGCTTGCCGATCGCCTGCATGCGCTGAAGGCGGGCGAAAAGCCGCTGCCTCAGGAGCTTGTCACGGTCCTGAACGAAGTCGCCGATTGGCTGGGGCAGGGCGGCCGCGGCAAGGCCGACGATACCGCGGATGCCTTGTCCAAAAAGATCGAGGAGTTGCAGCAGAACGACCTTGATCTCGGCTGGGACGATCTCGTCCGGTCGAGCGCTCTGGCTCGGCTGAAGGAAATCGTCGATCTCTGGCAGGATTGCCTGACGTTGCGCGACCAGATCGTTTCAGGGCAGCAGGTCGGCACCTGGCGGCCCGCCTTCCGGCACCGCAACGTCGTCGGGCACAGCAGGCACTATGACTATGCCATGCTTGCCTTCTCGGCCGGTGCGGTCGTGGTCGGTATCGCCGTCGCCTGCTTCTTCTGGATCTATTCCGGATGGGAGGATGGCGCCGGTTTCGTCACCATGGCGGCCGTCGCCTGTTCGTTTTTTGCCTCGCTCGATCGTCCCGCGCCCTTCATTACCTCCATGTTCATCTGGAGCGCGATGAGCTTGGTGATCGCCTGCCTCTATATCTTCGCCATATTGCCCTCCATCTCCGGCTTCGAGATGCTGGTGCTGGTCTTCGCGCCGCCCTTCCTGGTGATGGGTCTTTTGATCCCACGGCCGCAGACGAACCTGCTTGCCATGCTGCTGGCGGTGAACGGCGCGACGTTCATAGCGTTACAGGATCGCTACACCGCCGATTTCGCCAGTTTTACCAACAGCGCCATCGCCGCCTTGGCAGGCATCGGCTTCGCGCTCGTCTGGACTCTGGTCACCCGTCCGTTCGGCTCCGAACTCACCGCATGGCGACTGGTGCGGGCCGGCTGGACCGACCTTGCCGAAACGGCGGCTGGCATTCGCCGCGCCGACCATGAGCGCCTGTCTGGCCGCATTCTCGATCGGCTCGGCCAGCTCGTGCCGCGCCTTGCCGGCATTGAGGACCGCGAGCTGAAGAAGGTCGACGGCTACGCCGATGTCCGGCTCGGCTTCAATGTGCTGATGCTGCAGAAGGAGCGTGTGCAACTGAATTCCGCCGCTGCCGCGTCCGTCAGCGAAGTCCTGATCGGCGTATCCGATTTCTATCGGTCGCGGCTGAAGGCCAAGCGTGCCATCGATCCGTCCGACGAGTTGCGCGTATCGATCGATCGCGGTCTCGAAGCGGTTGCGCAGAACAAGCGCGAGCTTGGCCGGGCCAGCCTCGATGCCCTCGTGGGACTTCGCCGCGCGCTCTTCCCGCATGCCGAGCCGCCGGCGAGCTGGCAACCGCCAATATCGGACACGTCTCAACCTCTTCCCATTGCCGCCGAGTAATATCATGCCCGCAGAATTCGATCTCTATGGCGTCTACATTCCACGCCTTCTCGTGCTCATGCTCGTGACGCTGTTTGTCGTCATCGTTCTTCGACGCCTGCTTGCATGGGCTGGAGCCTACACTCTGGTCTGGCATCGCGGCCTCTTCGATCTCGCGCTTTACGTCCTGCTGCTCGGCGCCGTCTCCTCTGTCTCCCGTTGGTACTTCACATGAACACGCTAAAACTCATCGGCCGTGTGGCCGTCACTCTCATCTTCGTCGTCGCTGCCGTCTATGTCGGCCGCCAGCTCTGGGGCCATTACATGGACGAGCCCTGGACGCGCGACGCGCGTCTGCGCGCCGATGTCGTCGGCATTGCGCCTGATGTTTCCGGTCTTGTCAGCGAGGTCATGGTCAAGGACAACCAGACCGTCAAGAAGGGCGATCTCCTCTTTCGCGTCGATCGTGATCGCTTCGCCATCGCGCTCGAACAAGCTGACGCGGCTCTGGCAAGCAGCAAGGCCGCTCTCGATCAGGCCAGCCGCGAAAGCCAACGGCAGGCGCGTCTCGGCGATGCGGCCTCGCTCCAGCAGAAGGAGCAGGCGCAGACGACCGAACAGCAGGACGAAGCCTCTCTCCGTCAGGCAACGGCCAATCGCGAGCTCGCCCAGCTCAACCTCGACCGCTCCGAAGTCCGCGCCACCGTCAACGGCACGATCTCGAACCTGAGCCTGCGTCCAGGTGACTATGTCTCGGCAGGGACCGCCAGGGTGGCGCTGATCGATACCGATTCTCTGCGGGTCGAAGGCTATTTCGAGGAAACCAAGCTGCCGCGCATCCATGTCGGCGATGAAGTCTCCATCCACCTGATGGGCCAGGCCGAGAAGCTGACCGGTCATGTCGAAAGCATCGCCTACGGCATCGAGGACCGCGAGCGCACCTCCGGCAGCCTGCTTGCCAATATCACCCCGACTTTCAGCTGGGTGCGCCTGGCGCAGCGCGTGCCGGTGCGCATCGCGCTCGACAAGGTGCCCGATGGCACGAAGCTGATTGCCGGCCTGACGGCAACCGTCGAGGTGCAGGAACAGGGCAAGGCCAAGATCGCCAGCGCTGCGGAATGAACATCGCGTGAAAGGGCAGGGCGGCCGAGTTCAGGCCGCTCTCGAGCTGGAAGCCGCAACCGGCCTGCGCGCGGCCCGGCGTTTTTCCATCATGATCGGCCTGTAGGATCTGTAGAGGATCATGGCGATCAGCAGGCCGATATAGATATATTGCTCCAGCGACAGGATCTTGGTCGAGAGCGCGAAGTGCAGCGCACCGCAGGCGGCGACGATATAGACCAGACGGTGAAGCCAGATCCATTTTTTGCCGAGACGTTTGATCGAGAAATTGTTTGACGTCACCGCCAGCGCCAGCAGCATGACGAGGCCTGCCATGCCGAACATGATGAAGGGTCGCTTCAGCACGTCGACGACGACAGCCTGCACGTCCAACGCCTGATCCAGCACCATATAGACGATCAGATGCATCAGCGCGTAGTAGAAGCAGAGCAGGCCGAGCGCTCGGCGATAGCGCAGATAATTCCAGCCGAAGAGATCTCTGAGCGGCGTGACCGCAAGCGTCAGCAGCAGGAAGCGGATCGCCCAGAGCCCCAGGAAAAGCTCGAAGGTCTTGACTGCATCGGCACCGAGCTGGTCCGTGGCGCCGAGATAGAATTCCCAGGCGGCCGGCAGCAGCCCGACGACGTAAAGCGCCCAGACGGAGGCGGGTTGCCAGCGCTTGGGCAGGGTCAACGAAAGAGCCATCAGAAGTTCACCCGAAGGTCCATGCCGGTGTAGAGGCTCGCAACCTGATCGGCATAGCCGTTGAAGGGCAGGGTGGGATGACGGTTGGAGCTGAAGAAGCCGCCTTCGCCGATGCGGCGCTCCGTTGCCTGGCTCCAGCGCGGATGGTCGACGGCCGGATTGACGTTGGCGTAGAAGCCGTATTCCTGGCTATTGGTCACCTGCCATGTGTTCAGCGGCTGCTTGTCGGTGAGCGTGATGCGCACGATCGACTTGATGCCCTTGAAGCCGTATTTCCACGGTACGACGAGGCGGATCGGCGCGCCGTTCTGGTTCGGCAAGGTCTCGCCGTAGAGACCGACGGCAAGCAGCGTCAACGGATTGCGCGCCTCGTCCAGCCGCAGGCCTTCGACATAGGGCCAGTCCAAGGATTGGAGAAGGCCTGACTGCCCCGGCATTTCCTCCGGCCTGACGACCGTCTCGAAGGCGACGAACTTGGCGCTGCCGAGCGGCTCCACCTTATCGAGCAGGGCCGAGAGCGGAAAACCATCCCAAGGTATGACCATCGACCATGCCTCGACACAGCGCATCCGATAGACACGCTCTTCCGGCGGAAACTCCTTGATCAGCGCGTCGATGTCGAAGGTACCGGGTTTGTTGACCATGCCGTCGACCTTGACAGTCCATGGCCGCGGCTTGAACTTGCCGGAAAGATTGGCCGGATCGGCCTTGTCGAGTCCGAATTCGTAGAAGTTGTTGTAGGTGGTGACATCCTTGATCGGCGTGAGCTTCTCGTCGACGGTGTAGTTGCTCTTCGTCGCGGTCAGCGCATCCGCCAGTGCGGCCTTGCCGCCGGCGGCAGTCATGCCGATGCCGGCCGCGGCAGCCGTCAGGAAGTCGCGGCGCTTTAGGTAGACTGAGCGCGGCGTGATCTCGGACGACGCAATTTTCGGCGGGCGGTAGGCAGCCATGACTATTCCTCTATGCAATCTCAGCTTCGATATGAGCTATACGCAGCAGGTGCGCATTTTGTTACACTCTTAGGCCGGTATTTCTTTGCGAGGGAAACCAACTTTTTGTGTGCACTTGTGATCGGGCTGCTTCGTTCCCAATTCTGATCGTATCGTTTGATCGCGATGAAGCGGAACGGTCGTCCCAACTCGCGTTTGCCTTGCAGCGTACCGGATTCGCTTGAGTTGATAGTGACAGTACCGCACGATTGGATTAGGACAATTCCAAAAAGCAGGACTGTCGGCGCTCCCTTCGGCGCAAAGCCCAGGCCGGCCGACGCTGCATAAATTCCAGGATGACGAGGAAGACACCATGCCAGCTTATCGTTCCAGAACCACGACCCACGGCCGCAACATGGCCGGCGCGCGCGGCCTTTGGCGCGCCACGGGTATGAAGGACAGCGATTTCGGCAAGCCGATCATTGCGGTGGTCAACTCCTTTACTCAGTTCGTGCCCGGTCACGTTCACTTGAAGGATCTCGGCCAGCTCGTGGCGCGCGAGATCGAAGCGGCAGGCGGCGTCGCAAAGGAATTCAACACCATCGCCGTCGACGACGGCATCGCCATGGGCCATGACGGCATGCTCTATTCGCTGCCGTCGCGCGAGCTCATCGCCGACAGCGTCGAATATATGGTCAACGCCCATTGCGCCGACGCCATGGTCTGCATCTCCAACTGCGACAAGATCACACCCGGCATGCTGATGGCGTCGCTGCGCCTCAACATCCCCACGGTCTTCGTCTCGGGCGGCCCGATGGAAGCCGGCAAGGTCGTCCTGCACGGCAAGAAGGTCGCGCTCGATCTGGTCGACGCCATGGTTGCGGCAGCCGACGACAAGATCAGCGACGAGGATGTCGCCACCATCGAACGTTCGGCCTGTCCGACGTGTGGCTCATGCTCCGGCATGTTTACCGCCAATTCGATGAACTGCCTGACCGAAGCACTCGGCCTGTCGCTGCCCGGCAACGGCTCGACGCTGGCGACCCATGGTGACCGTAAGCGCCTCTTTGTCGAGGCCGGTCACCTGATCGTCGATCTCGCCCGTCGCTACTACGAACAGGACGACAACAACGCCCTGCCGCGCACCATCGCCTCGAAGCAGGCTTTCGAGAATGCCATGGCGCTCGATATCGCCATGGGCGGCTCGACCAACACGGTTCTGCACATCCTGGCGGCGGCGCATGAAGGCGAAATCGATTTCACCCTGGCCGACATCGATGCCCTGTCGCGCCGAGTGCCCTGCCTATCGAAGGTAGCGCCGGCCAAGAGCGACGTTCACATGGAAGACGTGCATCGCGCCGGCGGCATCATGTCGATCCTCGGCGAGCTCGACAAGGGCGGCCTGATCAATCGCGATTGCCCGACCGTTCACGCTGAAACGCTCGGCGATGCCATCGATCGCTGGGACATCACCCGCACCAACAGCGAGAGCGTGCGCGAATTCTTCCGCGCTGCACCGGGCGGCGTCCCGACCCAGGTTGCCTTCAGCCAGAGCTCCCGCTGGGACGAGCTCGACACCGACCGCGAAAAGGGCGTCATCCGCTCTGTAGAGCATCCGTTCTCCAAGGATGGTGGACTGGCCGTTCTCAAGGGCAATCTGGCGCTCGACGGCTGCATCGTGAAGACGGCCGGCGTCGATGAATCGATCCTGAAATTCTCCGGCCCGGCCAAGGTCTTCGAAAGCCAGGATTCGGCCGTTAAGGGCATCCTCAGCAACGAGGTCAAGGCCGGCGACGTTGTCGTCATCCGCTATGAAGGCCCGAAGGGCGGCCCGGGCATGCAGGAAATGCTCTATCCGACGAGCTATCTGAAGTCGAAGGGTCTCGGCAAGGCTTGCGCGCTGATCACCGACGGCCGCTTCTCCGGCGGCACTTCGGGTCTCTCCATCGGCCACGCCTCGCCGGAAGCGGCAAACGGCGGCACGATCGGTCTGGTGCGCGAAGGCGACATGATCGACATCGATATCCCGAACCGCACCATCAGCCTGCGCGTCGACGACGCTGAACTCGCCGCTCGCCGCGAAGCCCAGAACGCCAAGGGCTGGCATCCGGCTGAGTTCCGCAAGCGCAACGTCACCACGGCGTTGAAGGCCTATGCGGCTTTTGCGACCAGTGCTGACCGCGGCGCGGTCAGGGATCTCGGCGGGAAGTAATTAAGCCCCTTTGCCCCGCAAGGCGGGGAGAAGGTGGACTCTCTCGGTCGCGCGGAGCGAGACCGAGAGAGGATGGATGAGGGGCCTTCTGGATATTCACGGCGATGGCAAAGCCCACCGCTCGTGCGGTAGCCCTCTCCCCGCAGGCGGGGAGAGGGGACGACAGCGCAGGATCTTCTGGCTCGTCATAGCGGTCGATTGATCTGCTTATACGTTTCGTTCAGCTCCTTCAGGCGATCCTGATAGGACGATGTCAGGCAGGCGACATCCGCGGCGCAAGTCTGCCGCTTCTTCAGCCATTCTGTCTGCTGGTCCTGCATCGCGCCGCGCGCGCCCATGGCGAGGAGCCCCGAGAGCAGGTCGAAAGTCGTCACCATCTTCACGTCTGCGTCGTTGAGCGCCCTGACGTCGCATATCGTCTTCTCATCCGGCTTCAGGTTCTGCGCCTCGCAATCGAAGCTGGCGGCATGGGAGGCGCCGGCTGCACTGAAGGAGATAATGAGGACGGCGGCGGCAAGGCTGTTCAATCGCATGATTCTGCTCCCTTTGACGATTCACAACGCAAAATGCATGACAGCATGTTTTTGTTCATCGAACCTGTTTTTTATCGCCGCAAACTTCCATTTATGCTTCATGCTTCCGCCCTCTTTTCTTTCTAGCGTCGGGCGCTACAACGTTGTTTCAAGAGCATTAAAAAAGGAAGTTTCCATGCATGTCCTCCTGAGGCGCACCACCGTTTCGATGATTGCCCTCATCATGGCGATGCCGCTTTCCGCTGAGGCGCAGACGGCGAAGTCGGTGCCGCAAAACCAGATGCAGATGCAGCTTTCCTTCGCACCGCTGGTCAAGCAGACGGCTGGAGCGGTGGTGAACGTCTATGCCGAGCGTATGGTGCAGCGGCAGTCCCCCTTCGCCGGCGATCCCTTCTTCGAGCAGTTCTTTGGCCAGCGCATGCCGAATCGCACCGAGAAGCAGTCTTCACTGGGCTCAGGCGTCATCGTGGAGGCGAACGGCACTGTTATCACCAACAATCATGTCGTCGACGGTGCCGATGATATCAAGATTGCGCTGTCGGACGGCCGGGAGTTTCCCTGCAAGGTCGTGCTGAAGGACGACAGGGTCGATCTCGCGGTCCTGAAGATTCAGTCGAAGAACGAGAGCTTCCCGATCCTCCCCCTTGCCAATTCCGATGCGGTCGAGGTCGGTGATCTCGTGCTGGCGATCGGCAACCCCTTCGGCGTCGGGCAGACGGTGACGAGCGGCATCGTTTCGGCGCTCGCCCGCAACCAGGTGAAGAACGAAGTCGGCTTCTTCATCCAGACCGATGCCTCGATCAATCCCGGCAACTCCGGCGGCGCGCTGGTGAATATGAGCGGCGAGCTGATTGCGCTTAACACCGCCATCTTCTCGCAGGGCGGCGGCTCGAACGGCATCGGCTTCGCTATCCCCGCCAACCTGGTCAAGGTCTTCCTTGCGGCATCCGATCGCGGCGATAAGTCTTTCGAGCGCCCCTATATCGGCGCCTCCTTCGAGCCTGTGACCTCTGATGTCGCCGAAGCGCTTGGCCTGGACAAGGTGCGCGGCGCTCTAGTGACCAAGGTCCTCGATGGCGGCCCGGCAGCCAAGGCCGGCTTGAAGCCAGGGGAAGTGATCACCGCTCTCAATAATATCCCGGTCGAGCATCCGGATGCGCTCGGCTATCGCCTGACGACGGCGGGCCTCGGCGCCACCGTGTCGTTGACGGTGCTGGACAATGGCAAGGAGCATGAGGCCAGCATGACGCTTGCCGCTGCGCCTGAATCCACGCCGCGAGATGAAAGGCTTATCCAGGGCAATAATCCCTTCGCCGGCGCAACCGTTGCCAATCTTTCACCGCGCGTTGCCGACGAATTGCATCTGCCGCCCGATTCGACCGGTGTCGTCATTGAAAGTCTGAAGTCGGATTCGCCCGCCGAGCGCCTCGGCTTCGCGCCGCGAGATATCGTTGTTTCCATCAATGGCGTCGCCGTGAACTCTACTGAAATATTGCAGCGTACTGTCGGCTCCAATCCGAGTTTTTGGCGCGTGGAGATCGATCGTGACGGCCAGCGTATCAGGCAGTTCTTCCGATGAATGACGACCTGTTTGCACCGCAGATACCGGAGGAGGTCGCCAACAAGCGACCGCTTGCCGATCGTCTGCGGCCGCAAACGCTGGCCGAAGTCACCGGCCAGCCGCATCTGACGGGCGAAGACGGCGTTCTGCGCCGGATGATCGAGGCGGGGTCGCTCGGCTCCATGATCTTCTGGGGCCCTCCCGGCACTGGCAAGACGACGGTCGCAAGGCTGCTTTCAGGCGAGGCCGGTCTTGCCTTCGAGCAGATCTCGGCGATCTTCTCCGGCGTCGCGGATCTGAAGAAGGTGTTCGAGGCCGCGCGGCTGCGCCGCATGGCTGGCCGCCAGACCCTGCTCTTCGTCGACGAGATCCATCGCTTCAATCGTGCGCAGCAGGATAGTTTCCTGCCCGTCATGGAAGACGGCACGGTCATTCTGGTCGGCGCCACGACGGAGAACCCATCCTTCGAGCTCAATGCCGCTCTTCTCTCCCGCGCCCGCGTCCTGACATTCCGCTCGCATGACGAGGAAAGCCTGGAAGAGTTATTGCGCCGGGCCGAGGCCGTGGAAGGCAAGCCGTTGCCGTTGACTGAAGATGCCCGCGCCAGCCTGATCGGCATGGCTGATGGCGACGGCCGCTCTGTGCTGACGCTTGCCGAGGAGGTCTGGCGCGCCGCGCGCAAGGACGAGCTTTTCGATCCCGATATGCTTGTCAAGATCGTGCAACGCCGGGCTCCGGTCTACGACAAGGCGCAGGACGGGCACTACAATCTCATTTCGGCCCTGCATAAATCCGTGCGCGGCTCCGATCCCGATGCGGCGCTTTACTATCTCGCCCGCATGTTCGATGCCGGCGAAGACCCGCTCTATCTCGGCCGCCGGCTGGTGCGTATGGCGGTCGAGGATATCGGGCTTGCCGATCCGCAAGCGTTGGTGATCTGCAACGCCGCCAAGGATGCCTATGACTATCTGGGGTCACCGGAGGGTGAGTTAGCGCTGGCGCAGGCCTGCGTCTATCTCGCCACCGCTCCGAAATCGAATGCGGTCTACACCGCCTTCAAGGCTGCCACGCAGGCAGCCAAGCAGAACGGCTCGCTGCTGCCCCCCAAGCATATCCTCAACGCGCCGACGAAACTGATGCGCACCGAGGGATATGGCGACGGCTATCATTATGATCACGACGAGCCGGATGCCTTTTCAGGCCAGAACTACTTTCCGGAGAAGATGGGCCGCCAGACCTTCTACGATCCGCCCGAACGCGGTTTCGAGCGCGAAATCCGCAAGCGGCTGGACTGGTGGGCGAAGCTTCGCAAAGAGCGCGGCGAGCGCTAGATTTCACCGGCCGGTGACGTCCTGCTGTGCCTTCTGGATACGCGGAGCAGCCGTTTTGTCGACCATCTTCACGCTCGATTCCGCCAGGCTTTTGTGGCCCTCCATGTCGACGACGAGATGCCAATGACCGGCTTCGGGAATGGTCAGCCGGATCGGCGATTTCTTGGCGACACCGCCGATGAACTGATGCTTGAGGGTTTCCATGAAGCGCTCGAAATTCGAGCTGTTCATCAGCCGCACGTTGGCGATGGCTGATAGTGTGATCTCGATCACCGTTCCGGCGCGTTGTTCCTTGAGATCGTAGTGGCTGTAGCGGAAGGCAGGCTTTGACATTTGCGTTTCTATTCTCTGGAACACCCGGCCAGAAATCCTACCCGAAGCCGGGTTAAGGAAACGTTGGGCCGGGTGTGCAGCTATCGAAGCCTGCGCTCAAGGGCAGGGCCTAATGAAGATTGGAAGAGGCGGCCGGGAAGCCATCCAGGTCGAGTACAACGCCTTCGGGCGCGTGGCAGATGTCCGCCGGGTTATGGTTGCACTCTTCCGCTGCGAAATGCAGGGCGGCAGCCTCGTTGCGGAATAGGCCGCCGACGAGGCCCTGCCGGTCCTGAACAATCCAGCTGCCGCGACGGTCACGGCCGACGATGAAGCGGGCCGGAGCCGGCAAGAGGGAGCTGTGAGCCGAGCGGCGTTGGATATGCTGTGCGTTTGCCATGTGATTTTCCTCGTGGATCTCTTCGATTACACTCAATGCCCGGCCCAATGCAGCAGCATCTGGAGGACGCCGGCGATGAGAAAGACAAGTCCGAGGCGCGGAGCGACGGCGTGAAGGCCGTCCAGCAACGCTTGTGAAGAGATGCGCCACCCGCTGGCTGCTAGGGTCGCAGCACGAGGGCGTTGGAGGGGATCGGCGGGTACGCCGGCATGCATAAAGCGTGACATCATAGTTCCTTTCCAGTGTCACCGGCACCTCTGGTCTGCTAAGACCGCTTCAGGTGCCACGCTGTTGAATCTATGAGTGAGCCGCTAGGATTTCCATTTGTCCGAAATGGCAAAAATATAAAAATCTCATAGGGATGGAGCGGTTTTACAATCCCAGCCGGAGGGCATGGCGGGACGCAAGCCGGCCGCTGCCGTCGAGCTGAAGCGGCGCGACGGCGGCCTGGATCGCCGCCGCGGTTTGACTTTCGACGGAGACCAGCGGCAGGCGTACGTCCGGTTCGAAATCTCTCATGAGTGACAAGGCGTGCTTGACCGTTGCGGGCTCCCTCTCCTGTCTCAGCGCGTTGAACAGCGGCCGCAAGCGATCATCGATTGATCGGGCGGCGGCCAGGTGGCCGCAGGCTGCTGAATGCTGCATGGAACGGAAGAGCCGGGGTACGATATTGGCGGCGTTGGAAAAACAGCCATGACCGCCCGCAATCGTAAAGGCGAGCGCGCTTGTGTCGCTGGATGTGTAGAAACCGAACCATTCCGGCAGCAGGGGACGCCAAAGATCCAGGCGCGTGATATCGCCGCTGCCATCAGCAATCCCTATGATGCCAGGAATTTCGGCCAACCGGGCGATCGTCGTCGGAGCGAGATCGATTGCGGTATGGGACGGCTGGTTATGGATGATAAGCGGCAGGTCGGTGCGCGCCGCAACCTGCTCGAAGTGGTGAAGGACACCCTTCTGCGTCGGCTTCGAATAGTAGGGCACCGTCACGAGTGCGGCGCCGGCGCCGAGCCGTTGCGCCTGCAGCGTCTCTTCCACGGTCGTCGCCGTGTCATTCGTGCCCGTCGCAACGATGACGGGCGTCCTAGCCTCTGAAAGCTCGACGCAGGTTTCTATGATGCGCACCCGTTCGGCATCGGTCAGCGTCGGCCCTTCGCCCGTCAGCGAGCAGGCGAGCAGCCCATCTACGCCGCTCAGCAATTGCCATTCGACATGTGCCGTCAGATTGACGGTATCGAGCGTACCGTCGCGAAATGGTGTTGCGAGAGCGGTGATCGCACCGCCGATGCGCCTCTGCAAGCTCGGCCTGCCCATGGTCGTGGCGCCTCAGAGATAGTGAAGCACGATGAAGAGCTCCAGGCCGCCGAGCAGCAGCCCGAAGGCGAACATCGCCTGAAAGGTGCGCTTCTCGCGAACCTGGCGATTACGAAGCCGGCGTCCGGGCTGGGGCTTTGCTGTTGAAGCTGACGGAGCGACGCGATGGTGTCTCTCGTCGCTGTCGTGAACGAGAACGCGGATGGATTCCGTCAGGCTGGGTGCGTGCGTGTCGAGCATGGCATAGGCCTCCATATTTCGACGCAAGCATAGTGCCGGGCAGCATAGGAAATCCATTCGCGGCGGGAGGCGAAGAAGTAAGGGAGATATAAAGAGCCGCGTTGCCGGGGCCTCAGCGGATATCGCGAAACTCTGTATCCGTTGAGGAATACGGCCGGCGAGACCCGCCGGCGAACCGCTATCCGGCCGCCTGCAGGTTCTTTCGGTCCAGCTGCGTCACCAATGCAAGGATCGTTGCTGAAGTCGGCGTCGGCACGCCCGTCAGCTTGCCGAGCGTGACGACGACGCCGACGAGGGGTGTGATTTCCAGTGCCTTGCCGGCAAGCAGATCCTGCAGCATCGAGGTGCGCACAGGCCCGATCTGGCGCGAACGCTCGAGACGTTCTTCGACCGATATCGCTATGCGCGATCCCAAAGCCCCGGCAACGGCCTTCACCTCGCTCATCACCTGGCCGACCATCGCGGAAAGAGCGGGATCGTCCATAATGTCGGACATCAACCCCCGCGTCAGCGCGCTGATCGGATTGAAGGCGGCGTTGCCCATCAGCTTACTCCAGATGTCGTCGCGAATGCGCGCCGAAATGGAGATGTTGATACCCGCCTTCTGCAGCAGCGCTGCGATGGCCTCTAAGTCCGCGGTCGTCTCGCCGGACGGTTCTCCGAGAATGAAGTGGCCGTTATTGCTGAGCTTGATCTCGCCGGGGCTGATGACCTCAGCGCCCTGATAGGCAACGCAGCCGATAACGCGCTCGGGGCCGATCAGCCGCCAGAGATCGCCGTTCGGATCCAGTTCCTCCATCTGGTGCTCGGCATGGCCGCTCTGTCGGTCCCGGTGAAAATACCACCACGGCACGCCGTTCAGGATCATCACGATGCGCGTGCCGGCACGCAGGAGCTTGGCGATGCCGGGAGCTGCCGCGCCGAGCTGGTGCCCCTTAAGCCCGGTGATGACGAGATCCTGCGGCGGCAGATCGCCCGCATCGTCGGTAGCCGTCATCCGGGCGACGAGGGGGCGATCCGCATCGGCCTCCCAAAGGCGTATGCCGCCAGCGCGAATGCCGTCCAGATGTGCTCCGCGCGCGATAACGGAGATGTGTACCTGCTCCTCTTGTGAGGAGGCCAGCTTTGCCGCAATAGCACCGCCAAGCGCGCCCGCGCCATAGATGCAGATGGTCTTGGGAGGGGAGGAAATCATGGCGTAGTGCTCCGAGTCGATCACGGTTGCTGCAAGGTAGGTCATATCAGCGATTTGGCGAATGGTTTATTAGTTCAGGCGCAATTGGAATTGAAATTCGTCGGGCCTTCATTCACATTACAGCCTTGTGGAAATTTCACCATTTCTTTGAACGGCTTGCTCGAGCTTGACTGAAACCAATCCGGCAAGGGACCACAGTTTCGGCTTGTCCCGCCAGTATTGGCTGATGCGGATTTCATGAACACAAATATGTTTTCGCTGCATACATTTGGTGGTTTGAAGCTTCTGGACAGTGATGGCCGCGAGATCGCGTTTCCTGAGAAGGGCCTGTTGATTCTGGCCTATCTGATGGTGGGGCCGGCGGAGCGCGCGCCGCGCAGCGCAATAGCCGAGCTTTTGTGGGGGCAGGACGATAACGGCAATGCCAAGGTCAATCTGCGCAAGCTGGTTTCGAGAATAAGAAGCCGCCAGGGCGAGCTGGGCAGGGCGTTTCTCCGGTTCAGCGAAACCGCCATCGAGCTTGAGCCGCCGCGACTGGCTTCCGATATTTCGCTTCTGGACGCTGATCGGGCCGATCCGGTTTTTACAAAGCTGAAACTGCTGTTGGAAACGCTCGAAGCGGAGTTCCTAGGCGGGATCAATTGCCAGAGCCCGATCTTCTTCCATTGGCGTGAGGCGCAGACGCATCGCCACGCGCAGGTGCTGAAGGAAACTTTGATGGTGGCCGCCGCACAGGCCAGCACGAAGGACGAGATCGCTCTGGTGAAAGAGGCCGCACTCCTGGTTTTTGGTGCCGATCCGGAGGATCCGGATATCCGGCGCATTCTGCTGCGGATATTCGACGCGGCCGGGGAGGTCGAGCACTTCAGGCGCATTTTCGAACGACGCGGCGCGCTGCTGGCGTCATTTTCGCGGTCGGAGGATAAGTCACCCACCCATGGTCAAAGTGCCGCCGGCTCGGCGGAAGGATCTGTGGATGCCGGGCAGAAGATAGGGATACCGCTGCGGATATTGCGTCCCTCCGACACACAAACCAGCGCTTATGACGCGTCGTCCCTCATGGACGACATCACCATAGGCTTCTGCGCGCTGAATAGCCTGGAGGCGAATGATCGCTGCACCGCTATCCGGATTGGCCGGCGAGACGAGGATGCGGCCTCCGGTCAGCAAGACCGGTCTTATGTTCTGCACATGCGTCTAAGCACGCAGAACCACAACACCCTGCTATTTTCACAGCTTGTCGAAACTGCCAGCAACGAGATCGTCTGGGCGGACCGCCTCAGCCTTGAGCAATCTCCCCACGAACAACAGAGGCAGAAGATCGCGCGTCATATCGTGTTGTCGCTGACGGGGCAGATCGAACGTCGGGAAATGATGCGGGCTCATTTCGACAGAAGTCCAGCGGCCTATCAACGCTATCTCTCCGGTCGACGCTACCTTGGTCGCTTGTCGCTGCCGAATCTGCAGAAGGCGCGAGCGGAGCTCGAGGCTGCATTGCGGAGTGGCGATCGTTTCGCCCCTGCCTTGAGCTCCATCGCCCGCACCTATTCCAGGCAATGGTTGTTGACCTCGGGCGGGGATGCAGCCCTGCTGAAGGAGGCTGAAGGCTATGCCATGCGGGCGATTGCGGCGCGGCGCGACATCGCGGACGGCTATCGCGAGTTCGGCGTTGCGAAAACCTTCCAGGGCGCGAGTGACGAAAGCCTCGAAGCGCTGGAATTGGCCGAGGCCTTGAACCCGAACCATGCCGGCATCATTGCCGACCAGGCGGAGGCGCTGATCTATTCGTCACGGCCGGATCTGGCCCTGCAAAAGATCGAAACTGCCATTGCGCTTCATCCGCTGAGCCCCGATTCCTATTTCTGGATCGCCTCGGCGGCCAGCTATATGCTCGGCAGCTTCGAGGCCGCCCTGGGCTATATCGACCGGATGGCGGATGCCCGCCTGGCGGACAGGATTTCGGCAGCGAGCTGGGCGATGCTCGGTGATAAGGAAAGGGCGGGTTTCTTCGTTCGGCGCGTTCATGACGCCAATCCCGGCTTCGATATCGACAAATGGCTTTCCGTGGTGCCGTTCAAGGAGCAATGGCAACACGACATCTATCGCGAGGGGCTGCGCAGAGCGGGCTTCTGGAAGAGCAGTTCAAATCCGGCCGGGGCGTAGTTCTTAAGGATACGCTGCCGTTCGAACCGCCAAGTCTGGTGCGGCCGGAACGGGCGTTTTCCGCTCACTGTTCCATCGGGCTAGTCTTTACCACAATCGCATCCTAACCTTGGCTAGATCGCTATGGACCGGGAACAACCGGTGCGGTATCGATCTATCGTTTGTCCTTTCTAAGTTGATGAATTCGCCGGGGAAGATCATTGCGTTTCGAAGCCTTAAACCGCCTTTGGGAAAGCGTTCGGGAGACCAGCCATGATTTCCGGGCCTCGACGGACGTCTTTCCCGTCGTCGATATCGACAAGCTCGGATCGACTCTCGACTTGAAAGAGAAAGGTGCCGCGGCGGGACGGTTGAACCGGCCAGGATCTGGCGCGCAATCATTCGACGAGACGGAGCAGCGGATCGTCACCTGGGTCGAAGCCGAGAAGAAGAGCTCCTATCAGGTCCTCGAGGATCAGCTCCAGACCTTCGACAGCCGCCTGCGAAATCTCGATTTCGAAGGACAGTTCGGGCTAATCCGCCAGGCGAACGCCTCGAGCCTATCGGATTTCAAGGCGGAGGTGGCAAGCGGCGTCGACGAGCTGCACGGCCTGCGCCGCAATCTGAAGACCGCCGAGGACGAAATGGTGGATTTCAAGGCCAGGCACAGGCTGCAGCGCGCGGCAAAGGTCTCCAGCAAGGCCGCCTGGGGCTTCAAGGTCGCGCTCATCATCTTTCTCGTTCTCATTGAAATGGTGATGAACGGCAGTTTCCTCGCCAAGGGGAGCGAGCAGGGCGTCGTCGGCGGCGTGACGGAAGCGGCTGCCTTCGCGTTTCTCAACATCGGCACGGCGCTGATGTTCTCTTTCTTCTGCGTCCGCTTCCTCCTGCATCGCTCCTATGCGCTGAAGCTGCTCGGCCTGCTCGGCCTCGTCGCCTATGTCGCCGTCGCCTTGGGGATCAACATCGCGCTGGCACATTACCGCGAGGTATCGGCCACCATTTTGAGCGGCGCCGGCGCCGAGGTGATACAGCGCTTGAAGAAGGCGCCGCTGGGGCTGCAGGAGCTGAACTCCTGGATGCTTTTCGCCGTCGGCCTGATGTTCTCGCTCGTGGCTTTTATCGACGGCTGCTATCTCACCGATCCCTATCCGGGTTTTGCCGGCGTGCAGAAACGCCTCGATGCGGCGAGAGACAATTATATCGACCGCAAGCTGGATCTGATCGACGACCTTCGCGAGATCCGCGACGAGCACAACAGCAAGATCGAGGAAATCATCCGCGACCTCTCGCTGCGCCGGCAGGAGACGGCTGCCATCATCGCCCATCGCGGCAGAACCGCCGGCCTTTTCGCCGAACACCAGAACCATCTCGAACGCGCCGCCAATGTGCTGCTCACCAGCTATCGCGATGCCAACAGGGCGGCACGCACCGAGCCGGAACCGTCCTATTTCGCATCCGCCTACAAAATGGAACGGTTGACGTCGGTGCTGCGCACAGAAGAAGAATGGGACGACAAGGTGCTTGGCGCGCGCATCCAGAGCGCACAGGCCGAGCTGTCGGAGCAGATCAAGCAGATTGGCGACGAATTCGAAAGCGCCATCGAGAAGTATCACAAGCTCGACAATCTTTTCCCGGAGAGCACCCTTGGCGCGACGCAAGCGGCGTAGTCGGCGCGGCGGCTCCGCCGGCCTCATCATCGCAACGGTTTGCCTTGCCGTCCTGTCTCTCGGGATCGTCGGCGCCTATGGCTGGCTGCGCTACAAGGCGAGCGGCAATGTCGCCGTCGATCAGGCGTCGCTCTGCCCGGTGGACGGACCTAAGGCGGAAACGGCCATATTGCTCGATGTCACCGATCCGATCTCGGATACGACGGCGCTCGATTTGCGCAACCAGTTCCAGAAGATCATCGCCGAAGTGCCGATCGGCGGCGCGGTCGATATCTACGCCCTGACGGAAAAGGAGGGCGAGCTCATCCAGACCTTCCACGGCTGCAATCCCGGAAGCGGGGCGAACGTCGACGAATGGACCAGCAATCCGCGCCTGGCGCAGGCGCGCTGGGAAAAGGGTTTCCAGAAGCCGCTTGCGGATATTGCCGGCAAGCTGAATGTTGGAGAATCCGGCACGCAATCGCCGATCATGGCGGCCATCCAGAAGATCAACCTGGAGGTCTTTGCCGGCGCGGCGGGCGGCATGCCGAAACGCCTGTTCGTCGCCTCCGACATGATCGAACACACGACAGCCTTCTCGAACTATCGTGATGGCGCTTCCTACCAAAAGTTCCTGCATAGCCCCGCCAACGATAGGTTCCGTACGTCACTGGACGGTGTCGCGGTCAAGATTCTTGCCTTTCAAAGGCCGAATATGAAGTTCAGCATGGAGGATCTCGCAAACTTCTGGGCGCAGTGGATCAAGGACAATAACGGCCATTTCGACGGGTTCGTGCGATTGGAGGGGATACGCTGATGGCCGGTACCGAGGCGAGATACGTCATTCGAGACTATGGGCCGATGCTCCTCTTCGCATCGGTCACCATCGGCGGCATGATCTTCATCTGGTCGTCGAAGCTCATGGGCTGGTCGCTGCCGATCGTGACAGGCGTGCCGCTGCTGCTGATGGGCATCTACTTCGTGGTATCGCTGGCCTTCGCCGGATTTCGGCTGCACAACGAGCAGGCCGGCGACAATCTCTATTACATGGGTTTCCTCTTCACCCTGTCGAGCCTGGGCGTTTCGCTCTATCTCTTCGCCGGCGAAACATCGATCGAGACCATCGTCCGCAATTTCGGCATCGCCGTGACCTCGACGATCGCCGGTGTGACGCTGCGCATCCTCTTCAACCAGATGCGGCGCGACCCGATCGACATAGAGCGCAGCGTGCGCCACGAGCTTGCCGAGATGACCCGGCGGGTGCGCACCGAACTCGACTCCTCGTCGCGCGAGTTCTCCCACTATCGGCGGGTCAGCAATCAGATGCTCTCGGAAGGGTTCGAGGAGATCGCGCACCAGGCCGAGCGCAACGGCCAGGAGATCAGCAAGATCCTGGAGGTGCTGGCGAAGCAGGCGGTGACCCCGATCAACGATGCGGCGGCACAGCTGACGGCAACGACGTCGCAGCTCTCCGATATCATCGGCAAGTTCGGCACCACTGTCGAAAGCGTCGGCAAAAAGCTGGAGGAGATCCGGTCGCCTGAGGATGTTGTCCGCGCCGAGCTGGCGCCGGCGATTGTCGCCATCAAGGAGATGTCCGAGGCGCAGCTGCAGCCGTTGCGCAATATCGAAGAAGCGCTCAATCGCATGGCGGAGGCGATGGGGCAAACGCCGTTGCCGAGGTTGAAAGCCGATGACGGCGGCACCGTATCGAAGGACGAAGCCGTGCCACGAAAACGCTGGTGGCGCCTATGGTAACGGAAGCCTCGGACAGCAGGCCGAAACTGGAGCACAAGGGCTATAATCGTGGCCTCATCCTCGGTCTGACGATGGCCGAATCCATGCTGCTTCTGGTCTTCTGCCTGCTGCTCGTTGCCGCCGCCATGATCTCGGCGGAGAGAAACCGCCGCTACGAGGTCGAGCGCAAGCTCGGGAAAGCCGAGCAGCAGATCGTCTTGCTGGAGAAGAAGCGGGCCGAGCAGGCAGCGCAGATCGTCCAGTTGCAGTCGAAGCTCGTCTCCGGCGATCTCTCGGCAGCTGACAAGGCAATCGTGGAGAAGCAATGGCGTGAGCTGGTGCTGGCGCGCGAGACGCTCGACAGCATAGCGAGCGAAGGTGCGACGTCAGCCGATCTGCAAGCGCTTTCCAAGGTTGCCGCTGTTTTGAAGGAACACGGCGTCTCGCTGACGGTCGCGCCCGATGAGGTCGACAAGCTGCTGGCCGGCAATGCAGGCGGGAAGGGTGCTCACGACTGGCCACCGATCATCAATCTCGACGATGCCAAGAAGAACTATTTCCAGTCCGGCAGCGCCGAGCTCACCAGCACTTTCGCGCGATTGCTGGACACGACGATCACCGACGAAATCGCCAGCAATCTGAGCCTCTATGGCGCCAATATCGTCGAAGTGATCGGCCACACGGACGAACAGCCGATAGCGCGCGAAAAATCCAATCTCGACGATACGCTGATCAGCGCGATGGACGGCAAGCTGCCGGTATCGGCTTTGCTGCCGGCCGACAATGCCGGGCTTGGGCTCGCCCGCGCCATCGCGGTCGCCAATGTTCTCAAGGCCAATCCCAAGCTGAAGGATGCCACCATCCTGCCGATGTCCGCAGCGCAATTGATCCTGCCCGGCGATACGATCACCTCAGGCCAGCGCGGCGCCGTGGAGTCGCGCCGCCGCATCGAGATCCGCGTGCGCGGCAGAACGATGCCCGTTGCCGTCATCAATGCCGGAACCGCACTGCCTGCAGAGGTGCACTGACGCCGGCTTTGCAGGGGTGTCAGCTATGCAGGCCGGGCGCTTCGTGGCCGGTGCGCGCCACATATTCCGTATAGCCGCCGCCATATTGGTGAACGCCCTCGGGCGTCAGTTCCAGCACGCGATTGGAGAGCGCTGCGAGGAAATGCCGGTCGTGCGAGACGAACAGCATGGTGCCCTCGTATTGCGACAGTGCCTTGATGAGCATTTCCTTCGTGTCGAGATCCAGATGGTTCGTGGGCTCGTCCAGCACGAGGAGGTTCGGCGGGTTGAAGAGCATGATCGCCATGACAAGCCGCGCCTTCTCGCCACCCGACAGCACGCGGCATCTCTTCTCGACATCGTCGCCGGAGAAGCCGAAGCATCCGGCGAGTGCGCGCAGCGGCCCTTGGCCCGCCTGCGGGAAATCGTGTTCGAGCTGCTGAAACACTGTGCGCTCGCCATCGAGAAGATCCATGGCGTGCTGCGCGAAATAACCCATCTTGACGCTGGCGCCCAAGGCGACGCTGCCTTCGTCCGGCTGCGTCGAGCCTGCCACCAGCTTCAGCAGGGTGGACTTGCCGGCGCCGTTGATGCCCATGATGCACCAGCGCTCTTTACGCCGCACCATGAAATCAAGCCCTTCATAGATGATGCGGCTGCCGTATTTCTTATGGACGTTTTTCAGGTTGACCACGTCTTCGCCGGAGCGCGGCGCTGGCTGGAATTCGAAGGCGACCGTCTGTCGCCGTTTCGGCGGCTCGACGCGATCGATCTTCTCCAGCTTCTTCACGCGACTCTGCACCTGCGACGCGTGCGAGGCGCGCGCCTTGAAGCGCTCGATGAACTTGATTTCCTTGGCAAGCATCGCCTGCTGGCGCTCGAACTGCGCCTGCTGCTGCTTCTCGTTCTGGGCGCGCTGCTGCTCATAGAACTCATAGTCACCCGAATAGCTGGTGAGGTTGCCGCCATCGATTTCGATGATCTTGGTGACGATGCGGTTCATGAACTCGCGGTCGTGCGAGGTCATCAGCAATGCGCCCTCGTAGCCCTTCAGGAAGGACTCCAGCCAGATCAGGCTTTCGAGATCCAGATGGTTGCTCGGTTCGTCGAGCAACATGACGTCGGGGCGCATCAGGAGAATGCGGGCCAGCGCCACGCGCATCTTCCAGCCGCCCGAAAGCGCGCCGACATCGCCTTCCATCATTTCCTGGCTGAAGCTCAAGCCATCAAGCACTTCGCGGGCGCGGCCTTCCAGCGCATAGCCGTCAAGCTCCTCGTAGCGCGCCTGCACCTCGCCATAGCGTTCGATGATCCTGTCCATATCGTCGGCCTGATCGGGATCGACCATGGCTGCTTCGAGCTCGCGCAATTCTGCGGCGACAATGCTCACAGGCCCGGCTCCTTCCATTACTTCGGCGACGGCGCTGCGGCCTGCCATCTCGCCGACATCCTGGTTGAAGTAACCGATGGTGACGCCCTTATCGGCCGAGACTTGCCCCTCATCGGGCTGTTCCTGTCCGGTGATCATCCGAAAAAGCGTCGTCTTGCCGGCGCCATTGGGGCCGACGAGCCCGACACTCTCGCCCCGGTTGAGCGCGGCGGACGCCTCGATGAAGAGGATGCGATGGCTGTTCTGCTTACTGATGTTTTCTATACGGATCATGTCTACGAGAGGCCCAAAGAATAAGTTTCGGGGCCTTATGCCACGGGTTGGCGGCTCTGTCGCAGGTTTTTAGCCATGTGATCGCAGGATGTGTGCCCGCGCAGCGGCTGCGTAATGAAATTCACGCCCGATCAACGATCCGCCAGCGACCTTCTCTACATCTCTGCGACGAATGGAGCTCCTGCGGGCGTTCCATCTGCCGTAAACGGCGTGGTGCCCATGCAATACGACAGGACGAACCACAAGTTCTGGATAAATGACGGCGGCTGAGGGGTATCACCCTGAATTGACGTCATCCGGACGTGAAAGTGGCTGAGAGAAATATACAATGGGCCCCGCGACTTTCGTGCGGGGCCTATCAGACAACTAATTAAATCGAGGCGCTCAGCTGCAGCCGCTCGTCGCGCCACAAGTGTCGCACTTCTCGCAAGTCCCGTTCCGCACCATCGTGAAGTTCTGGCATTCCGTGCACATGTTGCCGGTGTAGCCCTGCATGATGGAGCGGGCGCGGCGTTCGGATTCGAGCTTCTTGGCTTCCGTCTTCGCAGCCGCTGCGTCGCTCGCAGCCTTGTCGGTGAAGAGGCCGGTGGATTCGGCGACTTCGCTGACAACTTCTTCCGCAATCTCTTCGGCCAGTTCCTTGGCGCGCTCCTCATAGTCGCGCTTGAAGGCGACGACTTCGGAGGTGGAGATGGCGGTCGCCGGTTCCAGCTTGCGCACCGTGTTGCCGGCAAAAGCCGTGACTGTCGCGAGCGAGGCGGCGCGTGCCGGGGCGGCTGTCGCCGCACCCTTCACCTCGGCTGCGGAGCGCTCGCCTGATGTTGGAACCAGCGTCGGCTTGTAGCCGCGGGTCAGGCCCTTGGAGAAGACATCGGCCTTGCCTTCCGATACGCCGCGGCCAAGTGCCGTGTTGTTGAAGTCGGACGTATCGACATGGGCGAGGTCGTGACGGCCGAGATAGGAGATGGCCAGTTCACGGAACACATAGTCGAGGATCGACGTGGCGTTCTTGATCGCGTCGTTGCCGGTGACGATGCCGGCCGGCTCGAACTTGGTGAAGGTGAAGGCGTCGACATATTCCTCGAGCGGCACGCCGTATTGCAGGCCGAGCGAGACCGAGATCGCGAAGTTGTTGATGAAGGCGCGCAGCGCCGAACCTTCCTTGTTCATGTCGAGGAAGATTTCGCCAAGGCGGCCGTCGTCATATTCGCCGGTGCGCAGGAAGATGGTGTGTCCGCCGATCTTGGCCTTCTGGGTGTAGCCCTTGCGGCGACCCGGCAGCTTCTCTTGCGTGCGTATGACCTTTTCGATCACGCGCTCGACGATCTTCTCGGTGATGGTGACGGCCTGGGCGGCAGCCGGAGCCTGCAGGAATTCCTCCATCGCATCCTCGTCGCTGTCGTCCTCGATCAGCGAGGCGTTCAGCGGCTGGCTGAGCTTGGAGCCGTCGCGATAGAGCGCGTTCGCCTTGAGGCCGAGCTTCCAGGACAGCATGTATGCGTTCTTGCAATCCTCGACGGTTGCTTCGTTCGCCATGTTGATCGTCTTGGAGATGGCGCCAGAGATGAAGGGCTGGGCAGCCGCCATCATGCGGATATGGCTTTCGACCGAAAGGTAGCGCTTGCCGATCTTGCCGCAGGGATTGGCGCAATCGAAGACGGCGAGGTGCTCGTTCTTCAGGAACGGGGCGCCTTCGAGCGTCATCGCACCGCAGACATGGATGTTGGCGGCCTCGATGTCCTTCTTGGAGAAGCCGAGATGGTCAAGCAGGCTGAAGCTGATGTCGGCCATCTGCTCGTCGGAAACCTTCAGCACGCCCTTCATGAAGTCGGCGCCGAGCGTCCACTGGTTGAAGACGAACTTGATGTCGAAGGCGCTCTTGAGGGCAGCGTTGACGGCGTCGATCTTCTCGTCTGTGAAGCCCTTGGCCTTCAGCGTCGAGGGGTTGACGGCCGGAGCCTGGTTCAGGTTGCCATGGCCGACGGCATAGGCCTCGATCTCGGCGAGCTGGCTTTCGGAATAGCCGAGTGCACGCAGCGCTTCCGGAACGGCACGGTTGATGATCTTGAAATAGCCGCCGCCGGCGAGCTTCTTGAACTTCACCAGCGCGAAGTCGGGCTCGATGCCGGTCGTGTCGCAATCCATGACGAGGCCGATCGTGCCGGTCGGCGCGATCACGGTCGCCTGGGCATTGCGGTAGCCATGCTTCTCGCCGAGTTCCAGCGCCTTGTCCCAGGCAGCCTTGGCATGGGCAACGAGATCCTTTTCCGGGTTCTCGGAGTGGATCAGCGCCACCGGATTGACCGACAGGCCCTCATAGCCTGAGGTCTCGCCGTAGGCGGCGCGACGGTGGTTGCGGATGACGCGCAGCATATTCTCGCGATTCGGCTTGAACATCGGGAATGTCCCGAGTTCGGAGGCCATTTCGGCCGAGGTCGCATAGGCGACGCCGGTCATGATCGCCGTCAGCGAGCCGGCGATGGCGCGGGCTTCGTCGCTATCATAGGGAATGCCCGACGACATCAGCAGGCCGCCGATGTTGGCGTAGCCTAGGCCGAGCGTGCGATATTCATAGGAAAGCTCGGCGATCCGGCGCGACGGGAACTGCGCCATCATCACGGAGACTTCGAGAACGACGGTCCAGAGGCGGACGGCATGTTCGTAATCGGCGATGTTGATGCGCTTCGTCGCCGCGTCCTTGAAGGTCATCAGGTTCAGCGAAGCAAGGTTGCAGGCGGTGTCGTCGAGGAACATGTATTCCGAGCACGGGTTGGATGCGCGGATCGGGCCGGCAGCCGGGCTGGTGTGCCAGTCGTTCATCGTCGTGTTGAAATGCAGGCCCGGGTCGGCCGATGCCCATGCGGCATAGGAGATCGATTCCCAGAGGTCGCGGGCCTTCAGCGTCTTGATGACCTTGCCGTCCTTGCGTGCCGTCAGGTTCCAGTCGCCATCGTTCTCGACGGCGCGCAGGAAGTCGTCCTTGATCGAGACTGAGTTGTTGGAGTTCTGGCCCGATACGGTGAGATAGGCTTCCGAATCCCAGTCGGTATCATAGGTCTTGAACTCGAGATCCTTGTAGCCCTGGCGAGCGAACTGGATGACGCGCTGGACGTAGTTTTCCGGAACCTGATCCTTCTTGGCGGCGCGGATTTCGCGCTTCAGGGCAGGGTTCTTGGCCGGATCGAAGCAATTGTCGCTGTCGCCTTCGCAATTGACCGTGGCCTTCATGATCGCCTTCAGGTGCTTGGCGACGATCTTCGAGCCGGTCACGAGAGCGGCAACCTTCTGCTCTTCCTTGACCTTCCAGTTGATGTATTCCTCGATATCCGGGTGGTCGATGTCGACGACGACCATCTTGGCGGCGCGGCGCGTCGTGCCGCCCGACTTGATGGCGCCTGCAGCGCGGTCGCCGATCTTCAAGAAGCTCATCAGGCCGGAGGAACGGCCGCCGCCGGACAGCTTTTCGCCTTCGCCGCGCAGCAGCGAGAAGTTCGAGCCGGTGCCGGAGCCGTATTTGAAGAGGCGGGCTTCGCGAACCCACAGGTCCATGATGCCACCTTCGTTGACGAGGTCGTCCTCGACGGACTGGATGAAGCAGGCATGTGGCTGCGGATGCTCATAGGCCGACTTGGACTTGGTGATCTTGCCGGTGAAGGGGTCGACATAGAAGTGGCCCTGGCCGGGGCCGTCGATGCCGTAGGCCCAGTGCATGCCGGTGTTGAACCACTGCGGAGAGTTCGGCGCGACGCGCTGGGTGGCAAGCATATAAGCGAGCTCGTCCTGGAAAGCGGAGGCGTCTTCCTCGGACGAGAAATAGCCGCCCTTCCAGCCCCAGTAGGTCCAGGTGCCGGCCAGACGGTCGAAAACCTGGCGCGCGTCGGTTTCGGAGCCGGTCTGGCTCTCCTTTGGAAGGTCCTTCATGGCAGCTTCATCGGGCACGGAACGCCACAGGAATGAAGGAACGTCGTTTTCCTCGACTCGTTTCAGCTTGGCGGGCACGCCGGCCTTGCGGAAGTACTTCTGCGCCAGAATGTCGGCGGCAACCTGCGAGAACTGTGCGGGCACATCGATATTCTCGAGGCGGAACACGATCGAGCCGTCGGGGTTCTTGATCTCGCTGGTCGCTTTGCGGAATTCGATATCCGCGTAGGGTGACTGACCGGCCTTCGTAAAGCGACGTTCGATGCGCATGGTCCCAATCCTCGTTCGTTGGCGCGCCCATGAGAGAGCAGGGCGCAAAAATCCTAATCCGGCCTCGCGATTTCAACGCGCAGCCAGTCTTCAATCCGCTTTCTGACAGGAGGTGTCATCCGGAGATGCTCTCCTGTATCTTGTGGTGATGGTGGCTGTAAACACTAAATATAGTATTAACAGCTTATTGCCGCCAGTCCCCGCACACATTTTTTGGCAGCATCGATATCGGCACAAAAACCCTCACGGCGGCCACCGATCATGGTGCATCGCCCTGAATCCAAATCCGATTTCGAGTTGAGGACCAGCCCTCGTAATTCCATCCGGTCCAGTCGCCGCCGCAACGTCGTCCATTAACTTTGAAAGACCCGATTTCGTCAAGGGGTGGTTTGAAATGGATTGTTAACCACAATATCTTGTGGGCTTGGCTGTGGAAACTGGGGAAATGTCAGGAGATCAAAGGATTCAACAACTTGGAGGCGGACGCTCGCCCATCGCTGGATCGGGGATGCGATGAAATCCGTTGCTGCAGGGGTCAAACGCGACAATATTGTGACCGTGACCCTGAAACCATTGGCGACGAGGCAAAAGCATGCCGTGGTGTCTTATGATTCGCTGGGAAAGCCTTGAATCGCACATGTTCTCATCGTCTGGCCTCCACTAAATATAGTGGGCGCCGCAGCGCCCACCTCTATTACCACAGGTCGAGTCCCGCTTTTGTCCAGCGGACAGAATCATTGCTGATTCGCGCGGCTCGCGATGGAATTCAGCCGCGATGACCCTTGGCGATCGGCTCCTGATAGGTGAAGCCCATGTCCCAGGGGAAGTAGATCCAGGTGTCCTGACTTACCTCGGTGATGAAGGTGTCGATGGTCGGCACGCCCTTGGGCTTGGCGTAGACGCAGGCGAAATGCGCCTTCGGCAGCATGGCGCGGACTTCGACGGCCGTCTTGCCGGTATCGGTCAGATCGTCGATGACGAGGACTGCTTCGCCGCCGTCGACCGCCAGTTCCGGCGCAACGCCCTTGAGAAGGTTCATCTCCCCCTGGCTTGTGTAGTCGTGATAGGAGGCGACGCAGACGGTCTCTATCACGCGGATATTGAGTTCGCGCGAGATGATGGCGGCCGGGACGAGGCCGCCGCGGGTGATACAGACGATCGCCTTGAATTCGCGATTGAGGCCGGCAAGCCGCCAGGCAAGCGCGCGGGCATCGCGATGGAACTGATCCCAGGATACGGGAAAGGCTTTATCGGGCAGGGACATGGCAGCAGGCTCCGGGCATGGAATAACGACGCGCCGGCGCTACCGGCGACCCTGAGCAGACTCCCGCGGCGGGCGCGGACCATGAACCAAATCCGGAACGCGATTCGCTTGATATCGACTTGAACAGGATTTCATCCAGAAAAGAGCGATATGCCTTTCGGGATCATGTTCCATGGACCGCGCGAACGGTTCCCTGACGGGAATTCTGTCATCGGTCGCTGCTTTCTGCTGGATTTGCGGTCAAAAGGCAATAGCCGCCATGCAGCGAAGCGGTGCAGTTTCCAGTGGAGAACCCTTCGGTTTAAGCTGCAAAGCCGATCAGCGGGCCAGAAGCGTCATCGCCGTCATGGATTGCAGCAATGTCCGCGTCGTGCCGCCGAAGATCATCTGCCAGAGCCAGGAATGCGTATAGGCGCCCATGACGAGCAGATCGATGCTGTTGTCGGCAAGGCGATTTTCGATGACTTGCGATGGCGTGGACTTGCCGGTGCAGGCCGCCGTTTCGAATTTGGCGCGAACGCCGTGACGCGTCAGCGCCGCCGCAATCTGAACGCCGCTTTCCTTCGAGGGGTGGGTCTCTCTCTCGGATGTGCTGACCGAAAGAATTTCCACGGAATCGGCCGCCTTCAGGAAAGGCAGGGCATCGAAGGTGGCGCGCGCCGCCTCCTTGGAGCCGTTCCAGGCGATTAGCACGCGACGCACGGGTTTCGGAGTGCGCAGGATATAGGGGATCAACAGTACCGGGCGGCCGCTATCGAAAAGGAAGGTTTCGACATCGACCTGGTTGTCGGAATATTTCGCCGGGTCCGGTTGCACGGCAACCAGCAGGTCGGCGCTGCGGGCACTTTCGATCAAGGGCTCGGTGCCGTAGCCAACGGTGCTGGTAAAGCTGCGCCATTCATAGTCGAGGCCGGCCCCCTCCATTTTCGTGCGAAACAGCCGCTCGATTTCGACCGCCTGGCTATGGGCGACATCCTGAAGCGCCTGCACGGCGACGGGATCCGGGATTTCCATCGGCGCCACGAGCGGCACGGTCGAGATGATTTCCGCATGCAGGCCAACAATGTGGGCGCCATACTCCTTGGCGAACGCCGCCGCAAAATCAGCGGCGATGCGCGTGTTGTCGGGATTGTCGAGAACGGTCACCAGGGTTTTATAAGACATGACGTGATCTCCCATGCGGAGGGTTGGATCGCTTCATTATATCAGCATTCCGCATCGAAATAATGCGCTGAACCCGTTCCTGGTTCCCCGATAAAATGCACGCCATCGTTGAACGTCATGCCTGGGCGGACTGATTATCCTTGGCTTTCGACTGTCGGATAGCCTCGATCATCGCGCGCACTTCCGCCGCGACATTTTCAACCAGCTCGGCGGAGCGGGCTCTAACGACAATTTCGGTCGAGAAGGACTGGCCGACATAGCGCGGATAGGAACCGATGCTGGTATCCGGATGGGCTTTCTGGATGATGCCGAGCGGCGTGCCGATCTCACCTTCGCCGTAAGGGCAGGCAATCGCCGTCGAAAGCATGCGCACGCCGGTCCGAAGCGTCGGTATGACATTGTCGAGCATCGCCTGGAAAACCTGCGGCACGCCGGCCATCACATAGACGTTCCCGATGTTGAAGCCCGGTGCCGTCGAGACCGGATTGGCGATGTGTTTCGATCCGACAGGCATGCGCGCCATGCGCTGGCGGGCCTCGGTGAATTCCATCTCGCGCTTGGCATACATCTCAGCCATCAGCCGCATGGCCTCGGCATCGTGCTCGCAGGGCACGCCGAAGGCCTTGGCGATGGCGTCGGCGGTAATATCGTCATGGGTCGGGCCGATGCCGCCTGAGGTGAAGACATAATCATACGTGCCGCGCAAAGCATTCAGCGCCGATACGATGGCGTCTTCATCATCGGCGACGATACGAACCTCCTTCAGATCGATGCCGGCAAGCAGCAGGATATCGGCGAGATGGCCGATATTCCTGTCCTTCGTCCGGCCGGAGAGCAGCTCGTCGCCGATGGCCAGCATGGCGGCGGTGACAATGGTTTCGTTTGTCATGAAAACATCCGTGAAATTGCGCAGCGGCGCGTTCGCAAAAGGTTCGAAATAGGTAGCGCCGTTTTTCGCGAATGCAAACCGTCGTTTTCACAGTCCCGGGTAGTCGCCTTGAGGCCGCGCAAGTGAATTTTCGTCTATAGAGGATGAACAGTGCGTTCCGGGCATGGGGGCTGCGCGCCCGTCTCATCGCTGATAAAACTTGCTCCGATACTTAACGCGTCCAACAGACAGGAGACGTTCATGGCTAAGGTTCTGGTTCTTTATTATTCCGCTTACGGTCATATCGAGACGATGGCCTATGCCGTCGCGGAGGGCGCAAAGTCCGCCGGTGCCGAAGTCACCGTCAAGCGCGTGCCCGAACTGGTGCCGGAAGAGGTTGCAAAGGCCTCCTACTTCAAGGTCGACCAGGAAGCGCCGATCGCAACGCCGGACGAACTGGCCGAATATGATGCGATCATCGTCGGCGCCGGCACGCGTTTCGGCACGGTTGCCTCGCAGATGCGCAATTTCTGGGATCAGACCGGCGGCCTCTGGTTCGCCGGCAAGCTCGTCGGCAAGGTCGGCTCGGCCTTCACCTCGTCCGCCACCCAGCACGGTGGCCAGGAATCGACCATTCTCGGCTTCATCCCGACCTTTCTGCATCAGGGCATGGTTGTTGTCGGCCTTCCCTATGCCTTCCAGGGCCAGATGGGCACCGAGGAAGTCAAGGGCGGCTCACCCTACGGCGCTTCCACCATCACCAATGGCGACGGCTCGCGTCAGCCTTCCGAAATCGAGCTGGAAGCGGCAAAGTTCCAGGGTGCCCATGTCGCCAAGATCGCGGCCAAGCTTTTCGCTTAATTCGAGTTTTGTGCATTGAACAAAGGCGCGGCGAAAGCTGCGCCTTTTTCGTCGAGCATATAGGGGTTTATCTTTGGTGCGGACGACGGGGGTCGAACCCGTACAGCCAAAGGCCGAGGGATTTTAAGTCCCTTGCGTCTACCAGTTTCGCCACGTCCGCGTGTCTTTCCCCTTCAAGCACTTGAGCGATTCAGTCAAGGAAATGTTTTTGCAATGGCGGACCAACTTACATTGGTCCGCCGCCGCATAGGGATCATTCGGCGTCGATCAGCTTAGCGCCCCTTGAGAACGGCGACGAGCGCCGGGGTCACCTTTTTCTGCTGGAACATGGCTTTGAAATCGGCGTAGCTTATTCTTCCGGAAACTACGCCTGTCATCAGCCGCTGACAAAAGAGCCGCTTTGCTTCGCTTCTTTGCGATCTCACATAAAACGCGATTTGATCCAGCGTTTCCGGCGGTAGGTGCTGCGACAGGCATTTGGCGATGACTTGCGCACGGGCGCTCGGGCTTTCCTTCATGATCGGGATGCTCTTCTCGAAGGTTTGCTCCTGCGATGTGCAGGAAGCCAGCGCGGCGAGGGTGAAAGCAATGGAAAGCAAGCGGATAAAGCGCATGATGATGGTCTCCCTTGGATGAGGCCGGGATAAGCATCTTTTGCGCGATTTTTCAACTGTAAATGGAATTATTAGGTGAGTTCTGCACTGTGCCTAACAAGCGAAGCCCGCCGGAGCCGAGTGTCGGTACTAGGGCGGGCCTCTAACCATCATCATGATGGCTGTCCCGTATTGGAGACAGGCAAGTCCGCGCTGTCAATTCACAGATTTTGGGGGATATGACGGCAGGAGGCATATATCTTCGACGCCCGGTATCTCGGCAATATCGTGTCGGCAGGTCTGAAACCGCGATAAACAGGCTTTCTTGACTCATATTTCCTGTGTCATAGCGAAGGCGGATTGTGAAGAAGGACGGATAGCCGTGGACAAACAGACTGTTCTCGAAGCCACCGAGGCCATGCGTGGTCTCTTCCCCGTAACGCCGTTGCAACTGAACGAGCATCTTTCCGCTCGCTACGGCGCGGACATTTGGCTGAAACGCGAGGATCTGACGCCGGTGCGCTCCTACAAGATCCGCGGCGCCTTCAATTTCTTCCGCAAGGTGATTGCCGAAGGAGGAACGGGAAAGACCTTCGTCTGCGCGTCCGCCGGCAATCATGCCCAGGGCTTTGCCTTCGTCTGCCGGCATTTCGGCGTGCCGGGCGTGGTCTATATGCCTGTCACGACACCGCAGCAAAAGATCGACAAGACCCGCATATTCGGCGGCGAATTCATCACTATCAAGCTCTTCGGCGATTTCTTCGACCAATGCTATCAGGCGGCACGCGACCATGTCGAAAAGATCGACGGTGTCATGGTGCCGCCTTTCGATCATGTCGATATCATCGAGGGGCAGGCGACCGTCGCGGCCGAGATCGCCGAGCAACTGCCTGACGGCGTCGTGGCCGACCGCATTCTTCTGCCTGTCGGCGGCGGCGGTCTGGCCGCCGGCATCACCAGCTATTTTGCCGATCGGCTCGCCCGCGATGTCTTTGTCTTCGCCGAGCCCGCCGGCGCGCCAAGCCTCAGGCGCAGCATCGAGGCGGGGAAGGTGGTGACGCTGACCAAAGTCGACAATTTCGTCGATGGTGCCGCGGTCGGCCGTATCGGCGATCTGAACTTCGCCGCTTTGAAAGGGTTTGCTGCCGAGCAAGTCAAACTCATCGACGAAAACGCCATCTGCGTGACCATCACCGATATGCTGAACGTCGAAGGCGTCGTGCTGGAGCCCGCCGGCGCCTTGGCGATCACCGCGCTGGAGACCCTGGATCGTGAGAGCATCCGCGGCAAGACCATCGTCGCCGTCGTCTCCGGCGGCAATTTCGATTTCGAACGCCTGCCCGACGTCAAGGAGCGCGCCATGCGCTATGCCGGGCTGAAGAAATATTTCATCCTGCGTCTGGCGCAGCGCCCTGGCGCATTGAGGGATTTCCTCAACATGCTCGGGCCTGAAGATGATATCGCCCGCTTCGAATATCTAAAGAAGAGCGCCCGCAATTTCGGCTCTATCCTGATCGGCATCGAGACGAAGAATCCGGATAATTTCAAACAGCTTATCGCGAATTTCGAAAGTTCCGGCATGGGGTATGAAGACATCACCGAAAACGACATCCTGGCAAACCTGATCATTTGACTTTGCGACCCTGCAACCTTCATGCTAAAGGCGATCCATGGCTTCGTTCTTTTCAAATATCCTTTCGATCTTCACCGGCGGCGCGTCGCAGGCGGGCGCTGAAAAGTCTGCCAGCTCCACTGTCAGCGCCGAGCCCCAGGTGCATGCCGGCTGCACGATCTATGCCACGCCGCAGCGCGAGGGCAATCAGTTCCGGCTCATGGGCCGGATCGAGAAGGATGTGAACGGCGAGATCCTGGTGCGCAACTTCATCCGCGCCGACGTTTTCACCTCGTCGGACGATGCCGTGGAATCGACCTTCCGCAAGGCGCAGCAGATCATCGATCAGAACGGCGCATCGCTGTTCGGCGACGGCGAAAAGGTCCGACAAGTCTGATCGTGAGCGCCGTCGGTCCGTGCTAGCCGCGTATCGTAGTCGAAATCTCGATAGCAGCGCAGCGGGATCTCAAAGATCTTCGTCGAGCATCAGAATATACGGTATCAGTGAAGACCGTCTGGCAGCCAGCTTTCCAGATATTCTTCCATTTGCTTTCCCGACATGACAGTCGAAATCCAGGCGCGTCGCTCGAAGTCGATGGCCGCAAGTTCGTAAGCACAGGCCATAAGGTCGCTCTTTACATGCGAAAACTTCGGTTTTCCCGAATAGTCTGATTGGGCAGCGTATTGCATGCAAACGCATTCGTTCACCCACCATTGGGTCAATAAGGTCTTTGCGCTGCTCCCGTGATGAAGGACAACGAAGTCGACAGAGTAATGGGGCGTCCCGTTCATGCGGGCAAGATTGGCTTCAACGAAGGAGCGTGCCTCGTTGATCAATTCCGGCTGTAAAAGCTGTTCTCGTTTCGGGGCCTGTGCAGAGATTCCGTAAGCCTTGATGCTCCAACCCGACATTTGCCAGATGCCCAAACGTCCAAGATGTCGCGGCGTGTACATCGGAATTGGCATGTTTTCTCCGTATCCGCGTAGTCGCTGTGTGGTTGACGATGATTTTTGCCCGAGCGATGGAAGCTCTATGCCCTCAAACTTTCGACACTGGTGGACATCACCAGCGCCGAGGCTTCGACGCTATCCAGGATTTCGATCGTCTCATTGCCGGTTGTCGTAAAGCCATGTTTTCTATAGAAAACTATAGCAGCCGGGCTTGTAACGAGAACCCTGACTTCGATCTTTTCGGCGGTTTCGATTACGCCCGCCACCTTATGCAGCAACTGCGAACCGAGACCCTTCCGTTGCTGGCCGGGGTGAACATACATTCCCCACAGGTAGGCGAAACCTCGGCGTTCCGCGAAGATTGCACTTCCATGGATCTCATGATCTGACGCAATGCAGTAGCCGCGCTCTCCCGAACCCGGCAACATCGATGCGGTTCCCTTCTGCTCCAAGTTCTTTAGCATCGCTAACAACGTACTTTGGCCTAGGCTTGGGCCGTAAGTAGCGGTCCAGGCGTCTCGCCATAACCTTACCAAATCGGCCGCGTCGTCTGGGACTATCGCTCGGAAGTTTGGGGGCATTTCTTCATCCAACGGGTTTCAAGATAGGTTGAGGGATCTTCCAAAAAGAGACGCCGATGACAGGATTGCCGGCAGTTCCGTCAGCAGATCGGATGCGCCGCATCTGTTGTCTGGCACGTTGGTAAGCGCCGGGACACGGCCTTTCGGGTTGATCGCCAGATATTCCGGGTCTGCGTACTTTATCCCGAAGCGAGGAGCGGAGTTCCGGCTCATTGGGTGAACGGCGAGCGAGCAGGCGCCTGGCGAGTAATAGAGGCGATGCACGATGACTCCGATCATTGAAGAATGGTCATGAAGGCAAAACCTTCTCACCTTCGGAGCATTGCAAAACCCGCCTGCCGTGGCAATCGGAATCGGGGAAGCTTGTCTGGTCAAGCAAAGGCCGCCCTCCATATCTGTGTTGGGCGGCCAATAAGAAACATCGAAATCTACGGTCTTTCAGGTGTCGCAGGCTCAAGCCGTGCGGAATATCTTCGCGCCCGAAGGGGCGTTGACGGCGCCGCCATCGACCGTGATTTCGATCGCCGTGACGTTGGCGGAATCGTCCGATGCGAAATAGAGTGCGGCCTTGGCGATCTCATCGGCTTCGCTCATGCGGCCGAGCGGGCTCAGGCCGCCGAAACGGGCCTCCAGTGCGTCCATAGCTTCCGGCGTTGCCGCCCGCGAATTCCAGATCGGCGTCTTGGTCGCTCCCGGCGTGACCTGGTTGACGCGGATGCCGCGTGGAGCAAGCTCTGACGCCAGGTTGCGGGTCATGGCGCGAACGGCGCCCTTCGTGCCTGCATAGGCAGAATAGCCGGGAATGCCGAGCACGGCATGCACGGAGCCGTTCAGGATCACCGAACCACCATCGTTCAGATAGGGCAGCGCTGCCTGCACCGTGAAGAATACGCCGGTGAAATTGATGCGCACGATGGATTCGAACTGCTCGAGCGTGGTCTTGCCGAGCGCGGTCTCGCCTCCAATTCCGGCATTGGCGAAGACGATATCGAACTTGCCAAGCTTCTGTGCTGCCTCGGCGAAGGCCTTCTCCATCGCCGGGATGTCTGTCGTGTCGGCCTGCAGGGCCAGCACGTTGCCGCCAAGCTCCTCGGCGGCGGCTGCAAGGGTCTGCGGATTGCGGCCGGTGATGACGACCTTGGCACCTTCGGCGAGGAAGAGCCGGGCGGTGGCGAGGCCGATGCCGCTGTTCCCGCCGGTAACGACGGCGACCTTGTTCTTGAGACGCATGTTCATAGCTCCTGTTGGCTTTTCTCACGATCTGGATTATGATCGTTCTCTATAAGGATTATGCTCGTAATCCATTTTGTCAAGGCTAAGCGGAAAGGATTCTCGATGGGCCGTTCGCAATTGGAAAAGCAGAAGACGCACGAACGCATCGTCGCGCTTGCCGCTAAGCGGCTGCGGGAGGAAGGATTGGACGGGATCGGCGTCGCCGATCTGATGAAGGAAGCCGGGCTGACCGTCGGCGGCTTTTATAAGCACTTTGCTTCCCGCGACGAGTTGGTGGCGGAAGCGGTGGAATCGGCCGTTGGATCCTGGCGGAAGCATCAAGAGGAAAAAGGCATCGATCCGGCAAGTATTCCGCTGGACGCCTACGTGGACAATTATCTCAGCGAGCGTCATCGGGATCATTGCGGCGAGGGTTGCGCCTATGCCGCCCTGACGGCAGATATGGCCCGCAGCGGCGACGCCGTCCGCGCGATCGCGACGGAAGGGCTGCGGAAGAATTTCGAAGCGATGACCGCGCGCATGCCTGAGCCGGAAACACGCGAGGCGCGACAGAAGGCGATCATCGCATCCTGCCTCATGACCGGCGCGCTGGGGCTAGCGCGGGTGGCCAACGACGAGGCATTTTCGAAAGAAATTCTGGAGACCGTAAAGCAGTTCGTGAAGGATCTGCCGAACGGCGGGACAAAATAGAAAGGCGGCCGGCAAATGCCGACCGCCATGAATATCTGCAAGCTGCTGTCGATTAGGCGGCGAGCGCCAGCTCGGCTGCGCGGGCCTGAGCAGCACCGATTGCCTTCTCGACTGCTTCCGGACCGAAAGCAATGCCTTCGATATAGACGGTCTCGACTTCAGTAATGCCGATGAAAGCGAGAACCGACTTCAGGTAGGGAACGGCGTGGTTCAGCGGAGCGGCCGGGCCTTCGGAATAAACGCCGCCGGATGCCAGCACGATATAGGCCTTCTTGCCGGTCGCCAGACCCTTCGGGCCGGTTTCCGTGTAGGTGAAGGTGCGGCCGGCGCGGGCGATGTTGTCGATCCAGGTCTTCAGCGAGGAATAGATGTTGAAGTTGATGAGGCCGGTGCCGATGACCAGCGTGTCGGCGGCAAGCAATTCGTCGACCAACGCGTCGGAAACTTTGACGGCCTCGGCCTGTTCAGCCGTGCGGGCTTCGGCTGGCGTGCGGATGGCGCCGGTGAAAAGCTCATCGATATGCGGCAGGGGAGCGGACGACAGATCGCGGTGAACGATCGTCTTGCCCGGGTTCTGGGCCTTGATCTTGTCGGCAAGCTCGGTCGCGATCTTGGTGGAGAGGGAATCGGACCGCGGGCTGGATGTCAGAAGCAGAATGGAGGACATGTTAGTGTTCCTTGTCAATGGGTTGCGATAGCCGGGTGGGAAGTTCGGCCATGTTTCGCGTCCATAGATAAGTCTTCAGTGCTATCGAGAAAAACTGTGATAATATGGATTGGAATGATCGATAAAATGGATAGCCCATGCTTCCCAATCCAACGCTTGACCAATTGCAGGTTTTTCTGACCGTTGCCGAATCCGGCAGTTTCTCCGCGGCTTCGCGCGTGCTCAATCGCGCGCAGTCGGTGATCAGCTATACGATCGCCAATCTCGAGGCGCAGCTTGAAATGCCGCTGTTCGAGCGCTCTGGCTCACGCCAGCCGAAGCTGACCGATGCGGGCAGGGTGATGCTCGAGGATGCGCGCCGCATTCTCTCCGATCTCCAGGTGATGCGCGCCAGGGTCAAGGGCCTGAAGACCGGGCTCGAGGCGGAGGTCGCCGTCGCCATCAGCGTCATGGTGCCGACCAATGCCACGGTCGACGTCCTGAGAGAGTTCCGTGATCGCTTCCCGTCCGTCTCGCTGCGGCTTGATGCCGGCGAGCTCGGCACGATGATGGAGCTGGTCGCCAGCGGCAAATCGACGATCGGAATCGGCGGCGCGGTCATAAAGCAGGACGATTCCATGGTGATCGAGCGCCTCGGCCACTCCTTCATGATGCCGGTCGCCTCACCTGGCCATCCACTTGCTCAGATCAGACGGCCGCTGACCCTCGCCGACGTGCGAGAAGAGGTGCAACTGGTCGTCACCGATGCTTCGAACCTCACCAAGGGCCGGGATTTCAATGTCCTGTCCTACAAGATCTGGCACCTCAGCGATATCGCGACCAAGCATCAGCTAATCCGCGGCGGCCTCGGCTGGGGCGGGCTGCCGGCGTCGCTGATCTATGAAGACCTGCAAAAGGGCCGGCTCGTGCATCTCGACCTCGACGCCTATGAGCAGGGCGAATATCCGATCTATGCAGTTCGCAAGCTCTCCAATCCCCCGGGTCCTGCGGCGGCCTGGATGATTGAGGCCTTCCGCGACCGCCTGTCGCAATGCCCGGACCGGGTGGATTTCAAGGCTGCCATAGACGTGTTCCGTCCTGACGAAAACCAGCTGGCGGCGGAATGAAAATGGGCGCCCTCTGAGGCGCCCATTTTCATGTGTGGAATGGTGTAACCGATTAAAGAACCAGCCGGAAATTATTGAACCCGTCCGTACTTTCGCCGGCGTCCTCGATCTTCACGCTCTTTACCTCGGCAAGGAAGTCCTTAGCCTTGGGTGAGCTTGGGAATAGGACGGTGGTGCCCGGGAGTGGCTTGAAGGTCCAGTTGCCGTCGGCGGTCGGGTTGATCGTGCCCTGTTCGTGGACATAGCGGACGATGACGTCGCGGTTGGTGTCCGGGGCCTTGTAGATGACCTTGTCGGCTCCGATTTCCGGGAAATTGCCGCCGCCGCCGGCGCGGTAGTTGTTGCTGACTACCACGAATTTCTGGGCGGGATCGATCGGCTTGCCATCAAATTGCAGGTTCTGGATGCGGTTTGCATCGGCGTTGAGGAGCTTGCCGTCATCGCTGAAGCGGCGCGGCTGCGACACGTCGATCTGATAGGTGACGCCGTCGATGACGTCGAAGTTGTAGGACGGAAAGCTGTCGTTGAGCAGAGCGACATCCTTGGCGCCCGATTGCACCTGGTTGAACATCGCCGCCGACATTTCCAGCCAGTTCTTCACCTGCGCGCCGTTGATGACGACCGCCTGCACCGTATTCGGATAGAGATAGAGATCGGCAACGTTCTTGATGGCGATATTGCCGGCAGGAACGTCTGTGTAGTAGTCGACGCCGTTGCGGCCGCCGCACTTGAAGGGAGCCGCCGCCGAAAGCACCGGCAGGTCCTTGTACTGCGTCTCCTTCAGCATTTGCTTGATGTACCAGACCTGTGCCTGGCTGACGATCTGCACAGACGGATCGTCGGCAACGAGCGCAAAATAGGAGTAGAGCGGCGCCGAAGTCTTGCCGACCGGCGTGCGGACATAAGCGAGCGTCGCTTCATGCTCGGCCTTGGCTGCTTCCACCACTTCCTTCTTGTCGGCGACGTCGGCGATGACCTTCTTCTTGTCGTCGCGATGGTAGATCGGCCGGGCCTCGGAGGTGAAGTCGACGATCTTCCAGCTGTTGCCGTCCTTTTCGAGAAGCAGGTCGATCAGGCCGAGGTGTGAGCCCCAAAAGCCGGCCATGACGGCGGGCTTGCCGTGTAGCGTGCCCTTGACCGGATCGGCGTCCTTGATGCCGTCCCAGGTCTTCGGACCGGGGAAGACGAGATGCTGGTGGCCGGTGAAGACGGCGTCGATGCCGGGGACGGCGGCGACGTAGAGCGAGGCGTTTTCCATCTTGTCGGACGGGGCGCTGCCATCGATGCCGGAATGCGAGAGAGCGATGACGATGTCGGCACCTTCGGCCTTCATGACAGGCACCCAGGCCTTGGCAGCTTCGACGATATCGCGCGTCTGCGCCTTGCCCTCAAGGTTCTTGATGTCCCAAAGCATGATCTGCGGCGGCACGAAGCCGATGAAGCCGATCTTGACCGGGCTTTCGTTGCCGGCGCCGTCCTTGATCTTCTTTTCAATGATCCGGTAGGGCTTGAAGAACAGATCGTCCTTTGTCGGGTCGGAAGCGAGTTGGCCCTTGGTCAGGTTGGCGCAGACGAAGGGGAAGTTCGCGCCGGCCAGCACCTTGAACATGAAGTCGAGGCCGTAGTTGAATTCGTGGTTGCCGAGCGTGCCGACTTCGTAGCCGAGTGTGTTCATCGCCTTGATGACCGGATGGACGTCGCCGTCCTTCATGCCGTGCTGATAGGCCATGTAATCACCCATCGGATTGCCCTGCAGCACGTCGCCATTGTCGATCAGCAGCGAATTGGTGGCTTCCGCGCGAATGTTGTCGATGATCGTCGCGGTGCGCGTCAGGCCCATCGTGTCATTCGGCTTGTCGGCATAGTAGTCGTAAGGGAAGACGTTGACGTGAATATCCGTCGTTTCCATGAGACGCAGATGCGCCTGATTGCCGGCTGCGCGAGCAGCAAAGGGATGCAGCACGATCAGCGCCGCAGTGGCGCTGAGGCCTTGCAGCAGGGTACGGCGCGACATACTGGGCAAATCCAGAATGGAAGACATGGATGACTCCTTCTACGATGGGGCTATGGTCCCTCGATCATCTCTCGGGCGAGGGAGATTAGGACGATTTTCGAAGGTGTGCACCAGGAATGTGACAGGCTTATTGTGACCGCGCTTCAGAGAGCGTCCGCATGCGGTCAGCGTTTCAGAACCGGCTTTATGTCCTTGTGGAAAAAGCGGAAATAGGAAGCGACCTTTGCCGACGCGTTGGACGAGCGATCGAACTCGATGCCGATGCGGCCATTATGGGCCCAGCGCACGAAACCGTCCAGCAAACCGATATCGTCGCATTCGACGCGAACCTTGCTGCCTGCGGCCGCATAGAGCGGCGACTGCAGATCGAGAGCGATTCCTCTGGCGGAAATGTTGACGACTCGTCCTGCAGCAAGCTTGGTGAAATATCGGACTTGACCCGTCAGCCGGGCATAATGGCGCGGCGAACCTCGCGACTTGATCTTCAGGTTGCCTTGAACGAGAGATTTGGAAAAGGGCTGCATGGTGTTATTCCGGTTCGCATATCTTTTTCAGTCTTTGCATAGCATGCAAGCATTGAAAGATTCTGAGGGTAACCGCTAAAATTGTAGCCGAGCGTCCCGAATCGGTACCACGCGATCAGGGGATTGCCTTGGAGGCTCCCGAAAGGCCTGGCAGATTTTCCGATGTTGGTCAGCCTGCGCGCGACCGGCGATTTGGATACAGCTATTGGAGAGGGAAGGATATTGCGCATCGTTTCCTTGAATGCATGGGGCGGCCGGCTGCATGAGCCGTTGATGCCCTACCTCGTCGATATCGATGCGGATGTGTTGTGCCTGCAGGAAGTGGTTCGGACACTCGATGCCGAATCCGAATGGCTTGTTTATCGCGACCACGGCGTCGAGCTCCTGCAGCGGGCCAATCTCTTCGAGGAGCTGAAGGCCGCTTTGCCGGCCCATGATGCGTTCTTCTCGCCCGTTGCGCGCGGCGATCTCTTCGACGGCGATCGGCGGCTGCAGTCCGAATTCGGGCTGGCGACCTTTGTGCGCAGGACCTATCCGATCATCGGCCAAGCCGTGGGTTTCATCCATGGCGAATTCTCGGCCGATGGGTGGGGACCGCATCCGCGGTCGCGCAACGCGCATTGCATTCGTCTCTTCGACTACGAGCACGGCTACCCGATCACGATCGCCCAGATGCATGGCCTGCGAGACATCGAAGGCAAGGGCGATAAGCCAGCGCGCCGCCATCAGGCGGACGCACTGGTCGAGCTTATCCGCCAGGTCCGGCAGGATGGCGAGCGACTGGTCGTCTGCGGCGATTTCAACGTGCTGCCGGGCAGCGTTACATTCGAAATCCTCGGCAGCCTGGGGCTTGTCGATCTCGTCACCTCGCGGGGACATGGCGACACCCGCACCTCCCACTATCGCAAGGAGCCGCGCTTTGCCGACTACATGCTGGTAACGCCGGATATCGAGGTGATCAATTTCGACCCCGTGGCCGAACCTGAAGTTTCCGATCACCGCGCATTGCTGCTGGACCTGCGCTGACTGGGATCAGAGACCGACATTCGGCCGGTCGATGATTTCGCGCAGGGCAAAGCTGGAATTGATCTTAACGACATGCGGCAGCGCAGAGAGCCAATCGCGATGGATGCGCTCATAGTCCTCGAGGTCCCGCGCGGCGACGCGCAATATGTAGTCGTATTCGCCCGACATGAGATAGCAGGCGAGCACATTCGGACAGCGCTTCACCGCCGTTTCGAATTCCGAAAGCGTCTTGGCGAACTGGCCGGATAGCGAGATGTGCACGATGGCGATCATCTTATAGTCCAGCGCCTTGTGCGACAGGTGCGCGTGATAGCCGTCGATGACGCCGTTCTTTTCGAGAATATCGAGCCTGCGCGAGCAGGCTGATGGCGAAAGGCCGACCTTTTCGGCCAGTTCCGCATTGGTGATCCGCGCGTTCTGCTGCAGCATCCGCAGAATCGAATGATCGATGGCGTCGAGGTCAGACATTCGAAGATCTTTCGAAAAAACTCTTATCCGCGCAATAAATCACGAAAAATGACCGTAACGCAAATCGTCTTTGCAAGGACATTTCAGGGCGGAGGTGGTCTGATTTCCCTTGGAGAAATTGCATACGCAAAAGCATTCGAGGAGGAATGAAATGCGCGTTGGTTGCCCGAAGGAAATCAAGAACCACGAATATCGCGTCGGCCTGACGCCGGCATCCGTTCGTGAATATGTCGCCCACGGCCACGAGGTCTGGGTCGAGACGAAGGCCGGTGCCGGCATCGGCGCCGATGACCATGCCTATGCCGCCGCCGGCGCCAAGATCGCTGCAAGCGCCAAGGATATTTTCGAGAAGTGCGACATGATCGTCAAGGTCAAGGAGCCGCAGCCCTCCGAATGGGCGCAGCTTCGCGACGGCCAGCTTCTCTACACATATCTGCATCTGGCACCCGATCCTGAGCAGACCAAGGGCCTGCTCGCCTCCGGCGTAACCGCCATCGCCTATGAGACCGTCACCGATGAGCGCGGCGGCCTGCCGTTGCTGGCGCCGATGTCCGAGGTCGCCGGCCGTCTATCGATCCAGGCGGGCGCGACGGCGTTGCAGAAGGCCAATGGCGGTCTCGGCATCCTGCTCGGGGGCGTGCCGGGTGTGCTGCCGGCCAAGGTCGCCATCATCGGCGGCGGTGTGGTCGGTCTGCATGCCGCCAAGATGGCGGCCGGTCTCGGCGCCGATGTCAGCATCCTCGATCGTTCCCTGCCACGGCTGCGCCAGCTGGACGATATCTTCAACGGTCGCGTCCACACGCGCTATTCCAGCATCCAGGCGCTGGAAGAGGAGGTCTTCACCGCCGATCTCGTGATCGGCGCCGTCTTGATCCCCGGTGCCGCCGCGCCGAAGCTCGTCACGCGTGAGATGCTGTCGGGCATGAAGAGCAGCTCCGTCATCGTCGATGTCGCCATCGATCAGGGCGGCTGCTTCGAAACCTCGCATGCCACAACCCATTCGGACCCGACCTACGTGGTCGAAGGCGTTGTGCATTACTGTGTCGCCAACATGCCGGGCGCGGTTCCGGTCACCTCGGCGCATGCCTTGAACAACGCCACCATCTATCACGGCCTCGCATTGGCTGATCGCGGTCTGCGCGCCATCGCCGAAGACAAGCACCTCCGCAATGGCCTCAACGTGCACAAGGGCCGCATTACCAACAAGCCGGTGGCCGAAGCGCTTGGCTATGAAGCCGTCGCGCCCGAAAGCATCCTGAACGTGGCGTAAAGCCCATCGCGCTCACGTCAGATGGAGGCGCCGGCATCAGCATATGCCGGCGCTTCTTTCTACTGCGCCGCGCGCCCTTTTGGCGCGCAAAGGACGCAGTAGCATTTAAATAGCGCATAACCGCTGGGTTATACGCGGTCTATCCGGCACTGATAGCAATTGTTGCGCGCCGAGCGGACATGGACATAGGCGATGTCCGCGCGCTCGAGCAGCGACGTGGCATAGGCGGGAATATCGCCGATTGGCGTCACGGCACCTGTTCCGTAGACGATGCGGTTGTTCTTGCCGTAGCCGCGCACGATGAAATCCCGGCTGGTTGCCAGCACCGGCGGCAGGACTTCTTCCGCCTCGTAGCGTTTGCAGGGCGTCTTGTGCAGGAAGATCGGGCCGGTCTCCGCATAGGGTTGCAATTCAGGGAAGGGCCGATAGGCGAAGACGAAAAGCTCCTCGCCGGCATCGATATTGCGCAGGCAATGGCGGCAGGGATGGCCGGGGCCGTCGGAGATCATGGTCTCCGGCTGGTGACCATAGGCGTCCGTACCTCCGTTCCAGAGCATTTCGGCGTCGGATGTCGGCATGGCGGAAAAGGCGATGGTGGACATGGAAATCTCCTTGTGGGGTTTACCATGTGATGCCTTAGGCCATCGCGCGAAGCCACCCGATTCCTGCCGCTAGTTGTTCTTGGCGAACTCCAGCAGTTCTTTATCGCTCAACGGCCTGACAATGCCTTGGCCGGTGGAAATCGGCGAAAAGCCGAACATCTGGTAGAGCTGAAGCGCTCGCGGATGATCGAGATCGTTTGTGGTCGTTATGATCCGTTGCGGGTTCAGCGTCCATATGGCGTACAGCGACTGGAGCAGGAACCATTTGCCGATGCCGAGGCCGAGCGCATGCTCCATGAGGCCGAAATGGCTGAGTTCGATGGTTTCCTCGTCCTGGCGGAAATATTCGAAGAAGCCGGCCGGAGCGCCGTTGACATAAAGCACGCTGATATCGTTGCGCTGATCGTGAAGGATCGCCGTCAGCTCCTCGTCAGACATGCGCAGCCGGTCGACCCAATGCCAGCGAGCCCCGACCTGACGGTAGAGATAGCGATAGAAGGGCAGCGGAATGCCCGGCGCACGCATTATAGCCGTCTGAATATTGACCGGCATCGCCAGGCTCGTCTTGGGCGGCGCGGTCATTTCCAGACGGGTGATGTGGACTTTGATCGACGAAGGCGTTTTCACGGATGCCATGCTCAATCTTGACCGGTAGCGATCGGTGTGTCCGCGCGGCTGCCCCACTCAGACCATGAGCCATCGTAGAGCTTGTTGCCGCTGTGGCCGAGCGATTCGAGCGCCAATGTGATGATGGCGGCGGTAATGCCGGAGCCGCAGGTGGTCACGACGGGCTTGTCGAGATCGATGCCGGCCTTTTCTATGGTCTCACGCAGCTCGGGCAGCGACTTGAACTTGCCGTTGGTGGCGAAGACGCCCGATGGCAGGCTCTTGGCGCCCGGCATGTGGCCGGAGCGCATGCCTTCGCGCGGTTCCGGTTCCACAGCAGCAAAGCGGCCGGCGCTGCGGGCATCGGCGATCTGCAGGGAACGGCTGTCGACGATATCTCGCATCTCGTCGAGCGCAACGACGCGGCTGCCATTGAAATTCGGCTTGAAGGTTGCGGGTTCGAATGTCGGAAGTGCCGTTTCCAGCGGCCGACCTTCGGCCTTCCAGCCGTCGAGCCCTCCATCGAGCACGAAGACGTTCGGCGCGCCCATGACGATGTGGAACAGCCACCAGACGCGCGGCGAGGCAAACAGGCCGGGGCCGTCATAGACGACGATGCGATCGGTCTCGCTGATGCCGAGCTTGCCGACCTCTGCCGCAAAGAGCTCGGGCGAGGGCACCATATGCGGCAGGTTGGTCGAGTGATCGGCGATCTTGTCCTGATCGAAGCGGATCGCGCCCGGAATATGGCCGCCGGCATATTCGGCATCGGCATTGCGCTTCTGCGCCGGCAGATAGAAGGAGGCGTCGAGGATGCGCAGGTCCTTGGCACCCAGCTCGCTCTGCAGCCAGTCCGCGGATACGACGAAACGGCTTTTGTCCGCTGCCATGATGATCTCTCCCTGCTATGGTTTCTTGATCTCGGTGTCGGGATATCGACGCTTGCCGGCGTCAGTTTTCGTCGGTCGGGGCGCCGAAACGGATGCGGAAACGGCGGTTTTCCTTGCCCTTCTTCTCGATCTTGGCGATGTGAATCGCTCCGACCTCCTGCGTCTCCGACACATGTGTGCCGCCACAGGGCTGGCTGTCAACGGCGGAGTCATCTCCGATGCAGACAAGGCTGACGCGGCCGAGGCCGATCGGCGGGCGCACATTCTTGGATTTGACGATACCCGGATTGGCGGCCAGCTCCTCGTCGGTGATCCACCGGAGGAAAACGGGATGGTTTTCGTTGACCAGCGCCATCATCCTGGCGGTCACCTCGTCCTTGTCGATCGTCTCGCTCATGTCGAAATCGACCCGACTTTCATCCTCGCCGACCGCAGCACCCGTAATCGGATAGGGGCAGACGACCGAGAGCAAGTGACAGGCCGTATGCATGCGCATCAGCTTGTAGCGACGCGGCCAGTCGACGTGCAACACCAGCTTTTCGCCGAGGATGGGCTGCGCCTCGCCCTCGAGCGGCACATGAATGATGATGTCCTTGATCGGCCCGTGCCTGGTCTGGCCGAGCATGATCTTGGAGCCATCGGCGCGCTCGAAGAAACCGGTATCGCCCGGCTGGCCGCCGGAGGTGGCGTAAAAGCAGGTCTGATCGAGCTCGATGCCCCCATCCTCGTGGATCGCGGTCACGACCGCTTCGGCGGTCGAGAGGTAGAAATCGTCACGGTAGAGGGCATTCACGGCCATGGGATCACGCTACTGTTTCGTATGGGACGGAAATATCCGCCCGTTTTTCAAGATAGGCCGGCAGCGGCAGGCCCTTCGACTTCAGGAAGTCCGGATTGAAGAGCTTGGACTGATAGCGATTGCCGTAATCGCACAGAACAGTCACGATCGTATGTCCTGGGCCTAGATCCCTGGCAAGACGCACGGCGCCGGCAATGTTGATGGCCGTCGAGCCGCCAAGGCACAGGCCTTCGTATTCGACGAGGTCGAAGAGGTAGGGCAGGGCTTCGGCATCGGTGATCTGGTAGGCGAAGTCGGGAGTAAAGCCCTCCAGATTGGCCGTCACGCGGCCCTGACCGATGCCCTCGGTGATCGAGGAGCCGGAGGACTTCAACTCGCCGTTCTTGTAGAACTCATAGAGCGCAGCGCCTTCCGGGTCGGCGATGCCGATCTTGATGTCCTTGTTGAAGGCATGCAGGCCCATGGCGACGCCGGCCAGTGTGCCGCCGGAGCCGACCGAGCAGATGAAGCCATCGACCTTGCCTGACGTGTCGGCCCAGATTTCCTTGGCGGTTGTCTCTATATGCGCCTGCCGGTTGGCGACGTTGTCGAACTGGTTCGCCCAGATCGCGCCGTTCGGCTCCGTCTTCGCCAATTGCTCGGCAAGCCGGCCGGACAGCTTCACATAATTGTTCGGGTTCTTGTAGGGAACCGCTGGGACCTCGACCAGTTCCGCGCCGAGCAGCTTCAGCGCATCCTTCTTTTCCTGGCTCTGGGTCTCCGGAATGACGATCACCGTGCGATAGCCGAGCGCCTTGGCGACCAGCGTGAGGCCGATACCCGTATTACCCGCCGTGCCCTCGACGATGACGCCGCCGGGCCTGAGCAGCCCCTTCTTCTCGGCATCGCGAATGATGTAGAGCGCGGCGCGATCCTTGACCGACTGACCGGGGTTCAGGAACTCGGCCTTGCCGAGAATGGTCGAGCCCGTCGCCTCGGAGGCGCCCTTGAGCTTGATCAGCGGCGTATTGCCAATTGCTTCGAGGACGGAGGGGTGGACGGTCATGGAATCTGCCTTCTGTTCACGACTACTGTAAGAACGGTCTTTTCCCTTCACAAGGCGGCATAGGCAAGAAATTCTGTTCCTCGCTCTTCGTTCGGCCTGCAAAATTCAACTTGGGCGACACTAATCGCCTACGCGTCGCGGCCCTTCACTTGTCCCTGATTGGTGACATAGATTTCCGCATCGAAGGCAACAGACTGGCCGAAAGCGGCCACAATGATACGTTATTTCTAAAATGCTACGGGCGGCCGCGGTTGAGTGTTTGATGTAGGCGGCCGTCAGCCAAGGAGAAGAGCCATGAGCCCGTTCATTGCGCGTCCTGAACACGGAGTCGTCTGGATCACCGGCGCCAGTTCCGGCATGGGCCGAGCGCTGGCACTGAAACTGGCGGGCGAAGGGTATAAAGTGGCCGTAACGGCCCGCAGCCACGACAAGCTTTTGGCATTGCAGGCGGAGGCGAGCGAACTTCCCGGCAGCATCGTCGTGCTCGATGGCGACGTGACCCAGGCCGAAGACATGGAGCACACCGTCGCCGCGATCGAATATCAGCACGGCGCTGTTGCCTTGGCGGTTCTCAATGCCGGCATCTATCTGCCGGCGCGCGGCGAGGACTTGAACCACGAGGTTTTCGACCGCAGTTTTGCCGTCAATCTCCATGGTGTCGTCAACTGTCTCGTTCCGGCGGTGCGGCATATGCGGGCCAGAGGATATGGCCAGATCGCCATCGTCTCTTCCGTTGCGGGTTATGCCGGTCTTCCCGGCTGTGCCGCTTACGGCGCCACCAAGGCTGCCTTGATCAACATGGCGGAAAGCCTGAACTTCGAGCTCGATCGTATGGGCATCCATATCCAGCTTGTGACCCCCGGCTATGTTGAAGCGCCGCTGACGGCGAAGAACAAATTCGCCATGCCGGGCATTCTGTCCGCCAACGAGGCGGCCGATGCGATCGCTGCCGGATTGAAATCCCCGGCTTTCGATATCTGCTTCCCGAAGAGTCTGGTCTACCGGGCAAAGCTGTTGAAGCTGCTGCCCTATAGCCTCTATTTCCGTGTAGTCAGATATTTTCTGGGGAGCGGCGCTAAACGGCGGTCGGTCGACACGCGAGCAACGCCGCATCCGGCGGAATAGCGTCTACTCATCATTCTTCAGCGACGCGAGCGCATCGAGCGCGCGTCGCCGTGCCAGAGCGTGATCGACGATCGGCCGCGGATAGTGTTGGCCAAGCGTCACGCCTGCGCGTCTCAGCACATCGTCAGGCGCTTCAAATGGCCGATGGATATACTTGTTGTCGAGATCGGCCAGTTCCGGCACGAAGGTTCTGATATAGCCGCCATCCGAATCGAATTTTTCACCCTGCAGCACCGGATTGAAGATACGGAAGAAGGGCGACGCATCCGCACCTGAGCCCGCCACCCATTGCCAGTTTGCGGCGTTAGCGGCCGGGTCGGCATCGACAAGCGTGTCGCGGAACCAGGCTTCCCCCTCGCGCCAGTCGATCAGCAGATCCTTGATCAGGAAGGAGGCGACGATCATGCGGACGCGATTGTGCATCCAGCCATGGCGCCAGAGCTGCCGCATGCCGGCATCGACGATCGGATATCCTGTTTGCCCACGTCGCCAACTGTCGAAAAGCTGCGCATCCGAGCGCCATGGAAAGTCGTCATATCGATCGTTCCAATTGGCAGAGTTGAGGTTGGGGAAGTGGAAGAGCTGATGGTAGCAGAATTCCCGCCAGGCGACTTCCTTGCGAAAGCGCACGATATTGTCCGTCGGGATGTTTTTGGGAAGACCTCGCGTAGCGTGCCATATCCGGGCCGGGGAAATCTCGCCGAGCGCCAGGTGCGGCGACAGCATGGATGTTGCCGGCTTGTCGGGAAAATCGCGCTCGACCGCATAGCTGTCGAGCGCGGTCTCGATGAAGTCGCCCAGCTTCCCGCGTGCCGCAGCCTCGCCAGGCACCCACATATCCGGGAAATTCGAGGCCCAGTTCGGCTTGGTGGGCAGCAGCGACCATGAGTCGAGCGCATCCGATAGCGGCCAGTGGCCGGGCGCGCAGAGCTTTGCAGGTGCGTCGATCGGAAAGGGCGGCTCGCCGAACTGCTCCAGCGCCCGCCAGAACGGCGTGTAGGTCTTGTACGGGTTGCCGGTGCCGGTGCGCACGCGTGACGGCTCATGCAGTAGCTGACCGGCAAAGCTGTTTGCCTTCATGCCGGCATCGCGCAAGGTCTTCTTGACGCCCACATCCACCGCCATGCCGGCGGGGTCATACCGTCGGTTCCAGACGATGGCCTCTGCACCCGTCTCCTCAAGAAGCCTTTCAATGACCGACAGCGCATCGCCCGTTCGCAGAACAAGCTTGCTGCCGAGGCCGTGGAGGCTTTTATCTAAGGCGGCGAGGGAATGATGGAGCCACCACCGCTGTGCTGCCCCGAGCGGCCCGCAGCCCTTCGCTTCCGGCTCCCTGATATAGATGGGGACAACGGGTCGGCCCGATGCTGCGGCAGCCTGCAGGGCGTGATTGTCGTCAAGGCGGAGATCCTTGCGGAACCACAGGAGAATGGGATTCGGCTCATCGGTGGAGGATGTCATGGTTCTCGCCGGTCGTCTGTGCCGCATTCTTCATATGCTTCATTGCCTTCGCAGCCATATACGGCGCGGGTGGCGAAATGGTTCCACCAACGCACGTATCGCCATGGAATCGCCAGCGCAACTCTCGTGAGGAAATCGGGATGCCTCTTGTGATATAAGGATCCTTGTCACTGTTCTGTAATGCAAATTCGCTAGCAGTCCAAGCAATTGGCGGCCCAGAATTGACAGGTGGGAAAGAACAACATGGCGGAAATCCGGATCGAACAAGTTCACAAGGCCTACGGACGCAACCAGGTGGTCCACGGCGTCGACCTGAACTTTCGTTCGGGCGAGTTTGTCGTCATTCTTGGCCCTTCCGGCTGCGGCAAGTCCACCCTGCTGCGCATGATTGCCGGCCTTGAGGATATTTCGTCGGGCGAGATCGTCATCGACGGCAAGGTTGTCAATCAGCTCGAGCCGCGCGAGCGCGGGTGCGCCATGGTCTTCCAGAATTATGCGCTCTATCCGCATATGGATGTCGCCGCCAACATGGGCTACGCGCTGAAGGTTGCAGGCGTGCCGCGCGAGGAGCGTGACCGCCGCATCAAGGAAACCGCCAAGATCGTCGGCCTGGAAGACTTCCTCGCCCGCAAGCCGGCCGAGCTTTCCGGCGGCCAGCGTCAGCGCGTCGCCATGGGCCGCGCCATCATCCGCGAGCCGAAGGTCTTCCTTTTCGACGAACCACTCTCCAACCTCGATGCCAAGCTGCGCGTGCAGATGCGCGTCGAGATCCGGCGCCTGCACAAGCGCCTTTCGGCCACGTCGGTTTTCGTGACCCACGATCAGGTCGAGGCCATGACGCTCGCCGACAAGCTGGTGGTCATGTACAAGGGCAATGTCGAACAGGTCGGCACTCCCCTTGAAATCTACAACACGCCGCGCACCCGCTTCGTCGGTTCGTTCATCGGCTCGCCGGCGATGAATTTCCTGGAAGGCACGTTCTCGGCGAACGGCGAACAGTTCATCTTCGATGGCCTGCCGATCGGCATTGATGCCAATATCGGCAAGCGTCATGCAGGCCAGCCGGTTGCTCTCGGCATCCGCCCTGAACAGGCGCGTCTCGTGCCGGCAGGCACACCCGGCGCCATTCCGGCGACGGTCGACTTCGTCGAGGAGCTCGGCGCCGGCCGCGTCATCCATTGCGATATCAACGGATCGAGCTTCGCCATCGCTGTGGCCGATCACACGACCGGGCAGACCGGTCAGTCCGTTGGTCTGGAACTGCCGCAACAGCACACGCACCTCTTCGCCCAAGATACCGGTTTGCGGCTCGACGCCGTTGCTTCCGTCACGCCCTTGAAGGTGATGGCACACTAATTTCAGACATCAATTTTCAGCAAGAGCGCCCGGAAATCATGATCGATTTCCGGGCTTTTTGCTTGAATGAGGAGAAGAGGGGTGGCGGCCTTAGGGTCGAATCTGCCCGGGATCGGCACGGCACATTTCGTCGCCGCTGCGATGCTTGCGTCAACTTCCAGCTCGCAGCCGATACCCTGATGGGTCTAGCCATATTGTCTACGCGCCAGCCCGATCAGCCGGCCACGGCCAAGCTCATGTCTCTGAGAAGAATGTTCTTGTCCGCCACGACTAATCCGCCCCCCACAAAGGAGTGGGTGTGAATTGCCTGCCGCTCAAGGAAGGGCGGCAGGCAATCCGATCACTTCTCGGTGGAGATCAGGCCGCGAACGAACCAGCGCTGCATCAGGACCACGACGAGGAGCGGCGGCAGCATGACGATCAGCGTGCCGGCCATGGCAATGTGCCACTCGGGAAGGCCGCCCACGTTCGGGATGAGCTGCTTGAGTTCGGTGACCGCGGTTGCATGCGCAGGATCGGTGGTGACCAGCAGCGGCCAGAGATACTGGTTCCAGGCCCAGAGGAACATGATGGTGCCGAGTGCTGCCATATTGGTGCGCGACAGCGGCATCAGGATGTCGATGAAGAAGCGCAGCGATCCTGCGCCGTCCATGCGGGCGGCCTCGGTCAGCTCGTCCGGTATGGTCAGGAAGAACTGGCGATAGAGGAAGGTGCCGGTCGCTGTGGCGACCAGCGGCAGAATGAGGCCTGGGAAGGAGTTAAGCAAACCCAGGTTCAGCGCAACCTGAACGCCTGTAACCTTCTCGATGAGCCAGGTGATGCCGGTGATGTCGAGAAGCCCCTGGTAGGGCGACAGGACGTTGGCGGCAACAGCATAGGTCGGCACGATACGGACTTCGAGCGGCAGCATCAGCGTTATGAAGATAAGCCAGAAGATGAAGTGGCGGCCTGGATAGCGGAAATAGACCAGCGAAAAGGCAGTGATCGCCGAAATAAATACCTTTCCCACCGCAACACCGGTGGCGAAGATCAGGCTGTTCAGCAGCTTGGGGCCGAGTTTGGCGGTCGTCCAGGCCGTCTTCATGTTGACCCAGAAATCAGCGCCGGGGATCAGCGACATCGGCACCTTGTTGACATCGGCCAGATTATGGGATGCGGCGATAGCGACGATGACCAAAGGTCCCACTGCCATCAGGAAGCCGATGAGCAGGATCAGATGGGTGAAGAAATTAAGGATGGGTGTGCGCTCGACCATGTCAACCTCAACGATAATGCACGCGCCGCTCGATGAAGCGGAACTGGAAGATGGTAAGCACGATGATCAGCAGCATCAGAACGATGCTCTGCGCCGCCGCACCGGAAAAATCGAGGCCCTTGAAGCCATCGGAATAGATCTTGTAGACCATGAGATTGGTCGAGTTGTGCGGGCCGCCGGATGTCATGATGTCGACGATGCCGAACGAATCCTGGAAGCTCTCGGTGATGTTGATGACCAGCAGGAAGAAGATCGTCGGTGTGATCAACGGAAATTGGATATCCCAGAAGCGTCGAAGCACGCTTGAGCCGTCCATGGCGGCCGCCTCGATCAACGAGCGTGGAATGGCCTGAAAGGCAGCAAGGAAGAAGATGAAGCTATAGCCGATATATTTCCACGAGAAGGCGGCGATGATGCAAGCCATGGCTGCGTTGCCGTCGAGGCCCGGATCCCATATGCCCGGCCACCACTGATTGACCACGGCGATGAGGCCGGCTTCCGGCGCCAGAATGAAGCGGAAGGCCATCGCCGCTGCGGGAGCCGCGATGCCATAGGGCCAGATCAGGACTACGCGGTAGATTTTCGAACCGCGCAGCTGTCGATCGGTCAGGGCTGCGAATATGAGACCGCCGCCCATGGCAATACCGGTGCTGATACCGGCGAAAATGATGCTGATCGTGACCGAGTTCCAGTAATCGGAACTGGCGAGGATGGCTTTGAAATTGTCGAGCCCGACCCAGATGTTGCCGCCGCCCCAGGGCTGCTGCAGCGTCAATGACCAGAAGACCGCTTGACCGGCCGGCCAATAGAAAAAGGTGAAGATGAGGAGCAACTGCGGCACTGCGAACAGGATGCCAACGCTCCATTTGTTGAAAGTTATGCGCTTTTCCATGGTCTCTTCCGGCTTAGGGTCCCGATGCCACTCTCGCTCTCATAACGAACGTCCGCCGGGAGGCCCCGGCGGACGCTGTCTGTTATGAGGTTTGCTGCTTACGGCAGCTGCTTGCCCTTGTAGGTGGCTTCGAAGCGCTCAAGGACGGCGTCACCATTCTTGACCAAGTTGTCGATGCCTTCCTGGACGCCGACCTTATTGGCGAAGATCGCCTGCATCTGGTTGCCGAATTCGGCGCGGATCTGCGTGAAGTTGCCGAGACGGATGCCGCGGGTGATCGGGGTCGGCTCGGAGGCGGTCAGGCTGGCGATCGCGACTTCGCGGCCCTTGTAGGGAGCCTTGCTATAGAAGCCGGAGGACTTCATGAATTCGAAGCCGGAATTCGTGACCGGGATGTAGCCGGTGTTGGTCGACCAGAAGAGAGCGGTCTTGGGGTCGTGGATGAAGTTCAGGAACGCGGCGGCGCCCTTGTATTCATCGGAGGACTTGCCGGAGAGAACCCAGAGCGAAGCACCGCCGACCAGCGAGTTCTTGCGTTCGGTGCCGGCGTAGACCGGAAGCTCGGCGACATCCCAGTTCATGCCTGCCTTCTGCGTCTTGCCGACCGTACCGTGGTCGCCGACCGAGGTCATGATCATCTGGCAATCGCCCGATGCGAAGGCCTGAACCATGTCCTGGCCGAGATCCTTCGACTTGATCTTGATGAGGCCCTGATCGTACCAGCTCTTGAGGTCGGTAACGTACTTGACGAATTTGGTCTTGTTAACAGTCAGACGGGCGTCGAGACCGTCATAGCCGTTATTCTTGGTGGCGATCGGCTGGTTGTGGAGCGCGGAGAACTGCTCCATCAGCTGCCAGCTTTCGTTGCCGGAGATGTTGATCGCCATCGGGCATTCATAGCCGGCACCCTTGAGCGCCTTCATGTCGTCTGCGGCTTCTTCCCAGGTCTTCGGAGCTTCAGTCTTGCCGATCTTGGCAAAAGCGTCCTTGTTCCAATAGAGCAGGGCGGTCGAAGAGTTGAACGGGAAGGAGAGCAGCTCGCCCTTCGACGTTGCGTAATAGCGCGCAATGCCGGGGAAGTAGTCGTTCCAGTCGATCTTGTAGCCATTTTCGGACATCAGCTTGCCGGCAGGGTAATAGGCGCCGGAGAGCATCATCGTTGCGGTGCCGGCGTCATAGACCTGGACGACTGCAGGCTGCTTGCCAGCGCGGAAGGCGGCAATGGTGTTCTGCAAAGTGGCGTCGTAATTGCCCTGGCTGGTGCAGACGACTTCATAGTCCTTCTGCGACTCGTTGAAGTTCTTGCACATCGTCTGAACGACGCGCTCGAGGTCGCCCGACAGGCCGAACCAGAAATCGAACTTGGTCGGAGCAGCAGCAGCAGGCAGGGCCAGCGCTAAGCTCATGACGCCGGCGGCGGCAGCCGAAATGTAGTTTTTAAGTTTCGACATAATCCCTATTTCCTTTTTGAAAGCTCGGAACCGGTGGTCTTGCGCAAGTCCGCGGTAGCGGCGTTATAGACAAGCTGTGTGACAGTTTGTTGAGGGCAAAAATCCCGTATCGACAGCCATTTTCAGTCGATGCGAGGGTTTTCGGGCGGCCGAACTTTGAATGATCAAGTATTTGAGATGGCGCTGATCAAGACGTGTAATCTAGGACGGTTCGTGCGGGGATTGTTGCTTGCCTCGAAAGGGCTGCATCTTCCTTGCTGGCGGCCTGAATGGTGATGCATGATCTCGCCGGACGAATCCATGAAGCAGCGGAGGGGCGCATCGATGGGCATCACCGAAAGGCAGAGGATGGCGGCGGCTGAATGGTATTGCTGCTTCGATCCCGAACTCGATGCGTTACGGTGGCGGGCGCGCGAGGCCGTGCATGAGCATAACACGATGCCGCCAGCGCAGCGCGGCAATCTCGGGCCGGCTTTGGCTGCGCTCTTCGCTCGCGCTGCGGAGAATGTTTTCATCGAAGCGCCGTTTCACTGCTCCTATGGGATGAACATCTCGCTTGGTCGGCGGGTCTATCTCAATGCAGGCTGCACCATTCTCGACAGTGGCAGCGTGCGCATCGGCGAAGGCAGCATGCTGGGGCCGGGCGTTCATATATATTGTGCGGAACACCACAGGGACCCGGAGAAGCGGCGCGCCGGCATGGAGATTGCGCGACCGGTTACGATCGGCAGGGATGTGTGGATCGGGGGCGGAGCCATTATTCTAGGTGGCGCGACGATCGGCGACGGGGCGATCGTGGGGGCCGGCTCGGTCGTGACAAGAGATGTCGCAGCGGGTGCTACCGTGGTCGGCAATCCCGCCCGGCCTGTCGGCGGGAGCTAGAAAGAGGATCAGTTCGCCGGGCGGCGGCGTTTTGTCCACCACACCGCAAAACGCCGGCGCCAGCGACGGACGACCGGCATATCATGTGACAGCACGATGAAGCCAAGCGGCAGCATCCAGAAGCCGAGCACCGGCATGAAGCCAAGCAGTCCGCCGAAGATGAGGGCAATGCCGACGCCGACGCGCGCAAGCCGCGATCGGGGCAGGGGAATTCTCACAGAGCCGAAAACAAGCTCGCGAGTTGAGGGATCAATGCCGAAACGGCGGGTTTTCCGGCCATTTCGATCGGCATTTGTTGTCGTTTCGCTTTGATCAGTCATCCACAGGAAATGGTGAGGCGGCGAAATAATGCAAGAGAATTCGATTTTTTTGAAAAAACCGCTTGGCAAATCGGGCAAGCGTTTGTATTAGCCCACTCACACCGCGCCAAGCGCATTCCCTGGTAGCTCAGCGGTAGAGCATTCGACTGTTAATCGACAGGTCGCCGGTTCGAATCCGGCCCGGGGAGCCACTCTTTCTGAGAAGAGTTCGTTTTTTCTGTATTATAAAGAATACAGATTTTCTTCCTCGCCACCTCTGAAGTCATCATCGTCGATGATATCCACGCCGCGGTCAAGCCGCCGGCATCCCCTTCCTCGATGGTGGTTATTCTGGAGACGGCGTCGCCTGGGCGCGCCTGCGCGATCAGCAGGGAAGCCACGACGGTCTTTTCGGTTGCGCAGCCCGGCTATTTGCGCTTGGGTCGGGCGAAAAGCTTGACTCTAAGGAACAATAAAAATGATGCGCCAATGGATGGTTTTGGCTTTGTGTGTATCGATCAGCGCCGGACACGCTTTGGCTGATACCGATTCCGTCTCGAATGCGAAAACGCTTTGCCGAGCAGTGGACACGACCATTTCGTTATCGCCGTGCACCTATTCCGAAGAAACGAAAACGGTCACGGTCTCTGTCGCGACGAGAGGTGGGGACGCTCAAGAACTCTGCCGAACCATTGAGAGCTCTCTCATAGAAAAGCAGATATATTTCGGTGCCGATCCCTGGAAGCTGAATCTGAAATCGCCGGCCAGCGGCGACGACACGATCGCATCTTGTGATTTGCCGCAAACTCCCCGTTGAAGGGGACGCCGGCCCGGGGAGTGGTGGGTGAAACGAGAACGGGTGAGATGTCGAAAATCAACGATCTGATAGCGTCGGCAAAGACCGTTTGCGACCGATACGAAAAAGGGCGCATGGAGAGAGAAACAGTCCGAGAATGGGTCCTGCGTCTGGGTGCTTATCCACCGCCGCATGGCGATCGTGTGCGGGAAGCGGCGGAGTGGTTCAGGGCTCACTCTGCAACCGAAGTGCCGGCCGATGTGCGAGATGTCGATCTGGACAGATTAAGAGCAATCTTTTCGCAGTAAGCCGATCGCACTTGATTGTCATCACGGATACTGTAGACACCCAAGAAGAACGCGACTGCCGTTAATTTAGAACGGGGTCGGGCGGCCGATTGACGTCACGTTGCTGCTGCGAGATCACGCAGCCGTTCTTTTTTCCCAAGTCTGAGAGAGTGAACGAGCTGCATCAGCGGAGTGTGCAATTTTATTGCACGCGCCTTCGGGCGCCGATTTTTTCGGCCCTAGTCTGGATGGAATGTCTGTGAATGCAAACTCTCGCAGAGCCTCGTGGGTCGAGTGTGTGTTCAGCGCAATCTCGGCCTGATCGTCCTCGTTTGCACGATTCTTTATGCTATTCCACGCACCGCAATTCTTGGCGTAATCCTGACGACGGCTTCCGGGCGGTGCTATCTGCGTCCATTTTCGTCTCGGAGAGGCAGGTCTCCGCCACAACTTATCAGTTTGCTTTTGGGCATCTTGGCCTGGGAAGGTCTTTGTCTTCGCGACGAGCGGCTTCGAAGCCTCCTGCCCATCCGTTCCCCAATCGGCTGAGAATAGAAAATCCGCTTTGCCAGGGCTTTTTTGTACTGCAACAACAGAGTCTTGCATTCCTGCCGATGAAAGGGTTGCCGGTGCGATACAATGGCGGTTTTCGAGCCGCTATCGGCAAATTTCATGCAGATGTGTGTGGTATTTTGACGAAATTTGGTTCAAGGTATGGTTGCTCTCGCGAATGTGAGAAAATGTTCATGTGTCGTTAATCTGAACCAGCGCATGAACATAAGGGCGCGATCCGCGCAGCATAGTCCCCCAATGCTTTAGAGGTTCAACATGAAAAACCTGATTCTTGCTTCTGCACTTGCACTGGCATCGGTCGTTGCCGTCAGCGCACCGTCCGAGGCGGCTCCGATGCATCATCGTCACCATCACCATTGCTATATGAAGAAGGTGAAGCACAGAGTTCATGGCCACTGGGTCATTCGCAAGGAACGCGTCTGCCGTTAATCGGTAGAAGCTTCGAACTGGCGCAAAATCCCCTCTGATTGCAAGTCGGCCGCTACCGATATCCTCGGCAGCGGCCGTTTCGTTTCTGGAACTCTATGAAGAGGGACCTGCGGGACTTTCGTCCCGATGCATTAAGGACGAATTTCGAATATTACGCCGCTTTGATGCCGGCGATGATAGCGGCGGTCGTCGCGCCAGCCACTGTCCCCGCGCCAGCCACCGTCCCGCTGGCGGCCACGGTCCCATCCGCGATCCTCGTGCCAATGACGGCGATCATGACCGCGCCAGCGGCGGCGATTGTCATATGAATCCGGGTGCCAGCGCGTTCCCTGCTCTTGAACCAGAACAATATCTGAAGCCGTCGCGGGTGAAGCGCGGGGCGGCGCTGCCATCGTCGGCATGGTGACCGACAGCAGCGAGCCTACGGCAAGCGCGGCGGTCAAAGCGATCGAAGCGAGGTTTTTCAAAATGATAACTCCTTTATTCAGTCATATGCCCTTGAGCAGTAAACGCTATCGCCGCGACAAGGTTCCCCCTTCTGGTTGATCGGGGATGGTCGCAACACGTTTTGCTCGCAGGGGCTTGACTTCAGGAGCCGCTGGTCAAGAAAAAAGGGGGCCGGCAGGGAAAGCCGGACCCCTTCCTTCTCTGATCGGAGGTCAAGTCAGATCAGGTTAGAAGTTGCGTTCGAAGCGGAGAATGCCGGAGACGGTATCGTCCTTGGCATAGTCATAATGAACGTAGGTCAATTCCGGCTCGACCAGGAGGTTCTTGACCGGGTTGAACTTGAGGTTCGTGGTTGCTTCGAAGATCTTCGAGTCGGTATAGGCGAGCTGGAGGTTCCACTTCAGCTTTTCGTTGATCGGAACGCCGACGCCGCCCCAAACTGCCCAATCGCCCCAGCCGCACTTCGAGCCATTGACGGTGCCGTTCGGCGCCGTGCAAGCAGAGATGTCCTGGTTCGAGCCGGCATACTGGTTCAGCTTCTTGCCGTCCGTGTTGTAGCCGCCCATCAGGAAGGCCGTGAGGAAGCCGAAGTCGGCATCGATACGAGCCTTGACAGCACCTTCTTCGACGATGGAGTCATAACCGCCGACGACCTTGAAGCCCCACGCGCCAGACTTGAAGCCGAGACCGCCAACGACGTTCGGGGCGTAGTGGTTGGACCTCGACTGTTCCCAAGCACCGTCGTAAGTCGTCGAATCGGAAGCGGAGTTGCTATCTTCGAGCGAGATAACAGCCGAGAAGCCGTTGCCGGCGTCATATTCATAGGTCAACTGGTTGAGTTCGTATGGACCGTCATAGATCACGTCGTCGTTGATGACGTCACCGGCGTAACCCATGTACAGGTTGTACTGGGAGTCCTTCTTACCAACGGTGAAGCCGCCGAGGCTGATGTAGGACCACAGCAGGTTCGTGCTGGTGGAGCCGCCGTCGTTCCAGTCCCAACGGACGATGGTCTCGGTCTTCAGCGGACCGTATTCGGTGTCCGTCGCGGTGTCGACATTCAGCTCTGCACGGGTGTGCCACAGCGTACCCTGCCTGCTGACGCGATTATAGGCGTTGTACCACTCGCCTTCCGTGCGGACCTTGCCGCCGATCTTGAGGCAGGTTTCGGTGCCTGGGATGAAGAAGTAGCCAGCGCCGTAAGCGTCGCAGATGCGAACGTATTCGAGCGGCTCCGGCTCAGCGGCAACGATCGCGTCGGCCGCATGAGCGCCGGATACTGCTGCCAGCGCAGCAGCGGAGCCGAGAAGAAGGCTCTTGATGTTCATAATAACTCCAATCTTTCTTGATTGGGTATGAGATAACCCGTCGAAAAGACGACGTGCCCAACCCCATCCCGTTCATGTTCCCTATCAGTAGCTGCGAAGTAATAAGCTTCACGAACTATTACCTGAACCTGCTTTGCTGATTTGGCAAGATACTAAGGTTTCCGAACTATGTGCGTGCTATTCGAAAAAAAGCTTTGTTGCAAAAATGACGCAATTCGCCGGGTAAGCTGATTATACAGGCCCTTTAGCCGCCTTCGTGGAAGTTGTAGCCAGGGGGAGTGCGGCAAGCGATCAAGCGCCTTTGCGTTGCAGGCATTCGCTTGAATGGTGACGCTTGTGACGCGGGATGGGCTAACGCGGGACGAAATAAGACGATCGATGCAGCGGTCACCGGCGCATGGTCTCTCTACCGACGCAGAAGTCCGACACCGCCGCTGGCTCGATATTAAGCCAGGGATCGACGACCCATCGGCAAACCAAACGCATGTAACGTCATGAAATTCGATTTGTATTCCCCACGTGTGCGGTTGGCGATTATCTATTCCCATACCGTCGGCAGATAATGCGGCAGAGATCCGGCATGGTGGACCACACGAAGGCCATGGGCCGGATCTCGCTCCGAAAGTGAAGCAATGGGATTTGTAAATTGGCGACTCGTCGGCATTCTCAGATCACTTGGTCGGCATCGCGCTGAAAACTTTCAGCGGCACTATGAGCCATGGGCTGTTTTCTCCATGGAGCTCTTCGAGCGAGAAATCGAGGCCTTCTACAGGCGCTCGCGATTTACCATCGTGATCTCGGCGCGGCGTGATTACGCTGCACGTCTTGTTTGAATTTCGCGAATCCATTTGGTCGTGATTTGAAAAAAGCCGGAGCGTTCGCCCCGGCTTTGTGTGTTCGTCTCCCTTTCATGGTCGACGTCCAGTTGAATGGCACGTTCCACGAGAAGTTTCGGTCCTGACAGTTTAATTATTCAACGCGCCACCGATAATGGCACCAAGCGCGAAGGCTGCTGCCGGATACCAAAGGCCGTCGCTATGGCGACGGTAGCCGGGTCGACGGTCGCGGTAGCCCCGATATCCGTGATAGTAGCCACGCTCGTCCCGGCCATGGTGCGGCCCCCATCCAGGACGGTCTTGTCCTCTCTGAGGCATATTCCGGTGAACCTCTCCAGACCGATCGCGATGGTGACGCGGCCATTCCTGCGCATTGGCGAGGGGTGCTGCGAGCATTGTGGCAGCCATGGCGACGATGAATATCTTCTTCATTGGTTGTTTCCTTGTTATTCGCAAGGGAACCTTAGTAACTGTGAGGTGAACAGGAAGTGAACTTTAAACCCAAAAATGTAGTCGGGGGGCGATTGCCACGCCCCGTTTCGCTGCGGCGAATGACTCCTGCCAAAATTGCCGCGCCCCAAAAAAATCCAATGATTTCTCAAGTGCTTATGATGGAAAAAGGGGAAGGATGGAGGCCTCGCCCGGAATCGAACCGGGATGCAAGGATTTGCAGTCCTCTGCGTAACCACTCCGCCACGAGGCCATCCGATATATAAAGGCGAGTGATGGCGGGCGTTTAGAACGAATCTTGAATGGGCGCAAGGGCCTCGCTCTGAATATCGCTCTTTTTTCGCTGCGAGTAACAGCTTGCTGGCCGCCTGCAGCGGGTAGGGATGCTCGATGCTTTGCCGTCTACTCTTCCAGGCATGGAAAAGCGAATTTGTAGGAGCGCGCGATTAACGCACTGGCGGGGCGCTCGAGCTGCCATGAATGCTCCGCCATCCACTTGCACGCGATCGCGGTCGCTTTGGCGTTGCTGAGATCGGAGGGGAGGCAAAAGGCGCCGACAAACTGTTGAAGATAATGCTCATAGCGCGATGAGTTCTTCGGCGTTTGCTTGGTGGCCCGAATCGTCAGATTTTTTGTGCGCTGAGCTTCGTCGAGGATTCCCTGGATATAGACGGAGGCAAGCGCCCGATTCTCTTCGCACCATTCGTCAAGCTGTTTGCCGGTGACGAGATGTCCGATAATCGGTGCCGCCGCTTGCGGTGCTTCGTCGCTGAGGGCGGCCTGGGGTGCAAGAAGGATAAGCAAGGCTGCGGTGGAGGGCGAAAGCCTCATTCTGTGACCTACATCATCGAAGAAAGACTGGCGGCCAGGAAAACGACCAGTGGCAGGGAGGTTGCGACGAAAAGAACAAGAGAAATGGACATTCAGCCAGCCTTCTTTTGAAATTTGATCTTAACCCGGATGGCTTCGGGTAGTTGAGCGTGGTCCTGCGGCGTTAAGATTTGCTTAACGGGCGTCCCGCTATGGAGCGCCTTTCTCTCTTGTTCACGACAAGATAGGCGCCGCCGCAAGCCATGCGCTCAATTGCATCCTCCGTCCAGGAAATTCCATCGCCGCAACGGATAAGGGCAATGGAGACGGCTCGATCGGCATTTGAACACCGCGGCTGTTGTTCGTTGGAGACGCATGGCGATGAATCTCCACCCCGGTTGCCACGATGCCTTGAAAGCTTGGCCGCACGCGATTAAGACACGCTTAGCACTGAAGCAAAGCCGGCCTATCTGGGGCGTAAAGGGCGCAAGAGGATATGATGGATTTCGAAGCAGCACGCGTGAAGATGGTCGAGAACCAGATCCGCACGACGGATGTCACCTCCCATTCCGTGTTGAATGCATTTTTCGCGGTGCCGCGCGAAAATTTCGTGCCGGAGAAATCGAAGCTCCTGGCTTATGTAGATTGCGATATCGAGATTGCCCCGGCCGCCGCCGGCAAGGCCGCACGCTTCCTCATGGAAGCCTCGCCGCTGGCAAAGCTCCTGCAGCTCGGCGTCATCACCAAAGAGGACAAGGTCCTCGATGTCGGTTGCGGCACGGGATATGTCTCGGCCATCCTGTCGCTTATTGCGGATAAGGTCGTGGCTCTGGAAGCCGACGAGGATCTTGCGGCTCAGGCCAAGGCCAATCTTGCCGCGCTCGGCTACGACAACGTGACTGTCGTGACCGGCGATCTTGAAAAGGGCCACGCCGGCAGCGCGCCCTTCAATGTCATTTTTGTCGATGGTTCGGTCGAGCAGGTGCCGCAGGCGCTTCTTGATCAACTCGGTGAAGACGGCCGCCTCATCGCGGTATTGGGCTATGGCCATGCCGCACGCGCCACAGTTTTCATGCGTGAACGCGGCGCCTTTTCGGAAAACGTCTTTTTCAACGCGTCGATCAAGCCGCTGCCGGGCTTTGCCAAGGCCAAGGAATTCGTATTCTGATCGTTTGAGCGATCGACGATGCGTTCGCAACAGGCGCCTCCGGGCGCCTGTTTTTTATTGCGCCGACATGTGGCAGAATCGCAAATGCAGTGCGATTCGCAGCGATCGTAACAAAACTGTGCATCACCGGGTTTAGTGCTTTCACGGTGATTTTTTTCCCGAGGACACTCATCTAGGGTGACCCTGATTCGGGTGCTTCTTTCTGCGAGTTTCCGATCGTTGAATATGGGAATACGGGGATGAATATGGCTCAGCCAAATGTAGTGCGTGAACCGTCCATGGAAGAGATTCTGGCTTCGATCCGCAGAATCATCGAAAGCAACGAGCCCGGGGGCGCCAAGCCCATTTCCTCTACGAATTTTACCAACTCCGGCGCCCGCGATGACGATATTCGCCTGACTGTCGATGAGGAGTTCGCCGCGGCGGATCGAGCACTGGCCGCAGAAGCCGAGCCGCGTTTTGTTGCCGCAAATTCGCAGATGCCTGTCGCCGAGCCGCAAAGCGCGGACCGTGGCCTGTCGCTTGCCGATGTCGCAGCACGCGTTCGCGCCGCTTCGGAGCGCAATGCCGCGCTGCTGAGCGCTGGACGCGAGCTGCCGCAACCGCGCGAACTGCCGCCGGCCATGGCTGCGCGTCTTGCCGAAGCTCGTGGCGAGCGCGTTGCGGACTTCCCGCTGCGAAACGCCGTTACCGACTCGGCGCCGTCAGCCATTCTTCCAATGCCCGAAGTTGCGTCGGCCTCCACGATGGAACCGGAACTGGAGGAGCGGAAAGTGCCTGAGGCTCCCGCTGCCCCACAGGTGGCCGCTCCCGTGGAGATGCCGATTTTCGACGCGCCGGAACTGCGCGCATCCGTCGCCGCTGAAACCGAAGATTTCTCTGAGCAGGTGCAACATACGTCGCCGTTGATGTCGGAAACCGCCGGCGCGCAGGTCGCCCGCTCGTTTGACGAGCTCGCTGCCGTTGTTGAAGGTGGCCCGCGTCGCTCCCTCGATGAATTGGCCCAGGAAATGCTGCGGCCCATGCTGCAGGAATGGCTTGACGACAATCTGCCGACGCTGGTTGAGCGTCTCGTGCGCGAAGAGATCGAGCGAGTGGCCCGCGGCCCGCGCCGCTGACAGCCTGGGCTTCGGCTAGACGATCCGCCGCTCCGGCCTCCGGGGCGGCTTTTTTATTGACTTGCTCACAGCCATCCTATTTACAACCCGCATCATCCAGTCCTCTAGATCCGGTCCCAAAATGCTCGACAAAACATATGATTCCGCCACCGTCGAACCGAAGATCGCCCAAAAATGGGATGAGGCCGACGCATTTCGCGCCGGTGCGAACGCCAAGCCAGGCGCGGAAACCTTCACGATCGTCATCCCGCCGCCGAACGTTACCGGCTCACTGCACATGGGTCATGCGTTGAATAACACGCTGCAGGACATCATGGTGCGGTTCGAGCGTATGCGCGGCAAGGACGTGCTGTGGCAGCCCGGCATGGACCACGCCGGCATCGCCACGCAGATGGTCGTCGAGCGCCGCCTGGCCGAGAGACAGCAGCCGGATCGTCACAAGATCGGTCGCGAGGCGTTCATCGAAAAGGTCTGGGAATGGAAGGAAGAGTCCGGCGGCTTGATCTTCAACCAGTTGAAGCGTCTTGGCGCCTCCTGCGACTGGTCGCGCGAACGCTTCACCATGGACGAGGGCTTGTCGAAGGCCGTTCTCGAAGTCTTCGTCACGCTTTACAAGGAAGGTCTGATCTATCGCGACAAGCGGCTGGTCAACTGGGACCCGAAGATGCTGACCGCGATTTCGGACATCGAGGTCGAACAGCATGAGATCAACGGCAATCTCTGGCATCTGCGCTATCCGCTGGAGGAGGGCGTCACCTACCAGCATCCGATTGCTTTCGACGAGAACGGCAAGCCGACGGAATGGGAAACGCGCGACTATCTCGTCGTTGCCACCACCCGACCCGAAACCATGCTCGGCGATACCGGCGTTGCCGTCAACCCGGACGACGAGCGCTACAAGGCGATCGTCGGCAAGCATGTCATTCTGCCGATCGTCGGCCGCCGCATCCCGATCGTCGCCGACGAATATCCGGACCCCACGGCGGGAACGGGCGCGGTCAAGATGACGCCGGCGCATGATTTCAACGACTTCGACGTCGGCAAGCGCCGGGGTCTGCGTGTCGTCAACATTCTGACGCCGGAAGCGACCATCACCATCAAGGACAACGAAGACTTCCTCGAGGGCCTGGATCATCCCGCCGCGCTGCATGGCGCCTGGGATGAGCTGGAAGGCAAGGACCGTTTCGAGGCGCGCAAGATCATTGTCCGCATCTTCGAGGAGGCTGGCCTGCTCGACAAGGTCGAGCCGCACAAGCACACGGTTCCGCATGGCGACCGCGGCGGCGTGCCGATCGAACCGCGCTTGACCGAGCAGTGGTATGTCGACGCCAAGACCCTCGCCGAACCGGCAATCGCTTCCGTCCGCGAAGGCCGTACCAAGCTTGTTCCGAAGAGCTGGGACAAGACCTATTACGACTGGATGGAGAATATTCAGCCATGGTGCGTTTCGCGCCAGCTCTGGTGGGGTCATCAGATCCCGGCCTGGTACGGACCGGATGGACAGGTCTTCGTCGAAAAGACTGAGGAAGAGGCGCTGCAGGCGGCAATCCAGCATTACCTGTCCCATGAAGGGCCGATGAAGGCCTATGTCGAGGACCTGCTGGAAAACTTCAAGCCGGGCGAAATCCTGACGCGTGACGAAGACGTTCTCGACACATGGTTCTCGTCGGCGCTTTGGCCTTTCTCGACGCTCGGCTGGCCGGATGAGACGCCGGAACTGGCGCGTTACTATCCCACCAATGTGCTCGTCACCGGTTTCGACATCATCTTTTTCTGGGTCGCCCGCATGATGATGATGGGTCTTCATTTCATGAAGGACGAGAATGGTGAGCCCGTCGAGCCGTTCAGCACCGTCTATGTGCACGCCCTGGTGCGCGACAAGAACGGGCAGAAGATGTCGAAGTCCAAGGGCAACGTAATTGATCCGCTCGAACTGATCGACCAGTACGGCGCAGATTCGCTGCGTTTCACGCTGGCGATCATGGCGGCGCAGGGCCGCGACGTGAAGCTCGATCCGGCCCGCATTGCCGGCTACCGCAATTTCGGCACCAAGCTGTGGAATGCCACGCGCTTTGCCGAGATGAACGGTGCCAAGAGCGATCCGCATTTCGTGCCGGAAGCGGCCGAGCTCACCATCAATCGCTGGATCCTGACCGAGCTTGCGCGCACGGAGCTAGACGTGACCGAGGCGCTGGAATCCTATCGCTTCAACGATGCCGCGAGCGTGCTCTATCGCTTCATCTGGAATCAGTTCTGCGACTGGTATCTCGAACTGTTGAAGCCGATCTTCGGTGGTAACGACGACAACGCCAAGGCCGAGGCGCAGTCCTGCGCGGCCTATGTTCTCGAAGAGACCTACAAGCTGCTGCATCCCTTCATGCCCTTCATGACCGAAGAACTCTGGGCGCATACGGCAGGCGAGGGGCAGGAGCGTGACGGCCTGATCTGCCATGCCGACTGGCCGGCTCCCTCCTATGCGGACGATGTCGCGGCCGACGAGATCAACTGGCTGATCGATCTTGTTTCCGGCCTGCGCTCCGTACGTTCGGAAATGAATGTGCCGCCGGCGGCCACCGCGCCATTGGTCGTCGTCGGCTCCAACGGCTTGACGCGCGAGCGCCTGTTCCGTCACGACGCCGCCATCAAGCGACTGGCGCGCGTCGAGGCGATTTCGCTCGCCGATACCGCGCCGAAGGGGGCTGCCCAGATCATTGTCGGCGAGGCGACGGTCTGCCTGCCGCTCGGCAACCTTATCGACCTTTCCGCAGAAAAAGGCCGTCTCGAAAAGGCGATTGCCAAGAACGAGCAGGAGATCGCTCGTATCGTCGGCAAGCTCTCGAACGAGAAGTTCGTCGCCAACGCGAACCCGGACATCGTCGCCGCCGAGCGTGAACGTCTCGGCGAGCTCGAAGGGCAGCTTGCCAGTCTGAAGGTGGCGCTTGCCCGGGTCAGCGAAGCCGCCTGAAAACCAAGGCTTTTATCCAACAAAAGGGCACGCCGACGAAAGTCGCGTGCCCTTTTGTTTGTCCGTCGATTCGACTTGGATTGACTGGAGAAAATATGTCTTTGGCCCGCCACCAGTTTCGCACAGGTGAAATGGTTTACCCTCAAATATGGTGGGTATTGTCGAAAAGCGGAACTGTTGTCAGATTGTAACAGATTTGTTGCCGTGAAGAATGAGAATCTACGTGGGGATGAAAATGATATTTCAGAAGCAAAAATTGCCTAAAATTGTAGATATTCTGGCATGGAGTTCGTTTTCTTACGTAAATCAATTGTTACCTAAAGTCGTTGTCGCTCCCAAAGGCCGCATTGCCAATTCAAACGATCGTCGCAACAATCGAATGAATGAATGCATAGGTGGGGGAGACACAATGGCATTTTCTGTTGCGTTGAGGGGGGCATTTGCGCTCATCATCGGTTCATCATTCGCAAGCGCCGCTTTTGCGGGCGGTCTTGATCGTTCCGGCTATGATATCGATCTGCTGTTCGACAAGGGACGGTATGTTTTCGAGTCCGGCGTTACCTACGTCATGCCCGACCGTAAACTGAAGAATGCGAAGGATACCGATCCGAGCGATGGCAACCTCAACGGTCGTAGTCACTCGACCGATGCCTCGGAAAATTATGCGATGCCCTATGTCGCTTTCAAGATCGGCATCACCGACGACCTCGATTGCATGGCTGATTACTCTCAGCCGTTCGGTGGGCATCTTAACGAAGGCCTGAACTGGGCCGGTGCCAACAATGAGAGCGAGGTCAAGGTCAGCACGAACAATTATGCGGCCACCTGCTCGTACAAGTTCGATGCGGGTCCGGGCGACTTGCGTCTGATCGGCGGTGGCTTCTATCAGGAAGTCAGTGGCTTCAAGTCCCGTCTTGTCTCGGTCATTCCGGCTCCGCTTTCCTCCGTCTACGATGGTGTCGGTTCGCTTGATGTGGACGGTCACGGCTGGGGCTGGCGCGCCGGTCTCGCCTATGAAATACCGGAATATGCCTTCCGCACGAGTCTCGTCTATAACAGCCGGGTCAAGTACGACAACCTCAAGGGCAGTGTCGATCTGACGGAACTGCCGCCGATCCGCCCGTTCTTTGGCAAGCTCACGTCCGTCTTCGGATCGGCCGATGCTCCCGACTCGCTGGAATGGAAGGTGCAAAGCGGCATAGCGCCGGACTGGCTCGCTTTCGGCTCGGTGAAGTGGACGAATTGGAGCATTCTGCAAAGCATCGCTCTTTGCCCGACATCGACGCGCGGCACGTCGTGCAAGGTCGGTGGTGCCACGGAGCTCACCTCGCTTGATCTGCTGTACCGCGACGGCTGGACCATTAGTGGCGGCATCGGGCACAAGTTCAATGACAAGTGGAGCGGCGCCGTCAGCCTGGGCTGGGATCGCGGCACGAGTGACGGCTACGGCATGAATTCGGATACCTGGACGCTTGGTGCGGGTGTTGCCTACAAACCGACGGAGCATGTCCAGTTCAACTTCGGCGGTGCGCTCGGCTTGATGACATCAGGCAAATCCGGGCCGGTCACACGCGGCGGCATAGTCTACGGCAACGATGCCAGCTATAGCTTCGGCAATGATTTGGTCGCGGCTCTCCAGACGTCGATGAAGGTGAGCTTCTAACGATAAGCCTTTGGATTAAAGACTATATTTTATTTAAGTGATCTGTACGCCGCGAGCCTTCCTGGTCTCGCGGCGTTTCATTGTGAAGCCGTGGGGAAACACGCTCGAAAATGATCTACCTGGGCACGTTATGGTTAATGAAGCCTCAAGGCCGGTCAAATTTTTGTGACGAATTAGCAACAGTCTATTTCAAGAGATTACGGCCACGTGATCAGATTACAATTTGTCCATTTCCCGCCACAAATGGGGAGCAGCGATTACGTGGGCACAGGGGTAAGCCTTGTAGAGGGTGCGTAAGCGGTTGATGGGTGAACTTCCACTTTGGCATGAACAACAATCCGGGATCGGGGCGGCGGCGCTTCCGAAGCAGCCGGGAATTCGTTGTCTGCCAGGGAATGCCGCACACCGAACGATGTTTACCATCATCCGCGGGAAGATGAGTGGGAACGCCGTTCCGGCCGCCGGATACGATAATGACCGCCGAAATGCTGGTTTGGACATAATTGCAGGCTATGGTCGCAAATGTGGCAAACGGCATCGTTTTAATGCCGCAGGAATCTTCCTCGCGGGGGATTTTGCAGTCTCGTGCATGGTCAGGGAAAACATTCGCAGATCTGACGATGTATATGGAATCGCCGTGGCAGATGCGGATGGAGCGAAAGAAATCGACTGTTATGTTTAAGTCTGAGTTCATATCAGCGAGAGTCATGATGCTCAGCCTGTCCCTTGCCGCTTCCGTGGCGCTGGCGGGCCAAGCCCGGGCATTCGATATCAATGCCGGGGTCACTAAGGAATCGGGGCCGTTCGATCTCTTCAAATTCGGCTTCAGGGCCTATAAGAACGGTCAGAAGGAAGAGGCGGTCGAAGCCTACAAATATGCCGCTGAAAAGGGGCATACCGGTTCGCGTTGGGCTCTCGCCAACATGTATGCCGATGGCGACGGTGTCGCGCAGAACGATTTCGAAGCCTTCAAGATTTATAGCGAGATTGCCCAGCAGGGCGTCGAGCCGGGCTCTGAAGATACAGGCTTCTTCATCAACGCGCTGCTCGCCCTTGCCAGCTACTACAAGACCGGCATTGCCAACAGCCCGGTCAAGATCGATCTCAATCAGGCGCGCCAGCTCTATTTCCAGGTCGCATCGACTTTCGGTGTTCCCGAGGCACAGTTCCAGCTGGCTCAGATGCTGTTGTCCGGAGAGGGCGGGGCCACCAACGTGCAGCAGGCGAAGAAGTGGCTGAACCAGGCGCGCAAGAGCGGCCATCCGGGTGCCATGGCCGTTTTTGGCAATCTCCTGTTCCAGGAAGGTCAATCCGTCCGCGGCCTGGCGTTCTTGACCGCGGCGCTCGACAAGTGCAAACCGCAGGATTGCAGCTGGATGGAAGACATGCAGGAGCAGGCTTTCTCGCTGGCTAATGAGAATGACCGCCGTGTCGCAGTCTCCATGGCGCACCAGCTGGATGTCGCCGGTTCCGATTGATCCGGCGCCTTAAGACGACACTCAGCTGATTGGTTTGAAATCGAAGCTTAGCTGCTGAAATCGAGATGCGCGATGACCGGGACGTGGTCAGAGGGTTTTTCCCAAGCGCGCACGTGTTTCTCGATCGCGGTCGCCGCAAGGCGATCGGCCGCTTCCGGCGACAGCATCAGATGGTCGATCCGGATGCCGTTGTTCTTCGGCCAGGCACCGGCCTGGTAATCCCAGAATGAATAGAGTTTGACCGCATCGGTGGTGGCGCGGACTGCGTCGGTGAAGCCGAGATGTTCGAGCTGGCGGAAAGCCCGGCGGGTCTGGGGCAGGAACAGCGCATCGTTTTCCCATACCTTCGGGTCGAAGCAATCATGCGGCTCCGGGATAACATTGTAGTCGCCGGCAAGAATGATCGGTTCTTCCAGCGCCAGGCGATCCCCAGCGAATTTTCGCAGACGTTCCATCCAAGCGAGTTTGTAGGGATATTTTTCCGTATCGATCGGGTTGCCGTTCGGCAAATATAGGCAGCAGACACGCAATGCGCCGTGTCCTTCGATGGAAAACACCGCTTCCATGAAGCGGGCTTGCTCATCGCCATCGTCACCGGGCAGGCCGCGCGTCACTTCGTCAGGCTTGACCTTGGAGAGAATCGCAACGCCGTTGAAACCCTTTTGCCCGTGCGTCTCGACATGATAGCCGAGCGCCTCGATCTCCAGGCGCGGAAAACCTTCGTCGACCGTCTTGATCTCCTGCAGGCAGGCGATGTCCGGGCTCGAATCCTTCAGCCATTGGCACAGGTTCTCGATACGCGCTTTGACGCCGTTGATGTTCCAGGTGGCGATTTTCATGGGCGGCTCGTTCCTTTGCTTCGCCTTGTTGTATCCGCAGCAAGTGGACTTGACTACCGCCCATGTGAAAGCCGGCCGGGAGCAAAGGCCTCCGGCCGGCGATCAAGCTGTGGAAAAAGCTGACGTGTCAGATCGAAAAACTGGTGCCGCAGCCACAGCTTGCGACAGCATTCGGATTCTTGATCTGAAAGGATTGCCCGAGCAGATTGTCGACGAAATCGATCTCGGAACCGGCCATGTAGACCAGCGATAACTGGTCGATCAGCACGGTGGCATCACCCTTTTCGACAATGATATCATCGTCTTCGGGGCCTTCGGCAAGATCGAATTTATAGGAAAAGCCGGAACAGCCGCCGCCTTCGACGGCGACGCGAAGCGCCCGTTTGCCAGCCTCTGCGCCGACGATATCAGCGATTCGCTTTGCCGCGGCGTCCGATAGGGTTACGTTTGTCTCAGTCATGCATTCCTCCTGCCGGGGTCAAGATCCGGAGAGAACCATTACGCCGTCGAACTTTCAAACGGCTGATATCCATAGCCTTTATCATGAAAGTCAGGCCGGTGACAGCTATGGTTTCGTGGTTGAGCCACACACCATTTTGCTGTTTTCTTGTCTATAGGTATGAAGGCTGCAAAGCGACGTCAATGGGCTGGGCTGCTCCATGTTTGGAGGAATACCATTGGCCGACTGAAATGAAACGCCCTTCGCGCGTTTGAGCGCGCAGGGTACTAATGCCGGAATGGATAGGTAATGACGATCGACAGGCATGCATTGGGTTTCGGTTATGGAGAAAAGGCCGCCTACGCGACGGACCCTTGGGCATCGCGAGGCCGGCTCTATGAAGAGGGGGCGAGCCCGACGCGCTCCGAATTCCAGCGTGACCGCGACAGGATCGTCCACACGACGGCCTTCCGGCGACTGAAGCACAAGACGCAGGTGTTCATTGCTCAGGACGGCGATCACTACCGCACGCGCCTGACGCATACGATCGAAGTTGCGCAGGTTGCTCGCGCCCTGGCGCGCGCGCTGAAGCTGGATGAGGATCTGGCCGAAGGCGTGGCGCTGGTTCACGATTTCGGCCACACGCCCTTCGGGCACACCGGCGAAGACGCGCTGCACGAGATGCTGCTGCCCTATGGCGGCTTCGACCACAATGCGCAATCCCTGCGCATCGTGACGAAGCTCGAGCGGCGTTATGCCGAATTCGACGGGCTCAATCTTACCTGGGAGACGCTCGAAGGCCTGGTCAAACACAACGGTCCGCTGATGACGCCCGACGGCAAGGGCACCCATGGCCCGGTGCCGCAGCCCATCCTGGACTATTGCGAAATCCATGATCTCGAAATTGCCACCTATGCCAGTCTGGAGGCGCAGGTTGCGGCGATCGCCGACGACATCGCTTACAACACGCATGATATCGATGACGGCCTTCGTTCCGGCTATCTGACCTTCGACATGCTGGAGGAGGTGCCGTTTCTCTCCGGGCTCATGGCGGAGGTGAGGGCGCGCTATCCGCATCTGGAGCCGAGCCGGTTCACGCATGAGATCATGCGCCGGCAGATCACCCGCATGGTCGAGGATGTGATTGCGGTATCACAGCAAGCGCTCGCCGAGATCAAGCCTGACAGCGTTGCCGATATCCGCGGCGCCGGCCGCATCATCTCGACTTTCTCGCCCGAGATGGCCGAAACCGATAAGCAGATCAAGCAGATGCTGTTCAAGCGCATTTATCGCCACCCGGATATCATGCGTATCCGTGCCGGCGCGGCACAGATCGTTACGGATCTGTTCCGTGCCTATATGGACAATCCCAAGGAGATGCAGAGCCATTATTGGGTCGACCATATCGCCGGCCTCGCCGTCGCCGCCAAGGCTCGACATGTCGGCGACTATCTGGCTGGCATGACCGACACCTATGCCATCAGTGCTCACAAGCGGCTGTTTGACCAGACTCCCGATTTGCGATAGGCAGCGGCGGCGTTGGGCCGACAGCGGCCCGCCCAAGCTATGCGTGGACCATATCATGAACCTTTTCACCGACTTCGAAGCAAGAATTAAGAACGCTCTCGAGCAAATTGATATTGTAAGAGAAAAGCGATCTGAACTCGACTTCGGGCGTATCGGCGTTGAGCCGCCGCGAGACGCCAGCCATGGCGATGTCGCCACCAATGCGGCCATGGTACTGTCCAAGGCGCTCGGCACCAATCCGCGCGCGCTCGCCGAGATTATCGTCGCCAAGCTGAAGGAAGACGCAGACGTCGCCGAGGTTTCGGTCGCCGGTCCTGGCTTCATCAATATCCGCCTCTCGGTCGGCTACTGGCAGCGTCTCTTGTCGACCATGATCTCCGAGGGAGAGCGGTTCGGTCGCTCGACCCTCGGCTTGGGCCAAAAGGTCAACGTCGAGTACGTCTCCGCCAACCCGACGGGCCCGATGCATGTCGGCCATTGCCGTGGTGCCGTGGTTGGCGACGCGCTGGCGAACCTGCTCGGTTTTGCCGGCTATGAGGTCACCAAGGAATATTACATCAATGATGCTGGCTCGCAGATCGACGTGCTGGCTCGGTCCGTGTTCATTCGGTATCGCGAGGCGCTCGGCGAGCCGGTCGGCGAAATCCCGGCCGGCCTTTATCCCGGCGACTATTTGGTTCCGGTCGGCGAAGCGCTCGCCAAGGAATTCGGCACGAAGCTGCGCGGCATGCCGGAAGATCAATGGCTTCCCATCGTCAAGGATCGGGCCATCGACGCGATGATGGCGATGATCCGCCAGGATCTCGAAGCCTTGAACGTTCACCATGACGTCTTCTTCTCCGAGCGCACGCTGCACGCCAATGGCGCGGCCCTGATTCGCACTGCGATCAACGACCTGACCTTCAAGGGCTATGTCTACAAGGGCGCATTGCCGCCGCCGAAGGGACAATTGCCTGAAGATTGGGAAGATCGCGAGCAGACGCTCTTCCGCTCGACGGAAGTGGGCGATGATATCGATCGTCCGCTGATCAAGTCGGACGGTTCCTATACCTATTTTGCCGCCGACGTCGCCTACTTCAAGAATAAGTTCGATCGCGGCTTCAACGAGATGATCTATATTCTCGGCGCCGACCATGGCGGCTACGTCAAGCGGCTCGAAGCTGTGGCGCGTGGGGTATCGGAGGGAAAGGCGAAGCTGACGGTGCTTCTATGCCAGCTGGTCAAGCTGTTCCGCGATGGCGAGCCCGTGAAGATGTCGAAGCGGTCGGGCGATTTCGTCACGCTGCGCGAAGTCGTCGACGAAGTCGGCCGCGATTCGGTGCGGTTCATGATGCTCTATCGGAAGAATTCCGAGCCCTTGGACTTCGACTTTGCAAAGGTCACGGAACAGTCCAAGGACAATCCGGTCTTCTACGTGCAGTATGCGCATGCTCGCTGCATGTCGATCTTCCGGCAGGCCAAGGAAGCCTTCCCCGACCTCGATATTGCATCGCTCGACCTGGCCAAGGCGGTCGCCGGCGTGATCTCCGATCCGGCTGAACTACAGCTGGTCGCCAAGATTGCGGAATTCCCGCGAATCGTTGAAGCTGCGGCACAGTCGCAGGAGCCTCATCGCATCGCCTTTTACCTTTACGATCTAGCAAGTTCCTTCCATGGACACTGGAATAAAGGTAAAGATTTACCTGAATTACGATTTGTTAACGATAAGAACCGAGAATTGAGCATTGCCAGACTTGGGCTGGTGTACGCTGTCGCGTCGGTTTTGAAGTCAGGTCTTGGTATAACTGGGACCGCAGCACCGGACGAAATGCGATAAACGTCACCATTTACCCACATTGCGCTGGCATTTAACTGTAGCGTTTTCGAGTGGAACGGTGATGGCAGAAAAACAGTTGGCGTATCGCGCAAGCGGAAACGACGAGTTCTTTGCGGATGATGATCCGCTCGCAGAACTCGCGCGTATCGTAGGTTTTGAGCCGCGCCCTGCTGCTCAGGCAGCTCCCGCGGCTCAGCGGCAGGAGCCCGCCTTCAATCTCGAGGACGAGCTTCTTCGCGAATTCGAGCGTTACGATACGCCTCGTATGAGTCCGGCAAATGACATTTCTGTTCCGCCGGAGCAGCCGGTGCTTTCCAATCAGGCTCCGGTTTCGCCTCCTGCCGAACCGGTGCGAGCCGAACCCAAGTTCGAAGAGCCGCCGCAGCCTGTGGCCCCGGTCAAGCCTACAATGGGTGCGCGCGATCTGATCGACGAGCTGGAAATGTCGATCGCGCCGGCTTTGCAGGCGGTCATGGCCTCGCCTCCGCCACGACTCGATCCGCCGCCGGCGCCTCCGGTCGTCAAGCCGACGCCGCAGTCCGCTGCCGCGACCGTGCGGTTGCCGCTTGCGAACTTTACGCTTGCATCCCCATCCGTGCCGCGCGAGCAGCCCGCCCCGGTGGCTCCTGTGCTGCCCGAAACAAGCCAGGTCGACACGGCATTCGATTTCGAGCCGGCCAAAACTGCTGCTGCGTATCAAACTTACAAGCCGCAGCCCGTTGTCGCTGATCAGCCGACCCCGGCGGTCGATGTGCCTGCATCGCCCAAGGTGCGGACCGTTGACGCGGCCGCCCTTTCGGCGGAGATCGATGCTCTATTGGCCGACGTGGATCGCTATCCCGTTCCGCCGAGAAGCAATGATCCGGTAGCGAAGGCGGAACCCAGCTTCGGTGATTTCGGTTCTTCGTTCACAGAACACGCCGCTGCGCCGGCGGTTGCCGCGACTGCGCCGCAGCCTGAGGCGCCGCAACCGATCACCTTTGATATCGAGGATCCGTTTGCCGGTCAGGATTTCGAGTTCGATCTCGCGGATATCGAGATGGAACTTGCCGGTCTCGATTTTGCCGAGGCCGATAAATCCGCTCCTGCAAGACAACCGGTTCCGGCTGCGCCGGCAATTGAACCCATCGTCTCACGCGCCACGCCGGTTGCGCCGGCGCCTGTCGCTCCTTTAGCCGCCGCGGTTGCGCCGCAGCCGGTGCAGGCCGCACCGATCCCCGTCGTGCCCGCCGCAAGCATGACTGCTCCGGCGTTCGACGCCGATCAGATGCTGCCCTTCGATCCGACCGAGATTTCCGATACGGAAGAGCGCGTCGAAAACTTCGAGGGATCGCATGTTCCGCATCTGCCGGCGATCGAGCCGGAAGAGCCGGTCGTCGTTCCGCCGGAATATGATTTCGACATCGATTCCGAGATGGCGAGCCTCCTGGGCACGCCGGCCAAGGAAGCAGCATCGGAGCCGTTCAAGCCCGCCGCTGGTGCCGCGTTCGGCGGCGCTGCCGCCGCAGCATCTTGGTCGAAGAGCACGGCGGCCCAGCCCGCTGCGGCCGTTGCCAAACAGCCGATCGAGGAATTCGATGAATTCGAGCGTGCGCTGGAGGAGGATTTCCGCCGCAGCTATCGCGAAGCCGCCACTCCGGTCGAGAATGTTGCCCGGATGACGCTGAACCCGGCGGCGGCCAACCGTCGTCCGGCGCGTCCGGTGCGCAACCTGGCGACAGCCGCGGCCGTCATCGCCGTTCTCGGTCTTGGCGCTTACGGCGTCTACGGCTGGGTCCGTCACGGATCGCCGATCTCCAACTTCTCCGGCGAGCCGCGCGTGATTACCGCCGATGCCAATCCGGTGAAGGTGGCTCCGGAAAATCCAGGCGGCACCGTTGTCCCCAATCAGGACAAGGCCGTTTATGACCGCGTCGCCGGCGACGGCACCGCAGCGCCGAAGCAGAAGGAGCTGGTCTCCTCCAACGAGCAGCCGGTCGATGTGGTGCAGAAGACCCTCATTCCGGAATCCGTATCTCCGGATGACGATAGTGGCGATCAGGTGACGTCGACCCCCGTCGGTGAAACCCAAGATCCGCGCCTGCTTCCAAATCAGGACGGCGGCAACGCGAATGTCGCGGCCAATGATGACGGTCAGGTGCCGGCGGTATCGCCGCGCAAGGTCCGGACGATGATCGTCAAGCCTGACGGTTCTCTGGTTGCTCGTGACGAGCCTGCCGTCGACACCACGACAACAGCTGCGGCAAAGCCGGCAGCAAACAACCAGGTTGCATCGGCCGATCTTCGTCCGGCCACCACGAATACGCCGCCGACCTCCGCCAATACGCCGCCGGCCGCCGCCGATGGCGACGCTGCCAGCGCCGAAAGCACGCCGATCCGTGTCGTCAAGACGACCCCGCTTCCGACCGCTCGTCCAGAACCGGCCAAGGCAACCGCTACCGCTGCCGCCGCACCTGCGCCCGCCGCCGTTGCGCCTCGCCAGACGCAGCCCAAGCCTCAGCCGCAGCAGGTCGCTTCGGCAAGCCCGGCGCCAACTCGCCAGGCCGCTCCGGCTGCCGCGACCGTCGGCGCTGGTGGTTATGGTGTGCAGATTGCTTCCCTGCCGTCCGAGGCCGATGCGCAGAAGTCGCAGGCGAACCTGAAGGTGAAGTTCGCCAGTGTCATCGGCAACCATCCGCTGGAAATCCGCAAGGCCGATATCGCCGGCAAGGGCACCTACTATCGCGTCCGCGTCGTCGCCGGTTCCAAGGACGAGGCCGCAGCCATCTGCGAGCGCTACCGCACCGCTGGCGGCACCTGCCTGATTTCGAAATAAGGGATCTGGCTTCAGTCTCTCGGCAAAGCGGCGGGTTCATCCCGCCGTTTTCGTTTGCGCCGTTCGGTTTTTGTGAATGCCGGCTTGACGCCGCTCGCGTTTCGCGGCGCCAGTCTCTATGATTCGAGCATGACCGAATCGAAATCCATGATCCTTGGCTGCAGCGGCCATGCCATCACGCCCGAAGAGCGCTCCTTCTATCAGGGAGAACAGCCATGGGGCTTCATCCTGTTTGGACGCAATATCTCCGAGCCGGCCCAGATCGCCGATCTGGTTGCGTCCCTGCGTGACAGTGTCGGGCGTGACGCGCCGGTTTTCATCGACCAGGAGGGGGGCAGGGTGCAGCGCATCCGCCCGCCGATCCTGCCGCATTATCCTTCCGGCCAGGCCCTAGGCGATATCTATCGTCAGGATCGTGAGCGCGGCCTGCGGGCAGCCTGGCTGATGTCCAGGCTGCATGCCTTCGATCTTTTGAAGTTCGGTATTAATGTCGATTGTCTGCCCGTGCTTGATGTCCCGGTCGAGGGTTCCAGCAATGTCATCGGCAATCGCGCCTATGGCGGCGATCCCGTAACGGTGATGGAGATGGGGCGTGCGGCGGCCGAAGGTCTCAAGGCCGGCGGCGTCCTGCCCGTGATGAAGCACATGCCCGGCCATGGCCGTGGCTTTGCCGATTCGCATCACGAATTGCCCGTCGTCTCTGTTCCGCGCGCTGAGCTCGAGGCGCATGATTTCATGCCTTTCGTCGCACTAAAGGACGAATTGATGGCGATGACGTGCCATGTCGTCTTCACCGATATCGATCCGACGAACCCAGCGACGACGTCGCGCAAGGTAATCGAGGAGATCATCCGTGGCCATATCGGCTTTGAGGGCCTGTTGTTGTCGGACGACACTTCGATGAATGCACTGAAGGGTACGATCGGCGAGCGCGCTGCAAATATTGTTGCGGGCGGATGCGATATCGTGCTGCATTGCAATGGCGTTATGGACGAGATGCAGCAGGTCGTGCGCAACGTTCCGCCACTGACCGGCGCGGCGCTGGCGCGGACCAAGGCGGTGGAAGCCGCTTTCGGTCAAGATGATGGCGCCGACGAGACGTCGATTCGCGCCGAATTCGACGCTATGTTTGCAGTGGCCTAGACCGAACTCCGAGGATCTGACGGGTGAACAAGGTGAGCGGCACGGAGAAGTTTCAGCAGACGGCAATGCCGATGGACAAGCTGTGGCAGGAAAGCGACGCGCAACGCGGCTCGCATGATCCGGCCCTCGTCATCGATATCGCCGGCTTTGAAGGACCGCTGGATCTGCTGCTGCATCTGGCCCGCACCCAGAAGGTCGATCTGTCGCGCATCTCCGTGCTGGCGCTTGCCGAGCAATATCTTCTGTTCATCGACAGCGCCCGGCGCATTCGCATAGAGCTTGCAGCCGACTATCTGGTCATGGCCGCGTGGCTTGCCTATCTCAAATCCAAGTTGCTCATTCCGCAACAGAGCAAGGAAGACGGACCGACGGGTGAGGAGATGGCGGCGACGCTCGCCTTCCGCCTGAAGCGCCTTGAAGCGATGCGCGATGCGGCGACGGATCTCGTCAATCGCAATCGCCTCGGTCGCGATATATTTGCCCGCGGAGCGCCGGAGCACATCCCGGATCGGCGCCAATCGGCCTTTGATGCCAGTCTCTACGATCTTCTGAGTGCCTATGCCGGACTACGCCAGCGACAGGCTGTCACCCAGGTGACGATCGAGAAGCGCCGCGTCTGGTCTCTAGCGGATGCTCGCGTGATCCTGGACCGGATGATTGGTGAAATCACCGATTGGACCGCGTTGGAACATTATCTGGTAGGTTACATGACGAGCGCCAGCGAGCGTGCGACGGCCATCGCCAGCGCCTTTGCGGCTTCGCTCGAGCTGGTGCGCGAAGGGCAGCTGGAAATCCGGCAGGAGGGCGCATTTCAGCCGCTCTACATGCGGCGCGGGCCGAAGCACGCCTCACTTGAAGCCGCGGAATAGGGCAGGGAGCGAGCGTGACCGATCCTGACGAAGACCAGCCGCGGATGGAATACGAGACAGCGGCGCCCGAGGTAGATGAGCGCCGTCTGGGCGACGCCGAGCGCGTTGCCGAAGCGCTGGTCTTCGCTTCGGCTCAGCCGGTTTCCGAGGCGTTCATTGCCGAGCGTGTCGCGCCTGGCGTCGATGTTCCCGCCCTGATGCAGAAGCTCAAGTCCGATTACGCCATGCGTGGCGTCAATCTCATTCAGATTGAAGGAGCCTGGGCCTTCCGGACGGCAGCCGATCTCTCTTTCATGATCCGGCGCGATGAGAACGAAGTGCGGAAACTGTCCCGCGCCGCCCTCGAAGTACTGGCCATCATCGCCTATCATCAGCCGGTGACGCGCGCCGAAATCGAGGATATCAGGGGCGTGCAGACCTCCAGGGGCACGCTCGATGTCCTGATGGAAGCCGGCTGGGTTCGTTTCCGCGGCCGTCGCCGTACGCCGGGCCGACCGGTGACTCTGGGCACGACGCGCGACTTCCTCGATCACTTCGGCCTGGAAGAGCTGCGCGATTTGCCGGGTCTCGAAGAGCTGAAGGGAGCGGGCTTGTTGTCCGGACGCATCCCCGCCAATTTCAATATCCCGTCGCCATTGATGAGCGACGAGCTCACCGAAGACGAGGATCCCATCACGCAGATGGACCTGGAAGAGCTCGGTCTTCTGCCGCCGAGCGGCGCAAACTCCGGCGATTGAGCCAGAAGCAATGGCATTTCAACGGGCGATCGCGGCAAGGCCGGCTTTTTTTCGAAACTGATGGCGCGTCTCTCTTTTGCCATTAGCCGGTGCGAATATGAAAATCATTCTCTCGGGTTGGAGACGTTCGGTCGCCGCAACGGCGTTCGGCATATCGATATGCGTGGATGCAGTACATTTTGGTGTTTGAAAAACATCCGCAAACGTCTTACATCGAGAAGACGCAAAAATTGGGAGTTATCGCAATGGGTTCTCTAAGCATATGGCACTGGCTCATCGTCCTGGCCATCGCGCTGTTGTTGTTCGGCCGTGGAAAGATCCCGGAGCTGATGGGTGACGTCGCAAAGGGTATCAAGAGCTTCAAAAAAGGCATGAACGACGACGAGGATACTTCGGCGCAGCCGACCCCGGCGGCGACGACGACGTCCCGCACGGTCGAGCACAAGGCTGACGAAACGAAGTAATCAAGTCGGGCGGGCGCGGGCTGAAAGGCTTGCCGTTGGCCCAGGAGCCTTTGCATGTTCGATATAGGCTGGTCGGAGCTCGTGATTATTGCCATCGTGGCACTTGTGGTCATTGGCCCGAAGGAGCTGCCGGCAACATTGCGGACAATCGGCAAGATGACCGCGCGCGCCCGAAAAGTGGCGGGAGACTTCCGTGCACAGTTCGATGAGGCGATGCGCGAGGCAGAGTTGGACGATGTGCGCCAGACGATCTCGGATGCCCAGAAGCTCAATCCCGTCAATTCGTTGCGGGAAGCCATGAACCCGTTGCGGCAGATGGGCAACGAGATAAAAGCCGATCTGCAGCGTTCGACGACGATGGACAAACCCGCGACCGCAACGTCTGTTACGGACGAACCGGTGCCCGGTGTCGCGGCTGGATTGCCGGAAGCGCTTTCGACGATCCCAGCGTCGAACGAGCCGGCGCCCGTGGTTGCTCCCCCTCCACAATCGGTTGCCGCTGCAAGCGAAACAACCGCCAAGCCGAAGGCTGCGCGCAAACCGCGGGCCAAGGCGGATGATGTCGCTGCCGCCGCCGTGCAGACCTCCGTCGTTGCGGAAAAGCCGAAACGTGCGCCACGCAAGGTGGCGGTAGCCGCTGCTGCTGAGGAAACGCCCGCCACTGCCCCCAGGAAGCGCGCTACAGCCAGTAAGACAACGCCGAAGAAGAAGGACCAGGCATGACGGGTGATATCGACGATAAGCCGCAGCCGCTTATCGAACACCTCATGGAACTGCGTTCGCGGCTGATCTGGTCGCTGGTGGCGTTCTTCATTGCCTTCATCGGCTGCTTCGCCGTGGCGAAACACCTCTTCAACTATCTGGTCTACCCCTATAAATGGGCTGTCGTCTGGGCCGGTCTCGATCTTAGCAAGGCCGAGCTGATCTATACGGCGCCGCAGGAATTCTTCTTCACCCAGGTGAAGGTCGCCATGTTCGGCGCGCTGGTCATCGCTTTCCCGATCATCGCCGCGCAGATCTACAAGTTCGTGGCGCCCGGCCTTTACAAGAACGAGCGCTCTGCCTTCCTTCCGTTCCTGATCGCGTCGCCCGTTCTATTTCTGATGGGTGCGGCGCTCGTCTATTTCTTCTTCTGCCCCATGGTCATGTGGTTCTTCCTGAAGATGCAGCAGGCGCCAGCCGACGGTCAGATCGGCATTGCGCTGCTGCCGAAGGTCTCGGAATATCTGAGCCTGATCATGACGCTGGTCTTCTCCTTCGGCCTTGTCTTCCAGTTGCCTGTCATCACCACGCTGCTGGCGCGCGTCGGACTGTTGACATCGGAGTGGCTGGCGCAAAAGCGCAAGTTTGCGATCGTCTTCGCGTTCATCATAGCCGCCGTGCTGACGCCGCCGGATCCGATGTCCCAGATCGGCCTTGCAGTGCCGACGATCCTTCTCTACGAGATTTCCATCTACGCGGCGCGACTCGTGGAACGCCAGCGTGCACGGCAGACGCTTGAGGAGAATGACGAGACGTCCGATGTCACCAAGACGGATAATGTCTGAGCGACGGGCGAGGATCGTTCTCCCCTGAGGGTTTGCCGGATCGATCTCCGACCGATATTTCGGTTGGAGCCGCAGTCATGTGTAACGATCTGGAACGACGATGCTTGATATCAAATGGATTCGTGAGAACGCCGAGGCTCTGGATGCAGCGCTTGCCAAGCGCGGCGCGGAGCCTCTGTCGCAAGGCCTCATTGCGCTCGACGAGAAGCGCCGCTCCGTCATTCAATCAGTCCAGGATATGCAGTCCCGGCGCAACGCCGCCTCGAAGGAGATCGGCGCGGCCATGGCGCAGAAGAACGCCGAGCTTGCCGAGAAGCTGAAGGCCGAGGTCGCCGACATCAAGACTTCGCTTCCGGCTGCGGAGGAGGAGGAGCGCACGCTGACGGCCGAGCTCAACGACGCCCTGTCGCGCATTCCGAATATCCCGCTTGAGGATGTGCCTGTCGGCAAGGACGAGCATGACAATGTCGTCAAGCATTCCTGGGGCGCCAGGCCGACCTGGAACCACATGCCGAAGGAGCATTTCGAGATCGGCGAAGAGCTCGGCTATATGGATTTCGAGCGCGCGACCAAGCTTTCTGGTTCGCGCTTCACCGTGTTGACGTCGCAGCTTGCGCGCCTCGAGCGTGCGCTTGGCCAGTTCATGCTTGATCTCCATACGAGCGAGCACGGCTACACTGAAGTCAGCTCGCCGCTGATGGTGCGCGACGAGGCCATGTTCGGCACCGGCCAATTGCCGAAATTCGCCGAGGACCTGTTCAGGACCACGGACGGCCGCTGGCTGATCCCGACTGCCGAAGTGACGCTCACCAATCTGGTCTCCGGCGAAATTCTGGATCAGGAAAAGCTGCCGCTGCGCTTCACGGCGCTGACGCCGTCCTTCCGTTCGGAAGCCGGTTCCGCCGGCCGCGATACGCGCGGCATGCTGCGTCAGCACCAGTTCTGGAAGTGCGAGCTGGTGTCGATCACCGATGCCGAAAGCTCGATTGCCGAGCACGAGCGCATGACGGCTTGCGCCGAAGAAGTGCTGAAACGCCTCGGCCTGCACTATCGCGTCATGACGCTATCGACGGGCGACATGGGCTTCGGCGCGCGCAAGACCTACGACCTGGAAGTCTGGCTGCCGGGACAGGATACCTATCGCGAGATCTCGTCATGCTCGGTCTGCGGCGATTTCCAGGCCCGGCGCATGAATGCACGCTACCGTGGCAAGGATGACAAGGGCACGAAGTTCGTTCACACGCTGAACGGCTCCGGCACCGCCGTCGGCCGCTGCCTGATCGCCGTCCTCGAGAATTATCTGAACGCCGATGGTTCCGTCACTGTACCGGACGCACTGCTGCCATATATGGGTGGTGTGACAAGGATCGAGAAAGCAGCATAAATCAGGCGGTGGGGCGATGCGCATACTTCTGACCAATGATGACGGTATTCACGCCGAAGGCTTGGCTGTGTTGGAGCGTATCGCCCGTGCCCTGTCGGACGATGTCTGGATCGTCGCACCCGAGACCGATCAGAGTGGCCTTGCTCATTCGCTGAGCCTTTCCGAGCCCTTGCGGATGCGCAAGGTCTCCGACAAGCACTATGCGCTGCGGGGAACGCCGACGGATTGCATTATCATGGGCATCCGGCAGGTGCTGGACATCAAGCCGGATCTGGTGCTTTCGGGCGTCAATTCCGGCTCGAATGTCGCAGACGACGTCACCTATTCCGGAACGATCGCCGGGGCGATCGAGGGGACGCTGCAGGGTGTGCGTTCTTTCGCCCTCAGCCAAGCCTATGTCCATCAGAACGGCGGGCGCGTCGTGCCTTGGGAAGTAGCCGAGGCGCATGCTCCGGCCTTGCTTGGCAAGCTCATCGATATCGATTTGCCCGACGGTACTTTCCTGAACCTGAATTTCCCGAATTGCCGCCCCGACGAGGTCGCAGGGACGGAAGTGACGGCGCAGGGCAATCTCGCCTTCAACATACAAGTGGAGGAGCGTGCGGATGGCCGCGGCTTCCCATATTATTGGCTGAGATTCGGCGAACGCAGCGGCGTGTTCCGTCCGGGTACCGATATTCAGGCGTTGAAACAAAATCGTATTTCGGTAACTCCTTTGAAACTCGATTTGACGGATTATTCGGCGCAGGACCGCGTGGCGCGGGCGCTCGGTATGGAGTAGCGGATTGACACCTCGTTTGGTCGAGAAGGAAGGCTTTGCAGCCGTTGTTCTGCGGCTGCGGGCAGAAGGCATATTGGATATCGATCTGATGACGGCGGTCGAGCAGACGCCGCGCCTGCCTTTCGTGCCGCCGCAATTTGTCGATGATGCCTATTCCAGCCGGACGATCCCGATCGAATGCGGGGCCTTCATGGAAGGCATGGATCTTGTCGTCCGGATTCTTCACGGCCTCAAGATCAAGCCGGGCCACCGCGTTCTCGAGATCGGAACTGGCAGCGGCTTCACCGCCGCCGTCATGGGGCGGATTGTGGAGCGGGTCCTCACGGTCGATCGTTACAAGACGCTGACGACGGCGGCGCAGCAGCGCATGGATGCGCTCGGGCTCCGCAACGTCATCATTCGGCAGGCCGACGGCAGCGCCGGGCTGCAGGGCGAGGGCACCTTCGACCGAATCCTGGTGACCGCCGCGTTCACGGCCATGCCGCGCTTCTATGCCGAGCAGCTGGTGTCGGGCGGATCCATGATCGCGCCGCTGATCGTGTCCGATGGTCTCTGCCGCCTGGTACGCCTGACCAAGACCGGCAGCCGCTTTGAGCGCGAAGAACTCTTCGACGTTCCCTATCAGCCCATCGTGCCGATGCTCGCCTCCTATCTTTGAGGCCCAATTTTGATCGATGAGGATGGAGAGCGGGCCGCCGGCCCGCTGTTTCATTTTCTATGGTTAGCAATTCCTCAAAAAAACACATGCCGCACCAGTGCTTTAACCGCATGGTAAGATTAACGCGCTTTAATCGACCCATAATCGGTTGCGTCTTAAGTGGGTTGAGTCATGGGTTTCAGTCTTTCTTCAAACTTCGGTAAATCGGCAGGGAAAGTCCTGGTGGCCATCCTCCTGGCGAGTACTGCAACGGCTTGTAGTTCAGACACGACCCGCTTCAGCGGGCTCTTCTCCAAGAACACGGATAATGTGACGACGGGTTCCATCAACCGTCGCAGCCTGAATGGTCCGAATGGCGATCCGGTGCCGCGAGCCGATGTCGCGCAGGCCGGCGGCTATGGCCAGCAGGATTATTCGCAGTCGAGCGCACCGGCAACGCAACCCTACCCGAATTCGCCGGCTCGCTATAACCCATCCTATTCCAGTGCTCGTGTGTCCACGGCGCCCGTCGCGATCCAGCGTTCCGATCTGGCGCCTCCCGGTGCGTCTGCCGACATGACTCGCCCGCATGCGGCACCCAGAGCAGAAAACGAAGCGCTCACCCAGCCGTTCCCGTCGTCGCGCAGGAATGATGGCTCGCGCGCCAGGCCGGCTCTTGCTCCGGACACATTGTCGACAGGCACGATCAAGACCGCTTCGGCCCCTCAGCCGTCCTCGGGTTGGACCACCGTCAATGCTCCGAGCGTGACGTTGCATCCGGGCGAGAATATCGCGCTGCTGTCCCGCCGTTATGGTGTTCCGGAGAAGGAAATCCTGCGCGCCAATGGCTTGCGCAACGGCGCCGGCGCTCAGCCCGGCCAGCAGATCATTATACCGACCATGAACGGTGCAGGCGCTGCCAGCCCGGCCAAGATGGCATCGGAGGCGACCGATCTTTCCAAGGGCGGCAAAATGCCGGGCCCGGCCAAGGCGCCGCAACAGGAAGTCCTTGCGCTGCCGTCCAACGGCCAGATGCGCGGCAAGTCTCAGGCAGGCCTTGCCGATCCCAACAAGCTCGCTGCCGGCAACGGCAAGGGACCGACGCCGAAGGGCACCTATGTTGTCAAGCCAGGTGATTCGCTGGCCAGGATTGCCAAGGAAAGCGGCGTAACCGTCGCCGAGCTCAAGCGGGCAAATGGCATGCAGGCCGGCGATGGCGTTCGCATAGGCCAGACTTTGACGCTGCCGCATGGAGCGCTTGCGGCCGACCCCGTCAAGACCGCTTCGATCGAGCCGCAGAAGGTTTCCGCCAAGCCGGTTGCAGAGCCGAAGCAGGCGGCAGCGGAGCCGGTGGCAAAGCAGGCGCCGAAGGCCGTCGCCCACGCGGATACGGCACCCGATGCCGCTGCCGCCAAGCCGCAGGTGGTCGCCTCCGCTTCTCCGAGCCAGGCTGTCAACGACGCCGCAAAGTCCGATGCACAGGCCGACGCGCCGGAAGCAACCGGCATCGGCAAGTATCGCTGGCCGGTTCGCGGCGCGGTCATTGCCGGCTACGGCGCCAACGTCAACGGCAGCCGTAACGACGGTATCGATATCTCCGTTCCTGAGGGAACGCCGATCAAGGCGGCCGAGAACGGCGTTGTCATCTATGCAGGCAATGGCCTGAAGGAGCTCGGCAACACGGTTCTGATCCGTCACGACGATGGCACGGTGACTGTCTATGGTCACGCCGACGCGCTCAGCGTCACACGCGGGCAGAAGGTTCAGCGCGGCCAGACGCTCGCAACGTCGGGCATGAGCGGCAACGTCACCCAGCCGCAAATGCACTTCGAAGTCCGCAAGAATTCGGCTCCGGTCAACCCAATGACGTTCCTTGAATAGGTAGTGCGTCTCAAGGAGTCTGCAAAAAGCCCGGCTATCACCGGGCTTTTTGTCGTTCGGGGGCCTTAATGTCTCGGATCAGTCCCGTTCCAGCATGATGCGCAATCGTCCAGCCAGATCCTGGATATATTGCCAGGCGACGCGGCCGGACCGCGCACCACGCGTCGTCGCCCATTCCAAAGCCTCGTGGTGCATCTGGGTGCGATCCAGCTTGAGCTTGAAGTGATCGGCATAGGCGTCGATCATCTGCAGATAATCTTCCTGGCTGCACTTGTGGAAGCCGAGCCAGAGACCGAAGCGATCGGAAAGCGAAACCTTTTCCTCCACGGCTTCGGACGGATTGATCGCCGTCGACTGCTCATTCTCCATCATGTGACGCGGCAGCAGATGTCGGCGGTTGGATGTGGCGTAGAACAGCACGTTGTCGGGCCGTCCTTCGACACCGCCGTCAAGTGCGGCCTTCAGCGACTTGTATGCGGTATCGTCGTGATCGAAGGACAGGTCGTCGCAGAAGAGGATGATGCGATGCGGCGTCGCCTTCAGAATGTCGAGCAGCACCGGCAGCGAGGAAATATCCTCGCGGTGCACTTCGATCAGTTTCAGCGAGATGCCGGTGGCGCGGCGCACATCCTCGTGCACCGCCTTGACGAGAGAGGACTTGCCCATGCCGCGCGCGCCCCAGAGCAGGACGTTGTTGGCGGCAAAGCCGTCCGCGAAGCGCAATGTGTTCTCGTGAAGAATATCGCGCACGTGATCGACGCCGCGAATGAGGCTAAGCGCCACGCGGTTCGGCCGCGCAACGGGTTGCAGATGGAGCCGGGCAGGGGTCCAGACGAAACAGTCGGCCGCATTCCAGTCGTTGATTGCCGGAGCCGGCCCGGCCAGACGTTCGAGCGCGTCGGCAAGGCGGCGGACTTCCGCAAGGATCAGGGCGTTTTGGTCTTCACTCACCGTTTTCCTCCTGAATATTGTTCAAGAAAGTCGTAAAATGCGCGCGCTGTATTGCCGCGTATCATGCTCCTTCCGGGGCTGAAAGGCTAAGAGGCCGGGAAAACGGTACGGTTCATGGCTGTTTGTGTTGCAATCGCCATGCGCCTAACTATATTCCGGCCACCTGACGCGGGCACCGTCCCCGCAAGGAGTTCAAGGGAGTTTTTGATGTTTATCACCAACGCATATGCGCAAAGCGCGACAGATTCGGTCGCGGGCGCCTTCGGCGGTTCCGGCTTTGAAATGATCATCCTGTTTGTGCCGCTGATGGTCGTTTGGTATTTCCTCCTTATTCGTCCGCAGCGTGCGCAGGCAAAGAAGCGCGACGAAATCCTGAAGAACATTCGCCGCGGCGATCAGATCGTCACCAGCGGCATTGTCGGCAAGGTCACCAAGGTCATCGACGACAAGGAACTCGAAGTCGAGATTGCCGAAGGCGTGCGCATCCGCGTCGTCCGTAGCGCCATTTCGGAAGTTCGCGTCAAGGGTGAGCCCGTCAAGGCCGACGCGGCGTAAGCTTCTCGTGTGCAGGCAGCTCGGCTGGCTGGTGCGCGTCCTCGAAAATCGGGATCGACTTTCTTGAAGGACTGTGCACAAATTCAAGGTGTTACTGCGCCCTTCGCAATCCCTATGGAAAGCGGGGCGCAGTAGGGAAGCCCAAACTCGAGAGAGCGATGCTGCACGTCTCCTGGTGGAAGACCACCCTGATCTGGTTCGCCGTCCTCGCGAGCGTTCTTCTTGCTGCGCCGAACCTGCTCGGTGAGCGTGCGCTTTCCTCTCTTCCGGCCTGGCTGGCGCATAGAAAGATCGAGCTCGGGCTCGATCTTCGCGGCGGTTCCCATCTCCTGCTGAAAATCGAGCGGGACGATGTCGAAAAGGACCGCCTGGAAACGATCGTCGGAGACATTGCCACCCGGCTCCGCACGATGAACATCGCTTATTCCGGCCTCGCCGGAACCGGCCGCAAGATCGAGCTCCGCATCAACGATCCCGCGCAGGTTCAGCCTGCGGTCAATGCATTGAAGCCGCTCACCTCGGGTTCGGACAAGCCGGCTGTTGCGCTTTCCCAGGGCGACAACGGCGCGATGACGCTTAATATCACCGATGCCGATATCAATAATCATGTGTCTTCCGCGGTAGCGCGGGCGCTCAGGATCATTCGCAGCCGTATCGCGCAGCTCGGCGTGGGCGAACCCCTGATCCGCAGACAGGGTGCCGATCGTATTCTCGTGCAGGTGCCTGATCTTGCCGATCCGCAACGGTTGAAGAACCTTCTGAGTCAGCCTGCCAAGCTCAGTTTCCGTCTTATCGATCAATCGATGTCGGTTCAGGACGCCATGAACGGTCGCCCGCCCGCCGGGTCGGACGTGCTGTTTTCCGAAGACGATCCGCCGGTTGGCTATCTCGTGCAAAGGCAGCCTTTGCTGTCCAACGTCGACTTCGCCGACGCCTTGGCCGCCGTCAACGGCCAGAGCAATGACGGTAAGATCTCGGTCAAGCTGACGCAGGAAGCGACCAGCCGCTTCGCGCAATCGACCGCAAGTAATCTCGGCAAAATTGTCGTCGTCGTGTTCGACGATCAGGTCATCTCCGCTGCCACCTTGAAGACGGTGATCGCCACCGGGGAAATCGACATCCCCGGGGATTTCACCGCTCAGGGCGCGCGGGACCTGGCGGTCATGCTCAAGAGCGGGCCACTGCCGGCAACAATGACGCCGGTCGAGGAGCGGACCATCCAGCCCGGCCTCGGCGGTGAGATGACGCGCTACAGCGTCCTTGCCTGCATCGCGGCGGCAATTTTCGTCGCCGTGCTCATGATCGGCTTCTATCGTATCCTCGGTATCGTGGCGACGATCGCGCTTGTCATCAACATCATCATGGTGGTGGCGATCATGGGATTGTTCGGCATCACGCTGACATTGCCGGGCGTTGCCGCCATCGTGCTCACCATTGGTATCGGATTGGATGCGGTGGTGCTGATCTATGAGCGGGTTCGCGAGGAGGAAAAGAATACGCATCTTCTCGTCGATGCGCTGCGCCATGGCTTCAACAGGGCTGCCGCCACCGTGGCCGACGCCAACCTGACCGTGCTCATCGTCGCGGCCATTCTTTTCTATGCGAGCAGCGGCGCCGTACGCGGCTTTGCCGCGACCCTGATTGTCGGCGTTTTCACCACCTTCTTCACCTCCTGCTTCGTGACGCGTTCGCTCATCACCATGTGGATATCGCGCCGCAAGCCGCGCACCTTGCTGGTCGGCGTGCGAAGCGGCATTTTCGATAATGCCAATATCCGTTTCATGGGCATTCGCCGCTACACCTTCACGGTATCGGCGGCTTTGTCGGTGGTCACGCTTCTTGCCTTTGCGACGGTCGGCATGCATCTCGGCGTCGATTTTGCCGGCGGCTCGATCATCGAGGTTCGCGCCAAGCAGGGTGTCGCGGATCTGGCGAATATTCAATCGCGCCTGCAGGACGCGATTCCAGGCGACGTGCGGGTCGAACGGCTCGACGATCGGCTGAGCGCGCTGATCCGCGTGCATGCCCAGGAAGGCGGCGAGAATGCCGAGCAATCGGCCGTGACCCTCGTGCGCGAGGAGTTGAACAAGGATTACGATTTCTCCCGCGTCGAGGTGGTCGGCCCCGCCGTCTCCGGGGAGATCACGACGACCGCTTCGCTTGCCGTACTGGCGGCGCTGATTGCCATTCTCGTCTATATATGGCTGCGCTTCGAGTGGCAGTTTGCAGTCGGCGCGATCATCGCGACCTTGCATGACGTCATCCTGACGCTCGGCCTGTTCGTCCTCACCGGCATGGAATTCAACATGACGGGGATCGCCGCCATTCTGACCATTGTCGGCTATTCATTGAACGATACCGTGGTCGTCTACGACCGCATGCGCGAGAATCTCAGGCGCTATCCGCAAATGCCTTTGCCGATCCTGATCGATGCCTCCATCAATCAGACATTATCGCGGACCATTCTGACATCGGCGACGACGCTTGTGGCGCTGTTGGCCCTTTATATATTCGGCGGGGAGGTGATCCGTGCCTTCACCTTCGTGCTGCTTTTCGGCGTCGCAGTCGGAACTTTCTCGTCGATTTATATTGCGGCGCCCGTGCTGATCCTGTTCAAGCTGCGTCCGGACAAGTTCCAGACCGGCAGCCAAAGCAATGGGCCTGCGGCCGGCGACATCCAGTCAGGCAAACCAGCGGTGTGATACATTGGCAAAAGGTATAGAAATCCGTAGCGCGCATTTTCCGGGGCGCGCGCCGATCGACGCTTACGGCAACGGCGGTTTCCGCTTTGCCGACATGTCGCATCGCGGCTCGCTGCTCTGCCTGCCCTCGGGCATCTATGGCTGGGACATGATGCTGGGGGACGCGTTGACGCCGGACCGTTTCCAGAAGGTGCTCGACGAGGCAGCACAGATCGAAGTCCTGCTTGTCGGCACCGGCATGGAATTGCGGCCATTGCCGGCTGATCTGAAAGCAGCCCTGCGCGCCAGACAGATTTCTTCCGACCCGATGAGCACCGGGGCGGCGGTTCGCACCTTCAATATCATGCTGTCCGAGTCGCGTGCGGTGGCCGCGGCGCTGATCGCCGTTTGACCTCCGGATCGTGAGCATGACGACATCAGCTGCGCCTCGTGGCAATCGGGATATCTGCCTCGCGACGCTTCGCGATACCGACCGCGATCGCTACCTTGCCTGCCTGTTGGCACCGGAGGAGAAACGTCCAGCACTTGCCGCGCTCTATGCCTTCAATGCCGAGCTGGCACGCGTGCGCGATCTCGTGCACGAGCCGCTGCCCGGCGAAGTGCGCATGCAGTATTGGCGCGATCTTCTCGAAGGGCAGGCCCACGGATCGAGCGAAGCCAATCCGATCGCCTCAGAGCTTTTGATTGCGATCGAGCAGCACCGGCTACCGCGTCAGACGCTGATCGACATGATCGATGCGCGCATCTTCGATCTCTATGACGATCCGATGGAGACGCGCGTCACTTTGGAAGGCTATGCCGGCGAGACCGCCTCGGCCCTCATTCAGCTTGCAAGCCTGGTTCTGTCGCCGGAGGAGGCTAGACGTTCGGCTGATGCGGCCGGTCATGCGGGCGTCGCGCAGGCGATTGCCGGCCTGCTGTTGCTGATGCCGCTGCACCGCCATCGCGGTCAGCTTTACCTGCCGCTCGAAATCCTGACCGCGACGGGCCTTGATCGCAGCACCTTCCTCGCAGGCGAGGACAAGGCGCGTATTTCGGCCGCGATCGAAGCATTTGCCGGCCTTGGTCGCGAGCATCTGGCCAAGGCGAGGGCGGCGGGCACCATACCGCCGGCGGTGTTTCCGGCCTTTCTGCCGGCAACCCTCGCGGAGCCGGTCTTGAAGAAGGCGCAGAGGCTCGGATCCGGCCTGTTTGATCGCTCCCTGCTGCTGCCGCAATGGCGCCGGCAGATGCGCATGGCGCTGGCATCAATCACAAAGCAAATCTAAAATACGTCAAGCTCGCGCAAGTCTCGGCGTGTATGGAGATGGTCGAGCACTTGATTTGCATATCAGGGGGAGTTGCCGTGGGTATTGTCGTCTGGTGCATACTGTTTGCGATCGTCGTCTTTTTCGCCTTCTTCGCCACGCGCATGGCATCGCAGAACAAGGAAGACGGCCTGCACGACACCGGCCTTGCCATCCTCGAATTCGGTCGTGCCTTTCCGACCGAAGCCATCCGACAATTGCAGATCACAGCGAATGGTCAGGCGGTGTTCGTCCGCCTGCATGACGATAAGGCCGGCTTCATGCGCAGCCTGCACAATCATTTCAGCGTCCACCTGATCGAGCCCGGTCGCGCGCACGCCAAGGATTCGGGCACCGGCCGCGGACTGACGATCGATTTCCTCGATGCTCCCCATCATAACGGGACATTCGAGTTCGCAACGCCAGCGGAAGCGGCGGAAGTCTCTCTGTGGCTGCTTGGCAACTATGTTGTCAACGACGACACTAAACCAATACATTTGATGCCGCCGGCGAAGGCCTGAGACATCTCAGGCACTTTCGGCGAGCATCTGCGTCTGCACGCCCAGCCATTCCGCGCAATCGGCAAGCGCGCGTTTGGCGATGAGCTGGCGCTTCATGATGGTCTTGTCCTTGCCGCGAAAGCGCTTGATGCCCTCCGGCTTGACGATCGAACCCGGCTCCAGTTCCGGGAAGAGCCCGAAATTGATGTTCATCGGCTGGAACGACCGCTTGCCCGGCTCTTCGTCGGATACGATGTGCCCGCCCGTGATGTGGCTGAGCAGCGAGCCGAGAGCCGTCGTAGCCGGTGGCAGGGACGGTGCTTCCCCCTTGCGTTCCGCGGCGGCGAAACGGCCGGCGAGCAACCCGATGCTGGCGCTTTCGACATAGCCTTCGCAGCCGGTAATCTGGCCGGCGAAGCGCAGGCCCGGCCGCGACTTCAGCGTCAGTGAGCGGTCGAGCAGGGTCGGAGAATTGATATAGGTATTGCGGTGCAGGCCGCCGAGCCTTGCAAATTCGGCATTCTCCAGGCCCGGAATCAGGCGGAAGATCTCCGCCTGTGCGCCGTATTTCAGCTTCGTCTGGAAGCCGACCATATTGTAGAGCGTGCCGAGCGCATTGTCCTGGCGCAGCTGCACCACCGCATAGGCTTTGACGGTTGGGTTATGGGCGTTGGTCAGGCCCATCGGCTTCATCGGCCCGTGACGCAGCGTCTCACGCCCGCGTTCAGCCATGACCTCGATCGGCAGGCAGCCGTCGAAATAGGGGGTGCCTTCCCACTCCTTGAAGCCGACGGCGTCGCCGGCGATCAGTGCATCGAGGAAGGCATTATATTGGGCTTGATCCATCGGGCAGTTGATGTAATCCTTGCCCGTGCCGCCCGGTCCAACTTTGTCGTAGCGCGACTGATACCAGCAGATATCCATATCGATGCTGTCGCGATAGACGATCGGGGCGATGGCGTCGAAAAAGGCGAGAGCATCCGCGCCCGTCTCGGCCTGGATGGCGCTGGCAAGCCCCGGCGCTGTCAGCGGGCCGGTGGCGATGATCGCCTGATCCCATTCCTTCGGCGGCAAGCCTTGGATTTCCTCGCGAACGACCGTGATCAAGGGATGGCTTTGGACTGCCTGTGTGACTGCTGCCGAAAATCCGTCGCGGTCCACCGCCAGCGCGCCGCCGGCCGGAACCTGATGCTTGTCGGCGCAGGCCATGATCAACGAACCGGCCAGACGCATTTCCGCATGGATGACACCGACAGCATTGCTGGTCGCGTCGTCGGAGCGGAAGGAGTTGGAACAGACGAGTTCGGCCAGATCATCGGTCTTGTGCGCTTCGGTGCCGCGCACGCCACGCATCTCGTGCAGGATGACGGGCACGCCGGCATTGGCGATCTGCCATGCGGCTTCCGAGCCGGCGAGGCCGCCGCCGATAACGTGGATAGGGGAGTGGGAATTGGTCTGTGTCATGCGCGCGTCATTATCACGGGGCGGGCGGCGATCCAATTGCTTTGCGCAAATGCCGAGATCAAAAACAGTGCGGGAATCAAAAACGGCGCCGAAGGCGCCGTCTTGAAGCAGTCTACTCAGTCCGTATCGATTAACGGAAGGAGCGGGAAGCGATATCGCGGATCTCGTAGCGGCTGACGCCGATGTCCGACAGGGTCTGGCTGGAAAGGTTGCCGAGTTCGTTCAGAGTGCGGCGGTAGCTAATCCAGTTCTTGGCAATGCGAAGCGGGTTCATGATCTTGTCCTCAGTGTCTTTGTTGCGAGCGGTACGATTACCGCCTCAGCGCTTGCACTCTATATAGGCGCGAAGACGTGCTTTGTGCAGTGCAAATTAAAGGCGTCTGCCATGCATTTGTGCAGTGTGACGCCCAAAAAGCCATCAATGCCTAAATTTTATATGCTGTGCACAGGGCGAATAGCTTCAGGAGGACGGGCCGATGCTGCGTTGCGAAGCGGGCACAAAAAGAACGCCCGTCGCGGTGGTCCGCAACGGGCGTTGAGAAGGCTCTCGCTGTTGGGCGAAGCCTATCCGGCGACTAGCGGCCGGTGGCTTCGCGAGCAACGCGGTGAATGTCTGCGCGGTCGATGCCGAGGTCGTGCAGTTCACGCGAGCTCATGCGGCCGAGTTCGGTAACGGTCTGACGATACTTGCGCCAGTTGTTGAAAGAGCGGGTCAGGTTCATTTTAAGTCCCTTTCGAGGATTTGAAGATCTCGCGGCTCCGCAATCGGTTCCGTCCTTGATCTGATGCTTCTCAATATATGCTGCACCGCAAGAACTAAAAGAGCGAATGCTTCATGCCACCTATGCGGTTTGCGCAAGTCTTGCAGGCGATTTACCTGGAGGTATGGCTGCTTTATGTGCATATCGCGGCAAAGTGGAGAATGGCTGGGAAGTCGGATTTCGAATAAAGCCGAGGTTTCCGAGAGGAATTCTTCCGGCTGCCCGCGTTTCCGCCAGCCCTGCGCGTTTGGAGGTGGTCAGGAGGGACCTTGCGGGATAGCGAAAAGCGATCTTCATGCCGGCGATTGCCGTGTTTCCGGCGCGCAGCTATTCGGTGGCCGATAGCTCCTCAAGGGCCGCGAACGCCGCTTTAGCGGTAGCTAAACGGTTGAATTGGGAAGAAAAAATAACGCCCACCGCGGGAGGAGGTGCGGTGGGCGTCATTTGTGATGATTGACGACTGGGAGGAGGAGTGTCGTCAATCTATCGGAGCGCACTGGGAGGAGGAGTGTGCGGCTCCGAATTCCGTGTCAGGATCTAAACCCTCAGGCTGTTCCGATTTGCATCGGCCCGGCGCGCCATCGCCGTGTTTGTTGCTTTACAAATAGTATGATTTTTCGATTTTGTGCAGCGCAATAATTTCATGGGAGGTATGTATTCGACGCATGCCTCTCATGGGTATCAAGATACCGCGCCACATCATACTAAAGGATCGCTTAATGCTGTATTAACGAGGGACATATTCGAGTGGAGAGTGCCAATCGCAAATGCGTGCGGGCCGGCATCGATTGCATGCCGATTTGTGCTAACTCTTCATTATACGGGAGTCGCAGGGGGCAGGGATGTACAGAGGCAGGCTGGAGCGGGATCTGAAGATCTGGGTCGACAAAGGTCTTGTCGATACGGCGGCGGCAGAGGCTGTGCTGCGCGAATATGACGGCCGTCAGACGAGTTTCAGCGCGGGGCGGGTGCTGACCATCATAGCAGCCGTGCTTCTTGGCTTGGCCATACTGCTTTTCGTTTCTGCGAATTGGGAAGCGATTCCGAGGATCGTACGTCTCGCGGCGCTCGTGGCAATGATATGGGGCTTCTATCTCGGCGCCGCCTATCTGTTGGCCCTGAAGCGTTCGATACTGGCCTCGGGGTTGCTGATCCTCGGTACGCTGAGTTTCGGCGGCGCCATGGCGCTCGTCGGCCAGATGTACAATATGTCCGGCGATGAACTGACGATGATGATCGTCTGGTTCGCCGCGGCCTGCATCGTGGCGGCGTTGTTTCGATCCAGCGCGCAGGTCGCGCTTGCCGGCTTCCTCGCCTGGGCTTTTTGCGGCGTCTATCTATGGGACAATTTCGATCAATGGCACGGCGTCATGCCATGGGTGCCGCCTCTGATGGCCGCTGTTCTGATTGCGCTCGTCAGGTATGTTGATGCGCCGAGCGCGCGGCACTTCGCCTATCTCGTGCTTGTTGGGTGGTTGACCTGGCTTTTTGGCCTGCATGAGAGCCTGAATGCGGCAATCCTTTTCGCTGCCCTCGGAATGGCGGCCTTTCTTGTCGTCAGTATCCCGGCCTCGCCGCTCATGCCTCTCGTGCGAACGGCAGGGGCAGCGCCGGCCTTCTATGCCTTTCTTGTCGCCGCGATCGGCTTCTTTTTGATCCATGCAGAAATCAGCAACGGATCCTTCGACGATAATGTCTGGGTGGAAGACAAGCTTCCGCTCATCATTGTGGCTGCCGCGACGCTGGCGAGCTCGGTGATCGCGATCGCCCTTGGCGGCCGGGATAGCGGCCGGGATAATGGCGCGGTGCGCTATCTCGCCTATTTCGTCTTCGCCTGCGAGATTCTCTATCTCGCCAGCGAGACGATCGGCTCGATCATCGGTACGGCGGGCTTCTTTCTAGTTGCCGGCTTGCTGGCGGCATTTGCCGCCTGGCTGGTCATCCGGCTGGAGCGACGATTTTCCGATCATGGCGGGCAGGGGACGCGGGCATGACTTATCTGGCTGACAAGAGCGCTGCTATAAGTAACCCTCGTCGCTTGTGGATCGCCGCTATCATCGTTGCAGCCCTGCAGACGGCCGTTCTGGGTTATATGGTCGGCGAGCGGGCCTGGGGACTGCGAAGCGGCGTCGAGGTTATCCTGAAGACGGCGCCGGTCGATCCGCGCGATCTTCTGCGTGGCGACTACGTCACGTTGAACTACGATATTTCGCGGGTTCCCGTCTCGACGCTGGTCGGTGGGCCGCCGAAGGAAAGCCTGAACAATCAGGTCCTGTCCGTCCGCCTGAAGAAGCAGGATGACGGCTATTGGGGCATTGTCGAATCGTCTTTCGCAACGCTGGACGCCAAGACTGATACGGTCGTGCTGAAAAGCCTGCCCTTCGATTATGTGTCCTATGGCGATTTGGCCGACACGTCTCAGGCGACGATCGCAGTTACATACGGCATCGAGCGCTATTACGTGCCGGAAGGCCAGGGGCACGACATCGAGAATGCGCGCAACGACAGTCGCGTCGCGATCGCGGCCCGCGTCTCGTCCGATGGCGCCGCCCATATCAGAAGCCTGCTTCTCGACGGCAAATCCGTTTACGAAGAGCCGCTTTATTGATGAAGTTTATCTGTGGAAGCCGGATAAGCTTGCGCATGGTCGTGGAACCGTCATTTTTCCTTTGCGTGGTTTGAAACGGGTGATATAGAGACGCCGCGCTCCGGAAGGCCCCATGGGCAGGCATCGCCGTGCGGTTTTGGGAACGCGGGTATGGTGAAATTGGTAGACACGCCAGATTTAGGTTCTGGTGCCGCAAGGCGTGGGAGTTCAAGTCTCTCTACCCGCACCAGGACTGTCTTGTGGACAGGGGGAGGCTGAACAGGTCTGTCTTCCGATATGCCGCAGGACGCGCCATTTTGCCCAGAGCATCCCGCTTTCGGATAGGGAGTGGATAAGGTGCTTTGGCTCGTAACGGGATAGGGCTGCCTTTTGCGCGTTCATTCGAAGGCGCGGCGCTCTTGGCAAAGTGATAGGGAATTGCATCCAAGCCACGCTCGGGATTTTCCGGCGTCGTGCTCACTGAAACGAACGGCTGTCTGGGCACGGCCGCCATGAATGAAGGTAGGACAATGCAGGTTATCGAAACGCTCGCTGAAGGGCTGAAGCGCGAAATCAAGGTGGTCATCCCCGCCAAGGACATGGAAGTTCGCATGAACGAACGCCTGGCCGAGGTCAAGGACAAGGTCCGCATCAACGGCTTCCGTCCGGGCAAGGTGCCGGTCGCGCATCTGAAGAAGGTCTACGGCAAGTCGATCATGGCCGATCTCGTCAACGAGATCGTTCGCGACCAGCCGCCGGCGATCCTGACCGAGCGCGGCGAAAAGTCGGCAACCCAGCCGGAAGTCGCCATGACCGAGGACAAGGACGAAGCCGAGAAGATCCTCGCTGCCGAGGCCGATTTCGAATTCACGCTGTCCTACGAAGTCATCCCGGCAATCGAACTGAAGTCCGTCAAGGGCATCAAGATCACGCGCGAAGTTGCTGAGATCGGCGAAGACGAAGTCACCGAGCAGATCCTCAAGATCGCCGAAAGCGCTCGCAGCTACGAAGCCAAGAAGGGCAAGGCCGCCGATGGCGACCGCGTCACTATCGATTACCTCGGCAAGGTCGACGGCGTAGCCTTCGATGGCGGCAAGGACGAAGACGCACAGCTCGTCCTCGGTTCCAACCGCTTCATCCCGGGCTTCGAAGAGCAGCTCGTCGGCGTCAAGGCTGGCGACGAGAAGACCATCACCGTGACCTTCCCGGCTGACTACCCGGCCAAGAACCTCGCGGGCAAGGAAGCAACCTTCGACATCAACGTCAAGGAAGTGGCCGCTGCCGGCGAAATCGAAATCAACGACGAACTCGCCTCCAAGCTCGGCCTCGAATCGGCCGATCGTCTGAAGGAAATCGTCCGCGGCCAGATCGAAAGCCAGTACGGCTCGGTTACCCGTCAGAAGGTCAAGCGTCAGATCCTCGACCAGCTCGACGAAATGTATCAGTTCGACACCCCGCAGAAGCTGGTCGAAGCCGAATTCGCCAGCATCTGGCGCCAGATCCAGACCGACCTCGCTGAATCGGGCAAGACCTTCGAAGACGAAGACACGACCGAGGAGAAGGCTCGCGAAGAATATCGCAAGCTCGCCGAGCGTCGCGTCCGTCTCGGCCTCGTTCTCTCCGAAATCGGCGAGAAGGCCGGCGTCGAAGTCAGCGAAGACGAGCTGCAGCGTGCACTTTACTCGCAGCTCCAGCAGTTCCCGGGCCAGGAAAAGGAAATCCTGGAATTCTTCCGCAACACGCCCGGCGCCTCCGCCAACCTGCGCGCGCCGATCTTCGAAGAGAAGGTCATCGATCACCTGCTGACCGAAGTCGACGTAACGGACAAGACCGTCTCCAAGGAAGCGCTGCTGGCCGACGACGAAGCCGAAGACAAGCCTGCTGCCAAGAAGGCCGCTCCGAAGAAGAAGGCTGCCGCAAAAGCTGAAGCGACCGAAGCTGCCGCCGAGGGCGAAGAAGCTGCTGCTCCGAAGAAGAAGGCAGCTCCGAAGAAGAAGGCTGCTGAAGACAGCGCCGAATAATCGGATTTTCTTCTGGACTGAAATTGAGCCCTGCCGTTCGCGGCGGGGCTTTTTTGTTACTAAGGGGCGTGGGGGCCATCCTCGCCCTTCGAGGCTCCAGCCTTCGGCTTCCACACCTCAGGGTGGGGATGGAGAGCGCGTCGCGACATAAAGTCAGCTCAACGTGGCAGTCTTGGGCTGAAGGTTAGCCCTCATGGTGAGGTGCGCAGGCTGTAAGGCCGAAGCCCCGAACCACGAGGGCGGGCGGTGAACTATCACAACCCACTCAAATCTCCGATTTGATATCGCCCATGCGATTCTAGGCATCACCCCGCGGCACCGGGTCTCTATCGATTGCGCTGGATATTTCTTAGCGGCGTCACGCACATTGTCTAGAAAAGCGGCGCGATGAGATGACGAAGGATACCTGACTTGATTGAAGTGGTGATGTTTGACCTCGATGAAACCCTCATCGACCGGCGTACGGCGCTAAAGGCGTTCCTGCCGGATCAATTCAAGCGGTTCGGGGATCAACTGCAGGGCGTAACGTTTCAGACTTTCGAGGCAACGTTCTTTGCGTTGGAGAAAGAAGGTCTCGTCGACAAACAAAAACTCTACCCGAGATTGGCGACGATGCTCGGTGTGGGCAGTCGTTGTCGAGATCGTTTGCTTTCCGATTTTCAAACGCGATATCCGCATTTTGCAAGGCTATCAATTGGTGCCATCGAAATGCTCAGTGCGCTACGGGCGCGTGGTTTAAAGACAGCCATCATCAGCAACGGCCACACCGGGGTTCAATCGGCAAAAATTGAGATCACCGGACTCAAAGATGCCGTCGATCTTGTTGTCATTTCGGAGGATGTCGGGCTGCGGAAGCCAGATCCACGAATTTTTCAGCTCGCCGCTGAACGGCTGGGCGCAACTCCGGCGCGCTGCATCTTCGTCGGTGATAACCCGGAGGCAGATGTCCTGGGTGCGGAAACATCCGGAATGACAGGCATATTTTACAGCGCCGGGTGTTCGTGGCCGGACACATTGCCATCCCCGAAATACAGCGTCGAAACTCTCGTCGAAGTCCTACCTCTTATCGAAGCTCTTGCGTGAACTCTGGCATCTGCACCTGACGCCAGCCTATAGCCGCTCAAAGCTCCGACTTGATATCACCCATACGGTTCCAGGCGTCGAGGCCGGCGATCTTGTAGGCTTCGGCAAGCGTTGGATAATTGAAGGTATTTTCGACGAAATATTCCACCGTGCCCTTCAGGTTCAGCACCGCCTGGCCGATATGGACGAGTTCGGTTGCGCCTTCACCGACGATGTGAACGCCGAGCAGCCGGCGCGTCTTCAGCGAGAAGATCATTTTCAGCAGGCCGGTGTCGAGGCCCATGATGTGGCCGCGTGAGGTCTCGCGGAAGCGTGCGATGCCGCATTCGTAGGGAATGTGCCGCTCCTTGACCTCTTCCTCCGTGAGGCCGCAGGTGGAGATTTCCGGCACGGCGTAGATGCCGTAGGGGAAATACTTCGGCGGCTCTTTGGCGATCGCGCCGACGGCGACGCGGGCGGCGATGCGGCCTTGTTCCATGGAGGTGGAGGCAAGGCTCGGGAAGCCGACGACGTCGCCGGCGGCAAAGATATGCGGAACCTTGGTGGCAAAGGTTTCCGGATTGACGCTCAGGCGGCCGCGGGCGTCGGCTTCGAGCCCTGCTGCAGGAAGATTGAGCGTGTCTGTCGCCCCCATGCGACCGGCGGCGAACAGCACCATGTCAGTCATGAGGCGGCGGCCATTGTCGAGCGTCAGTTCCACCTTGCCATTCTGCCGGATGACCTTTTCCGCCTTCTGGCCGAGGAGCAGCTTCATGTTGCGATCCCGAAGCTGGTAGATGAAATCCTCGACGATCTCCTTGTCGATGAAGTCGAGCATGGTGGACTTCGGATCGATCAGCGTCACCTGCGTATCGAGCGCGCTGAAGATGGTCGCATATTCGATGCCGATAACGCCTGCGCCGATGACGACCATCGACCGCGGCAGCTCCGCGATCTCCAGCAGCTCGTCGCTATCGAGAACCGTCTTGTTGTCGAAGGGCATGTAATCGGGACGAAACGGCTTGGTGCCGACCGCCAGCAGGATGCTGGCTGCGGAAACGGTGACGACCTCGCCGTCATCCTTGACGACCTGCATGGTCTGCGGATCGACGAAACTCGCCTTGCCGCGAATGTGCTGCACGCGATTGCGCGCAAACTGATGTTCCAGCACCTCGACCTCATGATCGAGGGTGATCAGCAGGCGGCGGCGCAGGTCCTCCGCGCTGATTTCCTGCTTGACGCGATAGGCGCGCCCATAGAAGCCGCGTTCGCGCCAGCCAGAGAGATTGAGCGCGGTCTCCCGCAATGTCTTGGAAGGAATGGTGCCGGTGTGAACCGAAACGCCGCCGACGCGTTTGCCCTGTTCGATCACCAGCACCTTCTTGCCGAGTTTGGCGGCCTGAATGGCGCCTCTGCGGCCGGCAGGGCCGCTACCCACGACTAGGAGATCGAATTGGTCCATTGGGAAGCCTCGGATGATTGGATTGGGAATCAATGTCGCAACGCAACATGCTGTCCGTCAACCGGTAGCGGCTCAATGTTACAGATTATCTAACAGGAAACGCCGGTCCTCAGGAGGATGCGAGGCCAAGCCAGGGTTCCAGCTTTTGGAACGTCCGGTCCATGGCATAGGCGCGCGTGAAGGGCAGCGGCAAATGCCCGTATATGATCGACATCTGGCCGGCCGCTGTTGCCTCGTTGGTCTTGGCAATGGCCGCGAGGTAAAGTGCCGCCGCAAGCCCGGTGCGGTCTGCGCCGGCCTGACAGTGAATGAGAAGCGGTTTCGGCGCGTCGCGCATGATCTCGACGAGCTGCGCGGCTTGCGCCTGCGTCAGTTCCCGGTTTGAGGACATGCGGAAATCGATATGATTGATATGGAGCTGCGTTGCCTCGGCGACTTCCTGGTCGTACCAATGATGACCGCCGTTGTTGCCGCGCAGGTTGATGATGGTCTTGATGCCGAATTGCTTCTGGAGCTCCGCGATCGTTGCGGCCGACGGCTGGGAGGAGCGATAGAGTTCGCCTGCGATGACCGGATGGAAATTCGTTGTCCAAAGCATATGGGCATAGAAACCGCCTGCGACTGCTCCGAAAGCACCCAAAGCGACGAGCGCGCCGCGACCGACACGGAGAAGGCGTTGGGTAAGCATTGACGGCATCTCCTGCATATGATCTCCGGACAGGCCGAACGCTCAAGCGGATCGGCCAAATCAAAACAACAGCTTCCGACGGCAGATTCGCCGATTTGGATGCGGCGATTCTTCTGCCAGATCATCCTGATGCAGAACTGAAAGCGGAAATCACGGTTGCAAAGACGCAACGGAGCGATTGTGGAGAGGTCCACAATGAGGAACGGTTAAAATATATATTTGAAATTAAAGTGATATGATCTTTATCTAAACTAATACTTCATCGCGTGTGCGACAGTTTTAAATCAAGCGCAATGCTCTGAAGCTGACATGACCGTTCTTGCCGATGATAACATGATCGTGAACAGTGATGCCAAGAGGCTTGGCCGTGTCGATGATCGTCTTGGTCATGTCGATATCGGCGCGGGAAGGCGTCGGATCTCCTGACGGATGGTTGTGGACGAGAATCACCGCCGTGGCGGAAAGTTCCAGCGCACGCTTGACGACTTCGCGCGGATAGACCGGCGTGTGATCGACCGTGCCGAGGCCCTGCACTTCGTCCGCGATCAAGGCATTGCGCTTGTCGAGAAACAGCAGGCGGAACTGTTCCCGCGCCTCGTGCGCCATGGCGGTATGACAATAATCGATCAGCGATTTCCAGGAGGAAAGCACCGGCTTGCCCGTCAGCTCGCTTTTCAGCATGCGCTGCGCAACGCTTGCGACGAGCTTCAGCTCGAGAGCCACAGCGTCGCCGACGCCCTTGACCTCTTTCAGCAGGCTAACCGGCGCGCCGAAGACGCCGCCGAGTGTCCCGAAACGGGTAAGCAGGGCCTTGGCGATCGGTTTGGTGTCGCGCCGCGGGATCAGCCGGAAGAGCAGCAGTTCGAGGATTTCATAGTCGGCCAGCGCCGCATCTCCACCGTCGCGATAGCGGTTTCGCAGCCGCTCGCGGTGGCCATGATAATCGGCTTCGGCGTTAGCTGGGGCTGATTTGGCCGCAGTTGGTGCTGATTTGGCGGCTTGCGTCGGGAAGAACAGCCGCTCGTCGAAAACAGGCGCTTCTTCCAAAGCATCCGCCGCTCCGCCGCCGTCGAGGGGCATGTCGCCATGTCCGGTGAAGGAAGCGGGACGTTTCGCCATGAATTACCCCTGCAGCGGCGGCAGGCCCGGGCGGTCGAGACCACCGGGAGACAGGGTGAATATCTCGCAGCCTGTCGCGGTAACCCCGACGGTATGCTCGTATTGCGCCGACAGCGAGCGGTCGCGGGTGACAGCCGTCCAGCCGTCGCCAAGCACTTTCACGTGCGGCTTGCCGAGATTGATCATCGGCTCGATGGTGAAGATCATGCCCTCGCGCAATTCCGGTCCATCGCTGGCGCGGCCATAATGCAGAATATTGGGCGAGTCATGGAAGAGGCTGCCGACGCCGTGGCCGCAGAAGTCGCGCACGACGGAGCAGCGTTCTGCCTCGGCATAGGTCTGGATCGCTTCGCCGATGGCACCTGTCCGGGAGCCGGGGTGCACGGCGGCGATGCCTCGCATCAGGGATTCGTAGGTGACTTCCAGAAGCCGCTCCGCCGAGCGCTTGATTTCACCGACCGGATACATGCGGCTGGAATCGCCATGCCAGCCGCCCAGCACGTAGGTCACGTCGATATTGACGATATCGCCTTCGCGCAGCGGCTTGTCATTGGGAATGCCGTGGCAGACGACATGGTTGATCGACGTGCAGGAGGATTTCATGTAGCCGCGATAGTTCAGCGTCGCCGGAAAGGCGCCGTGATCCATGCCGAATTCGAACACGAAACGGTCGATGACATCGGTCGGCACGCCGGGCTCGACGATCGCCGCCAGCTCATCGAGGCAACGTGCGGTCAACTGGCATGCCTTGCGCATTCCAGCAAAGGCATCCTGCCCATAGAGGCGAATCGCGCCTGTATTTTTCGCCGGCGCCGTTGCCGCTTCGATGTAATTCACCATGGTTAGCCTTCAGCAGAAATCTTTATACTGGTATCTAATGCAGCTATGCCGGGTTCGTCTATCGGGATCAACCCGGCAGGCGTTATTTCCGTCGCCGAAACCCTGCATTTCAGAGCGTATACTTCGACGCCGCGTCCCAACGCCTGCTCGAAAGCCTTGAGATAGACGGGGTCGAGATCGCCGCAAATCCGGAATCGATGGCAATCAAGCCGCTGGATCACGAACAGCATGACCGCGCGGTAGCCAGCTTGCGCCATGTCACCCAACTCTTCCAGATGCTTGGCGCCGCGCGCCGTTGCCGTATCGGGAAACTCCGCAAGGCCTGGCTGCCGCATGAAATGGACGTTCTTCACCTCGACATAGGTGGTTGTCCTCAAGGGATCGGTCAAGAGCAGATCGATGCGGGAATTGCGGCCGTAATTCTGCTCGCGCCTGACCGTCGTGTAATCGCCGAGATCGGCGATCTGACCGAGGGCGATCGCCTCCGCCGCGATGCGGTTGGGCATAGTGGTATTGACGCCGACCGTCGTGCCATCGGCTTCGATCAGCTCGAATACATGGCGATATTTGCGCTTTGCGCCTTCATGCTCCGAGAGCCAGATGCGCGAATCGGGTGTCGTCAGCCCCAGCATCGAGCCGGTATTCGGGCAGGAGCCGGTGATGAACGTGCCGTCTTCCAGCTCGGCATCGAAAAGGAAGCGTTTGTAGCGTGCGATCAGCCGGGCAGGGACGAGAGGCGGATTGAAGAGCATGAGTGATTGATCGCCTAGGCACGTTCCATGACGAAGCTGCCCGGTGCCTCCTCAAGCGCGTTGAGAGCTTTGCCGCCGGGTTGGCGGGCGGCTGCCATACGATGGTCCTGGGATAGGATCCATGCATGCCAGTGCGTCCACCAGGAACCCGGCGTCTCATTCGCTTCTTTCAGCCACTGCTCGTAATCGCCCTTCACCGTGCCGCCGGTCCAGAACTGGTATTTGTGCTTATCCGGTGGGTTGACGACGCCGGCGATGTGGCCGGACCCTGTGAGGACGAATTCCACCGGTCCGCCAAAGCACTGGCTGCCGACGAAGACGGACTTGGCAGGGGCGATATGATCTTCGCGCGTCGCCAGATTGTAGACCGGGATGCGGACATCCTTCAGCGACAATGTCTTGCCGTCGAGCACCATCTTGCCTTGGCTCAGTGTATTGTTGAGATAGCAATTGCGCAGATAGAACGAGTGGTTGGCGGCCGCCATTCGCGTGGAATCGGCATTCCAGAACAGAAGATCGAAGGGCATGGGTTCCTGGCCCTTCAGGTAGCTGTTGATGAAATAGGGCCAGATGAGCTCGGAGGCGCGAAGCATGTTGAAGGCGGCGGCCATCTTCGAGCCTTCCAGATAGCCGACCGCACTCATCTGCTGTTCGAGCGACGCGATCTGCTCCTCGTCCACGAAAACCTTGAGATCGCCGGCAAAGGTGAAATCGACCTGCGTCGTCAGGAAGGTCGCGGTGCGGATGCGTTTGTTCTTTTCCTTGGCATGGAGGGCAAGCGTCGCGGCCAGCAGCGTGCCGCCGACGCAATAGCCGACGGCATTGACTTCCTGTTCGCCTGTCGCCTTCTCGATCGTATCAAGCGCAAAATCGATACCCTCTCGCGCATAGGAGGTCCAGTCTTTCGCCGCATGGCGCTGATCGGGGTTCACCCAGGAGATGACGAAGACGGTGTGCCCCTGTTCCACACACCATTTTATGAAGGATTTCTGCGGGTTGAGATCGAGAATGTAGAATTTGTTGATCCAGGGCGGGCAGATCAGCAAAGGCCGCTTCAGCACTTTTTCCGTTGCCGGCTCGTATTGGATGACCTGGCAGACGTCGCTTTGCGCGATCACCTTGCCGGGTGTCAGCGCCATGTCCCGGCCAACGGCGAACTTCGTCATATCCGTCTGCCGCAGCCGCAGTTCGCCGTGGCCGAGGCTGATATCCTCGGCGAGCATCTTCATGCCGCGCACCAGGTTCTCGCCGTTGGAGGCGACCGTTTCGCGATAGAGCTGCGGATTGGTCGCGATGAAATTGCTCGGCGAAAAGGCTGCCGTGATCTGCTTCGTATAGAACGTCGCCTTGTGGCGGGTGTGCTCGTCCAATCCTTCGGCCTCGCCGACCAGCTTCTCGGCCCAGCCGGCCGTCAGAAGATAGGTCTGCTTCAGAAAGTCGAAGAAGGGGTTCTTCTGCCAGTCTTCGTCGGCGAAGCGCTTGTCCTTGACCGGCTCTGGCGCGGCGGGCGAATCGCCGCTGAGGCGTTGCAGGGTTTGCGTCCACAGGCCGAAATAGCCCGTCAGCAGATGGGTCTGCGCCTCCAGCGTACGGCGCGGATCGGAAAGCCAATATTCGCCGACCTTGGAAAGCGTCTTGACCATGTCGGTCATCGGATCGGCGACGGTGTCGACCTTCTCGCCGCGCTCGCGCGGCGCAAGCCAGGCGGATGCAGCCTTGCCGAGATTTTCCAGCGCGCGGGCGAAGTTGACGGCCATCGCCTCGGGATCCCTGACAATGTAAGGCTCGACCGACTTCGGGTCGAAGCCCGGAAAGCCGTTGTTTCCTTCACTGTTATCCCGCTTGCTGTCGGTCACGCATCATCCTCCCGGCGGCAGCTGTGTTCTGTTTTCCATTTGTACATCTTGCGGGAAAAGGAATACAAGTCGAATGAAACGCAAGCCTGCTCTTGCTTTGCTGCTGCGACAAATTTAACAGTCGCAACCCAAGGCAAGGAATTGGGCAGGAAGACAATTATGGGCGGCGGCATGGTGGCAAGACTGAACCGGTATTCCGTACTCTGCGGCGCGATGTGCGGCATTTTCGCATTGACCCTCGCAGGCTGCTCGACCCCTGAGGAAAAAGCGGCCTTCGCCAAGCGCAAGCAGCCGCCACAGGCGGTCATCGTCAAATCCGCCAACGGCAGCCCGGTCGATGAAGGCAGCACGCAGCAGCACTACAAGGACGGCTATCCGTCCTTCAACGCGCCGCCGACAGCCGCAAATGTGCAGATCAACGATCAGCAGGCGGGTGATTTGGTCAAGCAGCTGACCGCGCTCGGATCGCAGCGCAAGGCAGGCACGATATCGGAAGCCGAATATCAGAAGCGCGTGGCCGAGATGCGCAAGCTCGCCGCCGAACATGGCCAGGATACGCTGCAGGAAATCAAGCAGCAGGGCGATCAGCCGAGCCAGACGCAGAATTAGCCTTGCGTTTCAGGCGATTTGGACGCAAAGCGTTCGGATGGGCCGAATTTGGATGTGTCTTTATCGGCTAAGTGTGCTTTCTGCGCGCAGCCGCCCAAGATTCACCTTATCCTTCGTGTCAGCATAGTTGCGGTGCCGCGATTCCGGAGTTCGTATCGCGGCTCACCGGGAGATCGACGAACTTCATTGCGGTTGCAAGGGCCGCTGTCCCATGGGGAAAGAAATGGAAGAGTTTCATAAAGTCCGGCGTTTGCCGCCCTACGTTTTCGAACAGGTCAACCGTTTGAAGGCGAGCGCGCGAGCGGGCGGGGCGGACATTATCGATCTCGGCATGGGCAATCCGGACCTTCCGACCCCGAAGGCGATCGTCGACAAGCTGTGCGAAGTGGTGCAGGACCCGCGCACGCATCGCTATTCCTCCTCCAAGGGCATTCCTGGCCTGCGCCGGGCGCAGGCCGCCTATTATGCCCGTCGCTTCGGCGTCAAGCTCAATCCGGATACGCAGGTGGTCGCCACCCTCGGCTCCAAGGAAGGCTTCGCCAACATGGCGCAGGCGATCACGGCGCCGGGCGACGTTATCCTGTGCCCGAACCCGACCTATCCGATCCATGCCTTCGGCTTCCTGATGGCCGGCGGCGTCATCCGCTCGATGTCGGTCGAGCCGGACGACAGCTTCTTTCCGCCGCTGGAGCGGGCCGTGCGCCATTCGATCCCGAAGCCGCTGGCCCTGATTCTCAACTATCCGTCGAACCCGACGGCCTATGTGGCGACGCTGGATTTCTACAAGGAAGTCATCGCCTTCGCCAAGAAGCACGACATCATAGTGCTGTCGGACCTCGCCTATTCGGAAATCTACTTCAACGACGCGCCGCCGCCGTCGGTGCTCGAAGTTCCCGGCGCGATGGACGTGACGGTCGAGTTCACCTCGATGTCGAAGACCTTCTCCATGCCCGGCTGGCGCATGGGTTTCGCCGTCGGCAACGAGCGGCTGATCGCAGCATTGACGCGCGTGAAGTCCTATCTCGACTACGGCGCCTTCACGCCGATCCAGGTCGCGGCGACGCATGCGCTCAACGGCGACGGTTCCGACATCGCCGAAGTGCGCAGCATTTACAAGCGTCGTCGTGACGTTCTGGTCGACAGCTTCGGCAAGGCGGGCTTCGAGATACCGCCGCCGGAAGCGACCATGTTCGCCTGGGCGAAGATCCCGGAAAAATTCCGTCATCTCGGCTCGCTGGAGTTTTCCAAGCTTCTGGTCGAGAAGGCCGACATCGCGGTTGCGCCGGGCATCGGCTTCGGCGAGCAGGGTGACGATTATGTCCGCATCGCTCTCGTCGAAAACGAGCATCGCATCCGCCAGGCAGCGCGCAATCTGAAGCGCTTCCTCTCCACGGCGGATGAGACGATGCACAATGTGATTTCGCTGAACGCCCATCGTTAGTAATGTTACTACACGGCAGCCGTTCCCGCGGCTGCCGTCCCAAGATACTGATCAGGAATTTTCCATGGCAGATGCCCTCAAAATCGGCATTGCGGGCTTGGGTACCGTTGGTGCCTCGCTCGTCCGCATCATCCAGAGCCGCGCCAACGAGCTTGCCGTCACCTGCGGCCGTCCCGTCAAGATCGTTGCCGTCACGGCGCGCGACCGCACGAAGGATCGCGGCATCGACCTGACTGATGTCGAATGGTTCGGCGGTCCGGTCGATCTGGCTCAGAAGGCCGATATCGATGTATTTGTCGAGCTGATCGGTGGTTCCGAGGGCGCCGCCAATGCGGCCGTGCGGGCTGCTCTTGCTCGCGGAGTGCACGTCGTTACCGCCAACAAGGCGCTGCTTGCCTATCACGGCGTCGAACTCGCTGAGATCGCGGAGGAGAAGGGCGTCCTGCTCAACTTCGAAGCGGCCGTCGCCGGTGGTATTCCGGTCATCAAGGCCCTGCGGGAATCCCTGACGGGGAATACGATCTCGCGCGTCTACGGCATCATGAACGGCACCTGCAACTACATTCTGACCCGGATGGAGAAGGAGGGCCTGTCCTTTGCCGATTGCCTCAAGGAAGCCCAGCGTCTCGGCTATGCCGAGGCCGATCCGGCCTTCGACATCGAGGGCAACGACACCGCCCACAAGCTCGCCATCCTGACGACGCTTGCTTTCGGCAACCGCATCGCGGCCGATGACATCTATCTTGAGGGGATCACCAACGTCTCCATCGAGGACATCCGCGCCGCCGCTGATCTCGGCTATCGCATCAAGCTGCTCGGCGTTGCCCAGCGCACTGACAGCGGTATCGAACAGCGCGTGCATCCGACCATGGTGCCGCTCGATTCGGTCATCGCCCAAGTCGATGGCGTCACCAATGCCGTCGCGATCGAATCCGATATTCTGGGTGAATTGCTGATGGTCGGCCCCGGCGCCGGCGGCAACGCCACGGCCTCCTCCGTACTGGGCGACATCGCCGATATCGCCAAGAGCCGGCCGGGCGAACAGCGCGTGCCGGTGCTCGGTCATCCGGCCAAGGCGCTCGAGCCCTATCGCAAGGCGCAGATGCGGAGCCACGAAGGCGGCTATTTCATCCGCCTGACGGTTCTCGACCGCACCGGCGTCTTTGCAAGCGTCGCGACCCGCATGGCGGAGAACCATATTTCGCTCGAATCGATCGTGCAGCGGTCGACGCAGCACCTGTCGCCCTCGGCACACCAGACGATCGTCCTCGTCACCCATGCGACAACAGAGGATTCGGTGCGCAAGGCGGTTGCGGCGATCAAGACCGAAGGCTACCTCGTCGGCGAACCGCAGGTCATCCGTATCGAACGGCCGAAGGAATAGGCTGACCACGGCACCGCGCTTCGAAGGAGCGCTGCCGCTGCAAATTTTGGGAGAGATGGTGGAGCAACCGGTCGATCCAGTTCAACGGGCCTTTCTGGGCGTGGAGCGCTCGGTTTCCGGCAATCGCTGGGTTTCCCGGCTCGACCAGGCCGGTCAGAACAGGGCGCTGGCCATCGCGCAGGTGCACGGCCTGCCGGAGCTGATCGCCCGCGTGCTTGCAGGCCGTGGCGTCGGTATCGACGAGGCCATGGCCTTCCTCGACCCGACGATCCGCAGCCTGATGCCGGATCCTTATCTGCTGACTGATTGCGAGAAGGCGGCTCAGCGCCTCCTGCGCGCGATTAAGGCGGGCGAGACCGTCGCGATCTTCGGTGACTATGATGTCGACGGTGCCGCCTCGTCAGCGCTGCTCTATCGCTTCCTGACCCATTTCGGCGTTTCGGCCAGCATCTACATCCCCGATCGCATCTTCGAAGGCTACGGCCCCAATCCCAACGCCATCAACCAGCTCATCGACAATGGTGCAACTCTGATCGCAACAGTCGATTGCGGCTCCACCAGTTTCGAAGCGCTGGAGGCGGCAAGCGCGCGCAATATCGACGTCGTCGTTATCGATCACCACCAGGTCGCGCATGAATTGCCGCCATGCCATGCGCTGGTCAATCCGAACCGCGAGGATGATCTGTCCGGGCAGGGGCATCTCTGCGCTGCCGGCGTCGTCTTCCTGGTTCTGGTTGCTGCCCTGCGTCAGCTGCGTGAAGCGGGCGATTCCCGGGCACGCTCGGTGGATCTGCTCGCATGGCTGGATATCGTCGCGCTGGCGACTGTCTGCGATGTGGTGCCGCTGAAGGGCCTCAACCGCGCCTACGTCGTCAAGGGCCTGATTGCTGCCCGTCATCAAGGCAATCCCGGGCTTGCCGCTCTGTTTCGCAAGGCAGGGCTCGGCGGCCCGGTGACGCCCTATCATTTCGGCTTTCTGATCGGCCCGCGCATCAATGCCGGCGGCCGCATCGGCGATGCGGCACTCGGCGCGCGCTTGCTGACGCTCGACGATACCGCCGAAGCCGAGACGATCGCCGCCAAGCTTGACGAGCTCAACCGCGAAAGGCAGGCCATGGAGGCCGCCATGCTGCAGGAGGCAGAAGGCGAAGCGCTGGCGGAATATGGCAATGGTGACGGCGCTTCGGTCATCATCACGGCGCGGGAGAATTGGCACCCGGGCATCGTCGGCCTGATCGCGTCGCGCCTGAAGGACAAGTTTCGCCGGCCGGCTTTCGCGATTGCCTTCGATTCGTCGGGCAAGGGCACCGGCTCCGGCCGCTCGATCAACGGCTTCGACATGGGCCGCATGGTCCGCGCCGCCGTCGATGCCGGCCTGCTGGTCAAGGGCGGCGGGCACGCGATGGCGGCCGGCTTGACGGTGGAGCGCAGCAATCTGGGAAAACTGCGCGCCTTCTTCACCGAGAAGGCGGAAAAGCAGGTTGCCGGGCTGGTGGCCAACGAGACGCTGAAGATCGACGGTGCGCTCGGCGCAAGCGGTGCGACCGTGGAACTGATAGACAGGCTCGAAACCGCCGGTCCTTACGGCTCAGGCCATCCGCAGCCCGTCTTTGCCCTGCCGAGCCACCGGTTGCGGGATTCGCGCCTTGTCGGCCAATCGCATATCAAGGTAACGCTGGAAGCGCAGGATGGCGGCCGGGTGGAGGGCATAGCCTTTCGCGCGGCAGAGACGCCTCTGGGTGAATTGCTATTGTCTTCCCGCGGTGCGCAGATCCACGTTGCCGGCACGCTCGGCGCCGATCATTGGCAGGGAAGCCGACGCGTGCAGCTTCGCGTCACGGACGCGGCCAAGGCACCCTGATCATAGACGAGATCGCATGGGCGGGGAACGCCAGCGAAAATAACGGCATAAATTCAAAGATTTCAGGGGAAAGACAGTGGCACGCCCTAGGGGAGTCGAACCCCTCTTTACAGAATGAAAATCTGTCGTCCTAACCGATAGACGAAGGGCGCGTGCTGTGGCGCCCTTATAGTCAGCACCTTTTGTTCCCGCAAGCGGAAAATCGAGAAAAATCCACGACTAGACGCAGATTTTTCGATGCATTTGTGGAAAACGTCGGGACATCGCAATCTGGTACGCCCTAGGGGAGTCGAACCCCTCTTTACAGAATGAGAATCTGTCGTCCTAACCGATAGACGAAGGGCGCAGGCCGTGTGAGCTACATAGGAATAGCGTATTGCGACCGCAAGCGGAAGCTTGATTAACTCATAGATGGCCGGGAGAACAACAGTGGCACGCCCTAGGGGAGTCGAACCCCTCTTTACAGAATGAAAATCTGTCGTCCTAACCGATAGACGAAGGGCGCGTGCTGTTGTGTGGCGCGCTTATAGCGGGGTGATTTCATTCCCGCAAGCGGCAATTTTGCTTTTTTGTGGAAAAAATGACAGATGAGTGAAACCGCCGCCGTGCTCGAATAAGCGAGACTTAACAGGATGTTATCGGAGGTGGCCGAGGTGCCTGGAAACGTCCGCCTTTACTGGCCGCTTCCGTTTTGTATTGGCTGCACCAGCAGTTTGCCGTCCTTACCCTGGTTCTTCGATGCAATGAAGTTCGCCAGCATCGCTGCTTCCTTGCTGTCCAGCTTGCGAACGTTGGAGCCGGGCAAGGGCATGATTTTCGAAGGCGTCGCATCGGCCGTCGGCTTCGTGGGGTTCGTGGAAGTGGATGCGGCGGCATTGCGGATGACGGGCGGCGGCAGAATGGCCTCCGAGGTCCGGTCGGGGGACAAGCCGGGATTGCCGGATTGCGGCGCAACGTCCTGCACAGCGCTCGGCGGCATGCTGTAGACGCTGCGCATCATCGGCGTGATTCCTTGGCCGCCCGCGCCAGGCTGGGTGGTTGCCAAGGTCCCGTCCGGATTGACGGCGATCGGCGGTGGGCTCGAATAGATGCTGCTCCTGTTCGCATTGACGGCGGTCGGTTGCGTGACCAGGCCGGCAATGCTTGCGGACCCATCCGAAGGCGCGGCCGTTGGTGCGGCGGGGTAGAGGGCTTGGTTCTGTTCGGCGATCACCTGCTGCCGCGTGCCGCTGACGCTGTGGACCAGCGGGTCACGATAGGCGACATCGCCCTTCTGCCGTCGCGCTTCAGCCTTGTTGTTCAAGCTGGCCGCGAGCTGTTCGGCTGTTGTCTGCTGCGGAGCAGCCTCCGATGTCTCTTTCGGCTTCGTTCCGGTGGTCGCGCAGCCGGCGATCATCACAAATGACATGACGACCGCAATAGTGCTTGCTAGCTTCTTCCTGCCGTATAAAATCTGTTGATCGCACAAAGGATGTTCCCCGCAAAAAAGGTTTGCATCGGAACGGCCTCCTGCGAGGGACGATGATATCGCGTGCGCCGACTGGGAACGATGACGGCGCGATATCCGATGCATGATGCTTCGAGTCGTCCAAGCATGCCGAGGATGGGCATGGGCGGCAAGCGCGAAACGGATGGCTCCGCGCGTGCCGTAAGCCTCGCGAAAGCTTGCGCCTTACCAGGAGCCGGTGTTGGGCAACGAAGCCCAGGGCTCGGACGAGGGAAGATTGGCGCCCTTCTGCAGGATCTCGATGGATATGCCGTCCGGAGAACGCACGAACGCCATGTGACCGTCACGCGGCGGTCGGTTGATCGTGATGCCATTGTCCATGAGCTTCTGGCAGGTCGCGTAGATATCGTCGACCTCATAGGCAAGGTGGCCGAAGTTGCGTCCTCCGGTGTATTCCTCCGGATCCCAGTTGTAGGTCAGTTCCAGGCTGGGGGCGCCGTTGCTCCGGGATGATTCGGCATCCTCGCCGGCTGCAAGGAATACGAGTGTGTAGCGCCCCTTCTCGTTCTCATAACGGCGGGTTTCGGTGAGGCCGAACAGGGTGCTATAAAAATGCAACGAGGCGTCCAGATCGGTCACGCGGACCATTGTGTGGAGATAACGCATTCTATTTCCTCTCTTAATGTTGGGCTGGGCCGATCTTGGATCGCGACACCAGCTTCGCGCAAGTCTTTGCGGGATAATCTAAGGGTGGGAATAAAGAAAACTAGGACTTGCGCTTTTCCGTTACCAAGATGTTAATCTTGATATCAGGGAATCAGTTAACCGTAACAGTGTGACGCGTAATCGAGGGCTGGCTAGGATGGGTGACAGAATTTCATCGAAGGGAGTTGACGACTTCGAGGAGATGTCGGGCGATGCCGTCGAGCTCATCGAGATCTCGGGCGTCGTCAAGTGGTTCGATGTCGCCAAGGGGTTCGGTTTTATAGTGCCTGACAATGGCATGCAGGATGTGCTGCTGCACGTGACGTGCCTGCGGCGGGACGGTTATCAGACGATTCTCGAAGGAACACGCATCGTCGCGTTGATCCAGCGCAGGGAGCGGGGCTATCAGGCCTTCAAGATCCTCTCCATGGATCAATCGACTGCCGTGCATCCCTCGCAGATGCCGCCGGTGCGCACGCATGTGCAGGTAACGGCGACCAGTGGCCTGGAACGCGCCTTGGTCAAGTGGTTCAACCGCACTAAGGGCTTCGGCTTCCTGACGCGCGGCGAGGGCACCGAGGATATCTTCGTGCACATGGAGACGCTGCGTCGGTTCGGCCTGGCGGAGCTGCGGCCAGGGCAGGTGGTGCTTGTCCGCTTCGGACCCGGCGAGAAGGGTCTGATGGCGGCGGAAATTCACCCGGACGCACCGAGCCCGGCAACGCGGCCGCACTAATATGACCGGAGATTTGTTTCTCAGAGTTTTGAAAAGCGCCGTCGTGGCGCTTTTTCTCGTTGGAGCTGCCGCTCCTTCCTCCTCCGCAGCGCAGACGACAAGCCAGCAGTCGATGGCATTCGATTCGGAGCCGCTGACGATCACATCGGCTGGTGGCAAGACGCATAAGCTCACCGTGGAACTGGCCCTGACGCCGCCGCAGCTGGAATTCGGACTCATGTATCGTGACAGGATGCCCGCCGATCACGGCATGCTGTTCGATTTCGGCACGTCGCGGCCCGTCATGATGTGGATGAAGAACACCAAGCTGGCGCTGGACATGCTTTTCCTGGACAAGACCGGCGTCGTTACCCACATTCAGGAGGACGCCGTGCCTTATTCCGAGGCGATCATCGATTCCAATGGGCCGGTTGCCTACGTCATCGAGCTGAATGGTGGAATTGTCAAAAAGCTCGGCCTTGCCGTCGGCGACAAGGCGACGAGTGCCACCATTTCGGCAAAACTGAACAAATAGGTTTTCACCAGGAAGAACTGCCCGGCACGATTTTAGCTGTTGCAGCGTGCAGACGAACCGTGTATCTCCGCACTCGTTCCGCTGGACGAGTGTCAGGCGGTGCAACGTGATCCCTGCGGAAACGCAATATTCCAAGGGATCATGCTTGAGGTACGGAGTGTAGCGCAGTCTGGTAGCGCATCTGGTTTGGGACCAGAGGGTCGGGAGTTCGAATCTCTCCACTCCGACCACTTTAAAATCCCCATCTATATCGATGAATTCGCGCTGATACCGGCCGCCTTTTCGCTTGAAAACAAAGGGATTCGCGGCTAAGCAAAGGTCGTGTTCGCTAGATCTTTAAAGATCGAGCCAAGGCAAGAGAAGCAAAGAAGCGGGTTGCTCCCGCTTTATTCGGAGGCGCTGCAGCAATGCCTGCCAAGATTTATCGTCCCGCAAAGACCGCCATGCAGTCCGGCAAGGCCAAGACCAATGTTTGGGTTCTCGAATTCGATCAGGAGATCCCGCGCAAGATCGATCCGATCATGGGTTACACGTCTTCGGCCGACACGCGCCAGCAGCTCAAGCTGACCTTCGATACGCAGGAGTTGGCCGAGGCCTATGCCCAGCGCGAAGGCATAGAATACCGCGTCATCGCCCCCAAGGATCCCACGCGCCAGACAGTTTCCTATTCCGATAATTTCCGTTATTCGCGCATCCAGCCCTGGACACACTGAAACAGGCGCTTATTGAAACCGCTGCCCATTGAGTTTGACGGCGGTTTCAGGCATGTGTTGGCGGCCGCGAACAACTTGCGGCTCGGCTTAAGGCCCCTTAGCTCAGCTGGATAGAGCACCTGCCTTCTAAGCAGGTGGTCGCAGGTTCGAATCCTGCAGGGGTCGCCAATCCTTTCCGATTTTTTTCAGGACGCCTTTCACGCTGCGCTACCCTCATTTCGTCGCCGCCAGCCACCCGCCGGCATCTCTCGGCCTCGTCGCGTCGACTGCCATCTGGAAGAGGTCGTAGCCGGTCATTACTCCGGCCAGTTTGATGACGACGATGGCCGCGCTCAATAGCGCGAGCCCACCGACGATTTTGTCGCTTTTCTTCACGGCCCGCTTCCCCTGACGCCTCGTGAATGCCGCGTGTTTCGCGGTGGTAGGCAGTATATCGCGTTCTGCGTGAAGCGCTACTCGGCTTGTTCAAGTCGCCAGTCGCCCGGCGGCGATCAGCAGAAGGCCGCCGGCGATGCCTTCGCTCCATCTTCGACCGCGATCGGTGAAGCTTCCCTGGGAGCCAACGGCCGCAATGGCGAAGCTGAGGAGCGCATAGAAGACCCCGCACAGCCCGATGAAGATTGCGGATAGGAGGCTCGCCTGCAGGGCGATGCTCCCATCGTGCTTTATGAACTGCGGCAGGATGGCGAAATAGATCATCATGCCCTTGGGATTGAGAATAGCTGTCAGGAGGCCGCGCCGAAACGAGTTCGTTGCCGCAGCCGACGGCTGCGCGGCTTTCCCGTCTTTGAGCGAGGATGCGATCAGTCGAGACGCAAGGTAAGCCAGATATGCGATGCCGAGCCAACGCAGGAGCATGAACAGGGCGGGTGAGGTGGCGATGATGGCGGCCACGCCGAGGGCTGCAAGCGTCGAATGGACGACATAGCCGATGCAGATGCCGGCCGTCGAGCGCAGTCCGGCCACGGCGCCGCCGGACATGGCCTGCGATGCCACGAACAGCATGTCCGGCCCCGGTGTGCAGATGAGGGGCAGGACAGTGCCCGCGAAGAGAAGAAGCTCGATGTTTTCCATGAATGGCAGCCTAAAGGCCTGGCGAGGCAATCGGCTTGCGAAGATGTCAATTCTGATCGATTAATTGGCATTAAAATCCATGATTGCGTTCTTGTTGATAGAGGATGCCAATGCGGCTGGACGAGATCGATAAGCGTATTTTGCGCGCTCTGCAGCGCGACGGGCGAATTCAGAATGTGGAACTGGCGAGGGAGGTGGGGTTGTCTCCATCGCCCTGTCTACGGCGGGTGAAGCTTCTCGAGGATGCCGGCATGATCGACCGCTATGTGGCCGTCCTCAATCCGGCCAAGGTCGGGCTGCCGCTATCCATGTTTGCCCGCGTCTGGCTGACGGCCCAGGATGCAGAAACGATCGATCGCTTCATAGCGGCAATGAAGAAGCTGCCTGAGGTGATGGAGTGCTACATCATGCTTGGCGAAAGCGATGCGCTGTTGCGCGTCGCCGTATCCGATCTCGACGACTACAGACAGTTCCAGTCCACGCATCTGACGAAGGTCAACGGCATCCAGAACGTCAAGACCGATGTGCCGAGCCAGATCGTCAAGCAGACCTACGCCTTGCCCTTGCGCTGATCGCTTTGGCTCCGCTGGTGCGGAGTATCGACGAAAAACCCGCCGGCTACATCGCAGCCGGCGGGTTCCTTATTGTCCTATAATTTGCGCGAACTCAGTGCAGGATCTGGCTGAGGAAGAGCTTGGTGCGCTCATGCTGCGGATTGTCGAAGAATTCCTTCGGCGAATTCTGCTCGACGATCTGACCCTGGTCCATGAAGATGACGCGGTTGGCGACCTGGCGGGCAAAGCCCATTTCATGGGTGACGCACAGCATGGTCATGCCTTCCTCGGCAAGACCCACCATGGTGTCGAGCACTTCCTTGATCATTTCCGGATCGAGCGCCGAGGTCGGCTCGTCGAACAGCATGATCTTCGGGTTCATGCAGAGCGAACGGGCAATCGCCACGCGCTGCTGCTGGCCGCCCGAAAGCTGGCCGGGATATTTCTTCGCCTGCTCCGGGATCTTGACGCGGGTGAGAAAGTGCATGGCGATTTCTTCCGCCTGCTTCTTCGGCATCTTGCGCACCCAGATCGGCGCCAGCGTGCAGTTCTCCAGGATCGTCAGGTGCGGGAAGAGATTGAAGTGCTGGAACACCATGCCGACTTCGCGGCGGACTTCATCAATCTTCTTCAGATCGTTGGTGAGTTCCACGCCGTCAACGACGATGCTGCCCTTCTGGTGTTCTTCGAGGCGGTTGATGCAGCGAATCATCGTCGATTTGCCGGAGCCGGACGGACCGGCGATGACGATGCGCTCGCCGCGCATGACCTTGAGGTTGATGTCGCGCAGCACGTGGAAATCGCCGTACCACTTGTTCATGTTGATCATTTCAACCGCGACTTCCGTCTCGGAAATGGTCAGTTTTTTCGGTTGGGCGTCAGCCATATTATCTTCCCTCAGTTCTTATCGTTTGTGGCCAGTGTCGAGGTGGCGTTCCATGAAACCTGAATAGCGCGACATGCCGAAGCAGAAAAGCCAGAACATGAAGCCGGCGAAGACCAGGCCTGTCATCGGGATGACCGGGCTTGCCCAGTTCGCATCGGAGAAGTTCTGACGGACGATGCCGAGCAGGTCGAACATATTGATGATCGAGATCAGCGAGGTGTCCTTGAACATGCCGATGAAGGTGTTGACGATGCCGGGGATGACCAGCTTGATCGCCTGTGGCAGAACGATCAGCCGCATCTTCTGCCAATAGCCAAGGCCAAGCGAATCGGCACCTTCGAACTGGCCTTTCGGAACTGCCTGCAGGCCGCCGCGGATGACTTCGGCCATGTAAGCCGAGGTGAAGATCGAGACGCCGATCACGGCGCGCAGCAGCTTATCGATCGTCCAGCCCTGCGGCAGGAAGAGCGGCAGCATGACACTGGCCATGAACAGCACCGTGATTAGCGGAATGCCACGAATGACCTCGATGAAGAGGACGCACAGCATGCGGATGATGGGCATTTGGGAGCGGCGCCCCAGCGCGAGTACGATGCCGAACGGAACGGATACCGCGATCGCAACGAAAGAGACGATTAGCGTCACCATCAGGCCGCCCCATCTCGTGGTTTCCACGACATCGAGGCCGAACCCGCCGTAAAGCAGGATAAACGATGCGATCGGGAGCACGATGAACGCCAGGAGGACATTCAGCCCTTTTCTCGGAACCGATGGTATCAGCAATGGTGTAATGGTGAGGACGCTTAGAATGGCGACGAGTATTGGCCGCCAGCGTTCTTCCGGCGGATAGAGGCCGAACATGAAGATGCTGAATTTCGCGCGGACGAAAGCCCAGCATGCGCCGCTCCAGCCATCGGGCTGCATGCCACCCTGTACCGTCGTTGCACAGAAGGTGCGGTCGGAGCCGGTCCAGACGGCCTGGACGAACAGCCAGTTGATGATATGCGGTATTGCCCAGACCAGGAAGGCGATGGCGAGGATCGTCAACACCACGTCTTTCGGTGTTGCCAGCAGGTTCTTTTTGATCCAATGCCCGACGCCCTTTTCGTTCGCCGGAGCCTGCTGCGGCGGAAGGAGGGTCTTGCTGACAAAGCTATGGTTTGTATCCAGCATCTTATCTCTCCACCAAAGCCATCTTGGCGTTGAACCAGTTCATGAACAGCGAGGTGACGATGCTCAGTGTGAGGTAGACGATCATCCAGATGATGACGACCTCGATTGCACGGCCCGACTGATTGAGAATGACGCCGCCGACGGCAACGAGATCGGCATAGCCGATGGCGATCGCAAGCGACGAGTTCTTCGTCAGGTTCAGATATTGGCTGGTCAATGGTGGAATGATGATGCGCAGCGCCTGCGGAATGACGACAAGCCTGGTGATGGCGGAAGAACGCAAACCGAGTGCGGCGGCTGCTTCCGATTGTCCTTTCGCCACGCCACGAATGCCACCGCGCACGATTTCGGCAATAAAGGAGGCAGTGTAGAAGGACAGCGCAAGGAATAGGGAAATGAATTCCGGTCCGACAACCAAGCCGCCCGTCAGATTGAACTTTCCGGCAACGGGGTAATCGAAGGAGAGTGGTCTGCCGGAGGCGAGGAAGGCCAGAAGCGGTAAGCCGACGATCAGGGCGATCGACACCCAGATGGTGTGGAACTGCTGGCCGGTGGCTGCCTGGCGTCTGTGCGCCCAGCGCGCCAGGAAGAAGACGGCGACGATGGCGATGACGATAGCCGCGCCGACCCCCCACATTCCAGCGCCGAAGATTGGGCTCGGAAAGGCCAGGCCGCGATTGCTGAGATAGCTGGAGAACGGCAGGTGTAGGGCATCGCGGGCCTGAGGCAGCAATACCAGAACGCCGCTATACCAGAAGAAGATGACCAGCAACGGTGGGATGTTGCGGAAAAGCTCGACATAGGCCTGGCAAAGCTTGGCAATCAGCCAGTTCTTCGAAAGCCGTCCGATGCCGATGAGGAAACCGATGATCGTCGCGGCGATGATGCCGCATATCGAAATGAGGATCGTATTGAGCAGGCCGACAATCAGCGCTTGGGTGTTAGTGGAATCGCTCGAAAAGGGAAGCAGTGCTTGCCCGAGATTGAAACCGGCGCGTCCGGTGAGGAAGCTAAAGCCGAAGGACTGGTTCGATGCACGCAGATTATCGATGATGTTCTGGACGATGAACCAGGCCGCCGCTACCAGAATGATAAGGGTAAGGACCTGGTAGAACAGGCCTCGCACTTTGGGGTTGTATATCGCAGATGCGAAGGAGCGTTCGCCCTCGGGCGAATTCGTGGTTATTGCCATGCAGAGCTTTTCCCCGGTGTGCCCGTTCGGGCTTGTTATGTTAGATGAGGAAGGCGGATCCCGCCTTCCTCGAATAATCAGGTCGCTGGCTTAGCGAACCGGCGGTGCGTACTGGATGCCGCCCTTGTTCCACAGAGCATTGAGGCCGCGAGCGATCTTCAGCGGGCTGCCCGCACCGATGTTCCGGTCGAAGACTTCGCCGTAATTGCCGACGCCCTTGATGATATTGTAGGCCCAGTCATTGGTCAGGCCCATATCGGTGCCGATCGTCGTACCCTTTTCAACGCCCAGGAAGCGCTGAATGTCCGGGTTCGGCGAGTTCTTCATTTCGTCGACGTTCTTCTGGGTGATGCCGAATTCTTCGGCATTGATCAGAGCATAGGCGGACCAGCTGACGATATCGAACCACTGATCGTCACCCTGGCGTACGGCCGGGCCGAGCGGCTCCTTGGAGATGATCTCAGGCAGAACGACGTTGTCATCGGGGTTCTTCAGCGTCAGACGCAGCGAATAGAGGCCGGACTGGTCTGTGGTGTAGACGTCGCAACGACCGGAATCGTAGGCCGCGTTGACTTCTTCGAGCTTGTCGAAGACCACCGGATTGTACTGAAGATTATTCGACTTGAAGTAGTCGGCTAGGTTGAGTTCCGTCGTGGTTCCCGACTGCACGCAGACGGCGGCGCCGGAGAGTTCCAGAGCCGACTTCACGTTCAGTTCCTTGCGGACCATGAAGCCCTGACCGTCATAGTAGGTGACTGGGCGGAAGTTGAGGCCAAGCGCCGTATCGCGGTTGAGGGTCCATGTCGTGTTACGCGACAGCAGATCGATTTCGCCAGACTGGAGAGCGGTGAAACGGTCCTTGGAGCTGAGGGCAGTGTACTTGACCTTGGTCACGTCTCCGAAGACAGCCGCGGCGACAGCCTTGCACATGTCGACGTCAAAACCGGAATAGTTGCCAGAGGCGTCGGGCTGTGAGAAGCCAAGAAGGGCAGTATTTACGCCGCATTGTACGAAGCCCTTAGCCTTCACATCGCTCAGCGTCGAAGCCGAAGCACCGGACACGGTGTAAGCCAATGCCGCTGCTCCGAGGAATGCGGACAGAGCAATCTTTTTCATCTTTCCCTACCTTTGTGTATTGTTTTATAGTTAAAATGTATCGCTCCCGAAGCAGGTTCCCGGAGAACCACGTTCCCTCACTCTCCCGGTGCGAGTGGTCCTATCACAGTCGTAAATGGATTTGCGGTCAAGACATTGGCCCAATTATTGCGGATTTATTCGGCATTTTCGCCCGGGGCGTTCGAAAAATGAGCGTTTGGCGTGAAAATAAGCGGCATTTTGCCAAAAAACTACGCGAAAACGGAGGTTAATTCGCTATTTTCGTTATTTTAGCCTTCTAGTAATAAGAGGACTGAGACGGATCAGGGTTGACCCCACTGGACTTGCTCGCCACAAATCGAGGTTCCTACAGCGCCAAGGGCATATCCGGACATGAAAGACAAAGACACATTGCTGCAGAACGCCGGCATCAATACGCGTTTATCCCACATCGGCAATTCGCCCTCCGATTTCCACGGATTCGTCAATCCGCCCGTGGTTCATGCGTCCACAGTGCTGTTTCCGAATGCACGGACCATGGAAACGCACGACCAGAAATATACCTACGGCACGCGCGGCACGCCGACGACGGATGCGCTTTGCGAGGCGATCGACGCGCTGGAGGGATCGGCGGGAACGGTCATCGTGCCGTCCGGGCTTGCGGCTGTCACCATACCTTTTCTTGCGTTTTTATCCGCCGGTGACCATGCGCTGGTCGTCGATTCGGTCTACGGGCCGACGCGCCACTTCTGCGATACGATGCTGAAGCGGCTCGGTGTCGAGGTTGAATACTACGATCCGCTCATCGGCGCCGGCATCGAGCAGATGATCAGGCCGAACACCAAATTGGTGCATACAGAGGCGCCGGGTTCCAATACCTTCGAAATGCAGGATATATCAGCGATTTCGACGGCTGCTCACAGGCACGGCTGCGTCGTCACGATGGACAATACCTGGGCAACACCGCTCTATTTCAAGCCGCTTGATCACGGCGTTGACATCTCGATCCATGCGGTGACCAAGTATCCGGCCGGCCACTCCGATATTCTGATGGGGACCGTTTCCGCCAATGCGGCGCATTGGAAGCGCTTGCTGGACGCCCATGGTCAACTCGGCATCTGCGGCGCACCGGATGATGCTTACCAGGTGTTGAAGGGCTTGCGCACTATGGGTGTGCGGCTGGAGCGCCATCAGCAGAGCGCGCTTGCCATCGCCCAATGGCTGGAGGGACGGGAGGAGGTTGCGCGCGTACTGCATCCCGCGCTGCCGAGCTTCCCAGGCCATGCGATTTGGAAGCGCGACTTCAAGGGATCGAGCGGCATTTTCTCCTTCGTGCTGGCTGTCGACAGCCCTCAGAAATTCAAGGCCAAGGCGCATGCCTTCCTCGATGCGCTCCGGATTTTCGGTCTCGGCTATTCCTGGGGCGGCTTCGAAAGCCTCGCTTTGCACGTCAACCTCAACGACCGCCGCCTCGCCAAGGCGCCGACGGAGGGGCCGGTATTGCGCCTGCAGATCGGCCTGGAAGACGTGGCCGATATCAAGGCGGATATCGAAAAGGGGTTTGCGGCAGCCAAGGAGGCTTGATCAGCCGATGGCGCGATAGCCGTAGATCCAGTCCATGTCCGCCGCAAGACTTTGCGGCGGGCGCAGGGACAGAACGAGGTCGCGCGCCATCCGTATCGGCCCGCGGGCATGGTAGGCGAACTGATTGAAGGCGGCGCGCTGGCGCAGGCGGGCGATGCGCGGCGCACGATGCTTCTCATAAAGATCGAGTGCTTCAGAGACAGAGCGCGTTGCGAGCATGCCTGCCAATTCGAACGCATCCTCGATTGCCATGGCCGCGCCTTGGGCGGCGAATGGCATCATCGCATGAGCCGCATCGCCGATCAGGATCGTGTCGCTGCCATTGTGCCATCGGCCGACGCCCATTTCGTAAAGCGGCCAGAAGCTTGCCTGCTCCTGCGTTTCCAACATCCGCAGAATTGCGCTGTTCCAGCCGGAGAAGCCGCGCAGCATATTGTCTCTTTGGGCCTTGCTGCCGATAGCGCTCCAATCGTGGCTCGCGCTGCTGCCGGAAACGATGGCGACGATATTGAAGGCGGCAGTTTCACGGATCGGATAGCAGACGAGGTGGCTGGAGGGACCGAGAAACGCCGTGACGCTTGTCTTGTTCAGGATGGCCGGTGCGGAAGCCTCCGGAAGAGTGAAACGCCACGCGATGTTGCTGGAAAAGAGCGGCGAGGGGGCGCCGGGCACCAAGGCGCGTGCCTTTGACCAGACGCCGTCCGCGCCGATGACGAGATCCATGTCCCGGCCGGCGATCCCATCCAATCCCCGTCTGTCTTTGATATCGACGTGTCGGCCGAGATGCAGCGTGCAAAGCGCGTTGGCTGTCACCGCATCGAGAAGTGCTTTCTGCAGGGTCGCGCGATGCGCCGTGCCGTAGGGGGATCCCCATCGCTGCCTGGCGAAATCGCCGCATGGAACGGATGCGACCGGCCGCAGCGAATAGCCGGAAACCAGCCGCACGTCCTGCGGTTCGAGCCAGATGGGCAGAAGCGCGTCGAGCACGCCCAGCGCATTGAGAATGCGGGAGGCGTTTGGGGAAATCTGCAGGCCGGCGCCAACTTCGGTCAACACGTCCGCCTGTTCGAAAATCTCCGAGCGGATGCCATGCCTTGCCAGCGCCAGCGCCGCCGTCAACCCGGCTATTCCGGCGCCGATGATGGCAGCTGTTTTGATCGGCATTCGGCTATGTCCGATCGCGATCCAGGAGGGTCACGCGGCCTTGAAGTGGAAGACGCAGCCGGGCGGGTTGGTCTGGTCCGCCTTCAGCGACGGATTGTAGCGGTAGAGCGTCGAGCAGTAGGAGCAGACCTTCTCGCTATCGTCGCCCAGGTCGATGAAGATATGCGGATGGTCGTAGGGAACCGAGGCGCCGGTGCACATGAATTCCTTCACGCCGATTTCGATAACGCGGTGTCCGCCATCGTTCTGGAAATGGGGAATATTGTGGCCGGCCATGATGATCTCCAAATGCGTCTTGCCTTGAGCGGCATGAATGTTGCGCCAGACTTGGTAGCCCCTCTTTATAATCCTTCTCATCGATTGTGTAGTGCGAAAGTCCGGCTCGGCGCAGAGATTTTCGCGAAAGCGGGGTTCACCTGATATCGCCGATAAAATATGGTCCGGCGCCAATAAGCCCTGTTTGCGAAGATACAGCCATGAATTTGAATGTTCCTCCGATTTCCTATTTTGTCAGCGACGGATTGAAGCTCGCCTATTTCGACGAGGGCAATCCGAATGGTCAGCCGGTTTTGCTGATTCACGGATTTGCCTCGACCGCGGTTGCCAATTGGGTCAATCCGGGCTGGCTCAAGGTGCTTGATGAGGCGGGTTACCGCGTGATCGCCATCGACAATCGCGGTCACGGCATGAGCGACAAGCCCTATGATGCCGATGTCTATCATCCCTGGATCATGGCCGAAGACGCCGTCGCTCTGCTTGATCACCTCGGCATCCCCGAGGCGCATGTCATGGGCTATTCGATGGGCGCGCGCGTTTCGACCTTCATGGCGATCACGCATCCTGACCGTGTTCGTTCGCTGGTGCTCGGCGGCCTCGGCATCGGCATGGTCGAAGGAGTCGGCGATTGGGATCCGATCGCGGACGCCCTGCTGGCGCCATCGCTGGACGATGTCATGCATCTGCGCGGCCGCATGTTCCGCGTTTTTGCCGAGCAGACCAGGAGCGACCGGCAGGCGCTTGCCGCCTGCATCCAGGGGTCGCGCGATCTGGCCGCAAAGGAGGATGTGGCGAGGATCGAGGCGCCGACCCTGATTGCCGTCGGCACCAAGGACGATATTGCCGGCTCGGCGCAGGAGCTTGCTGATCTGATGCCGCATGCCGAAGTCGTCGACATCCCCAACCGCGATCATATGCTCGCCGTCGGCGACAAGGTCTTTAAGACGGCGGTTCTTGAATTCTATAAGCGGCTGGAGAACTGACGGGCTGGATCGGTCAAGTCACCTGCCGGTGAAATGCGGTTTCCGTCGCGCGGCAAAGGCGGCCCGCCCTTCGGCATAGTCGGCGCTGTCGAAAGTCTCGGCGCCGATCACTTCAGCTTCGCGCAGCAGATCGCCATCCTGTTCGATGACGGCGCGGATTGCGAGTTTCGAGGAATGCAGCGCGATCGGCGCATTGGCGGCGATCGCATGGGCGAGGGCGGAAACCTCAGCCTCGAACACGTCGGCTTCCATCTCTTCCAGCAGAAATCCGGCCGCAGCCATCTTCTCGCTCGACATGGGAGCGCCCGTAAAAAGCGCGACCTTGGCCATCTGCGGCCCAAGCGCATTGACGATGTCCTGCACGGCGTCAGAGGGATAGGCGATGCCGAGGCGGACGGCGGGTATGGAGAAGCGCGCACCTTGCTCCGCGATCCTTAGATCGCAGGCAGCGGCGAGCCCGAAGCCGCCGCCGTAACAGACGCCGCGGATCGCCGCGATCGTCGGCACGCGGCAATGACGAATGGCCGTGAAGGCCTGACTGTTCAAAGCCTCGTAGGCGACGGCCGTTTCGGCGTCTTTACGCACGCTATCGAATTCGCGGATGTCGGCGCCTGCGGAAAAATCCGCGCCGGCGCCGCGAAGAATGATCACATGAGCGTGCGCCTCGTCGGTCAAAATGCGCACGGCCTGAGGAAGTGCCCGCCACATGGCGGCCGTCACGGCATTCTTGCTGCCGGGGTTGTTGATGGCGATCGTGCCTATGGCATCGCTGCTGGTTGCACGAAGCAGACCGCCGGCAAAATCATGCTCGAAATTCATGCGCGTCCGACCCATTTGTCTTGTGTGGCATTTATTCTATATAATGCACCACTGGCAGCAAATCGGGAGACCGCCAATGGTCGCAGTAACGGACATTCGCCCTCTGGAGGGCCTAGGCGCGGTTAAGGTCGTGGATCCCATCTGGGATAGCATGCGCGAGGAGGCTCGCTCGGCCGCTGACCGGGACCCGCTTCTGGCCGCCTTCCTATATTCGACGATCATCAATCACCGTTCGCTGGAGGAATGCGTCATCTATCGCATTTGCGAGCGCCTCGACCATCCGGATATGCAGGCCGTTCTCCTGCGGCAGACTTTCGAGGAAATGCTGAGCGATTGGTCGGAATGGGGATCGATTCTGCGTGTCGATATTCAGGCCGTCTACGATCGCGATCCCGCCTGTCTCCGTTTCCTCGAGCCGGTTCTCTATTTCAAGGGTTTTCATGCCTTGCAGACCCATCGTCTCGCGCACTGGCTGTACAATCGCGGCCGCCGTGATTTTGCGCTTTATCTGCAAAGCCGATCCTCGAGCGTCTTCCAGACCGACATCAACCCGGCTGCGCGGATCGGCAAGGGTATCTTCCTCGATCACGCGACCGGCCTGGTCGTGGGCGAAACGGCCGTTATCGGCGACAACGTATCGATCCTGCATGGCGTCACCCTCGGTGGCACCGGCAAGGAAGGCAGCGACCGCCATCCGAAAATCGCCCATGGCGTATTGATCGGCGCCGGAGCGAAGATCCTCGGCAATATCCAGATCGGCCATTGCTCGCGTATCGCCGCCGGCTCGGTCGTTCTGAAGGAAGTGCCGCCGAAGACGACGGTCGCCGGCGTTCCAGCCAAGGTTGTCGGCGAGGCAGGCTGCTCGGAGCCATCCCGCTCCATGGATCAGCTGCTGGCCGAACGCATGGTTGTCGACCAGATCATGGGCGCCGGAATCTAGGCAAAGTCCAACCTAAACTTCGGGATTTAGCGCCATTGCTGAAGGTATTTGGCGCGGTTCCGGTCTTTACACCGCCGCTTTTCCCATGCAAGAAGCGGCCAAACAGAGATCCTCACGGAGATGCATTGTGAAGCCTGACGAAATCAAGAAACTCGACGCCTACTTCAAGCGCATGTTCAATCCGCAGATGGTGGTGAAGGCCCGGCCGCGCAAGAATGATTCGGCAGAAGTCTATCTCGGCGAAGAGTTCCTGGGTGTTGTCTATATCGATGATGAAGACGGCGACCGTTCCTACAATTTCTCGATGGCTATCCTGGACGTCGATCTCTAAGTCGCTGTAAGTGTCCAATATTCCAGTCCGATTTCGGAGCCGCATTTCATCGAAATGCGGCTCTTTTCTTGGATGCCGACTGAAAATGATCCGATTCGTCGTTCTGAACGGGTGGTTGAACCTTCCATCCACCCAGATAGGATTTTCCGTCAAATCGCAATATTTCTGCCAAAGCCTGTAGTTGCACAGACATTGATATATATTAGAAAAAACAAACGGATGCGTCTGCGCTCTCGTCGATGACATTGTGCCGTCATCGGAAATGCAATCTCCGGGTGATATTGCGATGCACAAGACTACTTGACTAATTGTGCATCGCATTTAAGTCTTGTCTGTGTAAACCGGCCGTCGGCCGGCCAACAAGGGACGGAGAAACATGTTCAATTTCGATGAAGCGAACAAAAAGGGCAAGGAAGCCATGGACACGGCGCTGAAGAGCTACTCCGATGTCAGCAAGGGTTTCCAGGCTATTGCCGCCGAAACTGCTGAATATTCGAAGAAGTCGTTCCAGGATGGTGTTACGCACTTTGAAACGCTCGCCGGCGTCAAGAGCTTCGAAGCTGCTTTCGAACTCCAGAGCAGCTACGTGAAGTCGGCCTACGAAAATTTCGTCGCCGAAGCCACCAAGCTCGGCGAAATGTATGCAGATCTCGCCAAGAACGCTTACAAGCCTTACGAAGCGCCTGTCGCTGCAGCGACGAAGGCTGCTAGCAAGGCGGCAGCGACTGCCACCGCCGCTTAAGAACTCGCCCAAGGCGACAATTCCGGAAGGACCGACTGCGCGATGCGCAGTCGGTCCTTTGCGTTTCCGATAGTCGTGCCTGGTTCGACAATAGCTGCAACTTTTTTGGCCGCAGCCCGCTTTGTCAGCGAATTGTGATTGCAGTGTCCCGCAAGGGGCTTAAAATCACGCCGATATGAACTAAGTTATAGGTTCGGATATTCGGCCCGACCGAGTCAATAAACCAACCCAGTTGCCAAGTCGGAATGCGATAGCTTCTGCCGGATGATTTGAGGAAAGAACGAAATGATCGCTGAGCCGATCCGGATGCAAAACAATGGCGAAAGGAACGGGGACAACGGAAATCGCGGGACCTCGGTGATTACACGCACCAAGCCCAAAACCAAGAAGCCCAATCTATACCGCGTGCTGCTTCTGAATGACGACTATACGCCCATGGATTTTGTGATCCACATCCTGGAGCGTTTCTTTCAAAAGGATCTTGAGAGTGCCACTCGCATCATGCTTCACGTCCACAACCATGGCGTGGGTGAATGCGGGATATATACATATGAAGTAGCCGAAACGAAGGTGAGCCAGGTGATGGATTTTGCCCGGCAGCACCAGCATCCGCTGCAATGTGTTATGGAAAAGAAGTGAGGATCTGAACGTGCCAACATTTTCGCCTAGTCTTGAGAAGGCGCTGCACCAGGCACTGACTTACGCGAACGAGCGGCATCACGAGTATGCCACGCTGGAACATCTGCTTTTGGCGCTGGTAGACGACGCCGACGCCGCAGCTGTCATGGGCGCGTGCAATGTTGATCTCGACGCGCTCCGTAAGACTCTGACTGAATACGTCGATAATGAACTTTCAAACCTGATTACGGGCTATGATGAGGACTCGAAGCCGACCTCCGGCTTCCAGCGTGTCATCCAGCGCGCCGTGATCCATGTACAATCGTCCGGTCGCGAGGAAGTGACGGGCGCCAACGTTCTCGTCGCGATTTTTGCGGAACGGGAAAGCCATGCTGCATTCTTCCTGCAGGAGCAGGAAATGACCCGCTACGACGCGGTCAACTATATATCTCACGGTATCGGCAAGCGTCCGGGTTCCTCCCAAACCCGCACGCCGCGCGGCGCCGAGGAAAGCGAATCCGAGAGCAAGCCGACCGCCCGCGGTGAGCAGGAGGAAGGCAACGGCAAGAAGCAGCAGGATGCGCTGAAGGCCTATTGCGTCAACCTCAACGAGAAGGCCAAGAACGGCAAGATCGATCCGCTGATCGGCCGTCATTCCGAGGTCAATCGCACGATCCAGGTGCTTTGCCGCCGGTCGAAGAACAACCCGCTTTATGTTGGCGACCCCGGGGTTGGCAAGACGGCGATTGCCGAAGGTCTTGCCAAGCGCATCGTCGAAGGCAAGGTTCCAGAAGCGCTTGCCGACGCCACGATCTTTTCGCTCGATATGGGCACGCTGCTTGCCGGCACCCGCTATCGCGGCGATTTCGAAGAGCGCCTGAAGCAGGTCGTCAAGGAGCTCGAGGAATATCCGGGCGCCGTGCTGTTCATCGATGAGATCCACACCGTCATCGGCGCTGGCGCCACTTCCGGCGGTGCGATGGATGCCTCGAACCTGCTGAAGCCGGCTCTCTCCTCGGGTGCGATCCGTTGCATCGGTTCGACCACCTACAAGGAATACCGTCAGTTCTTTGAGAAGGACCGGGCACTCGTCCGCCGTTTCCAGAAGATAGACGTCAACGAGCCGAGCATCGAGGATGCCATCGAAATCATGAAGGGCCTGAAGCCCTATTTCGAAGAGTATCATCACCTGCGCTATTCGAACGACGCCATCAAGTCGGCTGTCGAGCTGTCGGCTCGCTACATTTCCGACCGCAAGCTGCCGGACAAGGCGATCGACGTCATCGACGAAACGGGTGCTGCGCAAATGCTGCTGCCGCCGTCCAAGCGTCGCAAGCTGATCACCGAGAAGGAGATCGAGGTCACGATCGCCACCATGGCCCGTATTCCCCCAAAGACGGTGTCCAAGGATGACGAGATGGTTCTCGCCAATCTCGAGCAGGAGCTGCGTTCGGTCGTCTATGGCCAGGACACGGCGATCGAGGCTCTGTCGACGGCGATCAAGCTGGCTCGTGCGGGCCTGCGCGAACCGAACAAGCCGATCGGCTGCTACATCTTCTCCGGCCCCACAGGCGTCGGCAAGACGGAAGTCGCCAAGCAGCTTGCTTCGTCGCTCGGCGTCGAACTGCTGCGCTTCGACATGTCGGAATATATGGAGCGTCACACGGTTTCCCGCCTGCTCGGCGCACCTCCCGGCTATGTCGGCTTCGATCAGGGCGGCCTGCTGACCGACGGTGTCGACCAGCATCCGCACAGCGTTGTCCTGCTCGACGAAATCGAGAAGGCGCATCCGGATATCTTCAATATCCTGCTGCAGGTCATGGACCATGGCGCGCTGACCGACCACAACGGCAAGAAGATCGACTTCCGCAACGTCATCCTGATCATGACGACCAATGCGGGCGCATCGGAAATGGCCAAGGCCGCGATCGGCTTCGGCTCGGCCAAGCGTACGGGCGAGGATGAAGAGGCTCTGAACCGCCTGTTCACCCCGGAATTCCGCAACCGTCTGGATGCGACCATTCCGTTCGCGCCGCTGCCGACCGTTGTCATCCACAAGGTCGTGCAGAAGTTCATCATGCAGCTGGAGGCTCAGCTTTCCGAACGGAATGTTACCTTCGATCTGCACGAAGACGCGATCGCCTGGCTGTCCGAAAAGGGCTACGACGAAAAGATGGGCGCCCGTCCGCTGGCGCGCGTCATCCAGGAAAATATCAAGAAGCCGCTGGCGAACGAAATCCTCTTCGGCAAGCTGAAGAAGGGTGGCGTCGTCACCGTCACGGTCGGCACGAAGGAAGACGGCACCACCGGCATCGTGCTCGAAGCAACCGCTGATACGGCACCGATCCGGCCGAAGCCGGAAGCCGAGGTCGGCGATGCGCCGCTCGAGGTGGAGCAGGATGACGGTGACACCACCGTCAAGGCCAGAAGCCGCGTGGGCAAGGCCGGTGCAGCCGCGGATGCCCGCCGTTCGGCCAAGGCCGCGGCGGCCAGCGAAAACGACGAGCCGGAAGGCAAGTCGCCGCGCAAGGGCGGCACGGTGCCGAAGGTTCCGCGCAAGTAACTGCCGATTGGCTGCTTGAGAAAAATGAAAAGGCTGCATTGGAAACAATGCAGCCTTTTCATATGCTTATTTTGATATAATAATTAAGTGCTACAGGTTCGTATTGTCGATTTCGAGGAAGGACTCGACTTCGGGCCCCCAGCGATCGCGCACGAAAGCGACGTGGTCGGGGTCGATGTTATAGGCGTCGTAGCCTGATCGACTATCGAACTCCGTTGAGAACCCGAAAGTAAAATCATTCTTTGGACTGGTCTGCCGAAGCTGCTTGAAGTTTCGGACGCTCAATATCTCTTTGAGAACGAGGGCGTCTTTGAGGAAACTGGTCTCCTCAACCGAACCGGCTTTATGTTTCAGGCGAAAGGCGACAGATGGCGAATCATGTGTCTCCAGGTCAAGCCAGGGCTTCGATGATCTTCTTGGCATTATCAGCCAGCACCGCACCGTCTTCCATCTTGCCCGAATGCGGTTTCAGCGCCACGCCTTCGTGACGCGGAATGACGTGGAAATGGAGATGGAACACGGTCTGCCCTGCGGCAGGCTCGTTGAACTGGGCGATGTAGACACCGTCGGCATCGAAGGCTTCCTGGACGGCGATGGCGACCTTCTGGACGATGGTGATCGCGTGCTGAAGTGCGGCAGGATCGGCATCGAAGATGTTGCGGGACGGAGATTTCGGCAGAACCAGCGTATGGCCCGGCGATTGCGGCATGACATCCATGAAGGCGACCGTGTGCTCGTCCTCGTAGACACGATAGGAAGGGATCTCGCCTTTCAGGATCTTCGCGAAGATATTGTTGGTGTCGTAGGCCGAGCTGGTCATCCGGGATCTCCTCGTCTTCCGTTTATGATTGTCCAGAACGGCTAGATATCTTGCCGTTCGCCTTTGCGGAAGGGGCTGTGTTCGGTAAGGACTTCGCTCATTTCCTCCACCTGCTCCCGCTCGTGCTGCAGATAGTCGGCAACGGCGCGTCGCAAGCCCTGGTGGCCGATATAATGCGCCGAATGCGTGATGACAGGAAGATAGCCGCGCGCGAGCTTGTGCTCGCCCTGCGCGCCGGCCTCCACGCGCTTCAACCCCTTGCTGAGCGCGAAATCGATCGCCTGATGATAGCAGACCTCGAAATGCAGGAAGGGATGATCCTCGATGCAGCCCCAATGACGGCCGTAGAGCGTTTCTCCGCCGATGAAGTTGATGGCGCCGGCGATATAGCGTCCCTCGCGTTTCGCCATGACGAGCAGGACATCCTCAGGCATGCGCTCGCCGATCAGCGAATAGAATTTTCGCGTCAGGTAGGGGCGGCCCCATTTGCGGCTGCCCGTATCCATGTAGAAGGCGAAGAACTGATCCCATATGCCTTCTGTGAGATCGCTGCCGGTCAGCCAATCGATGCTGATGCCGTGCTCGAGTGCCGCGCGGCGCTCCTTCTTCAGTGCCTTGCGCTTGCGCGACGCGAGGGTTTCCAGGAAGGCATCGTGGTCGGCATAGCCCTCGTTGATGAAATGGAACTGTTGGTCGGTCCGATGCAGATAGCCATCTGTTTCGAAGACCGAGACCTCGTCTTTAGGCAGGAAGGTGATGTGCGCGGAGGAAACGCCGAGCTGGCGTGTCACCTCCTTCAGGCTCTCGGCGAGCGCCGGCTGGATCGCCTTCCGGTCCTGGCCTTCGGCGACGAGCAGCCGCGGCCCTGTGGCCGGCGTGAAGGGCACGGAGCATTGCAGCTTGGGATAATAGCGGCCGCCGGCACGCTCGAAGGCGTCGGCCCAGCCATGATCGAAGACATATTCGCCCTGGCTGTGGCTCTTCAGATAGCCCGCGACGGCGCCGATCAAGTCGCCGCCATCGGTTTCGAGCAGCAAATGGTTGCCAAGCCATCCCGTCTTGTCGCTTGCTGAGCCCGACTCCTCAAGCGAGGACAGAAAGGCATGCGAGACAAACGGGTTATATGGCAGCAGCTTGCTTGCCTTGGACGCTCCGGCGAGCTTGGACCAGCTTTCCGGGGCGATGTTCTTGAAGGATCGTTCGACTCGAATGGATAATTCGTCTGTCATCAAATTCTTGCGCTTGGAAGGAAGGATGGGGCTCTCAACCGCTGCGCCACGCGTCCAATCGGATATGCAAAGGACGCAGCGGAATTTCAAGTTTGCGCATAAGTCCCTCCTTCAATCGATCCCGATTTATGAGGCTATGCGCGGGTCAAAACCTTCGAAGGTCATCTGGTCAGCATTGGCAAATGTATGTTTGCGGGCCGCTTCGTCGCGCACGGTCCAGGTTATGACCGGAATGCCGCGCTGGCGCTGCGCCGTGATGAAGGGGTTCGGCAGATGGCCGTAGAAGTACGAGATGAAGTCTAGCCCAAGCTGCATGGCTTCGTCATGCTTAAAAAACGCCTCGGGCTCATTTCCGTCGGCCGTGAGACCGATCGGGTAGGGTGCTTCCAGCGCCTTGAGGTCCTTGAGCAGCCAATGGTCGAAGCTCATCAGGGCCACATGTCCCTTGTAGCCTTCCAGCACTTCGAGCACGGCTTCCGCAAAGCCCTCGTCGTCGCCTTCGCGGCCCTTCAGCTCCAGCACCAGCGGTACCTTGCCGTCGCAAAGCCGCAGCAGCTGCTTCAATGTCGGGATCTTGTCCTTGGTGCCGCCGACCGAAAGCAGGCCGAGTTCGGCTGATGTGCGATCGCGCAGCTGAGCGGGCAGATTGCAGACGCGCTGCAGATCGTCGTCGTGGAAGACGACCGGGACGGCGTCCGAGGCATAATGCAGGTCGCATTCGATGGCAAAACCTGCCTCGATGGCCCGGGCAAACGCAGAGAGCGTATTCTCCCAGACCTCCTTGTTCATGTCATGATAGCCCCGATGGGCGACGGGACGTTCGGTCAACCAGGCATGCTTGCTCATCAGGCGATTTCCAGAATGGCATCGATTTCAACGGCGGCATTGAATGGCAGGGCTGCCATGCCGACGGCGGCGCGGGCGTGCTTGCCGGCGTCTCCCAACACGTTTGCCAGAAGATTGGAGGCGCCGTTGATCACAAGGTGTTGTTCGACGAAATCAGGCGTCGAGGCGACGAAGCCGTTCAGCTTGATGAGGCGCTTGATGCGGCCGAGATCGCCGCCGAGCGCTGCCTTTGCCTGCGCAAGAATATTGATGGCGCAGAGTTCGGCGGCGCGCTGGCCGCCGGCAACGTCGACATCCCTGCCGAGATGGCCTGTCACGCCGACCTTGCCGTTTTCCATCGGCAGTTGCCCGGACAGATAGAGAAGATTGCCGCTGACGACATAGGGAACGTAATTCGCGGCCGGTGCGGCGGCCTGCGGCAGAACGATGCCAAGTTCCTTCAGACGACCCTCTATAGCGTCGGACATTTTCATCTCCCGTTTTGTTGTAAAAACTTCAAAAATCCGGCATCAAGACTAAATTCCGTCAATTAGGACCGGCAGCCTCGTTTAAGCCGAAAGCGTTCTTATAACATCGCGTGCGAGTCCAACAGGAGATAATGAATGATCCGCTCGAGTCTTGCTGCAGCTGTCGTTTCGGGTCTGGGCGTTCTATCTCTGGGAAATCCGGCAGCCCATGCGGCCGTTCCGAGTGGCCTCATTGCACATCGCGCCGTCTATGATCTCGAACTGAAGGACGCTTCCGATCGTTCCGGCATCGCCGGCATGTTCGGTCGCATGGTCTATGAATTCGAAGGCTCCGATTGCACAGGGTTCACCACCAATTTCCGCTTCGTCACGCAGATCGACACGGGCGATTCCACACGGGTCAGCGACCAGCAGACGACGACGTTCGAGGATCTGGCCAAGCGGGTGTTCCGCTTCGAAACCAAGTCCTATACCGACAGCCAGCTCGACAAGGACGTGCGCGGCGCCGCGACCGACGACCAGAAGGGCATCAAGGTCGATCTGACTCAGCCGCACAGCAAGCAGATCGAACTCATCCAGAGCCGTTTCCCGACCGAGCATATGCTTGACATCATCCGCAACGCCAAACTCGGCAAGAATTTCTTCGAGGCCCAGGTCTTCGACGGTTCCGACGACGGCGACAAGCCATTGATCGCGACCACCGTCGTCGGCAAGCAGGAGACGCCCGCCACGGATGATCCCGACGCCGACAAGGCCGGCGCCTTTGCCAAGACCGCCTTCTGGCCGGTGTCCGTCGCCTATTTCAACGAGAAGTCCACGGGCGACGCCATACCGGTCTACCGCATGTCGTTCAAGCTTTACGAGAACGGCATAACGCGCGATCTCACCATGGATTACGGCGACTTCGTCCTCACCGGCAAGCTCACCAAGCTCGAGGTTCTCGATACGAAGGCCTGCCAATAGCTCTCGCCGGGCCGCGGCGCAAAGGGCAAAATTTTCGTCATAAAACTGTGATCCAAGTTTCACTATTGTGTGAAACGATCGGCGCGCTTGGGTGAGTCTGACTTTTGCCCGTGCCGATCTGGAATTGTATTGGCGCGCGCGGGGGGATTGATCGTCTTGGGGCGGTCGACAATGTTTTGCGGTCGGCTCTGTGTTTTATGTACGAGAAAGCACAATCTATGAGCAATACCGATATCTCCGCCGGTTCCAACGAGACTCTGCCTGTGGTCGCCGCTGATCCGGGTGAGATCGCCCGCATCGGCGATAGCATCGACATCACCGACCGCGCAGGGATTTCCGTCTACGGCGACCGCGCCCAGCAGTCGGTCTCCGATTATTCCGACCGGATTCTCCGGGAGGTCCGCAATCGGGATCTCGGCGAGGTGGGCAGGCTGCTGACCGAAATCATCATCAAGTCGAAGAAGCTCGATCCGGCTTCCTTGAAGGACGAAAGCTTCCTGTCGCGCGTGTTTTCCTCATTCAGGGCCAGGGTGCAGCGCTTCAAGGAAGAGTTCGAGGATGTGGCGGGCCAGATCGACCGCATCGGGCTCGAGCTTGATCGTCACAAGGATATCCTGCGCCGGGACATCGCCCTTCTCGATGATCTGCACGAAGAGACGAAGCAGTCCATCCTGCAGCTCGATACCTATGTGCAGGCCGGCAAGAATTTCGTTGAGCGCTTTCGCGCCACCGAACTTCCGCGGCTGAAGGGTACGGCCGATGCGGCCTCCACCGGTCCGGGCGGGGGCATGCTGGAGGCGCAGGTCTATCAGGACAGCCTGCAAGCTCTCGATCGTCTCGAGAAGCGGGTTTTCTATCTGCAGCAGGCGCGCCAGCTCGGCATTCAGCAATTGCCGCAGATCCGCATCGTGCAGTCCGGCGACGAAACGCTGATCGAGAACCTGCAGGCAAGCTCGGCGCTGACGGTGCCGGCCTGGAAGCAGAAGATGGTCATCCTGCTCGGCCTGAGCCAGCAGAAATCGGCGCTTGAATTGCAAAAGACGGTGACGGACGCCACCAACGACATGATCCGCGAGGCATCGAAGATGATGAAGGATCAGGCGATTGCCATCGAGCAGCAATCGCAGCGCGGCATCGTCGATATCGATACGCTCGCCGCCGCCAATCGCGACCTGATCGACACAATCAGCGGCGTGCTGAAGGTGCAGGAAGATGGTCGCGCCAAGCGGGCCGAGGCCGAGCAGCGGATGCAGAAAATGACCATAGAGCTCAAGAAGGCGATGATCGAGGCGCGGTGAACTGCATGAAGATCCGCACATTCGTTACCGGCCTGACGCTCGCCGCAGTTCTTGCGCTGAGCGGCTGCAATGTCGGCGGTGATGGCCCGAAGTTCTCGATCGTTTCCGGCTCGGAAAACACCGTCATTCAGCCGATCGTCGAAGAGTTCTGCAAGGAAAAGAAAGCGACTTGCAGCTTCACCTATGAAGGCACGCTGGATATCGGGCTCGCTCTCCAGAGCGAACAAGGCGTCGAACAGGATGCTGTCTGGCCGGCATCGAGCGTTTGGGTCGATATGTTCGACGTCAAGCGCCGGGTGAAGTCGCTGACGTCGGTGGCGCAGATGCCGGTCATTTTCGGCGTGCGCAAATCCAAGGCCGAGGCGCTCGGCTGGATCGGCAAGCCTGTCTACATGAAGGACATATTGGCGGCGGTGAAGAACGGCTCGCTGAAGTTCTTGATGACATCCGCGACGCAATCCAACTCGGGCGCCAGCGCCTATCTCGCAATGCTGTCGAGCGCGCTCGGCAACAAACCCGTCATCGAGCCGGGCGATCTCGACAAGCCGGATGTCCAGGGTGCTGTCCGGTCCCTGCTTGCCGGCGTTGAGCGCTCTTCTGGTTCCTCTGGCTGGCTCGCGGATCTCTATACGGACCAGGCTGCAAAGGGCGTGCTTTACGACGCCATGTGGAATTACGAAGCCGTGCTGAAGGAGACCAATGACAAGCTGGCCGGCATGGGCAAGGAGCCGCTTTATGCCATCTATCCGGCCGATGGCGTCGTGGTTGCCGATTCGCCGATCGGTTTCGTCGATCATGGGCGCGGGCAGGAGGTTGAGGCCTTCTTCAACCAACTCCTTGACTACTTGCGTTCTGCACCGGTGCAGAAGCGCATCGCCGATACCGGCCGCCGCATTCCGCTCGCGGATGTCACCGCCAAGCCGGACCCGTCTTGGAATTTCGATCCGACGCGTCTCGTGACGGCAATTCGCATGCCCGAGCCCGCGGTGATCCGCCAGGCGCTCGATCTCTATCAAGTGGCATTGCGTAAGCCGTCGCTGACCGCCCTCTGCCTCGATTTTTCGGGTTCGATGGAAGGTAAGGGCGAGAACCAGCTGCAGGCGGCCATGCAGTTCCTGTTCAATCCGGATGAGACCGGCAAGGTATTGGCGCAGTGGACGCCGGCGGACCGCATCATGGTCATCCCCTTCGACGCCGATGTGCGCACGACCTTCGAGGCGACGGGAAATCCGGCGCAGCAGAAGAGCTTGGTCGATAAGGTCTCGCTGCAGCATGCCGGCGGCGGTACGGATATGTACGCCTGCGCGGGCAGGGCGCTTGACTGGATGAAGAGTACGCGGGACCTGTCCTCCTATCTGCCGGCGATCGTCATCATGACCGACGGCAAGTCCGACGATGCCAACGGCGATTTCATGAGCCGGTGGAGATCGGTCAACCCGCATGTGCCTGTCTTCGGCATCACCTTTGGCGATGCGGACAAGCGGCAATTGGATGCCTTGGCGCAGGAGACCTCGGCGCGGGTGTTCGATGGCCGCGGCGATCTCGTCAGCGCATTCCGGGCAGTGCGCGGCTATAACTAGGACGATAATGCGCAATTGGTTCGGCAATGACTGGAATTGGATCGTGGCGGGGCTTGTCGCCGCGATTGTCGTTCCTGTGCTGAGCTTTTATGCCGGCATGCCGATATGGATCGCGGCCGTCATCGGCCTGCTCGTCTTCGTGGGTCTTATCTTTGTGCTGGCACCACGCGGCCTCTTCGAAGGGCTGGACGCGAAGGCCATCGGCAGGGGCCGGCTCGAATTCGCCCGCGATCTGCTGAATTCGGCGACACCCGCCGCGCGAAGGCTGGAGGCTTCTGCGACCCAGATCGCCAGCAAGGAGACGGCAAAGCGGGTGCGGCATCTGGCGGAGATCGCCGCCGACGTCTTCGCCAAGGTCGAGGCCAATCCGGAGAGTGCCGGCACGGTGAGGCGGTTCCTCAGCTACTATCTGCCGCGAGCCGCCGAGGTGGCGGAGGGTTTTGCCGTGATCGAGGCGAAGCGCCAGCCGGATGCGACGCGCCTTCAGGAGGTCGATCTGGTTCTGACCAAGCTCGAAGATGCCTTCGTCCACTATTCGGACAGCCTGGTCGACGACAGGCTCGATACGCTTGATACGGAGCTGCGCCTGATACAGGCCTCGCTCAAAGAGGATATAGGACGCTGATGGCCATTTCCCGCCGCGCTTTTGGAGTAGGGCTTCTTGCTGCCGGGGTCGCAGGCACCGGTGGCTATTTCGCCGTCAAGGACAGGCCGGAGCTTCAGGGGTTGCTTGGCAACCGCACGAAGCTTTTCGGCTTCATCGGCGGCGAGAAGGAAGCATTTCTAGCCGACAGCGATGTGATCGGCGCCCTCCACAGCCATGGGCTGGAGATCAACAGTCGCGTCGCTGGCTCCGTCGAGATGGTGCGGGAGCAGGCGCTCCTCTCGCAGAACCCCGCGTTCCTCTGGCCTTCTTCCTCGATCATGGTCGATATAGCCCGGCAGAGCGGCATCAAGATCCGCAACGATCGCGTCATCCTCAACACACCCGTCGTCGTTTATTCCTGGCAGCCTGTCGTCGATGGATTGACCAAGGCCGGGCTTGTCACCACGACATCGGAAGGACAGCATCAGCTCGATCTGAAGGCGCTGCTGGATGCCGTCCTTGCCGGAACAACCTGGTCGAAGCTCGGCGTCAACGCGCTCTATGGACAGTCCCGGATCGTTTCCACGGATCCCAATCGTTCCAATTCAGGCTTCATGTTTTCCGGCCTCGCGCTCAGCCTCCTGAGCGGCAACGTGGCCAGCGCCGACAATCTCGCGCAATTCGGCGACAAGACGCAGTCCATCTTCCGCAATATGGGTTTCAAGTCGTCGTCATCAGGCAAGCTTTTCGAACAGTATCTCGCCGGCGGCATCGGCGGCGAACCGATGATCGTCGGCTACGAGAATCAGTTGGTGGAATGGATCATCGCCGATCCGCAGCGGTGGCACCGGGTCCAGGCCAGCAATGGCGCAAAGCCCGTGGTGCTCTATCCGCATCCGACCGTCTATTCCGCCCATCCGCTCATCGCCATAGACGAACAGGTCGACCGCATGATCGAGGCGTTGATCAGCCCGCGATTGCAGGAGCTTGCCTGGGCCAAGCATGGTTTCCGCGGGCCGCTCGGAACGGCGACCGGAGATGCCGACAGCGCCATTGCCGGCTTGCTTCCGGCGGAGATCGACGCCGTCCTGCCGATGCCGGACGCCAATGTCATGCTGGCATTGCTCGATAAACTGGCGGCTTGAGGGCAGGGCGCGCAGCTATTTTTCGTCCCAAGCCTTGCATTCCCGGCAAATCGAATGTATGGCCAGCCGCATTCCACACGTAAGGCATGGGATTGTCCGGGAGAAATCCGGATCGTTCCGCCCGGTGGCATTCTCGAAGAGAGTGCTGTTCGCCTTGCGGAGGTTCAACCGGAAAAGGAGTCAAAGGCATGGCATTGCCTGATTTTTCTATGCGCCAGCTTCTGGAAGCTGGTGTTCACTTCGGCCACCAGACACATCGCTGGAACCCGAAGATGAAGCCGTACATTTTCGGCGATCGTAACAACATCCACATCATCGACCTCGCTCAGACGGTTCCGATGCTGAGCCGCGCCCTGCAGGTCGTCAGCGACACCGTTGCCCGTGGCGGCCGCGTTCTGTTCGTCGGCACCAAGCGTCAGGCGTCCGAACTGATCGCCGACAGCGCCAAGCGTTCGGCCCAGTACTACGTCAACGCCCGCTGGCTCGGCGGCATGATGACCAACTGGAAGACGATCTCCAACTCGATTCAGCGTCTGCGCAAGCTCGACGAAATCCTCTCCGGCGACGCCCAGGGCTTCACCAAGAAGGAGCGTCTGAACCTCGAGCGCGAGCGCGAAAAGCTTGACAAGGCCCTCGGTGGTATCAAGGACATGGGCGGCACGCCGGACCTGATGTTCATCATCGACACCAACAAGGAAAAGATCGCGATCGACGAAGCCAAGCGCCTCGGCATCCCGGTCGTCGCCATTATCGACTCGAACTGCGATCCGGACCTGATCGACTATCCGATCCCGGGCAACGACGACGCTTCGCGCGCCATCGCTCTTTACTGCGACCTGATCTCGCGCGCTGCCATCGACGGCATCGCTCGCCAGCAGAGCGCATCGGGCCGTGACCTCGGTGCTTCCGAGGAAACTCCGGTCGAGCCGACCCTGGCGGACGGCGCCGAAGCCTGATCGCGCCTCGAGGCGGGCAGGAGACTGTCCGCCCAAGCGCATTGACATCCGGGATAGGGCCGTTTGCGACTTCAAGAAGTTCGAGCGGCCTTATCGCGTTTTGGGTAACGCTTTGCCTGGGCGGTAAATCCAGGCATGTTCCAATCAAGAATTCCAGAGTGTGACGCGGCTTCATAACGCTGTCATACTTACGGGTACATTTCGTCCCTCAAATCGGTGCCGCCTCGGTTCAAAGCCGCTTGCCGCACCGTATGAACCGACAAAGAGGAAGCTTATGACCGAGATTACGGCTGCACTGGTGAAGGAACTGCGCGAAAAGTCTGGCGCAGGCATGATGGACTGCAAGAAGGCGCTGATCGAAACCAACGGCGATATCGAAGCCGCGATTGACTGGCTGCGCGCCAAGGGCATCTCCAAGGCCGACAAGAAGTCCGGCCGTACCGCCGCTGAAGGCTTGATCGCCATTGCCGGCGCCGGTCACAAGGCCGTTGTCGTCGAGCTCAATTCTGAAACCGACTTCGTTGCCCGTAACGATGCCTTCCAGGAACTCGCTCGCGGCATCGCCGAAGTTGCACTGTCCACCGACGGCACGGTCGAAGCCATTTCGGCTGCGACCTATCCCGCATCCGGCAAGCCGGTCGCCGACACCATCAAGGACGCAATCGCAACCATCGGCGAGAACATGACGCTTCGTCGTGCGGCCAAGCTGGAAGTCGAGCACGGCGTCGTGGCGACCTACATCCACAACGCTGCCGGCGACGGTATCGGCAAGCTCGGCGTTCTGGTCGCCCTGAAGTCGGTCGGTGACAAGGCCGTTCTGACGTCGATCGGCCGCCAGGTTGCCATGCACATTGCTGCCACCAACCCGCTGGCTATCCGCGCCGAAGAAGTCGATGCCGCAGTCGCCGAGCGCGAACGCAACGTCTTCATCGAGCAGTCCCGCGAATCCGGCAAGCCGGAAGCCATCATCGAAAAGATGGTGGAAGGCCGCATGCGCAAGTTCTTCGAGGAAGTCGCTCTTCTCTCGCAGGCCTTCGTCATCAACCCGGACCTGACGGTCGCTGCTGCCATCAAGGAAGCTGAAAAGACCGCTGGCGCCGCGATCGAAGTCGTCGGCATGGCCCGTCTGCTCCTCGGCGAAGGCGTCGAGAAGGAAGAAACCGACTTCGCTGCCGAAGTTGCGGCTGTCGCCAAGGGCTGATTGGCAAAAAGAAGCCATCTCCCGGATTGGTGAAACCATATCAGGGAAAACCTCAGGGCATCGCGTGACAACGCGGTGCCCTTCGTGTATCCGGCTTTCACAATCATCCCCCGCGATCACTTCAAGGAGCCACGATGTCTCAGCCGATCTACAAGCGCGTACTGCTCAAGGCCTCCGGCGAAGCCCTCATGGGTAGCCAGGGGTTCGGTATCGATGTTACCGTCTCCGACCGGATTGCATCCGATATCGCCGAAGCGCGCGCAATGGGCGTCGAAGTCGGCGTGGTCGTCGGCGGCGGCAATATATTCCGCGGTGTCGCCGTGGCCTCCAAGGGCGGCGATCGCGTGACCGGCGACCATATGGGCATGCTCGGAACCGTCATCAATGCGCTGGCGCTGGCAACCTCGCTGCGCAAGCTCGACATCGAGACCGTCGTGCTCTCGGCCATTTCCATGCCGGAGATCTGCGAGAGTTTCTCGCAGCGCGCCACGCTCTATCATCTCTCGCTGGGCCGTGTGGTGATCTTTGCTGGTGGCACCGGAAATCCGTTCTTCACCACTGATTCCGCAGCCGCATTGCGCGCCGCCGAAATGGGCGCGCAGGCCATCTTCAAGGGCACGCAGGTCGACGGCATCTATTCCGCCGATCCGAAGAAGTTTCCGGATGCCGAGCGTTTCGATCATCTGACCCACAGCCAGGTGCTGGAAAAGGGGTTGGCGGTCATGGACGTAGCCGCCGTGGCGCTTGCGCGGGAAAATTCAATTCCGATCATCGTTTTCTCTATCCACGAGAAGGGCGGCTTCGCGGAAATCTTGACCGGCGGCGGCCGCAAGACCATCGTATCAGACAACTGACGTTCCTGTGGCGCCGGGCATGCCCGGCGTCGCCTTATTACAGGGGAGTATAGACATGAGTGAAGGCACTGACCTCAAGGAATTGAAGCGCCGCATGGACGGCGCCATCGCGGCATTCAAGAGCGATATCGCCTCGCTGCGCACCGGCCGCGCATCCGCTAACATTCTGGATCCGGTTACGATCGAAGCCTATGGTTCGCGCATGCCGCTGAACCAGGTGTCCAACATCACCGTGCCGGAAGCGCGCATGTTGACCGTATCGGTATGGGACAAGGCGATGGTCGGTGCCGTCGAGCGCGCGATCCGCGAATCCAATCTCGGCCTCAATCCCATCATCGACGGCCAGAATCTGCGCATCCCGCTGCCGGAGCTCAACGAGGAGCGCCGCCGCTCGCTGGTCAAGGTCGCGCACGAATACGCCGAGAAGGCCAAGGTCGCGATTCGCCATGTTCGCCGTGACGGCATGGATGGCCTCAAAAAGGCCGAAAAGGATGGTGTAATCGGTCAGGATGAGAGCCGCTCCCTCTCCGAGCGTGTGCAGAAGATGACGGATGAGACGATTTCGGATGTCGACCGCTTGCTAGCCGACAAAGAAAAGGAAATCATGCAGGTCTAATCGTACGCTGGGGTGTCGTGCTTTCGATTTGGAAACATTGAAAGCGGTGACGGCGCCCTAGATTACGAGATCAGAGCATTCTTCCCGCCGAACGAAACCGGACCCATATGTCAGATCCTACGTTTTCTGCCGTACCCGAACACGTTGCCATCATCATGGACGGCAATGGGCGCTGGGCCAACGCGCGTGGCCTGCCGCGCACCATGGGCCACCGCAAGGGCGTGGAGGCAGTTCGGGAAACTGTTCGAGCGGCTGGTGATATCGGCGTGAAGTATCTCACGCTTTTCGCCTTTTCCTCCGAGAACTGGCGTCGCCCCGAGACCGAGGTGAGCGACCTGCTGGGGCTCCTCAAGGCGTTCATCCGGCGGGATCTTGCCGAGCTTCATCGTCAGAATGTGCGGATCCGCGTCATTGGCGACCGCAGCAATCTGCGCGGCGACATTCTGCCGTTGCTGATCGAGGCTGAGGAGACCACCCGGGACAATACGGCCCTGACGCTGGTCATCGCCTTCAACTACGGCTCTCGCGACGAGATTGCCCGCGCCGTCGTCAGCCTGGCGAAGGATGTCGAAGCCGGGCGGCTGCGTCCGCAGGATATCAGCCCGGAGCTTTTGGACGCCCGCCTGGATACCGCGGGAATTCCCGATCCAGACCTCATTATCCGCACGAGCGGCGAGGAGCGGCTATCGAACTTCCTTTTGTGGCAGGCCGCCTATTCGGAATTCATGTTCATGCCGGAATACTGGCCCGATTTCAGCCGTGACCTGTTCTTCGCCGCGCTGGAGAAATATGCCGCGCGCGACCGGCGCTTTGGCGGCCTCTCCGGCAAGCAGGCGGCGGCCGTGGGGTCCTGATGAGCCGTGAACTCAGGCTGCGCGTCATCTCCGGCATCGTCCTTGCCGTCATTGTTCTTGCGGCTACCTGGTATGGCGGCCTGAGTTTTCGCCTTCTGGCGGCGGCAATCGGCCTGCTCGTCTATTATGAATGGTCGACGATAGCTGACTTGCATGGACGCGATCCCCAGGGAAATGCGCTCGGCTGGCTCGGTCTTGTGCTGATTGCCGGCGCAACGCTGATGAGCGAATCGGTCTATTCCATCGAGGTTCTGGTTGCCTTTGTCGCGGCGACGACGATTATGGTTGCCGTTCGGCGGACGACCTGGTGGCTGCCGGGCGGCATATTCTATTCCGGATTGACAGCGATCGCCCTTGCCGAAATTCGCGACGATGATCTGCGCGGCTTCGTGTTGATGCTGTTCGTCTTCGCGACGGTATGGGCTACCGATATATTTGCCTATTTCGTCGGCCGGGCGATCGGCGGTCCGAAGCTTGCGCCCCGCATATCGCCGGGCAAGACCTGGTCGGGCGCAATCGGCGGTGCCGTTGCCGCCATCATTGCGGGAACCGCTGTTGTCTGGAGCTTCTTTTCCGCCGATGATTTGAGGATCCCGGTGCTTGCGCTGGTGCTGTCGGTTTGCAGCCAGATCGGCGACTTGTTTGAGTCTTTCATCAAGCGCCGTTTCGGTGTGAAGGATTCCAGCCATCTGATTCCAGGCCATGGCGGCGTCATGGATCGAGTCGATGGACTAATTTTTGCTTGTTTTGCAGCGTTTTTGTTGGCTATCGTAATATCGCTGACAATGAGCGGCGAGACCTTGTCATTGGGCGGCGTTCTGCTCGGGGTCTGAAATTAACGCGAACAGGATCGTTGCATGGGTGGCGCGGCTAGCTTCATTGGTTTTTTGACGAACAACGTCATAACGTTTGTTTTCGTCCTGTCGCTGCTCGTTTTCGTGCACGAGATGGGTCACTATCTGGTCGGGCGCTGGTCCGGTATCCGCATCATGGCATTTTCGATCGGTTTCGGCCCCGAAATCTTGGGGCATACTGATCGGCACGGCACGCGCTGGAAGCTTTCGCTCATTCCGCTCGGCGGCTATGTGCGCTTCTTTGGCGACGAGGATGCCTCGAGCAAGACCGATACGGATCAACTCGCGGCCATGACGGAAGAAGAGCGCGCCCAGTCCTTCGCAGGAGCCAAGCTCTGGAAGCGGGCGGCAACCGTTGCCGCCGGTCCGATCGCAAACTTCATTCTCGCCATAGCAATCTTTGCCGTTCTTTTCAGTGTCTACGGTCGCACCGTCGCCGATCCGGTCGTCGCCATGGTGACGCGTGATGGCGCCGCTGCAGAAGCCGGTATCGAGCCCGGCGATCGGCTGATGGCCATCGACGGTGTCAAGGTGAAGACCTTTGACGAAGTGCAGCGCTATGTCGGCCTGCGTCCTGGCCGCACGATCGTTCTGACGGTCGAGCGCGACGGCCAGATGCGCGATTTCCGTATCATGCCGAAGCTGGTGGAGGACACCGATCAATTCGGCAACAAGATGGAGATGGGCCGCATAGGCATCGCGCTCGTAGATCCACTGATTACAGGCGTAGAGCCGAATGGACCGGCGGCAAAGGCCGGCATAGTGGCTGGAGATCGCCTGATCGCCGCGGATGGCAATGCTATAGCGACCTACTACGATATCGGCCGCTATATCGGTGACCGCGCCGGCAAGAGCATCGTACTGACGATACAGCGCAACGGCGAGATACGCGATTTTCCGATTGTGGCGGAAACGCTGACGGAAACGGATGCCTCCGGAAACAAGAAGGATGTCGGCAGCATCGGCATTGCGCCGATCGATCCGTTGGTGGCGTCGATCGCTCCGGATAGCCCCGCTGAAGCTGCCGGTCTTGAACTCGGCGACCGCATCCTTTCCGTCGATGGACAGGCCGTGGGCTCCATCAGCGAAGTGCAGCGTTACGCCGCCTCTCACGCCGACAAGCCCGTGGCCCTGTCCGTCGAGCGCGGCGGCCAGACACGCGATGTGACGGTTACGCCGAAGAAATCCGCGGAGACCGATATTTTCGGCGCGCAGATCGAAATAGCCACCATCGGCATCACCGACGGTCAGAAGCCGATCAGGCTGCGCTACGAAGCCTACGGGCCGTTCCAGGCGCTCGGCGAAGGGGTGAAGCAAACGGGCAGCATCGTCTCCGGCACCTTCGAATATATCGCCAACGTTATCGGCGGCTACATGAAGGCCGACCAGCTTGGCGGGCCGATTCGGGTTGCGCAGCTGTCCGGACAAATGGCAACCTTAGGTTTCTCTGCGGTGCTCCAGTTCGCCGCCATACTTTCTGTTTCAATAGGGTTATTAAATTTGATGCCCGTCCCGGTACTTGATGGCGGCCATCTGATGTTCTATGCGATTGAAGCCGTCAGGGGAAAACCCTTGGGTGCACGGGCACAGGATATCGCTTTCCGGATCGGATTTGCGATGGTGCTGTCACTCATGGTGTTTGCGACATGGAACGATATTAGTTCCCGAATAGGCTAGTGGGGCAACGCGAGAGGAAATTACGATTTATTTACGATGTTTCAAAGCTGTAGTGGCGAATGGGTCACGCTTTGAAATGAAGTAAACGGAAATTAACTTGCTCCCTTGCTTGTATGTCAAAAGCGGGTAAAACGACACACGTGGCCGGAATCGGGTTCGCCTGGGGCTGGGGACGACTGAAAAAAAGGTAAGAAGTGAAAATGAAGGCTGGTTCAAGATTATTGAACGCAGTGTCGGCGGTAGCGCTGTCTGCTGGTGTTGTTGCGTCGGGCGCTGGTGTTATCACCCTTGCCTCTACCTCAGTCGCGGAGGCCGCTGTTATCCAGCGGATTGATGTTCAGGGAGCTGGGCGCGTCGGCGCGCAAGCTGTTCGAGACAACATCACGATCAAGCCTGGCAAGAGCTTCTCGCCAAGCGATATCGATGCATCGGTGAAGCAGCTTTACGCCACCGGGTATTTCTCCGACGTCCATATGACCGTTTCGGGCAGCGCCCTGGTCATATCGGTCAAGGAGAATCAGCTCATCAACGCCGTGGTCTTCAACGGCAACCGCAAGATCAAGGACGACAAGCTGCAGGGGATCGTTCAGACCCACGCTGCCGGCCCCTATAACGAGGCCACCGTCCAGGCTGACGTCAAGACCATCAAGGATGCCTATGCCGCCATCGGCCGTAACGATGTGCAGGTAACGACGCAGACCGCCGAGGTCGCTCAGGGTCGTCTCAACGTCGCTTTCGTCATCAACGAAGGTGATCGTACCAAGATCGACAAGATCAATTTCTCGGGCAATCAGGCTTACAACAGCGGCCGTCTCGCTTCGGTGATCAGCACGAAGAAGAGCAACTTCCTGTCGTTCCTGACCCGCAAGGACGTTTACAGCCCGGACCGTCAGCAGGCTGACCAGGATGCGCTGCGTCAGTTCTACTACAACCATGGTTACGCCGACTTCCGCGTCGTCAGCGCCGATGCGACGCTGAACGAGCAGAACAACGAATACACGCTGAACTTCAATGTCGATGAAGGTCCGCGTTACACCTATGGCGACATCAATGTCATCTCGACGGTCGACGGCATCAATGCCGAGGATCTTAAGGGCCTGGTCATCACCCACAAGGGCGATGTCTACAGCGCCAAGGACATTCAGACTTCGATCGAGAATATTTCGAAGCGCGTGGCTTCCGCCGGCTATCCGTTCGCCCGCATCACGCCGCGCGGCAACCGTGATCTGACCGGTCATACGATCGGCATCGAATACCTGGTCGATCAGGGCGAGCGCGCCTATGTCGAGCGTATCGAAATCCGCGGCAACACCCGCACACGCGACTACGTTATCCGCCGCGAGTTCGACCTGAATGAAGGCGATGCCTTCAACCAGGAAATGATCACGCGCGCCAAGCGTCGCCTCGACGCACTCGGCTATTTCACCAAGGTTGACATCACCACGGCACAGGGCAGTGCTCCGGACCGTGTCGTCGTCGTCGTCAATGTCGAAGATCAGCCGACCGGCTCGTTCGGTATCGGTGCCGGTTACGCCGTCGGCAACAACGGTGGTCTGCTGCTGGAAGCTTCGGTTGAGGAAAAGAACTTCCTCGGCCGCGGTCAGTACATCCGCATCGCTGCGGGTGCCGGCACGGAAGGCAATCGTACCTACAACATCTCGTTCACCGAGCCCTACTTCCTCGGTTATCGTCTCGCTGCAGGTTTCGATATCTTCAAGAACCAGACGTCGAGCGACGACTTCTACGACTATTCGGAGGAAGGCTTCTCGCTGCGTGTGACCGCGCCGATCACCGAGAACTTGGCGACGACCCTGCGCTACAACTACAAGCGCCTGACATACGACGGCACGAACGATTGGCAGAACAATCTTTCAAATCCATATCTCAACCTCGTCGAGAACGGCCCTTGGGTGCAGTCGACGATTTCGCAGACCTTTACCTACAACACGTTGGATGACCAGAATCTGCCGCGTGAAGGTATTATCGCCAAGTTCACGCATGAATATGCGGGCCTGGGTGGCGACTCCGACTTCTACAAGCTGAGTGGCAAGGCGCGTTACTACAAGATGATCAGCGACGAAGCTGATATTATCGGCTCGCTGACAGTCGGTGCTGGCTACGTGATGCCGACGGATGGCAAGCTGAACGTCTTCGACCAGTTTACGCTTGGTGGTCGTGAAATCCGCGGCTTTGAGAATGCCGGTATTGGTCCGCGCTCGTCCAACGGCGATCCGCTGGGCGGCACGACCTACTTCACGGCTTCGGCGGAAGCAAGCATGCCGATGCCGGGTGTGCCGCAGGATATCGGTCTGCGCATTGCAGCCTTTGCCGATGCGGGTAGCCTCTACGGTAACAAGGCCAATCTGTTCGGCGACATCCTGCATAACGACAGCTCCATCCGAGCTTCGCTGGGTGCTGGTCTGATCTGGTCTTCGCCGTTCGGCGTCATCCGTGTTGACTATGCCGTGCCGGTTCTCAAGGAAGATTACGACAAGACTGAGAATTTCCGGTTTGGCATCGCCAACCAGTTCTGATATCGGCAGCCTAGAACAACGGGCTTGAACACCGTTCTGGAGCTGGTGCTTATGGAACATATCGGTTTCTTCCCGCCCCACGGTGGCGTCAGCTTACGAGAGTTGGCTGAACATCTTGGGGCGGATCTTATTGATGCGACCTTCGCGGAGGTCGTCATCAAGTCGATTGCTCCTGTCTATAGGGCAGGCGAAGGCGACATTTGTTATATCCTTTCCCGGAAGAATCGCGCCGAGCTTGAGACGTGCAAGGCTTCGGCGATCATTTGCCTGCCGGCGCTGAAATCCTTCGTCCCCGCGCACATTCCGGTGCTTCTCTCCAAGAAGCCGCATACGGACTTTGCGCTTGCCGGAGCGTTGTTGCATCCGGAAGCCATGCGTCCGATCGCGTTCACGTCGAACCCCGGCGTGATCTCTCCTGGCGCAGTCATTGATGCCACAGCCAAGCTGGAAGCCAATATCGGTGTGGAGCCGGGCGCGGTCATTGGACCTGGCGCCGAGATCGGCGAGGGCACGTGGATCGGTGCTAATGCGCTTATCGGGCCGGGTGTGAAGATCGGACGAAATTGCACCATCGGCGGTGGCGCAAGCATCCTCTGCTCATACCTCGGTAATGGCGTCATCATTCACAATGGCGCGCGTATCGGCCAGGATGGTTTCGGTTATGCGCCAGGGCCTCGCGGCATGGTGAAGATCGTGCAGATCGGCCGCGTCATCATCCAGGATAATGTCGAGATCGGCGCCAATACCACGATCGATCGCGGCACGATGGATGATACCGTGATCGGCGAGGGCACCAAGATCGACAATCAGGTCCAGATCGGACATAACGTTCGCATTGGCCGCCATTGCGCCGTCGTCAGCCAGGTCGGCATAGCCGGCAGCACGCTGATTGGTGACGGTGTGCAAATCGGCGGTCAGGCGGGGCTGAACGGCCATATTCACATTGGTGACGGTGTACAGATCGGCGCCAAGAGCGGTGTTATGAACAGCATTCCGGCGGGCGAGCGTTACGCTGGTCATCCGGCGCGGCCCCTGTGGGATTTTCTGAGGGAATCGGCAGAGATCGCGAAGCGGTCGGGAGCCAGAGAAAAGAAGGACGGGAGTGCGGAGCATGACTGAGGAAGCCAAGACATCATTGTCGTCGGCTGACGTTCTGGAAATTATGAAGCTTTTGCCGCATCGCTATCCCTTCCTGATGGTCGATAAGATCATCGAGATCGATAGCGATAATTCCGCGATCGGCATCAAGAACGTGACGGCAAACGAGCCGCAATTCACCGGGCACTTTCCAGGTTCCCCGATCATGCCGGGCGTATTGCTCATCGAAGGCATGGCTCAGACGGCAGGCGCGATCTGCGCCCGCAAGGATGGCATCGGCGGCAATCTCGTCTATTTCATGACGATCGACAATGCCCGTTTCCGCAAGCCGGTCGTTCCCGGTGACCGCGTCGAATTCCATGTCGTCAAGCAGAAGCAGCGCGGTACGATCTGGAAGTTCCATTGTGATGCCAAGGTCGATGGCATCCTGGTTGCCGAAGCCGATATCGGCGCGATGATTGTGAGGAAGGATCAGGACGAGGCATGAGCAGCATCGCAAAAAGCGCGAGCATTCATAAGTTCGCGGTCGTTGAGGATGGTGCCATCATCGGCGAGAACGTCGAGATCGGGCCTTTCTGCCACGTCGGCCCCAAGGTCGTGCTGCATGATAATGTCCATCTGCTGACGCATGCCATCGTCACCGGCCGCACGACGATCGGCAAGGGAACGAAGATATTTCCGATGGCCATTGTCGGCGGCGACCCGCAGAGCGTTCATCACGGCGGCGAAGAGACGACGCTGGATGTTGGTGAGAACTGCACGATACGTGAAGGCGTGACGATCAATACCGGCACCGCTGACTACGGCGGCAAGACGATTGTCGGCAACAACAATCTGTTCCTCGCTAATTCCCATGTCGCGCATGATTGCCGCGTAGGCAACAATGTCATCATGTCCAACAATGTCATGCTGGCGGGGCATGTGACGATCGAAGATCGCGCCATTCTGGGCGGTGGCTGCGCCGTGCACCAGTTCACCCGCATCGGTCGGCAGGCTTTCATCGGAGGACTTTCGGCTGCAAGCTACGATGTCATTCCCTACGGCATGCTGAACGGAAATCCAGGCGTGCTGTCCGGCCTCAACATTGTCGGCATGACGCGCGCAGGCATAGACCGCGCGGTCATTCACCGAGTTCGACGCGCCTACAAGGGTATCTTCGAAGGCGAAGGTTCGATCCGCGACAATGCCGCGGCGATCCGTGACGAATATGCCGATTGCAAGGAAGTGATTGAGATCCTCGATTTCATCGCAGCCGATAGCGATCGCGCGCTGTCGTCGCCCAATCGCGGCAAGAGCTGACGGTGGTCTCCGCCGGCCAAGACGGCAAGGGTAGGTTGGCGATCATCGCGGGCAGTGGTTTTCTGCCGGCTTACGTTGCTGAAGCTGCCCGCCAGGCCGGCGAAAATCCTGTCATCATTGCGCTGACGAACGAGGCGGATCGGGATTGGTCCGCTTTCGATCACGCCAATCTCGGTGTCGGCAATTTCGCCGGCCTTGAAATCACGTTCCGTCGCTATGGCGTTGACCGGGTCGTCATGTCCGGCGGTGTCGCGCGCCGTCCGCCTTGGCGGGAGGTGCATCCGACGTGGCGCGTGATCAAAGAATTACCCTCGACTATCCGCACGCTTCTTTCCGGCGGCGATAATGCCGTGCTGCAGATGGTCATCCGCTTGATCGAGGCCGGTGGCGTCCGCGTCGTCGGTGCGCACGAGATTGCGCCCGATCTGCTGGCGACCACCGGGCCGCTCGGGCGGCACGCGCCCTCGCAAGAGGATTTGCGCGATATCGCCCAAGGTGCGAAGGCAGCCGACGCGCTTGGGCTTTTGGACGTTGGCCAGGGCGCCGTCAGCGTCGGTGGCCGTGTCGTGGCGCTTGAGGGCGCCGAGGGCACGGACAAGATGATCGAGCGTGTTGCCGGCTTGCGCGCCGAGGGCCGTATATCGACACGCCGTCGCGGCGTACTGGTCAAGCTCTGCAAGCCGCAGCAGGATGTGCGCGCCGATCTGCCCTCGATTGGTGTCTCGACCGTGCTGAACGCCAAGAAGGCCGGCCTTGCCGGCGTTGCGGTGGAAGCGGGCAGGGCGCTGGTTCTCGACCGTGAGGCGGTGGTTGCCGCGGCCGATGAAGCCGGCATCTTCGTCTGCGGTATTGATCGTGGTCTGAGCGCGGAGGGCTTCATGTGAGCAGCGCTCCCTTGAAGCTCGCTGTCGTTGCAGGAGAGGTTTCCGGCGATCTGTTGGGCGGCGATCTCGTCGCGGCGTTGAAGCGGCGCTATGGCGGTCCCGTGGAGTTGATCGGCGTCGGCGGCGAGGCGCTGGAAGCGCAAGGCCTGCGCTCGCTTTTCGACTATTCCGAATTGTCGATCATGGGCTTCATCCAGGTGATCAAGAGACTGCCGAAACTGCTTGCCCGCATCCGGCAGACGGCCGAAGCCATCATAGCGGCCAAGCCCGATGTGCTTCTGATCATTGATAGCCCGGATTTCACCCACCGCGTGGCGAGAAGGGTGCGCAAGGCATTGCCCGGCCTTCCGGTCGTCAACTATGTCTGCCCCAGCGTCTGGGCGTGGAAGGAATACCGTGCGCGGGAAATGCTCGCCTATGTCGATCATGTGCTGGCCGTGCTGCCGTTCGAGCCGGAAGCCATGCAGCGCCTGGGCGGGCCGGCGACAACCTATGTCGGCCATCGCCTGACGGTGGACGTCGATCTGCTGAAGACGCGCCGACAGCGCACTCTGCGCGGCACGAGTGTTGCCGACGCCCCAATGACGGTCCTTCTTCTCCCGGGGTCGCGCGCTTCGGAAATCCGCCAGCTCCTGCCGGTTTTTGAGCGGGCTACCGATGAACTTAGCCGGCGAAACGATGGCGTCCGGTATCTGCTGCCGACGGTGCCGAGGCAGGAGGCCCTAGTGCGGTCGCTTCTCGAAAATTGGAGCATCAAGCCGGATATCCTCGTTGGTCAGGATGCGAAGTGGAAGGCCTTTGCGCAGGCGGATGCCGCCATGGCGGCGTCTGGCACGGTGATCCTGGAGTTGGGGCTTGCCGGCGTTCCGGTGGTCTCGACTTACAAGACGGAATGGCTGGCCAGATTTGTGATGGCGCGCATCAAGGTATGGACGGCGGCCTTGCCGAACCTGATTGCCGATTACGCTGTCGTGCCTGAGCTCATCAACGACATTTTGCGGCCCGGCCTGCTGGCCCGCTATATGGAGCGCCTGTCGAACGACACGCCTGAGCTATCGGCAATGCTCGCAGGCTATGATGTCGTCTGGCAGCGCATGCAGACGGAGGAGCCGCCTGGTGACAAGGCGGCCGCGATCCTCCTGGAGGTCTTGTCCAATAAAAAAACCGGTCATTTCTGACCGGTTTTTTGTTTCAAGTCCGGAGCTCAGCGCTTGGAGACCGGAACGTATTCGCGCGGCGGTTCGCCGGTGTAGAGCTGGCGCGGACGGCCGATGCGCTGATGCGGATCCTCGATCATCTCGTTCCACTGAGCGATCCAACCGACGGTACGGGCAAGCGCGAACAGTACGGTGAACATGGTGGTGGGGAAGCCGAGGGCCTTCAGCGTGATGCCGGAGTAGAAGTCGACGTTCGGGTAAAGCTTCTTCTCGATGAAGTATTCATCGGTCAGCGCGATGCGTTCGAGCTCGATTGCGATGTCGAGCAGCGGATCGTCCTTGATGCCGAGTTCGCCGAGAACCTCGTGCGCCGTCTTCTGCATGATCTTGGCGCGCGGATCGTAGTTCTTGTAAACACGGTGGCCGAAGCCCATCAGGCGGAACGGATCGTTCTTGTCCTTGGCGCGGGCGATGTATTCCGGAATGTGGTCGACAGAGCCGATTTCCGTCAGCATGTTCAGCGCGGCTTCGTTGGCGCCGCCATGAGCAGGGCCCCAGAGGCAGGCGATGCCTGCAGCGATACAGGCAAACGGGTTTGCGCCCGAGGAGCCTGCGAGGCGAACCGTCGAGGTCGAAGCGTTCTGCTCGTGGTCGGCATGCAGGATGAAGATACGGTCCATGGCGCGTGCCAGCACCGGATTGACGACATACTCTTCGCAGGGAACGGCAAAGCACATGCGCAGGAAGTTCGATGCGTAATCCAGATCGTTCTTCGGATAAACGAAGGGCTGGCCGATATGGTACTTGTAGGCCATGGCGGCAAGCGTCGGCATCTTGGCGATCATGCGCAGGCTCGCGACCATGCGCTGATGCGGATCGGTGATGTCGGTCGAGTCGTGGTAGAAGGCTGACAGAGCGCCGACGCAGCCGCACATGACTGCCATCGGATGCGCGTCGCGGCGGAAGCCGGTGAAAAAGCGCGACATCTGCTCATGCACCATGGTGTGGTGCACGACGCGATAGTCGAAGTCCTTCTTCTGTGCGGCTGTCGGCAGTTCGCCGTAGAGTAGCAGGTAGCATACTTCGAGGAAATCGCCGTGTTCGGCCAGCTGTTCGATCGGATAGCCGCGATGCAGCAGAACGCCTTCGTCGCCATCAATATAGGTGATGCTGGACTCGCACGACGCGGTCGAGGTGAAGCCAGGATCGTAAGTGAAAGTGGAGGTGTTCTTATAAAGGGCACCAATATCAATGACACTCGGGCCGATGGTCCCGGTTTTGACCGGCAGGTCTACCGTCTTCTCACCCCAAGTTAGTTTCGCGCTTTGTTCCGTCATGCTGATCCTCCAAGATTTGGCGGGATTGACGCCATAAAAAGCGCCAAAAGGTTAAGCGACTACCGACTAGCTATATGATCCAGAGCCTAATGCCAAGTTATCCTAATGCCGAATTGTGCATTGCGGTATCAACTTTTGGGCAATGCAGTAGGGCATTTGATCCCCCCGTTCCGGTAAATGGCGCAATTTGGCAGTGGGTGTGCCGATTTTGGTTGAATTCACCGAATGGTGACGGCAAAAATCGCGTCATAGCTGTAGTTTTGCGTGGGGCAGGCAGTGAATGCCTAATTTAGAGGCACCGGAGCAGCAGGAGGATGGCAGGAATCTTCCTGGGCCTGCAGAGCCTCACCATGCCGCCACGCCCCTTGTTTCTCGTGCCAAAGCGGAGCAGCGGGAGCGGACGCAGGATCAGGCGCCGCCGGTCGCGCGTTTCTACCTAGCTGTCAGTCGCATCAGATCCTTTGTGTGGCGCCTGATCGAAGAGGAGGCCGCGCATGGTCGTGCCATCCTGTTTGCGCCGATCTATATGGGCCTCGGCGCGATCTTGTGGTTCAAGGCCGATATCGATCCGCCGCCGCAGACGGTCCTTGCTGCGCTTCTGGTCCTGGCTGGCAGCTTTCTTTTCAGGCGCGAAGCGGGCCGCGTGCTTCGGCATGTCCTCTTCGCCGGCATGCTGGTTTGTCTGGGCATGGCTCTGGCGCAATGGGAAAGCTGGCGGGCATCGACCGTCATGCTTGACTCGGCTGTGACCACGACCGTCACAGGTCGGATCGAAAGGCGAGAGTCCTACGATAACGGAGGTTGGCGATACGTCGTCAAAGTCGACAAGACAGAAAAGCCGGCCATTCGCAGACCGCCGGAGCGCGTCACCATTTTCGTGCGCAAACAGGCAGAACCGTTCAACCTCGGCGACCGCATCCAGGGCAAGGCGCGACTGACGCCTCCGGCCGGACCTGCTCTGCCTGATCTCAACGATTTCGCGTTCAGTTCCTATTTCAACGGCATCGGTGCAAACGGCTTTGCCTTTGGAAAGCCGACCCTGCTGTCACCGGCGAGTGATGTCGCTGCGGATTCGGTGTTGGACAAGGCGGATATCTGGCTTGCCGGCCTGCGCAACAGCATAGGCGACAGGATTAGAAGAACCTTGCCCGGCGACACCGGCGCTTTCGCGGCCTCACTTGTCACCGATGAGAGACGCGCGCTTTCGGACGAGACGACCGAAGCGCTGCGAATGGCCGGGCTCACGCATATCATTGCCATTTCCGGCCTCAACATGGCGCTTTCGGCCGGTATCTTCTATATCGGCTTGCGTTATCTGTTCAGCCTGTTTCCCGGCATGGCGCAGGCGTGGCCGACCAAGAAGATAGCCGCTTTCGGCGCCCTGGTAACCCTGACGGCTTACTATCTCATTTCCGGCTTTGGCGTGTCGGCCGAACGCGCCTTCATCATGATGGCGATCATGCTGGTTGCCGTGCTCTTCGACCGGCCGTCGATCAGTCTGCGCAACGTCGCGCTCTCGGCAATCGTCATTCTCAGCCTGTCGCCGTCGCAGGTGCTCGGACCGAGCTTCCAGATGTCCTACGCCGCGACGCTGGCGCTGGTATCCGGCTACACGCTTTGGAAACGGCGCCAGCATCGGGAAAATATTCTTTCGCGCTCCAGGCTCCTGAGCCCGTTGCTGTTCGTTACGCGCTTCTTCGGCAGCATATTGTCGACCTCCTTCATTGGCGGCGCGTCGACGGCGATCTTCTCGATCGAGCATTTTCACCGGTTGGCGACATACGGCCTTGCAGCCAATCTTGCTGCGATGCCGATCGTCTCCTTCGTCGTCATGCCGTTTGGCATGGCGGCCATGTTACTTATGCCATTTGGCCTCGACGGGCCCTTTTGGCAAATCACCGGCGAGGGACTGGAGTTGGTCATCGCTATCGCCAAAACGGTGGCGGGATGGGGCGGCGATATTACCTTCGGCCGCCAGCCCGCCTGGCTTATGCCGACGTTCATCACAGGCTTTCTGCTCATGACGATGTTGCGAACGAGCGTGCGCCATGTGGGCCTGCTGTTGCTGCTTTCTTCCCTCGGCGTGGCAGCATTCGGCTCTGGCGTGCCCAAACCGGATCTCATGATTTCCGAGGATGGTGTTCTGGTTGCCTTGCGACAGGACGACATACTGGCAACAAATCGCGAAAGACCGCAGGCTTTCATTTTCGAACAGTGGCAGAGGGCGCTGGTTGCGAGCGAGCATCAACCTCCGACCATCCTTCCTGTTGACAGCCGCCTTCCCCAGATCAGCAAGACGGATCATCGCCGGCGATTGAGCGTCGAAGAGCAGGGCGCAGTTCGCAAGGCAATGGATGAAGCACTCGACCAGGCCATGCAGGGCAGTTTTGCTTGCCAAAAGGGCGCATGGTGCGTCGCGATGCTTGAAAATGGCGCGATGCTGGTCACCATCGAGGACGCAGCTTACCTGTCGCCGGCCTGCGATACGGCCAATATCGTCGTCACTCCCGTACGACTACGCCTGGATCGCTGCCGCTCCGGCGCCATGCTTTTCACAGGCGCCACATTGCGGCAAACAGGGTCCATTGAGATGGACCTCAGCACCGACAAGCCAAATGTGGTTACTGCGTTCGAAAATCCACAGCGCCCATGGGCTCGGCACAGAACATACGATTGGCGCACAGGCACATTCGGCGCGCCGATCGTCCGAGCATCACCGGTCAGTGATAACGGCGAATGAGGCCAACAAGCTTGCCTTGCACCTTGACGCGATCCGGCCCGAAGATGCGGGTCTCATAAGCGGGATTGGCTGCCTCGAGCGCGATGGAGGCCCCCTTGCGGCGGAAGCGCTTCAGCGTCGCTTCCTCGTCGTCGACGAGCGCGACGACGATATCGCCCGGATTGGCAGTCGTTGCATTGCGAATGATGACCGTATCGCCGTCAAAAATACCGGCATCGATCATTGAATCGCCTCTTACTTCCAGCGCATAGTGCTCGCCCGAGCCGAGCATGTCGGCAGGGACGGTTATGTCGTGGGTATTGTTTTGGATGGCCGAGATCGGAACGCCAGCGGCGATGCGGCCCATGACCGGTACCGAAACAGAACTGTTCTGGTCGTCGTTCGCCACTTTTGGCGGAGCAGGCGGCGCAACTGGCTGGGGTTTGCCGAGGCTGCCTTCGATGACGCTCGGCGAAAAGCCGCGGCGCGGCTGCAGGCTTGGATTATAGGCATCCGGCAGCTTGATGACCTCAAGCGCTCTGGCCCTGTTCGGTAGCCGGCGGATGAACCCTCGTTCCTCCAAAGCCGTGATCAGACGGTGAATACCGGATTTGGATGCAAGATCCAGCGCGTCCTTCATCTCGTCGAAAGATGGTGGCACGCCGGACTCCTTCATCCGTTCGTGAATGAAGAGAAGCAGTTCCTGCTGCTTGCGCGTCAACATCGTCTTGGAACCCCAGAATCGAGAAAAGCGTGAAACAAATCCAGAACGGACACTATATGTTCCATATGTGTTCCGCAAGTACTTAAATTTCGGTAAAGCTTTGCACGGACAGTTAAATATTCGACATCACTGGGTGGACCCGATAAAAGTCTCATATGGTTATATTCGCGCTAACATATCGGAAAACATAAGGAAATGCTGTTTAGTCCTTCATTGGGCGCATGCAGCCTACCTTGAGTAGCTGACGCATGGATGAAAGCCATTTTCACGACATGCGAATCCGGTACCAATCAAAGAATCAGCCGCGTGATCTGGCGTCTTCGACAGGACATGCGGTGTCTTGCGCCTCTATCGTCTTGCTTTCATCTTGAATTGGAGGATGGATGGGCGCAAACCTGCGGGCGCAGGAAAATAGGAGACATCATGACTTTGTCGCCGCATCCGCTGGATCATCTCGTATTGCCGACCGTCAATCTCGCTTTGGCGCGCGAGCGGCTCGGCAAGCTCGGTTTCACCGTCGCGCCCGACGCCCGGCATCCGTTCGGCACCGAGAATGCCTGTGTCTTCTTTGCGGACAAGACCTATCTTGAACCGCTGGCAGTGGCATCCCCTGAGCAATGTGAGGAGAGCGTCGGCGCGGGGAATGTCTTCGTTGCGCGCGATCAGGCCTATCGCTTCCGGCTCGGTGAAGACGGCTTTTCAGCCGTGGTGTTCGGCTCGGAGGATGCTGTCGCCGATGACGAGCGCTTTCGGGTAAGCGCCATCTCGGCGGGACGCATGCTGGATTTCTCGCGTCCCATGAAAATGCCGGATGGAACGGAGACCGTCGCCGGTTTTCGTCTCGCTTTCGCCGCCGATCTGCGTGCGCCGGATTTTCTGGCCTTCTGCTGCCAGCGCATCAATCCGCTGCCGGCCGATCGCAGCGTGCTGGAGCGCCATGAAAACGGCGTCACCGGCATTGCGCGGGTGGCGATATCGACACCCACCCCGGCCGCGTTCCGCACTTTCTTCGAAGCGATCGTCGGTGAACCCTGGATATCGGAACATTCTTTCGGTCTGACGATCAGGGCGGCCAATGCCGATATCGAGCTCCTGACGCCGGCAGGCATGGAAGCGTTTTACGATTTGCCTGTTCACTCGGACGATCCCGGCTTGCAGGCGCGCGCAATCCTTTTCAAAACACGCGATCTTTCCGTGACATCGTCGCATTTCGCTGCTAACGGCGTCACCTACACGCGTAAGAACAATCGTATATTGACAAGGCTGGCCCCCGGACCGGGCGCCCTGTTCGCCTTCGAGGAGATAGCATGAGCACGAATTCTGAAGTGATCGTCGGCGAGGGAGCCTCCAAGGTTCTGTTTTCCAACACCGCCAAGCTGTCGCTTATTGCTGGTCCGTGTCAGATGGAAAGCCGCGAGCATGCTTTTATGGTTGCTGGCGTCCTGAAGGAACTCTGCGGCAAGCTTGGCATCGGCCTTGTCTACAAATCCTCCTATGACAAGGCGAACCGGACTTCGCTCTCCGGCAAGCGCGGCATCGGCCTTGAAAAATCCATGGAAGTCTTTGCCGATCTGAAAAAGGAATACGGTTTTCCGGTCTTGACCGACATTCACACGGAAGAGCAGTGTGCTGTCGTCGCCAAGACGGTCGATATCCTGCAGATCCCGGCCTTCCTGTCGCGCCAGACAGACCTGCTGGTTGCCGCCGCCAAGACCGGCCGCGTCGTCAACGTCAAGAAGGGACAGTTTCTGGCTCCCTGGGACATGAAGAACGTGCTTGCCAAGCTGAACGACAGCGGTAACCCGAACATTCTTCTGTGCGAGCGCGGCGCCTCCTTCGGCTACAATACACTGGTCTCCGACATGCGCTCGCTGCCGATCATGGCGGCGATGGGCGCGCCGGTGATTTTCGATGCGACCCATTCCGTGCAGCAGCCCGGCGGGCAGGGCGGTTCGACGGGCGGCGATCGCCGATTCGTCGAGACGCTGGCGCGCGCCGCCGTCGCCGTTGGCGTCGCCGGCGTTTTCGTCGAGACGCATGAAGATCCGGACAATGCGCCGTCGGACGGCCCGAACATGGTCTATCTGAAGGATATGCCGCGGCTTCTTGAGAAGCTGCTTGCCTTCGACGCCATCGCCAAGGCTTGAGAAATATCAGGCATTCAACAGGCTGACATGTATTTGCGTTACGGGGCCTGCAGGAGTGCGAAATCGGGGTGCGGAGCGGCATTGTAATTTCCGCGTCTTCGATTAAGACCATTTCAATCGATTTATAAACCAGCGAGCAGGAAGCTATCATGACCGCAATCACCGACATTATCGCCCGCGAGATTCTCGACAGCCGTGGCAATCCGACTGTCGAAGTCGATGTCTACCTCGAAGATGGCAGCATGGGCCGCGCGGCGGTTCCGTCGGGTGCGTCGACCGGCGCGCATGAAGCCGTCGAGCTTCGCGACGGCGGCAAGCGCTATCATGGCAAGGGCGTGGAGAAGGCTGTCGAAGCCGTCAATACCGAGATATTCGACGCGATCGGCGGCATGGACGCTGAAAATCAGATCCAGATCGACGACATCATGATCGAGCTTGACGGCACGCCGAACAAGTCCCGCATCGGCGCCAATGCCATCCTCGGCGTATCGCTCGCCGCCGCCAAGGCAGCTGCCCAGAGTGCAAACCTGCCGCTCTATCGCTATGTCGGCGGCGCTCACGCTCGCCTGCTCCCGGTTCCGATGATGAACATCATCAACGGCGGCGCCCATGCCGACAATCCGATCGATTTCCAGGAATTCATGATCCTGCCGCTCGGCGCAGACACTTTCCGCGATGCCGTGCGCATGGGCTCGGAAGTATTCCACGTCCTCAAGAAGGAACTGGCTTCCCAGGGCCACAACACGAACGTCGGTGACGAAGGTGGCTTTGCGCCTGGCCTCTCCAGCGCCCCTGCCGCTCTCGACTTCATCATGAAGTCGATCGAAAAAGCCGGCTACAAGCCGGGCGAAGAAATCGCTCTTGGCCTTGATTGCGCTTCGACGGAGTTCTTCAAGGACGGCAAGTATGTGCTCGAAGGCGAAGGCCGCACGCTGGAATCCGGCGCCATGGCCGAATACCTCGCTGAACTCGCCGCCAACTACCCGATCGTTTCGATCGAAGACGGCATGGCCGAGGACGACTGGGAAGGCTGGAAGACGCTCACCGACCTGATCGGCAAGAAGACGCAGCTCGTCGGCGACGACCTGTTCGTCACCAACTCCGCTCGTCTGCGCGATGGCATCCGCATGGGCGTCGCCAACTCGATCCTCGTCAAGGTCAACCAGATCGGCACGCTGACGGAAACGCTCGACGCTGTCGAAACCGCGCACAAGGCCAACTACACGGCCGTCATGTCGCACCGCTCCGGTGAAACCGAGGACTCGACCATCGCCGATCTCGCGGTTGCCACCAACTGCGGTCAGATCAAGACCGGCTCGCTGTCGCGCTCCGATCGTCTTGCCAAGTACAACCAGCTCATCCGCATCGAAGAAGGTCTCGGCCCGCAGGCGAAGTATGCCGGCCGCTCCATTCTTCGTGGCTGAGCCTGACCCGCAGGATCCGTCGGATTTTGCTGTTCATATTCGCTGATCTTGAACCGCGCCCTCGGGCGCGGTTTTTTGTTGGGCGCGCGGTAGAGTCAACGGACGGTTAATCTCTCACGGCTAAAGTTGCTCTAGGTGTTTGATTTGACGTGATCTTATCCGCAGCCGCAATGCTTCCGTCGCATCGTCTGAGGTTTGAGATTGCCTACGGCAGGGCGTTTCGAGCGAGTATGTGGACAAAATATCATAAGAAGAGAAGGTTCGGCCGTTTCGTCCTTCCCGCCGTAACGGTCGCTTTTGTGAGCTACTTCGGCTATCACTGTGTGCACGGCGACTACGGCCTGAAGGCGACCGAGGTTTTTGAGCGGCGTCGTCTCGACCGCAGCAAGGAACTTGCCGATCTGGTCGCGAAGCGCGAGCACCTCGAAAAAGAGGTCGCTCTGCTCAGTGACGGCTCTCTGGACAAGGATATGCTCGACCAATACGCGCGCTATCAGCTGACCTATTCCAAGGCGAACGAGATCGTCATTTTCAACAAATAGCCATAATTAACCAGATTTCGGTTAATCATTCTTTTTGTAGTTATAACAATAACTTACGAAGAATATGAGCCATGCAATTATAGCATTGCTGTGGCGAACAATCTTGCCTATGTTACGCCTCACCATAAAACGAGGCTACTCACACAGGGAGGGTTGAATGGCGCCGCGAAAAACCGCGTCCGTTTCCAGCCGCAAGACAGTATCCAAGCCCGCCAAGGACACCAATGGCGGTCCAATCGCGGATTTCGACCGTGATGCTGAGCTCAAGGCTTATCGTGAGATGCTCCTGATCCGCCGTTTTGAAGAGAAGGCCGGCCAGCTTTACGGCATGGGCTTCATCGGCGGCTTCTGTCACCTTTACATTGGTCAGGAAGCTGTCGTCGTCGGCATGCAGATGGCTTTGAAGGACGGCGACCAGGTCATTACCGGTTATCGCGACCACGGGCACATGCTGGCAACCGGCATGGAAGCACGCGGCGTCATGGCCGAGCTTACCGGGCGCCAGGGCGGCTATTCCCGAGGGAAGGGCGGCTCCATGCACATGTTCTCCAAGGAAAAGAATTTCTACGGCGGCCACGGCATCGTCGGCGCGCAGGTCTCGCTCGGCACCGGTCTCGGCTTTGCCAACTGGTATCGTGGCAATGACAATGTCAGCGTCGCCTATTTCGGCGATGGCGCCGCCAACCAGGGCCAGGTCTACGAAAGCTTCAACATGGCGCAGCTTTGGAAGCTGCCTGTGATTTTCGTGATCGAGAACAACCGTTACGCCATGGGTACGTCGACGGCGCGCGCCACCGCGCAGGCCGATTTCTCGAAGCGTGGTGCGTCCTTCGGCATCCCGGGCATCCAGGTCGATGGCATGGACGTTCGCGCCGTCAAGGCTGCGGCTGACGAGGCTGTCGAGCACTGCCGTTCCGGCAAGGGCCCGATCATCTTGGAAATGCTGACCTATCGTTATCGTGGTCACTCCATGTCGGACCCGGCCAAGTATCGTTCCAAGGACGAAGTGCAGAAGATGCGCTCCGAACATGATCCGATCGAACAGGTTCGTGTTCGCCTTCTCGAAAAGGGCTGGGCAACGGAAGACGATCTCAAGGGTATCGACAAGGATGTTCGCGATATCGTCGCCGACAGTGCCGATTTCGCCCAGAACGATCCTGAGCCGGATGCCTCCGAGCTCTACACCGACATTCTGCTCTAAATCGGGGAGGGACATCCATGCCCATCGATATCCTTATGCCCGCCCTTTCTCCGACGATGGAAGAGGGCACCCTTTCGAAATGGCTCAAGAAGGAAGGCGACAAGGTCGTTTCCGGTGACGTCATTGCCGAAATCGAAACCGACAAGGCGACCATGGAAGTGGAAGCCGTCGACGAAGGCACGATCGGCAAGCTGCTGGTCGACGCCGGCACCGAAGGCGTCAAGGTCAACGCCAAGATCGCCATCCTGCTGCAGGACGGCGAATCCGCTTCCGATATTTCCGCCGTAAAGGCAGCGCCCGCTGCCGAGCCTGCCAAGGTCGAAACGCCTGCAGCGGCCGCTCCCGCGCCGGCACCTGTTCCGGCTCAGCCCAAAGCCGCTCCCGCCGATCCGGAAATCCCGGCCGGCACGGAAATGGTGTCGATGACGGTGCGTGAAGCGCTGCGCGACGCGATGGCCGAGGAAATGCGCGCCAATCCGGACGTTTTCGTCATGGGTGAGGAAGTCGCCGAATATCAGGGCGCCTACAAGGTCACCCAGGGCCTGCTGCAGGAGTTCGGTCCCCGCCGCGTTGTCGACACCCCGATCACCGAACATGGCTTCGCCGGTATCGGCGTCGGTGCCGCCATGGCCGGCCTTCGCCCGATCGTCGAGTTCATGACCTTCAACTTCGCCATGCAGGCGATCGACCAGATCATCAACTCCGCTGCCAAGACGCTCTATATGTCCGGCGGCCAGATGGGCGCACCGATCGTCTTCCGCGGCCCGAACGGCGCGGCAGCTCGCGTCGGCGCTCAGCACAGCCAGGACTATGCCTCCTGGTACAGCCACATTCCCGGCCTCAAGGTCGTCATGCCCTATACGGCAGCCGACGCCAAAGGCCTGCTCAAGGCGGCGATCCGCGATCCGAACCCGGTCATCTTCCTCGAGAACGAAATTCTCTACGGCCAGCACTTCGACGTGCCGAAGCTTGATGATTTCGTTGTACCGATCGGCAAGGCCCGCATCCATCGTCCCGGCAAGGATGTCACGGTCGTATCCTTCGGTATTGGCATGACCTATGCCACCAAGGCCGTGGCCGAGCTGGAAGCCCAGGGTATCGATGTCGAGCTCATCGACCTGCGCACCATCCGTCCGATGGATCTTCCGACGGTTATCGAATCCGTCAAGAAGACCGGCCGCCTTGTCACGGTCGAGGAAGGCTATCCGCAGTCCTCCGTCGGCACGGAAATCGCCACCCGCGTCATGCAGCAGGCTTTCGACTATCTCGATGCGCCGATCCTGACGATTGCCGGCAAGGACGTGCCCATGCCTTACGCCGCCAACCTCGAAAAGCTGGCGTTGCCGAATGTCGGTGAAGTGGTCGATGCGGTGAAAGCCGTTTGCTACAAATAAGGGGAGGGCTCATCGATGCCTATCAACATCACCATGCCTGCCCTCTCGCCGACCATGGAAGAGGGCAACCTCGCCAAGTGGCTGGTCAAGGAAGGCGATAAGATCAAGTCCGGCGACGTCATCGCCGAGATCGAGACCGACAAGGCAACGATGGAAGTCGAAGCCGTCGATGAAGGCACAGTCGCCAAGATCGTCGTTCCCGCCGGCACCGAAGGCGTGAAGGTCAATGCCTTGATCGCTGTGCTCGCCGGCGATGGCGAGGACGTTGCCGCTGCCGCCTCTGGTGCTGGTACCGCTCCGGCTCCTGCCGCGGCCCCCAAGGCGGAAGCAGCTCCTGCGGCTGCGCCAGCTACAACACCTGCTGCGGCAAGCGTCGCGGCTCCCGCTGCATCCGCTCCGGCCCCGGCAGCAACGGATGGTCATCGCACCTTCGCTTCGCCGCTCGCACGTCGCCTTGCCAAGGAAGCCGGCGTCGATGTGACGGCAGTTGCCGGCTCCGGCCCGCATGGCCGCGTGGTCAAGAAGGATATCGAAGCCGCGATATCAGGCGGTACTGCCAAGGCTGCTCCATCGGCAGCACCAGCCGCACAGCCTGCTGCTGCCGCTGCTGCTCCGGCCGCAGCACCTAAGGGCATGTCGGAAGAGGCCGTCCTCAAGCTGTTCGAGCCCGGTTCCTACGAGCTCGTACCGCATGACGGCATGCGCAAGACCATCGCCAAGCGCCTGCAGGAATCCAAGCAGACCATCCCGCATTTCTACGTCTCGGTCGATTGCGAACTCGACGCGCTGCTGGCGCTTCGCACGCAGCTCAACGATGCCGCTCCGAAGTCGAAGGACGGCGCGCCGGCCTACAAGCTTTCGGTCAACGACATGGTGATCAAGGCCCTGGCTCTTGCGCTGCGTGACGTGCCGGATGCCAACGTCTCCTGGACCGACAGCAATATGGTCAAGCACAAGCATGCCGATGTCGGCGTTGCCGTTTCCATTCCGGGCGGTCTGATCACGCCGATCATCCGCAGTGCCGAACTGAAGACGCTCTCCGCCATCTCCAACGAGATGAAGGACTACGGCAAGCGCGCCAAGGAGCGCAAGCTGAAGCCCGAGGAGTATCAGGGCGGCACGACCGCCGTATCGAACATGGGCATGATGGGCGTCAAGAACTTCGCCGCCGTCGTCAACCCGCCGCATGCGACCATTCTGGCCGTTGGCGCGGGCGAGCAGCGGGTGATCGTCAGGAAGGGCGAGATGGCGATCGCCACCGTGATGAGCGTCACGCTGTCGACCGACCATCGTGCCGTCGACGGCGCGCTCGGTGCCGAACTCCTGGCGGCCTTCAAGGGCTACATCGAAAACCCGATGGGGATGCTCGTCTGAGCTTAGAGCCGGATGATTTTAGGTCTGATCGACCTAAAATCTGAATCCGCTCTGGAATGAAATAGGTAGAGCGTGATGTCGCCCGAAATCCCCTCACACTTTTCGGCATCACGCTCTCGTCGCGACACGGAGGCATGAATGACCAAAACTGTTCTGTGTTACGGCGACTCGCTGACATGGGGCTATAACGCGGAGACGATCGGCCGTCATGCCTACGAAGACCGGTGGCCGAGCGTGCTGCAAAGGGCGCTCGGCAATCAGGTTCGCATCATCCCGGAAGGGCTGAACGGCCGCACGACCGCTTTCGACGATCATCTCGCCGATTGCGACCGCAATGGTGCGAGGATTCTGCCGACGATCCTGCAGACCCACAACCCGCTCGATCTCGTCATCCTCCTGCTCGGCACCAACGACATGAAACCGGTCGTGGCGGGTGCCGCTTTCGCGGCCACGCAAGGTGTGCGGCGATTGATTCAGCTCGTGCGCAATCATACATGGGGGTTCGGTTACGACGTCCCGGATATTCTGATCGTGGCGCCGCCCGTCATCTCCGAAACGGCCAACCCGGTCTTTGCCGCCAACTATCGCGGCGCGATCGAGGAATCGGCAATGCTTGCGACGCTTTACCGTGATCTTGCCGATGAGGAGAGCTGCGGCTTCTTCGATGCAGGCTCGGTTGCCATCACCACGTCGCTCGACGGCGTGCATCTCGATGCGGAAAACACCCGGGCGCTCGGTCGCGGCCTAGAGCCGATCGTGCGGATGATGCTCGGTCTCTGATAAATTAAGGCGCCGGGGCTTCCGATCCGCCGCCACCAATAAGGCAGGAAACATATGGCTGAGAATTACGACCTCATTATCATCGGTTCCGGTCCCGGCGGTTACGTCGCTGCCGTGCGTGCCGGCCAGCTTGGCCTGAAAACCGCAATCGTCGAGCGCGAACATCTGGGCGGCATCTGCCTCAACTGGGGCTGCATACCCACAAAGGCGTTGCTTCGCTCTGCCGAAATTCTCGATCATTCCAATCATCTGAAGGACTACGGCCTCGTTCTCGAAGGCAAGGTGAGCGCGGATGTGAAGGCGGTCGTCGCTCGCTCGCGCGGCGTTTCCGCCCGTCTCAACCAAGGCGTCGGCTTCTTGATGAAGAAAAACAAGGTCGACGTCATCTGGGGCGAAGCCAAGATAACCAAGCCGGGCGAGATCGTCGTCGGCAAGGCGAGTAAGCCGGCCGTCGAGCCACAGCATCCGTTGCCGAAGAACGTCAAGGGTGAGGGCACCTACACCGCCAAGCACATCATCGTTGCGACTGGCGCCCGTCCGCGCGCGCTGCCGGGCATCGAGCCGGACGGCAAGCTGATCTGGACCTATTTCGAAGCGCTGAAGCCGGATTTCCTGCCGAAGTCGCTGCTGGTCATGGGCTCTGGCGCCATCGGCATCGAATTCGCAAGCTTCTATCGCTCGATGGGCGTCGACGTCACCGTCGTCGAAGTCATGCCGACCATCATGCCGGTCGAAGATGCCGAAATCTCGGGCATCGCCCGCAAGCAGCTTGAGAAGCGCGGCCTGAAGATTTTCACCAAGGCGAAGGTCACAAAGGTCGATAAGGCTGCCAACAGCATCACCGCCCATGTCGAAACCGAAGACGGCAAGGTTCAGCAGATCGTTGCCGATCGCATGATTTCGGCCGTCGGCGTCCAGGGCAACATCGAAAACCTTGGGCTCGAAGCGCTCGGCGTGAAGACCGATCGCGGCTGCGTCGTCATCGACGGCTACGGCAAGACCAATGTTGCGGGCATCTACGCGATCGGCGACGTTGCCGGCCCGCCGATGCTGGCCCACAAGGCTGAGCATGAGGGCGTCGTCTGCGTCGAGAAGATCGCCGGGCTGCCGAATGTTCATCCGACCGACAAGAGCAAGGTTCCGGGCTGCACCTATTGCCAGCCGCAGGTTGCTTCCGTCGGCCTGACCGAAGCCAAGGCCAAGGAACTCGGCCACGATATCCGCGTCGGCCGCTTCTCCTTCGTCGCCAACGGCAAGGCGATCGCGCTCGGCGAGGACCAGGGTCTCTGCAAGGTCATCTTCGACAAGAAGACCGGCGAGCTGCTGGGCGCGCATATGGTCGGCGCCGAGGTCACCGAGCTCATCCAGGGCTTCGTCGTCGCCATGAACCTGGAGACGACGGAAGAAGAGCTGATGCACACGATCTTCCCGCATCCGACCGTTTCGGAAACGATGAAGGAGGCGGTGCTCGACGCCTACGGCCGGGTGCTGAACGCTTGATAATTTCCTGCCTCGCCCTTTATCCGAAGGGTGGAAAACAGCAAAGGAAATCAACATGTCTATAGCTGCTCAAGGTTGGATCGTCTTTCTTCTCATTGGGCTGGTCGCGGGTTTTCTCGCGAGCCTGGTGGTCGGGGGCGGCGGGCTCATCGGTTGCCTGGTGAGCGGGGTGATCGGGGCCTTTGTCGGCGGCTTCCTGTTCCACTGGTTCGGGATTTCGCTGGGTATTGAAAATGCGCTTGTCGTGGAGATCATCCATGCCACGGTCGGCGCGATCATCGTGGTGCTCTTGGCGAGATTGATCGTCTAGGGCACCTTGGCAAAATGCAACACGGCGTCCGGCAGGATCATTCCGAGGAGCGCCTGATCGAGGGTTTGATGGAAAGCGTAGGTTGGCTGGGTCTGATCATCATCGGCGGTCTTGCTGGCTGGCTCGCGGGCAAGCTGATGGATGCGCGCTACGGCATCATCCTCAACATCATCCTCGGCATCGCCGGCTCGGTGGTGGCCGCGGCGTTGATGGTGGCCCTGCATGTCGGCGTGCCCGGCGGCCGCCTCGGTTTTTTTATCACCGGTTTCATCGGTGCATGCATTCTGATATTCCTCGCTAAATTCGCACGGCGATGAATGGGCCGCACTTAAGCGGCGGAAAGTAGACGTTTCATGGTCACGATTCTCGACACGATCAACCCGGAAGCCAAGCGCGTACGACACCCGGAGAAGGCGCATCGGCCGGATACGGAAGTCCTGCGCAAGCCGGACTGGATTCGCGTCAAGGCGCCGACATCGAAGGGCTATGCCGAAACCCGCTCGATCGTGAAGGAGCATAAGCTCGTCACCGTCTGCGAGGAAGCGGGCTGCCCGAACATCGGCGAATGTTGGGACAAGAAGCACGCCACCTTCATGATCATGGGCGAGATCTGCACGCGCGCCTGCGCCTTCTGCAATGTCGCCACCGGCAAGCCGAACGCGCTCGACATGGCCGAGCCGGAAAATGTCGCCAAGGCCGTCAAGCAGATGGGCCTCAGCCACGTCGTCATCACGTCGGTCGACCGCGATGATCTTGCGGACGGCGGCGCCGAGCATTTCGAGAAGGTGATCTGGGCGATCCGCGCCGCTTCGCCCATGACGACGATCGAAATCCTGACGCCGGACTTCCTGAAGAAGCCGGGCGCGCTGGAGCGCGTCGTCGCCGCCAAGCCCGACGTTTTCAACCACAATATGGAAACCGTGGCAGGCAACTATCTGACGGTCCGTCCGGGCGCACGCTACTTCCATTCGATCCGCCTGCTGCAGCGGGTCAAGGAACTGGATCCCACCATGTTCACCAAGTCGGGCATCATGGTCGGCCTGGGCGAAGAGCGCAACGAAGTGCTGCAGCTGATGGACGACCTGCGCACCGCTGACGTCGACTTCCTGACCATCGGCCAGTATCTGCAGCCGACGCGCAAGCATCATCAGGTCATGAGCTTCGTCACGCCGGAAGAGTTCAAGTCCTACGAGACCGTGGCTTACACCAAGGGCTTCCTGATGGTCGCCTCCAGCCCGTTGACGCGCTCTTCCCACCATGCTGGCGACGATTTCGCCCGGCTGCGGGCTGCGCGCGAGAAGAAGGTTCTGCTAGCGGCGGAATAGGAGAACAGTCTCTCCGTCCTCATGAGGGCGCGGAGATCTTAGGAACTTTTGGGTTCGAATAATTCGATCGCGTTGCCGGACGGGTCTTCGCACAGGATTTGTCGTCCGCCTGGTCCCTCTATGATGTCGTTGCGGAAATGAACACCATGTTCGCGCAGAGTGGAAACGAGCGCAGGCAATTCTCCTTGGATCTCAAGCACGAACCGGTTCCAGCCGCCCGGTTCAGGTTTGCGGCCGTCCGGCATTGGCCGGGAAGCCGACGCCATCGGGCCTGCAAGCCACAATGTGAGGTCGTCCCGCGTCAGAATCGCCATTGCCGGTCCGAACTGTTGCTTTAGCGTAAAGCCGAAATGCTTCAGATAGAATGCCGCTGCCGTTTCGACATCCTCGACTATGTACCGCACCGTCGCCATTGCGCTGCTCCTCGAGCTGGCTAAGGGATGCTACCACGGTTTTCGCGTGCTTCGCCATAAGATCGTCATCCGTTTGATTTAGGAAACATGCCCGCCGTTTGTTGCCGGTACCGGCACTTTCGATTCGATTATGGAGCTGTACCGTGGAGCAAATCGTCGCGCCGCAGACGCATGTCCGTGCCGTTGATATCGAAGAGGCGGCTGAGCTTATCAAAGAGGCGAACCGCATCCTCGTCATAGGCTGCTCCGGTACCGGCAAAAGCACGCTGGCGCAGGCGATTGCCTCGTTGCTCGGGCTGACCTACGTGTCCATGGACCGCGATATCTTCTGGCTGCCGGGTTGGAAGTCTCGCTCGCGTCCGGAAGCGATCTCGCGGATCGAGCACGCGGTCGCCGGGCCGCGCTGGATCATGGACGGCAACAGCCCCGGAACCTTGCCGCTGCGGCTGTCGCGCACCGAGATCGTCCTGTGGCGCCGCCCTCCACGGCATGTTGCGCTATGGGGCGTGTTTTCGCGCTGGCTGCGCTACAGGGGCAGCACTCGACCGGAGATGGCGGCTGGATGCCCGGAGCAACTGACGTGGACATTCCTGCGTTACATCTGGACTTTCGAGCGTAACGAAGTGCCGCAGTTTCAGGAAATGCTCGCGCTGCATGGCCGCCATGTGCCTGTTTTGACGCTGAAATCCTATCGCGACGGCGAGGAGCTGCTGGCACGTCTGCAAAGCAAGATCTGAAGCGGGTGGTATCATGGATCAGATGACGATGCCTGCGCTGCGCAACGAAATAGACGACCTCGCCCAGGCCGCCGATCGTATCCGCAGGGCGAACCGTATCCTGGTGATGGGCTGCTCCGGCGGCGGCAAATCGACACTGTCGCTGCAGATCGCCGCCCGCTTCGGCCTCGCTTATGTCTCGATCGATCGCGATGTGCTGTGGTTGCCGGGCTGGAAGCAGCGCGACAAGGCCGAGCAGCGCGCGATCATCCTTTCCAAGATCGCGGGCGAGCGCTGGATCATGGACGGCACGAATCCCTCCACCTTCGACATACGCCTGCCGCGAACCGACTTCGTCATCTGGGTGCGGATGCCACGGCTGCTTTGCATCTGGGGTGCCGTCTCCCGCTGGGTCAAATGGATCGGCCGCACGCGCCCGGAAATGGCGCCCGGCTGCAGAGAGAAAGTCGACTGGGAATTTCTGCGCTTCATCTGGACGTTCGAGGAAAAGTTTACGCCGCGCGTCGTCACCGGCCTTGTCGAACATGGCCCGGATGTACCGGTCCTTCAACTGACTAGCCGCCGGCAGATGCGCCGGCTTCTTGATCTGCTTGCGGCCTCTGTTTGACTGAGATTCCTTGCTTTCCGGAGATGAGAATATGAAGGTGCTAAGTGATCTCACCGAAGCTGCCGCACGGCTTAATGCGGCCGATCGGGTTCTCGTTATAGGATGCTCCGGTGGCGGTAAGTCGACCCTGTCGCAAACGATCTGTGAGCGCCTGAATCTGCCTTATGTCTCCATGGATCGTGACTTCTATTGGTTGCCGGGATGGATCAAACGCGCAAGAGCAGAGGAGCGTAGCCTGATCGCCGCCAAAGTCGCGGAGGAGCGCTGGCTGATGGATGGCAGCGGGCAATCCTCTTTCGATTTGCGACTGCCGCGCACGAATTTGATTCTGTGGGTGCGTATGCCGCGATGGCTCTGTCTCTGGGGCGCCCTCTCCAGAGCGGTCATGGGTTACGGCAGGACACGGCCGGAAATGGCGGAGGGTTGTCCGGAGCGGATCGATGGAGAATTCCTGCGCTATATCTGGAATTTCGAGAGGATGACCGTTCCGAAAATTCTTGCAGGCTTAGCTCAACACGGCCCCGATGTGCCTTTTTTACAGTTAAAATCCCGCGGCGAAATGCGTCAGCTTCTTGATCTTCTTGGCCGTCCTGCTTAATTGCCGATCATGCCTCAATTCGAAACCCATCGCCCCGTTCCGCATTCGCCTGACCAGATGTTCGACCTCGTCGCCGACGTCGAGCGCTATCCGGAATTCCTGCCGCTTTGCGACGGGCTTGTCGTTCGCAGCCGCAAGGAACGCGACGGTAAGGTGTTGCTGATCGCCGACATGACCGTTGGCTATAAGGCGATCCGCGAAACCTTCACCACGCAGGTGTTGCTGAACAAGCTCGAACGCGCCATCGATGTGAAATATATCGACGGCCCTTTCAAATATCTCGACAATCGCTGGCGCTTCGCGCCGTTGGAAAACGGCGGCTGCAGCATCGATTTCTTCATCGATTACGAGTTCAAGAGCCGCATTCTCGGCGCCTTGATGGGATCGATGTTCGATCGTGCATTTCGCATGTTCACGGATGCCTTCGAGACGCGCGCGAACAAGATCTACGCGTAAGGCCGGATTTCGGCGTCACCGGTCGAGAGCGATCAGCATTTCCAGCGCCGTCTTCACGGTAGCAAGCCGCACCTTGTCGCGGCCGATGTCGCCATAGCGCATCTCGTGGTGGATCAGCGCGCCGTTACGCGCCTTGGCGGCAAGGTGGACGAGACCCACAGGCCTTTCCGCTGACCCGCCGCCGGGACCGGCTATACCGGTGACTGCGACTGCAAGATCCGCATGCGAACGGAAGAGGGCGCCGTGCGCCATCTGCAGTGCCGTTTCCTTCGAGACGGCGCCGAAACGCGCAAGCGTCTGCTCCTGAACGCCGAGCATCTCCATCTTCGCCGCGTTGGTGTAGGTGACGAAACCACGGTCGACGACAGACGACGAGCCGGGGATTTCCGTCAATGCGCCGGCGATCAATCCACCGCTGCAGGATTCCGCCGTGGCGACCATTCGGCCCTTTGCCGTGAAGTCCGTGACGATGGTTTGCGCGAGCGCAAGTATGTCCTCCGGGAAATGCGTCACGCCTTGCCTCCGCGATAGACCACGGTTGCCGTTGCGATAGCGGCGATGCCTTCGCGGCGACCGACGAAGCCGATCCCTTCGTTTGTGGTTGCCTTCACCGAACAGCGATCGAGGCTGATGCCCAGAAATTCGGAGAGCTTTGCGCGCATGGCGTCGCGATGCGGCCCGACCTTCGGCGCCTCGGCGATCAGCGAGACATCCGCGTTCATGATGGTTCCGCCGCGCTCGCGGACGATCTTCGCCGCATGCTCGATGAAGATGCGGGATGCCGCACCCTTCCATTGGGGATCGGAGGGCGGAAAGTGGTCGCCGATATCGCCTGCGCCGCAGGTCGCGAGCAAGGCATCCGTCAATGCATGCAGCGCGACGTCGGCGTCGGAATGTCCCTTCAGCGTCTGGTCGTGCGGAATGAAGATGCCACAGAGCGTGACGCCGTCACCCGGCTCCAGCTGGTGCACGTCATAACCGTTGCCGGTGCGCACATCGGGCAGAAGAGTGGCGCTGAGCTTCTCATCGGCCATGGCGATATCCCTTTTGATGGTCAGTTTGATATTGTCGGCACTGCCGGTCACGAGCGTGACAGGTAAACCGTTCCATTCGGCGATAGCGGCATCGTCGGTAAAATCGGTCCTGCCGTCGGCAGCCGCTTTTTCATGTGCGGCGAGAATATCGGCAAACCGGAAGGATTGCGGCGTCTGCGCGGCATGAAGTCCGGCGCGAGGCACCGTTTCCACGACCAGCGCATGTCCATCTGCCCGCTTCAGCGTGTCCGTGACAGGCATTGCGGGCAGAACTGCCGGCGCACCGGCCGCAAGGGCCTCGGCAACGCGATCCAGCAGATCGTGGTCGAAGAAGGGGCGCACGGCATCATGGATCATGACATGCGTCACGCCGCTCCCCTGCAACTGCCGTAATCCCGCGAGCACCGATTGCTGCCGCGTCGCGCCGCCGAAAGCGATCTCGACGTCGGGCGAGCCGGCCACCTGCTTCAGCGCCGACCGCAGCAGGCTCTCATCGTCGTGGTGGATGACGATGACGATCTTCGCCGCCTGCGGCCATGTCACGAATCTTTCAAGCGTATGCGCAATAACCGCTCTGCCGCCGATCGCGCGATATTGCTTGGGACCTTCGCCAGGCGACCCCGCCCGTTCGCCGCGTCCGGCGGCAACGATCACGATTCCCACCGACAGCGGTTGCGTTGAATGCATTTGCGTCATAAACCCCCGAGGAATAAAAGGCTCCGTCTCCAGCATGCTTCTGAAAAGCGTAGAGCTTTCTTTTGAACAAGCACATGCTAAATAGATCGCCAAAGCGGGATCTCGCTCCAGCAGGGTCTATCGTCTTGAATGGGTATTTTCCAGCATTTGCCCAAAAAATATCGGGCCTCTCCGAAACCTCTTGGCAAACTTCTCAAGCCTGTCTAAAAATAGTGCAGATGTATGGTGTGCCCGAAAGATAATCATTTGCTTTCATCCGAGCTTGCAACTTCGTTTTCCATCGGCCCGGTGTCTATCCGCAATCGCGTCGTCCTTGCGCCGATGTCGGGCGTGACCGATCTGCCTTTCCGGCAGCTGGCTTTGCGCTATGGGGCGGGCCTTGTCGTGACCGAGATGGTGGCTAGCCGCGAGCTGGTGCAGGACACGGCCGAATCCTGGGCACGACTGAAGAGCGCCGGGCTGAAGCCGCACATGGTGCAGCTTGCCGGCCGCGAGGCTCACTGGATGGCGGAGGCGGCCAGGATCGCTGCCGGCAACGGTGCCGATATCATCGATATCAACATGGGCTGTCCGGCCAAGAAGGTCATCGGCGGCTATTCCGGCTCGGCACTGATGCGCGATCCGGATCACGCGCTCAGCCTGATCGAGGCGACGGTGGGCGCGGTTGATATTCCCGTCACGCTGAAGATGCGGCTCGGCTGGGACGAGAATTCCATCAACGCGCCATTGATCGCGCGCCGTGCCGAAGAGGCAGGCATTCAGCTCGTGACCATCCATGGCCGCACGCGCATGCAGTTCTACGAGGGCAGGGCGGATTGGGATGCGATCCGCGCCGTGCGTGACGTCGTCTCCATTCCGCTGGTCGCCAATGGCGATGTCGAGACACCAGAGGATGCGCGGGAAATCCTGCGCCGGTCCGGCGCCGATGCCGTCATGATCGGTCGCGGTTGCCAGGGTCGCCCCTGGCATGCGGGCGTTCTGGCCGGTCATCGCGCGCCGGGACGCCATGAGATCGTCGAGATCGCCCTGGAGCATTATCAGATGATGCTGGATTTCTATGGCGAGGCTGTCGGCATCCGCCATGCCCGCAAGCATCTGGCCTGGTATCTGGATCGCCATGCTCCGGCGACCACCGGCGCCGACAAGGCAAAAATCATGACTTCGAAAGATAGCCGTGAGGTAGCCGCATCATTCCATGCGGCATTGCAGGCCGGGGCGGATCTCGCCCCATGCGTCCAGGAGGCGGCATGACTTCAAAATCCAGCTCCGGGACCGGGGAGAGCGCGGGCAATTCCGTCGCCATGGCCGTTCTCAACGCGATCCAGAACCCGGTCGTCATGGTCGACGAGGCGGGTCTCATCGCTTTCGCCAACTGGGAGGCAGAAGTCTTCTTCGGCGCCAGCGCCTCGCATCTGTCGCGCTACAAGATCTCGACCTTCATTCCATTCGGCAGTCCGCTGCTGGCACTGATCGACCAGGTGCGCGAGCGCCGCGCGCCCGTCAACGAATATCGCGTCGATCTCAGCTCGCCGCGTCTCGGGCAGGACAAGCTGGTGGACCTCTACGTCGCGCCGATTTCCAGCGAGCCCGGCTCCGTGGTGGTGGTGTTCCAGGAACGCTCGATGGCAGACAAGATCGACCGGCAATTGACGCATCGCGCCGCCGCCCGCTCGGTCACCGGCCTTGCCTCCATGCTGGCGCATGAAATCAAGAACCCGCTGTCTGGTATTCGCGGCGCCGCGCAGCTGCTCGAGCAATCCGTCGAGGACGACGATCGCGCGCTGACGCGCCTCATCTGCGACGAAACCGACCGTATCGTGTCGCTGGTCGACCGCATGGAGGTTTTTTCCGATGAGCGGCCGATCGATCGCGTGCCCGTCAATATCCATTCCGTCCTCGATCATGTGAAGGCGGTCGCCAAGGCCGGTTTTGCCCGCAACATCAAACTGTCGGAGAATTATGATCCGTCACTGCCGGCGGTTTTCGCAAACAGGGACCAGCTCGTGCAGGTCTTCCTGAATCTGGTGAAGAATGCCGCGGAGGCGGTCGGCGATCGGCCGGATGGCGAGATCATGCTGACGACGGCCTATCGTCCGGGCATTCGTCTTTCCGTCGCCGGCACGCGTGAAAAGATCTCGCTGCCGCTCGAATTCTGCGTGATCGACAATGGTCCCGGCGTGCCGGCCGATCTCGTGCCGCATCTGTTCGATCCGTTCATCACGACCAAAACCAACGGTACCGGCCTCGGTCTGGCGCTGGTCGCCAAGATCATCGGCGACCATGGCGGCATCGTCGAATGCGACAGCCAGAACCATCGCACTACTTTCCGCGTTTTGATGCCGGCCTCCAAAGGCATCACGCTTGAAGACGCCCCCTTTCCGAACTCTACAGGGACTACTCGATGACAGCCACGATCCTTGTCGCCGATGACGATGCGGCCATCCGTACCGTGCTCAACCAGGCTTTGAGCCGCGCGGGTTACGACGTACGCATCACGTCCAACGCCGCCACGCTCTGGCGCTGGGTTTCCGCCGGCGAAGGCGACCTCGTCGTAACCGACGTCGTCATGCCCGACGAAAATGCCTTCGACCTTTTGCCGCGCATCAAGAAGGCGAGACCGGATTTGCCTGTTCTGGTTATGAGCGCGCAGAACACCTTCATGACGGCGATCAAGGCGTCGGAGAAGGGCGCTTATGATTATCTGCCGAAGCCGTTCGACCTCACGGAGTTGATCGCGATCGTCGGCCGTGCCCTGTCCGAGCCCAAGCGCAAGCCGGCGAAGCTTGAGGACGACATGCAGGACGGTATGCCGCTTGTCGGCCGCTCGGCTGCCATGCAGGAAATCTATCGCGTGCTGGCGCGCCTGATGCAGACCGACCTGACGCTGATGATCACCGGCGAATCCGGCACCGGCAAGGAGCTGGTGGCGCGCGCCCTGCACGACTACGGCAAGCGTCGCAACGGTCCCTTCGTTGCCATCAACATGGCGGCGATCCCGCGCGACCTCATCGAGTCGGAACTGTTCGGCCATGAGAAGGGCGCCTTTACCGGCGCACAGACCCGCTCGACGGGGCGCTTCGAGCAGGCCGAGGGCGGTACGCTGTTTCTCGATGAAATCGGCGATATGCCGATGGACGCGCAGACGCGTCTTCTGCGCGTATTGCAGCAGGGCGAATATACGACCGTCGGCGGCCGCACGCCGATCCGCACCGACGTTCGCATCGTTGCCGCCACCAACAAGGATCTGAAGCAGGCGATCAATCAGGGCATGTTCCGTGAGGATCTCTATTATCGCCTCAACGTCGTGCCCTTGCGCCTGCCGCCGCTGCGCGACCGTGCGGAAGATATTCCCGATCTGGTGCGTCATTTCATTCAGCAGGCCGAGAAGGAGGGGCTCGGCTCCAAGCGTTTCGATCAGGAAGCGCTGGAACTGATGAAGGCCTATCCCTGGCCAGGCAACGTCCGCGAGCTGGAAAACCTCATCCGCCGGCTGATGGCGCTTTATCCGCAGGATGTCATCACCCGCGAGATCATCGATGCCGAATTGCGCGCCGACGTTCCCGACAGCCCGATCGAGAAGGGCCCTGTCCGCAGCGGCAGCATGACCATTGCCCAGGCGGTCGAGGAAAACATGCGGAGCTATTTCTCAAGCTTCGGCGACAATCTCCCGCCTCCCGGCCTCTACGACCGTGTTCTGACCGAAATGGAGTACCCGCTGATCCTTGCGGCCTTGACCGCCACGCGTGGCAATCAGATCAAGGCCGCCGATCTTTTGGGGCTGAACCGCAATACGCTGCGCAAAAAGATCAGGGAACTGGGTGTTTCCGTCTACAGAAGCTCCCGCACGGCTTGACAACGTGATCGGATGCGTTGCATTTTCGCCACAATGCGTTGCTTAAAGGTCACGCAGCAGATTCGTCTTTTTCGCGATGGCGATTCGTCCGGCTTACAGCCATAAATCGGCAGTTGGCCTGATTTTTCAGCCTATTGCAGAGATGAATTCAAGTAAAGATTTCGCTTTTAGGCGAAACCGGACGACAGCTGCCGCCTTGCCTGTCACTCACGCTGATGCCGAAAATGGCGGCAGCGTGAATTGAGCAGGGCGCCGACCGTCGCTCGGGCGTGGAGATGATGGGAATGATGCAGGACGCGGTGTCGCCGACGGCGAGCGACGAGGCGGTTGTCAGAGTGACGGACCGTCGTGCTTCCTTCGCTCTACCTGGCCTGATCTTGGCCGGCGGCGCGCTGCTGTGCGCGATTGCGACCCTGTTGATGCTCCTCGGACTGACGCCGGTAGCCCCAACCTCGTCCGTCGTCTTCACGTCGGTTGTAATCAACGGCATGTTCGTTCTTGGGTTGATGGCGCTGATTGCGCGGGAGGTTGCGCGACTGGTAAAGGCGCGCAGCCGCGGTCGTGCCGCGGCTCGCCTCCATATTCGTATCGTCGCCCTCTTTTCGATCGTCGCGATCACGCCGGCCATTCTCGTCGCCATCGTGGCCAGTTTGACGCTCAATGTCGGCCTCGACCGCTGGTTCGGGGTGCGCACCCAGCAGATCATCAGCTCGTCGCAGAGCGTGGCGCAAGCCTATCTGATGGAAAATGCGAGCTATCTGCAGGGGCAGACCGTCTCGATGGCGAATGACCTGGAGCGTAACCGTTCGCTCTATAGTCTGGATCGCACCGGCTTCGCCGATCTGATGACCCGTCAGGCAAGAGGCCGCGGCTTACTCGGCGCCTTCCTCGTGCGTCGTGACGGCAGCGCCATCGTCCAGGCCGAAATCAAGACCGAGCGTCCGCTGCCGGCAATTCCGAAGGATGCGCTCGATGCGTCCGCCAATGGCCAGCCGACGCTTATTCCGCCCGGTGTCACCAACCTCGTCGGCGCGGTCATCAAGCTCGATGAGATTCCCGGCTCGTTCCTTTATACCGTGCGGGCCGTCGATCCGCGCGTCATGAACGCGATGCGCATGGTGGAAGACAACACGGCCGAATACAAGGCGATGGAAGAGGGGCGCATGTCCCTGCAGATCGCCTTTGCCGTTCTCTACATCGGCTTTGCTCTGATCGTGCTTCTGGCTGCGATCTGGACCGCCATTGCGATCGCCGACCGTATCGTGCGGCCGATCCGCCTCCTGATCAGCGCCGCTGACAATGTTGCTTCAGGCAACATGAATGTCTTGGTCCCGGTGCGTTCGGCCGATGGCGACGTCGGCAGCCTGTCGCGCACCTTCAACAAGATGATCTCGGAAATCCGCACCCAGCGCGACGAGATCCTCGAGGCGAAAGACGAGGTGGATGACCGCCGCCGCTTTATCGAGGCGGTGCTTTCGGGCGTGACGGCGGCCGTGATCGGCGTCGAGCATGACCGCCGTATCACCATCGTCAATACTTCTGCCGAAGATCTGATGACGCTGACGAGCGATGAACTGGTCGGCAAGAGCCTGGTAGAAATTGCCCCGGAGGTCGATCAGGTCGTGACAGAGGCGACGATGCGTCATCGCAGTGACTTCCGCAAGCAGATCAGCCTCGTGAGGGGCGGGACGGTGCGCACGCTGAGCGTCCAGGTGACGCGAGAGGAATCGCGCGACGCGAATGAATCCTATGTCATTACGCTCGACGACATCACCGATCTGGTCATAGCGCAACGCTCGACCGCCTGGGCTGACGTGGCGCGCCGCATTGCCCACGAGATCAAGAACCCGCTGACGCCGATCCAGCTCTCAGCCGAGCGCATTCGCCGCCGTTTCGGAAAGAATATCGCCGAAGCCGATCGTCCGGTTTTTGATCAGTGCACGGATACGATCATTCGCCAGGTCGGCGATATCGGCCGCATGGTCGACGAGTTCTCTTCCTTTGCCCGCATGCCCAAGCCGACGATGGAGCCGAGCGACCTGCGCGACGTTCTGCGCGATGCGGTGTTCCTGCGCGAGATGGGCAACAGCCACGTTAAATTCGAGCGTGAATTGGGCGATGAGCGGCTGGAAGGCATGTTCGATACGCGAATGCTCGGCCAGGCCTTCGGCAATCTCATCAAGAACGCCGTTGAAGCGATCGAAGGCTTGCCGAGCGACGAAGCGCGCGCGCAGCCGAAGATCCTGGTGCGTGCCTCTCTGGATCCGGAGCGCGATCGCTTTACCGTCGATGTCATCGACAATGGCCGCGGCCTGCCGGTGGAGAACCGGCACAGCATTCTCGAACCGTATATGACGATGCGTGAGAAGGGCACTGGCCTTGGGCTCGCGATCGTCAAGAAGATCATTGAAGACCATGGCGGGCAGATCGAACTCCACGACGCTCCCGCCGAATTCGACCAGGGCAAAGGGGCCATGATCCGCGTGCATCTGCCACGCCGTGAGCAGGCCGCCGTTGCCCAGACAGCAAGTGACAAGGAAAGTGTTTATGGCATCTGATATTCTCGTAGTCGACGACGAGGAAGATATTCGCGAAATCGTTTCGGGAATTCTTTCGGATGAGGGCCACGAAACCCGCACCGCGCATGATAGCGACAGTGCGCTCGCGGCGATCTCCGATCGAGCGCCGCGATTGATCTTCCTCGATATTTGGATGCAGGGCAGCAAGCTCGACGGTCTGGCATTGCTGGATGAGATCAAGGCGCGCCATCCCGATCTGCCCATCGTCATGATCTCCGGCCACGGTAATATCGAGACGGCCGTGTCAGCCATCAAGCGAGGCGCGTTCGACTTCATCGAAAAGCCTTTCAAGGCCGATCGCCTGATCCTGATCGCGGAACGCGCGCTGGAAAACTCCAAGCTGAAGCGCGAAGTCACGGAGCTGAAGCGCCGCACAGGCGACGCTGTGGAGCTCATCGGCACCTCGGTCGCCGTCTCGCAGCTTCGCCAGACCATCGACAAGGTGGCGCCGACCAACAGCCGCGTCATGATCTTCGGCCCCTCAGGTTCCGGCAAGGAATTGGTGGCCCGCATGATCCACAAGAAGTCGGCACGCTCCGGCGGTCCTTTCGTGGCGCTGAACGCAGCGACGATCACGCCGGAGCGGATGGAAATCGCCCTCTTCGGCACGGAAGGCTCTCCGGGGCAGGCGCGCAAGATCGGCGCTCTGGAAGAGGCGCATCGGGGCATCCTCTATCTCGATGAAGTCGGCGAAATGCCGCGCGAGACGCAGAACAAGATCCTGCGCGTGCTGGTCGATCAGCAGTTCGAGCGCGTTGGCGGCTCGAAGCGGGTCAAGGTGGATGTGCGCATCATCTCGTCCACTGCCTATAATCTCGAAAGCCGCATCGCCGAGGGCCTGTTCCGCGAAGACCTTTATCATCGCCTGGCTGTCGTGCCGGTGCGTGTTCCGGCACTTGCCGAGCGGCGTGAGGATATACCCTTCCTCGTCGACCAGCTGATGCGGCAGATTTCCGAACAGGCCGGCATCCGCACGCGGCGGATCGGTGATGATGCGATGGCTGTGTTGCAGGCGCATGATTGGCCGGGCAACATCCGTCAGCTGCGCAACAATATCGAGCGGTTGATGATTCTGGCGCGCACCGACGGGGCGGATACGCCGATCACCGCCGAAATGCTGCCAACCGATCTCGGTGACATGCTGCCGAAGGTATCCGCCAAGAACGACTATCACATCATGACGCTGCCGCTGCGCGAGGCCCGCGAGATGTTCGAGCGCGACTACCTGATCGCGCAGATCAACCGTTTCGGCGGCAATATCTCGCGCACGGCGGAATTCGTCGGCATGGAGCGCTCTGCGCTGCATCGCAAGCTGAAATCGCTGGGTGTCTGATCCCTGGCGCAACGCTCCAATAGTCCGGAATTCTTATGCTAAGAATAGCTTATGTGAACGGTCGGTACGTCCCGCACAGCGATGCCATGGTGCATATCGAGGATCGCGGCTATCAGTTCGCCGATGGAGTCTATGAAGTTTGTGAGGTTCGTCATGGCCTGATCGTCGATCTGACGCGCCATCTCGATCGCCTCAACCGCTCGCTGGGTGAGCTGCGCATCGCCTGGCCCATGGCGCGAGCGGCGCTGATCCTCGTGATTCGCGAGACCTTGCGTCGTAACCACGTCCGCAACGGCCTGTTCTATCTGCAGATCACGCGCGGCGTCGCCCGGCGCGATCATGTCTTTCCGGCCGACGGCACACCGTCTTCGATCGTCGTCACCGCCAAGAGTACCGACCAATCCCTCATCGCCAAGAAGAATGCCAACGGCATCAAGGCGATTACCGTCCGTGACAATCGCTGGGACCGGGTTGATATCAAGTCGGTCGGCCTGTTACCGAACGCGCTGGCCCGTCAGCAGGCCAAGGAGGCCGGTGCGCAGGAGGCGATCTACATCGACCATAACGGCATGGTGAAGGAGGGTGCGGCCACCAACGTCTGGATCGTCGATCACGACGGGAATCTCGTCACGCGCCCGGCCGAGCACGGCATTCTGCGAGGCATCACCCGCACGACCCTGATGGATGTCGCGGCCAAGCTCGGAGTGACGATCGTCGAGCGTTTCTTCTCGGTTGAGGAGATGATGGCGGCGCGCGAAGTGTTTATCACAGCGGCCACAAGCATCTGTTTTCCGGTCGTTTCGATCGATGGGGAAACGATTGCCAACGGCCATCCGGGCAGCATGTCACAGAAAATTCGTGAAGCCTTTTTCGACGTTGCGGAAAAGACTGTGATTTGATACCAACATTCGCTGGGAGGAGAAAATGAGGGTATCTCCTATCCGGGATCTCTGTATATCATGACATTTCACCGACTTAGGTCGGCAAAAAAGAAAGAAGCGGCGCGATGGCGGAACGTTCTCAAAACTTGCAGGACTTATTTCTCAATACTGTTCGCAAGCAAAAGATCTCACTGACAATTTTCTTGATTAACGGCGTGAAGCTGACAGGTGTCGTTACCTCATTCGACAATTTCTGTGTCCTGCTCCGCCGTGATGGCCATTCGCAGCTCGTCTACAAGCATGCGATCTCGACGATCATGCCGGGTCAGCCGATGCAGATGTTCGAGAGCGAAGAAGCCGCATCCTAACTGGGATTTGCCACTATCACGACACGCGATACCAAAAACGATTCCCTCATTCCGGAGTCCGTAAAGCACCGGGATGATATGCGGGCTGTTGTGGTCGTGCCTGTGCTGAAGCAGGCTCGCGCGTCGCGCTCTGCTCAGGCTGACGGCGCCATCTCGGTCTCACGTCCGTCCGAAAGCCGGTTGGAAGAGGCCAAAGGCCTCGCCTTGGCGATCGATCTCGACGTGGTCAACGGTTCCATCGTTCCGATCAACGATCCCAGGCCGGCGACACTGCTTGGCACGGGCAAGATCGAGGAGATCCTCGCGCTGCTCGATGAATTCAATGCCGGACTTGTCATCGTCGATCATCCGCTGACACCGGTGCAGCAGCGCAACCTCGAAAAAGCATGGAACGCCAAGGTCATCGACCGTACCGGCCTCATCCTCGAAATCTTCGGCCGCCGTGCCTCCACCAAGGAAGGCACGCTGCAGGTCGAACTTGCACATCTGAACTATCAGAAGGGCCGACTCGTCCGCAGCTGGACCCACCTTGAACGCCAGCGCGGTGGTGCAGGCTTCATGGGCGGTCCGGGCGAAACCCAGATCGAAGCCGACCGGCGCATGCTGCAGGAGCGGATCATCCGGCTCGAGCGCGAGCTGGAGCAGGTAGTGCGCACCCGCCAGCTTCATCGCGCCAAGCGCCGGAAGGTGCCGCATCCGATCGTCGCTTTGGTCGGTTACACCAATGCCGGCAAGTCGACGCTGTTCAACCGCATCACCGGTGCCGGCGTGCTGGCCGAGGACATGCTGTTTGCGACGCTCGATCCGACGCTGCGCCGCATGAAGCTGCCGCATGGCCGCACCGTAATTCTCTCCGACACTGTCGGCTTCATCTCCGACCTGCCGACCCACCTGGTGGCGGCTTTCCGCGCGACGCTGGAAGAGGTGCTGGAAGCCGATCTGATCCTGCATGTGCGCGATCTCTCGGATGACGACAATCAGGTCCAGAGTGCCGATGTGATGCGGATCCTTGGCGATCTCGGTATCGGCGAGGCCGAAGGCGCCGAGCGCATCCTCGAGGTCTGGAACAAGATCGATCGCCTGGAGCCGGAGGCGCATGATGCCATCGTGCAGAAGGCATCCACCGCCGAAAACGTCATTGCCGTGTCGGCAAAAAGCGGCGAGGGCGTCGATCGCCTGATGGACGAGATCAGCCGCCGCCTTTCCGGCGTGCTGACGGAGGCGACGATCACGCTTCCGGTGGAAAGGTTGGCGCTGCTGCCCTGGCTCTACAATCACGCTATCGTCGATAACCGCGAGGACAATGAGGACGGCACGGTGACGCTCGACGTCCGCCTCACCGAGTCCGAAGCAGTGGAGTTGGAGCGGCGCATGGGTAATGGACCGAAGCCGCAACGCGAGGATTGGGAATAGGCTAGAGCGGTTACGCGTTTCACGGAATCGCCTGACCGCTCTATGCCATTGTTTTTATGCAATTCCGAACGGAAAACCGCTACGCACTTTTCCTGGAATTGTTCTAGGTTACGCCCGTTCCACGCCGCCCAGCTGTCGTTCGATAGCTTTTGCCGCCTGCCAGATCTCTTCCATTCGCTCCAGCGAGGCGCCTTCCAGCGTCTCGCCTTCGGCCGCAAGCGTCGTCTCTATATGATGGAAACGGCGGCGGAACTTGGTGTTCGTGCCGCGCAGGGCCTGTTCCGGATCGGTTTTCACATGCCGGCCGATATTGACGACGGCAAAGATCAGGTCGCCGAGTTCGTCGCTCACCTTGGCCTTGTCACCGCTTGCAAGTGCCGCCCGCAACTCACCGATCTCCTCCTCGATCTTGTCGAGGATCGGTTCCGGCGCCGACCAGTCGAATCCGACATGGGCGGCGCGCTCCTGCAATTTCAGAGCTTCCGTCAGAGCAGGGAAAGTCCGCTGTACTGAGCCCAGGAATCCGGCCTTGAAATCCTCGGTGATGCCGGCTCGGGCGCGGCGTTCGGCGCGCTCGCGCTTCTCTTCCGCCTTGATCCGATCCCATTGCAAAGTGACTGCATCCTCCGTATTGGCATCGGACACTGCGAAGACATGCGGATGGCGGCGGATCATTTTGCGGGTGATGGCATGCACGACATCGCCGAAGGCGAATGCGCCTGCTTCTTCAGCCATGCGGGCGTGGAAGACGACCTGCAGCAGCAGGTCGCCGAGCTCATCGCAGAGATCGTCCATATCCTTGCGCTCGATCGCATCGGCAACCTCAAAGGCTTCCTCGATCGTGTAGGGCTTGATGGTTTCGAAGGTCTGGACGATATCCCAGGGGCAGCCGCTTTCGGGATTTCGTAATGCCGCCATGACTTCGATCAGGCTGCTTATGTCTCGCGACGCTTCCATCGTGGTCTCGGGTCCTGTTGGGATTAATTGAGGGGAATGTCGTTATCGCTCTTGGAAGCCTGATAATTGTCGGACAATCCGGCATAGGCTTGCTTAATGCGCGCCGTCTGTTCCTTCAGCTGTGCCTTTCGGGGTTCCGCTTCCGTCTCGACCAGGTCGGCAATGGCAAAGCTGTTCCAGAAGGCGTTGTGCCTGTTATACCCGCCCGGCTCCAGACCGAAGACCTCCTTGAGGATCTTCAGGTCATGCGGGATCGCGAAGGCGTCTCGGGAATCCTCGTGGCTGAAGAAGTAGTAGTAATTGTCGAAGCCGGCCCAGGTGATCGCCGACATGCACATGGTGCAGGGCTCATGGGTCGACAGGAAGATCAGCTCCTTGGTCGCAGGCTTCTCGCCGAGTTCGTAGAAGCGCTTGAGGGCGTGAACTTCGCCATGCCAGAGCGGATTTTCCAGTTCGTTATTCGTCTCGGCGATCACAAGCGAAAGGTCGGATTTGCGCAGGATGGCCGCGCCGAAAACCTTGTTGCCGGCCGCCACGCCCTTCCGCGTCAGCGGCAGGATATCGTGCTCGACGACGTCGAGAAGGCGGGCTGCAATGGTGTTATCCGACAAGGAGACGCTCCGAAAAATTTCGTCCAGTCTAGCGGGATTGCCGATCCGGCGGAATGCGCAAATGACGTATGGACAGGGTTTGCCACAGGCAATAAAACTACCGCAGGCGCCGATCAATCATAAAAGTCTATAGATTTCCTGTATTTATCGCGAATTTCTCGTCTGGTGAGTTTTGCTCAAATCCCTGTCATGTCGAGCAAAAGAATACGGACTCGCCAAGGCATTAGAATTTCTGTTTCTTCAATCTCTTGGCCGCAAGGGCGATATTCGGCAAATCTCGAAGTGGAATGACGATGCCTCCCAGGACTGAACAGCTTTCGGTGTTTCCCGCCTTCTTCCGCGTGGAAGGAAGGACTGCGTCCGTTTTCGGCAACGGGGACGAAGCTTTCGCCAAGGTCCGGCTTCTGATGAACACCCAGGCGAAGATCGTCGCCTATGCGCAGACGCCCGAGGCCGACTATCATTCCTTCCTGATTGCCAACCGTATCGCGACCGTGCGCGGCGAGTTTTCGGCCGAGCAGGTGAAGGGTGCAACTCTCGTTTTTGCCGCGACCGGCGATGCTGAAGCCGATCGCGCCATTGTCGACGCCGCTCGCGCCGAAAGAATTCCGGCAAACGCTGTCGATCAGCCCGATTACTGCGATTTCTATACGCCGGCGCTTGTCAACCGGGCTCCGGTCGCCGTCGCCATCGGCACGGAAGGTGCCGGTCCGGTGCTGGCACAGATGATCCGCGCGCAGATCGATCAGATACTGTCGCCCTCGATCGGCAAGCTTGCGGAACTGGCAACGCGTTACCGCAAGCCGGTTGACCGCGTCGTTCCGCGCGGCGTCGCACGCCGTGTCTTCTGGCGGCGCTTCTTTTCCGGCTCCGTTGCCGATGCCGTCAATGCCGGTCATGTCAAGCAGGCCGAGCAGGCCGCCGACAGCCTGCTCCAGTCTTCGCGGGAAGTCGAAGGTCGCGTGTGGCTGGTCGGCGCAGGCCCGGGCGCCGAAGACCTGCTGACACTGCGTGCGCAGCGCGTAATGATGGAAGCCGACGTCATCGTCTACGATGCCCTCGTGCCGCAGGCGATCGTCGATATGGGGCGCCGCGATGCCGAGCGCCTGTCCGTCGGCAAGCGCAAGGGCTGCCACACCAAATCGCAGGAAGAGATCAACGACCTGCTGGTGCAGCTTGGCCGCGAAGGCAAGCGCGTCGTGCGGCTGAAATCCGGCGATCCCCTGGTTTATGGCCGCGCCGGCGAGGAAATGGCCGCGTTGCGCGCCGCCGGTATCGGCTACGAGATCGTTCCAGGCATCACCTCTGCCTTTGCCGCGGCCGCCGATTTCGAGCTGCCGCTGACGCTGCGCGGCGTTGCCTCGTCGCTGGTCTTCACGACGGGCCACGATCTTACCGGCGATGTCCTCCCGGACTGGGCGAGCCTCGCCATTTCCGGCGCGACCATCGCCGTCTATATGGGCCGCACGGTTGCTGCCTCCGTTGCTGGCCGCCTGATGGAGGCTGGGCTTCCGGCAGACACCACCGTCGCCGTCATCGAGAATGCGAGCCGCCGCGACCGCCGCCTGATGCACGGCACCTTGAAGGATCTGCCTGACCTCGAGCATCGCGATGAACTGAGCGGTCCGGTCATGGTCATCATCGGCGAGGCCGTCGCCGGTGCGAATTTCGAACAATCCGAGCCGCTGGTCCGCCGTGAGACCGCTGTTCAAGACTATGCGAGGAGCTGATTCATGGTCGACAAGGTTCTGACCGCAAACCGGCTCACCGATGGCGTTGCCGTTTGGCTGAACGCAAATGGTGAGTGGGTGACATCGTTGCAGGAGGCGTTGGTCGCGCGCCATGCCGAAGCGGAAGCGGCACTTGAAGCCATCGGCAAGCAAGCCTATGCAGACAACAAGGTCGTCGACGTCAATCTGATCGATGTTCAGGAAACTGGCGGCAAGCTCTGGCCGCTGCGTCTGCGCGAGCGTATTCGCGCCGAAGGCCCCACCATGGAGTACGCGCCCGGCTATGCCGCCGCCGATCCGGAATTCATTGCAGTCTGAGGAAGTCCCGAGGAAATCATGTATCGTTACGACGAATTTGACCACGCCTTTGTCGCGGAGCGCGTTGCACAGTTCCGCGATCAGGTGGAGCGCCGCCTTGCGGGTGAGCTCTCGGAGGATGCCTTCAAGCCGCTGCGTCTGATGAACGGCGTCTATCTGCAGCTGCATGCCTATATGCTGCGCATAGCCATTCCCTATGGCACGCTGAGCTCGCGGCAGATGCGCATGCTCGCCCATATCGCGCGCACCTATGACCGTGGCTATGGCCACTTCACCACGCGCCAGAACCTGCAGTTCAACTGGCCGAAGCTCTCGGACATGCCCGACGTGCTCGCCGAACTTGCTTCCGTCGAGATGCATGCCATCCAGACCTCGGGCAATTGCATTCGCAACGTCACGGCGGATCATTTCGCTGGCGCCGCGGCTGACGAAGTCGCCGATCCGCGCCCTTATGCAGAAATCCTGCGCCAATGGTCATCCGTGCATCCGGAATTCTCCTTCCTGCCGCGCAAGTTCAAGATCGCCGTCACCGGCGCCGAGCGCGACCGTGCCGCGATCCAGGTGCATGACATCGGTCTGCACCTGAAGAAGAACGACAAGGGCGAAATCGGCTTTGCCGTCTATGTCGGCGGCGGGCAGGGCCGTACCCCGATGGTTGCCAAGTTGATCCGCGACTTCCTGCCGGAAGAGGACCTGCTGTCCTACACGACCGCGATCATGCGCGTCTACAATCTGCACGGCCGCCGCGACAACAAGTACAAGGCGCGCATCAAGATCCTCGTGCACGAGACCGGCGCCGAGGAACTGGCGCGTCAGGTCGAGGTCGAGTTCGACAAGCTTAGGGATACCGAGCTGAAGCTGCCGGAAGCGGACGTTCAGGCGATATCGGCCTACTTCGCCCCGCCGGCACTGCCGGAAAGGGCCGAAGGCTGGGAAAGCCTCGCCCGCTGGAAGAAGACCGATCCGGACTTTGCCCGCTGGGTGCAGCAGAACGTGCAGCCGCACAAGAACCCCGACTACGGCATGGTGACGATTTCGCTGAAGCCGATCGGCGGTATTCCGGGCGATGCCTCGGATGCGCAGATGGATGCGGTGGCCGACATCGCCGAGGAATACGCTTTCGACGAAATCCGCGTCAGCCATGAGCAAAACCTCATCCTGCCGCATGTGGCCTTGGCCGATCTCGAAGCGGTTTATCGCGGTCTGGTCACTGTAGGCCTGGAAACGGCGAATGCCGGCCTGATCACTGATATCATTGCCTGTCCCGGCCTCGACTATTGCGCGCTCGCCAATGCCCGCTCGATCCCGGTTGCGCAGGAGATCTCCACGCGCTTCGGTTCGGCCGAGCGCCAGGCCGAGATCGGTGAGCTGAAGATCAAGATTTCCGGCTGCATCAATGCGTGCGGCCATCACCATGTCGGCCATATCGGCTTGCTGGGCGTCGAGAAGAAGGGTGCGGAACTCTACCAGATCACGCTCGGCGGCTCCGGTGACGAACATACCTCGATCGGCGAGATCATCGGCCGCGGCTTCGAGCCCGACAAGGTGACCGATGCCATCGAGACCATCGTCGACACCTATATCGGCCTGCGCCTCGATCCCACCGAGATTTTCCTCGATGCCTACCGGCGCGTCGGACCGCAGCCCTTCAAGGAAGCGCTTTATGGCTCTTCCGCGGCTGCAGCCGAAGCGGCGTAAGGAGATGACCATGACGAAGATTTGGCGGGAAGCCGGTTTTGTAGAAAACGATCCGTGGGTCATCGAGACCGATGAGGTCAAGGCGAGCGAGAGCCAGAAGCCGCTGCTCAGCCTCGATGCCCTGATCGCCAAGGCTGAAGAGAGCAACGATGTCGGCCTCGGCGTGGTAATCAAGCCGGCCGACGATGTGACGAAGCTGCGGCCCTATCTCGATCGCCTCGCGATCGTTGCAGTTGCCTTTCCGGCCTTCAACGATGGCCGCGCCTTCAGCCATGCCTCGCTGCTTCGCGAGCGCCTTGGCTACACCAATGAGCTGCGCGCCGTTGGCGACGTGCTGATCGACCAGATTCCGTTGATGTTGCGCGTCGGCATCGACAGTTTCGCTGTTACCAATGAGACCGCATTGAAGCGGCTGTCGGAAAACCGGTTGCCGGGCATTCCGCATTATTACCAGCCGACCGCCCGCCCAGCCGAAGCCGGGCAGGCCTATAGCTGGCGGCGATTGCCGGCAAAGTCGGCCTGATGGCCGTATTTGCGCCTATCGATGCATGTAACGTCGGCTGGAAGTAATCTTGACTGAAATATACAAATTTTAGTCGCGTGCGGCCGGACGAAATGGAATACCTTTCAATTCGGGCTATATTGTAATATTAGCCTCGCGCAATGAGCCTGCCAGGAATGACGTGTAAGACGAATACGGGATCCGAGACAGAATGAACGCCCCCGCCAAGACAGATGAATTTGTTTCCGCAGTACCGGCGGGCGTTTTCGCCGAGAAGGTGCTGAGCGTCACGCACTATACCGACCGGCTCTTCCGCTTTACGATGACCAGGCCGCAAGGCTTCCGTTTCCGCTCCGGCGAGTTCGCGATGATCGGCCTCATGGTCGATGGCAAGCCGCTTTATCGTGCCTATTCGATAGCAAGCTCGGCCTGGGCCGACGAGCTCGAGTTCTTTTCGATCAAGGTGCCCGATGGCCCGCTGACATCGCATCTGCAGAATATCAAGCCGGGCGACGAAGTGCTGATGCGCAAGAAGCCGACGGGCACACTGGTTCTCGATGCGCTGACGCCTGGCAAGCGGCTCTACATGTTCTCGACCGGCACGGGCATCGCGCCTTTCGCGAGCCTGATCCGCGATCCCGAAACCTATGAGAAGTTCGAGGAGGTCATCCTCACTCATACCACTCGGGATGTGGCCGAACTCAAATACGGTTTCGATCTGGTCGAAGAAATTCGCAACGATGAACTGCTGAGCGAGGTCGTCGGCGACAAGCTGCGCCACTATGCGACTGTTACCCGCGAGGACTTCCCCTTTACGGGCCGCATCACCGATCTCATCGAGAACGGCAAGCTTTTCGCGGATCTGGGCGTACCCCCGCTCGATATAACGGTTGATCGCGGCATGATCTGCGGTTCATCCGCAATGCTGAAGGATACTAAGGACCTGCTCGAAAAGGCGGGCCTCACGGAAGGCGCCAACAGCAAGCCGGCTGAGTTCGTCATCGAACGCGCCTTCGTCGGCTGAAGCATTTCCAGGAAGAGTGCGTAGCGGTTTTCCGTCCGGAATGCGAAAGGCAAGAGAATGGAGCGTTTTCGCGATTCGAAGAAAGGCGCAAATGCTCTGGATCGATTGCCTGGCATGCAGAGATGGAGGAGTGGTCGCGGCAACGGGACCGCTTTTTTCATAGGCTGCCGAGATAATCGATCAGCGATGCCATAGCCACGCGAGCCTCGTCGGCATCGCCATCGTGAATCGCCTTTATGACGCGAATATGCATCGCAATCGAATGATCGGTGCGATCGGGCGTCGCACCGGAATACCAGAGCCGCCGCGAATGTGTTTGCACCGGTCCGAGAGCGGCCATGATGAAGTTATTCGGGCAGGCGACCTCCAAGATCTCGTCGAATGTCTTGTCTGCCGCGAAGAAGCCGGGCAGGTCGCCCATCACTGCGCAATCCGCCATCAGGCGCGCGCATCCCTGTAGCTGCTCGCGCTGCTGCTCGTCTGCATGAACAGCGGCAAGCGTGGCGGCGATCGGCTCAAGCTCGCGCCTGACCTGCATGACATGCTGATGGTCGTCGGGACGAATCTCCGCGATCTGCAGACCGACGCGCGGCCGCACATGGATCAGCCCCTGCCATGCGAGCTTCTGGATCGCCTCGCGCACCGGCGTCCGCCCATGCCCCGCCATCTCAATCAACTGCTTCTCGGTGACGAGCGCTCCAGGCTTAAGCTCGAGCGTCACGATCTGGTACTCGAGCGCCAGATAGGCGAGGTGGCTAAGCGAGTTCCGCATGCAAGACGTCCGACCGAACAGATATGGCGCACAGTGTCACCTCGCGCCGTCGAAGGCAACCAATTGTGATATATCAGTGCCGGCGGCTGGCGTCACGGGTCGCGCCGGCTCGCCGAATTAAGGCGGAGAGGCAGGCGCCATCGCATCAGTGTTCGATGGCCGAGGACAAGGTTGGCGGCTTCCGCTTGGCGGCCATCAGCAGGTCCAGCTCGGTGGCCGATGGGCCGAACTTATAGAAGAGGCGCTTCGCCTCCTCGTCGTCGAGGCGATATTTCCGTGCAAATTCAGCGATGCTGTAGGGGCGACCGCGTATGACCTTGCGGGCTGGCGTCCGATTGGCGTCTTCCGTCATCCTTCCAACCTCCTTTTCGGTTCCACTTTGCTAGATAGCGTCGCGGATGGAGTTGGAAAGGTCTTTGGCGTGCGTTGCGCCAGCAGAATGCAACAAAAAAGGGAAGGCGGAATCCCGTCTTCCCTCTTTCTCCGTCCCTATTCGGGCGGGTTCCGCCCGGATACGCCGCTATCTCCTGATCAATCGACCGATGAAGATCAGGATGCAGGCGCCGATGAAGCCCGTAATCAGGTAATTCAGCCATAGATGGAAAGGCAGCTGGATACCGAGCACGCCAAATAACCAGCTGGCGACGAGTGCGCCGATAATGCCGAGAATGATGTTCATGATGATGCCTGTGTTGCTTTTCATGATCATCTCGGCGAACCAGCCTGCTAGGCCGCCAATGATAATTGCTGCAATCCAACCGACGTGTGCATCTTCCATAAAAAGAACCTCCTGAGGACCCGACGGGTTGTTAACAATGTCTGATATACACGAAAAACGATTCGCCCCCCAACAATTGCGAACGGCAAACTGCTGGATCCCTTGAGCGCAACCCTGATTATTAGGGGTAATTGTTACGATTGTTCCGGTGTGTTGGAGCTGATTCTCCGACATTACGGCCTCTTCATCGCTTCGAATCCAAGCTTTGGCATGCCGTCCGGGTAATCCGGTCGGCGAAACGCAGCGTTTTGACCGCCTAGAGATGAGGAAAAGCGCCTTGCGGGTGCCACAGCCTCGATTTTATGGGTTGACCGCAATAGGGCGTCTGCATATGTTCCGCGCACTTCCAGCCGGGGTGAAAAAACGCCCGCGGAGAGGGAGAGCGTAGCTCAGCTGGTAGAGCAACTGACTTTTAATCAGTAGGTCATGGGTTCGAGCCCCATCGCTCTCACCATAGTCTTTTCAAACTTAAGTTGAATCTCATTAATTTGAGACAACGCCGTTTGTCGCGCGGTTGGCGCGAATGTCCGCTTGATTTTCGCGATGCCGCCGGCCTCAGCGGACAAAAAGCGCGCCCGACGGCGGGCTTTGCGCTTCCGCGCCGCCGGACGCTGCGGAAACGGTGCAGAGGTGACCGTTTCCGCCGTCTCCGGTGCCGGGCGGGTCGCCGGGGACGGGTGGAGGTGTCCGGTTGTCTTTGCAGATTCCGGTTCCATTCTTTTCCGGATATACGGTGCGGTCTCACGGATAGTTTCAGTGCGCCCGAATTATTTTTGTGAAAACTAATTTAGTTTAATGGCGCTCGCTCAAGAGCGCGACGCGCGTCGGCAGCGTGCCAGTTTTCTGGAACCTAATCGAGTCACTCGTGTTTCCCACTGAGACAATAGGAGAGATACGATGGCAGACGAAGAATCCCATGATCCGCGTCGCGGAAAGGAAAATACGCAGGCGCTCGCGAAGATACAGCACAGCAAGGCGCATGGCGTAAAACAGGAGGCGGACGCGGACGAAAAGGCGCCGCTGGTTGCCGATCCCCGCAACAGGCTTGCGGACGGCAAAATCGATCCGGCGACGAAAGAGCTCAAGCCGAAGGAGAAGTAGGCTCGAGGGATCGGGGAATTTAGTTCCGCATATTACGAATGCAGCAGCTTTGGCGGCACCGCCTCCTTGCCGTCATTCATGGCGATGGCGATGATCGCCAGGAGAACATATTCGCGTTTCCAGCCGGATTTCAAGGCCGCGGCAAGAAGGCTCTCGATGGAAGGTTCAAGGGCGAAAAGACAGGCGGCCAGATATCTCGCCTGCGACGCTTCTTCCGAAGGGGGAGGATTTATGGCTGCTTTCAATTTCCTGCTCCGTCCATTTATTCGATCGAACAGGGATGAGTTGTAATTTCAGCAGGTTTCCCAGGTTTTGCTCCTTTATTGCGAAACGTTGCTGTCGTAGCCGGAGTGCGATCATTCGTAATCTCCGGGATGCCGGCAGACATAGCCGTTCGCAACGATCCTGTCTGAGAGGTAGAAAACAGACGTCGGTGGCAACGGAGCTGTGTGCGATGACCATGAAAAGGGCACCACTCTTCCGGAATAGCCAGGGAACGATAAACTTCCCCAAACGTGTGGCCCTTCAAAGCCATACGCGCGCATTTTCATCCGGAATATCTGACAGGAGCGACTGACGCGTCGCAGCGATCAACCTTACCGTCATTTCAACGGCAAGGTTGATCATTGAGAGAGAAGAACCTCGGATGCTATGCCGCCTTGCCGCCGTTCTTCTTGCAGTCGCTGCGGAACTTGGCGCGTGCCTTTCCATGCAGGCCCTTGGCGTCGGCCTGAGCCGAGCATGCTTTGGAAACGGACGTTTGAGCAGGCTTCATCGCCTTTGGCTTGACCGTGCTGGTCGTCGACTTCATCGCAGGTGTCGACGTCGTGGCACTGGGGGTCGTCGTTGTTGTGCTGGGTGTCGCCGTTTGTGCCATGGCGCTTACGCTGAAGAGGGCGGCAAAGGCTGCAGTCGTGAACATGGTAGCAATTCGCATGGGGCTTTTCCTCCGCTAACTAACTTGGGTGGAATGTACGTTGTTCGACGAACGTTGACAGCTTGAACCAATATTTAAGCAAAAGCAATTTGTTCGTTGGGCTGCTCTGCGGCTGTTGGTCGCGCCTTTTGCCCGCCTGTCTCGGGCGGCAAGATGTGCGTTCCGGTTGCTTCACTATAAAGGTTTTGCAGCCGTCGCCCTCGAAAAGGTGATTGGCTTTCAGGCTTTCGCGAAGCTAGGAAGATGGGGAAATGACATAGCCGGAGTCCATCGTGTCGCTTGCCGATATCTCGCTTCTCAGTGCCTTGATCGCCGGGGCGCTTTCGTTCCTTTCGCCTTGCGTGCTGCCGCTCGTGCCGCCCTATCTCTGCTACATGGCCGGGATTTCGGTCGAGCAGTTTCGCGGCGGTGGAGCAGCTGTCGCCGCAGGGCCGAGCGTCCGCGGCAATGTGCTGATGTCGGCGCTGTTCTTTACGCTGGGGTTCGCCACCGTATTCGTCGCGCTCGGCGCCGGTGCTTCGTCGATCGGCCTGCTGCTGCGCCAGCATCTCGATGTTCTTTCGAAGATCGGCGGTTTGATTATCGTCATCATGGGCTTGAATTTCCTCGGTGTTTTCCGCATCGGCCTTCTTGCTCGCGAGGCGCGTTTCCACGGCAGCGGCAAGCCGGCGACGTTGACGGGCGCCTATATCATGGGCCTTGCCTTCGCCTTCGGCTGGACGCCCTGCATCGGCCCGGTTCTCGGCGCCATCCTCGGCATCGCCGCCTCTCGTGAGACGGTTGGTGCGGGCGCTGGTCTGCTCGCGGTCTATTCGCTGGGGCTTGCCATTCCGTTCTGGATCGCCGCCGGCTTTTCCGGCGCTTTCATGAGCTTTCTGTCTCGCTTCCGCCGTCATCTTGGCACGGTCGAGAAGATCATGGGCGGACTTCTGGTGCTGACCGGGCTCGCCTTCATATTCGGCTATATCAGCGACATGGCGATCTGGTTTCAGCAGACCTTTCCAATCCTGATGAAAATCGGCTAAGTCGGGCGATATCCTTCGCCTTCATTTTTCACGGTAAAATGGAATATGCCCGATGGCTGACGTTGTCGGTCTGCTGCTGCCATTCTTCGGCCTGATCCTGATCGGCTACATTGCAGCGCGCATCACGAAGCAACCGGCGGAAGCGCTTGGCTGGCTCAATACGTTCATCATCTATGCGGCATTGCCGGCTCTGTTCTTCAAGCTCGTTTCGCAAACGCCGATCGAACAACTGACGCGAATCGATTTCATCGCCACCGATATCGCCGCGACCTATTCGATCTTTCTCCTGCTGTTTCTGATCGGGCGTTTCCTGCGACGCAATTCTCTCGCCGACAGCACGATCCAAGCCTTTGCCGGAGCCTACGGCAATATCGGCTACATGGGGCCGGGCTTAGCGCTTCTGGCTCTGGGAGAGAAGGCAGCCGTTCCCGTCGCGCTGATCGTGTGTTTCGAAAACGCGCTGCACTTCATCGTCGCGCCGGCCCTGATGGCTCTGGAAGGTGGAGACAAGCGCTCCGTCTGGCGCCTTGCCGCGGATATCGCCCGAAAGGTGCTGCTGCATCCCTTCATCCTGTCGACTGCCCTGGGTTTTGCCGTGGCAGCACTTTCGCTTCATCAGCTGGTCGCCTTCGAGCGATTTGTCAATTATCTTGCGCAAGCGGCTGCGCCCTGTGCACTATTTGCCATGGGAGTTACGCTTGCCTTGCGGCCGTTGAAGCGGGTTCCGGTCGAGATCGGCTATATCGTGCCGGCGAAACTCATCCTGCATCCGCTCGTCGTCTATATCGTGCTGCAGGCTGTCGGTGGCTTCGATCCGATTTGGATCGAAGCGGCAATGCTGCTCGCCGCTTTGCCGACGGCAACGAATGTCTTCGTCATCGGGCAGCAATATGGTGTCTGGCAGGAGCGAGCCTCCGCCACCATCCTGATCACAACGGCTTGTTCCGTCGTGACGGTCTCGCTGGTGCTCTATCTGATAAATTCCGGCGCCTTACCGGCGCAGCTTTTCCCGTAGCAGAGAGGGAAGGTTGCGCAGGCTGCCGCCGGGCTCGATACCTTCGCGCATGACGATGTTCCGGAGCGGCGTGATGGCGGAGAGCACATGCAGCCCCGCCGCGCGCAGCATTTGCACCGGCAGGAAATCCGACAGAAGCGAGCGATTGAGGAGATCGACACTCGTCGTCCGGCTGATGATGTCGACGCGGCGCTTGCGGTCGAAATTGTCGCCGGCCGATCCCGGGATCGGCTGATCAGCGCGGGTGCAGAGGATGTCTGACAATGCCAGTATATCGCGCAGGCTCAGGTTCAGGCCTTGCGCCCCGATCGGCGGAAAGACATGGGCGGCTTCGCCGATCAAGGCGGCGCGGCCCTTGCCGAAACGATGGGCAGTCATGCCGGAGAGCGGCCAGACCTGGACATTGTCCTCGATCGTCACCCGACCGAGCATCGATTGCATGCGCTCCTCGACCAGTCTTCCGAGTTCTTCGAGCGACTTTTCGGCATTGGCGGCAGCTTCCGCCGGTTTCTGCACCCAGACGAGGCTGGAGCGGTTGCCGGGCAAGGGGACCTGCGTGAAGGGGCCGCTTTCCGTGTGAAATTCCGTCGAGATGTTCTGATGCGGCAGGGAGTGCGCAAGGTTCAGAACCATGGCGGATTGCGGATAGGACCACCCCTTGACCTTGATGCCCAAAGCCTCGCGCACCATCGAGTTGCGTCCGTCGGCACCGACGACGAAAGCGGCATCGATCGAATCGCCGTTGTCGAGCGCAATCGTTACGCCATCGTCGCGAAAGGTGATGTCCGAGGCGCTGGCCTCGATGCGGCTGATATTTGCTTCCGCCTCGATGGCGTCATGGAGGCTGCCGAGCAGCACGGTATTCGGAATATTGTAGCCGAAGGCGTCGAGGCCGATTTCCGACGATCTGAACGAGATAGTCGGCGCACGCAGCAGCCTCGATGTGCCATCGATGATCCGCATGGTCGTCAATGCAGCCGCCGAGGGCGCGATCTTGTCCCACAGCGTCAGGCGCTCGAGAAAGCGGATCGATTGATCCATCAGCGCCGTCGTCCGCCTGTCGGCCTTGTTGTGCGGCGCGGCCACCAGGGCGACCGATCGTCCGCCGCGCGCAAGCGCGAACGCCGTGATCATGCCGGCCAGGCCACCGCCGATGACGGCCACTTCAATCTGCTTCATATCGATGCCTCAATTGCCACTCGTTCTGAAAATAGGCGCTTAGCCTGTTGAAATCCATGGGATGAAACATCGCAGCGGGTGAAAATGACAGGAAGTCGCGCTAGCGTGACGGGATAGACGCTTTTGCGCTGGCGGTAGAGACCAAAGGATGCATATTAGCGAGAAAAACCGCCTGCCGGGGCAGGTGCATAAGCAGACGAGTCACGGGGCGGATGAAAATCTTCAAATACAAGCGGGTGCCTTATGCGGAGATTCGTGCTTTCTCCGTCCATATATTGACGGCATCCGGATCTTTTCTCGCCTTTCTCGGCGTCGTTGCAGCCTCGGAGCATCGTTTTGTCGATATGTTCTGGTGGCTTGGCCTGGCGCTGCTGGTCGATGGTATCGACGGGCCGATCGCCCGCAAGGTCCGGGTCAAGGAAGTCCTTCCCAATTGGTCGGGCGATACGCTCGACAATATCATCGATTACGTGACCTATGTGCTGCTGCCGGCCTTCGCGCTCTATGAAAGCGGCATGATCGGCGAGCCCTGGTCGTTTGTCGCCGCCGGCATGATCGTGGTCTCCAGCGCCATCTATTACGCCGATACCGGCATGAAGACGGACGAGTATTTTTTCTCCGGCTTCCCAGTCGTCTGGAACATGGTAATCTTCACGCTCTTCGTCATCGATGCCAGCGCCACGACCGCCATGATCCTCGTGGGTGTTTCCGTCGTCTTGACCTTCCTGCCGATCAATTTCCTGCACCCCGTGCGCGTCAGACGGTTGCGGCCGCTCAATCTCGGCATATTCCTCTTCTGGTCGGCGCTCGGTGTCTATTCGCTGCTGATGCACTTCGTCATGCCGCAATGGGCGGTTGCCCTCTTCATCATAAGCGGCACCTATCTTTACTGCATCGGCGCCGTGTTGCAGTTTTTTCCGTCCCTCGGGCGTCAATAGGATTGCGCATCATGAACAAGACCCAGGTCATTCGCATCCATGAAAACGGCGGTCCTGATGTCATGAAGCTGGAGGAGGTGGATCTGCCGCCGCCTGCTGCCGGAGAAGTGCAGATCCGCCATGCCGCGATCGGACTGAATTTCATAGACGTCTATCTTCGGTCTGGCCTTTACAAGGCGCCCTACTTTCCGCTTCCGCTCGGTAAGGAAGCCGCCGGTACGATCACGGCGGTCGGGGCGGGCGTCTCCGATTTCTCAGTCGGCGACCGCGTCGCCTATGCCGGCAGCGATGGCGCCTATAGCGTCGAGCGTAATATCGAGACCCGTCATCTGGTCAAGGTGCCTGACGATATCCCGCTCGAAACGGCGGCGGCGATGATGCTGAAGGGCATGACGGCCGAATATCTGCTGAACCGCACCTTCAAGGTCGGCCCCGGCGTCACGCTGCTGTTCCACGCCGCAGCCGGCGGCGTCGGCCTGATCGCAGGTCAATGGGCGAAAGCGCTGGGCGCCACCGTGATCGGCACGGCCGGTTCGGCTGAAAAGGTTGAGCTGGCACTGGCGCATGGTTATGACCACGTCATCGACTATAGCCGGGAGAATTTCGCTGACCGCGTTCGGGAAATTACCGGCGGCAAGGGCGTTGACGTCGTCTACGATTCGGTCGGCAAGGATACGTTCCCGCATTCGCTCGATTGCCTGAAGCCGCGCGGCATGTGGGTGACCTTCGGCCAGTCCTCGGGTCCGATCGAGAATTTCAATCTCGCCATCCTCAATCAGAAGGGCTCGCTTTACGCGACGCGCCCGAGCCTTTTCGCCTATGTCTCCACACCGGAAGAGTTGAGAGGCAGCGCCGGGGCGTTATTTGCTGTTGTGCAAAGCAACAAAGTGCGTATCAATGTCCATCAGACCTATCCGCTTGTTGATGCTGGGCGCGCGCACTCGGATCTGGAAGCAAGAAGAACAAGTGGAACTACACTGCTGATCCCATAGATCCATAAAGGGCAGGACGGTGGGAAGGAAATGAGGGGAACGTGTCGTCATCTGATGTGCCGGCAACCGGTGCGTTACTATCGGTTCGCAAACTGACGAAGCTGTTCGGTAGTTTTGCTGCCTGCAATGAAATCGATCTGGAAATCCAGCCGGGCGAAATTCACGCTCTGCTCGGCGAGAACGGCGCAGGCAAATCCACGCTCGTAAAGATGCTGTTCGGCGTGCTGGAGCCGACGCATGGAGAAATAGTCTGGCAGGGCCAACCCGTTGCGATCGACTCGCCGGGCACGGCCCGCAAGCTCGGCATCGGCATGGTGTTCCAGCATTTCTCGCTGTTCGAGGCGCTGACGGTTGCCGAAAATATCGCGCTGTCACTCGACAGCAAGATCCCGATCGCGAAAATATCGGAAGAGGCCGCGAGGCTCTCGCGAGCCTATGGCTTGCCGCTCGATCCGAACGCTCATGTGGCCGATCTCTCCGTCGGCGAGCGCCAGCGCATCGAGATCGTCCGTGCGCTGCTGCAGAATCCGAAGCTGATCATTCTCGATGAACCGACCTCGGTGCTGACGCCGCAGGAGGCCGATCGCCTCTTCGAGACACTGTTCCAGCTGAGGGACGAAGGGCGCTCGGTGCTTTACATCAGCCATCGCCTGGAAGAAGTGCAGCGCATTTGTTCGCGCGCCACCGTGCTTCGCCACGGCAAGGTGACCGGTGCCTGCGACCCGCGGCAGGAAACGACGGGTTCGCTTGCGCGCATGATGGTCGGCAGTGACGTTGCCAGCGTGCAGCACGAGGGGCTTGGGAGTGCGGGTGACATTCAGCTCGAGGTCGCTGGCCTGTCCGTCCCGGCGCGGACTCCCTTTGCCATGTCGCTGAAGGACGTTTCGTTGCGTGTGCGTGCCGGCGAAATTCTCGCAATCGCAGGCGTTGCCGGAAACGGGCAGGGCGAGCTGTTCGACGTCATCTCCGGCGAGTACACCGTCCCATCGGACGATCTGATCCATGTGCGCGGCCAGGCGGTCGGCACCAAGGGCATCAATGCGCGCCGGTTGCTCGGTGCCGGTTTCGTGCCGGAGGAGCGCCATGGCCACGCCGCCGTCTCGGCGATGAAGCTGTCGGACAATCTCGTCCTGGCGCGCAACCAATCGGACAGCAAGGCATTTCTGCGCGGTCGTTTCCTCAAGATCATCCGTCACGGCGTCGTCAAGCAGGCCGCCAAGCGGATCTGCGAAGCGATGGATGTGCGCAAGAGCGGCGAGGATCCGGCCGCGGGCGCGCTTTCGGGCGGCAATCTGCAGAAGTTCATCGTCGGTCGAGAACTCGATCGCCAGCCGAGCGTACTGGTCGTCAACCAGCCGACCTGGGGTGTGGACGCAGGGGCCGCGAGCCGCATCCGTCAGGCACTGGTCGATCTTGCCCGTGACGGTTCGGCTGTGCTCGTGATCAGCCAGGATCTTGACGAGATCTTCGAAGTGGCGACCGATATCGCCGTCATCTCGGAAGGCCGGCTTTCAGCTTCTTATCCGGCCAGCGAACTCACCCGCGAAAAGATCGGCCTGCTGATGAGCGGTCTGCATGAATCCAGGACGCATTCGGAGCCCGCGCATGCGCATTGAACTTGAAAAGCGCCCGCAGGTCTCGAAACTGTTCGGCATACTGTCGCCGCTGCTTGCCCTCGCGCTGGCGCTGATCGCCGGCACCATCATGTTCGCCGTCATGGGCAAGGACCCCGTGGAGGCGTTGGACGCCTTCTTCGTCGAGCCTCTGCTGGAAGTCTGGTCGCTGCACGAACTGGCGATCAAGGCAGGGCCGCTGATCCTGATCGCCGTCGGCCTCTGCGTCTGCTACCGCTCCAACAATTGGAACATCGGGGCGGAAGGTCAGTTCTCCATCGGCGCGGTCACCGGCTCCTTCATCCCGATCGTCTTCACCGATTGGCATTCGCCGCTGATCCTGCCGCTCATGCTGATCGCCGGCGCCATCGGCGGCGCCCTCTATGGCGCTATTCCGGCGCTGCTGAAGGCGCATTTCAACACCAATGAGATTCTGACGAGCCTGATGCTCGTCTATATCGCACAGCTCTTTCTGGATTGGCTGTCACGCGGGCCGTGGCGCGATCCACAGGGGCATAATTTTCCGCAGAGCATCGATTTTCCGCCGGAGGCCGTGTTGCCGGCGATCTGGGAGGATTCCGGCCGTGCCCATTGGGGTATCGTCTTTGCCGTCGTTGCGGCGATCCTTGCCTGGTTCATGATCAAATATACGCTGAAGGGCTTCGAGATAACCGTGCTTGGTCAGTCCGCACGGGCAGGTCGGTTCGCCGGCTTCTCCTCGCGGAAAATGGTCTGGTTCGCCTTTCTCTTTTCCGGTGCGCTCTCGGGTCTTGCCGGCATTTCCGAGGTCGCCGGCTCGATCGGCCATCTGCAGCCGGCGATCTCGCCAGGCTACGGCTTCACCGCCATCATCGTTGCATTCCTGGCACGTCTCAATCCGCTCGGTGCGATCCTTTCCGGCTTCGTGCTGGCACTGACCTATCTCGGCGGCGAGGCGGCACAATTGTCGCCCGGTATTTCCGCCAAGGCGGCGAATGTCTTCCAGGGGTTGCTGCTGTTTTTCGTGCTCTCCTGCGATACGCTGATCTACTATAAGATCCGCCTGATCTGGTCGCGGGTTCGAGGAGGTGCGGCATGAGTGTCTTTGAAGCGATCCTCCTCACCATCATCACGGCCTCGACGCCGCTCGTCATTGCCGGCTTGGGCGAGCTGGTGGTGGAGCGCTCTGGCGTGCTCAATCTCGGCGTCGAAGGCATGATGATCATGGGCGCGGTCGCCGCCTTCGTCGGCGCGCAGATGACCGGGTCGCCCTATGTGGGCCTCGTCACCGGCATCATCGCTGGCGCATTGTTTTCCCTGCTGTTCGGGTTCCTGACGTTGACGCTGGTGACCAACCAGGTCGCTACGGGTCTCGCGCTGACCATCCTCGGCCTCGGTCTCTCCGGGATGATCGGCGAAGGCTATGTCAGCGTGCCCGGCGTGCAATTGCAAGAAATCGTCTTCCCGTTGCTATCGGACATTCCGCTCGTGGGGCCGGTGCTGTTCAAGCAGGACCTGACCTTCTATCTCTCGATCGCGCTGCTCATCGGCGTCAACTGGTTCCTCTTCCGCAGCCGCGCCGGCCTGAAGCTGCGCGCCGTCGGCGACAGTCACGGTTCCGCGCATGCGCTGGGCATCGATGTCATCCGCACGCGCTATCTCGCCGTCATGTTCGGCGGTGGCTGCGCGGGGCTTGCCGGCGCGCAATTGTCGCTGGTCTACACGCCGCAATGGGTCGAGAACATGTCGGCCGGCCGCGGCTGGGTGACGCTGGCGCTCGTCGTCTTCGCGTCCTGGCGGCCGATGCGCGTCATGGCCGGCGGCTATCTCTTCGGCGCCGTGACGATCCTGCAGTTTCACGCACAAGGCTTCGGCGTCGGCATTCCCTCGCAATTCCTGTCGATGCTGCCCTATGCATCGACTATTGTGGTTCTCGTCATCATCTCACAAAATCGCCGCGCGACCTTGATCAACACGCCAGCGTCGCTCGGCAAGGCCTTCGTTCCGGAGCGCTGAGGACAAACAGCCGGACGGATTTTCGTAAAAACATGTCAAACCAATAGGGGTAACCATGAAAAAACTAGCACTCGCACTCGCCACGACAGCCGCTGCCATCGTTGGTTTCGCGGCTGCGGCCGAAGCGGCGCCGACCAAGGTCTGCTTTGTCTATGTCGGTTCGCACACGGATGGCGGTTACTCGCAGGCGCACGATCTCGGCCGTCAGCAGATCCAGAAGGAATTCGGCAACAAGATCGATACGCCTTATCTCGAGAACGTGCCGGAAGGCCCCGATGCCGAGCGCGCCATCGAGCGTCTCGCCCGCTCCGGCTGCTCTCTGATCTTCTCCACCTCGTTCGGCTTCATGGATGCGACCGTCAAGGTTGCCGCCAAGTTCCCGAAAGTGAAGTTCGAGCATGCGACCGGCTTCAAGAGCGGCCCGAATCTCGCGACCTACAATTCGCGTTTCTATGAAGGCCGCTATATCCTGGGTCAGATCGCTGCCAAGATGTCGAAGAATCACGGCGCCGCCTACATCGCTTCCTTCCCGATCCCAGAAGTCGTCATGGGCATCAACTCCTTCGAGCAGGGTGCCCGCTCGATCGATCCGAGCTTCAAGCTCAAGGTCATCTGGGTCAATACCTGGTTCGACCCGGGCAAGGAAGCCGATGCCGCCAAGGCCATGGTTGACCAAGGCGTCGATATCCTGACCCAGCATACCGACACGACGGCACCGATGCAGGTAGCCGAAGAGCGCGGCATCCATGCCTTCGGTCAGGCTTCCGACATGATCGCCGCCGGCCCGAAGGCACAGCTGACGGCCGTCGTCGACACCTGGGGCAACTATTACTCCAAGCGCGTTCACGCGCTGCTCGACGGTACGTGGAAGTCCGAGCAGAACTGGGACGGCCTGAAGGACGGCATCCTGAAAATGGCGCCCTACACCAACATGCCCGACGACGTGAAGAAGATGGCTCAGGAAACCGAAGCCAAGATCAAGTCCGGCGAACTCGCACCCTTCACCGGCCCGATCAACAAGCAGGACGGCACACCTTGGCTGAAGGCGGGCGAGAAGGCCGATGACGGCACTCTGCTCGGCATGAACTTCTACATCGAGGGCGTCGACGACAAGCTGCCCGCTTCGAAGTAAGGCAGACGAAATGGCATGAGTTGAAAGGGGCGCCCTTGGTGCCCCTTTTTGTTGTGTTGCGGTAGCGAATACTGATTTACAAAAGTACTACTATATGTTTTTTTGATTGAGGGCCGGGGAGAGGGCCTTTGACGGGACTTCGCTGGTCTATCCGGAATCGTTTTTTCCATTTATACATCAGCGGGATATTCGCTTGTCATGGTGAGCATTGAGCTTGTCGTGGTGATGGGCGGAACACTGCTAACGGGAGGAGCGGGGTTCGGCGGAGGAGCATTCATCGGAATTCTGATACAGGATCAGATTCAGACCCACATCGCCTTTGATGGAACGCTTTCCAACGGGTGGATGACGGCCTGATCGGCCTGCTGCAGTTTGCATATATTCTGATGCCCGAGAGTTTTCTGCTGCTTTCTCGTTTCAATCGACGTTACGTCTGAGGGAAGGACAGAGTGCTTGCGCAGCCGAATGCTTGATACGAGAAAACCCCAGGGAAAGTCGCGGACGAGCCATGCACAGGTGGTCGACGATCTCGGCAAGGCAATTGTCTCCGGCGTCTTCCCGATCGGTAGCATCCTTCCGGGGGACAGCGAACTTCTGCAGCGCTTCAAGGTATCCCGTACTGTTCTGCGCGAAAGCATGAAGACCCTGGCGGCAAAGGGGATGGTTGTGCCGCGCGCGCGTGTCGGCACGCGTGTCACCGAGAAGATTTATTGGAACATGTTCGACAACGAAGTGCTCAACTGGCATTTCGAAAGCGGGGTCAACAAGGAGTTTCTTCTCCACCTCTACGATATACGCATGGCGTTCGAGCCTTTCGCCGCCAGCCTGGTGGCGGAACGGGCCAGCCGCGAGGACATCGATTTACTGCGGCGGCTTGCGGCCTCCATGGCGGCCCCGCATCATACGTCCGACAGTCTGGCCGTTGCCGACCTTCATTTCCATCTGGCCATCACCGAGGCGTCGCAGAATCCGTTCATGCGGTCGCTCGGCGGGCTTATCGAGGCTGCGCTGGTCGGCATGTTCCGCATGAGCGCGCCACCCTCCAGCAACGGCTTCAGCAATATTGCCGACACGCATATGGCCATCGTCGAAGCCATTGCAGCGCATGATGCCCTGGCGGCGCACAAGGCCATGGAATTCGTCATCATCGACGGACGTCAACACGTCCTGGAGGCTTTCGCGGCTCTTGTCGAGGCGTAAGGGCGGCTTCTAATTTCGCCGTAGTTCACCGCTCGACTAGTTGCTATGAGGGGATAGCGCCCGGTCACGGGCGGCGCCTGATGTTTATCTCGGAGCCTGAAATGGAACGCACCTGCCTCGCCATCATCCTCGCTGCCGGCGACAGTACCCGTATGAAATCATCGATCTCGAAGGTTCTGCATCCGATCGCCGGTCGGCCAATGATCGCGCATGTCATGGAATCGATCGCCAAGACCGATATTTCGGCAGCGGCACTGGTCGTGGGGCGTAACGCCGATGAGGTGAGTGCGGCAGCGGCGATCGACGGCGTCGAGGTGGACTCCTATCTGCAGAAAGAGCGCCTTGGCACCGGCCATGCCGTGCTTGCGGCCCGCGAGGCGATCGCTCGAGGTTATGACGACATTCTCGTTGCCTACGGAGACGTGCCGCTGCTCACCGACGTACCACTGCGCGCCGCCCGCCAGGGGCTCGCCGAAGGCAATGATATCGTGGTCATCGGCTTTCACACCGATAATCCGAATGCCTATGGTCGGCTGCTGGTCAAGGACGGCGAGCTGATCGCCATCCGCGAGGCGAAGGATGCGACGGATGCCGAGCTGGCGGTCACCTGGTGCAACAGCGGCTTGATGGCGATCAACGGCCGCAAGGCGCTCGATCTGCTAGACCGCATCGGCAACAACAATGCCAAGGGCGAATATTATCTCACCGATCTTGTTGAAATCGCTCGTTCGCTCGGCGGCCGCGCCGTGGCGGTCGATGCGCCGGAAGTGGAGATGACCGGTTGCAATAACCGGGCCGAACTTGCCGTCATCGAGCGTCTTTGGCAGGAGCGGCGGCGTCACGAACTGATGCTGTCGGGCGTCACTATGGTTGCGCCGGAAACCGTGTTTCTCGCCTACGATACCGTGATCGGCCAGGATGCGATGATCGAACCGAACGTCGTATTCGGTCCCGGCGCCGTCATCGAGGGAGGCGCGGTCGTTCATGCCTTCTCGCATATCGAGGGTGCGCACGTCAGCGCCGGTGCGACGGTCGGGCCGTTTGCGCGGTTGCGACCCGGCGCCGATCTCGCCGGCGGTTCCAAGGTCGGCAATTTCTGCGAGGTGAAGAACGGCAAGATCGGCGAGGGCGCCAAGGTCAATCATCTGACTTATATCGGCGACGCGACCGTCGGTGCCGGCAGCAATATCGGTGCCGGCACCATCACCTGCAACTACGATGGGGTCAACAAGTACGAGACTCATATCGGCGCCAACGCCTTCGTCGGTTCCAACTCGTCGCTCGTGGCACCTGTGCGCATCGGCGACGGCGCCTATGTCGCCTCCGGCAGCGTCATCACCGATGACGTCCCGGCGGACGCACTGGCCTTCGGCCGGGCGCGGCAAGAGGTAAAGCCGGAGCGTGCCAAGCTGATACGCGAGAGGGCACTCGCCATCAAAGCCGCCAAGAAGGGTGGCCACTAAGCCTAAAGTAGATGGTCCCGTAACGGTTGGAAACCGAAAGTGACCATCGTGGCAATTGTGAAAACTGTTAGAATAGTTAGGACTTGCCTTCAAATTTGAGGCCAGACGGAGAGTTGTATGTGCGGCATTGTTGGGATCGTCGGAATGAAGCCTGTAGCGGGCCGTTTGGTGGATGCGCTGCGGCGCCTCGAGTACCGCGGCTACGATTCGGCCGGCGTCGCCACCATCCATGAAGGCATGATGGATCGCCGCCGCGCGGAAGGAAAGCTGTTCAATCTGGAAAGGCGGCTGGAGGCCGAACCTCTGCCCGGCACGACCGGTATCGCCCACACACGTTGGGCAACCCACGGCGTTCCGAATGAAACCAACGCCCATCCGCATTTCGTCGAAGGTGTCGCCGTCGTCCATAACGGCATCATCGAAAACTTCTCCGAGTTACGCGAGGAGCTAAAGGCCGAGGGGAAGGTGTTCGCTTCGCAGACGGATACCGAAGTCGTTGCTCATCTGTTGGCCAAGTACGTTCAGGATGGCCTCGATCCGCGTGCCGCCATGCTGAAGATGCTGAACCGGGTCACCGGCGCGTATGCGCTGGCCGTGATGTTCCAGAGCGATCCCGGCACGTTGCTGGCGGCGCGCTCAGGCCCGCCGCTCGCCGTCGGTTATGGCAGCGGGGAGATGTTCCTCGGCTCGGACGCAATCGCGCTTGCGCCGTTCACCAACGAGATTACCTATCTCGTCGACGGTGATTGCGCGATCGTCACCCGCGACGGCGCGAAGATCATCGATTTCGACGGCAACGACGTGAGCAGGCCGCGGCAGGTTTCGCAGGCAACCGCCTATGTGGTCGATAAGGGCAACCATCGCCACTTCATGGAAAAGGAAATCTACGAGCAGCCGGAGGTGATCTCGCACGCGCTCAGCCACTATGTCGATTTCGACAGTCATCGCGTCCGTCAGAGCGCATCGGCGATCGATTTCGGCAGCGTTTCCGGCTTGGCGATCTCCGCTTGCGGCACTGCCTATCTCGCCGGTCTGATCGGCAAATACTGGTTCGAGCGCTATGCCCGGCTTCCCGTGGAAATCGATGTAGCTTCCGAATTCCGCTACCGCGAAATGCCCTTGTCGCCCTCGCAGGCGGCGCTGTTCATCTCTCAATCCGGCGAGACGGCGGATACCCTGGCCTCGCTACGCTATTGCCGGGACAACGGCCTGAAGATCGGCGCCGTCGTCAATGTCAGGGAATCGACCATCGCGCGTGAATCCGATGCCGTGTTTCCGATCCTGGCCGGCCCGGAGATCGGCGTCGCCTCGACGAAGGCCTTCACCTGCCAGCTCGCCGTCCTTGCCTCCCTCGCGATCGGAGCGGGCGTTGCCCGCGGCACGGTGAGCGCCAAGGAGGAAGAGGACATGGTGCGCCACCTGGTCGAGATGCCTCGCATCATGGCGCGCGTGCTGAACATCATTCAGCCGCAGATGGAAAGCCTCGCGCGAGAGATATCCAAGTTCAAGGACGTGCTCTATCTCGGTCGTGGCACCAGCTTCCCGCTTGCCATGGAAGGGGCGCTGAAGCTGAAGGAGATCTCCTACATCCATGCCGAAGGCTACGCGGCCGGCGAGCTGAAGCACGGGCCGATCGCGCTGATCGATGAGAACATGCCCGTCATCGTCATCGCGCCCTTTGACCGCTTTTTCGACAAGACCGTTTCCAACATGCAGGAAGTGGCAGCGCGAGGCGGCCGGATCATCTTCATCACCGACGATGCGGGTGCCGCCGCATCGACGCTGCCGACCATGGCGACCATCATTCTGCCTGTTGTTGACGAAATCATTGCTCCGATCATCTTCTCGCTGCCGATCCAATTGCTGGCCTACCATACAGCGGTCTTCATGGGCACGGACGTCGATCAGCCGCGCAACCTCGCCAAATCGGTGACGGTAGAGTAGGCCTCACTTCCTTTCATTCATCCTGCGGTCACGTCGTCGTGAGTCGGCCGCCTGTTCGGTGCGCCGGCGGGACTGGCGGGTTGTATGCCGCGCCAATTTCTGGCACGCTTCTTGAAGGAGATGGTGGGGGAAAATTTGCCTGATAAAGGTGGGCGGCGGAACGGAGTTTTCGAACGGCGAATGACTGAAAAACTCATCAAAATGTCCGTGCCGACGCGGATCAGAAACAACTTCCTGGCCGGCCTGATCATCTGCGCTCCGATCGCCATCACGCTCTGGCTCACATGGTCAGTCGTGCATTGGGCGGATAGTTGGGTGCGGCCCTACATCCCGGCGCGTTACGACCCTGAAAGCTATCTGAATTTCGCCGTCCCCGGCACTGGCCTCGTGATCGCGATGATCTTCATCACGGTTGTCGGTTTCCTGGCCAAAAACCTGATCGGGCAGAGCATCGTCCGCTTTGGCGAGTCGATCGTCACTCGCGTTCCGCTCGTGCGAAGCATCTACAAGAGCGTCAAGCAGATCTTCGAGACCGTGCTGAAGGAACAGGGCACGTCGTTCAAGAAGGTGGGGCTGATCGAATATCCAAGCCCGGGCCTCTGGTCCATGGTTTTCATATCGACCGACGCCAAGGGCGAGATTGCTTCGAAATTCAACGCCATGGGCCAGGATATGGTTGCGGTTTTCCTGCCGCCGACACCGGTGCCGACAGCCGGGTTCCTGGTTTTCGTGCCGCGTGAAAAGATTACGATTCTCGACATGAGCCCCGAGGATGGCGCCAAGCTTCTGATTTCCGGCGGTCTGGTTTCGCCCGAATACAAGGAAGAGCTGGTCGCGATGAAGGGGCCGCGCACCCCGGTTCCGATGAAGTCTCTCACCTAGAAATCGCTCTTTCCGCTATTGTCGACAGCCTATTCTCGCGCCCTGCGCGAATTGTCATGTCTCTATCATGTTGACGTCTTAGATCGTCCTTGGGATAGGCAATGGGTATCTCACTATCGAATGTTCGGGACGCATGTGCCGGACACTATCTTCGATACGGCTTCCATCAAGCCGCGGATGGATACCGTTGCCTCCATACGGTTTTTCATCAGGAGGATATTTTTTTGAGAGACTCACGTTCAAGGACATTGCCGCTGCTGTCTGCAGCGCTTGCCACATTCATTTTCACGACACCGCTAGTAGCACATGCCGAAAGTTCCGTAGCGGTCGCAGGCACGACGCTCGTCAACAAGGGACGTGTTGCCGTGGGCCGTATTCCGGCCAACCAGCGCGACAAGTTCGGCGAGACCTTCGGCTCTGGCTCGGGCATGTCCATCGACGCCAAGAGCTGGACCCGCAATGCTGACGGTACCTACAAGGGATCGCTGTGGCTGCTGCCGGATCGTGGCTACAATGTCGCCGGCACCACGGATTATCGCGCGCGTCTCAACACCATCGATATTCAGCTGACGCCGGTTGCTCCCGGCGCAACGCCGCCGGCCGGCAAGGAACAGTTGGGTGTCGAAGCCAAGCTCGCCGATACGCTGCTGTTGAAAGACAATAAAGGCAACGAAACCACCGGCCTTGACCCCGCCAACGGCGTCCGACAAGCAGAAGGCGGCATGCCGCTTTTGCCGCTGGCACCGAACGGCAAGGTCTCGCTCGACAACGAAGCCATTGCCCGACTGCCAGATGGCTCAATGTTCATCAGCGATGAATACGGTCCCTATATCTACCGCTTCTCGGCGGATGGGCGGATGATCTCGGCCACAGCGCCGCCGGCGGCGTTTCTGCCGATGCGCCACGGCACCGTGAACTTTTCCTCGAATAATCCGGGTCCCGGCGAATCCGCTCCCGATCCGAAGGATCCGACAAGTGGGCGCCAGAACAACCAGGGCTTCGAGGGCATGTCCCTGACCCCGGACGGTAAGTTCCTCATCGCGGTGCTCCAGTCTGCGACGCGTCAGGATGGCGGCGATTCCAGTTCGACCAGGCAGAACACGCGCGCCCTGCTTTACGATGCTGCTGATCTCGACCACCTGAAACTCGTGCACGAATACGTCGTGCCTTTGCCGGTCTTCACCAACGACAAGGGCAAGACGTCCGTCGCCGCCCAGAGCGAAATCGTGGCGCTTTCGCCGACGAGCTTCCTGATGCTCGCTCGCGATAGCAACAATGGCTACGGCCAGAAGGGCGATAAGTCGATCTATCGCAACATCGTCGCCGTCGATGTGTCCGCCGCCACCGATATTGCCGGCGGCAAATTCGACGGCGACACAGCTGTCGCTCCGAAGGGTGTTCTTGATCCCTCGGTCAAGCCCGCTGTCCTCAGCCAGTTCATCGACATCAACGACACCGCCGATCTCGCTCGCTTCGGCCTTCACAACGGCACTCCGAACGATCGCAACAATCTATCGGAAAAGTGGGAAGCCATGTCGCTTGCCAGCGTCCAGGATCCGAAGCTGCCGGATGATTACTTCCTGTTCGTCGCCAACGACAACGACTTCATCACCCAGGACGGTTTCCAGGTGGGAGCCGCCTACAAGGATGACAGCGGCGCCGACGTCGACACCATGTTCCAGGTGTTTCAGGTGACCATCCCCGGTCTCTCCGCCAAGTAAGCCATTTGAAAAAGGGGTGGACGCGGTTAGCGCGTCCCCCATTCAGCCCGCACGCAGGAACCGGATCGCCTCGTCGCGGCGGAAGAGATAGAGCAGGGTGCGTACCGCCATGCCGCGCTCGCCGGTTAATTCCGGATCGCGCTCGATAATATAGGCAGCATCCTTGCGGGCGATTTCCAGAAGATCGGCATGGGCTTCGAGACTGGCGATGCGAAAGCCCGGTGTACCCGACTGGCGCGTGCCCAGAAGCTCGCCTTCGCCACGCAGCTTCAGATCCTCCTCGGCAATGCGGAAACCATCCTCGGTGTCGCGCATGATCGAAAGCCTGGCATGTCCTGTTTCCCCAAGCGGCCCCTTGTAAAGCAGGATGCAGGTGGAGGCCTCGTCGCCGCGTCCGACGCGGCCACGCAGCTGGTGAAGCTGCGCCAGGCCGAAACGCTCCGCATGTTCGATGACCATGATCGTCGCATCGGGAACGTCGACACCGACTTCGACGACCGTCGTCGCCACCAGCAGCCGGATCTCGCCATTCTTGAAGGCCATCATGACAGCATCCTTTTCAGGACCGCTCATCCGGCCGTGGATGAGGCCGACGCCAGCCCCGAGCGCGCTCGTCAATGTTGCGTGTCGCTCCTCTACCGACATTAAATCCGATTCTTCGGATTCCTCCACAAGTGGGCATATCCAATATGCTTTTTTGCCTTCCGACAGTGCGCTCTTCAGTCTGCCAACGATCTCGCCGGTTCGCTCGTTTGGGATGGTGATCGTCTGGATCGGCTTGCGCCCGGCTGGCTTCTCCGTGAGCTTGGAAACGTCCATGTCGCCAAAGGCGGCGAGCACCAGCGTGCGCGGGATGGGCGTCGCTGTCATGACAAGCATATGCGGCGAGATGCCTTTCGCTGTCAGCCGCAGGCGCTGGTGGACGCCGAAGCGATGCTGCTCGTCGACCACAGCCAGCATCAGATTGGCGTAGGCGACGCTGTCCTGGAACAGCGCATGCGTGCCGATGATGATCTGCGCCTCGCCAGAGGCGATGCGCTCGAGAATGGCATCTCGCTCGCGGCCCTTTGTGCGGCCTGTGAGGACTTCGACCGAAAGGTTTGCATCTGCTGCGAATTTTGAGATCGTCGCGTGGTGCTGCCGCGCCAGGATTTCGGTCGGCGCCATGAACACGGCCTGGCCGCCGCTCTCGATCACGGCAGCGATCGCCATCAAGGCGACAAGAGTCTTACCCGCGCCGACATCCCCCTGCAGCAGCCGCAGCATGCGCTCCGTACCGGCCATGTCCTTGAGAATATCAGCAACGGCCTCGCGCTGGCTGTTGGTCATCGAGAAGGGTAGGGATTCCAATATCTTGCTACTGACTTTCCCAGTCGCATGCACCGGCTGGCCCGCAACCTTGCGCAGCCGCTGTCGGACGAGCGAGAGCGACAATTGCCCGGCCAGAAATTCGTCATAGGCGAGCCTGCGGCGCGCCGGCGCCTGCGGATCGATATCGGCGGCATCCCGCGGCGCATGCAGCATATGGAAGCTGTCGGAGATCGAGGGAAAGCCTTGCTTCTGCGCAAGCGCAAGATCGTCCCACTCCGGCAGGTCAGGCATGCGCGGCAGAGCGGCTTCGATGGTCTTGCGCAGGAATTTCGGCGAGAGGCCGGCCGTGAGCGGATAGACCGGCTCGACCAGCGGCAGATTTTCCGCTTCGCTCTCGCGCATGATGTAGTCCGGATGCACCATCGACGGCCGGCCGTTGAACCAATCGACCTTACCGCTGACAGTCACCGTCTCGTCGATCGGCAGCTGCTTTTCGAGCCATTGCGCCTTGCCCCGGAAGAAGACCAGCGCCAGTTCTCCTGTCTGGTCATGCAGGAAGACACGATAGGGCACATTGCTGCGTGCATTCGGCGGTGGCTGGTGACGGTCGACTCGGCCGGTAATGGTGACGATCGCGCCCTGTGGCGCTCTGGCGATGCCCGGCTGCTCGCGCCGGTCGATGATGGAGTGCGGCGCGTGAAAGAGCAGGTCGATCACGCGGCAATCGTCGATCGTTTCGCGGTCGAGCAGCTTGACCAGCAGTTCGGATACCTTCGGCCCGACGCCGGGCAGCGAAGAGATGGAGGCAAACAGCGGATCGAGGATGGCGGGACGCATGGAGGGCAAAATGCGACGGGCAGGGTGGATTTGGCAAGGGGCGGCCGGGAACTCGGCCCTATTGAGGTAAACACTCCCCGGAAAATTGCACGCGAGTCGCTTTTTTCAGAAAAACCGGTTCCCACCTTTCAATGCTGGTTTTATAGAGACGCATCAACATGAAGGTGTTTTTGATGACTGGGCTGACCCTCAGCAGTGCCGATCTCGATCCCCGCCGCCGGCGCATCCTTTTCCGCTGTTGGCATCGTGGCATCCGCGAGATGGATCTGGTCTTCGGCCAGTTCGCCGATAACGAGCTGCCGGGATTGGCCGAAGCCGATCTCGATGAGCTCGAAAGCATCATGGACGAGGAAGACAACGATCTCGTCAAGTGGATCCTCGGAACCGAGCCGACACCGCAACATTTGCAGACCCCCCTGTTCCAGCGCCTGGCGTCCTACAGGCCCGATTTCGAAGAGATCGCTGAAAGGTTCGGCATAACCAGATGATTCCCGGTTTCGATGCGAAGAAACTGCTCGCCGCAAGCGAGCCGCTGACGGTCGGTCATGTCCCGGCCGGCATGGAACCGTTCCTGCTTGCGGAGCTGGCAAGAGCCGGTCAGCCGATCGCCTATGTCATGTCTGATGGGCAGCACATGGCCGATGTCGAGCAGATGCTCGGCTTCCTCGCGCCCGAGATTCCGGTACTGACCTTGCCCGCCTGGGATTGCCTTCCCTACGACCGTGTTTCGCCGAGTTCCGACACGTCGGCACGCCGTCTGGCCGCGCTCTCCGGCCTGATTGCCTATCATCACAAGCCGCATGCGGCGATCGTGCTGGTGACGGTCAACGCCATGCTGCAGAAGGTCGCGCCGCAGGACATCATTGAAAGCCTGGCGTTTTCGGCAAGGTCAGGCAATCAGCTGCGCATGGACGATATTGCCGGCCGACTGGAGCGGAATGGCTTCGATCGCGTCGCGACCGTGCGCGAGGTCGGTGAATATGCCGTGCGCGGCGGTATCCTCGATGTCTTCGTTCCGGGCACGGAAGAGCCGGTGCGTCTCGATTTCTTCGGCGATACGCTGGAAAGCATCCGCAGCTTCGATCCGGCCAGCCAGCGCACGACAGGGCAGGTCCGCTCCCTCGATCTCAATCCGATGAGCGAAGTGACGCTGACGCCGGATACGATCAGCCGTTTCCGCAAGAACTATCTCTCCGCCTTCGGCGCCGCCACGCGCGACGACGCGCTCTATGTCGCCGTTTCCGAGGGGCGCCGCTATGCCGGCATGGAGCATTGGCTGCCGCTGTTCTACGAGAAGCTGGAGACGGTTTTCGACTATCTCAAGGGCTTCCGGCTGGTGACGGATCACACGGTGCGGGAAGCGGCCGAGGAGCGTTCCAAGCTCGTTTTCGACTATTATGATGCGCGCCTCAATTCCGGACAGCCGGCCAAGAGCCAGATGTCGCAGGGCACGCCCTACAAGCCGGTAACGCCGGGTCAGCTCTATCTCGATGCCAGCACCTTCGGCAAGGCGCTGGATGCCTTCAGTGCCATCCGCATATCGCCTTTCAACGAGCATGAGGGCGAGGCACGCCGCGTCGTCAGCATCGACGCCCGGCAAGGGCCTCGCTGGGCGCGCTCGGCGACCGAGAGCGCCGATAGCGAACGCGTCAACGTCTTCGATGCCGTCGTCAAGCACATCGCCGACAAGCGCGCCTCCGGCGGCAAGGTGTTGATCACGGCCTGGACCGAGGGCTCGCTCGACCGCCTGCTGCAAGTGCTCGCCGAGCATGGGCTGGCGCGCGTCAAGACGATCGAGGCTTTCAAGGACCTCGGCGGCTTGGCGAAAGGCGAGGCGGCGGCTGCAGTCCTAAGTCTGGAAGCGGGCTTCGAGGCTGGCGATCTCGTCATCATCGGCGAGCAGGACATTCTCGGCGACCGCATGGTGCGTCGCTCCAAACGCCGCAAGCGCGCCGCAGATTTCATTTCGGAAGTGGCCGGCCTCGACGAAGGCTCGATCGTCGTCCATGCCGAACACGGCATCGGCCGATTCGTCGGCCTGAAGACTATTGAAGCGGCCGGCGCTCCGCATGCCTGTCTCGAGCTGCGCTATGCCGACGACGCCAAGCTGTTCCTGCCGGTCGAAAACATCGATCTCCTGTCTCGTTACGGCGGCGAGGGCACAGAGGCTCAGCTCGACAAGCTCGGCGGCGGCGCCTGGCAGATGCGCAAGGCCAAGCTCAAGAAGCGCCTGCTGGATATGGCCGGCGCCTTGATCCGCGTCGCAGCCGAACGCCTGACGCGGCATGCGCCGGTGCTCAGCGCCCCGGACGGCCTCTATGACGAGTTCGCCGCCCGCTTCCCCTATGACGAAACCGAAGACCAGATGAACGCCATCGAGGCGGTGCGCGACGATCTCGCCGCCGGCCGGCCGATGGATCGCCTCGTCTGCGGCGACGTCGGCTTCGGCAAGACGGAAGTGGCGCTGCGCGCCGCCTTCGTCGCTGCCATGAACGGTGCGCAGGTCGCCGTCGTCGTACCGACGACGCTGCTCGCCCGCCAGCATTTCAAGACCTTCTCCGAGCGTTTCCGCGGGCTGCCGATCCGGGTGCAGCAGGCATCCCGTCTTGTCGGCGCCAAGGAGCTGGCCCTGACAAAGAAGGAAGTCGCCGAAGGCAAGACGGATATCGTCGTCGGCACGCATGCGCTGCTCGGCGCCGGCATCAAGTTCGCCAATCTCGGCCTGCTTGTTATCGATGAGGAGCAGCATTTCGGCGTCAAGCATAAGGAGCGGCTGAAGGATCTGAAAAGCGACGTGCATGTGTTGACGCTGTCGGCGACGCCGATCCCGCGCACACTGCAGCTGGCCATGACGGGCGTGCGCGAATTGTCGCTCATCACCACGCCGCCGGTCGACCGCATGGCGGTGCGCACCTTCATCTCGCCTTTCGATTCGCTGGTCATCCGCGAGACGCTGATGCGCGAGCATTACCGCGGCGGCCAGAGCTTCTACGTCTGCCCGCGTCTGACTGATCTTGCCGAGATCCATGCCTTCCTGCAGTCGGACGTGCCGGAGTTGAAGGTGGCGGTGGCGCACGGCCAGATGCCGGCCGGCGAGCTGGAGGACATCATGAATGCCTTCTACGAAGGCCGCTATGACGTGCTGCTCTCCACGACCATCGTCGAATCCGGCCTCGACGTGCCGACGGCCAACACGCTGATCGTCCACCGCGCCGACATGTTCGGCCTCGCGCAGCTCTACCAGCTTCGCGGCCGCGTCGGCCGTTCCAAGGTGCGTGCCTTCTCGCTCTTCACCCTGCCGGTCAACAAGGTCCTGACGACGACGGCCGAGCGCCGCCTGAAGGTGCTGCAATCGCTGGATACGCTCGGCGCCGGCTTCCAGCTCGCCAGCCACGATCTCGATATCCGCGGCGCCGGCAACCTGCTCGGCGAGGAACAATCGGGCCATATCAAGGAAGTCGGTTTCGAACTTTACCAGCAGATGCTCGAGGAGGCCGTCGCCGAGGTCAAGGGCGTCGACGAGATTCAGGATACCGGCTGGTCGCCGCAGATTTCCGTCGGCACGCCGGTCATGATCCCGGACGATTACGTGCCGGATCTGCATCTGCGCATGGCGCTCTACCGCCGCTTGGGCGAAATCACCGAAATCAAGGAGATCGACGGTTTCGGTGCCGAAATGATCGACCGTTTCGGACCGATGCCGATCGAGGTGCAGCATCTCCTCAAGATCGTCTACATCAAGTCACTCTGCCGCACTGCCAATGTCGAGAAGCTGGATGCAGGCCCGAAGGGCGTCGTCGTGCAGTTCCGCAACAAGGAATTCCCGAACCCGGCCAATCTCGTCGGCTACATCGCCAAGCAGGGCACCATGGCAAAGATTCGCCCGGACCACAGCGTATTCTTGACCCGCGATCTTCCGACACCGGAAAAGCGGCTGCAAGGGGCGGCCGTGGTTATGACGCAATTGGCGGAGCTGGCGAAGTAAGGGCAGTGGGGCGCTGGCGTTCGAAGAAGAAGCGTTCTATCTCAGGAACGAAACGAATAAGTTCGAAGCCCGCTTTTTCCAGCAACCGTCTCGAAACTCTGTTTTCCGGTCGTGCGAAAGCACCAACCTTCGCGAGTTTCAGTGTGTGATCGGCTTCCGCCAATGCCGCCGAGACGAATTCGCTTCCATATCCATGACCCCAGGCGCCAGGGTGGAAATAATAGCCGAGTTCGACACCCCAGCCGGAATCGAAAGGGTCGTCGTATAGACCGCCCCAACCTATGGCGCGGCCGGTGCTTTTCAGAATAGCTGTCCAAGGCGCATAACCGTCTCTCCTGCGCCGCCGCTCATATACTGCTATGCGCTGACGGCAATCTTTCAACGATGCGTCGGTGTGCGTGAATTGCATCGCTTCTGGGTCGCCCAGAAATTCAAAAAGGCTGGAGGCGTCCGATAACAGAGGCTTTCGTAAAACAAGCCGTGCCGTCTCGATCATCTGTCACCTCAGCGCCAGCGCTCAGTTCATCCCAGCCCGCGCCTCGGCCTTCATCTTGGCGATATCCCTCAGCGCCTCCACAAGCACATCCGGCGTCTGGGCGCCGCTGACGGCATATTGCTGGTCGAAGATGAAGAAGGGCACGCCGTTGACGCCGATCTTCTGGGCGGCGTCGATTTCGCCGACGATGAGGTCGCGGTCGGCGTCGGAGGCGAGCAGCGCTGCGATGACGGATCTGTCGAGCCCGGCCTTTTCGGCGATCTCGAGCAGAACTGCGTGGTCGCCGACGTTGCGGCCCTCCTCGAAATTGGCCTTGAAGAGGGCGTTGACCACCTTTTCCTGCGTCTCGCGGTTTTCGGTGCCGGCCCAGTGGATGAGGCGGTGTGCGTCGAGCGTGTTCGGACCGATTTTGATGGCGTCGAAATCGAACTTGATGCCGATCTCACGGCCGAGATCGCTGAGCATCTTGTGCGCCTGCGCAACACGCTCCTCGCCGCCGAGTTTCTTTGCCAATTCCTTCTTCTGGTCGACGCCTTCGGGCGGATAATCTGGGTTCAGTCGATAGGGCCGCCAGTTGAGATCGACGCCCACTTCGTCCTGTACTTCGGCGATGGCCAGCTCCAACCGGGCCTTGCCGAGATAGCACCAAGGACAAACGACGTCCGAGACGATATCGATCGTGATGCGTTCCATGGCTCTATCCTTTCGGTTTTTGGCTTGTCCTGACCATCTAGGCGTTCTCGCCGATGGCTTCAACCGGTTACCGAAAGGGAACTAATCAACATCATTGCGCGGATGCGTCCCACCAGACGGGCAGGTAATAGCCATAGAGCGGCAATGTGTCGGGATGGGCGATATGACTTCGCCGCGCTACCCATTGCTGCGCGATATGGTAGAGCGGCACGACGTAATAGCCCGAGATCAGGATGCGATCGAAGGAGCGCACGGCGTCGCGGAAATCTTCCGCTGACTTCGCCGTCAGGAAATGATCGATCAGCGTATCGACATCGGGGTCGGCAACGCCGGCGAAGTTCAGGCTGCCTGGCGTCTTTGCGGCGGCGGAGCTCCAGCGACCTACCTGCTCGATACCAGGCGACAGTGACGACGGGTAGGATTTGATGATCACGTCGTAGTCGTAGTTGGTCGTTCGCAGCTGATACTGCGAATCGTCTACGGTGCGGATGGTGACGGCGATGCCAAGCAAGGCCAGCGAGCGGCGGTAGGCGATGGCGATTCGCTCCTGATCCGCATTTTGCGTCATGATCTCGAAGCTGAGCTGCCGTCCGGCACTGTCGACCATGCGCTCACCCTTGATCGCATAGCCGCCCTGCTTGAGGAAATTGACGGCCTTCCGCAGGATCGAGCGATCACGGCCGGAACCGTCGCTGACGGGCAGCTTATAGGTGCCGTCGAGGACGTCGGCGTCGATATGGTCCTTGATCGGGCCGAGCAGGGCGAGCTCATTGGCGTCTGCGGGGACGCCAAAGGACGAAAGATCGGAATTCTGCCAGTAGCTTTCGGTGCGGGTATAGGCATCGGAAGCAAGGTTGCGGTTGAACCATTCGAAATCGAAGGCGAGCGTCAGGCCCTTGCGGACATTCTTGTTTGCAAAGATCGGCCGGCGGGTGTTGAAGACGAAACCCAGCATGCCGCTCGGCAGCTTCGGGGTGAAGACCTCCTTGACGACGGCTTTGGAAGTAACAGCGGGAAAATTGTAGGCCTGCTGCCAGTGGGCCGGGCTGCCGTCCTGATAGATATCGATATCACCCTTCTTGAGGGACTCGAACACCGTCGTGTCCTGCAGGAAGTAGTTCACCACGATCTGGTCGTAATTGTCGACGCCGACCTTCGCGGGAATATCCTTGCCCCAGTAGTCGGGATTACGCTCGAAAACGATTCGCTGGCCAGGATCAACGCTCTTCACCCGGTATGGGCCGGAGCCGATCGGGATGCTGAGCGTGGTGCGTTCAAAACTGTCGGGATCGGTCGCGTGTTTCGGCAGGATGGGCAGCGACGAGGCGATGATCAGTGGCGTTTCGCGATTGGCCTTGTCGTTGAAGCGGATCAGCACACCGTGCTCACCGACCTTCTCGATCGTGCCGATCGTGTCGAGCCAAGACGACATTGGTACGCGCCCCTTGTCGCGCAGGAGCTGGAAGGTGAAGATCACGTCCTCGGGCGTGACCGGCTGCCCGTCCGACCACTTGGCATCGGGATTGAGATTGAACTGGATGTAGCTCCGGCTCTCGTCCCATTCGACCGTTTGCGCCAAGAGCCCGTAAAGTGTGAACGGCTCGTCACGCGAGCGCACCATCAGCGGCTCATAGATGAGATTGCCGAATTCCGGGTCCCACATGCCGCGCGCCGTCGTCCGCATGCTCTTCAGAATGAAGGGGTTGAGGTTGTCGAAGGTGCCGACGACACCATAGCTGATGCGGCCGCCTTTCTTGACGTCCGGATTGACGTAGGGCAAATGCTTGAAATCCGCCGGCAGGGCCGGATCTCCATGCATGGCGATACCGTAGAGTGGTTGCGCCGCGGCGGCGTTGCATAATGCTGCGAAAAATACAAAGACAGCGATCCGGAGCGCTCGCATGGCATCCTTTCCGGTAAGGGCTACGATTCGGCCGAACCTTATCACGAGCGTGCCGAATTCAACACGCGACCGCGGAATTCTTGGGTCTCGACAGAAAAGGTCAAAGAAAAGCTGGATATCCGCGTCGGTGCGATGTAACAGGGGGGCCGGGTTTCCCGGGTCATGCATTTGCCTTATTCATTCGACAGGTGGACGACGGTTTGACCCGAATGGCATGGGACGGCAGGCGTCGTCCCGCAGCGGATTTCAGGAGGCGGTTTCGCTATGATGTTCAAGACTGACAACAAAATGCGGGCAGGTCTCTCTGCTCTGGCTCTCATGATCGGTGCGGCGCTCCCGGCAGCTGCCTTCGCTCAGGATGCGTCGAATGCAGCTCCCGCCGATGGCGGTGGCGATCCCAATCAACCGCGTCTGGGCTGGTACAAGACCTGCGCCAAGCAGGACGATGCCGATATCTGCATCGTGCAGAACCTCATCATGGCCAATAACGGCCAGCTGGTGACGGCGGTCGGCCTTATCTCCGTCGACGGCAAGGTCAATCGCAAGATCCTGCAGATTTCCGTTCCGACGGCTCGCCTGATCCCGCCTGGCATCACCATGCAGATTGACGGCGGCAAGGGCCAGAAGCTCGATTACGCCGTCTGCCTTCCGGACAAGTGCACCGCGGAAGTGCCTGTGACCGACGCTATGGTCGCGTCGCTGAAGAAGGGGACCGATGTGACCTTCACCTCGATCAACTTCCGCCGCGCACCGAACCCGATCAAGATTTCGCTGACCGGCTTTGGCGCCGCCTTTGACGGCCCGGCGATCTCCGACTCCAAGCTTGCCGAAAGCCAGAAGAGCCTGCAGGACAGCATGCAGAAGAAGGCTGAGGAAGCACGCAAGAAGCTGGAAGATGCCCAGAAGGCCGCCAAAGCGCAGTAAACTTGCGGAAATTCATCATCTCAAAAGGAAAAAGCCCGGAGCAATCCGGGCTTTTTCTTTGCTGCCGGCTCCTCGAACAGAGGCTCCGGTCAAAATGAAAAGGGAAGGCCTTGGGGTGCCTTCCCTTCAGAAATAAGATTGGTTTGACTGGCGCTTAGTGGGCGAAGCTCATCTTGGGCTTGAGCTGCCCTGTCGGCGCCTTGTCGAAGATCTGGTCGACTTGTGGATTGCGGAGCGGAACGCCGCTCTCGTCACTGACCAGATTCTGTTCCGACACGTATGCGACATACTCAGTCTCGTCGTTTTCGGCGAGAAGGTGATAGAAGGGCTGGTCCTTGCTGGGCCGCACTTCCGCCGGAATGGAATTCCACCATTCGTCGGTATTGGCGAATTCCGGATCGACATCGAAGATGACACCGCGGAAGGGGAACATCCGGTGTCGAACCACGTCGCCAATATTGAATTTTGCGTCTCGTTGTTTCATGGTACGACTTCCTTTCAGGCAATCATGTGGTGACTTTCACCGCTGATATCAAGGATTTTGCCCCATTCCTTCACTGAACCGTCACATTCTGCCGGTCTTTCCACCCCGGCATCGGGTGACAGTGCTATGTAGGAATTCCGCGTTCCGATGGAAGGAGCGCGATCAGGAGAAGTGGCCGCCGCATCTTCGCCCGCATGAAGAAAGCCCCGGCTAGCCGGGGCTTTCGCTTTGGGTATCAGACCGAATAGTACATGTCGTATTCGACCGGATGCGGAGTCATTTCGAAGCGCATGACTTCTTGCATCTTCAGTTCGATGAACGCATCGATCTGGTCGTCGTCGAAGACGCCGCCGGCGGTCAGGAACTTGCGGTCCTTGTCGAGGCTTTCGAGCGCTTCGCGCAGCGAGCCGCAAACCGTCGGGATCTTCTTCAGTTCCTTCGGCGGCAGATCGTAGAGGTCCTTATCCATGGCCTTGCCGGGATGGATCTTGTTCTTGATACCATCAAGGCCTGCCATCAGCATGGCTGCAAAACCGAGATACGGGTTTGCGGCCGGGTCGGGGAAGCGGACTTCGACGCGCTTTGCCTTCGGGTTCGAGCCGAACGGAATACGGCAGGAGGCGGAACGGTTGCGAGCCGAATAGGCAAGCAGAACCGGAGCTTCGTAACCAGGGACGAGACGCTTGTAGGAGTTCGTCGACGGGTTGGTGAAGGCATTGATCGCCTTGGCATGCTTGATGATGCCGCCGATGTAGTAGAGGCAGCTCTCGGAGAGACCAGCATATTCGTCGCCGGCGAAGGTCGGCTTGCCGCCCTTCCAGATCGACTGGTGAACGTGCATGCCCGAGCCGTTATCGCCGAAGATCGGCTTCGGCATGAAGGTTGCCGTCTTGCCATAGGCGTTGGCGACCTGGTGGACGACATACTTGTAGATCTGCATCTTGTCGGCGTTGCGCACCAGCGTGTCGAACTTGATGCCGAGCTCGTGCTGGGCGGCAGCAACTTCGTGGTGATGCTTTTCGACGACGACGCCCATCTCCGAGAGAACGGTCAGCATCTCCGAGCGCATGTCCTGGCAACTGTCGACAGGCGGAACCGGGAAGTAGCCGCCCTTGATGCGCGGACGGTGACCGAGGTTGCCGGTTTCGTAATCCGTGTCGTCGTTGGAGGGCAATTCGCTGGAGTCGAGCTTGAAGCCGGTGTTGTAAGGATCGGCCTTGTACTTGACGTCATCGAAGACGAAGAATTCGGCTTCAGGACCGAAGAAGGCGGTATCGCCGATACCGGAGGCCTTCAGGTAGGCTTCCGCCTTCTTGGCGGTGCCGCGCGGGTCGCGGTTGTAAGCTTCGCCGGAGACCGGATCCAGAATATCGCATAGGATGACCATGGTGGACTGCGCGAAGAACGGATCCATGTGGACCGTGTCCGTGTCAGGCATCAGCACCATGTCGGATTCGTTGATGGCCTTCCAGCCCGCAATCGAGGAGCCGTCAAACATGACGCCATCGGCGAACATGTCTTCATCGACGCAGACGATGTCCATCGTGACATGCTGCAGCTTGCCCTTGGGGTCGGTGAAGCGCAGGTCAACGAACTTGACGTCGTTATCCTTGATTTGTTTGAGAATTTCGCTTGCCGTCGTCATTAAATTTCTCTTCCCTTGACTTAGATGACGATTTTTAGCCGCGGCCGAAAGGCCGGGCGGGTTAAATGGCGTCTATGCCAGTTTCACCGGTGCGGATTCGAATGACCTCTTCGATGTTGGAGACGAAAATCTTTCCGTCGCCGATACGGCCGGTTTGCGCAGCCTTGCGGATAGCGTCGATCACCGCTTCCGCATTTTCATCCGCCAATACGACTTCGACCTTCACCTTCGGCAGGAAGTCGACGACGTACTCGGCGCCACGGTAAAGTTCCGTGTGGCCCTTCTGACGGCCGAAGCCCTTCGCTTCCGTCACGGTGATACCCTGCAAGCCGACTTCCTGAAGGGCTTCCTTCACTTCATCGAGCTTGAAGGGCTTAATGATCGCTTCGATCTTTTTCATGAGAAAATGTCTCTCCGCTTCCCCTGTTACAGCAGGACTACTCCCCGCTCGGCCAACGTGATGCACGTATCATGCCAGATGCGGATGGACCACCGTAAAAAAATCCCGGCGAATTTACGCCGAGAGGATGGATTGATGAGGATTTTTCGGAAAAATGGAAGCGAATTCGCGCTGAAATGCGTTGGATAAGTAAAATTTCGCAAAAAAATGCCGTGTACGTCATATTCGTACTCCAGCAAGGCCTTGAATACATTCGCATAATTATTGTGCAAATGCATATTAATTGACCTAATTGAGCGATTTAAACGCGGTTGTTTTTGAGGCAAATTTCGCATCTATAATGTTCGCCATGATAACTCCGCTCGCCGATTTGTTGCTCTCTCCCGATGACATGGCCGCCGTCGATCGCGACGCTGCTGCCTCCGGCATTGATTCCTATCAGCTTATGGAAAAAGCGGGGCAGGCGGTTGCCGCAAGCGCGCTTCGGCATTTCCCCGAGGCGCTGCGTTATGTCGTCCTGTGTGGCCCAGGCAACAATGGCGGCGATGGCTACGTGGCGGCTCGCGCGCTCAGGCAGAGCGGAGTGGAGGTTGGACTGTTCCATGTGGGCGATCCGCGGCGGCTGAAGGGCGATGCCGCACGCGCCTTTGCCGATTGTCCGATCGAGGGAGAGGCGATCCGAAACTACGCGCCACGCCCGGGCGACGTCGCTATCGACGCCATCTTCGGTGCGGGGTTGTCGCGTCCGGTTCCGGATGAGGTTACCGCTGTCGTCGCGCGGACCGCGGAGGCGGAGGTTCCCGTTATTGCCGTCGATTTGCCGTCCGGGGTCGACGGACGCAGCGGCCACGTCCTCGGCGCCGCCTTTCATGCGGAGCGCACGGTGACCTTCATGACTCGCAAGCCTGGTCATCTGTTGCTGCCCGGACGCGATCTTTGCGGCGCGCTGGAGGTTTTCGACATCGGCATTCCCGCACGCATCGTTCGCGCCCATTCCGATGGCATGATCGCCGAGAATACGCCGGCCCAATGGCAGGAGAAGATACCGTCAGCAGGCACGGACACGCACAAATACAAGCGCGGGCATCTCGTCGTCTTCTCGGGAGGGCCAAGTGCGACCGGTGCGGCGCGCATGTCGGCCATGGCCGGTTTGAAGGCGGGGGCGGGGCTTGTCACCATCGCCTCACCGGAAGACGCGATGGCTGTCAATGCCGGCATGCTCACGGCGATCATGTTGCATACTGTCGAAGACGATGCGTCGCTGCGGGAATGGCTTGCCGATCGAAGGCTCTCGACCTTCGTGCTCGGCCCCGGCTTCGGTGCCGGCGAGAAGGCGCGCCGGTTCTGTCTCGCGCTCGCGGATCGTCATCTGGTCCTTGATGCCGATGGCATCACCTCGTTTCGCGACGATCCGCAAATTCTGTTCGACGCCTTTGCGGAAGGGCCGACGCGATTGGTGCTGACGCCGCACGAAGGCGAGTTCGCGCGACTTTTTCCCGATATTGCCGCCGATGGTGCATTGAGCAAGGTCGACAAGGCGAGGGCGGCTGCGGCGAGGGCCCACGCCGCCATCATCTACAAGGGCGCCGACAGCGTGATTGCCGCTCCGGACGGCAGGGTACTGATAAATGCCAATGCGCCGCCCTGGCTTGCCACCGCCGGCTCCGGCGACGTGCTTGCCGGTATCGTCGGCGGACTGATGGCGCAGGGTGCGCCCGCTTTCGAAGCCGCGGCCGCCGGCGTCTGGCTGCACGGCCTGGCGGGCCAGCGCGCGGGAAAAGGGCTGACGGCCGAAGATCTCGTCGCCAGCGTCACCCCTTTCTGAAAGCAGGCAGCTATTTTGCCACTTCTTCCTGCAGGGCAATGGCGCCTGGTGGCGCATTCACCTTGCCCTCATGGATCATGAAGGCGAAGACATCTCGCGGCTCCACCTTCACCTTGCGGTCCTGATCGATCAGCGGCAGATCATCCGGAACCTTGCCCTCGGCCCAGGTTTTCAGCCGATCGGCCCAGGCTTTCAGATCCTTCGGCGGGTAGCAGGTCTTGATATCGTCCGATCCCTTCTGCAGCCGGGCATAGACGAAATCGGCGGTGACATCCGCAATCATCGGATATTCGAAATGCTCGGCGCAGACGGGCGCGATGTTGTATTTTGCCAACAGCGCTATGAATTCCGGCACCTTGAAGGAATCGTGGCGGACCTCGACGACGTGCTTCAGCGGCAAGCCGTCCTGCTTAGCCGGCAGCAGCTTCAGGAACGCCTCGAAATCGTCCGGATCGAATTTCTTCGTCGGCGCAAACTGCCAAAGCAGGGGACCAAGATGATCGCCGAGCTCGCTGATGCCGGAACCCAGAAACTTCTGCATCGATTCACCGGCCTCGGAAAGGACCCGGCGGTTGGTGACGAAGCGTGTGGCCTTGAGCGAGAAGATAAAGCCGTCAGGCACGTCCGCAGCCCATTTGGCGAAGACCTCGGGCTTCTGCGTGCTGTAATAGGTGCCGTTGACCTCGATCACCTTCAGCTTGCGGCTGGCGTAATTGAGCTCGTCCTTCTGCTTCAGGGTGTCGGGATAGAAGGTCCCACGCCAAGGCTCAAAAGTCCAGCCGCCGATGCCTGTGCGGATTTCGCCCGCTTTGGTCATTCTCTCCTCCATGGACGTTCATCGGGTGAAAACTCACTCCGCCGCTGCGACCTTCTTCATCGGCCGCCGCTCCAGCAACTCCTTCAGGAACTGCCCCGTATAGGAACGCTTCTCCTTGACGATGGTCTCCGGCGTGCCCACCGCAACGATCTCGCCGCCGCCATCGCCGCCCTCGGGACCGAAATCGAGGATCCAGTCGGCTGTTTTGATGACCTCGAGATTGTGCTCGATGACAACGACCGAATTGCCCTGATTGACCAGCTCGTGCAGCATTTCCAGCAGCTTGGCGACGTCGTGGAAGTGCAGCCCGGTAGTGGGTTCGTCGAGGATATAGAGCGTGCGGCCAGTCGATCGCTTCGACAGTTCCTTGGCTAGCTTGACGCGCTGCGCCTCGCCACCCGAAAGCGTATTGGCCTGCTGGCCGACCTTGATGTAGCCGAGGCCGACATCCTTCAGGCTCTGCAGCTTGTCGCGCACGGCAGGAACCGCCGCAAAGAAATCGACGCCTTCCTCGACAGTCATGTCGAGCACATCGGCGATCGACTTGGTCTTGAAAGTGACGTTCAGTGTTTCTCTGTTGTAGCGCTTGCCATGGCAAACGTCGCAGGTGACGTAGACGTCGGGCAGGAAGTGCATCTCGATCTTGATGACGCCATCGCCCTGGCAGGCCTCGCAACGGCCGCCCTTGACGTTGAAGGAGAAGCGGCCCGGCTGATAGCCGCGCGCCTTTGCCTCCGGCAGCCCGGCAAACCAGTCGCGGATCGGCGTGAAGGCGCCGGTATAGGTCGCCGGGTTCGATCGCGGCGTGCGTCCGATCGGCGACTGATCGATGTCGATCACCTTGTCGATATGCTCGAAGCCGTCGATGCGATCGTGATCGGCGGGGATCTCGCGCGCGCCCATCACACGCCGCGCGGCGGACTTGTACAGCGTCTCGATCAGGAAGGTGGACTTGCCGCCGCCGGAAACGCCTGTAACCGCCGTGAAGACGCCGAGCGGAATGGAGGCCGTGACATCCTTGAGGTTGTTGCCTCTTGCGCCGACGACCTTGATCTCCTTGCCCTTCTTGGTCTTGCGTCGCTCGTCGGGAACCGGCACGCCGAGTTCGCCGGAGAGATATTTGCCGGTCAGCGACTTCGGGTTCGCCATGATGTCCTGCGGCGTGCCATGCGCGATCACTTGGCCGCCATGCACGCCGGCTGCGGGGCCGATATCGACCACGTCGTCAGCCGACAGGATCGCATCCTCGTCATGCTCGACGACGATGACCGTGTTGCCGATATCGCGCAGATGCTTCAGCGTCTCCAGAAGGCGGGCATTGTCGCGCTGGTGCAGGCCGATCGACGGCTCGTCTAGCACATAGAGCACGCCTGTCAGCCCCGAACCGATCTGAGACGCCAGCCGGATACGCTGGCTTTCGCCGCCCGAAAGCGTGCCGGAATTGCGCGACAGGCTCAGATATTCGAGACCGACGTCATTCAGGAAGCGCAGGCGATCGCGGATCTCCTTGAGGATGCGCACCGCAATCTCGTTCTGCTTGTCGGTAAAGGTCTTGGGCAGCACGTCGAACCAGTCGCGGGCAACCCGGATCGACATTTCCGCGACCTGGCTGATATGCAGCTTGTTGATCTTGACCGCCAAAGCCTCCGGCTTCAGGCGATAGCCGTTGCAGGCCGGGCAGGGGGCGGCCGACATGAAGCGCTCGATCTCCTCGCGCGCCCAGGCGGAATCCGTTTCCTTCCAGCGCCGTTGGAGGTTCGGCACGATGCCTTCGAAGTTCTTGTGCGTCGTGTAGGAGCGCGCACCGTCGGCATAATGGAATTCGATCTTGTCTTCCGTACCGTTGAGGATAACGTCCTTCGCCTCGTCCGACAGCTCGTTCCATCGGTTGCCAAGCTTGAAACCATAATGCTTGCCGAGGGCTTCGAGCGTCTGATTGTAATAGGGCGATGTCGATTTGGCCCATGGCGCAATGGCGCCGTCCCGCAAGGTGCGCTCCGGCTCCGGCACGATCAGATCTGGATCGATCTTCTGCTGTGACCCCAGCCCGTCGCAAGAGGGGCAGGCGCCAAAGGGATTGTTGAAGGAGAACAGGCGCGGTTCGATCTCCGGAATGGTGAAGCCGGAAACCGGACAGGCGAACTTCTCCGAAAACAGCACGCGCTCATGCGTCTCGTTCAGCGATTTGTTGGCCGAGCCGCCGGCAGCGGTTTCCTCTGGTGGCAGCGGCTTGTCAGCGAACTCGGCAACGGCAAGGCCGTCGGCAAGACGCAACGAGGTTTCGAAGCTGTCGGCCAGACGAGCCGCCATATCGGGCCTGACGACGATGCGGTCGACCACGACGTCGATGTCGTGCTTGTACTTCTTGTCGAGCGCCGGCACATCGGCGATCTCGTAGAACTGCCCGTCGACCTTGACGCGCTGGAAGCCCTTTTTCATGAGCTCCGCCAGTTCCTTCTTGTATTCGCCCTTACGCCCGCGCACCAGCGGCGCCAGAATGTAGAGCCTGGTGCCTTCCTCGTAGGCGAGAACGCGGTCCACCATCTGGCTGACCGTCTGGCTCTCGATCGGCAGGCCGGTAACCGGCGAATAGGGCACGCCGACGCGCGCAAACAGCAGGCGCATGTAGTCGTAGATTTCTGTCACTGTGCCGACCGTCGAGCGCGGATTGCGCGAGGTCGTCTTCTGTTCGATCGAAATGGCCGGCGAGAGGCCGTCGATCTGGTCGACATCCGGCTTCTGCATCATTTCCAGAAACTGGCGGGCATAGGCTGACAGGCTCTCCACATAGCGGCGCTGTCCTTCGGCATAGATCGTGTCGAAGGCGAGCGACGATTTGCCGGAGCCGGAAAGCCCAGTCATGACGATCAGCTTGTTGCGCGGCAGGTCGAGATCGATGCCCTTGAGATTGTGCTCACGCGCACCACGTATGGAAATAGTCTTCAGTTCGCTCATCGTTTTACGCTGGTCCCTTGGAGTCTGCCTTTATTTAGTGATGGCTGCCCGCGAGTCGAGGCTGAAATGATGGCCGGAGCCAGGTTTTCGATTCAGTTGACACGATCATAGAGACAAACTAGAACAAATAAAGAACAAAATCGCCCTTGGATATTTCTTTGTGGATGAAGATGCCTTGGGCGGTGCTTGGATAACACCTGATGGCGGCAATGGTCTAAGGTGTGCTGGTGAAATTTAAGAGCCGTCGATGGGCGGCAAGCAGGGTGATGTCATGGCCGGTAGTGTGAACAAGGTAATTCTGGTTGGAAATCTCGGGGCGGACCCGGAAATCCGCCGCACGCAGGATGGCCGCCCGATCGCCAACCTCAATATTGCCACCTCGGAAACGTGGCGCGACCGCAATTCCGGCGAGCGCAAGGAAAAGACGGAGTGGCACCGCGTTGTCATTTTCAATGAAGGTCTCTGCAAGGTCGCCGAGCAATATTTGAAGAAAGGCGCCAAGGTTTATATCGAGGGCGCGCTTCAGACCCGCAAGTGGCAGGATCAGAACGGCCAGGATAAGTATTCGACCGAAATCGTGCTGCAGGGCTTCAACTCGACGCTGACCATGCTGGACGGTCGCGGCGAGGGCGGTGGCTCTGTTGAGGGCGGCGGTCGTGGTGGACGCGGCGGCGGCGACTTTGGTGGCGGCGATTACGGCGGTGGTGACGACTATGGTCAGTCTTCACCGCCATCTGGTGGCCGCGGCGCAGCAAGCGGTAGCCGTGGCGGCGCGCCAAGCGGCGGCGGTGGCAATTTCTCGCGCGATCTGGACGACGATATTCCGTTTTGAGCTTGGTGGCACGAGCAGCCGGATTTTCGAAGGCCTGCCTTATCGGCGGGCCTTTTTCATGGAAGCTTCAACGCTGCCCGCGCACCATCCACGACAAACTGGGCGGCAAGTGCGGCGAGGATCACACCGAGCAATCGCGTGAGGATGGCTCTGCCAGTCGCGCCGAGCATACGGTCGAGCCTGTCCGAAATGGCAAGGGCTGCGAAGACGAGCCCAAGATTGACGGCGATGACGCCGATCAACTGCGCCCGGTCGAGCGTGGTCTGCAACGAGCTTGCCAGCAGGATCGTGGCCGAGATCGCGCCCGGGCCGGCAATCAGGGGCAGGGCCAGCGGGAAGACCGCGATGTTGCGGATATGATCCTGCGTGATCGCGATCTCCGTCGTCTTTTCCTTTCTGTCCTGCCGCCGCTCGAACACCATCTCGAAGGCGATCCAGAACAGCAGCAGACCGCCGGCGATGCGGAAGGCTCCGATGGAAATGCCGAGAACGCCGAGCACGCTCGCGCCGAACAGGGCGAAGGCCGCCAGGATGAAGAGGGCTATCAGTGAACCCCGCAGCGCCACCTGCTTGCGTTCGGCGCGGTTCATGCCGGCGGTGAGGCCGATGAACAGCGGCGCCAGGCCTGGCGGATCGACGGTGACGAGCAGTGTGGTGAAGGCATTGATCAGCGTATCTGCGCTCGCCATATGGTCCCCGGCAACGGTTCTTTGTCGTTGTTATGACCCATTGTTATGCGAGGAATAGGCTTTCGCAAAGCGCAATGCGGCGCTATAGGCATGTTGCGCCACGGAAATGTTCGATTTCACGGCTTAAAGGGCAAAAGCCTGTTCAAAAACATCGGGCTAAATTGGCGCTCGCCAGGCCTTTCGGCTATAAATTTCGCAGTGATTCTAAAAGAGATCGTGATCTGTTTTGACTGAGCAAACACCACCCGGCGGCGGGAAGCTCCCGCCAGGCATCGAGCCGATTTCCATCATGGAGGAAATGCAGCGATCGTATCTCGATTACGCCATGAGCGTGATCGTCAGCCGCGCGCTTCCCGATGTCCGTGATGGTCTCAAGCCCGTCCATCGGCGTATCCTCTATGCTGCGCATGAAAGCGGCTATCACTGGAACCGCAAATACGTGAAGTCGGCTCGTCCCGTCGCCGACGTCATGGGTAAATACCATCCGCATGGCGACGCCTCGATCTACGACGCCTTGGTCCGCATGGCGCAGCACTGGTCGCTGCGCGTACCGCTCATCGATGGGCAGGGAAATTTTGGTTCGATCGATGGCGATCCGCCGGCAGCGATGCGTTACACGGAATCGCGCCTGACGAAGGTCGCCCATGAGCTTCTTGAGGATATCGACAAGGAAACGGTCGATTTCCAGGAAAACTACGATGCGACGACGGAAGAACCGAAGGTTCTGCCGGCCCGCTTCCCCAACCTGCTCGTCAACGGCTCCGGCGGCATTGCCGTCGGCATGGCGACGAATATTCCGCCGCACAATCTCTCGGAAGTGGTCAACGGCTGTATTGCCCTGATCGACAATCCGGCGATCGAACTGCCTGAGATCATGGAGATCATCCCCGGCCCGGATTTCCCGACCGGCGCCAAGATCCTCGGCCGTGCGGGTATCCGTTCCGCTTATGAGACGGGCCGTGGCTCCGTCGTCATGCGCGGTGTCGCCGTCATCGAGCCGATGCGTGGCGATCGCGAACACATCATCATCACCGAAATTCCCTATCAGGTGAACAAGGCGTCGATGATCGAGAAGATGGCCGAGCTGGTGCGCGACAAGCGTATCGAAGGCATCTCCGATCTGCGCGACGAATCCGACCGTCAGGGCTATCGCGTCGTCGTCGAGCTGAAGCGCGATGCCAATGCCGAGGTCATCCTCAACCAGCTTTATCGCTATACGCCGCTGCAGACCTCCTTCGGCTGCAACATGGTGGCGCTGAACGGCGGAAAACCCGAACAGCTGAACCTGCTGGATATGCTGCGCGCCTTCGTGGCCTTCCGCGAAGAAGTGATCAGCCGTCGCACCAAGTACCTGCTGCGCAAGGCGCGCGATCGTGCGCACGTCTTGGTCGGCCTCGCGATCGCCGTCGCCAATATCGACGAAGTCATTCGCGTTATTCGCGGCGCTCCGGATCCGCAGTCGGCGCGTGAAGAACTGATGACGCGCCGCTGGCCGGCGGCGGATGTCGAATCCCTTATCCAGCTAATTGATGACCCGCGCCATCGCATAAACGAGGACGGCACCTACAACCTTTCGGAAGAACAGGCGCGTGCCATTCTCGAACTGCGCCTGGCACGTCTGACCGCTCTCGGCCGAGACGAAATCGACGAAGAGCTCAACCAGATCGGCGTCGAGATCAAGGATTACCTCGATATTCTCTCTTCTCGCGTCCGCATCCAAACCATTGTAAAAGAAGAGCTTATCGCCGTTCGCGACGAGTTCGGCACGCCGCGCCGTACCGAGATCGTCGATGGCGGTCTCGAGATGGACGACGAGGACCTGATTGCTCGTGAGGACATGGTCGTCACCGTGTCCCATCTCGGCTACATCAAGCGCGTGCCGCTGACGACCTATCGCGCGCAGCGTCGCGGCGGCAAGGGCCGCTCGGGAATGACCACGCGCGACGAGGATTTCGTTACCCGGCTATTCGTTCTCAATACGCATACGCCGGTGCTGTTCTTCTCCTCGCGCGGCATCGTCTACAAGGAAAAGGTCTGGCGCCTGCCGATCGGCACGCCGACCTCGCGCGGCAAGGCGCTGATCAACATGCTGCCGCTGGAGCATGGTGAGCGCATCACCACGATCATGCCCCTGCCGGAAGACGAGACCACATGGGATAATCTCGACGTGATGTTTACGACGACGCGCGGAACTGTGCGCCGCAACAAGCTGTCCGATTTCGTCCAGGTCAACCGCAACGGCAAGATCGCCATGAAGCTGGAGGAGGCGGGTGATGAAATCCTCTCCGTCGAGACCTGCACCGAACATGACGATGTGCTGATGACGACTGCGCTCGGCCAGTGCATCCGCTTCTCGGTTTCGGATGTGCGCGTCTTTGCCGGCCGCAATTCCGTCGGTGTTCGCGGCATCAGCCTGGCGTCTGGCGACAGCATCATTTCGATGACGATCGTCCGCCATGTCGATGCGGAACCCTGGGAGCGTGCGGCCTATCTGAAGCGCTCGGTCATCGACCGCCGGTCGACGACCGGCGACGACGAAGAAATCGCGCTGGTTGGCGAGGAGGTCACCGAAGAGGGACAGCTGAGTGACGAGCGCTACGAAGAGCTGAAGGCGCTGGAGCAATTCGTTCTGACGGTTTCGGAAAAGGGCTTCGGCAAGCGATCCTCGTCTTACGATTTCCGTATCTCCGGCCGTGGTGGCAAGGGTATCCGCGCCACCGACACGTCGAAGACCGGCGAGATCGGCAAGCTCGTTGCCGCCTTCCCGGTCGAGGACAGCGATCAGATCATGCTTGTCTCGGACGGCGGTCAGTTGATCCGTGTGCCCGTTGGCGGCATCCGCATCGCCAGCCGCGCTACCAAGGGCGTGACCATCTTCTCGACCGCCAAGGACGAGAATGTCGTCTCCGTGGAACGCATCAGCGAGCCCGAAGGCGAAGACGATGCAGTGATCGAGGATGACGGCACGGCCACTGGCGAGCCAGGAGAAGCGGCCGGCGACATCGAGGGCGCAAGCGAGGAATAAGTTCGCTGCGTCCGGCGACGCAAGCGGGGTTCAACTCCGTCCGTGGTCAAAAGTAGAGTGTCTACAAACGCATAAGCCTGCCTTGAAAAGCAGACTTATGCGTTTGTTTTTGGGCGATACGCAAGAGCGGTGGATGAGCTGGTCTCTATTCCGGCCGCCTGCTGCTCAAGGAAAAGGCGGCCGCACGTCCAGGCTGCCCCGGTGCAGTTGCGCCAGAACTTCGCCATAGCCGAAGCGGGAGTGCCATCCAAGCACGGCACCCGCCGAAGTCGAGGCGTAGATGCGATCGATCGTTCGCGGCAAGGGCCACTTTCGGCGTTCGAACTCGGCGGCGAGTGCGGGCACGCGCAGCCTGATGACAGACGCCGCATCGATCGCGAGATCCTCGCAGTCTCCGCGCTCGAAAAGCGTTCCGACAGAAACGACATGGCGTTGAAAATGATCGCCGCCATTCTTCAATGCCGCCGCATGGGCGTCGGCCACGTCCCGGATGTCGACTCCGCGATGCAATCGATAGACGGCCATCACATTTCCCGGTTCGGGGAAACTCCGAGACATGCGCAGAATGCGCACCTGCAAATTCAGGCCCGCCATGTTCTCCAGGATTTTCTCGGCTTCCAGTTTCGTGCGATGGTAGATGCTTCTAGGCTGCGGTTCGGTGGTCTCGTCGATCCATATGCAGCGGCCTGGCACGACCGCGTGACCATAGAGTGCCGTGGTGCTGGTGAATACCAGTCGCTTGACGCCGGCGGCTAAAGCCGCCTCACCCAAAAGGCGTGTCCCCTCGACGTTGACGCGCCGAAATTCGTCGTCGCAGACGTTTCCGACATGAGGGGCGTGGAGCGCCGCGCTATGGATAATTGCATCCGCACCCGCCAAGGCATCCCGCAGAAGCGATGCATCGGCGAAATCCCCGACAAGATGCGTTGTCGAGAATGGAGAGCGATCGATCCCCAGGATCTCGCTATCCCCTGCCAAGGGCATTGAAAATCGCGCGGCCAAGCCGCCCGGAGCTGCCTGTTAAGACAATGCGCATCTCGATCCCTTAGCGACATGGGCAACATTCCGATTGAGGAAATCGGCATGTCCAAGGTCGCAAAATCAGGGTCCTGCCGCAACGGTAATCTGGCAACAAGATCAGCGAATTGATCGTGATATTTCATGGCATAAAAAAACCGGACGCTAAGGGAGCGTCCGGTTCAAGTCCATCCGAGCACCTGGTGGGGTAAGTGTGCTCGGTACGCGGAGATCAGAGCGTCTTGTGACGCTTATGCAGCCTCTTGCTCTCTTCGCTTTCGCGATGGAGCGCCGAAATGGTGGATGCGACGGAGACGATAAACATGATGCTGATGAAAAGCGTAAGCACCGTCAAAATCGTGAACATGATCGCTCCCTCCTTTGGTGGGACTAGCGTTCAGATCCCTTAGTATTGGCTCGAGGCAACGAAGGGGCGAGCCGAAGCAAAGGGACCATAAATCTTCGACTGGTCTGGTTTTTGATCGTAAAGCGCGATGGTAGCTGCAAGCATTCCCGAAATCATGGCCATCCAAACGACGTTAATAAGGGTGATCTTGTCGGGCATACTAATCTTCCTTCTTGCCGCAATGTGCAAATCTGTGTTTCGGACTTTAAACGCGGCGGTTCGTAAATGGTTCCGCCGTTGTTAAGAGGGTATTTAGCAATGCGTGCCTGAAGCGACCTTGAATGCCTTGTTCATCTGGCGTTCAGATTCGCGATGCGTCCTGCGCATAGCAATGGCGATTTCTTGGGCAGAACTGATGCCCTTGGCACTTTCCGAGGCCGAATCCCATTCGATCGCGTAGTTATCGGCGAAAAGATGAACGAGGTATTCGACGACAAATGAACCGATGATGGCGCCTGCGATAATGAAGACAAGCATGGCGGGATGTTCCTAGAGCCGGGGAGGCGAGCCGTTGAACCAGGCTCGTTCGATGTTGGTGCCAATAAAGCATTGGCGAGCTGAAACAGGCTTGAACGCCGTATTCATCTGCGGTTCAGAGGCGGCCCTTGGGTTGCAAATGACTTGCGATACGGCCCCATCCGTGACAAAAGGCGTCGAAACAACGAGCCGGCTTGGTATGACGACAGCCTTTTATCCCGGATCCTTCGACCCGATGACCAACGGACATTTGGATGTCCTCGTGCAGGCGCTGAATGTCGCCTCGAAGGTTATTGTCGGGATCGGTATTCATCCCGGCAAGAAGCCGCTCTTCTCCTTCGAGGAGCGGGCGGAGCTGATCCGCAGATCGCTCGCGGAGGCCGTTCCGCCAAAGGCGGGTGATATTTCCGTTGTCGCCTTCGACAATCTGGTGGTCGATGCCGCCCGCGCGCAGGGTGCGACCCTGCTGGTGCGCGGCCTGCGCGATGGCACCGATCTCGACTACGAAATGCAGATGGCCGGCATGAACAGGCAGATGGCGCCGGATATCCAGACGCTGTTTCTGCCAGCCGGCACAGCGTCGCGGCCCATAACTGCCACATTGGTGCGGCAAATCGCATCCATGGGCGGCGATGTCAGCGCCTTCGTGCCGTCAGCGGTTCTGGAAGCCCTGACTGGCAAACTCAAAGATGCGGCCAGCGCCAAAAGCTGAGCTGAAATCCATTTCCGAACGGAGCACCCATGAAACTTTTCCATATCGCATTGGCAGGCTTCCTGAGCCTTGCCGCCTTCGCCGGCAGCGCATTCTCGGCAGCAGCCGCGGATCTTCTCACGATCCAGCTCAAGGATGGTCCCGTTGTCATCCAATTGATGCCTGAGGTTGCTCCCAAGCACGTCGCGCAGATCGAAGCGCTGGCGAAGAAGGGCGAATACGACAATGTCGTCTTCCACCGCGTCATCGACGGCTTCATGGCTCAGACCGGCGACGTCAAGTTCGGCAATACGACAAAGGGTTACAACGCGCAGAAGGCCGGCACCGGCGGCTCCGATTTGCCGAACCTTCCGGCCGAATTCTCCAAGGTTCCTTTCACGCGCGGCACGGTCGGCATGGCGCGCGCCCAGGACCCGAATTCCGCCAATTCGCAGTTCTTCATCATGTTCGCCGATGGCGATTCGCTGAACGGCCAGTACACGGTCGTCGGCAAGGTCATCTCGGGCATGGAGCTCGTCGACAAGATCAAGCGCGGCGAGGGCCAGAACGGCGAAGTGAGCAACCCGGACAAGATGGTCAAGGTCACCGTCACCAAGAAGTAAGTGTAGAACATATAGAACGAGGAAACGAACATGGCTGAGATCAAGGATCCCGAAAACACCCTCATCCTGGAAACCACCAAGGGCGAAGTTGTCATTCAGCTTCTGCCGCAGGTCGCTCCCGAGCATGTCGCTCGCATCAAGGAACTTGCTCGAGAAAAGGCTTATGACGGCGTCGTCTTCCATCGCGTCATCGATGGCTTCATGGCCCAGACCGGCGACGTGGAACATGGCAAGGTCGGCGGCAATACCGCCCGCGCCGGCACCGGCGGCTCGTCCAAGCCGGACCTGAAGGCTGAATTTTCCGCCACCTCGCATACGCGCGGCACCTGCTCGATGGCGCGCTCGCAGAACCCGAACTCCGCCAACTCGCAGTTCTTCATCTGCTTCACCGATGCACCCTGGCTGAACAAGCAGTATTCGGTCTGGGGTCAGGTGATCAGCGGCATGGACAATGTCGACAAGATCAAGCGTGGCGAGCCGGTGAAGGATCCGGACTCGATCGTCTCCGCGCGGGTTGCCGCCGACGTCTGATCGTGATTATTCCTGAAACCCGCCTCTTGCGCTTCGGGCGTGGGGGCGGGTTTCGCTTTGCCTGGATGAGCTGAATGCGTGTTGACCTTTTCGATTTCGACCTGCCGGATGAGCGTATCGCGCTCAGGCCCGCCGACCCGCGCGATAATGCGCGCCTGCTCGTCGTCGATCCAAATGACCGCGCCAACACGCTGAGCGACCATCTGGTCCGGGATCTGCCATCCTTCCTGCGCCCAGGCGATGCCGTGGTCTTCAACGATACCAGGGTGATACCGGCGCAATTGGAAGGCATTCGCCATCGCGAGGGCGCGCCCGGCCAGCAGGTCTCGGCGACCTTGCACATGCGCAGCGCGCCCGATCGCTGGAAGGCTTTCGCCAGGCCCGGCAAGCGCATCAAGATCGGCGATCGTATCCAGTTCGGCCATGGCGAGACCGTCTGTTCGCTCGGCACGCTTGACGCCACGGTCGAGGACAAGGGCGAGGGCGGTGAGATCACCCTGCGGTTCGATCTGTCCGGCCCGGCGCTGGACGAGGCAATCGCCACGGTCGGCCATATTCCCCTGCCGCCTTACATCGCAGCCAAGCGCGCGGAAGACGAGCGTGATCGCGCCGATTACCAGACGATCTATGCCCGGGAAGAGGGCGCTGTCGCAGCGCCCACAGCCGGCCTCCATTTCACCCCGGCGCTGTTTGCAGCGCTCGACGCCATGGGTGTCGAACGGCATTTCGTGACACTGCATGTTGGTGCCGGCACGTTTCTGCCGGTCAAGGCCGACGATACCGACGACCACAAGATGCATTTCGAGATCGGCTATGTCGACGCCGGGACAGCGGTCAAGCTCAATGCCGTGAAGGCGAGGGGCGGACGCATCATCTGCGTCGGGACGACGTCGCTGCGATTGATCGAAAGTGCTGCCGATGACGACGGCACCATCCAGCCCTGGCAGGGTGCCACCGGTATCTTCATCACGCCCGGCTACCGCTTCAAGGCCGTCGACATGCTGATGACCAATTTTCACCTGCCGCGCTCGACGCTGTTCATGCTCGTATCGGCCTTCGCCGGCCTCGATACGATGCGCGCGGCCTATACCCATGCTATCGAGACGGGCTATCGCTTCTATTCCTATGGCGATGGCAGCCTGCTCTACCGGAAAGACTAGGACGAGATGAGCGAGAGCTTTCAATTCCAATTGAAAAAGACCGATGGCGGTGCCCGCCTCGGCGAAGTGTCCATGCCGCGCGGCACGATCCGCACGCCGGCCTTCATGCCTGTTGGTACGGTCGGCACGGTCAAGGCGATGTATCTCGACCAGGTGCGAGAAACCGGCGCCGACATCATCCTCGGAAATACCTACCACTTGATGCTGCGCCCGACCGCCGAACGCGTCGCGCGTCTCGGTGGCCTGCACGAACTGATCCGCTGGAAACATCCGATCCTGACCGATTCCGGCGGCTTCCAGGTGATGTCGCTGTCGGGCTTGCGCAAGCTCGACGAGAAGGGCGTCACCTTCAAGTCCCATGTCGACGGCAGCCTGCATCATATGTCCCCCGAGCGCTCGATCGAGATTCAGGGACTGCTCGGTTCCGATATCCAGATGCAGCTCGACGAATGCGTGGCCCTGCCTTCGACGCCGAAGGAGATCGAGCGCGCCATGGAGATGTCCTTGCGCTGGGCGGATCGCTGCAAGGCGGCCTTCGGCGACCAGCCGGGCAAGGCGATGTTCGGCATCGTGCAGGGCGGCGATATCCCCGATCTGCGTGTCCGTTCCGCGCAAGCGTTGAGCGGATTGGATCTGAAGGGCTACGCCGTCGGCGGCCTTGCCGTCGGCGAGCCGCAGGAGGTCATGCTGCGCATGCTTGAGATCACGCTGCCCGAGCTGCCGACCGAAAAGCCGCGCTATCTGATGGGCGTCGGCACGCCGGACGACATCCTGAAATCGGTTGCGCGCGGTATCGACATGTTCGATTGCGTCATGCCGACCCGCTCCGGCCGGCATGGTCTCGCCTTCACCCGCCGCGGCAAGGTCAATATCCGCAATGCACGCCACGCCGAGGACATGCGCCCGCTCGACCAGCAGTCCAGCTGCCCGGCCTCGCGTGACTACTCCCGCGCCTATCTGCACCACCTCGTCCGCGCCAACGAGGCGCTCGGTGGCATGCTGCTCTCCTGGCACAATCTCGCCTATTATCAGGAGCTGATGCAGGGCATTCGCCAGGCAATCGCCGAAGACCGCTTTGCTGATTTCATGGCGGAGACTCAGGAAAATTGGGCGAGGGGCGATCTCGAGCCGGTGTAAGCCGTGAATATCGGAGGCATTGGCGTACGCTTGCTCCCGTCACGATTTCGCGCTATTCGACGCTTGTTGAAAAAGGCAGGGTTGGTCTCGGTAAGCCCGACCCCTTCCACCCGGAAGTTCTGCTCCACGCCATCGGCGTGAGAACCCACGACGCGGAACTTGGCCATTGTGGCCGAGTGTCCCGCGTTTGGCGTGGGCCGTTTCGACCGACATGTCTCCGCGGGAAAGCCTCTTGGAGCTGTCATGCGACTGAATCATCTAGATCTGCACGTCCCGATGTCGCCGCGACCCGGGATGTTCTTGTCTCCGCGTTCGGCCTGACCGAGGTCGAAACACGTGGCGCAAACGGTCTCGCGATCCTATGCGACGATGCCGGGCTTGAGCTGGTCATCAGCCGACCAACCGAGAAATTCGGCGGAGCCGACACCGTATCGGTCGGCCGCAACACCTATCATATCGGCTTCATGCTCCCGTCTCGCGAGGCTGTCGATGCACAATACGAGCGGGCGAAAGCGGCTGGCTGCGAGATGGGACAGCCGCCTGCCGCGATGCGTGGCGGTTGGTCGTTCTATTGCTTCGCGCCCGGACAAATTCTCATCGAGGTCGGCTGGCGCAGCGAGTGAACCTGCATGGTAAATCATTTATTATCAATTGATTGCTATCATTAATTGATATCGTTTCGAGCCGATCGGGGGCCTGACACCAGGGATGCACCCGGAGCTCCAGCAGAGCTCGTGACGGCTTTGCGATAGGAAAGTATTGGGAAAAAATAGCGAATCGGAATAAACGGTCCTTCCGCCAATGATAAGCATCACTGGCTAATTTGATTGCGTAACGCTTGGAATTTTGAAGAAATCCGGCTACAACGCATTTTCTTTGTCGATAAGGGCTGTTCTACTGAAACTAGGAGGCACTTGCCGTTGAGGGCGCAACGCAAATTGGGGGCATGTCTTTCGGGACTATTGCTTGTCGGTCTGGCAGCCACGAGCTGCACGACGACGCAGAAGGCAGCACCGAGCTCCCGCAGTTCGACGAAACCCATTCGTCCAGCGAAAGTTACATATAATTACACCGCAAAGGACAGAGACTGTCTCGAGCGCGCAATGTATTTCGAGTCGGAACATTCCGACCATGATGGATATATGGCAGTCGGGACAGTCGTGATGAACAGACTGACGTCCGGCGCCTATCCGAATACGATCTGCGGTATCGTAGCTCAGGAAAGACAGTTCGCGCCCGGAGTGATGGTCAAGGAAGTCAAAGCCCAGGCACAGCCGGACCTTGATCTTGCAGCGACTGCTATTCTGCGGGGAGAGCGACATCCTGGCGTGAAGGACGCGATGTTCTTCCATACCCAGGGTCTGAGATTTCCCTATGATAACATGCACTATGTTGCCATAGCTGGTGGAAACGCCTTCTACGAGAAGCGCGGTCGCGATGGCGAACTGCAGACCCCCGCACCGCTTCCGGCCTATGAAGTTGCGATGAACTACGTGTCCGGGCAGGGCATGTCGGCGACGCAATCTCCGTTCGTTCTGCCGGAGACGCAACCGATGCAGCCAGCACCTTCCGTCGCCACCTTTACGCCGGTATCAAACCCGACCGTCAATTTGCCGACAACGACTACGCTGGTTCCGGCTGAAGTTCCCATTCCGACACCGGCTCCGACTTCCATGTCGATTTCGGCGCCTGTCACAGATGCAAATGCAGTCGCCACTCCGGTGCCGACCTCCACCATAGCCGTTCCGCAGCCGCGCCCGAATTTCGACAGCGGCAGCTTTTCCGGCAACTCTCTGAGAATCCGAGGATAGAGCGTTTTCGCTTTTCCTCGAATCGCGAAAACGCTCTATCCTTTTGTTTCTTTACGCATTCCAGACGGAAAATCGCTTCGCACTTTTCCTGGAAATGCTCTAGCCAATGCCTTTTAGCGGCGCGTACTGTCTTTCGTGATGGACGCGCCGCCCTCTACGGCACCGTTTCCCTTCAAATACCTTCGCTCGTCGCATTCGGCAGGATTTGCACGCCATTGATCTTGTAGGCACCATCAGGCTGTCGGGTTATCTGGTAGATCGCCGTCCAGTCTTTGCCGTCGGTGCCTGTGATCAGCACTTCCTGATAGACGACGGCGCCGTTATCGATCGCGCGGCTTTTCCCGAATGCGTAATTGCCGGGGTGATAGACCGGCTGGTAGGCCTTTTTCACCATGGCAAAGAAAGTATCCTTGTCGGGAAACAGCGCCTTGATGCCCGGCGCTGCGAAGGAATAGGCGGCGGTTGCATCGTTATGCAGGAAAGCGCCTATCTGTTCCTGGATCAGGCTCTGGGCGGTCTGCACCGGGTCTTCCGCGCGCGCTGTCGACGCGAGGATGAGGCAGAGCATGGCGGCTACGGGAAATACACGCATGGGCGATCTCCGGCTATGTCACAGCCAGAATAGCGCGCTTCCCGCCTTCGCGAAAGCGGCTATTGCCAGCGGCGGAACAGCGCGCTGGCATTGACGCCACCGAAGCCAAAGCCATTGGAAATGGCATAGTCCATGGCCATCGGTCGGGCGGTCGCACCGACCAAATCGATGCCTTCGGCCGACGGGTCCGGTTCCTGCAGGTTGCGTGTCGGCGGGGCGATCTGCTCGCGCAGCGCCATGATGGTGAAGATCGCTTCCATGCCGCCGGCGGCTCCTAGCAGATGGCCGGTCGCCGCCTTGGTGCCGCTGACCGCAATTGCGCCGTTGCGGCCGAAGACCGTCTTGATAGCCTCCATCTCGCCATGGTCGCCCACCGGCGTCGACGTCGCATGCGCATTGAGATGCTTGACCTCGGCAGGCGAAATCCGTGCCTGCGAAAGAGCCGCGAGCATCGCCCGGCGCGCGCCGTCACCATCTTCCGGCCCCGCGGTCATGTGGTAGGCGTCGGCGGCAGTGCCGTAACCGACGAGTTCGGCAAGCGGCGTGGCGCCGCGGGCAAGCGCGTGTTCCAGTGTCTCGATGACGAGCATGCCGGCGCCTTCACCCATGACGAAACCGTCACGCGCGCTGTCGAACGGGCGAGAGGCTTCCTCCGGCCGGTTGCTGAAGCCGGTGGAAAGGGCTCTTGCTGCAGCGAAGCCGCCGAGGCTGACCTTATCGATGCAGGCTTCGGCGCCTCCGCAAATGGCAACATCGGCCTCGCCGGAGCGGATCAGCCGTGCCGCATCGCCGATTGCCTGGACGCTTGCCGCGCAGGCTGTGACCGGCGCGCCGAGCGGCCCCTTATATCCATAGCGGATGCTCACCTGGCCGGCGGCGAGATTGACGAGGAAGGACGGGATGGTGAAGGGCGACAACCGCCGGACGCCACGCGTTTCGGCCGTGCGCACCGCATCGGCGATGGCCGGAAAACCGCCGACCCCCGACGCTATGATTGTGGCGGTACGCTCCAGATCGAGAAGCTCCGTCGGCTGCCAGCCGGCCTGAAGGATCGCTTCCTCAGCGGCCGCCATGGCAAAGAGGATGAAGCGGTCCATCTTCTTCTGATCCTTGATCGGCACGTAGCGGTCGACATCGAATCCTGCTTCCGGGTCCTCATCGATGCTCGGAACGATGCCGCCGACCTTGGCGGCGAGATCGCCGACCATCTCCTCGGGCAGCAGCCTCAGACCGGAGCGACCCGCAATCAGCCGCTTCCAGCTCGCATTGACGCCGACGCCAAGAGGGGAAACCAGGCCCATGCCGGTTACGACGATACGATCCATGTCTTGCTCCTATTTAATCAGGCGTCGAAGCCTAAAAACCATGCTTTCATCTGGGCGATGCGCTCATGAACGGCGTCATCGGCGGCCGGCCCGGGCACCAATATCGTGTCTTCGGGATGAAATGCGCGGCCGGTTACCCTGTCGATGAGAAGGGGATCCCGATCCTCGCCCGTGTCGGCATCGGCGAGCCGCATGGCGACTTCCTCGGCCGGCAGATACTGATTGCCCCAGGTGAAAAGCGCCATCAGAACCGGAAAGAAGTCGCGCCCCCTAGCGGTCAGCACATATTCGTAGCGCGGCGGCCGCTCATTGTAGAGACGCCGCTCGAACAGGCCTTCATCGGTCAAGTGCTTGAGCCGCCGCGTGAGGATGTTCGGCGCGACGCCGAGATTTCTCTGGAATTCGTCGAACCGGCTCAGCCCCTGAAACGCGTCCCGCAGGATGAGGATGCTCCACCAGTCACCAACGCTCTCAAGCGCACGCGCGGCCGGACATTTGAAGGTGCTGAAGCTTGTTCTCTGCATGGCAAGGCGAATAGCATGAGTAGCTATCATCATGCAAGTTACTGCGAGTGACAAGCGTCCACCGGAATTTGCGTCAGGGCATTTAAAAATAAAAGGAAGCGATCCAGAATCCGTTTTGCGGTCGTTTCAACAAGGCAGCTCTGCGGTAAAGCGTCGGCGATGAAGGTGAGATACTCGGCGTGCTACCCGCAAAAGGGACCCCTGAGTTCTCAGTACGGAGGCGCCTTGTGCGCGCGCTGTCGTTTTACTGCCTCGGTCCACCAGGAAAGGTCGTCGGCAAAACGGGGAAAAGCTCTCGCAAGGGCATCGCCTCCGCTCCCGAAAGGTTTATTGTCAGCGTCCAATGCTGTCGAGATACTGGCGACGGCAAGGGTGCTTGAGATGACGATCATTCCCATCTCGGAAAGAGTGCCATGCCAGGGGACCGCCGCATGTGCGCCGGAAAGGCGGCCACCGGAGTAACTGACAATTGCGGCCGGCCGCCAAAACCACTCCTCAAGGTAATGATCAGTCAGGTTTTTTAGACCGGGTTGCATGCCCCAGTTGTATTCGCCTGTGACGAAAACAAAAGCATCGGCGCCCCGAATTTTTGCGGCAAGCCGCTCCATTTCGGGGGGAGCAGAACCTTTGGGGTATTCCTTGTACATTCGATCGAGCATCGGCAGTCCAACATCCTTCGCGTCGATCAGTTCCGCATTGTTTCCACGCTGACGGAGGCTGGTTACGATATAATTCGCGAGACGGATGCCGAGGCGATCCGACCGGTAGGAGCCATAGAGAACCAGGATATTGTCGGTCATTGTTGATTATGTCCTCCATAGCCAACTCCGAAATGAAGCAGATGCGAGCCGTGACCACATTCATAGTGGGAAGGCGACGCGCAACATGGGATAAAAAGTGAAATAGGTCCAATTCCGGAACTTCGATAGGCGCTCCAACAAAATGGCGCGGCCTTTCAATTCCAATTGATATCGCGACACCGATCGATCCGTCGAGTGGCGGGAGCGCTTGGGAGTTGGAACGTCGATCAGAACGACACTGTGATCCAACTCCACTTTTGAAATTGTCAGGTCTCACACGACAGTCGCAGCACGGCGTTTCCGGGCTTCAAGGATCGGCAATCTGGGATAACAAAGATGGATGAGAATGAGATTCGAGAGGCGCTCAATCGGCACTGGGCCGCCTCGGACGCAAATGAGTTCGATGTCGAGCACGATATATATCAGGAGAATGCACTGCTCGAGTATCCGCAATCGGGCGAACGCATCAGGGGGCGGAACAACATTCAAGCCTCTCGCATCGCGCAACCCAACGCCAAGCGCTTCAGCGTGCGGCGTATTGTTGGTGCGGGGGACCTCTGGATTACGGAATTCATCCTTACCTATGACAACAGTCCATCCTACTCGGTGAGCATAATGGAATTCCGGGACGGCAAAGTGGCCCGCGAGACCCAGTACTTCGGCGACCCGTTTGCGCCGGGACCCTCGCGAGCGCAATGGGTCGAATGAACGAGATGAGGCGGACTCCTAGGTCTGCGACTCAGCAGGCACCGAAGCCGTCACCTCGTCCTCCGGAATATCGTCGAAGGAGGCGTAGTTGAGGTTGTAGAGCTTCGAATAAAGCTTGCCGTTGGCCATGAGCTGGTTGTGGTTGCCGCTTTCGATCAGCTGCCCATTTTGCAGCACGATGATGCGGTCAGCCTCGCGGATGGTGGCAAGCCGGTGGGCGATGACGAGGCCGGTGCGGCCTTCGAGCAGCTTGACCAGCGCTTTCTGGATCAGCATTTCGGTGTAGCTGTCGATATTCGCCGTCGCTTCGTCGAGCACCAGAATCTTGGCGTCCGCGACAAGGGCGCGCGCGAAGCTGACGAGCTGGCGCTGCCCGAGCGAAAGCCCGCCGCCGCGTTCGCCGAGAATGGTGTCGTAACCTTCCGGCAGCCGCACGATGAATTCATGTGCGCCGACAGCCTTGGCGGCCTCGATGGCCTCTTCGCGTGTCGCGTCCGCCTTGTTGTAGCGAATGTTCTCCAACACCGAACCGGTGAAGAGGAAAGGTTCCTGCAGCACCATGGCGACCTGTCGGCCAAGCGAATCCTGAGTGAGGGACCGCACGTCGTGACCGCCGACCAGCACCTGGCCCTGCTGCACATCATAGAAACGATGGATAAGCGCCATGGAACTGGACTTGCCCGAGCCTGTGGGACCGATCAGCGCCACGGTCTCTCCGGGATTGACCTTGAAGCTGACGTTCTTCAGCACCGGATGCTCGGGATTGTAGCCGAAGACAACATCACGGAACTCGACCGAGCCGTCCATGTCGCGCGAAAGTTCCTTGGCATCCGGAGCGTCCTTGATGTCGATCGGAACGTCGAGCACTTCGGTCAAGCGCTGGCCGGAAGCCATGGCGCGTTGCATGACCGAATATTGCATGGTCAGCGAACGGATCGGGTCGAAGAAGCGCTGAATATAGAACAGGAAGGCGACCATGATGCCGACATCGAGCCTATGGTTCAGAACCATCGAGCCGCCGACGATAATAACGATCGCCATCGCCATGCCGGTCAGCGTGTCGACGATCGGCACCATGATCTGGGCATAGCGCGCCGCGGTCAGATGCGCATTGAGATTGGTATGCGCCTTGTCGTCGAAAAGCGAGAAGTTGACCCCTTGCCGATGCATGCCCTGCACAGCGCGCACGCCATGGATCGCCTCCGCCAGGGCGCCATTGGTAACGGAGTTGGTTTCGTGCGCATTCATGAAGGCGACGCGCGCCTTCGGCAGCCAGAAAAGCCGCACGATGAAGAGGATCGGCATGACGGACAGCGTCAGCAGGCCGAGCCGGAAATCGAGCGACAGCATGACGATGACGATACCGAAGAGCAGGGCGATGTCGCCGACCGAAAGCACGGAAGTTTCAAGGAATTCCTGCATGGAGTTGACGTCGCCTTGCAGGCGCGACATCAACCGGCCGACCTCGGTCTTGTCCATGAAGGAGAGCGATACGTACTGGAGATGCGCGAACATCGCGCGGCGTATGTCGAACAGCACTTCTTCGGCGACCTGGCCGACATATGTCTCCTGCACGTAGCTCGCACCATAATTGACGATGATCGCCACCGCAAAGATCGCCAGCGCCAGCCACAACGCCGAATAATCGATGGCACCCGGCGCCATCGCATTGTCGATCGCGTGGCGTATGACAAGCGGTATGACGATCTGCGACGCCGTGAACAGCAGCACGGCAATCACGGAAATGTAGATCTGGCGGCGATAGGGGCTGACGAAGCCCCAGATGCGGCGAATGATCTTGGTGTCGAAGACCTTGCCGAAGATTTCCTCTTCGACGCGATGCGAGCCGACCACGGCGCGGGGAGGGCGACGTCCATCCTCGCGCACGTCGTTGCGCTCGGTTTCGATAGTTTCTGACATTGTCAGACCTCCCCTTTCGCTCTTGCGAGCCTGCCGCCGGATGTCTTGACGACATCGTCCTCCGGGCGAACCTGCAGATCGTAAAGCGCCTTGTACCGCCCTCCCGCGGCCAACAGTTGCTCATGGGTTCCGCGCTCGATGATCTCGCCGCTCTCGATGAACAGGATCTGGTCGGCGTGCATCAGTGAACTCAGCCTGTGCGCCACCACCAGCGTTACCCGATCGCGGGCAAAGCGTTTCATGGCGCTGCGGATGCGCTGCTCCGTCGCCGCGTCGATCGCGGCCGTCGAGTCGTCGAACACCATGACAGCCGGTTTCAGCATCAGCGTGCGTGCGATCGTCAGGCGCTGGCGCTGGCCACCGGAGAGCGACACGCCGCGCTCGCCGACGACAGTGGTGTAGCCGGCAGGCAGGCCGAGAATATAATTGTGTAGTTGGGCCGACTCGGCGGCACGCTCAATCCGGCCTTCTTTTGCCCAGGGGTCGCCATAGGCGATATTGTTCTCGATGCTCGTCGTGAACAGGAAGGAATCCTGCTGCACGACGGCAACGTTCTGTCGCAAGGATTGCAGCGTCGCCTTGCGGATATCCTGGCCGTCGATCGTGATCCGGCCGGAGGTGATGTCGTAGAAACGCGGGATGAGATGGGCGATGGTGGATTTGCCGCTGCCGGGCGGGCCGACGATGCCGATCGTTTCGCCGCGCCTTGCCTCGAAACTGATATTCTTCAGCACCGGGCGCTTTTCCGGACCCGGATAGCTGAAACCGACATTCTCGAAGCGCAGCACACCTTCCGTTGCCGCAAGCGGCTTTGCGTCCGGTGAGTCCTTGATGGCGATATCGAGATCGAGCAGCGCAAAGAGGCGCGAGCCGCAAGTCGAGGCGCGGGCGAAGGCATTGACCATCAGCCCGAGCTGGCGCACCGGCATCTGCAGGATGGTCATGAAGGTCAGGAAGGAGGCGAGGGTGCCGACGCTGATCTGGCCCGCGATCACCTTGAGACCGCCCATCCAGAGCACGAGACCCATGGCGATGAAAAAGGAGAGGTTCATGGCGCTGGTGTTGATGACGCGGATGCCGACACGCCGATGGGCGAGGGTCAGCGCACTATGCGACGCCCGGTCGAATTTCAGGATCTCATGCGCCTGCGCAGCAAAGGCGCGCACAACGCGGATGCCGCCGAGATTTTCTTCCATCACGCGGGTGAGTACCGAGAGGCGTTCCTGCAGGTCGAGCCATGTCGAGCGCAGTCTCAGCTGCGTGACAGAGGAGCGCCAGGCCACGAAGGGCACGAAGCTCAAGGCAAGCAGGCCGAGCACGACATCCGTCGACAGCAGCATGTAGGCGCCGACGCCGATCAGCATGCTCAGCAGCAGCATGCGCACCAGCGCGGTGGAGAAATACATGCGCACGCCTTCCAGATCGAGCAGTCCGACGGTGATGAGATCGCCGGAATGCATCTTGTCGTGGAAGCTGAAGGAGAGCTGCTGGATCTTTTCGTAGCAGGCGAGCCTGAGCTCGCAGCCCATGTGATGACCGACCGCCTCGCTGTAGTAGTTCTGCACCATCGTGAACAGGCCGCGCAGGATGCTGACCGTGAGCAGGAGCAGGGCGGTCGTCAGGAGTGCATTCTCGGCAATTTGGCCCGCAGCGCCACCGGCGACCGCCGTCTGCGTCTGGTCGACCGCGTGGCCAAGCAGTCGCGGTATCATCAACTGTAACGTTGCAGCTACAAAAGTTGCCCCAATGGCGAAGCTTGTCTGCCATGGATGGCGCAGTGTCATATGGGTGATCCGCACGATCGTCGAGAGACCTTGCCCCCAACCGGCCGCATTGACATGCGCACGCGAAGCCAAGGACTTCGCGGCGCTTCTTGATGAATCGCTGCTCACGCTTTTATCCAGGTATTTTCGAACGAGGCGGTCCCAGAGTCGGGTTCGTATCTCAGGGGAACTATTGATAGGATGAATTTTGCCGATTCCGTGGCGACGTTCAAGAGTCAATTGGTCACAAGTACCGCGCGAACGTTAGATTGCGTGTTCGAAAATTTTTTCGAGGTGTTGTCGGAGCGGTAATCGGCGACACGTCCTTTGGGCACGACCCCAAAAGCACGGAGGACATCATGCGCAAGGTCATAGCAGCGACATTCATCAGCCTTGACGGCGTCATGCAGGCGCCCGGCGGTCCACAGGAGGATCCGTCCGGCGGTTTCGAGCATGGCGGCTGGACATTTCATTCTTTCGACGAAGCGACCGGCAAGGCGCTTTTCGAGGTTTTTGAAAAGCCGTTCGACCTACTGCTCGGACGCAAGACCTACGATATCTTCGCCGCCCATTGGCCGCATGTCGGCGACGATGATCCCATCGCCAAGCAATTTAACAGGATCACCAAATATGTCGCGACGCGCGGAAGCGGCAAACTGGATTGGAACAACAGCCGATCGCTCGGCAGCGACGTCGTTGCGGCGATAAAGCAATTGAAGGCGGGCGAGGGGCCGGATCTGCTGATCCAGGGCAGCAGCAACCTCATCCAGACTCTGCTTCGCAACGGGCTGATCGACGAATTCAGCCTGCTGACCTTTCCGCTTGTGCTTGGCGGCGGCAAGAAACTGTTCGGCGACGGCGCGGTTCCCACAGCAATGAAGCTCCTGCGCAGCCAAATCTCTCCGACCGGTGTCATCATCGCGACTTATAAGCCGGACGGCCCGGTCAAGACGGGCTCGTTCGCCTTGCCGGATCCGTCCGACGACGAGATCGAGCGGCGCAACCGCCTGGAATAACCGTGGAGGCGGGGAGCTCGAAGGGGTGTTTTTCGATCGAGATTAGGCTTCGTGTTCCCGGCTGCTTCGGAGTTCGCGAAGGGATTTGATGATTTCACGAAGACCCTTTGTGAGATGCTTATCCCGGCGCAACACTATGCCGAGTTGCCGAACGAGCCTCGGTCTGAGCGGCGAGGTCACCAGCAGGTCGGACTTGTCGCGCCTCAGCGCCATATCCGGGAGGATGGACCACCCGAGGCCCGCGGCGATCAGCTCCTTGATGGCCTCGACGCTTCCAAACTCCATGGCCGGCTCCGGGCGAACCCCAGCCGCCGCGAACCATTCGTTCGTGACGCGACGGGTGTTTCCGCCTTCGTAAAGCAGTAGCGTCTTGTCTTTCATGAAGTCCGCATCCGGTCCGCCTTCCGGTATGACGCTTCCCTTCGGCCCTACGGCTAAAAGCTCGTCATCATGGAACGGTTCGACCTCAAGCGAACGGCCGGCGGCGGGCAGGGCCACCACCGCGAGGTCCAGCGCATTGGCTTCGAGATCGCGCAGAATCTCGTCAATATTGCCGATACGGACGATGATTTCGAGATCAGGCATGCGCTGCTTCGCTATGGCGATGGCGCGGGGTAGCAGATGGATCGATGCCGTACCGCCGCTGCCGATCCGCACGCGGCCGACCGATCCGTCGCGAAAAGGCGTCATCGCCTCTTCTGCCGTGGTGCAGGCTTCGATGATACGGCGCGCTTGGGGAAGCAGCTCAAGTCCGGCCGGCGACGGCTGCGCCCGCCGTCCAACGCGCTCGATCAGCCTTACCCCGAGGCGCTGCTCCAGAAGCTTCACCTGAAGGCTGACGGCGGGCTGCGTCAGCCCGACCTTGTCGGCAGCCGCCGTGAAGCTGCCGAGATCGACGACGCTGACGAAGGCGGCAAGCTGATCCAGATTGAACATCAGAAGGATTCCTTATGGATTGCATTAAGACCATAAGCTTCCTTCGCAGCAAGCGCCAGTGCATCCTAAACCATGTCCGATGAGACGAGCTTGGGGAATATGCAGATGACAATTGATATCGAAAGATCGACGGCAGTGATGCCAAGCGTGGACAAAGACAAGCGAAAACCAGGATTCCTGCGGCCGGCACTGGCAGCGCTTTTGTCCTATCTCGAAAAGCGAGAGACAAGAGGCAATCTGCGCGATCTGACCGACGACCAGCTTCGGGACATCGGCGTGACACCCGCGGAAGCGCGTGCCGAAATTAACAAGTCCTGGTTCTGGGGCTAGAAGGTCCAAGGCGCCTGAGCCGAGGGCCGGGTACCTTGAACGGCGGCATGTTGCGGGTTGTTCGATGGAGGAGGGCCCCAGCAGCGATATTTGAGCGAGGTGGATAACCCATTTTTTGTGGCACCGCTCTTTTTTCCGCCATAGATTTGCCCGATCTATCGCCTTCGAAAGCCGACAGTTCATACGCCCCCGGGCGACCGCCTTTCCGTCCGGCCCGCCCATCACAGAGACTGCAGACATTCATGTTCAAGACGACCTCCTTGCTCCTTGCCACGGCGATCTCTTCCGTATTTTTTTTCGGCACCCTTTCGACGGCGGAGGCCGGGCAGGCGAGCTTCCTCGTGGATGTGCAGAGCGGCCAGACGCTGGAGGCATCGAACCAGGATGAGCTGAACTATCCGGCTTCGCTTACGAAGATGATGACGCTCTATCTTGCCTTCGAAGCGCTGCATGACGGCCGCCTGAAGTGGGATCAGAATTTGACCATGTCGGAGAATGCCGAAAGCAAGGAGCCCTTCAAACTGGCGGTCGGCGTCGGTGGCAAGGTCACCGTGCGGGAAGCGGTCCAAGGCATCGTCGTCCTCTCGGCCAATGACGCGGCCGTTGCGATCGGGGAGCAGCTCGGCGGTTCCGAGGACAGCTTCGGCAAGATGATGACCGAAAAGGCGCATCAACTCGGCATGAGCAACACCGTCTTCAAGAATGCCTCCGGCCTGCCCGATCCCGAACAGGTGACGACGGCCCGCGACCTGGCAACGCTCGGCGTCGCGCTGATGCGAGACTTTCCGGAGGAGTTCAAGCTTTTCTCGATGCGCGGCATAAAATTCCGCGGCATGAAACTACGCGGCCATAACAATCTGATGTATCGCTATGCCGGCGCCGATGGCATCAAAACCGGCTACACCGATGCTTCCGGCTACAATCTCGTGACATCTGCGACGAAGAACGGCCGCCGCGTCGTCGGTGTGGTGATGGGCGAGAAGACCGCACGGATTCGCGATGACAAAATGGCAAGCCTTTTAGATACCTATTGGGCTCCGACGGCAACGACGGCCACGGTTTCTACGAGAGCCCCAAAGCAGAGCTTGGCGAACTGATTTCTGCTTGCGAGTGACAACCCATTGAAATCATTCGCAAGTCGCACTTCATTCTTGAACCCACCCCGGTGGAGAAGCTAATCCAAGTGCATCATGGCCAGTTTTGAGGGTAGGGGATCAGCCTCCCTCTTGCAAATGCGCCACGAACACTTCGGTCGGTGTCTTGTAGCCCAGGCACTTTCTCGGTAGGTCGTTCAGATGGTGAGCGAGTTGAACCAGCGCCGATTGCGGCACTTCGGCCAGGTCAGTGTCGCCTGGCATGAAGCGGCGAATGCGCTTGTTGGCGTTTTCGACCGCACCTTTTTGCCAGGGTGCGCTGGGGTCGCAGAACCAGCTGCGTGCGCCGATGCCATCTTCCAAAGCCCTGAACCCGGCAAACTCCGTGCCGCGGTCAAAGGTGAAGCTCTGGCGTGCGAAGCCCGGCAAAGGAGAGAATGTCTCGATGATCTTATCCATGATCGGACGCGAGTGCCGGCTTTGGTTCTTGATCATCACTGTGTAGCGGCTTTTGCGCTCGACCAGTGAGGTGAGGTTGGCATGGCCGAAGTCTCGTTCGAAGATCAATAGGTCGCCCTCCCAGTGGCCAAACTGCGTCCGATCATCAATAAAATCAGGTCGTTGTGATATCCGATGACTGGCCGGAAACACGCTGTTTCGCGGCTTCCGCGATCCACGCGGGCGGCGTTTGCGGCGTGCCTCCGGCAGATATCGATAGAGGCCAAGCCCGTAGTCTTCCTTGCCGTAGATGAAGCGGTAGATGGTCTCGGCGCAGATGCGAACCAGGCTGACGCTGTCGGCCAGCAGACGGCCAGCGATCTGCTCTGGTGACCAGTATGCTTTCAATCTCTCAATCACCATACGACGCAGATGCGGATGGCGCCGGAGCTTTCTCAAGCGCCGGCGCCGCTCTTTGGCGATGTCATCAGCAACTGTCGAGAAGTAGCCACTGTATTCGGGAAGCTCGTGATCCCGAAAGGTATTGCGTCGGATCTCACGATAGATGGTCGAGCGGTGACGGCCGAGCAGACGGGCCACCTCATTGACCGGAACCTTGCGCTCGACCAGATGATGAAGGCGGCGCCGATCGGCGAGGGTCAATTGCGAATAGCATCGGGACATGCCAAAATCTCCAAAGCGAAACCATTGAAATCACTGGCATGTCGCACTTGGAAATAGAATGTACCCGGCTACATATAAAGATCAGATAAGATAGATTATGGAACTAAAATGCGGTTGAGCGAGCTGCGAGAATTGTAGAATATCCGAACTACTCCAGATACTTAGCAAGGTTTCCGAGAGTCGACTTCAGTCCCTCGTCGTGGTCTTCCTTGCTGATGCCGTGCGGCACGTCTTCGCAAATTATGGTCACCTTCGTGCCGGATGGAACGACGTCCAAGGACCAGGTCATGACCATCGTTCCCGCAAATTCCGGATCGTCCGATTGAAAATCCACCGCCTGGACGATGCGGACGTCAGGAACGATTTCCAGGAACCGCCCGGAAACGATGTCGGTGTGCTCGGAGGTTTTACCGCGTGTTGAATGATCCGGTGCGTTATATGTGAGCGCCAGCCGATAGCTTCCGCCTTCACGAGGGTCGAATGCGTGGATCTGTCCCGTCATGCCTTGCGGCGGAAGCCAGGAGATCAAGGCGGCCGGATCGACGAATGCCTGAAAGATCGCGTGCGGCGAAGCTCGGATCACTCTCGATGCCGTGTCCGTTCTCTTCTTGCTTGAAGCGTCGCTCACTGCGTCCTCCTTGTCATGCACCGCTACAGCGATCCGCGCGTGACCCAAGTGACGATTATTGCATCATCAGCTTGCCTTGATGCGGATCACCTTTGCCGCGATCTTCTCGGCAAGCAGCTTCGGATTGCAGGCAAATATGCTGTCTGGCCGTCCGGCCGCGCACCAGACCTGATCATAGGCCAAGAGGCTTTCATCGACGAAAACAGGCAGTTCGACGAGATGACCGATCGGCGCGACGCCGCCGATGGCGAAGCCTGTTTCGTCGCGAACGCGGTCGATATCGGCGCGTTTCAGGCGGATCCCGTAAGTCGCCGCGATATAGGCCGTATCGGCGTTGTGCGCGCCGGAGACGAGAAGCAATGTCAGGCCGTGCGTATCGGCATTGACGAAGACCAGTGACTTGACGATCTGGCCAACGGCGCATCCGGCTGCCTTGGCGGCCTCTTCGGCTGTTCGCGTCGGTTGATCCATGCGCTTGATCGAGATATCCAGACCCAGATTGCGCGCCGCAAGCTCGACGCGTTCCAGGCTCGAAAGCTTCCTGCTGTCTTCGCTCATAGATCGTCATCCTCCACGTCGAGCTCGATCTGCATCTGGTCGTAGGCCGGCTCGACATGATCGGGCGTTTCCGCCAGCACGGTTTCATAATCGAGCGGCGTATGCATATGGGTCAAGATAGCATGCTTCGGCCGCAGCCGTTCGATCCAGGCGAGCGATTGCTCCAGCGACAGGTGGCTTGGATGAAACCGATACTGCAAGGCATCGATGATCAGGACGTCGAGATCTTGAACTCTTTCAACGGATTCTGCCGGGAAATCACTGATATCGCTGCAATAAGCAAGGTTGCCGATGCGAAAGCCGAGCGAGTGAATATCGCCATGCAGCTGCTTGTGCGGCCAGAAGCGGATCGGACCGCCTGCCCCTTCGATCGTGAAGCTCTTGTCGAGGCTTTCAATCAGGACCGGCAGGACGATCGGCGGATAGCTGCTGCCGGGCGGCGTTTCCAGGCAATAGCGGAAGCCCTCGCGAATGCGATCCATGGTCGGCGGATCGGCATAGATCGGGATCCGCTCGTGGGAATTATGGAAGAAGCCGCGCAGATCGTCGATGCCGTGGATATGGTCGGCATGGGCATGGGTATAAAGCACGGCATCGACGGAGTTGACGCCGGCATGGATCATCTGTTCGCGGAAATCCGGACCCGTATCGATGACGACGGTCGTGATGCCGCCATCCGGTGCGATTTGTTCAACGAGGAAAGCCGCGCGCGTGCGGCGGTTCTTCGCGTTTTTCGGATCGCAGGCACCCCAGTCGCCGGTGATGCGCGGCACGCCCGGCGACGAGGAACAACCCAATATGGTGAAGCGCCGCCGGTATGTCACGCTGTCAGACCCTTGTCATCTTCGAGAAGCAGCGGAAGGCATTCGCCGTGGTGATTTCGGCGATCTCGTCCATACTGACGCCGATCGTCTCCGCCAATACCTCGGCTGTGTTGACGACATAGGACGGTTCGTTGCGCTTGCCGCGCCAGCGCTTCGGCGCGAGATACGGCGCGTCGGTCTCGACCAGAAGCCGATCATGCGGGATCGTCTTGGCGATGTCGCGCAGCTCTTCCGACTTCGGGAAGGTCAGGATACCGGAGAATGAGATATAGCCGCCAAGCTCGACGCCCGTCCGGGCAAGGGCAGGGCCGGCCGAAAAGCAATGGAGGATGAAGGGAAAGGCCCCCTTCCCTGTTTCCTCCGTCAGGATCGCGGCCATGTCCTCGTCGGCGCTGCGGCTGTGAATGACAAGCGGCAGCTGCGTTTCGCGGGCGGCCGCGATATGGCGCAGGAATCCGGTCTTCTGGTCTTCGGGCTTGACGGTATCGTAGAAATAATCGAGCCCCGCCTCGCCGATCGCGACGATCTTTTCATGCTGGTTTGCCAGCCGGACGAGATCTTCGGTCTGGATATCAAGTTCCTGATCGGCACTGTTTGGATGCGTGCCGACCGAACAGAAAACCGATGGGTAGCGCTCGGTGAGCGCTAACAGCCCATCGAGCTTTCGGACCTTGGTCGAGATCGTGACCATCTGCTTGACGCCCATTTCGTGGGCACGCGAGACGATCGCGTCACGCTCCTCCTCGAAGTCGGCAAAATCCAGGTGGCAATGCGTATCGATCAGCATGGAAAACCCTATTCGACGGTCGGCGCGACATAGCGCGGGAAGACCGGCTTGGGGGCTTCCAGCGGCGTTCCCGCAACGAGGCGGCCTGCCTCGCCGAGCGCTGCGAAATCACGCTTGTCTGAGGGAATGGCGATGAGATCCAGCAGCTTGGCGGCCGAATCCGGCATGAATGGCTGCAGCAGAATGCCGATCTGGCGCACGACGTCGGCCGTGACATAGAGCACGGTCGCCATGCGAGCCGGGTCGGTCTTCTTCAGCGCCCAAGGTTCCTGGCTTGCAAAATAGCGGTCCGTCTCCGAAACGACGGCGATAATAGACGCCAGCGCGCGGTGGATGAGCTGCTTGCCCATATCTTCGCGGGTCGAGGCCAGCAACGCGTCGGCTTGCGCGAGAAGAGCCTTGTCCTCGTCGGTCAGCGGGCCGCATTCGGGAATCTGCCCGTCGCAGTTCTTGACGATCATCGACAGCGAGCGGCTGGCGAGATTGCCGATGCCGTTGGCGAGGTCGGAGTTGATACGCGTGCCGATTGCCTCTTCGCTATAGCTTCCGTCCTGGCCGAAGGAGACTTCGCGCAGGAAGAAATAGCGCACCTGGTCGAGACCGAAATGGTTTACGAGGTTGACCGGATCGACGACGTTGCCGAGCGACTTCGACATCTTCTCGCCCTTGTTGAGCAGGAAGCCGTGGGCATAGACGCGCTTCGGCAGAGGCAGCTTTGCCGACATCAGGAAGGCTGGCCAGTAGACGGCGTGGAAGCGGATGATGTCCTTGCCGATGATGTGCACGTCGGCCGGCCAGTATTTCGCCCGCGGATTGTTCCGGTCCTCGATGTAGCCGGTGGCGGTAATGTAGTTCGTCAGCGCATCGACCCAGACATACATGACGTGCGCTGGATCGTTTGGCACCTTGATGCCCCAATCGAACGTAGTGCGCGAGACCGACAGATCCTTCAGGCCGGATTTTACAAACGAAATCACCTCGTTGCGGCGCTCTGCCGGACCGATGAAGTCGGGGTTTTCCTCATAGAGCTTCAGCAGCCGGTCCTGATATTCGGAGAGTTTGAAGAAATAGCTTTCCTCCTGAACCCATTCGACCGGCGTGCCTTGAGGCCCGTAGCGCACGCCGTCGGCGCGCAGCTCGGTTTCGTTTTCCTGGTAGTAGGCTTCGTCGCGAACCGAATACCAGCCGGCGTAGGAATCCTTGTAGATGTCGCCGGCATCGGCCATCAGGTTCCAGATGTTCTGAGAGGTCTCGTGGTGCCGCGGCTGGGTCGTGCGGATGAAGTCGTCGTTGGACGCATTCAGCAGCTTGCCCATCGCCTGGAATTCGTCGGAATTGCGGTTGGCGAGCTGCTGCGGCGTCAGGCCCTCGGCGCGCGCCGTCTGCTGCATCTTCTGGCCATGTTCGTCCGTACCCGTCAGGAAAAACACGTCGCGCCCATCCAGGCGCTGGAATCGCGCCAGGGCATCGGTGGCAATCAGCTCATAGGCATGGCCGATATGCGGCTTGCCATTGGGATAGGCGATTGCGGTGGTGATGTAGAACGGGGTCTTTTCGGTCATGTCAGGCAGGGATCCGCTTTTACGGTTGCGTCTCTGTTATTCTTGGCTCCGCTCGCTTTAGCGCATGTTTGCCGGGAGCGAAACACCAAGTTTCGCGCGCGCAGCATTCGGAACTCCAGAAGCGTGCCTTGCTTGACAGGGTCCCGCCTCGGCTTTACCCCTTCGAGGAACCAAAGCGCAGGACAGAGATCATCGTGAATTTCATTGATTTTTTTAGCAGCCTGTCCAACGGCTTTATAGGGCCGTGGTTTTGAGTTTGATCACTTCCTTTCAACCACTCTATTCCCTTTCCGGCTTCTTCGTCGGCATGCTGGTCGGCATTACCGGCGTTGGCGGCGGGTCGTTGATGACACCGTTGCTGGTGCTGCTGTTCGGCGTGCATCCGGCGACCGCCGTTGGCACCGACCTGCTCTATGCCGCAATTACGAAAACGGCGGGAACAGCCGTCCACGGCATGCATGGACGCGTCAATTGGAGAGTGGTCAGCCTATTGGCCTCGGGCAGCGTCCCGGCAGCACTGGCCATGCTCTGGATCATGGCCGGCGTCAATCGCGAGAGCCCAGCGGTCGCCCACACCATCACCCTGTCTCTCGGCTGTCTTCTGCTGCTGACGGCACTCATGCTGATCTTCCGTGGGCAGATACTGAATGCCATACGGAAATGGCGCGGCGAGCGCGGCACGCTCACGCCGCGCACCATCGCCTTGCTGACCGTCACTCTCGGCCTCCTGCTCGGAATACTCGTCACGATGACATCGGTCGGCGCCGGTGCGCTCGGCGTCACCGTGCTGCTGGTGCTTTATCCGCAAACGGACGTCCGCGAGATCGTCGGCTCGGACATCGTGCATGCGGTGCCGCTGACCCTGATCGGCGGCATGGGATACTGGTTCATCGGCGAGATCAACTGGACCATGCTGTTCGCGCTGCTCGTCGGGTCCATTCCCGGCATCGTCGCCGGCAGCCTGCTGGCGCCGCGTCTGCACGAGCGATCCGTGCGCATCATTCTCGCCGTCACGCTGACGATCGTCGCCTGGAAGCTTATCTTTCCTTGAGGCAATTCCATCGCCTTCAGATCGCAGGGTTTGCCGTCCGCGCTTCCATGAGAAGCCAATTTGCAAAAACCTGTATTGGGCCGTCACTCAATCGGATCGGCTCCGGCAGGATGAGGCAGAAGGTTTTGGAGATCGACTGACCGTCAGGCCAAGGCGCAATCAAGCGACCTTCCGCCAATTCTGTTTCAACATAGAGGCGCGGCACCAGCGCGACGCCGAGCCCCGCTAGCGCGGCCTCAATCAGCATGACATGCAGATCATAACGGGGACCGATCGTAGGATTGGTCAATACGATCCCTGTCTCCTGTGCATAGCGTTGCCAGGCATCCGGGTTTTGGCGTCGATGGAGGCGCGGCAGTTCATTAAGCGATACCCTGCCCTCACCTCGATCGAGAAGCGCCGGATGGCAAACAGGAACCAAGGTTTCATGCAGCAGTCGGTGTGTTCTCATTCCGGTCCACGCAGGATGCTCGAAATGGATCGCAGCGTCGAAACCGCTTCCCGCAAGGACAAAAGGCTCCATCCGCTCGGCAAGATGCACGATAATATTCGGGTGCTTTTCCCGAAAATGCATCAAACGGGGGATGAGCCAGCGAGCGGCGAAAGTCGGGATGGTGGCGATGTCGATACTCCCGCCGTCGCTCGGCTCACCCATCAGATATTGACTGTCACGTTCCAGCCGATCCAGCGACTCACGAACCTGAATTGCATAACGTTCTCCATTGGGCAAAAGCCGAACGCGATTGCCGACGCGCTCGAACAACGTGACGCCGAGGAAAGCTTCGAGCCGGCCTATCTGGCGGCTGATCGCCCCTTCGGTCAGGGCCAATTCGTCGGCAGCGCGAGCGAAGCTTCCGTGACGAGCCGATGCCTCGAACGCCATGAGTGCGGAATTGCTTGGAATCTTACGGCGCATGAGTGGTTCCTGACATGATGGCTCGGCACACGATCCGCCGTTACCTTGATATTAAATCACTGAAGCATGACCCGATGTCGATATATTGGCCGTGATCGGCAGTTTATCATGATCAAATATCAATGAGAAACAAGATCGGAAGCCGGTGCAACGGTCGGAGGTGATACGATGATCTATACGGTAGAATGCAGCTTTGCCGATCCACACAGCGAAGCGGAATGGAATGAGTTCTATAGTCTGGACAAACTGCCAGCCCTCATTTCAGTGAGCGGTTTCCAAACCTCGCAGCGTTTCAAGGCGTTGAGCCGCGGCTGCCCCGTCTATCTCGCCATTCATTCGATCGACGGCCTCGATGTTCTGACGGGTGAAAAATATCGCAAAAAGGGCGGCGGCAATTTCGCGCGCTGGCAGCAGCACATCACTGACTGGCACCGAAACCTTTATGATGGCGTCGAGCGGGCGCCAGCAATCGATGAGGGCGAATATCTGGCGTTGAGCGCAAAGGGCCCCGAGCCTCTGATCCGGTTAGGCCTCGCTCCACAGGCGATGCAGGCGGTCGCTATGGAAAAGTTCCCCGAATACCGCTGGCTCGCCAAGGTGGAGCGCACCAAGACGCCTGACCTCGAGCGTCTGCCGGAAGACGTCCACATTTATGAGCCGATGACGACGCAGTTGACGAACGGCAACGGCGGCGCCTTCGCGAAGCCTCGGTAAGTGCCGATGCCGAATGTCACGATATTCATCCCCGCAGATAGGATGCCGCCGGACGGAGCACTCGCGGCCCTCGCGGAGCAATGCACCGAACTCTGCACGGGCATCCTACGGGCCGCATTAGTCAGTGTGCATGTTATCTATGTCGCTGTTCGGCATGGGCGAGGTCACCCCGTCTTTGCAGAAATCCAATATCGCCTTGAACCCTTTCGGTCGCCGCCGGTGATGGAGCGGTTCATGGAAGGCCTGGATGAAGCCATCAGGCGCAATCTCGACCTCACCGCGCGCATCCGTTGCTTTGGTTATGCAGCGTCGAGCATCTACGCACGAAATTGAGCTGACGCTCAGAGAGAACCGATGACAGATATTCCCAGCCAGCAGGTCGGCGACTTAACAATCACGGCCATCAGCGATGGCTATCTCGCCGGCAGCCTCGACCTGCTCTCGAATATCGCCCCGGCAGATGCCTCACACATGCAGGAGAAGGCGGGCGTGAAGGATCATGCCGCGATCCACATCAGCTGCTACCTGGTGCGTGGCGGTGGCCGCACTATCCTGATCGACGCGGGAGGGGGTGGCTTCAAACAGTGGGGTGGTCGGCTGACGGCCAATCTCGCGCTGGCCGGCGTCCAGCCTTCCGGGATCGACACGATCCTGTTGACACATGCCCATCCCGATCATGTCGGAGGGCTGGTGAGCGCTTCAGGAGAAGCCGCCTTTCCGAATGCCGAGCTTGTTGCCCACCATCGGGAAATCGCATTCTGGCAGGATGACGGCAATCTGAGCCGCGCCTCCGGTCGCGCCCGTGGCAACTTCTTCCTGGCGCGTCAGGCGTTCGACGGCTATCGCGACAGACTGCGCACCTTCGATGCCGGTGAGGTGCTTCCCGGCGTGACGGCGATGCCGCTGCCGGGCCACACGGTCGGGCACACCGGTTATCGTCTCGATTCTTGCGACCGGAATCTGCTGGTCTGGGGAGATGTTGTCCATTTCCCCCAGATTCAGGTTCCGCGACCGGATGTGTCGATCGCGTTCGATCAGGATTCACATCTCGCTGCGGCCACACGGTCGAGGTTGCTGGATCTCGTCAACTCCGAAAGGCTGCTGATCGCCGGTATGCACCTCGGCGAACTCGGTTTTGCGCACATCGAGCGGGCGGACGGAAGCTATCGCGTCATCTATGCTCAGCTAACTTAAGCCGAAAGCTGCTGCTTAAGTTCACCGAGGACGGTAATGAGCGTCTGCTTGCGATCGAGATTGTAGGCCTGCGAGATATTGAGCCGTTCGGTGGTCTCGGAGTGGAGACGGGCCAATCTCTCCGCCGTGCCGATATATCCGCCAAGTGCGGCGGCCCTTGCGCGGTCTGCGATATCATCGCCGATATGGGATATGAAGAAGCCGAAAATCGTGTCGCTGTCCTTGCCCGAAAGCGCATCGGCGAGGCGGTGCATCGCCTTGCGGGCCGCTGGTCCATCCGCCGAGAGAACCTGCCGATAGGCTTCGATGATCTCGCCGCCGCCATAGTTCAGCAGCTTGAGCGCCTCGCTGACGCTGCCCTTGGCTGCCGGGAGCAATTCACTCCCCTTCCCGGCCGGCACGCCGAGATTCTCGAGCGCCAGGCGCAGAGCCTCGTCTCCGAGCGGCGCTAGTTTCAATGGCAGGCAACGCGAACGGATCGTCGGCAGAAGCCTGCCCGGCGCATGCGACAGGACGAGGAACAGCGCCCGCTTCGGCGGCTCCTCGAGAATTTTCAGGATGGCGTTGGCGGCGTTGCGGTTGAGGTCGTCGGCTGGATCGATGATGACGATCCGCCAGTTGCCGGTGCCGGAGGTCTGCGAAAAGAACTTTCCGGCGCGACGCACCTCATCCACCGTGATTGCGGATTTCACCTTGCCGGTCTTGTCGTCGATGGGACGGGAGAGATGCAGCAGATTGTGGGATGCCCCGCCGGAAATCTGACGGCTGATGGCCGAGGACGGATCGGGATCTCCGATCGTCTCGGGCGCGGATGCCGGGTCGGGATGGGACAGGACATGATTGGCGAAACGAAAGGCGAGCGTCGCCTTGCCTATCCCCTCGGGTCCCTCGATCAGCACGGCATGATGACCCTTGCCGGAGCGATAGGATTGCGCCAGGAAGGCTTCCGCCTCCTCATGGCCGAAGAGCCTGGGATTGTCCTGTGGAGGGATCGCGCCGTCGAGAACGCCGGGCCGTTCCTCGCTCATTGCGCCGCTTCCGATCTCGCAGAAGAGATATTGGCGGCGGGCCCGAGCCGCCTGTCGACGATCGCGGCAATGTCCTCGGCAATCTCGTCTTCCGAGCGGAGCGCGTCGACGACGTGGCAGCGATCCGGTTCGCGCGCGGCGATATCGAGAAAGGCCTCCCGGCGTTTCTCATGGGTCTGCATCTCTTCCTTTTCGAAGCGATCCGGCGCTGTGACGGCAGAGGCGCGCTTGCGCGCGCGCTCAAGCCCGATCTCGGCGGGAATGTCGAGGATCAGCGTGCAATCGGGAATAACGCCATTGACGGCAACCCTTTGCAACGCCTCGATATAATCGGCTTCGAGATTGCCGGTTACGCCCTGATAGACGCGCGACGAGTCCATGAAACGATCGCAAAGGACGATGGTGCCGCGCGCCAGCGCCGGGCGAATGACTTCCTCGACATGATCGTTGCGCGCAGCGGCAAAGAGGATGGCCTCCATGCGCGTGCCGAACATCTCGGCGGCCCCGGAGAGCAGCACATGGCGGACGGATTCGGCACCCGGGGAGCCGCCCGGCTCGCGCGTGACCAGCACGTCATGGCCGAGCTCGCGCAACCGTTCGGCCAACCGGCGGATCTGGGTGGATTTCCCGGCCCCTTCCCCGCCTTCGAAGCTTACGAATAATCCGTTTGCATCAGCCAATGATCATGTCCTGCACTTTTCGCCTGCCGTCCGCTCGGCACGCGATACGTCTCTTGTTTAACCCAAGACATGCCGGGGTGGAACCGTGCATGTATCGGCGCCCGCCATTCTATATGGGGTGTGAACAGGGATTTCGCGAGCCATGCAACCCGTCAGGTCGGCAACGGCTTGTCCCAGAGCCAGGAGAATAGCAGGGATTCGGTCAATTCCATGAAGGCATCGAAGGCGCGACGGCTGAGCGTGCCTTGAGCGACTGATTCCTTTGTGTAAAGCGGCAATTCGCGCACCAGTCGCGCGCCCAGGAACACACGAAGCGTCCCGGCTTCATAGTCCCCGGCCACGGGTGCCGTCAGCGGCCAGCGGTAGACGATTCGCGCGGACAGACGGTCAGGCGTGTCGACCGGCACGTAGACATCGACGGGAGTCTTCGCGAGCAGTCCCACCGTCGATTGCGCGCCGCCATAGACGCTGGCATCGCCGATCACCTCGCCGTCGGCGAAAATGCGCTGGCTCTTGAAATTGCTGAGGCCCCATTCGAGCACGCGACGGGTCTCTTCTGTCCGCTCCTTGTCGTTCTTCAGGCCGCCAAGCGCCAGGAACAGCCGGCGGCCGTCGCGCTGCACCGAGGCGACGATCGAAAAACCCTCGCCTTCGGTAAAGCCCAGTCCAAGGCCGTCTACGCCGATATTGAGCAGCAGCAACGGGTTCTTGTTGCGCTGGTAGATCTTGTTCCAGGTGAAATCCGCCTGGCCGAAATATTTGTAGAGATCCTGATGCTTCTGCTGGAGATCCTGCGCCAGGGCCACCAGTTCCCGCAGCGAGACCTTGCCGCCGCCGTTGGGGTCGTTGGCGTCAGGCAAACCGGTGGAGTTGGTAAAGACAGCCCGCGTCATGCCGAGTTCCCGCGCACGCGACGTCATGCGCCGGGCAAACTCGCGTTCGCTCACCGAAATCCCTTCCGCCAGAACGATGCAGCCATCATTGGCCTGCTGCACGGCGACGCCCTGAATGAGGTCGCCGACCCGCACACGCGACTTCAGTGCGGCAAACATCGTCGACGCACGCGATGGCGCGCCGCCCGTTCGCCAGGCGTTTTCCGAGACGGGATATTCCGTATCGAGCGAGATCTCCCCTCGCCCAATAGCATCGAAGACGACGTCCAGAGTCATGAGCTTCGCAAGCGAAGCCGGCGAAATCGGTTGATCCTCGTTTTTGGCAAGGAGAATGGTGCCTGTAGAGGCCTCGATCATGAATGCCTGGGCGGCTTTCGTATCGAACGCGCCCGGAACGGCCGGCTGCGCCATGGCTGCCACATTGCCGATGCCCAGGAGAAAAAGGAACAAAAGAATCAAGCGCTTTGGCATACCGTCCCCTCAATCCGACCACCGGCACCTTTATTTTAGTGACGGGTGAAGATTCAGGCAATGACGCCGATCAATCAACCTGCGTCGTGCCTTGATGCTGGCGGCGATAGGCCGAGAGGATCGACTCTTGCGTCAGTCCGTCATTGCGAACCATGACGGCGTCAAAAGCAAGATCGACATAGACAGTCTTGACCGGGGCATTCTGATAGGCTGCGACCATCGAATCGATCGACGGATCGTTGATGCTTGCCATGCCCGGAGCGAAATCCGGACGTTCGTAAGGGATCGGTCCGATCAGCGGTAGAACGACCATGAGGGGCTCGGAAGGCTCGGCAGACGGCATCGCGCCGCCGTTCCAGGTCATCGGCGGCGGATTGTTGCGCTTGTTGCCGTTGTAGGCCGTGTCCGGCGTCGAGCCGGCGAAAGCCGTGGCCGAATAGGGAGACTGGCGCGGAATGGGGGCGATCGACGGCGCGCGATCGAAGCTGCGCTGCTGGCGGCCGACGCGGACGGGATTATCCGAATCCGGCAGCTGGTCGGCGGTCATTCTGCCATTCGAGGCAACCATCACGCCCGTTGCGATCTGGCCGCCGGGATTGATGCTAGGCAGGCGCGAACCCTTGGGGATGTATGAGGCCATCAGATAGGGGTCGTCGTGGCCGTCCATGCGGGCGCGGCCGACATATTGCACGCGCACGTCGCCGGTGCCGCTGTGCTGGAGATCGAGCATCTGCGCCGTCTTGTTGGAAAGATCGATGATGCGGCCGGGATGATAGGGGCCGCGATCGTTGACGCGAACGATGATGGAGGAGCCAGTTTCGACATTGGTGACGCGCGCATAGCTCGGCAGCGGGAAAGTTGGATGCGCAGCGGTCAGCGATTGTTGGTCGTAAACTTCGCCATTGGCGGTCAGGCGGCCGTGAAACGCCGAGCCGTACCAGGAAGCGATACCGACCTTGTTATAGCCGTAGTCTTCCTTGGGATAGTACCACTTGCCCTTCACCTGATACGGATTGCCGACCATGAAGCGGCCGCCGCCCTTGGGAACAGGCCCGTTGGCGACAACCCGCGGACTGGCCTTCACGCCATATTCCTTCTCGGAGAAATATTCCTTGCCGTGCTGGCGCGTCGAGGCAACCTTCTGAGACGTTCCACAGGCAGTGATGGTTGCGCACATCAGTGAGAGAGCAAACCAACGCATACCCGTTGCGTATGTCACCGCACGATTTTCGAATTTCATCTGTCCCACGCCGCTACTCAATAATTCTGACGGAGGTCTGCTATAACCGGTACATCCCTCATTCCGGTATTCAGCTACGCCTCAATCACCTAACGGTACTTTAATCATGATTAGAGTTTGTCGATTTTGCGATGCAAATTGAGCGCACTGGGGAAATACCGAAGATCATGGTTAATCTGCGGTAAAATGGGATTTGCCTGAAGTACCGGGCAAGACGGCAAACCGCTCGAACAGCTGGTCTTCCCTCTGTCTTCATCAAGGGTCCCGGATCGGGACAGATCAGAGCAAATTGTGGCCGTCAGAGATGTGCCTTTGACAAGAAGCGAAGGCCCAGTTCAGGAAACTGTATCGCGGCGCATCAGTGTTTCGTGGTGATAGACGTCGCCGACCTTCAGCGCCTCGGTATCGATGGCCCACGCTTTGAAACCGAAAGATTCGTAAAGACGAATAGCCGCGCTATTGGATGAGACGACGCTGAGCCGTTTCAAAACGCTGGAATTGAAGTGGCCTAGCCGCTGGAGACGACTAGGCCACATTTGCCAGGTCAGGGGTCAAATCCGACTGAAGCGCCCTAGCAATAAGACAAGCTTAGTTTTTGTCAATGATGAGTGACGGGCCACGAACGAAGAAGATGGCACTATGTCTACTCTATAGCCACCTAACTTGCTCCATAGCTTTCTGACGCCTATGGATTGCTCCGCTGTTCCCTACCCTACCACGGATGATGATGGTGTTCGTCCTGCGGAGACCGACTCACCGGCAGTCGTCTGATTTCCTCGCCGAAGAAGCGGATAGCGTCAACTTTCATGAAAATAGTGGCACTGCCCTCCGGCACACTCCCACCACCCTATTGCGGAACCAGCGATGGGCTGGATCGGCATCCATGCGGGGATGCCACATCGCCGATATTAGGATTTCTGGCGTAGCGACGGGAAGCTCGAAGCTCACCAAGCCCTGGCTGAACGGTTCGGTGCCGACCAGGCCATTTCCGAGACACGAGCGCGGCACAAGCGCGACCAGGTCAGATTGGCGCGCGATGCGCAAGGCGTCCGGGAATCCGGGCACGACAGCGATGACCTCCCGGCTGAGACCGAGTTTCTCCAGGGCATCATCGACTGGCCCTGTAAAACTCCCCTTTCGCGACGCCGCGATATGCCTGGACGCCGCATAGCGCTCGGGTGTTACGGGACCCTTCAGCAAAGGATGCCCATCCCTGACTACACCCAGGAATTTGTCGCGGAAGAGGAAGTGGGTACGCACCTCCGGCGCAAACTCTCCGAGAACGCCAATTTCAAGATCGATCTGCCCTTCTCGGAGCGGCGCGGCATCCTTGACAGGTTTAGGTGCGAACCGCAGGCGGACCCTTGGCGCCGCGTCGGCAATGGCGGCCACCAGGGGAGCAGAGAACAGCGCGATAAAGCCCTCGTTGGCGCGAATGGCGAAAGTCCGCTCCAGCGTGGCTATTTCAAATTGGCCAGCCTGCGGGCTGAGAACGGCTCGAGCTTCGCGAGCAAGCTCGTGAACCCGATCGCGCAACTCGGCGGCGCGGGGCGTTGGGACAAGTCCGCGCCCGGCGCGCACAAGCAGCGGGTCGCCCGTGGCGGACCGGAGCCGTGCGAGGGTCCGGCTCATGGCGGAAGGACTGAGGCCGAGACGGCGCGCAGCGCCGGTCACGCTAACCTCGGTCAGCAGTGCGTCGAGCGCCGGAAGCAGGTTCAGGTCGAGATTGTCCACAACCGCAACCTACATCACTTGACGCCCACAACATAGCGCCTGACGCAACAACAATGTGCATCCTGTGCGTCTGGCGTCAATCCAATGAGGCGCTCATATTCGCTGCCGACACCGCACAACGAAAGATAGCCCCTATGTCATCAACCATTTCACACGACACCGCAGGCACGATTCTTCTCATCGGCGCATCGCGTGGCCTCGGACACGCCATGGCCGCCGAGCTCCTGAAAAAGGGGTGGAACGTCGTCGGCACGACGCGCCCGGTCGAAGGCCGAACTGAGCTGCATGACCTGGCCGACGAGAATCCGGGTCGCGTCGAGGTCGAGACCGTCGACATCTGCGAACCGGAGCAGATAGCGGCACTTCGTGCTCGCTTGTCGGGCCGGGTGTTCGACATCCTGTTCGTGAACGCCGGCACCGCCAACGCGAATCCCAACGAGACCATCGCCGAGGTATCCACCGAGGAGTTCATCCGCGTGATGGTCACGAATGCACTTGGCCCCATGCGTAGCGTCGAGGCGCTGCAGGATCTTGTCCCCGCAGATGGCCTCATCGGCGTCATGTCGTCAGGACAGGGCAGCATCGCCAACAACACGAACGGTGGGTTTGAAGTCTATCGCGGCAGCAAGTCGGCGCTGAACCAGTATATGCGAAGCTACGCTGCGCGCCATGCAAGCGAGCCGCGCGCCTTGGTGCTGATGGCTCCGGGCTGGATCCGCACGGCACTGGGCGGTCCGAACGCGCCACTCAGCATGGAAGAGGCTATTCCCAGTCTCGTGGAGGTGCTTCTCGCGAAGCGGGGCAGACCCGGTCTCGAATACCTCGATCGTATGGGGAAAACCGTTCCTTGGTGAACGTCACCGGCGCAGCATTTCTGAATATATTCTATCGCTGGAATTAAGGTGACAGTGCATTCTACCGTGATCGGAGACCATAGATTTGGCGGAAGAGGTGGGATTCGAACCCACGGTACGGTTTCCCGCACGCCGGTTTTCAAGACCGGTTCCTTAAACCACTCGGACACTCTTCCTGTCGCTACGGCTCGACGCCTAGCAAAAGTGGTTGGCTGGCTTTACAGCTATTCGGGCCGAAGCGTCAACTGGGCCGCTGTGCATCCGCAGCCACCGGCCACGCGAAAAAGATTCCATGACGCGGTCGCTTGTGCGAAAGATTCGGCATCGACTATCCGGAAGGACATCGCCCTCACCCATGACCTCTGACGATCAATCTCTGTCGCTGGGTCCCAAGCCCCTGGCCGGCCCTGCCCTTGCAGCCTTCTTTGGCCGCGATGCCGTTAGCGTCGCATCCGATCTGATCGGAACGCGGTTTACGGTTGCCGGCATCGGAGGTCGTATCGTCGAGACCGAGGCCTATCGGCCTGATGACGAGGCTTCCCACGCCTATCGCGGCCCGACGCCGCGCAATGCGGCGATGTTCGGTCCGGCCGGCCATGTCTATGTCTATCGCTCCTATGGCATTCACTGGTGTCTGAACTTCGTCTGCCTTACTGGAAGCGCCGTGCTTATTCGGGCGCTGGAGCCGGAGAGCGGCATCGAGGAAATGATACGGCGGCGCGGCATTGCCGATATCGTGTCGCTATGCAACGGGCCGGGAAAGCTCTCGCAGGCGATGGCCATCGACATCGGCCTGAATGGCATGTCGCTGGATGCGGCGCCTTTCGCTATTTCCTTGGCGGAACCCGTTACCGTCGCTTCCGGCAAACGCATTGGAATCACCAGGAATGTCGATGCGCCCTGGCGGTTCGGCGCGGCGGGTTCGCGCTTCGTCAGTCGTCGTTTTCCCTGATGTTGCAATAAAAAGGCCGCCGGGGTGGTGCCCGGCGGCCCATGCGGCCACGCAGCGAACTGGAAGACTGCGCGGCTATCTTATTCCATGGCAACGCTATGATCGACGGCCGGCGGCGCCTTTGGCTTGCGCAGGAGCACCAGCAGCGGTATGGCGCAGATCGACATCAGCATCAGCAGCTTGAAGTCATCGATGTAGGCGATGATCGTCGCCTGCGTGGTGATCATGCCGTCGAGCGTGGCGCGTCCCACAGCCGTTAAGGGACTGATTCCCTGGGCCGCCGTCGCATCGAAATGGCGGTTGAACGGCGTCACATAGGCGGCGATGTTCGCGTGGTTGACCTGCGTATTCTCCGTGATCAGCATCGAGACGACTGAAATGCCGACGCTGGAGCCGATATTGCGCGAGAGGTTGTAAAGGCCTGTGCCCTCACCGCGCATCTGTGCCGGCAGCGTCGCGAAAGCGATCGTCGTCAACGGCACGAACAGGAAGCCGAGGCCGGCGCCCTGGACGAAGCCGACGGAGATGATGGTTTCCTGCGAGACATCCGGTGTCCAGCCTGTCATCTCGTACATGGCCCACGCGGTCAAAGCGAGACCGATGAACAGCAAGAAGCGCGTATCCACCTTGCCGATCAGCCGTCCCACAAGGAACATGCAGAACATTGTGCCGAGGCCGCGCGGTCCCATGACGATACCGGCGGTGACGACGGGATAGCCCATCAGCGTCTGCAGATAGGGCGTCATCAGGGCGAGCGAGGCCAGATAGGTCACGCCGACGATGAAGATGAACAGCATGCTGACGGCAAAGTTTTGATCGAGGAAGAGCCTCGGGTTCACGAAACTTCGCTCAGCCGTGAACATATGCACGATGAAGAGATAGAAGGCGCAGGCGCAGACGAGCGCCTCGACGATGATCTCGCCCGAATAGAACCAGTCGAGCTGCTCGCCACGATCGAGAAACAATTGCAGCGCGGCAATACCGAGCGAGAGCATACCGAATCCGAACCAATCGAGTTTGGCGAGCGTGTCCAGCTTGGTCTCGGTGACGTAGACGACGATGCCGAAGAAGGCGAGCGCGCCGATCGGCACGTTGATGTAGAACACCCAGCGCCAGCTGATATTGTCGGTCAGCCAGCCGCCGATCACGGGACCGAGCACAGGGCCGACCATCACAGAGACGCCGAACAGCGCCATGGCGCGGCCGCGCTCCTCGACATTGTAGATATCGAGCAAAATGCCCTGCGACAGCGGCACCAGCGCCGCGCCGAACAGGCCCTGCAACAGGCGGAACCCGACGATCTGCGCCAGGGATTCAGAGAGGCCGCAGAGGACCGAAGCGGCGACGAAACCGGCGATCGCCACCAGCAGCACGCGCTTGCGGCCGAACTTTGCAGACAGGAAGCCGGAGGGCGGCGTCATGATCGCCGCTGCGACGATATAAGACGTCAGCACCCAGTTGATCTGATCGGCGCTGGCGGAGACGTCGCCCTGGATATGTGGCAGCGCGACGTTGGCGATGGTGGTGTCCAGCGCCTGCATGATGACAGCCAGGATGACGCAGGCGGTGATCGCGCCGCGATTGGCGATGGGCGCTGATGGCGGAGCGGTGGTGGCGTTACTCATGGTCCTGACCGCGGGAATGGCCCAGCAGATTGCTGACGAAATCCGGCAGGCCGCGGGCATGGCCGGTATCGACGCCGGCGACGACGCTCATCCCGACGCGCAGCGGAGGTTTGCCCTCCATATCGTCGATGCTGATGATCATCGGTATGCGCTGCACGACCTTGACCCAGTTGCCTGTCGTGTTCTGTGCGGGCAGCAGTGAGAAGCTCGAGCCGGATGCCGGTGCGATGCTGGCGACGGTGCCCTTCCAGGTTACGCCCGGATAGGTGTCGACCGAGATGTCGACTTTCTGGCCGGTCCGCACATAGGTCAGCTCGGTTTCCTTCGGGCTGGCGTTGATCCACATATGCGTGGTGGAAACCAACGAGAAGCCCTGCTGCGCAGCCGTCAGGTAGGCGCCGACCTGCAGCGAGGGAACATTGGCGGTGACGCCGTCGAAAGGCGCCCGTACCACAGTGTCGTCGAGCTCGCGCTGCGCATTGTCGACCGCAGCCTTGGCCTGCAGGTAGAGCGGGTTCTGCTCGGGAGGCAGATCGGCAGTGCCATCGCCACCCAATTGTGCGAGGGTCGCGGCAGCTTGTGCCCGGGCAACCGAGACCTTCTGCTGGGCAGCTTCGAGATTGTGCTTGGCCTGGTCATAGGCCGACTCGGAGGCAACCGAACTGTTGATCAAATTCTGCTGACGCTCGAGCTCCGTCTGGTAGTAGGGAATGTCGGCCTGCGCCTGGGCGATCTCGGCCACGGATTGCTTGTAGCTCGCCTGCAGGTTCAGGATCTGGTTTCTGGCGTTGCCGAGCTGCGCCTGCGCGCCTTCGAGCGCGATACGGAACGAATCGGGCTTGAGGCGGAAAAGCACCTGCCCCTTCTTCACGACCTCGTTCTCATGCACATCGACCGATATCACCATGCCGGAGACGTCGGTGGAAACGCCGACCATGTCAGCCTGGATATAGGCATTGTCCGTGGACATGATCTGTCCGCCGGTGACGTAATAATAGCCACCGATGACGAGGGCGACGGGGAGCAGCGCAAACAGGATCGGCCGCGTCGGGCTGCGGCGCTTGCGCGGCTTTTCGGGAGGCGTGACGGGGCTTGCCGCGGCAACCGCTGCAGGCGGCGATGTCGGGTTTGGAGATGGTGCCTCGGCCACAGGGGCTTGAATCTGTTCTGTGGAATTTGCGTTTGCGGGTACGCGGAGCGAAGAGGATGCGTCAGCCATGTTGTATCTCTTTGTCGGCTGCCTTCGAGCGGCAGACGTGAAGCAGGTTCGATTTCATGAGGGTGAGCAACTCATAAAGGCGCTCGTTATCCTCCTGCGAGGTTCCGTCGAGCGCTTCCTTGCGTGTTTGGTCGCCTATGCTGCGCATGGTATCGATCAGTGGCCGGGCCTCCTCGCGCATGTAAAGGAGCCAGCTCCGCCGATCGCTCGGATGTTGCCGGCGCTCCACCAGACCGCGCTCGCTAAGCTTGTCGAGAATGCGAACTAGGGTGATCGGTTCGATCTCCAGCATCTCCGCCAGTCCGGCCTGATGGATACCTTCATTGTTCGCGAGATAGGCAAGCGTTTGCCATTGCGATCGCGTCAGTCCCAAATCCTTCGCGCGCTGCTCGAACCGCTTCCGAAGAAGCCGCGCAACGTCATGGAGGAGAAAGCCGAGGGTGGGTAGTGTGTTCATGGCATAAGAAGCCTGCTACTCATAAGCAACCTTATAATTACCGACACCTATAGTAAGCGCCCACGCGATACAAGAGGGTGGGCGATCAAGAAATAGGGATGGTCGAAGATGTCGCGGGGGTGTCGCAAAGATGTCGCACTCCCTTCGCGGGCCCGGCAAGAGACGATGAAAGTCGAGGTTCACCTGTCGATCGATGCCCAAAATCGAAAAGGCGCAGACGATTCGTCCGCGCCTTTTCGGCAGTTTCGCAAGCTGGATGGGCGCGTGGGGCCCGTCCTATCCGTCAGGGGTTCAGAATAGGCTAGCGGCGACTGAGAAGACCGATGAGGTAGCCGATGCCGGCTGCGGCAGCGACCATGAAAATCGGCTCCTCGCGAACTCTTTCGCGTAACTGCTCTGTGATCTCCTGGGCCTCCTCCGCGACGACGGACGTCGCTCCTTGCCCGACGGCAGCCAGGCTCTGCGACAGCCTCGATAAATCTTCGCGGAGAGCGGCGACCTGTGCCGCCAAATCTTCCACTGCCGTTTCAGTCTGCGCTCGTGCTGAAGAGGACTGGGCGGAAGCTGATTTCGTCTCTGCCATCGTGTGCTCCTTGTGTTTCTTTGTTGATTAAAACGTTACGGCTCGTCAAAGGTTCCGGCACCTTGGCGCCTCGTCGGGTGATTTCCCCTCTGGCTCTTCAATTCCGGTTCGGATTGTTCTAAGGAACTTCGATTGTTTCGCCTACGGGCGAAGACGTATTTATGACGAGGTTTGCTTTCCAATGTTCGACGTGCTGAGAAAAATCGCCCAGACCTGGCTTGCCAAGGGCTTGTTGCTTCTTCTGGCGGCAGCCTTCGGTGTATGGGGCGTCGAACGTTCGCTCATCACCGGCGGCAACAGTAATACCGTGGTGACCGTCGGCGACCAGCATATCGATACCAATGAATTCCGCCTCGCCTATCGCCGCCAGATTCAGGCCATCAGCCAGCAATTGCGCATGCAGATCACGCCGGAACAGGCCCGCGCCTTCGGTATCGGACAGCAAACCGTGGCACAGCTCGTTGCCGGCGCTTCGCTCGATCAGCTTGCCGCCGATATGAGCCTCGGCCTTTCCCAGGACAAGCTCGCGCAGCTGATCGGCGACGATCCGGCCTTCAAGGCGCCGAACGGCGCTTTCGACCGGCAGAAATTCGAGATGCTTCTGCGCAACAGCAACATCTCGCCCGACGACTACATCAAGGAGCGCAGCAAGGTTGCGGTCCGCGGCCAGATCGTCGAAGCGGTGTCGAACGGCTTCGTCGCTCCGAAGGTTCTGGTCGATGCCGTCAAGCAGTATCACGACGAGCACCGCAGCATCGATTACCTGCTGCTCACCAACGCCAACATCGACCCCGTCAAGGCACCGGCCGACGACGTGTTGTCCAAATGGTTCGAGGGTGTGAAGTCGAAGTACCGCGCTCCCGAATATCGGAAGTTCGCCTATGTGAAATTGCAGGCAGAGGATCTCGCCGATGCGGCGAGTGTGTCGGACGACGAGGTGCGCGCCGAGTTCGACAAGCGCAAGGACAGCTACACGACGCCGGCAACGCGCACGATCGAACAGCTGACCTTCGCCAACAAGGATCTGGCCACTGCGGCCGCCGACGCGCTGAAGACCGGCACGACCTTCGATCAGCTGGTTTCCGATCAGGGCAAGAAGCCTTCCGACGTGCTGCTCGGCACGTTCACGAAGGATCAGGTTCCGGACAAGACGATTGCCGAAGCCGCCTTCGCCGTCGCCAAGGATGGCGGCACGACGCCCGTCGTCGACGGTTCGTTCGGCCCGGTCATTCTGCGTGTCACCAACGTGAAGGCCGAAACGGCGAAGAACTTCGACGACGTCAAGGAAGACATCCGCAAGCAGATTGCGCTCAGCAATGCCGCCAATGAAATCACCAGCGTCCATGACAAGTTCGAGGATCTGCGCGGATCCGGCGTCTCGCTGCAGGAGGCTGCAACGCAGCTGAAGCTGAAGACGGTCGCGATCGATTCGATCGATGCGACCGGCCTCGATCAGTCCGGCAACGAGGTCAAGGATCTGCCGGCAAAACAGCAACTGCTCTCCGAGGTCTTCAAGGCCGACCAGGGCGGCAATCCCGCGCCGCTGACGGTCGGCAACGACGGCTATGTCTGGTACGACATACTTGGCATCACACCCGATCACGATCGTTCGCTCGCCGACGTCCGGGAAAAGGCCGTTGCCGACTGGACTGCCGCGCAGCAGAAGATCGCGCTTGCCGCCAAGGCAACCGAGCTGAAGCAGGAGGTGCAGAAGGGCAAGTCGCTTGCCGATATCGCTGCACCGCTCGGCATCGCCGTGGAAAGCAAGGCCAACATCATGCGCTCGACGGATGATCCGGTTCTCGGCCGTGGCGGCATCGCCGCCGCCTTCTCCGGCCCTGTCGATACGGCCGCCAGTGCCGTCGGCGCAGATGACGCGACGCAGATCCTGCTCAAGGTCACCGATGTCAACGACAACCCGACGACCGATGCCCTGAGCAATGACGATCAGCAGATCGCTCAGATCGCCAATGCCGCCGGCGACGACATCCTCGACCAGATGGTCAGCCAGTTGCAGTCCAAATACGCGGTCACGGTCAATCAGAGCCTCGCCGAGCAGGCGATGTCCCGCTAGGCCCGGTCGGGAGGATGGATAACCAATGGCCGAACTGAAACCTTTCCTCGCCAAGGTCGCCAATCGTGAGGCGCTGACACGAGACGAAGCCCGGCAGGCATTCGAGATTCTGATGTCGGGCGAAGCGACACCGTCGCAGATCGGCGCTTTCCTGATGGCGCTGCGTGTCCGCGGCGAAACGGTCGACGAGATCGTCGGCGCCGTCACGACGATGCGCGCCAAGATGCTCTCGGTGGAAGCGCCAGCTGACGCCATCGATATCGTCGGCACGGGCGGCGATGGCGTTGGCACCTACAACATCTCGACGCTGGCGGCATTCATCGTCGCCGGCGCAGGCGTGCCGGTGGCAAAGCACGGCAACCGTGCGCAGAGCTCCAAGGCTGGCACGGCCGACACGCAGTCGGTGCTTGGCATCAAGCTCGATATCGGTCCCGAGGTGATTGCCCGCTGCATTCGCGAAGCCGGCATCGGCTTCATGTTCGCGCAATTGCACCATTCGTCGATGCGTCATGTCGGCCCGTCCCGCGTCGAGTTGGGCACGCGCACGATCTTTAACCTGTTGGGCCCGTTGTCGAACCCGGCCGGTGCGCGCCGTCAGCTGCTCGGCGTCTTCGCGCCGCAATGGGTCGTACCGCTTGCCGAGGTGCTGAGGGACCTGAATGCCGAAAGCGTTTGGGTCGTGCACGGCAATGGCTTGGACGAGATCACCACGACCGGCACGACCGCGGTCGCGGCACTTGAAGACGGCAAGATCCGTACCTTCGAGCTGACGCCGGCCGATTTCGGTCTGGCGCATGCCAATCTTGCCGACCTCAAGGGCGGCGATGGCATCGCCAACGCTGCAGCGCTCCGAGATGTGCTCAGCGGTGCGAAAAACGCCTATCGCGACATTGCTCTTGCCAATGCAGCCGCATCGCTTGTCATTGCCGGCAAGGCGGAAACGCTTCATGATGGCATGAAGCTCGCAGCCCAGTCGCTCGACAGCGGCGCGACCGCGGCGGCGCTGGACAAGCTGATCGCCGTCTCCAACGAGGAAGAATAGGTTCAGGACGTCATGACCGATATCCTTCAGAAGATCGAAGCCTACAAGCGCGAGGAAATCGCCGCGGCCAAGGCTAAGGTTCCCCTTGCCGATCTCAAGGCTATGCAGGCAGGTCAGTCCGCGCCGCGCGGCTTCCACAAGGCACTTCTCGCCAAACAGAGCGCAGGCGTTTTTGGTCTGATTGCCGAAATCAAGAAGGCAAGCCCGTCGAAAGGACTGATCCGCCCAGACTTCGAGCCGCCTGCCCTCGCCAAGGCCTATGAGGCGGGTGGTGCTGCCTGCCTCTCGGTACTGACGGATACGCCGAGCTTCCAGGGCGCTCCCGAATTCCTGACGGCTGCGCGCGCCGCCTGCTCCTTGCCGGCACTGCGCAAGGATTTCATGTTCGATACCTATCAGGTGCAGGAAGCCCGCGCCTGGGGCGCCGACTGCATCCTGCTGATCATGGCCTCGCTCTCCGACGACGACGCGCAGCGATTGCAGGACGAAGCTTTCGGCCTTGGCATGGACGTGCTTGTCGAGGTTCATGATGCCGAAGAGATGGAACGGGCGCTGAAGCTGTCTTCGCCGCTGATCGGCATCAACAACCGCAATCTGCGTACCTTCGAGGTCAGCCTCACGGTCAGCGAAGCGTTGTCGGCCATGGTGCCGGAGGGTCGCCTGTTGGTTGGCGAGAGCGGTGTCTTCACCCATGCCGATTGCAAGCGCCTCGAAGCCGTCGGTATCACCACCTTCCTCGTCGGCGAAAGCCTGATGCGCAAGGACGATGTCACGGCGGCGACGCGACTGCTGCTGAACGGCGAGACCAGCGTTCTGGCGGCCGAGTAAAATGAGCACCGAGAAAACGGGCCTCACCCATATCGACGCCTCGGGCGAAGCGCATATGGTCGATGTTGGCGACAAGGCCGAAACGGCGCGCAGCGCCACCGCTGGCGGTTATGTCAGGATGAAGCCGGAGACGTTGGCGCTGATCCGCGATGGCAACGCCAAGAAGGGCGATGTCATCGGTACGGCGCGGCTCGCCGGCATCATGGCAGCCAAGCAGACGTCCAATCTCATTCCGCTGTGTCATCCGCTGATGCTGACGAAGGTGGCGGTCGATATCGCCGAGGACGCCGCCCTGCCCGGCCTGCGCGTCACCGCGACGGCAAAGCTCACTGGCCGCACCGGCGTCGAGATGGAGGCGCTGACGGCGGTCTCCGTCGCTTGCCTGACGATCTACGATATGGCCAAGGCCGCCGACCGAAGCATGGAAATCGGCGGCATAATGCTATTGGAAAAATCCGGCGGCAAATCGGGGGATTTCCGCCATCCGGGGGCCTGACGCATGAGCCTGTTACCCGTTGCCGAAGCACAAGCGCGCCTGCTGAACAGTGCGACGCCGCTTCATCGTTTCGAAAGCGTTCCGCTCGATATGGCGGACGGTAGGGTGTTGGCCAGGGATCTGGCAGCGCGCCTGACGCAGCCGCCCTTCGATGCCTCTGCTATGGATGGCTATGCCCTCCGTTTCGAGGACGCGGCAACGCCCGGCTCGGAACTGCAGATCATCGGCGCTTCTGCCGCTGGCCATGCCTTCGAAGGAACAGTCGGCAAGGGCGAGACTGTACGCATCTTCACCGGCGCGCCGGTACCGGCGGGAGCAGATTCGGTGCTCCTGCAGGAGGATGCGGGACGCCTGGAAGGCGATCGCATTCGCACCACCTATCCAATCCGCCAGGGGCAGCATATACGCCCGCGTGGCCAGGATTTCCTCGAGGGTGAGGTCGTGCTGTCCGCCGGCACCGTGATGGATTTCTCCCGGCTTACCGTTGCCGCCGCCATGAATCATCCGGCGCTGGATGTCTATCGCCGGCCTCTGGTTGCAATCCTTGCGACCGGCGATGAGCTGGTATTGCCGGGTAGTGAACCGGGTGCTTCGCAGATCGTTGCGTCGAACACGTTCGGCATTGCGGCGCTGGCACGCAATGCCGGCGCCCATGTGCTGGATCTCGGCATTGTTCCTGACGATAGCGATGAAATCACCGCCGCGATCGGCCGCGCGCGGGTCGCGAAGGCCGATATCATCGTCACGCTCGGCGGCGCCTCTGTCGGCGATCATGACCTCGTGCAAGCGACCATGATTGCCGCCGGCATGCAGCTCGATTTCTGGCGCATTGCCATGCGCCCCGGCAAACCTCTGATGGTCGGCAGTCTCGGCGAAACCCATGTCCTCGGTCTGCCGGGCAATCCCGTCTCCAGCCTGGTTTGCGGGTTGCTGTTTCTCGAACCCTTGATCCGCAAGCTCGCGTCCTTGCCGCCGGTGAAGCGCGACGGCGTCGCGAAGGCGGCCGTCCCCTTTGCGGCGAACGATCAGCGCCAGGATTATATGCGCGCAACCCTGACGAAGACTGCCGACGGCGGCTGGCTCGTCGAGCCTTTCTCCAGGCAGGATTCTTCGATGATGAAGGTCTTTTCGCGCGCCGATTGCCTTGTCGTTCGCCCGCCGCATGCGCCGGAACTTGCCGTCGGCTCGCCCTGCCCAGTCATAGTACTACGGCCGGACCTGCTAGGTTGAGCCAGGCAAGGAAAAGCCGTGAGGCTTGACCCACCCGGCTCATATTTCAGTAAACCCGTAGATTACTTGCCAGGCTTCTCATGATGACCGCCGAAGCCGGCGCGCATCGCGGACAGAACCTTGTTGGCGTAATCATCATTGCCGCGCGAGGCGAAGCGGCCGTAGAGGGCGGCGCTGAGCACCGGCGTCGGCACACCTTCGTCGATCGCGGCCGAAATCGTCCAGCGGCCTTCGCCTGAGTCCGAAACGCGGCCGGCATATTGCGACAAGGCGGCGTCGCCATGCAGCGCGTCGGCGGTGAGGTCGAGCAGCCAGGATGTGATCACGCTGCCGCGACGCCAGACTTCGCTGATTTCGGCGATATCGAGATCGTACTGATAATATTGCGGATGGGCGATCGGCGCGGTTTCCGCGTCCTTCTCGGCGTCCAGCTTGCCGACATTGGCGTGGCGCAATACGTTCAGGCCTTCGGCATAGGCAGCCATCAGGCCGTATTCGATGCCGTTATGGACCATCTTGACGAAGTGGCCGGCGCCGGACGGGCCGCAATGCAGATAGCCCTGCTCCGCAGTGCTGTTCCTGGAGGCTTCCTCGGAGCGCTGCTTCGAGGGAAGGACGTCGCCGACACCCGGCGCAAGGGTCGCGAAGATCGGCGAGAGGTGTTCGACCGTTTCCTTCTCGCCGCCGATCATCAGGCAATAGCCGCGCTGCAGGCCGAAAACGCCGCCGCTCGTGCCAACGTCGGCATAATGAATGCCCTTGGACTTCAGCTCCTCGGCGCGGCGAATGTCGTCATGATAATAGGAGTTGCCGCCGTCAATGACGATGTCGCCTTCCTCAAGCAGTGGTACGATTGCCGCCAGCTCCTGATCGACGATCGCAGCCGGCAGCATCAGCCAAACGACGCGCGGCTTGGCGAGCTTCGATACGAAATCTTCGAGCGACTTGCTGCCGGTGGCGCCAAGCTGCTCGAGCGCCGCGATGCTTTCCGCACGCGCATCGAAAACAACCGCGCTGTGGCCGCCCTTCATCAGGCGCTGCACCATGTTGTTGCCCATGCGGCCAAGGCCAATCATTCCGATTTGCATATGTCAGTCTCCTAGGACGGTTTTAATCGTTTTGAATACTCAATAGAGACATTTCGCAGGATTTTCCAATGAACAAATGACGGGCGAGCTATGCGTGGGCCAGACAGCGGAGAAAATTTACTGCCCTCACGCATCTGTGATCGCGCTTTGCCGTCTCCGATGAAAGCTGTATTTTGCGCTCCGGCCCCTATTGATAAGTTCAGCGGCGTTCCGGGGTTCTTTGCTTAATTCTCTGTAGGTGGCGCTCACCGTGAAGCGTCAAAGGAGGCATATGGCTGCGTCTCTGAAATTGCCGTTGGTTCCGGCTGCATTCTTCGGCATGGTTTTGGGCCTTTCCGGGCTTGCCAATGCCTGGCGCGTCGGGGCACGCATCTGGCAGTTGCCGGCCGTGATCGGCGAGGTGCTGACCTTTGTCACTGTCGCCGTCTGGTTGGTGCTGATCGTGCTCTACCTGTTGAAATGGATGGTGGCCCGCGAGGAAGCCTTCAAGGAGGTGGCGCATCCCGTCCAATGCTGCTTCATCGGTCTGGTCGGGGTGGCGACCATGCTCGTCGCCGCAGGGTTATTGCCCTATTCACGCATCGGCGCCGAAACCATCTTCCTAATCGGAGCAGCCTATACCCTTGCCTTCTCGGTCTGGCGAACCGGCGGCCTGTGGCAAGGCGAGCGCGATATCGCGACAACGACCGCAGTGCTTTATCTGCCGAGCGTGGCCGGAAGCTTCGTTACCGCCATCGTCGGCGCCGCCCTCGGCTTTCCCGAATGGGCTAAGCTTTTCTTCGGCGCTGGCTTCTTTGCCTGGCTCGCGATCGAATCCGCCCTGCTGCATCGTCTGTTGACTGGACCGGCACTGCCCCTGCCGTTGCGGCCGACGCTCGGGATCCAGTTGGCGCCGCCGGCGGTCGGTGCGCTCGCCTATATCGGCGTTATACAGGGGCCGACCGATATTCTTGTGCACGCGATGATCGGCTACGGTCTGCTGCAGGCTCTGATCATGATTCGCCTGCTGCCGTGGATCACGAAGGAAGCCTTCAGCCCGGCATATTGGGCCTTTTCCTTCGGTGCCACCGCGCTCGCGACCGCTCCGATGCGGTTGATCGAGCGCGGAGATACAGGTCCTGTCGCACAGCTCGCCCCGATCCTCTTCATCGCGGCCAACATCGTCGTCGGTATCGTCGCCGTGGCAACGATCCGGCTGATCGTCAGCCGCAAGCTGGTTATCGGCTGGACGGATCTCCCACCTCGCGATGCCGGCGCCATCGGCCAGGGTTGATGATGTCTGTGTCTGCCAATCAGGAGCTAATATGCTGGACCACGTGACGATCGGTGTCCTTGATCTAGAACGATCCAGGATGTTCTACGATGCGATATTGCACCCTCTTGGCATCGAGCGCCTTTATGCCGAAGGCGAGACCTTTGCGGGCTATGGAATCAGACCAAAGGCATTCTTCTGGATCGGCCAGCGCGCTACACCACAGACCGGCGCACATGTCGCCTTTGCCGCCCAAAGCAGGGAAATCGTCGATAGGTTCCACCAAGCCGCGCTTGTCGCCGGCGGCGTGGATAACGGAGTGCCGGGTGTCCGCGCTCACTATCATCCCAATTACTACGGGGCTTTCATCCTCGATCCGGACGGCCATAATATCGAAGCGGTTTGTCACCTGGCGGTGAGTTAAGCGTCGTGGCCTCCATGCGGCGCGCTATTGCACCGGCGGCCCGACATAGCGCGCACGCGGCCGAATGAGCCGCCCGCTCGTCGCCTGCTCCATCGCATGTGCCAGCCAGCCCACGGCGCGGGCGAGCGCGAAGATGATCAATGGCGCATCCTGTGGCAGATGATAGGCGTGGACCATCGCCGTCAGGGCAAAGTCAACATTGACGCGTTCGCCGACCAGCTGCTCGCCGACATCGCGAACCCTGGCAAACAAGGGCGGCAGCGTGAAGCAATGAAGCAGTGCTTCGGCGCGGGCATCGACATCCGGATAGAGCGGATGACCGAAAGCCGGCAAAGGCCGCCCTTCAGACAGGTAGCTGCGCACCGCCTCCTCCGCACCGATCGCAGCCGCTCGGGCGATCAGCGAGCGCACGCTCTGCCAGGCACCGCCATGCAGCGGACCGGTCAGCGTCGACAGGCCGGACAAGGTGGCGGCGGATAATGTCGCGCCGGCGGAAGCGGTGATTCGCGCCGTGAAGGTCGAGGCATTCAACTCATGGTCCGCAAGCAGCACGAAACAGCGGCGTATGAGATCCGCTGCGTCGGGACGATCCCAAGCAACGGCCAGACGTTGATGCAGAGGCAGGCCCGACGCGCCCGGTGCCAGGGCCTGGGCGACAGTGCTGAAGACACTCTCGGCCTCGCGCTGCAACGCCGGTAGCGAGCGCCCGAGCGATGGCAGGTCGCTTGTCGCGCGTTCGGCCAGCGCCGAGAATGCGGCATTCAGGGACGGAGGCCTGCGTTGGGTCTCACCCTCCTCCAGCCGCAATGGACGTTTCATGTCCCAGAGCAGCAGCGCGATCTCTTCAAGGGCCGCGCTCTCGGCAAGTATCGTTGCATCCTGCCCGCGATAGAAAAGCCGCCCGCTCGAAACCGTCGACAGCGCCGAAGGCAATACCGGATCACCCCACTGGATGGCCTCGGCGGCGAGCGCCTCGGTCTTGCGCCGGCCGGCATGGCGAGTTGCCAGCCGCTTCACATCGTCAGCGAAATAGAGGCTGCGTCGCGTATCCGCCGGGTCCGGCTTCGCACGAATGCGGCCGCGACTGACATTGGCGTAAAGCGTCTGTGATTTCGTTCCCAGCAGGTGCAGCGCCTGCTCCGCCGTCAACCAGCTCATCATTCCCTCATATTGATTAATTGCATCAAGATTGACGTCAATAAAAATAGGCCCGATCTAAGTGGATAGTCAAAGGAGAACAGTGATGAAAAGTGGTCTTGAAGATGTCATTGCCGCAGAAACCAAGCTATCCGATGTCGATGGCGCGGCCGGCCGGCTGATCATACGCGGCGTGTCGCTCGATGATCTGGTGGCGACCAGCCGCTTCGAGGATGTCGCGGCGCTGCTGCTCGATGGCCTGTTCGATGAACATTTCGATGCGGCGTCCATCAGAACCCAGCTTGGTGCGGCCCGCGTTGCCCTCTTCGCTCATGTCGATGCGGCCGATGCCGTATTGCTCGCTTTGCCGCCGGTGGATGCGGTACGGGCTCTGCTGGCACGGATCGAGGATGGCGAGGATTTTGCCAGCGCTATCAGCCTGATGGCCGCGCCGGCCGTCTTCCTGCCGGCCGTATTGCGGCTGCAGAAGGGCGATGCGCCGATCAAGCCGGATGCTTCATTGTCCCAATCCGCGGACATCCTGCGCATGCTTGCGGGTCGTGTGCCGACGGCCGAGCAGACGGCCGGGCTGGACGCCTATCTCGTGACGATTTCCGATCATGGCCTCAATGCATCGACATTCGCTTCGCGTGTCATCGCCTCGACCCATGCCGGCCTGACCTCTTCCGTGCTGGCGGCGATCAGCGCCCTCAAGGGTCCGTTGCACGGTGGTGCCCCCGGCCCGGTCCTCGACATGCTTGATGGAGTGGGCAAGCCGGAGAATGCTCGGGCCTGGCTGTCGCATGCGCTGGATCATGGCGAGCGGTTGATGGGTTTCGGCCATCGCATCTATCGTGTTCGCGACCCGCGTGCCGATGCATTGAAAACAGCGCTGAAGCCGATCTTCGAGAGCGGTCAGGCGGATGCCGGACGCATCGCGCTGGCAGAAGCAATCGAGGCGGCGGCGCTCACCCTGCTCAAGGAGCGCAAGCCGGATCGGCCGCTGGACGTTAATGTCGAATACTACACGGCCCTGCTGCTCGATGCTCTCGGCTTCCCGCGCAATGCCTTCACCGGCGTCTTTGCAATCGGCCGTACCGTTGGCTGGATTGCTCATGCGCGTGAGCAGACGCTCGACGGGCGTCTCATCCGCCCGCAGTCGCGCTATGTCGGCCCTCTGCCGAAGGCAGCATAAGAGGCTTATCAGGGCCGATCGACGCTCAGGCGGCCGCGGATTGACGCGGCCGCATCAGTCCCTCGCGAATATGGCGGGCGAGCTCCAGAGCCTGCGGTGTGGCGTCCCCTTTGGGCAAATGCAGGTTGATCGCGAAAACCGGCAGCTCGGGCAAGCCCTCCTCGACGGAGAGAATGTCGAGATCGGCCGGGACGGTGGAAGCAAGCCAGGCGGTAACAGCCAGATCCGTGCGCACGGTCGCGGTGGTGGCCTCGATATTGCCGTTCTCGAACACCGTCCGCCAGCGTCGCCCGTCATTGCTCAACGCCGCGAATACGGATGAGCGGAAAGCGCAGGTATCAGCCACCATCGAGATCGGCAGCGGCACCTTGCGATAGGCGTTGCCGGCCTTCGCACCCACCCAAACCAGCCGCTCGACACTCAGGCATTCGCCTCGCGATGCACCGAACTGTTCTTCGACGACGCAGAGGTCGATGGTGCCCTTCTCCAGTTCCGCCAGCAGCTCCGGCGACGAGGCGCAGACCAGCGAAATCTCTACCTGCGGGTGACGCTCGGCATAGGATTTCAGCACCGGCGCCAGCGTTGCCCCGACGAGATCATAGGGAACGCCGAGCCGGACGCTTCCCTGGATCGTCAGTTCGGTCATGTCGGCCCAGATATCGTCGTTCAGCAGCAGCAGACGGCGGGCATTGCCGAGCAGCCGCTCACCCGCATCGGTGAGCCGCAAGCCGCGCTTGTCTCTCTCGAACAAGGCACATCCCAGCATATCCTCCAGCCGCTTGATCTGCTGGCTGACGGCGCCTTGCGTCAGGTGCAGCATGTTGGCAGCGATGGTCATGCTGCCTTGATCGGCAACAGCGGTGAAGGTTCTGATGAGGGTGATATCGAAGTTTCGGACCATAAGGGCATTATAGATGCTAATGCTCTCCTCCTTCAACATTCGATTTCCTGGTGGGTGCTGCTTGCCTATTCCTTTTCCTGAATTGGAGAAAGGCTGGAATGACCATCGAATCCCTGTTGCCGCTGATCCTGTTTGCGCTCGTCTCGACCATAACACCGGGTGGCGCGACGACACTCGCGACCGCTTCCGGCGCGCATTTCGGCTTTCGCCGGTCGATACCCGTCATGACCGGTTTCGCCTTCGGCCTCGGCTCCATGGCCAGTGTGGCGGCGGCCGGACTTGGCGGCGTCTTGATAGCCCTGCCCGTCTTGCAGATCGCAATGAAGACGCTCGGCTCGCTCTATCTGATCTGGCTCGCAGTACGGATCGGCAGAAGCGGCCAGCCACATGGCGCCGGTCGGATGACGAAGCCCACGAGCTTTATCGCCGGTGTCTGGATGTTGTGGCACAATCCGAAGGGTTGGGCGATGACGGTCGGCGCGGCCGCCTCATTCGCCGCTCTGGCGGGCAGTCCCACCACCCTCGCGATCCTGCTTGGCCTGACCTTCTGCCTCGTCGCCGCATTCTCGCTGGCGGTCTGGTGCGTTCTCGGACAGATGCTCGGGCGTTTTCTGAAAACGGCGTGGCAATGGCGCGTGCTCAATATCTCACTCGCCTGCCTGCTCGTGATATCAATTATCCCCATGTGGCGCGGATGAAGCCTGAAATCTTAAGGACGTTCCGCATCATGCCTGCCGCGCCAGAGCCATATGGCCAAGGACCCGGCGCGGCCGCGCAATTTTGTTTCGATCGGGCCGTCGAGCTTGCCTTCCATAAAGGGCACGCTGTCGCGGCCGGCGGAATGAAGCAGGTCATTGCTGATGGCGATCTCGGCGCGATTGCGGGCGGCCACCTCCATCAGGCGGCTTGCTATGTTGACCGTGTCGCCGGTCGCCGTAATCTGTTGGCGGCCGCCACCGCCGAGCCTGGAGGCGACGATGGTGCCGAAATGCGCGCCGATCTTGAAGCCGATGCGGGATGCGGTCGCCTCCGGCATCGCGGCGAGCCAGCCTCTCATCCGGTCGGCAAGACGAATGCAACAGCGCGCCGCATTGGCGGGGTCGGCTCGCTTCGGCTGCGGTAGGCCGAAGAGGATCATGGCGCCGTCGCCCATGAAGCTGGTGATGGCGCCGCCACTGGCCGTCACTTCCTCGTCGACAAGATAGTAAAAGCCGTTCAGCAAGTCCCGCACGGCCGTGGGGCCGATCGTCTCGCTAAGACCCGTGAAGCCGTTGATATCAATGAAGACCACCGCCGCTTCCTGATGCACCGGCGCTGCGAGAAAGCTGGGATCGCGGGCAAGGTGTTCGGCAAGACCGGGCGCCTGGATGCGCTGCAGCAGTTCGCTCTGCTCAGCGAAGCGCCCGGCCTGTTTGCGGCCGAGCCAAAGCTGGGCTGCGCCGAAGAGCAGAGCCGGCGGCACCGTCGCTGCGATCGGCAGGGCGGCGCTCAGCCAGATCCCATGTTTGAAGACGTTGACGTTGATCGCCAGCCAGGCAAGGACGACGCAAAGTGCCATGATAAGGCCGATGGTGTTGCGTCGCCAGGAGAGCAGGCTGACAACGAGGACCGGCAGACCGACGGCGAAATAGAGGTCGATGAAACGAACGCCGCGATCGCGCACCAGGCCGTCCCCGGCGATCAGATGCGTGATCGAGGTGGAGATGACTTCGACGCCCGGCAGCACCGGATCGAAGGGTGTCGGAAAGACATCGCCGCCGCCGGTAACGGTCGCGCCGATGATGACGATATGATCTCTGATCGCCTCCTCCGGCAACTGCCCGTTCAGCGCCGCGCTGGCGCTGATGGTGCGGATCGTGCCGCGCGGTCCATAGAATGAGAGCGGCATGAGATAGCCGTTATCGGTATGGACGGAACGGTCACCGAGCTTGATATGGTCGGAGATGACAGTCGGGTGTTCGCCAGTCGCCGCGGAAACGACGCGCAACGAGAAGGACGGTTCGATCCGCTCGCCGCTGCGAAACAGCATGGGCACGAAGCGCGGCGTTCCCGTCTTGTCGGTCTGTACGTTGACGACGCCATAACTTGCGGCATCCGCGAACCGCTGCTGCGGCTCGAGGAATTGTAGTGCGCTGGGCACGCGGGCGAGAGGTTCCTTGCTGTCATCGGCAACGCGCTGGCGGCTTTCGGGAAAGATGCCGGCGGCGGCGAGCACAGCATTGGTCCGCTTGAGGGATTGCTCCAGTGCCTCATCGCCGGCCTCATCGCCGGGATCGAGCAAAAGCATGTCGAGCGCGATGGTTTTCGGCCCTAGGGCGGCGATGGCATCGATGATTTTGGCGAGCGTGGCGCGGGGCAGCGGGTAATGTCCCGCCACCCGCGACGTCTCATCGTCGATGGCGACGATAGTGACGACATCGGGCGGTTTGCGGCTGCCGCCACCCGCATTCCTGAGATTCGTCAGCGTCGCCTCCGCGCCGTCGATAAAGGGAATGTCGCCATGCAAATGCATGACACCGAGGCCCAGACCCCAGAGAGCAGTCAAGATGAGCGCAATCAGCGTCTGCGGCGGCGGTCTGCGCATGGGCGTCAGAATCTCACTGGCCGAGGCGAGCCATCAATGCGTTTATGCGTGGCTGTCCCCAGGCTGTGACATGCAAGGGGGAGCGGCTGCGGTCGGCATCGACGCCCTGCCCTTGCCCGAGCGTGACGCCTTCCCCGGTCGAAACCTTGTTGACCGCGACGCGGCCGCGCAACACCAGTACGGAAGTCTTGCCACGTTGCGCGTCGACCGCCCATCGCGTGCCGCGGACGGCAGCAATGGCCTGCGGCGTCACCACCTCGAACCCGCCTTGAACATGGTTGCTGTCGACATCGATCAGCACCGCCTTGTTGTTGAGCACGATAGCATCAACCCGACCATCGTGATTCCGATCGGCAAGCCGGTAGTGTGCGCCGCGCTCAACAGTGATGCTAAGCCCCGGTTCGCACTTCAGGGTTTGGCGCTCAGCGCTGACGGCCGGCCGCGGCGAGCAGTTGGCTGTGGCCTGCGCGTAGACCTGGTCAGCGCCGATGATGCACAGAACGCCTGCCGCCAGCGCGACACCGAGAATATCGCTTGTCTGGATCATGATCGTGGCCCCTCCTGCATGTAACTGGGGCCGCACACGACGATTTCCAGTCACCGCATTTTCGATCCTTGGCATCGATGATGCGTCAGGAGCGGTTGATCTGCAAGCTGTCATACCCTCCGGCCTTATAGAGCACTGTCGAAACCAGCCAGCTCAGCAGGAAAATACCGACGACCGCGAAGCCGAAATTGGCAAGATTGTCGTTGAGTTCGCCGATGAAGCGCCAGAAACCGCCCTCGAGGCCGAGCTTGTCCGAGATAAGCCCCAGTGCCTCGATGCCGCCGATGAAGATGGCGACAACGACGGAAGCGGCTGTTATCGTCAGATTGTACCAGAGCTTGCGCACGGGTTTGACGAAGGCCCATCCATAGGCGCCGGTCATCAGCGCGCTGTCGAGTGTATCCATCAGCGACATGCCGGCGGTGAAGAGCGTCGGGAAAACCAGGATCGTCCAGAACGATGTGCCCTGCGCCGCTTGTGCGGCGGAGATGCCGAGAAGTCCGATTTCCGTCGCCGTGTCGAAGCCGAGGCCGAAGAGAAAGCCGATCGGATACATATGCCAGGAGCGGGTCACGACCCTGAACATGGGTTGGAAGATGCGCGCCAAAAAGCCGCCGCCGGCGAGCAGCGTGTCCAGATCCTCCTCGGCGATCCTCTCGCCCCTCTGCGCCCGCTTGAAGGCGGACCATACGCCCTTGAGCACAAAGAGATTGGCGATACCGATGAGGAGCAGGAAGACCGCCGAGACGGTCGTACCGATGACACCGCCGACATCGTGGAAGGAATCGAGCCGGCTCTGCATGGCAGCCGCGGTCGCGGCGATCAGGATCGAGGCGATCACGACGATCGAGGAATGGCCGAGGGAAAAGAAGAAGCCGACCGCATAGGGCTGCTTCTTTTCCTGAATGAGCTTGCGCACGACATTGTCGATCGCCGCTATATGATCGGCATCGAAGGCATGGCGAAGGCCGAACATATAGGCGAGAAACGCAATGCCGAGCAGCGACGGCCTGTCTGAAAAAGCGACCCAGGCCCAGGTCCAGGCGGCAATGTTGAAGGCGATCAGAAGCGCAAAGGTGAAGGCAATCTTGGCTTTCGGCCTTTCGGCACGATCGTCAAAAGGATTGAGGATCATACTTTTGTTCCCGTTATGCTTACTCGCACAGTGCCACGGAAACCAAGAGGACGCGACAGTCAAATGACGTAGCTGCCGAAGTTTTTCGCAGTGTTGTAAAAATGGGCAAGCCCGGCATTGAGCCGGGTTAGCCCGTCGTCTTGTCATCCCTTTTCGAAGGGATGCCCCTCATCTGCCCAGCCGGTGATGCCGCCGATCATCACCTTCACGCGCCTGCCAAGCGTGCCCAGGCGCAAAGCAGCCTTGTCCGTTCCGTTGCAATGCGGTCCGGCGCAATAGACGACGAACAGCGTATCCTCGGGCCATTCCGCCATCTTGCGAGCAGTCATCTTGCCATGCGGCAGATTGATCGCGCCGGGAATATGTTGCTCCTGAAACAGGGCCGGCCCGCGAACGTCGATCAGGACGAAATCCATATTGCCTGAGGTCATGGCCTGGCGCACATCGGAGCAATCGGTCTCGAAGGCGAGCCGCCGGGCATAGTGCTCGGCGACAAGGTTCGGGTCTGCGGTGGGGATTTCACTGACTAGGGACATGGAACGCTCCTTCTCTGGTTCGGTGCATTCATGCCTTAACGATCTGGCGGTTGAAATTGGCCGAAACGCCATATAACGTTAATATCATGCCAAACGCTCCTGCATCGTCGCTTCGCGGACCGCATGTCGTCACCCTCGTCTATGACGGGCTCTGTACCTTCGAATTCGGCGTCGCCTATGAAATCTTCGGCCTGCCGCGGCCGGAGATGGGTGATGATTGGTACCGCTTTTCCGCTTGCGCCATCGAGGATGGCCCGTTGCGTGCCGCCGGCGGCCTCACGGTCCAGGTTGATCGCGGGCTTGATGTTCTTGCTGACGCCGATCTGATCATCGTGCCGGGCTGGCGCGGGATCGGGACGCCTGTCCCCGCTCCTCTGATCGCTGAGCTGCAGTCGGCCAGCAGTCGGGGCACACGCATCATGTCGCTCTGCTCGGGCGTTGCCGTCCTTGCCGCCGCCGGGCTGCTCGCCGGACGCAAGGCGACGACGCATTGGCGTTATGTCGATTCGATCGCCGCGCGCTATCCGGACATCACCGTCGATGCCGATGTGCTTTACGTCGATGAGGATAGCGTGCTGACCGCCGCCGGAAGCGCTGCCGCGATCGACCTCTGCTTACATGTCGTGCGCAGGGATTTCGGACCTGATGTCGCCAACAGTGTTGCGCGTCGGTTGGTGGTGCCTCCACATCGCGAGGGCGGACAAGCGCAGTACATCGAAACCCCTGTGTTGAAGCAGCGCGAAGGCGCGCGGCTGGGGCCGCTACTCGAATGGATGCGCGAGCGTCTGCACGATGATCAGCCCATAGCCACGCTCGCCGCACGGGCCGGCATGAGCGTGCGGACCTTCCAGCGCCGCTTCGAGGCGACCACCGGCATGTCGCCGGGCGAATGGTTGTCGGGAGAGAGGTTGCGTCGCGCTCGCGATCTGCTGGAAAAGCAGGCCGCCATTTCGCTTGATGATGTGGCCGTGGCGAGCGGGTTTGGATCGCTCGCCACCATGCGCCATCACTTTCGGGAGAGGCTTGCGGTCAGCCCGAGCGACTACCGCAAGCGATTTGCCGCCCTTAAACCAGCCGGCTCTGTTCCGTCGCCGCTTCGATGAAGCTGGAGAACAGCGGATGCGGTTCCAGCGGCCGGGATTTCAGTTCCGGGTGATACTGGACGCCGATGAACCAGGGATGGTCCGAATATTCGACCGTTTCCGGCAAGACGCCGTCTGGTGACATGCCGGAGAAGACGAGACCGCAGTCTTCCAGCCTGTCCTTGTAATCGACGTTGACTTCGTAGCGGTGGCGATGGCGCTCCGAGATGTCGTTCGAACCGTAGATCTCCGAAATCTTCGTGCCCTTCTTGAGAGCCGCCTTGTAGGCGCCGAGGCGCATGGTGCCGCCGAGGTCGCCGGATTTTGTGCGCTTCTGCAGCTCATTGCCCTTCAACCATTCGGTCATCAGGCCGACGACAGGCTCTGGCGTCGGTCCGAATTCCGTCGACGATGCATGTTCGACGCCGGCAAGGTTGCGGGCCGCTTCGATGACCGCCATCTGCATGCCGAAGCAGATGCCGAAATAAGGCACCTTGCGCTCGCGCGCGAAGCGGGCTGCAAGGATCTTGCCTTCGGAGCCGCGCTCGCCGAAGCCGCCGGGCACCAGAATGCCGTGAACCTTCTCGAGATAGGGCGCCGGGTCTTCCTTTTCGAAGACCTCGGATTCGATCCATTCGAGATTGACCTTGACCCGGTTGGCGATGCCGCCGTGATGCAGCGCTTCGATCAGCGACTTATAGGCATCCTTGAGGCCGGTATACTTGCCGACGATGGCGATGGTCACCTCGCCTTCCGGCGTGCGGATGCGATTGCAGACTTCTTCCCACTGGTCAAGGCGCGGCTTCGGCGCCGGCTCGATGCCGAAGGCGGCTAGCACTTCGTTGTCGAGGCCTTCCTTGTGGTAGGCCATCGGCACATCATAAATGTTGGCGACATCGAGCGCCTGAATGACGGCCGAGGGACGGACGTTGCAGAACAGCGAAAGCTTGCGACGCTCTGCTTCCGGAATCTCGCGATCCGCACGTACGAGCAGAATGTCGGGATGAATGCCGAGTGCCTGCAGTTCCTTGACGGAATGCTGCGTCGGCTTGGTCTTCAGCTCGCCGGCCGCGGGAATATAGGGCATCAGCGTCAGGTGGACGTAGATCGCGGTGCCGCGCGGCAGGTCGTTGCCGAGCTGGCGTATCGCTTCCATGAACGGCATGGCTTCGATGTCGCCGACGGTGCCGCCGATCTCGCAAATGACGAAATCATAGTCGTCATTGCCTTCGGTGACGAAATCCTTGATCTCGTTGGTGACATGCGGAATGACCTGAACGGTGGCGCCCAGATAGTCGCCGCGGCGTTCCTTGTCGATGATGTTCTTGTAGATGCGACCGGTGGTGATGTTGTCGGTCTTGGTGGCCGAGCGACCGGTAAAGCGCTCGTAGTGGCCGAGATCGAGGTCGGTTTCCGCTCCGTCGTCGGTCACGAAGACCTCGCCGTGCTGGGTCGGGCTCATTGTGCCCGGATCCACGTTCAAATAGGGATCGAGTTTGCGCAGGCGGACTCGATAACCACGAGCCTGCAACAACGCTCCGAGAGCCGCGGCCGCAATTCCTTTTCCGAGGGAAGAAACCACGCCGCCAGTGATGAATACATATCGCGCCATGGGAGTCACCGGATACCTTTTCACAAATGATTCCGCTAGCCCTAAAATTCGTTTCCGGAATTTTGGACACAGAAGACGGAATATCGACAAAACAAAACCGGCAGATCCGAAGACCTGCCGGGGATGATCTTGGGCCGACCGGGCTTACTTGCCGGTCGGAACGTCGCCGCCGCTTTGGGCGGGCGCGGGCGCCGTGGCCGCCGGCGCGGTCTGCTGACCGGTGGCGGCTGGAGCCGGCTGCGCGGACGTTGCAGCTGCCGGCTGGTTCGTCGTTGCAGGCGGCGTCGCCTGCGACTGGGGAGCAACAGCGCCGTTGTTCGGAACGCCGCTATTATCGGCCGGCTTCGGCTGCGTCGTTGCCGGCGCGGAACCCTTCTGGCCGCCAAGCGAATCGAGAATGCCGTTGCCCTGGCCCGCCGTGCTCGGGATACGGTTGAGAATGTCGGTCGGTCGCGATTCGAATCGCGACAGCACGTTCATGCCGAGCGCCAGTGCGAAGAAGAGCGCAGCCAGGATGGCGGTGGTGCGCGTCAGCGCATTGGCCGTACCGCGCGCGGACATGAAGCCCGATCCGCCGCCGATACCAAGGCCGCCACCCTCGGAGCGCTGAATCAGCACCACGCCGATAAGGGCGATAACAACCATGAGATAGATGACAAGCAGTACGGTTTGCATAGGTCCAGTCCTGCCCGCATGCGGGCATCAAAAAGAAAAGCTCGCGGCTCTTTACATGAGGCTCTCGCCTAATCCAAGCCCTTTTGACACCGGAAGTCCGGGCAAGTGGGTCCGTCAGGCGAACTGCCGTTCGAATGCGGCATAAATGGCGAGGAAGTCAACCGCTTTCAAGCTTTGACCACCCACAAGCAAGCCGTTGACGTTGGGAATATCGAGAAGGTCCCGGGCATTGGCGCCGCTGACCGATCCGCCATAGAGGATGCGCATGCCCGCGCCGCCGTTGCCGAAGCGTTCGACCAGTTCGGAACGGATGAAACCATGGGCTTCCTCGATATTTTCGCGGGTCGGAATTAGGCCGCTGCCGATCGCCCACACGGGCTCGTAGGCGATCACGGTCGATTCCGCCGTCGAATCGTCCGGGACCGAACTCGCCAATTCCCGCTTCAGCACATCAAGCGTCTGGCCGCTATTGTGCTCATAGGCAGTTTCGCCGAGGCAGATGATGGCCGTCAACCCGGCCTCATGGGCCGCATGCGCCTTGGCGCGCACCAGCATATCGCTTTCCGCGTGATTCCTGCGCCGCTCGGAATGACCGACGATGACATGAGTGCCGAAGCAGTCAGCGATCATCTCGGCTGAGATGTCGCCGGTATGTGGGCCGCTGACCTGTTGGTGGCAGTCCTGGGCGCCGATCGCCAGCGGACTGTCGTCGCAGAGTGCGGTCGCGACGTATAGCAAGGTGGCCGGGGGGCAGAGCAACGTATCGATTTTGTCCGAGAGCGGCGTCTTGACGCCGTCTCCGATCGCCTTGATCTGATCGAGGCTCGCACGCGTGCCGTTCATCTTCCAGTTTCCGGCCAGAAGCGGCCGTATGGTCTTCGTCATTCCGATCTTCTCCCCCTTGATCCACCTGTCGGCCTAACAAAACTGTCGAGGAAAGGAAAGTTATCGAATGGGGCCGGGACGGGTTAAAATCGTTTGAAAAATTGCTTATCCGGAAAATAGATCGAATTGCCCGATGCGTTTCACGATGCTTGCGGATCGACGATCCAGTTCAGCACCTTCCGCCAATCGGTCATGCGCACGGGCGTGCCATGGTTTCCTGTGGCAAAAAGCGTGAAACGTGTCGGGTAATGCGCCTTGTAGAGCTTCTCGAACAAGGCCTGCTGATCGGCCGCCGCATAGACCGGGTCTCTGCTGCCATGGGTGAACCATAGCGGCAGCTTTGCCTTGTAGAAGGCGCTTTTTGTGAAATCCGGGTCCGTCACACCGCTCAGAATCGCCATGCCCTTCAGGCGCTTGACGCTTTCGGCATCGCGGGTGATGCCCCAGCAGACGAAGCTGCCCATGGAGGCGCAGGTCAGGATGACGGGCTTGCCGCCGGATTGTTCATAGGAATAGCGGATCAACGCCGCGATATCGGCGACACCGGTGCTGTCGAAGCCTTTGACGCTCGGCGCATAATATGTGCCGCCATTCCTATAGGCGAGGTTCTTCAGCCGGTTGAAGTTGCCACCGAAGGTGTCGTCGTTGGAGCCGAGCCGGCGGTCGCCACCGCGGCCGTGAATGAAAATGACGGTGAAGGCCTGGCCCGACGCCGGGCCGATCCGCGTGACGTCAAGCTTGCGGTCGCCGAGCTGCAGGGTCTCGTCCTGCTGGGCTTTCCAGCGGACGCCGGTATCGACATAAGCCGGCTTGACGCGCTTCTCGGGAATCTGGTCGCGGCTGTTGATATCCCGCATTTCCTGGTAATCGATCGTCTGGAACGCGCCGTTGTCGTGACTTTCAAGAACGGTCTCATTGGAAAACAGCTCATCCTTGAAGGGTTTCAGCATGTCCGCGCTAGCGACAGACGCTGTCGCCAGAAGCAGGATGCTTGATATTGCGGTCAGGATCGACAAATGAGCTGTGGACATTCGCATGCGGACACTTCCTCCGATCAGCCTGCGGGCTTGCCATTCATCACCCGGCAACGCAAATCTTTTTTGAATCTGCCCCCTCATGGGGCGCCATCGCGCTTGTGTGCCGTTTCTGTCAGAATGACGATGATTCGCGAATAACAAGCGCAAATGCGATAATAAAGGGGTCTGGCCCCACCAGGACAAATCTGAGCAGCTTAAAGTTCCATGGATAACAGCAACGATCTCTTCTCCGGACTACCCCGCGCGCCGAAGCCGAAAGCGGTGGAAAAGCCTGACGTCAAGGCGGAAAAGCCTGCAGCCGCTCCGTCACCGCGCGCTGCGCCGACAACATCTTCGGCCGAGGAATATGGCGCCAGCTCCATTCGCGTTCTCGAAGGACTCGAGCCGGTGCGCATGCGTCCCGGCATGTATATCGGCGGCACGGATGAAAAGGCGCTGCACCATCTCTTCGCCGAGGTGATCGACAATGCCATGGACGAAGCCGTCGCCGGCCATGCCGATTTCATCGAGGTCTATCTCGACCGGCAGGGATATTTGACCGTCACCGACAATGGTCGCGGTATTCCGGTGGAAAACCATCCGCAGGTGCCCGGCAAGTCGACGCTCGAAGTCATCATGACGAAGTTGCATGCGGGCGGTAAGTTCGACGGCAAGGCTTACGAGACGTCGGGCGGCCTGCACGGTGTCGGCGTTTCGGTAGTCAACGCGCTGTCGGACGATCTGGAAGTCGAGGTCGCCCGCAATCGCAAGCTCTATCGTCAGCGCTTTTCGCGTGGCCTGCCGACCGGCGGCCTCGAAGAACTGGGCGATATCCACAACCGTCGCGGCACCCGCGTCCGCTTCCATCCCGATCCGCAAATCTTCGGCGATCATGCTCGGTTCGATCCGGCCCGCGTCTTCCGCATGGCCCGTTCCAAAGCCTATCTGTTCGGCGGCGTCGAGATTCGCTGGAGCTGCGATGCCGAACTGGCGCCCGAAGGGGCTGATATTCCCGAAAAGGCGGTCTTCCATTTCCCTGGCGGCTTGAAGGACTACCTCAAGGCAACAATGGGCAACGAGTTCACCGTGACCCGCGAGATCTTCGCAGGCAAATCGGAGAAGGAAAGCGGTCACGGCTCGCTGGAATGGGCAATCACCTGGTATGGCGGCGATCCGCAAGTCCATTCCTACTGCAATACCATCCCGACCCCTGAAGGCGGCACGCACGAGGCCGGTTTCCGTATCGCGCTCACCAAGGGCTTAAAGAGCTACGCCGAACTGACGCAGAACAAGCGTGCGGCCAATATCAGCACCGAAGACGTGATGATATCAGGCGTCGGCATGCTGTCGATCTTCATCCGCGAGCCGGAATTCGTCGGCCAGACCAAGGACAGGCTCGCATCCGTCGAAGCACAGCGTATCGTCGAAAACGCCTTGCGCGATCCTTTCGATCACTATCTCACCGACAATCCGACCGAAGCCGAAAAGCTGCTGGAATGGGTGATCGAGCGCTCCGAGGAGCGCATGCGCCGCCGCAAGGAAAAGGAAGTCAACCGCAAGTCGGCCGTGCGCAAGCTGCGCCTGCCGGGCAAGCTTGCCGATTGTTCGCAGAACACCGCCGAAGGCGCTGAACTCTTCCTCGTCGAAGGTGATTCGGCCGGTGGCTCCGCCAAGCAGGCGCGCAACCGCATGAATCAGGCCATCCTGCCGCTGCGCGGCAAGATCCTCAACGTCGCCAGCGCCGGCCGCGAGAAGCTTTCCGCCAACCAGCAGATCGCTGACCTGGTCCAGGCTCTCGGCTGCGGCACGCGGTCGAAATATCGCGAGGAAGATCTTCGCTATCAGCGCATCGTCGTCATGACCGATGCCGACGTCGACGGTGCGCACATCGCCTCGCTGCTGATTACCTTCTTTTATCAGGAGATGCCCGAACTGGTCCGCGGTGGCCACCTTTTCCTGGCTGTTCCGCCGCTCTATAAGATCACGCAGGGTTCGAAATCCATCTATGCCCGCGACGACGCTCACCGGCTGGAGCTGATGGAGAGCGAATTCAAGGGCAAAGGCAAGGTCGAAATCAGCCGATTCAAAGGCTTGGGTGAAATGCTTCCTGCCCAGCTCAAGGAAACGACGATGGACCCCTCGAAACGCACGCTATTGCGTGTCGTGATCGACGAGGTCGATTTCGAAGGCACGCGCGACGCCGTCGACAATCTGATGGGCACCAAGGCTGACGCTCGCTTCCGCTTCATTCAGGAACGCGCGGCATTCGCGGAGAATCTCGATATTTGACCGCAACAGCAGATCGCCGCGGGCAACGACTCCCGGCGATATTTTATTGAACTGACGGATATTCGTTACGAAGCCGTCATGGACGGATGCGTAGATGGCGGCATGGCTTGAATGCCATCATCCCATTCATCCGGATTTGTTTTATCCCTATGCTGAAGCCCTTTTTGACGACTGTCGCCGCCGTTCTGCTTTTCGGCCACGCCGCTCATGCCGCCGATATCGGCGCTACCATCGACGTGCCCTGCCCCTTCGGCGACTGCAAGGCCGGCATCAGCCTTTCCTATCTCGGCAACTACGATATCCCGACCGGTTTCATGGAAAATGGAGTAGAGGTTGGTGGCCTTTCGGGCATCGATTTCGATCCGTCCACCGGCCGCTACATCTCAATCAGCGATGACCGCTCCGAGAAGGCCCCGGCGCGCTTCTACGATCTCGATATCGATGTGAGCGTCAGCGGCTTGAAAGGGGTAACGGTTGTCGATCATGTCACCTTGAAGGACAAGGATGGCCAGCCTTTCGCTTTGCGAAAGGTGGATGCCGAATCTATTCGCTTCGGCAAGGACGGCATCTATTGGAGTAGCGAAGGCGACGGCAAGGCGCTGTCGCCGCCCTTCGTGCGCGTTGCCAACCGCGATGGCAGCTTCGTGCGCGAATTTCCCTTACCGGCGGGATTTGCTCCCACAGCCGACAAGAGCACCGGCATCCGCGACAACCTCGCATTCGAAGGCCTGGCCCTTCTCTCCGGTGGCGATCTGCTGGTCGGCACGGAATCGGCGCTTTACCAGGATGGACCGATCACGACGCTGACCGCCGGCGCGCTCGCCCGCCTCATCCGTTACGATGCGGCAAGCGGCGAGCAGAAGGCGCAATATGTCTACCCGATCTCGCCCATACCGCAGGCGCCCTCCATGGCAAGCGGCTGGAATGACTTCGGCATGTCCGAGATCATGGCGCTTGACGATCGCCACCTCCTGTCGATCGAGCGCGGCTATGCGCAAGGTGTCGGCAATTCGGTCGTGATCAACATGTTCGATCTCGATGGTGCGACCGATGTTTCGAACATCCCTTCCCTTGCTAAGACCGATCAGCGGATCGTGCCTGTGCGCAAGGTACAGATCATGGATCTGCGCGCGCTGGGCCTGGCACCCGACAATATCGAAGGCATTACTTTCGGCAAGGCGAAGGATGGCACGGACGTATTGATTCTCGTCGCCGACAACAATTTCAACCCGACGCAGAAGACCCAGTTTTTCGCCTTCAAGGTGATCCGCCGTCCCTCGTGACGCCTTTCTTATTCGCGTGCCAGTCGTGTTACTGTCACGGCGACGGAATAAAGAGGCTTTCAGGCTGCAGCTCTTGAAACAGCCTAGATCATACCCCATAACCGGTTGATCTAATAAAGAGGGGCGAAGTAAGTCGGGTGGGTGTATTTGAACGTCATAAGCCTAAGGAGCATCGGTGGCTAGGGTCGAGCGCACATGCGCGCATGCCGCTCATTCCATCCATTTCCGCGGCGCGCTGGCTGCTTATTCTGATCGCCATTGCCGGCATCTATTTCTTCTACGGCTTTCTCGTTCCGGTTATGGCCGCTGGGGTCATCGGCTTCGCCACATGGCCGCTTTACAGCGATCTGGTGCGCCGCACCGGCGGAAACACGACGATTGCGGCTACTATCGCCATCATCTTCATCGTTACCTTTCTGGTGCTGCCGATCATTCTTTCTGCCGTCTATATGGCCGGCGAAGTGCGCGAATGGTTCGGCTGGGCCGTCCATGTCAACCGCGACGGTGCGCCGACGCCGCAATGGATTTTGGCGCTGCCCCTCGTTGGCCCATGGCTTGGCGATCAGTGGACGCAATATATCGGTAGTCCTGGCTCCATCGGTGAACTGGCGCAACTCATCAGCGGCGCGCATATCGGCAATATCTACAGGGCCGTCCTTGCGGCCGGCGGCAGTGCCTTCCACGTCGTGCTGACCTTGCTGTTCATGCTGATAGCCCTGTTCTTCATCTATCGCGATGGTTCGACATTCGTTCGTCAGGTCGATCTGCTCGGCGAGCGAATTCTTCCGAACCGCTGGGAGCGGATCTCACGTGTCGTGCCGGCGACGATCAGTTCGACCGTCATGGGCATGACGCTGATCGCCATCGGCGAGGGTGTCGTGCTTGGCGTGGCCTATTGGATTGCCGGTGCCCCGTCGGCGATCACGCTCGGTGTTCTCACAGGCGTGATGGCCCTCGTGCCGGGCGGCGCGCCTCTCTCGATGTCGCTTGTTTCGATTTATCTTGTCGCCAGCGGCTCGTTTTGGGCGGGCATCGCGTTGTTTCTTTGGGGGACGATCGAGCTGTTCATCGTCGATAAGACGCTTCGCCCGAAGCTGGTCGGCGGCCCGATCAAGCTGCCCTTCTTGCCGACTTTCTTCGGCCTGGTCGGTGGCGTGAAGACCATGGGTTTCCTCGGCCTCTTCATCGGTCCAGTGCTAATGGCGATCATCGTCGCCATTTGGCGCGAATGGATTCGCGAGGCGGAATTGACCGAGGAACAGCATGCGCAGGAGCCGGAATTGCAGCTGCATGTTCGAGACGGTTCTGACGGGTGAGTTCCACGCTTAATCTTTCGTCAGTCGTTTTTCCATGAACAGGCTCAGCGGATCTGGCTGGTAGCTGCCGAAGGCGGCAATCTCGTGATAGCCGAACCTTCTGTAAAGGCCGATCGCTTCCGGCTGATATATGCCGGTTTCGAGCCGAACTGCCCTAAGGTTTCTTTCGGCCGCCGCCGCTTCGAGCGTCTCCATCAGCTTACGGGCGACACTGCGGCCCCTGGCGACGGGATCGACGAACATGCGCTTGATTTCCGCCGTGCCATCGCCTGCTTCCACCAGGGCGCAGCACCCGACGATATCTCCCGCGATCCTGGCAACCCAGAAGGTCACGCCTGGCTTTTCCAGTGACGCCAAATCGAGCATGTGATTGCTTTCAGCGGGATAGAGTGATTCCGCATAAGCGTTCGACATATCGAGAAGACGGACGACGCCATCCTGGCGCGGGCATTCGATAGCAATAGTTAGCGGCAAGACGCACCTCGAAGATAAGATGCGCGCTGAATATCACGCGGCCGCGAGGGTCGCCAGCGCGGCGAAATTGCGCGCCGTCTGCCGCCTTTCGGCGTTTGCGAGCTTTTCCACCATATCGAGCAGTTGCGTGGTCGCGGCGGGCGGCTGCTCGGCAAGGCGGAATTTGCGTATCAATCGCGCAGAAACATTTTCCAGCATGGCCGCGCCGTTCTCGCGTGATGCCTCGCGCCAGATCAGCGTCGCCTCCACGAAGACGGTGCTGATATCGCGGGATAATCCTGCGCTCTCGTAAAGCGCGCGAATGGCGTATACGCGACCTCTTGACAGAATGGAGCGCACGCGGCGTTCGTCGCAGCCGGAAAGATTGGTGATCGCGCCAGCGAAGAAATCGACCTTGCCGGAGCATAGCGCATGCATGAGGAAAGCTGGCGTCAGCCAGCCCCTTTGCCTGAGATGCTCCACCAGCTCAGGCAGATGATCATGTTGAGCTGAGCCGGCGATGGCGACAGTTGCCGATTCGGTGGCCTCGCGCGTCACCTGCTGCAGCCTGTGGCTGCCGACCGTCGCCTGTATCAGGCTTGAGCCAGAGAGAGCCTCGCTGACGCGATGCATCAGCAGGTGCCGAATATCGGACGACAAGGCATCGCGGGACAAAAGCAGGCCGCGTATATCGGCACAGTCTCCGAACCGCTCCGCTATCCGCTTCAGCGAAGCGTGCGGAAGCAATGCGCCGTCGTTCTCCAGAAGACACAGGATTTCGGCTTCTCCGCCGATTTCGCAGAGTGCTGCACAGACCGTTCTCGGCACATGCCCGCGAGAAGCGATCAAGACGCGCGTCACGTCACTACCGCGCAGTGCGAGATCGACCAGATCGGCATCGGTAAATACCGGCGAGAAGAGAATGACCTGTCCCGCGATTTCGGGCTGATCCTCGGCAAGGGACAAGATCACGTTACGCGGCGCATTCGCCGAGGCAGCGACCGCCTCCGCAAGCGAGAGCCGGACGCGCGGCGACGGATCATCAAGCAGATAGGTCATGGCCATTTCTGCGGCGGTGCGTTCTTCCCTTGGCATTTCCGATTGCAGATAGGCTCGACCGAGCGCATTGGCCGCCCTTGCCCTGTTCTCTGCTTTGGCGGTTTCGGCCCAGCGAAGAAATGCTTCTATGATCACGTAACGCCCCGATATCAGCGAGACGATTCCCGCCGCGCAAACTCATATTCTCCACGTTACCGGGGAAAGGTTTACGGCGCGTTTACCTTATTTATTAACCACTAATGCTTGCAGGCACATCAGGGTGCCTTGGGCCGTACCATCTCGAAGACATCGCTGCCTTCGCTGTAGTCCATATAGCCCATGCGCGCGACCGGCCGCGCAAGCGCCATATCAAGCCTTCCATCGCGGATGATCGTCTCGTCGATATGGATGCCGACCACTTGGCCGATGACCATAATATTTTCCGAAAGCTCCCCATCGAGACCTTTGGGCTGAAGAATTTCGGTTGCCCGGCACTCGAGTACGGCAAAGGCTTCCCCGACATAAGGCGCATCGACCAGCGTGCCGAGCTTCGCCGTCAGACCGGCCAGCTCGAACTCGTTGATGCCGTAGGGCACGCCGATCGACGAATGGTTCATTTTTTCAACGAGATTGCGGCTGACGAAATTGGCGGTGAAGGCGCCCGTTTCCTCGACGTTGCGCGCGCTATCCTTGCGGCCGGCGGAGGAAAACATCACCAGCTTCGGCCGATCGCTGATCGCGTTGAAAAAAGAATAGGGCGACAGGTTCAGCGAGCCGTCCCTGCCCTTGCTGCCGATCCAGCCGATCGGCCTCGGCGCGACGATGGCCTTGAAGGGATCGTGCGCGAGGCCGTGCCTGTTGGTATCCGTCGTGTAGAACATCACGCGTCCTCACCGCCTACCCAAGTTACGGTTTCAATCAATTCCGGACGTGGACGTTCGACGGGCGGGAACTCAGAGGAGCCGATGTGAATGAAGCCGGCAACCTTCTCGCCCCGCTCGACGCCGAGCAGCGGAAAGGCGCGCTCATCATAGGCGAACCATTCGGTCAGCCAATTGGACACCCAGCCGTGGGCGTTCGCTGCGATCAGCAGGTTGAGGCAGAGCGCCCCCGCCGACATCAACTGCTCCCATTCCGGGATCTTGAAATGCGGCGCCGCCTTACTCACGACGGCGATGACGACCGGCGCGCGGGTGAAGCGGGTGCGCTCCACCTGGATCATCTCCTCGGACAGATCCGGCTTGGCCTGCAGCGCGAGCTTCAGCAACTCCTCGCCGATGCGCGCCCGCTCCTCGCCGCGATAGACGATGAAACGCCAGGGGGCGAGCTTGCCATGATCGGGCACGCGCGAGGCCAGCCGGAGAATCTCCTCGATCTCAGCCTTGTCCGGACCCGGCTCCGCCATTTGAAACGCGGGAATGGATCGGCGCACTGCGAGATAATCGACAAGCTTGATATCGGTTTTCATTGAGTGATTGCTTTCATTTTGGCGTATGGGAGGATGTGGGTCTTGAATTTGCCATGGCATTGGTTTTGAAGTGGCCTGTGTTTTACCGGAAGTCAATCGGTTGGGAACCCATGTCAGGCATTTCATCCGCTCGCCGATTGAGCGCGGTTTTCGCGATATTCGCCAGCCTGAGCACGGTCGCTTCCGCCCAGGACGCCTTCAAGGAATTCAAGCAGCTTGACGGCAGTGTGAAGATGCCGAAGCTCAACGCCTTCGTGGCGCCGAACGGCGAAAATTCGGCGTCCCGCACATTGCGCGACGTTTCCTTGGAGGCAAAGCTGACGCCTGAGAGCGGTCCGCAGCAGCAGGGTCTGTCCTGGTATGTCTTCAGCCCCAATGCCGGCGCTGACGGCAAGCTGCCGCTGGTCGCCAGCTCCAAGGGTGGCTCTGCGTCCTTCCATCTTTTGCCCGGCGATTATTTCGTCAACGTCTCCTTCGGCCGTGCGGGCGTAACCAAGAAGCTGAGCGTGCCGGAAACGGGCGACACGCAAAAGCAGACCATGGTCCTCGATGCCGGCGGCATGGTGCTGAACGCCGTTTCCGGATCCGATGTCCGCATCCCGCCTGCCGAGCTGAGCTTCTCGATCTATTCCAGTGAAGCCAAGGAAGACGGAGAGCGCGGCCTCGTCATGGCCGATGTGAAGCCGAACACGCTGGTTGGCCTCAGCGCCGGCACCTACCACATCGTTTCCGAATACGGTGCCGTCAACGCAGTCATCCGCGCCGATATCCAGGTGGAGGCCGGCAAGGTGACAGAGGCGACCATCCAGCACCGCGCCGCAAAGATCACGCTCAAGCTCGTGTCTGATGCCGGCGGGGAAGCGATCGCCGACACCGCTTGGTCGATCCTGACATCTGCCGGCGATATCGTCGGCGAAAGCCTCAGCGCCTTTCCGACCATGGTGCTCGCCGAAGGCCGCTATACCGCCGTCGCCCGCAACAAGGACAAGATCTACCAGCGCGATTTCATTGTGGTAGCCGGCACGAACACGGATGTGGAAGTGTTGATGAAGGAACAGCAGCCTCAGGATGCCGACGACCAGCAGCCAGCCCAACAACTGCCCATCCAGATGCCGCAGATGCGGCAAAGCCAGACCCCGCAGACGCAACCGGCCACATCCACTCAACAACCGTTGCCGACCTACGAACAATTGACGCCGGCAGGTGGCGAGGGCGAAAGCATGGATTGACGGCAAGAGCGGCTTTTCCCGCGGCTGAAGGCTAAAGGCCCTCGTCCCTCATCCTGCTTTTCGCCGCGGCATCTTCCTGGGTGGTGCCATCGAAAAGACCGCGCCGTAGAGTTTCGAGAGCAGATCCTTGCGATCGCTTCCCTCGCTCAGCGTTTCCCAACTCATCAGCGTGCCGATATGGGCGGTGATCGTGCTGCCGGACAGGCGCCGGAATTCGCGGATCAACAGCGAGATGCGCAGCGTCATCGAAAGGCGGCTCGCCAGATGAAACAGCCGGCCGTTCTGCCCTTCGAAATAGACGGGAATGACGCTGGCGCGTGCCGCCTGGATCAGTTTTGCCGGAAATATCTTCCACGGCAGGTCTTCGGCGCGTCCGAAGCCTTTTTTGGCTGTCGCGACACCGCCGGCCGGAAAGACGATGATCGTCGTGCCTTCCTTGAGCAGGCGAACGGCCTCGTGGCGCGTCTTCATGTTGATCGCCATCGCCTCCTTCGTTTCCTCGAAGGAAACCGGCAGCGAATAGTCGTTCATTTCAGGCACTTTCAACAGCTCGTTGTTGATCAGCACCTTGAACGGGCGGCCGAGCTCTTCGGCAAGCGCCAACACGGCGATCCCATCCCCGATGCCAAAGGGATGGTTGGCGACGATGACGATCGGTGCAGCGGGAATATCGCGCGGCGGCCATTCACCCTTTGCGACCAGCCTGATGTCGATGAGATCGAGCATCTTTCCGAAGACACGCTCGCCTTTGCCGACGATATCGCTCCGCCATATGTCATAGAGCCGGGCATAGCGATCGCGCCCGGACAGGCCTTCGATCGAACGGATGAACCAGCGCTTGATGCGCGTATCCCGTTCATTGGCGTAGGATAATTCTTTGAAATCCAAATCCGCAACGGGCTGCCCCGCTCCTTATGCTCCAGGCGCTGCATTGCCGCTCTATGTCAGTTGCCTGACGGCACCATGAACGTGTCGTCAGGCAGGATCTGAGATCAAGCGGCCTTTGCGCGTTTGGCTTCCCTCTTGCGCAGAATGTCAGGCGCCGTCGCTTCGAGGGAAAGCGATGCGATCGCCTCATCGAGCGACATCGACGTCTGAGCCTGGCTGCCGAGGCGGCGGATATTGACCGAGCGCTCCTCCGCTTCCTTCTTGCCGCAGACGATGATGACAGGAACCTTCGTCACCGAATGCTCGCGGATCTTGTAGTTGATCTTCTCGTTACGGAAATCGGTCTCGACGTTGAGGCCCGCATCACGCAACGCTTCGGCAACTTCTTCGCCGTAAGCATCGGCTTCAGAGGTGATCGTCGCCACGACGACCTGCAGCGGCGAGACCCAAAGCGGCATGTGGCCGGCGAAGTTCTCGATCAGGATGCCGAGGAAGCGCTCCATCGAGCCGCAGATGGCGCGATGGATCATGACAGGCTGCGTCTTTTCGGAGTGCTGGTCGATATAGAACGCGCCGAAGCGTTCCGGCAGGTTGAAGTCGACCTGCGTCGTGCCGCACTGCCATTCACGGCCGATGGCGTCCTTCAGCGTATATTCGAACTTAGGCCCGTAGAACGCGCCCTCGCCCGGCAGAATGCCGGTCTTGATGTTGTTCGACTGCTGCTGGATGGTCTCCAGCACATTCATCATCACGCTTTCCGCGCGATCCCAGAGCGCATCGGAGCCAACGCGCTTGTCCGGACGCGTGGACAGCTTGATGGTGATCTCATCGAAGCCGAAATCCTTGTAGACCGAGAGGATCAGATCATTGATCTTCAGGCATTCGGCCGCCATCTGCTCGTCGGTGCAGAAGATATGCGCGTCGTCCTGCGTGAAGCCGCGCACGCGCATCAACCCGTGCAGCGCGCCCGAAGGCTCGTAGCGATGCACGGCACCGAATTCCGCAAGGCGGATCGGCAGTTCGCGGTAGGACTTCAAGCCATGCTTGAAGATCTGGATATGGCCCGGGCAGTTCATCGGCTTCAGCGCGAAGACGCGATCGTCATCCGTATCGTCGCCGGCAACGGTGACCTTGAACATGTTGTCGCGATACCAGCCCCAGTGACCGGAGGTTTCCCAGAGCGATTTGTCGAGCACTTGCGGCGCGTTGACTTCCTGATAGTCGCCCTGCAGCCGCCGGCGCATGTAGGACACCAGCGTCTGGAAGATGCGCCAGCCCTTGCCGTGCCAGAAGACGACGCCTGGGCCCTCTTCCTGGAAATGGAACAGGTCCATTTCGCGGCCGAGACGGCGATGGTCGCGCTTCTCGGCCTCGGCGAGGATATGCAGATAGTTGTCGAGATCTGCCTGCTCGGCAAAGGCCGTGCCGTAGATACGCGTCAGCATCGGGTTGTTGCTGTCGCCACGCCAATAGGCGCCAGCCACCTTCATGAGCTTGAAGGCGGTGCCGATCTGGCCGGTCGAGGCCATATGCGGACCGCGGCAAAGATCGAACCAATCGCCCTGATAGTAGATCTTCAGGTCCTGACCTTCAGGAATGGCATCGACCAATTCCACCTTGTAGCGCTCGCCCTTGGCGGCAAAAACTTCCTTTGCCTTCTCGCGCGACCAGATCTGCTTGGTGAACGGCGCATTGCGCTGGATGATCTCGCGCATCTTCTTCTCGATGACCGGCAGGTCATCGGGCGTGAAGGGCTCGTTCTTGGCGAAGTCGTAGTAGAAGCCGTTCTCGATAACCGGGCCGATAGTGACCTGCGTTCCCGGCCAGAGTTCCTGCACCGCTTCCGCCATCACATGCGCTGCGTCATGCCGGATGAGCTCCAGCGCGCGGTCGTCCGTGCGGGTGACAATCTCGATCTTGCCGTCGGTTACCGGATCGGAGAGATCGCGCACGGTGCCGTCGATGGCAACTGCGACGGCCTTCTTGGCCAGCGATTTGGAAATGGATTCGGCGACATCGCGACCGGTCGTGCCGGCAGCGAAGCTGCGCACGGAACCATCGGGAAATGTCAGGGAAACGGATTGGGACATCGATATTCTCCTTGTCCAGTCCCGCCAACGAATGCGGGTGGTTTTAAAGATGAAGATCCAAACAGACGCAGCTTGGAACCGCGCGCCTGATAGCTTTATTTCTCTGTCTAGTAAAGAAAAAGCGGTGCTAGCGGTCGATCATCTCGGCCAAACCGCGCACGGTGTTCCAGTTTCGCATCGTTCCAATGCCAAGCCGCTTGGTCGTCAGGACCGGCAACAATTTCGTCTCGCTGGCCTTGAGCCAGAAATCGATCCAGAGATCGCCGTCAACGATCGCCATGCGCTCGCCGCTGTGCCGGTATTTCGCAAGCACTTCGAGAATCTGAGGCTCCAGCGGCTGACGCATGACGCGAATGGCGACCTCGCTGCCGATGCCATCGACAAAGGGATTGCCCTCGGCAAGCTTCAGCCATGTCTTGGCGTTTCGCACGATGATGTCGACATGCTTGCCAAAGGTTTTGACAAAACCAGCTTCGAGCTGCGCCTCGATGGAAGCAATCGTCTGCGTTTCGCTCTCGAAAATCAGATTGCCGGTTGCGACGAGTGTTCTGGCATTGCGAAAGCCAAGCTCCTCCGCCATCGCTTTGAGATCTGCCATGACCACTCTGCGGCCGGCGCCGAGCACGACGCTATGCAGCAGCGCGACATAAACCGCCATGAGGTCAGGCAGCCTTTTGCCCAAGGCGGAAATAACGCCAGGGCGTCCACCAATGGTAACGGCGTTCCAACTGGCCGGGTACCGGATCGAGCCCGCTCGTGCCTCCGGGGCCGCAGCGCGCCACGCGAAACAGCGTCATCCAGCCGCCGGCCCACAGGCCATGGCGGGCAATCGCCTCATAGCCATATTCAGAGCAGGTCGGTATGTGGCGGCAGGAATTGCCGACAAAGCCAGAAAGGGTCAGTTGATACAGGCGAATGAAGCCCATGCCGAAGAGCCGGTCGGGCGTCTTGCGGAAAGGGCCGGAATAATTGCGGGATTGTGCCTTTCGACCGGATGGCTCTGCATTGCGTCGCGCGCTCCTTGGAGCTGCAGCGCCGCCCTCGTCTTCATCATCGTCCTGCATGAGACAGAATTGACACATTGCTCGGCGCCTCGATCAGACGGCTTCGGCCGTTTTGGCGTTTCCGCCCTGGCGTGCCGCCTCGATCTGCCCAATCGCATCGACGACGGCATCGAATGTCAGCATCGTCGATGCGTGGCGAGCCTTGTAATCCTTCACCGGCCTTAGGTAGCGCATGTCCTCGAAGCGCCCGCTCGGCCCCTCGCCGTCTGCCTTGAGCATGGCAAGCATATCCTCGCGTGCCTGGCGCAGTTCTTCCGCCGAAGCTCCGACGACGTGGCGGGCCATGATCGAGGATGATGCCTGACCGAGCGCGCAGGCCTTGACGTCGTGGGCAAAATCGGTCACGACGTCGCCGTCCATTTTCAGCCAGATTTTTACGCGAGAACCACACAGTCTGGAATGGGCCTGGGCAGTGGCATCGGCGTCAGGAAGACTGCCGATTCGGCCGATATTGCCGGCAAACTCCAGAATTTTGCTGTTGTAGATGTCGTCCATCACAGATTCTGCTCCGATGCACCTGTGTTGCGTTTCGCAATAAAAAACACAGCGTGTCCATTCAGGACACTTTCACAGGGACAATGCCATACTATATGTATGTCGTTCGAAGACCATCGAAATGCAATGGTCTTCTGTAAGTTTGATGGGAAACCGTGCAGGACGGCAGGCTTGTCCGCCAGCCAGAACGCCCCGGAGCCCGCCAAAGGTACACAATCTCCGTGTCTCGGGGAATGCCAGTGGCGAGTCCGACAAGATGATATCCGCGTAGCGGGTCAGGAGATCCACAGGTAATGGACGCCATTGTAAAGAACTTTCCGCAAGTCGTTGAATCCGAACGTCCTTCGCAGAAGGAAGCCGAAGACGCAGTCCGCGTCCTGCTTCGCTGGGCCGGCGACGATCCGCGGCGCGAGGGTCTCCTCGATACGCCCGAACGCGTCGCCAAGGCCTATCGCGAGCTTTTCGCCGGCTACGACATGAACCCCGAGGATGTGCTCGGCCGCACCTTTGAAGAGGTTGCCGGCTATGACGACATCGTTCTCGTGCGCGACATTCCGTTCTTCTCGCATTGCGAACACCATATGGTACCGATCATCGGCAAGGCGCATGTCGCCTATCTGCCGAACGGCCGCGTGCTCGGCCTGTCGAAGATCGCCCGTGTCGTCGAGATCTTCGGGCGCAGGCTGCAGACGCAGGAAGCCATGACCGCGCAGATCGCCAATGCGATCGACGAGACGCTCCGCCCACGCGGTGTTGCCGTCATGATCGATGCCGAGCACATGTGCATGGCGATGCGTGGCGTGCAGAAGCAGGGTTCGTCGACGCTGACCACGACCTTTACCGGCGCCTTCAAGGCTGATCCGGCTGAACAGGTTCGTTTCATGTCGATGGTCCGGGGACGCTAACCGCGCTTCAACGAAAGAGCCGGAGATGAATCTGATTTTCAATGCGCCTTCCGAAGACAAGTCCGAGCTCGAAGACGCAGGCGATTTCACGCCCCGTTTCGACGATCGCGGCCTGATCACCGCGATCGTGACCGACGCGCATGACGGCGAGCTCCTGATGGTCGCGCATATGAATGCCGAGGCGCTCGCTCTGACGATCAAGACGGGAACGGCGCACTATTTCAGCCGCTCCCGCGGCAAAATCTGGAAAAAGGGCGAAACCTCCGGAAATTTGCAGGCTGTGAAGGAAATCCGTACCGATTGTGATCAGGATGCCATCTGGCTGAAAGTGGAGGTCGCCGGTCACGACGCAACGTGTCATACTGGGCGCCGTTCCTGCTTCTATCGGACGGTCGAACTCGAGGACGGGAAACCGATGCTGAACGTTGTCGATGATCACCTGCATTTCGATCCGAGCGAAGTCTACAAACAGTAAGCCCAATCGATGGCACGTCGTCCCAGAAGCAACGGCCGGATATACGATTTGGAAACGAAAAAGGGACAGTATTTTAGCAAGAGGCATATAAGCCTCGGAGGAGGCTTTAAATGCTGAATTGGGGGTTGAATCGTCAGAACGGCGGACAGAACTGGAACGGTTCAGGTACTTCCAACGATACGTCCAATCCGCTTGTCGCTCCCGCTCCTCCCAAGAAGGTCAAGATTGCGCTCGCACTCGGGGGCGGCGCCGCGCGCGGCTGGGCGCATATCGGCGTATTGCGCGCCCTGGACGAAGCGGGAATCGCAGTCGGCATGATCGCCGGCACGTCGATCGGCGCGTTGGTCGGCGGCTGTTATCTTGCCGGCAAGCTTGACGAACTGGAGGCTTTCGCCCGTTCGCTGACCATGCGTCGCATCGCGAGCCTTCTCGACCTGACCATTGGTGGTAGTGGCCTGTTCGGCGGCATGCGGTTGACCAAGCGCATGCAGGAACATCTCGAAGGCCTATCGATCGAGGATCTGGATCATCCTTTCGTCGCCGTCGCTTCGGAACTCAACACCGGCCACGAAGTTTGGATTGCGCACGGCTCCCTCATTACTGCGCTGCGGGCGTCATACGCCCTGCCCGGCATTTTCGAGCCGGTGCGCTCCAACGGCCGCACCCTGGTCGACGGCGCTTTGGTCAATCCTGTGCCGGTTTCGGTGTGCCGCACATATGAACAGCCGCTCGTGGTCGGCGTAAACCTGCATTACGATCTTTTCGGCCGCTCCGCCGTGGTCAAGCACAGTGTCGCCTCGCCCAATGGCGATCTGCTGCGACGCGAAGACACTCCCGCCATGAGACTCGGCATGACCGGCGTCATGGTGCAGGCTTTCAACATCATACAGGATAGAATTGCGCGCGCGCGTCTTGCCGGCGATCCGCCCGATCTTGCGCTGCATCCCCGGCTTAGCGATATCGGCCTCTCCGAATTTCATCGTGCCGGCGAGGCGATAGAACGCGGCTACGAGGAAACATTGGCGAGATTGACGGAAATCCGGCGCATGCAGGAAGCCTATGCCCGGTAGGGCGTAAATTGCAAAAGGTGGACGTCTGTTCGGAGCCTCTTTCGGCCAAGGGTGCACAAGAGGGTTCGGTAGATGCCGCACGATCCGGCGCTTCTCTTTGAGCTCAGCGCGTTCGTCGCTGCAATCGACCCACTGGGTCGATTGCTTCGGCTGGGTCGAGCCGTTCCTCGACCTCACCCAGCGATATAAGCCTTGATCTGCTCGGCCTCGAGCTCGATCTCACGGATGCGCCATTTGACGACGTCACCGATCGAGATAATGCCGGAAAGCTTACCCTTCTCTTCGACGGGGACATGGCGGAAACGACGTTGCGTCATCAGCTCCATCAGCTCGTCGGTCGTGGTGTCTTCCTTGCAGCGATGCACCTTCGCGGTCATCAGCGATGCGATCGGCTTGTCGAGGCATTCTGAGCCATGCTTGGCAACCGCATTGACGACATCCCGCTCCGTGAAGATACCGGAAATCTTGCCGCCCATGGCGGTGACGACGATTGCACCGATACGCTTCTCATTGAGAATCTTGGCAGCCTCGGCAAGCGTCGTATTACCCCCGGTGGTCACGACATCGCGGCCTTTGGCGTCAAGTATGGCCTTTACGGAAACAGACATTCAATCCTCCCATCTCGAAAGCACAGTGAACACTCAAGCGTCCGATATGTTCCGAAATCACCCCCCGGATTTCAAAGCGGCGCTCTGCTCATCGGCAGAGAAGGTCTCCTCCACCTTCCCACCGATACGTAGGAATGGTGCGCCCGCGGAGGCAAGAAAGCAACAGCTTCATTCATCGAAGGGCGCGGGTTCATGCACTTCAATAGATGGCTGCCGATCGAACAGTGAAAAGAGCAGAAACCCGAAGAGAAAGCCGCCGATATGGGCGTCCCAGGCCACCGGCTGCGAGCTGTCGCCGGCAAGCGTGATGCCGAAGGCGACAAGTGCGTTACCGGCGACCCACATGACGATATAGGCAACGACAGTGCGGCTTCGCAGTGAGTCGAGAATGGTGAGGCGCGGGTTCAGATGCGCCTCCCGCATGGGGAGGCGACGGCCATCCATGGCGGGAAATGCGAAGCGGCAAGCCGCTCCCATGAGTGCCGAGACGACCCCGGATGCCCCGATCAGTAGCGTCTGGTCGCCCCAGTAGAGAGCGGCATGCATGAAGGCCGAGGCGGCGGACGAGAGGATCCAGAAAATCACGTAGCGCGTGCCGCCGATGCGCCGCGCCACCGGCGCCGCGAAGACCATTAGCCAAAGACTGTTGAAGACGATGTGCTCGATTCCGCCGTGCAGCAGCGAGTAGGTCACGGGGGTCCAGAGCCATTCCAGGCCCTGCTGCGACAGCGGAAGCGCATAGCGGGCGGGAATGAAGCTGAACGTGAAGTAGAGCCAGTTCAGCGTGTCGTCGGACCACCATGGCAGGTTCATGACTGCAAAGACGATGATCAGGACGGCCAGACTTGCCAGAATGACCGGAGGCAGGTTGAAGGCCGGGACGCGCTGTTGCGGCCGCGGATCTTCAGGTTCTTGGCGCGGCAGCTGTTCATCGTCCATGTCTTGCTCTGCTTTTCCATAGATGAAGTCGACACATAGCACAGCAGGAATCAAAAAAAAGCCGTCCAACGTTGTGGACGGCGTATCGGGCGTTTCTCTCAGGGACTGGCCTGAAAAGGCCTATCCCACGCCCGGGATAGTTGGTGCTGATGGTCACTTGCGTGAAGTGATGAACAATTCCTTTCATTCATCGTCGCCAAAGGCAATCGAAACCACTTGTTAACCCTAACAACCCGGCCCTGGCATGGAATTCGCTACGTATGAGGTGAAGGCAATGAATGCCGTAGTATTCGAACCAAAATGGGACACGGACGCATTATGCGCCAGAAGACGAGCACCGAAATATTTACCTACTGGGAGCAGGTCCGCGGCGATGCGGATGCCCCGCTGCGCAATTTGATACAGCCATCGGCGGTTAGCCGTATCCTGCCCGAATTGTTCATCCTGGAGAACACTTCGGATGACAATCCGCGCTTCCGCTTAGCCGGCACTACAATCTGCAGCCTCATGGGACGCGAGATCCGCGGCGAGAATTTTGCCGCTTTATGGGCAGGAAGCCAGCAAGACGATCCGGTTCGTATTGCCGCCGGCGTGATGACGCATGTCGTCCCCGCCTTGATCAATGCCACCGGCTACAGCGTCAGCGGCCGCAGCATGACTTTCGAGATGGTATTGATGCCGCTGCGCACATCCGGCGATATCTGCGACAGGTTGCTGGGATGCCTGACGCCGACCGCTCGTTCGACATGGCTCGGCAACGAGCATCTGGATTTCCTGGCGCTCGACCGCAGCCGCCTGCTTTACGAGCGCCCTGCCCGCCTCGTGGATGCGCCGTCCCATCCGGACCCGGTCGATCTCCTGCCGGTTCAGGAAAGTGCCGGTCTCGGCGAATGGATGCGTCGGAAGTTGAATCTCGCATTGAATGACGGCGAACAAAGCAAGATTGATCCATCGCGAGACAGATTCGGTCGTGGTCTCTAAGCTACGTCTTAGGAAAGACAACCTTACCTTAAGAAGTTTCGGCTAATAACTGCAGAAGACGCAATCGGTTCGAGAAGCTTTTCCATGCATTCGTTCCAGCCGGTCCACGCGACACGGTCAAATCAGACGGCAGGCAATGCCCTTCGCAACGATCAGCGGACCTTCCAGCGGGTTCCGATCAACATGCAGGGTCGCCTGATGCTGGCTAATTACGAGGAATACGAATGCCTGGTGACGGAGATGTCGCCCGGCGACATGTATGTCACTTGTCTCGGCCGCCCACGCGCCGCTGAGCGCGTCATCGCCTACATCGATCATCTCGGCCGTGTCGAAGGCAATGTTGTTGCGATCGACGGCCGCGGCTTCAGCATGTCGATCAATGCGACCGAGCGCAAGCGCGAGAAACTGGCGGCGCAGTTGACCTGGCTTGCCAACAAGCACGAGCTCGGCCTGCCGGAAGATCGTCGTCACGATCGACTGATGCCGCGCAATACGACCAGCGAACTGACACTGGATGACGGCACAGTCCATATCTGCCGTATCATGGACCTTTCACTGTCGGGTGCTGCCGTGGACATCGAAATCCGCCCGACCATCGGCACGCCGGTGCGCCTCGGCAACATGCGCGGCCGTGTCATCCGTCACTTCATGGAGGGCGTCGCGATCGAGTTCCTCTCCCTGCAATCGCGCGAGACCTTGCGCGAATTCCTCTGATACTGTCATCCTCCTGTTGCGCAGCGCCCGGAAATAGCGGCGTCTATGTTTCACGCTCGACGGCACGAGATGCTCTATCCGGAAATAATCCCATATGATCAGGGTCTGCTTGAGGTCGGCGACGGCCAGCGGATCTTCTGGATGCAATCCGGCAATCCGCAGGGCATGCCTGTCGTCATCCTGCATGGAGGGCCCGGATCCGGTAGCTCCGCGGGAGCGCGGCGTTATTTCGATCCGCAATATTACAGGATCATTCAGTTCGACCAGCGCGGCTGCGGCGATAGTTTCCCGCATGCGTCCGAACCGAGCATCGATCTATCGGCCAATACGACATGGCATTCGGTTGCCGATATCGAGCGGTTGAGACTGCTGCTCGGCATAGAGCGCTGGATCGTATTCGGCAATTCCTGGGGGTGCACGCTCGCCCTCGTCTACGCCGAAACCCATCCGGAGCGCGTGGACTCCATGCTGCTCGTCGGCATCACCATGACGCGGCAATCCGAAATCGACTGGCTCTACCGTGGGCTTGGTCGCTTCTTTCCCGAGGAGTGGTCGCGCTTTCGTGCGGCCGTGCCGGAGGAAGCGCGCGACGGCGATCTGGTCGCGGTCTATTATCGCCTGTTGATTGATCCGGATCCGGCCGTTCACGCGAGAGCGGCGGGCGATTGGCACGAATGGGAGGCCGCCTCGATCCTGGTCGACCCTCGCGCGACCCTGTCCGCGCGCTGGTCCGACCCGCGCTATCTGACGGCACGGGCGCGCATCATAACGCACTACTTCCATCATCGGGCCTGGCTGGAGGATCGGCAGATCCTGCGTGACATCCATCGGCTCGCCGGTATCCCATGCACGATGATCCATGGACGTCTGGATCTCGAGGCGCCTGTGGTTACCGCGTGGGAATTGTCACAGGCTTGGCCAGCAGCGCAGCTGGTCATCGTTCCCAACGCCGCCCACTCGCCCGCGACAGCAGAAATGGCGGCTGTCATTGTCGAGGCGGCCGATGCGCTTCGTGTCCTCGGCACAAAATAAAAGTTCAAAAATTTTTCGCGCCTGTTTTCCCAAAATGAGACAGTCCAAGGCGATTTCCCCTGTCATGGGCATTCCGTTGACGTTCCGGTGGAAACTTTTCGTCTCGCCACGGCGCTATTTTTGACTGAACCGACGTGTGGCTGTTAAGAATTCAGCCGACCGGAAATCATTTCAAAACAGTTCGATACTGCGATTTTCCGAGCGCGAGCCAATACCGAAAACACTCAAATTCTAATCAAATTTGCCGAAAACTTGATTCAAGTTTTCCGCTTGTTTTATGAAAATTTTCTCCGGATTTGAATAAACTAAGTCCTTAATTTGACTGCGTAATTTTGCGCCGGATAAAAGCATGCGTGTCATTCTGGTCCCAATAAGAACAGGGACAGGGACATGAACTTTCAATTCGTACTTCGCGGCTGCGCCGCATTGGCGCTCGCCACTCTCGGCTTCTTCGGCTTTGCTCAGGCCGCACCTGCCAACATGACGATTACCGGTGACGCCGCGCCCCCGATCGGTCACTACGAGTTCTGCAAGGAGAACCCGCGCGAGTGCGCCTATGCCGGCGGCGACGCCGGTCCGATCCTCCTCTCCCAGGACAGCTGGAAGGCGATCCTGAAGATCAACTACACCGTCAACACGACGATCAAGCCGATGACCGATATGGAACTCTACGGCGTCGAGGAAAAATGGGCGATCCCGACCACCGCCGGCGACTGCGAGGATTTCGCATTGCTGAAGCGCAAGCAGCTGATCGATGCCGGCTTTTCCCCGTCCGACCTGCTCATGACCGTCGTGCTGCAGCCGAATGGCGAAGGCCATGCCGTTCTGACCGTTCGCACCGACCGCGGCGATTTCGTTCTCGACAACATGCGCAACACGGTAAAGCTCTGGTCGGAAACCGAATACACCTTCCTCAAGCGCCAGTCGGCTGACAATCCGGCCCGCTGGGTCAAGATACAGGACGGCCGCGCCGTCGCAGTCGGCAGTCTGAAGTGAGCCTACACGCCATATCCGATCGTCGGCGACCTAGCGCCGGTGATCACGATCAGAGGCCCGGTCTCGTCCCCTGATTTCTGTCCAGGCCGGCGCCTCTGAGCCGTTCCCGCTGTCCCGGGAACGGCTCTTTTCGTTATTGGCGCATCCTTTGCAAAGCGAAAGCGAATAATTTCAGCGAGCCGGCACGACAATAGATTGGTTGCCGATGCACTTTTAATCCTTCATTAACCACTGTGGCGCCAAACATTTTCCTGACAAGACTCACCAAAGGTCTGGTGCCGCGGCGGTTTTGCCATCGACGATGGCTACCGAGGCGGAAGCAAATGAAGGCAAGAGCATGGCTTCTCCCCTGTCACACACCTCTGTGGTTGACGAACGGCCGCTGATCTCGAGCGGTCTCGTCTATAGGCTTACATCAGGCGCTGCCCTCCTGGCCGCCCTCACTGTCGCCATATCCGTCGGCGGTCATTGGCTCGGCGAGAAAATCTCGCTGGCCGGCCATACGACCGAGACCAAGGCCATTGCGGTAACGATCGGCGAGGACACGCTGCACCTCGCAGCCAACACCATCCGTTTCCCGAGCGAGCGAGTAGACGGAGCAGCCGAACGCGTCGATCTTTACCTGACGTGGCCGCAGATGCAGGGATATAGCGACGCCGATCGGCTACGCTTCGACGACATTTCCCAGTCATCCTCGCTGATTTTCCTGCAGCTCAGCCAGAGCACGATGTCGCGGGACATGTCGGGTCGCCTGGAGCCGATCTATTCGCACCTGATCGAAGGCGAGGCCTATGCCGGCCCCTACGGTCTGGCGGCGCATCGACTGCGTGCCGACGCAGGCTATAACGGCGAAGTGCTCCTGACAGCGCCACGCGCGGGCGAGCCTGATTATGTCGTGCGCTGCATCCTGCCCGCTTCGCCTGCCCTGGCAACCAGTGGCGATTGTCAGAGGGACGTGAAAGTCGGCAAGGATCTGAGCGTTCTCTACCGTTTTTCAAGTAACCAGCTTGGGGACTGGCACAGCATGGATACTGCCGTCCAAAGCTTCGTGAAGGCGCGTCTTGAGGATGCCGCGGGCGCCGGAACTCCATCTGTGGGCGGTCGCTAAAATGGCGCGAAAACCTGAAACCAACTGTTCATCATAAACCGATTGGTAACGCTAGGCCCTTAGTCTAGAACGCAACGGGCGTTTCTGGAGGCGGCGGCCGGATAATCGAGAATGTAAATGCAAGCAGAGAGTGATTTAGTGTCCAGATCAAACCTTCCCGCATCGTCGTCTCAGTCCGGTAAGATTCTGGCGAGAATGTTCCTTGGATTTGCGATCGCGACAGCAACGGTCACCGTGACCGTGGATGCCAATGCAGCCGGTGGCCCGAGATATGCGGGCATCGTTATCGATGCGAATACTGGCAATATTCTCTACAGCGAAAATGCTGATACGCTTCACTACCCCGCTTCGCTGACCAAGATGATGACGGTCTACCTGACCTTTGAGGCGCTGGAAGCCGGACGGATCACTCTGGACACGCCGGTCGTCTTTTCCAGGAACGCCGCCGCTCAGGCTCCGACGAAGCTCGGCGTTGGCGCCGGCCGGTCGGTGACCGTTCGCGATGCGATCCTCGGCATCGTCACCAAATCAGCCAATGACGCCGCAATGGCGCTCGGCGAGATGCTTGGTGGCTCGGAGGAAGGCTTTGCCCGCATGATGAACGACAAGGCGCGTGCGCTCGGCATGACACGCACGACCTATCGCAATCCCAACGGCCTGCCGAACACGGCGCAGATGACGACGGCACGCGATCAGGCGCGCCTTGGCATTGCCCTGCGCGAACATTTCCCGCAGTATTACGGCTTCTTTTCCGAGACGAGCTTTCGGTTCGGCAATCGCGTCATACCCGGTCATAATCATCTGATCGGCTCGGTTCGCGGTGTCGATGGCATCAAGACGGGCTATACGCGTGCCGCAGGCTACAACCTCGCGACTTCGGTGAAAGTGGACGGACGCTCCATCGTCGGCGTCGTCTTGGGCGGCGCTTCGACGCCGGCCCGCGACAATCAGATGCGCAAGCTGATCGCGGAATATCTGCCGCAGGCATCGACAAGGCACATTGCTTCGAATGTCATCGCGCAGACGCCGGCGACGACGCCGAATGTTCAGGCCGCAAGCGCCCGCATGGCGGACATCAACCGCGCAAAGATCAAGAACGATGAGACCGCGGAAGCCGTCGATACTCAACAGCCATCCAGCGCGGCAGCTTTTGCGGCGATAGCGCCCAAATCCGCCAATCCATTGCTCGCGGCCAAGCCGGCCCAACGCGCCGCCTCCGACGAGGTTGCTTCCATTACGCCTTCAGATGACGGCGATGAGGACGAGGTCGATACCGTCACGACTGCGTCGACGTCCAAGGCCGATACGAAGATCGTCAAGCTGCAACGGGCTGACAAGGCGGAAAAAGCCGAGAAGGTAGCAAAGGCAAGCAAGGCTGAGCGTGACCCGACCGGCTGGGTTGTGCAGATCGGCGTTTCTTCCAGCAAGGATGGTGCAAGCGATCTCCTCGATGCAGCCAGAAGCAAGGGCGGCAAGGCATTGCGCTCGGCGAAGCCCTATACGGTCGCCTTCGACGGCGGCTATCGCGCGCGCTTCGGTGGTTTCGATGATCAGAACTCGGCAATCAACGCCTGCAAGGCTCTCAAGCGGGCTGGCGTAAAGTGCTGGGCGAGTATGGAATAGAGGTGCGGCCTGAGTTTTCATGCCGCATTGCTTGAAGATCGGTCGGGTTTCTCTTGATGATGCCTGACCTTCCGGTCCCGGATGTCCATGGGGCCGGCCCTGAGTTTGTAACGTGTACGGGGACTTGAAATGGCAGTGAACGAGAACTTTCCCGGTTTCTCGCTCGATGGCGCGGGCAAGATGAAACCGAAGAGCTTTGCTCTTCATCCGTTGCATGAGGCGGCGATGCGTTTGGCGGACCTGGGTCTCAGCCGATCGCGTTCACGCAACAAGACGAAAGATCTGATCGGCATCCTGCTTTGCCATGGCGCGCGCGCCTGGCGCTATTCGCAGCCGGAGGCACATATTCACATCCACATCACCGCGCCGAGCGGTCGATCACCGGTCCTGATGCGGCTGCGTTAAGCAGCCGCCATACCTACAACAAACCGAGCTCGGAAAGTTCCCGCCGCAGGTCGGCAGGCAGCTCAGCGACACCGCCGAGACTATCGAGATCGCGCGGCACATCCTCCTGCGGCAGATAGCGCCAGCCCTGGAAGGGGCGACGCGGCTGACCGGTCGTTTCAATGACGCTTGGGTCAAGGATAAGCCGGCAACGCTGTATGCCTTCGGCGTCAGTGAAGGTCTCGATGCCGAGCAGCTTCTGTCGCGCCTGCACCTGCCCCTTGATCACCCAGTAAAGCGAGCCTCCATCCAGCAGGTCGTCGATGCGCTTCGGTACCATGCGCGTGGTATGCGTGGTGTGCGGCTCCAGCCCGGCAGCAATGGCATTCATCGCCCGCTCGGAAACCCATTCGCGCAGATCCTCGAGCGAATCCGCGCCCACGCATAATTTGATGAGATGCAAAGCCATAACGCCGTTGAAATCCTTTTGACCGACAGCGTCAAGCTTTTCGCTGTCGACATCCACAAACTCGATATCATCCTTATCCGAACATGGAATGATTCTCGGAGATGTCGATGAATGGCGCCGACAATTACCCCGCCCGCGAATGGACAATGGCTGAAGAGCCGAGCGAGCTCGGATGGTCTCGCTCTGCCTTGGCAGAAGCTCATGAGTTTGCCGAGTCTATAGGGTCTTCTGCGATGATGATCGTGCAAGGTGGTTTGGTTGTAAGCGCCTGGGGTAACATTGCCGATGTGACGGGCATTGCCTCGATGCGCAAGAGCCTGCTCAGTGCGTTGATCGGCATACATGAAGCGGAGGGCACGGTTGATCTGGGTTTAACCTTGGCCGAACTCGGAGTCGACGACTGCGAACCGGCGCTGACATTTTCGGAAAAGCAGGCAACTATCGAAGATCTTCTGATGTCGCGATCGGGAGTTTATCACGCTGCCGCCGATCAGGATCCCGCCACATTGCCACCTCGGGGAACTCACTCTGTCGGGGAGCAATGGTTCTACAACAATTGGAGCTTCAATGTTCTGGGGGTCATCCTCGAGCGGTTGACCGGGATTCCAATTGCCGAGGATTTTTCTCGCCGCATTGCTCTCCCGCTCCAGATGCAGGATTTCCAGCCGCAACATTTCTACTTCAAGACAGTTCCTCAATCCTCGCATCCTGCGTACAAAATCAGAATGTCGGCTCGTGATTTGGCTCGCCTGGGCCTGCTTCTTCTGAATGAAGGCCGATGGCGCGGTACCCAGATCATTCCGGCGGAATGGATAAGCAGAAGCGTCAAACCCTATACGGACCTCGGGCGTGGCGTGGGTTTCGGCTACAGCTGGTGGACCGGGCGATACGCATTACGGTCGACAACGATATCAGTTCGCGACCATAAGGAAGATATGCCGTTCTACTGGGCATCCGGTATGGGGCATCAGTATCTTATGGTCTTTCCGGCCATAGGAACGATCCTGATTCACAGGGTAGCCGATACCGCCAACGGTCCAAGCAATCAGCAGATCGAACAATTGCAGACCATGATCCTCGGCAGCCGTACGATCGGCGTGCCCCTGACCACGCCAATCACTAAATGATTTTCAATCTAAGCTAGGGTCTAAACCCGTATTGGGCACTCAGCATTCCACGACATTCACGGCAAGGCCGCCGGTCGAGGTCTCCTTGTATTTCTCGCTCATGTCGTGGCCGGTCTGGCGCATGGTTTCGATGCAGGCGTCGAGCGGCACGAAATGCTGGCCGTCGCCTTTGAGGGCAAGCGAGGCGGCGGTGACTGCCTTGACGGCGCCAAGCGCGTTGCGCTCGATGCAGGGCACTTGGACGAGGCCGGCGACGGGATCGCAGGTCATGCCGAGATGATGCTCCAGAGCGATTTCCGCGGCATTTTCGATCTGCTCGGGCGTGGCACCCATGACGGCGGCAAGCCCCGCAGCCGCCATCGCGGCCGCCGAACCCACCTCGCCCTGACAGCCGACCTCGGCGCCGGAGATCGAGGCATTGTGCTTGATGATGCCGCCAACGGCGGCAGCTGTCAGGAGGTAGTTATGGATACCGTCGCGGTCCCAATCCTCGTGGAAGTGCTGGTAATAGCGGATCGTCGCCGGGATGACGCCGGCGGCGCCGTTGGTCGGCGCGGTGACGACGCGGCCGCCGGCTGCATTCTCTTCGTTGACGGCCATGGCATAGACGCTCAGCCAGTCGTTGGCGAGCAGCGGATTGATGCGGTTGCTGCGCCATTCCTCCTGCAGCTTGTCATGGATGGCGCGAGCCCGGCGGCGTACCTTCAAGCCACCCGGCATGATGCCGTCGACCTTCAAGCCGCGATCGATACAGCTGCTCATCGCGGCCCAGATGCGGTCGAGCCCGGCATCGAGATCATCGCTGCTCATGCGCGTTTCTTCGTTGGCGCGCTTCATCTGTGCGATCGAAAGACCCGAGCGCTCGGCCATTTCGAGCATCTGCTTGGCGGTGGCGAAGGGAAATGGGATGCGCTCGCCGGCCGCGGCCGGCTTCTTCTTGTCGGCGCGCATCTGTTCCAGCTCCGTATCGGTGACGACGAAGCCGCCGCCGACGGAATAGTAGATGCGTTTGACGAGCAGGCGATCATCCTTGTCGAGGGCGGAAAAGCTCATGCCGTTGGCATGGCCCGGCAGCGGCACCTTCTTGTCGAAGATGAGATCGGTCTTGGGCTGGAACTGGTAGGCCGGATGGCCAGACGGCGTGATGCGTCCGCTGCGTTCGACCTCATCTATAATGGCATCCATATGGTCGGGATCGACGTTGTCGGGCCGCTGTCCCATCAGGCCGAGAATGACGGCCCTGCCCGTGCCGTGGCCGATACCGGTATGGGCAAGCGAGCCGTGCAGGCTGACCTTGATCGAAGCGACATGCACGTTCGACGACGGGCGCGGCCACTCGTTCGACAGCAGCAGGTCCAGGAAGCGATTCGCGGCGGACATCGGCCCCATCGTGTGCGAGCTGGACGGTCCCACACCGATCTTGAAGACGTCGAAAACGGAAAGAAACATGGACCTTTGGTGCCTCCTCGGCAAATCGATTATGGTGAAGGCTACGCTATCGGGGCAACCTTGCACGGCGATCGACCGACATCGGATTTCATGGCAGCGACATTACATATAGGCATCGAGCGAGGCAAACAGAAGGCCATTGCGCCCGGCCAGAGCTGAGCTACAGTCGACATCGGATTGATCTGGAGAATCTGCCTTTATGACGACTGCCGACTATGTCGCCCTCGCCCTGTTCATTTTTCTCTGGGTCGCGCTGAACTGGATCACCGGCAGCGCTCGTTTCTTCAATCGCACCAGCCTGACGTTGGCGATGAACGAACGCCGGCGCGAGTGGATCTACAATTCGCTACGCCGCGACCTGAAGATGATCGATACGCAAATCCTGTCCGGCCTGCAGAACGGCACCGGCTTTTTCGCCTCCACCTCGATCTTCGCCATCGGCAGCTGCTTCGCCTTGCTCGGCGCCACCGACAAGGTCAACGCGTTTTTCTCAGATCTGCCTTTCATTCTCAATGGTGGCCGCACCGCCTTCGAGATCAAGGTGGCGGGACTGGCCTGCCTGTTCGGCTATGCCTTCTTCAAATTCGGCTGGGCCTATCGCCTGTTCAATTACTGCACCATTCTCTTCGGTTCCCTGCCGATGAGAGAGGACGCCATTCTCGATCCCGTGCGCGCCGAACATGCCGCCGAGCGCGTCGTCCGCATGAACATCATTGCCGCGCGCAGTTTCAACGCCGGACTGAGAGCCATCTTCCTGTCGATCGGTTATCTCGGCTGGTTCCTCAGCCCCTATGTCTTTATGGTCACGACGATGTTCATCATCATCGTGCTGATCCGCCGACAGTTTTTTTCCGACGCCCGTCTGGCCATCATGGACAGCGATGTGCCATGACAAGGCCGCGTCCGTTCGAACCGGCGCCACGATTTGAGTTCATGCCTGGAAGGACCCGCCAATGGTCGCTATCGCCGAGAGCGCCGATGCACCCGTAAAAACGCCCCGCATCGGCATTCTGGATACGGCGCGTGGCGTCGCTCTTCTGGCGATGGCAAGCTATCATTGCACCTGGGATTTCGAGTTTTTCGGCTATCTCGACGGCGGTACGGCAGAAACCGGATGGCTGAAATTTTACGCCCGCGCAATCGCCAGCACCTTCCTGTTTCTGGCTGGGTTCAGCCTCGTGCTCGCCAATACGCCCAGGATTCGCTGGCGCTCCTACTGGCGGCGCCTCGGCATGATCGTGGCCGCCGCCGCGGCGATCTCCATCGTGACCTTTTGGTTTATCGGTGCGGGATGGATCTACTTTGGGATCCTTCATTCGATTGCCGCCGCCAGCCTGATAGGCTTGCTGTTCCTGCGGCTGCCGGCCTTCGCAACTCTGCTGATCGCCGCTTTGCTGGCGGCCGGCATTGTCGTCGATAACGTCATTGCCCCCTTTGGGCTGCATTCCGCCGCATTCGATACGCCATGGCTCTGGTGGGTCGGCCTATCGGAGAGCCCCCAGCAATCGAACGACTACGTGCCGCTCTTCCCCTGGTTGACGCCATTTCTGTTCGGTCTCGGCGTCGCGCAGGTGGCAATGTCCTTCGGCTGGCTAGAGCGGCTGGCGACATTCGGCCCGGGCCGCAATCTGATTGCCCGCGCCGGCCGTCACAGCCTGATCTTCTATCTCGTTCACCAGCCGTTGCTGTTCGGTCTTGTCTATCTTCTGTCGCTGGTCGCCCCGGCTCCGCAGCAGGATCCAGCGGTCGGCTATATCGGGCAATGCGTGGCGTCCTGCACGCGCTCTGGCACCGAAGCCATGTGCCGCAGCTTCTGCCAATGCACGCTCGACAAGTTGCAGGCGCAAAATCTCTTCAAACCCCTGGAATCCGGGGCAATCAAGGCAGATAGCGATGAACGTGTAAGCCGAATCGCGATACAATGCACGGAAGAAGCGCAATGACAGGGTTATTCGATGAATGCCTATCGTTCGAAGTCGCTGAGTTTTCCGTGGCCGCCGCTACTCTATAGCCTTGCCGTTATTTCGGCGCTGTATCTTTATCGGGATTATCCTCTACCCTTGCCTTTTGCCTGGGCATTTCTCGCATGGTGCATAGGCGCTGCCCTGACCACTTTTGCGGTGACGCTGAACGTCTGGGCCGTCAAGACACTGATGGAGAGGCAAACAACCGTGCTCACGCAGCGCTGCAGCCGGCATCTGGTGACGACGGGGCCATTTCGCTTCACCCGCAATCCGACCTATCTCGGCTATACACTGCTGACGGCCGGGCTTGGCCTGCTGATCGGCAATCTCTGGTTCGTGGCAATGGCGGCTGTCGCAGCGGCGCTGATGACACTTCTGGTCATCCGCTGCGAGGAAATGCATCTCCTTTCGCGCTTCGGCTGTGAATTCGAGTTCTATTGCAAGCATACGCGCCGGTGGCTTTGATCTGAGAATTGCCGGTTCCGGCGCAATCAGGTCCCCACACCGATATCGGCCAGGCGACCAAGACAGGCCTCTTCGACATTGTCGAGCTCGGTCAGCGTATCGTCGATATCCTTGCGCTTCTGGCGCAGTTCGTCGCGCTTCTCATCGACGCGCTTCATCAGCAGCTTCAGCTGACCGATCTCGCCCGGCGGTTCCTTGTAGACCTGGATGATCTCCCGGATTTCGGCGATGGTGAAGCCGATACGGCGGCCGCGCAGAATTTCCATGATCAGACGCCGGTCGGCTGCGCGGAACAGCCGCGTGCGGCCCCTGCGTTCGGGGTGGATGAGGCCCTCGTCCTCGTAGAACCGCAATGTCCGGGTGGAAACCCCGAATTCCCGAGTGAGCTCCGTTATGCTATAATATCCGTCTACCAAGAATCCGCCCCTATCTGCCAGCGACCATAATATTGACTTTTACGTAATAGTCAATTTTCGTCCAGGAGGGCGATTTTGGCATTTCCACCTAGCGAAGCGCAAACCACCACGTCGCAAGGCCGAGAAATGCCAGATATCCGGTGCAATCCGTAACGGTAGTCACGAAGGCGGATGATGCGATCGCCGGATCGGCTCCGAATCGATGCAATAGCAAAGGCAGCAAAATGCCGCCGAGCGCGGCCGCGACAAGATTGATGATCATCGCCACGCCGATGACTATCCCGAGCTGGAAATCATGAAACCATAGCACCGCAATCGCCCCCATGATGACAGCGAACAATATGCCATTGAAAAGGCCGACGCTCGCTTCCCTGCGCACGACGCGGAAGGCGTTGTAGATATCGAGGTCGCCAGTGGCGAGCGCCCTCACCGTGACGGTCATGGTCTGAGTGCCGGCATTGCCGCCCATCGAGGCAACGATCGGCATGAGTACGGCAAGTGCCACCATCTTCTCGATCGCGCCGTCGAAAACATCAATAATGCTGGAAGCCAATATGGCCGTCATCAGATTGACGGCCAGCCAGACGAAGCGCGACCGCACCGTGGAGATGACATTATCGGACAGCTCTTCGTCACCGACACCGCCGAGGTGCTTGATATCCTCGTCGGCCTCTTCCTGAATGACGTCGACCACATCATCGATCGTCAGTACCCCGACAAGGCGCTGGTTCTCATCGACGACGGCGGCCGACAGCAGGTCATATTGCTCAAAGATCTGAGCCGCCTCCTCCTGGTCCATCTCGGCCGGGATCGGATGCGATGTCTCGCGCATGATGCTCTCGACCTTGGCCTCAAGCTGCGCTCGCAGAATGCGATCGAGATCGATGCTGCCGAGCAGTTTGAAGCTTGGATCGATCACGAAGACCTGTGTGAAGGTTTCCGGTAGTTGCTCGCCTTCCCGCATGTAGTCGATCGTCTGCCCTACCGTCCAGAACGGCGGCACGGCGATGAACTCCGTCTGCATGCGACGGCCCGCGGACTGCTCCGGGTATTCCAGAGCGCGTCGCAGGCGAACGCGTTCCGTGAAAGGCAGTTGCGACAGGATCTCGTCGCGGTCTTCCTGATCGAGGTCTTCCAGAATGTAGACGGCGTCGTCCGAATCCAGCTCGCCGATACCAGCGGCGATCTGGTCGTTCGGCATCTGATCGACGATCTCCATGCGGATCGCCTCATCCACCTGCGTCAGCGCCGTCATGTCGAATTCGTCGCCGAGCAATCGGACAAGGGTCAGGCGCTCGGGCGGTGGCAACGCTTCCAGAAGGTCGCCGAGTTCGGATTCATGCAGCCTGACGACATGCCGCTCGATGACGGAACGATCGCTGCGATCGATCGCATCGCTGATCTCAGTCAGAAAATCCGAGCGTACCGCGCCATGTTCGTCGTAAATATCGGCGTCGCTGATCCCGTCTTCATCGGTCATCGTCATGAGCCGCCCCCACCTTGCAATTCGTGATCGCTCCGCATTTCGTCCCTCAGAGTGAAGGGAAAAAACTCATTGTCAACAATCGGATAGGCGGAATTGCTGATATTTCGTCTTTGATCGTCGAAGACGATGGCATCATCTCTTCCTCGCCCCTATTCTAAGCCAATCAACATCTCGTCCAGTCAGTAGAGAGCGCTTTGCCGGTTCGTCCCATCATCCGTTTTCCCGATCCCTTGCTTCGAACCGCCTGCCCGCCGGTCACGGTCTTCGACGATAACCTACGCATGTTCACGGTCGATCTTTTGGACACGATGCGCGCCGCGCCCGGCGTCGGTATCACCGGTCCGCACATCGGCGTGCTCACGCGCGTTGTCGTGATCGAGCTCAGCCGCGAGGATAGTGTCCGCACCTACATCAATCCGGAGATCCTCTGGTCATCGGAGGAGACCATGCGGCATGTGGAAGGCAGTGTCTCCATGCCTGGAATGACCGAAGAGATCACCAGGCCGAAGGCCATTCGTTTTCATTATCAGGATATCGACGGTACGGCGCACGAAGCAGCGGCCGAAGATTTTCTGGCCATCTGCATCCAGCATGAGATCGACCAGCTCGACGGCATATTCTGGCTCCAGCGGCTTTCAAAACTCAAGCGTGATCGCCTGGTAAAGAAATGGGAGAAGATGCGGAGCTGAAAGCGCTTAAAAATGAAACGGGCGCCACGAAGGCGCCCGCTCGATCGTCCGGTCAATCCGGAAATCAGCCCTTGAGCTTGGAGTTGCAGAGGCTGTAGTAGCCGCCGCCCTTCTCGATCCACTTCAGGCCGCCGAGCGAATTCTTGGCCTTGTTGGCATTGTATGCGTCGACGCAGGTATGGAAACGGCCCTTGCCGGGGGTTTCGCTTGCATACTTCGGATCAACGCTTGCCGGGAAGCTGACGCCGGCCGGGGCAGCCATCGTCGGCTTTGCCGGCTCTTTGGCCGGCGGCTTGGTGGCGTCAGGCTCATTGGCGTCGACCTTGGCCGCAGCGGTCGTCGTCTTCGTGGTCTTCGGCGGCGTCGTCGCAGCAGGTGCGGTCGTTGCCGGCGCGGTCGTCGTTGTGGCGCTGGCGTCCGCACTGCACTGAGTGGCACGGAAGTCGTTCCACTTCTGGCCGTTCAAGGTACCAGCGGTCTTGGCTGCCTGATACTTGGCGCTGCACTCTTTCATGGTTAGCGCAGAAGCTGACGAAGCGAGGCCGATCGAGCCTACGACTGTGAGAGATGCTAGAGACATCAACAGGATGGCACGACTAGTCATTGGCATTTCCTCCGCTCTATGACGAATGTCGAAATTATTAATCGTATCGTCCCCATCGATTGTCAATCGACACGCGATTAGGAGGCGACGGATGACACCATATGCGGACGAAGATGAACGCAAACTGTACGAAAACAGCCATCGGGAAGAGCGGCTTGGCCTCGCTCTCAACCGTTGATGGGAATTCATGTCGTCGTCTGATTCGCGGCGAAACATATCCGCGCACGGGTTCGACGGCTCACAACAGATCGATTATTGCGGACGCGACCACGACTTCAGTTCCTGCCAATCCGACCGAGCAAAACAATGTTGTGTCTTGAGACGATCTTCGACCGATCTCCCGTTTGGCAATGATGTCAGCTAGATCAGCCATCCGATGTTCGTTGCCGGAGCCAGCGAGAAAGAAGGGAGAAGCGTAGGCGCGTGTCTGCTCGGGGGAGTCGGTCGCTATCACATCTGCAACGTCTGCAATATCGAGGCCCAGTTCGTATCCTCGTTGCGTTTTAGGCCCGACGGTATTGACATGCACACCGAGCTTCAAATCCGAAGCATGTATTATTGGCGTGCTGCTCGTCGTGGCGCAGATAACGATGTCAGCATCACGCGCAGCGTCTAGGACGCTCCCAACAGGCCTCACCTCAATACCGAGCTCCCGCTCCATCTCCTGGGCAAAGGTAGTACGGTTTTTCTCGTCTCTGCTATAGACGCGTGCCGATGTGATTTGCCTGACGGTGGTCGCTGCAGCCAGTTGAGTTCGCGCCTGAGCACCACTTCCGAGAATCCCAACAATTTTGGCATCAGGCGAGCTAAGATACCGGATCGCGACGCCGCCAATTGCACCCGTTCGTATGTTGCCCAGGCGCTCGCCCAAGACAATTCCTTTGAGCTTCGCGTCTTCCACAGACCACACAGCGACGATCTGTGAATGCTCCACACCGTCGAACGTTTCATAAACCCGGAAGCCCGCAAGCGGCTTCTCACCCAACATTCCGCCGACTGTAAACACCAAATCGCCTCGATTCGAAAACGAGACATGATGCCTGGGCGGAGATATCATTTGGTCCTGAGCTCTGGCAAGGAAAGCGGCATCCAAGGCATTGATTGCAACGCCCATAAGTTCGCTCCCAACCAAATCATCATCCCTGAGTATTTTCGTCACGGTTTGACCTCCGAACTGCTAAGGCATTGTGCAACCTCAACCGTACTTCGGGTCAATGGACCCACTTAAGAAAATCCATGCCTGGTAGAAATCCTGCACCGGAATCCGCTTTTTGATGGCAGTTGCTGCAGAGTAGCGGGCATTCGACGTTCACGAGATCGTGCGATGAACCCAAGACTTGAAGTACGGACGCGCCGCCCTAAACTCTCTAATGCAGTTCCCCTCTCTTGCCCTGGATGCTCTCCCTTCCAGGGCATTTTCTTTGCGAGCACAAATGATAAGTGCGCCTGATCAATGACAATCATTCATTAATCATTGTTGGCGTAACCGTTGGTGGCATTCAAAATTTTTGGAGCTACAAAATGCATAAACTCACCCTCGCAGCTATTTTTGCCGCTTCCACGATCATTGTATCGGGACAGGCGTCCGCGGCTCCTCGCCATCATCACAAGCCCATTTGCCATACGGATCATCATAAGGTGAAGGTGCATGGAAAGTGGATCGTCAAGACCATCCGGGTTTGCAAGTAAAAACCAAGGGGCGGCTTAGCTAGGCCGCTCCTTCTCGTTAAGGCACAGCTATCCGGCCGAAAGGCAAAAGCGCCGCAAAAAATGGCAACTATTGCAAAATGACTAGCCATTAGCCCTAAGGATGCGTAGGGTGTAGCCATCGCTGGTTACCGAACCCGCGGGACACCAGCGGCCTGAGAGCGACACGCGCTCTCGCCTGCAGAGGTCAAGGAGCAATCGCATGACCTCGCATGACGATCGAGACAATATTCTCACCGACCAGAAGTTACACGATCTTCTTAAAGTGGAAGATGAGATGGATCGTCTGGCGGGATTGAAGCGCGACCTTCCGGTTGAGCCTGGACGGATTCGAGTTGAAGACCCGCAAGCGCCGTCCTCGTGAAAACGACCGCCGGTCGTTGACGGCAGGCTCCGGAATTAGACCGGATATTTCTTGATCATCAGTCACACTTCCTGCCATTTACCTGGCCTGAATTGTTTTCGCGCCCAGAGCCGAACCGCAGGCTGGGCGGTGGCGCGTGCAAATCATTCAAAAGCCATCAGAGCAGAGAAGACTAAACACGCGCTATCGGCGCATGCCTACCATGTCACGCCCCTTGTCACGCGACATCTTGCTTTTGGTCATGTAAGCAGCCTCTCACTTTGTGGTTCGAGGCAAAGATGTTCGAGGAGCGAGATGATGTCGACTTCGATTTTGACCGCTTTGACGGTATGTGCAGGCGCAATCACTGTAGCGCTGATGGTAGTTCAATTCCTTCATTGATCTCAGGGGGCAGGCTAACTCGGCGTGTCGAGATACCTTCCCTATGCCCTTGCTGGAACTCCCGACTGCGCATCGCGTTACAACGTCAGGAGGATACAGCCATGAACACGCCCACGTCGACCACACCCCCAATCCTGGCTCCGGAACTCGGACTGCCTAACCCGATACAGCCTCTGCCGAACCAACCACTTGATTTGAAAGCTTCGGGCGATAGCGAAAAGGAAGCCTATGAGCGTGGGGCGGAGGCAGGCAAACGGGAGGAAGAGAGCGAGAAGAATCCTTATCCGGAGGGAAGCAAACTCGCCAAGGCCTTTGAACACGGCTATCTGGATGGGCAAAAGCTGCGATCAAACGACAAGCCTCCGGAGCATTAGAATCGCTGCCACGCCTCGAAGACGACTTCTGTAGCCGCGCCAGAGGGATTGAGTTTTTCATTGGTCCTTGACTCCGACTCGGAATGAGAACATTTTGAGAACAAATCAAGGAAAACATCATGGCGATCGCCGAGAAATTCATTGTCCTGCCGTACAAAAAGAACCGCGGAAATCTTGTTCCAGCTGAGATGCGCCAGGCCTCGAATGCGATGAGCGCCGAAAAGATCGCGACGGCGATGTCGTCACGCTTTGTCGGCGTGGCTGCCTACGCGGTCATGGTTGACGATGAGACCGGCGACATGACGTCCCCTCGCCTGCTGATCCAGCATGGTGAAATCGCGGATCTCAACGCCGCCTGAAATTGACTGACAATTTGGTAATGCGAACCGCCGTTCTGCGACGGAACGGAGATGTGCGTCGATGAGTGCCGAATCCCCTCTGGCTCCTGAGGAATCAGATTTCGATCCGATCGAAGCGATCCTTGCCGCCCATGATGGCGACGCGCGGGCCGCGATCGGCGACCTGGTGGAACGCATCCAGCACCTTCGCCACCAGCTTTCACTCGCGTCCGCCGCAATGAGCAGGGGCATGACGCGCGGCTGGTCGCCAAGCTTGGATCAAAGCTGACGGACCAGGACGATGGCGAAGCGGCCTCGAACGGATCGGCGCACGCTTAACTGATTGAGTTCACATGAAATAAGGCCGCTCTGTTTTAACTGTTTTTTGGCCCTGGCCGCAAAATGCCGCCGGCAATAAATATGCCAGTTCGGCATAAATCAGAAAATAATAAATAATTCCAATAGATCTATGATACACTGCGGGGGCTTAGAAAATAATCATAAAAAGGAGCATTTCCGTGAAACAATTTTATTTCGCACTCAATCGCCGGCAATGCACTGTTTTCCTGATTGAAACGTCAGTTCTCACAGCTGGGCTTGTTGCTCTGTTCTCCGGCCTCTCAATACTGAAGTAGTAAGTCGGCGACACCGGATACTTTGCGCCGGTCAGGTTCTCCAAAAATCAATCAGGGATGACGACAATGATCAGACATCGACCAGTTCGCAGACGATTCAAATGCCCAATCAGCGAAAAGACCGGAACTGTGTTCGCCGATATCAGCTCCGGCAACATCCGAGTGCGGATGGAGAGGGCTGCACTTCTCAAAGCTCTCCGAATTGAGCGTGATCGACCAACGCGACCGCAGCGCGCGAGCTAGTTCAAGCGCGCAGACGACAAAAACCACGACAACGACAGTCTTCGCTGCGAACACACTGCTCACGGTTCAAATGTTGTGCCGGGATGCCGGCATAGGCCAGCCATCCGCCCAGAGCGTGCGCAAAGAACTCGCCGAGTTCAGGTGCAGCCAAAACTAACAAAATCTATACGGGGAAAGTTGAGGCCGAACTCTTGCGCAAGAAGCGCTAGAAGAGGTCGAGGTGTCCCAGGCGTTTTTCGGATGGGACACTTCGAATGAAGAACAACGACAGCGTCGTTGTCTTTGGTGCGGTCGAGAAGACTCGAACTTCCACGGGTTGCCCCACAGCGACCTCAACGCTGCGCGTCTACCAATTCCGCCACGACCGCATCGTGGTAGGGCCGGATTGCTCCGGCGCGGCTGCATGTAGCAAAAGCATCCGGGGGGCACAAGAGCGATGTGTCAGTTTTTTTAAATTCCTTCACAGCTCCTCGGATTGCGGCTTCGGAATTACCTGGCAAGCGCCGTAGATGTTTGAATTTCCGCCTGAATACCTCCATATGTGGACAACCCGTCGGCGCACCGGATTTCCACATGAGCGGTCTGCCGGATGGGCGCAAAGGACTGGCTCATGCTTCGCACTGAACTCTCACATCAAATGTTTCCCGTCGAAGGCACCTCGCCCGTACGCTGGCGTATCGCCGATGGCCTGGTGCCCTATGACGAAGCGGTGGCGACCATGGAGGCGGAAGTCGCCGCGATAGCCGATGGGCGTGCACCGGAACTCGTCTGGTTGGTGGAGCATCCGCCACTCTATACGGCGGGCACCAGCGCCAATGCCGCCGATCTCATCGAGCCGGATCGTTTTCCGGTTTTTGCCACGGGACGTGGCGGTGAATACACCTATCACGGGCCCGGCCAGCGCGTGGCCTATGTCATGCTGGACCTGAAGTGTCGGCGGCAGGATATCCGCGCCTTTGTCGCCTCTCTCGAGGAAGTCATCATCCGCACCCTCGAATCGATGAATGTTCGTGGCGAGCGGCGCGAGGATCGCGTCGGCGTGTGGGTGAGGCGCCCCGAGAGGCCGTTGCTGCCGGATGGCACCATGGCCGAGGACAAGATTGCCGCCCTTGGCATTCGCGTGCGCAAATGGGTGACGTTTCATGGCCTTTCGCTCAACGTCGATCCCGATCTTGGCCATTTCTCCGGCATCGTGCCCTGCGGGATCTCCGCCTACGGCGTTACGAGCCTGGTCGATCTCGGCCTGCCGGTCATGATGGCGGATGTGGATATCCGTCTGCGCGAGGCTTTCGAGCAGGTATTCGGCGAGACCGTCAACGACTCTTAATGCGCAATGTCCTTGCTGACGTTGCGCAGCCTGATCTGATGGTCGAGCCGTTCGATCTGGCGAGTGGTTGTCTCGATCAGCCGGCCGATTTCCTCATGGGCCGTCCGCAAACGGGAAAGCTCGTTCCTGACGGCTTCCAGCGCGCGTTCGTCACTATCCTCGCCGGGGCCGTCGCCTGCCCCCGTCATCAGCCATGCGGGAGAAACGCCGAATAGAACCGACATCTTGACCAGAGCGGACGCCTTGGGTTCGGATCGGTCCGATTCCCAGGCAAGCATCGTTTCTTCGCTGACGCCAAGCTGGCTTGCCAGCGTCTCCAAGCTGATGCCGGCGGCGTCGCGGGCCATGGAGAGCCGCCCGCCCAGGGTATCGTCGCCCTCATCCGAAAAAATGGTCGTCTCTTGTTCTGTCTTGAACATCGGTGCGATCCCTTTCCTGGCCGCGCCGGCGAAATTCTGCGGCGCGCTTATGTTTTAGCCGGTTCCGAAGGCTGAGATAGGTCTAAGGGCGTCATCTCGCCACCATGATCTGTCCCAATTGGCAAAGTTTGAACTTTGCGGCGCCATTGGATCGCTTCTTGATTGCATGCCGTTCCTGTGTTTGATGGCAGCCCATGTCCGTCGCTTCAGCCGCTCCCACCCAGCAAAACCCGCTTCAAGGCATGACGATCATGGCGAGTGCCATGATCATATTGCCGACGATGGACGCGATCGCCAAATACATGGCGAGTTTCGAAGGCATGTCGCCCGGCCAGGTGACGTTCTACCGCTTCTTCTTCCAGATCGTCTGCATGCTGCCGCTGCTCGTGACCGTTTCCGGCCGGGCGGCTTTCTCAGCGAAGCGGCCCTGGCTGAACCTCTTGCGCGGCGCTCTGCATGGGGCTGCAAGCCTGCTCTTCTTCGCAGCCGTCAAATACATGCCGCTTGCCGATGTCTTTGCGATCTATTTCGTCGAGCCGTTCATGCTCGCGGCGCTTTCGGCCCTGTTCCTCGGCGATAGGGTCGGCTGGCGGCGCTGGCTGGCGATCGTCGTCGGTTTCGGCGGCGCGATGATCGTCATCCAGCCGAGTTTCGAGATTTTCGGATTGAAGGCGCTGCTGCCTGTGGCCTGCGCCTTCCTCTTTGCGCTCTATCTGTTCATGAATCGCGCGGTCGGCGAAGCGGATTCGCCATTGACGATGCAGATCATGGCCGGTGTCGGCGGCACGCTGTTCATGACATTCGCTCTGCTGGCGGGCTCGTCGGCCGGTATTGCGGATTTCGAGCCTTCCCTGCCCGTCTCCGGGCTCGGTCTCGTGCTCCTGCTGATTCTCGGCTCGATTTCAGGCTACGCGCACATGCTCGTCGTCAGAGCCTTCCGGCTGGCGCCATTGTCGCTGCTGGCACCCTTCCAATATTTCGAGATTATCTCGGCCACCATCCTCGGCTATGCGATCTTCGGCGATTTTCCCAATCTTTCCAAATGGATCGGCATCGCGATCATCGTCGGTTCCGGCCTGTTCATCATCTGGCGGGAGCGCGTGCAGTCGCGATCGGCTAAATCCGCTTGAGCACGCGCATCTTGCACATGGACCGACGGCGCAATTTATGGCTAAAACACTGACACAGCAGACGTATTGGGCGGAGTTCGCATGTTCAAGAAAATCCTGATCGCCAACCGCGGCGAGATCGCTTGCCGCGTGATCAAGACGGCGCGGCGGATGGGCATCCTGACGGTTGCCGTCTATTCCGATGCCGATCGGGATGCCCTGCATGTCGAGATGGCCGACGAGGCCGTCCATATCGGCCCTGCTCCGGCCGCGGAAAGCTATCTCGTTGCTGAAAAGATCATAGCAGCCTGCAAGGAGACTGGAGCGGAAGCGGTTCATCCAGGCTACGGCTTTCTCTCCGAGCGTGCGTCCTTCTGCTCGGCGCTGGAAAAAGAGGGCATCGTCTTCATCGGCCCGAAGCCGAAGGCGATCGAAGCCATGGGCGACAAGATCGAATCGAAGAAATTCGCCAATGCCGCCAAGGTCTCCACCGTCCCGGGACATCTCGGCATCATCGATGATGCCGATCATGCCGAAAAGATTGCCGGCGAAATCGGCTATCCCGTGATGATCAAGGCATCCGCCGGCGGTGGCGGCAAGGGTATGCGCATCGCCTGGAGCAAGGATGAGGTGCGCGACGGCTTCGATCGTGCCCGTTCGGAAGCGAAAAGCTCCTTTGGCGACGACCGCGTCTTCATCGAGAAATTCGTTGTCGACCCACGCCACATCGAAATTCAGGTGCTGGCCGATGGCCACGGCAATGTCGTCTATCTCGGCGAGCGCGAATGTTCGATCCAGCGCCGGAATCAGAAGGTGGTCGAGGAAGCACCCTCGCCTTTTCTCGATGAAGCAACACGAAAGGCCATGGGCGAGCAGTCGGTTGCGCTCGCCAGGGCCGTGGATTATCAGAGCGCCGGCACGGTCGAGTTCATCGTCGACCGCGACAGAAATTTCTATTTTCTCGAAATGAACACCCGCCTGCAGGTCGAACATCCCGTAACGGAGCTCGTGACCGGCGTCGATCTTGTCGAACAGATGATCCGTGTCGCCGCCGGCGGAAAGCTGCCTTTCAAGCAGGAAGACATCAAGCTGAACGGCTGGGCAGTAGAAAGTCGCCTCTATGCCGAGGATCCCTATCGCAATTTCCTGCCTTCGATCGGCCGGCTGACGCACTACCATCCGCCGCGCGAAGGCAAACGCGGCAAATCCGTCGTCCGCAACGACACCGGCGTCTTCGAAGGCGCCGAAATTTCCATGTATTACGATCCGATGATCGCCAAGCTCTGCACCTGGGCTCCATCTCGGCTGGAGGCGATCGAGGCCATGGGCGAAGCGCTGGACGGTTTCGTCGTTGACGGCATCGAACACAACATGCCGTTTTTGTCGGCGCTGATGAAGCATCCGCGCTGGCGCGAGGGGCGTCTTTCCACCGGCTTCATCGCCGAGGAATATCCGCACGGTTTTGCTCCGATGGCGCCGGACGAGAGCCAGGCTGCCCTGCTTGCCGCAATCGCCCTCTCCTGCAGCCTGGTCGAATCCAACCGTCGCGAACGCTATGCCGACAGGCTGCGCCCCACGGCGGGACCGCTGCGGGAGAACTGGGTGGTCAAGCTCGGCGCCGATTACCTCTCCGTGGGGCTGCTGGATGGCGTGGTGACCATTCCATTCGAGATGGACATGCAGTTAGGCGGAGAGACCGTGACGGTCGCGACCGATTGGCGTCCGGGCGACGCCGTATGGGTTGGCACAGTCGCCAAACATAGGATCACTGCCCAGATCCGCCCCGTGCTGAACGGCTTGCGCATCGATTGGCAAGGCATGTCGGTCAGGGTCAAGATCTTCACGCCTCGCCAGGCGGAGCTCGATAAGCTGATGCCGGTAAAATTGCCGCCCGACACGTCGAAGCTGCTCCTTTGCCCGATGCCCGGTCTTGTCGTCGCCATTGCCGTCGCCGAGGGCCAGGAAGTCAAGGCCGGCGAGACTCTCGCCATTGTCGAGGCGATGAAGATGGAGAACGTTCTGCGCGCCGAACGTGACCTGACCGTCGGCAAGATCAACGCCAAGCCCGGTGAAAGCCTCGCCGTCGATGCCGTCATCATGGAATTCGCCTGATCAAAATACGGCATTAATTTCGCTTGAGCCGTCCCGCGCGCCCATGCCAATGTCCGCGCGAACCAAAACATTGCAGGAAGGGATGAAACGATGGATGTACGTGCTGCAGTAGCAGTTCAAGCCGGCAAGCCGCTCGAGGTGATGACGGTTCAGCTCGAAGGGCCGAAGGCGGGCGAAGTGCTGATCGAGGTGAAGGCGACAGGCATCTGCCACACCGACGATTTCACGCTGTCGGGCGCCGATCCCGAGGGCCTGTTTCCCGCCATCCTCGGCCACGAGGGCGCCGGCATCGTCGTCGACGTCGGTCCGGGCGTCACCTCGGTGAAGAAGGGCGATCACGTCATTCCGCTTTACACGCCGGAGTGCCGCGAATGCTATTCCTGCCTGTCGCGAAAGACCAACCTCTGCACCTCGATCCGCGCCACCCAGGGACAGGGCCTGATGCCCGATGGCACATCGCGCTTCTCGATCGGCAAGGACAAGATCCATCACTACATGGGCTGCTCGACCTTCGCCAACTTCACCGTCCTGCCGGAGATCGCGCTTGCCAAGGTCAATCCCGACGCGCCCTTTGATAAGATCTGCTATATCGGCTGCGGCGTCACCACAGGCATCGGCGCCGTCATCAACACCGCCAAGGTCGAAATCGGCTCGACCGCTATCGTCTTCGGTCTCGGCGGCATCGGTCTCAACGTGCTTCAAGGCCTGCGCCTTGCCGGCGCCGACATCATCATCGGCGTCGATATCAACAATGATCGCAAGGCCTGGGGCGAAAAGTTCGGTATGACGCATTTCGTCAACCCGAAGGAAGTCGGTGACGACATCGTGCCCTACCTCGTCAACCTGACGAAGCGCAATGGCGACCTGATCGGCGGTGCCGACTATACGTTCGACTGCACGGGCAACACCAAGGTCATGCGTCAGGCGTTGGAAGCCTCGCACCGCGGCTGGGGCAAGTCCGTTATCATCGGCGTTGCCGGTGCCGGCCAGGAAATCTCCACCCGTCCATTCCAGCTGGTCACCGGTCGCAACTGGATGGGCACCGCCTTCGGGGGCGCGCGTGGCCGCACCGATGTGCCGAAGATCGTCGACTGGTACATGGAAGGCAAGATCCAGATCGATCCGATGATCACCCACACCATGCCGCTCGAAGACATCAACAAGGGCTTTGAGCTGATGCATTCCGGCGAAAGCATCCGGGGCGTGGTGGTTTACTAATAGCCGCCAACAGAGTTGCATGCGGCGGATGAGTTAATCACCGCATGCTATTTGAATTATTGAAGTATCCTATGATTTATGTCGATGCCGATGCCTGTCCGGTCAAACCGGAAATTTTGAAAGTTGCCGAACGTCACGGCATCGAAGTGACGCTTGTCGCCAATTCCGGATTGCGCCCGTCGCGGGATCCGATGGTGCGGAACGTCATAGTCTCCAATGCTTTCGATGCCGCCGACAACTGGATCGCCGAGCATGCCGGTCCCGGCGATATCGTCGTCACGGCCGATGTGCCGCTCGCCGGGCGTTGCGTCGCCACCGGCGCGCTGGTGACCGGGCCGACCGGCCGGGTGTTCGACGTCGCCAATATCGGCATGGCAACGGCCATGCGTGATCTCGGCGCGCATCTTCGTGAGACCGGCGAGAGCAAAGGATACAACGCCGCCTTTTCGCCGCGCGACCGCTCGACCTTCCTCGAAACCTTCGACCGGCTGTGCCGGCGTGCAAAAGCACATCAATCATCGCCTGGAGACCAGTCTTGAACATCATTTCCCAGAACACCGCCTTCGGCGGCATGCAGGGCGTCTTTTCGCACGAATCGGAGGCCTGCAAATGCGAGATGACGTTCGCAGTCTTCGTGCCGCCGCAGGCAATCAAGGAACCCCGCCCTGTTGTCTGGTATCTCTCCGGTCTTACCTGCACCCACGCCAATGTCATGGAGAAAGGTGAGTATCGCCGCATGGCTGCCGAGCTCGGCCTGATTGTCGTCTGCCCGGACACCAGCCCGCGCGGCAATGACGTGCCGGATGAACTGACCAACTGGCAGATGGGCAAAGGCGCCGGCTTCTATCTCGACGCCACCGAGATGCCCTGGGCCGAGAACTACCGGATGTATAGCTACGTCACGGAGGAATTGCCTCACCTCATCGCCAAGCAGTTCCGCGTCGACATGAGCAAACAGGGCATTTTCGGCCATTCCATGGGTGGTCATGGCGCAATGACCATCGCGCTCAAGAATCCAGACCGCTTCAGGAGCTGCTCCGCCTTCGCGCCCATCGTCCAACCTTCGACGGCCGATTGGTCGGCTCCGGCCTTCGACAAATATCTCGGCGCCGACAAATCGGCCTGGAGACAATACGACGCGTGCTCCCTCGTCGAGGACGGCGCCCGCTTCCCGGAGTTCCTGATCGATCAGGGCAAGGCCGACAGCTTCCTTGAAAACGGCCTGCGTCCCTGGCTGTTCGAAGAGGCTGTCAAAGGCACCGGCATCGGCCTGACGCTACGCATGCACGAGCGCTATGACCACTCCTACTACTTCATCTCCAGCTTCATGGATGATCACCTGAGATGGCACGCCGAACGGCTGGCATGAAACGGGTGGCATGGCAGCTATGCGCTCAATAGCTTGAAAAGCTCTTTTGGCAGAGGCATATGGTAACCCGCGCAGACGGCTGCGGCGGCCGATATTCTTTCATCGGCCGTAACATCCGCGGGGACGGCCTCGCTCTGAATAAAGGAGCGTAACATGGCTTGGTTCCTGCTTTTTCTTGCAGGCTTGTTTGAAATCGGCTGGGCAGTCGGCCTGAAGTATACCGACGGCTTTACACGGCCGATGCCGACTGCTTTCACCATCATATCCATGATCATCAGCATTGTGCTGCTCGGCCTTGCGGTAAAGACCCTGCCGATGGGCACGGCCTATGCTGTTTGGACCGGCATCGGCACGGTCGGCACCGTATTGTTAGGCATATGGCTGCTCGGCGATCCCGCAACCCTCGTCCGCGTGGCCTGCATCGCCCTGATCGTCACAGGCATTGCCGGCCTCAAGCTCGCCACCTGACAAGGTACGGTCACCGGCGCTGGCGATTGTCCAGCGCCCAATCCCCGGGACCGGCAAACACCAGAAACAGGAAGATGAAGCAGAACAGCACTGCGCCATCTCCCTGATTGTTGGCCGGGAAGAAGTCGATCTGCATATGCACCATAAAATAGGCAATCGCCATTTCGCCGCTAAGGAGAAAGGCAATGGGGCGGGTGAACAGCCCAAACAGGATGAGGACGCCGCCTACGAGCTCGATTGCACCTGCCACGAAGAACAATGTCGTGATTGTAAAGGGTGCAGGTGGAAAGCCGAAAAGCTTTTGGGTGCCGTGCTCGACGAACAACAGGGCTGTGATAACCCGCAGGACTGCCAGTGCAGTTGGCTGATACGGCGACAAGCGCTCGAAAACCGACATGAAGATCTCCGTTCGAAATAGAATGCAGAAGAGATCTTGCCGACAAGGCTCCCTTTCCGCTGACAACGGAATCAACACGCGAAAGAGAAAATTATTCGCCGGGCCTGGCGATCGGCCAAGCCCGGCGATGACATTGACTACTTCTTGCGATTGTCGACGGCCACAAGGCCGGGACCGGCAAAGATCAGGAACAGGAAGACGAAGCAGTAAAGAATAGCTGCGTCGCCGCCATTGTTGGCCGGGAAGAAATTCTTCGGATAATGCGCCATGAAATAGGCGACCGCCATGTTGCCGCAAAGGATGAATGCGACGGGGCGGGTAAAGAAACCGACGATTGTTGCCAAGCCGCCGACGATCTCGATGATACCCTGAACCAGAAGCAGGGTCGGCAGTGGGCTTGGGAATTGGCCACCTGGCGGAAAGCCGAAAAACTTCTGTAGGCCATGTTCGATGAACAGCACGCCGGTGACGACACGCAATACAGTAAGAGCATAGGGCTGATATTGATTCAGCCGATCGGAAAGCGCCATTTTAAACTCCAGTTTTAACTCCCCCAGAAGCAAGCATTAGAGCGGCCGCCCCTGAACGTGAAAACACGGATTCTGACGTCCAATCAATTTTCCGTGTGGAATCCGTGGCTTGCTGTCACATGCTCACAGTGGAATGTTGTCGTGCTTCTTCCAGGGATTGGTCAGGTCCTTGTTGCGCAGCATCCGCAAGCCCTGCGCCAACCGGCGGCGGGTGGAACGCGGCATGATCACTTCGTCGATATAACCACGCTCGGCTGCGACGAAGGGCGACAGGAAACGGTCCTCATACATCTTCGTATGGGCCGCTATTTTCTGGGGATCAGCGATATCCTTGCGGAAGATGATCTCGACGGCGCCCTTGGCGCCCATGACGGCAATCTGCGCCGTCGGCCATGCATAGTTGAGATCGCCGCGTAGATGCTTCGAGGCCATGACGTCATAGGCGCCGCCGAAGGCCTTGCGGGTGATGACGGTGAGCTTCGGCACCGTCGCCTCGGCATAGGCGAAGAGCAGTTTGGCGCCGTGCTTGATCAACCCGCCATATTCCTGCGCCGTCCCTGGCAGGAAGCCGGGCACATCGACGAAGGTGACGATCGGGATATTGAAGCAATCGCAGAAGCGCACGAAGCGCGCCGCCTTGCGCGACGCATCGCTGTCGAGCACGCCGGCGAGCACCATCGGCTGATTGGCGACGAAGCCGACCGTGGCTCCCTCGATCCGCCCGAAGCCGCAGACGATGTTCTTGGCGAAGCTCTCCTGTATCTCGAAGAAATCGCCCTCATCCGCCACCTTGAGGATCAGTTCCTTGATGTCGTAGGGCTTGTTGGCATTGGCCGGGATCAGCGTGTCGAGCGAGGTATCGGGCTCGGTGACGGATTGATAGCACTCGATCTCCGGCAGAGCCGCAGTATTCGATTGCGGCAGGAAATCGACGAGGCGGCGCACCTGCAGCAGCGTATCGACATCATTGTCATAGGCGGCGTCGGCAATCGAGGATTTCGTCGTGTGCACGGAGGCGCCGCCGAGCTGTTCGGAGGTGACGGTCTCGTTTGTGACGGTCTTCACCACATCCGGCCCGGTGACGAACATGTAGGATGTATCGCGCACCATGAAGATGAAATCGGTCATGGCGGGCGAGTAGACATCGCCGCCGGCGCAGGGACCCATGATGACGGAAATCTGCGGGATGACGCCGGATGCAAGCACGTTGCGCTGAAACACTTCGGCATAGCCACCAAGTGCGGCCACGCCTTCCTGAATGCGGGCGCCGCCGGCGTCATAGATGCCGATGATGGGCGCGCGGTTCTTCAGCGCCATATCCTGTACTTTGGTGATCTTTTCCGCATGTGCTTCTGAAAGAGACCCACCGAAGACGGTGAAATCCTTGGCAAAAATGAAAACGGTGCGCCCGTTGACCGTACCCCAGCCGGTCACGACGCCATCGCCGGCAACCTTGCTCTTGTCCATGCCGAAATCGGTCGAGCGATGCTCGACGAACATGTCGAACTCCTCGAAGGAACCCTCGTCGAGGAAGATGTCGATGCGTTCGCGGGCCGTGAGCTTGCCTCGCGCATGCTGCGCATCGATTCGCACCTGACCGCCGCCGAGCCTTGCGACCTCACGACGACGCTCCAGTTCCTGCAGAATTTCCTTCATGAGGCCCTCTCTCCTTCGCTGCTCGGGCTTAGCACGACGCGAGCGCGGTTTGAAGCTGCCGGCTCAGTTCGCCAGCCGTGGCATGGTCAGTGAAAAGATGGAGCGGACGCGAGCAGCGATATCTTCCGCCATCAGTTCATCGGCCGTGGCAGGATCGGGAGCCACCGTTCTTATTTCAAAGGATGCCATGGCCACCACGGAGCCACCGTCCAACGCCGCTGCGTCGATGTTGACCTTGGCGCTGCTGCGATCTCGGTTGAAGCCGCGCGCCTTGCGAACATCGGTCAATCGGATGGTAATAGCGACCTGCGGCAACGTCGTGCTGTGGGCCGTTGCGGCGATCGAGGCGTTCACGCGATCATTGGTGGCGGCAATCAGCGCCGGCGATACCGGCGGCAAGGCCTGATCGGCCACCACAGTCGCGCTGCGAACGTCATAGGTTGGAGGAGGAGGATCAACGGACCAGCTCGAGCACGCAGCCAGAGCCAAACATCCCACGAGCGCCAATACGGCCCCCGGCCTCAACAACAACATGATCCCTGCCCCGACTTCCAAATCCGCAAGATACGAAGGCTGTTATAAAGGACTGGAAATCAACAATATTCAACTGCGCAGTGCAGAAAAAACGTCGGTTGCCGCCTGAAATTCCTCGAAGCGTTGCGCGCGGCGGTGCTCGGCTTCCTCATCGCTGCCCCAATGTTCGATCGTCCAGTCTTCATCGAGATGCGCCAACGACCAGACGTCGGCAAGCGGCAGCCAGCCCTCGGCAAAGGCGAGCGCCAGGATCGCGGAGCCGGTCATGCTCGTGATCGTATGCAGGCTCGCAAGCTCCATGGGCGTATCGTATTTGCGCAATGCCGCGGCGAAGGCGGAAATGGCCTCGCGGGGCTGCTGCTGGTGAATGACGCCCTCGGCCAGAATGAAGCGAGCACCGATCTCGCGTGCCGCCCACTCGATCACCGGGTTCCAGCGCTCCGACTGCCGCGCGACCAGACGCTCCGGCTCATTGGCGCGATAGCAAAGGAGGTCGCTGCCGGAAAAGCGCACGATTTCGTCGAACACGGCTTGGCTTTCTGTCGCCACACCATCGATGGCGCTGTTGACCAGGCGGGTGACCGGCATTGTTGCTGGATCGATGACGTCGACTTGTCTCGCCCATTCGGCCGCCACCAGCTTGGCAAGCGCTTCCGTCGGCAGGGCGAGAGAATGCCGCGCCGGCGTCTTGACCACCTTGCCGTCGAGCGCAATGGCGTGACCGTCGTTGCCCGGGTTGATTGTCACGTCCTTGTAGAAGCGCTTCGGCAAGGGTCTCTTCATCTGGATCTGCGTGCGGCGGATCGGATCGGGATGGCTCAGCCCCTCGGAAAGATCGTTCAACAGGTCGCGCATGTCGTCACCTCAGAGAATATGGCTCAACAGGTCGTTCGGATGGTGGGCAATCGCATCGGCGCCGGCAGTCAGCAATTCCTCCACCGAAGCGTAACCCCAGGATACGCCGATGGCGGTCGCGCCGGCAGCCTTTGCCATCTGCATGTCGTAAACGGCATCGCCAATGACGATGGTGTCGTGCGGATCCATGCCGGTTTCGTCGCAGCATTCCGCCACCATGGCCGGATGCGGCTTCGAGGGGCAATCGTCGGCAGTACGCGACACCACGAAATAGGGCGCAAAACCGTTGGCTTCAAGAATATGGATGAGACCACGACGGGATTTGCCCGTCACGGCACCGAGCAGCAATTCGTCGCGGGATGCGAGAGTCTCGATCAGCGGCTTGATGCCGTCGAAGAGTGGCGTCTGCATATCCGCCTCGTCGCGCACGCCGGGAAAGATCGACTTGTAGTGCGCCGTCATGGCAATCGCCTCGTCATCGACATGCGGCTTGCCCTGCATGCGGGAAACCGCGATATCCAGGCTGAGGCCTATGATCGCCTTGGTGGCGGAAACATCGGGGCGCTTGTAGCCAAAGGCAACGAATGTCCGCGCCATGACCTCGTGGATCAGCCGCACGCTATCGACCAGCGTGCCGTCGCAATCGAAAAGAACGAGTTTCATTCGTCGTCCGGCTCCCCTGCCGATGCCATGTCGAGACCGAGAAGGTTCCATGTCTGCACCATGTGCGGCGGCAGAGGTGCCGTAACGCGCAGGCGGCCGCCATTGGGATGCGGAATATCGATATGGCGGGCATGCAGATGCAGACGCTTCTGGACACCGCCAGGGAAATCCCAGTTCGGATCGTCATCGAAATATTTGGGGTCGCCGATGATGGGATGACCTATATGCAGCGCATGGACGCGGAGCTGGTGCGTACGGCCGGTATAGGGCTCCATCTCCAGCCAGGCGAGGCTCTGCGCTGCCATTTCGAGCACGCGATAATAGGAGATGGCGTGATCCGCGCCCTCCTCCCCATGCTTGGCGATGCGCATGCGATCGCCATCGGGTGTTGCCTCTTTCACCAGCCAGGTCGAAATCTTGTCCTCGTGCTTGCGCGGCACACCCTTGACCAACGACCAATAGGTCTTCTTGGTGTCGCGCTCACGAAAGGCCGCAGTCAGCTTCTGCGCCGCACCGCGGGTGCGGGCAACGACGAGGACGCCGGATGTGTCGCGGTCGAGACGGTGCACCAGGCGTGGCTTTTCGCCCTTCTTGCTCGTCCATGCCTCCAGCATCTTGTCGATATGACGGGTAAGGCCAGAACCGCCCTGCACGGCGAGGCCGGCCGGCTTGTTCAGCACAAAGACCTTCTCGTCTTCGTGCAGCAGCATGCGCGCAAGAAGCTCGCCGTCACCGGCGTGTTTAAGGTCATTGCCACCGATGGGGCCGCTCTTCAGGGCCTTGGCGTCGACGTCGAGAGGCGGCACGCGCACCACCTGCCCCGGCTGCACGCGCGCATCCGTCTTGACGCGACCGCCATCGACGCGCACCTGGCCGGAACGCAACAACTTTTGCAGCTGACCGAAGCCGAGCCCCGGAAAATGTACCTTGAACCAGCGGTCGAGGCGCATGCCGGCTTCGTCAGGCTCGACCTGTATATGTTCAATCCCGGCCATTGTTCTTCTTTCAAATGCCGCAGCATGCTCCGGAAAATACCAAACGCTCGTTGGACGGGATCATGCCAATTCAAATAACGGGGCCAGCTGCCCCGCAGCCGGATATCCCGGCCTTTCGACGTGGCTTTAGAGCATTTCGAGCAAAAGTGGAAACTGGAATTATCCGGGCCGAATATTTTTCTGGCTCAGTTTCCCTTGGCCGACACGACGGGCAGATCGAGATCGACCATCCCGGCTTTCTCGAACATCAGCATCACAGGCACCGAGCCGCCCTTTTTGAAGGGCGTCTTCACCTGCTTGAACATCATGTGCATCGTGTTCGGCGAAAGCGTCACGGTAGCACCGGCGGGAATTGCGATACCCCCCTTGATCTCGCGCATCTTCATGATCTCGCCGTCCATCTTCATCTCGTGCAATTCTACCTTGCCAGCAGCCGAGGATGTGACTGATGTCAGCTTGTCGTCGGCCTTGCCGCCATTGTGGATGGTAATGTAGCCGCCGCCGACCGGTTGACCAGGCAGCATGGCGCGGACATAACCGCCGCTGATGTCGAGATCGCCGAGCTTACCGGTGGCTGAACCGGATGGCGCCGCCTGCGCATCCATATGCATCCCGGCCATGCCCTTCATGTCGCCGCTCTGCTGGGCCATTGCGCCGCCTGTCGAAAGCGAAAGTGCTGCTGCTGACATCAGCAATGCTGCGACCTGACAACGGTTCATCATTCTCTCCTGCCCGGCTCCTCTATCGACCCGAAGGGATAGCCTTTCGCAACCTCGTTGCAAAGCCCCCGCTTTCACTCGCGGGATGACCGATGGAAGCGCGCGACAAAAATTTGTTCAGCGGCGACATTTGCCCCTTGCCATCTCTCTCGACTACCAGATAATGACACTCGACCTTGTTGGGAGAATCCGGCGCAAGCCGGTGCCGAAGGAGCAACCGCCCCGGAAACTCTCAGGCCCAAAGGACCAGCAAGGGGCAGACGGAACTCTGGAGAGAAACGCGCAAGCGTTCGCCGAAGGGATAACAATCTCAGGCAAACAGACAGAGGGGGCTCATCGTCAGGCGCAACTGTGCCGAAATTGTGAGCTCTGCGCTCGGATATGAGCGCAAAACCCGGAGGCGTCATTGGACGAGACCGCTGCCCTCAAGAAGACACCCCTTTACGACCTGCATGTATCGCTCGGCGCCCGCATGGTGCCGTTTGCCGGTTACGACATGCCCGTGCAATATGCCGCGGGTGTCATGAAGGAACACCTTTGGACCCGCTCTTCCGCCGGCCTGTTCGACGTGTCGCATATGGGTCAGGTGACGATCCGCGCCCGTTCCGGCAAATATGAGGACGCGGCGCTCGCACTGGAAAGCCTCGTGCCGGTCGATATCCTCGGCCTCGCGGAAGATCGCCAGCGCTACGGCTTCTTTACCGACGACAACGGCGGCATCCTCGACGATCTGATGATCACCCATATGGATGATTATCTCTTCGTCGTTGTGAACGCCGCCTGCAAGGAGCAGGATCTCAAGCATCTTCAAGATCATATCGGCGATAGCTGTGAGGTTACCTTACTTGATCGCGCGCTGATTGCCCTGCAAGGACCGCGCGCCGTTTCCGTGCTTGCGGAACTCTGGGCCGACATTGCCTACATGAAATTCATGGATGTGCGCCATTGTCGCCTGCACGACGTTTCCTGCCTCGTGTCGCGCTCCGGCTACAGCGGCGAAGACGGTTTCGAGATTTCCGTACCGGCCGACAAGGCCGAGGATATCGCCAAGCGGCTGCTCGAACACCCGGATGTGCAGCCGATCGGCCTCGGCGCCCGCGACTCGCTGCGCCTCGAAGCCGGGCTTTGCCTCTATGGCAATGATATCGACCAGACCACGACGCCGGTCGAAGCTGCGCTCGAATGGGCCATGCAGAAGGCTCGAAAGACCGGCGGCGCCCGCGCCGGCGGCTTTCCCGGCGCGTCCCGCATTCTCGCCGAACTCGATGGTGGCGCCCCGCGCCGCCGCGTCGGCCTGAAGCCGGAAGGCAAGGCGCCCGTGCGCGGTCATGCCAAGCTCTATGCCGATGCCGAGGGCAAGACCGAGATCGGCGAGGTTACCTCGGGCAGCTTCGGCCCGAGCGTGGAATCCCCCGTCGCCATGGGCTATGTGCCCACGAGATTCTCATCGGCCGGCACGACCGTCTACGCCGAGGTGCGCGGCAAATACCTGCCCGTCGCCGTCAGCGCCCTGCCTTTCGTCAAGCCCACCTACAAACGCTGAACGTTTTTTCCAGAGAGGATTATCCATGCTGAAATTCACCGAAGAACATGAGTGGCTGAACATCGATGGCGACGTCGCAACGGTCGGCATCACGGCGCATGCCGCCGAGCAACTCGGCGATCTGGTTTTCGTGGAACTGCCTGAAGTCGGCGCCAGCTTCTCGAAGGGCGACGATGCGGCAACAGTCGAATCCGTCAAGGCGGCTTCCGAAGTCTATTGTCCGCTCGACGGAGAAATCACCGCCGTCAACGAAGCCATCACCGCCGATCCGGCACTCGTCAACTCCGATCCGATGGGGGCTGGCTGGTTCTTCAAGCTGAAGCTGAAGAACGTGAGCGATGTTGATGGTCTTCTTGATGAATCCGGTTACAAGGAGCTGATCGGATAATGACAACGCCTACGGAATTCAAATTTACCGACTACCAGCCCTACGATTTTGCCAATCGTCGCCATATCGGCCCATCTCCGTCAGAGATGACCGATATGCTTGGCGTGATCGGATACAACAGCCTTGACGGCCTGATCGACGCGACGTTGCCGCCTGCTATTCGCCAGAAGACGCCGCTCGCCTGGGGTGCACCGATGACCGAGCGCGAGGCGCTCGACAGATTGCGCGAGACCGCCAACAAGAACAAGGTCCTCGTCTCGCTGATCGGCCAGGGCTATTACGGCACGATCACGCCGCCGGTCATCCAGCGCAATATCCTGGAAAATCCCGCCTGGTACACTGCATATACCCCTTACCAGCCGGAAATCAGCCAGGGCCGCCTCGAGGCGCTGCTGAATTACCAGACGATGATCAGTGACCTCACAGGCCTCGATGTCGCCAATGCCTCGCTGCTCGATGAAGCGACCGCCGCGGCCGAAGGCATGGCAATGGCGGAGCGCGTCGCAAAATCGAAGGCCAAGGCCTTCTTTGTCGATGCCGATTGCCATCCGCAGACCATCGCGCTGATCAAGACCCGCGCCGAGCCGCTCGGATGGACCGTTATCCTCGGCAACCCCTTCACCGACCTCGATCCGGTCGATGTCTTCGGCGCGATCTTCCAGTATCCGGGCACGCACGGTCGCCTCAACGACTTCAGCGGGCTGATCTCCAGATTGCACCAGACAGGCGCCATCGCCGTCGTCGCGACCGATCTGTTGGCGCTGACGCTGTTGAAATCGCCCGGCGAAATGGGTGCCGATATCGCCATTGGCTCCTCCCAGCGCTTCGGCGTGCCTGTGGGATATGGCGGTCCGCACGCGGCCTTCATGGCTGTCAAGGACGCTTACAAGCGCTCCATGCCGGGCCGCTTGGTCGGCGTCTCCGTCGATGCGCGGGGCAATCGTGCCTACCGCCTGTCGCTGCAGACCCGCGAACAGCATATCCGCCGCGAAAAGGCGACGTCGAATATCTGCACCGCGCAGGTGCTGCTCGCCGTCATGGCCTCGATGTACGCCGTGTTCCACGGTCCGCAGGGCCTCAAGGCCATCGCCCAGCAGGTCCACCAGAAGGCCGTCCTGATGGCCAAGGGGCTGGAAAAGCTCGGTTATGCCATCGAGCCGGAAAGCTTCTTCGACACGATCACAGTCGAAGTCGGCCATATGCAGGGTCTCATCCTGCGTGCCGCCGTCGCCGAGGGTGTGAACCTGCGCAAGGTCGGCGAGACGAAGATCGGCATGAGCCTCGACGAGCGCACGCGCCCGGCGACGCTGGAAGCCGTCTGGCGTGCCTTCGGCGGCGATTTCCGCATCGCTGATTTCGAGCCGTCCTACCGCCTGCCGAAGACCCTGTTGCGCACCAGCGAATACCTGACGCATCCGATCTTCCACATGAACCGCGCGGAAAGCGAGATGACCCGGTATATCCGCCGGCTCTCCGACCGTGACCTGGCGCTCGACCGCTCGATGATCCCGCTCGGCTCCTGCACGATGAAGCTGAACGCTACAGCGGAAATGCTGCCGATCACCTGGCCCGAATTCTCCGACATCCATCCTTTTGTGCCGGCCGATCAGGCGCTGGGCTACCGCGAAATGATCGATGATCTGACGGAGAAGCTCTGCGCCGTGACCGGTTACGATGCCTTCTCCATGCAGCCGAATTCCGGCGCGCAGGGCGAATATGCCGGCCTGCTCACCATCCGCAACTACCATATCGCCAATGGCGAGGGGCATCGCGATATCTGCCTGATCCCGACTTCGGCGCATGGCACCAACCCGGCCTCGGCGCAGATGGCGGGCATGAAGGTGGTGGTCGTCAAGGTCAGCGACGACGGCGATATCGACATGGCCGATTTCCGCGCCAAGACCGAGCAATATGCCGACAACCTCTCCTGCTGCATGATCACCTATCCTTCGACGCACGGCGTTTTCGAAGAGACGGTGAAGGAGATCTGCGATCTCGTGCACAAGCATGGCGGCCAGGTCTATCTCGACGGCGCCAACATGAACGCCATGGTCGGTCTCTCCCGCCCCGGCGACATCGGCTCTGACGTCAGCCACCTCAACCTGCACAAGACCTTCTGCATCCCGCATGGCGGTGGTGGTCCCGGCATGGGCCCGATCGGCGTCAAGGCGCATCTGGCGTCTCACCTGCCCGGCCATCCGGAGACGGACGGTCGCAGCGGCGCGGTCTCGGCTGCGGCCTTCGGTTCGGCCTCCATCCTGCCGATCTCGTGGAGCTACTGCCTGATGATGGGCGGCGAAGGGCTGACGCAGGCGACCAAGGTGGCGATCCTCAACGCCAACTATATCGCCGCCAGGCTGAAGGGCGCCTATGACGTGCTCTACAAGTCCAAGACCGGACGCGTGGCGCATGAATGCATCATCGATACGCGCCCGCTGGTGGACAGCGCCGGCGTTACCGTCGATGACGTTGCCAAGCGTCTGATCGATTGCGGCTTCCATGCGCCGACCATGAGCTGGCCGGTTGCCGGGACGCTGATGATCGAGCCGACCGAATCGGAAACCAAGGCTGAACTCGACCGGTTCTGCGAAGCGATGCTGGCGATCCGCGAGGAAGCCCGCGCCATCGAGGAAGGCCGGATGGACAAGACCGACAATCCGCTGAAGAACGCGCCGCATACGGTGGAAGACCTCGTCGGCGAATGGAACCGCCCCTATTCCCGCGAGCAGGCCTGCTTCCCGCCCGGCGCGTTCCGCGTCGACAAATACTGGTCGCCGGTCAATCGCGTCGACAACGTCTATGGCGATCGCAATCTGGTATGCACCTGCCCGCCGGTGGAATCCTACGCCGAGGCGGCCGAGTAGATTTTTTTGCGAAAAAGCGAAGCGGTTCAGTCGCTTCGCCAAAAGCCGACATAAATCTATTGTGAAACTTGTCTATGAAAACGCCGCGCGTCCCACCGGATGCGCGGCGTTTTTTTATGACGCGCCATGAGGCCTTGGAAGTCAGACATTATGCCGGAATGGCCGGATTTTCATTTCATCGCCGGGCGGGCGGAGCATTCCTCCTCCCAGCTGCTTCTGCTGCACGGCAGCGGCAGCGATGAGGCCGCTCTCATCCCGCTTGCGGATGCGATTGCGCCGCAGCGGCCGTACATGGCGCCGCGCGGCGCTGTCGAATGGGAAGAAGGGTTCGCCTTCTTCCGCCGCAATCCCGACCGCAGCCTGGATCATGTCGACCTCGACAGCCAGACGGATAGGCTCTGTCGGTTCATTACAACGGCGATAGAGCGAAAGCTGCTCGCGCAGCCGCCAGTTCTGCTCGGTTTCTCCAATGGCGCCATCATGGCAGCATCGATCCTTCAGCGACGGCCCGGGCTCGCATCATCAGCAATCTTGATGCGGCCTCTTTCACCGGCACCTGACGCAGAGTTCCCGTCGATGCCCGCCCTGCCGATCCTGATCATCTCAGGCGAGAACGATCAACGGCGGGAGCCTGGCGACGCGGAACTCGTGAGACAACAATTTGCAAACGCCGGCGCGGATGTCAGCGCTCTTGTGCTGCCAACCGATCATGGCCTCCATCAAGACGAGGCCGACATCATCCGCGACTGGCTCATACGGAAAGGCATATGAAATGAACGAGGAAAATCCCTTTGATACGGATAATCCCGACAGCTACATCGCGGCCGCCTTTGAGACCGACGATCCGTCCTCCATTGCCAGGGCATTGGGCGAAGTGGCGCGCACGCGCAATATGAGCAAGCTTGCCAAGGATGTCGGCATGAACCGCTCGGCGCTCTATCGAGCGCTGAGCGGCGAGGGAAATCCGGAATTCGCGACCATCCTGAAAGTCGTCAAGGCGCTCGGACTCAAGCTGACGCCGGTGCCGGCCGCACACTGAGAATCCAACACGCTCTGAGGTGAAATAACGACAAAATCCGCTTTAAGCGGGCTGAACGGCCTGCCGTTGCGCCGCCAGGGCGGCAAGATCTGCAGGCTTCAATTCGACGGACTCGCCACAGCCGCAAGCAGATGTCTGGTTCGGATTGGTGAACGTAAAGCCCGAACGCAAGGTCGTGGTCTCGAAGCCCATTTCGGTGCCGAGCAGATAAAGCACGGCCGACGGCTCGACCCAGACCCTGGCGCCGTCGTGCTCGATCAGATCATCCTTGGGGTTCGGCTCACTCACCAGGTCGATGGTATATTCCATCCCCGCGCAGCCGCCCTTCTTGATGCCGACGCGAACGCCCTTGGCATCGGATCCGGAATTCTCGACGATCGCCTTTACGCGCGCAGCTGCGGTATCGGTCATAGTCATCACTGCAAAGCCCATGGGCTCATTCTCCTTCCGCAACCGGGGTCAAGATCCGGCGCTTCGAGTCTTAATGTAAAGCCGGCGGCCTAAAGCTTCAATACCAGCCGATGGCCACTTGCGCTTCTTCCGACATGCGGTCCGCGCTCCACGGCGGATCGAAGGTCATGCTGACGTCGACGCCGGAAACGCCTTCGACCGCGCCGACCGCGTTTTCGACCCAGCCCGGCATCTCGCCGGCAACCGGGCAACCGGGCGCGGTCAGCGTCATGACGATCTTCACCATGCGGTCGTCTTCGATATCGATCTTGTAGATCAGACCTAGTTCGAAGATATCCGCCGGAATTTCCGGATCGTAGACAGTCTTCAGCGCGGCGATGATATCGTCGCTGAGGCGAGCCAGCTCACCCTCGGGAATGCTGGAATGCACGATCCCTTCGCGTACATCGATCTTCTGTTCGCTTTCGTCGAGTGACATCGCTTGCCTCCTTAGGCGAAGAACTTGCGCGCATATTCCAGCGCATCCGCCAAAGCATCCACTTCGGCACGCGTATTGTACAAGCCGAACGATGCACGGCATGTGGAGGTGACGCCGAAGCGTTTCAAGAGCGGCTGGGCGCAATGCGTCCCCGCGCGCACCGCAACCCCCTGACGGTCGATCACCATCGACACGTCATGGGAGTGGATACCCGCGAGTTCGAAGGAGAAGATACCACCTTTTCCGGGTGCCGTGCCGAAAACTCGCAGCGAATTGATATCCCGCAGCCGCTCTGCCGCGTAGGCTGCAAGATCGGCCTCATGTCGGGCGATCGCCTCGCGGCCGATGCTCTCCATGTAGTCGAGCGCGAAACCAAGCCCGATCGCCTGCACGATCGGCGGCGTGCCGGCTTCGAAGCGATGCGGCGGGTCGTTGTAGGTGACGTTTTCCTCGGTCACGTCGAAAATCATCTCGCCGCCGCCCTGGAAAGGCCGCATCTCGGCGAGCCTCTCCTTCTTGCCGTAGAGAACGCCGATGCCGGAAGGACCATAGAGCTTGTGGCCGGTCATGACGTACCAGTCGCAATCGATATCCTGCACATCGACAGGCAGATGCACGGCGCCCTGCGATCCGTCGACCAGCACCGGAATGCCCCGCTCATGCGCGATGCGGCAGACTTCCTTCACCGGAACGATGGTCCCGAGCGCATTCGACATGTGGGTAATGGCGACGAGCTTGGTCCGTTCCGTCAGGCTTTTCTCGAAATCCTCGATATGAAACGCGCCTTCGTCGTCAACAGGCACCCAGATGAGTTTTGCGCCCTGTCTTTCACGAATGAAGTGCCAGGGAACGATGTTGGAGTGATGCTCCATGATGGAGACGACGATCTCGTCGCCTTCACTCAGCTTCGGCATGCCCCAGCCATAGGCGACCGTGTTGATTGCCTCGGTCGAGTTCTTCGTGAAGACGATATCGTCCACCGACGGCGCATTCAGGAAACGGCGCACCTTTTCGCGCGCTGCCTCATAAGCTTCGGTGGCGGCATTGGAGAGGAAATGCAGGCCACGATGCACATTGGCGTATTCGCTGGAATAGGCATGCGAGATAGCATCGATGACGATCTGCGGCTTCTGCGCCGATGCGCCATTGTCGAGATAAACAAGCGGCTTGCCATGCACCGTCTTCGCCAGGATCGGGAAATCCCGGCGAATAGCTTCGACGTCATAGGCCGTTGCAGGCATGATCTTGTCCACGAGCTTTGCCTCCAATCAGGCGTGCTTTTCCAGCCAGGCAGAGATAACGCCTTCCAGCGCCTCGACCAGGGCTTCGTCTTCCAGTTCCTCGACGATCTCGGCCACGAAGGCGTTGACCAGCATGGCGCGGGCCTTGTTCTCCGGAACGCCGCGGGCCATCAGATAGAAGAGATGGTTGCGGTCGATATCGGCGACAGTGGCGCCATGGCCGCACTGCACGTCGTCAGCGAAGATTTCGAGTTCCGGCTTGACCGAAAATTCGGCATCGTCGGACATCAGCAGCGTGTTGCAGGCCATTTTGGCATCGGTCTTCTGCGCATCCGGTGCGACCCGGATCATGCCCTGGAAGACACCGCGCGCCCGGTCGAACACGACATTGCGAATGACTTCCGTCGATCCGGTGTTCGGAACGTCATGACCAAGCACCATCGTCACGTCAGTATGCGTATCGCCACCGAGCAGGTTGATGCCGCGCAGCGTCAGATCGGCGCCCTCGCCCGCTACCTTGATGTACAGCTCCTGGCGCACCAGCTTGCCGCCGGCATTGATGACGAACAGCCTCAGCTTGGCGTCCGTGCCCAGATCGATGCGGATCTGGCCGAGATGCGTATCCTCGCTGCCCTGCTCCTGCAGGATGATCCAGGTCACTTCGGCGCGCGCGCCGATCTTGACTTCGCTCACCGAGGAGACGAGCGCGGCAGCGCCTTCGACAGCCTGGTGCCGCTCGATGACCATCGCCTTGACGTCGGCACCGAAGGAGACCGGGAGGCGGCTGTGAATCTGCCCGCCGGCATGAATGAACTGGACCTCCAGCGGCGCGTCGAGCTCGGTACCGTCAGGGAAATCGATGACATAGCCATCGCGCACGAAGCTGGCATTGATGCGCCCGATGGCATCGTCCTTGTCGAGTGCCTCCAGACCAGCGGCGGCTGTGCCGCTGATCAGGCTATCGGCGTAGCGGCCGATCGTCAGTCCCTTGACGGCAGCCTTCTCGCTCGCCTTGCCCTGGAGAACGGAAAGCACCGAAGCCCCCTCCACAGTCGGGGCCAAAGCTTCCGCAAGACCCTTGCCGATATCGGTCGGAACCAGACGCAGCAGGTTCTTGAAATCGGTGTAATGCCAGGCCTCGATGCGACGCGTCGGCAGGCCCGCGGTCTTCAGATCATCAAGCAGGCGGTCACGAACGGCGAAAACTTCACCGTCACCCGGCAGATCGCCAAGCTGGTCGTTGTACGCCTCGATCAACGCGGTCTCCGCTGATGTCAGGCGGTTCGTCGTCTGAATGTTCATCGACGTATCCTTTCCGCCCCGATCAGGCCGCAGCCCCGATGATGTCGGCATATCCATTGGCTTCGAGTTCGTGCGCCAGTGTCTTGTCGCCGGACTTGATCACCTGGCCCTTGTAGAGGACGTGAACGGTGTCCGGAACGATGTAATCCAGCAGGCGCTGGTAATGGGTGATGACGATCACGGCGCGATCCGGAGAGCGTAGCGCGTTGACGCCATCAGCGACGATCTTCAGAGCGTCGATATCGAGGCCGGAGTCGGTCTCGTCAAGCACGCAAAGCTGCGGCTGCAGCAGCGCCATCTGCAGGATTTCGGCGCGCTTCTTCTCGCCGCCGGAGAAGCCGACGTTCAGCGGACGCTTCAGCATATCCATGTTGATCTGCAGCTTGGCCGCTGCTTCCTTGACCCGGCGGATGAAATCCGGCGTCGTCAGCTCGTCTTCGCCGCGCGCCTTGCGCTGCTCGTTGAGCGCTACCTTCAGGAACTGCATCGTGGCAACGCCAGGGATTTCGACCGGATACTGGAAGGCAAGGAAAATGCCCTTGGCGGCGCGCTCGGCAGCGTCGAGCTCAAGGATGCTCTCGCCGTTGTAGAGGATATCGCCCTCGGTGACCTCATAGTCGTCGCGGCCGGCGAGGATATAGGACAGCGTCGATTTGCCGGAGCCGTTCGGCCCCATGATGGCGGCGACTTCACCCGCCTTCACCGTCAGGTTCAGGCCATGGATGATCTCGGTGCCGTCTTCGGCGATGCGGGCATGCAGGTTCTTGATTTCAAGCATTGTAGAATCCTAACGAAGGAATGAACGTAGGGCGCGGCTGGCGCGCCAAAGCTAATTTTCTATGCGGGCGTCAGCCGACGCTGCCTTCGAGCGAGATGCCGATCAGCTTCTGCGCTTCGACGGCGAATTCCATCGGCAGTTCCTGCAGGACTTCCTTGACGAAGCCGTTGACGATCAGAGCGATCGCTGCTTCGGTCGGGATGCCGCGCTGCAGGCAATAGAACAGTTGGTCCTCGGAAATCTTCGACGTCGTGGCTTCGTGCTCGAACTGCGCCGTCGAGTTCTTGGCTTCGATGTAGGGCACCGTATGCGCGCCGCACTTGTCGCCGATGAGCAGCGAATCGCACTGCGTGAAGTTACGCGCGTTCGTCGCCTTGCGGTGAGCCGAGACCTGGCCGCGATAGGTGTTCTGCGAGACGCCGGCAGCGATGCCCTTCGACACGATGCGGCTCGACGTGTTCTTGCCGAGGTGGATCATCTTGGTGCCGCTGTCGACCTGCTGATGGCCGTTGGAAACGGCGATCGAGTAGAACTCGCCGCGGCTGTCGTCACCGCGCAGAATGCAGGACGGGTACTTCCAGGTGATAGCCGAACCGGTCTCGACCTGCGTCCACGAAATCTTGGAGCGATGACCGCGGCAATCGCCACGCTTGGTGACGAAGTTGTAGATGCCGCCCTTGCCGTTCTTGTCGCCCGGATACCAGTTCTGAACCGTCGAATACTTGATCTCGGCATCATCGAGCGCGACGAGTTCGACCACGGCCGCATGCAGCTGGTTTTCGTCGCGCTGCGGCGCCGTGCAGCCTTCGAGATAGGAGACGTAGGCTCCCTCTTCGGCAATGATCAGCGTCCGCTCGAACTGGCCGGTATTCTTCTCGTTGATGCGGAAGTAGGTGGACAATTCCATCGGGCAACGAACGCCCTTCGGCACGAAGACGAAGGAGCCGTCGGTGAAGACAGCGGAATTCAGCGTCGCGTAGAAATTGTCTGATGTCGGAACGACGGTGCCGAGATATTTGCGCACGAGATCGGGATGCTCGCGGACCGCTTCCGAGATCGACATGAAGATCACGCCGGCCTTCTTCAGCTCTTCCTTGAAGGTGGTAACCACCGAAACCGAATCGAACACGGCATCGACTGCGATCCTCGACTGCTTGACGCCGGCAAGGATCTCCTGCTCGCGCAAGGGAATGCCGAGCTTCTCATAGACCTTCAAGAGTTCCGGATCGACGTCCTCAAGCGAGGTCGGGCCGGACGTGCTCTTCGGCGCAGCGTAATAGTAGATGTCGTTGAAATCGATCTTCGGATAGTCGACGCGGGCCCAGGTGGGCTCTTCCAGGGTCAACCAGCGGCGATACGCCTCAAGACGCCATTCCAGCATCCATTCCGGCTCCCGCTTCTTGGCGGAAATAAAGCGGACAATATCCTCGGACAGGCCCTTCGGAGCCTTGTCCATTTCGATGGTAGTTTCAAAACCATACTTATACTGGTCCACGTCGATCTGGCGAACCTGATCGACCGTTTCTTGGACTGCAGGCATTTCGTTCTCCAATCTCGCCGGATCCAAGGTCCGGCAGCTTGTCAACGTTGCGGCAGACTTATGTCTACCCTCTATGTAGTCGGCCAAAGGGGACTTTTCAGCCCACTTGGCAAGCGGAAATTTCCGTTTCCGCAAAATTGTGGCCGTCAGGCCGCGGCACCCGCCAGTTTGCGGCGGCCCACAATGCGGGCAAGGGCCGCTATGGCGCGATCTACGTCCGCTTCGGTCGTGGTGGGGCCGAGCGAAATCCGAAGCGCTCCGAGCTTCGGATCGCATCCCATGGCGACAAGCACATGGCTCTCGCCGACCTTGCCCGACGAGCAGGCAGACCCGGCCGAAATGGCGACACCTTCGAGATCGAAGGCGATCTGCCCTGTCTCGGATTTCAATCCCGGCAGCGTGAAGAAGCTGGTATTCGGCACGCGCGCTCCGCCCTTACCGTGAATGATGATGTCGGGCGCGGCAAGCCGCATGCCTTCTTCCAGCCGATCGCGCAACGCGCCGATCCTGGCATTGCGGCCATCGAAGTCCACAAGCGCTGCCTCGGCGGCGGCACCGAAGCCGATGATGGCAAGCACGTTTTCCGTGCCGGAGCGATGCCCCTTTTCCTGGCCGCCGCCATGGATCAATGGCTTCGGCATCAGCACTTCGCCGCGCGAGATCAGCGCCCCGGCTCCTTTGGGCCCACCGATCTTGTGGGACGAGACGATCAGAAAATCCGCGCCGATCGCTTCGACATCGATCGCCACCCTGCCGGCTGCCTGCACGGCGTCGACAACGAATATGCCGCCTGCCGCCTGAACGAGCTTGGCCGCTTCATCGACAGGCTGAAGAATCCCTGTCTCGTTGTTGGCGAGCATGATCGCGACCATCGGCAGCCCGCTCGCCTTGTCATGCGCAGAAAGCACCGCTTCAAGGGCCGTAAGATCGATCATGCCGCCCGATGTCACCGGTATTTCGCCGATTCTTTCCTTCGGAAACCGGCCACCCTCGCGCACGGCCGGATGTTCGACGGCCGATACATAGAGATGGCTGACGGCAAGCGGCGTCCGCCCCATGCGAAACTCCGGCGTCAACACCATATTGGCCGCCTCGGTGGCGCCGCTGGTGAAAACGACATGGGCCGGAGCAGCGCCCGTCAGGCTTGCAACCTGCCGGCGCGCGGCCTCGACGGCAGCACGTGCCGCCCTACCTTCCCCATGCACGGAATTGGGGTTGCCCTGAATATCCATCGCACGTAGCATCGCACCCCGCGCGGCCTGGTGAAGCGGCGCGGTGGCATTCCAGTCGAGATAAAGGCGCGTTGCCGCCATGATCTTCTTCCTGCCTGACGTTGCTTTGCTGCGTCCGGCTCATTTTCCTTGAAATTTCAGCCGGGCATGCCTTATGACACGTTCCATAAATCGTTGCACACACAACGCGCGGAACACCGCATCAAGTTTCGAATTGTTCTAAACTGCGTTCTAGAAAAGATGAGCGCATTCGTCAAGTCAACTTGCTGCGTGCCGTCGGGTTTGAACGCAGAAAAAGAAGAGCCGGAGTATCGATGCCCGAAGTTATTTTCAACGGCCCCGCAGGCCGCCTTGAAGGCCGCTATCAGCCCTCTAAGGAAAAAAGCGCCCCGATCGCAATTATTCTCCATCCGCACCCGCAGTTTGGCGGCACCATGAACAATCAGGTGGTCTACCAGCTCTTCTATATGTTCCAGAAGCGCGGTTTCACGACCCTCCGATTCAACTTCCGCGGCATCGGCCGCAGTCAGGGCGAATTCGATCACGGCGCCGGCGAGCTTTCCGATGCCGCATCGGCGCTCGACTGGGTCCAGAGCCTCCATCCCGATTCCAAAAGCTGCTGGGTTGCCGGCTATTCCTTCGGCGCCTGGATCGGCATGCAGCTGCTGATGCGCCGTCCTGAAATCGAAGGTTTCATGTCGATCGCGCCGCAGCCGAATATCTACGATTTCTCCTTCCTCGCTCCCTGCCCCTCGTCCGGCCTGATCATCAACGGCGATGCGGACAAGGTCGCTCCGGAAAAGGACGTCAACGGCCTCGTGGAGAAGCTGAAGACGCAGAAGGGCATCCTGATCACGCACAAGATCGTGCCGGGCGCCAATCACTTCTTCAACGGCCAGGTCGACACGCTTCTGGGCGAATGCGAAGATTATCTCGATCGTCGCCTGAACGGCGAGCTGGTGCCGGAACCGGCCGCCAAGCGCATCCGGTAAGAGAAACGCCTTTACCGGGCCATTCTGAACGTTGGGCATGAGATCCCGTCGATGACCATCGGCGGGTGATCCTGCATGCCGATCTTTCGCAGAACCCGCTGCGACGCCGCATTCTCGGGATGTGTGAAGGCGATGAACTGACTGGCCAAGCCACGCTGCAAGAACCATTGCGCCAGCGCGCCGGCGATCTCCGTCGCGTAACCATTGCCCCAGGCGTCGTTCCGAATCGAATAACCGAGCTCGAATTCACCGCGGCCGTTTTCCTCGTGAAATCGCGAAAAACCAGCGCGACCGATGAAGCGGCCGTCGTCCCGCTTCAGCATCTTGTATTTGGTCACCCCGTCGCGCGCTTGTTCGCCGAACCAGCTTTTCAGCCGCTCTTCGGCCTTCTCCAACGTCCATGGCGCCGCTCCGGAGAGATAACGCGTCGTTTCGACCGTCGAATGCAACTGCCTGATCAGCTCGGCATCGCCCTTGTTCCACATCGTCAAAACAAGGCGGGGAGTTTCGAGTATGATGGCGTCGCTCATCCGTCTGCCTGTTTTTTGGGTAACACATGAAACTTGCGACTCATGTTCAATCACGACGGTCACCAGCCGGCAAGCCACTAAGCGCAGCGGGTCCGCTCCAGTCATCACGATAGGCTGGCGCTCAAAGAGCAAGGGCCGCATACACGGCCCCCGGATCGTCAGTCAAAATCACCGTTCAGTGACATGCAGGAAGCCCCGGCGCTCCGCACTTCTTCTTTTCCGGAGGCTTCGGCGGCGCAGGCGGGGGTCTCTTGACCTGCTGCGCAGCCTTCGGCTGGGGCTGCGGTCTCGGTTGAGCCTGAGGCTTCGGAGCGGGCGCCCTCGCCTGCGCGGTTGCGTGCGGCGCCGGCTTCGGCTGTGAGGCCACGGGGTTCACACGCTGCGGGGGCGCGGCTGCGACGTGCGGCTGATTGTTGTTGACAGGCTTTGGCTTGGCAGGTGCCTTCGCGGCAATAGCCGGCGCCGCTGGCTTTATCGTCTGACCATGGGCATTCGGCTTCGGCCCTGTGGCGACCGAATTCTGTTTCGCGTTCGGAGCGACTTGCGGCGCCGGGGTCTTTGCGACCTGATTCGGACCCTTCGCTCCCGGAAGCGCATGCACACCGCCATTCGCACCCTGTGGGGCCGGCTTCGTCTGCGCCTGTCCTTGATTGGCGGGGGTCTTGCCGGCAGCCGGCAAGGGCTGGCCATTGGCACCAGGGAGCGCATGCGCTTTGCCATTCGCACCCAGTGGAGCGGGTTTCGCGCCAGCAGCAGCCGGATTTTGCACAGTGTTGGGCGCGGATTGTGGCGATTGCGCCTGCTTCGGCTGCACCTGCCCCTTATTGGCCGGGGTCTTGCCAACGGTCGGCAAGGGCTGACCATTAGCACCGGGCAAAGCATGAGCGCCGGCATTTCCGGCTTGCGGCTGCCCCGAGGGTGCGGCGGGGGAACCTGCGGGCACCTTTACCACCGCCGCCGGGTTCTGCTTCTGCAGGACGGCCGCCTTCTGCACCGAAGGCGGCAGGGCGACATGCAGCGCCGCCGCACCGGCGCCGGCGACGACAGCTGCGCCGACGAGCTTCTGCCCTGTCGTCAGACCGGGCGCCGCAGGTGCAGCCCCGTTCTCGTTGACGGTCGTGTTGTTGATGACCGTATTGTTCTCGACCGTATTATGAATGTTGTTGAAGATGATGTTGTTTTCGGGCGGCGCGATATCGCGCGGCGGGAGCACCCAGCCCGGAACGGGAACGAAGACCGGCGCCGGCAGGACGTAAAGGTCGACCGAGGGCTGCGGTGGCGCCAACACGACGAAATCCGGTGGCGGCGGCGCCAGGAAAACAACCGGCGGCGGTGGTGCATAGCCGAAATCGGCATCATCGAAATAAAGAACGGGCCGATCAATATAGACGATTTCCGGCGGCGGTGGCGGCGGCACGTCATACTCGATCACGGTGAAGGACGGAGGCGGCTCGAGCGCTGCGTCGAAATGCTCGAGACGGCGGCGGGCATCCCAGACATGCGGGCCGCGTGGATAACGTCTCAGATAGGACCAATAGGCCTCCGGCGTATCCGCGATCCACGTCTCGCGCCAGGTGATCGCCTCGCGACGGGCAGCGATAATGGCGCGTACACGTCTCGCCATGGAGTCGTTCGGATAGGCGGCGAGGAAATCCTCGTAGCCTTGCAGCGAGTCACGGTCGAGCGCCGCGAAATAGGCATCCTTCTCATCGAAATCGCGGATCGCCTTCGTACGGATTGCCGCGTTGTCGTAACTGGACACCTGGGCTGCCGGCGCATCGGGTCCACGATCGAAGAAGGTGAAGGCGTTGTTGAATTTAGACGCGTCCCAGGAGATTTCTGCGCCCTTGGTCAGATCGCTCACCCGCAGGCGCGTGCGATCGAATACGTCGCCGAGCGAAAGGCCGCCGACGCGAATCATTTCCGCCAGCGCATGGGCATAGGAGCCATAGGGACCTGCTTCCGGCGGCGCGACGGTGCCGGGCGCCGCATTGAATGCGATCAACTGATTGGCGTCGGGTTCGACAAGCGTCAGGCCGCCGGCAAGCGGCTGATTGGACTGCGCGAACGGATTGGCCCGTGCCGCGTCGAGCACCACAATGCTGCCGCGATTGTTGATCGCCGCCAGCGATTTGGTGAAATCGGTTACCCGGATCGCCTCGACGGGAACATCCGTGGCATTGGCGATCTGCGCATCCACCGGCACGAAATAATTGTCGCCTTGGTATTGAAGCCCATAGCCCGCCAGATAGACGAAAGCCACGGTATGAGGCCCCGAGGCGTTCGCTTTCGCCAGGAAGTCCCTGAGTGTATCTCGCAACCCGTTCTGGTCGAGGTCGCGCGCGCCGATGACATCGAAACCCGCAGCCTGCAACGTCTGCGCAATCAAACCGGCATCATTGGCCGGCGTCGGCAACGCGCCCGTCTTGTAGGCGGCGTTGCCCACGACGAGCGCTATTCTCTTTTCAGGGGAACCTTGCGCATCGGCCGGGCTCGTGGCGACGATACCGGCCAAAACCAACGCTATGGCAAAAAATGCCCAGATCATCTTTTTGAATGACAATCCCATCATCGGAAGCAGAGGTGACATACCGGTTTCTTTCGGGAAACATGTGGCGCGCACGGGATCAACGATAAATGAATAGGATTTGATTTGGGCGAATACGCGGCGGCTTCGCGGCGTTGTTACGATGTATTCACGTTGAGAAGCGTCGGTTTACAAATCCGGGCCGCCGCTCCACCGGGCTGAAACTCGGCATTCGCACCCAACCAAAATGGTGACGCGCTCACAAATCAATGCTAAACGCGCCGCGACGTTCAACAACAGCGATTGTGCCGCATGATCCATTTGTGCGGCCTCGAGAGACCAAGATCATGGCTGAGTTCAAATCCGACTTCCTGCGCACCCTGAAAGAGCGCGGCTTCATTCATCAGATTTCCGATGAAGCAGGCCTCGACGACCTTTTCGCCAAGGAAACGGTGACCGCCTATATCGGCTTCGATCCCACAGCATCGAGCCTGCATGCGGGTTCGCTGATCCAGATCATGATGTTGCACTGGATGCAGGCGACAGGCCATCGCGCCATCTCGCTGATGGGCGGTGGCACCGGCATGGTCGGCGACCCCTCCTTCAAGGAGGAGTCTCGCCAGCTCATGACCATCGACACGATCGAAAGCAACATCGCTTCGATCAAGCGCTGCTTCTCCAACTACCTCACCTACGGCGACGGCCCGAAGGATGCGTTGATGATCAACAACGCCGAGTGGCTGCGCTCGCTGAACTACCTCGAATTCCTGCGCGATGTCGGCCGGCATTTCTCGGTCAACCGCATGTTGTCCTTCGACAGCGTCAAGACGCGCCTGGATCGCGAGCAGTCGCTGTCCTTCCTCGAGTTCAACTACATGATCCTGCAGGCCTACGACTTCGTCGAGCTGGCCAAGCGCTATGACTGCCGTCTGCAGATGGGCGGCTCGGATCAGTGGGGCAATATCGTCAATGGCATCGACCTCGGTCACCGCATGGGGACGCCGCAGCTCTTCGCGCTGACCTCTCCACTGCTGACGACCTCGTCGGGCGCCAAGATGGGCAAATCCGCCTCGGGCGCGGTCTGGCTGAACGCCGACCTGCTCTCGGCCTACGACTTCTGGCAGTACTGGCGCAATACCGAGGATGCTGATGTCTCGCGCTTCCTCAAGCTCTACACCACCCTGCCGATGGATGAGATCGCACGGCTCTCGGCCCTTGCCGGCTCGGAGATCAACGAGGTCAAGAAGATCCTTGCGACCGAGGTCACCGCCATCCTGCATGGCCGCGCGGCGGCGGAACAGGCCGCAGAGACGGCGCGCAAAACCTTCGAGGAAGGCGGCCTGTCCGAAAACCTGCCGTCCGTCGATATCCCCGCTGCGGAGATCGATGCGGGCGTCGGCCTTCTGTCGCTGATCGTTCGCGCCGGCTTGGCCGGTTCGAACGGCGAGGCCCGCCGCCACGTTCAGGGCGGTGCGGTGCGCATCAACGATGAGGCCGTCAGCGACGAACGCAAGGTCATCGGCAGCGGCGAAATCACCGCCGATGGCGTCATCAAGCTGTCGCTGGGCAAGAAGAAGCACATCCTGATCCGCCCGGCGGCTTGAGCAGCCGGTCACACGACTACGAACAAAGCCGGCGCATCTTGCCGGCTTTTTGTATTCGCCGCGCAGACTGAAAACCGCCGACCGATAAAGTGATGTGGACGATCAGTCGACGAAGGCAGCGCCAGTCCGCACAGTGGATATCGGCCGCGGGAAGGACAACATAGCAGCTCCTAATCGCTCGGGCTGATCATATGGAACGCCGTGACCGGCATCGGGGATCAATTCATATCGAAGCAAGGGATTGAGCTCCCACAGTTCACGAGCCGTATCCAGCGAAACGCCCCCTTTGTCTCCAATCACGAGAAGGATCGGGGCGTGCGTGCTCTGAATGAGCTCGCGATAGTCAGGATTTGGCGGCGTGAGCACTTCGAACGCGGACATACTGGTCTGAAGTCTTGCATCGGCCAGGCATTCCAAAATCTCCGCCGACGGGGATGGGTGTCGAAGCGCGCCTGGGCAAGCAGATCAGCCTGCCCAACGCCAGGGATCGCCGATGTTCCTCAGCGATATCGCTTTCAAAAACCTCGCGCTGCCACTCTGGACTTATGAAGGTCGGATCGACCAGGATAAGGCCGGAGATTGCCGATCCAAGCTGGCGAGCCGCAACGGCTGCTGTCGGATCGCAAACTACCGGTTCGTCCTCTGTCAGGACATGAAACTCCGGAGGTGGATTATGGATGAGATTCCGGTGATCAAAACAAGGCCCAAAGGCCGGAGCCTTACGCAGAGTATGTTGATTCCAAGCGAGGAGATGGTTGCTCGCGCGTTATGGGCAGCGCCCCCAGGACAATTATCTGCCGTAGGCGAAGTAAGAAAGGCGCTCGCCAGTCAATATGGAGCAGATGCCTGCTGTCCTATCACCGTCCAGCGGCACTTGGCTCAGATCAGCGAAAACGGCACCGCTCCGTTTTGGCGCGTCGTGGATCCCGATCGACCATTTGCCCGACGTATGAAAGGTGGACCAGAACGCATACGGCAGCGATTGGTGGAAGAAGAACGAGCTGTTAAATGAGCCGCCCGGCCGGAGAGAGCCGCAAACCGTCACGCCGTATGTCTCATCAAAACTCAAAGATCTGCCTAAATACCCCCGGTGCGATGATCGACAGCGGATTGATCTGAATACTCGATTTCTCCAGTGTACCCGTCACCCTGAAGGTAATGCCGATCAGGCCGCGGTCGCTGCCGTTGCCCAGGATGAAGCCGACGATCGGAACCTCGGCGAACAGCCGGTTCAGGCCGTAGGCGGGCATGAACGTGCCGGTCAGATCCATCTTGCCGTTGGCATCCTTGACCGTTCCCTGGAATGTCGCCCCGACCTGCACGCCCCGCACGACGCCGTTCTCGACCGACAGCGACCCATTTCGCATCACCAGCCGCGCAAAGCCTCTTTCGAAGCTTTGCGAGCGCGTATCGATATTCTCCTTCACGGCTGCATTCAGGCTTTTGCCGTTCTTGCCGCTCGGGGTCGAAACGATGGTCGAAAGCTTCTTCTCGTCGACGATGGCGAAGTTGCGCAGATCCAGCGATCCGTCCCAGTCGTCCTGCCCGACGGAGCGCAGCGACAGATTGAGCAGGCCGCCCTTCAGGTGCTTGTAGAGATCGGCAAAACGAGCAACAGAGCCGGCGTCGCCGCTGGTGATGCGGATGGTGCCGCTGCCGCTGCCCTTGCTCATCTGGCTGACGACAGCTTCTCCGCTGAGGGTGACGCCGGAAAAGTCCACCGCCGTCGTTTTGCCGCCTGCAATGGAATAGGTACCTTTGAGATTGCCGATCGATTCGTCGTTGAATCCAATAACCTTGTCGAGATTGACATGTATCGTCGCGCTTGCCGAGTCGTCGCCGCCGCTCTTCCCGCCGCCAGATGACGATGTCTTCAGCCGCGCCAGGATCGGGCGTATATCGGCCGAATTGCCCGATATCGATACGTCATAGCCTCCACCCTTGCCGCGCTTGAGCGACAGCGCGAAATCATCGAGGGCCGAGAGCTTCACGCTGTCGAAATTCGCTGACGACAAGCTCCCCTTGCTGATCACAAGATCGCCGCTGACGCCGAAACCATCGCCCTTGAGCGTAAAATTCTTGAGTGTCGTCTGGCTGTCCGGTCCGGACGCTTCGAGTTGCGCGGTTGCCGGAATGCCGCTGCCCTTCGACCATCCTACCCACGGAACCGTCAGCGCCGCCTTGCTGAGATCCATCTTCACGCCCTGTCGATCGTCATCGATGCGCGTCAGCTCCACTTTGACGGGCCCATCGATGATATCGCGAAGACCCGGCAGGACGGCATTGCGTTGAGCATCGCTAAGCGTCGCCGTAATGACGCGGCTGCGCTTGGCCGTCGATTTGCTGTCGGTCGGCTCGATCATATCGATCTGGGCAGGAATGCCGTCGATCTGCGCCTGAGCCTGCAGGTGCACCGATTGTGGATCTGCCACGATCTCGCCGGTCAGGTTGTCGATCTTGCGATTGTTCATCGGCTTCAACAAATCTACATTGTTGAGCTCCAGTTTCGCCTGCCAATCCGGCGGCGGCGGCTTCTGGTCGTTGATCAGGCCGATCCGGGCATTGACCTTGGCGACGATCTTGCCGTTGAAGTCCTCCGGTTTGAATTCCGTCCGTTGCAATACCTCCAGCGGTTTGTAGGTCAGCAATTCACCCACGGCGTCGCCCGTGCCGGATATTGTCAGAGCAAGCTCCGCCATCAGCGGCTTGTCGTAGGTTGCCGGTATCGAGAAGCTGCTATCGTTCAAGGTGATCTTGCGGCCTGTCGGGAAATAGGAGGTAGCAGTCTCGATACTGACGTCCATCGTCGGGCCGGTCAGATCGAAATGTGCTTTCGTATCCCGGAGCGGCGGTATTTGGCCAGGCACGTTGAGGCGCGCGCCGTCGATGTCGAAAGCAATGTGCAACTCGTTCTGGCCGAGTTGCAGCTTGCCGGTCTGCGCAGCCTCCCGCAGCCTCCCGGCTGGAATGAACACAGATATCACCGCATTCGTCACCGAGCCGCCAAAGAGATTGTTCTCGACCCATACTCTCGGCTTCGAAGCCATCCAGAAGGGCCACAGTTGTTTCACCACGCTGGTGTCGAGTTTGTCCGCGCGGCCGCCGAAGCTGATTTCCGGCGAGCTGTCGCCGAGCTTCATGTGCAACGAACCGAACAGAGCGCCTTGCGGTGTCGATATGCCGATATTCTCGAACTGGAATTCCTTGGTCGCGGACAGAAAGTGCCCTGTCGCCTGGCCGTCGAAGCTGACCGGCTTTTCTCCGGATATCGATGAGGCTGCCGTACCGTTCTTGATCAGGAAATCGATGCCGAAGCCTTTGCCTGCGTTGGCGTCAACCCGGTCGAGATCGATCAGGGCGCCGGAGAATGGCGCGACAGTGCTGACGAATTGCACGGTCGACGGTGCGATCTCGAGTGTCTGGTGATCGAAATTATAGGAGAGGTTGATATTGGCCTGCGTCAGATCCTGCGCGTCGCGATCCATATAGAGCACGCCGGGCTGGATATTGACGGAGGCATCGAGCTTCGGATCGGTGCCTGAGCCCCCTTTGACGGCAGATAGCGTCACATCGGCGAAACTCATGAGACCCTGACGCGGCGTGCCGGTCGCATCATAGGCCATCGTCAGTGGCTTGAGATCGAGATTGGAGATTTTCGCGATCAGTGAAGAGCTGTGGCCGGACTCCTGCTGCTCTGCCATCACATCCAATATCGCCACCGACCCGTTGACGGCGACCTGCCCATAAAGATGCAGCGAATTCTGTTCGGTCCGCTCGAAGGTGAGATTATCGACCACAAGAGAGATGGGATCGCCTTCCTGGCGTGGCAGCTTGACCGAAAATCCGGAAATACGCACCGAATTCGTGCCGCCGCGCTGCACGAAGCGCTGCAGAAAATCGATATCGTCGAAAGCCGAGGTCAATGCCTGGGGCAGCGCATCCACGCGCCACGCGGTCAGGTCGACGGGATCTCCTTGAGGCAGGAGCGAAGTATCGAGCGCTATGCCTTCCGCCGCAACGCTCGCCACTTCCACCCGGCCTTCAATAAGGGCGAACGGATCGAGTTCCATATTGACCGCCGACATGGTCGACAGATGCTTGCCGCTGTCCTGATCGATCACGTTGACGTCACGCGCTTCGAGAGCCAGCCGCAGATCCGATGTGAAGCGGATCACGGTCTTGCCGACCTCCGCCTTGTAGCGCGGACCGATCGCCTTATCGAGGGCCGTCTGCGCCTTCTGAGACAGCGGCACATCGAAAACGCCGCTTTCGATCGTTGCGATGACGGCGCCGAGGATGATTGCAAGAAAGGTGAAGAAAACCAGCGTCATGCGGCAGACATGCCAGACATGAGAACGATTGCGGCTGGTGCGTTCCGGGGGGACATGCACGATCATGGGATCATCGACCTGGGCGGAAGGCAGATGATCGAGTGAAACGAGATCCTTTTTACGGAATGTTACCTTTTCGCCTCGGATCACTCCTGCGCGTCCCTTTCATTCTCAGCAATTTTTTTGGTGACGCTGCGTCCCATGTGGACGGCATACCTGAGCAGCATGTATGGCTCAACCTTAGTATCGTCTAAAAACCAGGCAAAAGAAAGTTTTTCCCATGACGGAAGTTTTTCCGATTGTTTTGAATGTGGGCGACGAGGCACCCGATTTCGATTTGCCACGCGATGGCGGCGGCCATGTGCGTCTAGCCGATTTCGGCGGAAAACCGCTGGTATTGTTCTTCTATCCTAAGGACGACACGACAGCCTGCACGACCGAATCGATTTCCTTCACCGCGCTTAAAGCCGATTTCGACAAGGCCGGCGTCGCGATCCTCGGCATATCGCCCGATACGGTGAAGAGCCATGACAAATTCGTCAGGAAACACGCGCTTTCCGTGCCGCTCGCCTCCGACGGGGAAAAGACGATGGCGATGGCCTATGGCGTTTGGAGGGAAAAGAGCATGTATGGCCGAACCTATATGGGTGTCGTCCGCTCGACCTTTCTGATTGGCGCCGACGGCCGCATCGCAAGGATATGGGATAAGGTAAAAGTAGCCGGCCACGCCGAAGAGGTTTTGGCCGCGGCGAAGGAGCTTTGACGGCATGTCAGGCGACCTCGACACGATCACATCGCTGCGCGGTGGCGCCATTGCGGCCATTCGTTCGGCCGATCTCGATCGCAAGACCGGGCTCGCCCAGGAATCCGCAACGCGCTGGTTTGCGCGCACCCTGTCATTGCGTTCGCCACTCGATCCGCCGCTGGCAGATCGACCCGGCCGGCCCGAACGGCCGGAGCTGGTTCCGCCGAAGCATATGGAGAAGCGCTCGCTGCATACGCTGAAGGGCCGCATCGCGCTGCTGCACGCTATCGCCCATATCGAGCTGAACGCGGTCGATCTTGCGCTCGACATCGTCGCACGCTTCGCGACCGAGCCGGTTCCCAATTCCTTCTTCGACGGCTGGATGCAGGTCGCCTTCGAGGAAGCGAAACATTTCCGGATGGTGCGGACCCGGCTGCGCGAGCTGGGCGCGGATTATGGCGATCTGTCCGCCCATGACGGCTTGTGGCAGGCGGCCCATGCAACGCGCACTGACCTCACCGCTCGCCTCGCCGTCGTGCCGTTGATCCTGGAAGCCAGAGGACTCGACGTGACGCCCGCCCTGCAGGCAAAGATGCGCGAGACCGGAGACATGGAAAGCGCGGCCGTGCTCGACGTCATCTACAATGACGAAAAAGGCCATGTCGCCGTCGGCGCCAAATGGTTCCGTTTTCTCTGCGCGCGGGAAAAGCGCGATCCGGCGCGTGCGTTCCAGGAGCTGGTGCGCGCAAACTTCCGTGGCTCGCTCAAGGCGCCATTCAACGATATCGCCCGCGCCGAGGCTGGATTGACGCCCTCTTTCTACCGCTCGCTCACATCCACAAGTAACGCCTAAAATACTAAAATAAAAGAACTTTTCCGTTTTCTGACAATCGCGCGGAAAGTATTCATTAACCATAATCCCGTGTACTCCCATTGGGTGCCTGAGAGCATCGATTGGGAGATTCTCGGTGACAGCAAAGCCTTACAACCGGGTTTTCGGCAAACAACAGCGGTGTCACACCATCATCCTCGCAAGTGGAGAGACGGTGCGCCACATGACCGTGCGTCCATGGATGGCGGCACTGTTCGTCTGCCTCGCAGGCCTGTTTTCGATCGGCTACCTGCTGGCGACCTCCTACCTCGTCCTGCGCGACGATCTGATCGGCGCGACGATGGCCCGCCAGGCGCGTATGCAATATGATTATGAGGATCGCATCGCCGCACTGCGTGCCCAGGTCGATCGCGTCACCTCCCGCCAGCTTCTCGATCAGCAGGTCGTCGAAGAGAAAGTCGACAAGCTCATCGAGCAGCAGCAACAGCTGTCGTCGCGCGGCGGCAAGCTCAACGCATTGCTCGACAGGGCCGAAAGCTCGGGCCTCACCGATAAAACCCCGCATGCCGATGCGAACACGGCGGCTGCAAAGAACGAGCATGCGCAGCTGACCGCGCCAAAGGCCATCGAAAAGCTTCTTACCAACGGCAAGCCCGCAGATGTCACGCCGGACAACTCCACCCTCGCCTACGTCCCCGCCCCGGAAACGGTCGCCGATCGCGCCGACCGCGTCTTTTCGAAAGTGACGCTGTCGCTGAAACATATCGAACAGGATCAGCTAACGCGCATCCGAAATCTCACCGCAGACGCATCCGGGACGGCGAACGAGATTCAGGCGATCATGTCCAATGTCGGCGTTAAGATCCCGAACGAGGTCGTGGTCAGTGATAGCGAAGATGACGACGGTGGCGTTGGCGGCCCCTATGTGGCGCCGGAAAATGTCGACCAGTTCGAGCAGTCGATGGCCGATCTCGATACGGCGCTAACGCGCCTGGAGACGGCGCGAGGTGCCGCCGAGAGCCTGCCCTTCCGAAATCCTGCACCGGGCAAGCTCGTCACCAGCCCCTTCGGCAATCGCAAGGATCCCTTCTTCGGCACGCTGGCTCTCCATCCCGGCACCGATTTCCATTTCAGCCCCGGCGAAAAGATCAAGGCGACGGCCCCTGGCAGGATCGTTTCGGCGGGCTGGACAGGCGGCTATGGCAATATGGTGGAGATCGATCACGGCGACGGCATCTCGACGCGCTACGGCCATATGGAGGAAGTGCTTGTCAAAGTCGGCGATAAGGTCAGCACCGGTGACCCGATCGGCCTCGCCGGCAGCACCGGGCGTTCCACAGGCACGCATCTGCACTACGAAGTCCGGGAAAATGGGCGTCCTATAGACCCGATGTATTTCATCAATGCCGGTACAAAACTCGCAAGTTACATCAGCGGTCTCGGCGCGATTTAACTGCCAGGATTGTGACAAACGAGCAACAAACATGGCACTAATCCAAAAATTGCGTTACGAATGAACTTCGGGTCGGCAGAAGCGACTGCTTTCCTTGACTCTGTGGGTATTTGGTTCTATGTCGCGCTGCATTACGGCATGCTCCTGTGTGTCGATTCATGGTGTTCGACCGAACCGAGACGGAACTAGTTTTCCCTTTGACAACATTTGCTGACCTTGGCTTGAGCCAAAAAGTCCTTTCCGCGGTAACTGACGCGGGCTACACGACACCGACTCCGATTCAGGCCGGTGCCATCCCATTTGCGCTGCAGCGCCGCGATATTTGTGGTATCGCCCAGACGGGTACCGGTAAGACGGCTTCCTTCGTGCTGCCGATGCTGACGCTGCTCGAGAAAGGGCGCGCTCGTGCCCGCATGCCGCGCACGCTGATTCTGGAGCCAACGCGAGAGCTGGCCGCCCAGGTTGCCGAGAATTTCGAGAAATACGGCAAGAACCATCGCCTCAACATCGCCCTGCTGATCGGCGGCGTGTCCTTCGAAGAGCAGGACCGCAAGCTGGAGCGTGGCGCCGACGTGCTGATTTGCACGCCGGGCCGCCTGCTTGATCATTTCGAGCGCGGCAAGCTGCTGATGAGCGCCGTCGAAATCTTCGTCATCGACGAAGCCGACCGTATGCTCGACATGGGTTTCATCCCCGATATCGAGCGCATCGCCAAGCTCATTCCCTTCACGCGCCAGACGCTGTTCTTCTCGGCCACGATGCCGGCGGAAATCCAGAAGCTGGCAGACCGCTTCTTGCAGAATCCGGAACGTGTCGAGGTCTCGGCGCCCGCGTCAACGGCAAAGACTGTCACGCAGCGCTTCGTCGCCTCGCATGGCAAGGACTACGAGAAGCGCGCCACGCTGCGCGATCTCATCCGAGCCCAGACGGACCTGAAGAACGCGATCATCTTCTGCAATCGCAAGGTAGATGTGGCCGACCTCTTCCGTTCGCTTGAACGCCACGGCTTCTCGGTCGGCGCATTGCATGGTGACATGGATCAGCGCTCGCGCACGACGATGTTGCAGAATTTCCGTGACGGCCAGATCCAGCTTCTCGTCGCCTCCGACGTCGCGGCACGCGGTCTGGACCTTCCCGATGTCGGCCACGTCTTCAATTTCGATGTTCCGATCCATTCGGAAGACTATGTCCATCGCATCGGCCGTACCGGTCGCGCCGGTCGTTCCGGCGCCGCTTTCACTCTCGTGACGAAACGCGACACCAAGCATATCGACGCGATCGAAAAGCTGATCGGCGAAGATGTCCAGTGGCTGAACGGTGATCTGTCGGCACTGCCGCCGGCCGAGGAAGGTGGGGACGACAATCGTTCTCCTCGCCGCCGCGAGCCGAAAGGCAGAGGCCGCGAGCGTGATCGCAGCCCCAGAGGCCGGAGTGCCTCGAGTCATAAATCTGATATCGACGTCGAGGATAATGGCGTCGAAGTGATCGAAGCAGCACCAGCAAAGGCCGAGAGCGTGAGAAACGAGCGCAAGTCTGAGAACAACAACAAATCCAACAACGGTTCTCGCAACAATCACCGGCCCTTCCCCGCTGCGAACGACGACAACCGCGAACGCCGCAGCCGTTATCGCGACCAGGATGACGGCCCGACACCGGTTGGCTTCGGCGACGACATTCCCGCTTTCATGCTGATCGTCGCGAACGCCAAGGGCTGATAAGTCCACATCCGAACCGTTACGCCGGAGTTAACGGCACATTTCGGGATGTAGGCATGGGCAAACCCGGCATCGATTTCCCAGGATTAGGAACCGGTCTCGCAATATTGCGGGACGGGAAGATTTTGCTCTACAGGCGCCTCAAGGCGCCTGAGGCCGGCTTCTGGAGCATCGTCGGCGGCAAGGTCGACCATATGGAGCCCGCAGCCAGGGCCGCCATCCGCGAGGCGGAAGAGGAAAGCGGCCTTTCCATCGGCCGGACCGAATACCTCTGCACAGAAGAGGTTATCGTCGAAGCGGATCGACAGCATTGGATTTCGCTGATCTATGTTTGCAGGGATTTTTCCGGCGAGCCGCGCCTGATGGAGCCCGACAAGCTCTCCGATTTCGGCTGGTTCGGCCGCAGCGAGTTGCCACAACAACTATCCGCTTTCGCCAAAGCAACGATTGCGCATCTGAGCGAAGACGATTTTCGCTGACGCCTACTTATCGGCGCGCAACGCAGCCTCATAGGCCAGCCTTACCCAGTGCGCCATGATGTCGGGATCGTCGAAGGCATCATCGGGAACCGACCAGTAAGGCATATTGACGGCCTTGCCCTTCTTGCCCTCATAAGCCCAACGCCGAGCTCCGGCCGCCTCGAACTCCGAAGCACTGACGTCATCTGCCTTCAAAAGTATCTCGTCATCCACTTCGAGCGCCAGGATCCGGCCCATATGGTAGATCCCCTTGCCGCCGAACATTCGCTTGATCGCTACCGGCCCGAGCGACTGAAACATCTCTTCGATATCGTTATTGTCCATTCCCTATCCCTTTAAAACGCCGCCGGCGGCGATGACGGCCTCGGGCGTATCGACGTCGAGATGCGCCGCCTCGCCGATATCGACGTCGACAACCGGAAGCCCGGACGTCTCGATGATATGCCGCGCGCCGACATCGCCCTCGAGCCGCATGACCGCGTTCAGCACCGCACGCGGCAATATGACTGGGTTGCCGCGCTTGCCGCCCGATACCGCGCGCACGATCGCCTGGCCATTCGCCTCGCGAAACGCGGCGATCAAGGTTTTCAAGTCGTCGCTGGTGACGCCAGGCATATCGGCCAGCATGACGAGGACACCGTCCGCACGCTGCGCACCCTGCGTGCCGACGCCTGCAACCAGCGAGCTTGCCATGCCGGATGCATAATCCGGATTGAACACCTGCTCAACGGCAAGATCGCGCAACGCCAGCTCGATGTCGTCGCGACGGTGGCCCGTGACGACGATGACCGCAGATGCTCCGCCTGCCATGGCCGTCGAGGCCGATCGACGGACCAATGGGACGCCGTCGAACTCGGCCAGCAGCTTGTGCGAGCCGCCCTCGCCCATGCGGCTCGCCCGGCCGGCGGCCAGCAGCACGACGGCAACCGATATCTGCGCCGCCGGCTTGGCGGCGATATCGCGCGGACGCGGACGCGACTGTATTTCCATGAGCAATCCTCCAACGCCCATGCCGCTGATATCCTGCGGCGTCGGTTGTTCGCCGGCTAAGATACGATCCAGCACCCAGTCGAAACCGTTTTCCTTCGGGCTGCGGGCACATCCCGGTGCGCCGACGACATGGACATCGCCCACCTTGCCGAGTACCAAAAGGTTGCCGGGATCGACAGGCATGCCGACCTGAATGACCTCACCGCCCGCAAGCCGGATCGCCTCCGGAATGACATCGCCGGCATCGATAACGGCGGAGGCACCGAAAACGATCACCAGCTTCGGCAATTGGTCCGGTACCTCCAACGCCTGACCGATCGCATCGGCGACCGCTTTCGCCCGGTGGGCGACGCGCTCCTCCCGTTGCAAAACGCTGCCTGCAAGCTGAAGCCGCTGAGAGAGGATGCGCGCCGTCTTGTCCATGACACCAGTCTTCAGCGACGGCAGCTCCGTGGCGACAAGCGACACCGCATGCGGCAGGAACGGCTTGACTTCGAAAACCGGCATTCGCCGCAGAATGTCGGCCCCGGCCGCCACCTTCAGCCCCGAAACCGCCAGCGGAATGATCTTGAAGGTCGCCACCACGTCGCCTGATCGCACCGGCACATGATCGGCAAGACAGGCAAGCGTGATGGCCGGGTCGACGCTGTTGAGCCGATCGACTGCGGCGCGATTTGCCACGAACAGGCCGTCGACCGCGCTGTGAATATTGACACGCCCGGTCGTCGCCTTGGAAAAGGTCAGGTGATCGGGTGCAACGGCTTGCGCGAGCTGCTCGGCCGCCTCGTCCTCCATAAGATCGCCGGGTTCGATCCGCGCCGCGATGACGTGATCGATCCCGGCGGCGATCAGTCGTTCGACATCGCCATGGTCAAGCTTGTGCCCTTTGGCAAAACTACCATCGGATAACCGAAGGGAATGTGCCAGAACCGCGCCCTCGGCGTTCACAGTCGAAAATTCCCCGAAGATCATGGCTTCGGGCCCTTGGGCAACGACACGTCGCGCTCGCGAAGGGCGCCGATGATCTCGGCCAGAATGGCGACCGCGATCTCCGCCGGGCTCGCCGCGCCGATGGGAAGACCGATGGGGGCGTGGATGCGGGCGAGATCCTCTTCGGTCAATCCTTCCCGCTTCAAGCGCTCCAAGCGGCCGGCATGCGTCTTGCGGCTGCCGAGCGCGCCGACATAGAAACAGCCCGTCCCCAGCGCTTGCGCAATCGGCTCGTCGTCGATCTTCGGATCGTGGGTAACGGCGACCAGCGCCATATAGCTGTCGAGCGGCCGTTCCTTCAGTGCATCCGCAGGCCAATCGGCAATCAGGTCGATACCCTCGAAACGCTCCGGCGTCGCAAAGGCCGTGCGTGGATCGATGATGGTCACATCGAAGTCGGCAAGTGCCGCCATTCGCGCCAGGACCTGACTGATATGCACCGCCCCGATGACGACGATACGCGGCGGCGGCAGGTGAACGTTCAGGAACAGACTCTGTCCTTCAACCGCGACCAGTGCCGATTTGCCCGAACGGAATGTGGACGCGACTGCATCGGCCAGAGCGCCTTCGAGCTTGTCGCCCTCGACGATCAGCCTGTCACGCCCGCCCGACAGGTCGGTGGCAAGAATCGCCGCCCGCCGCTCGCGCCGCAATTCATTCAGCTTCGCCAGTATCTGACGATCCATCAGGCAAGCCTCTCGACATAGACGCGGATTCGGCCACCGCAGGAGAGGCCGACGCGCCAGGCAGTCTCGTCGGCAACGCCGAATTCCAGCATGCGGGACTTGCCGTTTTCGATAACGTCGAGCGCCTCGGTGATCACGGCACCTTCCACACAGCCGCCCGAAACGGAGCCGTGGAAATTGCCCTCGCTGTCGATCACGAGGTGACTGCCCGCCGGGCGCGGCGCCGAACCCCAGGTATCGACGACGGTCGCCATGGCAACGCTGCGGCCTGCCGACACCCATTCCTCCGCGATCACGAGCGGATCCAGACTTTCGGATATATTTGTCATCGGAGCCTCATTACTTACAGAGAAACCGCCGCGGATCGTAGGCATCCGCGCGGCCGGCGGTGAGAGCCGATACGAGATCGGCCAGAGATAATAGATTGTGGACCGGACGGAATTCGTCAACATGCGGCAGCATGGCTTTTACACCGCGGGCGCGCGCTTGGAAGCCATCGAACCGCAACAGGGGATTGAGCCAGATCAGCCGCCGACAGGAGCGATGCAGACGGTCCATCTCCTGAGCGAGCAGTTCCACGCCCTCCCGCTCCAGCCCGTCGGTGATCAAGAGCACGATCGCGCCCTGCCCGAGCACCCGGCGCGCCCAGAGCCGGTTGAAGTCCTTCAGCGTCTCACCGATGCGCGTCCCTCCGGACCAGTCCCGCACCGCCGCTGCGCATTCGTCGAGCGCCTGATCCGGATCTTTGTGACGCATCGCTCTGGTGACATTGGTCAGCCGCGTGCCGAAGAGAAAAGTGTGCACGCGCCGACGCCGCTCGGTCAGCACATGCAGGAAATGCAGGAAGATGCGCGTATATTGGCTCATCGAACCGGAAATATCGGCCAGCACGACGAGCGGCGGCTGTATTTGCTTGGCTTGCCGAAAACGCGGCAGAATCAGCTCGCCCCCGGTACGCAAGGCAGACCGCATCGTCGCGCGCGGATCGATCTTGACTGGTCTGCGCGACGGCGCAAAGCGGCGCGTGCGTACCCGATCCAGTGGTAATCGCAGCTTTGCGAGCTCCTTCTTGGCAACGGCAATTTCAGCCGCCGACATCTGCGCAAAATCCAACCCGCGCAGAATCTCGCTGCCCGACGTCGTAAACCGGGCATCGATCTCGATGTCGGGCGTCTCGCGTTGCGGACGGCGGTCGTCGCGGTTATCAAGTAGGGCATCGCCCGCGCGGGTTTCGCCGGGCTTCGGCTTCTCCTTCTCACGATTGGCGGGCGCGATCGGCGACATCATCGCGATCATCTTTGCAACGAGATCGCGCGAGCGCCAGAACAGCCGGAATGCCTCGTCGAAAACTGCCAGGTCCTCATGTCGCGTGACGAAGACCGAACACAGAGCGGCGTAGAATTCCTCGCGCGAACCTATACCGATCGCTTCCACCGCCTCGATGGCATCCGCAATTGCCCCGGGCCCGATCTTCAGCCCGGCCTTGCGGAGCGCGCGCCCGAAAAAGACGATATTATCGGCAAGACGCCCGTCACCGGGCGGTGACGGCGCAACGGTGATGCCATCCTGCGCGCCCGGTTCCATGGTTCATCCCGCCGTGAGCAGTTCGGACTTTACTTCGTCCAGCACGCGCTTGCCCTCGCTACCTTGAATACGTGCTATGTCGTCCTGGTATTTCAGCAGCGTGCCCAGCGTGTCGGAGATCGTCTCCGGGTCGAGCGCCAGTCGATCGAGTTCCGTCAGCGCGCTTGCCCAATCGATGGTCTCGGCAACGCCGGGGTTCTTGTAGAGATCGAGAGTCCGCAGCTTCTGTACATAGGCAACGATCTGACGCGACAGCGCTTCGTTGCAGCCCGGCACCTTGCGGCGGATGATTTCCAGCTCCTGCTCCGCCTGCGGATAGTCGACCCAATGATAGAGACAGCGCCGTTTCAATGCATCGTGCACTTCGCGCGTGCGGTTGGTGGTGATGATGACGATGGGTGGCTCGGTCGCGCGGATAGTGCCGAGCTCCGGCACCGTCACCTGGAAGTCGGACAGCACTTCCAGAAGGAATGCTTCGAATGCCTCGTCGGTACGATCGAGTTCGTCGATCAGAAACACCGGCGCACGCCCGCCGACACCCGACAGCGCCTGCAGGACGGGACGGCGGATGAGATAGCGCTCGGAGAAGATATCGGCCTCGATGCGACCGCGATCGGTCAATCCCGATGCTTCCGCAAGGCGAATCTCCAGCATCTGTGCCGGATAGTTCCATTCATAGACGGCCGACGAGACATCCAGGCCTTCGTAGCACTGCAGGCGGATCAGCGGCCGGTCGAGCGCCTTCGACAATACCTTGGCAATCTCGGTCTTGCCCACGCCGGCCTCGCCCTCCAGAAAGAGCGGACGCTTCATCTTCAGCGCCAGAAACAGGACAGTGCCGAGCGCGCGCCCTGCCAAATAGTCATGGGCGCCGAGCAAGGCCATCGTCTCATCGATAGAGCTCGGCAGCGAAGTTGATGATTTTTGATCCGCCATGATAACTCCCTTGGAGGGGTTATAGCGTGTGATAGCCCCGGTTCATATACAGCAGTGCCGGCTTTGCCTCGCTGTAGCGTACGGCCATCACCTCGCCGAAGATGATGTTGTGCGTTGAAGCCTGCTTGATCTCGATCACACGGCAATCGAACGCCGCGAGCGCGTCGGCGAGCACAGGTGCCCCGGTCGCAAGCGTCTCGAATGTACCGGAGGCAAAACGCTCGTCGGTGGTCAGCGGTGTCTTGCCGGAGAAGGCGTCAGCGAGCGACTGGTGATGCGCGCCCAGCGTATTCAGCGCGAAGATCCCGCTCTTGAAGAAGATCTCGTTCTTGACGTTGCTGTTGTTGAGGCAGATCAGAACCGTCGCGGGATCGTCCGACACCGAGCAGGCAGCCGTGATCGTCACGCCGCGCCGCTCCCCTTCGAGGGCCGTGGTCACCAGCTGCACATGGCCCGCATAGCGGCTCATGGCATCGCGATAAAGCGCCGGGTCCATACGCTGCCTGTCTAGCACCACCGTCTCCTTATTCTTTCTCATATCCCGTCTTTCGCTCAATATGGCGGGCAGGCGTTAGCTTTTCTACAATAGCATTATTGAAAACAGAGTGATTTTGCTGCTTTTTCTTTTGACGATCCCCCTCAGACGGATAAAAGAGCAGGAAAATTGTCCGGGATAATCAATCGATGAACGTTCTGCGTCGCCTTCCGCTTCTGCTTGTGCTGCTTTCGGCGGCCGGCAGCAGCGACGCCGCCGGAATCCATATCGGTGTCGTGGCGCCGCAGGGCGGCAACTTCGCAACGCTCGGAGCCGAGATCACGACCGGCGCCAATTTCGAGATGCAGGCCCAGAAGGATGCGGCAACCGTCATCGACGACCCTTGCACCGAGGATGGCGGCCAGGCCGCTGCCCAGGCGCTGATTGCCGCCAAGGTGCAGGTCGCGATCGGCTTCCTCTGCACCGAGACGCTGGAAGGCGCGCTGCCGCGCCTCAAGGATGCCGGCATTCCGGTCATCACCGTTTCCGTACGGTCCCGCATCCTGATGGAAGATGTGCTGAAGAACGGCTGGCCGTTGTTTCGCCTTGCTCCGGTTGATAGCGCCGAAGCCTCCATGGCTATCGATACCATCCTGAAATACTGGGCATCCGAGCCGATGGCGTTGATCGACGATGGCACAATCCACGGCCGCGAACTGGTCGGCGCGATACGCAGCGCGCTCGAGGAAAAAGGATTGAAGCCGGTCTTCACCGATACCTACCGGCCCGGCCAGGATCAGCAGATCGCTCTTGTACGCCGGCTGAAGAAGGCCGGCGCCACGCGCGTTTTCGTCGGCGGCGACCGCAGCGACGTGGCCGTGATCGCTCGGGATGCCAAGAGCGAGAACATCCCGTTGACCTTGATGGGTGGCGACGCCATGCGCGCCGCCGATCAGCCGGTGCCTCTATTGAACGGCGTCCAGGCTATCGCATTGCCGGAATACGCAACTCTGCCGGCCGCACAGCCGACTGCGCAGGCCATGCGCGCGAGCGGCATCGAGCCGGATGGCTATATCCTGCCGGCCGCGGCCGCGGCACAGATCGCCAGCCAGGCGGCTGAGAGCGCCAAGTCGGAAAACAAGCCCATCGCTGACAAGCTCGTTGCCACGACTTTCCAGACAGCGATCGGACCGATTACCTTCGGGAAGAACCATGAATTGACCGAGAACCCCTATCGGCTGCTGGAATGGCGCGACAATGCTTTCGTGCCGGCAGCAGCGGCGTCGAACTGACACGATCCGCGCTTTCTGTTGTTTGCCCGCCGAAGCGGTGCTAATCCAAGCGCGAAAAAATCAGATGGAGCTCAGCTACCCATGACTTTGCCGATCCGCATTGCCCCTTCCATTCTCGCGGCCGATTTCGCCAAGCTCGGACAGGAAGTGAAGGATGTGACCGAAGCCGGAGCCGACTGGATCCATCTGGATGTCATGGATGGGCATTTCGTGCCGAACATCTCCTTCGGCCCTGATGTCATCAAGGCCCTGCGCCCCTATACGACCGCCACCTTCGACTGCCACCTGATGATCTCGCCGGCCGATCCCTATCTCGAAGCCTTCGCCAAGGCGGGCTGCGACCGCATCACCGTGCATGCCGAAGCGGGCGTCCATCTGCATCGTTCGCTGCAGACGATCCGGCATCTCGGCAAGAAGGTCGGCGTCACCCTCAATCCGGCAACGCCGCTCTCGATCCTGGAAAACGTGCTCGACGATATCGACCTGATCCTGATCATGTCGGTCAATCCGGGTTTCGGCGGCCAGAAATTCATCCCAGCCATGGCCGACAAGATTCGCAACGCCAAGTCTCTGATCGGTGACCGGCCGATCGAGCTGGAGGTTGACGGCGGCGTCTCCACCGAGACAGCCGACCTCATCATCGCTTCAGGCGCCAATGTCCTCGTGGCCGGTTCGGCAATCTTCAAGGGCGAATCGGTAGATGCCTACAAGCAGACGATTGGTGATCTGAGGGCGGCGGCTGAACGAGGCCGCGTTGGATCAAACTAATCCGACCAGCACCATCATCGCGGCGGACCGAACGCGGACCGCCGCTTCGCATTGCCTCGAACTGTTTGGTGGCTCGATCAGCTGGGGCGTGGTTATGGCCGCCTCGGCACTTGCCGCTCTCTACCTGCGCAACGGCCTTCTGACGAGCCACCTGACCGCCCTTGCCCTTGTCTACTTCCTCGGCGGCGCGCTCTCCTGGCCTATCATGGTGCCGCTGGCACGGCGCGTTGCCAACGGTCGACCGCCGAGCGCGCGTTTCGCGGCCTTTTTCCTCGCATTGTCGCTCGGCACCACGGCGATGACGGCATTTCTGTTCGCCATGGACTATCGCTGGTTCTATGCGCGCTGGCATGCGCCGTTCGGTTCGCTGATCTGGACATTTCAATTCCTGTTCACCGGCGCCAGCGCCGTCTACCAATTCGCCGTTCTCGGCGTTACCCTATTCCTGCCGTTCGGTTTGCTCTGCCTGATCACCACCTCCGCCTATCTCGCGCGATATGAGCGTTGAGCCGGATGAAAGATCGGTCGGACAAACATTGTGATTGCCGCCCGTCTTTGTTATGGGGGCGCCGAGGTTTCCTTTCCCGTTAGCCAAGAAAGCTTTGAGCCCATGATCCCGCGCTACTCCCGACCGGAAATGGTCGCCATCTGGTCGCCCGAAACCAAGTTCCGTATCTGGTTCGAGATCGAGGCGCATGCCTGTGACGCGCTGGCCGCTCTCGGCGTCATTCCGAAGTCGGCCGCCGAGACCATCTGGGAAAAGGGCGGCCAGGCGACCTTCGACGTCGACCGCATCGACGAGATCGAAGCCGTCACCAAGCATGACGTCATCGCCTTCCTGACGCATCTCGCCGAAATCGTCGGTCCGGATGCGCGTTTCGTGCACCAGGGCATGACCTCCTCCGACGTGCTCGATACCTGCTTCAACGTCCAGCTCGTACGCGCCAGCGACCTGCTGCTGGCCGATATCGACAAGCTTCTGGAGGCCCTGAAGCGTCGCGCTTTCGAACACAAGGACACGGTCACCATCGGCCGCTCGCACGGCATCCATGCCGAGCCCACAACTTTCGGCGTCAAGCTGGCGCTCGCCTATGCCGAATTCGAGCGCTGCAAGCAGCGTCTGATCGCCGCCCGCGAGGAAGTCGCGACCTGCGCGATTTCGGGCGCCGTCGGCACCTTCGCCAATATCGATCCCCGCGTCGAGGAACATGTCGCCGCCGCGCTCGGCCTGAAGCCGGAGCCGGTCTCCACGCAGGTCATCCCGCGCGACCGTCATGCGATGTTCTTCGCCACTCTCGGCGTCGTCGCCTCTTCGATCGAGCGCCTTTCAACCGAAATCCGCCACCTGCAGCGCACCGAAGTCCTCGAAGCCGAGGAATATTTCTCGCCGGGCCAGAAGGGCTCTTCGGCCATGCCGCATAAGCGCAACCCGGTGCTGACCGAAAATCTGACCGGCCTTGCCCGCATGGTCCGCTCTTACGCCATGCCGGCCATGGAGAACGTGGCACTTTGGCACGAGCGCGATATCTCGCATTCCTCGGTGGAACGCATGATCGGCCCGGATGCGACCGTCACACTCGATTTCGCGCTCGCCCGCATGACGAGCGTCATCGACAAGCTCCTCGTCTATCCGGAAAATATGATGAGGAATTTGAACAAGTTCCGCGGACTTGTTCATTCACAGCGCGTGCTGCTGGCACTGACCCAGGCCGGCGTTTCCCGCGAGGATTCCTATCGTCTCGTTCAGCGCAATGCGATGAAGGTTTGGGAGGAAGGCAAGGATTTCCTTGAGGAGCTGCTGGCCGACCAGGAAGTTCGTGCAGCGCTTTCCGAAGCGGATATCCGCGAGAAATTCGATCTTGGCTATCACACCAAGCACGTGGACACCATCTTCAAGCGGGTTTTCGGCTAAGACTTGGCCGGGCCGGCCTGATTGCGAGTAGAGGCGGTGCGGCTGACGCGCCGCTTTTTTCTTTTGTTCGCGGATTTGGCGACGATTGCGCGATCGCGTTCGACGCTTTCGCCCACATTGCCGTTGTGCTGATTTTCGCTACGCTTGGCGGCCTTCCCCACCAGCCTGTCCAGATGCTTCAGATCCTCTTCATCGAGGTTTTCGATGCCGATGAAGCGGTTTTCAGCCGCGCTGGTGAGGATCAACTCATTGAGCTTGGCCTGAATGGCCCGCGTATCACGCGTCTGCGCGTTCTGCAGCAGGAACACCATCAGGGAGGTTACGATGGTCGTGCTGGTGTTGATGACCAGCTGCCAGGTATCGGAGTAGCCGAAGATCGGACCGGTAGCGCCCCATAAGATAATGGAGAACAGCGCCAGGACGAAGATGGCCGGCTTTCCCGTCCATTCCGAAACCTTAACCGCAAAGCGGGTGAAGATGTGCGCAAGCCAAGCCATGATCCGCATCTCCTTGATGATGCGGATCAACGTGGAAATCCTATTGCGGTTCCAACGATTGCGAAGAACCGCTGAAAGGCCGGACTTTTAGTCCTGAACCACCACCAGCTTGCGATAGAGATGCCAGGATGCGTGGCCGAGTATGGGCATGACCACGGCAAGGCCTGCAAAGATCGGGATCGTGCCGACGACGAGAAGTGCTGCGACGATCAGGCCCCAGACTGCCACGGGCACCGGGTTGATCAGCGTCGCCCGAATACTGGCATCGACCGCTGCCACCACGCCCACGTCACGGTCGAGCAACAGCGGAAAGGTGACGACCGTAGTCGCCAGCACGACGAGCGCGAAGACGAAGCCGATGAGATCGCCCCAGAACATCATCGCCCTGCCCTCGGGGGTCCTCAAAATGTTCGAGACAAAGGACCAGAGCGTGGGCGGTGCACCATCGCCGAAATAGATGAAGTAGATATTCTGCGCCGCGAACAGCCAGACGATGAATATGCCGAACAGCATGAGGCCGGCGACGATGATCGACGGCAGCGCCGGTGAAAAGCGCACATCGAAAGCATGGCTCCACGACGTATCCTGGCCCTTTTCGCGCCGTCGACTGATTTCGTAGAGACCGATCGCCGCCAGGGGGCCGAGCAAGGCGAAGCCGGACATCAGCGGAAACAGCAGCGGCAGCAAATTCTGTCCGGAACTCCAGATCGCCAGAGCAATGCCGGCAATCGGATACATCAGGCACAAGAAGACGTAATGCGATGGCTTCTCGCTGAAATCGTCAAGCCCCAACTTAAGGGCGTCGACGAGGTCGGCGATACCGATCTTACGGATGGCGGGACGCGTAAATGTGTGGTCCGCTCCTGCCATGACGTGAAAGGCCGACATAATGCTCTCCTCCTCAACCGTGGTGCGCGGCAGGCGGTGCAAAAGTGGCGGCAAAACAGACGCCGACATCTTCATTCGCTACCGGCAGCGGCCATACTAGCAAATTTTGCCGCATTTGTCGCCTTTTCCCTTGACAGTTGGGTTCACCTTTTCCACATCGGCGCATCATGAAAGTCTCCGACGCAGATATTCTCATCATCCCGGGTTACACGAATTCCGGCCCGGATCACTGGCAGACGCGCTGGGAGCAGAAGCTCTCGACGGCGCGGCGCGTGGAGCAGGCCGAATGGTCCAAGCCCGTTCGCGATGACTGGATCGCCCGCATTGCCGAAGAGGTGAATGCTTCCGAGCGGCCTGTCGTGCTCGTGGCGCATTCGCTCGGCGTTCCCTCGGTGATCCATGCGATCCCGCATTTTCGCAACAAGGTCGCCGGCGCCTTCTTCGTCGCACCGCCCGATGTCGCCAATCCCGGCATCCGCCCGAAACATCTGATGACGTTCGGCCCCTATCCGCGCGATCCGCTGCCGTTTCCGTCGGTCACGATCGCAAGCCGCAACGACCCCTTCGGCAGCTATGAGCACGCCGACGATGTCGCCAGCAGCTGGGGTTCCCTTCTGATCGACGCCGGCGAGGCCGGTCACATCAACAGCGATTCCGGTCACGGCCCCTGGCCCGAAGGCACGATGGTCTTTGCCAAATTCCTCAGCCAACTGAAGTCGTGATACAATAAAGGCGGACTTGGGATGGATACGCCGCGGCTCACTAGCCTGTGAAGTACCGGCCACCTTCATTCCATCGTCAGATAAAAGCCTGTAATACTGGGCATGATAGGATCCCGATTCTCGCATTGGCGCCCCGCCAAGGCCGGAATTCCGAGGTAAGGAGGCGCTGGCGGATTGTGAATTCGCTTCTTATCCGTTATGGGGACGCCCACATACGATCCACTTGCGCTGTCCCGTGAGCGCCAAAGACAGAGAACAATACCAATGAACCGTCGCCGCCGTATCTACGAGGGCAAGGCCAAGATCCTTTATGAAGGACCTGAGCCGGGCACGCTGATCCAGTTCTTCAAGGACGATGCCACCGCCTTCAACAAGAAAAAGCACGAAGTCATCGATGGCAAGGGCGTTCTGAACAATCGCATCTGCGAATATATTTTCAGCCATTTGAACAAGATCGGCATTCCCACCCATTTCATCCGCCGTCTCAACATGCGTGAGCAGCTGATCAAGGAAGTGGAGATGATCCCGCTCGAGATCGTCGTGCGCAACGTCGCCGCCGGCTCGCTCTCCAAGCGCCTCGGCATCGAGGAAGGTGTGGTCCTGCCGCGTTCGATCATCGAATTCTACTACAAGTCCGATGCGCTCGAGGACCCGATGGTCTCCGAGGAGCATATCACCGCGTTCGGCTGGGCCAATCCCGCCGAGCTCGATGACATCATGGCGCTCGCGATCCGCGTCAACGACTTCATGACCGGCCTGTTCCTCGGCGTCGGCATCCAGCTCGTCGATTTCAAGATCGAATGCGGCCGCCTGTTCGAAGGCGACATGATGCGCATCATCCTTGCCGACGAAATCTCGCCCGATTCCTGCCGTCTCTGGGACATCGAAACCCGCGAGAAGATGGACAAGGACCGTTTCCGTCGCGACATGGGCGGACTGCTGGAAGCCTATTCCGAAGTGGCCCGCCGCCTCGGCATCATCAATGAAAACGAACCCGTGCGCGGCACCGGCCCGGTTCTCGTCAAGTAAGTTCAGGAAGGACAATCGTGATCAAGGCTCGTGTAACCGTCACGCTGAAGAACGGCGTTCTCGATCCGCAGGGCAAGGCAATCGAAGGCGCGCTCGGGGCGCTCGGCTTTGACGGCGTCCATCAGGTTCGCCAGGGCAAGGTATTCGACCTCGAACTCGAAGGCACCGACAAGAGCAAGGCCGAGGCGGATCTCAAAGCCATGTGCGAAAAGCTCCTCGCCAACACGGTGATCGAGAACTTCAGCATTTCGATCGACTGATATCATTAATGGCATCCACCAAACTACAAACCGACGTCTCGAAGTTCATGAGCTACGTGCTGAGACATGCACCCCATGAAGCCGGTCTGGCCCTGGATTTGGAAGGGTGGGTGCCTTTCAGCGATCTAAAAAAAGCGATTCTTAATCGCTTCGATGTTACTGAGGCCGATATACTCGAAGTGATCGAGTCCAATTCGAAGAAGCGCTTTACTTTGTTGGATGATCGCATCCGCGCAGCGCAAGGCCATAGCGTTACTGTCGATCTAGCGCTGAATTCAGCTGCGCCGCCATCGAAGCGCTTTCATGGAACATCGCTAGAAAGCTGGTCGGCAATCCAAAGTTCAGGGCTGAAAAAGATGCAACGCCATCATGTTCACCTATCGCCGGATGTCGAAACAGCTAAAATCGTCGCAACGAGACGGAAGGGTGACTATGTCATCCTTGAAATCGATGCGGCGCGCATGCACTCGGAAGGTCATTCTTTCTTTGTCAGCGACAATGGAGTATGGCTCACCGATCACGTTCCAAGCCAGTATCTTTCGCCTCTTGCGGGACCAGCATCATGAAATCAGCAGTCGTCCAACTTCCAGGCCTCAATCGCGATCGCGACATGATCGCGGCGCTGACCAAGATTTCCGGCCATGCGCCTGTAACTGTCTGGCAGACCGAAACCGACATCCCGGACGTCGATCTGATCGTCATTCCCGGCGGCTTCTCCTACGGCGATTATCTGCGCTGCGGCGCGATCGCAGCCCGCATGCCGATCATGCAGGCGATCAAGGATAAGGCCGACAAGGGCGTCAAGGTTCTCGGCGTCTGCAACGGTTTCCAGATCCTGCTGGAAGCCGGTATGCTGCCCGGCGCGCTGATGCGCAACGCCTCGCTGAAATTCGTCTGCCGCGAAGTGAAACTCGAAGTCGTCAATGCCGACACGGAGTTCACCGGCGCCTACGCCAAGGGCCAGATCATCCGCAGCCCCGTGGCGCATCACGACGGCAACTATTTCGCCGATCCCGAGACGCTGGCAGCGATCGAAGGCAACGGCCAGGTGGTCTTCCGTTATGCCGAAGGCACGAACCCCAACGGCTCTGTCAACGACATCGCCGGCGTCATGAATGCCAAGGGCAATGTGCTCGGCATGATGCCGCATCCGGAAAACCTGATCGAGGCTGCGCATGGCGGCAACGACGGCCGCGGCCTCTTCGCCTCGGCACTCGGCGTGATCGCGGCCTGATAGATCGTCGGGCTTGGCTCCGAAATCTTAAAATCGACGTCTTTGCGCCAAACAGCAGGGACGTCGTTATCGTTGCCTCCGGCAACCCTCGGGCAAAGAGCAGCCCTAACCGCTTCGTTGGAAAGAAATTGATGCGCCCTCGCCTCCTGACAGGACTTTACTCCGCCGCTGCCATCACGATGCTTGGGCTTCTGGTCACCTCGTGCGGCCCGCGTCCACCGAGCATCAGCGCCACCGATCACAGCGCCCTGTCGACGATGGAGCGCGTCATGATCAATTCGAACGCCTGCTGGTTCAAATCGGCCGATCCGGCCTTTGCCGGCTATCAGCTCGCTCCGGAACTCAATTCCTTTACCGGTCGTCCGCGCATTCTCGTTGTCGACAAGAAACATCCGACCGGCCGACCGTCTCTGGTTGTCCAAGCGGAAGGCAACCCGGCCCAATTGCAGGCCTTCGGTCCGATGATGAACGGCGCTTCCGGCGGCCGTATTACGGGCGACGTCAATCGCTGGGCTGCGGGTTCGAAGAACTGCAGTTAGGCCGATGGCCTGAAGAAGCTCCGCTTCCACTCAGACACTGCAGCCGACGCATGACGTACCCTCAACTCCAGGGATCATTGTCATGGACAGGTTTGTCATTCTTTCAGGCTGCTCGGGCGGCGGTAAATCGACCTTGCTCGAAGCGCTCAGGCTTCATGGACACCACGTGGTCGAGGAGCCCGGTCGTCGCATCGTTATGGAAGAGCTGAACAGCGGCGGCTCGGCTCTGCCGTGGATGGACACCGCGGCATTCGTGCGCTGGGCGGTCGACATGTCGTTGGCCGACCGCGAGGCAGCGGCAGCATTTCCAGGTATCGTGTTCTTCGACAGGGGATTGATCGACGCTGCATCAGCCCTCGAGCATCTGACGGGTGAGCCCGCTTTGATGTCATACGGTCAGCTGCACGGCTACAACAAGCATGTCTTCCTCACCCCGCCCTGGCCGGAAATATACGTCGGCGACCGCGAGCGAAGACATGACCTGTCCGAGGCGATTGCCGAATACGAGCGGCTCGGCGTCGATTATCCCGCGCTCGGCTATGAGATTCACATCCTGCCGAAAGTCGGCGTCGCGGACCGCGCCGATTTCGTCCATTCCATTCTGGGCCTGAGCTAAGCTGCAAACGTCCCTCCATGGCCGACGCGAACGCCATCCCATTTCAATCCCAGAAGAATGACTTGCTGACCTCGGTCCTCGCCTCGCTTGGCGTCAGCCCGACATCGCGTAGCTGATCATCCGTCAGTTCCCGCAGGACACAGCGGCTTTCGCGTTTCTGCATCCACAGCAAAAAGGACGTCCAGAGCCGATGCGCCGCGCGCGACTTTGGCTGCGCTGCCCTCGTGTCCCGGCCCGCGGCGAAAGCATCCTTGGCTTGGGCAGGACGGATTGTATCTATTGTACTCATTTCAATACTCGCTTGATCGTGACATTTCTCGACGTACCGAGCCAAACGATACGATTGTCACTTAGTATTGACTCCATGCGCGATGCAATATAGCAAATTGTCATTATGACAAATTGGCTCCCTGACATTTCCAGCGGCAATGGGCCGGTCTATATCCGTGTTGCCGACAGCATCGAGAACGCGATCACCCACGGCGTTCTGCCGCCCGGCACGAAGCTGCCGCCGCAACGCAACCTCGCCTATGATATCGGCGTCACCATCGGCACCGTGAGCCGGGCCTATGCGCTCGTGCATGAGCGCGGCCTGGTGGCGGGCGAAGTCGGCCGCGGTACCTATGTGCTGGAGCGCTCGAACGGCAAGCAGATCGAACAGGTGGATCCGATCACGCAGGCGCTTGCCGGCACCCGCGGCCTGAATACGCCTGATGCCAGGATACGCTTCGATACGACGGCCGCCCCCGATATCGGCCAGGGCGAGATCATCGGCAAACTGTTTGCGGATATCAGCAACGAGCACCAGTCGGAGATTTCCTCCTACTCGCGGAATTTCCCGACGAGCTGGTATGAGGCGGGACAGATCTGGCTTGCCCGCAACGGCTGGCAGCCGGCAATCGAGACCGTCGTGCCGACGCTGGGCGCTCATGCCGGCGCCATCGCCGTCATCTCGGCCGTCACTTCGCCCGGCGACAAGATCGTCTTCGAGAACCTGACCTATACGCAGATCAGCCGCGCCACCCGCCTCCTCGGACGCCGGTCGGTATTGGTGGATTCCGATGAGCACGGCATCAACCCCGACGATTTCGAGCGGCTGTGCCAGCAGCAGCATCCACGTCTGGCCTTTCTGATGCCGACGGCACACAATCCGACGCTCGTGACGATGCCGGAAGCACGCCGGCGCGCAATTGCCGCCATCGCACGCCGCCACAGCGTCTGGCTGATCGAGGATGATCTCTATGGCGCCATGACCGGCGACCAGAACCCGCTCATGGCGGCTATCGCGCCGGAACGCACCTTCGTGGTCAGCAGCCTGTCGAAGTCCGTTACAGCGGGCGTGCGTGGGGGCTGGGTCGCCTGCCCGCCGCATTTCGCCCAGCGAATCAAGGTTACGCACAAGATGACGACCGGCGGCCTGCCTTTCATCCTGGCGGAAACCTGCGCCCGGCTCGTGCTCGATGGTCACGCGCTGGAGCTGCGCCGCAAGTCGGTCGAGGAAATCAAGGCTCGCGAGCAACTGGCGCGGGACGCCCTGTCAGGATTTGAGTTCAACTCGCATCCGCATCTGCCGTTTCTCTGGCTGAAGCTGCCCGAACCATGGCTGTCAGGCACTTTCAAGAATGCCGCCATCGCCGAGGGCGTGCTCATCGACGATGAGGATGAATTCAAGGCCGCGCGCATGGAGAAGGTCTATCATCGCGTTCGCGTCGCATTCTCATCGCCGCGACAACGAGAAGATGTCGCCGCCGGCTTCATGACGTTACGGCGGTTGCTGGAAAACGGCTCGGCCGGTTACGACAGTCACATTTAAGCAAGCCTCGTCGTTTTTATCGACAGCTATCTTGCAAAATCCCGGCTCTTCTCTCTCGACTCCTAGCACGCTACCATTTTAACTATGTGAAATGATTCGCCCGCCGTACTAGGGGGAGTGCATGGCCATTGACAGCGTTTCAGCAGGCAATTTGTGCAAGCGTTTAGTTACGAGTTTTCTGGCAATCAGTTCCATATTCATCGCGGGTCAGTCCGCTGCAACCGCTGCAGATACGGTTGCCGTCGCCGCCAGCCCTAAGATTTTCGACGAACTGCGTTTCGGAGCAAGCGGCTCCATCCAGAGCGGAAACGATCACGAAAACGGCGTGTTTCCGGATGTGCAGGTGCTCTTCAATCCGTTCGGCTACAATCCAACCGCTGGTTGGAAGGATCAGTTGGCGCATCCGCGCATCCATTTGGGAACCTCGATCGGCACAGCCGGCTCGGCGACCCAGGTTTATGCTGGTCTTTCCTGGACGCTGACGCATAGCAACGGCATCTTCACCGAAGCTGGCTTCGGTGGAACGGTACATTCAGGCAATCTCGATGATTGGACCGAACATGGTCCGCTGCTTGGTTGTCGCCTGCTTTTCCACGAATATGCCGGGATTGGTTACAATTTTGACAGCCATTGGAATATGATGGCGCAGATCGCGCATTCCTCGCACGCCAATCTCTGCGACGGTCCGAATGGCGGCATGACGCGTGTCGGCGTTTTAGTCGGCTATAAATTCTGACGATCCGAGAACGGCCGCGAATGGTCGTGCTCACGACTTGCCTGTTATCAATGTCGGCGTGCTGCGAACGCCGGCGATTTTCCTGTCGCACGACAGGTTGACTTGCGCTAAAGAGACCTCGATCCCCTGACCGGCCTTCAAACCCCTTACAGGCAAGGACCCTCGAGCGCCCATGACCATTTCAAATTCGATCCAGATCACCCCCGAACTGATTGCCGCCCACGGCCTGAAGCCGGATGAATATCAGCGCATTCTGGATCTGATCGGCCGCGAGCCTTCCTTTACAGAGCTCGGCATCTTCTCGGCCATGTGGAACGAGCATTGCTCCTACAAATCCTCGAAGAAGTGGCTCCGCACTCTGCCGACCAAGGGTCCGCGCGTCATCCAGGGCCCGGGCGAGAATGCGGGCGTTGTCGATATCGATGACGGCGATTGCGTCGTCTTCAAGATGGAGAGCCACAACCACCCCTCCTATATCGAGCCCTATCAGGGTGCCGCGACCGGCGTCGGCGGCATCCTGCGCGACGTTTTCACCATGGGCGCCCGCCCGATCGCCGCCATGAACGCGCTGCGTTTCGGCGAGCCGGATCATCCGAAGACCCGCCATCTCGTCTCCGGCGTCGTCTCCGGCGTCGGCGGCTACGGCAATTCCTTCGGTGTCCCGACAGTCGGTGGCGAAGTCGAATTCGATGCACGCTACAACGGCAATATCCTGGTCAATGCCTTTGCGGCTGGTCTGGCCAAATCGAACGCCATTTTCCTGTCGGAAGCCAAGGGCGTCGGCCTGCCGGTCGTCTATCTCGGCGCCAAGACCGGCCGCGACGGCGTCGGCGGCGCGACGATGGCATCTGCCGAGTTTGACGAATCGATCGAAGAGAAGCGCCCGACGGTTCAGGTCGGCGACCCCTTCACCGAAAAGTGCCTGCTGGAAGCCTGCCTTGAGCTGATGCAGACCGGTGCCGTCATTGCCATCCAGGACATGGGGGCCGCCGGCCTCACCTGCTCTGCCGTCGAAATGGGTGCCAAGGGCGATCTCGGCATCGAGCTCGACCTCGATAAGGTGCCGGTGCGCGAAGAACAGATGACGGCCTATGAAATGATGCTGTCGGAAAGCCAGGAGCGCATGCTCATGGTGCTGCAGCCGGAAAAGGAAGCCGTCGCCAAGGCGATCTTCGTCAAATGGGGCCTGGATTTCGCCATCGTCGGCAAGACGACGGACGACCTGCGTTTCCGCGTCATCCATCAGGGCGAGGAAGTCGCCAACCTGCCGATCAAGGATCTCGGCGACCAGGCTCCGGAATACGACCGTCCATGGCGGGAAGCCGACAAGCGCGCTGCCCTGCCCGCCGATCTGGTACCGGCTCCTGAGGATTACGGCCAGGCTCTGCTGTCGCTGGTCGGCTCCGCCAACCAATCGAGCCGCCGCTGGGTCTACGAGCAATACGATACCCTGATTCAGGGCAACTCGCTGCAGCTCCCGGGCGGTGACGCCGGCGTCGTGCGCGTCGAAGGCCATCCGACCAAGGCGCTGGCATTCTCATCCGACGTCACGCCCCGCTATGTCGAGGCCGACCCGTTCGAGGGCGGCAAGCAGGCCGTCGCCGAATGCTGGCGCAACATCACGGCAACAGGCGCTGAGCCGCTTGCAGCGACCGACAATCTGAACTTCGGCAATCCGGAAAAGCCAGAGATCATGGGACAGTTCGTCGGCGCGATCAAAGGCATCGGCGAAGCTTGCCGCGCGCTCGATTTCCCGATCGTCTCGGGCAACGTTTCGCTCTACAATGAAACCAATGGCGTCGGGATCCTGCCGACCCCCACCATTGCCGGCGTCGGCCTGCTGCCGGACTGGAAGACGATGGCCCGCATTGGCGCCGCCTCCGAAGGCGACAGCGTCCTGATGATCGGCCTCGACGGCAGCCATCTCGGCTCTTCGATCTATCTCCGCGATATTCTGGGTTCGACCGATGGCCCCGCTCCGGAAGTCGATCTTTTCGCCGAACGCCGCAACGGCGATTTCATCCGTTCGGCCATCCGCAACGGCCAGGTCACGGCCTGCCATGACATTTCATCGGGCGGCCTGGCGCTGGCCCTTGCCGAAATGGCCATCGCGTCCCGCAAGGGACTGCGCATAGACCTGACCGAAAGCAAGACCCCGCCGCATGCGGCACTTTTCGGTGAGGATCAGGCCCGCTACGTCATCGCCGTTCCGGCCGATGTCGCCGATTTCGTCTGCATCAATGCGGAAAGCGCCGGCGTGCCGTTCCGTCGTCTCGGCACTGTCGGCGGCGATGCGCTCGTCATCGATGGCCTGTTGTCGCTTCCGGTTGAACAGTTGCGCGACGCGCATGAATCGTGGTTTCCTGCCTTCATGGATGGCAGCGCTCTCGCTGCCGCTGAATAGATCGAGGTACACCACCAATGCCAATGAACCCCGGCGATATCGAAGACATGATCAAGGCCGGCATTCCCGGAGCCAAGGTGACCATTCGCGACCTGGCCGGAGACGGCGATCACTATGCCGCCGAAGTTGTCGCGGAAGCCTTTCGCGGCAAAAGCCGCGTGCAGCAGCACCAGATGGTTTATGACGCCCTGAAGGGCAATATGGGCGGCGTGCTGCATGCCCTGGCGCTGCAGACCTCAGCGCCCGATTGAGACTGCCTGCAGATCAACGCCGGAGTTGAACGTCAGCTCCGGCATGTTGTTCGCCGAAAACTCCGCAAAGCGGGAGGCTGGCAATGGGCCAGCCGTCATCAGCGTAAAATCGAAGAATGCCCGCACGTCCGGCCCGAGCACATATTGCCGATGGACACGCAGGAAATCGCGCTTGATCTTGGCGTAGTGCTGCGCTGTCAGCATTTTCTTGAAACGCACGAACAGGATCGCCGGCTGCTTGTCATCGGCATGCCCGCAAACCGCCACGACCTTTGTCTTGTAGAAATGGATCGCGTCGGTCAGACAGTGAACGTCCACCCAGAACATCTCCTTGCAGCGCGCAAGCAAGCCAACGCGTGAGCGCAGCACCGCCGCCGACCGCATGAGGGCGCATTGCAGGATGGCGCTCCCCAAGGTCGCAAACACTACCCGCTTGTCACGAAAAACCTCAGGCTCCCGCTCGAGCAGGAGACCGATCACATGCGCCGCCACGGATGAGCCCATGCTATGCGAGGAGATGACGAATTCATCGACGCCGGGCTCATCCAGCGCCTGGCGCACGCTGATCGCGCAGGTCTCCAGCCATTGCTCGTTGCCGATTCCGTTCAGCCCCGCCATCGCCACGGCCATCTCCCAGTCGGAGAAGAGATGCAGCGTATGCAACCTTTCGGCCTGCGGCAGAAAGGCATAGACGAAGAAAGCGACGGCCAAGGCGATGCTGCCGATATGACTCCAGGCGGCCAGCCCCAGCATGAACGGCAAGAATGCTATCGACAGGCTGAGCAGCAGCCCGACAAACATGAGGAGAAACGGAAATATGAAAAACAGGCCGAAACGCCATGCATGGCGGAAATAGCCTGTCATCCCTCCGGAAACGATAACCCTTGCGGCCGCCAGATAGCCCTGTGCCAGCCGCGTGAAAAATGGCCTGCCGTTCAACGCCGCAACCAGGTCGTTATGGTCGGCAATATGGACACGGCTGTGCGTCCGCCAATCCGCAGCTTCGGCAGTCACATCGAAATAGGGTGCCCTACCGAAACTCTTCAGCTCGTCCACGGTGACCGAATAATCCCACACGGCGGCGCTTTGCCTGGCCGAGCGCTCGTAGCGCGCCCGATGCGCCGCCGCATCCAGCGGCTCAAAGCCAGGGAAGTGGAGAACCACCCGCTTCTTGATGCTATCCATATTATCGTTGGTCCCCAGCACGCGCTTCAGCGGCAGATACACGTAAGCGACCGCCAAGACCACGGCCTGCTGGCTTTTTCATGGCAGCGCAATGCAAAGCTATCCATTCGCCGCACCGCTACAACGAGTGAAACTTCCGTCGTCTGAGGCTGAAAGCTCGAATCAGATCAGCATTCCCGGCCGGGATAGGGCGAGATGTCAGAGCACGGATCCGCGGGGGGCGCAGTCATGATTTTTTCGATGACCGAAGCCACGGGCGGTTGCGGCGTCGGCGCGGTCGACGCGCGATAACCGAATGCGATGCTTAGAATCAAAACGATGGCGCTGACGGTAAAGGCACTGTTCAATATCGAGGCTTTTGACGTGCGCACATGCTCATAATATTCCCGCTCGCCGTCGCTAGTCTCTTCCGTACCGTAAAACTCTCGCTCCTCACCAACCTGGCCCTCGGTATAATGATGATGGCTCATGGTGTCCGCTCCCTCAAATGCAATGCAATCTTCGCAAAGGACCGATACGCGCCAAACCGCATAAATCGACTGACTCTAACAAACATACCGGCCGCATGTAAAATTAATAGCAACCTAACATTAATCAACCCTTGCCTCGATTTTATGTGTGTTGTTCAGCTCTCAGGTTGAAGGGGCTATTTCAAAACGCACTGTTCAAGAAAAGTAGCTAATCGACGGATTCGGCCATCTTTCTTAACCGCTGATGCCGAAAATCCATTCATGCGATGAAAACGACGCGTGGTACGTTTTGCGGCTGGAAATCGAGCCGGTCGCTTGCTATTTAAGAAAGAGATTTAACGCTGTGGGCCTTGACCCCGCATGTGAAAGGACTGGAAAATGAGCGGCATTCACGAATTCATTGCCAATGAAGTAAAGAACAACGACGTTGTTGTCTTCATGAAGGGCACGCCCCAGTTCCCGCAATGTGGCTTCTCGGGCCAGGTAGTCCAAATTCTCGACTATATCGGCGTCGATTATAAGGGCATCAATGTCCTTGCTGATGCCGAGATTCGTCAGGGCATCAAGGAATACTCCAACTGGCCCACAATCCCGCAGCTCTACGTGAAGGGCGAATTCATCGGCGGCTGTGATATCGTGCGCGAAATGTTCCAGGCGGGCGAGCTGCAGCAGCACTTCCAGGAAAACGGCATCAGCGTTCGCGCCGCCTCCTGACCGGTCACCGGGCTCTCGTCCGGTTTCCATAGTTCACTTCGATCGAAAGGCGCTGCTGCAGGGCAGCGCCTTGATATGTTTATGGGAATAAAACCGTGACGACTACATCCCAGGCTATGTCCCATGGGCAACTGCCCATGGGCAAACGCGAGTTCATCGTACTCGCGGCCTTCCTGATGGCGATCAATTCATTGGCCATCGACATCATGCTTCCGGCTCTCCAGCAGATCGGCTCCAGTCTCGGTGTCGAGAACGAGAACCATCGGCAATACGTGGTAACAGCCTATCTGATCGGATTTGGCTCGGCGCAGCTTATCTACGGTCCGTTGTCGGATCGCTTCGGCCGCCGCATTCCCCTGTTGATCGGCATTGTCGTCTATGTCATCTCCGCTTTCGGCATTGCCCTTATTCCGTCCTTCGCCGGTCTGCTCGCCCTGCGCTTCATTCAGGGGCTGGGTTCGGCAGCGACGCGCGTCATCACCATTTCCATCGTCCGCGACGTTTTCGGCGGCCGCCTGATGGCCGAGGTGATGTCGCTGATCATGATGGTCTTCATGATCGTTCCGGTCATCGCGCCGGGAAGCGGCCAGATCATCCTGCTGATCAGCACTTGGCACATGATCTTCGTCTTCATCGGCACCATGGCGACCCTGGTCGGTCTCTGGATGTATTTCCGCCTTCCGGAAACACTGAAGCCCGAAAATATCCGCCCGCTGACCGTCAGGTCGGTTGCATCCGGCTTCAGCATGGTCCTGACGAACCGCGTCGCGCTCTGTTACACCATCGCCAGCACGTTCCTCTTCGGCGCGCTGTTCGGCTTCATCAACTCGGCCCAGCAGATCTACAGCGGCATTTACGGACTTGGCGTCTACACCCCCGTCGCCTTTGGTGGCGTGGCGCTCTTCATGGCGCTGTCATCCTTCATCAACTCGCAGCTCGTCGGCCGTTTCGGCATGCGGCGGCTGTCGCATGCGGCCTTGCTCGGCTTCTCCTTCATTACCTTTGTCTGGCTGATGGTGCAGCTTAACGGCCCTGCCCCGATGCCCTTCCCGCTGTTCATGATCTTCTTCGCGCTGGCGATGTTCCAGTTCGGTTGGATCGGTTCCAATTTCAACTCGCTCGCCATGGAGCCGCTCGGCCATGTCGCCGGAACTGCCTCCTCGGTGCTCGGTTTCATGAGCACGGTCGGCGGCGCATCGATCGGCGCCGGCATCGGCCAATATTTTAATGGCACGGCGACGCCGATGGTCATCGGCTACTTCACCGTCTCGCTGATCGGCTTGATGTTTGTGCTGATTGCCGAAAAGGGGCGCCTCTTCCGTCCGCACAATGCGCCACCGCCGGCAGATCAATCCCTCGCTTTGCATTGACAGGCAAATTCATATGACCCCGCCTCAAGAACACACGCCGGCGCAATCCGGCTCCAATCGTATCGGCCTCGGCATCGTCGAATTCATCATCATCATCGCGCTGATGACGGCGAGCATTTCCATGGGCATCGACAGCATGCTGCCGGCGCTTCCGAACATCGGCCAATCCCTTAATGTCGCCAACCCCAATGACACGCAGCTGGTCATCGGCGTCTACTTCCTCGGCTTCGGCATCTGCCAGCTCTTCTTCGGCAGCCTGTCGGATACCTATGGCCGCCGTAGCATTCTGCTCGGAGGCCTGGCCTTTTATACGGTGACACTGTTTGCGGCGGCCTGGAGCGGCAATCTCTTCGCGCTGCTCGCTCTGCGCTTCGCACAGGGCGTCGGCGCCGCAGCCGTGCGCATCACTACGCTTGCAATCGTCCGCGATTGCTTCGGCGGTCGTGAAATGGCGCGCGTCATGTCCTATGTCATGATCGTCTTCATGATCATGCCGATGGTCGCACCTTTCGTCGGCCAGGTGATCGTTGCCTATTCCAACTGGCAATGGATCTTCATCCTGATCGGCATAGTCAGCGCCGGTCTTTTCCTGGTCGCTTTCTTCCGCATGAAGGAAACGCTTCCGACCGAAGAGCGCCTGCCGCTCTCGGTCGCTTCGGTCGTCTCCGGTTTCAAGACGGTTCTGACCAACCGCATCACCTGTGGCTACATGATCGGCCTGACGCTCTACACGGGTGTGATCTGCGCCTATATCGTCTCGGTGCAGCAGGTATTCGGTGAAGTCTACGGCCTCGGGGACACGTTTCCGATCGCCTTTGCGGCGACGGCAGCCGGCACGGCAGTGGCCCAGTTCGCCAATGGTTATTTCGTGCGCAGCTTCGGCATGCGGCGCATTTCCCACGCCGCCATGATCGTTTTCACCGTCCTGGGCGCTGTCGGCTACGTCGTCGGCATGTTCGGTCAGCCAAGCTTCACGTTCATCTATGTGCTGATCTCGATCATGCTGATGATGTTCGCTGTAATCACCACCAACTTCATGGCCATCAGCCTCGAGCCAATGGGACACCTGGCGGGCACCGCGGCTGCCATCACCAGCTCGGTCTCGACCACCGTCGGCGTTCTGCTCGGCGGCATCGTCGGCCAGATGTTCGATGGCACCGCTCAGCCGATGATCGCTGGCTTTACCATATTCGGTGCGCTCACGATCGTCGCGACGCTATGGGCCGAACGTGGCAAGCTCTTCACCCATCCCGGTGATACGCCGGCACTGGAGCCGGGCATGGGGCACGTCTGAACGGCGTACCTCTCTTACGCGTCGCTGCGCGAACGGCTGACCCAACGCAGCGCCGCGGCAATCGCAAGTCCGAAGAGTGGCCACATCGCCCAGGGTGTGCCCTGCCAGGTGAAAATGTTGATCGCGACGATGCCGATGCCGGTGACAATCATGCGGGCGATAACGATGTCGATCCGCTTGTTGCTCCGCGCAAAACGGAGCGCCCCAACCCAGGTAAGCGCGAGTATGGGCCACTTTGCCCAGAACTCGCCATGCCATGTCAACGCGTTCAGCGCGGCAAGTCCGACCGCGACAACGAACAGCGCGCCATAGCTCCGCCGCCAATCCAATAAAACGGGTTCTTTCGTTGTTTCCTCGGGCATGCGAACCGGTTGCGGTCTGGCGCGATCGTCAACTGAAGTGTCGACGACCTGCACGCCGCCGACCCGCACCGCATAGCTCGGCACGCCGCCTTCGATGTTCTTGACCTCGAGCTGACCGAGAAAATCGAAGCCGACCGCGACCTTGTTCCGCACTTGGTCGTAGACGGTATTCGAGATGACGATACCGCCCGCCGCAGCGCGCGACTGAAGCCGAGCGGCTATATTGACTCCATCGCCGTAGAGATCATTGCCGTCAGCGATCACATCGCCAAGGTTGAGACCGATGCGAAAGAGCATCTGTCTTTCGGTATCCATGGCGGCATTGTAGCCGGCCAGTTCGTTCTGGACGTCAATTGCCGCCCGTACGGCTTCCACAACGCTCGGAAATTCGGCGAAGACGCCGTCGCCCCAGGTATTGATCACCCGGCCGCCATGCGCCTCAATGAGCCGCGTCATGGCATCCCGATAACGACGAAGGGTCGCAAGCGTCCCCTCCTCATCCTTGCCCATAAGACGCGTATAGTCTTGCACGTCTGCGCAGAAGATGGTGGTCAGCTTGCGGCTCGTTTCGGACATCTGCCTCATCCTCTCGGCAAGCGCCGATCGCAGTCCTTGCCTGTTGCGGCGAAGATAGCCTTCCCGACGCGACTTTCCAAGTAGCCGCGCCGACTATCCGATCCGGCTCGATGCGGCCTGTTAGACGGTGAAAACCTCACGCCGCAGCAATTCCCAGGAATCCTTATCCACCGCGACGAGCAAGCCTCCGTCGAGATGATGCGGCAGATAGGGCGAGCCGTCGAAGCGACGCACATAAGCGCCCGCTTCCTGCGAGATCAGCGCGCCGGCGAGATGATCCCAGGGCATCAGCTTGTTGTACATCAGATAGTGGACATGGCCGCCGGCAAGCGTGCGATACTCGTGCGCCGCGCAGCGATAGTTGGTGGAGTAGCGCACCTTGGCGAGATTGCCCATGACTTCCGCGCGCTTGTCCTTCGGCAGGAAGCCGGTCGATGCCATGCCGACCATGTCTTCCAGCGCGACCGATTGCGTAACCCTCATGCGCAGCGTCTCGCCGTCGGGGCGACGCAGCCATGCGCCGCTGCCGCGCTCCGCCAGCACCCAGTCGTCGCCCATCGGATCGAAGATGATGCCAGCGACCGTTTGACCCTTGGAGATCACCGATGCCATAACGCCGAAGGCGGGGATGCCCGAGGCGAAATTGAACGTGCCGTCGACAGGATCGACGATGATGGCCAGATCCGCATCCGGCAGCTTGTCGAGCAGTGCGGGATCGGCGGCAACAGATTCTTCGCCGATGAAAAGCGCCTCGGGCCAGAGCCGCGACACCTCGGCCTTCACCATGCGCTCGGCACGCTCGTCAGCCTCGGTCACCAGATCGGTCGCTTCGCTCTTGGCGCGAACATCGCCGCTGCCAAGTCTGCGGAAGCGCGGCAGGATCTCCATCTGCGCGGCGCGGCGCAACACATGAGCAAGGGTAGTGATGTCAACGGGCGATGTCATGATATGGTCCTTTCCTGTCAGGCGCCGATGATCTCGCGGCGGATCATTTGCCAGCTATCCTCATCCGGCGCAGAGATAATGCCGCCGGTGGTCTCGCCGGGGCGGTATGGTGTGCCATCGAATTTGGCCGTATAGCCGCCGGCCTCCTGATGCGCCAGCACGCCGGCAAGATGATCCCAGGGCATTAGCTTGGAATGGCCGATGAAATGCCATTTGCCCGATGCCACCATCCAGTATTCGTAGGCGGAACAATTGAGCGAGAAGGTCATGCGTGTCTTGGCGAGATTGGCGCAGATACGCGACCTCTCCGGCTCATCCATATGCCCCCAGGATATTGCGCCGGTCATGGCGCTCAGCGCAGCGGGTGCGGCAACCGAAAGCCGCCTCGCCTGCCCCTTGCCACGACGCAGAAAGGTGCCCGCACCACGCATGGCGGTAACGGTGTCACCGAGTACCGGATCATAGATGACGCTGGCGATCGTCTCGCCCTTGGCGACGACAGCAACGATCGTGCCGAATACCGGCAGCCCTGCCGCGAAATTGAATGTGCCGTCCACCGGATCAATGGTAAAGGCCAGATCCGCATGCGCCAGTGCCGGCACAACGGACTTGTCGGCCTCATAGGCCTCTTCTCCGACGATGAGAGCGCCGGGAAAGCGCGCCTTCAGCGCCGCAGTGATGTATTGCTCGGCCAGCAGATCTGCCTCAGTCACCAGATCGATGGCCGACGTCTTTTCCGATATGTCGCCATCACCCAGATTGCGGAACCGCGGCAGGATTTCCCGCGCCGCCGCCTCGGCAACGATCGTCATCAGATGGTCGAAGTCTGTATCGGAGAAAGTCATGGAAGGCCTTTATCTTGGGAGAGGCCTCCTCTTATGACCGATTCGATGACGCTGGTGTGGCAAAACCGCCTAATCGGCGTCGGTTTGTCCAGTCATCAGCCCAGCAAAATCGAAGAGCTTGGGATCGAGCAGATGCGACGGATTCACATGCGCCAGCGCCCGCAGCATCGTATCCTTGCGGCCCGGCATGCGCCGCTCGATATCGGCGAGCATATCCTTCATCGCATTGCGCTGCAGCCCGTCCTGCGAGCCGCAGAGGTCACAGGGAATGATCGGAAACTGCATGGCGGCCGCGAACTTGGCGAGGTCGTCTTCGGCCGCATAAGCGAGGGGGCGCAGCAGCATCAGATCGCCCTCATCATTGAGAAGCTTTGCCGGCATCGAGGCCAGGCGCCCGCCGTGGAAGAAGTTCATGAAGAAGGTTTCGAGAATATCCTCGCGGTGATGGCCGAGCACCAATGCATCACAACCCTCTTCGCGCGCGATGCGATAGAGATTGCCGCGGCGCAGGCGCGAACAGAGCGAACAATAGGTCGCACCCTCCGGCACCTTTTCCTTCACGATGGAATAGGTGTCGCGATATTCGATGCGATGCGCGACGCCGATCTTCGTCAAATAGTCCGGCAGGACATGCTTCGGGAAGTTCGGCTGGCCCTGATCGAGATTGCAGGCGATCAGTTCCACCGGCAACAGGCCGCGCCATTTGAGATCGAGCAGGATCGACAGCAGCCCGTAGGAATCCTTGCCGCCGGAAAGGCCGACAAGCCAGCGCTTCTGCCCCTTCAGCATCTGGAAATCCTCCAGGGCCTGACGCACCTGCCGCAGCAGGCGCTTGCGAAGCTTGTTGAAGGAGACGGATCGAGGCGCATCGGAAAACATCGGATGCACGGCAGCAGCGCCGTCCTCAGCCTCGATATCGATCTCGTCCATTACCGTCGTCGCGATGTTCATTCCGTCGTCCTCAGTGCCTCGCCACGCTGATAGCAGAAAGCGCCGAAAGAAGACACCGCATCAATCGCCGAACACCGACCAGCCGGTGCGCGCAGCCAGCATTTCCAGCGCCACGGCGCCGAGCTGCGAATTGCCGACCTTGTTCAGGCCCGGCGACCAGACGGCAATCGATCCGATACCCGGCGCCACGGCGAGAATGCCGCCGCCGACGCCGCTCTTGCCGGGAAGGCCGACATGATAGGCGAAATCGCCGGAGCCGTCATAATGGCCGCAGGTCAGCATCAGCGCATTGATGCGCCGCGCCCGCTTCGGCGAAACGACGGAATGGCCTGTGATCGGATTGCTGCCACGCGCCGCAAGATAGAGCCCCGCCTTGGCAAGCTGTTCGCAGCTCATCGAAAGCGCGCACTGGTGGAAATAGACGCCGAGTACATGCTCGACCGGATGATCGAGATTACCGTAGGCGCGCATGAAATTGGCGAGCGCGAAATTACGGAAGCCTGTCTGCGTCTCCGAGCGCGCTACCCTGTCGTCGATGGTGATCGACTCGTCATCGGCTACATAGCGTACGAAGCGCAGGAGCTCGCCGATCGCCTCGCGCGGCGCATGGCCAGACAGCACGACATCGCTGACGGCGATCGCGCCAGCATTGATGAAGGGATTACGCGGAATGCCCTCTTCACGCTCGAGCTGGACTATGGAGTTGAAGGAGGTGCCTGACGGCTCGCGTCCCACTCGGTTCCAAAGGCTTTCGCCGATCTTGCCGAGCGCCAGCGTCAGCATGAAGACCTTGGAAATGCTCTGGATGGAAAAGGCAGTGCCCGCATCACCGACGCTGTGAACCTCGCCGTTGACGGTGGCGATCGTCATGCCGAACTGCTTCGGATCGACCTTGGCGAGCTCCGGAATGTAATCGGCAACCTCACCCTCGCCGATACGCGGCGAAAGCTCCGTATGGATGCCGTCGAGAATTGCCTGCAGATCGGTCATAGGGCGCTCCAAAGACAAAAAAGCCGCTCGAAAGGAGCGGCTTTTCCATCATCAAGAAAAATATCCGCTTTTTAACGCGAATAGAATTCGACGACCAGCTGCGGTTCCATGACGACGGCGTAGGGCACATCGGCGAGGGTCGGAACGCGAGCGAAGGTCGCTACCATCTTGTTGTGATCGGCTTCGATGTAGTCCGGAACGTCGCGCTCAGCGAGACCAATCGATTCCAGAACGATCACGAGCTGCTTCGACTTTTCGCGGACTTCGATCACGTCGCCAGCCTTGCAGCGATAGGAACCGATGTTGACGCGAACGCCGTTCACCGTGACGTGGCCATGGTTGACGAACTGACGGGCTGCGAAGACGGTCGGAACGAACTTGGCGCGGTAGACGATCGCGTCGAGGCGCGATTCGAGCAGGCCGATCAGGTTTTCCGAAGTGTCGCCCTTGCGGCGGTTGGCTTCGTCGAAGGTGGCGCGGAACTGCTTTTCACGCAGGTCGCCGTAGTAGCCCTTCAGCTTCTGCTTGGCGCGCAGCTGCACGCCGAAGTCGGAGAGCTTGCCCTTGCGGCGCTGGCCGTGCTGGCCCGGGCCGTATTCGCGACGGTTGACCGGGGACTTCGGACGACCCCAGATGTTCTCGCCCATACGGCGGTCAATTTTGTACTTGGACGATTCGCGCTTGCTCATCGCATTTCCTTTCAAACTATTTGAGCGGCCCGTTGCCGAACCGCTAAGGAAACACGCCCTCCTCTGAACTCCATTTTCGAGCTCTGACAGGCTTCTCACATTAGCGAACGGAGAAAGCCACGGGACATGTCAAATGAAACACCGGACATTTCTGCCCGGCGTTGGCGCGGTCTGTAAGGGGTCGTCATGAAAATGTCAACAGCAGGATCGAAGGAAGTGACGGCTATTCCGCAGCCGCTTGCTCTTCGCCATGCATATCAGGCGCATTGGCATCGCCCGGGGCCGTCTGGCAGTCGATATCCGGGAACGCCACAACGCGGCGACCGGAGAAATCGGTATGGACGACGACGCTGCCCTGTTCCTCGAAGTAGCTGAGCAAACGCCGGGCGCGGCGGGCCGAGTGGGTACCGTAGGCACGGGCGATCCGCGCATCGGAGGGGCAAGCTTCGCCGCCGATGGCCGCCTTGGCAAGCATCAGGAAGACACCCTGCAGATCGTCGGTGACACCAGCCGAAAGCGACAGAGCCGTCGCCCATGCCTCCGTCGCCATCGTCGCCTCATCCGCGCCGGAGCGCACCACCGCCACGCGGCGGCGAAATTCCGACAGGCTCATCGGCGCACCGGGCACGCGACGCATGCGCAGCCGCACGAGAAACTCCTGGTAAAGGACGGAATCCGTGCGGAAGGCAGAGGCCGGATCATCCAGGATTTCGGAAAGCACGGCGGTCACCCGCGCTTCGCGATCCTCGTTCGACAATTCTGGCTGGCTCGGCTTCGGCTCTGCCGCAGCCGCGTTCGTCGCAGGGGCGGAACGCGATAGTTCGGCCAGGATATCCGTCGTCGGGCGCGGCACGGGTGTGGCCCGGCGAACCATCGGCTTGGAAAACTCCTCCGGATCCGGCGTAAAGATCAGATCCTCGACATCCTGAGGCGCATCCGGCAACGGCATCAGCTTCGGGCTGGAGGAGCGCGCCGAGGTTTCCACGGAACCGATCGTGATCGGCAGCGGCCGCCGCGATAGCGCCGGACCGAGCGCGACGAAATTGCCGCGCTTCAGATCGCGGAACATCTCCGCCTGCCGGCGGTCCATGCCAAGCAGGTCGGCAGCACGCGCCATGTCGATGTCGAGGAAGGTGCGGCCCATCAGGAAGTTGGAGGCCTCGGCGGCAACGTTCTTGGCAAGCTTCGCCAGGCGCTGTGTGGCGATGACGCCGGCAAGACCGCGCTTTCGGCCGCGGCACATCAGATTGGTCATGGCGCCAAGCGACATCTTGCGCGCATCTTCGGAGACATCGCCGCCCACGGACGGCGCAAACATCTGCGCCTCGTCGACGACAACCAGCACCGGATACCAGAATTCGCGATCGGCATCGAACATGCCGTTGAGAAAAGCCGCGGCGGCGCGCATCTGCTGCTCGATATCGAGCCCTTCCAGCGTCAACACGCAGGAAACGCGATGCTGGCGGATGCGGTTGGCAATGCCGGCAAGCTCGGCCTCAGTGCGCTCGCCATCAACGACCACATGCCCGAACTTATCGGCCAGCGTGACGAAATCGCCTTCCGGATCGATGATGACCTGTTGGACCCATTGCGCCGACTGTTCCAGCAAACGCCGCAGCAGATGCGATTTTCCGGAGCCGGAATTGCCCTGCACCAGGAGACGGGTTGCCAGCAGCTCCTCGATATCGAGCTGGGCGCTGGTCCCGCCGGACGCCGTTCCCATGTCGATGCCGACCTGCAATGCACTTCCCCTGTCGTCAAGAATCAAATGCCGATGCGTCCCATCTTTCTGAAAGGACGCGCCTTCGTCTAGCAAAGATTTCCAAGCTTCGCGCCCGTGGATTGAAAAAACCCACAGGCAATCGCGATGTCAGCGAAACCGCAGATTGGCGCGCGACAACTGGTCGACCGAGGTGCAGCCCATCAGCTTCATGTCGCGCTCGATCTCGGTGCGCAAATGCCGCAGCGCGCGTTCGACCCCCGCTTGGCCGGCAGCTGCCAGCGGATAGAGATAGAAGCGGCCAAGACCTACGGCCTTGGCGCCGAGCGACAGGGCCTTCAGCACATGCGTGCCGCGCTGGATACCGCCGTCCATCATGACGTCGATGCGGTCGCCGACGGCATCGGCGATTTCCGCCAGCTGGTCGAATGCCGCTCGCGAGCCGTCCAACTGCCGGCCGCCATGGTTCGAAAGCACGATGCCCGTGCAGCCGATGTCGACGGCACGCTTTGCATCCTCAACCGACATGATGCCCTTCAGGCAGAACTGCCCGTCCCAATGCTTCACCATTTCGGCAACGTCGTTCCAGTTCATCGACGGATCGAGCATCTCGGTGAAGTATTTGCCGATCGACATCGCGCCGCCGCTCATATCCACATGCTCATCGAGCTGCGGCAGGCGGAATTTCTCGTGCGTGAGATAGTTCAACCCCCAGGCTGGCTTGATGGCGAATTGCGCAATGCCGGCGAGATTGAGCTTGAAGGGAATGGAGAATCCGGTGCGCAGGTCGCGCTCGCGATTGCCGCCGGTGATGCTGTCGACGGTGAGCATCATGACGTTGACGCCGGCATCCTTCGCCCGCTGCATCATCGCGCGGTTCAGCCCGCGATCCCTGTGGAAATAAAATTGATAGACCTGCGGCCCCTGATGCTTCTTGCGCACCTCCTCGAGACTGACCGTGCCGAGCGAGGAGACGCCGAACATGGTGCCGATGGAAGAGGCTGCCGCCGCAACCGCATTTTCGCCCTCGTGATGAAAGAGCCGCTGCAGGGCCGTCGGCGAGCAGTAGAAGGGTGTGGCGAGCTTTTGTCCCATGACGGTGACAGACATATCGACACTGCTGACGCCGCGAAGGACGTTCGGAACGAGATCACAGCTCTCGAAGCTCGCCGTGTTGCGCCGAAGCGTCACTTCGTCGTCGGCAGCACCATCGATGTAGTTGAAGATCGGACCGGGAAGACGGCTCTTCGCAAGAGCGCGGAAATCATGGAAATTATAGCAGTCAAGCAGGCGCATGGCTCGCCTCTGCATGGAAACTGCAACCATTTTCAAAAAACATCAAATATCGTCCTCCCAATATCCCGCCGCTTAGTCCGACCTTGCATTACAGTCGATGCAACCGTGCTTCCCATTTGTAAAGCACGTCCGGCTCCTTCTCCTCATTGCCTGCCCCGTCCGACTCGTCAACAACGAAGAAGCCGTGTTTTTCGTAAAAGCGGCGCGCCGGCGCATTTCGTTGAAACGTCCAGAGCGAAAGCACCGGATAGGCCGATTTGGCGACATCGAGCAAACGGCTGCCGATGCCATGCCCCTGTGCCTCTGGCAAAACGTAGAGCTGATCGATCCAGTCCTCCAGAAATGCAATCACGCCGACCAAGCGGCCGCCCTCTTCCGCACCCCAGATCTGGCAGTCCTTGAACACCACTGCACTCCAGAAGCCGACATCTTCCTCCGTCGTATGAAGCCCGGAAAGCGTCGGAAGCCGCTCGTCGAAGGAGGCGCGGTGAACGGCCGCTGCTGCGGGCATGTCCGCGAGATCGAGTTTACGCAACGAAACCTTGTCTGCCATCATCAAGCCCTAAGCCCAAAACCCTGCATCAGCCGCCGGGTTGGAAAATCCGGCGCGCCTGACGTAAACATTGCAAAGTCGAAATTGTCAGGATGGACGGCATCGACGGCTTGCGGCACCAGGCTGCGCGCACGGCGCGCGATCGCCTCGGCCGGATCGAGCCAGTCGACCGGCCAGGGTGCGAGCCTGCGGAAGATGTTGGCCATGAAAGGGTAATGCGTGCAGGCCAGCACGACGATGTCAGTCCTGCGTCCGTCCTTCTCGACGAAGCACTGATCGATCTCGGAGAGCACCGCTTCGTCGGAAACCACATCGCCCCGAATATAGGCCTCCGCCAGGCGCGCCAGATTTTCCGAACCCACGAGCCGGACATGGCATTGAGTGGCGAAGGACTGGATCAGGTCGCGCGTATAGGCCCGCTTGACCGTGCCCGGCGTCGCCAGCACCGAAACCAGACCAGAGCGGGTCCGTTCCGCAGCCGGCTTGATCGCCGGCACCGTGCCGACGAAGGTCATTTGCGGAAAGGCGGCGCGCAGATCGGCGCCGACAAGCGTGAAAGCCGTGTTGCAGGCAATAATGCAAATTTCCGGATTGTATTGCGCGAGCAGCTTGGCGAAGAGATCGATGATGCGCTCCTTCAGTGCCGGCTCTTCCCAGCCGCCATAAGGAAAACCGGCATCATCGGCGACGTAGATGAAACCGCGCTCCGGCATCAGCACCCGCGCTTCGCGCAGCACGGTCAGGCCACCGATGCCGGAGTCGAAGACCAGGATGGGTTTCAGCTCATTCGCCGCTGCTGTCATCGTTCGTGGTTTCCTTGGATGCGCTGGACGATCGGGGATGGGAACCGCTGCCGCGGGGAGATTTCCGCGTGAAGCGATCGAGAGACGAGATCACGCCGCGCAAGACGCTGATTTCCTGTTCGGTGAACGCCCGGCGCGAGAGGACAGCGCGGAGATTGTCGACCATTTTCGGCTTTTTCCCGGCAGGATGGAAATAATTGCGGGCGTCCAGCGCCTCCTCGAGCTGGTCGAAAAGGCCGAAAAGTTGATCCTTCGTCGAAGGCCGCTGTTCGATTGCCTGGAAAGGCACGGCGCCGAGATCCTCCATGCCCGACTTCATCCACTCATAGGACATCAGCAGCACGGCTTGGGCGATGTTCAGGGAAGCGAAAGCGGGATTGACGGGGAACGTCACGATCTCGTCGGCAAGCGCCACTTCCTCGTTCGTCAGGCCCCAGCGCTCGCGCCCGAAAAGAATGCCCGTGCCCTCGCCGGCCTTGAACCGGGCGCGAAGGGTCTCCGCCGCGACGACCGGCGAACGCACGGGCTTATAGCCATCGCGTTCGCGTGCCGTCGTCGCATAGACGAAGTTCAGATCGGCGACCGCCTGCTCCAACGTATCGTAGACCTTCGTCGCCTCGATGATGTGATCGGCCTTCGAAGCGGTCGCCTGCGCTCTCTCGTTCGGCCAGCCGTCACGCGGATTGACGAGGCGCAGTTCTGCGAGACCGAAATTCGCCATGGCCCGCGCCACCATGCCGATATTCTCGCCCATCTGCGGCTCGACCAGAATGACGGCCGGCCCCTCGGCTAGAAGTTGACGCTCGCTGTTCGTGCCTGCCATGACGCTTTTTCTCCGGGCGCGAACCCCGTCCGCGCAAATCACGGTCGCAATAGCGAGACACCAGCCGATCGGCAAGGTTTTTGCGCGCCGGCGCCGCGACGAACCCTGCCCGACTATTGCGGATTGGCCGTCTTCTGCTGATCGGAAGGCTGCTGTTGCTGCTGCTTGACAAGATCCTGCATGACCGATTTCAGCGAGCTCGGATTGCCGTTGTCGTCGATCGTGATGATGTCGTCGATGACGGGTTTTCCGGCCTCCTGGATGACTTCGAAACGAACCGTCGTCGTCTTCTGGTAGTCGGCGTCCGATCCCATGCAGGTGGATTTCTTGAACGTGGCGAGGACTTCCGTCACATCGCCTTTGGGCGGCTGTCCGGCGAGCTTCATGTCCTCCAGCGGACAAGCATCCTGCGCGTTGACGATGACGTCGTAGTCGAACGGTGAAATCCCGTCCTCGTCGGCTGCGGGAAACTGCGCCGCCGCCTGATATTTGGCAGCAAAATCCTTGCTGTAGACATCCTTGAGCTTGCTCTCGTCGAAAATATCCTGCCAGTCGCTGTCTCCGCCTGCCCAGTTCGAGACGGTGGCATCCATGATGACCTTGACAGGAGCCGTCGCATCGGCCGCAAGCGCCATATTCGCCCCCAACGAGAACTGAAGGAATGTGAGGACAAGCGCGGATGCGGCGAATTTCTGCATGATATGATTCCGTTGCGACAGGCAAAACATGGGCGACATTAGACGCATCCACCGCTTTGGCAATGGTGCCGATTTTGAAAAACCACCCGTCGGACCGAAGCTGCGCTGATAAGATTACGACGATTTCAAAAGCCGTCTTTGTCGGCGTTCCAGGCTTGTATGTTCCTTTTACAAGGAAGGCCGGGCCTTCGTATCGAGTGGATATATGCGGTTTGCTATCCGATATGCGGCGAAGACAATTTCGCCGAGGGGGACATCATGTCGCGTGGCCTGTTGGTATTCGTGCGGCAGATATTTGTCTGCCTCGCAGTTGCATTGCTCGGCGCCTGGACGTTGTTCCGGCCCAAAAGCTTTAAGGCCTTCGTGCATGAAAATTTTGGAATTTTTCCGAGCGTCAAGCCCGGCATCCAACCGATAACTATCCTCATAAGGCTCTCATCGGCTTTTTTGCTCTGATACGCCAAAATGCTGGCGCAGGTCTTCGGTGCTGAAATTCTCTTTCTCGTTCATATCGTGCAGCACCTGGCTGGTTGACACTGACATCGAAAAGTCGATCGCTACCGGAAGGTGCCATGAAGCGGATGTGATGAGCAAAAACGCCGCCTTGGCGCCGCTTTGGCTTTGCGTTCGGAACTTGCGATGCTATAGCGCTCGAGACTTCATATCACTCACGGGGACATGCGCCCCCATCAGCTTAAACGAGGCAGAAGCATGAAGAAGATCAAGGTCGCTAACCCCGTTGCCGATCTCGATGGCGACGAGATGACTCGCATCATCTGGCAGTTTATCAAAGACAAACTGATCTACCCCTACCTCGATATCGATATCGACTATTACGACCTCTCGGTCGAAAACCGCGATGCGACCAACGACCAGGTCACCGTCGACGCCGCCAACGCCATCAAGAAGCACGGCGTCGGCATCAAGTGCGCGACGATCACGCCGGATGAAGACCGCGTCAAGGAATTCAACCTCAAGCAAATGTGGAAGAGCCCGAACGGCACGATCCGCAACATCCTCGGCGGCGTCATCTTCCGCGAACCGATCATCTGCAAGAACGTGCCGCGTCTGGTTCCGGGCTGGACCAAGCCGATCGTCGTCGGCCGTCACGCCTTCGGCGACCAGTATCGCGCCACCGACTTCAAATTTCCGGGCAAGGGCAAGCTGACCATCAAGTTCGTCGGCGAAGACGGCACGGTCATTGAAAGGGACGTCTTCGACGCCCCGGGCGCCGGCGTTGCCATGGCCATGTACAACCTCGACGAATCGATCCGCGAATTCGCTCGTGCGTCGATGATGTACGGCCTGATGCGCAAGTGGCCGGTCTATCTCTCGACCAAGAACACCATCCTCAAGGCCTATGACGGACGCTTCAAGGACATCTTCGAAGAAGTCTATCAGAGCGAATTCAAGGCGAAGTTCGACGAAGTCGGCATCACCTACGAGCACCGCCTGATCGACGACATGGTCGCCTCCGCCCTGAAGTGGTCCGGTGGCTACGTCTGGGCCTGCAAGAACTACGACGGCGACGTCCAGTCCGACACGGTTGCTCAGGGCTTCGGCTCGCTCGGCCTGATGACCTCGGTTCTCTTGACGCCGGATGGCAAGACGGTTGAAGCCGAAGCCGCCCACGGCACGGTCACCCGTCACTATCGCCAGCACCAGAAGGGCCAGGAAACCTCGACGAACTCGATCGCCTCGATCTTCGCCTGGACCCGTGGTCTCGCCCATCGCGCCAAGCTCGATGACAATGCCGAACTCGCCAAGTTTGCCGCAACGCTCGAAACCGTCTGCGTCGACACTGTCGAAGCCGGCTTCATGACCAAGGATCTGGCGCTGCTCATTGGACCGGATCAGCCGTGGCTCTCGACCACCGCCTTCCTCGACAAGATCGACGAGAACCTCCAGAAGGCCATGGCTGCCTAAGCCTCGGCAACATCAAGGCTTACGGAAACCCGGCCTCAGTGCCGGGTTTTCTTTTGTCACGCAACTTGCTGACCCGCCTGAGCGATGGCAAGAATGCACCAAACCAAGGGAGGATCTTATGACCGAGGAACTCGTTTTCTACACCAATCCCATGTCACGCGGACGTATCGCCCGTTGGATGCTGGAGGAAATCGGCCAGCCCTATCGCACCGAATATCTCGATTTCGGCACGACGATGAAGGCGCCCGACTATCTCTCGATGAATCCCATGGGCAAGGTGCCGGCGATCAAGCACGGCGATACCGTCGTCACCGAGGGCGCGGCCATCTGCGCCTATCTGGCCGAGACTTTTCCGCAGGCGGGCCTGGCGCCGACGGCAGCCGAGCGCGGACGCTACTTCCGCTGGATGTTCTTTGCGGCTGGACCGATGGAGATGGCCGTCACCAATCGTGCCCTTGGCTTCGAAATTCCGCCCGAGCGCCTGCGCATGGCCGGCTGCGGCAGCCTGGATAATGTATTCGACACTCTGGAACAGGCAGTCAGCATTTCGCCGTACATTGCGGGCGACCGTTTCACGGCCGCGGACGTCTATGTCGGCTCCCATGTCGGCTGGGGTCTCAATTTTGGTACAATCGAAAAGCGACCGGCCTACATCGACTATTGGAACCGCGTTAGCGACCGCGATGCCTATCGCCGTGGCAACGAACTCGATAACGCGGCAATGCCGAAGCAAGCGAATGGCTGAGAGGCCAAGGCTCTACAGCCATTCCCTCGTGTGAAACATCATGCCGCTATTGCAGCGGCATGTAGATATCGGTCAACAACTCCGTCGGCTGCACGTCGCGCGGATTGTTGAGATATTCCTCGAATATGACGGCATCGCGCAGTTGCCGGCCGGAGGCCGGCAGCCATTCGGCATAGAGCCACTGATAGGCCCTATACATATCGGCATAGGGGCCCTTGTGCCGCAACACGGCATATTCGCCGCCATCGACGGCTCGCCGCTCCAGCGGAGTCTCGACGGCAATCTCCTCGCCGGCATTGACGCAGGCGTAGGAGTGCAGTTTCTCGGCCGCGACAACGTCCGGATCGTCGAGATAGACACCGATCATCCGCATATCGGGCCTGGCGAGGCCGCGCGCATAGAGCGTGCCGAACAGGGTTTCGAAAGCCTGGCCGATCTGCATGTAGGGACCCTTGTGGGAAACCCCGATCAGCGAGACCGGTGAGATGGTGCGAAGCGTAACGTCGAACATGAGCTTGATCCTTCCTTGGGTGCCGGGTTCGAAAATCGTGTGGCTTCCCTCATTCCGATATCGCGCCGGCGGCATGCCGTAGACGGATTTGAAGATGCGGTTGAACGATTGGAGGTTGGGATAACCCGATCGCTTTGCAATGTCGCTGACCACAAGATCGGTGCGGACGAGATCGCCGGCGGCGCGGTGAAGCCGCAACCGTTTGACGGTAGCAGCCGCCGTCTCGCCATAGATCGCCCGATAAATCCTGTGCCAGTGATAGCTGGACATGCAGGCGATCCCGGCAAGTTTCTCCATATCGAGCTCTTCATCCAGATGCTCGTGGATATAGGCAGAGACCCGCCGCAGACGGGTCTCGTAAAGCGCCCATGCCGTTTCGCCGTTCATGTCCAACTCCTTGCAAATCGATCGGCCCCAAGGAACCATATCTCGATTTGACAAATCCTGCTGAGTCGGTTGCACAAACGAAAACGGCGGAGGTCAACTGCCTCCGCCGCGTCCGATATTGGAATGAAATCTGGCCCTTAGCTGGCGAGTGCCCCAGCAACCGCTTCGACCGCCTCATTCGCCTTGGCACCATCGGGGCCGCCGGCCTGAGCCATGTCGGGACGTCCGCCGCCGCCCTTGCCGCCGAGGGCAGCAGACGCGATGCGGACGAGATCGACCGCGCTGAAGCGGCCGGTCAAATCCTCGGTGACGGCAACGACGGCGCTGGCCTTGCCATCCTCGGAAACGCCGATCAGCGCAACGACGCCGGAGCCGAGGCTGGCCTTGCCTTCATCCGCCAGCCCCTTGAGATCCTTGGGGTCGACACCGGAAACGGCTTTACCGAGGAATTTGACGCCACCGACATCGCGCACCGCATCGGCAGAACCGCCCTGGCCGCCGCCCATGGCGAGCTTGCGCTTGGCATCGGCCAATTCACGCTCCAGCTTGCGGCGCTCATCCAGCAAAGATTCGACGCGCGAAACGACATCCCCGGGCTGAACCTTCAGCGCCGCAGCGAGGCTCTTCACGCGCTCGTCCTGCTCGGCAAGATAATCACGCGCGGATTCGCCTGTCACGGCTTCGATACGGCGCACGCCGGCACCGACAGCGCTGTCGCCGAGAATGCGCACGAGCCCGATCTGGCCGGTGGCGGATACGTGCGTTCCGCCGCAAAGCTCGATGGAATAGGGCTTGCCGGCCTTGGCGCCCCGCACGCCCTGCCCCATGGATACGACGCGAACTTCATCGCCGTATTTCTCGCCGAACAGCGCCATCGCGCCTTCCGCGATCGCATCGTCGACGCTCATCAGGCGGGTCGTAACGGGCGAATTCTGCAGAACGATCTCGTTGGCCATATCCTCGACGATCTTCAGCTCCCCGGCCGACATCGGCTTCGGATGCGAGACGTCGAAGCGCAGGCGCTCGGGCGCGACCAGCGAGCCCTTCTGAGCAACGTGGGTGCCGAGCACTTCGCGCAGGGCCTCATGCAGCAGATGGGTCGCGGAATGGTTGGCGCGCAGGCGCGAGCGCCGTGCGTGATCGACCGTCAGCACGACGGCATCGCCCACCTTGATCGCGCCTTCCGAAACCTCGGCGCTGTGAACGAACAGGCCTTCGCCCTTCTTCTGGGTGTCGCCGACAACAAGCTTGCCGCTGTCGCCGGAGATCACACCAGTATCGCCCATCTGGCCGCCGGATTCGCCGTAGAACGGCGTCTGGTTGACGACGATCTGCACCTTGTCGCCGGCCGAAGCACTGTCGATAGCGGCGCCGTCCCGAACGATCGCCTGGATGACACCCTCGGCAGCCTCCGTGTCGTAGCCGAGGAACTCGGTCGCGCCGAACTTTTCCTTGAGCTCGAACCAGATGGTCTCTGTCGCCTTGTCGCCGGAGCCTGCCCAATGCGAACGCGCCTCGGCCTTCTGCCGCTCCATGGCATCGGTGAAGCTGGAAATATCGACGCCGATGCCGCGGGCGCGCAGCGCGTCCTGAGTCAGGTCCAGCGGGAAGCCATAGGTATCATAGAGCTTGAATGCGGTTTCGCCGTCCAGGCTATCACCCTTGTGCAGGTCCGACGTGGCGTCCGACAGAAGCGACAGGCCACGTTCCAGCGTCTTGCGGAAACGGGTTTCCTCAAGCTTCAGCGTCTCGGAGGTCAACGCTTCGGCGCGCACCAGCTCGGGATAGGCGCGCCCCATCTGCTGGATGAGCGTCGGCAGCAGCTTCCACATCAGCGGCTCCTTGGCGCCAAGCAGCTGGGCATGGCGCATGGCGCGACGCATGATGCGGCGGAGCACGTAGCCGCGGCCTTCGTTCGACGGCAGCACGCCGTCGGCGACCAGAAATGCCGAGGAACGCAGATGGTCGGCGATGACACGATGGCTGGCGCGATGTTCGCCCTCAGCCTTCACGCCGGTCGCCTCTTCGGAGGCTTCGATCAGTGCGCGGAAGAGATCGATGTCATAATTGTCATGCTTGCCCTGCAGCACGGCGGCAACGCGCTCGAGACCCATGCCGGTGTCGATCGACGGACGCGGCAGGTCGACCCGCTCCTGCTTGCTGATCTGCTCGAACTGCATGAAGACGAGATTCCAGATCTCGATGAAGCGATCACCGTCTTCTTCCGGCGAGCCGGGAGGGCCGCCCCAGATATGATCGCCGTGATCATAGAAGATCTCCGAACAGGGGCCGCAGGGACCGGTATCGCCCATCGCCCAGAAATTGTCGCTGGTGGCGATACGGATGATCTTGTCGTCAGAGAGGCCGGCGATCTTCTTCCACAGATTATAGGCGTCGTCGTCAGTGTGATAGACCGTGACCAGCAGGCGCTTGGCGTCGAGGCCGAATTCCTTGGTGATCAGATTCCAGGCAAGCTCGATAGCGCGCTCCTTGAAATAGTCGCCAAAGGAGAAATTGCCGAGCATTTCGAAGAAGGTATGATGGCGGGCGGTATAGCCGACATTGTCGAGGTCGTTATGCTTGCCGCCGGCGCGCACGCATTTCTGCGCTGTCGACGCCGTCGTATAGGGCCGCTGCTCCAACCCGGTGAAAACGTTCTTGAACTGCACCATGCCGGCATTGGTGAACATCAATGTCGGATCGTTGCGCGGCACCAGCGGGCTCGACGGCACGATCTCGTGGCCGTTTTTCTTAAAATAGTCGAGGAAGGTCGACCGGATTTCATTCACACCGCTCATATTGGGCCCTTCAGTACTGCCATCAGCAACTTGCGTCAAAGTCAGTGGCTTTTATCGTTCGCTCCCGGCCCTGTCCAGCCGCACGAACAAAACCGGCCGCACATCTCTTGGACAATGCGGCCGGTTTCGGATTTTGTCTTATATCAGGCCCGGGATCGCTCCCGAAAACCGCTATTCCGCAGCGGCGTCGCCATCATCGGCATCAGGGCCGCCATTCTGCAGGAAGCGATCGGCGATCAAGCCGGCATTCTGGCGCAGTGACAACTCGATCTCGCGGGCGAGATCCGGGTTGTCGCGCAGGAAGAGTTTCGCATTCTCGCGACCCTGGCCGAGGCGCTGGCTGTTATAGGAGAACCAGGCGCCGGACTTCTCGACGATGCCGGCCTTGACACCGAGATCCACCAGTTCGCCGGTCTTGGAAACACCCTCGCCATACATGATGTCGAATTCCACCTGCTTGAAAGGCGGCGCCATCTTGTTCTTGACGACCTTGACGCGGGTCTGGTTGCCGACAACCTCTTCACGCTCCTTGACGGCGCCGATACGGCGGATGTCAAGGCGGACCGAGGCATAGAACTTCAGTGCGTTGCCGCCGGTCGTTGTTTCCGGCGAGCCGAACATGACACCGATCTTCATGCGGATCTGGTTGATGAAGATCACCATGCAATTGGACTTCGAGATCGAAGCGGTGAGCTTGCGCAGCGCCTGGCTCATCAAACGAGCCTGCAGGCCCGGCAGGCTGTCACCCATCTCGCCTTCGATTTCGGCACGCGGCGTCAACGCCGCGACGGAGTCGATGACGAGAACATCGATAGCGCCGGAGCGCACCAGCGTGTCGGTAATTTCAAGCGCCTGTTCACCGGTGTCGGGCTGCGAGATCAGCAGGTTCTGCAGGTCGACGCCGAGCTTGCGGGCGTAGACCGGATCGAGCGCGTGTTCGGCGTCGACGAAGGCGCAGATGCCGCCCTTCTTCTGCGCTTCGGCGATCGTCTGCAGCGCCAGCGTCGTCTTACCGGAGCTTTCCGGCCCATAGATTTCGATGATACGCCCCTTCGGCAAACCGCCGATGCCCAGCGCAATATCGAGGCTCAGGGAGCCAGTGGAAACCGTTTCTATTTCGACCACGTTCTCGTTAGAGCCGAGCTTCATGATCGAGCCCTTGCCGAACGACCGCTCAATTTGAGAGAGTGCCGCTTCAAGTGCTTTGCTTTTATCCACCGATTTGTCCTCTACAAGCCGCAAAGAATTCTGAGACATTCGATCCACCTTTAGGTTATTGAAGCCGCTCTAGCAATGTCGCCGCCGATGAGAATTCTGTACTCTATTTGTTCTCAAATCACAAGAGCACAACAAGCAATTGAAAGAAAAAGGTAAAATGAATTCCGTTCTACTTTTGTTTTCTCCTTTCTTCCCAGGCACTTACGGGTCCGCGACGATCGGATCGGGCTTGTTGGCGGCCGGTCCGATTCGCCTTTTCGATTGCTGAGGAAAACCATATGGCGAAGAAGATTCTCGTTCTTGGCGGCGCTCATGTCGACCGCCGCGGTCGCATCTTCGGCGAGACGGCGCCGGGCGCCAGCAATCCGGGAGCATGGTTCGAGGAGCCCGGCGGCGGCGGCTTCAATGCAGCCCGCAATCTCGCCCGCCTAGGCTTCGACGTAAAGCTGATCTCGCCCCGCGGCGGCGACCCCTCCGGAGAGATGGTGGCCGAGGCCGCCAGCCACGCCGGCATCGACGACAAGCCTTTCGTGTTCCTCGACCGCAAAACACCGAGCTACACCGCGATCCTAGAACGCGACGGCAATCTGGTCATCGCGCTTGCGGACATGGAGCTCTACAAGCTGTTCGTCCCCAGGCGCCTGGCGATTCGCGCCGTTCGCAATGCATTCGAGGCGACCGACCTCGTTCTTTGCGACGCCAATCTGCCGGCCGAGACGCTAAGTGCCATCACAGCAAGGGCGTCCTTCTGCGGCAAACCCGTCGCCGCCATCGCGATTTCGCCCGCGAAGGTGGTGCGGCTGAAGCCGTGCCTTTCCGACATCGATTACCTGTTCCTCAACGAAGCCGAGGCCGCAGCGCTGACGGAGAGCCGTCCACAAGACCCGCGTGAATGGGTGAGCGAATTGCGCGCGCTCGGTCTGCGGAGCGGCGTGATCACCCGCGGCAAGCGCGAACTGATCGCGTTCTCGCGCGATGTCGTCATCAGCCTGCAGCCGCCCATCGTCGACAATGTCGCCGATGTCACCGGCGCGGGAGATTCGCTTGCCGCGGGAGTTCTGGCCGCCCTACTCGCCGGTCACGACCTTGGCGAGGCCGTGCGTCACGGTGCTGCTGCGGCCGCAATCACCGTGCAGTCGCCCTTCGCCACCGCCGAAAATCTCACACCCGAGCTGCTAAAGACGATGTTGGCCCTTGTTCCAGAGGCCGCTATTCTGTCATGAAGCCTGCTCAAATCGCCTCTACCGTTTCAGTCAATTGGACACGACCATGACCAAGCCTATCTCGCCCCTGCTCCCGATCTCCTATTCGAAGGAAGTCGCTGCGGCAAAGCTGCGCGGCGCGCCGCTCGTCGCGCTGGAATCGACCATCATCACCCATGGCATGCCCTACCCCGGCAATATCGAGATGGCCCGCAGCGTCGAGGCGATCATCCGGCAGGAAGGCGCTGTGCCGGCAACCATCGCCGTCATCCACGGCGTTTTGCATATCGGCCTTGAGCCGGAAGAGTTGCAGGCGCTCGCCAAGACCGAAGCCGCCATGAAGGTGTCGCGCGCCGATCTCGCCTTCGCGATCGCCGAGCGCCGCACCGGTGCGACCACGGTCGCCGCCACGATGATCGCCGCCGCCCGCGCCGGCATCAAGGTTTTCGCCACCGGCGGCATCGGCGGCGTGCATCGCGGCGCGGAGGAGAGCTTCGATATCTCGGCCGACCTCGAAGAACTTTCCCGTACCGGCGTCATCGTCGTCTGCGCCGGCGCGAAGGCTATCCTCGATATTCCGAAGACGCTGGAAGTGCTGGAAACCCGCGGCGTGCCCGTCGTCACCTATGACAGCGCGGAATTCCCGGCCTTCTGGTCGCGCTCCTCCGGCCTGCCGAGCCCGCTGACGCTGAACAGCCCCGCGGCAATCGCCAACTTCCAGACCACCCGCGAACAGCTCGGCATCGATGGCGGCATGTTGATCGCCAATCCGGTGCCGGAAGCCGACGAAATTCCGCGCGAGGAAATGGAAATCTACATCCAGCGCGCCCTCGACAGCGCCGAACGCGACGAAATCACCGGCAAGGCGGTCACCCCGTACCTGCTCGGCACCATCTTCGACATCACCGACGGTCGCAGCTTGAAGACCAACATCGCGCTTGTCGAAAACAATGCGCGGCTTGCCGCCGAAATCGCCGTCGCCCTGGCGGAATAACAAACGGAACCTCGCAGCCGCCCTAGGTCAATGTGAACAGACCAAGGGCGGCTCGCAATTCAGCGAGGGTCGCCTCCGTCCGCGCCCTTGCCTTCAGCGTGCCCTCCCACAATATCCCCATTACATAGTCCGGTTCACTGGCAAACCGGGCGCGACGCTCGCGGATCGGCGCAAGCAGCGCCTGTAAAATGCCGTCCAGATGTCTCTTCAGGGTGACGTCGCCCAACCCACCCTGCCGATATCGCGCCTTCAGCTCGTCCACGAATTGCCGATCGTCGCAGAAGGCATCCAGATAGGTAAAGACGACATTGCCCTCGATCCTTCCAGGATCGCTAACGCGTATGTGGTCGGGATCGGTATACATGCGCCGTACGGCATCGCGAATATGGTCCGGCGAAGCCGAGAGCGGGATGGCGTTGCCCTGTGACTTGCTCATCTTTGCCTTTCCGTCGACGCCCGGCAGGCGGCCGACGGTCGGCACCATGGCCTCTGCCTCGACAAGGATATCGCGGCCGACCTGCCGGTTGAGGCGGCGGACGATCTCGTTGGTCTGTTCTATCAGAGGCGCCTGATCCTCGCCGACGGGCACGACCGTTGCCTTGAAGGTGGTGATATCGGCCGCCTGGGCCACGGGATAGCAGAGGAAGCCGGCGGGTATATCGCGCTCGAAGCCTCGAAGCTGGATTTCCGTCTTGATCGTCGGGTTGCGCTCCAGGCGGCCGACCGTGACGAAATTCATATAGAGCAGCGTCAGTTCCGCCAGCGCAGGCAGCGCGGATTGCACGCAGATCGCCGTCTCTACGGGATCGATGCCGACGGCGAGATAATCGAGGGCAACTTCGAGAACGTTGCGACGGACCTTCTCCGGATCGTGGGCATTGTCGGTCAGCGCCTGTGTATCCGCCAGCAGCAAGAACTGCCGATGGCTGTGCTGGAGCGCGACGCGGCTCTTCAGCGATCCGACATAATGGCCGAGATGGAGCGGCCCTGTGGTCCGGTCGCCCGTCAGGATGACGGGGCGGGTATCGATAGAGGAAGACATTTTTTGCTCCGCAAAAGGAGCCGCCGTAGTCGGGAAGGAAAACTGAAATGACGATGCCTACCGGATCACGGCGGCAAAGGTCGATTTCAAGACATGACGACTGCCGCTCCTAGAGGGAGCGCCACCACATACGGAAAATTGGCTTGGCAGGATCGATCATGCGCAGTTGATATCACTCATGCGCCGGCATCGGCAATATCGGCCGAGAAAAAACGTTCCGAATGGAAAATACCCCGCCTATCGGTCCAGCGTTTCCCGCACGACGACCGCGAGCTGCTTCAGCGAGAACGGCTTCGGCAGGAAGCCGAACTGCGCGTCGGCCGGCAAATTGCGGGCGAAGGCATCCTCTGCATAGCCCGAGACGAAGATGAACTTCATATCCGGATATTTTTTGCGCAACTCGCGCAGCAGCGTCGGACCGTCCATCTCAGGCATGACGACATCGGACACGACAACATCCACCTGACCATCGAGCTCGTCCAGGATCTCCATTGCTTCGACGCCGGAGCCCGCCTCGTAGACGGTGTAGCCGCGTGTCTCCAGCATGCGCTTGCCGCCACGGCGTACTGCCTCTTCGTCCTCGACCAGCAACACGACGGCAGACTTGCCGGTAAGATCCGCCGGCTCTTCGCTCTGCCCCATCGCCGCAACGCTCTGATCCATTGCCGTGACGCCCCGGCTTTCCGACGCCTTTTCTTCCGTCACGACCGACGGGTCGACCATATGACGCGGCAGGAAGATGCGGAAGGTCGTTCCCTTGCCGACTTCCGATTCCGGATGGATGTAACCGCCGGACTGCTTGATGATGCCATAGACCATCGCAAGACCGAGACCCGTGCCTTTGCCGACTTCCTTCGTTGTGAAGAAGGGCTCGAAAATCTTGTCCATGATTTCCGGCGCAATACCCGTGCCGGTATCGTTGACCTCGACGAGAACCATGTCCTCATGCGGCAGATAGGCGTAATTGAAGGCGCTTACATCCGCCGCCAAAAGATTGCGGGTGCGCAGGGTCAGCGTACCGCCGCCCGGCATGGCGTCGCGCGCATTGACGCAGAGGTTGATGAGCACCTGCTCGAACTGCGACAGATCGGTTTTGACAGGCCAGAGGTCGCGGCCGTAATCGACATCCAGCTTGACATGCGTGCCCGACAAGAGCCTGTCCACCAGCATGCGCAGGTCGCCGATCACATCGGTCAGGTTGAGGATGGTCGGCCGCATGGTCTGTTTGCGGGAGAAGGCAAGCAGCTGCCGGACCAGCACTGCCGCGCGATTGGCGTTGCGCTTGATTTCCATCAGATCCGCAAAGCTGGCGTCGGAAGGCCGCGCCTGCAGCAGCAGATGGTCGGAAGACAGCAGGATCGCCGTCAGCACGTTGTTGAAATCATGCGCGATGCCGCCGGCAAGCGTTCCCACGGCGTTGAGCTTCTGCGTCTGCGCCATTTGCGTTTCGAGCGCCTTCTGCTCGGTCACTTCGACGGCATAGACGATGGCGGCCTCTTCCGGGGCTTCGTCGGTCTGGTCGATCACGGCGTTGATATAGAAGCGGAAATGCCGCGTGTCGTCCTTCGGATTGCGGGAATCGATCGGCGGAATGTCGCCCTGTCGGTCCTTGGCGGCCGCCAGCGCCCGGCGCAGCTGAGCCCGGTCGTTGTCGTTGACGACAGTCTCAAGTGCCGCGCCGCGCTCGATATCGTCGCGCGATACGAGATCCGAGAAGAGCTTCAGGAAGGGCGCGTTGGTGCGCAGAATGCGACCCTCGCCATCGACCGAAGCGATTGCCATCGGGGTATTGTTGAAGAAGCGGCTGAAGCGCATCGCCGCCGCCGAAGCCGATTGCTCTGTGCCGCCGCCGTTCTGTCGCGTCAGCACGATCGTCCGGCTTTCGCCGGGGGCGCCATCGCGCATGGACGTGACGCTGTGGACGATCTGCACCGGCAGGCTCTGGCCGTTGGCACGGCGCAGATCGAGATCGAGCGTCACCGTCTTCTTCAGTCCCGGCTCCGCCTGCACGGATTGGATCAGCGCCAGCCCCTCGCCGGCAACGAGATCGCCTATCGTCGTCGAGCCCGGCACGAATTTCGTGAGGTCCAGACCCAGCCATTCGGCAAGCGTCGCATTGAGATAGAAGATCTCGCCCTTGCGTCCGGCCGAGAAGAAGCCGGCCGGCGCGTGGTCGAGATAGTCGATCGCGTTCTGCAGCTCCTTGAAGAAACGTTCCTGATCGTCGCGTTCGGAGGTGATGTCGGTGATCTGCCAGATATGCAGGGCCTTGCCGCGCCCCGGTTCCGGCGGCAGCACGCGCGCTTTCAGACGATACCAATGAGCATCATTGCCGCTTCCATCCCCTGGGCCGAGAGGCTTCATCAGACGGAATTCTTCCGATCCCTCCTTCGCTTCGCGCAGACCGTTTGCGAGGCGATACAGTGCCTCGTTGGATTCGCGGTTGCGCGACAGCAGCGTCTCGAGCGACTGCACCTCCGTCGCCTTGGCGGCGCCCGTCAGGCGTCCATAGGCCGCATTGGCATAGATGATGCGGCCTTTTTCGTCGGTGATCAGCGTGCCGTCGGGCTGGCTGTTGAGGAATGAGCGCGCCAGACTATCGGACTGGGGCTGCGGCATGACCTCGACGAAACCGATGATCGACGACACCAGGAAGAAGATGCCGACCATGGCGAGGATGCCGAGGCCGCCGAGCACGGCCTCATTGTCGAGCTGGCTCTTGAAGACGACAAAGGCGGCCGCGGCCGCGACGAGGACGAGCGCAAGCAGGATGATGCGCAGCGCGGTGCCCGAACGAACCCCACGATCCACCAGCGGCACGCTATACTCGTCGGACGGACGATGCTTCGTCATAGACCCCTCGTCTTCGCCTTCCCCTTGCGACATGTCGTGAACGTTACGGATCGCAGGAGTCGGACCTTTCGAATCCTTCTTTATCAACTTGCGTCACCCGCAAAAAGCTTTGCAGGCTCAGAAAGGCTTGAATTCACAGGCAAGAGCACGGAACATCAGGCAATGCCATCTTGTCTCCGGCACAATCCTGTTCATATGATCACCTCATATGAAGGCCAATGTCACGGCGGCGGCCCTGCGGTTGCTGCGCAAAGGCCGCGCTATCGGGGATAAATACGGAGTATCTCGACATGTTGGACGAAATCGCCGGAGCCTATGGCAGCCGCTTCTTCCTTGCAGTCGGCGGAGTTGGCATCGCTCTTCTCCTGCTGATCGGCATTCTCTGGATTCTGCGCCACCGAGCGCCCTCGCCTTTCGTGCGTGGTGGCAAGAACCGCCAACCGCGCCTGCAGGTGCTGGATGCGGCCGCTGTTGATGCCCGCCGCCGACTCGTTCTTGTCCGTCGCGACGGCATTGAACACCTTATCATGATCGGCGGGCCGACCGATATCGTCATCGAATCCGGGATCTCAGATCCAACGCGGACAGCAACACCGACATCGATACCAACGCCCACGCCGGTCGAAATCCCCTTCGCGTACGAAAACCGACCGGAACCGTCACAGAAAGCCGCCGAACTCGATACCCTCCCCGCCGCATTTTCGCAGCTCCCTCGATCGACCGGGGACAAGACCGACGCCTATCTGCGCACTGAACCGGCTGTCGCCGCTGCGCCGGAGCCCGCACCGCGTCAGGTCGAACGGCCTCAGCCTATCGTCACGCCGCCGCAGCGCGCATCCCAGCCTGTGACCGCGCTGACCGAGACGGAAGCCGCCGACATCTTGGAGGCCGCTCGCCATATGGTCCTGCCGCAACAACCGGCACGCGCGGCGGCCGTCGAGCCGACGGTCGCAGCACCGTCTCCCGCCGAACCTGCCAATGAATTTCAACGCGTGCTGGAAGCGGAAATGTCAAAGAATTTGACTGCCGAGCGGATCATTCCGAACGTGCAGCAGCCCCGCCAGGTTCGGCAACAGCCGGCCGCCGCATCCGCCCCGGTACAGGCTCCTGGTCCCGCACAGCGCATCGATCCCGAACTCGCCCCGATAACCGGAGGAGACAGCGCCCTGCAAAAGGAGGTTGCACGCATTTTCGGCGAGATGAGCGTCAGCCGCGACAAGTAAGACGCAGTCGCGCGACTGCGTCGCCAAATGAAAAAGGCACGACGGAAATATTCGTCGTGCCTTCAGTTTTTCAATATCGGCCGAAACCGGCTGTGCAATTACTCGTCGCGATAGACCTTCTCGCGGCGCTCGTGACGCTCCTGCGCTTCGATCGACAGTGTGGCAATCGGACGGGCATCCAACCGCTTGAGGCCGATCGGTTCGCCGGTCTCTTCACAGTAGCCGTAAGTGCCGTCTTCGATGCGCTGCAATGCAGCGTCGATTTTGGAAATAAGCTTACGCTGGCGATCACGAGCCCGGAGTTCGATGGCTCTATCTGTTTCCGAGGAAGCCCGGTCGGCCAGATCGGGATGGTTTGCGCTTTCTTCTGCCAGGTGATCCAGCGTCTCGCGCGCTTCTCTCAGGATATCATTTTTCCAGGCTACCAGCTTCGCTCTAAAATAGGCCCGCTGATTTACATTCATGAACTCCTCGTCCTCCGAGGGCACATAACTGCTAAGATCGATCTTCTCACTCAACGCGATTCTCCTGAAGAACATCTCATATTGCCGGGTGTATATCCCAACCAATAGTATCGATTCAAGCCAAATAGATGCTGTCAACTGATTTTTAAATTTGTCATAAAATTCAGCTAAGGGTCTATTTTTTCATCATATATTTGCAACGGACCGAATCCGGCCCAACCGTAACCTTCGCGTGAATAAGCGCCAAACGCGGATCTGGCGGAGCTGGCGGATCTGGGAGCAGTTGACTGTATGTGGGATCAGACGTTACCTCGTTGATGAAATCGAGCTCCGGAATTTCGCCATGACCAACATCTCGCCACCGCCTTCCCGGATCTATCTCTTGCGTCATGCGGCGGCTCAACAAGCCGCGCCGGGTCAGCGGGATTTCGATCGCCCTCTTACCGACGACGGCTTTGCCGCGGCCGAGATTGTCGCGGACAAGGCGGCTGACAAACACTACGAGCCGGACCTGATCATTTCCTCGACCGCCCTGCGGTGTCGGCAGACTGCTGACGCCATGCGCCGCGTCGTCAGCCCATCCACCGAATTCCGCTTTGTCGATGCTCTCTACAACGGCACGTTGGAAATCTACCTCTCGCTCATAGCATCGCAAACCGACCAGGAATCCGTGATGCTGGTGGCGCACAATCCGACCATCGAGCAGACGCTGGAATCCCTGATCGGTCATGAAGCATTGGTTGGCGCACTTCCTCGCGGCTTTCCAACCGCCGGCCTGGCGGTTGTCGACTCGACATCGACGGGCTGGGTGCTTGCGGACTTTGTCACCGAGTAGCGATATCTGCTGATGCCAGCAAACGCTCCAGCCTTGGCCGGAACGCCCGCCGATATAACGTTGCCTTTTCGGCTTGAGTTTCGCTTCCTATATTCACGGTCACGCTGTCATTCAGGGATCCCGCCTTGCCGCCAAGCCTGACCTCCTTCACCGACGACGCCCTGATCGCCTTTGATAATCTTGCTGATCGCGCGGCCGGCCTCGTCAACCCGACAATTCGCCTCGGTGTCACCGGCCTGTCCCGTTCGGGCAAGACCGTGTTCATCTCCTCCCTGGTACACAATCTGTTGAATGGCGGCCGCCTGCCGCTGTTCGAGGCGGTGCAATCGGGTCGCGTCTCCGCAGTGCGCCTCGAACCGCAACCTGATGATGCCGTGCCGCGTTTTCAATACGAGGACCACATTCGCGCGCTGGTGAAAGAGCGGATTTGGCCCGATTCGACACGCGCGATCTCGGAGCTGCGCATTACCCTGGACTATCAAAGCGCCAGCGGCTGGAATCGGCTGTTCTCTCCCGGGCGCCTTTCCATCGACATCGTCGACTACCCCGGCGAATGGCTGCTCGACCTACCGCTGCTCGGCAAGGATTTCCGCACCTTCAGCGGGGACACGCTGGCTTTGGCCGCGACCGGCATCCGCGCCGAGCTGTCACGCGCCTGGCTGGCGATAACAGAAAATGCCGATATTGCGGCGCCTGCGGACGAAATGAAGGCGCGCGACCTTGCAGCGGCTTTTGCCGATTACCTCAAGGCCTGCAAATCCGACGAGCGTTCGCTGTCGACGCTGCCGCCAGGCCGCTTTCTGCTGCCTGGCGATCTGGACGGTTCGCCGGCGCTCACCTTCGCGCCGTTGAAGCTGCCGGCTGAGGGCAACGCCCCAAAAGGCTCGCTCTGGGCGATGATGGAGCGCCGCTACGAGGCCTACAAATCCGTGGTGGTCAAACCCTTCTTTCGCGAGCATTTTGCCCGTCTAGACCGCCAGATCGTTCTCGTCGATGCCTTGCAGGCCATCAATCGCGGTCCAGAAGCGGTGCAGGATCTCGAGCGCGCGCTGACGGATGTGCTGGCCTGCTTCCGTCCCGGCGCCAATTCCTTCTTTTCCGCGCTCATCGGCCGCCGCATCGATCGCGTGCTGGTCGCCGCCACCAAGGCCGACCATCTCCATCACGAAAGCCATGACCGGCTGGAGGCACTGACCCGCCGCCTCGTGGAGCGTGCCGTCGAACGCATCGGCATGGCCGGTGCCGGCATCGAGGTCATGGCCATCGCCTCCGTGCGCGCCACCCGCGAGGCGACCGTGACGCGCGACGGACAGACGCTTCCCGTCATCGTCGGCACGCCGATGGACAAGGAAACGATCGCCGGCGAAATCTTTGACGGCAATCGCAAGACGGCAGTATTCCCGGGCGATCTGCCGGAAAATCCCCGCTGGCTGTTCGAAGCCCTTGAATCGGATGGGGCAAAGGTCCATCTGCCCGAGGTGAACGTCGTGCGCTTCCGCCCGCCGGAGCTTGATGAAACCGGCAGCGGCATCAAGCTTTCGGTGCCGCATATCCGCCTCGATCGCGCCATGCAGTTCCTGTTCGGAGACCGTCTAGCATGACGAAACCGACCGCAAACGAACCAAGCGGCCCCGCCCGCCGTCCGGCCGCCTTTTCGCTGGAGCCGGACATTTCCAGAAGCGATGCGAATGCCGCAGCCGGTTCGGAATCGCTGCGTCGCAAGCCGCAAAGCTTCGACACCGAAATCGTCCTGACACCGGACGAGGAAGACCCTTTCATCAACCCTGCCCTCGACTCGGCACTGACCGAAAGCGCCGTTGCCAGGCCGCGCCGCCGTGGGTTTTCCTTCGGCAAGGTGGCGCTGAGCGCACTCGGCATTCTGGTGTCGCTCGCCTTCGGCCTCTGGACGGATCAGCTCATCCGCGACCTGTTCAGCCGCGCCGACTGGCTCGGCTATACGGCGCTCGCAACGGTCGCCGTCGGCATTCTCGCCGTCCTTGCCATCGTTGTCAGGGAAACCGCCGGCATGATGCGGCTCGCGGCCGTGCAGACCATCAAGGCGGAAGCGGAAGCCGCGATCGTCGAAACACGCCCGGCGCGTGCCAAGGCGCTGGTAAAGCGTCTTTGCACTCTTCTCGAAGCCAATCCGGAAACAGCACGAGGCCGCGCCACGCTGAAAGCCGCCGAGGACGACATCATCGATGCGCCGCACTTGATCGACCTCGCGGAGCGCGAGCTGCTCGGACCGCTCGACCGTCGCGCCCGAGCGCTGATTCTCGGCGCCTCGAAGCGGGTCTCGGTCGTGACAGCCGTCAGCCCGCGCGCTCTCGTCGACATTCTCTTCGTTCTCTACGAGGCGGCAAAGCTGGTGCGGGCCATGGCCGAGCTCTATGGCGGTAGGCCCGGTACGCTCGGCATGCTCAGGTTGATGCGCGATGTGCTTGCCCATCTCGCCGTCACCGGCTCGATCGCAGTCGGCGACGGCATCGTCCAGCAGCTGATCGGCCACGGCCTGGCATCGAAGCTTTCGGCGCGGTTAGGCGAAGGCGTCGTCAACGGCATGATGACGGCGCGGATCGGAATTGCAGCCATGGATCTCTGCCGGCCATTGTCCTTCAAGGCGCTCAAGCGGCCTGGCATTGCCGACTTCGCCGGCGATCTCACGCCGAGTGTGACGGGCCGCAAGACGACATGAATGCCCGTAAATCCGGCTTTGCAAGGCGCAGGAAACCAAGCATTAACCATTCTCGGGCAAAAGTGGGAACCAGATTTACGGTCCCGCCTCGCTAAGGAATGTCCATGTTTTCGCGTCAATTTCTTCTTGTAAGCGGCCTTGCCGCCGCGACCCTCTCCACAGGTGCTTGGGTTCATTCGGCTGACGCGGCTCCCCGCGACAAGGCCTTTTTCCAATCGGTCGCCGGCTCCTGGAGCGGTCCGGGCGAAATCGTCGCCGGTAAATACAAGGGAACGAAATTCACCTGCGCCCTCACGGGCAAGGCGCTCGACAGTAGCAATGCCGGCGTCAAGCTCGATGGCACCTGCCGCGTCGGCGTCTTCCAGCAGCCGATGTCGGCCGAGATCACCCAGAGTGGCGGTAGTTACACCGGAAAATTTCTGGACGGAGCCGCCGGCAAGGGTCTGGATGTGACGTCCGGTACGGTCAATGACGGTACGGTCGTGCTCGGTCTGAACCGCCAGAAGCTCAATGGCGCCATGATCGCCCGCGTGACGAACGACAAGTTGATGAACGTCACGATTTCGGTGAAGGTTGGCGAACAGATGGTTCCGGTCATCGGCGTCACGCTGAAGCGCGCCGACATCGACCAGATGGCGGTCGGATCGATCCAGTAGTTCCAGGCATCAAGCCATATTGATGGCGGCCGGCATCCTTCGCCGGCCGTTTTGCATTCCCTGTCAGGCCGATTGCCACCAATCGCGGCTTTCGTCCGCGACCTCGATCCCCTCGACATCGACCTCACGCAGCCAGTCCTTGATCGCGCGTCCTTTGACCGTCAGATCGGCGGCGAAATCGGCAAGCGGCATGAGGACGAAACCGCGCTCGGTCATGCGGGGATGAGGAATGCTGAGCAGCGGCTCGGCACGCTCCAGCTCGCCATAGGTCAGGATATCGATATCGATCGTTCGCGGCCCCCAGCGTTCGATCCGAACCCTTTTCATGTCGCGCTCTATACCCAGGCAAACCTCTAGCAGCGCTTCCGGCGCAAGCGTCGTATCGACGGCGGCGCAGGAATTATAGAAGAAGGATTGATCCGTCTTGCCCCAAGGCGGCGTCCTATAGAGCCGCGAGACCGAAACCACCTGGCAATCGGCCCGCGAATCAAGCGTCCGCAAGGCAAGCGCCATCGCGTGCTTGGGATTATCCAGGTTGCCACCCAGGCCGAGCGTTGCGCGCACGGCTCCGTTCTCAGGCAAAATGCTCAACGCTCACCTGTACGTAATCGAGAACGCCCGGAACCGGAGCATTGGGTTTGCGCACCGTGATCTTCGCCCTGCGGATGCTCGGAAAACGCCGGCACAGCTCCTTCGCCACATCGAGCGCCAGCGCCTCGATCAGATAGCGCCGGCGTCCCGTGACGATTTCCTCGATGACGCTGAATGCGATGCCGTAGTTGACGGTATCGTTGATCGAATCTCGCTCCAGCGCGTCGCCGGCTTCGACGTCGAGTTCGGCGTCGACAAAGAAACGCTGACCGAGGAATTCCTCCTCGTCATGCACGCCGTGGCGGGCAAAGAACGCACAATTCTGAAGAGTGATGGTGTAGGTGATAACGCTCATGACGTCCCTCCGTTTCGAACAGACACGACGGCGTCCGAAAACCGCTCCCTATGGTCCGGGATCATGCTTTAAGTCTCGCGCGCGTCCCGAGGATAGCATCCGCGACCGCCAACGCGTCCCTGTTGATTGCGACATTATGTACGCGGAATAGGGCCGCTCCCTGCAAGCGCAATATCGCATTCGCCGCAGCCGTCCCGACATCCCGATCCGGTGCGTCGCGCCCGGTAATAGCGCCGACAAATCGCTTGCGCGAGGTGCCCACCAAAAGAGGCAGCTCGAATCGAAGCAATGCATTGAAACGCGCCATCAATTCCAGATTCTCCTCCGTGTGCTCCTTGGCAAAGCCAAAGCCGGGATCCAGCACGATACTCTGCCGGCTCACGCCGGCTGCAGCGGCGATGTCGAGCGAGCGACTGAGGAACAACATCTGATCGTCGATCACGTCGGGCAGCTTCTGCCGGTCGCGACCGGTATGCATGATGCAAAGCCCGGCGCCTGTCTGCGCCGCCAGAGCCGCGATCTCCGGCTCGCGTTGCAGGCCGAAAACATCGTTGACGATATGCGCGCCGGCTCCAACCGCCAGTCGCGCCGTGTCGGCCCGATAGGTATCGACCGATATCAACGCATCCGTCTTGCCGCGGAGCGCCTCGATGACGGGCAGCACCCGCCCCTGCTCTGCGCTGGCGCTGACGGCATCACCGCCGGGCTTCGTCGATTCGCCGCCGATGTCGATAATCGCGGCGCCATCCTCGACGCAGGCAAGCGCATGCGCAACCGCGGTATCGACGGCCTCATAGTGCCCGCCATCGGAGAAGGAATCCGGCGTCACATTGACGATAGCCATAATGACGCTCTGTTTGCCGACATCGAGGCTGCGCCCATGCGCGACATGCCAGCTTTGACTGCGAAGCTCTGCCACCAACCATCCCATCCCATTGAAATGAAAAAACCTTGCGCTTGATATTGCGCTCACAGTGGCTATGCCGCAAGGTTCGCCGAAGTTCAACATGGTAGCAACATGAATGCCGTTTGCGTCCCAGAAGATCCGTGTTTCGCTTGCGCTGTTGCTTGCGTGCTGCGTGCCCGGCATGGCCGACGCGGAGGTGATCGCCCGCAAATCCGTCTCCTATTTCGATATCAAGGGAAAGAGCGCGGACGAGCTCGACGCGGCGTTGAACGAGCGCGGACCGCTCGCGATGGGCTCCAGCAGCCATCATCCCGGCGCGACAAGGATTCGCTTCGGTGGCAGCGCGACCTACAGCGAGACGAATGGCCGCTGTTATATTTCCGGCGTGAAAGTTACTGTCGATACTGAAATCATCCTGCCCCGCTGGCGTGACCGGCGCCGTGCAAGCAAGCAGCTTTCCATGATCTGGGATACTCTGCAGGCCGATATTCGCCGTCATGAGGATCGGCATGTCGAAATCGCACGCGAGCACGCGCGCCAGATGGAGAGGGCGATCCTTTCCCTGCCGTCGGCAGGCAGCTGCGACGCGCTTCAGGAAAAGGCAAACGAGGTGACGTCGCGAGAAACCGACCGACACGACGCCGATCAGGCGCGATTCGACCGCATCGAAGCGATCAATTTCCAGAATCGCATACAAAGACTGTTGTATTATCGCGGCCGGCAAAGCGGCCAGTGACTGGACGCAACAATGTTCATTTCGGACAAACAGCGGCCGGATCGCAGCCTACTGTGTGAAAAGAGCCACTATATCTGTGAATCGTCCGCCCGCGCCGCTCTTTGAACTTTACGAGAATCTGAAATAGGTTTTTCCTGTGGAACATAGAGATGATCGCACCGGATGATTCGAAAATTCTGGGCGGGATCTCTGATGGATCGATTGGATTGCCTGCGCTGGCGGGTTCGTTCGCTCTCCTGCGCAGTCTGGGTTTGCCTTTTAAAGCATGCGCTACGTGTTCTCCTGGCGCGTCCTCAAGCCGCAGGTGTTTCCTCCCTTGCCTGTCGGTGATGCGCCCGCCTCGCCTCGCTCGCTGAAACTAGCAGAGCGGGGCTTCTTTTTGGAGCGAACCTTTGGATTTTACATCCGACAGTCCGGCATGATCACTGCAGCCAAAAAAAACCGGCTGCAGGACGTTCTAGGCTTGCCGCTCGGGAACGTGGACGACAAGCCCGTCAAGGGCGCCCTTCATCTTGATCTGACAGGAGAGGCGCGAATTGGGACGGACGTCGAAAGCGAAATCCAGCATGTCTTCTTCCATCGCCTCGGGACTGCCGACCCTTTCGGTCCATTCCTCGTCGACATAGACATGACAGGTGGCACAGGCACACGCACCGCCGCATTCCGCCTCGATGCCGGGCACCGAGTTGCGAACGGCATTTTCCATCACGGTGGAGCCCTCGTCGACATTGAGGTCAAAGCGCGTGCCGTCGAAGGCGACGATGGTCAATTTTGTCATTTAAGTGAATTCCGAAATCGTGAGTGAAGGATCGTTCGGAATTTTACTTCCAACAAATCGTTGGGGCAGTCAACATTTGCGCCGCCGAAACGGTTTCACCCGTTTGGCGGCGCAATGCTTGAATTTGCCGATTTTCCAGCGGGTCAGCTCAACGCGACAGCTTCAGAATGAAATTCTCGGCGTCGACGACACAGGTGGTAACCGCCGCCATGCGGGCAGCATCGCCTGCATCGCTCTCGAGCGCCGCCGCCGCATCCGCCACGCGGAAGGCACCGACGGCACTGGCTGCACCCTTCAATTTGTGCGATGCAGCCTGGACACGCTTGGCGTCGCCGCTGCCGATCTCCTGGAGACAGGAGCGCGCCTGCCTGGCGAACATCTGCAGCACCTCGACCTCGAGGGCCTTGTCGCCCATCGTCTGCTTTGCAAGGTGAACCAGATCGATCGATCGCTCCCGCGACGGGGCCGGACCCCGCGAATTGTCCGGAGATTCAAACGCGATATTCAGTGCTGCCATGTGCCAATGCTCCCGTCTTATACTGTGACTGTTTGTGGGACGTGCCGCATGCTTGCGGCCTGGGGATGGCCATCGAGTTAAATTTTGGCACATTCAGGGCGCAAATCTCCAGACATGGTTAACGTGCGTTAAACATGCTCAAAATATTGGCTTTTCATGATGTTGCACCAGCGAAGAAGGTTAATGGTCTCTTAATGATCCACTGCCTTTACCGTGGAGTTAATTGTCATGACTGGGGGAATGTGTCACTACGATACTGATAAATTGGGTCTTTGGCGCGTGCCTTTGCCCAAGGGGTGGATAGTGGTAATGTTTTCATAACATTCGTTTGAAAAAGCAGTTATCCACTCTGAATGTAATAGGAAATCCATCATCGATAGAGATCGATGACGGAAGACCTCACGGGAGGCAGGGTTCGTCTTTTCTGGACACGGCGGAATTTCCGGAAACGACACGGCAAGCCCGATTTGAGTTGTAACGAGGCGTAACCGCATGGCGAACAAAAAGTACATCGAGTCGGTCGAGGACAAGGCCTTCCAGGCATTGGACGAAGCTTTGCAGATCGATTTCAGTGACGAGGACTTGGAGTCTCGCAGCAGCCCTACACCCGATGCCCCGGAGCGAAAATTGTCTGAGCCGACCAAGCAGACTAGGAGCGACGCAGCCCCTAAGACAGGCCCCGCACGCAACTCGACCACAACGGCTGCCACGCCACGCCCGGCTGAAGCGCCCAAGAGCCCGAACCTCGCAGCCGCCAACGATGCCAACCGGGCAAGCCCGGCCAGCATATTGAAAGCACTGGACGGCGGCTCCCAGAGCCATGCGGTGCGCAACGCCACGATCTTTTCGTTGTTCTGGATCATCGGCGGCGTCGGCCTCGCCATGCTTCTTTACGGCACTCAGATCCGGAACATCCAATCCGTCGCCGATCTCGCCGCCCTCCCCGGCGTCATTGCCTGCATCGTCGGCATCGTCGTTCCCGTACTCCTGTTCTATGCTTTCGGCATGATGATTTCCCGTGCGCATGACATGCGCAATGCGGCCCGCTCCATGGCGGAAGTGGCCTTGCGCCTCGTCGAGCCTGAGACCGTCGCCTCCGACCGCATCATGACGGTCGGCCAGGCCGTGCGTCGCGAAGTCTCCGCTATGAACGAAGGCATCGAGCGCACCATTGCGCGCGCCACCGAACTGGAGACCCTCGTTCACACCGAGGTCAATGCGCTGGAGCGCAGCTACGCAGACAATGAACTGCGCGTACGCGGCCTCGTCCACGAACTCGGCGCCGAGCGCGACGCGATCGTCAACCACGCGGAGCGGATCCGCTCGTCCATCGTCGGCGTGCATGACCAGATCAAGGAAGATCTGTCGCTGGCGACGGAAGAGATCGCCGTGCGTCTTTCGACCTCGGGCGAAGCCTTCGCCTCGATGATCGACACACGCGCCGCTGCGCTGATGGAAAAGTCGGATTCTGCGGTCAACGCGATCGGCACCCTGCTCGCCGCCAAGACCGACAGCCTGCTGCAGAACCTCAACGCTTCCGGCTTCGCGCTCAGCCAGGAATTCGACACACGCCTGGAATCTCTGTCGTCGACGCTTTCCGAACGCGGCAAGGAATTGCTCGGCCAGTTCGAAACCCGCGCATCGACGCTCGACGCGAACACCGAAAAGCTCAACACCGCGCTCAATGAGCGCGCCCGCCAACTGAATGAGACGTTGGTGGCCCGGACCAGGGAGATCAGCGAGAGCCTCACAGGCGGCGAGCGTTCAATCACGGGCACGCTCGACGATGTGCTGGCCAAGCTCAACACCGCGCTTGATGAAAAGGGCTCAAGCTTTCGCCAGAGCCTGCAGTCGACGGCTGACGATGCCATCATGGACATCGATCTTCGCTCCGGTTTCTTCGATGAGCGCTTCCAGTCGACGATCGCGCAGCTTTCGACGGCCTTCGACGAGCGCGTATCCCAATTCACCTCCGCCTTCGACAAGCGCGCCGGTACGCTGGACAGCAAGCTGTCGGAAAGCCTTGCTCGCATCAATGAGACCTTGGGCGGCAACTCCGACGCTCTGGAAGGCATACTGACCTCCAGCATCGAACGCCTGGGTTCCACCCTTACCGACCAGTCCTTCGCGCTGGCCACGACGCTGGCTACCGGCCAGGAAGTGCTGGAAAGCGCGATCGGCTCCAAGGCAGGCGAGATTACGTCCGCGCTCCAGAATGCCACCAGCGGCATTTCGTCGGCACTCACCTCGGGCACGGGCGAATTGAACACGACCCTCGCCTCGCATGCCGGTGCGTTCACGTCGGCCGTCCAGGGCGTCACAAGCGATGTCACGACCGCGCTGCAAAGCGGCACGGAAGCACTCACCACAGCCTTTGCCGGCGGCGCCAACAACATCAACAATACGCTCTCAGCTCGCACCAGCGAGATCACGCAGGCGCTCGGCTCGGCTCACGAGCGCATCGACACCGTCATGGCGGCCCGCAGCGGCGCCCTGTTCGGCGCTCTCGCCGACAATCAGTCGCGTTTCGAGCAAACGCTTTCCGAACGTTCGGAAGGCATCATCAACGCCGTCACCGGCTCCCACGAACATCTGACTGCGGCCCTCGACGAGCGCACGTCGATGCTGGCGATTTCGCTTGCCGAGAACCAGCTTCGTCTCGAAAACACGCTGGCGAGCCGCGCCGATGCCATCACCGGTATCATTGCCGACACGCACGGCAAGATCGCCGACACGCTTGACGACAAGACGATGGCCCTCGCCATCGCTCTCTCGGAAAGCCAGGCACGCCTTGAAGATACCGTCTCCGGACATGCCGAACATGTCGCAGGCACTTTGGACGAGAAGACAAAAGCACTTGCGCGCGCGCTTGCAGAGAGCCAGGCTCGCCTGGAAAGCACCGTTTCCGGCCACGCGGAAAGCGTCACCAACGCGCTTGACGACAGGACGATGGCCCTCGCCATCGCTCTCTCGGAAAGCCAGTCACGTATTGAAGATGCCGTCTCCGGACACGCCGAACATGTCGCGGGCACTTTGGATGAAAAGACAAAGGCACTCGCGCGCGCGCTTGCAGAGAGCCAGGCGCGGCTGGAAGATACCGTTTCCGGTCACGCCGAGCGCGTCGCCGATACCCTGGATGGCAAGACCAGTGCGCTCGCCTCCGCGCTGACGAGCGGACAGGCTCATCTCGAGGAGACGCTCGCCAATCGCGCCGAAGCGATCATCAAGGCGTTTGCGGGCAATCATGCCGCATTGGCTGACGCGCTTGATGACAGGACGATGGCGCTGGCCATCGCGCTTTCAGAAAGCCAGGCTCGCCTCGAAAGCACCGTCTCCGGCCATGTGGAAAGTGTCGCCAGCACATTGGACGACAAGACGATGGCACTCGCCATCGCCCTTTCTGAAAGCCAGGCGCGACTGGAAGATACCGTTTCCGGTCACGCCGAGCGCGTCGCAGATACGCTTGATGGTAAGACAAAAACACTTTCCGACGTTCTGACGGGCGGTCAATCCCGTCTCGAAGCAACGCTCGCCAATCGCGCGGAAGCGATCACCAACGCATTCACCGGCAATCACGCTGCGCTGGCCGATGCCCTGGACGAAAAGGCTATGGCCTTGGCCATTTCGCTTTCCGACACCCAGTCTCGCCTCGAGAACGCCCTTTCCGGCCGCCTGGATGCCCTTTCCGACACGGTAGCCGGCACCCACGACAAGATCGTCAACAGCCTCGACGACCGGACGATGGCACTGGCGATCGCCCTTTCGGAGAACCAGGCAAAGCTTGAGGAAACACTGGCAAACAGCGCCCAGGCTATCGCCCACACTGTCACCAGCGGCCACGAAGCACTGACCAATACGCTCGATGACAAGAGCATGGCCTTTGCGATTTCTCTTGCCGAGAACCAGAGCCGCTTCGAAAACACCCTGGAATCGCGCGCCAATGCACTGCTCGACAGCGTCTCCGGCGCCGAGTCTCGCGTGACCGATGCCTTTGGCGACAAGGCGGATGCCATTCGCGCCGCCTATACCGAAAATCAGGCTCGCCTCGACCGATCGCTTGCCGCCCATGCCGAATCCCTGTCGGGACTGCTCGGCAGCAGCAGCGACCGGGTCGAGAATGTTCTCGGCACCACGACGCGCCAGCTCGAAAATACCCTCGGCGCCGGCCTGTCACAGATGGACCAGAGCCTGGCCTCGGCCTATGAGCGCATGCGCACGACGCTGGAGGATCGCAGCAACGAGATCAGCCTGACGCTCCGCGACGCACATGAGCAACTCGATAACACGCTGCTCGAACAGACGACCGCGATCGGCACGTCCATCGCCACCAGCGCCAGCATGCTGGAAATGTCGCTCGAGGATCGCGAGGCCTCGCTGCGCCAGAGCATCGATGCCAGCGCGAGGGCTTTGGAAGAACGCCTGAACAGCGGCGCCGGCGATATCGCCGGCCGCATACAGCAGGCCGCTGGCGACATTGCTCGCTCGGCCGAGACCTTCTCGTCCAACCTCAATCAGTCGATAGACGGCATGACCAGCCGCTTCGCCGAAACCGGCTCCCGTGTCGAGGAAAGCCTGTCGACTCTCGAGAATCGCATCCACGAAGGCGTCGGCGGCGTTGCTGCCCAGGTCGACGCAGCCGGCAACCGTCTTTCCGAAACGCTGGCGAGCGGTGCAACTCAGATAGATCGGAGCGGCAGCGAGGCCGCAGCACGCATCGAAGAACGTCTGTCGACGATGGATCGCGCGCTCAATGTCGGCCTTGAAGCCGTCAACCGCACGATCGAGGGCAAGGCCGCAAATCTCGCCACGACACTGCGCACCGCCGTTGCCGATGCCGCTCAGGGCATGGACAGCGAAGCAACGCGCACTGCCGATCTGCTTGCTAGTACCGGTCAGCAGTTTGCCGACAATCTCGGCAGCCACAGCGATGCTTTCACCCGCGCCATGACCGAGCGCTCCGACGATCTCGTCAACCGCGTCTCCGAAACGCAGAACCGGCTGGCAAGCCAGGCCGCAGCCGTTGCCCAGACCTTCTCGGAGGCTGGCAACGCGATCGTCGCCAAGGTTGCCGAAGCCGAAGGTCTCGTCAGCAGTCAGGTGGATACGATCTCTCAGGCCCTGTCATCAGCCGAACAGTCGCTGGAAGCCCGTGGCGCGTCCATCCGCAATACGCTGACCGGCGGCAGCGAGCAGATCGCTTCCACCATGGCGCAGGTCGAGCGTGCCCTTGATGAGCGCGGAAACGCCATCCGCACCTCGCTGGAAGACCGCGCCCGCCAGATCGACGCCACGCTGACCGATGTCGACAAGGCACTGGAAGCGCGCGGCGCATCGATCCGCAATTCGCTCGATGAACGCACCCGCGAGCTGAACTCCATGCTGGCAGGGCGCTCCACAGAACTGTCGCGCCTCATCGACGAAAAGGCCCGCCCGATCGTCGACCGCTATGCGGCAACGGGCCAGGAAGCAGCCGCCCTCATCTCGGCGGCGGCTCAGGAAAGCAGCGATCGCCTGCGCGCCGAAAACGCCGCTCTGATCAATGCCATTGCATCGCGCACCGAACACGCGGTCAACACCGTCAGCACGCTCGAAAACAATCTGCTGGCAAGCGTCAACGGCATCATCGCCCGCCTGGCGGAAAACAACTCGACGATCGCCGGTCTGTTGACCAATGCCGCCACTGAGTTCGCGACCGTGGACGATCGCCTCAGCGCGACCTCGGTGCGCTTCGCCGAATCCGCCACGAAGGCCGGCGAGATGGTTTCGGCCTCCTCGCGCCTCCTCGAAGGCAAGGTCGACAAGCTCTCGGAAATCACCGGCCAGACCCTGTCGCAGGTCGGCAACATCGTCGGACGCTTCGACGAGCATTCCAAGGTGCTGTCGCAGGCATCCCAGCTTCTGGGTGCTGCGCAGTCCAATCTCGTGTCGACGCTCGAAGAACGCGAAACGGCATTGCAGAACCTGGCCGTCGGCCTCGTCCAGCGTTCGGAAGAGATCGAGAACACCATGCGCGCCCTCGGCTCGATGGTGGAAACCGCCTTTGACCGCGCCGAACAGCGCTCCAATCAGGTCACCGGCAATCTGCGCCAGAGCGTGCAGTCTTCCTTTGCAGATATCGGCCGCGTACTCTCAGATACGGAGAAGCGGGCCGAGGAAGCAGCAGAGAGCATGCGCGGCGTACTTCACAAGGCCAGCGAAGACGCAAGCCAGGCAGTGGAAAGCACCTTCGCCAGTGCAGAGCGTCGCTCCAACGACCTGAGCAACCGTCTTCGCGGCGGCCTCACGGCTTCCTTGTCCGAAGTCGAGCAGATGTTTGCCGAAGCCGGCAAGACGTCCGATGGCGCGGCTCAGCAGCTGCGCGAGACCCTGCGTGTTGCTGTCGACGACGCTGTCGGCCGCTTCGCCGGGGCAACCGACGAGATCCGCCGTTCGGCCGGCGATATCCGCAGGGAACTCGACCTGACCCGCAGCGAATTGAAGCGCGGCGCTTTCGATCTTCCCGAAGAGGCCAAGGAAAGCGCTGCCGCCATGCGCCGCGCCGTGGCCGAACAGATCAAGGCCCTGCAGGACATCTCGCAGATCGTCGGCCGCTCGACGCAGCAGCTGGAGATCTCAGAGCCCTCAGCTCGCGCGCTGGCAGACGTACAGCCGGCCCAGCGCCCGCGGCCGGCGGCACCTGCCCCGACCGCCGCCGCCGCTCCCAGGCCGCAACAGCCTGCTCCGCAACAACCTGCGCCCCAGCAGCCCGCTCCCCAGCAGAGCCTACAGCAGCCGTCGCAGCCTTCGATCGAATCCTTGGGCCTGCGCGGCTCCATCCCGGCTGCTCAGCCGCAGCGACCGGCAGAGACGCCCGCTCCGGTTCGTCAGGAAACGGCAGGTGGCGGCTGGATCAGCGATCTGCTGCGCGGCGCTTCTCGCGACGAGAACGCCGACCTGCCGCCACCCCGCCAGACCGCACCGCGTCAACCGACAGAAACGGCAGCGGCTCCCGTGGCCCGCAATCCGCGTCACGTCGTCGAGTCGCTGAACTCCCTATCGGTGGATATTGCCCGTGCCATCGATCATGATGCTTCGGTTGATCTGTGGCGCCGCTACCAGCGCGGCGAACGGGATGTCTTCACCCGCCGTCTCTACACGCTCAAGGGCCAGCAGACGTTCGACGAGATCAAGCGCAAGTATGATCGCGAGCCGGAATTCCGCACCGCGGTCGATCGCTACATTGCCGATTTCGAAAAGCTGCTTGCCGACGTCGCCCGCACCGATCGCGACCGCACCGTCACGCAATCCTATCTGACCTCCGACACCGGCAAGGTCTATACCATGCTGGCACATGCCGCGGGCCGCCTGAGCTGAGATTGAAGCAAGACAAAGTGCATAAAATCCCCGGTTAAATGCCGGGGATTTTGATTCAAGCCGATATCAATCATTGATACGAAAAAGGCGACCTCGAAGGTCGCCTTTTCTCGTCGCCAAGGTCCAGTCGAAACCTATCGGGCGTCATGCACCTTCGAAATCAGCCCGCTCGTAATCCCGACAAGCAGGATGCTGTTATTGATGCGAACCCAATGATAACCGCGCGGCGGCGACGTCAGACGAAGAGCACGATAGTCGATCTCAGTCGCACGACGTCGATCGGAAGCGGACAGACGACGACCTTTGACCCAGCCGCCCTTGCGGACGATCACCTTCTTCTTCACCACTTCCTTCTGAACGACGACCTGTTTGCCGGTCGGCGCTGGCTTGACTTGCGCTGTCGCAGCCAGCGGCATCGCCAGGACCGACGCCGCAAGAAGGACGGTGAAGATTTTTCTCATTGGTTGTTTCCTCGTTTCAGAATCTGCGCACGAACCTATCCCGCCGGACATGAAGCAAATCTGACGGTTGGATTACAATTTCGTAATGAAAATGATTAGCTTGTGTGAATTTCCTCAAACACCGTCACAAGCCGCTAACGACTTCATAGCTCATCATAATTGAACCAGTCGAAATCCGCCGTCTTCGCCCGGCCCGACGTGTCGAAGGCGAACATGCCGGCAAACGCGCCGGTGAACGAGCCATGTTCACCGCGACCGCCCTCATCCGAAATAACACCGGCATCGAGGACGGGACCGATGGCCTGCCACGCCCCCATGCCTTCCGCCTGCCAGAAGAACTGAAGGTCGTTGTCGCGCACCTCCATGGCAAGCTGGATCCGCCCGTCGGGCACGGCGACGCCGGCATCGATCGGAAAGCTCAAACGGCCGTTCGGATAGTCGCCGGGGCAGGTCATGATGGTGACGCAGCGCCCGAGCTTTTCATGCAGGGTCACGGCAATCGCATGCAGCTTGAAGCGATTGTAGTAATGCGTCAGACCGGCGACCTGCTGATAGGTATCCGGCTCGAATTCGACGACCGTCTCGGCGCGGAAGCTGTGATGTTCCTGCCGGCGGGCGACGAGAGCCTGCTCGAACCAGGAGCCGATGCTCTCGCGGGCGAAAAGCCTGAGATGGCCTGATCGCTCCGTCAGACTGAAGATCCGCTCCGGCTTTGGGGTGCGAAGCCACTGGAAATCCATGGGCAATGTGCGCTCGTCAAAATTATAGCCGCTGCGGCGGGGCTTCTCGATGCGCTCGGCGCCATTCAGGCCAGGCACCTCGACATCTGGCACGCTGGTGCCGTTTTCCAGGTAAAGCCAGCCGTCGTCCTTCCAAACGCATTTCTGCAGGCCGGTTTCGCGGCCGAGCGTGCAACGGCGATGCGGCGGCAATGGCCGGCCGCATAGATGCGTGTGGTAGAACCGACCGTCATGCGTCTCGACATACTGGCCATGTCCCGCCCGCTGCAGCGCAGCCTCCGGATGATCCTTGGACGTGATCAGATATTTGTTCGGATGCAGTTCATAGGGGCCCTCGAGATTGCGCGAACGCGCCATGGTCACGGCGTGATCATAGCCGGTGCCGCCTTCGGCAGTGGTCAGATAATACCAGCCATCGCGCTTGAAGAGATGCGGTCCTTCGACCAGGCCAAGATCGGTGCCCGAGAAGATATTCCTGATCGGCCCCTTGAGGCACTTCGCCGCCGCATCCCACTCCTGCAGGAGAATGCCGTCGAAGGCCGGCGTCTTCGGCGAGCCGCCGTAGCTCTCCGTTCGGTGGTTCCACTGCATGTTGACGAACCACTTGCGTCCGTCGTCATCATGAAACAGCGATGGGTCGAAGCCGGAGGAATTGACGTAGGACGGCTCGGACCATTCGCCTTCGATGGTCGGCGCGGTCACGATATAATTATGCGCGTCCTTGAAGTTGCCGTCGTAGCGCTTGACGTCGGTATAGACGAGCCAGAACAAGCCATCCGCATAGGAAAGGCACGGCGCCCAAATGCCGCAGCTATCGGGCTCGCCGCGCATGTCGAGCTGTGATGCACGCTCGAGTGGCCGGCGCACCAAGGTCCAGTTCACCAGATCGCGCGAATGATGGATCTGCACGCCCGGATACCATTCGAATGTCGATGTGGCGATATAGTAGTCCTCACCGACGCGGCAGATGGACGGATCGGGATTGAAGCCCGGCAGGATCGGGTTGCGGATCATGGAACATCTCCTCCAGAGAACACCTTAATATGCGCCGTTCGGACGGCAATGGATACAATGACCGACCACCTGCATGTCCGCTCCACCCGGACAAAGCAAAACGCCCGGAATCTGGTTCCGGGCGTCTCAAGCTTATCAGTCGCGCTCGGCCGACTTGGCCCAGAGATTGACGTCGGCCTCACGGGCGTAGACATCGATCTCCTTCAGCTCTTCGGCCGTGAAGTCGAGATTGTCGAGTGCCTTGACGCAATCGACGATTTGCGACGAACGGCTGGCGCCGATCAATGCCGAGGTGATACGGCCGCCGCGCAGAACCCAGGCAATCGCCATCTGCGCCAGCGTCTGGCCGCGCTTCTCGGCGATCTCGTTGAGTTTGCGGATATTGTCGATGATCGACGGACGAATGAAATCCCGCTTCAGGAAGTGGTTCTGCGCGGCGCGGCTGTCCTCCGGAATGCCGCCCAGATATTTCGTCGTCAGCATGCCCTGGGCAAGCGGCGAAAAGACGATGGAGCCGATGCCGAGCTCATCAAGCGTATCCACCAGACCGTCATCCTCGACCCAGCGATTGAGCATGGAGTAGCTCGGCTGGTGGATCAGACATGGCGTGCCGAGTTCCTTAAGGATAGCGGCAGCCTCGCGCGTACGCTGCGAGTTGTAAGAGGAAATGCCGACATAGAGCGCCCTGCCCGAACGGACGATATGATCGAGCGCGGCGCAGGTTTCTTCGAGCGGCGTATCAGGGTCGAAGCGGTGTGAATAGAAGATGTCGACATAGTCGAGCCCCATGCGCTTCAGGCTCTGGTCGCAAGAGGCGATCAGGTATTTGCGGCTGCCCCATTCTCCGTAAGGACCCGGCCACATGTCGTAGCCTGCCTTGGACGATATAATGAGCTCATCACGCAAGCCGGCGAATTCGGAGCGCAGGATCTCGCCGAAGGCAGTCTCGGCACTGCCGGGAGGCGGACCGTAATTGTTGGCGAGATCGAAATGGGTGATGCCGAGATCGAAAGCCGTGCGGCACATATCGATCTTGCGGTCATGTGGCGTGTCACCACCGAAATTGTGCCAGAGTCCCAGCGAAATCGCCGGCAGCTTCAGACCGGAGCGGCCAACCCTGTTGTATTTCATTTTCGCATAGCGGTCGGATGCCGGTTGCCAAGCCATGATAACTATTCCTTTGAGATGAAAAGCGCGCGGGTTGCCCCGCGCGCAAACTAGCTTTTCCTATGCTTACTTCAAGAGCGCTTGCGCCTCTTCGATGCCGAGTGCCGCCGGCTGCGTGCAGGTCGTGGTCAGATCGATGAAGCGGTTTTCCGCACCCGACTTCAGGATCGACGTCATGACGTCGACGCCATGCAACGTGCGGTCGAGCGAGCAACGCGCATCGCGCCCGTCGATCAGCGATGCCGCCATGTCGGCAAGACCGGCCGTGCGGTAGTTGGCGCGCGGGCCGCTCGGGCTTTCCTGGTTGGCTATGCCGAAGGGATGCGCCCAGTTCTCGAGCGGCTTGATGTCCTTGTCGCGGCCGCTGGCTTCCACCGTACCACCGAAGAAGTTCGGGTCGGGCACGTAGAGCGAACCCTCGGTGCCGTAGAGTTCCATATTGGCATGGCGATGCGACCAGACATCCCAACTCGCCGTCAGCGTGATCGTCGCACCGCTGACGAATTCCAGAAGCGCCTGGATCGTCGTCGGCGTCTTCACCGGAATGATTTCGCCGTTGCGCGGCTCGCTGGTGATTGTGCGGGTCGGCGATGCCATGGACGTCATGGCACCGACACGCTTCACCGGTCCGATCAGGTTGATCAGATTGGCGATATAATAGGGACCAAGGTCGAGGATCGGGCCGCCCCCCGGCAGGAAGAAGAAGTCCGGGTTCGGATGCCACATTTCCATGCCTGGGCTCATGACATGGCAGGAGCCCGAGGTGATGCGGCCGACGCCGCCGTCATCGATGAATTTGCGCGCCAGCTGATGTGCACCGCCAAGGAAAGTGTCGGGGGCGCAGCCGACGGCCAGCCCCTTCTCCTTGGCGATACGCCGCAGTTCTTCGCCCTGCTCCAGAGTCAGCACCAGCGGCTTTTCGGAGTAGACATGCTTTCCCGCCTCGAGAATGCGCTTCGAAACCGAAAAATGCGCGTCCGGGATGGTCAGGTTGACGATGACGTCGAGCTCGTCATTGGCGAGCAGTTCGTCGATGGTCTGGGCCTTGACCTTGTATTCCTCGGCGCGCAAGCGCGCCGCGTCCATGTTGATATCGGCGCAAGCCAGCACATTGAGCCCCTTGAAGAGCGGCGCGAGCTTGAAATAAGTCGTTGAGATGTTGCCGCATCCGATGATGCCGACGCCAAGTTCCTTAGCCATGTGGAAATGCCTCAAAAGCTCTTGAAGGATGCGATGGAGCGCGTGATCAGGCGATCGACGTCGCTCGGATTGTCATGTTCGATAACGTAATGCTTGGTCTTGGTGCCGGCCAGCGTCTTGATCAGCTTGGCCCAGGGAACCGTACCATATCCAAGGTCGGCCCAGCCGTCTTCATTCTTGTTTTCGCCTGCCGGCGCGATGTCCTTGACGTGGACGGCCGTGATGCGCGAACCGAGCTTTTCGATCCAGGCGAAGGGATCGCCGCCGCCGCGGATGACCCAGGCGATATCGGCTTCCCAGGAAATATCCGGAGCGCCTTCGAAGATCTGCTCGATCGGTAGAGAGCCGTCGGCCTGCTTGACGAACTCGAAATCATGATTGTGCCAGCCGAATTCGAAGCCTGCATCCTTGTAAGGCTTGCTCATCTCTTGCAGGCGCTTGCCGAAAGCAAGCCAGCCGGCTGCGTTCGTCGGGCGTTGATCGGCGGCCAGATGCGGGGCATAGATCGAGTCCATGCCAAGGATCTTGCCGATCGTCAGCGACTTCTGGACCTGGCCATCAAGGAAATCCGGGCTGAAATGGCCGCTTGCCATCGTCAGGCCGTTCTTGTCGAGTTCGGCGCGCAGGCTCTTCAGGCCCGCCTCGTCGAGGTCGGCATAGATGCCGCCGAAGCCCTCGACCTCCGCATAGCCGGCCTTGCCGAGCTTTACTAAAATCTCGGAATAGGGCTGGAAATTGCGGGCGCTATAAAGCTGAAATCCAAGTTTCGTCATCGCTAGTCCTCCATGGCCTCGTGGCCGTCCGTCATGAGCTTGTAGCCCGAAATCGCCGCCGCTGCGGCGGAATAGCTCAATCCACCGATTGGCTGGATTGCAGATCGTAGATACGGAATGCAGGCTCGCCGCCTGCCAATGGCTTGGCTGGCGTAAAGACGATGCGGCGGCTTTCGCCGGCGGCAAGATCGAAGGCGTTGTCAGAGTAGCGCCCCTCAGTCTCGCTCTCGATCATCACGAACAGCGCAAGTCCCTTTGCGGTGACGGTGAGCTCCACCGTACCGTTTTCCTCCTTCTCCTCCCTCAGCACCGTCAGGCCCGCGGGCTGAAGCTCCAGAGCCTTATAGGTGCCGTGGACATAGTGCCCCTCACCGCCCATGCCGTTCGATGCGGTGAAACGCCACGCCAGCAGGCAATCGGCAGGAACCTGATCCGCATCGATCGACAGCGCGACCACCGCCGCATCCGGCGTGCAGACCGCATGCGCCGTCGTCAACGGCACACGCTCGCCATCAAGCCTGAGCAGCGAAACCGAAATATCCGCGGTCACATCCGCATTGGTATCGTTGACCAGCGAGAAGCGGATCGTCTTGTTATCCTCCGACGGGATCGCCGCGACCGATACCGGCTGGAAGAAGCGTCGCACCAGATAGTGCATCACCTTCCATCGGCCGCCGTAATCCAGGCTCGACCACGAAGCCACTGGCCAGGTGTCGTTGAGCTGCCAGTAGATCGTGCCCATGCAATGCGGCTTCAGCGATCGCCAATATTCCACCGCCGTCTTGATCGCGAGGCCCTGCTGGACCTGGCTCAGATAGACGAAGTTCGGAAAATCCTTCGGGAAGCGGAAATAGCGGAACATCGTGCCGGCGATGCGCTCGTTGCCGCCGGCATTCTTCTGGTGCAGCTCCATCACCGGGGATGCGATGTTCATATCCTTCGCCTCGGCATAGGTCTTAATGACAGGCATCGAGGTGTAGGACTGGAAGCCGAATTCCGAGCAGAAGCGCGGACGAACGGTGCGATAATTGTCGAACGACTTGTTCTCGTGCCAGACCGACCAGTAATGCATGTCGCCGGAGCCATCGGCATGCCAGGCATCGCCGAAGTTCAGATAGCCGGACGCCGGGCTCGACGGCCACCAGATCGCATCCGGCGCGGCCTTCTTCATCGCCCGCTCGATCGTCCGGTTCAGGCGATCATAGGAAACGAGGTAGCGATCGCGATCCTTACGAGATTCCTCGAACCAGGTAAGTGCGCCCACCAGTTCGTTGTCGCCGCACCAGAGGACGATCGAGGGATGCGTCGCCAACCGACGAACCTGATAATCCACTTCGGCTTCGACGTTCTCCAGGAAATCGCCGGTCGAGGGATAGAGATTGCAGGCGAACATGAAGTCCTGCCACACCATCAACCCGAGCCGGTCGCAAATATCGTAGAACCAGTCGTGCTCGTAGAAGCCGCCGCCCCAGACGCGGATGATGTTCATGTTGGCCGCAGCGGCCGATTGCAGCAGATCCTCGGTCAGCTCCGGCTTGGAGCGCGAAAACAGCGCGTCGGCCGGAATCCAGTTGGCCCCGCGAGCAAAGATCTCGCGGCCGTTCACCTTCAGCGCAAAACGGCTGCCGGCCTCGTCCTCGTCGGTGATGAGCTCGACCGTCCGCAGGCCGATCTGCCGCGTGACGGTCTCGAAATTCGTCTCTACCGACAGAGCATAAAGCGTCTGCTCACCATTGCCGGCTGGCCACCAAAGCTTCGGCTTGTCGACATGGAAGAGATGGGTGATCGAGGTTTCCCCGGCATTGACGCCGACATCGAGGCGCACCCACTCGTCATCCAGTTCGAAATAAAGCTGCGCAACGCCCGTTCCCTTGGCAAACAGCGCCACCGTCACCTTCAGATCGACGGAACCGTCGTCATTGTGGATCTGTTGGGTGACGACGTTCTCGATGCGGGCGATTTCGAGCTTCTTCAGCGCGATCGTGCCGTAAAGGCCGAGCGGCGCAATCGCGATGTTCCAGTCCCAGCCGAAATGGCATTGCGGCTTGCGCAGCATGTTGCCGTTCGGGATCGGCGAATTGTTTGTGCTGTATGGGATGTAGAAGGGCTGCTTCGCCTGCAGCTCCGCCCCCTCTTTGATGCTCGAATGCAGGACGATGCGAATGTTGTTCTCGCCCGCCTTCAATACCTTCGAGACATCGGGGCGATAGCGCTGGAAGCAATTATCGGCTTCGAGCACCAACGCGTCATTGACATAGACACTTGCGACGGTGTCGAGATAGTCGATATCGAGATACCAGTCGCCACCAGTGTCATCGAGAGTGAAGCTGCGTCTCAGTTCCCAATCCTGCTTGGCGACCCACTGCACGACCTCCTCGTTCCGGCCGAAATAGGGATCGGGGATGAGGCCTTCCGCATTGAGCGCGGCATGGACATCACCGGGCAGAGACATGAAAAGAGAATGATCGCTGCCGGGAGACGTGAGCTTCCACGAGCCAGCCAGATCGATGGCAAAATTATCGTTGATCGAAGATGACATCGGACCTCCCCGGACCGCTGTAAAAAGGAGGCGGCAAGGCCGCCCCCATGCATATGATCATATTCTGAGTTCTGTCTGCGCATCAAAGAGCGATGCGACAGACATGTCAAAGCCAAGCTTCACGCCCGTACCGGGGCTAAAACGCCTGGCACCGTTGACGCGCACCGACATGGTATGGCCGGCATGCTTCAGCCAAAGCAGATTGTCAGCCCCCATCGGCTCTTCGATATCGACGGTGGCATTGTGCGCCTCCGCGCCCGGCGCCAATTCCTCGTTGACCTTGATGTGCTCGGGACGTACGCCGAGTACGACCTTGCGCCCGGCCTGCAATGCCTCACCGGCCCTGTAGCCATCGAGCGAGAATAGCACGTCGTTGGTGGCAAACACGACCTTGCCTTCGCGGTTCACCAATTCGCCCTTCAGGAAGTTCATCGAAGGCGATCCGATGAAGCCGGCGACGAAGAGATTGCGTGGCTCGTTATAGATCGTTGTGGGATCGTCGAGCTGCATGATGACGCCGTTCTTCATGATGGCGATGCGGTCGGCGAGCGTCAGTGCCTCGATCTGGTCGTGCGTGACGTAGATCATCGTGTTCTTCAGCGACTGGTGCAGCCGCTTGATTTCCACACGCAGCTCAGAACGTAGCTTCGCATCGAGGTTCGACAAGGGCTCGTCGAAGAGGAAGACGTCGACATCGCGCACCAGTGCGCGGCCGATCGCCACGCGCTGGCGCTGGCCGCCCGAAAGCTCTGCCGGCTTGCGCTTCAAGAGCGGCTCGATCTGCAGGATCTCGGCCGCACGCGCGATGCGCTTCTTGATCTCGTCGTTCGGCACCTTGGCCACACGCAGACCGAAGGACAGGTTCTTTTCGACCGACATCTGCGGATAGAGCGCGTAGGACTGGAACACCATGCCGATGCCGCGGTCCTTGGGCTCTTCCCAGGTGACGTTCTTGCCCTTGATGAAGATCTGGCCTTCGCTGATATCCAGCAGACCGGCAATGCAATTGAGCAAAGTCGACTTGCCACAGCCCGACGAGCCGAGGAGCACCAGGAATTCGCCGTCATTGATCTCGAGGTTGAGAGTTTTCAGGACGTTGACGGCGCCAAAATTCAGCGAAAGGTCTTTGATGGAAACGCTGCTGGTCATGGATCACCCCTTCACTGCGCCGGCGGCGATGCCCCGGACGAAAAGCCGTCCGGAGACGAAATAGACGACCAGCGGAACGAGACCCGTCAGGATCGTTGCCGCCATGTTGACGTTGTATTCCTTCACGCCCTGGACAGAATTGACGATATTGTTGAGCTGCACGGTCATCGGATAATATTCCGGCCGGGTGAAGACGACGCCGAACAGGAAGTCGTTCCAAATTCCCGTGATCTGCAGGATCATTGCGACGACGAAGATCGGCAGCGACATGGGCAGCATGATGCGCAGGAAAATCTGCCAGAAACCCGCGCCGTCGATGCGCGCAGCCTTGAAGAGCTCCACCGGCAGCGATGCGAAATAATTACGGAACAGAAGCGTCAGGATCGGCATACCGAAGATGCTGTGCACCAGGATAAGTCCGCTGAGCGTGCCATAGATACCGATTTCGCGCAGCACGATGACGATCGGATAGATCATCACCTGATAGGGAATGAACGCGCCGACGACGAGGATGGAGAAAAAGAGATCCGCCCCCTTGAAGCGCCAGTTGGCAAGCGCATAACCGTTCACCGAAGCGATCGCGATCGAGAGGATCGTGGACGGTACGGTGATGCGAACCGAATTCCAGAAGCCACGGGAAAGGCCGTCGCAATTGAGACCGGTGCAGGCCGTCGCCCAGGCTTTCACCCATGGTTCGAATGTGATCTCGAGCGGCGGCGAGAAGATATTGCCAAGCCGGATTTCCGGCATTCCTTTCAGCGAGGTGACAATCATCACATAGAGCGGCAGCAGGTAATAGACTGCGGCAACGAAGAGCGTGCCGTAAAGCATGATGTTGCGGCCAGAGAGCGCCGGGCGCGGCTTGCGGCCGTTCGGTCCGGAGAAGGTCTTGCCGCTCGCGGCCTCGCTGCCATTCGCATTCTTGAGAGTAACAGAATCAGCCACGCTTGCGCCCTCCGCCGAATTCCAGGTAGGCCCAGGGGATAATGATGATCGCAACGGTCACCAGCATCATGGTGGAGGCTGCAAATCCCTGACCGAGGTTCTGCGCCTGGAACATGTAGTCATAGACATATTTGGCCGGGACTTCGGACGAGATGCCAGGGCCGCCGCTGGTTTGCGCGACGACGAGGTCGTAGACCTTGACAATGCCGCTGGCGATAATGACCAGCGTCGTAATGAAAACGGGCCGCATCATCGGAATGACAACGAACAGATAGGTCCTCCACATAGGAATCCCATCTACGCGGGAGGCTTTCCATATGTCCTCATCGATGCCGCGCAGGCCGGCGAGCATGAGGCACATTACAAGACCCGTTCCCTGCCAGAGTGCGGCGATCAGCACGCCATAGATAACGATGCTCGGCGTATAGAGCGGATCGAAGGTGAAACTCGTCCAGCCGAGCGAACGCACCACCGACTGGATGCCGAATTCAGGATTGAGAAGCCACTGCCAGACCAGACCGGTGACGATGAAAGAGAGGGCGAAAGGATAGAGGAAAATCGTGCGGAAGGTGTTTTCGAACCTGATCTTCTGGTCCATCAACGCCGCCAGCACGAAGCCGATGACGAGACTGAAGATCATGGACAGCACACCATAAATCGCAAGATTCTCGATGGACATAATCCACCGTGGCGCCGCCCACAGGCGATGATACTGATCCAGCCCCACAAAGCTGAGGCGAGGCAGCAGCTTTGAACTGGTGAAAGAATAAACCACTGTCCAGATTGAGCCGCCAAGGAAGATGACGACAGCCGTCAGGATCATAGGAATGGATGCAATCTTCGAGTTCAGATTGCGCAGATATTGATTTGGCCGGCCGGCTTTCGCTTGACCCGTCATTGTAGCTCCTTCTGCATCGCAACTGCTTCGACGATCAGAAACTGGGTTTGACCACGGTTCCTGCGCTTCCCCTCACTCTCGGCAACCGCCACATAGATGCGGATCCGTCGTCCGTGAGGGCCGCTGTGGCAAACCGGATCACGCTATGTGTCCCGGCCGTGATACCGGCCCGCTACGCGAAGCCGGTATCACTACAGCGAGAAGGTAGAGGTCAATCGGCCGCGGCGATGATGTCTACGAAGCGCTTCTGTGCTGCTTCCGGCGTCATCGCAGGATTTGCGAAGAACTCGGAGAACAGGTCCTCCTTCTGCTTCTGGGTATCGGCGGAAAGAAGCTGGTCCGTACCCTCGATCACGTTACCCTTCTTCAGGATCTCGAGGCCCTTCTTCATGCAGTCGTTGGCTTGCGCGAGATCCACGTCACCACGAACGGGCAACGAGCCCTTCTTCAGGTTGAAGGCGACCTGCGTCTTCGGATCGAGCAGTGTCTTGGCCAGCACTTCCTGAGCCTTGGATTTGGCATCGTCCTTCAGCAGCGGGAAGTAGAATGCATCGCCCCCTGTCGAGATGACTTCATTGACGCCGAGGCCAGGAAGGCAAGTATAATCCGTGCCGGCCTTCTGGCCCGCCAGCGCGAACTCGCCCTGCGCCCAGTCGCCCATGATCTGACCGCCGGCCTTGCCGGTGATCACGAGGTTCGTGGCCTGGTTCCAATCCTGGACGTTGGAGCCCTTGGAGAGCTTGCGGGCATCGTCGGCAGCCTTGAAGACCTTTGCGATTTCCGGTCCGGCAGCGACTTCCTTATCCTTGTCTCCGAATACCTTCTGGAAGGTATCCTTGCCGGCGATGGCGACCATCAACACGTCGAAGGCACCCGCGGCCTGCCACGGCTGACCACCCAAGGCGAGCGGAACGATACCGGCCTTCTCCAGTGCCGGACCAGCGGCAACGAACTCATCCCAGTTCTTCGGAACCTCGACGCCGGCCTTCTTGAAGGCTGCGTTCGAGAGCCAGAGCCATTGCCAGGAGTGGATATTGACCGGGGCGCAATAGATCTTGCCGTCGATCGTGCAGGAATCGAGCAGGCTGGACGGGCGTATGACATCCTTCCAGTGCTCCTTGGTGGCGACATCGGTCAGGTCGCGCATGAGGCCGGCCTGCACAAGCTCCTCGGCCTGGCGGCCGTGGTTGAACTGGGTGGCGCCCATCGGATCGCCACCTGTGATGCGGCTGACCATGATCGGACGCGCAGTACCGCCGGAGCCGGCAATCGCACCATCAACCCAATGATTGCCGGTGGCGTCGAACGCCTTTGCCAGCTCGGCCACCGCGGCAGCTTCGCCGCCGGACGTCCACCAATGGGTTACTTCCAAATCTGTCGCGTTGGCTACCCCCAGCGGCAACACGACCGACGCAGCAAGCGCAGTCGCCATCAAACGGATATTCATGAGTTCTCCTCCCTCACTGAAACGTTGCCGGAAAAACCTAGTCGAATCATTTTCGCCGCGCAACCGCCAACTCGTGATTTTTTTGAAGATAGTTGAATATACAACCTATGAGTAAGTATTTCCTGTTGAATACGCGATCTGTACAGGGTTCATTCAACTGAAATCTCTTCAAGGGTTTTTCCATAAATAACTGTTTTTGTTTCATATTTTTAGAAACTATCTCCGCAATTCTCCAGATGCAGCTCCGCGGCTGCAAAGCTTTCGATGGGTAAGCAGCGATGCAACCTTTAGGAATTTAGACAAAAGATGCATCGAAAATAAAGCTCGACATTCGTACTGTATCGTTACAGTTTTGATCATTGGCGGAGGAACAGTCGCATTGCGTCTATGCTTGCGATACTGGCGTGAGCAATATAAGCGGATTGGTCGCGGGAGGCGGCCGGGAGGCGAGCTTGTACGAAATGGACAATAAGAAAACGTCAGGGGGCGGCACTCAGCCCGCACCGGAGCGGCCGACACTGAAGACGATCGCCTTCATGACGGGGCTTGGAATTACCACCGTTTCGCGCGCATTGAAGGATGCCCCCGATATCGGCGCCGAGACCAAGGAGCGGGTGCGCATGGTTGCCCGGCAATTGGGCTATCAGCCGAATCGCGCCGGCGTGCGCCTGAGGACCGGCAAGACCAATGTCATCGCGCTGGTGCTGAGCATCGACGAGGAGATCATGGGCTTCACCAGCCAGATGGTCTTCGGAATTTCAGAGGTTCTGGCCGGCACGCAATACCACCTGGTCATCACGCCGCACTCGCACAGCAAGGACCCCTTGGTTCCCGTGCGCTATATCCTCGACACCGGCTCTGCGGATGGCGTCATCATATCGCGTACGGAGCCGGATGATCCGCGTGTTCGGTTGATGCACGAACGCGGCCTGCCCTTCGCCACGCACGGGCGGACGGACATGGGCATCGTTCACCCCTTCCACGACTTCGACAACGAGGCCTTCGCCCACGAGGCCGTTCGTGCACTGGTCGCCAAGGGGCGGCGTCGCCTGGCGCTGCTGCAGCCCGCCAGCAAGCTGACCTACTACTCGCATATCCGCATCGGCTTCCAGATCGGCCTGCACGAATACGGCGCCGAGGAGATCCCGCTGAGGGTAACGACCGATGCGCCGCTGGCCGATATCAGGGACAGCGTAGAGGCGCTGATGCGCGCTCCTCATCCGCCTGATGGAATCGTCTGTTCCAGCGGCGGCGGCGCCATCGCCGTCAATGCCGGCATCGAGGCGGCTGGTTTCCGCCTCGGCCGTGATATCGATATGGTCGCCAAGCAATCGACCGACGTGCTGAACTGGATCCGCCCGGAAATCATCACGATTTATGAGGATGTTCGTCATGGCGGCCGAGAGCTGGCCAAATCCGTCATCGCCCGCATCGACGGGATAGAACCGGAATTGCTGCAAAGCATCAGCTCGCCTGTCTGGCCGAAGAGCTGACGGTAAAAGGCCCGCCGGATTTCGCCGGCGGGCCTTTTCAGTTTAGATTCTGCAGCTCACTCAGCCGTTTGCGCCACTGCCCCATGGGCCGTGATGGATGTCCTTGCCGTCGATACGGTCGAAGCCGTGCGCGCCGAAGAAGTCGCGCTGGGCCTGGATCAGGTTGGCGGTGCCGCGAGCCTGACGATAGGCGTCGAAATAGGTCAGGGCCGAAGCGAGCGCCGGAACCGGCAGGCCGGATGCCGTGGCGGCCGAAACGATGCGCCGCAGCGACGGGATCGATTCTTTGACCATCTCACCGAAGGCCGGTGTAACGATCAGGTTTGCCGCATCAGGCGCCTTGGTGAAGGCGCTGGTGATCTCGTCGAGGAACTGCGAACGAATGATGCAGCCGGCACGCCAGATCTTAGCGATGACAGGCATCGGCAGCGACCAGTTGAACTCCTTCGATGCTTCGGCCATGACAGCAAAGCCCTGCGCGTAAGCGCCGATCTTGGCGGCGAACAGCGCCAGTTCCAGATCCTTCAACAGGTCGGGACCGAAGGCGATCGGGAACTTGTAGTCCGGCGTGCCGAAGATCTTTTCGGCGGCCTCGCGCTGGCTCTTGAGAGCCGAAAGGCTACGGGCTGCAACGGCGGCTTCGATAGCGGTCGCCGGAATGCCCATGTTCTGCGCTTCGATCGCAGACCACTTGCCGGTGCCCTTCTGGCCGGCCTTGTCGAGGATGACGTCCGGCATGGCGCTACCGGTCGCCGGGTCCTTGGCGGCCAGAACCTTCTCGGTGATCTCGATCAGGTAGGAATTCAGCCGGCCCTTGTTCCAGTCGCCGAAGATACCGCTGATTTCGGCGGCACTCTTGCCGAGGCCATCTCGCAGGATGCCGTAGATTTCGGCGATCATCTGCATGTCGGCATATTCGATGCCGTTGTGGATGGTCTTGACGAAATGACCGGCGCCGTCATTGCCGAGCCAGGCAACGCAGGGATCGTCGTTGTATTTTGCAGCGATCGACGTCAGGACTTTTTCGACGCGCTTATAGGAATCCTCGGTGCCGCCGACCATGATGGACGGGCCATGACGCGCCCCTTCCTCGCCGCCGGACACGCCCATACCGATGAATGTCAGGCCGGTATCCTTCAGGCGATCGAAGCGGGCCATGGTGTCGCGGAAATTGGCGTTGCCGGCATCGATCATGATGTCGCCCTTGTCGAGATGTGGCTGCAGCGCCGCCATCTGCTGATCCACCGGCTCGCCGGCCTTGATCATGATGATGATCGGCCGCGGCGGGCGGATCGCCTCGACGAACTCCTCGATCGTCTTGCAAGGAATGATCTTGTCCTTAAGCGCGCCCGCATTCGCATAGAATTCGTCCGTCACTTGCGGCGTCCGGTTGAACACCGCGATCTTGTTGCCTTTTTCGGCAATGTTGAGCGCCAGATTCGATCCCATCACAGCAAGACCGATCAGCCCGATTTCTGCCTTTTCCACGACAATCCTCCAATGAGTCGTTGACCACATCCGGCGCCGCGCCGGTGGCGCAGAGGACGCGGCAACATCCGATAGGACGCAATGCCTCCGTCAATCGATGCGAGTTGCGACGGCCTGCGTTGGGCGTTGTTGTTGCATTCCGAGCGTGAAACGGCAAGCCTTCGACAGCCCCGAATCGCCCGCTTTGCAGGACTGTGCAAAAATGTTGCGGGATTCGCGGCCCATCCATTTTCCATGCGCGCGAGCCCGCAGCCGATCGCCAGTCCGCCGAGAGAAAATATAGAGGAGGAGACCATTATGTCGACCATGATCGCGAAGATCGTGCATATCTCCATCGATCGTCACTGGACGGAGGTCTACGGTTTTGCCAGCCGTCCGGAAAACATGCCGCTATGGGCTTCCGGCCTGGCATCGGGATTGAAGCAGGATGGAGAGGACTGGATCGCGCAGGGCATTCTTGGCACCGCCCGCGTACGCTTCGCCGCCCGCAACGACTTCGGCGTCCTCGACCACAGGGTGACCTTGGATTCCGGTCTTCAGGTTCACAACGCGCTGCGGATCGTGCCGAATGGCGACGGTTGCGAGGTCATGTTCACCTTGCTTCAGCTCCCCGGCATGACCGAAGAGCAGTTCGCGGCCGATGCCGCGCATGTGTTGAAAGATCTCGGGACTCTCAAAGAACTGATGGAGCGATAATGGCCCTTAAAGCGAGCGCAACGTCCAATCGACAAGCTCGCTGGTCACGCCCGCAAACGCGGCATCCAGCGCCCGCACGAAATCGGGATTGCTGCCGCCGCTGACGGGCACGACCTTCCGGAAGATATTCTGCGCCTTTACCGTACCCGTGCGGTCGTTCAGAATCTTTTCCGAGATTTCGACCGTCGCGGTTTTCTGGCCGCCTACGGTATTGATCTCGAAGGAACGAATGTCGGTGACGACCTGATAGTCGATCGCCAGGCCCTGCCCCGGCACGCCGACGCCACCGAGCTTGCCGGTATTCTCGAAAGCCTCGACCAGCTTCGACTGCACCATCCTGCTCAGCTTGTCGCTCCATTGCGACTTGCCGAGATACTGGATTTCCGAAGATGAAACGCGGATGACGATCTGGTTGCTGTCCAGCGCCTGCAGCGCGGTCGGCGGCGGGATGAGGATCTGTCGGTTCTTGACCGAAGGTCCGTTCGCCTTCACCGACGCGGAAAGATCGTAGGTGTCGTTGTTGGAGGAACTTCCGCAGCCCGCCAGCAAGGCTCCTAGCAATGGCAATGCGATCACAGCTTTCCACACCTGATGACGCTCACTCGACACGCAACCGACCATATTCCGCTTATCCCCTGGAGCCCAGATATCGCTATTCATCAGTGCCGCGCTCGGCCATCATATGTCTTGACCGTATCCCCACCGAAGATCAGTCGCTGTGGATTGCGGTCGAAATTAGTGATTGTAGTATTCAGATTGTCAACCGTGCCCCGCATGTCATTAATGAGAGTTTGGACATCGCGCAGGCCGCCACTCGAAAACTTCTGCAGATTATCGGCGATCGGGCCGATACGGGAATTGAGATTGTCAGCCATCTTCTTGAAGGATTCCAGCGTATCCTTGGCTTCGGCGAACAGCGATTGCGTGCTGTCGTTGCCGAGCAGGGAATCGACCTTCGTGAGAATGCCGTCGACCTTGCCGGACGCCGAGTTCAGCTTGGTGGAGATGTCCCGCGCATTGGCGATCGTCTGGTCGATATCCTGCTGATGCGCCGCAACGGTATTGGCCACATCGCGAATAGACGCGACAGCGGTGCGAGCCTGCTTCGTCACGTCGGCAATGTCATCCATCGATCCCTTGATCTTCGCCGGATCGATCTGCGCGACGATGGCGTCGACACGATCCAGCGTCTGCTGCGCCTTCTGGCCGAAGGTGGTGTAGGTGTCGGCCGTCTGCTTGAAGCTTGCGATGGTCGCCTTCAGATCGGTCGTGGCATCCGCCACGTTGGCGGTAATCCTGTCGGCATTGGCGATGACGTCGTTGACCTTCTGGGCATCGACTGCGCGCACCAGTTTCTCAATTGCATCCAGCGTCGAGTCGATGCGCGTCGAAACGGTCTTGAACGTATCGCCAAGCTGTCCGACGCTCGCCAAGAACTTGTCGATATTATCGGAATTGTCAGCGATCGCCTTGGAGAATTTCTGCGCGTTGCGCACCGTATCGGTCAGCGGCCCGCGCGAATCCGAGACGAAGCCCTGAATGTCGCCGATTGTATCATTGGCACGGTTGAGAATCTTGTCCGCCGTGGTCAACAGGTTCGTGACGCTGGACTGATCGGCAAGCAGCACGGCGCGTTTGCCGGTATCGATCGAACGTTTCAGGATATTCTCGTCGCCGTTGCGGCCGCCGGAAAGCTCGATATAGGCAGCACCTGTCAGGCCCTGAATTTCAAGAATAGCCTTGGTGGACGTATAGACCGGCGCATCGGCACGCACCTGCGTAAATGCCAGCGAGTAGTTCGGATCGTCGGCATCGATCGAAAGGCTCTGCACCGAACCGACCTGAATGCCGTTGAAGCGAACCGGTGAACCGACGCTCAAACCGTTCGCAGAACCGGGGATGCGCACCACGAGTTCGACCATCGGACCGCCGCGGCCATATTCCGCCATCCAGTAGACGAAGCCGAAAGCGGCCGCGATAACGAGCAGCGTGAAGAACCCGACGATCGTATAATTGGCTTTGGTTTCCATTGTCTCCAGTCACTTCTCGCGGCTGTGGGGGCCTGCGCCGTTGTCGTCGTTGTGCTCCCTGATGTCTTCCCGCGGCACGATCGACCGTGCGCGCTTGCCCCTGAAATAGGCTTGTACCCAAGGGTCATCGCAGGCGAGCATGTCCTCAACTGTGCCTTCCACCAATACCCGCTTCTGTCCAAGAACAGCAATACGGTCGCAGACGGAAAACAGGCTGTCGAGGTCGTGAGTCACCATATAAACGGTCAGGCCGAGTGTGTCGCGTAGCCTGGCGATCAGCTCGTCGAACTCCGCCGCGCCGATCGGATCGAGGCCGGACGTCGGTTCATCGAGGAAGACTAGGTCAGGATCGAGCGCCAGGGCTCTGGCAAGTGCTGCGCGCTTGATCATGCCGCCGGAAAGCTCGGACGGATATTTGTCGGCGGCGTCGGCAGCGAGACCCACCATGCGGATCTTCATCAGCGCCAGCTCGTCCATCATCTCTTGCGGCAGGTCCAGATATTCCCGCATCGGCACCTGAATATTTTCCTTCACCGTCAGCGAGGAAAACAAGGCGCCCTGCTGGAAGAGGACGCCGAGGCGCATATCGAGCTGGTTGCGCTCTGGCTCCGAGAGCGTGTCATAGTCTTCACCGAGGATCTCGATCTTGCCCGAGCGGCGCGGTAGCAACCGCAGTACCGTGCGCAGCAGCACCGACTTGCCCGCGCCGGAAGCGCCCACGAAACCGAGGATTTCGCCGCGATAGATATTGAGGTTCAGTTTATCGAGCACGACTTTCGATCCGAAAGCGACGGTGACATCCCGTGCCGACAGCACGATATCCCTGCCGTGCTCATCTCTTTCCAACGGGATTTCCGAGTGAAGTGCGCTCATCGTCGTCATCCCTCAGAAGTCGATCGCTGCGTAGAACATGGCAAAAAGCCCGTCCATCAGGATCACGACGAAGATCGACTTCACGACCGACGAAGTCACATGCTGCCCCAGCGACTCGGCACTGCCGCCGACCTTCAATCCCTCGACCGCCGCGACGATGCCGATGACCAACGCCATGAACGGAGCCTTGATCATGCCTGAAATGACCGTGGAAAGGCTGATCGCCTCATGCAGGCGGGAGATGAAGGTCGCAATGGTGATACCGGAATAGCCCCAGGCGACCATCGCCGCGCCAAACAGCGAAGCGAAATTGGCAATGATCGTCAGCAGGGGCAAAGCGACGGTCAGCGCCACCAGCCGTGGGAAAATCAGCACGCCGATGGGGTTTAGACCCATGACCTTCAGCGCGTCCACTTCCTCGCGCATCTTCATCGAGCCGATCTCGGCGGTGATCGCGCTGCCGGAACGACCGGCGATCATGATCGCCGTCAGAAGCACGCCGATTTCGCGCAATTGAAGGATGCCGACGAGATCGACGACAAAGACTTCCGCACCGAAATAGCGCAGCTGGAACGCGCCTTGCTGCGCGATGATCGCTCCAATCAGCGACGACATCAGCAGGATGATCGGAACGGCCCTCACGGCCATGTGGTCGATCTGATTGACGATCGAAGCCGGCGAGACGCCGCTGCCGCGTCCGAACTTGAGCTGCGCACCGCGTACTGCGGAGCCCAATATGTACATGGCAGCAATGAGATTGCCCCAAAGTTCGTAGACATTTCTGCCGATCGGCGCAAACAGCCGCTCAGGCAATGATATCTTCGCCTTCGGCTCGCCCTTCTCCGCGTCCGGATCCTCGTCGAAGGCGGTCAGCAGCTCGTCGATATGCGAATTGGAGCCCTCGATCGTCACGGTGGCGCCATGCGCCTCCTGGCTCACCTTCAATCGCCGGATCAGCAGCGCACCGGCCGTGTCGACATCGGAGAGATCGGAAAGATCGATCACAACCTCGCCGCCGGCGCTCCGTTTCGAGAGCTGCTCGATCTGCCGCAGCACGCCGTGCACATTGGCGCTACGCCAATTGCCTTCAAGCCGATAGCGATGCCCATTGCCATCGGGCTCTTCATCGATCCTCGGTGCATCGGATTTCTGTTCGGCTGCTTTCAAGCTCATGCGTCTTTCAAATGTGGCATCACCAACGTCGACTCACGGAGCCCGCACGACGCCGATGTTTAATACACCGACTGCACGGGAGATTGCTATGCTGCGCCGCGGCCAACATATGTCACGGCTTTTTGATATCCAAATGAATTTGTTGCATCCGCGTTATGAGACGCCGTGTGCGCCCCCGCCGATCGCCGAACTCCTGGGCTGGAGGTTGCGCGCGAAGATGACCATACCCAGGCCGAACGCAGCCACCGCTGCCATCACATAGTAGCTGGAAAGGTCTAGCCAGGCATAGAGATAACCGGACGCGAGCGTCATCAGGCCGAGGAACATGCCGTTATAGAAATAATAGGCGCCCTGGGCGGACGCTTCCTGCGTTTCCTGAACGGATCCGACGATGCGGCGCTGGATGCCGGTATGCACACAGGCATAGGTGCAGGAATGGAAGCACTGCAGCAGGAAATAGCCGGCGAAACCGAGATTGATGGGGAACAGGATCCAACGCAGGACGCACATGCTCGAGCCGAAGAAAATCAGCGTCCACGCACTGAAACGGCGACTTAGCATTCTCGAGAGGAAGAAGACCATCACCTCCGCCGCCACGCCGATGCTCCAGAGAACGGCGATCTGTGTTCCGGAAAAGCCGAGCTTGTGCCAATAGATCGACGCGAATGTGTAGAGCATCGCATGGCTCGATTGCTGCACCGAGACCCCGATCATCGTGATCAGCAATTGCGGAGAGCGCAGCGAGCTTCCAGTGGGCGACTGCAGATTGATCGGCTGGTTGCGCCGCCGCGTCGGCCCGATACGCGGCGTGATCAGCGCCGTGAGCATGGTCAGCACGAAGCCGGCGACCATGACGGGCAGTACCATGGTGCCTCCCCACATCCCAATCATCTGGCCGCCGAAAAGCGTCGAAACGATGAAGATGATCGATCCCCAGACACGCATGGAGCCATAGTCGAACCCCCAGCGGCGCACCCCCGACATAGCGATCGATTCGACCACCGGCACATAGGGCGCGTAGGTCGCGCCCTGGACGCCATAAACGAGCAGCACGGGCCAGAATTCGCTCGTCCAGTAAAGCGCGATCGCCGTCAGCAATGACAGTCCACCGGACCACAACAGCACATCGGCGCGTTCCTTCATGTGATCGGCAAACACCGCGATGACGGGCGTCACCAGAACGCGCACGACCATCGGCACGGCGATCACGAGACCGATTTCATGATCATTGAAATTCAATCCCGCCAGCCAGACGGGGAAAAACGGCAAAGCGATCCCGTTGACGAACAACGGCGCGCAGTAGGACAAGGCGGTGCGCAGACGGAAATACGAAGGCGCGCCCTCGCCCTGCAAGGATTTTTTCGCGGGAATCATGACAGACCTGAAGGGAACTGAATTTGTCCCTATCACGCTATCGAGAGTACGACTATGGCGAGAAATAGCCAAATCGTAACGTTTCGGAAAAAACCCGAATTACAGGCGCCTCATGACGATCAATAATTATGACAGCCTGTTATTGCGTCCGTGAAGCGGCGCTAAAATTAGGCTGCCTGGGCGCCGACGCCGAGTGCCTTCGGCAACTCTTCGACAGATATACCGGCCGGCTCCGTCTCGAGGATCGACCGCCAGGTAAGCAGCTCGAAAGTGCCGTCCTCATGCTCGGCGATCGCCGTGCAGCTTTCCACCCAGTCACCGGTATTGATATAGCGGATGCCGTCGAGATCCTCGATGACAGCGTGATGGATATGGCCGCAGATCACGCCATCGGCATCGTTGCGCTTGGCTTCCTCGGCGACGACACGCTGGAACTCGCCTATGAAGTTGACGGCATGCTTCACCTGCAGCTTTGCCCAGGCCGAGAACGACCAATAGGGCATGTTCAGGCGACGGCGCACGGCCGCAAGGCCGATATTGATCAGAATGGCCATGTCGTAGGCCCAATCGCCGAGATAAGCGAGCAGGCGGGCGTTACGAACGACGACATCGAATTCGTCGCCATGCAGGACGAGATACTTCTTCCCGTCGGCAGTCTCGTGCATGGCGCGTTGCGCGACCTCGATGCCGCCAAAGTGCGTGCCGGGGAAATCGCGCAGGAATTCGTCGTGATTGCCGGGGATATAAACGATCCGTGTGCCTTTGCGCGCCTTGCGCAGAACCTTCTGCACCACGTCATTGCAATCCTGCGGCCAGTACCAGTTTCGCTTGAGGCGCCACCCATCGATGATATCGCCGACGAGGAAAATGGTATCGGCATCGTGGTAGCGCAGAAAATCGAGAAGGAAGTCCGCCTTGGCGGCCTTCGAACCGAGATGTACGTCAGAGATGAACAGTGTACGGAATCGCCGGGTGTCCATGTTTTCATTCACGAACTATAAGTCCGTGCCCTATCCAAACTTGGCTATTCCAAAACCAGACTCGTGTTTCAGGAAGATGACAAACCCTGTGTCTGCTGGCCTATCGGGCTGGATCAGCCACGTTTGGCCGCGATGGCGAGATCCGGACGATCGGTTGTAAAACTGGCGACACCGAGGCGAAACATCGCTCTTGCCGCTTCGCTCGTATGCGCGGCCCAGCCGTGCACCGTCATGCCGCTCCTGCGTACGATGCCCATGACTTCGGCGTCCACGGCGTCGGCACGCACCGCTATCTCGCGCACACCGCAGCTGCGGAGCGCGGCGATGATCCCATTCCAGCCAAGCTGCGCAGTCATTTGCGGCGAACAAAGAAAAATGAAGCCGAGCAACTCGCCGACGTTCAAACCGCGGTCACCAAGTGCTTTGCCAAAGGCTTCGAGACGCGGCAGGGCGAAACTGGTGATCATCGTCCGTGATACCATGCCGGTCGCCATCAACTCATCGACGATGCGGGCCTCCATCCCCTCATAGGGCGTGCCGTCCGCTTTCGTCTTGATCTCCAGTCGGAGATCGACCGGGGACGGGCCGAAGATATCGATGGTCTCAGCAAGGGTCGGAATAGTCTCGCCGTCGCTTCCGATCACGACATGGCGCATCAGCTCTTCATGGCTGAGATCGACAATAGCCCCCTTGCCGTCGGTCATCCGGTCGATCAGGGCATCGTGATGCACAACCAGCTTGCCGTCCCGCGTCTGGTGAACGTCGAATTCAACGAGATCGACATCAAGCTTGGCCGTCTTTGAAAAGGCAAGCCTGGTGTTTTCTGGCCATAGATGCGCGCCGCCGCGATGAGAAGCGATCAATGTCATGGAGTATCCTCCGTCTGCCGTTCTCATAAGCCCACGCGATGAACCCCTTATGACCGTCCGAGCGGCGGAGCGGGGAAGCATAGCCCTCACCGGCGCCAAGACGGACACCGGCGAATCCGCGATGACAAAAAAGCGGTCGGCGACGTCAATTGCATACTGTGAACGCGAAGCGATTGATGTATTCAGGGGACTCAAAGCATAGGCAGGAATGGAGAAGTGTGGTGGATACGCACGATACATCGAAGGCAGCCAAGAACATGGCGAGTGGCGATCTCGACGAACAGGCTCTCTACTTTCATCGTTATCCCCGCCCCGGCAAGCTTGAAATCCAGGCCACCAAGCCGCTCGGCAACCAGCGCGATCTGGCGCTGGCCTATTCTCCAGGCGTGGCCGCACCCTGCCTCGCCATCCGCGACAATCCCGAGACGGCAGCGTACTACACGTCCCGCGCCAATCTCGTTGCCGTAATTTCCAATGGTTCGGCCGTCCTCGGCCTCGGCAATATCGGCCCGCTCGCGTCCAAGCCTGTCATGGAAGGCAAGGCGGTTCTGTTCAAGAAATTCGCCGGCATCGACGTGTTCGACATCGAAGTGGCAGCGCCCACCGTCGACGAGATGGTCAACACCATTTCGGCGCTGGAGCCGACCTTCGGCGGCATCAATCTGGAAGACATCAAGGCGCCTGAATGCTTCGACGTCGAACGGCGCCTGCGCGAAAAGATGGAAATCCCGGTTTTCCATGACGATCAGCACGGCACCGCCATCATCGTCGCCGCCGCCATCCTCAATGGACTGGAACTGGCCGGCAAGAAGATCGAGAACGTCAAGATCGTCGCCTCCGGCGCCGGTGCCGCGGCGCTTGCCTGCCTCAATCTGCTCGTCATACTCGGTGCCAAGCGCGAAAACATCTGGGTCCACGACATCGAGGGCCTTGTCTACAAGGACCGCAACGTGCTGATGGACGAATGGAAGTCCGTCTATGCCCAGGATAGCGACAAGCGCGAGCTCGCCGAGTCGATCCCAGGCGCCGACGTCTTCCTCGGCCTCTCGGCCGCAGGCGTGCTGAAGCCCGAGCTCCTCGAGAAAATGGCGGAAAAGCCGCTGATCATGGCGCTGGCCAACCCGACGCCGGAAATCATGCCCGACCTCGCCCGCGCCGCTCGTCCCGATGCGATGATCTGCACCGGCCGTTCGGATTTCCCGAACCAGGTGAACAATGTTCTCTGCTTCCCCTATATCTTCCGTGGCGCGCTCGACTGCGGCGCCAAGACGATCAACGAGGAAATGAAGATGGCCGCGGTGCGCGCCATAGCCTCGCTCGCCCGCGAAGAGCCGTCCGACGTTGCCGCCCGCGCCTATACCGGCGAGACCCCGGTCTTCGGCCCGAACTATCTGATCCCCTCGCCCTTCGATCCGCGCCTGATCCTGCGCATCGCTCCGGCTGTGGCGAAAGCGGCCGCCGAAAGCGGTGTGGCGCTGCGCCCCATCACCGATTTCGATGCCTACATGGACGAACTCAACCGCTTCGTCTTCCGTTCCGGCTTCATCATGAAGCCGATCTTCGCCGCTGCGAAGATTGCCGAGCGCAAGCGCGTCGTCTTCTCCGAAGGCGAAGATGAGCGCGTGCTGCGCGCCGCACAGGTTCTGCTTGAGGAAGGCACAGCCACCCCGATCCTCATCGGTCGTCCCTCCGTCATCGAGACCCGCCTGAAGCGCTACGGCCTCAAGATCCGCCCGCATACCGATTTCGCAGTCATCAATCCGGACGACGATCCGCGCTTCCGCGAGTATGTCGAGCTCTATTTTTCGCTCGTCGGCCGCAGCGGCGTCATCCCCGAGGCCGCCCGGACAATCGTGCGCACCAACACGACCGTTATCGGCGCGCTTGCCCTGAAGCGCGGCGAAGCCGATGCGCTGATCTGCGGCCTCGAAGGCCGCTACGAGCGCCACCTGCGCATCGTCCGCCAGATCATCGGCAAGCGCCCGGATGTTCGGGATTTTTCGGCGCTGAGCCTGCTCATCTCGCAGCGCGGCGCAACCTTCTACACCGATACCTACGTGTCGTTTAATCCCGGCGCCGAGGAAATCGCAGAGTCGACGGTGCTGGCGGCGGAGGAAATCAAGCGCTTCGGCATCACGCCGCGTGCCGCCCTCGTCTCGCACTCCAACTTCGGCTCGCGGGAATCGGAAAGCGCGACCAAGATGCGCAATGCCCTGGCGCTCGTTCGCGAAGCCGCGCCGGAGCTGGAAGTCGATGGCGAGATGCACGGCGACAGCGCCATTTCCGAAAGCCTGCGCCGCCACGTCATGCCGGACAGCACGCTTTCCGGCGAAGCAAACCTGCTCGTCTTCCCCAATCTCGATGCCGCCAACATCACGCTTGGCGTGGTCAAGACCATGACCGACGGGCTGCATGTCGGGCCGATCCTGCTGGGTACGGCCCTTCCGGCCCACATTCTTTCGCCTTCGGTCACTTCACGCGGTGTCGTCAACATGGCAGCCCTGGCCGTGGTCGAGGCATCGCAACTGGCCTGACGAAGCATTTTTTTGCGGCCGCCCGAGCATGGTGGCCGCAAATCACAATTCGCTAAAATCCTCTCGAAATCCGTGTGTTTTGATGGATACGTTGTTAAGCTCCAAAGTGTAGTTTCCAACGAAATCAACCCGCCTTCGAGAACAGAATCGTGAACCGCGGCACAAACCTAGTTTCCATTGCCCTGCTGTCCCTGTTGACGGCCACACCGAGCTTCGCGCAGGCCAATCTGTGCGACGAATTGCGCGGCCGCTACGCCGATACCGCTGAAGTGGTCGGCGCGAGCCAGGAGACGCGCCAGCTTTCGCGCGCCATAGTCCAGCAAAACACGATGATCCGCCGCTTGATGAGTGATCTGCGCAATCAGGGCTGCGTCGAAGACAGCAGCATTGTGATCATCGGCTCAAACAACGAAGGCGTCTGCGACGACATGCGAACGTCGCTCGATGAAATGCGGCACGATCTCGGCATGTTGGTAGATCAGCGCGATGAGAGCGTCGGCCGCATCGACGCGGCCGGCCTTAAGCGCCGGCAACTGCTGGATACCATGCAGAGGAACGGTTGCAGCGCGCCGGCCTCGGCCACGCCGGATATCGTCATCGATACCCGCACCAAGCTCGACGCCTATGCGCCGCAGCAGCAGTCCCTTGCGCAGCCGGAAAGCTCGATTACCATAATCGAAACGCCAAAACCCCAGAAGAATTCCGGTCTGCCGCAAAAGCAGGCTCCGGCGGTGACGCAGGCCGAACCGCAGCAATTCCCGCCGGACAGACCCTACGATCCGTCAGCCAACAAAGTCCGCCAGGTCGGGCCGCAATTCCTTGCGACCGACCAAGGCGGCATCGACCTCAAGCATCCGAAAGAGGCCGGGCCGCAGCCGACGCAATAGGGAAATGATGACTTCGTCGCCTGCTTCCTGCGCGAGGTTGCGGTAAGAGCGTCCAGAGCGTCAGGCCGGCTCGTAACGGACATAGGCGAACTCGTCGCCATCGGGCGACCAGTTCGGCACGTTGATGCTTCCTTGTCCGCCGAAGAGTTCGAACAGCGTCGCGAGATCGCCGCCATCCATATCCATCAACCGCATCCGCACATTCAGATCGCGCGGGTGGTCGAAGACTTCAGGATCGTAGGAGATCAGCACGACCTTATCGTTCCTGGGAGATGGGTGGGCAAACCAATTGCCATAATTATCATCGGTCAGTTGCTGCAACCCCGTGCCGTCGGGATGAATGCGCCAGATCTGCATGAGACCGGTGCGGCTGGAGTTGAAATAGATCCATTGCCCATCGGCCGAAAAATCCGGGCCATCGTTGCGGCCCTCGCCATGCGTCAGCCGCGTCTCTTCACCGCCGTCGATCGAGATCGTGTAGATATCGAAGACGTTGTCGCGGATGCCGCAATAGGAGAAGCGCTGCCCGTCGGGTGACCAGCCGTGCCAATAGGACGGCAGGTTGGTCGTGACCTGCCTGGGTGTGCCGCCTTCGGCCGGCAGCACATAGATGCAGGATTTGCCATGCTCCGTCTTGTCGGAAATCGCGATCAGCGATCCGTCGGGAGAAATCCCGTGATCGTTGTTGCACGTCTTGGCGAAGCCGGTATCGACGCGAACGATCTTGCCACCGCCACCCAACGGCAGCCGGTAAAGCAGACCGTCGCCGTTCAGCAGCAAATAGCGTCCGTCAGGCGAATAGTTCGGCGCCTCGATCAGCTGGTCCGTCTGGAAGACCACCCGGTTCGCACCCGTGCGGATATTGTAGATCTCGACCGAGCTGCGCATACTTTCTCCTTTACCGCCGGCGTTGCGATCAGCGATCGCGGAACCGGTTGGTGATCGGATAGCGGCGATCACGACCAAAATTCTTCTTGGTGATCTTCACGCCCGGAGCCGACTGGCGGCGCTTGTACTCGGCGAGATAAAGCAGATGCTCGATACGATGCACTGTCGCGACATCATGTCCGCGCGCCACGATCTCTTCGACCGACATTTCCTTTTCCACCAGGCATTCGAGGATATCGTCGAGCACCGGATAGGGCGGAAGCGAATCCTGGTCTGTCTGGTTCGGCCTCAGTTCAGCCGAAGGCGCCTTGTCGATAATGTTGTAGGGGATCACCTCGCCTGAAGGGCCGAGCGCGCCCGGCGGCACATGCAGGTTGCGCCAGCGCGACAACGCATAGACCTGCATCTTGTAGAGATCCTTGATGGGATTGAAGCCACCGTTCATGTCGCCATAGAGCGTGGCATATCCAACGGACATTTCCGACTTGTTGCCCGTCGTCACCACCATCGAGCCAAATTTGTTGGAGATCGCCATCAGGATAGTGCCGCGAGCACGGCTCTGCAGATTTTCCTCGGTGATGCCGCTTTCCGTACCTTCGAACAGATCGGACAAGGCCGTCGTGAAGCCGGTGACAGGATCCTCGATCGGCACGATATCGTAGCGGCAGCCGAGCGCCTTGGCGCAATCCGCCGCATCCTTCAAAGAATCCTCTGAGGTATAGCGATAGGGCAGCATGACGGTGCGTACGCGCTCCTCTCCGAGCGCATCCACCGCAATCGCCGCGCAGATCGCCGAGTCGATACCGCCGGACAGGCCGAGCACGACCGACTTGAAGCCGTTCTTGTTCACGTAGTCGCGGAAGCCCAGCAGGCAGGCGCGGTAATCGGCCTCCTCGCCTTCCGGAATATGCGCCATCGGTCCTTCGGCGCAATGCCAGACGTCGCCATTCTTCTTCCAGGTGGTGACTGCCAGCGCGGTCTCGAACTGGCTCATCTGGAACGCCAGGGTCTTGTCGGCATTGAAGCCGAAGCTCGCGCCATCGAAAACAAGTTCGTCCTGGCCGCCAACCTGGGCGGCGAAGATGAGCGGCAAACCTGACTCGATCACCTGCCGCAATGCGACCTGGTGACGGACATCGACCTTGCCACGATAGTAAGGCGAACCATTCGGAACCAGCAGGATTTCCGCACCGCTCTCGGCCAGCGTTTCGCAGATGCCGAGATCGTTCCAGATCTCCTCGCAAATCGGTATGCCAAGGCGGACGCCGCGAAAATTGACAGGCCCCGCGATGGTCCCTTCGTCAAAAACCCGCTTCTCGTCGAACTCGCCGTAGTTCGGCAAATCGACCTTGTCCCTGATGAAGATGACTTTACCGCCATCGAGCACGGCCACGGAATTGTAGCGGCCGGTGTCGTCCTGCCGTGGGACACCGACGACGACGCCTGGCCCGCCATCGGCGGTATCGGCGGCGAGACTTTCAACGGCTTTCCAGCAAGCGCGGATGAAGGCCGGCTTCAGCACCAGATCCTCCGGCGGATAGCCGGAAATGAACAATTCAGTCAACATCAGGAGCTGCGCGCCTTCGCGCGCCGCCTCGGCCCGCGCTTCGCGCGCCTTGGCCAGATTGCCGGAAACGTCGCCGACCGTCGGATTGAGCTGCGCGACGGCGATACGGATGGTCTGAGTGATCGGGCTTTGCTCTGTCATGCCATACATTTAGCGATGGCATTCTTCTTCCGCAACCGCCTTCGTTCACCTGCAGGTATCAAAGATCGCACTACACGCATAGGCGGTATTTTTACCCGGAAAACTACCAGGTCAGCCTTGCGGTTCATCCAGAATTCATGACAGAAACGTGACAATTATATGAATACCCTATAGCATTCGGAGAAACCCTTGGTCGATCTGGTCATTGGTTCCGCTTTGGCGGGCAGGCTCGTTCTTTTCCAGAAAATCGGCGCAGCGAGGCAGAAATCAGCCGTCCTGCGCCAAGTTCTGAGCCTTACTCTGACCTTGCTGCTCGCACTGTCGATCGTCATTGCCGTCGAATGGATTGTGCGCGGTGAGTTTTCGACCGTCCCGTCCTATCTCTTTTCTCCGTCTCGCCCCGGCTTCACCACCATCGGCATCGTCATGCTGACTATGCTCATTTTGGATGCGGCTCTCGGCCGAGCGCATCTATCGGTCTTGATCGTCGCACCGCTGCTGTTGGTTCCGGCGTTCATCTCCAGCCAGAAGCAGAACTATCTCTCCGATCCGCTCTATCCGTCTGATTTCCTGTTTGCACGGCAGATCATGGAATTGATGCCTGTGATGGTGCGCGATCGGCCGTGGACCGCCGCGGCACTCGCCATCGGCGTCATTGCGTCCCTCGCCGCCCTCGCCTTTCTGTGGCGCCATGCCTGGCAACACGCCGCCGCGCTATCGCAAAAGGCGCGCATGATCAGGCTGTCGGTATGCCTGCCGCTTGCGGCGCTGTTCGTTTCGCAGATGGACCCGACGCAATATTCCTCCATCCGTGAGAAACTGCGCATCATCCCGATCGTCTGGGATCAGAAGGAAAACTACAGCTACAACGGCTTCGTCATCGCCTTCTCGCTCAACCTGCCGATGGCCGATGTCAAATCCCCGGCGGGCTACGGACCGGATGCGATCGATGCCATTCCGGCGAGAAACTACGGCTATCTCTCCGGTCCGCGCGAGAAGCCTGACATCATGATGCTGATGAGCGAATCCCTCTGGGATCCGACCCGGCTGTCCAATGTCGCCTTTACGCCCGATCCGATGCCGACGATCCGCTCCAGGCAATCCGGTTACGTCTTTTCGCCTGAGTTCGGCGGCATGACCGCCAATGTCGAATTCGAGGCGCTGACAGGCTTTTCCAATGCCTTCCTGCCCTATGGCAGCATCCCCTATCAGCAATATGTGCGCCGGCCCATGCCGTCGCTTGCCACCTTCTTCCGCGGCGAAGGCTATGCGGCACGCGCGCTCCACCCCTTCAGCGGCTGGTTCTGGAATCGCAACGAAGTCTACAAGGCTTTCGGCTTCGAGGAGTTCCACACCGATGAAACCCTGCCGCCGATGGAGAGGCGCGGCATGTTCGCCGCCGACGATTCCCTGATGAAGGAAATCATGCGCGAGGGAGACGAAGCCGATCAGCCATTCTTCTTCTTCGCTGTCACTCTCCAGGGACATGGCCCTTACGAACCCAATCGCTTTGCACAGAATACCGTCGATATCACCGGCAACCTGAACGACGACGATCGTGCAACGCTCGCCACCTATGCGCAGGGCGTTCGGGAATCCGATGACAGTCTGAAGATGCTGATGGACTGGGCTGAAAAGCGTGACCGTGAAACCATCATCGTCCTCTGGGGCGATCACCTGCCGCCGCTCGGCAGCGCCTATCCGAATACCGGCTACATGCCCCAGCAGGTGGCGACGCGAAAGGCACCGCTCGACGTCATGAAACAGGAGCACGAAACGCCGCTGGTCATCTGGTCGAGCAAGAATGGCGTACGCAAGGATATCGGCACGATCAGCCCGTCGCAACTGCCCTATCACGTGCTGAAAACAGCCGGATATGAGCATCCCTTCTACACCGGCTTCCTCGGCCGCGTGCAGAAGAAATACACCATCGTCGACCGTTATCAGCTCGCGACGCGCGACAACGAGGCTTTCCCGGACTGGGCGCGCAACGAGCAGCACCTCGATCCGACGGTGCGCGACTATCGCCATCTGCAGCACGACATCATGTTCGGACGGGAATACGGATTGGACCGCTTCTTCCCGTCGCATAGCTGGCTGGTCAGCCAAGGGAGTTAGCGGATCGAACACAATGGTCGAGCCGAACACGCAATGTTGGATTCGATCCACCATGCTGCAACCCTTTTCGCGTTGCATTTTCGTTGGGCAGTCGAATACTTGGCGCTCAAAGACGATCAAGCCCCCGGAGTACCCTCATGTACAATCTGCCAAATTTCGTCCACCAGCATTTCGACAAGACGGCCGAAGAGCTGGGCGAGACAGAAAAGCGCGTGCTCAAGAAAGCGCATGAGCGCAAGATCGTCTCGACCGATATCAACGCGGCCTTCTCCGCCAATGCGTCCTATGGCGAACGCCTCGCCGACGGCATCGCCCGTGTCGGAGGCTCTTGGGCCTTCATCGTCTGCTTCCTGCTGTTCCTGGTCTTCTGGTGCGTCGTCAACACCATCGTACTCCTCACCCGCGCCTTCGATCCCTACCCTTTCATCTTCCTCAACCTCGTCCTCTCCATGATCGCCGCCATCCAGGCGCCGATCATCATGATGTCCCAGAACCGCCAGACCGAACGGGATCGCTTCGAAGCAGCCAAGGACTATGAGGTCAATCTCAAGGCTGAACTCGAAGTCCTCTCGCTGCACCAGAAAATCGACATGCAGGTGCTGACGGAGCTTTCTGTGGTCAAGGAGGAAATCGCCAAGCTGAGCAAACTGGTGACGGAGAAGAACGGGGCTAGTGGGTGAGCCGTCACCCCACGCTCGGAAATTGACTTTTAGCATGCCTCCTATATTTTGTAATACAAATTAAGATAAATCCGATGAAAAATCAAAGGCAACTTTCGAATCCTATTACGCTTCGGGTTCCTGCCGACATCCTCGCTGAAATCGAAGAGATCGCGGATGTCTGCAAGCGGACGCGCAGCTGGGTCTTTGTACGAGCGCTCAAATCTTATCTGGCGACCGAAGGTCGCGAAGTATTGGAGATCGCAAAGGCTCGCCGGGAAATGGCAAACGGCGAAGCATACGATCTTGACGATCTCATCAGCGAAGTGGCGACGGCCATCAAAGGGGCTGCTGCTTGAAAGAGTTCGCCTTTCGGCAGGCGCCAGAGCATATATCAAGTCGGAAGCGCAATACCTGAAAGATAGAAGTCCCACAGCGGCTCTCCGCTTCCTCGACGATCTGAACCGGGCTCAGAACAAGCCTGCTTCGTTTCCCCCAAGATGGGTTTTCGGAGCGATGAACTGCCAATTCCCGGCGTTTTACGATTTACGATGGGAGATTATCTCGTCGATTACGAAATTGCGGGTGACCTCATAGAGATCAGAGCTATTCGCCACGGTCACCAAAGACCTCCGGGTCTCCCGATCGATGATGATTTCGACTATGAAGACAATAACTTCGAGCAGCCCAAGACTTGATGGCACCATGCTTTATCAGTCTGATGGCCCTGCCGTGAGCGCCCCGGCCGCCCCTGCCTGTATTGCGGCAACCCATCGGTGATATCGTAGTAATCGCCCTTGTCGGCGCAGTAGATATGATAGGCGATCTCAAGACCGCTCGGCGGGTCGAAAAGCCCGGCCATGATCGAGATTTCCTCGGCCCCGTCAGCCACCCAGAACAGCGCCGAACCGCAGGTCTTGCAGAAGCCGCGACGGGCAAATGTGCTGGCGCGATACCAAGTGATCGCCTCTTCCCCCTCGATGAGGAGGTTGCCGATCGGAACGTTGGTGGCGGCATAATAGAGCCCGGTCTGCTTGCGGCACTGCGAACAATGGCAGGCGACGACCTCCCGTAGCTTGCCACGTGTCTTGAAACGTACGCTGCCGCAAAGGCACGCGCCGGTATGTTCGTCGCTCATAGTCGCTCCCCTTTTTCAGGGAACCTTCCCGAGAACGATATGCCGGTCAATCTCAAAGAAATGAAACGCATCTTCAGCCGGATTGATCTATCCGGCACAAATGCAAACGGGCCGGCTTTCGCCGGCCCGTTTGATAAATCAGAGATCCGTTTTCCCTCAGCCGTGGGCGCGCAGACGCTTCTCGTCGCGGCCGCCCTTCATCCGCTCGGCAAGCAGGAAGGCTAGCTCGAGTGCCTGGTCGGCATTGAGACGCGGGTCGCAATGGGTGTGGTAACGATCCTGCAGATCTTCGGCGCCGACAGCGCGGGCGCCGCCGGTGCATTCGGTCACGTCCTTGCCGGTCATCTCGATGTGGATGCCGCCCGGATGCGTGCCTTCGGCGCGGTGAATCTGGAAGAAGCTTTCGACTTCCGACAAAATGCGCTCGAAGGGACGCGTCTTGTAGTTGTTGAGGGTGATCGTATTGCCGTGCATCGGGTCGCAGGACCAGACGACCTTGCGGCCTTCCTTCTCGACGGCGCGGATGAGCCGCGGCAGGTTGTCGGCAACCTTGTCGTGGCCGAAACGGCAGATCAGCGTCAGACGGCCGGCCTCGTTCTGCGGGTTGAGGATATCGATCAGGTTGAGCAGATCGTCAGCCTGCAACGAAGGGCCGCACTTCAGGCCTATCGGGTTCTTGATGCCGCGGAAATATTCGACATGCGCATGGTCGGCCTGGCGCGTACGGTCGCCGATCCAGAGCATGTGGCCTGAGGTGGCGTACCAATCGCCAGAAGTGGAATCGACGCGGGTGAACGCCTCTTCATAGCCGAGCAGCAGCGCCTCATGGCTGGTGAAGAAATCGGTCTCGCGCAGGCTCGCATTGCTATCGGACGTAATGCCGATCGCCTTCATGAAATCCATGGTCTCGCTGATACGATCGGCAAGCTTGCGGTAGCGCTCGCCCTGCGGGCTGTCCTTGACGAAGCCGAGCATCCATTTGTGGACGTTTTCGAGGTTGGCGTAGCCGCCCATGGCGAAGGCGCGCAGCAGGTTGAGCGTCGCGGCAGACTGGCGGTAAGCCATCATCTGACGTTCCGGATTGGGAATGCGCGCTTCCTCGGTGAATTCGATGCCGTTGACGATGTCACCGCGGTAGCTCGGCAGAGATACGCCGGCCTGTGTCTCGATGCCCGAGGAACGCGGCTTGGCGAACTGACCGGCGATGCGACCGACCTTCACGACAGGCAGCTGAGCGCCGAACGTCAGCACGACGGCCATCTGCAGGAAAGCGCGGAAGAAGTCGCGGATCGTGTCGGCGCCATGCTCGGCGAAGCTTTCGGCGCAGTCGCCGCCTTGCAGCAGAAAACCGTTGCCTTCGGCGACATTGGCAAGATGCGCTTTCAGACGGCGGGCTTCACCGGCAAAAACGAGCGGCGGATAGCTTGCAAGCTGCGCTTCCGTTGCCGCCAGTGCCGCCGGGTCCGGATATTCCGGCACCTGCTGGATCGGTTTCTGCCGCCAACTGCTGGGTGTCCAATTCTGTGCCATCTCACTCACCTGCTTGTGCACCCGGTCTTTGCCGGGCGTCCCGTCGTAAATAACGCGCGCTTATAAACCTTTGCCGGTCGCTTGCAAAGGCGGGCGAACTACTGTGCGAATCTTTTATGGCGCTGGCGACGACTGCGCCGATCCAATCCGTTACACGCGCTCGCCATTGCTAATGCGATAGCTCGGCGAATACATCGTCACCAGTTCTTCCGACGCGGTCGGATGAACTGCCATGGTGCGGTCGAAATCGTCCTTGGTGCAGCCCGCCTTGATGGGTATGCCGAGCAGCTGCGCCATCTCGCCGGCATCATGGCCGAGAATATGCGCGCCGATCACCTTGCGGTCGGCGGCATTGACGATCAGCTTCATGATCATCTTCTCATTGCGGCCCGAAAGCGTCGCCTTCATCGGCCGAAACTGCGCGCGATAGACCTCGAGCTCCGGATAACGCTTGGCCGCGTCCTCTTCGGTCAGGCCGACCGTGCCGATCTCCGGCCGCGAGAAGACGGCCGTCGGGATCAGCTCATGATCCGGCCGCGTCGGATTGTTTTTGTAGACGGTTTCGATGAAGCACATCGCCTCGTGGATGGCCACCGGCGTCAGCTGGACCCGATCGGTGACGTCGCCGAGGGCATAGATGTTCGGCACGGAAGTGCGCGAATATTCGTCGACGACGATGGCGCCCTGCTCGTTGATGGCGACGCCGGCTGCTTCCAGTCCGAGATTTGCGGTATTCGGCGTGCGACCGAGTGCAAGCATGACCGTATCGACCGTCAAGGCCTTGTCGTTCTTCGTCCGGACGCTGAGCCCATTCTCCGTCTTCTCCACGCTCGTGATGATGTCGTGGCAAAGAACGCGGATGCCCTTTTCCTCCATCGCCTCATGCAGGCCCTTGCGCAGATCGTGGTCGAAGCGTGACAGGATCTCGGCGCCGCGGTAGATCAGCGTCGTCTCGACGCCGAGTCCATGGAAGATATTGGCGAATTCGACGGCGATATAGCCGCCGCCGGCGATCAGGATCGACTTTGGCAGCTCTGCCAGATGGAAAGCTTCGTTCGAGGAAATGCAAAGCTCATAACCGGGCAAGGACGTATGCAGGTTCGGCCGACCGCCGGTCGCGATGACGATGGTTTCCGCAGTCACCGTCTGCCCGGTCTTCAACAGGCGGACTGTATGAGCGTCCACGAGTTCGGCGCGCGTGTCGAATATGTCAGCCTTGGCATTGTCGAGCCCCTTGCGATAGAGCCCTTCAAGCCGTGCGATTTCCTTATCTTTCGCCTCGATCAACTTCGTCCAGTCGAAGCTGCTTTCGCCGACCGTCCAGCCGAAACCGGCCGCATCCTCGAAATGCTCGCTGTACTGCGAAGCATAGACAAAAAGCTTCTTCGGCACGCAGCCGCGAATGACGCAGGTGCCGCCGTAGCGATACTCCTCGGCAATGCCGACCTTCTTGCCGAGCGATGCCGCCACGCGCGCGCCGCGCACGCCGCCGGAGCCGCCGCCAATCACGAAAAGGTCGAAATCAAACGAAGGCATCGGTGGCTCCTGTAGACATGACAAGGCGCGCAAAGCGCTGATGGGGGTCGGCATTCATATAGGAAGCCGGAGCATAAAAAGAAAAGCCCGGAATGATCCGGGCTTTGAATTTGCAACCGCCTGCCGATTATCCCGAAAACGTGAAACACAGTTTCGAGAACGATCGCAGCAAAGAATTGCGGTTTACTGCTTCGGCGCAGGCTGTGCGGCAGCGCCTGCATTCGGCGCGACAACCGGCTGCTTGACAACCTTCTGCAAAGCATCATTGCTCTGGTTGGCTAGATCACGCGAAATACCCTGGCTCCAGATATCGGCGGCCTTGTAAAGCTCGCGCGTCGCCAGCGGACCATCCTTCAGAAGCTTCTTGCCGGCCTCCGAATTGTAGAAATCGGCGATTGCCTTGAGCTCTTCCGCCGAGAAGGCTTTGGCGTAGGTGACGGCGGCTTCGTGCTCGAGATCGGCGCGGCGCGGCGCGAGCGCCAGAGCAGTGGCGTCAACCGTCGAATTGATCGCGTCGCCAAAGTTCGGATTGGCTTGGATCATCGTGCTCTTCAGCTGCTCGGCGAGGTTCGGCAGGATGTTGTCGAACTGATTGGTGATGCCGAGCGCGTTGATCGCGGCGCGGGCAGCCTTGATCTGGTCCTCGGATACTTCCTGAGCGCTGACAGAGCCGAACGCGATGCCCGAAAGAAGGATGGTTGCAGCGGCAAAACGGCCAAGACCCGCAAATTTGATCATGAGATGAGTGCTCCTATGTATTGTTCGCCTGCAACGTGCGCGCACCGGCAGGGCCGGCAATGATCGCCAATGTCGCCATATTGATAAAGAGCCCGTGTTCGACAACGCCGGGAATCGAATTGAGCGCATTCGACAGCGCCTCTGCATCAGGAATGCGGCCGAAAGATGCATCAATAATAAAATGTCCGCCATCGGTGACGAAGGTATGGTCACCCGAGCCGCGCAGGTTGAGCGCGCCCGACAGGCCGAGACGCGACGCAGCCTTCTCGATGAGGATGCGCGTCGAAGCAAGGCCGAAAGGATTGACTTCGATCGGCAGCGGAAACGCGCCAAGCGTCTGAACGAGCTTGCTTTCGTCGGCAATCACGATCATGCGGGCCGACGAGGCTGCGACGATCTTTTCACGCAGCAGCGCGCCACCACCGCCCTTGATCAGAGTGAGCGCACCGTCCAGTTCGTCGGCACCGTCAATGGTGAGGTCGAGTGCAGGAAGCTCGTCGAGCGACTTTAGCGGCACGCCCAACTCATTGCAAAGCTTTGCCGTCCGTTCCGAGGTCGGAACACCCTCGATCGAGAGCCCGGACGCGACTTTCTCGGCGAGCAGCCGAACGAACTCCTCCGCCGTGCTGCCCGTGCCGATCCCCAGCCGCATGCCGCTCTCGACATAGGTCAGGGCCGCCCTCGCAGCCTCAATCTTCATCTGGCGGGCGTCCATGCGCCACCTGCTCCCATTGTTACGTTGGTCTGCTGTTTACACGGCTCTCCAGCCAAACGAAAGCCAAAATAACGGCACAAGATAGAAATCCCCGCGCCTCTTTGCCGAGGCTTCCCGGGCCTTCTGTTGCAATTGCCCGCGCGATCTTCTAACTCCGAAAGACGCTCTATTTCTTCTTATACAAAGGCCGATTCCTCGTGACATCTCCTCTTGTCGTATTCGATCTCGATGGCACGCTGCTGGACACGCACGCAGATCTCATCATCAGCCTGAACCACACGATCGCCGCGCTCAAGCTTCCACCGGTCAGCTATGACGACGTGACGCACCTCGTCGGCTATGGCGCGCAGGTGATGATCGAACGGGCCTGCAAGCTGCATGGCTATACGCTGACCTCGGAGGAATTGCCCACCCTGATGCAGCGCTTCATTACCCATTATTCAGAGACGATGCCGGGCGTCACGCAACCCTATCCCGGGCTCGTGGCTGCACTCGGCGCGCTGAAGAGCAAGGGCTACAAGCTGGCCGTCTGCACGAACAAGATGGAATCCCTCGCACGCACGCTTCTCGATAGGCTCGATCTCACGCATTATTTCGAAACCATCACCGGCGGCGACACGTTCGCCGTGCGCAAGCCTAATGCCGAGCACCTGATCGGCACCGTCGAGCGCGCCGGCGGCGATATCGGCCGCACCGTCATGATCGGCGACAGCGTCAACGATATTCTTGTCGCCCGCAACGCCGGCGTCCCCTCGATCGCCGTCCCCTTCGGCTATTCCGATGTTGGTATCGAAACGCTCGGCCCGAGCCGCATCATCTACCACTACGACGAACTCACGCCCGAACTCGTCGAGGGGCTGCTCGCCGCCTGAGACTATCAAAATCCCTGTTGGTTCAGTTCGCGAGGTTGCAGAGGGCCTTGCGGGATTCGCGCGATTGCGACACAACTTAGCGACGTTTCGCTGCCTGCTCCAAGACCGCCGGAATGAAAACGCTCACCCGGGATTGGCGTCAAGGCAGGAAGGTAATTCGTTGTTGGAGTGCCCGCTTGCTCACAGCAGATCCCGAAGACCGCAATGGCGGCAGGTTGCCAACCCGCAGGGGATGGCTTGCTCCAATTGTCCGGACACTCATTATTTTCGCCGCATTATGCGCGGGAATTTGGTTCTACATCTATGGTGACCGCATCATCGGCTACGTCGATAACGCGACTTACGCCGCACCCGATCCGGCGCTTCTGGCCGTCTACCAACATTTCGGCATCGATCCCCTGCCGAACGTCGTCGCCGGTCGAGCGACAATGGCAAACTATCTCGATATGCTGCGCCGCGAGCATTGCGACTGGAATGCCGTTTACAAATTTGCAGATGAACTGCAGAAACAAGGTTACCGCCGCGAGGCAGCCAAGGTCTTCATTGCCTTCTCCAACAAGTGCAAGCCCTCTAATGTCGCCCTGAGCGCCGCAGTCAAAATACTTGGCGACCTCAGCGATTTCGACGAAGCGTTGAAGATCTCGAATGACTTGATAGCAATGTCACCGGGAATGCCCGGATATTATTTTCAGCGTGCGCAGATTCGCGAAAGTGCAAAGAAATATCGTGACGCCATCGACGACTACTATTCGGTCATCGGTCTAACTGACAATATCGCGATATTGAATGGCACCGTATTCGAGGGAATCTCGAACAGTTATCGCGAACTTGGCCAGTACTGCGAGGCGATCAGTCCACTTCAGCTCTGGGTATCCACCAATCCCGACCGCAATGACACGGCGGTCGTGCATGGCATTATCAAGGAATACGAAAACAAGGGTAAATGCGCCTCGACCTACGCCACCGGCAGCGATCGGTTCCCGACACAAGGCAAGAACGTTATCCTTGCCAAGGTCTCGATCAATGGCACGGACGGCACGTTTATCGTGGACACCGGAGCGAGCTTCGTAGCAGTGAGCAAGGTCTTTGCCACACGAGCCAAATTGCAAGTGGATGGCAACAATGGAATTTTGCTTCAGACGGCTAATGGCGTTTCTCAGGCCACGCACACCACCGCTGCAACAGTGAAGGTCGGGCGCGTGGAGGCCAGTGACATCACCGCCGTTGTACTCGATAACGACGCGGCGCTGGGCGGCGAGGTCGACGGCTTGCTCGGCCGCTCCTTTCTATCGCGCTTCGACGTGACCTTCGGTAGCCGTGAATGGCGTATCGAGGCGAAGGACTAAAACGATCGTAAAGGCGTCTTGAAGCCAAGCGTGGGGCATATCTGGACAATTGCAAAAGGGCGGCCGATCGGCCGCCCTTTTGTCTCTCGACGTTACGCTCAACTCAAATCTGAGCCGTGCGCGACTTGGTGGTCGTATCGAGCGCCTTCTGAGTCGCCGCGTCGCGGTCGTAGACGTCGTTGAAATATTGGACAACGCCGTCCTTGTTCGGCCAGGCGGTGAAGTAGGCGATGTAGATCGGGAACTTCTGCGGCACGGCGACGGCCTTGTTCTGGCCGTCTGCGATCTGCTTGGCGACATCATCGACCGTGGTGTTCAGGACGGCGGCAGCCATCGCGCGCGGATCGGCAAGGCGGACGCAACCATGGCTGAGCGCGCGCATGTCTTTCTTGAAGAAGCTCTTCTGCGGCGTGTCATGCATGTAGATCGCATGCGAATTCGGAAAGAGGATCTTCAGTTCGCCGAGAGCATTGTCGCCGCTGGGCGGCTGGCGCACGGAGATGTTCTTGGTCGAGCCATACCAGTCGACGCTGGACGATGCCACGGCTTGGCCACCGACTTCGACCTGGTAACCCATGCGATCGAGATAGTTCGGATCGGCGCGCAGCTTTGGCAGCATCTCATTGATGATGATCGATTGCGGAACACCCCAAAACGGATTGAACTCGACGGTCTGCACCTGATTTTCAAAGAAGAAGGTCTGATGCTGCTTGCCGCCGACGACGACGCGCATCGACAGCTGTTCCTGGTTATTGTTGTAGTAATAGACCATGAATGCCGGCTGGTTGATCAGGACGTAGCGCGGTCCGAGTTCAGGCGGCAACCAGCGCAGCTGTTCCATGGCAATGATCAGCTTCTGGATTTTCGTGTCGTTGTTCTCGCCGACCATGGCGCGAACCGAAGACGGGCCGATCACGCCGTCCGAGGTCAGTCCCTTTTCTTTCTGGAAGTCTTCGACCAGCGACACGAGGTCGGGCGTATAATCCGGTGTGCCCAGATAGGAAGCAAGAACGCCGGCATGCGCGGTCTTCAGCGCATCAGATCCGCGATGCTGGATCGCCTTGACGATATTGGCCATCTCCGGCGAGCTGCCGCCCGGCTTCAGAGTGCCGGTCAAAGAGATGGAAATATGGCTACCATCGGAACTGGCCTCCGCCCTGAGCTTCGCAAGCTCGGCCTTCAGCAGTACAAATTGCTGGTTGGAAGGATTGCGGCTGTTGAGATAGGCGGCAACGTCCGGGCTGGCGCGCAGCAGGTCGAGCGTAGCCGGCAGATTGACGTCCTTGCGCTTGAAATCGTGATAGCCGGAGATCCTGTTCGGGTCGAGACGGCCACGGACCGTATCCTGGACGAACATCAGCACCTTGCTGGAGAGCGCCAGCTCGAATTGCGTGAGGGCGCGGTCGCGCATCACCGGGTCGGCGGCGGCGTCGAAGCTCGGCGGCGTCACCGCATAATCCGAGGGGTCGAGACCGACGGAACCGGCGTCGGCGAGAACGGCCATCGCAGCCTTCGCCTTGTCGGTGACAGCATGATCGGCGATCCAAAGCAACGGCTTGTTCTGATCAGCGTAATAGGACTCGATTGCCTTGGCCACATCGTTGGTGGCCATGACGTGGGCATCGGCAAGGTAGCGGCGCTGCGACAACTCGGTATCGACGGCAACCGGTGCAGGCGATGCATCGGCAACGGCTCCGGTCACTACCGGATCGGCAAAATGCGTCGTCGACACCAGACGCATCGCGTCTGCCTTGTAGGTATAATATTTCGGCGCGCTGACCGTGGGAAGCGGCAGCTTGGCCTGCCCGGGCTCCATCATTGTTTGCGCCGGGTTGGCAGGAACCGGAGCAGACACTTGCGTGCTCTGCTGACGCCCCTGACCACCGCGGATGAAATCCATGAGGGTCATGGCGTTCGCGGACGTGACGCCGATGGCGGAAAGGCAACAGGAGAGAGCCAGGACGGATGCTGTGGCTTTGGTGACGAGTTTCATTCTGTAATCAGTCCCTTGTCGAGCGGTAACTTCGAGCTAGCGGTGCTGTTTTCAACCCGGCCGCGATGTCGGAAACATCGTATAACGACTACAATGAAAACGGCGAGACCCCGCCTTTCGTTCAATGCCTCAACTTCACGTTACAAAGCGGAGACGTTTTCCACGATTTAATTCACACAAAATTATGAAATTATTGGTTAATCTTCTATTGAAATTTCCTGAGATTTTTGCGCGACGGAAAAAACGCCTTCAAGAATATCTACGGAGCGTGTTAAAAAGAGCACGCCTGAGCGGGCGCGTGAAAACATGATCACCCCTGTCATGAAATAGCCCCTTCGGTGTTTTCATAAGCGTCGTTCCGGCCTATATGACTGCTATCTATTTCAATGGAAAGCAGGATCAGGAACATGACTTCCACCCGCACCGAAACCGATACTTTTGGCCCGATCGAAGTCGCCAGCGACCGCTATTGGGGCGCGCAAGCGCAGCGCTCGCTCGGCAACTTCAAGATCGGCTGGGAAAAGCAGCCTCTCTCGGTCATACGCGCCCTCGGCATCGTCAAACAGGCAGCTGCGCGAACCAACATGGAGCTTGGCCAGCTGGACCCTGCTCTCGGTAAAGTGATCGTCGCTGCCGCGCAGGAAGTCATCGACGGCAAACTCAACGACCATTTTCCGCTTGTTGTCTGGCAGACCGGCTCCGGCACGCAGTCGAACATGAACGCCAATGAGGTGATCTCCAACCGCGCGATCGAAATGCTGGGCGGCGTCATGGGCTCGAAGAAGCCCGTCCATCCGAACGATCACGTGAACATGAGCCAGTCGTCGAACGACACCTATCCGACCGCGATGCACATTGCCTGCGCCGAAGAGATCGCTCATCACCTGCTGCCGGCTCTGCGGCATCTGCACGCGGCGCTGGAAAAGAAGGTCGCCGATTTCGCCCATATCATCAAGATCGGCCGTACCCATACGCAGGATGCAACGCCGCTGACGCTGGGCCAGGAGTTTTCCGGCTATGCCGCCCAGGTCGCCTCGGCCATCAAGCGAATAGAGCTGACATTGCCGGGTCTCTGCGAACTTGCCCAGGGCGGCACGGCCGTCGGTACCGGTCTCAACGCGCCGATCGGCTTTGCCGAGAAGGTGGCAAACGAAATCGCTGGGATCACCGGCCTGCCCTTCGTCACGGCCCCGAACAAGTTCGAGGCGCTTGCCGCGCATGACTCGATGGTGTTCAGCCACGGCGCGATCAACGCGGCAGCGGCTGCGCTCTTCAAGATCGCCAATGACATCCGCCTGCTCGGCTCGGGCCCGCGCTCCGGTCTCGGCGAACTGGCGCTGCCGGAAAACGAGCCGGGCTCGTCGATCATGCCGGGCAAGGTCAATCCGACGCAGTGCGAGGCGATGACCCAAGTCTGCATCCATATCTTCGGCAACAATGCCGCCCTGACCTTCGCCGACAGCCAGGGGCACTTCGAGCTCAATGTCTACAATCCGATGATGGCCTACAATTTCCTGCAGTCGGTGCAGCTGCTCGGCGATGCCGCCATCTCCTTCACCGACAATTGCGTTGTCGGCATCGAAGCTCGCGAGGATAACATCAGGGCTGGCCTGGAACGTTCGCTGATGCTGGTGACGGCGCTCGCGCCGAAAATCGGCTACGACAATGCCGCCAAGATCGCCAAGACGGCACACAAGAACGGCACGACGTTGAAGGAAGAAGCTTTGGCGAGCGGACTGGTCTCCTCGGAAGAATATGATGCCATCGTCCGCCCGGAAACGATGATCGGGCCGAAATAGGTTCGTCATTCGGTGAGGTCAGGCACACCCGCCGGTGACTCAATTGCCTGCCTGGCCCCTTCCCCCAACCCTCTCCCCGCTCATGCGGGGAGAGGGAGTTTACCGCGTTAAATCACAGACCTTCCATCCGTGTGGAGCGACCGTTGTCTTGCTTGGTCGTCCCCTCGCCCCGCGGTGCGGGGAGAGGGCCAGGGTGAGAGGCCGGGCAAAAGGTCTCGGCATGGGAGGACCCACCCGACCTGCGCATCTTTCCATCGACGATCTGCTGCTTTGAAACTCCTTAGCGGCAGCCAAGCAATTGCTTTTGGTTCGAGCCGGATCTAGATCGTTTCCAAACATCTTCCTCCGCCATCCGGCTTGAAAGGTTTCCCAAATGGCTGACGATCTATTTCCACTCGGCGACGACACGACCCCCTACCGCAAGATTTCCAGCGATTACGTCTCCGTCGACGCATTCAAGGGCCAGGAAATCCTGACCGTCGATCCGGAAGGCATCCGGCTGCTAGCCGAGACAGCCTTCGCCGATATCAACCATCTGCTGCGCCCGGGCCATCTGAAACAATTGGCGTCAATCCTCGAAGACCCGGAAGCGACCGACAACGATCGTTTCGTGGCCTATGATCTGTTGAAGAACGCCAACATCGCCGCCGGCGGCGTGCTGCCCATGTGCCAGGATACGGGCACCGCGATCATCATGGGCAAGAAAGGCCGCCGCGTCTGGACCGAAGGCGGCGACAGCAGTGCGCTGGCCAAGGGCGTGCTCGACGCCTACGAGAAGAAGAACCTGCGCTATTCGCAGCTCGCCCCTATCAAGATGTTCGAGGAAAAGAACACCAAGAACAACCTGCCGGCGCAGATCGATATCTATGAGGAAGGCACCGACGCCTACGAATTTCTCTTCGTGGCCAAGGGCGGCGGTTCGGCCAACAAGACCTTCCTTTATCAAGGCACGCCATCGCTGCTGACGCACGACCGCATGCTGGACTTCCTCAAGGAGAAGATCCTGACGCTCGGCACGGCGGCCTGTCCTCCGTATCATCTCGCCATCGTCATCGGCGGCACATCGGCCGAGATGACCCTCAAGACGGTCAAGCTTGCCTCGACACGCTACCTGGACTGTCTTCCCACGGAGGGCTCCGAAAGCGGGCACGCCTTCCGGGATATCGAAATGGAAAAGGAAATCCATAAGCTCACGCAGAGCCTCGGCGTTGGCGCGCAGTTCGGCGGCAAGTATTTCTGCCACGATGTCCGCGTCATCCGCCTGCCCCGCCACGGCGCCTCGCTGCCGATCGGTCTCGGTGTCTCCTGCTCAGCCGACCGTCAGGCCAAGGGCAAGATCACCCGCGACGGCATCTTCATCGAGCAGCTTGAGACCGATCCGTCGAAATATATGCCTGAGATCGACGAGGCGAAGCTTTCCGAATCGACGGTTCGCATCGACCTCAACAGGCCGATGGCCGATGTCCTTTCCGAGCTGTCGCAGCATCCGGTCAAGACACGCCTGTCCTTGACCGGCACCATCATCGTGGCGCGCGACCTAGCGCATGCGAAGATCCGCGAACGCCTGGAAAAAGGCGAAGGCATGCCCGAATATCTGAAGAACCATCCGGTCTACTATGCCGGCCCGGCCAAGACGCCCGCCGGCTACGCATCCGGCTCCTTCGGTCCGACGACGGCAGGCCGCATGGACAGCTATGTCGATCAGTTCCAGTCGTTCGGCGGTTCGATGATCATGCTCGCTAAGGGCAACCGTTCGCGCGCCGTGCGCGAGGCCTGCAAGACGCATGGCGGATTCTATCTCGGCTCGATCGGCGGTCCGGCTGCGCGCCTGGCTCAGGATTGCATCAAGAAGGTCGAGGTGCTGGAATATCCCGAACTTGGCATGGAAGCCGTCTGGAAAATCGAGGTTCAGGATTTTCCCGCCTTCATCGTCATCGACGACAAGGGCAACGACTTCTTTCAGGAGCTCAACCTAGGGTAACAATATCCAGGCAATCCGGGTCCAAGGAAGGCGCCACTGGCGCCTTCCTTAGTAAAAAATGCTTTAGCTATAAAACATTTGAATAAATCTATATTTGCGAATGAATTTCCACGGTCATCCTCTTAATATTTTTCAAAGAATCTTGGTATAAGTAAAAATAGTGATTTAGTTGACATATAACGGAGCTCACCGATGAGTACGGCGATTGCGCCGAGGGCGCAAACTCCCGACGTGGCAGGGCAGATTACCTACGCCATGCGATCCATGGGGGTCGCAGCTATTCCGCGCAATTACGAGCTATTCTACGAGGCCTATATCGGATCCAATCCTACTCTGACCCGTGAGCTGGCCGCTCTCGGAAGCAACGCCACGCAGGAGGAATTGGATGCGATCGGGGCCAAGTATTTCTCCGTCCATGCGGGCCGTATCTTCGATGACGCGCACGTACGCCTGACCACGGAGCTGGACGCCATCCTTCGCGCGCTGCGGCAGGAGCAGGCCACGCTCGAAAGCTACAACCGGCTGCTCGGCGAAACCACCGAACGCATAACCTCCAGAAGCAACAACAGCGCCGATCTGCTGCGCAACGCCATCGATATGCTCACGGTCGCGACCGGTGACACCATGGCTCAGGGCGAAAAAACCGTTGAGAACGTCGCCCAGCGCAGCCAGGAAATGGATGAGGTTCGCAAGGAACTGGACGAATACAAGCGCATCGCCAATACCGACGCGCTGACGCGGCTTTCCAACCGCCGCGCCTTCGAGGATCGCCTGGCCTCCGTCTTCGGCAACCGGCTGACTCGTCCGACGACGGCGCTCGTGCTGGCCGATATCGATCATTTCAAGAAGATCAACGATACCCACGGCCACCCGGTCGGCGACAAGATCCTTGCCACCGTCGCCTCTATTCTCCGCGCCAATGTCCAGCGTGATGTCTTCGTGGCTCGCGTCGGCGGCGAGGAGTTCGCACTGATTCTGGAAGGCACCACGGTGGAAGAGGTCACGGCGATTTCCGAGCGGATCCGCCGCGCCCTGGGAACGACGCCGTTCAAGAATTCACGAACGAAGATCGACTACGGTCCGATCACCATATCGCTCGGCATCTGCATGGGCTCCGAAGCTTCGGAGCCCGGCGAGCTCTACAAGAAGGCCGATCTCGCACTCTATTGCGCCAAGAATGCCGGCCGCAACTGCAGCAACGTCTACCAGGAAAGCATGCAGAAGGATTTCACCAAAAGTTGGCTCATCTACAAGAACTAGAAATGAAGCCAGCCAACCGCCGGCGCTGCCTTCCCAGGCACGCCGGCGGTTTTGTTTGCCGAAGCGGCTCGGCTGCGCGAATCCGGCGCGGCGCATCCCGTTACTACGATAAGCGCCGTACCGGAGTTCGGTAAAACGACAGCACCGTCCCGTCGCCGTCCTCGTGCGAATTTCCCGTTTTGACCGTCTCCGAAAGAAAGGCACTTATCGCCTCGAGCACCGGAGCGGCGCTGACGATGCGCCGATGCCCGAACCCGTTGGCCCAGAAGAGGCGAACATTCCCGCCCCCGGCGGCATAGGCGCGGGCATGGTCTGCGCTCACTTCCTTGTCGTCCTCGGCATGGACGACGAGAACCGGCAGGCCTGGATTAAGAATGCCGCGCCGTTCGTCATAGGCGGCAAGTGCCCGCCCTGTGACACGCCCAGCCTCCGCCTCCAACGCCATCTGGGTCGCAGAGCCAAGGCCCATCAACTCACCGAAATCCCTGAACAGCCATCCCATGGCACTCGGCGCTCCGATCAATACCAATCTCTCCGTCTGGAGCGGCTCGATCCCAGGCAGAAAGCCCGCGGAGGCAAGCGCCAGCGACACACCGCCGAAGGAGTGCCCGATGGCGGCATCCAGAGCACCGAAGCGGGTGGAGGCAGCCGCGATAGCGGAAACCGCAAGGCGCACATTGAGGAAACGTCCGGCCGAGCGGCCGTGGCCTGGAAGGTCGAGCGAGATCACTTCCGCCCCCGTATTCGCCAGAAAAACGGTCAGCTCAGACATATATTCGCTGCTGGAACCCCAACCATGCACAACAAGGTAGCGCTTGCGTGGCCCCTTGGCTCCTCCGTTGAAACGATAGGCCATCGCCCTGCCGCCCGGAAAGGACAGCATGACCTGTTCGGCCGTAACAAGACGTTGTCTGCCCTCCATATGTGCCGCCCTGGCCTTGGAGCCGCGAGGCCGCCGCGACGGCGTCAGGCAGAAAAGCCTGAAAGCTGCCTTGCCGGCGAGCTCCGGAGAAAGCCTGCCGAGACCGGATAATCCCGACCGGGTGACCTTGAGCGCAAAGGATGGCATAGTGGGAATCCAGAAATGTTCAACTATGAACAATAAAGTACAACGATGAACAAAAATCAATCCCTTCCCTGGGACCATCCGCGTTTTCGAAGCTGGATCGCCGTGGCGCGCGCCTGCCAGCTGATGCAGCAATCGCTCGGTCGCGCGCTCGCGCATCTCGACATCAAGCCGCCGCACCTCGACATTCTCATCAATCTGTTTCGCTTCGAGGGTATCTCCCAGCAGGAGCTAGCGCGCAAGCTGCTGGTCGGCCGCTCCAACATGAGCATGCTGCTGCCGCAGATGGAAAACCGCGGCCTGATCGAACGCCGTGGAGATAAGCAGGACAAGCGCGTTCTGCGCCTCCATCTGACAGAGACGGGCCGGCGCGTCACGGAAGAGGCCATGACCATTCAAACCGCTCTCATCGACCGCATGCTGTCGCATGCACCTATCGAAGAGTGTGAGAGAATGACTGTGCATATGGAGCGTATCGTCAGCCTGCTGATGCAGGACGAGAGCGAACCTCTGGAGACGGTCGGCGATCAGTGATCGCCGGTCGAGCGCGCCGACGGGACGACCCTTGTCAGGGACGCAAACTCCCAGATCGCCACGACGACGAGCACGGCTGTTGCGAGAATGCCGAGTTGGTAGACCACGACCTCCGGCAAGGTGAAAAGCAACAATCCCAATCCGACGAGGCCTACCAGATGCGACAGTGGCGGCCGGCCGGTCGTCACCCCCTTGAACCAGAGATTTCCGATCAGGAACACGGCCGGGCCGCCGAGAATGGCAGCGGCGGTGTGCATATCGGCCTGGTCGTGCGGATGCGCGAACAGGAATTCGTCGCCAACCACGCTCAGGATGATGCCTGCAAGAATAGGGATATGCGCATAGGTAAAGGCCTGCCGCGCAAGGCTGCCGGGCGTGTCGTCATGCTCAATGCGGTGGGCCGCACGCTCATGCCCGAACTGGAAGTAAATCCACCACAAGGCAACAGTGCCGGCGAAAGCGGTGATGAACACCGCGACGATCAAAGGCGAGACCGGCTGTTCGGCAAAGGTCTTGCCGGCCTGAAGGACAGCTTCGCCGAGGCAGATGATGATGAACAACGCGCAGCGTTCGGCGATATGCGCGCCGGATACGTCCCAATCCGCAGCCGTCGACTTGCCGAGACCCGGAACCCGGAAGCCGAGCGCAGGCGCTGAATATTCGATCGCGAGCGCGGCCAGCCAGAGACCCACCCGCATCTCGCCTTCCATCAACGCGCCAACGATCCAGAAGACGCCGGACAGGACCAGCCAGGAAGTGATGCGAAGGAAATTGCGGTGATTGGCGGGGCTGACATCCCTGAGGGCATAGACCGTAAACAGGGAACGGCCAACCTGCATGAAGACATAGGCGCCCGCAAAGAAAATCGCCTTCTCGCCAAAGGCATCGGGAATAGCGGAAGACAGTATAAGCCCGGCAAACATCAGAACGAACAGCATGATGCGCACAGGCATACGGTCGGGGTCGAGCCAGTTCGTGACCCAAGCCGTGAAGACCCATACCCACCATACCGCAAAGATCAGTATGACGGATTCCAGGGCTCCCAGCGGCGTGAAGTGCTCCGCCAGGGAATGCGCAAGCTGGGAAATCGAGAAAACGAACACCAGATCGAAAAACAGCTCGACGAAAGAGACCTTGCTCTCGTTCTTGCCGCCCTTGGCGCGAAGCCAGCTTACCCTACCCCCAAGGACCATGCCTACCTACGTCCTTTTCCCATTGATGCGCCAATGCTAATGTGGCCTTGCAGCCGTGTCGCGGCTGAGACCTTTTTCCTTCAGTTCGGCTTCGTAGGCCGCAAAGAGCTCCGCGCCCTTCTCGCCGAGTTCGCGCAGATAGGGCCAGGTGAAAATACCGGTATCGTGCATATCGTCGAAACCGATGCGCACCGCATAGTTGCCTGTTGGCGTCATCGACATGATGCCGACATTGCGCTTGCCCGGTACGGTGATCTTCTGCCCCGGTCCATGTCCCTGCACTTCGGCGGAAGGCGACAACACCCGCAGCATCTCGGCAGGCAAATCGAAGCTCGTTCCGTCGTTGAAGCTCACCACAAGGTGATGGCGGTCCTTCGTTACCCTCAATTCGGTCGGCCAGACGTCACTCATCGCTTTTTCCATGCGTTTAATGCCTGTTCGAGAATTATGCCGCCGTTCGTTCACGCGCAAGTGCAATCAAAATGCATTTTCCTTGACGCAACAATCGCCTATGCACACATTAGCAGTGTAATGGAGGTTTGTGTGAATAGCATTGTTGGTACGATAGGCAATGGATCGCCGCTTGTGGCGGATGCGTCCCCGATGGTTGACCCTTTCGGACGGGCGGTCACCTATCTGCGCGTCTCGGTCACCGACCGCTGCGACTTCCGCTGCACTTACTGCATGGCCGAGCACATGACCTTCCTGCCGAAGAAGGATCTGTTGACGCTCGAAGAGCTCAATCGCCTCTGTTCCGCCTTCATCGCCAAGGGCGTGCGCAAGATCAGGCTCACCGGCGGCGAGCCGCTGGTGCGTAAGAACATCATGTTTCTGGTCCGCGAGCTCGGAAAGCATGTCGGTGACGGTGCGCTCGACGAATTGACCTTGACGACGAACGGTTCGCAGCTCGCCCGCCATGCCGACGAACTCTACGATTGTGGCGTGCGGCGCATCAACGTCTCGCTCGACACGCTCGACCCCGACAAATTCCGCAGCATCACCCGTTGGGGCGATTTCGCCAAGGTGATGGAGGGCATCGACGCAGCACAAAGAGCCGGCCTGAAGATCAAGCTCAATGCCGTCGCTCTCAAGGGCTTCAACGAGGCCGAAATTCCCGAGCTGCTGCGTTTCGCCCATGGCCGGGGCATGGACATAACGGTCATCGAGACGATGCCGATGGGTGAGATCGATGAGGATCGCACCGATCAATACCTGCCGCTCTCCCAGCTGCGCGCCGACCTGGAGCAACAATTCACGCTGTCCGATATCCCCTACAAGACAGGCGGCCCGGCCCGTTATGTCAAGGTGGAGGAAACCGGCGGAAGGCTCGGTTTCATCACGCCGATGACGCATAATTTCTGCGAAAGCTGCAACCGCGTGCGGCTCACCTGCACGGGCACGCTCTACATGTGTCTCGGACAGAACGATGCCGCCGATTTGCGTACGGCGCTGCGTGCGACGGAAGATGACGCTCTCCTTTATGCCGCGATCGACGAAGCGATCACCCGCAAGCCGAAAGGTCATGACTTCATCATCGACCGTACCCATAACCGGCCGGCTGTCGCGCGCCACATGAGCGTCACCGGCGGCTAGCCGACCTCGAGAAAATCAAAAATGCAGCTTGAGCTCATTCGCAATGCGACGCTGAAGATCAACTATGGCGGCCATCTGCTGTTGATCGACCCCTATTTCGCGCCGCGCCACAGTCTCCCGTCCTTTACCGGCCGCTCTCCCAACCCAATGACGGAATTGCCCCGCGCGATCGACGACATTCTCCAAGGGGTGGAGCTGGTGATTGTGTCGCACCTGCATACCGATCACTTCGATTCCGTGGCGAAGAAACGCGTCCCGAAGGCCCTGCCGCTCCTCTGCCAGCCTGGCGACGAAGGCTCTATCAGGGAAACTGGATTCGCTGATGTTAGACCCCTGAACGAGACTACGGTCTGGCAAGGGATAACGATCACGCCGCGGCAAGGCAGCCACGGTCTCGGCCCGGTCGTGGAGAAAATGGGACATGTTATCGGCTTCAAGCTGGAGGCTGCCGGCGAACCCACTGTCTATTGGGCAGGCGATACCGTCCTCTACCCGCCGGTTGCCGAGACGATCCAGCAGGTCTCCCCCGACGTCATCATCACCCATTCCTGCGGCGCGCGCTGGGACGGAGATCTTATCGTCATGGATGCGGAGCAGACGATCGCGCTCAGCCGCCTCGCCCCGCAAGCAATCGTCGTCGCAACCCATATGGAAGCGCTCGACCATGCGACGATAACGCGACAAGACCTTCGCCAGGCAGCGGATACAGCCGGTATCGATCCATCGCGCCTGCTGATACCTGCCGATGGTGAAACGCTCCATTTGGAGCCGGTGATCCGATCGCGCTTCGCCAAGCACGACTAGCGGGACGCGAAGCGCTTTTTCGCCGCATCGGTCGCCGGCATGTACAGCGAGACCGCGGTTCCCTCCGGGTCGCGGAACTGAAAGGTCTTATTGCCCCAGGGCATCATCTTCAGCTCGTGCACTAGAGGAACCTTGTCCTTCAGGCGCTCGTATTCGGCGTCGATGTCCGCGACCTGGAATTCGATGCAGGCGGTGCGATTGGCGCCGGGCTCGGCGCTTCCCTCTTTCCAAAGAGCAACGGTTTCGACAGCGCCGATGGCCAACGTTGCCGCTGACGTCTGGATCTCGGCAAAGACCGGGGCCAGCCATTCGGCCTGGAGCCCGGCAATCATTTCATAGAAGGCGACCATGGCCTTTATGTCAGCCGCGATGATACGGGTGGAAGCGAACTTCATAGCTGGTCCTTTTGATTGCATACAAAGCCTTTGCGGCTCTGCAGACCCCCTTGTCGCATAACCCTGCTGCCACCATACTGTCAGCAGGAGTAAGTATGCGATGCGCCGTGCCGACCGACTGTTTCAGATCATCCAGATTCTCCGCCGATCGACCCGACCGGTGACCGCGAACGCGCTGGCAGCAGAGCTGGAGGTCTCGAAGCGCACGGTTTATCGCGACGTGGCGGATCTGATAGGCCAACGGGTTCCAATCGAAGGCGAGGCAGGGCTGGGCTATCTGCTTGCCGCAAGCTACGACATGCCGCCGCTGATGCTGGCGCCCGACGAACTGGAGGCGGTGGTGCTGGGCGCGCAGTGGGTCGCGGCCCATTCCGACAAGGTCCTCGCCAACGCGGCGCGCGATGTGGTCGCGAAGATCGCCACTGTTGTTCCCGAGCGCCTGCGCCCCTTCATCGTCGAGCCGACCGTCGGCGCAAGACCGACCAGCGGCAAGCCGGAAGAGCGTGTCGATGGGTCGCTGCTCAGATCGGCAATCCGTCACGGCATGAAACTGCGACTCCGCTACAGCTCCGAGGCAAGCGAGGAGACCGAGCGAACAGTGTGGCCGGTGATCCTCGGCTATGCCGAGACGAGCAGCCTGCTGGTCGCTTGGTGCGAGCTGCGACAGGGTTTCCGCCATTTCCGCACTGACCGGATTGTCGCCGCCGAGATACTTAAAGAACCTATCGGCATGCGATCGGGCGAATTGCGCCGCCGCTGGCAGCGCTGGCGTGAAGAGCAAGTCCGGCTATCCCCGGGCTTGCTATGATCACAGCCCTGTTTAGGTTTTAGCCCAATCGAAAAGCGCCGGCTCATTGGCCAGCGCTTTTCAAATAGTTATGATATTCTACTAATGTAATACTTCAGGCCGCACGATAGCGCGTGACCTCTGCGGGACCATGGTGTTCGTAGCCCACATCGCCGTCCCCCGTGCGGAAGCGATCGATCTTTTCGGACAACGTGTCGACACGCTGGCGCAGACCGTGGATCTCGGCATTGTTCTCCTCGACCATCGCTGCATTCCGCTGCGTGATCAGCTCCACTTCGGCGACGGCTCGGGTCACTTCCTCGATGCTGGTCGACTGTTCGGTGGTGGCCGAAGAAATATCGGCCACTAGCCTCTGCACGCCGGTGACATGGCTGATGATCTCCGTCAATGCCGCACCAGTCTGCTCGACGAGGCGAACGCCATTCTGCACCTGGGAGGAACTGGCCGATATCAGGCCCTTGATTTCCTTTGCCGCATTGGCGCAGCGTTGTGCCAGCTCGCGCACTTCCTGAGCCACCACTGCAAAGCCGCGGCCTGCCTCGCCGGCACGCGCCGCCTCGACGCCTGCGTTCAGCGCCAGAAGATTGGTCTGGAAGGCGATTTCATCGATAACGCCGATGATGGTGGCGATCTTCTCGGACGAACGGTTGATCTCGCTCATCGCGCCGACAGCCTTGGCGACCACTTCACCGGACTGGCTCGCATAGGCCTGCGTCTCGTTGACGGACGTCGCCGTCTGCCGCGCGCGGTCCGCCGTGGAGCGCACGACATCGCTCAGGCGGTGCAGCGCCCGCGAGCTTTCCTCGAGGGCTGCCGCCTGCTGTTCGGTGCGGCGCGCCAGATCGTCGGCCGACGTGGCAAGGTTGCCGGTGCCGCCCTTGATCTCTTCCGCCGTGTAACGGACATCCGTCAGGGTTTCGCGCAGGGCTTCGATGGCATGATTGTAGGTGAAGGCCATTTCGACGAAATCAGCGGAAAGGTCTTCGCGCATGCTTTCTTCCAGATTGCCGTCGGCAAGCTTGGCAAGAACATCCGCCAGCGCGTTCAAGGCCTGCTTCTGCTCGGCTTCGATGCGGGCACGCTCGGCAGCACGACGGGTAGCCTCCTCTTCCGAAAGCGCCCGGGCGCTCTCCGCTTCCCGCTCCAACCGGACGTTCTCCAACGCAGCGTCCCGGAAGACGCTGACGGAACGCACCATGTCGCCGATCTCGTCACCGCGATTGCGTCCGTCGATCGCTACCTCCAGATCGCCGCTCGCAAGCCGTGTCATGATCTCGGTGACGCGCTTCAGCGGTCCGCGCAGGGTTTCCACCAGCATCAGGCCGCCGACGATGGCAAGCAGCGTGCCGAGGATCATCGCGATCACGGAAACATTGGCCGAGCGCTCGCTGTCTTCCTTGCCGAGTTCCTGCGCCTGGGCGACGAAACTGCGAAGCGATGTCATCGCATCGGCCAGCAGTTGGTTGGATTGGACGCGTGTCGTCTTCCAGTCGGCTGCGGTCTGCAGCAGGTCGGCCGATCCGTTCGTCAGGCTGTCGATCAAGGGCTGCATATGGGCCGCGAAATCGCGCATCGTCGCATTGGTCTGGCCGAGCGCCGAAATCTTCTCAGCCGCGACCTGCAGATCCTTGAGATCGGCCATGACAGGCTCGCGCGACGCGGCATCGCGGACATTTTCCATGCGCGATGCGTGCAATGTCAGGCGGTCGGTGATCCCAAGCGCTTCATCGACATGATCCAAAAGCTCCTTCTGACCGTCGATGATCTTGTCGAGGCTGACGAAGCGACCAGCGGCAGTGTCGCTGTTCTTGGCCGACTGCAGCGTCATGTCGCCTTCGATCTTGACGAAGCTCTGCAGGATCGGTCCCATCGCCTCGACCTTCTGATCGGGCGTGTCGGAACTCTTCAATACGGCATCGAGCTTGTCGGCGGCATCGGAGGCGTTATTGACAAGGCCGGCGCCGCGCTTGGAGACCAACGCCTTGGATACCCCCACCTGCTTCAGAATGGCGTCGGCATAGGTGCGCGCATCCGAGACCTCTTCCGTGGAGTCTGCCGCCATCTGCACCTGGATGCGCAGATTGCTCATCTTCTCCGACAACCCCTTATAGGCCGCGGCATCGTAAAGCAGCTCCTTGGCGAAGGTTTCCTTGTCGCTAAAATCCTTGCGGATGATATCGATCTGCTTGGCAGCGGCCTTGCCGGTGGCTTCCACACCCTGCACTGCCTTGCGGATTGCCTCGACATCGCTGTCCTGCTTCTGCCGGATCGCCCAGAGCGTTGCTTCCTGGGTGCGCATCTTAGCCGCAAGATCGCTGACAGGAACGATCTTGGCGCGCTGATCGTCGCTGAGCAGGCCGCTCAGCCGGTGCACGCCCTGCTCCTGCGCATCGATCTTGTCGGCGAGCGCCTGACGCGTGTCGGCGGACGGCGCTCCCGTGAACTCCTGGAGGGCAGCCTGCAAATTCTCGAAATCGCTGATGTTTTCGATCGTCGCACGCGTCACGGTCATGTGGCCGTTCAGAATATTCGCCGTGTGATAGCCGACCAGGCCGACGCCGGCGATGAGGACCACCAGCGGCACCACGAAGATGAGAACCTTGGTCACAATTCGGCGGCTTTGCAGAAGACGGTCAATGAAAAACATGCGGCGCCCCAACTGGATTATCTAAGTCGACGGCGAAGGCGGGATCGTCATTCCTGCTGCGCTGCGGTAGGTGCTTCTGCCTCATGCAAAACCGCTGCGAGCCTCGGGAAATAAGATTGAATAAGAATTAATCGCACGCCTAAAACCCTGCCGTATATGCAAAAAAAATACAACCGACGCATCATTTTACGACTGCTGCGCGAAAATACCATTCCTCTCGGTGACAATTGCGCTGCAGCGCACAATCGAATTCCGCCACCATGAAAAGACAAGCGATTACAATTTGCTGAAAACGGCGCTAATCCAGACTGACAATCCGGAGACTCGTTTTTTCATGCGACTGACCAAGAATATGCAGGGCGCACTTTTCATGGCCGCATCCATGGCCGGCTTCTGCAGCAGCGACGCCCTGTCCAAAACGGTTATCGTCTCGATGAACGCCGGCGAAATCATCTTCATCCGCGGCTTGTTTACGGCCTTCCTCGTCTATCTCCTCGCCCGCAGAATGGGTGCGCTACGTTCCTGGAAGGTCATTCTGCAGCCGATGATCGCTCTGCGCATCGCCTGCGAAGCCATTGCCGCGGCAACCTATATCACCGCACTCGGGATGATGCCGATCGCCAATGCCTCGGCCATTCAGCAGGCCGTGCCTCTGGCGGTGACGCTCGGTGCGGTGGTGTTTCTGAAAGAGCCTGTGGGATGGCGGCGATGGGCGGCAATTACGGTCGGCTTCCTCGGCGTCCTGATCATCATCCGGCCCGGCCCGGAGGGCTTTACCACGGGGGCGCTCCTCGCCATCGCCTGCATGTTTGCGACGGCCGCCCGCGACCTCTCGACACGCTGCATCAGCAAGGACGTGCCGTCGCTGATGGTCACGGTATGTACCGCAATCTCCATTTCCGTCTTCGGTGCCCTCTGCATCGTTCCGCTCGGCGGCTGGCAGCCTGTAAGCATCACGTCTCTCCTCCAGATCCTGCTCGCATCCATTCTCGTGCTGATCGGCTATCAGGCTGTCATCCTGGCAATGCGCACCGGCGAAATCTCCTTCGTCGCGCCCTTCCGCTATCTGAGCCTCATCTGGTCCGCCTTGCTGGGCCTGCTCGTCTTCGGCGAGATGCCTGACAGTTGGGCCATAATTGGCGCCGCGATTGTCATCGCCTCCGGCATCTATACATTCTATCGGGAAAACAAACGGCGGGCCGCCGAGCGCGTCGCGCAGGAATCAGAGCCCCGCGTTCCCGCCTGAGGTCACAATCATGTCCGGCTTCATCGCCAATGCCGACGATATCCCAGTCGTCCTGCTCGCAGGGGGCCGGTCGAGCCGCATGGGTGTGAACAAGGCGTTTGTCTTATTGGGTGGAGAAAGCCTTCTCGCCCGTATCTCGACACGAATCACGCAGCGACAAAGAAAGCCCGTCGCGCTCAACGCCGATCCTGATTGGCCCGACACGCTGGGGTTGACGCTTGTCCCGGACGGGATTCCCGGCAAGCTCGGGCCGCTGGCAGGCGTGCTCACCGCCATGCGGGATACGGCGCTGCGCTATCCGCAGGTTTCGCATGTTGCCACTGTCCCCATAGACAGCCCCTTCTTCCCGCTCGATCTGATCGCGCGGCTGGCGGATGCCATTCAAGGCCGCGACGACATTGCGATCGCCACATCGTTCGACCGTGACCATCCCACTTTCGGTCTCTGGCCCGTCTCCGCCACCGCCGATCTCGAGACGTGGATCGTCTCGGACCCGAAACGGCGCGTCAGAGATTTTCTCGCACGCCATGACGTCCGAACGGTGAAATTCCCCGCGGTCGAAACGCGGATCGGTCCTCTCGACCCCTTCTTCAACGTCAACACTCCAACCGATCTGATCGAAGCGGAGAAATGGCTCGCCGCACTGGAAGGCATCTCATGACAACACCTCGACCGAAGATCTTCGGCATTGCAGGCTGGAAGAATTCCGGCAAGACCGGACTTGCGGTGCGCCTGGTCACCGAATTCACCCGGCGCGGTTACAGGATCTCGACCATCAAGCATGCGCATCATGACTTCGATATCGACAAGATGGGCGCCGACAGCTTTCGCCATCGCGAGGCCGGAGCGCACGAGGTCACCATCGTCTCAGGCACGCGTTATGCCATCATGCACGAATTGCGCGGCGCGCCTGAACCAAGCTTCGAGGAAATACTGGCGCGTCTCGCTCCCTGCGACCTCGTGCTGATCGAGGGCTACAAGCGCGAGCCAATCCCGAAGATCGAGGCACGCCGCCTGGAGGCCGTCAACCGGGAGCCGCTCGCAGCACACGACCCGCATATCGTCGCCATCGCCGCCGACCATCCTGTGGAGGATGCGGGTTCGCTCGAAGTCTTCGACCTCGACGACACGCTGGCAATCGCCGATTTCATTGCCGCAACGGTCGGCCTTGATGAGCCGGCAAAATAAAAGGCCGCCGGTTTCCCGGCGGCCTCGTAAATTGGCTCGAATCCGACTTAACGGTTGGACGCGACCGGACGCACCAGCGGCGTGATGCGGCGGATGGTGACGCGGCGGTTCTCCTGCGACGGTCCGAGCGTGTTCACCTTGAGATACTGCTCTCCATAGCCCTGGGTGACCAGGTTCTCAGCAGGGATGCCATAGACATCGCTGAGCACATTGGCGACCGATTCCGCACGGCGATCGGACAGGATCAGATTGCTTTCTGCCGAGCCGACGGCATCCGTATGGCCTTCGATGAGGAAGGTCTCGGTCGGATCCCGCTTGACGATCTGCGATATCCCGTCGGCAACACCCCGCAGCGAGCTGGCTTGCGACATCGGAATGTCGGCGCTGCCCGTTGCGAAGGTGATCGTGTCGAGGTCGATACGACGGATCTTGTCACGGATACGGGCCGAATACCGCACTTCGTTGACCGAATAGATCCGCTCGACCGGCTCGACCGGCGGTTCGCGCAGGAAGTCGTAGTAATCCGCGTTGCGGTTGGACGCCGTGTCGATGATGTACTGGCTCAGAGGAATGAGCAGGCGCATCGGCGGCAGGTCGTCGCCCGGATCGCGGAAATAGTTGTCGTGGTCGGGCTGCTGCTCGAGCTCAGGCGAGTAGAACAGAACATATTCCCGGCCGCTGGCATCGATACGGGACCGCTGGATGATGTCGCCATAGCGGTTGCGGATGGTGATGACGCGATCGCCGTCCGGCTGGTCGATCGTCTCGCGATAACGATCCCTGGGCAACTGCTCATAGGTGGGCCGTTCACCGCCGCGGACGAAGCGATCAGTATCGTCATGGCGAACGACGTAGTTGTTGTCGACGTTCACGATCGTGCGATTGTCCTGATTGATGATGGTTTGCACCGCCGTTCCCTGCGGCGAGGCAAAGTCCGGCCGGCGATCGATCCGGCGACCCTGCTCGCTGGTCACGGCTTCCATCTTGACGGGCGGTTGCGGCTGGCCGCCAGGAGCCGCGCGCTGCGCCTCGGCGTCAGAGGTCGGTGGCTTCGTATAGGCCGCCGGCGGCTGCTGTGCAGGGGCATTCTGCGCCTGCCCGTTCTGGCCCTGCCCCTTCTGACCCTGGGCACCCGGAGCGCCGGGATTCTGCCCACCGTTCAGATGCTCGCCGCGGCGAACCGCATCCTTCTGGCTGTCCAGAACAGCACTGCCGTTTTGAACAGGCAGGATGACGGGGCCCTTCGCAGAGGCTGGATCTTCCGCAATCTTCTTGCGGCGCTCCAGGTCCTGCGGCGAGATTTGTTCTGCCGGAGGCAGCTGGATCTCGGCACCTTGCTGTGCGCTACCATTGGCCGGCGCGGGTGCGGCATTGCCATTGGCAGGCGCAGGCGTTGCACTGCCATTCGCCGGAGCAGGTGTTGCAGTGCCCTGTGCCGGCGTCTCAGCGGCCTTATTCGGTTGCTGCTTGCCGGGCTGCGGTGCGGCCTGGTTTTGCTCCTGACCCTGCTGCCCCTGGGGCTCGGTCTTCTGAGCCGGCTGCTGCGGATTAGCCGCCGGCTGTTCGCCCTGCTGCTGATTCTGCGGCTGCTTGCCGTGCGTCTTGTCTCCGGCCGGCTTTTGCCCCTGCTCCGCGCCGGGTACTACCTGCGTTCCGGGTTGGGTTTCAGGCTGAACCTGTGTCCCCGGCTGAGTCTTATGACCCTTCGGAGGCTGGCCGGCAGGTGCTAGCGGCTGCTCGGCCGGCTGCTGCGCCGGAGCCTCGGATTGGATCTGTTGCTTGGGAGGGGCTTTCTGTTCAGGCTGCACCTGCTTTTCGGGTTGAGCCTGCTGATTCTGCGGCTCACCAGCGGCAGGAGCGGCCTTCTGAGCCGGGGCTGGCTGCTGCGCCTTCGGCGCGGGCTGGCCCTGCGGCTGCTCGGCGGCAGGCTGCTTATGCTCTGCCTTTGGCTGCGGTGCCGCCTCAGGCTGCTTTGCTTCAGGCTGCTTTGCCGGCTGCTGGGCATTCTGCTTTTGCTGCTGTGTCGCAGGTGCCGGCTCCGGCGCTGCAGCCTTGGGCTGCGGCTTGGCTTCGGGCTGCGCCTGCGGTGCTTCGGCCGGCTGCTTGTGTTCAGCCTTGGGCTGTTCCTGCTGTGCCGGCTGCTGATGTTCCGCTTTCGGCGGCTGCGCTTCCGGCTGCTGCTTCGGCGGCTTCTGTTCCGCGCCGCCTTCATGCTTCTGGCCTTGCGGTTCGCCCTGGCCGCCCTCGCCAGGCTTCTTGTGCTTGAGCTGTTCTTCGTCCGGTTGGGCCGCAGGCGCCGCCTGCTGCGCGACCTCGATGCTCGCATTGCCACCACCCGCGACGACGCCGGCAATGTCATTGGTCAATGGCGCGACGGGCTGCTCGCGCAGTGCCGCAGCCGCCGCCGGCTCGAACGCGAGCGATAGCGAAAGCAGCGGAAACGCGGCACTGGCAAATAGTCTGGATCGCTTACCCATATGGGTCTCCTCTTATGATCTTTGTTCGCCGAATTGCGAATCTCTCAGCGGGCGACGTGATGTCCCACGAAGCAGGCCGAATTTCGGTTCTCGTGAGACTGAATCGCGGCAGGCCGCTATATGTTCCGGAACTATTAGGATGCCGCAATTAACCCTGGCTGAATGCGCCGGACGGCTTCCATTCAGATTTCCCGCGCGCGCTTTCGCATTGCCTCGGGATCGCACGGCAACGATCATCCTCGTAATTCCAGTTGCAATTTTCGAAAAAAAAGTACGAATATCGCCGCAAGGCGGGTCACCCACCCGCTCCACTCGAGCCGGACGCCAATCAACAATAATGAGCTGCCGGCCGCCAACAGAGAGGATCAATATGCGCATCTCCACTCGTCTTCTTGCCGCTGCGTCCTTCGCCGCTATGTCGCTTCTCGCCGGCGCGGCGCTTGCGGACGGCGACACGATCGTCATCGGCACGGACGCCACCTACCCGCCGTTCGAATCGCTCGATGCCGGCGGCAAGTTCGTCGGCTTCGATATCGATATAGCCAATGCGCTTTGCGATCAGATGAAGGTCAAGTGCACCTTCGTGAACCAGGATTTCGACGGCATCATTCCGGCCCTCCAGGCCAAGAAGTTCGACGCAATTGTCTCCTCCATGTCGATCACGCCGGAGCGCGAGAAGATCGTCGACTTCACCAACAAGTACTACAATACGCCGCCGGCGATCGCCGTGCCGAAGGATTCGACCATCAAGGAACCGACGGACGAAGCCCTGAAGGGCAAGTCCATTGGTGCCCAGTCCTCGACGACGCACGCCAACTACGCCTCCGCCCATCTCAAGGATGCCGAACTGAAGCTCTATCCGTCGGCTGACGAATACAAGCTCGACCTCGGCAACGGCCGTATCGATGCCGCCATCGACGACGTTGTCGTGCTCTCCGAATGGGTCAAGTCGGATGCGGGCGCCTGCTGCAAGATGCTCGGCACGCTGAAGATCGATCCGGTCATCAACGGCGCCGGTGCGGGTATCGCCGTTCGCAAGGGCGATACGGCTCTCAAGGACAAGTTCAACGCCGCCATCGCGGCGATCCGTGCTGACGGCACCTACAAGAAGATTCAGGCCAAATACTTCGATTTCGACGTTTACGGCGACTGATCGCCCGTCGATTCCCTTGGAAAAGACGACGGCGGAAGCTTGCTCTTCCGCCGTTTTTGTTTGACAACGAGAATAATATAAGCAGAAACGCGGCAAAAGCCGCTAGGGGAAATACGGCATGAGCGGATTGTTTTCCGCGCTGGGTTCCTTGTGGACCTGGCTGAGTACGATTTTCGACCCGTTGTGTGGTCCGGCCGGTTTGTTCACTGTGTTCGGCCAGAATACGATGCTCGCCTGCGGCGATACGGGCTGGGGCGATGAACTCGCCGGCGGTCTGAAGGTTACCATTGCCGTTGCGGTCCTCACACTGCCGCTCGGCCTGGTCATCGGCTTCTTCGTCGCGCTGGCGCAACAATCGGAGGAGAAGTCGCTACGGCTCGCGGCGGGTGTCTTCACCACGATTTTCCGCGGCCTGCCGGAGCTGCTGACGCTTTTCATCATCTATTACGGCATGCAGATCCTGCTGCAATCGGTCCTTGCCAGATTTGGCTATAACGGACCCATCGAGATCAATGCCTTCGCCGCCGGCATGTTCGCATTGGCGATCGTCTTCTCGGCCTATTGCTCGGAAGTGCTGGTATCCGCTTTCAAGGCAATTCCGAAAGGTCAATACGAGGCGGGCGACGCACTCGGCTTCCACCGCGTCCGTACCATGCGGCTGATCATTCTGCCGCAGCTTGTTCGCATCTCGCTTCCGAACCTCGGAAACCTCTGGATGAACCTGCTGAAGGACACGTCCTACGTCTCGATCATCGGTCTTGCCGACATCATCCGGCAGACGGGTATCGCCGTGCGCGCCACGAAGGCGCCCTTCACCTTCTATTCAATCGCCTGCCTGTTCTATCTGACGCTGGCCGTCACGTCCTCTATCGGCCTCTTCTATCTCGATCGATGGGCCAAACGTGCGGAGGTTCGTCGATGAGCCATGCCGAAATCCTGATCGCGGCGCAACCGGCACCGCCCAAGACAATCAGAAAGCTATCGAAGTCCCGCATCGCCGGCTATTTCTTCCTGACGCTCTGGAGCCTTCTTGGCATTTCGCTGCTGGCGATGATCGTGACCAACTGGGACGTCGAGAAGCTTGATACCTATGGACCGCGGCTTCTCCACGGCCTCTGGATCACCGTCAAGCTGGTCGGCATGTCCTTCATACTCGGGGCGATCCTGTCGATACCGCTGGCATTCGCCCGCATGTCGAAAAACAAGATCCTGAGCACCCTCACCTACTGCTATGTCTATCTTTTCCGCGGCACGCCGCTGCTGGCGCAGATATTCATGGTCTATTACGGCTTCCCGAGCTTTCGCTGGCTCTTCGAGGATATCGGCCTCTGGTGGTTCTTCAAGGATCCATTCTATTGCGGCGTCTTCGCCATGACGCTGAATACGGCCGCCTATCAGACGGAAATCGTCCGCGGCGCCGTCCAGAGCGTACCGAGCGGCCAGCGGGAGGCTGCAAACTCTCTAGGCATCCATACGTGGATCGCCTTCCGCAAGATCATCATTCCCCAGGCGCTTATCGTCGCTCTGCGTCCCTACGGCAACGAGATCATCCTGCTGATCAAGAGCTCGGCTACGGTGTCGATCATCACCGTCTACGATCTGATGGGCGAAACGCGCTACGCTTTCTCGCGCACCTATGATTACCAGACCTATCTCTGGGCGGCGATCTTCTATCTGGCGATCGTTGAACTCATGCGTAACGGTTGGGCCCGGATGGAAGGGCAACTGACACGGCACCTCAAGCGCTGATGCAGCAGCGGCGTCTTAAGCGCCGCCTGCTCACTTGGCAGCACTCGCCCGCATGCGCTGCTAACACATTGATTTTCGTGATGAAAATTTCTTTTACGACACTTTTGTAAAGCTTGGGTTTACTATGAGCTGTTTCCATATCCTTGTGACCCTGAGTCACGAACAAAAAATGGGAACGGAAAGTGAGGCCTCATGCACGAAGACATGCAAAAGCAGCTGCAAGGCTATGGGTTGACGACGGCGCAGATCCTGTACCGCCTGCCCGATCATCCTCAATTTCTCCAGACCTATATCTGGCAGGACTATGACCTCGCCCCGAACTTCCCGGAAATGCGCGGCTTCCTGAGGTTCTGGCAGGAGAAGTTGGACGGACCGCTCCATTCGGTGCGATATGTTCATCGCAAGCTGATATCCGCAACCGAGTGGCGGGCATTGAAGGGCGAATTCATTCTGCACTAGACCGGCTACGCCGATCGTTCAGACATGCGCCTCGCCACGGGTGAAATCACTGTCGTCCGGCCCGCGACGCAGCACGCCATAGAGAATGGCGGCATAAAAGACAGCAACTATCGCAATCACCGGCCAGCCGGGGATTGGTCCGAGCGCCGCGTTGTCGGCAACATAGCTCCACGAATGCGCAAGCTCCTGCGGCGCGCCTTCGCTTTGCAATTTCGGCGTCGAGATTTTCAGGATCCATGCAAGCAGAAGAATGACATACATCCAGCAATAATTCCGCCGCAACCGCCGCCCCATCGCATCGAAATAGCCGAGCAGAAACCGCGGCGCCCGCAAGCTCTTGGCGATGGACAGCGCCCAATCGGGATTGAACTCTGCTTCCGGGGCGAGGATCTGCGCAAAATAGCTGCGTTCCAACTGCCGCACGCGTGCGCGATAAATATCGAAGAAGCGATAGCGCCGCGCCTCGATCATCAGCAGCAGCGAGATCAGCATCATGCCGAACAGCAAGACGCCGTGATGCGAGGTCGGCGAGGACAGCGATACGGACAATAGCGCGGCAACGACGGTGATCGCCCAGTTCGACGTCCGGTCAATGCGGTCCCGCCAACTGGTCATCCGGCCAAGCTCGCCGCGATAATAGTGGCTCAAGGTGTTGGTGATCTCCCCCGGTGTCGAAGGCATCGGCGGCCGTTTCTGATCCGTCGCGCCGTCGATGAGATGGGATGTGGTGAGTTCCGTAGCCATGGTCTCTTCCTCCCTTTTCTTTTTTTGAGCGACAGCCGCATGGCCCGCCGTTGCCGCAAGCCGTATTTTGCTCCTCCAAGGCAAGCATTGCAAAAGCCGATCAAGCGCCTTAATGCCTGCGGGACAAACGAAAGGCGGCTGATCCATGGCAAAGAAGAAGATCGACGAAGACGCGCTGGCGGAAGCTTACAATCGCGCCCTGGCTCTGGAAAAGGCCGGCGATATCGACGCCGCCGTGAGCGCCTATGAGGAAGTGCTGGCCATCGACCCCGAGGACCACGGCGGCGCGGCCGTCCGCATTGCCTCGATGGGGCGTGGCGAAACACCTGTGAAGGCGCCGGATGCCTATGTCGAAACGCTGTTCGACCAGCATGCCGAGGTCTTTGAGGACGTGCTCGTCGAGCAGCTCGGCTATCATGTCCCGGCCCTCGTCCGCCAACGCCTGCAGGCGCTCGGCCTCGGTCCCTTCAAGCGCATGCTCGACCTCGGCTGCGGCACGGGCCTCACGGGAAGCACCTTGCGCGACATCGTCGAGGACATCACCGGCATCGACCTCTCCGAAAACATGGTCGAGGTCGCCCACGAAAAGGACATCTACGAAACCCTCTTCGTTGCCGAGGTCGAGGATTTCCTTGACGATAATGACGAAGAGCCTTTCGACCTGATCACCGCCACCGACGTCCTGCCCTATCTCGGCGCACTGGAGCCCCTGTTCTTCGGCGCAGCTGACAATATGACGCCTGGCGGCCTCTTCATCTTCTCTTCCGAAACCCTGCCGGATGCGATCTTCGCCGGGCGCCCCTATATGGTCGGCGCGCACCAGCGTTTCGCCCACGCAGAGGCCTATGTGCGCGAGCGGCTGAAGGAGACGGGCTTCGAGCTGATCGAGATCAGCGACATCAATGTCCGGATGCAGGAAGGCCAGCCGACGCCGGGCCATCTGGTCATCGCGCGCCGCCTTGCAGACTGACATCACCGAAGCTGGACAGAGGCAATAGTTATCCAAATGGATAACTATTGCTTGCAAGATGACGTCCGAGCCGTTACTTAGCCATTTAGATAAGTTTCAGCTCGAACCTTGATGCGGGAAAGGTCGTCGCATGTCCCTTGTTCTCTATCAGCATCCCCTTGCCTCCTTCTGCCATAAGGTGCTGATGGCGCTTTATGAGAATGGCACGCCGTTCGAAAGCCGGATCATCGACCTTGGCAATGAGGCATCGCGCGCATCGCTGGTGCGCCTCTGGCCCATCGGCAAATTTCCCGTGCTGCGTGACGAAACGCTTGACAGCACCGTTCCCGAAACCAGCATCATCATCGAATATCTCGATCGGCATTATCCAAGTACGACACCGCTGTTGCCGCTCGATCCGACGGATGCCCTATGCGTCCGGCTCTGGGACCGCTTCTTCGATCTCTACGTTCAGGAGCCGATGCAGAAGATCGTTGCGGACATACGCCGACCGGACGACGCACGCGACCCTCAGAGCGTCGCCGAAGCACAAGCGCTGCTGCGCACCGCCTACGGCATGATCGAGCAACAACTCGGCGAGAAGACCTGGATCACCGGCGATAGCTTGACCATGGCCGATTGCGCCGCGGCACCTGCCCTCTTCTACTCCGAAACGCTCGTGCCCTTCGATGAAACACAATCCCGACTGAAGGGATACTACCAACGCCTTCTCGACCGCCCGTCCTTCGCCCGTGTACTTGAGGAAGCGATGCCCTATTTCCACTTCTATCCCTATCACGAGAAACTGCCCGCCCAATTCCGCCCGGAAAAGTCGCATGATTGAAGAGCCGCAGGCACTCGACCGGATGTTTCAGGCGCTTTCCGATCAGAGCCGGCGCGACATGATCGACCGGCTCGGCCGGGGTCCTGCTTCCGTAACGGAATTGGCGCAACCCTTCGCCATGGCGCTGCCGACCGTAATGAAGCATCTGCATGTGCTGGAGGCGAGCGGCCTGGTATTGTCGGAAAAAACCGGCCGGGTGCGGACCTATCACCTTCGCAAGGAGGCGCTGGCATCGGTTGAGCGCTGGGTTGCCGAACGCAAGGCATCGTGGAACAAGACTTTCGACCGTCTCGATCTTTTTCTCGCGGATGCTTCAACGGAGACAACGACCGAATGAGCACAAAATTAACGGAACACAGGACGCTCACCATAGAGCGTCACTTCCAGGCACCCCTGTCGCGAGTCTTCAATGCCTGGGCGATCGCCGAGCAGAAGCGGCAATGGTTTGCCTGCCACGAGGATTGGGTTCCGTTGGAATTCAGGCTCGACTTTCGCGCCGGCGGCAGCGAAAGCAGCCGCGTCGCCTCGACGGACGGCGTCGTGCATGCCTATCAGGCCCGCTACATCGACGTCGTCGAGAACGAGCGCATTATCTATGCCTTCGACATGATGCTAGACGACGTCAGAATTTCCGTATCGCTGGCAACGGTCACCTTCACGCCGGAGCCCGCGAGCACGAAAATGTCCTTCGTCGAACAGGTGGTTTTCCTCGACGGCTACGGCGACAACGGATCGCGGCTGATGGGCACTGAAATCGGCTTCGATCGCCTTCGGCTCTACATCGAGGGCGACGAGACCAGGCCGAATTAGAGCGATTAAGCGTTGCCTAATTGCTCTATTTCGCCGCTTTTGCGTAATTCAGGACGGAAAAAAATCGCTCCACACTTTTCTTGGAATTGCGCTAGCCGGCGCGCGCCTCGCCGAGGATCGCGGCCAGCAGCTGCCCCTCGAGTTCGGCCAGCGCCGGATTGCCGTGACGTCGCGGATGCGGATAGGGAACGGCAAGATCGAGCACGATCCTCCCTTCGTCCAGCACCACGACGCGATCTGCAAGGTGCACGGCTTCGCTCACATCATGCGTTACGAGCACTGCGGTAAAGCCAAGCTCACGCCAGACGCGGTTCAGCAGCTCCTGCATGCTGATGCGGGTCAGCGCATCCAGGGCGCCCAGAGGCTCGTCGAGCGCAAGCACGCCGGGCTTGCTGACGAGTGCCCGGGCGAGCGCCACGCGCTGCTTCTGGCCGCCGGAAAGCCTGGACGGCCATTCGCCTGATTTCTCCGCAAGCTGCACTTCTGAGAGAACCGAAACCGTTGCACCGCGCACTACATCGCGGGGTACACCCTCGCCCAGTCCGACAGCCACATTGTCCGCGACCGAAAGCCAGGGCAGCAAGCGCGGCTCCTGGAAGACGATGCGGGTATTGGGTTCCGTGTCGCTGCCGCCCGCCGCCTCGAAGCGCAGATGACCCCCGCTCGGCTCATCGAGCCCCATCAAGATGCGCAGCAGTGTGCTCTTGCCGCACCCGCTTTTCCCGATCACGGCGACGAACTGGCCGGCAGGAACATCGAGATCGATGCCGCGCAGGACTCGATTGTTCCCGAAGCTCTTTTCCAGCCCCCTGATATGTATGGCGGCAGCACCCGCGGCTTGCGGAGCGGCACTTACGGCTTGCGGTCGAAAACGATCCGGTGCGATCACGCTCATGGCACGCTCCTCAATTCTGATAGGCCGGGTTCCAGCGGAGCGTCTTGCGCTCGATTGTCCGTGCGACGACATCGGCAAGCTTTCCGAGGATGGCGTAGATGACCAGCGTCAGGACCACGACATCGGTCATGCCGAACTCACGGGCATTGTTGGCCATGTAGCCGATGCCCGACGATGCGGCGATCGACTCCGCAACGATCAGCGTCAGCCACATGATGCCGAGTGCGAAGCGCAGTCCGACAAGGATGGACGGCAGGGCGCCGGGAAAGATCACTTTCCTGAACAGCGTCCAGTTGCTCATGCCGTAGACCTTCCCCATCTCGATCAGGCCGCGATCCACATTGCGCACGCCGTGATAGGTGTTGAGATAGATCGGGAAAAGCACGCCGAGCGCCGTCAGGAACAGCTTCGATTCCTCGCCGATCCCGAACCAGAGGATGACAAGCGGCACCATGGCAAGGTGCGGAATGGTGCGCAGCATCTGCAGCGTTGTGTCGGTCAACTGTTCCGACAGACGCGATACGCCGTTGGCGATGCCGAGCAGGAAGCCGAGCGAGCCGCCGACCAGCAGGCCGGCAAAGGCGCGACCGGCGCTGACGAGAATGTTGTTCGGCAGCTGACCGGAAATCGTCGTCTGCCAGAAGGCGGTCACGACTGCTGCGGGTGACGGCATGATGCGCGTCGAGATCCATCCGACCGACGAGCCGAGCTGCCATGCCGCGATCACGACGATGGGCAGCAGGAAGGGCAGAAACCGCTCGATCGAGATGGTCTGCCTTGCAGCCTTGACCGGACGAACCCGGCTTTCGGCGCCGACGCGTAGGAAGGAAGTATCGAATGCCGACATGGGGATCTCCTTGGAAGGATGGCTCACGAGCCGGAAACGACTTTCAGATTGCCGCCATGGCTGCCACCGGCAAAAATCTGCTTCGCGCCGAACTCGTTGCGGAATCCGGCTCGCTGCTCCTCGCGGTTCAATCCGAGTTCGGGGAACAAGAGCTCCGCGACGCGATAGGCTTCCTCCAGATGGGGATAACCGGAGCCGATCACCGTTTCGATGCCGAGTTCCTGATATTCACGTAGCCTTGCCGCCACCGTCTTCGGTGACCCCACAAGGGCCGTGCCGGCACCAGCGCGCACCAGGCCGACGCCCGCCCAGAGGTTCGGCGAAACTTCCAGCTTGTCGCGGCGGCCGCCGTGAAGGGCGGCCATGCGCTTCTGGCCGACCGAGTCGGACTGCTTGACGAACTGCTCCTGCGCTTCGCGGATCGTCTCGTCGTCGAGCTTGGAGATCAGCCTGTCGGCCGCGGCCCATGCCTCCTCATCCGTCTCGCGGACGATGAAGTGCAGGCGAATACCGAAGCTGACCTCGCGGCCCCGCTTGGCGGCAGCGGCCCGCACCTTCTCGATCTTCTCGGCCACCAGCGCCGGCGGCTCGCCCCAGGTCAGGTATTTGTCGACACGGCCGACAGAGAATTCGATGCCGGCATCCGAAGAACCGCCGAAATAGAGCGGCGGGCGCGGCGACTGCACCGGCGGCAGGCCCAGTTTTGCGTTGGTGGCCTTGATATACTTGCCCTCGAAGGTCGAAGATCCCTTCTCCAGCAATTCCTCCCAGACATGGAAGAACTCATCGGCGTGGGCATAGCGCTCGTCATGCTCCAGATGAATGCCGTCGCCTGCCAGCTCCGCCGGGCTGCCGCCGACGACGATGTTGAGCAGCACGCGACCGTTCGAAACGCGGTCGAGCGTCGAGGCGAGACGGGCGTAATAAGCAGGCGATGCGGTGCCGGGACGGATCGCCACCAGGAATTTCAGCTTCTGGGTATGCGCCGAAAGAGCCGCCGCCGTAACGAAGGACTCCTCGCAGGAGACGCCCGTCGGCAGCAGCACGCCCGTATAACCCAGCCGATCGACCGCCTGTGCAATCTGCTGGAGATAGCCGATCTCCGGGCCGCGATTGAGGTCGGTCGTACCGAGATAAGTGCCGTCGCCGGAAGTGGGAATGAACCACAGGAAGTCGATGGGTTTTGCAGTCGCGGTCATGAAGTGTTCCTGCCTTCTGGATGCGCGTGGTCGGGAGCCACTTCCCGATGCTTCGATCGGATAGTGACATAGACTATGAATTATATCGACAATGAAGATTTTCTATTGCCGGGCGTTCGGCGGAATATTTTTCCCCATGCGGCCCCGTCCGCGATGTTTGAGACGCGGGCCGCACGGGCATCTGCAAGCAGGCCGGCAGTGCTCAGCTCGCCTTCGGCCGCCAGACGATATCAGTGACGGTCAGCTTCTTCGGGACGATCCCGAGATTGTAGAATTCGTCGGCCAGCCCCTGCTGATAGGCGACCGCCGCATCGGTAATGGTCGAAACACTGCCAAGATCCGAGCCGGGGCGCGCCAATGTTACCCGCGTCACGTCGGCCGGAACGCCGGTGATCTGAGACAGGGCCGTAACTGTGTCGTCGAGATTGGACTGCGCCGCTGCCCCCACCTTGGCGAGTTCGGCGATCACGTCGGTAATGACCGGCGGATTGCCCTTGGTGAAATCGCCGTTCGCCAGGAAATAGCTGAAGGAGTCGACGATGCCGCGAGCCGTCGCGAGGATGCGGGTATCAGGATCCGCTTCGGCAATGGCAAGATAGGGATCCCAGATCGACCAGGCATCGATGGCGCCTGTCTTGAAAGCGGCCGAGGCATCCGGCGGCGCGAGATCGAGCGCCTGGACGTCGCTGACCGTCAGTCCGCCCTTGCGCAAGGCCTTGACGGTCACGTTGTGAGCGCTGGAGCCGCGCTTGAAGGCGACCTTCTTCCCCTTGAGGTCGGCAAGCGTCTGGATCGGCGAATCCTTGCGGACCAGAATGGCCGAGCTTTCGGGGCTGCCCGTGTAAAGGCCGACATAGAGCAGGTTGCCGTTGGCGGCCTGCGCAAAGAGCGGCGGCACATCGCCGGTCGCGCCGAAATCAAGAGCACCCGCACCGAGCGCTTCGAGCAGCGGCGGGCCGGACGTGAATTCCGACCATTCGACGGAGATGCCACGACCGGAGAGCAGTTTTTCCAGCGCTCCCTTACGCTTGGCGAGCGCCAGAACACCGTTCTTCTGCCAGCCAATGCGAAGGCTCGTCGCCGCAGCGGCACGTGCCGGCCGGAGGGAGGGCAACGCGAAGGCAGCTGCCGTGGCGCCAAGGAGGCCGAGTGTCTGTCTGCGCGAAATCATCGAAGATCCTTTTCATGGCGCCTTGGCGCTTCCTGCGGCCGCCGGCTTGTTTATCGATGCTTGAGCATCGCAAATCCATAGAATATATCGACAAAGGATATATTGAAGTTTCTCACCCGAGACGAAATTTGGTTTCGAAAAACATCATAAATTAGAAATGAAATTTCAAATCCTGTGGCACCGTGACAAGTTAGCCGATAAATCGGTCTTCCGTCCCTCTAGCCTTTCCGCTAAGCCTTCAGTCAAAATCGGTCAGGGAGTAACGAAAATGGCAAAGGTCGCATTCATCGGCATGGGCGTCATGGGATATCCCATGGCGGGGCATCTGAAGGTCAAGGGCGGGCATGACGTCACCGTCTACAACCGGACCATTGCCAAGGCCGAGGCATGGGCCAAGCAGTTCGAGGGCAAGTTCGCCCCCACCCCGGCTGAGGCCGCCGAAGGCGCCGACTTCGTTTTCACCTGCGTCGGTAATGACGACGACCTGCGCTCGGTCACGATCGGCGAAAACGGTATCCTTTCAGGCATAAAAGCCGGCGCGATACTCGTCGACAACACCACCGCCAGCGCCGAAGTGGCACGCGAACTCTACGCTGCCGCCAGGGAGAAAGGCGCCAACTTCATCGATGCGCCCGTCTCCGGCGGGCAAGCCGGCGCGGAAAACGGTGTGCTGACAGTCATGTGCGGCGGCGATGAAGCCGTGTTCGAGAAGGCACGACCTGTGATCGACGCCTATGCTCGCATGGTCGGCCTGATGGGAGCGGTCGGTGCTGGCCAATTGACCAAGATGATCAACCAGATATGCATCGCGGGCATCGTTCAGGGTCTTGCCGAAGGCATCCACTTCGGCAAGCAAGCCGGCCTCGATATCGAAAAGGTGGTGGAGGTCATTTCCAAGGGAGCCGCCGGCTCCTGGCAGATGGAAAACCGCCACAAGACCATGAATGTCGGCAAATATGATTTCGGCTTTGCCGTCGACTGGATGCGCAAGGATCTCGGCATCGTGCTCGCCGAAGCCCGCCAGAACCAGGCCAAGCTGCCGCTGACCGCGCTCGTCGACCAATTCTACGGCGATGTTCAGGCCATGGGCGGCAACCGCTGGGATACGTCATCCCTGCTCGCACGGCTGGACCGGAAGTAACGAAAGTCTATCAGCTGAAATAACGATTCGGCTGAGCGCCCTTGCGAAGCGGCGCTCAGTCCTCGTTCGACTTCGCATTCTCCAGCAGCATGTAATCCAGCGGCAGCTCCGTCGAATACTTGATCTGCTCCATCGCAAAAACCGACGATACGTCGCGGATTTCTATCTTAGCGATCATGCGCTTGTAGAAAGCGTCATAGGCGGCGATATCGGGAACGACGACCCGCAGCAAATAGTCGACATCGCCGCTCATGCGATAGAATTCCACCACTTCCGGGAAATCGGCAATCACCTCGGAGAAACGCTTCAGCCATTCGATGGAGTGGCTGTTGGTGCGGATGGAAACGAAAACGGTGACCTTGGTGTTGACCTTTTCAGGATCGAGAAGCGCCACGCGGCGGCGAATGACGCCGTCCTCTTCCATCTTCTGGATGCGGCGCCAGCATGGTGTCGTTGACAGCCCGACCTTCTTGGCGAGATCGGCCACGGCCAGAGTGGAATCCTCCTGCAGAAGACGCAGGATTTTGCGGTCAAGACGGTCCATTTAAGCATCCCTTCGAATTATATTCTCTCTATAGCCTACTTTAAGCGGGAGAAAAGAAACTTTTTTCAAGAAATCAGGATTTTCACACGTTCTTGTAACGCGGGGAGCAACTCCGCCTCAAACCAGGGATGACGCTTCAGCCAGCCGCTGTTGCGCCAACTCGGATGCGGCAACGGCAGAACGGCCGGCGATCGGCGCGAGAGTAAATAGTGCCGCCATTCCGCGACCGTTTCCGTCATCGACGCCATGCGCTCAGCGCCGAGATGCCATGCCTGGGCATACTGACCGATCGTCAGGATCAGCTCGATCTGCGGCATCGCATCCACGGCCTTCTGCCGCCATAAAGGCGCGCATTCCCTGCGCGGCGGCAGATCGCTACCGGCTGCGTCATAGCCGGGAAAACAGAAGCCCATCGGCAACATGGCGAAATGGTCGGGGTTATAGAAGCTCTCGCGATCGACACTCAACCATTGCCGCAGCCGATCGCCGGAAGCATCGTTGAACGGCAGGCCGCTCTCGTGAACGCGCAGGCCAGGGGCCTGCCCCGCAATCAGGATACGCGCCGTCGATGAGAGCGTCGCGACCGGCCGTGGCTCATGCGGCAGCCGATCCGCCTCGCCTTTCGCCGGCGCGTCCCGACAGAGTCGACATGCGGCAATCGCCGAATGCAGGACCTGCAATTCACTTTCCCGCTTCACTGCGTCCTCCATCCGACGAGTTGCTGCAGATAGTCGATCAGGCCTGTGAGCGGATTGCTTCGATTGGATTGCGCCACATTCTCCTCGCGCCGATAGTCCTTCGGCCGCTCGAAATCACCGGCCCAAACTCCGGCCTTCGCCTGCCGCGCCGCGTGCTCCTCGGCGGTATAGCCGCCGTAGGACAGCGCCATGCCGCTGCGAACCATTTCACCATTGATATCGAGTTCGCCCGCCATGCAAGTTACGAGCAGCCGGCCATAGCGATCATGGTCGCGTCCACGGCATTCCGGTGTGCCGGCGTTAATAAGTGTGTTGAGGGTTCGGCGCGCTTCTTCGCCGCAAGCCCAGTCTATGCCGTTGCGTCGACATTGTTGACGATACTCAGGCGCATCGATGCCAAGCAGTCGGAAGCGCTGGCCATCGGATGAGAGCGTATCACCATCGATAACGAAAAAGCTGCCGGTTTGAATGAGTTCCGGGCGATTATTCATCTTCAACGCCAGCAAACCTAGCACCGCGAGCAGAGCAAATGTGGCCACGCCGTCGCGAAACAGGCGGCAGGACCTCGTCACGCTGCTGCCTCCTTTAAGAATAAATCCTTGGCAAAGATGGCAAACAAATCATTTCGTCGCAGCATCTTCTTAAGATTTGACCGCTAGTCTGTAATCTCACGCAGGCCAAGTTTCAACGTGTCCATGAGAACCGGCGTCAGCACATCGACAGATAAAAACATCGTCGACCGATCGCGCAGTCACCGCAACCGGGCTGTGTCGAAGGCCGTGCGGCAGACGCGCGAGCGCCTGCAAACCGGCCACAGCCGCAACTTCGATCGCGAACTTATGGTCATGCATATCGACACGTTGCTGCAAGGTGCGGCAATCGTGCCGATCTTCGCCATCGTCGTCGCGGCGCTCGGCGTCTATCTGACGCGTGACGTCCAAATCTTCTTCTGGACCATTCCCATCCTGACGGCGCATGCCATCAACATGCTGCTCGGCAGACGAGCAAAGAAGCAGGACATAACCGCCGAGAGCGCCAGGAAATGGCGTCAGATCCTGTTGCTGGGACAGCTGCTTGTCGGCCTCTGTTGGGCAATCTTCGCCATGCAAGGCTGCGCGACCTGCGGTGGCGACAGCTTCAGCCTCTATAAGGGCGCGACATTGCTGGTGGCGATCTGCATCACGGCGATGGCCAACTTCATGCTGCCGCGCGCCGTCCCCTTTTCCTTTGCACCGGCCACGGTAGCTCTTGCCGTAACCGCCATCCTGACACGAAAGCCCTCCGACATCGCGCTGACTGCGGCGGTCTCCGTCGCCGTGATTTTCTTCACCCTCATCACCAATCGGATGTTTCAATCCAATCTGAAGATCCTTTCCTTCCAATCTGAAAAGGATGATCTGATCGTGGAATTGGAAGTCGCAAAGTCCATGTCCGACGAGGCGCGCAGGCGTGCCGAGGAGGCAAACCTCGCCAAATCACGCTTCCTCGCCTCCATGTCGCATGAACTCAGAACGCCGCTGAACGCCATTCTCGGCTTTTCCGAGGTCATGTCGGCTGAGGTCATGGGGCCGTTGAACAATGCGACCTATCGCGAGTACACCACCGATATCCATCGCTCCGGGCAGCACCTGCTCAACCTGATCAACGAGATCCTCGATCTGTCGCGCATCGAAGCCGGCAAATACGAACTGAACGAGGAAGCAATCTCGCTGCTCGATGTGGCGGAGGATTGCATCGGCATGGTGCAGCTGCGCGCCCGCGGCAAGAACATATCCATCTCGTCTCAATTCGAGCCGCAGCTTCCCTCGATATGGGCAGATGAAAAGTCCTTGCGTCAGGTGATCCTCAACCTTCTGTCGAACGCCGTGAAATTCACGCCGCAAGGCGGCGAAATCAGCGTCAAGGTCGGCTGGACGGCCGGAGGCGGACAATATGTGGCAATCAAGGACAATGGGCCTGGTATTCCCGAAGAGGAGATCCCGGTGGTCCTCTCCGCCTTCGGGCAGGGCTCGATCGCCATCAAGAGCGCGGAGCAAGGAACCGGCCTGGGGTTGCCGATCGTGCAGGCCATCCTCGCCAAGCATGACGGTCAGTTCATGTTGAAATCCAAGCTGCGTGAGGGCACCGAGGTCATCGCCATCCTGCCGGCCAGACGCGTGCTGCAAAGCCTGCCGGCCGTCGAGGACGCACCGCTCATCGAACGGCGCAAGAAGAGCTTCGCCTGAGGTTCGTTTTCCGGCGCCTAGCGGAAAAGCAAATGGCTGCCGATAACGTAAAGCATATAGATGCCGGCAGCGACCAGCATGCAAAACACGGCGAAGGAGCCAAGATCCTTGGCATATTTGCCGACATTGGAAATCTCCGGCGAAATCCGGTCTATGACCTCTTCTACGGCCGTATTCATTGCTTCGATCGCAAAAACGCCGAGGAAAAGCACCATGCCGATGACGATCTCACCGAGGCTTGCACCGACTACGATCAGCAGGATCAGTGAAACCGCTGCAAACAGCAGCTCCTGGCGAAAAGCAGCCTCCTGAAGCAGCCGTTGAAAACCACCCCAGGAATAACCGGCAGCGGCAAAGAAATGCCTGAAACCCGTTTCCTTGGTGACTGCTGGTTTCGAAAACTCGGCCATGCCCGCTCCGTCCGCAATGTTCCGATTGCAAATTAGACGCTTCGCGAATACCGCCTCAGCTTCGATGAAGCAAGACGACACTTTCGAACGCCCTCGAAATTCACTACAGATTTATGACGTGAAACGATCGCTCCACAGGAAATTCAGTGGCGAAATGCCTCTCCGGCATCTCGCCACCATATTCGATCAATGCTTGTTGGCGACACCGGCGCTTTCGAACGTCGCCATCCCGGAATGGCAGGCCGCAGCGGCCTTGACGATCCCGGCCGCAAGCGCCGCGCCGGTGCCCTCACCGAGCCGCATGCCGAGCGCCAGGAGCGGTGTCTTGCCGAGCTTCTCGATGGACCTCAAATGCCCCGGCTCCGCCGAAACGTGACCGATCAGGCAATGATCGAGCGCGGATGGATTGGCCGCCTTGAGGATGGAGGCGGCAGCGGTCGCGACATAGCCGTCGATGATAACCGGGATGCGCTCCATGCGTGCCGCAAGAATGGCGCCAGCCATGGCGGCGATCTCACGACCGCCGAGACGACGCAGGACCTCCAGCGGATCGGAAAGATGAGCGCGGTGTAGCGCGACCGACTTCTCGACAGCAGCGATCTTGCGCCTCAGCATCTCGCCCTCGGAGCCCGTTCCCGGACCCACCCAGTCCTCCGCCTTGCCGCCATAAAGCGCATAATGGATGGCGGCGGCGATGGTGGTGTTGCCGATGCCCATCTCGCCGATGCAGAGCAAGTCCGTACCGCCGGCGATCGCCTCCATGCCGAAGGCCATGGTCGCGGCACAGTCGCGCTCACTCAGCGCCGGCTCCTCGGTGATGTCAGCCGTCGGAAAATCGAGCGCCAGATCGAAGACCTTGAGGCCGAGATCATAGGTGACGCAGATCTGGTTGATCGCCGCGCCACCGGCGGCGAAGTTCTCCACCATCTGCTGCGTGACGGAAGGCGGGAATGGCGTAATTCCCTGCTTGGTGACACCGTGATTGCCGGCGAATATCGCGACCAGCGGCCGGGTCACCGCTGGCGGCCGGCCGGTCCAGGCCGCCAGCCAGAAGGCGATCTCCTCGAGCCGACCGAGCGCGCCGGGCGGCTTGGTGAGCTGCGCGTCGCGCTCGCGCGCCGCCACGAGCGCCTGTGCATCCGGCCCAGGCAGGTCGCGCAGCAGGGTGCGGAAATCGTCGAAGGGCAAGCCGGTTACGCTCATGAATGCCGTTCCTTGTCTTTTGGTCTCAAATCAGGTTCTTTGCGTGCGACTCTATTAGTCTTCGGAATCGGCGCGAACAACTCCAAAAGCGTCCGATGCTGTCGCGCCGGTAGCGGGGAGAGGAAGAAATGCGGGAATACATGCGCGACATCGCGCGCGCGGTCGCCTTTTTAAGTCGTATTCCCGTGCCGACCTCGTTTTTCACAGGCTATGACGGCAAGCTCGCGCGGGTTTCCCGCGCCTTCCCCTTTGCCGGATTGCTGATCGCCCTGCCCGCCGCCTTTGTCTTCGGTGTGCTGCTTGCCCTTCACATCGATCCGCTGATGGCAGCGCTGCTGGCTCTCACGTTGCAAACGGTCATGACAGGTGCGCTGCATGAGGACGGTCTCAGCGACACCGCTGACGGATTGGGTGGTGGCAAGGACCGCGAGCGCGCGCTTGCCATCATGAAGGACAGCCGCATCGGCACCTATGGCGCTTGCGCGCTGATCCTCTCCTTCGGGCTGCGCGCCGCGGCATTGGCGGCCATCGGCCGTGGCACCCTGCCATTCGATTCAGCAGCCGCGCTTCTGGCAACCGCCGCCCTCAGCCGCGGCGCGATGGTGTGGCACTGGTATGCGCTCCCTCCCGCCAAACCGGATGGAATCGCGGCTTCCGCCGGCAGGCCGGATGGCGATGCCATGCAGCTGGCGCTGATCGTGGCACTCGGCCTTGCGACGCTCCTCATTTGGCCGAGCCTGGGTATTCCCGCGCTTGTTCCCTGCCTTCTCGTAACCGCCGCCGCGACGTTTCTCGTCACCCGACGCGTGCGCCAAAGACTGTCCGGTCACACCGGCGACACCATCGGCGCGACGCAGCAGATTTGCGAGATCGCATCCCTGTGTACTCTTGCTATGTGCATTTGAAGCATCGATATATGATCTCATGCTGACACCCTGCATCCTTGTCTGTTCCATCGATACGAACACCGGCTATTGCTTCGGCTGCGGACGCACGACCGAGGAAATCGGTGCTTGGATGACGTATAGCGACGACGAACGCCGCGAGATCATGCAGACCCTGCCCGAGCGCCTGACGAAGGTCGAACGCAAGCCTCGCAGGGAAACCCGCCGCCAACGGCTGGCGCGGGAGCGCAGTACCGCATGAACCGCCTGAACATCGTTCTCGCCATTCTCGGGATCGGCCTTGCACTGCTCATCTTCAACAACAGCGGCGGCACGACCTTCGGCATGCACAATGACGACTTCGCCCGCATCGTCTATCTGTTGCCGATCGCCCTGATGATGAGCGCCGCAGTCTGGGCGAGCCGACAGACCGTCAGCCAGTCGCTGCGCAATCTCCTGATCTGGCTGGTCGTCATCATGGCGCTGGCGACCGTCTATATCTATCGCCACGACGCCGAGCAGGTTGGAAACCGCGTCTTCGCCGGATTGATGCCGGGACATGCCGTCGTGGTTACCACAAGCGAAGGCGGACAGGAGATCATCCTCCACAAGCGCTCGAACGGGCATTTCGAAGCGGAAGTGCTGATTAACGGACAGCCGATCGATATGCTCATCGACACCGGCGCCAGCACCATCGCGCTTTCGCAAGAAGACGCCGAACGCGTCGGCATCATCCCGGAAAACCTCACCTATTCCATGACCGTGCTGACCGCCAATGGTCGCGCCAAAGCCGCTCCCGTCGAGCTCGGCTCGGTCGCCATCGGCCCGATCAAGCGCCGTGACGTCGAGGCGACCGTCGCCGAGGCAGGCAGGCTCGACCAGAGCCTGCTCGGCATGAGCTTCCTTGAGACTTTGGGCTCGTTGCAGATGCAGACCGACGAGCTTCGACTCAGGGATTGAGCGAGGCGAACGACGGCAATCGATAGTTCGGCCGGGATCGAAGCATTCCTCGGTCCCGTCACTCTAAAAGACGGCAGATCTGAACCGTACAAAGAGTGAAATGCGCATGGCGCCCGCAAAGACCAACATAACGACAGAGTTGCTGCTTCTCTTGATCCTCGCGACCTGCTGGGGCGCGTCCTACAGCTTTATCCGCGTCAGCGTGGCGACCATCCCGCCAATCACGCTGATTGCCGCCCGCACCTTGATCGCCGGCCTCGTTCTCCTTGCGATCATTCGCTGGCGCGGCCTCCACCTGCCGAGAGATGCGGCGACCTGGCGGCGCTTTCTCGTTCAATCCTGCCTCAACAGCGCGATTCCCTTCACGCTGATCGCCTGGGCCGAACAGACGCTCGACGCCGGCCTGGCAACGATCCTGAATTCCACGACACCGATCTTTGCATTCCTGCTCTCGGCAATCCTTCTTCGCAGCGAGCGGTTGACGGGACGCAAGCTGTTCGGCGTCGTGGCCGGCATGGCAGGAATTTGTCTCATCATCGGCCTTGATGCATTGAATGGAGTAGGCCGGCAACTGCCCGCGCAGCTCGCCGTCATCGCCGCATCGGTCTGCTATGCCAGCGCCGCACTGTTCGGGCGCAATTTCAAGGGACTGGATCCGATGATGCCCGCCGCCGGCTCGTTGCTATGCGGCGCCGCTCTCCTTATCCCCGCCAGTTTGTTTTTCGAGCATCCTTGGCAGCTCACGCCATCAACGGCCTCGATCCTGTCCCTGCTCGGCCTGTCGATCGTTTCGACCGCCCTCGCCTTCAGTATCTATTTCCGGCTCATTCAAACTCTGGGTTCGGTCGGCACCACCGCGCAGGCCTACTTGCGCGTTCCCATCGGCGTCGGAATAGGCGTGATCTTCCTCGGCGAACCCGTATCCTCGACGGCAGCCGCGGGTCTTGTCTGCGTCGTAGCAGGTGTCATGGCCATGACGATCGCACCGCGCAAGATGGCAGCCGGTTGAACGCGGCGTGGGGGCTGAAGAGACATCAGGTCAGCAGCGATAGATCGCCCCGGACGAAATGAGATTGTCGGAGCGCCGGACCGCGTCATCCGCAATTGCCTGCCATATCGAGATGTCCGACGATAGCGGCGTGCTTAGTTTCTCAATCGGTATCCCGTCCTGAAAATCCATCCGAGAACGCCCAGACAGATGACCAGGAAAAGCGTGATCATGGCAAGGCTCAGCACCGGATTGACGTCGGCGATACCGTAGAAGCTCCAGCGGAAGCCGCTGACGAGATAGAGAACCGGGTTGAGGTGGCTGACGGCCTGCCAAAAGGGTGGCAGCATGTTGATGGAATAGAAGCTGCCGCCGAGGAAGGTCAGCGGCGGCACGACGAGCATGGGAATAAGGTTCAATTGCTCGAAATTCCCGGCCCATATGCCGATCATGAAGCCAAACAGGCTGAAGGTCACCGCCGTCAGCACGAAGAAAAGGATCATCATGAACGGATGCTGGATGGTGATGTCAACGAAGAAGTTCGCCGTCAGCAGGATGATCAGGCCGATCATCATGCCCTTGGTCGCCGCCGCGCCGACATAGCCGAGAACGATCTCGGTCATGGCGACCGGAGCGGACAGGACTTCATAAATCGTGCCCGTGAATTTCGGGAAGTAGATGCCGAAGGAGCCGTTGCTGATGCACTGACCGAGCAGCGTCAGCATGATCAGGCCCGGCGTGATGAAAGCGCCGTAGGAAATGCCGTCGACCATGTGGATGCGCGAGCCGATGGCGGCGCCGAAGACGATGAAGTAGAGCGAGGTGGAAATCACCGGCGAAACGACGCTCTGCAGCAGCGTGCGGCGCGTGCGGGCCATCTCGAAGGAATAAATGGATTTGATCGCCTCGAAGTTCATTTGCCTTCTCCCACCAGCGATACGAAGATGTCCTCGAGCGAACTCTGGCGCGTCGAGAGGTCCTTGAAGTGGATCCCTTCGGCTGCCAACCGCGACAGAAGCACTGCGATGCTCGACTGTTCGTGCTGGGCATCGAAATCGTAGATCAGCGTCAGACCGTTCGATCCGAGCGAAAGCCCGTTACCTTCGAGGCAGTGCGGTATGGCATCCAGCGGCTCGCTGAGATCAAGGATCAGCTGCTTGCGGCCGAGCTTGGCCATAAGCGCCTTCTTCTCCTCAACGAGCAGCAATTGGCCGCCATTGATGACGCCGACACGATCGGCGATCTCTTCGGCTTCCTCGATATAATGCGTCGTCAGGATGATCGTGACGCCGGAGCCTCGCAAGCGCTCGACCACGTGCCACATGTCCTTGCGCAGCGTGACATCGACGCCGGCGGTCGGCTCGTCGAGGAAAAGGATCTGCGGTTCGTGCGACAGCGCCTTGGCGATCAGGACGCGCCGCTTCATGCCGCCGGACAGCTGGCGAAGCGTGTTGTCCTTCCTGTCCCACAGCGAGAGGTCACGCAGCACCTTCTCTATGTGTGCGGGGTTCGGTTTCTTGCCATGCAGTCCGCGCGAAAAGCTCACCGTATTCCACACGGTCTCGAACTGGTCGGTGGTCAGCTCCTGCGGCACGAGGCCGATCATGCTGCGCGTGGCGCGAAAATCGCGCACGACGTCATGGCCGCCGACCATCACCGAGCCACCGCTCGGATTGGCGATCCCGCAGACGATCGAAATCAGTGTCGTCTTGCCGGCACCATTCGGCCCGAGCAAGGCAAGGATTTCTCCCTGCTCGATATCGAGATCGATACCTTTCAGCGCCTGGAATCCGTTGGCATATGTTTTCGTAAGACTGCGGATGGAAATGATCGGAGCCATGATGCAAGTAAAGTCCGGTCTATATGATTAATTTCGCGGCGTTTGCCCGCTATATAGCCCGTCTTGTGCTTTTACCATCCCGCGGAGCTGAAACACAGCGTTCGCTTATGCCAAATAAGCTGTCATCAAATCGTGACCTTCGTCGGGCATATAAGCCCTTAGGTGAGCAACGTTTGTCGCAACTCCGCCCAACGCCTCTTGGCGACTTCGTCAGCGCCGACAATACTCCATAGTTTATTGCCGCCACATTGATATTGCATCGCATCATTGCAACATGAAATTGTTTTTTGGAGCAGGCAAGGATCCCCGTCGTTGCCATGCGCCGCTCAAGCCGGCCCTCGCCGGCTTTTCTTTTTTTCGCCAGCTTACGACCGAAGACGCGCCGATTACCAACTGCCGTTTACACCGCAACCGGCTGGCGGCAGCGTCTTGTGCTCGAAACGGGCTTTCAACATCTCGCAGCCCTTGTCGCGTATGGGTCCGGGCATCATCGTATTGAGACCGATGCCGACTTCATCGAAGGGATCGTCCGCATAGGCGACATAGGCGTACCAGCGCCCGCCGATCACGACGACAATGGCGACCAGAGCAGCGAACAGCGCGCGCCCCAGGCTTCTTTTTCTTCTCGGTGCTTCTTCCATGAAACCCTCACTCGCCCCGGTCGTCGCAATTAACAGCGATTTCCCTGTCAGATAAATCAGCTTTCGTCGCCGGCAAGGGTGTATGCGTCTCCGGCGAACCGCCAATCAAAGGCTGCAATAACGCCGGCCGCCATTGCGCTCCCTGAGGTCGAAGTGGAAGTGATTCCAATGTTCAGGGTTGCTGCCCGGCCCCAGTACGGTATCGAAATAACGACAGCTGTCGATGCGAACAGCCTTGAGCAGCCGACCCTCTCGGAAGGAGAACAGGCCCTTCTTGCGCACGTCGATCACATGGCCATTCTTCAGGATGAAAGTGCCGACATCGATGGCATTGCCATGAGCGTGCTCCGACATCGGATTATAACGTTGCCGGCTATTGTTCATCCGGCGGCAGGAATAGCCGCCGAGCGGCACGATAGTGCCGATGCCGGTCCAGTAGCGGGTGCGTGCTGCCGGCGCCAGTTCGTTCTTCACCCATTTGGCGAAGGCCAGGGTGACCTGACAATTCAGCGTGACGGCCGGCCTGACGGCGATATTGCCGGAAAGCCCGCCCAGCGAAACCGGATAGGGAACTTGGCAGGCAGGGCCGTTCGAAATCGCCGGCTTATCGACATAGACGACGCCCATGCGCCTTAATTCCTGCCGGCAGGCGATTTCGGAAGGCGGCATCATACCTGGAGGCGATTGGGGCGCCTCGAACTGATCGATGCGCGGCATCGGATTGTCAACGCGTGGCAGCATGGCCAGTTGCGTGCCCGGCTGCCGCCGCGGTACGGGTGATTGATTGAGCTCGGCCTGGGCTGCCGGCCGCTGAAGGATCGAACGATTGGTCTGCACCGGCGCGTCCGAGCCGATACCGTCGACAACAGGCTGGTCGGTTTCGCCCTCGGCAATGTTCTGCTCTTCCTCCTGCGCCAGTCCGACGACAGATGCTGATCGAGCCTCTTCGCTCGGTCCGACGCCAAGTTCCGCATCCATATTGACGCCTTGAGACGGAACATCCGATTGCCGAGCAAGGCCCGCCTCGACATCGGTCGTGGTCACGGCCTCTCCGGTTCCGGCAGAACGGCCATTACCATTATTATAATTGCTGGAGGCTGAAACGACGGGGTCCTGCGCCCCTGGATAGGCAAATTGCCGCTGCGCCACGCTGCGATGCGGCTTGATCGAGCCAACGCGCGCGGTGCTGTCGACATTCGACGGCGGCACGAGGCTATCGGCCGTGCATGCGACCAGCGCCGACGACAACATCAGCGGCAGCAGAGCCCGCCGTAGAATGGGTAAATAGGCCATAATCCTGATCCGTTGCCCCAGCCACGGTCGGTAACGATGACAAATCCTAAACGGGAACGGTGAACGAATGCTTACCGCGGCAAATCGCGGTGTATCGGGACAACACCAGGAGCGGGCAGAAGGCTCGAATAAGGCCGAGCACCCTGCGAGTTCCCAGGAGGAAACACGGACAAAGTCTTTCCCATCGCGGTCGGATTGCATAGGTTGGTCACGGGAATCGGTGTGCTGGCAATAGGAGCAAATGGATGAATGACAACGTCAAACCGAAAGGCGAGCTGACATTGCGCACGCTGGCCATGCCTGCAGACGCCAATCCCGCCGGCGACATTTTCGGCGGCTGGGTCATGGCGCAGATGGATTTGGCAAGCGGCATCCGCGCGGCTGAGCGGGCTCGTGGCCGCGTGGTCACCGCCGCCGTGAAGGAGATGGCTTTCGAGCTGCCGGTCAAGATCGGCGATACGCTGAGCGTCTTCACCGACATCGAACGCGTCGGCCGCACGTCGATCACGCTAAGGGTCGAAGCCTGGGCACACCGTTCGCGCTACAATGCGATGGAGAAGGTGACGGCCGGGACATTCATCATGGTAGCCCTCGACGAGAACGGGGCGCCGAAGGCGGTGCCAGCGGAGACCTGATGTGATGGAAGCCGCGCATTCGCCGGAAGTTTACGGCTATATCAGGACGGTCATGAGCATGGTCATCGGCCTTTCTCTTGCGCAGCTTCTGACGCGCCTTGCCGGCTTCGTACAATCGCCCGGGAAGAACCGCGTCTATTTCGTCCACATCGGCTGGGTGCTGTCGATGTTCCTCTACATCATCCATTTCTGGTGGTGGGAATATCGGCTGCAGTCGCTGCAGGTGATCACCTTCGCGGTCTATCTTTTCCTGATCTGCTTCTGTTGCCTCTTCTACTTCCTCTGCGTACTCCTTAATCCACCGTCGATCGACGAATATGGCGGTTTCGAGGAATATTTCATTTCCCGCCGGCGTTGGTTCTTCGGCCTGCTTGCCGTCACCTACGCCGTCGATCTCATCGACACATGGCTGAAGGGAGGAGCCTATTTCCACTCGCTCGGCTGGGAGTATCCGACGCGCAACGTCGTCTACATCGTCCTTTGCATCGTCGCGGCCATGACGGCCAATCGGCGGTTCCAGGCGGCATTCGTGACGGTCGGGCTGATCTACCAGATCACATGGATCTTCCGCCTCTATGACGTGATGCCGGGATAGGGATTGAGATCCAGTCGCCTTAAAACCACTGCCATTTCCATGCTCTACAATTCTTGACCAAGACATCGCCATATTGTTCAGATCGATTGACCTCTGGAATATGGGTGGGAGACTCAAGCCTTGAAAACAAAGAGCTATGCATTGGGATTGGCGCTCGCTCTTTCGTTGCCCTGCCTTGCCTACGCCGAAGATCCCGCACCGGGCCCGGCAAATACTACCATCGACCTGAAATACTGGATGGAGTTCGCGAAGCAAGGAAACGCCGCAGCGCAATATGGCCTCGGCTATCGCTACGCCAACGGCCAGGGCGTGGAGCGTGACGATGCACAGGCGGTCGAATGGTATGAGAAAGCCGCCGCCCAGGGGAATGCCCAGGCCCAATACGCCCTCGCCTACATGTATTCGAACGGCCGCGGTATAGATGCCGACCAGAAACAGGCGAACGATTGGTATCTGAGGGCCGCGCAACGCGGCAACGCCGACGCGCAATATGCCATAGGCTATTCGTTGGCGAACGGCCGAGGCATGGATGCCGACAACGAACAGGCCGTCAACTGGTACCAGAAATCCGCAGCCCAGGGCCAGGCGCAGGCGCAATATGCCCTCGGCTACATGTATGCCAACGGTCTCGGCGTTCAGCAGGATTACGCCATCGCCCTCGGCTGGTATCGCAAGTCTGCCGACCAGGGCCGTACCGATGCTCAATACGCGCTTGGCCATATGTACGACAACGGCCAGGGCACGGCAGAAGATCAGGCAGGAGCCATAGACTGGTATAGAAAGGCTGCCGATCAGGGATACGCGCAGGCCCAATATGCTCTCGGCTACGCCTATGCCAATGGTAGGGGCGTCGAACGGAGCGATGCCGATGCTTATTCCTGGTACAGGAAAGCTGCGGACAAAGGTCGCGCCGACGCACAATACGCGGTTGGCTACAGCCTCGCGAACGGATTGGGTGTCTCGCGGGATTATAGACAAGCGCTGCAGTGGTATCGAAAGTCAGCCGATCAAGGGCGCTCCGACGCGCAATATGCTCTCGGCTACCTCTATGCCAACGGTCAGGGCGTCAAGGCCGACGAAAGCGCGGCGGTGAAATGGTATCGAAAATCGGCTGATCAGGGCGACGCACAGGGTGAATACGCCCTCGCCTTCATGTATTCAGGCGGTCGCGGCGTTGCGAAGGACTACGGCAAGGCGCTCGAATGGTATGGCAAATCCGCCGATCAAGGCCAGGCGGACGCGCAATATGCCCTTGGCTACATCTATCAGAACGGCCAGGGAACCGCACCGGACAAAACGGCCGCGGCAAGCTGGTATCGCAAGGCAGCCGACCAGCACAATTCCCAGGGTCAGTATGCGCTCGCCTATCTCTATTACCAGGGTGAAGGCGTTGCGAAAGACTATGGACAGGCCGCCGATCTGTTTCGAAAGGCCGCCGAGCAAGGCGATGCCCGCGCTGAATACGGTCTGGGATATATGTATTATAACGGCTATGGGGTGCCGAAGGATTCCGGAATCGCCGCCGACTGGTTCAACAAGGCGGCCGCCAAGGGGTTGCCCGAAGCGCAGCACGGTCTCGGCTACATGGAAGCCAACGGTGAAGGCCCGATCAAGGATCTTGGACCGCTGGGTCAAGGGCGCTCCGCCGACGGCGGCACCGGCGATTCCCTTGGCTGGATCACCCTTCGCCTGCTGATGGCGCTTGTGCCGTAGCATTCGCAAAAAGTTCGGCATTGATAATTTAATGGATCGTCGATTGAGGGGTAGATCGTGAATTGGAAGAAGGGGGCCGTCGGATTGCTCTTCGCGCTGGCATCCATGGGCGTGGCACATGCCGATATCGGCCAGAACGCCCATGACCGCGGAGACTTCAAATCGGCATTGGACTATTGGCGCCCACTGGCAAACAAGGGGGATGTCGCGGCCCAGATCAAGCTCGGCCAGATGTATGAGGAAGGTGACGGCGTCCCGAAAAATCTCACGCAAGCCCTTAGCTGGTACAAAAAAGCAGCCGACCAGGGCAATGCCGAGGCGCAATTCAATGTCGGCACCATGTATGACCAGGGTGAAGGCATCGCCACCGATAAGAGCCAGGCGGTCCTGTGGTACCGAAAGGCTGCGGCACAGGGAAATGCCAATGCGCAATACAATCTCGGTGTGATGTACGACACTGGCGAAGGCCTGCCGCAGGACAAGTCGCAAGCTTTCGCCTGGTATAACAAAGCCGCCGAACAGGGTGATGCGGATGCAGAGTACAATGTCGGGGTCATGTACGATCAGGGAGATGGCACGGGCAAGGATAAGAGCCAAGCCGTCGCTTGGTATCGAAAGGCCGCCGACCAGGGCAAGGTCGAGGCAGAATATAACCTGGGCATCATGTATCGCGATGGCGAAGGTGTCGCCAAGGATGGTGCCGAAGCCCTGTCCTGGTTCCGCAAGGCGGCCGATCAGGGAGATGCCGACGCCCAGTACAATATCGGCGCCATGTATGCCGATGGTGACGGGATCACGCAGGACGATACCCAGGCGATCGCATGGTTCCTGAAAGCCGCGGCACAAAATGACGTCGAAGCGGAATACAATCTCGGCGTCATGTTCCGCGACGGAGAAGGCGTTGCCAAGAACGCGGTTCAGGCCGTCTTCTGGTTCGAAAGAGCGGCCTCGCATCGCTATGCCGACGCGGCCTATAACCTCGGCATCATGTACCGAGATGGCGATGGCGTTCCGGCCGATCCGGCCAAGGCTCTCGAATGGCTCCGCAAGGCCAAGAGCCTTGGTTATGATGGCGGCTCGGATGACGAGCAGGACGAGCCGTCGGACGGGAAGACCATTCCGATATGAGACGACCCGTACAGGTCAGCCGGCGCCGCTCCATTTTGTCGACGGCGTCTCATCCCTCTCCAGCGAATCGCCGCAAACCATGCTACCTCCTGCAACTCGAAGTACGTCATGCTGCGCCTGACGGCTGCAACGCCGACTGAAAAGCGGGGGAACACATGAGTTTTGCAGCCTCGGATCGCCAAATGGCTTCCTTGCCGCCGCGCCATTTCTGGCGGCGGCTCGGTGCCTATCTGGTCGACATCATTATTTTCCAGATCGTTTTCACGTTTCTGTTTCTCGCCGTGTCGAAGGTGACCCCGTGGGACATGACGCTGCCGTTTCTCCAGAACCAGCAGTGCACCGAAACGACCTCGGGACCGCTCATTCCGAAGATAGAAGCCGAATGGCCGCTGCAGCCGGGCGAAACGAGAAGCAACCAGCTGTGCCACATATCCTGGCTTGGCAGCAAAGGATACACCGTCTTCGTTTCGAAAGTCGTTTCGCAGCAGGGAACGGGAACGTCCATACGTGCCGTCTCCGCACCGGTAGACGACAATGGAAATCCGATCGATCCAAGCGTTACGATGCGGCCATCATCCAGCATCGTTCTCCTCCTCCTGCCCCTTGCGTTCGCCTACGCCTCAGCCAGCGGGAAACGAACGCCAGGCAAGCGATTGCTCTCGTTGCGCGTGACGACCGTCGAAGACGGTCCGCTGGCCCTCGGTTTGGCGGCAAAGCGCGAGATATTCAAGTTTCTGCCGTTTGTGCTGATCGCGATCTTCAATCTCGTCAGCCTGTTTCTCCTGCCGTCGTCCTTGCCGCCCTTCGAACAATTGATCCAGCAGGCCCGCGATCCCAACCTTTTCACCGCCAGCGGCCTCTTTGCCCTGACCGGCGCGCTGGCACCGATGCTGTTCGTCTTCACGCTTATTTGGTGGCTCTACCCGCTGATCGTATGGCGTGGCCAGACCTTCTACGACCGCTTCTGTGATACCAAGGTCGTCAAGGGCTGAGCCACTTACCCGCACAGTGTCTCGACGATGGGGGATTGCCTTGGCGGCGGAAGACATGAAAGACTGCCGCAGGCCGGGACATGTTTTGCTGCTTCTTCTCATCAGAGGATAGATCGCCGTGAATCTGAAATATGCCGTACTTCCCTCCTCGTTTTTGCCATCCGTTCGCATGGCATTGCTCGCCTCAGCCATCATCCTGCCCCTGTCACCGCTGCCGATCGCAGCGACGCCCGCCGAGGCCGCGCCTGGCTCATGCTGGTCGCTGCTGCAGAGCAAGTTCGGTCCGCAGATCGAGAAGTCGGTGAACGAAGCCGATCCCTGCAAGAAGCTGCCGGGTGTCGATCACAAGGAAAAATTCGAGGTCAAATCGCTCGATGTCTGCGATGGCCCGACCGGCGACGTGCAGATCAACGCGCACGCCGAAATGGAATGCAAGTCGCATGGCCTGTTGAAGACGACGATCAAGGGTCAGCTAGACGCATCCATGACCGTCGATGTCGGCGCCTGCCACATCACCGACCTGCGCCTCGGCATCAACGGCCCGATCGGCGAGCTGATATCCTCCGTCGGAGGATTGCAGGACCTCGCCCGCGGTTTCGCACAGGCGAAGATTTCCGAGATCTGCGGCAAGTAGATCAGAGGCCGGCGAAAACCGCCGGCCTTGCTTAAACGGGATGGCGAGCCGGTTCAGCTTTGCACGGCGCCATCTGCGTCGGCGGCGGCCTTATCGCCAAAACGAACCCCCTTCTTTTCGAAGCCGAAGCCGGCAAACAAGGCCACCACGACCGCGACGACGCAGGCGACGATCAGCAGCGCCGTGGCGTAGTCACCATTCCACCGCTTTGCCAGTCCCGCCTGGATCGAGGCGTTGCCCGACGCCAGCAGGTTGCCGAGCTGATAGGCAAATCCGGGGAATGTGCCGCGCACTTCATCCGGCGACAATTCGTTGAGATGCACGGGCACGATGCCCCAGGCGCCCTGCACGAAGAGCTGCATCAGGAAAGCGCCGATCGCGAGCATCACCGGCCCTTGCCCGTAGACCCAGAGCGGCGCGACGGGGATCGCCAGAAGCGCGGCGATGATGATCGCGCGTCGCCTGCCGATGCGCTGCGACAGCACACCGAAAGACAGACCGCCGACGATCGCGCCGATATTATAGACGATGGCGATGGCGCCGACCGTGTAGGAATCATATTGCCGCTGGGCTTCCAGGAAGGTCGGGTAGAGATCCTGCGTGCCATGACTGAAGAAATTGAACGCAGTCATGAGAAGCACCGCCCAAATGAACAACGGAATATTCTCACGCAACACGGTGAGGAATGGCCGTTGCGGCTTGGATTGCCGCTGCACAAAGGCCGGCGATTCCTGCACGCTGCGGCGGATATAGAGCACCAACAGCGCCGGCAGTGCTCCCACGACGAACATGCCGCGCCAGCCGATGATCGGAAACAGCAGGAAGAAAACGATCGAGGCGATCAGATAGCCTGAGGGGTAACCCGCCTGCAGGATGCCCGAAACAAGGCCGCGCGAATCCTCCGGTATGGTCTCCATGACAAGCGATGCGCCGACCCCCCATTCGCCGCCCATGGCGACCCCGAAGAGGGCGCGAAGGACGAGGAACATCGTCAATCCCGTCGAAAAACCCGTCAGGAATTCGAAGACCGAGTAAAGCAGCACATCCACCATGAGCGTGACGCGCCGGCCGTAACGGTCGGCGGCGAGGCCGAAGATGAGCGCACCGATCGGTCGCATCGCCAGGGTGAGGAAGATGGCGACGGCAACCGCCGGAACATCCGTGTGAAACTCCTCGGCTATGTGCTTGAGAACGAAAACCAATATGAAGAAATCGAAAGCATCGAGCGTCCAGCCCAGATAGGCTGCGATGACGGTGTTTCGTTGCTGGGGGGACAAGGAACGTAAGCTATCCAATGCGGTCATCATGATCCTCCGACCGGATGGCGGCGGCGAGGCGGGCAATTCCGGATGCCGTCGAAGCTGGGGGAACCCGGCGCTGGCCGGGCATGTCGACGTTGCGGTGGTTCCTCCTTCGGCGCCTGTGAGGATTGCGCTATGCGGACTTTCGGATCGGCGATAACGCACCAGCCGCCTCTGGGTTGTAACACATTCGACATCATCGACGAATGGAAAAATCCGCTACGCTGTTTCCCTTTTGTACTCTTTGCCCCTTCACATCGGCGCGTTCTGTCGCCATATTCGCCGCATGGCCAGATCACCGAAAAAATCCCCCGCCCCGTCCGGTTTCGAAGAGGCGCCGCAGGCATCGTTTGAAGGTGCGCCGCTCAGCGGCGGCGTCGCCGATTGGGTGAAGCAGCTGGAAGCCGATGCCGAAATGTCTGGCGTCGAGACGCAGCGGCAGATCGCCTCGAAGGCTGGCAAGCACCGCAAGAAGGTGGAAATCGCCGCCTCCAAATCGGCGCGCGGCACCTCCATGGGCGGCTCGACCGATCCGAAGACGCGCGCCGCCGCAGGCTTGAACCCGGTCTCCGGCATGGATACATCGCTGGAAAACGCCGCCAATGCCGGCACCGCGGTAACGGCAACGGTCGAGGCTTTGTCGGCGCTGATCGAAAGCGGCAATCCGCTTTTCAAGGACGGCAAGCTCTGGACGCCGCACCGCCCTGCCCGGCCGAACAAATCCGAAGGCGGTATCCCGATCCGCATGGCGTCGGACTACGAGCCCGCCGGCGACCAGCCGACCGCCATCCGCGATCTCGTCGAGGGCCTGGACAATGGCGAACGCAGCCAGGTGCTGCTCGGCGTCACCGGCTCGGGCAAGACCTTCACCATGGCCAAGGTGATCGAGGCAACGCAACGCCCTGCCGTGATTCTCGCGCCGAACAAGACGCTGGCAGCTCAGCTCTATTCCGAGTTCAAGAACTTCTTCCCCGACAATGCGGTCGAGTATTTCGTCTCCTACTACGACTACTACCAGCCGGAAGCCTACGTGCCGCGTTCGGACACTTTCATCGAGAAGGAATCCTCGATCAACGAACAGATCGACCGCATGCGCCACTCGGCGACGCGCTCGCTGCTGGAGCGCGACGACTGCATCATCGTTGCCTCGGTTTCCTGCATCTACGGTATCGGCTCGGTCGAGACCTATACGGCAATGACCTTCCAGATGAATGTCGGCGACCGCCTGGACCAGCGCCAGCTCCTCGCCGACCTTGTGGCGCAGCAATACAAGCGCCGCGACATGGATTTCATTCGCGGCTCCTTCCGTGTGCGCGGCGACACCATCGAGATCTTCCCCGCCCACTTGGAGGATGCCGCCTGGCGCATCTCCATGTTCGGCGACGAGATCGACGCCATCACCGAATTCGACCCGCTGACCGGCCAGAAAACCGGCGACCTGAAATCGGTGAAGATCTACGCCAATTCGCACTATGTCACCCCGCGCCCGACGCTGAACGGCGCCATCAAGGCGATCAAGGAAGAGCTTAAAATCCGGCTCGCCGAACTGGAAAAGGCCGGACGTCTGCTCGAGGCGCAGCGCCTGGAGCAGCGCACCCGCTACGACGTCGAAATGCTCGAAGCCACCGGCTCCTGCGCCGGCATCGAGAATTATTCGCGCTATCTCACCGGCCGCAATCCCGGCGAGCCGCCGCCGACGCTGTTCGAATATATCCCCGATAACGCGCTGCTGTTCATCGACGAAAGCCACGTCTCGGTCAGCCAGATCGGCGGCATGTATCGCGGCGACTTCCGGCGCAAGGCGACGCTGGCCGAATACGGCTTCCGTCTGCCCTCCTGCATGGACAACCGGCCGCTGCGCTTCGAGGAATGGGACGCCATGCGCCCGGATACGATCGCGGTGTCGGCGACGCCGGGCAGCTGGGAGATGGAACAGTCCGGCGGCGTCTTTGCCGAACAGGTCATCCGTCCGACCGGCCTGATCGACCCGCCGGTCGAGGTCCGCTCGGCCCGCAGCCAAGTCGACGACGTGCTCGGCGAGATCCGCGAGACAGCCGCCAAGGGCTATCGTACGCTCTGCACCGTGCTGACGAAGCGCATGGCCGAGGACCTGACGGAATATCTGCACGAACAGGGCGTGCGCGTGCGCTACATGCACTCCGACATCGACACGCTGGAGCGCATCGAGATCATCCGCGACCTGCGCCTGGGTGCGTTCGACGTGCTTGTCGGCATCAACCTCTTGCGCGAAGGTCTCGACATCCCTGAATGCGCCTTGGTCGCCATTCTCGACGCCGACAAAGAAGGCTTCCTGCGCTCGGAAACCTCGCTCGTCCAGACCATCGGCCGCGCCGCGCGTAACGTCGACGGCAAGGTTATCCTCTATGCCGACACCATCACCGGCTCGATGCAGCGGGCGATGGACGAGACCAGCCGCCGCCGCGAGAAGCAGATGGCCTACAACCTCGAACACGGCATTACGCCGGAATCGGTAAAGGCGAAGATTTCCGACATTCTCGACAGCGTCTACGAGAGGGACCATGTCCGCGCCGATATCGGCGGCGCCTCCGGCAAGGGCTTTGCCGATGGCGGCCACCTCGTCGGCAACAACCTGCAGACCCATCTCAACGCGCTGGAAAAGGCCATGCGCGATGCCGCCGCCGACCTGGACTTCGAAAAGGCCGCACGCCTGCGCGACGAGATCAAGCGCCTCAAGGCGGCGGAACTGGCCGTCATGGACGATCCGATGGCAAGAGAAGAGGCGAAGAGTCTCGAAAGCGGCAAGGGTGGCCGGCCCAATCCTTCGAAGCCCCGCCCTTCCGGCTCCGCACCTCAGGGCGAGGAGGCCGCCAGTGCAGTCTCGACCAAAGAGGGCGGAACGCAGGGCTCCTATTTCGCCAAACCCAGCCTCGATGAAATGGGACCCGGCAGCGATGTCGGCACGCCGCTTTTCCGAAAGAATACGCTCGACGAGATGACCGTCGGCCGCACCGAAAAGCCGATAATCGGCAAGGTGCCCGACAAGCCGGTCATCCGTGCGAAGCCGGGCGTCGGCTCCTATGAAGATCCGGTGGACGAAAAGCAGCGCAAGGGACGAACGAAGGGCAAGACGGGACGACCCGGACGATAGAGGCATCGGCCTCAACGGAAACCCGTTGCCCGAGGCCGCCCTTTTATGAGGAGTGGCGCACGCGAGCATCGAGCCATGTCTTGCTGGCAAGGCGCCTGCTCCTACATGACATCATGTGAGGAGGACCGCTGAGGGATGTGAGGCGCTCGGCCGCAGCTCGTTTTGGCGGGGAAACGATAGACCACGGGAGAGACCGATGTCAGAGCCTCTAGTCGTCCGCCGCGAGACTCATGTCTCGGCGCCACCCGCCGCATTATTTGCACTGCTGACCGACCCCGAAAAGATCCTGCGCTGGATGGGCACGGAAGCGCAGATCGAGCCGCAGCCCGGCGGCCTCTATCTGGTCAACGTCACCGGCACCCGCTTCGCGCGCGGTTCGTTCCGCGAGGTCGTCCCGGTTCATCGCCTGGCCTACAGCTTCGGCTGGGACGGCAGCGAGGAGGTTCCGCCGGGGTCTAGCCTGGTCGAGATCGATCTGATCGAGGAACCACCGAACGGAACGCTGCTTCGCCTCACCCATACCGGCCTGCCGACAGCGGAGCAATGCGAAGGCCATGCGAAGGGCTGGGCCCATTATCTCGATCGTCTCGCCGAAGTCGCGGTCGGACGCGACCCCGGCCCGGACTGGTGGCACGGGCAAGACGGCCAGCGCTGACGGTGCTCGAGACACAGTGCCGGTAGGCCCAGCGGGCTGATATACCGGAGTTGTAACCTCGAAAGCGCTCACCAGTGCATCGAGCTATTGCGCCTGCACCAAACAATCGCGGTAGCAGCGAGGCGGATGACAGCCTGCAACCGCCGTGGCATGATCGCGGCATGGATTTGCCCGCCCCCCTTGCCTGGCTGGTAGACGAAGCCGGCACCTCGCCCAGCCCCGAACGCTTCCTGGCCGATCTGGGCAGTCGGCTGCTGTCGACCGGCCTGCCACTTGCCGGCGGCGCCCTGACGCTCGCTGTCCCGCATCCGATCGTCACGCAACGCACGTGGCTGTGGCAGGCTGAGACGGGTGCCGTGATCGAGGCCCTGGGCTTTGCCGGCACGTCCCTTGGCCAAGCCGGACACGACTGGCTTGGCGGGCTCGGCCCGATATACGAGGAGACGATCGGCACGGCGCCGGACAGCCCTGTGCTGGGCTGGGCCGGTGCACAGCCGTTCGATCCCTCCGCGGTCGACCGACTGCGCCAGGTCGCGCGCTTTGCCGCGGCCCCTCTCGCGGGCCTCGCCGCGCGCGCGGCGCTATCCGCCCTGCTCGAAGCCTATCTCGGACGAAGGAGTGCCGCCCGCGTGCAGGACGGCGCGCTGCGCCGCAGCACCGGTGAGACCATCCGCGCCGCCCTCCTCTGCGCCGATCTCAGGGATTTCACCGCCCTTTCCGAGGCGACCGAGCCGACTGCAGTGATCGCCGCCCTCGACGCCTGGTTCGACCGCGTCGCCGGCGCCGTGCATGCCTTCGGCGGCGAGGTGCTCAAATTCATCGGCGATGGCGTCCTGGCGATCTTCCCGGTCACGGGAACGCCGGCTGAGGCCTGCGAAGCAGCGCTGCGCGCCGTCGCCGCCATCCGCGCCGGCATGGCCCATCTCGACGCGACCCGCCTGACGCAAGGGCTGCCGCCGCTCCCCTTCGGCACGGCCCTGCATTTCGGCGACATGCTCTGGGGCAATATCGGCGCCGCCGACCGTCTGGACTTCACCGCCATCGGCCCCGCCGTCAATCTCGTCAGCCGGCTCGAAGGCCTGTGCAAGCCGCTCGGCCGCAACGTCCTCATCTCGGGCGCGGTGGCGGCGGAGACGAACATGGTGCTGCTTCCGCTGGGAGAGCATGAATTGCGGGGGATTGTTGAGCCTTGCGTGGTGTTTACTTTGGTGGAGAACGGCGAAGAGAAGAAGACAGCCGGATTGACCATGGTCCCGACTTCGGGAAGCCCTTCGCGAGGTGCGTAAGCAGCGACACGATTGGCGAGAATCTACGGCCAACCAGATCGGGCTAACGCGTAGCAAAACGGTAAAAGGCAAGTCCGCATTGACTCATAATACTTAACGGAACCACCGATCGAGAATAGGATGAAGCACCTAAGGCCTTCGAACCCATTGATTCCTTGCCCATTTCAGCCACCAAATAAAACACCCCTTGCCTTTTTCCAAAAACCCTGTCACCCATATGCATGCTCGGGCATTTGCATGCCGGTGACTGGACTGATTTGGTGATCCGCTTGCGGCAGGCAGCGGTTGGGTTCCGACCCGCGCAGACGTTCTTTCCCCGTACGTGACTTCTCGACTGGCTTTCGCATGTCGCGGAGGCAAAGCCGTCTGGGTTTCCCCGGATAAACTAAGACTGATGGGTAAAGGACTATCCCCCATGGCCACCAAGGGCACCGTAAAATTTTTCAACCAGGACAAGGGTTTTGGTTTCATCACTCCTGATGGCGGCGCGAAGGACGTTTTCGTCCACATCTCCGCTCTCCAGGCTTCCGGCATCCAGTCGCTGCGCGAAGGCCAGCAGGTCACGTTCGACACCGAGCCGGATCGCATGGGCAAGGGCCCGAAGGCCGTCAACATCCAGGCTTCCTAAGCCTCTGGTGACAGCCTGATTAAGGTTTTTGACGGCGTGGTGCAAACCGCGCCGTTTTCGTTTGTGAGGCCTTGGCGTTTGCCCGGCTGGGGCAACCCTCGTCCTTCGAGGCTGCGGCCCCTTTGACAAGCTCAGGGCCTTCCGCACCTCAGGGTGAGAGTGGAGTTAGCCTCACGGCGTTGTTCAAAGCCAATTTTCGATCAGATCCGGTCGCGGTCGATTAGAGCATTTCCAGGAAAAGTGCGAAGCGGTTTTCCGTCTGGAATGCGTAAAGAAACAAAAAGATAGAGCGTTTTCGCGATTCGAAGAAAAGCGAGAACGCTCTAGCCCTCGTGGCAAGGTGGCCCGAAGGCCCCTCGAACCCCTCAAGCGCTCGCCCGCTCACCCTCACCGGCGAAATCCACCGCGGCGAAAGCCGCCGCAATCACCTCCGGCCCGGTGCCCGGCTTGTTTGCGTCGGTAGAGAGAATTTGCCGGTAGCGGCGCGAGCCGGGCAAGCCGGTGAAGAGGCCGACCATGTGGCGGGCGACATGGTGCAGGCGGCCGCCATTGGCGATATGGCGCTCTGCATAGGCCATCATCCGGTCGCGCAGATCGTTCCAATCGGCCTCAACGGCCGGATCGCCGAAGAAGCGATGGTCAACGTCGGCGAGGATGGCCGCATTCTGATAGGCGGCGCGGCCGAGCATGACGCCGTCGACATGGGCAAGATGCGCCCCGGCCTGATCCAGTGTCTGGATACCGCCATTGATGCCGATAAACACATCGGGCCAACGCTGCTTCATGCGATAGACGATGTCGTAGTCCAGCGGCGGGATCTCGCGGTTCTCTTTCGGTGACAGTCCCTTCAGCCAGGCCTTGCGCGCATGGATCCAGATCGCGTCGGCACCGGCGTCGAGCACGCGACTCATCAGCTCAGGCAGCGCCTCTTCCGGCTCCTGTTCATCGACACCGATGCGGCATTTCACCGTGACGGGGGCCTTCGATACCGCCTTCATCGCTGTGACGCAGGCAGCCACCGTCTCCGGCGTCAGCATCAGGCAGGCGCCGAAGGTGCCGGACTGCACACGGTCCGAAGGGCAGCCGACATTGAGGTTGATCTCGTCATAGCCATAGGCTTCCGCAATCCGCAGCGCCTCGGCAAGCTTGGCCGGATCGGAGCCGCCGAGCTGCAGGGCGACGGGATGCTCGCTCGCATCATGGCCCAGCAGCCGGTCGCGTGGACCGTGAATGATCGCATCCGCCACCACCATCTCGGTATAGAGTAGCGCATGGCGGCTCATCTGCCGGTGCAGATATCTGCAATGCCGGTCAGTCCAGTCGATCATGGGAGCCACCGCAAAGACCTTGCGGCCGTTTTTCAGCGCGTCGCTATACATGGGATACCTTTCTGCCTCGCGCTCTACACCAAAACCTTTCCGAAGGCCAGTTTTCCCGGCAGCGACAATGATGCTAGGTTGCCGCATGGAGTCGGAAGGCAGCACGCCTTTCCGAAAGCAATGAGAGTTTCGAAAAGCCCATATGAACGCCCCGCTTACGACAGTTATTCCAGTACCCGCCGCCGTCCTCTTGCCAATCGAGGGTGAAGCCGAGCTCTTTCCGGTGCGCCGCGTCTACTGCGTCGGCCGCAACTATGCCGACCACGCCATCGAGATGGGGCATGATCCCAGCCGCGAACCGCCGTTCTTCTTCCAGAAGAATCCGGACAATCTGCTTGTTTCGAGCGATTTCCCCTATCCTCCGTTGTCATCGGACGTGCATCACGAGGTGGAGCTTGTCGTCGCGCTGCGCAGCGGCGGAGCCGACATCCCGGTCGAGCAGGCGCTCGACTGCGTTTATGGCTATGGCGTCGGCATCGATTTCACCCGCCGCGACCTGCAGGGCGAGGCCAAGAAGCTTGGTCGTCCCTGGGAGATCGGCAAGGCCTTCGAGCATTCCGCGCCCGTTTCCGCGCTCGTCCCGGCCACCCGCGTCGGCCACCCCGACAAGGGCGGCATCTGGCTGATGCGCAACGGCGAAGCGGCCCAAAGAGGCGACCTCTACCAGATGATCTGGAAGGTGCCTGAGGTCATCGCCGAGCTGTCCAAGCTCTTCACGCTGGCGCCAGGCGACATCATCATGACCGGCACGCCCGCCGGCGTCGGTCCCGTTGCGCGTGGCGACAGGATCAGCTGCGCCGTCGACGGCGTCGCGACGCTGATGCTGAACGTCATTTGATCGAGGAGGACGAACCATGCCGCTCTACGCCCTTGCCGACCTGACACCGAAAACACCCGGTCCCGACCTTTATTGGATCGCACCGGATGCGAGCGTGATCGGCAAGGTCGAGATCGGCGAGGATGTCGGCATCTGGTTCGGCGCTGTGCTGCGCGGCGACAACGAGCCGATCGTCATCGGCAAGTCCACGAATATCCAGGAAGGCGCGATGGTGCACACGGATCCGGCCTTCCCGGTCACGATCGGCGAAGGCTGCACCATCGGCCACCACGCCATCATCCATGGCTGCACCATCGGCGACAACTCACTGATCGGCATGGGAGCGACGGTGCTGAACGGCGCGAAGATCGGCAGCAATTGCCTCGTCGGCGCCAATGCGCTGGTCACCGAAGGCAAGGAGTTTCCGGACGGATCATTGATCGTCGGCGCCCCGGCAAGAGCGATCCGCACGCTGGACGAGGCCGCCATCGAAGGCCTGCGCCGCTCGGCCCGCAATTATGTCGCCAATTGGCAGCGCTTCGCCCGCGATCTCAAGAGACTGGATTAGGTCACATACCCATAAAATAGTTTTTGTTTTTAATGGATTGTGATTCACTGCTTCCGTTGATTTGGAGGCAGTGATGGCTCGCTTTGATTTGACGGATTTCGAATGGTCGGTGATTGAACCGCTTCTTCCAACGAAGGTACGCGGCAAGGCGAGGGTTGATGATCGGCGGGTGCTGAATGGTATCTTCTGGCGACTGAGAACGGGTGCGCCCTGGGCGGATATCCCGGCTCGATATGGTCCCTATACCACCTGCGTAAATCGCTTCAACCGGTGGCGCCATGCTGGGCACTGGGAGCGTATTCTCAACGCAATATCAGAAGCTTACGATGGCGACAT
>NZ_FMAF01000043.1 GCF_900094565.1 Martinezella lusitana
GCTCGGCATCACCACCGTTTTCGTGACGCATGATCAGGAAGAGGCGCTGTCGATCTCCGACCGTATCGTCGTCATGAATGCCGGCCGCGCGGATCAGATCGGTTCGCCTTTCGAGATCTACAACACTCCGGCCACCCGCTTCGTCGCTTCCTTCGTCGGTACGCTGAACCTGATCGAAGGTAAGGTCGTCGATCCCGACAACAGCCGCATCATGATCGGCGATCAGGACGTCACGCTGAAGCAATCGGTCACCGCCTACAAGCCCGGTGACACGGTATCGCTGGCTTTGCGCCCGGAGGCAGGCTCACTGGCCGAATCGGCCAAGGGCGACACGGCCCTGACGGGCGAAGTTTCCTCGGCGCACTTCCTGGGTTCGGTCATCCGCACCCGCATGAACGTCGCCGGCAACACGATTTCCTTCGATATGTTCAACAGCCCCGGCATGCTGCCCCCGAGCGTCGGCGAAAAGGTCACGCTGCGTTTTGCATCATCCGATCTGCTGGTCATTCAGGATTGAGAATCTGCCCTGTGCTACAGGGCAATTTTGGAAAATTATTCGCAAACGCCGGGTCGAAAGCCCGGCGTTTTTCTTTGATTTCCTTGCTGAAATGCATTTATAGTCCATCCGTTCTCAGGGCGGGGTGCAATTCCCCACCGGCGGTATGGGGGTTTCCCCCGAGCCCGCGAGCGCCTTCCGGTCCCCCGGAAGGGTCAGCAGATCCGGTGAGAGGCCGGAGCCGACGGTATAGTCCGGATGGAAGAGAGCAAGCAGGTCGCACCCTCCTCGGCGAGAGGAGTGTCGCGTTCATGCGTGTTCGCCCAAGGGATATTTGGTACCAACCCTTGAAAGGCAGAATTCATGACCATTTCTATCTCCTCCCAACCGAGCCGCATCGCGATCATTCGGGCTCGCTGGCATGCCGATATCGTCGATCGCTCGGTTGATTCCTTTATTGCCGAATGGCAGACGACAGAAAGAGCATCGCCCATCGACATATTCGACGTGCCGGGTGCACTCGAAATTCCGCTCCATGCGCAGACGCTTGCCCGTAACGGCCGCTATTCCGCAATCGTCGCCACCGCTTTCGTTGTCGACGGCGGCATTTATCGCCATGAATTCGTTGCCAATACCGTTCTCGATGCAATGATGCGCGTGCAGCTCGACACCGGCGTGCCGGTCCTCTCGGCCGTTCTGACGCCCCATCACTTCCAGGAATCGGAAGCCCATATCCAATTCTTCAAGGAGCATTTCATCATCAAGGGCCGCGAAGTGGCGAGCGCCTGCCGGCATATATTGACCGAGCGCGCCAAACTCCTGCCGTCGGTAACGGTCTGAGCGGGAGTATCCTGGAGGCGCGGCGCAAGCCCGCCTCCATTTCTCAAGGGAGGAAGTCGGTGACCGTTCTACGCATCATCCCTAACCTGCCCGCCGCCGATCCCGCCAGCGCTCGTCTGTTCTACAGTGAGTTGCTCGGCCTTGACATCGTCATGGATCACGGCTGGATTCTCACCTTCGCCTCCAAAGCCGCAACGGTCCCGCAGATCAGCGTTGCCAGCGAAGGCGGTTCGGGAACGATTGTCCCCGACCTCTCGATCGAAGTTGATGATGTCGACGAGCTTTATCGGCGAGCCACGTCAATGGGCTTCGGCATCCTGTACGACCTGACGGACGAGCCCTGGGGCGTTCGTCGTTTCTACGTCCGCGACCCGTTCGGCAAGGTCGTCAACATCCTCTCGCATCGCTAATCCAGCTACCGCAATTCGACATTGAAAGTGATGCGCTCCGCCGGCCAAATCGATTCCGCGTAGGCTATAGGCACGCCATCGGTATCGACATCCACCTTGCGGGTCACGAGCAGCGGCGCTGATTTGGGCTGTCGCAACAGTCGCGCTTCCTCGGCCGTCGGCATGCGCGCCTCGATCTCGGTCGACAACCGTTCATAGTCGGAGATGCCATAGCTGGCGAGTGCCGCCGTGATCGTCGGATATTGCAGCCGGACCTTGTCGAAATCGGGAAAGCGCTCCGCTGGATAATAGGTGTCACCCAGTTCGACCGGAACGCCATCGGCCGTCATCACGCCGCGGCGATGGATGACAGGCACGCACGCCGCAAGTTTCAATTGCACGGCAACACGTTCCGTCGCCGGCACGACTTCATGAACCAGCAGTTCGCCGCCTGGCTCGAAGCCCTGCTCGATCAGGTTCTTGGAAAAGCGCGTTCGCTTCGAGAGTGTGTAGTCGAGCACACCCTTGTGTACGAAGGTCCCCCGTCCCTGCTCAGCGCGAACCAGCCCGCGCTGCTCCAAATGCCCAAGCGCCTGGCGAACGGTGAAACGGCTGACGCCGAAACGCTCCATCAGTTCAGGCTCGGTCGGCAATCTCGCCCCGGGGGCAAAGGTCCCGGCAGCGATATCAGCCGCCAGGATCTCGCCGATCTGATGCCAGAGGGTGCTGCCTCCGTTGCGATCGATCGTCTCCATATCATCAGCGCTTTTCGAGCCGGAACAGCAGCTTGTATTCGGCCGGATAGCTCAGCGCATCGAGAATGCTCGGATAATATTTCCGATCCTTCGTCGCCCGCACGAAGCCGTCATAACCGAAGCGCCTGACGGAAACATCGAAGCCGGCCGCCGCGAAGGCGTCGATATAATCCTGCGGCGAGCGATCCTGCACCGGCGCATTGCTGTTGCCGCCGATCAGCTCGCGCCATTTTGGCCAGAGCGGCATTTCATTGTGGCATCCGGTAACGGCATAGTAGACGCCGCCATTGCGCATGACCTGGAACATCTGTTCGGCATGCAGTCGCAGCTCCGGCAGCAGGTAGACGACCTCATAGCTGAAAGCCACATCGAAGCTATCAACAAAGGGCGACAGGTCGGTCGTGACGTGAAACTGCAGCGGCATGTTGCCCACCGCAGCGACAGCTGCAGCCACCGATTCCGAGGCAATGTCGATGCCGACACCGCGACGAAACGGCCGCAGGGCATGAAGCAGTCGCAGGAAGCCACCGCGATTGCAGCCGAAATCCAGCACTGTCTTCGATGAAAAATCCCGCTCCGGGACCGTTTCGATGAAATGCCGCCAGTAAGGACTATGCGATTCCGCCATCGCGATATCGCCCTGCGGCTCTGTATGCCAGGTTGCATAAATGGATGCTGCGTTTGTCATGATGCGCTCGCTGCTGGAGTGGACTGAGCCCGTGATAGCCCAGCTTCATGACAGTGGAGTGAATTCATCCGGACGACCGGACTATTTGATTCAAACCCTTACTATTCGAGATCACGATCGCACGCAGTCCACCATCCATTGAACGCCAAACCGATCCGTGAGCTTGCCGTAGTAGCTGCCCCATGGCTGGATGGCGAGCGGCGTCGTCACCGTGCCGCCTTCGGCCAGCAGAGAAAAAATCCTGTCGGTGCTGTCGCGGTCATCCATGACAAGCATATGGGCGGAGCCGCGCATCGGCTCGGCATCGTGATTGTCGGATGCGAAGAACAGCACGCCTGGCCCCTCGAAACGCGCGTGCATCACCCTGCCCCGCATCGCATCCGCAGCAAGCGGTATCCCATCGGCACCATGATGGATCAATAGCGTAACGCGGCCAAGCCCGCAGGCGGCATAGAAGGCAAGCGCCTCCTCGCAATGCGTTGTGAAGAACAGATAATTGGCCAGTTGCATGTCCTGTTTTCCTCTTGCGTCGGACCACGATGGCTCGGCACACGCCGGTCCGACACCCCTACGAACTCTGCCGATTCAGGCGGTATTGAGCCGAGGGTTACCTAGGACCCTGCGGCATTTTGAATAGCGCCGACCAAATCGGCATTGCTGTAGCTATGCCCTGCAATGCCCCAGGCTCCTTCCGGCGCGTAGACTATGTTCGACCAGATGTGCTCGCGCTTGATCCGCCCTCCGGCGGCCTGTTCGACGATATCGGTCGCCTTCTCGATGAAAGCCCGTTTGGCTTCCGGCGTCGTAAGCGCGATCTCGGGCAGCTTGAGCTCGATGAAGGCCGCCGCAACGGGCTTTCCCGCCGCCAATACACGTTCGGCCGGAAGCACGTTAATTGTGCCGATGACATTGGCCGTCATGAAGGCATTTCCGGTCAAGCCGGCAACATCGAGAACCGCGTCGGTCAAGCGGGCAAAAGCCTGCGCTTGCGCTTCAGACGAAAGCAACCGTTCGGGGAGTGTAAGCGTAATAGGCATGGGACATCTCCTTGTTGGACCTGCGACGGCAATTGATATATACCGATCACTCTTTATCAATACACACAGATCGCTCTCTATGCAATCAATAAAGAGAGATCACTCTTAATGGGGGCACCAATGCGCTATAGCGCCGAACACAAGCAGGAGACCCGGGCGCGGGTGATCGCGGCCGCCGGGCAAGTATTTCGAAAGGAGGGTTATGGCGGGGCGGGCATCGATGCCCTGACGAAAGCGGCCGGCGTCACCAACGGCGCCTTCTACGGGCACTTCAAGTCCAAGGGCGAGGCATTTCGCACGGCTGTCGTGGAAGGGCTGGAAGAGCTCCGTCAAGGGATCGCGGCACTCAAGGAAAGCCAGCCGAAGAACTGGCTGAAGGCCTTCGCCAGCTACTATCTCGGCTACAAACGCACCTGCGATCTCGGCGATAGCTGCGCCCTGCCAAGTCTTTCACCCGATGTCATGCGTGCTGACGATGAAACGCGCAACATCTATACGGTGGAATTGAAAAAACTCATTGCGGCCGTGGCCACCGGCCTGCCGGAGAACAAGGGAGCGAACCTAACCAAAACGGCGGCCGAGGATCAGGCGATCCTTCTGCTCGCTATGCTCAGCGGCGGTGTCACGATTGCGCGGGCCGTTTCCGATCCCGCGCTTTCCGAGCGTATCGCAGAGGTCATCGAGAAGGCCGCGCTGACAATAGGCAGCCCCTCGAACCCCTGAGGCGAATGATCGACCACCACGCTCCCTGGGCAAGGGACGTCCGAAACGAAACACCCTGCTTCGCCTCGAGTGCAGCAGATTACGTGCGGATCGCTTTGTCGTTTGCATCGAAGCGATGCATGTGGGTCGCATCCGGCGTCGCATAAACCATTTCGTCCGGCTCGTATTGATGCTCGCCGAAAAGACGAACGGTCAAAAGACCGGTGACATCGGATTCGAGATAGATAATCGTGTCGGCACCGAGGTGCTCGACATGGATGACCTTGGCCGACCAGGTGCCCTGATCACGCGACAGAGTAATGTGCTCCGGCCGAATACCAACGGTTTTTGCGCCGCTTTGCCCCAGTTTCTCGGCCGGAACGAAATTCATCTGTGGCGAACCGATGAAGCCGGCGACGAAGACATTGGCCGGACGGTTATAGAGCTCCATCGGCGAGCCGATCTGCTCGATCGCGCCGGCATTGAGCACGACGATCTTGTCGGCAAGGGTCATCGCCTCGACCTGGTCGTGGGTGACGTAGATCATCGTCGCCTTGAGGCTGCGGTGCAGACGAGCGATCTCCAGGCGCGTCTGTACGCGCAAGGCCGCATCGAGGTTCGACAGCGGTTCGTCGAAGAGAAAGAGCTCCGGCTCACGCACGATGGCGCGGCCGATGGCGACGCGCTGGCGCTGGCCGCCGGAAAGTTCGGCCGGCCGACGCGCGAGATAAGGCTCGAGCGACAGCATGCCAGAGGCCTTCCCGACGCGGCTTTCGATCTCGTCCTTCGCCGTGCCGGCCTGCTTCAGGCCCAGTCCCATATTGTCCTTCACCGTCAGGTGCGGATAGAGCGCATAGGACTGGAAGACCATGGCGATGCCACGCTTGGCAGGCGGCGTTACCGTCACATCCTGGCCGTTGATCAGGACAGTACCAGCAGTCACGTCTTCGAGGCCGGCGATGCTGCGCAGAAGGGTCGACTTGCCACAGCCAGAAGGGCCTACGAAGATGACGAACTCGCCGTCCTTCACCTCGAGATCGATGCCTTTCAGCACATCATGCGTGCCGTAGGCCTTGCGGATGGATTTCAGTTGAAGCGATCCCACAGTCTCTTATCCTTACAAATAAACGGGCTTGCCGGTGCGCACGCTCTCGTCGGCGGCGATGCAGATGCGCAGCGATTGAACGGCGTCTGCCATGTGGCGGTCGAGGTCGATGTCTTCGCGGATGGCCTTCAGCATGAAGGCCTGTTCAAGATCGCAGAGCTCCTGATGGCCTGGCTCCCCGTCCATATGCAGATCCTGATCTGGTCGGATGAACTGGCCATTTGGCCCGGTTTCGGCATTATGCAACCGGATGACGGAGGTCTTGGTGTGCGTGTCGATGTCGTCGGACTTGGCGTTCGGATCCATGACGATCGACACCGCACCGTTTGGCGACATCACATCCTTCACGAAGAAGGCGGTCTCGGAAATCATCGGTCCCCAGCCGGCCTCATACCAGCCGACAGAACCATCCTCGAAGATCACCTGCAGATGGCCGTAATTATACATATCCGGCTTGATCTCGCTCGACAGGCGAAGGCCCATGCCGCGCACCTCGACAGGTTTGGCATCGGTGATCTGGCACATGACGTCGACATAGTGCACGCCGCAATCGACGATGGGCGATGTCGTGCGCATCAGCGCCTTGTGCGTCTCCCAGGTCGGGCCGCTCGACTGCTGATTGAGGTTCATGCGGAAGACATAGGGACCGCCAAGCTTGCGGGCCTCGGCAATCAAACGCTGCCATGATGGATGTTGACGCAGGATGTAGCCGATGACCAGCTTCTTGCTCGCCTTCTTCGCCGCTGTAACGACGCGCTCGGCATCGCCGACCGTCGTTGCCAATGGCTTCTCGACGAAAACATGGCAACCCGCCTCGAAGGCCATCACTGCGTAATCGGCATGGCTGTCGGAATAGGTATTGATGGAGCACAGATCCGGCTTCAATTCCTTCAACGCCGTTTCGAAATCCGGGTGGATCGCGTAGCCGCGCAACTCTTCCGCCAACTCCGGCTTGGAGCGATTAACGAGGCCGACAATCTCGAACCCAGGATTGTTATGATAGGCGAGCGCATGGCTGCGGCCCATGTTGCCAAGGCCGGCGACGAGAACGCGGATCGGCTTTTCGGATACGCTCACTTGACTGCTCCGGAGGTGATGCCACGAATGAGTTGGCGCGAAAAGATGACGTAGAGGATAAGGATCGGCAGGATGGCAAGCGTCAGCGCCGCCAGCACGGCGTTCCAGTTTGTGACGAACTGACCGATGAAGATCTGCGACCCGAGCGTCACGGTTTTCGTCGCCTCGCTCGGTGCCAGGATCAGCGGGAACCAGAGGTCGTTCCAGATCGGTATCATCGTGAAAACGGCGACCGTCGCCATGGCCGGGCGAACCAGCGGCAAGACAAGGCGAAAGAAGATGGCATATTCGCTGAGGCCGTCGATACGACCGGCATTTTTCAGGTCATCGGAAACGGTCCGCATGAACTCCGAGAGAATGAAGATCGCCAGAGGCAGGCCTTGAGCGGTATAAACGAGGATCAGCGCCGTCAACGTGTTGACGAGGCCGGCGGCAACCATCCCCTGCAGGATGGCGACCGTGCCGAGGCGGATCGGGATCATGATACCGATCGCCATATACAGACCCAGCATCATATTGCCACGGAAACGGTACTCCGACAGGGCAAAAGCGGACATTGCGCCGAACAGCAGCGTAAGGATGATCGAGACGATCGTCACCACGAAGCTGTTCTGGAAATAGGTCAGGAAATCGCCCTGCCTGAGGACGGTATCATAACCGATCATGCTGAATGAGGATGGCGTCGGAAGGCTTAACGGCGCACGGAAGATCGATGCGCGATCCTTGAACGAATTGATGATGGTCAGGAACACCGGGAAAAGGGCGACAAGCGTATACGCGATCAGCGCCAGATGCACGAAGCCGGTGCGGACAAGGGAAGTGCGGGCCTTGGACATGGTCGCCTCTCCTCAGAACTGGTAGCGGCGAATGCGCCGCTGGACGATGAAAAGATAGAACGAGACACCCGTCAGGATGATCAGGAACATGACAGTCGCGATCGTCGCCCCCATGGAGCGGTCTCCGAGCTGAAGCTGGAAGCCGAAGAAGACGCGATAGAGAAGTGTGCCGAGAATATCGGTCGAGCCATCCGGCCCGGCCAGTGCACCCTGCACGGTGTAAACCAGATCGAACGCGTTGAAATTGCCGACGAATGTCAGGATCGAGATGATACCGATTGCGGGCAGCACCAGAGGCAGCTTGATCTTCCAGAACTGGCTCCAACCGGTGATGCCATCGCATTCGGCCGCTTCGATGACCTCTTCCGGAATATTGAGCAGGGCGGCATAGATCAGCATCATCGGAATGCCGACATATTGCCAGACGGAAATGAGCGCGACGGTAATCAGCGCCGTGCTCGGCCTGCCAAGCCAAGGCGCGAAGAACGACTTGAGGCCGATCATGCTCAGCAATTCGGGCGCAACACCCCAGAGAGGGGACAGGATCAGCTTCCAGATGAAGCCGACGACGACAAATGAAAGCAGCGTCGGCAGGAAAATAGCGGTACGATAGAAGGCAACAAAACGCAGCTTCGGCAGAGACAGGAGCGCTGCGAGTGCGACGCCGATCGGATTCTGCACGCACATATGGATGGCAAAGAAGATCAGATTGTTGCGTAGCGCATTCCAGAAATCATGCGCCCAACGTTCGTCGCCGAACAATACCTTGAAATTGTTCAAACCGACGAAAACCGGTTGATTGTCGACGACGTTGTAAAGCGACAGCCGCAGCGTCTCGATCAGAGGCAGGATCATGACCGCCGTATAGACGACAAAGGCCGGGAAAAGGAAAACGAGGATGTGCCAGCGTCTGGAGCGCCTGATCGGCGCAACCTCAAGGGCGTCTGATATCTCGGCGTCGCTCATGGCTTTCTGCCTGTTTTTGTTGGCTGCCCGGCGAAGCGGCAGCTCTGAGGTTCAAATTCACCCGCCATTCCGGCGCTAAACGACGTCGGGCGTGTCGCAATGCAATGGCGAGGCGATCGCCAATCCAATTATCCATGATCAAGAAAAAGGGAGAGGAGCCCGAAGGCCCCTCGCCCGTTTTATGCAATGATTACTTGCCAGGCTTGTACCAGCTGTCGAGGCCCTTCTGCAGCTTTGCAGCAGCCTGTTCCGGCGTATCCGTAGCATTGATCACGTTTGCGGATTCCGTCCAGGTTTCGTTTTCCAGGTTCGGCGTGCCGCGCGACAGGATCTGATACGTGGAGCGAACGGTCGACTTGTGATCCTTACGCCAGGAGACGAACTCCTGAGCAAGCGGATCGCTCATCTTCACCGGATGCGAATTCAGGCTGAAGAAGCCCGGCAGCGAATTGGCGTAGATGGTGGCGAACTCGTCGGAAGCGACCCAGCTCAGGAACTTCTTGGCTTCTTCCTGGTGCGTGCTCTTCGTATTCAGGCCGACGCCGATATCCGGATGGTCCGAGATATAGGCGGTGTCACCAGCCTTGGCGACGGGCGGCGGGAAGGCGCCCATCTTGAATTGCGCCTGGGTGTTGAAAAGAGCGATTTCCCAGGAGCCGGCCGGATAGATCGCAGCCTTGCCGAGCGTGAAGAGGTTCTGGCTGTCAGCGTAGCCCTGAGCCTCGAAACCGTCACCGAGATAAGGCTTCCACTTGGCAAGTTCCTTGTAGGGATCGACCCACGGAGCGTCCGTCAGCTTTTCCTTGCCGGCGATAAGAGCCTCGCGGCCGTCCTCACCCTTCCAGTAGTTCGGGCCGATGTTCTGATAGCCCATGGTTGCAGCCTCCCACAGGTCCTTGGTGCCCATGGCCATCGGAATATAAGTGCCGTCAGCCTTGATCTTGTCGAGAAGAGCAAAGAACTCGTCGCGCGTCGCCGGCACCTTCAGGCCGAGCTTGTCGAAGGCGTCTTTGTTGTAGATGAAGCCATGGATGACCGAAGCCATCGGCACGCAGAAGGTCGACTTGCCGTCATCGGTGGACCATGCGGCCTTGGCGACTGCCGAGAAGTTCTCCATGCCCTTCAAGCTCGTCAGATCAGCGAGATGCTTCTTGTTGAAGAGGTCGAGCGAGGCATCGAAAGGACGGCAGGTGATGATGTCACCCGCAGAGCCGGCGTCGAGCTTGGCGTTCAGCGATGCGTTGTATTCGGTGGGAGCCGTCGGCGAAAAAACGATTTTGATGCCGGGGTTCTTCGCTTCGAAAGCCGGGATGATCTTGTCCTGCCAAATCTGCAGGTCGTCGTTACGCCAGCTTTCGACCGTCAGCGTTACATCAGCCGCATGCGCGAAGCTGACCGAGGTCAGCAGGCTGGATGCAAGAAGCAAGCCTTTCAGAACATTATTTTTCATTTCCCTCTCCTGTTTTCGACGCCCGTAGCGAGGCGCTGTTTTCGATCTGAAAATCCGCTGGCCTGTCTGAAAAAACGGTCAGCGATCCATAGGGACCGCCAATGCTGCCGGCCCCCAATACAAAGGGCTTCAGAGGCACTTCGCCTGATCGGCCCGTTCAATCGCCGTCTGCCGCCAACAGGGCAGAGACGCTGTAAACACCATGCGGGAAATTCATGACAAACGCCGAAGAACGGATCCTCCTGATCCAACCGGCTTGGGACAACGATGGAGGTTCAGCCTTCTGCTTAGCCCGCCGGCTGTTATTGTTCTGCCGGTTCCGCCGATGTCTGTTTGTATTGTTCCCTTGGCAAGAATTAAGGCCAAAAAAATACCAATTGTCCAGCCGAATTTAACCTTTGGACACAAAAAGAGCGGGCAAAAGAAATTTTACAATATATTTCAATAGGATATTGATGCGCAAAAATGGACACGTTGCCTATTGGTAAATGGTATTTTTTTGGTATTGTATAGGAAAATGGGGAACAGGTGGCATCCGGAGGCATGATGGGGCAGTTTGCAATAGGCATCGACGGCGGAGGAACGAGCTGCCGCGCTGCCGTGATAAACGGAACGGGCCAAGTTCTCGGCACGGGCAAAGCCGGCGCTGCAAACATTCTCTCCGACCTGGAAAACTCGCTGATCAATATCGTCGCTGCGGCCCGACATGCACTGACAAGCGCAGGGCTCGATCCCGAACAGGTTTACAAGTTGCCTGCGGTTATCGGCACGGCCGGCGCCAATGTCGGCAGCTATGGAAAACGGGTGGAAGGCGCCCTTCCCTTCGCGAGCTCTCGCGTGGTCACCGATGCGACGATCGCACTTCAGGGTGCGCTCGGTGATGCCGATGGAATCATCGGCGCTTTTGGCACCGGCTCCGTCTACAATGCCCGCCGTGACGGTGTGAGCTGGGGCATCGGCGGCTGGGGGTTTGTCATCGGCGATCAGGCCAGCGGCGCCCGCCTCGGCCGCGATCTCCTCGAACGCGCCCTTCTGGCGCATGACCGGGTGGCGGCAACGTCACCGCTGACGAATGCGATCATGGCCGAATATGGCAACGATCCGGAGCGGGTCGTCGAATTTGCCCATGCGTCCAAGCCAAAGGATTTCGGGCGCTATGCACCAATCGTGTTCGACTATGCTGGGATGAATGACCCCGTCGCCATCGATATCGTCAAGACGGCTGCGAAGGCCATAACCGAAAGCCTGGATGCCCTGCTTTGGCCCGAATGCCCGTCGATCTGCCTCCTCGGCGGCCTTGCCCAGGCTTATCGCCCCTGGCTCGACGCACGCCACAAAGCACTCCTGGCCGAGCCCAAGGGCGACGTGCTGCGCGGAGCGGTGGAATTGGCGGCAAAATTGCTACGGGATGGGAAGGGAAGCTGGGCATGACCGAGGATTTGAGTGCCATCTTCTCGCCAGAACGCCTGTCAGGAGGCGGACCCGGCCCGCTCTATGTCAAGCTGCGACGCACACTCGAAGAAGCCGTAAAGATCGGAAGGTTGAAGCAGGGCGATGCGCTTCCACCCGAGCGCGATATTGCCGAATTTGCCGCCGTCAGCCGCGTCACCGTGCGCAAGGCGATCGACGACCTTGTCGCCGAAGGTATTCTCGTGCGCCGCCACGGGTCCGGCACCTTTGTCACAAAGCCCGTATCCAAGGTGGAACAACGGCTATCTCAGCTCACCTCCTTCACCGAGGACATGGCCCGACGCGGCATGACCGCACGTTCCGAATGGCTGCACAAAGGCATCCATACGCCGTCTCCCGATGAAATGATGATCCTCGGCCTTGCCGCCGGCACTAAGGTTTCCCGGCTCAGCCGCTTGCGCATCGCCGACGATCAGCCACTGGCGATCGAGCATGCCAGTGTCTCCGGCGAATTCCTGCCGGATCCAGCAGTCGTGACGACATCGCTTTATGCGGAACTCGAAAAGCGACAGGTCCGCCCCGTGCGCGCCGTACAGCGCATATCGGCAACCAACATGAAAGAGTCCGATGCGGGGTTGCTTGGCGTTCCCGTCGGAGCCGCCGGCCTTTCGATCGAACGCATTTCCTATCTCGGCTCGGGCCGGGCCGTGGAATTCACCAGGTCGCTTTATCGGGGAGATGCCTACGATTTCGTCGCGGAGCTAACGATCGGCGCAACTTAGGTTCACCCGGTAGCGATCGAAGATTTATATTATTAATCAAATAGATATCGCCGCAAAATGAATCAAATTGCGGCGATGGCGGCGTGCGGAATCTGCCTATGAGCAAAACGCCCCAAGGCGTTGAAACGACTCATGATCAGGCTGCGTCATCGACCGCTGCTTCGGCCTTCGCCGGCACATAGTTCAGCACCGGACCCAACCAACGCTCCACCTCCGCAACGGGCATATCCTTGCGGGTCGCATAGTCCTCAACCTGATCGCGCTCGACTTTGGCGACGCCGAAATAATAAGCGTCGGGATGCGCGATATAAATGCCCGAGACGGAGGAACCGGGCCACATTGCATAGCTTTCCGTGAGCTTGACACCCGCTACCGCTTCGGCATCGAGCAGCCGGAACAGCGTTTCCTTTTCGGTATGGTCAGGTTGTGCCGGATAGCCGGGTGCCGGACGAATACCGGCGTAAGCTTCAGAAAGAAGCTCGTCGCCGGAAAGATGCTCATCTGTGGCGTAGCCCCAGAACTCGCGTCGCACCTGCTCATGCATCCGTTCGGCAAAGGCTTCGGCAAAACGGTCGGCAAGCGCCTTCACCAGGATCGACGAGTAGTCGTCATTCGCACGTTCGAAGCGCTCGGCAATAGCGATTTCCTCGATACCGGCAGTGACGACGAAGCCGCCGACATAGTCGGCCACACCGCTTGAAACCGGCGCAACGAAGTCCGAGAGGGCGACATTCGGACGGCCATCACGCTTCGACAGCTGCTGGCGCAAGGTGTAGAAGGTCGCAAGCTCGCGATCACGGCCTTCATCCGTGAACAGCCTGATATCGTCGCCAACGGCGCCCGCCGGCCAGAAGCCGATGACGGCGCGAGGGCGGAACCAGTTTTCCGCGATGATCTTTTCCAACATCGATTGAGCATCGGCGTAAAGCTGCCGTGCCGCCTCACCCTGCTTTTCATCTTCGAGGATCGCCGGGAAACGGCCCTTCAGCTCCCAGGTCTGGAAGAACGGCGTCCAGTCGATGTACCTGGCAAGCTCGGCCAGATCGTAGTTCTCGAACACCTTTGTCCCGAAGAACTGCGGCTTCACAGGCTTATAGCTCGCCCAATCGACCTTCTGGGCGTTCTCGCGAGCTCTCGCAATCGGCAGGCGCACTTTCTCAGCCTCACTACGGGCGTGAGCGGCCGCGACCTTGGCATATTCTGCCCTGATGGTGTCGACATAGCCCTGCTTGGCATCCGGCGACAGCAGCGCCGAAACGACGCCGACGGCGCGGCTGGCGTCGGTGACGTAGACCGTCTGCCCCTTCTCGTAGCGCGGATGGATCTTCACCGCAGTATGCACACGGCTGGTGGTCGCACCGCCGATCAACAGCGGAATATCAAAACCCTGCCGCTCCATTTCCGAGGCAACATGCACCATTTCGTCCAGGGAAGGCGTGATCAAGCCGGAAAGACCGATAATATCCACCTTCTGGGCGATGGCCGTTTCGAGAATCTTCGTCGCCGGCACCATGACGCCGAGATCGATGATTTCGTAGTTGTTGCAGGCAAGCACGACGCCGACGATGTTCTTGCCGATATCATGCACATCGCCCTTGACGGTCGCCATCAACACCTTGCCGGCAGCCTGACGCTCGCCGCTGCCGCCATTGGCCAGCTTCTCGGCCTCCATGTAAGGCAGCAGCACGGCAACGGCCTGTTTCATGACGCGAGCGGACTTCACCACCTGCGGCAGGAACATCTTGCCCGCACCGAAGAGATCGCCGACAACGTTCATGCCCGCCATCAGCGGACCTTCGATGACGTGCAGCGGCCGTTCGACGGTCTGACGCGCCTCCTCGGTATCCGCCTCGATATAGTCGGTGATGCCGTTGACCAGCGCATGCTCCAGCCGCTTTGCCACGGGCCACTCGCGCCAGGAAAGATCTTGCGCCTTGGCCTCCCTGCCGCCGGTTCCACGAAAGCGCTCTGCAACCTCGAGCAACCGTTCCGTGCCATCCGATCGACGATTGAGAACGACATCCTCGCAGGCCTCCCGCAATTCGGGATCGATATTGTCATAGACCGCGAGCTGACCCGCATTGACGATGCCCATGTCCATACCCGCCTGAATGGCGTGATAGAGGAAGACGGCATGCATGGCCTCGCGGACCGGTTCGTTGCCGCGGAAGGAGAAAGACAGGTTCGACACGCCACCGGAGATATGAACCAGCGGCATGGTCTGTCGGATCGTCCGCGTCGCTTCGATGAAGTCGACACCGTAATTGTTGTGCTCTTCGATGCCGGTCGCAACAGCGAAGATATTAGGATCGAAGATGATATCTTCCGGCTGCAAACCTGCCGTTTCCGTCAGCAGCTTGTAGGCGCGCGAGCAGATCTCGACCTTGCGTTCATAGCTGTCTGCCTGGCCCTGTTCATCGAAGGCCATCACGACGACGGCGGCGCCGTACATGCGCATCAATCGAGCTTGCTTGAGAAAATTCTCCTCGCCTTCCTTGAGCGAGATCGAATTGACGATCGGCTTGCCCTGCACGCATTTCAGGCCGGCTTCGATGATCGAGAATTTCGAACTGTCGATCATCACCGGAACGCGGGCAATATCCGGCTCGGCGGCGATCAGATTCAGGAACTCGACCATTGCCCTTTCAGAATCGATCAGGCCCTCGTCCATGTTGATGTCGATGACCTGCGCGCCGTTCTCGACCTGATCGCGGGCAACGGCAAGTGCCGCCGTATAATCGGCATTGGTGATCAGCTTGCGGAATTTCGCGGAGCCAGTGACGTTGGTCCGCTCGCCGACGTTGACGAAGGGAATGTCTCTGGTCAGCTCAAACGGCTCGAGACCGGAAAGCGACATGAAAGGACGGTGCTCGGCAAGCTGGCGCGGTGGATATTTCGACACCGCCTCAGCGATCGCGGCAATGTGCTCTGGCGTGGAGCCGCAGCAGCCGCCGACGATGTTGACGAGACCCTCGCGTGCAAACTCCTCGACTTGAGCCGCCATCATATCAGGCGTTTCGTCATATTGGCCGAATTCGTTCGGCAACCCGGCATTGGGATAAGCGCAAATGAAGGTATCCGCAGCAGCCGAAAGCTCCTGCAGGTGCGGACGCATGGCGTTTGCGCCGAGGGCACAGTTAAGGCCGATGGTGAAGGGGCTCGCATGGCGCACTGAATTCCAGAAAGCCGATGGCGTCTGCCCTGAAAGCGTGCGACCGGAAAGGTCTGTGATCGTGCCGGATATCATGACAGGCAGGCGTATGCCCTTGGCCTCGAAACGCTCCTCGCAGGCGAAGATGGCGGCCTTCGCGTTAAGCGTATCGAAAATCGTCTCGATCAGAATAATGTCGGCGCCCCCGTCGATGAGGCCATCTATCTGCTCGCCGTAAGCCAGACGCAGATCATCGAAGCTGACGGCGCGATAGCCGGGATTATTGACATCGGGGGAAATCGACGCTGTGCGGTTGGTCGGACCGATGGCACCGGCAACGAAACGGCGCTTGCCATCTTCCCGCTCCGCGCGGATCGCCGCACGGCGGACGATCTCGGCGCCTTCCTTATTGAGATCATAGACGGCACCTTCCATCTGATAATCCGCCTGCGCAATGCGGGTGGACGAGAAGGTGTTGGTCTCCAGGATATCCGCGCCTGCCTTGGCATAGCGATAATGAATCTCTTCGATCGCGTCGGGCTGTGTCAGAATGAGAAGGTCGTTATTGCCTTTTTGATGACAGGCACAGCCTATGAAACGGTGACCGCGAAACTGATCCTCGTCGAAACCGAGGCCCTGGATCTGCGTGCCCATGGCGCCATCAAGCACGAGAATTCGCTCGCTCGCCGCCTTTCGCAAGGCGTCGAATATCTCGCTACCATCGCGTTTCGCTGTTTCGGAACCAAAAAGATTGTCAAACATAAGCGAATTCCTCTGGCCTGATTGCGACTCGACAATCAGATCACATAAAGATATCTTTATGTCAACATATCTATGCTCTGGTTGAGCGCAGCACAAGCATGCCGCTTCTATGGTTTGCTTCCTTTCCGAAAAATACAAACAAGACGAATTGCCGTGCCGGCCATGGACAAGGCGGAGCTGACGACACAGTTTCATCCCATTACGCCATGACAGCGCTTTTGGGCGGCGCTATAGGGCTTGTAGAAAGAATCCAAGGAGGATGGCATGAACATACAGGTTGAACCGGCAGCGCTCGGAAACTGGAGCACGCGCGCCTATCATCGGCATTGGCTGCTCGAACAGGCAAGCGCACTTTTTGACTTCTTCCAGTATCGCGCCGTCAATCCCAATGGCGGCTTTTACGACATGGACGATGTCGGCAAGCCGCTGGATGCGATCAATCCCACGCGCGGTATTCATTCGACGGCCCGCATGGTGCATTGCTTCTCGATCGGATCGCTACTCGGCCGCCCCGGCGCGAATGATATTGTCGACCACGGAATGAACTACCTCTGGAGCCACCATCGCGACACGAAGCATGGTGGTTATGTCTGGTCACTGAACAATGATGGTCCGGTCGATTCAAGCAAGCAGGGCTATGGCCACGCATTCGTACTGCTCGCCGCCTCCTCCGCCAAGACGATCGGCCATCCGCTGGCCGACGGCATGCTCGCCGACGTTACCGAAATTCTGAATACGAAGTTCTGGGAGGAAAAGCACGGCGCTATTGCCGAGGAATTCAACCAGGATTGGTCGCCGATCGACGGCGGCAGCTATCGCGGCCAGAACTCCAACATGCATCTGACGGAAGCGCTGATGGCTGCTTTCGAGGTCACCGGCGACAAGAGCTATCTTGAAAAGGCGGAAAGCATTGCCGATCTCGTCATTCGTCGCTCGGCCGGTTCGGTTGGCTGGCGAGTCGCGGAACACTTCAATGCCGATTGGGTACTCGATAAGAATTATCGCGGCAATGAGATGTTCCGCCCATCGGGCACGACGCCCGGGCATTGGCTGGAATGGGCGCGGCTCATCCTGCAGCTCTGGTCGCTGGGAGAAAAGCGGCACGACTGGATGCCGGAAGCAGCCAAGGGCCTCTTCTCCCAATCCATGTCATTGGGCTGGGATAACGAAAAGAGCGGCTTTTTCTATACCCTCGACTGGGAAGACGTTCCCGCCAAACGCAACAAGCTCTGGTGGCCCGCATGCGAGGGCGCCGGCGCCGCCCATTATCTGAACGAGCATGTTCCTAGCGATTTTCACGAGGAGAGCTACCGCAAGATTTGGAGCGTCATCGGCCGCTCGTTTATAGACCACGCCAATGGCGGCTGGCATGAGGAATTAATGGAAGATCTCGTTCCGGCCCACACACTGTTCCCAGGTAAGGGCGATATCTATCACGCATTGCAAGCCAGCCTGATTCCGCTCTTCCCGGCGACCGGCAGCTTGACCAAGGTCATCGCCGAAGCCGGCGGCAAAATCTGAGATTGCCGGCGGCGCCCCGCTTTGGGCTTGGCGCCGCCATAACCCTCTACGAGAGGCTGAGATTGTGAAGTTCGTGGCCGAGCGTCAGCGCGAGAGCCTCGACCACGAGATTGTGGTCTTCACGCTGCGGAAGACCTGAAACCGTGACGGCGCCGATGCAGCCCGTGCCGTTGACGAAAATAGGGAAGCTGCCGCCGGATGCGGCGTAATCGGCGCCCGAAAGCCCGTTATCCTCGATCGTCCTCCCCTGCTGTTGGAGCCGCAAGGTACTGGCATAGCTGCTGCGGAAATACCGCAGCACCATATTGCGCTTGCGGCGTATCCAGTTGGAATTGTCGGGCGTCGATCCGGGCAAGGCAATGTAGAAAACCGGCATCGAATGCAGCGTGATATCGATGGCAACGCCCAGATTGCGCTCGCTGGCAAGGTCATGCAGCAGCTTGCCGAGCACCCAGGCGGTCGAGAGGTCGAAGGCCTCGAAACGCAGAGTCTCCTCCTGCAGTCCGATACGAGTGAGGTCCTGGTCGATCGTCATGGAAAACCTTCCCTAAAAATGGATCGACTTATGAAACGCGCAAAGAGTGATTTGTCCACCTATCTCTTCGGTATTTCGAAACCAAGCTGCCACTTCTGGCCGAGCAGGAGATCATGCTCTTCCGGCTCGAACGCTTCAAAGCCTCCACCCGGATAAAACGTCAATTCTCCCACACGAACCCACTCCGCCGACGCATAGAGATCGACGCGAACAAAATCGATGTCGCGAGCGACCGTTTCCGCGACATGGATCATCTCATCGAGCCGCGGCGGCCGTGCCACATGGCCCGGATAAAGGCCAAGATAATCCCGGTCGTAGAACGGTAGCTTCTTCCAATCGGGCGTGTAATTGCAGGAATAGCCCTGGCCATTCTCGCGAATGTCGATCTCGATATGCGACACCTTGCCATTGAACGTGAAAAGCCTGTAGTCCCACGGAACGCGCCCTTCGACGAGCAACATGCTTTCGATGAGAATACGGCGTTCGACCTGCCGATAGGCCCACTCCCTGTTGTAGAAGGCATGATCGATCGCCAGCCACTCGGCGGAGGGATTGTTCGTGAGGAGCCGATCCACATCGGCCTCTCCGTAAAGAAATCGCCCCACGCCACTCGCATGAGTCGGTTTGACAACGGCGGGCAAGGGAATTTCGGCCCAATCGACGGTAGCCAAATCCGTGCCGACCCAGAGCGTCGGAATGACGTATTGGCTGCCAACCCTCTCCGCGATCAGCACTTTGGCATCGGCCTTGTCGACGAAGCGCGGGAAGAGCGGATTGCGATCGTATAGTTTCCGGGCCTGAATCTTGTCCGTGAAGGTCTGAGGCGACCTCAAATCGGGAAATTTGCCACGAATGACGCGATATTTTAGTGCGCAGTAAGACCTATCGGGCAGCGGCGACATAAGCCTCCATAGAAGATTATGCGCCCGCTCGCGCAAGCCCCTCTGCAGATATCCCGGAATGAGAAATCCATCTTGGTCGGCGGCTCTATCTGTCATGGCGGCCATCTCGAATTTCAACTAGAACGCAAGTGAAAATTATCAGCCTGCCTTTAACACAAGGTTATGCGACAACCTTCTAGGAGGATTGCCATGAGTGCGACTACGTCCAATCTTCTTAGAAGCTCGCTGATCAGTCTGGCCGCGACGTCGATTTCGCTGGCTGCTGGCTTTGCGAGCAGCATCATAGCTGCGCGCCTGCTCGGCCCGGCAGGGTCCGGCAAAGTCGCTTACGCGTTATGGGTTGCGACCTCCGCAGCAGCATTGGCGGATATGGGCCTGCCGCAGACGTTGCTGCGCAATGCCGGCAGCCTCTCTGGCGATGGGGAAACCTGGAAAGCGCTGGTGCGCACGGCGCTACGCAGCTTCATGATTTCAGTCAGCATGGTAAGTGCGGCCATACTGGTGTTTGCCGCAATCACTTACGTTCAGCGCGACGCGCGACACGCCTGGTTCTGGATCGTCACCGGGCTGTTGTTCTTGAGCTACACATTTCACGTCTTCTCCACAGCAATCGCTCGCGGAAGAAATCGTTTCGGCCAAACCGCGCGTAGCACCGTTCTTGGCGGAATACTGCAGGTCCCACTCGTTTTTATCGGAGCCTGGCTGCTTGGTCCAACCGGCGTCCTGATCGGATACATCGCGCGCTACCTGCCGCAGGCGCTGAAATTGCGCGGCTACATCGATCGCGATATCAGGCCTTCTCGTGAAGCACTGACGCCGGAAATGCATCGCTATGGTCGCTATATATGGTTGAGCGACCTTATCGAAATTCTAGTCCTATCGCGCATTGAGTTCCTGTTTCTCGGCCTCGTCCTCTCTCCCACCAGCATTGGCTATTTTGCGGCAGGCCTCGGTCTGGCCGGTCTCATCGAACAGGTCATGCTCCAGATATCGCCTGCCTTGATCGTCAGCTTTACCGATGCCCAGGCCAAAGATGATCGCCAGATGCTTCAAGCCGCATATAGTCGCGTCATTCGCATAGTCGCTCTGATCATGCTGCCGATCAGCTTTGGCGGCGCAACCATCATGCCCGATCTTTTGCCGCTGATCTTTGGCGATGCCTTCAAGCCCGCGATTCCAGCAGCGGCAACACTGCTCGCTTTTGTTTGGCCTGCCGGCCTGTCTGTCATCCCCTGGGGTATGATCGGCGCGTCCGGGCGCAGCGCTCTTTTGCTGCGCGTGCAGATCGTAAGCGGCATATTGACGATAATGCTCTTGACCGTTCTCGTACCACTGATGGGGCTCGAGGGAGCCGCGCTTGCTCGCGCGACGATCGTGACATTGACTTTTGCACTACTCGGCCGGACTGCTTGGAAATATGTCCGAGTTGCCGTACCCATTGCTGCGTTGACAAAAACGATACTGGCTGCCCTTCTTTGCGCGGCCGCCGCAGGGCTCGGCATTTACAATTTCGACGGAGCAGCGGCCGTTGCGACGGCTATTCCCGCAGGGGCCGTCGCCTACGTGCTGGCAATCCGATTTCTGCGCTTGATTACGCCCGAAGACGTACGAATCCTGATGGATACTGCCGGCGGAAAATTGCCCCGAGCATCACGCCCGCTCGTCAACAGTCTGTTGAACCTCGTCGCACCGGGCTAAGCCCGATCATGGCGTTTCAAAAGCGGCAGCCAATGTCTGCCGGGCAACCTCGTCCCAGGTCATTATCCCATCGCGAAAAGTCGGCGAACGCCGCATCGCCAGCGCCGCGTCGACCTTCTTTCGCCAAGCGGTTTCGCCGTCAAGGCGATAGGCAATACCGTTCGCACGGGTAAAGGGAACGAGATCAGGCAGCAGGATCGGTAGACCGCAGTAGCTGTACTGCGCGAGTTTCAAGCTCGATTCCGCCAGGTAAATCTCATCTGCCGTCAGGCGATAGGGAGCGATGCCAAAATCGGCGTGCTGCAAGTATGGTACGATGCTCTCGAAATCCCTCTCACCGTAGATGGCGATGTTCGGCAGCGCCCAACCACTCCATTGCGCACCAAAGACATGGAAATTCACATCCGGAGCGGCCGCAGCCATGGCGGCGACAGATGGCTGGTCAAAGAGCATGTTACCGATCGAAACAGCATTGCGGCTACCAGCTTGATACGGCGACGGCTGGTCGCGATCGAACACGGCGGCATCGACACCCTGAGGAATGACCCGTACACGCCCACCCTGGGGAAGCAGCGCCCCGAGCCTTTCCGAAGGAACGCAAATTGCGTCGAAGCGACTAACCGCGGCAGCTTGAATATCTTGCAGCACAGGTGCTGCGCGTATGCTTCTCAGCAGGTCGCGACAAAAATACAGAGTTCGCGCCTTCGGATTGAGCCGCTTGATCCGGTCAAAGAAAGCAAGTGCTGAGCCGCTTTCGATCAGCACCAGATCGGCAGCGGCTATGACATGACGGGCAAAGCGCGGCAGGTAGCTGCCATAAAGCCGAAAGAGCATCGCATTTGCCGCATTCAGAAAGCGGTTGTTCGAACTGAATGCATGGAGTGGCGGGAGATACGCGCCCGCCCTCAGATTGACGCCGATAGTCTGAAATCGATTCGCTTGGCTTCCCGACAAGGCTCGGAAGCGCGGGCGATCCTTGAGCAGAGTCAGCCAACTATGGCCAATGGTGAGAAAATGGACGTCGTGTCCCTGCTCGGCCCAGCGGGATGCAACGAAGTGGATCGACGCCTTGCGATAGCCGCGTAAAAACGCATGCGACGTCAGAATGACGATTTTTCGTCGTGGCTCGGTCGCGTCCCCGGCCACCCCTGCTTCTCCGTTTGCCACGGGCGATCCCCAACAGCGATCTTCAGTCGGTTTCTCTCATGCCCGACATCAAAACGTCGATTAGGTTGCGGCGACGAACCGTCATGTCCGGGGCGCTGATAACCGCAACCAAAGCCCAGTTTGCGGCGATATGAACCGCAAAGCGTCTAACAGGCAGTTAAAGTTGGACAATCGGCCTATACATTGCAAATAATAAATGCAGAGAACGCCTCTGGATCTGCCGTGGTCGCTATCAACGCATCGTGAAACCGCATTGCGCTCGCTTGCCCGCACGAAGCGAACAGGTCATTGATAACGCTCCATGAATATCTCGCCAGAGGAATATCCCAGCATGAATGCAAAATACGCGCTGCCCGCTATCCTGGCATGCACTTGCACATGCGCCGTGACACCGGCCTTGGCCGACGACCCGGCTCAATTGGTGCTACGCGATGGCTTCGACGGCAGCGAGTTCGCACCATCCGGTCATCTTTATTATCGCGACAACTCCGAGCAGAAAGCAGGCTCAGTCGAGTTTCAATCGGAAGTCAAACGCTCGGGCACCGGAGCGTTGAAGCTCAGCGTCAAACCATTGTGCCCGCCGGGCAAGGCGAACTGCAGCGAGAGAGCGGAAATCTGGGAGCGTACCAAATATCGCGTTCCATACAATAAGGGCGTCTGGTACGGCTTTGCCGTCAAGTTCGCCGATCCCATTCCCTCAGGCGATCATCGCTATCTCATAGCGCAGTGGAAGCGAGAGATCGGCCCAAAAGCACAAGGTGATTTCAGTCCCTTCCTGGCGTTCCGGCTCAACAACGGCAAGCTCTTCGCGACTGTCGAAACGAACTATGTCGCCCCAACTGCCAAGAAGGACGAGCTCGAGAGCACCGGCAAAGCTTGCAGCGATAACGAGACACCGGTCTGGTTTCGTCCGAACACCAATCAAATGCGTGCGCTGGTCGCCACAGATGGCAACTGGAGCAATGAAGACGGCACTGAGTTTACCGGTTGCACCAACGCTATTAAAGTAATCGATCGTGGTAACAAACTACCGACACCAGATTCCGGCTGGATAGACTTCGCCATTTACAGTAAGCCCGGCCCAGATGGCTCAGGGCACATCGAAATATTCGCCAATGATAAATGGATTGTCACGGTCACGGGACACATTGGACATGCAGACCAAGGGCTTGGAAAGAACCAATATTTCAAATTTGGCCCCTATCGCGCCGCAGATACAACGGTATGGACCCTCTACTATGATGATTTTCGTCGGTCGCCTCGCTGTGCCGATGTATTGTCGGATCCCAAGCTTTGCCCGATGAAATGACAGGCAGGCGGATGCGTTTCGATGTCGACAAACATTGCAAGGGGAATGCTACGAGGATCTTGCGAGTTTTTTAATGAACTCGCCTGAACCTTTTTGCTTCTTGTTGGTTATGTCCTCTTAAAGAGGAGGCCACCGAAATGCTTACCACCCATCGCGATTGCAAGCATCATGTAAAGAGAAATGCAATTCCATCTCTAGGTGAGATAGAGGGCCGTGTTGCCGTTCTTGAAATCGTTGCTCAATCCGCCCTGACGCATGTCTTCGATGAAGGCGAGGTTGATATCGACGCCGTGCTTTTGTCACAAATTCGCAGAGCCATGCATCGCAAATGCACGGAATTGAAGTTGGACGGTGAAGACGTGGCATCTGCGCTTTCTTACGCAGAGGAGTTGATCGAGGCCGCGGTCAGGGCGTCGCATCCAACCCATCAATGATGCCTTCAGGGCCGAGATTAGTTTTGTCCATCATGGTGGCGCTAGCACTTACGCTTGGCGCCTTCCTTCTTGTCGCGCGCCATGATTCAAGAAGCAAACTTGCCGTGCACCCGGACCCGGCTCAGTCTGGATCGCATCAAACCCCGCAATAATGTGCCGCAAGGACGCTATGTCGCGTTAAGAGACAGGGCACGTGTATCCTATCAGGCTGACGTTAACGTCGACCGACGAAGGCGATTGCAAATCTCAGAAATCAAAGCAGTGTGCGCTACATCCATCCGGTTAAAGCTTTCAACAATGGTGTAGCGAATGTCTATGATGGTCAGTGCGCCACTTTATGCCGACGACATCGATGTCCTTGCAAACGCGCTTTTTGCTTGGTGCGCCGAACGCAGCATCAAGTTACAAAGCCAAGAGGGCCTGTCCGCGGCCAACGTGGCTATAAATCTTTACGACGCCGGCTATCAAACGCAGGACCGGCTTCTTGGCGCGCTGCATGACCATGAGTTTCATTGAGACCGACGTCATGCAATGTGGGCCGCATTGGAAACGGTCGACATAGTTCGCAAAAACAGGCGCGTCAGACCGCTCCCAAAACGACTGGATTTTAGTTCCGATAAACACGTCTTTATGCTGCTGTGACCTTTTGCAGGACACCTGCAATGCAATCGCGTTCTTCGAGAATCCCAGTCCATTCATCTTCATGGTATTGCGAATCATAGATCAGCGTGAAAGGGCCTCGGTAACCGGCAGCGTCGGAAAGTTCGACGCAACGTGCGTAGTCCTCCGCGTCAAGACCTGCCGCTGAATAACGACCCTTGGCATGGCACAATTCGGCACGCCCCATGATCTTCGCTAGATCTTCATATTTGCCAGCGCGCTCCCAATTGCCGAAATCCCCGTTGAGACCGACTTTGCCATTCAAGGCATCAAGAACGCGATTGAGTTCCGCCGGGCCGGGCAGCAGATCAAACCAGTTTTCTATAACGAGACGTACACCCGCGTCGGCAGCCTCCTCAGCCAGTTGGCGAAGATGTATTTCTGCCCGATGTAAAGCTGCATCGCTTGGCTGAGCCTTGCCGGCAATCACGCGCATATTCTCGGCCCCGAGAGCCGCTGCGGTATCGATCCAACCGGCCATCCATTTGGCGTCACGTCGAGCCGTCTCGGGATCACTGAGATCACCATCCTCGATCAACAGTGTTTGCACCTTAACATCCACTTCTTCGGCGGCGCTCCGCAAGTCGGCAACGTAGCTCGACACACGGCTTGGCAAATGGAAAGAGCAAATCTCGAGCCGAAAGATATCGTGCTCAGCACATTGGCGCGGCAAATCAATCAATTCGACGACCCCCTCCCCATAAGCAGGCTGGCGGGTCGGTGTTTCGACACCATCGGGCCTATATGGATAAATGCCGCCGAGCGCACGGTGCAGGGACCACGTGGATACGGCAAAACGATCTGCAAGGTCGATCGCGAAGCTCATTTCATTCCCCTCCTTGATTCCTCAAACTCTCGTGAGAGCAGGTAAGAAGTAGATTGAACAGACCGGATATCAATCGAAATCCGGAGATCGATCACATTGCCTTCGCGGACAACCCGATCCCACGCAGAAGGAACATTCGAAATATCAGGCACGGTCACGGTACCCCACGGCCGCCGTTCACCCATCGGGAAATGGCGTCGAAGATCAAGTCGGCAATCCACATGGCGCATACGCCGACGACAAAAGCCGTCGCATTCATGGCTGCGACATCCTTTTGCGGCAGAGGCCAATTGATGGCACGCAGGTAAAAGAGCACCGGCTCCGTTAGATATGCTGCCGCCAGCGCTCCGCAGATCGGCGATGCAACAATCTCCCGCATTGTGTATCGACGCCTGGAAAGACCACGCAAGATGCCGCCGGAAAGGCCAGCAATGACGACCCCGGCTTTGATGCCCAACGCATCCAGAAATTCGTGCATCGTCATTGTTTTCTCTACTGGAAATCTGACGCTCTCGTTCGTCGAGGCGTGCTGCGGGAAAAGCCTTATTTGTCGACAGGCGGCTGAGGTTTTATCAACCCCGAGATCCCATCACGCATGATATTGACCGCGATCTTGAGAGCGCTCAGAGCGGCAACTGCAGCAGCGGTGTAGCTGGGGCCGACAAAGGACTGTGAACACTCCAACGTGCCATCAGCAAGCTGAGCGCAACCTGTTGCCAACAGAATGGCAACGATCAGTGCCGACAGAGTGATGGATACATTGAGAAGATTATGCAAAGCATTGGTGTTGAACATCTTTTTCCTTTTTTCACATGGAGGGATGGGAGGGATGGGCGCGATCCGCGGACAACGTTCACTAGGGTCGTTCATATGATATCGCCTGGCTTCATTGGCCGATTGGTCTGCCGATGAGAGTTTTTTGATTGAAGGGGCAATTGAACCTTGCCGAAGGTGATTGGCCATCCTTTGGGTTGGTCGCAACGGAGCTTAAGCCGGGCGTTTCGCTTTGATCCGTGAGTACCCTATGAACTCGTCAGCAAATTTCGGCTCATATTGGTCGCGATCCCCTGGCGGATGGCAGCGCCATCTGGGATCCAACCTGGGGCAAGACTATCGCGCGGCCTCGAGTGCCGCGGCAAATTTCTTGGCGTGACCGGCGATATCGACCGCGCGATCCGAACAATTGATGATTCTTCGCGCACCAATCCAATCGGTCGCAGTGGCAGTGAAGAAGTCCGACAATTTCTTACCGGTGAACCGGCCGTTGGTCATCCCGTCAAATAGGATTTCAATGGCCTTGATGGGATCAAGCGCCTTATCCGGATCATCGGCAATCCCGTATTTTGTATAATTGTCACGCCCGGTTATCTGTACCAGACCACGACCACGGTAGCGCCAGCCATCGCCACTGGCTTCGTCCCGGTTGCCCATCCGGTTTGCATAGGCGCGGTTCGCTATCCGCTGTGGCTGCCGGGCATAGGCGCCGGCCTCCCCCACCGTGAAATATTTCGGGAAGGTCGCAAGCAGACCGGCGGCCGAGTAGTTTAGATTCTCCGAGATGGCACACATAGTCTTGTCCGTCTCATGATACGTCGTCGCGAGTATGTAAGCCAACCATCGGCTATCCAACGGTCTGGCCTCCAACTCAGACACGATTGCCTCGATACCATTGACCTGATTTGTCGACAGTCGCCCGCCAAACAGCGACAAGCGCAACCCCGCAAAAAACTTTGCGTGCTCCATGTCATTTTCCTTTATTGTCAAAAGTCCGGCCCGCATTCGCGGCGCCTTTGATTACGACCGGATTTTTTCAAGCTAGGCTTCAGCCGGCGGCGGTAAACGCCATCGATGCGAACAAGCTCGCCCCCAGTGTATTGTTCGCATCACGTGAGCCGTTTCCCGGTCACCAGGTTCTGCCTCCCCCAGCGCGGCGGAGCCGCATCTCTTGCAGAGCAGCCGTGCTGAGCCACATGCCGTGAAGAGTCTTGGATAACCCGTAAGCTCAGATCGTTGCTTAAGCGTTCTTTTGAAAATACACTTAGGCTGCAGTGTTTGCCGGCCACGCGAAGGCGTCGATTTCGGTCGTCGTAGTGATGGTGCCGGCGATGATCTGCTTGTCGACTTCGCCTTCGGCGGCAAAGCTCGCCTGGACGTGAGCGCCGACCGCATTGGCGATAGCCGTCATCTGTGCCGCCGTCAGCTCGACAAAGCCGGCCGCCGTCTTGAACTTCACCGTCACCTCCGGGTTCGCCTGCACATAGTTGTAGGCTCCAGTGATCAGCGATTGGCTCTGCCGATCGGTCATGACGCGCATGCCGTCGATGACGACGCCGCCCGTTTCGACGGCATAGCGCTTGATCGCGGCATAGGCGTAGAGATCGACAGGGATCGGTTCCGGAGACCAGCCGACAACAACGGCTTGAAGGCTCGACGGCATTTCCGGCCAATCGCCGGTCGCGCTGACCAGGGCGGCTTCCTTGTTGCTCAGTTGATCGAGGATGGCGTCCTTATCGGCGGCATCCAGTCCGGAGGTGATCTTGGCGGCAAGTGCGAGCCAGTAATCCGGCACGTTATAAATCTGCTGTCGGCCGAGCCAGAAGGCGGCGCACGCCATCCAGCGATCGGCCCGACTTTCCGAGCGAGCCGAAAGCAGCGCCTCGACCATCGGTTCATACATGCTGTCAATGCGGTACATGGCAGTCCTTTCCTGTGTTTAAGCTTGGGCATAAGCGCGGACGTCCTGCCAATCGATGTCGGCGGCGGCGCGGATTTCGGGAGCGGATTTGGCAGCGGCAAGAACGGCGTTTGCCGATCGGCGGACGGCTTCGATCATCTGCGATCCGACTGCCCAATGCTGATCTCGCGTCAGGATCTCGAAAGCCTTCTCGAAGCGGCTAACGCCATGCTCTGCCGCCTCGGCCGTGATATGCGGCGTCTCGCTCCCGGGCACATTTGCACCCTGTTGCCGATCGGCGGCAATCAACAGCGCCTCGCGGCGCTTCAGCGCATAGACGGCCTCCTGGCCGGGAATGACGGTGATGAACATCATGCGCGCCATCCTGACCTGACGATCGATGTCGGTCTGCGCTTGGAGACGTTCCAGAGCAAGATCAGCCGAAATGTTAAACAGCATGGATGGTCACCTCGAAATGATGGAAACCCGCTGGGGCGATGAAGGAAAAACGGTGCTCGCCAAGAACGTCGGTCGTAAACTCGAAGACGTTGTCCTCGATGGCGACGATCTCGCCGGCATGAAGGACCGAGGTGCCGGCCGGCAAGGCGAGGCGCACCGTGTCAAAGCCATCTGCCCGGACGGTGTATTCGGTGACATCGAGCGCAGCGCTTTTGGAGGTGATGACGCCGTCCAGCACATAGCAGTGCGCGTCGATGTCTCGGCGATATTGGTCGGCCGGTACTTCAATTGCCTTGAAGCCCTCGCCGTAGATGCCGGCATAATGCGGCAACAGGCTCAAAGCGCAATCGCCGCTCTGGCGGATTGCGCCGTCTGGGCCATGGACGATGTAGTGGATTGTTCTGTCTTCTAACGCTGTCATGGAGTTACCTCTTGAAAGCTGTGGCGGTGATGTTGCTTTCGTTCCAGCCGATGGTGTTGCTGGGGCAATAGAGCTGCAGGATGTAGGTGTGATTGCCGGCACCGGGGGCGTCGTAGAGGCCAGAGACGGCGACGAGGCCCGCCGTATAGGTGGTTTGTGTCGTCGTGCCGTTGCTGCCTCCTGTTCCAGAGACAACGGTTTGGACCACGCCAAGATAATAGGTCTGGCTGAAGATCGCCGTTCCGTCGCGGAAGATGTTGCAGCCGATCGGCTGTGAGTTCTGACTGCCGCCGTTCTGGTTGAACTGACCGAGCGTCATGGCATCGATCACCACGCGGCCATCGCCGGCAACATTGACGACACAGCTTACGAGATTGACCGTGCCGTTTGCGCCGATGGTCTGCGTGCCGGCGACACGCCCAGCGCCCACTCCCGTAACAGCGCCACCCTGAATATTGGACGTGCCGACCTGCAGCGAGCCGATGACGGCCGAGCTGATATTGACCGCGCCGAGATTGGCGGTGATAGCGTCGAGGCTGTTGACCGAGATCTTGTTAGCGGTCACGGCACCGTCAACGATCAGCTCGGCCGAGACGGCGCGACGCATGACCGGCTTCGACCAGTAGCAGGAACTGCCGGTGCCGGCCGTCTTGTTCACCTGCAGGAGCATGGCCAGTTTGGTGACACCACTCGGGACGGCGTATCGTCCCTGAAGCCGCATCCAACCGTTCTTTACGTCCGTGCCGACCACAGCGGGGTAGCTCACCGACCCCGAGGGGGTCATTGCGGCTACAAGGATGCTCGCCCGGTTTGGGTCCGCGTTATAGACCCAAACGTCAAAGGCGTAAGTCTCGCCGGCCGTGACAGCGACAAAGTTCGATCGCGCGATGTCTCGACCAAGCGATTGCAGGACATAGCCTGCCGCATCTCCTGCCGACCCGGTATCGAGATAGAAGTTCTGAACGTTCTGCGTTACCCAACCGTCTAGCGTGCCGGTCTGCCAGCCATTGTCGGCCATATTGGAGTAGTCGGTCAGTACAAGCTGCTTTGCGGTAATCGCGTTCGCCGCGATCTGGTTGGCACCGATCGTGTTTGCCGCCAGCTTGTCACCGGTGATCGTCCCGGCCGCAATCGTCGTAGCGGTGACCGCACCGGCTGCGATCTTGCCAGCCGTCACGGCATTGGCTGCAATATCATCGGCAGTCACTGCGTTGGCGGCGATCTTGTCGGCAGTGATGGCGTTAGCGACGATATTGCCACCAGCGATCAGTGTTATGCTGCCGTCGCTCCATGGGCTAGGCTCGGTTTGATTGGAATTTGCCTCGCCAAAGTACATGCGCGTCAGCCACAGAAAACTGTCGTTCTGACCGGCAACCGTCCCCTTCATTCGGAAGAAGACAATGGCCCTGGCCGCGTTCGCTGGCATCTGGGCCTTGCCCCAGAAGCGCTGGTAATTTGCGAGGTTTTTCTGCGGATCAATGTTCTGAGCCGCAGGGAAAACTCCCCAACTGGGATAGGCGAGAAGAGTGCCGTTGGCGTCGAACACCCCGAGGTAGGGTTGCACGCCGTTGCAGCGATGGCCGAGATAGTAAACTGACAGCTCGTACCAGCCGTTTGGCTTGACAGCGAACTGCTGACCACTCCCATCGGCTTTGTAAGGTGTCACGCCATATTCGAAGCCCTGATCACCGTTGATCTGCCGAATTTCGATAGCGCCGGGAACGGGCGCGTAGGTGTCCGTGCGCAGTGAAAGCGTGAACTTGGAGGCAGAATTCGACCACTCAGGCCCCCATCCGGTGAGGCCGGCCGACAGATCCGAGTTCGTGAGGTAGTTGCCGCCCGTGCCGACTGCGAGCGCCTGGGTAGAGACCGAACCGGCCGCGAGCTTGTCGGCAGTGATGGCACCGGCCGCGATCTGTGCTGCGGAGACCGCGCCAGCCGCAATCGTGCCCGCAGTCACGGCATTGGCGGCGATGGTGCCTGCCGTCACCGCATTGGCGGCGATCTTGCCGGTCGTCACAGCGTTGGCGGCAATCGTGTCCGCCGTGACGGCGTTCGCGATAATAGCGCCCCCCGTGACCAGGACGATGCCGCCGTCGCTCCAGGGCGTCGCTTCCGTCGCTCCGGCCGGGATGCGGCAAAGCATCGGTTTGTTGACGAACATGTAGCTGTCCGTCTGACCGCTGTTGGTGTCGAGTTTGCGTAGATGGAAGCAAGCCGCAACGGCGTCTGCGGGAGCCGCGCTGGCCGTTCGCAAGCGCAGCCAGAGGTCTGGATTGGTGCTGCTTCCGGCGATGCTGTCATTTGCCGCAGCGGCCGTATAAGCCGAGACAGTGCCGTCAGCACGCACCCATTCGATCCGCAGTTCCACCTTGCAGCGATGGGCAGAAATATAGGCGGTCGCCTCAAGCCATTCTCCGGCCGCGCAGGGCACTGCAAACGGCAAGGACCATGGCAGGCCATCGCCATCAGGGCGCATCCAGCGAACGTCAGTATAAAAGCCTGTGGGACCGCTGCCCTGATAGAGCATGAGCGTCGGATTGTTCGCGCCAGACCAAGGCTGACCCCTTGGTCGAATAGCCAGCGACAAGCCCGGTATCGTCCCGCTGGTATAGCCAATCACCCAACAGTCCCGCCCCATCGTGAAGCTGGCGTTCTGCAAAAGGTTCTTGCCTGAGCCGACCGCAAGCTTGTCGGTCGAAATCGTACCGGCCGCGATCTTGTTAGCCGTGATCGCGCCATCAACGATCAGCTCTGCACCAGCCGCTCGGCGCATGTTCGGCTTCGCCCAGTAGCAAATCTTGCCGTTGGCCGCCGCCTTGTCCACGCCAAGCACCGGCTGGATATAGTAGACGCCGGCAGGGATGGTGAAGTTACCCTGCATTTGCGTCCAGACCTTGCTCGCACTAGACGCGACCGAGATGAAGTTCGGCGCAACATTGTTGCCGGACTGATCTTTCTGATAGAAGCCGATGAAAGCATTTGCGTTCGGATCTTGGTTGTTGAACCAGACCGAAAAATTATAGCTCTCCCCCGGTGAAACCTTGATCAGAGGGCTTGCAATAAGCGCGTGCTCGCGCCCATCGGCCGCCAGCAGCCACGTATTCTGAACCGGGCTCACTGCGGTTTCGAGGTAGTAGTAGGCGGTTGCACCGGGCGTGATCCAGGCGGAGAGATTGCCGGTGGAGAAACCGAGATCGATCATATTGTCGAAGCTGCCGACAAGGAGCTTATCGACGGTGATGGCTTTAGCGGCGATCTGTTGCGCACCGATCGCGCCGGCAGCGATCTGACCGGCTGTGATGCTGTTGGCGGCGATCTTGTCGGCCGTGACCATTCCGGCCGCAAGCTTCGGCGTTGAAATCGCGCCATCGGAGATCTGCGTTCCGACAATCTGCCCGGCGATATCGCCAGCAGCCGTCGCCGCCGTCCAGGCGCTGCCGGTGTAGCGATAGAGCTTGTCGTCGGCGGTGAGATAGACCGTGCGACCCTCGACATTACCGGTGGTCGGCAGGCTCGCAACAATCTCCACCGGCCGAATGCCGGAAGCAAATTTCGTCGCATCGACGGCATTGGCGGCAAGCTTGTCGATGGTGACGGCGTTGTCGGCGATCTGCGCATCCGTCATCTGGCCATTGACGTCGATCGCGGCGACGGCGGCCGTCCATGCGCCGTTGTGATAACGATAAAGCTTACCATCCGTCGTCAGGAAAACCTGCCGGCCTTCGACATTGCCTGAGGTGGGAAGATCAGAGACGACTTCGACGGCCTTGATGCTGCTCGCAAGGCTGGTCGCTTCCACCGCACCCTGAGCGAGCTTGGCGGCCGTCACCGCGCCATCGGCGAGTTTGGTGGAAATGACGGCGCTGCTGGCCAGCACGTCGGCCGTGACCGCCGCCACTTCAAGCTTTGCGGTCGAAACGGCCTGGTCGGCGAGCTTCAGGTTGGTGACGGCCTCGTCCATGATCTTTGCGGCCGTAACAGCCGCGTCGGCGATCTTCGAGGCGATGATAGCGCCATCCAGAACGTCGCTGGCCTGGATGAGGACGTTTGGCGTCGTGACGGTCAGCCATGCCGACCAATCGGTTGCGCGGTTCGATCTTGGGAGGTACCGGCCCCGCGCCTCATAGTCGGTATTGGAGATCATCCATTGTCCGGAAATGATCCAGGAATAGGGAGAGGCATAGGGATTGCTGTCGCTGTCGAACACGACATCGCCGGTCGCCTTGAGGCGAACCTGCACCCACACGCCCGTAACGTCATCGAGGTCCTGCGCACAACTGATCTTGATTGCCGGACGGCGATCGATGCCACTGGCATCCTTCACCGTTGCGGGCTCGACGGTCCAGCCGATCATCGGCTGCGATGGCGGCGTGATAGGGCCGAGCCAGCCGATGGCGCTGGGCAGCTGCAGACCTGGGTGCCAATCATAGTCGGCGGGATCGACTTCCTTCAGGGTAACGACGATCAGGAAACTGGATTGCGGCTCGACCTTGACGACCAGGAATTTCTTCTCGTCATAGCCGTTGCGCGCGGAAGACCAGGAAACGACATCGTTCGGCTCCAGCGGATAGGCATCCGGCGGCAGCGATACCTGGTGCACACGAAAACGCCGATAATCCTGGATCATCGCCAGGCCGACACGCTGCACCTGATTGGCGAACGGAACGGTGAGCAGCTGGATCTGCGCCGGTAGGCGGCGATTGCCGTCCTGAACTTCCAAATCGGCATTGTAACGGCCCGGAGCATCCTTCGTCGCCCATTTTTCCGCGGGCTCCGGATAGGTGGCCTCGATGGCGTTATAAGTTGCTGAAAGCGACGGGAATGGCTGGAAATCCTGCTCCTCGGTAACGACGATATCGTCATCCGTGAAAGAATAGACCGCCGCACCCGGCGTTCCCACAAGCATCTTGAAGATGCCGCCGACTTCCGCGATGCGGCCGTTGCAGCCCTTCAGCAGCTCGGAAATGGCATCGAGGGGTTCCTGATCGCATTGGATATCGTAGCCGGCACGGAAAGCTGGTTCGCTGCCACCGCCGTCGAGCTGGACGGACGCGTCGCAGGCATTCGCCGCTGCCATCCAGTTCGCCGCCGGCAGGCAGAAGGCGCCGATGTTCTGGCCGCCGTAGACCCATTCCGACCCGTAGTAGACACCACGGGCAAGGTTGTAGGTCATCACAACCGGGTTGGTGCTAGGCTCCCACGTCGAAGGATCGGCCCAGCGATGCGCACCGTTGCCGCCGACCGAGGAATCCTTGCGGACGTCGTAGAGCGGCAGCGGATGCGGCTCGAAAAGGCCGGCAGGAACGCCCCTGAAAAGATCGGTATTATAGCGCGAGGTGAGAATGACCACCTGGCAGCCACGGCCGATCATCGTCGGCTTCCACGGCCGCTCGGCATGGGTGCCGAATTTGGCCGTCAGAAAAGGATCGGGGCTTGTCTGCGTGCCGTCTAGGAACTTGATCCAAAGATAGTCCTTGTTCTTGACGCGATACTGCAGCACCGGGAAGCCACGCCCGTCTGGATGCGGCTGGTCCCAGAGAACGCCGACCTTCTGGTCATCGATCCAGACGCTGGTCAGGCCGCGCTCGCCGGCGCGGTTAGGAAGGCTGCCGATTTCGATGACATCGGTAAAATAGGCATTCGGCGTCTTGCCGTCGTCTCCCCAGGTGCCGGCATATTTGCGCTTGCCGGCGGTCGCGTAGCTGCCGATGATGAAGGACATCGCATGATCGTCCCCCATGCTGATCTCGAGCTTCGTTCCGGCTGGCTGAGGCTTATCCTTCTTCGCCAGCGCCTTTTCGACCAGCGAAAGGCCGATATTGATGGCAACCGTCAGTATTAGTTTGCCGATGCTGATCGAGGAGAAGAAACTCGCAATCGAGCTGATCGCCAGGCTGAGCGGGTCAGCATGCGCCGCATCCGCCACCAGCCAGAAACTTAGGACGTTCAGAAGCAGGATGAGATATTTCATGGATCGGACGACCTCGATTGGCGCGTGGGAAAGGGCCGTCGCAACCAACGCTGCGCCGACTTATCACCGGTCAGGGATAAAATTGATATCGAGAGGCCGGATTAACCGACCTTGAAGGCCCGCTTGGCGTCGAGCAGGTCGACCGTGCCGAGCCCGCTCTCGCGCAGCACGAAAATGCGCTCGCCATTGACGACGCCGAGCGCGTAGCCGAAGGGCCCCTCGTGCGGGATAGCCGCGATACCGCCGATGCCGGCTTCGCTTGGGTGGATCTCGGGCAACATGCTGGCAACGAGATCGGCAAGATTGTCGAAGCCCGCCGCTTTCATCGTCTTCAGCGCGCCGGCCGCAGTCGAATATTCGTCGCGAAACTGGGCGGCGCAATCGACGCCGGTGATCGCCAGCACCAGATTGCCGGCAAGGCCTGGTCCGCAATCATGGCCGCCCCAGGCAAAGGGCGTGCGCTTCAGCCGATCGATCTCGGCGACGAAGCAGGCGCGCCAGTTCTTGACCCTGACGAGATCGCTGTTCATTTCTGCCCCCAGGGGATCTGCCAATTGGCGACGGTGCTGGAATAGAGGCCGAATTCATCGCCGCTACGACGCTTCTGGCCCTCGTAGGAGGATTTGGCCGGATTGGTGCGCTCCAGCATGGCGATGGCGGCGGAGATGGCTGAGATTTCGATGTCGCCATCCTGCCCCACGGCCGGCGTCTTGATCGGAGCGCCATCGGCAATACCGAGAAAGGCGATTTCCGGCGCCGCACTCGGCAGGCGCGTGCCGGTATCGAACGACATGTCGTGGATTTCGATCGGCGCCAGCCGCAGATCGTAGCCGCGCACGAGCTGCTGCACGGCGGGCGCGATCTGGCCGATGGTGATGGTCACGGTCTGGATCGTCAGATCCGCCGTGCGCGGGATCGGGCTCACCTGCAGATTGAGGCCGCCATAATAGGTGCGCGCCTCGGGCAAACCGGTGACGCCGGAGGTGACGGTGATGTTGATGTCGTCATCGCCGGTCCAGAGGCCGATCGAGGCCGGCGCGCCGCTGGCGAGATCCTTGCCGGTGATCCAGACGAAACGACGGGGCACGAGCCCCTTGTCGCGCGCGCCGGTCAGCGCCGCGAAGAAGGCGGAGGTGATGTTTTTCATCGTCTATTTCTTCTGGATGATCTTGAAGGTGGCGCCCGAGGTGATCGGGCCGCTCGCTGTGCCGGGATTGTGGCTGCCCGGCATGACCAGGTATTTGCAGGCCGGCAGCAGAAGGGTCACGCCGAGACCGGCGGCAAAGCCCGCCGGCAGATGCGGGAAGACGCCGAAGACGGGCGTGATCCCCTGCCCGCTGGCATCAACCGTTTCCGAGATTTCGAGAAAGGCGTAGCGGCCGCCATAGCCGACCTGCATCTTGTCGCCGACGGTCAGCTGATAGCCCGCCGGCAGGCCCTTGAGGCTGAGCGAGGCATTGTCGGCCCCGAATGCTGCGACGCTGACACTCGCGGCCCCAAGCTTTGTCCCGTCGGGATCGGCCTGCGGATATTTCGACAGCGGATCATAAAGAAAAAGCGCCTCCTGGGCGCCGTGTAGCTTGCGGATGCGGGCGGCGATCTGTTTCGCCTCCGCATTGTACATATCGGAAAGCGTCACCGTGCCGGTCCAGAGTGGCGGCGCCAGCTCCGCCTGCCAGACCCGGCCATCGCCGGAGCCGGAAAGCTCGTCATTGCGCTGAATGTCCCAGACGATGCTGGAGATCTTCAGAAGATCGGCAAAGGCCGGCAGGCTGTAGGGATAGGAAACGGCCATCAGCGCCTCCGGGGATTGCGGTTGATCTGCGCGACGCGATCGGGAAGCTGCTGATTGAAATCATTCAGCCCCTGCCGCGTCGAACTCTGCGCTTCCGATTGCGCGACGTTCTTCACATAGGCCTTCAGATTGCCGTCCTCATCGACGGAAACGCCGACCGTGACATGCACGCCGGAAGCGGAACCGGAGGCATCGTTCTGATTATCGGCCCTGAGGCGGCGGACGGGAACGGAAGCATCGGGCTGCGCCCGCACCAGTTGCGGCCCGCCCTCGCCGACCACGCCGCCATCGGCATAGCCGCGCCGGCCAAGCCGCATCGCCTCGACAACGCCGACGCCGCCCGCCCGGGCAATATCCTTCTGACTCCAGACGACCTCGCCGGCATGTACCAAACCAGCCGGATCATAGACGCCCCCAGGGCCGGTATAGCCGCCATCGGCCCATCCGGCGGACAGAGCGCTGAAGGGATTGAAGCCGGAGGTGGGCACGGTTGCATTCGAGCCGATGTCGAAGCCACCGCCACCGCCAAATCCGAGCAGGCTTGAGAAGATGCCGCCGATACCGCCGCCACCGAACAGCCCACCGCCTGCAGCGGCGCTGTTGACCTTGAACAGGCTGTTGAGCACATCGTTCAGCAACCTGTCGGAAATCTTGGTGAGCACGGAAATCGCCGCCTTCCCCAAGGATTTCCAAAGCCCCTCGCCATTGCGCAAGCCGCTGACCAGCGTCGAGGCAAAATCGCCGGCAAGCTCGCAGGCATATTTCAGCTGTTCATTGTAGCGAATGATATTGGCCGAGGCCGAATTCATATCGACCGGCAGGCCATATTGCTTCTGTGTCGAAGCGACAGTTTGATCGATGGTCGAGCGACCCATCTGCTCCTGCTGGAACTGGATATCGCCCGCGAGCTTCTGCAGCGACTGCGCCTCGGCGACGCGCCTATAGGCATCAGCCTGGTCATTGGCCGCTTTGGTCAATTGCGGCATCTGCCCCAACTGAATTGCGCAGCTTTTCTGAAGGTCGTCCTGGTTTTGCTTCAGCGTGACGACCTTCGACGTCACATTTTCCGTTGCGGCAGCGGATTGGGTGGAGGTCTGTGTAGTAAGCTTTGTTTGTCCAGCGTAAGCTGCCGAAGATTTTGTCGCGTTATCAATGGCCTTTGCTGATCTCCCAATAGCAACGTCATTATCGGTCCATCCTGCAACTCGATTCGCCTCTACGCTAACGGTAGACTGATCGGCATTTTTTTCGACAGAATTCGTTGTCGCAGCCGAACTGGACAAACTTGCCAACCCTGGAATAAGCAATCGCGTGATGGCGGCCATTCCATTGACAAATCCTGAGGAACTATTTGCCCATTCAACTAACTTTGAAGCGACTATTTGCGTCGCAGCATTCGGTGCCCCAACGTTGTTAATGTTTGTCGCACCAACCGAAGTTCCCGGTGCTCCTCCGTTAGTCATATAGCCTGCAACCGCAGCTTTAGCTTCCGTACTCGTCTCTTGAATCTTTTCCAATCTCTGCGAAATCAAGGTGGCGTAATTATTTTCCCAGGAGTTTTGTAACGCCTCCAAGTCGGGCGCCACGTCCAGATTTTCTGGCTTCGCTCGGGCTGCTGCAATACCCTCGATAACTTTTTTCACATCCTCCGGAACGGCGTCCATGTGCTGCAATCCGTTGATCAACTTTTCCAACGGCGCCGCAAACTCATAATAACTCGCACCAGGAGTATTTCGCTGAATTCTTGCATCAGCAACAATATTATAGTTTTCCTTCATAAATTTATCTAGAATTTTCTCAGATTCCTGGTATTTTTCGTTTATAGATATTCTACTTTTATATATAGTATTTGCCACACTAAGCATTTTCTCAGCGTCTTCGGCGTCTTTCTTAAATTGCGGCATAGAATCGCCGCTCAGCGTGCTTCTATCTTTCTTTTCATCCCGGTCTTTTTTTATTTCCTCAAATGCTATGGCTTGTTTATTGAGATCGGTCTCGCGCAACAGCCGAGTCAATATGTTATCGCCTTGAGTGGCAGCAAGTTTTGCTTTCGCATCACTAACAAACGGCCCAACAAGCTGCAGAAACCAATGTATTGCTTCACCAACTTCCTGGATTTCGCTCTTGCGAAGGGGTTCACCTGCCCCCGAGGCGCGTTCACGAATAAAATCGAAGTTAGAATATCCCGTAGGATGATTAAAATCTAACATGCTTCTACTAGCACCACTGGCTGCTGCTTGTGTGGTTGGCGGCGCGCTATTAATGAGTTGCGCAACTGCAAAAGTAGTCATGGCATTTGCTGCCACTTTGCCGTTCGCTGTGGCAAGTTTTATAACTTCTGTGTTTGCTTTGCCGATCGCTCCGCCGGCGACCCGAACCTTGCCATTCATATCGTCGATGGCTCGCGCTGCTGCGCTTGTTTTCTTTTCCGCCCGTGTGGCCTCCGCATTCCATACGCTAGGATCATTTGCTGCGGAGCGTACTTGGGATGCATCAATGACAATACCAAGTCTTGCAACGTCTAACATACGCTTGCCCTCCCCTGAATAGCAGAGTATCGTTTCTAGGTTGTCTCATTGGGAAAATTTCGTGCTGTATCTTTTATCTACGGCTGGTGACGCAGCTGTTGTGTGCCCACACCTCAGCTATTTGAAGCGGGCTTCAATCATCGCGAGCGCTTTACTTGCTACGTCGGCCTTGAGCGGCTGCAACTTTTTTGATCCACCACTCGTTACCGCATGCGAAGAAAATCTAAAAGGCGTGCTAGTAAAACCCTCAAGCTATCGGCGCGGTGATTTCAACATCACTTCAATACCAGTCACACGATCCGAATTGGATAATTATTTTGAAGGCACGCCATTAAAGACATTGCGCAAAGAGGCTCTTGAGCGTTTTGACGACGGAACTGAGCGACCGGTGCGCTATATGCTAAATTTACAATTTACCGCTGACAACGAAAACGCCGAAACTGTGACCACAAAGCTCGCCTGTGAGTATTTCTCTTTTGACGGCAAACAGTCCAGCGTTGTTCCGTTCGTAACAGGGTTAAAACCCTTGGATATTTCCGAATTTTCGCGATTAACGTCAAAATCGCTTAAGGGTATCGCCGAAGAGAACCTTCGAAAGGCGGCGGAAGGCCTACAGTAGTCTGGCCAATTATGTTCACCTTATCCCCGTACGGCAGTATTCGCCGCGCAGCACCTCGCGTTCATCTCACCTAAGCCGGCCATTTACATGCAAGACTGCGCCGGACCGGTCATTTCCGGTAGGCCTTGAAGCGATCCATTAGGGCTCTGATATCGCCGGCCAGGATACTGATGCCCAGAGTTGCAATATCTGCCACTGGAATCCGTTTCAAAACCATGCGAAATACAACCCTGCGCTTTGAATGGGGGATTTCGTGATTAGATTGTGGGGATTGGTGAGCGTGGCTTTTTTGCTGCCAGCCATCGGCGGCTGTAGCTCTTCTGAATCAAAATTGGTGACCGTGTGCGAAGAAGTTTTGAAATTGAGACTTTTAGCACCGGCAGGATACAAGCGGGTCGAAATCAAAGAATCCAACGAGCCTCTCAACCGCGCCGACTACCAACGCTATTTGGCGGGAGACGAATATGGACCACTCATCCAGGGAGCCAGGATGAAGGATTTTGACCAAGGCCGTGTAAAACCTCTGATGTTTGAGGTTCTTATAACTTACGATGCTCCTAACGCTTATGGCACACC
>NZ_FMAF01000013.1 GCF_900094565.1 Martinezella lusitana
ACATCGCCGACCAGCCGGCTCTTGCCCTCGCCGCGCTCCGGTGCGGCAATGCGGTTGATGCCGACATCGATAACCGTTGCGCCCGGCTTGATCCAATCGGCCTTGACCATCTCAGGCCGACCGACCGCGGCCACCAGGATATCAGCGCCGCGAGCCACAGATGCCAGATCCCTGGTGCGCGAATGCGCCGTCGTGACAGTCGCATTGGCATTGAGCAGCAATTGCGCCATCGGCTTGCCGAACAGATTGGAGCGGCCGATGACGACGGCATTCAGCCCCGACAGGTCCTCGCCATGAATGCGCCGCACCAACAGCATGGCGCCGGCCGGCGTGCAGGAGATCAGTCCGGTTGAGAGATCGCCGGTCGCAAGCTTGCCGGCATTGACCACATGCAACCCATCGACATCCTTGTCCGGCCGGATCGACTGGATGATCGCATCGGAATCCAGATGCTTCGGCAGCGGCAGCTGCACCAGAATGCCGTGAATGGACGGATCCTCGTTCAGGGACTGTACCAAACCAGCGAGTTCTTCCTGCGTCGTTTCCGCCGGCAGCGTGTGCTGGATGGACTTGAAGCCACATTCCTTGGCCATCTTGCTCTTGGAGTTCACATAAGCGTGGCTGGCCGAATCGTCGCCGACGATGACGACGGCAAGTCCGGTCTTAACACCGGTCTCCGTCTCAAGCCCGCCGGCGGCAACCTTCACCGCCTCGATCACCGAAGCCGCCGCAATCTTTCCGTCGATCACTGTCGTCACGCTCGTCTCCCGATATGAATTCGGCAGCAATCTACAAGCCGTCAGCCTGATCGAATTGCCTGCAAACGCCCTATGGTGTCTGAAAGTGGTAATTGCAAGGAGAAAACGGCGGGCCGATCAACCGCGGCCGACATGCCTGTGCGCGGCATAGGTTTGAACCTTGGCACGCAGGAACGCCAGTTCCTGACGGACACGCGTCCATTCATCGGCGCCGGCCGGTTGGCTTCCCATTTCCGGCATAGGGGTCGCAACAGGTTCGTCGGGAGCATCGTGCGTTGACGGAAACTCCAGCTCGATATCCTGCTGAAGAGCGGTGGTGGCATCGACGACCGTATCGTCCTCCGTCGGCGCGGCACCAGTAAGCCATTTACGCAGGAAAACCAGGCAAAGAGCCAGGCAGAGCCCTCCCAGGAAGCCGATCGCCTGATTGCCGACAAGACCGTCGTCCAGCGGCGCTGCGGCTGCGACGGCCTGCGACACCACGGTCAACGGCGCCCCGGCTTCTGGCGGAGCAATAACGGGATTTTGCTGATCGGCCTCGTAGCGGCTTTGCGCGGCGGCAACGGCATCCTGCAATTGCGCGAGACGGACGACGTCAATATCGACGCTCTTCTGGCTGAGAGCGGTCATACGCGCAGAAAGGGCCTGCTGGTCTTCAAGGGCGGTCTTCAAGGCTGCATCGCTGCTGACGACAAGCCGTTGCAGCTGGCTGCGGATGCTGGCCGTGAGATCATCGACGGTTGCCTGCTGCGCGAGCAGGCGGGGATGGCGGGGACCAAGCTGCGTCGAGAGCTGCGTAAGCTGCGCCTTGGCGGCGTTGTAACGGCTGCGCAGATCATCGAGGGCGGCCGATGCCAGATCGCCCGGCAATGCACCGCCGAGGACGGAAGCAGGTGTCGCGGATTTGACCGCCGAAACGCGCGCCTTGGCGCTACGCACTGCCAGACCGGCCGCTTTGATGTCGCCATCCAACTGCTGCCGCTGCTCCTGCAACGCCAGTGCCGCCGCGATCCTGTCTTCGCCATACTGCGCCTTGAAGCCGGCGAGTGCGGCCGAGGCACGCTCGAGCTCCTTGCGACTGTTATCGGCTGCCATATCGCCAACGGCTGGTGTTCCCGCCGCCTGCGCGACGGCGGCATCATGCGTCGTGGCCACAGCCAGCCGATTGGCGATCTCGGCGGACCTGACCGGATCGCCCGTGGTGACAGCCAAGCGCAGGAGGCCGGCCGAGCCATCGACGCTCACGGCGACGCCCTTGCGAAGAGCGGCTTGCGCGCGCGACGGCGCATCGGAGGCATTGCCGTTGCCGGACAGGAGTTCGACGGCAACGCCAAGAGCGCCCGCCCGGCTGCCGGTAAATTCCGGATCGCGATCCAGCTTCAGCCTGGCGACGACGTCGGAAAGGGCTGAAGGGGCGACCGCGCGCTTTGCCGCTACATCCAGCAATGCCTGGCGCGCGCGGCCCTCCTTCCCTTCAACATGCAGGACGGTCTGCGACATATAGAGCGGCGGTGGCGCGAGCATCGTCGGAATGGCCGCTCCCGCCAGCGAAGCTGCGATGACAAAACCGATGGAGCCAACACCAAAAGTCCAAGGACGCAGCGGGGGGATTTGCTCGCGCGAGACTGGTGTGGCGGTCTGAGCCGGCAGCCCGGTTCCGCCATCGAGCAGGTCGGGCACGAATTCCAGCAGATCCACGTCGGCCTCCGATGACGGATGACTGACCGGCTCGTCGATGTAGCGATGGCTCAGAATGCTGCTGATATGCTCGGTCAGGGACTGGGCCTGCTGCGCACCTTCCTCCACGAATGCCTTTCGACCCGAGACAGGATAGGGATCGCCGCGGAGCATTCTGCGCAGAATCGCGCGCAGCTCCGCATCGCGTGGATCGTCAGAGTTGGCCGCACGCAGATGGGAGGCAGCAGAGGGTATATTGTCTTCCCGATCGGAGGCGACACGCCGGTGCGGCCGGCGCGAAACCTCGAAGGCTTCCGCATCGTCAGGGTAAAATCCGAGCCTTGCTTTGTTTTCCGACATGGCAGGTCATCTCGCGCGCATGGTCGGGGACCGATGCGAATGGTTAACCCACTCTAAATTTTCATGCCAAAGAAAAGGTTAACGCCACGTCAGCGCGTGATCAACTCGCGAGTTTATCTCGCGATACGAGCAGCGGCTGCGGCGCTTCCTGTGGTTCTGCGCGAAGGATACGCTCCTTGCGGCCGAACTGGTGCCGAATCACCTGATAGAAGAACAGCGGCACGCCGAGGACATAGCGCCGCCACAGCCTGTTCGGTTCCAACAGCAGGCGGAACATCCATTCGCTGCGCAATGCGCGTACCAGCCCCGGAGCGCGCGGCACCGTTCCGGAAAAGAAATCGAACAGCGCGCCAACGGTCAGCACCAACCGCGCATGCTGCGGACCGACATTTTCGGCAACCCATTTTTCCTGCAGCGGCGTTCCCATGCCGACGATCAGCACATCGATCTTCTGTCGGCTGATTTCCCTGGTTACCGCGTCGCTTCTCGCCGGATCGAAGAAGCCGTCCGAGATGACGATGAATTCATGCCAAGGCGCGTGTCGCCGCATTCTCTCCGCGGCCTTCTCGACGATCGCGCGACGGCCACCCACGAGACCGATGCGCTTCGGCCGCTCCATGAAGGTCAGCAGCGCCGGTACGAAATCGGTGCCGTTCAAATTGGCGGGAAAGGGCTCTCCGTGGGCAACCCGGGAGGCGATATCGAGACCCACGCCATCAGGCAAAACGAGATTGCGCTCCAGAACCTCGCGATAGCTCTCGTCGCGCAGCATCACCAGCATGTTGTGGGCATTGACGAAGGAAATCGCGGTATGTCCGACCGGCAGGGATGCGAGCTCATCGATGAAGGTCAGCGCGTCTTCCCAATCAAGATCGCAGACCGGCAGATCGAAGATCATGCGGCGTGACGCGAGTACGGCAAAATCAGCGACCGGATTCAATCCAACAACCTCCTGCCGGCAGCGCTCAACCATATCCGGCGCCGGCGATACAAGGCACGCCTCCCCGGCCGTTCGTCGGCGCGGCAACTAGAGAGGCATGCACAGGAGGTGCTTATAGCAAGGCAATTCCAACCTTCCGTTAGAATAAATCCTTTAAATTGCTTGAAATTGTCAGGGGTTTGTTAACTTTGTCGTCGGGCGGCAAATCGTTGTTTGCCGCCGCTCGGATGGGGCGGCGCTATCGCCTTGGCAAGCCGATATCTAGTGAGCAGTCGCGCTGTCGGTCGTGGCATCCTTCACGATCTTCACCGGCTTGACCGTTTTCCTGCCGATGCTTTCGCCGCCATGAGTTTCCTCCTTGGAGAGGTAGTCGAGCTGTTCGATCAGCACGTCGGCAACATAGTCGCCGCCGAGCCGTTCGTTCATCCGCTTCTTCAGATCGCTGCGAAAGGCAGCGACATCGAAGCTCTCGACGTGGGCGATATCGATCGCCTTGTTGCCGATCAGCAGCGAAAAGAGCTCGTCGGTCGTCAGTTCCGGCAAGGGTATCTGCAGTGCGTTTACCTTGCCCTTCTCCATCATGAAGGAGATACGGGTCAGGAAATAGCCGGTCACCTGGCCGTTGGCGATGACGGGAACATTGATCGATTCGCCCTTGACCAGTTCCTGCTGTGCCTTCTTGGCATCGTCAGGACTGGTCGCGGGCGCCGTCGCCGTCTGCACCGAAAAATAGACCGAGGCCAATGTTACGGCGCAGACCCACAGGCCGGTGAGAACGAGCTTGATCATCCAGCCTCACGGACGCGGAATTGCTCTTGCGAATAGGTGCCGTCCGCATCGGCGTTCTGCACCGCGTTCCGCAGAATGTCGGCGACCGCGCGCACGGCCTCGAGATGAGCCTCGACGCGACGCGCGTTCACAACCAGTTTCTTCTTCAGGCCATGAAGCTGCTCGATATGAGCGACGGCGAGTTCCGCCGGATCGGTATCCCGAAACAGCATCGACAATTCGTAGAGGCAGCGGCTCTTGTGAGCGTTCGACACCTTCAGATCGAACTCCGGGTCGGTGCCGATCCGGTTGTTCTCGTTATCGATAATCATCTCCAGGCGGCCAAGGACCGATTTGATCCGATAGTCTTGCGACATCACTTCCATGGTATTACCTCGCTTATGCTTTCTGGGACGTCAGCGTGTTCTGATTGGTGATGCTGGTATCGCTATCGCTATTGTCGTCAGCGGCGGCCAGCGTCTTGCGCTGAAAATCCGTGACGGCGCTCAAGGCCATCTTCTTGTCGTTCTCATTGGTCGCGGAATTGATGGCGCCGGTATTGCGCATCTTGGTGACCTGTTCCTGATACATCTTTTCGGCGATGCCGACGCCGCCATTCTTGGCGATCGTGTTGCCCAGCTGCTCGGCCATCATGCCTTTCCAGATCTCGCCAGCCGAACCCTTGCCGTAGAGCGTCTCGCTGCTCGGCAGCATGTTCTTCACGAAATTCTGCAGCATCATGGCCTCGAACTTGCGATAGACCTGTGGTACCTTCGTCGGGCCAGTGTGGGTATTGGCGTTGCTGAGGCCGGCCTGGGTTGCAGCGCTATTAAGGGCATCGAATGCCGCGCCGAAGCCATTGCCGTTTTCGGCGAGGCTGGTGGCGGCGAAAGCGGCCTTGTTGGCGGCGAGCTTGGCCTGGGCGGCCTCGACATCGGTCGGATTGGCGGCCTTGACGACATCCAGAACCAAATCACTCGGAGGCGAAATAGCCACGTCACGTCTCCTTCTGCTATCGCATGCCCCGGAAACACACGATGCATCGATCGCGTGGAGGGCATGTCGAATCAAACGGTCAGAGCAGGCGGGCAACCCAACGATGCACATCCTGCTCCATGATCGCGGTGATTATGGTTTTTGAACCTTGCTGGAGGCTGGCGTTGCAGCGGCGAAGTGCTGATCGACGATGTCGTAGACCGCATTATCGTCAGCTTCGCGCGTTTCGAGCTCCCGAGCGTCCTTCATATGCTCTTCCAGCCGGTCAGCCTTGGTGCGTTCCTGCTGGACCTTCATCTGAATCAGCTCCTGAATGCCTTCAAGCTGCTGATCCCTGATCGTCAGGCGGCCATAGCGGTCGGCATACTGTATGGAGAACGCCATATGAATGGGGTCGGCGGAGCTGATCGCATCCATCACCCTTTCCATCGATGCGGTGACATCGTCGCGCTGACGCGTCGTATCGGCAAGCTCGTTTTCGGCTATCCGTTCCAGATGCCGCTGCACCGCGACGAGGCGCTTCAGTTTTTCAGAACGACTTCTTTCCGCCATGGCCTACCTGCCCACCGTCTGTGCGTTCCCGAGCCCGTCCAAGGTGCGATGCGCAGCCTTTCCGCTCATCCGCTAATGCCCGTTGAAAACAGTGAGGAACGCATTGGAGAACTGGCTGATCATCGTCGCCATACTGAGATAGAGCATGAACAAACCGCCCATCAGAAGATAGGGCGTGGAAATGAAATAGATCGGTATCTGCGGCGCCAGCTTGTTGATGAAGCCGATCGAGATCTGGAACATCAGGCCGTAAAGCAGAAAAGGGCTCGCCAGCCGCAGCATGATGAAGAAAGTTGCTTCCAGCGCGTCCGTAATGGAGATCAGCGCGGTCCGAGGCTCGATATGCCCGCCGAAGGGAATGAGGGAATAGGAATCGACCAACGCCTGCAGAACGTAGTGATGAAAATCCAGGATGAAGAGAATCATCAGCCCGCAAAAGCTGATGAGGCTGGTCATCGAGGTCTCGCTTGAATCCTCGATCATATCAGCGCCGGCCGGAGCGTTGAAGCCGATCATCATTGATATGACCGTACCGGCGAACTGCAGGCCCAGCGTATAGATCCGGGCCATCATGCCGTACATCAGACCGATGATCGCTTCGGTGAAGATCAACGCTATATAGCTCGCGCCGCTCTTCGACACTTCGGGATAGATCGTATTCCAGAGCAGCGGCAGGATCGCCATCGACAAGGCCACCGAGATAAGCAGCCGAATCTGCGTCGGCACCCGGCCCGACGAAAACCCCGGAAGCACCATCATGCAGCCGCCGATGCGGCAGAAGGCGACGAACAGCGCCAGAATGGTACCCTGGGGGTCAGATATCATGAAATGGAACCTAGAATCTTGATCTCGATCCCCTTGGCCAATTCCACATGCGACAGAACCGGAAGTGTCGCGAACAAGCGTTCGATGATCATGCGCACATAGGAGCGCGTTTCCGGCGACGTGACAAGAACGAAGGGCATGCCTCGGTCCATATATTCACGGATAACTTTGCCTGCCTGCTCGCTGAACTCCTCGAGGCTGCGCGGATCGATGTCAAACTCGACGACCTCGCCCTTCTGATCGCGCTTAAGCGCCTGGTGGAAGACCAGGTCCCATTTGCTGCCGAGGCGCAGCACTCGCAATACGCCGTTGTCGGCCAGATCGCCGCAGAGCTGCTGCGCCATGCGCACGCGGACATGCTCGACGATCTGCTCCGTCTTGCGCACGTGCGGCGCAAGTTCGGCCACGGCTTCAAGGATGAGATGCAGGTTGCGGATCGAGACGCGCTCGGCAAGCAGCAGCTTCAGCACCGCCTGCAAGCCCGAATAGGACATATGCGACGAGCAGATCTCGTCGGCGAGCTTCTTGTACTCGGGATCGAGACGTTCGATCAATATCTTCACGTCCTTGTAGGACAGAAGTGCGGGCAAGTTGTTGCGAATGACCTCGCTCATATGGGTCAGCACGACGGAAACATTGTCGATCGGCTGGAAGCCTTCGCGCTTCAGATCCTCCGTGAAGGCTTCGAGAACGGACACGGCCGGCATGCCGAAGGCGGGTTCGCGGATGTCATCGCCCGGAACGGTGGGTTTGCGGCCCGCGCCGGTGACGACAAGCACTTCGCCGACGCGCAGCACGTTGGAGGCGATCGTCGTGCCGTGGATGCGGATCTGATACGACTTGTCGGCGATGGCCATGTCGTCGATCACCTTGATCTCCGGCACGACGAAGCCGTATTGCGTCGCGAACTTCTTGCGCATCTTGCCGACGCGGAAGGCCAGTTCCTGATGGGCGCCGAGCAGGCGGGTGGAGACGATCTTGCCAAGCGCCAGCTCGATCTCGGCGGTCTTCAGAACCGACTTGACCGAATCCTTCTCCATCTCCTTCGTCTGCATCACCTTCTGCTCCTCGGCGTCGCGGCGAAGCTTGTTCTCGGCTTCGACCTGGCGCGGAATGAACCAGGCGCCGGCCGCCATCAGGCCGCCAAGGAACACGAAGGGCACGAATGGCATGCCGGGCATGATGGCCAGAATGCCCATCAGGACCGCCGAGACGGCGAGCGCGCGCGGATAGCCGCTCAACTGATTGATGACGGCCTGATCGGTGGAACCGGAGGTGCCGCCGCGCGAAACGAGGAGGCCGGCGGCCAGAGACACGATCAGCGCCGGCATCTGCGACACCAGACCATCGCCGACCGAAAGCTTGACGAAGACGTCCGCAGCCTGGCCGATCGGCATGCTGTGACGGAAATAGCCGATGATGATGCCGCCGAAGATATTGATGCAAGTGATCAAAAGGCCGGCAACCGCGTCACCGCGCACGAACTTCGAGGCACCGTCCATGGCGCCGAAAAAGGAGCTTTCCTCTTCCAGTTCCCGACGGCGTCGCTGCGCCTCCTTCTCATCGATCAGGCCCGCCGAAAGATCGGCGTCGATCGCCATCTGCTTGCCGGGGATGGCATCCAGGGTGAAGCGGGCGCCGACTTCGGCGATACGCGTCGCGCCCTTTGTGATGACGATGAAGTTGATGGTGATCAGGATCATGAAGACGATCAGACCAATGACGAAATCGCCCGACATCACCAGGCTGGCGAAGCCCGCAATGACGCCGCCCGCGGCGTCATGCCCCTCATAGCCATGCGAGAGGATGACACGCGTCGTCGCGATGTTCAGCGCCAGACGCGTCATCGTGGCGATCAGAAGGATCGTCGGGAAGGACGAAAACTCCAGCGGCTTCTTGATCCACAATGCCACCATGAGGATCAGCACCGAAAGCGCGATCGAAAAAGCGAGCCCGAGATCGATCAGGAACGGCGGGATCGGCAGGAACAGCACGCAAAGAATGACCATGATACCGAGGGCGAACCCGATATCACGAACGCTTGGATTGGCTTTGGGGAGTGCTAATGCGGGTGGTTGTGCCATCGACCGGTTCCGTCTCTTCATGAGAGGGGGCAAACGGCTGATCCGCCTGCCCTATTCGAACCGATCTTTAAGAGGCGAAGCTTGTGCGAGAATGGCTTACAGCCAGCGAAACATCTGAGCCGAAAGCCATTTCGGCCTCCGGCCCCGATCTAGAAGCCCGATTGGATTCGGGAAAAGACAAGATTGGTGAAGATCGAGATCTGCGAGCCGACGAAAGGGGCCGTGATGCCGATGGTCACCATGACGGCGACGATCTTCGGCACGAAGGTCAATGTCGCCTCCTGCACCTGGGTCAGCGCCTGAATCAAGGCGATCACCAGACCGACAATCATGGCCGCGAGAACCGCCGGGCCGGAAGCCACGAGCACCGTCCGGATCGCCGCCTGGAAGATATCCAATGCATCGGCTTCATTCATGACATCTTCACCTCAGGTTCAGCCAGCTCCTCATAAGCTGCTGCTCTAGTTCGTACTCGACGAATCGCCGGTGCCAGTATCGCTCGATGATGTCGTCGTATCAATGGCCGTGCCAGCCGGGGCAATCGTCACACCGGCCTGGATCAGGACCTTGTCGCCCGCCGTGGTCTGGGCGATAACACCGTCCGAATAGACGGTTACTTCCTTGATCGTGCCCGTGACCTTGCCGTCGGCGCTCTGGATTTGCTTGCCGATATAGTCGGACGCCTGCGAGATCCATTGGTTCTGCAACACCGTTTCGAGGTGTGAGTTCGTCTGGATCTGCTGCTCGACCTGAGAGAAGCTGGCAAGCTGTGAGATCTGCTGGGTGGCATCCATCGGAGAGGTCGGATCCTGGTTCTTCATCTGTGCGATGAGGAGCTGCAGGAAGTCGTTATAATTCAGGGTGGCGCTCGCCGAGGCTGCGGCAGCGGTTTTGGAGGAACCGCTCGTGCTGCTGTTGACGGCATCTACCGCTGCCATGGAGCAATCTCCCGGCGAATGTGTTCGATCGTGGCCGCGGGCATCTCCTGATTATTCAGAATATTGTCCTCGACCGGATAGAGCCCGCGGATCGCCTTCAATGCATCGAAGGCGCGGCCGGTGGCCACGAGGCCGTCGATACGCTTCAACTCGGCCAGCACTTCCTCATTATGGAAGCAGGACAGCAGCATAACGATCGACTTGCGGAACATCGTCGTCGACTGTTCCTTGCCTTCGGGATTGATGAGGATCATCTGCGCGATGAAATAGAGCTGGCGCAGCGGGGTGTTGGCGTCCTCTGGCTGAAGCACGTGGTTTTCAAGGAGGAAGGTCACATCATTCAGGAATTCCAGGGCGACCTTGCGATCGACACGCAGAACAGCCCCATTGATAAAGATCTTTTCCCCGGCTTTAAGCGATATGCGAAGCGTACTTTTCATTTAAGTCCATCCCTGATGATGGTGGTGACATCGATGATGCCTTGATAGTTTTCCGACTGGCGCCGCCGGATCCGATCGCATTCCTTCAATATCCAGATGGCGATCGAAATTAAGTTGGCGCGCAGTTCGACATTGAGCTGGTTCTCCGGACTTTTCAGGTCCTCGACGAAGCTGACCCATACGCGCCGCGTATAGAACAGGGCTTCAATCGCTTCACGGCCGTATTTCCCCGCATCACGGGCCGCAGAGAGAAGGGCAATCGACCGGTCCAGAACTTGTCGTTCTCGCTCTTTGGCGTCGGCCACTGCATCCTGCATGACTTCCGCATATGAGAACTGATACATTCATGCATCCTTCCTGGTCATTACTTCCCTTTGATCATCAAAGGTAATTTACAAGGCTTAACTGTTGGATCTTCGAGACGATGGTGTAAGCGGTCTGGAGCTGCGTCTCGAGGCTATTGACCTTGGTGGAAGCCTCGTAGGGATCCACTCCCGTCAGGTCGCCAATATTGGTATTGAGAATGGTCTTCTGGGCATTCAGAGCGGTGTTTGCATCCGTCAGGCGCGACTGAGAGAGGCCGAGCTGGCTCGCCTGGGTGTTAAGTCCGTCGATCGCCTGGCGCGCATAGCTGGTCGCCTGGTCGGTGACTGCATTCAATGCATCCTGACCAAGACTGGGCGTCGTACTCATCAGCGAATTGGCAACGGTCGTTGCGAGTGCCAGATAGCGCATACCCGACGAATTCGCATTTGTCGACGAATCGATGACTTCAGAGTTACTAATCCGGTTGGTCATGTTCTGATCCGACGCACTCGACCAGCTGGACCAACTACTGTCGGACGTGACCATCGGCTCGACAATGGTCGTGATGAAGTCCTTCATCTGGGCGCCGCTGAGCTGGTCAACGGTTGTGCCATTGTCCGTGGCATACTGCGTCAACGCTGTCTGGATCGCGGTGGTCGCCGCCGCGGAGTTGTCTGTCACGGGCTGCACGTCGGTGTTGGTGCCGGCAAAAAGATATTCGCCGTTGACCATGGTATTGGCGTCCGCAATAAAGCTGGACATGGTCGCCGTGGCCGTCTGCTGCGTCAGCGACACGCTACTACCGTCGGTATTGCCGCGCAGCGCCACCAGCTGATCCATGAACTTCTGTGCCTGAGAGCTCATATCGCTCAAGGCAGTCTGCGACGACGTCATTCGCTGGTTTGCGATCGAGTTGCTGCTGAGGATCGAATCGATGCGCGTCACTTCCCTCGTCAGATTAACGTTCTGCGTCGTGCCGCTGCCCAACGAAACGCCAATATCCGCATAGGTACCTGTCGTGGCCTCAGTCGATGCATCTGTCATCTCGTTCTGCGCCTGACGGATCGTCTGACGCATGGAGTTCTGAATGGCTGTGCTCGAAATGAAAGAAAGTTTCATGGCTTAGCTCGCAATATCCAGTACCGATTGAAGCATCTCGTTGACTGCATTCAATATCTTGGTTCCAGCCTTGTAGGACTGTTCGATATCCATCATCAGCGTCAGCTCTTCGTCGAGATTGACACCGGTCGCGTTTGAATAGGCGCTTGAGGAGCGCGACAGTGCCGCAGACGTGTTTTCACCCGCCGTCGTCGCCGCGCTGCGCTGCCCCTCGAGCCAGCCGATAGAGCTGGACGAGTAATCCATGAGGCTGGCGCTGGTGTCGGAGCCCGCAGTGGAGTCGAAATCCATCTTCGTGTTCATGGCGGTGATGTAGGCATCCAGCTGGGTGGAATAACCGCTATCGCCGCTGGCGTTGACGACATAGTCCGTCCCGTTGATACCGCCGTCGCGCAGGAGGTTCGGATTGCCGCCCTGCGACGCGATCAATGCCGGGTTGACGGTGATCGAGCCGGCCATACCCGTGACGACGGATGCGCTGGTTGGAACAGTGCCGTCGCTCCAGGTAAACAAACCGGTCTGCGCCGCTGCGGTAGGATCCGTCTGGTTCTTCTCCGAGAAGACCGTTACCAGACCGCGCGCGATTTCATCGAGTTGTTTCTGGTAGGTCGGAGCGACGTCGTCTCGAACCTGCAACGACGCCTGGAGGCTACCCTGCGCCGTGGTGGCGGCGCCCTGACCCGCAGGCAATGCAACACCGTCGATGTAGACATTGTTGCCGGGAGTGCCTGCCGTGTAGGAATTCGTCGGCGTAAAGGTCACCGAGCGCGGAATGGTCTCGAAGAGGGTCGCACCGTTTGTGGTGTAGAGCGCCACGTCGTTGTTGGCGCGCGTCACCGTCGTCACACCGACAATCTGCGAGATCTGCTTCAAGACGGAATCGCGTTGATCGAGCGCATCGGCGACCGCGCTCGATGTAGGCCCGGCGGTTGCCGTCGCGGACTTGACCGCGTCGTTTGCCGTCTGGAACTGATTCAACAGACCGTTCAGCGTATCGACATCGGACGCGATCTGCTTGTCGGCATCGGCCCGGGTGCTCTGCACCACGGTCGTGGCGTCGTTGAGCCCGGTGGCAAGGCTTTGAGCCGCATTGATGGCGGATTGAGCCGCCGTGGTGCTGGACGGCGACCCCGCATAAGTCTGCATCGCTGTCTGAAAGGCAGACAGGTAGGTCGCAGGTGCGGTCTCGTTGTCGTTGCCGCCAATCGTCGCTGACTGAAGGCTGTTATAGGCCTTCAGAAGCAGCTGTTGCGCAGCGTCGGCCGACGCGTTGCCGAGATAGGCCTTCTGCAGCGCCGGCTCATCGGCGCGAGCGATCTTCACCACCTGCGCGCCAGACATGTCGGTCGTCAGCATCGCCTGGCGACGCGAATAATCCGCGTTGCTAGCATTGGAGATATTGTTCGATACGACGCTGCTCTGCGCGCCGGTATTGTTGAATATCGCCTGTGCGTTATTGAGTGCTGTTGTGAGCGACATGACTGACTCGATACCCTATCCGTTTTAACGTTGGAGTTTAACGTTGGAGGTTGACGAGAACGTCGAGAAGATCGGAACCGGCCTGGAAGACCTTCGAGTTCGCGGTGTAGCTCTTCTGCGATACGATCATATTCGTCAGCTCGGTTGCGAGGTCGACATTGGATTCCTCCAGTGCGTTGGACTGGATGTAACCGAACCCGCCGCTCTGAGGCCAACCGCTGACCGTTACGCCGGACACACCATTCGCCGAATAGACGTTTCCGGTTTCCACGGTCAGATTGTCCGGGCTTGACACGGTGGCGAGCGGAATGCGGTAGAGTGCCTTGGTCGAGCTGTCCTTGTAGACGGCGTTGACAGTGCCATCCTTACCGACGGTGACGCTCGTCACCGGGTTGGGAGCCTGACCGTTCATCTTGCCGGTGGCGCTGAAATCGGTGGCTACCTGGGAGAAGCCGGTCATATCCATGGCAATCGTCTGCGAGTTGGATCCGAAGGTGACGTCGAACGTCCCGCCCGATGTCAGCGCGCCATTGCTGTCGAACGTCAGGGTCGTGCTGCCGACGGGGCCTGAAGAATAGGGGAACGGCGTGTCACCCGAAGCGGCGTCAGCCTTGTTGTAGATCGAGACATCCCAGGTGTTGTCCGCAGTCTTGGTGTAATAGACGTCGAAGGTGACGGCGTTGCCCTGACTGTCGTAGCCTGTGATCGACGCCTTGCTCGTGTCGGTGGTGACCGGCGCCTGGTTTTCGGACGGCAGATATCCGGTCGCGCTGCTGGTGGCGATCTTGGCATTGGAATTGAGATTGCCCGACATGGTGCCGGTCGTCGTTGCGACCGCTGTTACGCCACTCTGGGTCACATTGATCGGCACCATGCCACCAAAGCCGTTGACAACAACCGAAGGGGAGCCAGCGGCGGCGGAATAGCCCATCAGCGTAAAGCCGGCGGAATTGACCAGGTTGCCGCTGGCATCGGGCGAGAAGTCGCCGGCGCGGGTCAGAAACGTTTGTCCCGCCGCGCTCTGAACGACGAAAAAGCCGTTACCCTGGATTGCAAGGTCGGAGCTCGAAGTGGTGGCCGACACGTTGCCCTGTTGCGAAATCGCATAGTGAACCGAAGTCTCCACGCCGCCGGAATTGTAGCTGCCGCCGGAAGAAGGCAGCACGAGCGAGGAGAAGCTCGTCGACGCCTCTTTGTAGCCTGTCGTGCTGGAGTTGGCGATGTTGTCCGAAACGGTCCCCAAACGATTCGCCTGTGCGTTCATCCCTGAAACCGCGGTTTTCATGCTACCGAAAATGCTCATCTGGAATCCTCGTTTTCCTTCTTGCGACTGAGAGTAGGTGGCGGGCCTTGCGTGAAGCTGTCTGAGAGGAGGAAAAGTCATTCGTCGCGAGGCGACTTTTCGAAGAGCGTCGCCTTGCATCCGCCCGCGCATCAACGAGACGGCAAATGGTAAGAGACGACGCACCTTAGAAAGAAAACACAGCCTGACGACTGCTCAAGCAAAAGCCCGAGAATCGCTGGATTCTCGGGCTTCTGCTTGAATTCAACTGACTGGAGGCAGGATCGGGAGCTTCAGCTCCAATCGATGCAGTAACCCAGGAAGCGCTTGGAATCGACCGGATCGAAACCAAGCTTCTTGCGCAGCTTCTTGCGCAGCTTCGAGATATGGCTCTCCACCACATTTTCTTCGACTTCCTCATCGAAGATGCCGTAGATCGCATTGAAGATTTGCGTCTTGGTCACCCGGCGGCCGCGATTGGCGATCAAGTATTCCAGGATGCGCCGCTCACGCCGCGGCAATGCAAAAACATCACCGTTGATTTCCGGGTCGCGACCATCGGCAAAGATGCGAATCGCGCCAATATCGGTGTAGTTGGTGATTGCCTTGAGCCTACGGCGGATTGCCGCGGCCCGTGCCAGGATCTCCCGCGGATGCACCGGCTTGCGGACCACATCGTCGACGCCACAATCAAAAAGCGCAAGAGTCGATTCGAGCGAGGGATGATCGCTGACCGCGATGACGGGTGCCATCGTCCGGTCACGGATCGCCCTGGGAAGCTCGTATACGTGCTGTCCCTGCCCGATCAGAAATGCTTCGACTGCCGCAATATCGCCCTCTGCCGCCGTCGTGACCCATTCGCCAAATTCGCGAGGATCAAATCCCGTGGATGGGATGCCTTCCCGTCCAAAAAGTGAAGTATATCCGTCTTTAACAAGCTCTCGCTCATCAACCACTACGATCATTCGTCCGCCTCCGAATCAGTGTGGTGTTTCGATGAACTATGGGTACGAATCGGGCGAATCACGAACAACTGTCGGAAATGAGTGACGGGAATTAATAATTGATTAACTTTCGAGGGGCGATTTGCACTAGATATAGTAGGTGCTCGGCAATTTACACCGATAAAAAAGTAGTTAGTTATTACATTATTAATATATGTAATTCAGGCCATCTCGCGACTGTCAACTCCATCGAAAGAGTTAGTGACGGCTAACCGGAAGGGGTATGCAACCTATAGGTTGTCTAGTCCTGGCAGAAGGTCGCCGCGTTGGGCGTCCATTTTCCATAGCCGGTGGCAACCAGATTGGCGATCACGCGACAGACATAGACCTTCTGGGCGGGGTTATTGTTCGGACCGGCATGGTATCTAGCTACCGCCATCGTCCATGTCTCATGCTGGTCATGGAGATTGCGGAGAAACTTTGCGGCATACTCGACGTTACTGCGAGGATCGAACATAGCGGCAACAGAGGGAAAATTCTCGCCGTGGAAATACTGGTTTATCTGCATGCAGCCGATATCGATAAGCTTTGCGCCGTTCTGTCGCGCTGCGGCGAAAGCTTGCAGAGCGGCATTTTCGGACGGCGGGAAGACCGGCCGGCCTTCAATATTGAGGGCGTAAGGATAGAGCGAACCCTTGCGTCCCGTTTCCGTCAACCCGACCGAGTAAAGAATTCCTTCCGGTATTCCGTATTTCGCGGCGGCCGACTGAATTTCACGTTCGCAGAGGCCGGCCGCACCGTTGTCGGGTGGCGTCGCGTTTCCGGATGCGAACGCCTCACAGGTAAACTGCGCCAGAGCGAGAACGCTGAGCGTTGCCAGCAGCGCCATCTTCCACGCCGCGCTCACCCGAGCTGCGATTGCCGTCATTGCCATTTGCCTGCTGTCCCGAATAGTTCTGGCCCTTCGGACGTGCATCGCCGCCTTGCCCCTGGTTCAAGAGGGATTGCTGTTGCGACTGCCCCGATCCGGATTGCCGGCTGCCGCTGTCGGACTGCTGATCCGCATTCGAAGCCATGGTCACCGTGATGCTGTCGACCTGATAGCCCTGAGCCCGCAGCGCATCGACCATGCGGCTCTGATCGGCATGGAGCTGTCTGTAGGCCTCGCCCGTCTGCACCTTCAGGTCGACGCTCAACTGGTCGCCGGAGAGCCGCATGGTGGCCGTGACATCGCCGAGATTGTCGGGACGCAGCTGGATCTTGAGGGTGTTGACGACCTTGCCGGTGCTCGTCAAGCTTGCTGCGTTGGAGAGCGCCGAGCCCGGCTGCATCGCAGCCGACCATTCGCGATCGCCGGCAAGCGAACCGGCAACGAGCGCCGAGTTGGGGCTGGCGGTCAGGCCCAGATAGCGGCGACTTTCGAGCACTGTGACCGCCTGCCCATCGCCGTTCGCGGAGGCCGCCACATTGACATCTGCCGCGTCGTGACCATTCTTGGTGATCGACATGTCGAGCGCGCCGCCTCGCCCGTCTGCGCGTGTCAGCCGAAAGGTCTGCGCCGCATCCGCTCCATTGCCGTCGCTAGGCAACGCCGCCGTATTGTCCGACGAGTCTTGCGTCAGCGCCGCATTGCCGAGCACAGCTCCCTGAACCTTCGTATCGCCGCCTGCAGCCTGACTATCTGGGACCGTTACGCCTTGCACCGCGGCAACGGTCTGCGGAGCGTTGAGGAGTGACAAGGCGTCAGAGATCGTGCCAGCCGCATGGGCGGATTGCGTTAGTAAAGACTTACCGTCATCCGTCGTCGAGGTGCCTTTGCCGCCCTTTACGACCGGTGCCTTGCCGTCACCTTCGGCTGGCGCCGGCTGGTCAGCGGCTGCGGCCACCTCGACCAGCTGCTGCGCCATATCCGCAAACTGATCCAGGACCTTGGGCTGCGCCGGCACGTCACGCGCCTCGGGAGAAGGCATAGCTGGATCAGTCGTCGCTGCGGTCGGATCGGTCGTTGCCGCGGCCGGGTCGGTATCGGAACCGGCCGAAATGGCTTTTTGAAGCTCTATCAGAGATTTAGAGAGGGTCGCCGTCCCGGCACCCTGCCCGAGCTTGGCGCCCTTGGGAAGGCTGGGAAGATTGGCGAGATCGGCGGCGGAAGTATCGATCATTCCAGCCCCGGCATTGATGCTTTCATCGATAGCCGGAGTGCTGGGAGCCGGAGCGTCAGGCGCCTGATCGCCCGATGCCGCCTTCCCGGTGTCCGCATTCCCGTTCATATCGGCAGCGGCTTTCGCGTCCGTGCCGGCACTCGTCCCGGACGTGTTACGTCCGTTGCCGAGTGAGCCGGTCAGCGCATCCAGAAATCCCTTGCCGTCATCCTGTTTTCCCGGGCGCGCACCCTTGGAGGAAGCAAGAACATCCACCCCTGAAGAGGCGCCGGATATACCGATGTCGTTCATGATCAGTGACTTTCCTGCTTCAACATGCCGTCGATCGCATCAAGCTTCGAACGGCTCGTCGTGACGAATGCGTTGAACGAAGGGTCGGCCTCCTGCCGCCCTCCCTCCGGGGTAAGAGCAGCGCTTGCCGCGGCTCCCTCCTCAACACCCGCCGTGCCGGGCAATTGGCCTCCCGGTTGATTCGTCACAGCAGCATCGTGTTCAGTACTCTGTTGGTTGGGCAGGTTAGGAACAGTGCCTTGCCCGAGGCTTGCGGGGTCGGGTGCGCGTAGAATCTCCTGCGCCACCGCCTTGGCGGCATCGCGCAACGCACGATCCTCCGCGTTCAGTTCACCCGCAGGCATCTGGTCGAGATTGTTGACCGCCGATTGCAAAGCTGGCGTGGATACGCCCGCAACCCCGCCGTAGAAGCCCGCCAATGCGCCGAAGGCGTCGCTGCCGTCGTTTGATATCGCCTGGGCACGACCGGCCGCGAGCGTCGCGAGATCGGACTTGCCGGCGATCGCCGCACGGCGTGCCATACGCAGATAGATTTCCCGTTGCCTGGGAGGATCCATGAAGGAGAGGATATCGACGATATCCTGCTGTTTGACAGCGGAGTCGTGATCGACGACCAGCTGCACGAAAAGATCGGCGAACTGGCTTGCATAGGGCGAATGCAGAAAGCGCCTCGTGTAGCGCCGCGCGTATTCGAGCCCTGATGGCACCAGCCCGGCATCGGTGCACAGGGCAAGCGAACGTCGAAGTGCCGATTCCTCCACGATCGTCCCCGGCGCGGTCAAACGCGCCCAGTCATAAAGCTTCAAGGCCGCCGTCGGGTTCTTTCCGGACATCACATTGCCGGCAACCAGTGCGAGGTAGGGGCCGATCGGCTTGTCACGATATTCCCTGGCAATGTCGGCGAGCGTGTTGACGACCAGAAGACCCTTGCCGTTCAGATACTTCCTGAGAACGTCGGCAACCCGGTTGTCGAAATTGCCATTGACGTCGCGCGACATCAGATATTCGAGCGTTGCCGGATTGCCACCGCTCATCGTGTAGATCAGGGCAGCATCGACGTTACGGTCGTCGTCGAAGACCGCCTTGTCCACATTGCGCAGGCGCTCATCGATGGTGGCCAGCATGAAACGCTGCATTTCACCGGCGGAGCTGTCGCCTGCGACGACGGAATCCTGGATGAATTCGAGCGAGCGCAGCATCTTGTAGAGTGGCAGGACGTCCTGCCCCTCGGCGCGAACACCACCCGGCACGAGCATGCCGAAGGTCAGCGCGAGCACAAGGCTATGACGATGCTGTTTGCGCGCCATGGACTATCCCTGTTTGCCTTGACCTGACTTGCCCTTGCCCGGAATGGGCTTCACGGGGTTCTGGGTATCGGGAGGTGCCTGGTCTTTCGACGCCTGGCTCGACGGGTTCGCAATCAGGATCTCGATACGGCGATTGGCGTCGTTGAAGGGATCGTCGGGCAATTTCAGGCGCCGGTCTGCAAAGCCGGAGACCTGTACGATCCGCTTCTCATCCAGTCCGCCGCTGGTCAGCATATAGTAGGCACTCTGGGCGCGGTCGAGCGACAGCCGCCAGTTGTCGTTGCGGCCGCCAACCATATAGGGGCGGCCGTCGGTATGACCCCGGACCAGGATCGATCCCTTGCGCTCCGCCAGGATCTTGCCGATCTTCTCCATAGCCATCACCATTTCCCGGCGCGGCACGGCGGAGCCTATGTTGAACATCGGATCGTTGCTCTGGTCGGAGATCGTCACCAACAGACCGCCTTCGGTCGACGTAACCTGCAGACCCTCGGCCAGCTGGCCCGCGACACCGTTGATCTCAGACTGTATCGCCTGCTGCAGTTCCTTGGCTTCCTGCTGCTGCGCCTTGGTCGGCGTCGTGCTCTTGCCCTGCGCCACGGCGGCGTTGTCCTCGAAGGTCGAGGCATCGCTTTGCCCGGCGGCGCTCGCGGTCTGTGCCGACTTCCCTGCCCGATTGTTCTGCTGCTGCGCGCCGGATGCCTGCTGCTCGCTCACCGTCGGTTGCTGTTCGGGGGTCTGCAGCTGATTGGCCGGCTGGCCGGTATCGGCCGCGGTTGCCTTGGAAAGTGCGATGACTTCGCCCTTTGGCGACTGATCCGACTTGGCGGACTGTTCCTCGTTCGCATTCTTCGACGCGCTGGAGACCTTGACCTGCTTGGTCCAGAAATCCGGATCGAATGGATCGCGATAGGCTTGACCGCCGTCCGCGCCCGTGGCCGGACCCGACTGGGCGGCACCGCCCTCACCCTTGGCGCTGACATTGGCCTGCTGACCGACTTCCTGTGCGATTTCCGCCAGGACCGAATAGGGGTTCTCGAAGAAGTCGGCCTCCGAGTAGTTCGTCTGGTCGCCGGAGGTGGACGTCAGGTCTTCGCCAGTCTTGGCGGATTTGCCGTCGTTCGGTCTGTCCTGCGGCTGATTTGACTTCTGCTGATTCTTCTCGCCTTCAGCCTGGTCCACAGGCTTCTTGACGCCCTTCTCCGTCGGCTTCTCATCGGCAAGCTTGATCGGATTGAAATAGGAGGCGACCGAGGCCTTCGTCTCCTCGTTTGCAGCGTTCACTAGCCACATCACCAGGAAGAATGCCATCATGGCCGTCATGAAGTCGGCATAGGCGATCTTCCATGCGCCTCCGTGGCCGCCTTCGTGATCGCCGCCGCCATGACGCTTGACGATGATGATCTCGTGCTTGCCCTGATTTTGATCGCCGTCGCTCATTTCAGAATCTCTCTCAGACTGGCGGCCCAGGCGGACATGCGCGTCACAAGAACGCTATCGCCGATGGTAACGGCGAGATCGACATCCGGCGCTTCGACGTGGCGCAGGAGAGCGCCATCGTCGCCGAGATGGTCTTGAAGGGCTTCAAAGAGATGATGCGGCCCACTGACCACCATCGGGCCGGCGCTGCCGTCGAGGATCGCTGCCTTGACCAGATCGGCAAGATCGGCGACGGCGCTGGCGGTCAGCGTTTCGGTCATGATCGGTGCAAGCGCCGCGGCGGCTTCCGCGCTGATCGCCTGGCCGAGCATCGCCGCCATACGCGTCATGTCCGCCGCAATCCTTTCCGCTGCCTGCTCCTCGTAGCGCGCTCGGAGGGCATCGATTTCATTGCGGAACGAGTCCGCCATGGCATCGAGCTCAGCCTGATGCTTCTCAGACAGTTCCTGCGTGGCCGCCTCGTGCCCTTCCGCATATGCCTCGCGGCGCTCCGCCTCGATATCAACCGGCGGCTCTACCGGACTATCCGGAACAAAGGCTGTCTCGCCGAATGGCATGTCCGCCACGTCGGAAGGTGGCGCCTGCTCGGCACTGAAATCCTTGAGGTATCGGGATAATACCAAGCTCACGCGTGTATCTCCCCGTTCGCATCGGCATGGCGTTGCGAGTGGATGCCATAAGAGGGCCGAACAATTCCCATGCTCAAAACGTCGATCATCACGCTTCCGGTTTCCGTCCTGTGGCTGCGCTGCCGGAAATGACGACTGATGTCATCGGCAAACTGCGCAACCATGCCACTGCGATGGACCGTAGGCAGTCAAACTTGTGCGAGGATGAAGACGGGACCGCTGCCGATCTGGCCGCGCCGCCCCACCATCATTTCCCCTGAAGGAGAATCAACACCTTGCTCGCCATGCTATTGGCGATCGACAACGACTGAACGCCCATCTGCTGCGCCGTCTGAAGGGCATTCTGCCGCACCGATGCCTCTTCCATGTTCGTATCGACAAGATCGCCGACACTGCTCTTGATGGCGTCACTGAGCTTTGAAATATAGCTGGACTGATCGTCGATGCGCGACTTCATCAGGCCAAGGGTCGAATCCGCCGCGGTTGCAGACGTCAGAAGCGAATTCGTGACATTGAGCATATCCGTCAATTCAGCGTCCGTCGTGCTGTTCGAGATCGCGATTTCCGTCCCACCTGCGGGCGTCGTGCCGCTATCGGCGGCCAGAAGATAATAGTTGCGGGCCGTAGTGCTGCTGCTCGAGGTGTCGAGCGTGCTTGCATCGACATTCTTCGTCAACAATCCGCGGCTCGGATCGACAGTATCGATCATCAGGGTTTGCGAACTGTCGTAGTTGATCGACACGGGGCTTATCTGCCCGCTGGCACCGCGGGTGAAGTTGCTGATTACGGATTGCTGCGTCGCGGCCTGCTGATCGGCATTGTAGAGCCAGTTCTCGCCGGAGAAGGACGCTGACTGCGTGACCGATTGCAGCTGACCCTTGAGCTGCTGAATATCGGCATTGACGGCATCCTTGTTCGTGCCGGACTCCTTTGCAGAAACCAGCTTGGTCTGGATCTGGGTCAGCAGGCTTACGACGTTGTCCATGGCCGTGGACGCCGTGTCGACCTTGGAGGAGCCGAGGCCGAGTGCGTCCGTAATCGTGGAAAGACTGCTCTGGTCCGAGCGCATCGTTGTCGCCATCGACCAATAGGTGGGATCGTCGCTTGCAGTTTGGACGCGAAAGCCGGATGAAACCTGCTGCTGCACGACACCCAGGTCTTTGTTGACTCCGCGTAACACGGTCAGTGCCGCGGACGTGGCGCGGTTCGTCGTCACATTGCTCATCTGAATATCCGTAATTCCATTGGAACTGGCAAACCGGGCCGATCCGGCAGCAACGATTGGCCTCATGCCCACCAGCGGGAGATATCCCAGCACGGCCCGTCGCTAAAACAAGGTGCCGAAATCGCTCCAAAGAGATCGAAAAACGGCCCAGCGCAGAAAACTGCAAATCAGTTACGCGGCAAGGTTAACAAAAGCTTATGCGCGGCGACAAGAGAGAAAAGCCGCCGCGCCATCTCAACGTAAGCTCCGGTCAAGGCTCACTTGAAGAGCGCCAGGACGTTCTGCGCGCTGCTGTTGGCGATTTGCAGCGATTGGATCGCCAGTTGCTGCTGCGTCTGCAACGCCGAAAGCTTGCTCGACTCTTCTTCCATGTTCGCATCGACGAGCTTGCCGACGCCCGAGTCGATCGTATCCCGCAGGGAGGAGACGAAGCCGGTCTGCAGATCGATGCGGGTCGAGAGCGAACCAAGCTGCGAAGCGGTGCTTGTCATGGCGTTGAGGGCGCCCTGTACAAGGTTCATCGATTTGGCGATATCACCGCTCGTCATGTTGGTGATATCGAGGCTGAAGACGGAATAGGATGTGCCGTTGATATCCTGCTTGGTACCGAGGATGCCCGAACTTGTATCGATGGCGCCTGCGGCATCCGCGCCGAACATGACATTGCCCTGCGACCCGGTATCGAAGCTGTAGCTGGTGCTGTTGACGGCAACAGTACCGTCATTGTTGCGCACAAAGGAAGAAACGACGGAAGCCGACGCGCCATTGGCAGCATACATCCAGTTTTGTCCGGAGAAGGACGCGGACTGGGCAATGCTCTCCAACTGCTGCTGAAGCTGCGCGAGCTCCTCCTGCACATCAGCCTTGCCGACGCTGTTTTCGGTTGCGGCGACGAGCTTGTCCTTGATCTGCTGAACGACGGTGATGGAATTGTCCATTGCCGTATAGGCGGTATCGACCTTGGCGGCACCCAGCCCCAGCGCGTCGGAGACGGCGGAAAGCGCGCTGTTGTCGGAGCGCATGGTGGTTGCAATCGACCAATAGGCAGCGTTGTCGGATGCCTTGGCGACGCGAAAGCCGGATGAAACCTGGCTTTGAGTAGTTTCGAGGTTCGTATTGATGGAGCGCAGAGTCTGAAGAGCGGACATTGCCGCGTTATTGGTGAGGATGCTGGTCATCGAAGGGTGCCCCTTGTGGCTGAATTTGGAAGGGACATTCCGGTCTGCGGCCGGGAACGGCAATCAGCCTCATGCTTGTTAACCGGCTCTTAAGAGTGGTTAACCAACCGTTGCGTTAGCTGCAAGTGACAGCATTAGCCTTAACAAAAGGTTAATGCCGCGCGTAAAAGTTAACGGAATCATACTTTCTGGAGAATAGCTGATCCAGCCCTCGGGGATTCCACATCCACCACCTCGCATTGCGTATGACAAAGAACTTTTCGCTTCACGTGCATGAAAGCATCGATTTCGGGGTGATCTTGCCGTTTTGGAGCGTTTGAACAACGCAAGTCAGCCTCGCGCCATCTTGGACGGCATAGCATTGCGCCGATCCGACGAATGTCGAGTAAGACGCGGCCAGGCGGCAATGTCGGCACAGCGGCCGAATACGAGGTGATGATGTTTAGCTTGCAGGAGGCCGGGCGGGTGGCGGATGATCGCCATCAGCGGACGAGCCTCGATCCCGACGACTGGCAGGCCTTGCGGAAGCAGGGCCATCAGATGCTGGACGACATGTTCGATCATCTGCAAACACTTGCTGCAAAGCCGGTCTGGCAACCCGCTCCGTCTTCCGGACGCGCGCTATTCGATGCACCGTTGCCCGTCGAAGCAAGCGACCTCGAAGATGTCCATGCGATTTTCCGCGACAACATCCTCCCCTATGGCAGCGGCAATATCCATCCGGGATTCATGGGCTGGGTGCAGGGCGGCGGCACGGTTACCGGCATGCTTGCCGAAATGCTCGCTGGAGGGCTGAACGCCAATCTCGGCGGCCGAGACCATATGCCGATCGAGGTCGAACGCCAGATCATCCGCTGGACACGCCAGATATTCTCGTTTCCGGATACGGCCGGCGGCATATTCCTGACCGGCGCGTCTCAAGCCAATTTCGTGGCGGTGCAACTTGCAAGATGCCGCAAGCTCGGCGTCGATGTTCGCGCGACGGGGCTATCCGACGAAGCTCGCCTGGTGGCCTATGCGTCGCGTGAGGTGCATGGCTGCGTGCCGCGCGCCTTCGAGATGTCCGGGATCGGCAGCGATCAGCTGAGGCGCATCCCGGTCAACAGCGCCGGACAGATCGATATCGAAGCCTTGGAGCAGGCGATCCTGCGCGACAGGCAGGATGGGCACAGGCCGTTCCTCGTGATCGGAAGTGCTGGAACCGTGAATACCGGCGCCGTTGACGATCTGGCCGCACTGCGCGGCATCGCCGACCGCTATGATCTTCATTTTCACGTCGACGGTGCGCTGGGCGCGCTGGGTATCCTGAGCGAGGATCTCGCCGATCTGTTCGCGGGCATCGAGACCTGCGATTCGCTGGCCTTCGATTTCCACAAATGGGGCCAGGTACCCTACGATGCCGGCTTCCTGCTCGTTCGAGACAGCGAGTGGCAGCGTCAAACCTTTGCATCGGAAGCCGCTTATCTCAGCCGTGCAGCCACGGGACTTGCGGGCGGCGACTGGTGGCCCTGCGATTACGGTCCGGATCTTTCCCGCGGCTTCCGCGCGCTGAAGACCTGGTTCACTCTGAAGACCTATGGCATCAAGGCGCTGGGCAATGCGATGAACGCCAATTGCATGCTGGCGCGCGACCTTGCGCGAAAGGTCGAGCGGGAGCCGGCCCTGAAGCTGCTGTCGCCTGTCGCGCTCAATATCGTCTGCTTTGCCTATGTCGGCCCCGACGGCAAGGCACCGCCGGCCATTAACGCTGATATCGTTGAACGCCTCCATGCCGAAGGCCGGGTCGCTCCGTCTCTGACCCATCTGAACGGACAGCCGGCAATCCGCGCCGCGATCGTGAACCATCGCACGCGACAGGCGGACATAGACGCGCTCGTTCAAGGCATTTTGACACTCGGTTCCCGACAGGATCTTCGCCAATGCTGATGACCAAAGCCCCTTTTGCCGCCTCGGCCTCACTGGACACGTCTGCCGCCGCCCGCATTCTGGGCATGCAGAGAATCGTATCGCTCGTCTATGCCGGCCGCGACGTGACGCCGCTCTGGAACGAGCTGATGCAGCGCGCGACGGCGGATGATACCGATGCCGCAGCACTCCTGGACCTGGCGACGATCCTGCAGACGCTGGGCCGCACCGAGGAGGCCCGCCAGATCCTGCACAATGCCGTGCAGTTGCGCCGCGATTTCTGTGTGGTCCATGGCAATGGAACCGGCCCGCACCTTCTGGCCTTCGTCACGGAAGGCGATTTCATGGCGAACACGCCGGTGGACTTCCTGCTGGCGGGCAGCAATTGTGTGTTGTGGTTGCACTATGTCGACCTCGAAACCACCGCGCTCGCAGATCTGCCGGAATATGACGTGGCCTTCATGGCAATCGGGGAATCGACCGAGAACGCGCCTCTCCTCGCCCATATGCAAAAGCTGCTTGCAGGTTTCGACGGCCCTGTCATGAACCGCAATCCCGAACTGATCAGTAGGCTGACACGCGACGGCGTGAGCGAAATGCTGGCCAATGAACCATCAATTCTCTCGCCGACCACCTATCGCGTATCACGCCAGGATCTCGTCGCCGTTGGTGCGGGTGTCAAACGCCTGGAAGACTGCGTTCCGGGCCTCGCATTCCCGCTGGTCATCCGACCGATCAGCACCCATGCCGGCCACGGAATGGAGCGCATCGTCGATCTGGCGGCACTGTCAGCCTGGCTGGAGATACAGCCCGCTCCCGAGCTTTACGTCGCGCCCTTCATCGATTTCCGCGGCCCGGACGGCTACTACAACAAGCAGCGCGTCGTGTTCATCAACGGCAGGGCTTTCGCGAGCCACATGGCGCTTTCCGACCATTGGATCGTGCACTATCTGAGCGCCGGCATGGGGCAAAGCCCGGCAAAGCGCGCCGTCGAGCAGGCCTGGATGGAGAACTTCGATACGGACTTCGCGGTTCGTCACAAGAACAGTTTTGCGGCTCTCCACCGCCACATCGGGCTCGATTATTTCGGCATCGACTGCGCCGAACTCTCCGACGGACGCCTGCTGGTGTTCGAACTCGATGTCGCGATGGTGGTCCATAATATGGATGACCCAGCCATCTATCCCTACAAGCAGGTCGCCATGCGCAAGCTGTTCGACGGCTTCGTCGATGCGGTTCGCGGCAAGGCTGGCGCAACACTTGCAGCCGCTTCGTAACGGCCACCGCAGCAGCAAGCGACGAAAAAGGAAAACCGCGCCTTTGATAGGCGCGGTTGACTTCTTGTTCAGAGATTTCGACCGGCGCGCTGCGCCGACGCTTCCGATTAACGGAAGAGCGACAGGATCGACTGGGTCGAGGAGTTGGCGATCGACAGGGACTGGACGGCCAGCTGCTGCTGCGTCTGCAGGGCGGACAGCTTGCTCGATTCCTGTTCCATGTTGGCGTCAACCAGCTTGCCAACGCCCGATTCGATCGAGCTGGAGAGCGAGGAGGCGAAGGTCGTCTGCAGGTCGATACGACCCGAGATCGAGCCAAGCTTCGAACCCATGCTGGTCAACGAGTTCAGAGCGGTCTGAACCATGTTGAGGGAGCTGGAGATCTGGCCGCCGGTCATGCCGGAGATGTCAAGGCTGAAGACCGAGTAAGAACCGGTCGCGGTGCCGAGAATGCCAGACGTCGTGTCGATCGTGCCGGATGCACTCGCACCGAACAGAACGTTGCCGGTTGCGCCGGAGTCGAACGCGTAGGACGTCGTGCTGACCGAAACGGTGCCGTTGGTGCCACGGATGAAGGAGGAAACAACCGAAGCGGAGTCGCCGCCCTTGGCGATGACCCAGTTTTCGCCGTTGAACGAAGCCGACTGGGCAACGCTCTGCAGCTGCTGCTGCAGCTGGCCGATTTCCTGCTGGACGGACGACTTGTCGACCGAACCTTCCATGGCGGTGACGAGCTTGTTCTTGATCTGACCGACGACGTCGATGGCGCTGGTGACGGCCGTCGATGCCGTATCAACCTTGGCGGCGCCGAGGCCGAGAGCGTCAGAAACGGCGCCGAGGGCGCTGTCGTCGGACTTCATGCTGGTGGCGATCGACCAGTAAGCAGCGTTGTCGGAAGCCTTGGAGATGCGCAGGCCGGACGAAACGGCGCTCTGAGTGCTCTGGAGGCTGCTGCTGATGCCCTTCAGCGTCTGGAGGGCGGCCATTGCGGAATTGTTGGTAATGATGCTGGTCATTGAGGTTGTCCCCTGAAAACTGGATACAAAAAGGAGGACATACCGGACTGGGAATACCGGCGATGACGGAGCGGCTTCATGCTCCTCGATCCATTTCCTAGCGGACCAAACCCGTCATGTCGCAAGGACACTCGCATCCATTGCTTGCCAATTCATTAAACGCCGGATGCCGGGAAATATCTCTCCGAAACGTAGCTAAGAAAGCATGAAGACCTTTTCGATCGGTGCTTCGGTTTCAGGCAAGCTACGCGCGCGATGATGAGGCGAATCCATGATGCCGGCGCTCGGTCTTCGACCGGAGCCAGTTCAACATTCCGCTCGGAGTTCTCGCTCGTGAATACGAAAAACGCCTTTGTGACAGCGTCCGGTTTCTATCAGAAGGGACAATATACGCGCGCGCTGGAAACGCTGAACGAATTGCTTAACGTCGACAGGTCGCCGAAGACCTACGCATTGCTGGCGAAAACATTGCTCAAGCTCGGGTTCAAATCGGATGCGGCAAGCGCCTACGAGCTGGCAGGCAGGCAAAAGCCCCGTCGCGAGGACTATCTTCGCGAAGCGCTGCTGTTGCACGGCGATTGCGGCAACGACGATCAGGCGCTGGCGATCGGAAGTCTGATCCTGCCGATGGCGTTCAAGGATCCGGACCTTGCCTTCGTCCTCACCCGCATTTTCCTGAGCCGTCAGCAGAAGGAACTCCTCGCCGGCTTCAAGACCGTGCTGGTCGAAGGACCCGAACTCAGACATCGGCTGATGGCGGCAAAACTCCTGACGGACGATCTCTATGACGAGGGCAACCGACACATCGTCGCGACGCTGTTCAAAAAGCACCCCGACAACATCATCTTTCGCACGCTCTATTTGATCTTCGCCCGCGAGGTGTCCGACCTTGCAGTCGTCGACAAGCACATGGCCCCCATCACCGCGTCGATCGCGCAAGGCAATCTCGACTATGTGATTCCGGACAATCCCTTCTTCCATCTGCACTGGTGCGGCGACGAGGCGATCAACAAGCTTGCGATCCACGATACCGTGCCGCTGCCAGCCGGCCATGCCGAGGCACGGCGCGAGGCCCCGCATGTATGGGGCAACAAGATACGCATCGGCTATCTGTCGTCCGACTTCTGGCCGGGACATGCGACCATGAAACTCATGCAGCGTACCCTGGAACTGCATGACAGGGATCGGTTCGAGATCACGCTCTTCGACCATTCGGATCTGTCTTCCCAGCGGGAGCAGGAATTCGATCACGCCAAATGGGGGGCGATGGTCGACGTTCGCAGCCTTTCCGACCAGGCTGCTGCGGAAATGATCCGCGCCCGCGGTATCGACATCCTGGTCGACCTCAAGGGACATACCAAGGAAAGCCGCGCCCGCATCCTCAATCACATGGCCGCCCCGATCCAGGCTGCCTGGCTGGGTTTCCCCGGCACGGCCGTCAATATCGATCTCGATTACATCGTCGGCGACCCCTACGTGCTGCCAGACCATTCGAAGGCGCATTTCCACGAGAAGTTCTGCCGCCTGCCCGAATGCTATCAGCCGAACGATCCGCTGTACCGCCCGAAGCCAAGGCCGACGACGCGCGCGCAGCACGGCCTGCCCGAGGAGGCCTTCGTCTTCGCCTCCTTCAACGGCAACCGTAAGGTCACGTCGCAGATGGTCGACGTATGGTGCAACATTTTGAAGCGCAGCAGGGACAGCGTGCTCTGGCTGCTTTGCAACGGCCCCCGCGCCGAAGCCAATCTCTGGTCACGTCTGGAAGCGCGCGGTGTCAACCGCAAGCGGGTCGTCTTCACCACCCGTATTCGCTACGAGGACCACATCGATCGTCAGCAGCTTGCCGATCTCGGCCTCGACACCTTCCCCGTCAACGGTCATACGACCACGTCGGAGCAGCTCTGGGGCGGCCTGCCGGTCCTCACCACGAAGGGCACCAACTTCGCTTCCCGCGTCAGCGAAAGCCTGCTGAACGCGATCGGCTTGCCGGAACTGGTGGCCGAGAACGTCCAAGGCTATGAGGATATGGCGGTAGAGCTCGCCAGCCAGCCGGAACGCATTGCGCAGTTCAAGGAAACACTGGCCGTCAATCGCTCGATCATGCCGCTCTTCGACGCCGAGCGCTTCACCCACCATCTGGAGACGGCCTTCGAGATGATGGTGGCGCGCGCCAAGCAGGGCCTTGCGCCCGACCACATGGATGTGCCGGCGCTGCCGCTCCGCATGGAGCCTTTTCTGACTTATGATCAGAACGCGGCGGCAATCGCCGCCGAATAAGGCTTGCAGATCGTCGGGAACCAGTTTCCGACGATCGCCGGCGACTGACTATCAGTGGAAGGAACGGACGAGGCTGCCGACCAGCAGGTTCCAGCCGTCGATCAGCACGAAGAAGAGAATCTTGAACGGCAGCGAGATCGAGGTCGGCGGCAACATCATCATGCCCATGGCCATGACGATGGTGGATACGATCAGGTCGATGACGAGAAACGGCAGTACCACAAGAAAACCGATCTCGAAACCGCGACGGATCTCCGAGATCATAAAGGCCGGGATCAGAACACGGTAGTCGATCTTGTTGTCAACCACCGGCGTCTGACCGCGCTCCTGCGCCAGATCGACGAAAAGCTTGATGTCCTTGTCGCGGGTATTGTTGGACATGAAGGTGCGGAACGGCTCGGCGATGCGCTGCACCGCATCGGCTTCCGAAATCTGATTGGCGAGCAATGGCTGCGCGCCATCCTTCCACGCCTGATCGAAGGTCGGCGACATGACGTAGAAGGTCATGAACAGGGCCAGGCTGAGCAGGATCATGTTCGACGGCGTGGTCGCCAGGCCCATGCCGGAACGCAGGATCGAAAAAGCGATGATGAAGCGCGGAAAGCTCGTCACCATGATCAGGATGCCGGGCGCGATCGACAGGATCGTCAACAGGCCGAACGTGCGGATGATCCAGGCCGCGACCGACCCATTTACGGGCACGTTCAGAAGATCGGTGGGGAGCTGTTGCGGCAATTGCTGCGCCATCGCCAGTTCAGGCGACAATACAGCAATAACTAATACAGATAGGACAAGTATTAACCGAATCATTCGATCACGAAAGTTCTGAACATAACTTTCGATACGCGTCCTTCCGAGCGCAGGTCAACACGCTCTTGAATGTCATCCCGAAGATATTGCATCCCCCGCGCGCCTTCGATCTGCTGCAGGGAGACCGTGCGGATATAGGCCATGATATCCTGATGGATGGCCTGGGCGAGTTGCGCGTCGGGCTGACCCTTGAATACCAGCGCAAGTTCGAGCCTTATCCAGTTTTGCGAGGGATAGGCGAGATTGGCGGTGATCGGATCGAGCGCGATGATACCGTTCGCCAGAGCGGCCGCCGCGGCCTGCTTGCTGTCGCCGGCGGCTTGCTTGGTTGTCTGCATGGCCGCCGTGGCCGTCTTGATCCTCGGGGCGACCACTGTGCCGAGCAGCCAGCCGCCACCGCCGCCGAGCACGGTCAGCACCAGCAGCCCGACGATCGTCATGATCAGCGGTGATCCCTTGCCTTTTGCCGGTTCGTCTGTGGCTACTGCCATGTCCTTGTCCGTCCGTTATCAAACTATCCGATGCCACCGGCCGTCAGAGCGGCGACAGCAAGTCGACGGCCTGCTGACCCGACGGCGGCTGCTGTATTTCCGTCAGACGACCACGGCCGCCGTAGGAAATACGCGCCTCGGCGATCTTGTCGTAGGAAATCGTATTGTCCGCGGTAACGTCCTGCGGACGCACGATACCGGCGACGTTGAGAATGCGGATTTCCTGATTCATGCGGACTTCCTGCGAGCCGCTGATCATCAGATTGCCGTTCTCGAGAATGCCTGTCACGACCGCAGCCACGAGCAGGTTGATCTGCTCGGAACGCTGCATCTTGCCCTTGCTGTCGGTGCTGGTATCGGAGCCCGAGGTCGCCGTCGCATTGGTGGCAGGCTGCCAGCCGAAGATCTTGGCGGCAATGTTCCAGTTCATGTCGCTCTTGTTCGTGCGGTTGCGGTTGGTCTCGTTATCCCAGTTCGCCTTGTCGTTGATCTGGATTGTCACCGTCAGGATGTCGCCGACATTGAGGGCGCGCGCGTCCTTGAAGAGGGCCGCCTGCGAATCGTTCCAGAGCGAATAGCCCTGCGCGACCTGGTGAGGCCGCTTCGGATATTGCGACATCTGTGGCGTCTGTGCGTATTGCAGGCCGCTGCCGATCGGGCTCATGGCCGGCGCCCTGCCGATCTCCTTCAGAGCTTGAGAGTTGCAGCCGGCGAGGAAGACGACGGCCGCGCACGTGGCCGTAAGACGCATGTTCATGTGGGGTCCTTCGACTTCGATGTATTCGGGTCGGATGCGCTGGAGATGATGTTGGTGATGACAGCCGCCTTCTTTGCATCCATTTCCGCGAGAATGAGGCTCGACTGGCGCGCCGAAAGCTTCATGATGATCGCCGCTGCCACCGTGATCCTGACATCGTTGAGGCTCGCCGCCGCCGCGTCCGGTTTCATGTTCTTGTAGATGTCGACCAGGCCGAGATCCGCAGTCTTCAGGAAGTCGTCGCGGCGTTTGAGCCAGTCCTCGTATTCCGCCTTGCGCTTGTCCATGGTGGCGATGCGCTGATCGACATCCGCCTGCAGCTTCTCCAATTCCTGCTTCTGCAGCAGGTAGCGCTGATCCCGGGCCGGATTGGCGATGTTGGTGCAGAATTGCCGGATCTCATCCTGGCTGGAAGCCGGGTCGACGACGACCGGCTTTGGCGCTTCCTGCGCCGTTGCGAAGCCGAGCGACAGCACCATGGTAACTGTTGCCAAGGTTGCCGCGAGGCCACAGGAGTTCAGCATTTTCCGGGCGATGGCGATCGATATCATTGCAATACGAGCTCCGCTTGCAGGGCGCCGGCCGATTTGATGCCTTGCAGGATGGCGATGATACCGTCCGGCTTGACGCCGATGTTGTTGAGGCCGGAGACCAGCGTTTTCAGGTCGGGCCCTTCCAGCACCGCGACACGGCCGCCGCTCTTGGTGGCGGTGATGTCGGTCTGATCCTGGACGGCCGTCTGGCCGTTCGAGAAGGGCTCCGGCTGGATGACCTGCGGGTTCTCGCTGACCTGTACCGTCAGCGTTCCATAGCTGACGGCGACCGGCGAGACGCGAACGTCGGCACCGATGACGATCGTTCCGGTCCGCTCGTTGATGACGACCTTGGCCGGTGTGTCGGTCTGGACACTGAGGTTTTCGAGGTCGGCCATTAACCGCGTCAGATCCGCCATCTTGGGCTTGGCAATCGCGACTTCCTGCGAATCCTTGGCCTCGGCGATCGGCGCGCCGAAGCGCGAGGTCGCCCAGGTATTGACGGTGTCGGCAATGCGGATGGAGGTGGAAAAGTCCGGATTGCGCAGCTGCAGGACCAGATTGACCGAATCCTTGAAGCGCGACGGCAGCTCGCGTTCGATGATGGCGCCGCCGGGTACGCGGCCGGCCGTCGTGACCCCTTCGGTGACCGTTGCGGCAGCGCCCTGGGCCTGGAAGCCCGAAACGATGACCGAGCCCTGCGCGACGGCATAGATCTGCCCGTCGGCACCGCTCAGCGAGGTCATGATGAGCGTACCGCCGCGAAGCGACGTCGCATCGCCGAGCGAGCTGACTGTCACGTCGATGCGGCTCCCGGGGCTTGCAAACGGCGGCAGGTTCGCCGTGACCATGACGGCGGCGGTGTTCCTGGCGGCAGATTGGCCGCCCTGGGTCGAGATACCGAGATTCTGCAGCATCGCCCGCATGGACTGCTCGGTAAAAGGCGAGGAACGCAAGCCGTCGCCGGTCCCCTGGAGACCGACGATCAAGCCGTAGCCGATGAGCTGGTTGTCACGTCCTGACTGCAGCGAGGCGATATCCTTGATGCGCGCTTGCATCGCCATGGCCGGATCGGCAACGATCAGGCTTGGCAATGCAAGCAGAACCGCGAAAAATTGACGAAGTCTCTTCATTTTGCGACCACGCGGATCGTGCCGTCTTCGAGAACCGTGCCGTTGACGATGATGCCGGAATCCATATTGCGGGCACGCACGCTGTCGCCGACGGCGCCGTCATCCAGCGGAGTCCCGGCCGCGGTGATCGTCATGCTGCCCATGGTCATCACCAGGCGGATGTTGGAGCCGCGCGTTACCGCGTAGGGCTGGCGCAAAGCGGAGACGGAGATGGTCCGGCCAGGCAGAAGCGTCCGCTTCGATACCAGACCCGTCACCTCCCGGAGCCGCTTGGCATAATCGCCCGTCAGATTGGGGTTGGTGACTTCGACCTCCTCGAGCTGACCGCTGCTGATGATGTCGCCCGGATAGATCGTTTCGGTCGGCACCACCGCGGTACCCATGCCGGCCGCGTCGGCGCGTGCCGCGCCTACGGGCGCGATCGACACGAACACGACGGAGAGGCTCGCTGCGGCGAGCCAGGCCATTGCTAAGCTTTTCATCCGGCGAAACCTCATGTTCGGCCCGTCCTTCCCGCTACTTCAGGTTCTTGCTGACGATCTGCGCCATGTCGTCAGCCGTCGTGATGACCTTGGAATTCATCTCATAGGCGCGCTGTGCCGTGATCAGATCGGTGATTTCCTTGACCGGATCGACATTCGACGATTCCAGATAACCCTGCTTCAGGTATGCGAAACCGTTCTCGTTCGGATCGGAGACGACCGGATTGCCGGAGGCGGGCGTCTGTGTGAAAAGGTTGCTGCCCATCGGCTGCAGGCCGGCTTCGTTGACGAAGTTGGCGATCTGCAACTGGCCGAGAACGGTCGGCGTCGTCGCCGTGCCGATGGTGGCTGCGATCTGGCCGGCCGAGCTGATGGTAATGTTGCTGGCATTGTTCGGGATCGTGATGCCGGGCTCGAGCACGTTGCCGTCGGGCGTGACGATCTGGCCGGTGTCGCTCTTGTTGAACGATCCGGCGCGGGTATAGGCCGTCGTGCCATCCGGCATCTGAATCTGGAACCAGCCGCGGCCGACGAGCGCGACGTCGAGATCGTTCTGCGTCTGCGACAGTTCGCCCTGGATCTGGATGTTGCGCACAGCCACGGTCTGCACGCCGAGACCGATGTTGGCGCCTTCGGGAACCACGGCCTGGTTCGGCCGGTTGGCGATGCCCTTGGCGCGCTCGGTCTGATAGAGAAGGTCGGAGAATTCGGCGCGCGAACGCTTGTAACCCGTCGTATTGATGTTCGCGATGTTGTTCGCGATCACTTCCAGGTTGGTCTGCTGGGCGTCCATGCCCGTCGCGGCAATTGCGAGCGCTCTCATGCTTTCGTCCTTCGAGGTGGGGCGGGGCCTTCGAAACCGCGGCGCGGCCTGCGAATAATTCCCGCCAAATCAGTTAATTAGAGCGGTAACACCGCTCTAGATCTGCATTTTCGTAACGTCGAGAAAGGCTGACACGAGCTTGTCACGCAGTGCAATCGCGGTCTGCAACGTCTGGTCCGCCTGCATGACCTTGTCGACGACTTCGCGTGTGCTCATCTGGCCCTTCATGCCGGCAAAGGAAGCATTTTCAGCTTCCTTCAGCGTGTTGACGGAGTCCTTCGCGACATTCGACATGACCGAAGCGAAGCTCATTCCGGCCGTGGTTCCCATCGCGACGGCCGGCGATGAGCCAAGCACTCCGGATGCGGCGGAGGTCAGGTCCGTGGCAATGCTGCCAAGGCCGCGGGTGGCTGAGAGAGAGGCGACATTCTTGATTGAATCGATCATTATTGGTTCTTCAACAGGTCAATAGTGGAAGAGATGAGATCGCGGGCCTGCCTGACCGTCTGCAGGTTGGCCTCATAGGAGCGGTTGGCTTCCCGCATATCGGCCATCTCGACGAGGACGTTGACATTAGGCATCTTGACGTAGCCCTTCTGGTCCGCTGCCGGATTGTCCGGATCGTATTCCTCGACGAACTTGCCAGTGTCTTCGCCCAGCTTCTTGACGCCGACCGTCGTCAACCCGTTGGCACGGTCCAGCTCGGCGCCGAAAGTCACGGTCTTGCGCCGGTAGGGATCGGCGCCGGGTGTATCGCCCGTCGAGCGGGCGTTGGCGATATTTTCGGAAACGACACGCAAACGGGTCGATTGGGCCTCCAGGCCGGAGCCTGCAATCTTCAATGCGGCTGATAAGGGGTCCATGACATCTTCACTTCATCTATTGTTTTACGGTCATCAACATCATGCGATGAAAGGAGCTCACGAGCGCGGTGTTCAAGCTGTATTGCCGCTTGATATCGCCGGCTTTGGAGAGTTCGTCTTCCAGGCCGACGGTATTACCCGACTCCTGGACGCCTATTTCCTGGCTGAGCGACGCTTCTTCGACGTTGACGTCGCCGCTCGCGCTGAATTCATTGCCCGAAAGATGTGCAGGATTGGTTTTCACCATGCCGACGTTCTGGTTGTCCAGAACGGCCTGGAACGGCGTAACGTCCTTGGCGCGATATTTCGGGGTATTGGCATTGGCGATATTGCCGGCAACAACTTCCTGACGCGCCTGGAGCCACTCGGCTTGCCGCGAGGCCAGGTCAAAGAGCTGAATGGGTTGCATGGCTTCTCTCCGTTCTTACACTATCACCCTAGCGGCATAATCTTGCGTGGGACTTGCGGGAAATGCGTTCCTGCAAACTCTTCGAAACGCCTGAAACGCAGGCGATTCCGGGCTTTTCAATTGTGGCCGTAAACATCACCCGTCGAGGTGACGATCACCCACTTTCCATCGCGCTGCTCGATGGTGGCCAGACGGCTGTTGTCGGGCAGAATCGATCCGACGCGCACGACGTACATGCCCGTGTCATCCTCGATCAAAGCGCGGCCGTTTGCGACGTGCAGCAGATGGAACGGGGACTTGCCGGGGAGCGGCTGGTCCTCGGCGGGCTGTCCCTTATCGTCCTCGCGCCCGACATTGCTGACAGTCGCGGTCGTCAAGGGATCGGGAATGAGGTCCTTCGGGCCGTTTGGGTTCTTGTTGACCATGGCAAGCGGCGACACGCTGACGATCTCACGGCCCGGCCAGTTCGGCAAATCGCGCGAGCGGTCGCCTTCGGCCACGTGGATGCCGAACTTGTCCGGGTTCAGGAAGACGTACCAGGGGAAAAAGGCTGACGCGCCGGCAAGCGCCAGGCCCGCGCAGACCAAGGCCCTGTCCGTGACAGTTCGCTTCTTCGCCGGCTTCAGCGGAGCGACCGGTTCGTCTGCATCGGATTCTCTCACGTTTGGTCCCTCTTTCGGCACGAAGTTAGGAAATGTCGGCTAGCTGAGAACAGGATCTTTGAATTCAAAGGGATGGATGAGGTGATGCATCTTGCCACCGCTATCTTCCCTTGGCCGGAACCATTCCGGCCGAGGCATTCTTCAAAGCGGTCGCAAGGTCGGTAAACGCGTCGGCCGACGGCCGCTCGCCAGGGGTCTGCTTCAGTATCTCGTAGATGATCGGAACCTGGCGGACGGCGATATCGAGATCCGCGTCAGCCCCTTGGCGATACCCGCCGATGAGGCGCAGGTCCCGGGTTTCTTCATAGCGATGCACAAGCGCCTTCAGACGCGAAACCAATTTTTCCTGATCCGGTGTCCAGGCCTTGCGCGCCAGACGCGAGATCGACGCCAGCGGATCGATCGGTGGATAGCGGCCTTCCTCGGCAAGGCTGCGCTGCAGGACGATATGGCCGTCGAGAATACCGCGGGTGGAATCGGCGATCGGATCGTTGTGGTTATCGCCGTCGACGAGGATGGAAATGATGGCGGTGATCGTGCCGGTGCCCTCCGGTCCTGGGCCGGCGCGCTCCAGAAGACGCGGCAGTTCGGTGAAGACCGAGGCCGGATATCCGCGCGCGATCGGCGGTTCGCCCGACGCGGTCGCAACCTCGCGAATGGCATGGGCGAAGCGGGTGACGCTGTCGACGATCAACAGCACGTTATCGCCCTGATCGCGGAAATGTTCGGCGATGGTCATCGCCGACAGCGGCGCCATCTTGCGCAGCATCGGGCTCTCATCGCTGGTCGCAACGACGGCCACCGATTTCTGCATATCCGTGCCGAGCGTGTCCTCGATGAATTCGCGCACTTCGCGGCCGCGTTCGCCGACCAGTGCGATCACGACCTTGTCGAAGGCGTCGGCTCTGGCCAGCATCGACAGCAGCGTCGACTTGCCGACGCCGGAGCCGGCAAAGATGCCGAGGCGCTGGCCGAGGCACAGCGGCGAAAAGATATCGATGGCGCGCACGCCCGTCTTGAAGCCGGTATCGACGCGCTTGCGCGTCATCGAGGGCGGCGCGGTGTTGGAGATGGCGCGCGATTCCAGCCCCATCGCCAGCGGTCCCAGCCCGTCGATCGGTTCACCCAGCGAATTGATCGTGCGACCGCACCAGCCGTCGCTCGGCGCGATGCGGAAGGCGCCCTTGCGGATGATGGTATCCTGAATGCCGATCGGTTCTCCCGGCTCGATCGGACAGACATAGGTCAGCTCGGGTTCGACGCGGACGACCTCGCCGAGATGGACGCCCGTTTGCGAACGATGCGCGACGAAATCGCCGAGACGCACCTGTCTGGAGAGACCGGCAACCGTGTAATGCCCGGCGGCGATCGTCCGCACGTGGCCGCCATGGGCCACGGCATTTTCCGCCACCGCATACTGGCCCGCCAGGACAGCCATGTGCGAAAGCTTCGGCGACAATGCACCATCCGGCAACCGATCCTCGAACATGATCCGCCCTCTTTACTGGCTGCCGCCGAGGGTCTTGATCGCGTCCGTGAGCGTGCCCTCACTGCTGCTCGTCAGCGTGCTGATACTGTCGAAGGCGCGATTGACCTCGATCAGCTGGGTCATTTCCCGCATGCCGTTGACGTTGGAGTTTTCGAGGTAACCCTGGGCGACGCCGACATTCGAGCGGTCGACAACCGGCTGGGGCGTGTCCGTCGGCAGAATGCCGCTGTTCTCGTAGCGCAGGAAGCCCTTGCCGACATCCGCATCATAGAGACCGATCTGGCCCATGCGCTTGCCGTTCTGCGAGACGGTACCATCCGACGAAACGGTCGGCGCGCCGCCCGCCGGGTCGAGCTGGATTGGTCCGCCGCCGGGATCGACCACCGGAAAGCCCCGCACGGACACCAGAGCACCGCTGTCGGTCATGGTGAAACGGCCGTCGCGCGTCAACACCAGACCCGCCGGTGTGTTGAGGCCGAACCAGGCGTCGCCCTTGACGGCGAAGTCGAATAGATTGCCGGTGTTCTGCAATTCGCCATTGTCGGTCGAGAGATAGTCGTTGCCTTGCGACACGAAGGCGACTTTGGCGTTCAGCTTGTTTTGGGTATTGCTGAGGACTTGATCGAACTTGACCTCGGTGCCCCGGAAGCCCGTCGTATTCACGTTTGCCAAGTTGTCGGCGATCGTGGTCAGACGCCGCTCAAGCGCCATCTGGGACGACAGCGCCACATAGATACCAGACTGCATTTTCAACGCCCTCCGGACATTGGAGAATAACGGGAAAGGAAACGCCGAACGGCGCTCCTACATTTCGTTAGCGGGGCATGGATGCCCTTGCACGTTACTCTGCCTGCACTGGCTTGTGCGAAGCTGACAAGGCAAAAGGCGGTCGCGCAACACGACGAACAGCCTCACGCAAGGCAGGTCTCCTAGTTCATCGTATGAAGCAACGTTCAGGTGTGGACCGACGATGAACATTATTATCGGATTTGTAGTGACCTGCGGCTGCATCATAGGCAGCTTCATGGCCATGGGCGGAGACGTAGGCGCGCTATTCCAGCCCTTCGAATTTGTCATTATCGCAGGCGCCGGTCTCGGCGGCTTCATCATGGCCAATCCAATGAAGGTCGTGAAGGACTCGGGCAAGGCACTGCTGGAAGCGTTCCGGCATGCAGTTCCGAAGGAGCGCGACTATCTCGACACGCTCGGCGTGCTCTACGCCCTGATGCGGGACTTGCGCACCAAGTCGCGCAACGAAATCGAAGCCCATATCGACAACCCCGATGAATCGGTGATCTTCAAGGCGGCGCCGACCGTGCTGAAGAACAAGGATCTGACGGCCTTCATCTGCGATTATGTTCGTCTCATCATCATAGGCAACGCCCGCTCCCACGAGATCGAGGCGCTGATGGATGAAGAACTCGACACCATGCAGCACGATAAGATGAAGCCCTATCATTCGATCACGATCATGGGCGATTCCTTCCCCGCCATCGGTATCGTCGCCGCCGTTCTCGGCGTCATCAAGGCTATGAGCCACATCAACGAATCACCCGAAGTGCTCGGCCATCTCATCGGCTCGGCGCTGGTCGGCACCTTCCTCGGTATCATCCTGTCCTACTCAGTCTGCGCGCCGCTGGTCTCGCAGATCAAGGTCGTGCGCAACAAGCAGCATCGTCTCTACGTCATCGTGAAGCAGACGCTGCTGGCCTATATGAACGGCTCCGTACCGCAGGTGGCGCTTGAATATGGTCGCAAGACCATCTCCTCCTATGAGCGTCCGTCCATCGACGCCGTCGAGCAGGAAATGATGAACCCCGGCGGTGAGAGCAAGGCGGCCTGATGACCATGAGCCAGCAATCCGCACACAAGATGCAGACGATGGATCGAATCCTCTACGCCAAGCTCACGGGCAGCCTTGGCGATGAGGCGGCGCTTACAAAGCTCGGCACGGCGTTCGGACAGGTCTATGCTGAATTTCTGCCCGATATGATCAAGAGCGAAACCGGTCTCGACATAGGGATCGCCTATGCCAGCTGTCAGCCGGGTCTTATGAACGATCTGGTTGCCGGACTTGGCGGCAGCTACGCCCTGGTAAACGGTTCGCTGCGCAACTGGGCGCCGAAATTCGTGCTCGGCTGCGGCGCCGGCTTTATCATGACGCTTATGGAACATATGCTGGGAGCTCGTCTGGAGGACATGGAAGCCGCCGTTCCCCGGCCGCTTTCGGTGATCGAACTCGATCTTTCCGTCATGGTGTTCGACAAGATCGCCAATGTGTTGCGTTCGGCCGTCAATGCGACCGGCGGCTTCGAGCCCTATCTGGACCCGCCCCACAATGTCGAAGATCGTCCGGCACCGGTCAGCGGCGAAAAGGATGAATTCGCCGCGGCGATCACGATGACGGTTTCGCTCGGCAAGTCGCTTTCCCAGGTCGTCATCATCGTGCCCCAGCGCGAACTGTTGCGGACCGTCGTCAGTGCACCGCGGCCGAAGAACACGACGGCAGCCTCCGAGACATGGTCGGAACAGCTCGGCGAGCAGGTGCGCCGCTCGCAGGTGACGCTGGATGCGCGCATCCGGCTGCAATCCCTGACGCTCGATACGATTTCCAGGCTCGCCGTCGGCGATGTCATTCCATTCATGGATGCGGGCGACGTGCGGGTCGAGGTCAGCGCCAACAGCAAGGATCTCTACATCTGCGAATTCGGACGCTCTGGCGAAAACTATACGGTGCGCGTCAAGGACAATGTGAATTCCGATGACGAGCTTCTTCGGCACCTGATGAATTGACCGGCTGGCGGTGCCCGCCACCCACGGCAGCTTGAGGCAAGTTTCAACTGGAATAGTGATTTCATGGCTACGAAGACGATACAGCAAAGCAGCGAGGAATCGCTCGAAGTTTCAAGCAGCGACGCCGCGTTGGACGAGGCCATCGATGGCCTGCGCGGCGTCCTGAAAAAGGGCAATGAAGGCGGCATGCCGGATCTCGATGCCGATGCATTCGGCGCGGAACCAAGCACCGGCCTTTCGACATTCGGCGATTTTGGCGACGACAACTCCGGCTCGGCCTTCGGCGACAGCGACTTCGGTGGCCCATCCTCCGAGCCTGTCCCGCCGGGTAGCGCTCTTGCCGCCAATCTCGACCTGATCATGGATATCCCGATCGACGTCCAGATCGTTCTCGGTAATTGCCGGATGCAGGTCTCCGGCCTGATGAACCTGACCGAAGGTGCCATTATCGCACTCGACAAGAAGATCGGCGAGCCGGTCGAAATTACCGTAAACGGCCGCAAGATCGGCCGGGGCGAAATTACCGTTCTGGAACATGACGACACCAGGTTCGGTATCAAGCTCATTGAAATATACAATACGAAAAAAAGCTGAACCCGGCTCAGGATGAGCCCACTCCCCGTGCGGGATGGAGACGAAGACCATGATGGACTTTGACGATTTCAGCGGCGCGCTTGCCGAGAAACCGTTATCTCAGACTGAAAAAGCGGCGGCCGTCCTTCTTGCCATGGGAAAGCAGGTGGCGGGACGGCTGCTCAAGTATTTTACCCAGAATGAACTGCAGCTCATCATCGCCTCGGCACAATCGCTGAGGCTCATTCCACCGGATGAATTGGCGCTACTCGTGGCGGAATTCGAGGACCTCTTCACGGAGGGCGCCGGCCTGATGGACAACGCCAAGGCCATCGAGAGCATTCTCGAGGAAGGCCTGACGCCGGACGAGGTAGACAGCCTGCTCGGCAGGCGTACCGCCTTCCAGGCTTACGAAACCTCGATATGGGACCGTCTCGGCGAGGCCGATCCGGTTTTCGTCGCGAAGTTCCTCCTGCGCGAGCATCCGCAAACCGTCGCCTATGTGCTGTCGATGATGCCGTCGGCCTTCGGCGCGAAGGTATTGCTGCAGCTTCCGGAAGCGCAGCGCCCAGACATCATGAACCGTACTGTCAACCTGAAGGAAGTCAGTCCGAAGGCGGCGCAGATCATCGAGAACCGCGTTCTCGGGCTGATGGCGGAGATCGATGCCGAACGCAACGCTTCCGGCTCGACCAAGGTCGCGGATCTGATGAACGAACTCGACAAGCCGGTGGTCGATACCCTGCTCAACTCGCTGGAATCGATCAACAAGGAATCGGTCGAGAAGGTCCGTCCGAAGATCTTCCTGTTCGACGATCTCATCCGCATGCCGCAGCCGAGCCGCGTGTTGCTGCTCAACGACATCGCCGCCGACATTCTCACCATGGCGCTCCGGGGTTCGAACAACGAAATCCGCGAGATCGTGCTTTCCTCGATCAGCCCGCGCCAACGGCGCATGATCGAATCCGATCTGCAGATGGGCAATACCGGCATCAACCCACGCGAAATCGCCATCGCGAGACGCGCTATCGCGCAGGAGGCCATCCGGCTCGCCAATTCCGGCCAGATCGAGCTCAAGTCCAAGGAAAATACGCCTGTGGAAGAAGCAGCGTAATCTCCGCACGACTCACCTAATTCGTCTTAGTATGTTCAAGCTCAGGGCCGCGTGTGATGCGCGGCCTCTTTCCGTTTCATGAAGGACGGCTGTTTTGGCTGACGAAGACAAGGACAGTAAAACAGAAAAGCCGACGGAGAAAAAACTCCGCGACACGGTGGAGAAGGGCAACGTTCCCCACTCCAGGGACGCAACCATCTTTGCTTCCATGCTCGCGACCATCATCTACGTCACCTTCTTCCTGCCGGAGCGCATGGGCCGCATGGGCGAAGTCCTGCGCGACCTCTTCGAAAAGCCGGATCAATGGCAACTTGAAACAGGCCCCGACGCCATGTTGCTGTTTACCCGCCTGGGCTGGGAAGTCGGCAATCTGGTGCTGCCGGCCGTCGTGTTGTTCTTCGCCTTCGGCATCGGCTCCTCGATGTTCCAGAATCTGCCGACGCCGGTTCTCGACCGCATCCAGCCGCAATTTTCCCGAATATCGCCCGTCTCCGGATGGAAGCGGATCTTCAGCACATCCGGCCTGGTGGAATTCGGAAAATCTCTCGCCAAGATCGTGGTGGTCGGCATCATCATGTTTTTCGTGCTGCGAAGCCAGTTCTTCCACGCGATGGACTCCATGTCTTCCGACCCGCAGACAATCTTCGTGCGCCTGTCGACGATCGTTCAGCGGATTCTGGTCATCGTGCTCATGGCGACGGCGGTCGTCGGTATCGCCGACGTGTTGTGGAGCCGATATCACTGGTTCGATCAGCTGAAAATGACCAAGCAGGAGATCAAGGACGAGCACAAGCAATCCCAGGGCGACCCGATCGTCAAATCGCGCCAGCGCTCGATCGCGCGAGACCGCGCCCGGCGCCGCATGATGAAGCAAGTGCCGCGCGCGACCCTCGTCATCGCCAACCCGACGCACTTTGCCGTGGCGCTGCGCTATGTGCGCGAAGAGAATGACGCGCCCGTCGTCGTCGCGAAGGGGCAGGACCTTATCGCCTTGAAAATCAGAGAGATAGCAGAGGCCAACAATATTCCCGTTTTCGAAGACGTGCCCCTCGCACGCTCCATGTTTGCGCAAGTCTCGGTTGATAGCGTCATCCCGTCAGTATTTTACAAAGCTGTCGCCGAGCTCATCCATAGGATCTACGCCGCGCAGACGAATAGAAAACGGGTACGATAAACCAAATGAAAAAATGCCCCTACTCTGCCCAACGTGAACAAATACTTGCCGAAGCCATCAGCCCGGTCGCGAGCGAGCTGCGCCTCCTCGACGCCGCCGACCTGATATCGCTGCTGCGTTTCGAACGATATGGTAATATTGCTGACCTCGTTGCCTCGGCGGCCGAGCTCTATTTCCTCCCCGGCACAGTCAATTTCGGACTTGGCGGCGATTACAAGCTCGATTGGGGCGGCCCGGCGGAGGTCACGATCGACCTCGAAATCAAGCCGCACGGCGTCACCATCTATGCGAAACTGGCGCTGGCCGAGCATCATGCCGGCATCGAGATCAATCACATCGCCTTTGACAGGGCGTCGACCGATCCGGACGAGAATACGGCGCTGCTCGCACGTAGTCTCATGGATGCCCGCTACGTAATCCATGGCGAGATTGCTCGCGCGAGCTGAGCTGCTTCCAAATCTTGCAATTTATGTGATAAGGGCTATCCGCCGCGGCGCGGCGGCTCAGCCTATCAGCTTATATAACCGAAGCGGATCGCCTTCGCGATCGCCTGGATGCGGTTCACGCTGTCAAGCTTTATCGTGGCCGAGCCGAGATAGGCGTTGACGGTGTGTACCGACAATCCGAGCTTCTCGGCAATTTCCTCGCTGATGCGGCCGTCGCCGGCGAGCTGCAGACAGACGATCTCACGCTCGCTGAGTGCTTCGGCGGCCTGCGAGCGGCGTTCATCAAGCGACAGGAGCTCCATCATGAGCTGGCAGCAGCGGCCGTGCAGCTCCACGATCATGTCGCTCGCCAGATCCATGAATTTCGCAGTGAAGACGACATAGCCGTTCCCCACGCTACCCAGCCGTACGGGAAAGGCAACGCCGGCAAATGGCACGAGATGCGGTTTCAGGCGCTGCGTGAACGAGGCGAAGTCCAGCGTCTCGGCGGTGCTGTCGCTATCGCGGCCGTTCCACATGAGAGGAAGCATCGATTTCTCGATATGCTCGATCAGCGCATCGCTATAGGCGTCGACGAAAGCCTTGCCGACGACGGAGTTCGCTGAGCCCCAATTGTCGAGCTCGCATACCAGGCGCTGCTTGTGCGGCAGGCCGGAGCCGTGGAGACGATAAACCGCAAAATGCTGCGCATCGATCAACTTCAGCATCGAGACGAGCTTCGGAAAAAGATCGGAGCGGCCAGAAATCCTGCCCGAGCGGGTAAGCCGTGTTTCTGCCGGCGTACCCGTCGTCCTGTCTGGCTGATATCGCATTCACTATGCCTTCAAACGAGATTGTTTCGGACGGCGAAGGCAATTGCCTCCGATCTGGTCTTGGTCGCGGTCTTACGCATGACACTGGTGATGTAATTGTTGATGGTATTGCGCGATATTCCAAGGATCATGGCAATCTCGTCGCTCGTCTTTCCCTCGGCGATCCAGAACAGACATTCCAGCTCACGTTCAGTCAGATCGAAATCGCGCTCCGACCTGACTTCGACGCAACGCGTGAAGCTGGCGAGATAACCCGACAATAGACCGACATCGCGGAGCCGTTCGAGCAAGAACGGCACGGAGTCGCGGGTCAACAGCAGCAAGGAGAAGCGCGTTCGGCCGACGTTGAAAGTCATAGCATAATATTGGCGACCGACGCCTTCCGGCAGCTCGACATCGTCGGGCAAGACAGCCGCACTCGGCTGGAACAGCGCCATGCATTTTTCCAACTCGCCGGTGCGGCCATAGCCGCTCGTCAACTCCGGTGCAAGGCGCCTGACAAGATCGAAAGGCCAATCGCAGGCCACGACGAAATCGAGACCGTTCTCCTGTATGAGATCGCACCGCGCCAGAAGATAATGAGAGGCGCCGGCATAGCTCGCCAGCGCGCGCAGGCCGGCCTGCAGATAGGATGGGCCGGCAATGGCGCTCAGCTGCAGAATGAGCTGCTCGCGCGACATGGCGCCGATGGATGCCGCTGATCGCGCATCCCTGTCGCCCTTGCTCGCCTGCGATATCTGCATATCCATTCTTGCATTTCCTGCCGCTGCTGGACGATCGGCCGTCAAACGAGAGCATTGTTCCGTCAGCGCCCAGCGCATTGCCAAGAAAGCCGCTTTCGGTTCTCGGCAAGGCATTCGCGCCGATTCATTCTCTTCCGCGACTAAAATACATCCCGGCGCGGGCGGGGCAGATGAGCGCACTCACTACTGAATTCCATGTCGGCAATCGCATTGGCATCAATCGCCGCATACACAACCATCGAACCATGAATTGATTTTTCCGCGTTCCCGGACTCTGCAAACTCTTCGAACCTGCGAAACACGGAAATCGAGGGCCGAATCGCGCTGCTTAAACAACCATTGCGGAAAGGCATATCAGTTGTAAGTCGATTCTTTCTACCCAGCAACGGCATTTCCAGTGAAATTCCATCTTACGCACACGTCAAATTACCCAGTTGAATCAGAGAGGCCCCGGGACGGCAAGGGCAAGGGAAGAGCGGCATTTCAAGTACCCTCAAATGAGAAAGGACCGGGATCTCTCCCGGTCCTTTCGTCAGGCTGCCTGGTCGACGGCCCATTTTCTGAGGATCTTCGCGGCTCGTTCCTCGCTGATCTCCACCATCCGCGAGAGGCGGCGTTCAGGCCCTTCCTTGACGCGGCGGTTGAAGGTGCCGCCATCGTCGCCCATCGTCAGCAAATCGTCGGTGCTGTCGAAGCCGAAATCCGAGCCGAAGCCGTCCATCAGGGCGGCGCCGGGTCCCTCGACCGCGGGAGCGAAGTCCGGTAGTTCCAGGCCCGCTGCTTCCGGCAGAGCCGTGCCGCTGCCCGCGCCAGCGCCGAGCGAGCGGATCAGTGGGCGGAAGCCGACCCAGACGATCAGGAAGGCAACCGCGACGAAGGCGAGCGAGTTGATGATGCCGGCCATGTTACGGCCCAGCATATCCGTGACGCTGAAGCTGGAGGAATTGTCGTCGAGCAACTGATTGTCGAGGAAGTCCATCGCATTGACGGTGACGATGTCGCCACGGCTCGGATCGACGCCGGCCGCAGTCGCCACGATCTTCTGCATCTCGGCGATATAGGCGTCGATTTTCGCCTGATCCGCGCCCTGGCCGACCATCTGCGCGACGCGGCCCCTGTTGACGACCACGGCGACGGACAGCTTCTCGATCTTGTAGCTGTTGCGTGTCGTCGCCGTCGTCTTGCTGTTGATTTCGTAGTTGGTCTGTTCTTCGCGCTTGTCGGACTGATCGTTCGAGGTCGGCGTGTTGCCGCCGGATTGCGGGGCCGCCTGCGGAATATTCTGCTGGACGGTTGCCGCGCTGTCGGGCTGGCTCTGCTGCGACTTCTGCGCTTCCTTCACCGTGCGGACGGAGCGCTCGACCTTCGATTCCGGATCGAAGGTGGTTTCCTGCACCTGCTGGCTGTCGGTATTGAGCTGCGCCGTTACGCTGGAGCGGAAGTTGTCCATGCCGAGGAAGGGTGCGAGCGCCTTGTCGATATTCGACTCAACTTCGCCCTGCACATTCTGCACGATGCCGAGATTGCGGCTGAGCGCACCGTTGCTGGGATCGTCGCCGGAGGCAAGCAACTGGCCGGTCGAATCGAGAATCGTGACGTCATCGACCTCAAGACCCGGAACGGCGGACGCGACGAGATGCCGGATAGCCGGCGCCGACTTGCGCGCCGCTTCCGCACTGGCGCGGATCATGACCGAGGCAGTCGGCTTCTGATCCGCCTTTCGGAAGTTGCCGACATCCTGCATGACAATGTGCACGCGCGCCGCGCTGATGCCGGCGATGGAGGTGATCGTGCGGCTGATTTCTCCTTCGAGCGCACGAACGCGGGTGACTTCCTGCATGAATGAGGTCAGGCCGAGCGAACCGACATTGTCGAACAGCTCATAGCCGGCATTGCCGCTATTCGGCAGACCACGCTCGGCGAGAAGAGCGCGGGCTTTGCCGGTCATGCCGGTCGGCACAGTCAGGCTGGTACCATCCGTACCGACCTGAAAGTTGATCTTTGCTTCGGCAAGCGCGATGCTGATCTGATTGAGATCAGTGGCATCCAGGCCGACATAAAGCGTCTCCTGGGTGGGCTTATTGACGTAAAGGGCGGCAAGAAGGACCAGCACAATGGAAGCTGCGCCCACGCCGCCCATGATCAGCAGGCGTGTTCTCCCGAGATTCTGGAGATTCCGGAACAAGGGAACTAATTGATTTAACAGATTCATTCTGTTCTCGCACGATTCGTCAAAGACCTGATGGCTTTGTGCCGTGCAGCGAAAATAGAAATCGAAACTTGTGCGAACGTTTCGTCGGGCCGAAAAGCAGGAAAAAACCCGGTGTAAATTAGAGAAAATTACAAAAGAAAAGCAGCATTCACCGTGGCCGGCTTCGATCAGAAGAAATCGAAATCGCCGGCGGCCTTCGCCATGGGTTGGGAGTGCGCATGGAAACTGCCCCCGCCGAGCGCCTTTTGCATTTCCGTCAGCTTGACCAGGCTCAAGGCCGTCGCAAGATCGACCGTCCAGCCCTCCGGCATGGCGCCTGCAATCGTGTCGATGAATTCAGCGATGCCGCGCGTCTTCTGGACGGCGAGATCGATACCCTGGATGACCTTCATCGTGTCGGGCGATTCGAGCACGTTGATACCACTGATGTCGAGCAGTTGCGGTTCGATGCGTTCGATCAGATAGGCGACGTCATGCAATTCGGAAACAATGCGCAGAAGGATGGCCGGAAGCGTTTCCTCGATGGTGGACGTTTCGGCACGCTGGAAGGGGGTCATGCAGTAGCCTCGCTGATCAGAAAAACTCGATCGTGTTGTCGACCGGCTTGGGTGCAACAACCGGACGCTGCTCGAGCGCCACGGTCTTCTGCGTCTCTGCGCCGGTTAGCGGATATTGCCTGGCACGTCCGGAGATCGGCCAATATTCGATCTTGCGCCCATGCTCGCCGCCCGTGCTGGAGCCGACAACCGGGATACCTTCGTCTTTCAGAAACTGCATGGCGAAAGCCGCATTCTGCTCGCCGACATTGGAAAAGGTCGCGATCGTCTTGGCGCCGCCGAAGACCTTAGCCTCCAGCCGATCACGCCGCGCGCCCTTTTTCAGGAGGCCGTTGATCAGAAGTTCCATCAGGTGCACGCCGTAACGCGTCGCATCGCCACCGCTCATCGGCGAAGTCGCCATTCCCGGGAGGAGGAAATGGTTCATGCCGCCGACGCCAGCGACCGGATCACGCAGGCAGGCCGCCACGCACGAGCCGAGGATGGTCGCCAGCACCACGTCCGGATCGCTGACAACCTTGTACTCACCCTGGATGATGTGCATGCGACGGACCGCACCCTCAGCAATCATTTCAGCGCTCCGAACACGGCCTCGATGGCCGCTTTCATTTTCTCCATGGTGAAAGGCTTGGCCAGAACGTTGTTGGCCCCGAGTTGTGCCGCCTTCTGAACCAAAGCGCGGTCGCCTTGCGCCGTCAGGATGATGAAGGCCGCCTTCTTGGTCGCCGGATTGTTGCGGACGGCCTGAAGAAGGCCGAGCCCATCCATCTTGGGCATGTTGAAATCGGAGATGACCAGATGATGCGGCTGCTGCTGCATGATCTTCATCCCCTGTTCGCCGTCACCGGCAGCCGTGATCTGCTTGAACCCGAGCTGCGTCAGCGCGTCACTCAACAAGAGGCGGCTGGTGACCTGATCGTCGACGATCAGAACTTTGATTTTCTCCGCTAGAGACATTATTCGCTCCCTTCCTTTCGGGCGGCTGTTATTTTCAAAATTTCCTCGCCAATGGCGTTCAGCGGAAACTGTTGTTCGACGGCACCAAGCTCGTAGGCGACCCTCGGCATCCCGTAGACCACGCAGGTCTTTTCATTCTGGCCGATGGTGCGCGCGCCGGCATGACGCATCTTGAGAAGACCGGAGGCGCCGTCGCGCCCCATGCCGGTCAGGATCACGCCGACGGCATTGCGGCCCGCCAGTTCGGCGACGGAATCAAAGAGCACGTCGACGGAAGGGCGATGGCCATTCACCGGCCCACCGTCTGCCAGACGGCAATGGGGTGCCGAAGCGTTGGCGACCCGCAGGTGCCTTTCGCCGCCGGGCGCCAGATAGATCTTGCCTATTTCAAGCCGTGCCCCGTCGGTCGCCTCCTCCACGACAGGCGCACAGAGGCGGTTCAGCCGCTCGGCAAAGCTGCGCGTGAAGCTCGGAGGCATATGCTGGGTGATGACGGTCGGCGGGCAGTTGGCCGGAAATTTCTGCAGCACGTTGATCAATGCCTCGACGCCGCCGGTGGACGAGCCGATGGCGACGATCTTGCGGCCGACGCGGAAATCGGCAACGGCCGGCGGCGGCGTACGGCTGGCGGCGGGCTTGACATATTGCCGCTGCGAGCGGGCGGCGGCCTTCACCTTCTCCGCCAGGTCGCCGAAGGGGTGCGGCTCGCCCGGGGAGGGCTTTCCGACACAATCGAACGCACCGATTTCCAGCGCGGCGAGCGTCGCATCCGCCCCGCGATGTGTCATTGTGGATACCATGATGACCGGCATGGGCCGCAGCGTCATGATCTTTTCGAGAAAATCGAGGCCGTTCATGTTCGGCATCTCGATATCGAGCGTGACGACATCCGGATTGAGCGCCTTGATCGCAGCGCGTGCTTCAAGAGCATCGCCGGCCTGACCGATGACGTCGACCTCCGGATCGGAGCGCAGTACAGCGGTGATCAGGCCACGCATGGTCGGGGAATCGTCGACCACGAGAACACGGGCAGCGGCGCTCATGACTTTCTCCCCGCGTTTTTACCGAGATAGCGGTAGGTCGTAATGCCGACATTGTCGAAGAGATGTTTCGCCTCGCCGGCAACCCGCTCGGAATGGCCGATATAGAGGTGGCCGCCCTCCTGCAGCTGTCCGGCAAAGCGCGACCAGATCTTCACCTGTGTCGGTTCGTCGAAATAGATGACGACGTTGCGGCAGAAGATGACGTCGAAGGCACCCTTGAGGGGCCACTGCGCCATCAGGTTCAGCTCGTTGTAGGTGATCAGCCGCTTGACGCGATCGTCGATCTGGAACTTGCGTCGCCCCTGAACATCAACATCCTGGAACCATTGCTTGCGCATGGCAGGCGAGATCGTCTCGAGGGCTGCTTCGTCATAGGCGCCTGCGCGGGCCAGACTGAGGATCTTGGGGTCGATATCCGTCGCCAGAATCTTGAAATCGAAGTCCGCGGCATTCGGCATGAGCGCCAGAACCGTCAATGCTATCGAATAGGGCTCCTGCCCGTCGGAACAGGCAGCCGACCAGATCCGCACACGGCCTCCGGCCTTGGCGCGGGCGAGGAGACCAGGCAGAACCTCATCGCGAAGATGATCGAAATGATGATTTTCCCGGAAGAAACGGGTGAAATTGGTCGTCAGATGCGACAGCATCTCGCGCCGTGCAGCGCTTCCCGCCGGAGAGGAAACCAGCAGGCAATAGTCTCTGAAGCCCCGCAGGCCCAGCGCACGAATATGCTTCGACAGCCGTGAATAGACCAGCGACGCCTTGCTTTCGTTGAGGGAAATGCCCGCATCCGCATAGATCATGGCGGCGATCTCGGCGAGATCGCGCCGGGTCAGCGGATATTCGCCGCTGGCCAGGACCTCGTCTGGCGATGCCTTGAGATCTATTGCTCCCATCACGCTCATGCAGCTTCGCTTTCGTTTTCAGGAAACAGGGCTTCCAGTTCGATCAGGCAGATCATGCGGCGCTCGATTGCGACGATGCCGCGCGCGAACTGCCGCTCATGGTCCGAGGAGACTTCCGGTGTCGGTTGGATATTGTCGGTCGTGATCGTCAGTATGTCGGACACGGCGTCGACCAGAAGGCCGACGACCTTTCGCTTGACCTGCGCCACGATGATGACATGCCGCGCAGTCAGTTCCGCACGCTTCATGCCGAGCCGGGCCGAGAGATCGACGATCGGCAGCACCGCGCCACGCAGGTTGATGACGCCAAGCATGTAGGCAGGTGCATGCGGCATCGCTGTAGCCGGTGTCCAGCCGCGAATTTCGCGAACCGACATGATGGCGATGCAAAATTCCTGGTCGCCGATCCGGAAGGCGATCAGCTCGCGGTCTTCCCGGGTCAGGTTCTTGACGGCATAGGACATAGACTTACCCCACCGCTGCGTAAGACATCTCGGCCTTCAGCGACTGGCCACGCGAAGCGCCGACCACCGCATCGACATCGAGGATCAAGGCGACGCGGCCATCGCCGAGGATGGTCGCGGCCGCAATGCCGGGCACATGCGTATAATTGGCTTCAAGGCTCTTGATGACGACCTGACGCTGACCCTGAATGGCATCGACCATGAGCGCACGCTGACCGCCGCCTTCCGATTCGACCAGCAGTGCGACACCCTCGACCGGATTGGCCTGTGTGGCGCGGAAATTCAGGATGCGCCCGACATCGACCAACGGGCAGAAGCTGTTGCGGATCGAGATCAGGCGATGGTTCGCGCCGAAGGAATGGATGGCGGCGGCCTCCGGCTGCAGCGTCTCGACGATCGCGGTCAGCGGCACGACCAGGGTCTGGCCGGCAACCGTCACCACCATGCCGTCGAGGACGGCAAGCGTCAGCGGCAGGCTCATGGTGAAGACCGAGCCCTGCCCCGGCTTGGAGGTGATGTTGATGCGGCCGCCGAGCGCCTGGATCGAGCGCTTGACCACGTCCATGCCGACACCACGTCCCGAGATGTCGGAAATTTTGTCGGCGGTCGAAAAGCCTGGCAGGAAGATCAGGTTGTCGATCTCCTCGTCGGAAAGATTGGCGTCGGCCGCGATCAGATCATTGTCGATGGCCTTCTGGCGCACCTTTTCGCGGTTGATGCCGGCGCCGTCGTCGGCAAGCTCGATCAGGATGCGGCCCGAACGGTGCTTTGCCGTCAGGCGGACGGTGCCTTCCGGGTTCTTGCCGAGCGTCTCGCGCTTTTCAGGGGTTTCGATGCCGTGGTCGACGGCATTGCGGATCATGTGGGTCAGCGGTTCGGCGAGCTTGTCGATGACTGTCTTGTCGACCTCGGTGTTCTCGCCCTCGGTGATCAGACGGATCGACTTGCCCGTCATGTCGGCGATTTCGCGCACGATACGCGACATGCGCTGGAACACCGGCTTCACCGGCTGGGCGCGGATCGCCATGACGCTGTCCTGGATCTCGCGGGTGAGCTGCTGCAGCTCTTCGAGGCCCATGTTGATCGAGGACGTGCCATTGTTGTCGTTTTCGATGACGCTCTGGGACAGCATGGCCTGGTTGATGACGAGCTCACCCACCAGGTTGATCAGTCGATCGACGCGGTCGAGGTCGACGCGAATGGTCTGTCCCGCAGCGGCGGCAGCGCTGTTCTGCGCGGCGGCGGCGTTGGCAGCGGCGGCAGCGGCCAGGGCCGCTTCCTTCTTTTCGACGCGAGCGGCGACAGCGGCAAGCTGGGTAACGTTGCTGGCGGTTTCAGCCGCCGCAACGGCCGCGGCCGCATCGCTCTTCGGCAGCGGTGCTTCCTCGATCGGCTCGGCTTCCGGCTCGGTGCTCTCCTCATCGAGGATGGAAAGATCGAAGGGCACCGGCACCATCGGCAATTCTTCGTTACCGGAAGGCCCGGCGGCATCTTCGACCTGCCGGACATCAAGGTCGCAATCCCATTCGGCAAATTCGAAGACGGTGCGAATGGCATCCTCGCCCTTGTCCGTCTTGATCGAGATCGTCCACTTGAAATAGGCCGCTTCCGGATCGAGTTCGGGAAGACCCGGCAACTCATCTACGTCGCAATAGATGCTCATCTCGCCCAAGCGCGCGAGATCGCGCAGCAGCAGCGTGGCATCGTTGCCCTTGGCGTAGAGATCGGAGCGCGGGCGGAAGCTCACTTCGTATTCCGGTACGGCGCCAGCGGCCTCGTCGGCACCGAAGTCATCATCGAAGCTGAAGGGGATCGGCTGGAAGCCGCTGTCATCCGTCGGCGCGGGCGCGGGTGTGGCGGCCTTCGGAGCCGCCTCGGCGACAACAGCGGCGGATGGTGCCGGCAGGACACCGTGCGCCAGCGCCTCCAGCTCCTTGACCAGGCCCCGGCTGCGCGCCTGATCGACACTGCCGCCGTCGCGGGCGGCATTGGTCAGGTCGGCCAGAACGTCGGCGGCCTTGAGCATGACCTTCAAGACATCCTGAGTCGGCTCCAGCTTGTTGGATCGAACGCAATCGAGCGTGGTCTCGAAGACGTGGGCGAATGCGACCAGATCGTCCAGACCGAAGGCCCCCGCCCCACCCTTGATGGAATGAACAGCTCGGAATACGGCATTGACGGTTTCCGGGTCGCGGTCGCCATCATTCATTTTCAGGAGACCGGATTCCAGTTCGGCGAGTTGCTCTTCGCACTCCTGGAAGAAAATCTCTTTGATTTCGTTCATATCCATGAGGGGTGAATCCTGTTTAAGCGGTTACACGCTCGATGGCATCGATCAGCTTGGCGGGATCGAACGGCTTGACGATCCAGCCGGTCGCACCGGCCTGGCGGGCACGGTTCTTCTTTTCAGCATCGCTCTCGGTCGTCAGCACGAGGATCGGAACGGCGCGGTATTTGTCGTTGCGGCGCACGCCCTCGATGAAGCCGAACCCGTCGAGGCGCGGCATGTTGATGTCGGTGACGATGACGTCCGGGTTGGCTTCTTCCAGAATCTCCAGGCCCTCGACACCGTCTTCGGCCTGAATGGTCTCGAAGCCCGCATTGTTGAGGGTGACGAGAAGCATGTTTCGAATGGTCCGTGAGTCATCCACGGTCAGAACTTTTTTCTTCATTGCCGGATCTCCTTGGCAAGCAGATGGGAGATATCCACCCCGATCACCTGCATCGTTTTCTGAAATGCGTCCGACACCTTGGAGAAAGTGAAGGACAGCTTGTCTTCATTCCACGTCTTGGCAGCGGCCATGATGACCTGAACGCACAGGGCCCCGATCCTCTCGACGCCGGACGCATCAATCACGACATTGCTGCCGCGCAACCCCATCAACTTGCCGCGAAGTGCCGCGGCCTCGTTGAGGTCCAGCACCGCGGCCAGACTGACTGCCTTTTCGCTTTTCCTACTCCGCATCGCTTCATTCCTTAGTTGTCTGAAATCGGGCCTGACGGCCCGCATGCGCATAAAACAGAGACATCAATAGGCATTCCGCTCGCCTCCCAGGCCGATCCTGCGAAGCGGAAAATCGAATTCGGACACATCGTCCTCATCCCGCCGGGCAACGAACTCGTCGCGACCGGGAAGCTGGCGCTGGCGCGCGGCCGCCACCTGCACCGGCGCGGCAGCATGGCGCCGTTCGCGTTCGATGCGGAATTCACGGATCGTCCGGCCAAGCTCGACGACGACGGTCTGCAAATGATCGGCACCTTCGTGCGCGCGGCTTGCAAGGCTTTCCCCCGCAGCGGCGCGTTGGCTGAAGCCCCCGATATCGGTCGTGACCGAATGCAGGCCGACGGCCTGCTCATCGCTGGCCGTCGCGATCCCGGAGATGACGTCATTGATGTCGGTCACCTGGCGAACGATGCTGCCGATCGCGTCCTGCGTACGGCCGACCATCTGCACGCCGGCATCCACCTGTGCCTTGGTGCCGGTCACCAGAACCTTTATCTCGCGGGCGGCATCGGCGGAACGCTGCGCCAGGGCGCGAACTTCCTGCGCGACAACGGCAAAACCGCGACCGCTGTCGCCGGCGCGGGCGGCTTCGATGCCGGCATTCAGGGCGAGCAGATTGGTTTGGAAGGCGATCTCGTCGATGACACCGATGATCTGACCGATCTTTTCGGCCGAGGTCTCGATATCCGACATGGCCGATATGGCCTGGCCGACAATCCGGCCACTGTCTTCCGCAGCCACCCGGGTAGAAGCGGCGGCGCGTTCGGCCGAGCGCGTATTGGCCGCATTGCCACGCACCTGATCGGCCAGTTCAGCGAGCTGCCGCGCGGACGCTGCAAGCCCTTGCGACTGTTCTGCCGAAGCCTCGGCGAAGGATCTGGATGCGCGGGCGATGGCGTCCGTTGCGGTCTCCGCCGCCTGAACACCACCGGACAGAGCGGCAAATTGCTGCTGGATGTCGTCGAGAGCTGCGTTCAGGGCCTCGGCCACTTCCGCATAGGCTTTGGGACAATCCATGGGCAGGCGAACCGTCAGGTCGCGCACGGCAAGACCGTTGACGACTTCCGCAATGAGGTCGGCCGCCTCGGCGCGATCGGCAGCCCGCTGCTCGGCAAGCGCGCGCTGGTGGCCGACACGCAATTCATTGAACCGAAGCGACACCGCAATCTCGACATCCACCATGACGAGGCGAATGACGGCGGCGACGAGCTCGCTCAGTTCCCGGGCACGACGTTTGCTTCCCGGCAGGATGGCGCGGGCGCCCATCTCGTCGATGATGCCGGCAAGCATATGCTCCAGAACCACCCCGTGGCCCGCGACATGCCAGCGCGGATCGAGCCCCATCTTGCTTTCGCTGTCGGAGAGAACCTTGACACGCTCGGCATAGAGACTGTCGAAGCGCGCATCCGTCAGCACGTCCCAATGCGAGGTTTGCAGATCCTGAAGCCGTTGGAGCTGGCTTTCACTCGTAAAATTGCGGGCGGCGTCCGGAAAGCTTTGGAACCGATGGAAGAGATCGCGAAGGCCAGCCTTGAGATGAGCTTCGAGCATCGGTCGGTTGCGGCGCAAGGTTTCGCATTGTCCGGCGTCGAGGCCAGCAAAACGCAAGCGGTCGCGAAGGCTGCCAGCCTGCGCCCTACCTGCCTGATCTGACGGCGAATCCTGCGCCAAAATCGTCCTCGCAACTGCCGCGCGCCCAAGCGCTGGCGAAACCGCTGATGATCCGCGCCGGACGCTATGAGGAGGCGAGAAAGGGGCCCTTAGCCTTCGATCGTGTGATCTAGGCGCTGAAGCTCGCTCGTTCATCAAAGTCTTTTGCGGACCTGTCTGATGAGATGGATACCGGATCTACACGGTACGGCGGGGCGGCTTCATGCCTGGTGAGAACGAGTCACAATTTTCCCATTCCGACGTTCAAGCTCAATGTTTATGGTTAATTCCTTGCCCGAAGGTTAATGACATCACGCCGAGCGTCCTGTTTCGAATAGCCCTAATTTAGCGATGCGCTTCATGAACGTTCAGCCGACTGAAAAAAGCTGCCGATCGCAAGTCACGAGCAAGCTTCATGCCCTACTGCTGAAGGCATAGACACCTTCGATGTCGATACGGAGAGAGCAATGATTGTTCTTGGTTTGACCGCTTCGCTGATGGCCAGCCTGACGCTAGCGGCGTTCATGCTTCTATGCCGCATAGAACAGGCGCGCGGCAAGACCGCATCTCGCGTCCTTTAGGGAAGACCTACCCGGTATCTCGGACGCAAAAATCGGCCGCGGAGCCTTTTGGAGGCGGCGGCAACGGGCGTCTCGCCATCTTTCCCGGCCGTCGGGAGCTAGCATTGAGCTTGATAGTTCCGTATTAAGCCCCACGACCCGGCACCGAGATCCATCAGTCAATGCCCGATACGACCCATTCCCGAACAGACACCCAGAAACTTTCGCTGGGGCTCGGTCTTGCAATCATCTTCGGTGTCACGCTTTGGCGCGTGATCATGTTGCTGCTCAACAGGACGGACCTGTTCGTCGACGAGGCGCAATATTGGTTCTGGGGTCAGAACCTGGACTTCGGCTATTATTCCAAGCCGCCGATGATCGCCTGGGTCATCCGCTTCTTCAACACCATATCGGGATCGGATTCGACATTCTGGATCCGCGTATCGGCGCCGCTCTTTCATCTCGCCACCGCCCTGATGCTGATGCGCACGACACGGCGGCTGATCGACGGAGACGCCGGGCGCGATATCGAGCCCTGGGTCGGCGTGATCTTCATCACCCTGCCTGCCGCCTCGCTCTCGGCCGTGCTGGTATCGACAGACACGATCCAGATCCTGTTCGTGACAATTGCGATCTGGGCTTTTCTCGGCCTCACGAAGCGCTCCTCTGTTCTCGAGGCGCTGATCCTGGGTATCAGCCTCGGCATAGCCTTTCTGACCAAATATTCGGTACTCTTCCTGCTGCCGGGCGTCGGCATCGCCATGCTGACGCTGCGCTCCGCCCGCATCGCCTGGCGCGACGTCGCAATCGCTGCCATTGCGGGCGCCATCGTCGTTGCGCCCAATCTGTGGTGGAACGTCACCCATGGAGCGGCGACCGTGCGCCATACGCAAACCATCGCCCATTGGGGCACGGGCGGCGGCAACGGCGGGCTGCTGAAACATGTGTTGAGCGCACTCGGTTTCGTCGGGGCGCAGTTCGGCGTGGTCGGGCCGGTCGTCTTCTATGCCATGCTGTGGGCCGGGTGGCGGCTGATCCGGGGCCAGAGCGACGACCGGGAAAAGCTGCTGTTCTGGTTTTCCGTTCCGGTGGTGGCCCTGATCACCCTGCAGGCCCTTTTCGCCAAGGCCTATGCCAATTGGGCTGTTACCGCCTATGTCGCCGGCATCATCCTCGCCGTCTGGCTGCTCTATCGGCTGACGAAAAAGGGATTGGTGACCTCATTGATCATCGGTGGCGTCGTTGCCTTCGTCATCCCGATCCTGACTGTCTTCGCCTATGACATCAAGCTGCCCAACGGCGATCTGGTCATGAAGCGCTATATCGGCCGCAGCGCCATCAGCCTGGAAATCGCCGACATCGCAACAATGGCGAAGACACCGGATATCGTCGGCGAAGACCGCGATATTCTCGCCGATCTCTTCTATACGCTGAAGGGCAAGCCGTTCCACATCTATGCGCGCAACTTCGGCGGCTTCCCGAAAAGCTATTACGAGCAGAATTTCTCTCTTCCAGCGACCGTGACCGGCAGCGTGCTCTATGTCTCCGACGATCCGTTCGACTGTGTCGGGGGCCAAGCGGAGCTGATCAAGAGCTGGTCGCCCGATCTCGGTGACATGAAGGGAAAGACGCTCTACGCCTATCGCGTCCCGGCGAGCTGCCTGTCGCCCAAATCCTAGAGCGGTTACGCGTTTCACGGAATCGCCCGACCGCTCTATGCTATTGTTTTTACGCAATTCCGGACGGAAAACCGCTACGCACTTTCCTGGAATTGCTCTAATCGCGAATGACAGGCACGCGCGGGCAAAGCCCCCAGCCGAGACCCGGCATCTCCGTGAAAACGACGCCGCCTTCCTCGAAGGCGAGGCGCAGTTGTGCCTCGGTCGCCCGGTGGATTTCGTGATGGCCGCCTTCATAGTCGCGTATCGTGCTTCGCGATACGCCAGCCTTCTCCGCTATGTCCGATTGAGTCCAATCGAGCAGGCCACGTGCCGCGCGACACAGCGCCGGGGTCAGAATCATTGGTTTCATGCCTTGATTCACGATCAAAAACCAACCATATTGGTCAACATAAACCAAATTATAGCATAATCGCACAGGATTTCCAGCATCGAGGAGACGGCAATGCCACATGACACGCCCTTGATTTCGACCATCGTCATAGGCCTTGTCCTGGCATTCATCCTCGGCGCCATCGCCAACCGGTTCAAACTGCCGCCGCTGGTGGGATATCTCATCGCCGGCGTGCTGGCCGGCCCGCATACGCCGGGCTTCGTTGCCGACCAGAACCTCGCGCCGGAACTGGCGGAAATCGGCGTCATCCTTCTGATGTTCGGCGTCGGCCTGCATTTCTCGCTGAAGGATCTCCTGTCGGTGCGCGGCATCGCCGTTCCCGGCGCAATCGTCCAGATAGGCTTTGCCACCCTGCTCGGCTGGGGCCTCGGCACACTGATGGGATGGCCACTCGGCGGCAGCCTGGTGTTCGGCCTTGCGCTTTCGGTCGCTTCGACGGTTGTGCTTCTGAAAGCCCTGCAGGAGCGGCGGCTGGTCGAGACCGAGCGGGGCAAGATCGCAGTCGGCTGGCTGATCGTCGAAGACCTCGCGATGGTTCTGGCTCTCGTGCTCATTCCGGCCGCGGCCAGCATTTCCGGTAACGGCCACGGCAGCGTCGAACCGCTGTCAGCCGGCTTGAGCCGGCTGCTCGGCCTCGATCTCGGCATCACCGGCATCATCGGGGTGACGCTGCTCAAGGTCGCGGCTTTCGTCGGCCTCATGCTGGTTGTCGGGCGCCGGGTCATTCCCTGGATCCTCCACCGCATCGCTCACACCGGTTCGCGCGAACTTTTCCGCCTCGGCGTCCTCGCCATCGCGCTCGGTGTCGCCTTTGGCGCGGCAAAGCTCTTCGGCGTCTCGCTCGCGCTCGGCGCCTTCTTCGCCGGCATGATCCTTTCGGAAAGCGAGCTCAGCCACAGGGCAGCACAGGAAAGCCTGCCGCTGCGCGATGCCTTCGCCGTGCTCTTCTTCGTTTCCGTCGGCATGCTGTTCGACCCCAATATCCTGATCGATAATCCGCTGCCGTTGCTTGCGACCGTATTCATCATCGTCATCGGCAAATCGGTCGCCTCGTTCGTTATCGTGCTCGCCTTCCGCAAGCCGATGAGTACGGCATTGATCATCTCCGCCAGTCTGGCGCAGATCGGCGAATTCTCCTTTATCCTCGCTGCCCTCGGCGTCGAACTCGGTCTGCTGCCGAGCGAAGGGCGCGACCTCATTCTCGGCGGCGCGATCATCTCGATCATCCTGAACCCTCTTGCCTTCATCGCCTGCGACTGGCTGCGCAAGATGCTGGACGCCAGGCGGCAGGGCGGCGAGACACCCGAAAGCGGAGAGCAGGCGGCTGTGCAGGCCGATAAGGCGGCGACCGTCGAGCCATCGCCCATTCCTGCCGAACAGCCAGCTGCCGCCGAAGTCGATGAAGAGTTGCGCAGGGTCACCATGACCGGTCACGCCGTGCTGATAGGCTATGGCCGGGTCGGCAGCATCGTCGGCGAGAATCTGAAATCGTCTGCTACGCCCTTCGTCGTCATCGAGGATTCCGAAAAGCGGATCGGCGAGCTCAAGCAGGCAGGGATCGAAGCGATCTACGGCAATGCCGCCTCGGCGCTGGTGCTGGGATATGCCAATATCGCCGCAGCCCGCAGCCTGGTCATCGCCATTCCCAACGCATTCGAAGCCTGCAGCATCGCCGAGCAGGCTCGGGCGATCAACCCTCCGCTGCTGATCGTCGCACGGGCGCATTCCGATATCGAGATCGACGTGCTGAAGCAATACGGCGCCGATACCGTCATCATGGGAGAGCGAGAAATCGCGCTTGGCATGGTTGACCGGCTCGCGCAAGTGCATCATGACAGGCCGCACTATGAAGACGCGGAGCGTCCTGATATCATGACCGAACCGCCGGAGCCCGCGCCGGCAAAGGAATGAAGGCATCTTTTACCGTTGAACCCGCTCGAATTCGGCGCCGCCGACAGCGAAGATAAGGACAACAGGACGCACCGCGCCGGAGCGCGCGTGATCGCCTCGCTGTTCCTCGCCTTCTTCGCTTATCTCGGGCTGGCGCTTGGCGGCGGCATCAACCTTGCCGCTCGCTCGGATGCAGATGCGCTTTCTTCCGGTAAGGACAATCAACCCCTTTACCTTTCGCTGCGGGACCCGGTTCGCGGCATGGTGGTCGCCGATCGCACGGCTCTGCCGAAAGCCACCTGGCATGATATTGGGCCCGCGACGCTCGCGACCGCTCCATCGTTCCGACTTCTCATCGATCTCTGGCAGCCGCGCGATCGCAATGACGTCACGCAGCCTGAAATCCTGGCATTTCGCGCCTATCTCGCGCGCGCCCCGCCGGTCGGCCTCATCTGACCGGTTAACGCGCCCTTTGGCGCATTCCCCGACATGACCTACGTCCGCCAGCGGCACCACCGCTGGCATCAGCGTATTTCCAAGGATAATACCCATGCGCACTTCACCATGGCTGGTGGCACTCTACTCGGTGATCATCGTGCTTGGCATTCTCGTTGCCTTGCCGAACGTACTTCCGCAGTCGGCTCTCAGCAAAATCCCAAACTGGCTGCCGCATAGCCAGGTACCGCTCGGCCTCGACCTTCGCGGCGGCTCCTATCTCGTCCTCGAAGTCGACGAGAAGGACCTGACGAATGGCCGGCTGCAATCGCTGCAGCAGGATTCGCGCCGCGTTCTGCGCGACAAGAACATCCAGACCCGCTCGATCATCCGCAACGGCAACCAGGTCGTCGTAACACTCACCGATCCCACGCAAAGCGGCGATGCGGTGACGCAGTTGCAGACGCTTGCCAACACGGTCACCTCGGGCCTCTCCGCCGGCCAGTCAGACCTGACGATCGCCCCGAACGGCGGCACGATCACTATGTCCTTCTCGCAGGCCGGTATCGCCAGCAATGTCGATTCCGCCGTCCAGCAGAGCCTTGAAGTCATCCGCAAGCGCGTCGACCAAGTGGGCGTTGCCGAACCGACCATCCAGCGCGTCGGCCCGAACCGCGTTCTCGTGCAGCTTCCGGGCGCACAGGACCCGTCGCGCCTGCGCGAGCTGCTCGGCTCGACCGCGAAGATGTCCTTCCACCTGCTTGCCGACAATGCCGATCCGAACAATCCCGGTCCCGGCGTCACGATCCTCAAGGATGAGCAGGGCAACAGCTATCCGGTCCTCGACCGTATCGAACTGTCCGGCGACCGCCTGACGGACGCCCGCGTGAGCTTCGATCCGAACACGCATGAGCCGCTCGTCACCTTCCGTTTCGACAGCGCCGGTGCCAACCGCTTTGCCGAAATCACCCGCGAAAATGTCGGCAAGCCTTTCGCCATCGTCCTCGACAACAAGGTGCTGAGTGCACCGAATATTCGTGAGCCGATCACCGGAGGTTCGGGCCAGATCTCCGGCAACTTCACCGCCGACAGCGCTACCACGCTCGCAGCCCTGCTGCGCGCCGGCGCGCTCCCGGCCAAATTGACCGTCATCGAAGAACGCACCGTCGGCGCTGACCTCGGCGCCGATGCGATCCAGAAGGGCATCTATAGCGGCCTGGTAGGCTTCGTCTTGGTTGCCGCCTTCATCTTCGTGCTTTATGGCGCCTGGGGCATTCTCGCGAATTTTGCACTGCTCGTTCACACGATCCTGACCTTCTCGGCCCTGACGCTGGTCGGCGCCACGCTGACGCTGCCCGGCATCGCCGGCATCGTCCTCGGTATCGGCCTTGCGGTTGATGCCAACGTTCTCATCAACGAGCGTATCCGCGAAGAAACCCGCAAGGGCCGCGGCGCCTTCGCCGCCATCGATAACGGCTTCAAGAAGGCTTATTCGACGATTATCGACGGCAATATGACGGCCCTGATCGCGGCCGCCATCCTGTTCTACTTTGGCTCCGGCCCGGTTCGCGGCTTTGCCGTGACCATGGGGCTCGGCCTCATTATCTCGATGTTCACCTCCGTCGCCTTCGTGCGCGTCGTGATGATCGCCATCACCCGTCGCCGCAAGCTGAAGGTGCTCAACATCAGGCCGCTGATCCCCTTCAGCCCCTATGACAGGCACATTCACTTCATGAAGGCCCGCTTCTTTGGCGTCACCGTCTCGGCGATCCTGTCGATCGCCTCGGTGGTGCTATTCATCCATCCAGGCCTCAACTACGGCGTCGATTTCCGCGGCGGCATCCAGATGTCGGTCAAGACCAAGGACGCGGCCGACTTGTCGACGTTCCGCCAGGGGCTGAACACACTCGGCCTCGGCGAAATCTCACTGCAGTCTTTCGGCGACAACAACAGCATCCTTGTCCGCGCCCAGCGCCAGGACGGCGGCGAAGAGGCACAGACAGCAGCGGTGACCAAGCTCAAGGCGGAAATCACCAAGATCGACCCAGCCGCGACCATTGAAGGCACCGATGTCATCGGTCCGAAGGTCTCGGGCGAGCTTGCCTGGGCCGGCATCCTGTCGGTCGTGATCGCCAGCCTGGCGATGCTCGTCTACATCTGGGTGCGGTTCGAATGGCCGTTCGCAGTCGGCGCAATCGTCACGCTGGTGCTCGACGTCACCAAGGCGATCGGCTTCTTCGCGATCACCGGCCTCGATTTCAACCTGACGGCCATCGCCGCGATCCTGACGCTTGTGGGATATTCGGTGAACGACAAGGTCGTGGTCTATGACCGCATGCGTGAAAACATGCGGCTCTACAAGTCGATGCCGCTGCGCGAGATCATCGACAAGTCGATCAACGAGACCCTGGCGCGAAGCCTCTATACCAACGCCACCGCCTTCCTGGCGCTGGTGCCGATGGCGATCTGGGGCGGCAGCGCCGTCTCCAGCTTCGCGATCCCGATGGTGTTCGGCATACTTGTCGCTGGCGCCTCGTCGATCTTCATCGCAGCACCCATCCTGCTCTTCCTCGGCGACTGGCGCCGCCGTCACGCCAAGACAGTTGCCAACGACGAGAAGCCGGCGGACGGCAAGTCCGGCAAGGATAATAAGCAGATCCCCGCCGCGGAATAAGCGGCAGCGCGATTGGAACAGGACATGCCCGGCCTCCGGGCATGTCCACCGGCGTCCACACTGGACACCGGGGCGTTCTTTCCGTCCGGAATTGCGCAAAGCAAAAACATAGAGCGGTTAAGCGATTCAGTGAAACGCCTAGCCGCTCTAAGTCTTTTCCGGAGAAGTCCGGTCGATCACGGACATGATTTCGCGGACACGAGAGCCGCTTCAGCAATCATATCGACAGTGGATATGGAAGCGCTCTCGCCGGCTCCGGCGGGCCGATGGGGCGTGGTACCCTGCCGCGGTGACAGGTAATTCTGCAGGAGGCCACCATAGACGACAGCAACCCTGCCGATTTCCGATTTGGCGGAGGCATGTGCCAAAGCTTTGGGCGAGGCGTGCATGAAGCCGTTCAAAGCACCAAGGCTACTCGCCGATTTGGCTTTTGACGTCGAAGCATCGCTCGCCGATGCGTCCTGAGCGGAATTGTCGGCGTTTTTGCTATTTGCATGGCCACTGCCACTGCCATTGCCATTGCCGTTGCCAGCGCCATTGCCATTGTTGGCGAGAGCAGGAGAAGCGACAAGAACTGCGCCAAGCAGGATTGCGGAGACGGATCACGCGAGGAAATTTGTGTGATGTGTGATAAGCACGTGGTTCTCCCAACCAGACCCCTGCAACTTTCCTTTCATCGCTTCATGACTACGGATATGGCGGGAGATCGAGTCTCTAGATGGACGGCATATGCAATGGCAGCCCGGGTCGCGGCGCCGTTATCTTTTCCACAGCACCATTGTCCTGCTCGCTGACGAGCAAATGCTTGCCGTCGACAGTAAAGGCAATCTTGCCGGGCCGCGCGCCGTTCGTGCGGATATGGCCCGCCATCCTGCCCTCGGTATCGACAAGCGAAATTTCGCCCAATCCGTACATGGCGCAATAGAGCACGCCGCTGCGATCGAAAGCGATGCCGGCCGGCCCGCGCAACGCGTTGACGGTGGGCGATGTCATCGACTGCGCGAACATCTCCTGCCGCCCGCCGACGATCTGCCGATGAATTTTTCCGGTCAGGGTCTCGCTGTAATAGAGCAGCCCGTCGGCGCTGAAGGCGATGCCATTGGCAAGGAGCAAGCCCGCGGCTAGGACCCTGATGACGCGGCCTTCGGCGGGATCGATCTGATAGACGCAGCCATTGTAGGCCGCCTTGAAGAAATCCGGATGAATATGGCCGCCTTCGAGCAGATCGGCGGTGCGGATGCCCGAATCGGTCATGTAGAGCAAGCCGTCAGGCCCGAAAGCGAGATCGTTCGGATGGAGAAACGAGCCGTCCGCGCCACCTTCGATCACCTGCAGCACCCGGCCCTGCGGCGAGAGCCTGACGAGGGAATGCTCTGGGCCGTCGGTTATCCAGAAGCAGCCATCGCCGTCGATCGCAATCCCGGTCGGACGACCACCGATCCGACAAACTTCCCGATGCGCACCGCTAGTGTCGAAAAGCTTCAGACCGCGGCGGGTATGATCCATCTCAACGAGCGCGATGCGCCCATCCGGCAAAGCCACCAGTCCGCCCGGCAGATGCAGCCCAGTGGCGATCGTTTCGTTCATATTCTGAAACCTTCACTCAACGCACTGCTGAAACCCAAAACTCAAGATGAGCGTCATAATGATACATAAGCATGAGGATAGTCCTTTTCGAGCCATGCCTGACCAAATCCGGGTAGGATTCTTGCGCAAAAGATCACATCCCCAGCGAATCCCACAAATCTTGACAGGTTTAGGCAATTCGGAACATCCATAGAACGTCCGGATCATTTCGCCGATTCGATTCGTCGCGGATTTGCGCCTGGCGCGCCCTTCATCCGAGGCATTCAGGAGAGTTCATGAGCGCGGCCTATCTGGAAAAGCTGAACCCGGAGCAGCGACTGGCGGTGGAGCACGGCACAACGGCCGGCGACGGCCATGTCGCAGGGCCACTGCTTGTCATCGCCGGGGCCGGATCCGGCAAGACCAATACGCTTGCTCATCGTGTCGCGCATCTGATCGTCAAGGGCGCCGACCCGCGCCGGATCCTGCTGATGACCTTCTCGCGCCGTGCCGCCGCCGAAATGGGCCGCCGTGTCGAGCGAATCTGCCGCGAGGTGATCGGTGCCAATGCGGGTATTACAGCCGATGCGCTCGCCTGGAGCGGCACGTTTCACGGCATCGGCGCACGTCTTCTGAGAGATTATGCCGAGCAGATCGGGCTCGATCCGGCCTTCACGATCCACGACCGGGAAGACAGCGCCGACCTCATGAACCTCGCGCGCCACGACCTCGGCTTTTCCAAGCTCGAAAGCCGCTTTCCGACCAAGGCGACATGCCTTGCCATCTATTCACGCTCCGTCAATTCGGAAGCACCGCTCGCAGAGATGCTGCGCGACTTCTTCCCATGGTGCGCGACCTGGGAACAACAATTGCGCGATCTCTTCGCCGCCTATGTCGAGGCGAAACAGGCGCAGAATGTGCTCGATTACGACGATCTGCTGCTCTACTGGGCGCATATGCTTCAAGAGCCGCTGATCGCCGAGGATATCGGCGGTCGTTTCGACCATGTGCTCGTCGACGAATACCAGGATACCAACCGGCTGCAATCGTCGATCCTGCTGGCGCTGAAACCGGATGGCCGCGGCCTGACCGTTGTCGGCGACGATGCGCAATCGATCTATTCCTTCCGCGCGGCGACGGTGCGCAACATCCTCGACTTCCCGAAAGCCTTCACGCCCGCTGCCGATATCGTGACGCTCGACCGCAATTACCGCTCGACGCAGCCAATCCTCGCCGCCGCCAATGCTGTCATCGATCTTGCTTCCGAGCGCTTCACCAAGAATCTGCGCACGGAACGGCAGAGCGTCGAGCGACCGCGACTGGTGACGGTGCGCGACGAAAGCGATCAGGCGCGTTATGTCGCCGACGAAGTGCTGGAAAATCGCGAGGGCGGCACCAGGCTCAAACAGCAGGCGGTGCTGTTCCGCACCTCAAGTCATAGCGGGCCGCTGGAAGTGGAGCTTACCCGCCGCAATATCCCCTTCGTCAAATTCGGCGGGCTGAAGTTTCTCGACAGCGCCCATGTGAAGGACATGCTGGCCGCGCTGCGTTTCGCCCAGAACCCACGTGACCGGGTGGCGGGTTTCAGGCTGATGCAGCTTCTGCCCGGCGTCGGCCCCTCCACGGCGCAGCGCGTGCTCGACCAAATCGGCGAACATGCCAATCCGATCGCCGCCCTCGCCGAGCTTCCGACGCCGCCGCGCACGGGCGATGACTGGACCGTCTTCGTGGACACAATGCGAGACGTGAAGAGCGGCAAGGCCGGCTGGCCGGCGGAAATCGGGTTGGTGCGGCAATGGTACGAACCGCATCTGGAGCGGGCGCACGAGGATGCTGCGACGCGCCAGGCGGATCTCGTCCAGCTTGAGCAGATTGCCGCCGGCTATGGTTCGCGCGAGCGTTTTCTGACCGAACTGACGCTCGATCCGCCGGATGCCACCAGCGACCAGGCCGGCGTGCCGCTGCTCGACGAAGACTATCTGATCCTGTCGACCATCCATTCCGCCAAGGGGCAGGAGTGGACGAAGGTGTTCATCCTCAATGCCGTCGACGGCTGCATCCCCGCCGATCTCGCCGTCGGATCATCCGCAGAGATCGAGGAGGAGCGGCGCCTGCTCTATGTCGCGATGACGCGGGCCAAGGACAATCTCGATCTCGTCACGCCGCAACGGTTCTTCATTCACGGCCAGCATGCGCAGGGCGACAAGCATGTCTTTGCCTCGCGCACGCGCTTCATCCCGGCGACATTGCTGCAATTCTTCGAAGTCTGCGGCTGGCCTCAGGCGCGGGCGGAAAGCCCCGCCGCCATTCGAGCCCGGCAGGTGCGCGTCGATGTCGGCGCGCGCATGCGCGGCATGTGGCGGTGAGTTCAAGCTCATTCTTTGAGGCTGTTGCTCGGCAAAGAGCCCCTCGCCCTCGCCCGGCTCGCTGGGAGAGGGAACTATAGCGTAAAACAGCCTGCTCTCAGTCCGGTTGAAGTAGCATGGGGCATAATCCCCCTCTCCCCGCGAGCGGGGAGAGGGCCGGGGTGAGGGGCAATCCGGGCTTTCAACTCACTGGACTGTTACCGATTATACTCAACCAGCTTCCCGAAACATCTCGATGATCGCGGAAAAATCACGCCCTCCATTGCCGAGCTTTTCAAACAGCGCGTAGAGCTGCGCCGCTTCCGCGCCTAGCGGCGTCGATGCACCGCTCGACAGCGCCGCCTCCTGCGACAGGCGCAGGTCCTTCAGCATCAAGGCTGCCGAGAACCCGGGCTTATAGTCGTTATTGGCCGGCGATGTCGGCACGGGGCCTGGCACCGGGCAATAGGTGTTGATCGACCAGCATTGGCCGGAGGAGGTCGAGGCGACATCGAACAGGGCCTGATGCGAAAGGCCGAGCTTTTCGCCGAGCACGAAGGCCTCGCAGACGCCGATCATGGAAATGCCGAGGATCATATTGTTGCAGATTTTCGCCGCCTGTCCGGCGCCGGCATCGCCGCAATGGACGATCTTGCGGCCCATCACCTCCAGCAATGGCTTGGCGGCCGCAAAACTTTCCGGGGAGCCACCCGCCATGAAGGTCAGCGTTCCCGCCGAGGCGCCACCCGTGCCGCCCGAGACCGGCGCGTCAAGCGAGAGGCAGCCAACCTCACCCGCCATGACGTGAGCCTTGCGGGCACTATCGACATCGATGGTGGAACTGTCGATCAGCAGGGTACCCTTCGGCACGGAGCGAAGGATATCGGTCCAGACCGTAAGGACATGCTGACCTTTCGGCAGCATAGTCACCACCACCTCAGCCTCCGCCAAGGCTTCGGTCAGCACGTTCGCGGGTTTGACTCCCGTTGCCTCGGCGGCCTTGAGCATGTCATGCGAGAGATCGTAACCGATGACGGCGTGGCCGGCCTTGACCAGATTGGCGGCCATCGGGCCTCCCATATTGCCGAGGCCGATGAATGCGATCCGTGTCATGATTTTCCTCCCATGATCCGTTATGCTGCGAAAAGCGGCGGCTGCGCCGGTACGAAGAAGCGGTCGATATCGCTAGACCTCACCTCGGCAAGACTGGCCGGCGACCATTTCGGGTTGCGGTCCTTGTCGATGACGGCGGCACGGACGCCTTCGTAGAAATCATGATTATACAATATGCCCAGGCAGGCGCCGAGTTCACGATTGAGGCACTCGGCGAGATCTCCGCTCGTACGCCCGGCGCGCAGCAGCCGCAGCGTCAGCTTCAGGCTGGTCGGCGAGCGGCCGGCAATCACGCCGGCGCTTTCGGCGGCGAATTCCCCCGATTCTTTGGCCAGCACCTGTAGAATCTCCTCGACCGTATCCCCTGCAAAGGCGCGATCGATCACGTCACGATTTGCCGCAAGGCGGCTCTCGCCTGCATCCGTTGCCATGGTCTTGATCAGGGCATGCACATCGGCGGCGGAAGCCGAGGCAGGCAGCGCCGCGATCGCATCTATCAATACAGGAAGCGCCGAGGAGGCAACACAATGATCGGCGAATCCTGCGTGCAGTGCGTCGGCGGCGTCGACGGGAAGGCCAGTCAGGCCCAGCCAGGTGCCGGCTTCGCCCGGCGCGCGCGGCAAGAGCCAGGTGGCGCCGACATCGGGGAAATACCCGATGCCTGTTTCAGGCATGGCAAGGCGCGTGCGTTCGGTAACGATGCGATGGCTGCCATGCGCCGAAAGGCCGACGCCGCCGCCCATGGTGATGCCGTCCATAAGCACGACATAGGGTTTGGGATAGCGTGAAATGGCATGGTTGAGCCGGAATTCCTCGCGCCAAAAGGTTTCCGCGCCGTCCGAACCCTCCTTGCCGCTCTGGTGCAGCAGGCGGATATCGCCGCCCGCGCAGAAGCCACGCTCGCCCTCGCCCTTGACGATGACGGCGGCGATGGCGTGATCGATGGCGAACTCCTCAAGGGCCGAGGTTATCGTCCGCACCATAGGAAGCGTCAGGCTGTTCAGCGCCTTCGGCCGGTTGAGCCGGATGATGCCAGCCGATCCGCGTCGCTCGATGATCACTTCGTCCGTGCTATCCATGCAAATCTCCTGTCCTTGCCGCCAGAACCGTTCGCATTTCACGGAACTGCCGGACCGTTCCGGTTCTTTGTCTTATCGCAACTCCGGACGGAAAACCGCTGCGCACTTTTCCTGGACTTGCTCTCATCAGCAGGCGTTCAGCGGTTGTCGGCAAGGATCATCTCAGCCGCCTTTTCGGCGATCATGATCGTCGGCGAGTTGGTGTTGCCCGATGTGATCGACGGCATGATCGACGCATCCGCGATGCGCAGCCCTGCAAGGGCGCGCAGCCGCAGACGGGGATCTACGACGCTTTGCGGATCGCTACCCATGCGGCATGTGCCGACGGGATGGAAAATCGTCGTGCCGATGTCGCCGGCGGCGCGCTCGAGATCAGCATCGGTCTGATAGGACGGGCCGGGCTTGAACTCCTCCGGACTGAATCTCGCGAAGGAAGGCTGCGCCACGATCCGCCGCGTCAGGCGGATGGAGCGCACGGCGATCTCGCGGTCGCGCGATGCGGAGAGATAATTCGGGCTGATTGCCGGCTGCATGGCAAAGTCGGGGCTGCGGACATGCACCGAGCCGCGGCTTTCCGGCCTCAGGTTGCAGACGCTGGCGGTGATCGCCGGAAAAGGATGGACGGGATCGCCGAACTTGTCGAGCGAGACCGGCTGCACGTGATATTGCAGATCCGGCGTTTCCTTGTCCGGCCCGGAGCGGGTGAAGATGCCGAGCTGACTCGGCGCCATCGCCATCGGCCCGGAGCGGCGGATGAGATATTCGAGGCCGATCGCCGCCTTGCCCATGAGCTTCGTCGCCTTCTCGTTCAAGGTGGGAACGCCGGTCACCTTGTAAGCCATGCGAAGCTGCAAGTGATCCTGCAGGTTTTCGCCGACGGACTTGACCTCGCGGACGACCTCGATGCCGGCCTTGCTCAACACATCGCCCTGCCCGATGCCTGACAGTTCGAGGATCTGCGGCGAGCCGATGGAGCCGGCCGACAGCACCGTCTCCTTGCTTGCGTAGACGCGCTTCGCCACGCCATCGTGCTGGAACTGGACGCCGATCACGGCATCACCCTCGATGACGAGGCGCCGCACCTGGGCCTTGGTGTAGACCGTCAGATTGCCTCGCTTCATTGCCGGCCGCAGGAAGGCCTTCGCCGTATTCCAGCGGATACCGGAACGCTGGTTGACGTCGAAATAGCCGGAGCCCTCATTGTTGCCACGATTGAAATCGGCCGTTTCGGGGATGCCTGCCTCGCGGGCTGCCGCCTGGAAGGCGTCGAGCACGGCCCAGCGCACACGCGCCTTCTCCACCCGCCATTCGCCGCCGGCGCCGTGCATCTCGTCCTTGCCCCTGTAATGATCCTCGGACTTGGTGAAATAGGGCAGCACGTCTTCCCAGCCCCAGCCGGTGCAGCCGAGCTGCCGCCAGAGATCATAGTCGCGCGCCTGGCCGCGCATGTAGATCATGCCGTTGATGGAGGAGCAGCCGCCAAGCACCTTGCCGCGCGGATAGTTCAGCGAGCGACCGTTCAGCCCCGCCTCGGGCGTCGTGGTGAAGCACCAGTCGGTGCGGGGATTGTTAATGCAATAGAGATAGCCGACGGGAATATGGATCCAGTGATAGTTGTCATTGCCGCCCGCTTCCAGCAGCAGCACCCGATTGTTGGGATCGGCCGAGAGCCGGTTGGCAAGCAGGCAGCCGGCACTGCCGGCACCGATGATGATGTAGTCGAAGCGATCCATGTTCAAAACTCAGTCATTCGTTCTCCCGCGTGCGGGGAGAGGGTTAGGGTGAGGGGCATGAAGGTTCGGCAAATCCCGGCTTGCGGATCAATCTCGAAATAGCCCCTCATTCGCCCTTCGGGCACCTTCTCCCCGCGAACGGGGAGAAGGAAAGGCAACCAATCAACGCCGATATTCAAATCCCAGCTTCCGTCCCAGCCGCGACGCATAGAATTCGCCGATGACGCCACGCCGGAAGAGCAGGACACAGACCATGAAGACGATGCCGGTGATGATGGTGACGGGGAATTCCGACGTCGCGAGGTAGTTTTCCAGGGTCGCTACGAATCCCGCGCCGAAGAGCGGGCCGATCAGCGTGCCGATGCCGCCGAGCAGGGTCATCAGGATCACTTCGCCCGACATCTGCCATGCGACGTCGGTGAGCGTCGCGAACTGGAAGACCAGCGCCTTGACCGCTCCGGCGAGCCCCGCCAGCGCCGCCGACATGACGAAGGCGCCGAGCTTGTAATGCGCGACGGAATAGCCGAGCGAGATCGCCCGCTGCTCATTCTCGCGGATCGACTTCAGGATCATGCCGAAAGGCGAATTGATGAAGCGCCAGATGATCAGAACGCCGATCAGGAACACGGCGAGGACGAAATAATACATGTTGAAGGAATTGTTGAGATCGAGGATGCCGAAGAGATAGCCGCGCGGCACGGACTGAATGCCGTCCTCGCCATGGGTAAACGCAGCCTGCAGGCAGAAGAAATAGAACATGTAGGACAGCGCCAGCGTGATCATGGCGAAGTAGATGCCCTGCCGTCGGATCGCGACGAAGCCCATGACCAGGCCGAGCAGCGCCGCGCCGGCGACGCCGATCAGGATGCCGAGCTCCGGCGGCACGCCCCACTCCTTCACCGCATAGGCGGTGAAATAGGCGGCACCGCCGAAGAAGGTGGCATGACCGAAGGAGAGCAGGCCTGCATAGCCGAGCAGCAGGTTGAAGGCGCAGGCGAACAGTGCGAAGCAAAGCACCTTCATGACGAAGATCGGGTAGATGAAGAACGGCGCCCAGATCAGCCCGACGACGCCGATAACCAGCAGCAGTTTCTGCGCCGAAAACCTCTGGTGTCGCCTGGATCCCAATGTGGTCAGATCAACCATCTCACGCATCCCGACCGAAGAGGCCCGCGGGCCTGATGAGCAGCACGATCGCCATGATCACGAAGATGACGATATTCGACGCTTCCGGATAGAAGACCTTGGTCAGGCCCTCTGCAATTCCGAGCATATAACCTGTCACGATCGCGCCCATGATCGACCCCATGCCGCCGACGACGACCACGGCAAAGACGATGATGATCATGTTCGATCCCATCAGCGGCGAGACCTGATAGATCGGCGCCGCCAGCACGCCGGCAAAGGCGGCAAGTGCGACACCGAAACCATAAGTCAGCGTCAGGAGCACGGGCACATTGACGCCGAAGACCTGGACGAGCACGGAATTTTCCGTCGCCGCGCGCAGATAGGCGCCGAGCTTGGTCTTCTCGATCAGCAGCCAAGTGCCGATGCAGACGATGAGAGAGGCGATGATCACCCAGCCGCGATAGACGGGCAGGAACATGAAACCGATGTTCCTGGCACCCGCCAGTTCCGCCGGCACCGCATAAGGCTGGCCTGAGGAGCCGTAGAGATAGCGGAACGTGCCCTCGATGGTCAGCGCCATGCCGAAAGTGAAGAGCAGGCCGTAGAGCGGATCGATGTTGTAAAGCTGGCGCAGGCATAGCCGCTCGACGAGGGCACCGAACAGACCGACGATCAGCGGCGCCACGATCAAGGCCGGCCAATAGCCGATCCCGGCATAGGCGAGCAGCAGATAGGCTGTGAAGGCGCCGAGCATGTAAAGCGCGCCGTGAGCAAAATTGATCACCCGCAGCATGCCGAAGATGATCGCGAGCCCCAGGCTCAGCAGCGCATAAAAGGAGCCGTTGATGAGGCCGATCAGCAATTGTCCGAGAAGGGCCTGGGTGGGGATACCGAATATCGTCGTCATGGTTCAGACCCCCAGCGCTTTGTGCAGCATGTCCATGCGCTCGGGCAGTTCGCCGACCGGAAACTCCGAGACCATCTGGCCGTGATCCATCACATAGAAGCGGTCTGCAATGCGGCTGGCGAAACGGAAGTTCTGCTCGACCAGCAATATGGTCATCCCTCGCGCCTTGAGCTTCTGCAGGACCTCGCCGATGCGCTGGACGATGACGGGCGCAAGGCCTTCCGTGGGCTCGTCGAGCAGCAACATGCGAACGCCGGTGCGCAGGATGCGCGCCATGGCGAGCATCTGCTGCTCGCCGCCGGAAAGCTTGGTGCCGGCGCTGTTGCGGCGCTCGTGCAGATTGGGAAACAGTTCGAAAATCTCGTCGACCGTCATCCCGCCTGATGCCACGACCGGCGGTAACATCAGGTTTTCATAGACGCTGAGCGTCGAGAAGATGCCGCGTTCCTCCGGAACGAAACCGATGCCCTTGTGGGCGGTCTTGTGCAAAGGCACCTGCATCATGTCGGCGCCGGCAAAGGCGATCCTGCCCTTGCGCGCGCGGACGATGCCGACGATGGTGCGCAATGTCGTCGTCTTGCCGACGCCGTTGCGGCCAAGGATGGTGACGGTTTCGCCCTCGCCGACCCGCATGTCGACGCCATGCAGGATGTGGCTTTCGCCATACCAGGCATTCAGCCCCTGGACTTCGAGCAACGCCGCCATCCTCAAGCCTCCTCCATGCCCATATAGGCTTCGCGGACGCGCGGGTCGCGGCTGACCGTGGCGTAATCGCCCTGAGCCAGGATCTCGCCGCGCTGCAGCACGGTCACCTGATGGCAGATGTCAGCGACGACGGAGAGATTATGCTCCACCATCAGCACGGCCCTGTCGCGCGCCACCTCGCGGATGATGGCGGAGACGGTGTTGACATCCTCCAGCCCCATGCCGGCCATCGGCTCGTCGAGCAGCAGCACTTTCGGGTCGAGCGCCAGGGTCGTCGCGATCTCCAGCACGCGCTTGCGGCCATAGGAAAGATCGGCGGCAACGGCATCCCGCTCCTTCGAAAGTCCGACGGACGCGAGAAGCTGCTCGGCGCGGGCGTTGAGGCTGTCGAGCGCCGAGATCGGCCGCCAGAATTGATGGGCGAGATTGCTCGTCCTCTGCAAGGCGACACGAACATTGTCGAGCACGGTCAGATGCGGAAAAACAGCCGAAATCTGGAAGGAGCGCACGAGGCCCATGCGCGCCACCTTGTCGGGTCTCGTGCGGGTAATATCGGTGCCGAGCAGCGTGATCGTGCCGTGGGTGGGCTGCAGGAACTTGGTGAGCAGGTTGAACACCGTCGTCTTGCCGGCGCCGTTCGGGCCGATCAGCGCGTGGACGCGGGCATGCTGCACATCGAGATCGACATTCTTGACGGCGGTAAAACCACCGAAATCGCGGCGGAGTCCCCGGGCGGACAAGACCACCCGAGGCTCTTCATGCTGATCTATTGCTGATATCGCCATCGGCCGGCCGTAACCTCATTGCTTGACGAGATCGCAACCACTCTTGGCGGGATCGATATAGGCTTCCTTGCCAGGAATGGTTGCCAGCACGTTGAAGTAATCCCACGGCTGCTTGCTCTCATCCGGCTTCTTGACCTGGAGCAGATACATGTCGTGGATCATGCGGCCGTTGGCGCCGACCGTGCCGCCGCGGCCGAAGAAATCATCGACCGGCATTTCATGCAGTTCCTTGGCGACGGCCTCGGTATCATCAGTGCCGGCCTTCTGCACCGCCTTCAGATATTGCGTGACGGCGGAATAGGTGCCGGCGTGGATCATGTTCGGCATCTTGCCGGTGCGGGCGAAGAAGCGCTTGCCGAATTCGCGGCTCTTGTCGTCGAGGTTCCAGTAATAGCCCTCGGTCAACGTCAACCCTTGAGCCGCCTGCAGGCCGAGGCCGTGGACTTCGGCGAGCGTGAAGAGAAGTGCCGCCAGATGCTGGCCGCCCTGGGTGATGCCGAATTCCGAGGCCTGCTTAATGGCGTTGGAGGTATCGAGGCCGGCATTGGCAAGGCCGATGACCTTGGCGCCGGACGATTGCGCCTGCAAAAGGAAGGATGAGAAATCATTCGTCGACAGCGGATGGCGAACGGAACCCAAAATCTTGCCGCCGCTTGCCTTGACGTAATCGCCGGTCTGCTGCTCCAGCGAATAGCCGAAGGCGTAGTCGGCCGTGAGGAAGAACCAGGTATCGCCCCCCTGCTTGACCAGCGCGCCGCCGGTGCCGACGGCCAGAGCATGCGTGTCATAGGCCCAGTGGAAGCCATAGGGCGAGCATTGCTTGCCTGTCAGATCCGTCGTTGCAGCGCCGGTGACGATATCGATCTTCTTCTTCTCCTTGGCGACGGCCTGCACGGCAAGCGCCACCGACGAGGTCGTCAGCTCCATGATCGCGTCGACCTTGTCCTGGTCGTACCACTGGCGGGCGATGTTCGAAGCGATATCCGGTTTGTTCTGATGGTCGGCATCGACGATCTCGATCGGCGCGCCGAGCACCTTGCCACCGAAATCCTCGACGGCCATCTTTGCAGCCTCCACGGACGACTTGCCGCCGAAATCGGCATAGACGCCCGACTGGTCATTCAGGATGCCGATCTTGACGACACCGTCGGACGCGCCGGCGGCGAAAGCCGCTGTGCTGGTTGCAAGCAGAAGTGCCAGGGATGCAATAAGACTCTTTCGCATATTCTCCTCCCAGAGATTTGGCAAAAATGAATCTGTTCAAAATTGGCCAGCCGCTTTCCTCCAAACGACTTTCCGAGACGTGCAGGATCAAGGAAATCGCGCGTTGACGCAAGTCGCGATTGCAATTAATTCCAAACAGGGTCTGTTCATTTTTGAACAGAAGGGGGAAACATGAAGGGCACGCCGCACTTTACCTGGGACGATCTGCAATTCTTCCTCGCCGTGGCGCGAACCGGGCAGCTTTCGACCGCGGCCCGGCAGTTGCGCACCAGCCATGCCACCGTTTCGCGCCGCATCGACCGGCTGGAATTCGCCCTGAAGGTCAAGCTCTTCGAGCGCAATCCGCGCGGCTACATGCTGACGGGCATGGGCCAGCGGTTCATCGACACGGCGGAGCGCATGGAGCAGGAAACCGAGCGTCTTCGGACGGATCTTTCCGCCGGATCGGCGGCGCAGCGCGGTGTAGTGCGCATCAGCGCGCCGGAAGGCTTTTCGAATTTCTTCTTTACCGGCGTGCTGCCGGAATTCACGGCTAAACATCCGACCATTTCGCTGGAGCTGATCACCATCCAGCAGATCATGTCGCTCTCGCGCAAGGAGGCCGACATCGTCGTCGTGCTCGACCCGCCGAAGGCCGGCCCCTATTTCACCGAGAAGCTGACCGACTATCACCTTCAGGTCTATGGATCGCAAGATTATCTCGCCAGCCATCGAGCGATCGAGAGCCGCGACGACCTGCCCGACTGCGCTTTCATCGGCTATATCGAGGACATGATCTTCGCGCCGGGGTTGGACTATCTCGGCGACGTCCATCCGCGCATCAGGCCGCAATTCCAGAGCTCGAGCATCTTCGCGCAACTGACGGCGACCAAGAACGGACTGGGGCTTTGCGTGCTGCCGTTTTTCATCGCCGGCAAGCATCCGGATCTGCAGGTCGTGCTGCCGCAGGAAGTGGATCTCAAGCGCCACTATTGGATCACCTGCCACCGCGATCTGCGCCAATCGCCGCGCGTGCGCACCGTCATCGATTTTCTGACGGAAGCCGTACGCCGGAATGCGCCGGCCTTTCTCGGGCCTTGGAGAGGTGCTGACAGTTGATGCCGTCGGCTCCGGCTACCGGATGCTCGGGGCAGCGTAGACCTTCTTGAGCCCGCCCGCATCGAAGCTTGAACGTTGCGCAAGCTGCAGTTCCCAATCCAGCGACGAGCGCACGATCGTTTCCAGGCAATTGTATTTCGGCGCCCAGCCGAGTTCCCGATGGGCGAGCGTCGCATCGGCGACGACGCTGGCCGTGTCGCCCGGCCGGCGCGGCGACATGTGGATGCGGAAAGCACGGCCATGGACGCGCATGACCATGTTGAGCACATCAAGCACGGAATAGCCCAGGCCATAGCCGCAATTGGCGACCAGCGGCCGGCCGCCGCTGCGCAGATGGCGCAGCGCCATGAGGTGCGCGTCCGCAAGATCGCTGACATGGATGTAGTCGCGAACGCCCGTTCCGTCATGCGTCGGATAGTCGGTGCCATAGATATCCACTTGATGGCGGCGGCCGAGTGCCGCCTCGCAGGCAACCTTGATGAGATGGGTCGCACCCTCGGTCGACTGGCCGGCCCGCCCCTTAGGGTCGGCGCCGGCGACGTTGAAGTAGCGCAGCGCGACATAACGGAAATCATAGGCCGCAGCGGCATCGCGCAGCATCAGCTCCGACATGAGCTTGGATTGACCATAGGGCGATTCAGGCCGCAATGGTGCGCCTTCGCTGACCGGCCTTTCCGCGGGCTGCGGACCGTAGACGGCGGCGGTGGAAGAAAAGACGAAATGACGGATGCCAGCCTTGACGGCGGCGCTCATCAGGATGCGGGTCTTGCCGGTGTTGTTTTCGTAATAGGCGAGAGGATCCTCGATCGACATCGGCACCACGGCCGAACCGGCAAAGTGGATGATGGCGTCTATGTCGTTTTCGGCGAAAATCTTCTGCAGCAGCGCTTCGTCCGCCATGTCGCCGAGATAGAACCGGGCGGCGGGCGGAACAGCCCAGCGAAAACCGGTCGAAAGGCGGTCGACGACCACCACGTCCTCGCCCGCTTCAAGCAATCTCCAGACCATATGGCTGCCGATATATCCGGCTCCGCCCGTCACCAACACCGTCATTCTTCGCGTCCCCGCCAAGTCGTATCGGCGATATATGAGGGTTGTATTCGTGCGATTTGATTAAAAGCCTGCGCTGAGCAGACTGTAGGAAGGGGAAGTTTGTTTCTATGGTTAGGTAGGGATTTGCGGGATCGGTCGCATTTTATCGATTGGCTATACGACGGGTAAGTATCGATATCGAGGAGGATGCGCATCCCCCTCTGTCACTGTCGTGACAGAGGGGGTATCAGAGGTGCGGCAATCGCGAAGATGCTTCTCGTTACAAACTCAAAATATACCGGCTCAACCGCTCTGCGGCATCGGCGACCTGAGCCGCGTCGCGCAGGAAGCAGGCGCGCAGGAAGAGTTCGCCGCCCTGCCCGAAAGCCGTTCCGGGCGCGAGGCCAACGCCGGTCTTGTCGACGATGTCGATGGCGGCTCCGCGGCTGTCGGTGACGCCGTCGATCTTGAGGAAGGAATAGAGCGCTCCATCCGGCTTCAGCGTCTGCACGCGATTGGTGGCGATCAGGGCATCGCAGAGAATATCGCGAGAACGGGTGGCCTTGGCGATGTTCGAGCGAACGAAGTCATCGCCCTCGTTCAGGGCGGCGACCGCGCCGCGCTGCATGAATTGCGCGACGCCGGATGTCGAATATTGTACGAGATTTTCGATTACCTGGCCGAGTTCGGCCGGCGCGACGATCCAGCCGACCCGCCAGCCGGTCATCGACCAGTTCTTCGAGAAGGAATTGACGAAGAGGATCTTGTCGTCGGCTTCCTTGATATCGAGGAAACTCGGCGCGCGGCCGCCGGCATAATAGTAGAGCGCGTAGATTTCGTCGGCCATGATCCAGAGACCGTGCTTTCGCGCCAGCGCCAGAATATCGGCAAGATCCTGATGCGTTGCCGTCCAGCCGGTCGGGTTTGATGGGGTGTTGATGAAAAGACCCTTGGTCTTCGGCGTGATCGCAGCCTCGAGACGCCCGAGATCGAGCGACCATTTGCCATTCTCGAACTGCAGCGGCACATCGACGGAGCGGGCGCCTGATATCTCCAGCGCGGCGGCGATATTCGGCCAGGCGGGTGTCAGATAGACCATTTCGTCGCCGGGCGAGGTGATCGCCTGTACGGAAAGCTGGATCGCCTGCATGCCGGAGCCGGTGACGTAGAAATGCTCCATCGGCAAGGAGGTGCCGAAGTGCCGGCCATAGTAATCGGCGAGCGCCTGGCGCAGTTCCGGAATGCCGCGTTGCCAGGTGTAGAAGGTTTCGCCGGCGTTGAGCGAGGCCATGGCGGCGCGATTGATGAAATCCGGCGTCGGCAGATCGCCCTCGCCGACCCAGAGCGGCAGGAGGCCGTCACGGCCACGGGCATAATTCACAACTTCGACGATCCCGCTTTCGGGTGCTGCAAGCGCACGCGGGCTGAGGCTATTCAGTATCGACATGCAAAGTCTCCGGTTTTCGCCTTCATAGAGCACAATGGTGGGCAAATCCCATGACTTTGCCTTAGTGATCGATCGATTTTGGTGATGAATAAAGCCCCGGCCCTTGTCGGGCCGAGGCTTTAAAATCAGCGGCGCGGAACCCCCTCAACGCTTGGCGAGAAGGTCGCGGATCTCGGTGAGCAACTGCACATCCGCCGGCGGAGGCGCTGCCTCGGCGATCTTCTCTTCCTTGCGCTCGACTTGCTTGCGCAACGTGTTCACGCCCTTGACCATCAGGAAGATGATCCAGGCGAGGATGAGGAAGTTGATGAGGACGGTGATGAAATTACCGTAGGCGAAAACCGCACCCTGGGCGCGGGCAGCCGCCAGTGTCGGCGCATTGACCGCCGAGGAGAGACCGAAGAAGTAGTTCGAGAAATCGAAGCCGCCGAAAATCGCACCGACGACCGGCATGATGATATCGTCAACCAGCGATTTCACGATGCCGCCGAAAGCACCGCCGATGATCACTCCGACGGCGAGATCCATGACATTGCCGCGTGCGATAAATGCCTTGAATTCATTAAGCATTGAGCAGACCCCTTCGCGTTGCCGTTGAATTCGCTAAAGATAATTAGCATCATCTTCTGCTTTATTTTTCAATAACAAATTGACGAAGAGCCCCATTCCGGCACGCGTATTCCAAGGAAATTCCATTGCATTGACAATTTTTGCGTGTATTCATCCGTTAACTTGTTCGTCAGTTGCGGGCAACCAATCAAAGTCGCAAAGAAGACAGCCCGACAGCGTCTGGTGAGTCGTGCGCCGGAATCGACGCCGTCTCAAGTTCGGGATGTGTCCCTCGGCATTGCTCGTGCGATGAGTTCGCGAACATAATCTGTGCCGGGCGCCTGATCGAAAAGGACGCGATACATGATCGGCGAAATGACGTGATCCATCAGCTCGACCAGGGTCGGAAAGGCTTCACCGTATTCCTTGGCCCGGGCAATGAGCACACATAATTGATGCTGGGTGTAGCCGCTGCACCTTTCGGCATTTGTCGCATCGGCGGCCGAGAGCACATCGCGGATCATCTCCCGGCCGACGCCGGAGGCCATTTCGTCTGCATATTGCTCGACCCAGGCTTCGAGATCGTCGCGCGCGCTGCCGATCTTTGGCGGCGCGCCGTCAGGCTGCAGGCGCGAGGCAGCGACATCGGCCAGGAGCTCCTGCAGATCGCCCCAGCGGCGATAGATCGTCGACGGCGTGACATTGGCGCGCTGCGCAATCAACGGGATCGTCACATCGGCGCGATCCATTGTCGAGAGCATATCGCGGACGGACTGGTGCACCGCAGCCTGAACCCTGGCGCTGCGCCCACCCGGACGCGGGTTTTCCCTATAGCCCATAAACCTTGCCAATCTTTCCCTTTTGCCTATCGTGAACGGGGTTGACTGTCCACTAACGCAAATTATTTGCTTTTGTGCATGCGGCGCTCTATATGAGCCTAACGCAATCTTTTAGCTTTAAGCAGGATATAGTCGATGCCCTCGATCGAATCCACTGCCAGCACTCCGATTTCGCCGGCCAGACGCCTGGCGCCGTTCTATTATGCAGCGACGAGCGCCCTGTTCTTTGCCGCTTCCTCCGCGCCGACACCGCTTTATCGCCTCTACCAGCAGGCCTTCGCCTTTTCGCCGGTGCTGATCACGGTGATCTTCGCCGTCTATGCCTTCGCCCTGCTCGTCGCGCTGCTCATCGTCGGTTCGATCTCCGATCATCTCGGCCGCCGCCCGGTGATCTTTGTGTCCATCCTCCTCAATATGGTGGCGATGGCGTTGTTTTTAATGGCCGAGGGTCCGAATTGGCTGATTGCCGCGCGCATCGTGCAGGGCCTGGCAACGGGCGCCGCAGCAAGCTCCATCGGCGCCGCGCTTGTCGATCTCGATCCGATCAAGGGTTCGATCACCAACAGCCTTGCGCCGCTTGCCGGCATGGCGATCGGCGCGCTCGGTACGAGCCTGCTGGTCGAGTACGCGCCGGCGCCAACGCTGTCTGTCTATGCCGTGACGCTCGTCCTGCTTGCCATTCAGGCCGTGCTTCTCTGGCTGGTGCCGGAAACGACCCGACGCCGGGCCGGGCTTCTCGCATCGCTGAAGCCGGAAGTGGCGGTTCCGCCGCAGGCTCGCCGCACATTGCTGGCGCTGACGCCGATCAATGTTGCCGTCTGGGCCCTCGGCGGCTTCTATCTATCGCTGGTGCCCTCGCTCGTGAGTGCGACGACCGGCAGCACGGCGCCTCTCGTCGGCGGCTCCGTGGTCGCGGCGCTGACGATCAGCGGCGCGGGTGCTGTGTTTCTGCTGCGCAAGAGATCGTCCGCGACATCAATGACATTTGGCATATCGAGCATGACGCTCGGCGTATTGACTGTCGTCGCCGGCGTGCATGCGGCTGAGGTGTCGATCCTTGCCGCGGGAACGCTGATCGCCGGCGCAGGCTTCGGCGCGACTTTCCTCGGCACCGTGCGCAGCATCATGCCGCTGGCGAAGCCGGACGAGCGCGCCGGGCTGCTTTCGGCCTTCTATATCCAGAGCTACCTCGCCTTCAGCGTGCCGGCGATCCTGGCAGGCTTCCTGTCGAAGGCGCTCGGATTTGCTGCGGCAGCCGACATTTACGCGGCGGCGATCCTTCTGCTGGTCGGCTGGGGTGTCGTTGCCCTGCGGGCTGGCAAGGAGAAACCCTTGAGCATAGCGTAAGATAATCCTTACGGTTTCAGTTCGAGTTCGGCGCGGCCGCTGCCGTCCATCGCAAATGGCACCGACGTGTGCTCATGCACGATCTTCCAGACGCCGGCCTGCTTTCTGAGGCCGAGCGTCTGGCGGAACCAGAGGTCGACTTCGAAGCCATCGGTCTTCCGGCCAGTCATATGCACAAGCCCGGTCCAGAAGGCGACGTCTTCACCGACAGTCAGCTTGACGTCGACGGCATCGCCGCCGATCGGGCCTTGCCAGGTCGAAAACCAATTCTCCAAGCCATCTGCACCTTTGCCCTTGTGCACCAGGGGTGCCGCCAGCGTGAAGCTGACGATATCGTCGCTCAGATGCCCAACGACACCAGCCGCATGCTTGTTGCCAAGGGCGGTGGCCCAGCTTGCAAGCACGGCACCAATGGCTTCGGCCTCGTCGCGATTGCCGATGATCTCTGTCATGTCACTCTCCTCGGTTTGATGGACTGAGCAGAGGACGAACGAAAAGGGTCGCTCCCGACAGAAGCGGCCCATTTTTTGCTGTCCGCGATGGATTATTGCCTCAAGCCGCCTTCTCGACGCCGTAGGGATTGAAGCGGCCGTAGAAGCTCTCGCCCTTCACGGCCATGTCCTTCAGGAGTGCCGTTGGTTTGAAATGCGGACCATAGGCCGTCGCGAGCTTTTCGCAGAGATCGACAAAAGCCTGGGCGCCCATGCCATCGATGTAAGACAGCGCGCCACCGGTATAAGGTGCAAAGCCGAAGCCGAGAATGGAGCCGACATCGGCCTCACGTGGATCGGTGACGATGCCCTCTTCCATGGTACGCGCCGCCTCAAGCGCGATGGTGACGAGGAAGCGCTGCTTCAGCACGCCGACATCGACGTCATCGGCCTTCTTCTGCGGATAAAGCTCTTTCAGGCCCGGCCAAAGCGACTTCTTGGCCGGTTTCGGCGGATAGTCGTAGAAACCCTTGGTATTCTTCCGACCGAGGCGACCTTCGCCTTCCACAAGACCACTGACTAGCTGCATGTGACGCGGATCGACCGCTTTCTCACCGAGATCCGCGACGGTCGCCTTCAGGATCTTGTAGGACAGATCGATGGCAACTTCGTCGTTGAGCGCCAGCGGGCCGACAGGCATGCCGGCCATCTTGGCGGCATTCTCGATCATCGCCGCGGGCACGCCTTCGATCAGCATGTCATAGGCTTCATGGATGTAACGGAAGACGCAGCGATTGACGAAGAAGCCGCGGGTGTCGTTGACGACGATCGGCGTCTTCTTGATGGCGGCGACGTAATCCAGCGCGACGGCAATGGCACGGTCGCCCGTTTCCTTGCCGAGGATGACCTCGGTCAGCATCATCTTCTCGACGGGCGAGAAGAAATGGACGCCGATGAAATCCGCCGGGCGCTTGGAATTCCTGGCAAGGCCGGAGATCGGCAGCGTCGAGGTGTTGGAGGCGAAGATGGCGCCTGCCGGCAGCACGGCTTCCACCGCTTCGATGACGGCCTTCTTGACGTCGCGATCCTCGAACACCGCCTCGATGACGAGATCCGCATCCTTCAGATCGGAGTAATCGGCCGAGGGCGTGATGCGGGAAAGCAGGGCTGCTCCCTCATCCTGAGTCAGTCTTCCCTTACCAATTGAATCCTTGACCAAACCTTCGCCGACACCCTTGCCCTTGGTCGCGGCTTCCATATCACGATCGATGAGCGTGACCGGGATGCCGGCCGCTGCGGTGACATAGGCGATGGAAGCCCCCATGAAACCGGCGCCGACAACGCCGACTTTCTTCAACTCCGTCTTGGGCTGTCCCGCCGGGCGGCGGGCACCCTTGCCGAGCTCCTGCATGGAGATGAACAGCGAGCGGATCATCGAATAGGCTTCGGTGGTCTGCAGCACATGCGTGAAATAGCGCTGCTCGATCTTCAGGCCGGTGTCGAAGGGAACCTGCAGACCTTCATAGACGCATTTCAAGATAGCGAGTGCGGCCGGATAATTGCCCGATGTCTCGCGGCGCAGGATGGCCGGGGCTGCCGGCCAGAGCTGGGCTGCGGCCGGCGTCCAGATGCCGCCGCCCGGCGCCTTGAAACCCTTTTCATCCCAGGGTGCGACCGGCTTCAGGCCGTCCTTGATCATCTGTTTGGCCGCGGGGATCAGCTGATCCGGCTCGACCACCTGATGCACCAGGTTCATCGCCTTGGCGCGCACCGCCGTCAGCGACTGGCCCGTCGTCATTATCTGCAAAGCCGATTGAGCGTCAGTCAATCGTGACACACGCTGCGTGCCGCCGGCACCCGGGAAGATGCCGACCTTGACCTCGGGCAGCGCGATCTTGACGCTCTTGGCGCTCGAAGCGACGCGTCCGTGGCAGGCCAGCGACAGCTCGAAGGCACCGCCCATGCAGGTGCCGTTGATGGCCGAAACCCACGGCTTGCCGCAGGTCTCCAGCTTGCGGAACAGGCCGGTCATGCGACCGACAAGATCGAAGAGCTTCTGCGTCGCGGCGGCCGGATCCCTGGCCTTCTCCTCCTGATAGAACGAGAACATCGACTTGATCATCGACAGATCGGCACCGCCGGAGAAGGACGATTTGCCCGAGGTGAAGACCACGCCCTTGACGGCTGCATCGGCAACTGTCGCGTCGATGATGGCGTTCAGCTCGTCCATCACCTCGGCGGTGAAGACGTTCATGGACTTGCCGGGCATGTCCCAGGTGACGAGTGCTACGCCGTCTGCGTCGGTCTCGACAGTGAAATTTGTGTAAGCCATTGGTTTCCCCTCCCTCAGACGCGTTCGATGATCGTGGCCGTGCCCATGCCGGCGCCGATGCAGAGCGTGACCAGCGCGGTATTGAGGTCGCGGCGCTCCAGCTCGTCCAGCACGGTGCCGAGGATCATCGCGCCGGTGGCACCCAGCGGATGGCCCATGGCGATGGCGCCGCCGTTGACGTTGATCTTGTCGTGCGGAATGTCGAAGGCCTGCATATAGCGCAGCACGACGGCGGCGAAGGCTTCGTTGAGTTCGAAGAGATCGATATCGGCAAGGGTCATGCCGCTGCGCTTCAAGAGCTTTTCGGTGACGTCGACGGGGCCGGTCAGCATCAGCGCCGGATCGGAGCCGATATTGGCGAAAGCCTTGATGCGGCCGCGCGGCTTCAAGCCCATGCTCTCGCCGCCCGCCTTGGAGCCGAGCAGTACGGCGGCAGCGCCATCGACGATGCCGGAAGAATTGCCGGCATGATGGACATAATTGATGCGCTCCACTTCCGGATGCGCCTGGATGCCGACGGCTTCGAAGCCGCCCATCTCGCCGGGCATCTGGAAGGAGGGATTGAGCGAGGCCAGCGCCTGCATGTCGGTGCCGGGGCGCATATGCTCGTCGCGGTCCAGAATGGTCAGGCCGTTGATGTCCTTCACCGAGACGACGGAATTCTTGAAATAGCCCTTCTCCCAGGCATTGGCCGCGCGCTTCTGGCTTTCGACGGCATAGGCATCGACATCATCGCGCGAGAAGCCGTATTTGGTGGCGATCAGATCGGCTGAGACGCCCTGCGGCATGAAATAGGCCGGGAAGTTGACCGAGGGATCCATGAACCACGCGCCGCCGGACATGCCGAGACCGACGCGCGACATGCTTTCGACGCCGCCGGCAATGACGATATCATCAGCCCCTTGCGCGATCTTGGCCGCGCCGAAATTCACGGCATCGAGGCCGGAGGCGCAGAAACGGGAAATCTGCATGCCGGGCGCCTTGGTGGAGTAGCCCGCTTCGAAGGCAGCCCCCCTCGGGATGACGGCGCCGGCTTCCATGACCGGATCGACGCAGCCCATGATGATGTCGTCAACCGTCGCTGTGTCGAGACCGTTGCGGTCGCGGATCGCTTCAAGCGTCTTGGCGGCAAGGCGCACGGACGGCACTTCGTGCAGCGATCCATCCTTCTTGCCCCGCCCGCGCGGCGTGCGCACATGGTCGTAAATGAAAACCTCGGTCATGTCTCATCTCCCTGCGGCGGCGTGCCGCCTTCCAATTCAGCATATGGCGACCGAAGCCGCGAATTCCCCCTTCTCCTCTCGGGGAGAAGGTAGAATTCAAAAGGCTTCCGCCGCCAGTTCCATCATCGTGTCTGCGCCGGTTTCGATGCGGGCCTTGCGCAGCGCCGTTTCCGGCATGATGCGCTCCATGTAGAACCGCGCCGTGACAAGCTTGTTCTTCAAATAGTCTTCGCGCGCGCTGTCGCCGTTCGCAAGGCCATCCTGCGCCGCCTTCGCCATCTTCGCCCACATATAGCCGAGGACGACGAGGCCGAAGAGGTGCATGTAATCGGTCGAGCCGGCACCGGCATTGTCGGGCTTGGCCATGGCGTTCTGCATGAACCACATGGTCGCGGCCTGCACGTCGTTCAAGCCCTTCTTCAAATGCTTGGTGAAGAAGCCCATCTGTTCGTCGTTGCGATGCTCCTCGCAGAAATCGCCGATCTCCTTGAACATGGCCATGACGGCGCGGCCGCCGTTCAGCGCCAGCTTGCGGCCGACGAGATCCAGCGCCTGAATGCCGTTGGCCCCTTCATAGATCATGGTGATGCGGGCATCGCGGACATACTGGCTCATGCCATGCTCTTCGATATAGCCGTGGCCGCCAAACACCTGCTGCGCCATGACGGCATGTTCGAAACCCTTGTCAGTCATCACGCCCTTGAGGATCGGCGTCGCCAGGCCGAGAATATCGTCGGCGGACTGGCGTTCCTTCTCGTCTGGCGAGCGATGGGCGATATCAGACTTCAGCGCCGTCCACAGCAGAAAGGCACGGCCGGCCTCGTTGAAGGCACGGATGGTCATCAGCGTGCGGCGGATATCGGGATGGACGATGATCGGATCGGCCTTCTTGTCCGGCGCCTTAGGGCCGGAGAGCGCGCGGCCCTGGATGCGTTCGCGGGCATAGGCGGCGGCGTTCTGATAGGCAATCTCGGCGATCGAAAGCCCCTGCAGGCCGACGCCGAGGCGCGCCTCGTTCATCATGACGAACATGGCGTTGAGGCCCTTGTTCTCGGCGCCGATCAGGAAACCGGTGGCCTCGTCATAGTTCATCACGCAGGTCGCGTTGCCATGGATGCCCATCTTATGCTCGATCGCGCCGCAGGAGACCGGGTTGCGCGCTCCGAGCGAACCGTCTTCCCTAACGAGGAACTTCGGAACGATGAACAGCGAAATGCCCTTGGTGCCTTCAGGCGCCCCCTCGATGCGAGCAAGAACGAGATGGACGATATTGTCCGTCATGTCCTGTTCGCCGGCGGAAATGAAGATCTTCTGGCCGGAAATCTTGTAGCTGCCGTCGCCTTGCGGAACCGCCTTGGTGCGCAGCAGCCCGAGATCGGTGCCGCAATGTGGCTCGGTGAGGTTCATGGTGCCGGACCATGTGCCATCGACCATCTTCGGCAGATAGGTCTGCTTCTGCGCGTCGGAGCCATGCACGAGGACGGCCGCGATCGCGCCCTGGGTGAGGCCGGGATACATCATCAGCGACATATTGGCGGCGGAGGTGTATTCGCCGACAGCGCAATGCAGCACATAGGGAAGCCCCTGGCCGCCGAACTCCTCCGGCACCGCCAGGCCCAGCCAGCCGCCTTCGCGATAGGCGCGATAGGCGTCCTTGAAGCCCTTCGGCGTCGAGACGGTGCCGTCATCATGGCGCACGCAGCCTTCCTGGTCGCCCGAATAGTTCAGGGGGAAGAGCACCTCTTCGGACAGCTTGGCCGCTTCGCCGACGATCGCTTCGATCATGTCGGGCGTGGCTTCGGCGTAACCCGGCAGATTGTTGTAACGCTCGAGCCCGAGCACATCGTTCAGGACGAAGAGCGTATCGTTCACCGGTGCCTTGTAGACTGGCATTTCTCGAATTCCTCCAATTCGCCGCCGGATCTCAGATTCCGGCCACTGGGCTACTCTTACAAAATATTGACGTTTGCGTAAACGTCAAATTTGTGCCGCGCGTTGAAATTTTGGTGACGGGCGATGCGGGAACTGTTGGATCCAGGCAGTGGGAAACACCGGTTTTGGAGGTGCCGCCGGCGCAGTCCCTTCATAAGAATATCCGAACATTCGATTATGGAACCGAAATAAAAGGTTAAGACTTCGGCAAAACTTAACGAGTTGTTTACCACGTTTCGTAAATTGTACGAGTTGAGCAGCAATGCTTCGCGTTTCTTCAATTTTGTCCTTTGAGGAAACGCCGTTTTGCGGCTCGGTTTGAGGAAAGCCAATATATTTATCCCTTTCCGAATGGTGGGATGCGGGCGGCGCGGAAACGTCGCGATGTCCTCGTCCTGTCAGTCCGGTGGCCCGTAGTGGTCGATAGTTCGAAGCGAGCAAAAGACATGAGCGGATCGCGATCAAATCCTACCGGTACGGGCGACTGGGCGTCGCTGGACGCTTTGAGCCGCACGATCGAGGGGCTGGAGGCGCGCATAGAGGGCCTGATGGGCACCGCCGCCTCCCGGGAGACCCGCCAGCGCGTTGCCGGCGGCTATGCAGCCGCTCCCGAGCGGGCCGCCGTACCGGAGCGCATGTCACCCCGCGTCGAACGCGAGGCCCCGGTCAGCCGACCCTATGAACGCCCGCTGCGTGCCGAGCGTCAGGAAAACGATATTCGTCCCGACCCGCTTGCGGAGATCCGCCAGCGCCAGCGCGCGCTTGAGGCGAACCGCGAGCGGCTGCACGCGCGCCGTGACGATATCGCCCATGCCGAACCACAGCCGACCCGCCGGCCGGTCGATCCTTATACCTCCGCGCGCCAGCCGCAGCGGCCGACCGCCGAAAGCTCAGTCGACATCGCCCAGGCGCTCGTCAACCTTCGCCAGGATCTCAAGCGTGACATCGCCGAAAGCGTGACCCGCGAAGTCGGCGCCTTACGCCTCGAAATCCGCGACATCCGCGAGAGCGCGCAGAACACGCAATTCGCCGCCGACGTTCGCGAAGACATGACTCGCCTTGCCGACAGCATCAATCAACTCGCTGGCCAGCCGGAAACGATGGGCCTGAAGGCCGAGTTCGACGAGCTCCGCTCCCTGATGGACGGCCTTGCCCGCGAGGAATCCCTGCATCATGTCGAGCGCCAGGTTAAGGCAATCGACACCGCCGGCCTGCAGGATGAGCTCGTTTCGCTTGCTTATCGCCTCGACGACATGAAACAGCAGCTGGCCGGCAGGAACGACAGCCCGGCCGTGCATGCCCTGGAAAACAAGCTGCTGGCGATCGCGACCGCCGTGGAGAGCTTCGGCAGCATGATGCAGCCGCAGGATCAGGCGATGCAACGGCTGGAAGGCCGCATCGGCGGCCTTGCCGATCAGATAGACCTGATGGGCCGCGATGCGGCGCGGCGCCAGCCGGCCGACGATCTCTCCGGTCGTCTTGAAGCGCTCGCCGTGCGTATCGACGAATTGGGCAGCGCCAAGGCCGTCGCCCGGCTCGAGGAACGTCTGGACCAGCTTTCCTACATGATGGAGCACTCGCAGAAGGCCGCCGTGCAGCCCGAGCTCGTCGGTTATCTCGCCGACATCTCCCACAAGATCGATGCACTGGAGCATGGGTCGGTCGATCACGTGCTGGCGGACCGGCTCGATTACCTGGCCCGCCGCATCGACGAGATGGATTTTCATCCGCCGCTTCCCGCGGCCGGCCTCGACGACGGCATGGCTCACCGGCTGGAGGGGCGCCTGTCCGATATCGCGGCACGGCTGGAGGCCAGCACGGCCGCAGCGCCCACGGACACGCAGGCGCTGCGCAATCTCGAAGAGCAGATTGCCCATCTGTCCGCATTGCTGACGAATGAACCGAGGGCTGCTGCCGACCACATCCCGGTCGATTTCGACCGCCGGATGAGCGCCATCGAAGACTATATGGCGACCAATGACGAATACATCATCGAAGCGGCGCGCCACGCGGCGGAAGCAGTCGTCGAGGCCTATTCCCGGGACGGCGGGATCGGCAATGGCGTGCAGGCCGTCGATATGTCCGCTCTTAGCGCGCTCGCCGAGGATCTTCGCCATTTAGAGGATCTCAGCCGCAGCAGCGACGAACGCACGCACCGCACCTTCGAGGCGCTGCATGGCACGCTGCTGCAGATCGCCGACCGCCTGGATCACATGGAGCATCGCCGGCCGACACCTGCCATGCCCGGCGCCGGCTTCGAAAGCGACGTCTTCGCCGAAGAGAATGCGCCGGCAGTGAAACCGCCGATGGCCGGGCAGCAGAAGGCCGGGCCGATCATCCGCACGATTGCGCCCGCCGAATCCGCCGTCTCTTCCGAGGTCGCCATCGCGGAAGCGATCGATGCCAACACGAAAGCCGAAATCAAGGCGGCTGCGAAGAAGAGCGGCTCGAAGGCCGGTCTGCTCGCCAGCCTTGGCAAGCGTTTGTTCACGCCCGAAAAGGCGGAACCGATCTTCCCGCCGGACCGCCCGGTCATCGAACAGGCGCCGTCGATCGATCCCGCCGACATGATGCCCGCCGAAGAGGCCAACGCGCTGCTGGAGCCGGGCTCGGGCGCGCCCGACATCAAAAAAATCCTGGAGCGCGTGCGCGCCAGCCAGAATGCCGCGCGCAACGGCAACAGCCGCCAGCCGACCGAAATCGAACGCGCCGACTATATCGCAGCAGCCCGCCGCGCCGCTCAGGCAGCGGCGATGGAAGTCGACCAGACGCAGCGCTCGACCCCTTCGTCCAAGAAGGACGCAAAAAAGGGCGGTGCATTTTCGCGCTTCCGTCGGCCGATCCTGCTTGCCGTCGGCGCAGCCCTGCTCGCCATCATGGCGTTTCCGCTGGTCAACACGCTGACGCGCGGCCAAAAGGCCCTGCCGCCCGCAGAGGTCTCGACGATGGCCTCGCCGGCAGCCAGCGCCGCGACCAACGGCATCGCCGCCAATGCAAGCCCGATGGTGAACAACCAGCAGCTCGCAAACCAATCCGCCTTGCCTGCCGTTTCCACGGGCAATGCGGCGGACGTTCAACAGACGGCAGCGCCCACCAATCCGGCCCCTGCGCAGACAAACGATCACCTGACGGTCGCTGCTCCGCTCGACGGCAACCAGGCAAGCGAGGCTCTGGCTCCGGTCGGCAGCACGCCGCCGTCCGCACAGCAGACGGCAGCCTTCGTTCCGGCCGACAAGGCAGCGCCGGCAGCAGCTTCCTCAGCGCCAACGGACATCAGTGTGCCCGACGGCATCCAGCCGCCTTCGCTCGCCGCCGCCGCCAAGTCGGGCGACCCGGTCGCGCTTTTCGAAATCGGCGCACGCTATACGGATGGTCGCGGCGTCGCGGCGGATCTCAAGCAAGCGGCAAGCTGGTATCAGCTTTCGGCCGACAAGGGTTACGCGCCCGCGCAGTACCGTCTTGCCAGCATGTACGAGAAGGGCAACGGCATCGACCACGATCTGGCCAAGGCCAAGCAATATTACGAGCAGGCCTCCAATCAGGGCAACGCCAGCGCCATGCATAACCTCGCCGTCCTCTACGCCTCGGGCGCTGCCGGCCAGCAGGATTATGATTCGGCGGCAAACTGGTTCATCCGCGCCGCCAACCTCGGCGTGTCCGACAGCCAGTTCAACCTCGCGATCCTCTATGCGCGCGGCAACGGCGTGAAGGCGGATCTGCAGGAATCCTACAAGTGGTTCGCGATCGCCGCAAAGAGCGGCGACAAGGACGCCGCTCAGAAGCGCGACGAGGTCGCCAACGCCATGAAGCCGGCCGATCTCGAAAGCGCTCGCGCCAAGGTCGACCTCTGGAAAGTGCAGCCGACCGACGCCAAGGCCAACGGCACCGACATTCCGGAGGAATGGACGACCGGCAAGGGCGTGAACACAGCCTCCATCGACATGAAGAAGGCTATTCGCAACATCCAGGCGATCCTCAACAAGAACGGTTTCGACGCCGGTGCGCCTGATGGCAGCATGGGCGACAAGACCGTGGCGGCATTGAAAAGCTTCCAGAAGTCGGTCGGCCTGCCGTCGGACGGCCGGGTGACCGATCAGGTCGTCAAGGAGCTTCTGGCCCGCAACAAATAGGCTTTGCGGCTCCTGCGGAGTTCAGGACATCGACATGCCGGCGCCACCATGCCGGCATTTTTCGTTTCGGGGAGCCGCGATACGCACTGCCGTCTACATCCTGTCACCCGTCTGCTGGATCAACGTCACAGAAATGCGGAAAAATCCGCGCTAGAGTGGAGCCAGCAATTCGAAAACTGAAGCGGCATGGCTTTTCCTAAGGCTCTGGCAACGATTTCAGATTAGAATCCGCTGTTTAAAGGGGAAAATGGTCCGGGCTCCGGTCGACATGCCGGAATGCCTGCAAATGGGAACAACGCGTGACGATCTATCTGCCGATCGCAGAACTGTCGGTGAATATCCTCATTATTCTCGGCATGGGCGCAGCCGTAGGGTTCCTCTCCGGCATGTTCGGCGTCGGCGGCGGCTTTCTCATCACGCCCCTCCTGATCTTCTACAACATCCCGCCCGTCGTCGCGGTCGCCACCGGCTCCAATCAGGTCGTCGCCTCCTCGGTCTCGGGCGCGCTTACCCATTTTCGCCGCGGCTCGCTCGATCTGAAGCTGGGGGCGATACTTCTGGCGGGCGGCCTTGCGGGTGCGACGTTCGGCCTCTGGCTGTTCGTGCTGCTGCGCCGACTGGGCCAGATCGACCTGATCATCTCGCTGATCTACGTGCTTTTGCTCGGCACCGTCGGAACGCTGATGCTGTGGGAAAGCGTGCGGGCGATGCGCCGGGCCGCGGGAAAGCTGCCGCCGTCCTCCGGCAAGCCGCGCCATCATAACTGGGTGCAGCGCCTGCCCCTGAAGCTGCGCTTCAAGAAATCCAAGCTCTATCTCAGCGCCATACCGGTCGTCGGCCTCGGCTTCTTCGTCGGCATGCTGACGCCCATGGGTATCGGCGGCGGCTTCATCCTCGTGCCGGCCATGATCTATCTGCTGCGCGTTCCGACGAACGTGGTCGTCGGCACCTCGCTGTTCCAGGTCATTTTCGTGACGGCCTTCACCACCATCGTCCAGGCCGCAACCAACTATTCCGTCGATATCATACTGGCCTTCCTGCTGATGGTGGCGGGCGTCGTCGGCGCCCAATACGGCGTGCGCGTCGGCCAGAGGCTGCGCGGCGAGCAGTTGCGCGCCTTGCTCGGCCTCCTCGTTCTCGCCGTCGGGCTTCGCCTGGCAATCGCCCTGGTGGTCACGCCAGCAGACGTCTATTCTGTCGTCCTCGAAGGGGTAAGCAGATGAGGCGCGTCGGCTTGCTCATCGCCGCGACACTGCTGCTTGCGCCGCTCGGCGGCCAGGCGCAGGTGCTTCTCGATCAGCCGACGACCTCGACATCATCGCGCGAGACTATGGAGATCGGCACCTCGACGAGCGAGATCGCCATCACCTCAGACTTCGCCGGCGCCGACCTGACGATCTTCGGCGCCCTTTCGAACACCGACCAGCTGCTTCTGGCGATCGGCCAGTATGACATCGTCGTCGTGCTGGAGGGCCCACGCGAAAACGCCACGGTGCGTAGGAAAGAGCGCGTCTTCGGCATCTGGGTCAACACCCGGTCGATGACATTCGAGCATGTGCCGCAGGCCTATTCTCTGTCGAGCACGCGCGCCGTCGACAATATCACCGCGCCGCTCGAACTCAGCGACCGCGGCATCGGCGTCGACCATATTCCCCTGACCCCGGTCGGCTTCGTCGGCAATGTCGCTGACGTGCCGGAATTCCGGCAGGCCTTCCGCCGGCTGCAATCGGCCGGAGGCCTCTATGAAAGCGATCCGGCAGGCGTGCGCTTCGTCAGTTCCACACTGTTCAAAGCGACGCTCAGAATACCCGCCGATGTGCCGAACGGCGTGCATACGGTGCGCGCCTATCTCTTCAAAACCGGCAAGTTTCTGAACGAAAAATCCCTGCCGCTGCGGGTCATCAAGACTGGCATAGAGCAGATGATAACCGACGCCGCGCACCAGCGACCGATCACCTACGGCGTGTTCTCCGTCTTGCTGGCATTGATTACCGGATGGGCGGCAAGCTTCATATTCCGGAAAAGCTGATCATTCGCTTTTCTTGCGCTCGACGACCGCGAGATAGGCTTGCGTCAATCTGCCAAGCACCGACGGCGTGCCCGGTGGCAGCACCTTGCCGAGATGCCTGGCGCGCAGTTCGTCCATGAAATCCTCCCAGAGCTTCGGCCCACCCTCTTCCAGCAGCTCGGCGCGGATCGACAGTTCCTCCGAGACCGGAAGATGCTTGCGGCCCCAGGCGCCCATGTGGGCAAAGAGCGGCACGAGATCGATCGCCATCTCGGTGAGGCTGTAGACGGCTTTCTGTTTGTGGGTGGGATCATCGTCACGGGTGAGAAGCCCGCGCTCGACCAGCCGCTTCAGGCGGTCGGCGAGAATATTCGAAGCGATACCCTCCTCCGACTTCTGCAGCAGCTCGCGGAAATGGCGGCGATTGCCGAACATGATGTCCCTGATGATGATCAGGCTCCAGCGATCGCCGAGGATTTCCAGCGTCAGATTGATCGGGCAGCCTGAGCGGTGCAATGCGTCCATAAGAGTCTCCAAAAACTGCTTGCATTTTGCCATCAGTCGAACTAGTTTTCAACTGCTTGCATTTAGCAAGCGGTTTTGATCATGATACGGTTATGGCGAAGGAAAAACGATGAGGAAGCTTGTTGTCTGGAATCTTATGACGCTCGACGGCTACTTCGAGGGAATCAAGCCATGGGACCTCGATTTTCACATGCTCACCTGGGGCGACGAACTGGAACGCTATGCGACCGAGCTCGGCCACGAGGGCGACCTATTGATCTTCGGCCGCAAGACCTATGAGGGAATGGCCGCCTACTGGCGGACCGCAACTGAGACACCCGATATCGCCGCCTATATGAACGGTATCGCCAAGATCGCCGCCTCGCGGACGCTCGACAAGGCGGAATGGAACAATACCCGCGTGGTTCGCGACATTGCCGCCGAAGTCAGGAAGTTGAAGGAAGAGCCCGGCAAGACCATGTTCGTCTTCGGCAGCGCCGAGGTGACGGATGTGTTGCTCAAGGCTGATCTGGTGGACGAGATCCGCATCTGCCTCGTTCCCGTCGTGCTGGGCGCCGGCAATCCGCATTTCAAGCCGGCAGCCGAGCAGAGACCGTTGAAGCTGCTTGAATCCAGAGCGCTGAAAACGGGAGCGGTGGTCCTGCGCTACGAGCCGGTGAAATTTGCCTGAAATGCTTCAGGCCGACAGATTGCCAAACCGCACCGAATAGATCCGGTCGCGGCCGAGCAGGTGGGCGATCAGGCTCTCCGGCTCGAACAGGCCGGCCATGGCCTTGTGGCGAAGGTCGAGGCCGCCGGTCATGACGCCGAAGGCGGGCATCAGCAGACGTGCGCCGTCCGTGGCGAAACATGGGCGTCGCACCGATTTCTCACGGCGACGGACGGTGGCGGAAGGATGCAGGTGGCCGGCGATCTCGCCGGCATGCCGTCCCGTCTTCGGCTCGTGGCGGAAGGTCAGCCCGCCATAGTGCATCTCGTCAACCGAATGACCGGGCAGATCGACGGTACCGTCCGGATCATGATTGCCGTTGATCCATATCCATTCGCGGCCGCGCGCCATGGTGACGATCAGGCTCCGAAACTCCTCCGGCAGATGCTGCGAGCCAAGGCGATCGTGGAAATTGTCGCCAAGCGAGACGACGAGCTTCGGGTCGTAACGGGAGATGACGGCTGCCAGCACGGTCAGCGTCGCCAGCGTATCGTAAGGCGGCAGCAGCATGCCGCGGCGGGCGAAAGCGGCGCCCTTTTCCAGATGCAGATCGGAGACGACGAGAATGCCGGCATCCGGCAGATAGAGGGCACCGAGCGGATCGCAGAGGGCGGCAACGCCGTGAACGACGGTCTCGGCGCCCGACGCAGTTGTCGCGCCGTTCCCTTGACCGTTGATATCTCGCGCTAGCGCCAGGCGGTTCATCACCCTAATACTCTACCTTTGTCGTCTGTTTCGCATGATCTCGTCCAATAACCGCTTCACACTTTTTGGGATCATGCTTCATTCCATGGCCTCGCGGATCAGGTCGTCGGCAGCCTCCGCAAGCACGGCATCGTGGGCCTCGCCAGGCACCGGCACCTTGCCGATTTCCAGCATCACCGGCACGGCGAGCGGCGAGATGTGATCCAGCGCCCGGTGGGTGATATGGCCTTTGATTCGTCTCAGCATATCTCCAAGTCGGCCGATATCCAAAAGTCCCGTCGCGGCATCCTGCCGGGTCGCCTGCAGCAGGATATGATCCGGCTCGTGGCTGCGCAGCACGTCATAGATCAGGTCGGCGGATACCGTCACCTGACGGCCGGTCTTTTCCTTGCCGGGATGCCGGCGCTCGATCAAGCCGGCAATCACGGCACAATTGCGGAAGGTGCGTTTCAGCAGGAAGGATTCGTCGAGCCAGGCCTCGAGATCATCGCCGAGCATGTCCTCATCGAACAGATCGGAGAGGCTGAGACGGCGATTGGCGATCATCATCCCCATATCCTCCAATCCCCATATGCCAAGGGAATAATCGGTGGCGACAAAGCCCATCGGCTTGGCCCCGGCCCGCTCCAGCCGGCGGGTCAAGAGCATGCCGAGCGTCTGGTGCGCCAAACGCCCCTCAAAGGGATAGGCGACCATGTAGGCGCGGCTGCCGCGTGGGAAAGTCTCGATGAGAAACTCGTCGCGCCGTGGCAGCAGCGATTTTTCCTTCTGGAGTTCCAACCAGTCACGCACCTGATCCGGCAGGCGATGCCGTCGGTCGGGATCGGCGATCATCGCCCGCACCTGATCGGCGAGATAGGTTGACAGCGGAAACTTGCCGCCGGCATAGGATGGGATTTTCGGGTCCATGGAGAAAGCCTGCGACGCTAGGCATTCGTTCTCTCGGATGCCTTCGAAGCGCAGCACCTTGCCGGAGAACAGAAACGTATCCCCGGGCGAAAGCTGTTCGAGAAAATACTCCTCGACCTTGCCGAGCGGCGCTCCCCCTCGCCCGAGCGAGCCGAGCGCATTGCGCTTCACCATGCGGATATTCAGCATCGCCTCTTCGACGATGGTGCCGAGGTTAAGACGGTATTGTTGGGCGACCTGCGGATTGGAAACGCGCCAGCGTCCTTCCGGCGTCTTGCGGATGCGGGCATAGCGCTCATAGGTTCTGAGCGCATAGCCGCCAGTGGCGACGAAATCGACGATGCGCTCGAAGGTTTCCCAGGAGAGATCGGCATAGGGAGCGGCGCTCTGCACCTCATCATAGAGCTCCAGCATGTCGAAGGGCTCGGCGCAGGCCATGCCGAGCACATGCTGGGCGAGAACATCGAGCGCGCCGGCGCCGATCGGCGGCGTATCCTGCGCGCCGATATAATTGGCGTCGAGGGCTGCCTGGCATTCCATGACCTCGAAGCGATTGGCCGGCACCAGGATTGCCTTGGAAGGCTCATCCATGCGGTGATTGGCGCGGCCTATACGCTGGGCGAGGCGGCTTGCGCCTTTGGGCGCACCGACATGGATGACGAGATCGACATCGCCCCAGTCTATGCCGAGATCGAGCGTCGAGGTGGCGACGACAGCGCGCAGGCGGTTGGCGTCCATGGCCGCCTCCACCTTGCGGCGCTGGCCGACATCGAGCGAGCCATGGTGCAGGGCGATCGGCAGGTTGTCGTCATTGGCGGACCACAGCTCCTGAAACAGCATTTCTGCCTGCGAGCGCGTGTTGACAAAGAGCAGCGTGGTGCGATGGGCCTTCAGCTCGCGATAGATATCGGGGATCGCATACTTCGCGGAATGGCCGGACCAGGGGATGCGCTCTTCGGTTGATAGTATCGATATGTCAGGCTTGGCGCCGCCATCGACCAGAACTAGGCCGGCATGTTGCTCCTTCCCTTGCTCTTGCGCCACCAGCCATTTCTGCAGGTCCATCGGCTGGGCGACGGTGGCTGAAAGGCCGATGGTCCGGACGCTTGGCGCGAGCCTGCGGATGCGGGCGAGACCGAGCGACAGCATGTGACCGCGCTTGGAGGTGACCAGCGAATGCAGCTCGTCGAAGACGATATATTTCAGATCCTTGAAGAAGCGCTCGGCCTCGCGATTGGCGAGCAAAAGCGCCACCTGCTCTGGCGTCGTCAGAAGAATATCGGGCGGATTGAGTTTCTGGCGCTGCCGCTTGCCGGCAGGCGTATCGCCGGTGCGGTTTTCGACCGAAACAGGCAGACCCATTTCGGTAACGGGCTTCATCAGGTTGCGCTCGATATCGACGGCGAGCGCCTTCAGCGGCGAGATGTAGAGCGTATGGATGCCGGTGAAGGCCGAGCCGGGCGGGACTTTGCCGCGGCGGGTGAGATCGGTGAGCGACGGCAGGAAGCCCGCCAGCGTCTTGCCCGCGCCCGTCGGTGCGATCAATAGCGTGCTTTCGCCGGCCTCGGCGCGAGCTAACAGTTCGAGCTGATGGGCACGCGGCTGCCAGCCCTTTTCCGCAAACCAGCGGATGAAGGGGGCAGGCAGGGCAAGAGGGTGCTCCGGGTCGATCTGGTCCACGCGGGCAAATGTAATGGATATGCGGCGGATGAGAAGCGGGGATGTTTGACTTCGCATCGTTGGTTTTGGAGTTCGTAGAAAGTGTGCACCCCCTCTCTCATTGTCGTGACATCTCCCCCACAAGGGGGGTGTCGGGCGCGCAGCATATCGACAGCCACCTTTCAGGCTACATACCGCCCCAATTAAAAAAACAATTGACTCCGAGAATAATCGCGGATAAAAAATATCCATGATTAGAGAGGCCGAGACATGAAACTCGGAGACGGCGTCGAACAATCCATCCATTGCGTCAGCATGCTGGCTGGATTGTCGGATGGAGGTGTGCTTTCGGCCGCTGCCCTTGCCGAATTTCATGGCGTCTCGGTCAGCTACCTTCTGAAGCATCTGCAGGCGCTTTCGGGCGCGGGCATTCTCGATACGGTTCCAGGGCCGAAAGGCGGCTATCGGCTGGCGCGCAAGCCCGAGGCGATCAGCCTGCTTGATATCGTGCTGGCCGCCGAGGGTCCGGCGCCCGCCTTCCGCTGCGCGGAAATCCGCCAGCGCGGCCCGAGCCCATTGCCGGGGCGCTATTTCGCCAAGCCCTGCGGCATCAACGCCGCCATGCTTGCGGCTGAACGCGCCTATCGGGCCGAACTGGCCAAAACCAGCATCGCCGACGTGCTGACCGACCTCAGGCAAACGGACACGGACGGCGGCATAAACGCGAGGGGCTGCGCCTTTCTCGCGATCCATGAACGCAAGACCAAAAGCTGAACCAAGAACTTGAACCCAAGGAGAAGACCATGCATCCCCGTTTCAATTTCGCCAAAGCCTCGCCCGACTCCTACAAGGCCATCGTCGCACTGGAAAACTTCGTCCAGAGCTCGGGTCTGGAGCGCCGCTTCATCCACCTGATCAAGCTTCGCGCCTCGCAGATCAATGGCTGCGCCTATTGCGTCGACATGCATGTGAAGGAAGCCCGGCACGACGGACTTAGCGAACAATGGATCAACCTGATGTGCGTCTGGTGGGAATCGCCTGTTTATGACGACCGCGAACGCGCCCTGCTTCGCTGGGTCGACTCCGTCACCAAGATTGCCCAGACGGGCATACCGGATGCCGACTACGAACCGCTGAAACAACATTTCAGCGAAGAGGAGATCGTCAAGATCACCGTGGCGATCTGCGCGATCAATATCTGGAACCGGCTCGCCGTCGGCTTCCGCGCGCTGCATCCGGTCGATGCGGCAAACAAGGCGGCCTGAGTTTCCTTTTCCTAAACATGCTGTGCGTCGCCGCTCGCCACTGAACGCCGTCATCCTCGGGTCAAGCCCGAGGATGACGGCGTCTGGGTTAGCAGCCGGCGCACATGAGAATCTGGGCGATAAACGCCATTTGATAAGCTCAGAACTGGCCCAAAAAAACGAATGACGCGGGACCGAAGTCCCGCGTCATTCATTCACTTTCCTATGCTCAGCAAGCCAAGCTTGGAAGCTTTAGGCGGCAGCCGAAGCGAAGCCTTCAGTCGAGACTTCCGAGATGGTCTTCAGAACCTGCGAAGCGATCTGGTAGGGGTCGCCTTGCGAGTTCGGGCGACGATCTTCGAGGTAGCCCTTGTAGTCGTTCTTGATGAAGGAGTGAGGAACGCGGATCGAGGCGCCGCGGTCAGCAACGCCGTAGCTGAACTTGTTCCACGGAGCAGTTTCGTGCTTACCGGTCAGACGCTTGTCGTTGTCCGGGCCGTAGACGGCGATGTGAGCGTCGAGGTTCTTGTCGAACTGAGCCATCAGCGCTTCGAAATAAGCCTTGCCGCCGACTTCGCGCATGAACTTGGTCGAGAAGTTGCAGTGCATGCCCGAGCCGTTCCAGTCGGTGTCGCCGAGCGGCTTGCAATGGAACTCGATGTCGATGCCGTACTTTTCCGTCAGGCGCTGCAGCAGGTAGCGGGCCATCCAGATCTGGTCGGCGGCCTTCTTGGAGCCCTTGCCGAAAATCTGGAATTCCCACTGGCCCTTGGCCACTTCGGCGTTGATGCCTTCATGGTTGATGCCGGCTTCCAGGCAAAGATCGAGATGCTCTTCGACGATTTCGCGAGCAACGTCGCCGACATTGCTGTAGCCGACGCCGGTGTAGTACGGGCCCTGCGGAGCCGGGTAGCCGGCTTCCGGGAAGCCGAGCGGACGGCCGTCCTTATAGAAGAAGTATTCCTGCTCGAAGCCGAACCATGCGTCTTCATCGTCAAGGATGGTCGCGCGGCTGTTGGAAGCGTGCGGCGTAACGCCGTCCGGCATCATGACTTCGCACATGACGAGGGCGCCGTTGGTACGGGCCGGGTCGGGATAGAGGGCGACGGGCTTGAGCACGCAATCGGAGCTGCGGCCTTCGGCCTGCATCGTCGACGAACCGTCGAAGCCCCAAAGCGGAAGCTGCTCAAGCGTCGGAAATGCGTCGAATTCCTTGATCTGCGTTTTACCGCGCAGGTTCGGTACCGGGGTGTACCCGTCGAGCCAGATATACTCGAGCTTAAATTTCGTCATTACGCACCTCATAACAGTTAATCAGGCGAAGTAGAAAAAATTGCCGGCACGCCCGCCGAAAAATCCTTCACTACAAACGGCTGCCACATGACATGCATTTGACATGCCAGATTACGCGGCTGTTCGACTCGAGCGACGAGGATTTCGCAATTCGCACGCTTTTGCGCGGGGATTTATGAGCATTAAATGCCCAAATCTTTTCAAATCGTAAGCCGCTCGACGGCAGGTGCTGCCAACTTGTCGCACCCTCGCCGATTCGGGCCGGCCCGAAAAATCGGCCGGTTCAGACAGGGGGCGCCGATCTGGCGACATCTAAATTGCCTATAATTTCAACGTTTAGCATTTTTTTTGAGCAGAATGCTGAAATCTGCGTTTGGCTCTGCTATATATGAGTTGTCTCTTCAAGCACGCCCGCTTGAACACCAAAAGGAGAGACAAAGAATGGCAATCCGTGTTCAACACGAAACGGCAAAGATTTATCAGTTTCCCGTCAAGGCCCGCCCTACCGCGGTCGGCCAGCGCGCTAAGCTAAACCTCACCCCGGACATCGGCACGAGCATCGCGACGGCTGCATTCGACAGCTGGTATCACGAAGCTGCGATCGTCGAGTCCGACGAGACCCGCAAACAGTAAATCACTGGCCGTCTAGAAGGCGATATAGCGATCCGAGCGGTGATTGATCGCGAGGAAGAGGTTGAGGGCGATTGCGCCCAACACCGAGCAGATGACCACGAATGGCGAGGTCACTGCAAAAGCGACCGCGAGAACGCAAAGGTCGACCGCAAGCTGCACTAGCCCCGCACGTATGCCGAAACGCTCCTGCAAATAGATCCCCAATATGCCGACACCGCCCAGGCTGGCGCGGTGACGGTAGAGTGCGAGCAGTCCAAAGCCGAGCAGGATGCCGCCGAGAAGTGCCGACCAGAGGGCGTTGACATGGGCCACCTCGAACAGGCGCGGCTGAATATTGGTCAGCAGCGAGGTCAGCGCAATGGCGATGAAGGTCTTCACCGTGAAGGCGGGACCGAGCTGCTTCAGCGACAGATAGAAGAACGGCAGATTGACCACGAAGAAGGCCAGGCCGAAATTCACGCCGATCGCATAATGCAGCAGGAAGGCGACGCCGGCGGTGCTGCCCGTCAACAGCCCGGCGCTCGAAAGGCAGAAAAGCCCGAGCGACGAAACCAGACTGCCGGAAACTATGCCTTGAATATCCTCGACCAGCGAATGCCGGGTCGCGGACGTGTTCCAGACGCCAAAGGCGCTCTTCAGGTTTGCCATGTGCTTTCCCCTTTGTTTTCAGGGAATTTGCTGAAAGCCCGTGCCACAATCAAGAGCAAATATGTAAGGAATACTGACCTATTTAAAATTCGCAAGAATCGATCGGTCAGGCGGATTTGCGCGTAATGAACAGAATGCCGTGGACCGGTTTTCCGGCATCCATGCGAATGATGCTGCGCGCGAGATCCTGTACCGCAAAGCCATGGTCGGCCAACACCTCCCTCACATAGGCTTCCGAATGGGCGAAACGCAGAGAGTGGCGTAGCACATAGCCCTCAGGATGCTCCGCATCCTCGACCGAAAAGGCGAAGACGGCATTGTCGGCCGCCAGCATGCGCGTGATCGCCATGACGCCATGCAGATCGCCCAGATACATCAAGACATCGGCGGCGGTGATGAGATCTGCCCGTCCCGGCGCCAGCCCGGCATCGAAAACGCCCGATAGAAGCGGCTCCAGCGACAGATCGGCCTGGCCGAGATGGTCGTAGACGCCCTTCTCCGCTGCCTTGGCGAGCATGCCCTTCGACAGATCGAAGCCTTCGAGCCGATCGACGCGCCCGCGGATCTCCGGCCCGAACAGGCCGGTGCCGCAGCCGAGATCGACGGCGAGTTGGAAATGCGTTGATATATCGGCCGTGCCGGCGATCAGGGCCGCAAGCTTGCCCGGAACGCTATAGCCAAGCTTCCCCACCAGCGAAGTCTCGAACCGATCGGCGTAATCGTCGAACAGCCGCTCGACGTAAAGGCTCGGGGGCCGGTCCGGCACCGCCACTGCTCCCAGAACCGCAAGCTTAAGGCGCGCGCCGAAGACGTCGCCGGCATCCAGCGCCAGCACCTCGTTCAATGCAGCGATCGCGCCCGGCGCATCGCCGGCCTTTTCGCGATAGGTCGCGAGGGTGAACCAGCCCGCGGCCCAGTGCGGCACAAGCTCCAGCGCCTGTTCCATCAATTCGCCGGCGCTCGCTGGCTCGCCGCCCTCGGCAAGCATTTTCGCGTAGTCGGCACGACGGTCGGCAATGACATCGCCGGAGGAAAGCTGGCTCGGCAGCATGGGTTCGATCCTGTTTGACGCTCGGCTTTGGACGCGGCCACAAAAAAACTCAAGTCCTATTTCAGGCAGACGCGTGTTTGAGATGGATGCCAGGCAAAAGCGCTTGCGCGCAGCAGCCCGCGGCCCTATCTCAAAACCGACCGACTGCCCACTATGGAGACGTCAGCATGTCCGATCAGGTGAACAGATTCCTCGGCGACTCGCCGGGCCGCACAGTGGTGAAGCTCGTTGTCGTATCGCTCGTCGTCGGCTTCGTGATGAAGTTCTTCGGCTGGCGGCCGCTCGATTTCCTCAACGGCCTGCGCCGCTTCGTCGTCGATCTCTGGCACAGCGGCTTTGCTGCGCTCGGTGAGTTCGGTGATTATCTGGTTATTGGCGCATCCATCGTCATCCCGCTCTTCATCATTCTCCGATTGTTCAATTATAACCGCTGACATGAATTCCCAGACATTGCCTTATACGCGCCGCGATACGCTGCGCCTCGCCGCCCTTGCGCTCGCTGCCTCCGTTGCGAGCTGCGCCACGCCGCCTGCCCGCCTTTCCAACACGCCGGCCAGCGACCAGACCGCCTCCGCCCTACCGCTCGTCAACGCGCTGCGCGCCAAGAACGGGCTGCCGCCGCTGAAGATCGACACCGCCGCCAGCACCGCCGCCGTCTATCAGGCGCGACGCATGGCGGATGCCGGCAAGATGGAACATCTGATCGGCATCGGCGACGATTTCGGCAAGCGGGTCAAGGCGAGCGGCGTCAAGTTGCCGGCCGCCGAAAACATCGCCGAGGGCCAGCGCGACGTGAACGCCGCTGTCACGGCCTGGATCAATTCGCCGAAGCATTTGCACAACATGCTCGGCAAATATGACGGTATCGGCGTCGCTCTTGCCTATGCCCCCTCTTCCGGCAGCAAGCCCTATTGGTCCATGGTGCTCTCCACGGATTGAGGAGGCGCGAAGCAGATATGAATGTTCAGGACGCGAGCGGAAGGGTTCTGCCCTTCGATGTCACACATCGGCTCGTGCTGTCGATCGCGCTTCCGATGACCCTCGGCTTCATGACGACGCCGCTGCTCGGTCTTGCCGACACCGCCGTCGTCGGCCATCTCGGCCAGCCGGATGCGCTTGCGGGACTTGCGATCGGCGCGGTGCTCTTCGATCTCATCTTCGCAAGTTTCAACTTTCTGCGCGCCTCCACGACCGGGCTTACCGCACAGGCCTATGGCCGCCATGACCGGCACGAACAGCAGGCGGTCTTCTGGCGTGCCCTGATCTCGGCACTCGGCTGCGGCTTCCTGATCGTCGTACTGTCGCCCGTCCTGCTCTGGCTCGGCATCAAGCTGATGGGGCCGCAAGGTGCCATTGCCGATGCAACACGCACTTACTTCTCCATCCGCATGCTCTCCGGCCCGGCGGCACTTGCCAATTACGCGCTGCTCGGCTTCGTGCTCGGTCGCGGCCAGGGCCGCATCGGGCTGCTGCTGCAGACCGTCATCAACGGCGTCAACATCGCGCTCGCCATTTTTCTCGGCCTCTGGCTCGGCTGGGGGGTTGCCGGCGTCGCCTGGGGCACGCTGATCGGTGAGGCGACCGGCACGCTGCTGGGGCTCGCCATCGTGATACGCAGCTTTGCCGCCGAAGAGAGGCCGGCGCGCGCCGAATTGCTGTCGCGCTCCAAGCTCACGCAGCTCTTCGCGCTCAACCGCGACATCCTCATCCGGACCTTCGTGCTGATCGGCGCATTCACACTAATGACGCGCATCGGCAACAGCTTCGGCGCGGTGATGCTGGCCGCCAATGCGGTGCTGATGAACTTCTTCCTGCTGTCCGGCTATTATCTCGACGGACTGGCGAACGCCGCAGAGCAGATTACCGGCCGCTCAATCGGCGCCAACTATCGGCCTGCCTTCGAGCGCGGATTGAAGCTGACCGGGCTTTGGTCCTTCGGGCTGGCGCTTGCCGCTGCCGTGTTCTTCTTCACCGTCGGCCCGGCGCTGATCCGCCTGCTGACGACTTCGCAGGAGGTTCGCGCCGCTGCCGAAACCTATCTGCCCTGGGCCGCCGTCACGGGTCTGACAGGCGCTCTCGCCTTCTTGATGGACGGCGTCTTCATCGGCGCCACCTGGTCGCGCGACATGCGCAACCGGATGCTGATGTCCTTCGGTGGCTACCTTATAGCGCTTGCGATCCTCGTCCCGACGCTCGGCAATCACGGCCTGTGGATGGCCATGAATGCCTTCCTGCTGTTCCGCGGCATCTTCCTGGCCATGGGCCTGAAGAAACGGGCCGATCAGACGTTCCGGTTCGCCCAGTAGTCCAGCCTGATGTCGCGCAGGTCGCGGATCGAGCCCGCACGCTCGCGGTCGAGCAGCTTCGACAGGCCGGCGACGATCTGGCCGGGCAAGCCCGGCCCTTCATAGACCATGCAGGAATAAAGCTGCACCAGATCGGCACCTGCCTTGATCTTCTCCAGCGCCGTCTCGGCCGACGAGACGCCGCCGACCCCGATGATCGGGAGAGCGCTGCCGACACGGCGGCGCATCTTCGCCAGCACAATGGTCGACTTCTCGAAGACCGGCTTGCCGGAAAGGCCACCCGCCTCTTTCGCCTGTCGCTGATCCTTCAACCCATCGCGCGAAAGCGTGGTGTTGGAGACGATCAGGCCGTCCAAAGCGTGGGCCAAGGTTTCGGCCGCGATGTCGTCCATGCCCTCCTCGGTCAGATCAGGCGCGATCTTCAAGAAGACGGGGATGCGCTTGCCGGCCTTCGCTGCCTCCTCGTCGCGGGCGGCGAGCACGGCCGACAGCAGCGCCGACAGGCTTTCGCGCCCCTGCAGATCGCGCAGGCCCGGCGTATTGGGCGAAGAAATGTTGGCGGTGAAATAGCGCGCCACGGAATAGAAGCGGCGAATGCCGGTGACGTAGTCGGCGATGCGGTCGACGCTGTCCTTGTTGGCACCGATATTGACGCCGATGATGCCCTTGCCGCGAACAGCCTGCAGCCGGCGGAGAGCCGCTTCATGACCTTCATTGTTGAAGCCGAGGCGGTTGATGACGCCCTCGTCCTCGACGAGACGGAAGATGCGCGGGCGCGGATTGCCGGGCTGCGCCTTCGGCGTCACCGTGCCGATTTCGGTAAAGCCGAAACCGAGCTTCAACAGGGCTTCCGGCACCTCGGCGTTCTTGTCGAAGCCGGCCGCCATGCCGATGGGATTGGCGAAGTCGAGCCCGGCGACGGTCTGGCGCAGGCGCGGATCGGCGCTGACGCGGCAAGCCGGCACGAGGCCGGACTTCAGCGCCGCAATCGACATGCCATGCGCCGTTTCCGGATCGAGGAGGAAGAGGCCGCGCCGGCCGAGATCACGAAAGGCTCCGATCATTCGGCCATCTCCGGAAAGACATGCGCACCATCGGAACCGATCGGCAGCGGCTTTTCCCAGAGCACCGCCGAAAGCGGCAGCGGCGCGTAGAGATGCGGGAAGAGATCGCCGCCACGCGAGGGCTCGAACACCAGCTTCTCGCCAAGCACATCGCCGTCGATCGCCACCAGCAGCAGCCCTGCCTGGCCGGCGAAATAGAGCTCCGCGGTTTTCACCGCCTGCCTGGCCGTGGACAGATGAATGAAGCCGTCGGTCAGATCGATCGCCGCGCCATTAAAAACGCCGGTTTGTCTGGCCTGCTGCCAGAGCGCATCCGGCACGATCTTGTAAACCACTGGCATCGCGGTCATCATCCCTATGTGAACATTTGCTCTGATAGGGCTTTGCACGAAAACCGCCGTCGATGTCCACGGGGAAACGTGCGCGAAGATGCACAGTTAAGCAGAAAATCCGGAGGATGACATGACGAAGGAAATGAGAATCGGCATCGCGGCCCTGCTTCTGCCCGCCGCTGTTCTTCTGACTGCACCCGCATTCGCGGCCGAACCGGACGCAACGCGCTTCCAGCTGGAGCGAAGCGGCGATCATTTCGTCCGCCTCGATCGGCAGACCGGCGCGATGTCCATCTGCCAGGATCAGAACGGCAACCTCGTCTGCCGCATGGCCGCCGACGAGCGCGCCGCCTATGACGACGAGCTCGACCGTCTCTCCGACCGCGTGACCAAGCTGGAAAAGACCGTTGCCTCCAACAACGGATCAAGCCTTCCGAGCGACGCCGATGTCGATCGCACGCTCGGCATCATGCAGAAATTCATGCGCGGCTTCATGGGCATGGCGAAGGAATTCCAGAACGAGCAGCCGGACACCAAGCCGCAGCCACAGAAGACCTGAGGCCCGGGATAGCTGGGCGATGAAAGCACAGGGATAAAGGACCGTATTCCTATCTCGCCCTTTACTCGCCAAAATGCCTCGGTTAACCTTTTTGCAATGAGTTGAGCGCCGGGCCATCCGGCGCGCGGATGCTGAGCGGCGATGCTGTCACATGAGCAGATATGGGGTGCGATAGACAGGCTCGCCGAGCGATATGCCTTGACGCCCTCCGGTCTGGCACGCCGAGCGGGGCTCGATGCTACGTCCTTCAACAAGTCGAAGCGGTTGAGCCAGGACGGGCGCCTGCGCTGGCCATCGACGGAATCGATCGCCAAGGTGCTGGATGCGACAGGCGCGAGCCTCGAGCAATTTCTGGGTTTCCTGCGGAGTGGCGAGATGTCCGCCCAGGGAATTTCACCAGCCGGCAGCTCCATTCCGCTTATCGGTTTTGCCCAGGCAGGCGCCGGCGGTTTCTTCGATGACGGCGGCTTCCCGGCGGGCCAGGGCTGGGATATGGTGGAATTTCCCGCCGCGACCGGGCATGAGGCCGGCGTCTATGCGCTGGAGATACAGGGTGAAAGCATGCTGCCGCTTTACCGCGACGGCGACATTCTGATCGTCGAACCAGGGGCTCAGATCCGGCGAAACGACCGTGTCGTGGTCAAGACCCGCGACGGCGAAGTCATGGCCAAGGTCTTGCTGCGGCAGAGTGCACGCTCGATCGAGTTGATGTCGCTCAACCCCGAGCACCCCAACCGCAGCTTCGATCTGGCGGATGTGGAATGGATCGCCCGGATCATATGGGCAAGCCAATAGGAAAGTTTTCTCGGTATGCGTCGTAATATTTTGCTTGGAGGTGTGGCGGGCGCGGTGGTCGGTTCGTGGTTGACGCTGATCGTGGTCCAGCTGGGAGAGCATGGCTTTTCTCTGCCCCACCGAGGCGCTAGCGGCGCGGTGACGGAAAATCGGCCGGCGACAGCGCCGGCGGAAACCGCCAAGGCCGATCTCACGCCTGCGAAGAATAATGATGCGCCAAAGCCCATCGATACAGCTAAGCAGGACGATACGACCTCCAATAAAACGCAGCCGGAAGATCAGACCGGGGCGCCGCCCGCCAAGCCGGCCGTGGAGATAGCGCCTGGCAGCGATGTAAGTAAGGCTGCGGAAGACAACGCAGCCACTGCTCAGCCGGCAGTGGCGCAAGAGAGCAAGGCCCTTCCCGCCACAGCGCAGTCGACCAATGTTTCGGCAAAGCCGAATGAGGCGCCGCCGGCACGGTTCTTGAAAAACACGGACACGCCCTCGGACCAGACTTCAGGGCCAACCGAAGTCGCGGCGGACAAGGCCAGCGCCGCATCGACATCGCCGGATCCTGCGCCTGCCGACCAGGCTAAAGTAGATCCGACGCCGGACAACCGGATGCCGGCCGATCAGATCGACAGGCAGATGGCTGCATCCGAACATCAGACCCTTCCGCCCCGGCCTCAGTCGGAGCAGGCTTCGCTCGGTGATGCGCAGAAACCTGAGGAGCAGATAAAGCCCATCGAGCTTGTCCGACCCTTCGCGGATCAGGCGGGTGTGCTGACCATTGCGGGCAGGAGCGTGCAGCTCACCGGCATCATCCCAACCGATGTCGATCGGATGTGCACCGGCCCGAGCGGCAAAAGCTGGCCTTGCGGACTGGCTGCCCGCACCGCATTCCGCATGTATTTGCGCGGACGCACCATCGACTGCGACCTGCCGAGCGCGACCTGGCAGGGCACGGTGAAAGGTGCCTGCCGCTATGTTCGCGTCGATCTCAGCGCCTGGCTCGTGCGTTTCGGCTGGGCCGAGCCGGAACCCGGATCGCCGCTGGCGCCGCTTGTCGACGAAGCAAAGCAGAAGCAGCGCGGCATCTATGGTGACGACCCACGAAAGACTGGAAAATCGACCCTTGGGCCTGCTTTGCCCAAGGAAGATCCGCTCAATCCGATCTGACGCCTTGCTTCCGCCACCAGCTTTTGCCATGAGACGCGCGACTTTTCAGTCTGCCAAATTCGAAGGACTTCGCCTGTCATGAACAAGCCGCTTTCCGCTCACGAGGCCCTCATCTACGTCATGGTACTGGCCTCGGCCGTCGATCGAACGATGAACGACCGGGAACTCAGCCGGATTGGAGAACTCATCCACGCCCTGCCGGTTTTCAAGGGTTTTGACGACGAGACGCTGATCTCGGTCTCCCGCGATTGCGCCAAGCTTCTGGCGAACAATGAGGGGCTCGATATCGTACTTGAAACCGTGCGCGACACCTTGCCGGCCCGGCTCTACGACACGGCGTATGCGCTCGCCGTGGAAGTCGCGTCGGCCGATCTGTCGGTCAAGGCGGAGGAATTGCGCCTTCTCAGCCTGCTTCGCGACCGCCTGGGCCTCGACAAGCTCACCTGCGCGGCCATCGAGCGCAGCGCGATTGCCCGCTACCGCAAGGCCTGATCAATAGAGCCCGTAAGGGAAATAACGCAGATAGATTTCCTGCAGCCTGCCATCGCGGGACAGAGTGGCGAGGGAATGATTGATCGCCGCCGTCAGATCGGCGTCCTGCTGACGCAGCATGATGGTCATGCCTTCGCCGAGGAACTGCTGGGAGAGATAGGGACCGTCGAAAAGGGCGCAGCATTTTTCCGCCGCCGGCGACGATACCCAGAAGGACAGTTGCAAGCCGTCGGCAAAGACGGCATCGATCTTGCCGTCCTTGACGGCCGCCAGAAGAGCCGCCTTGTCGTCAAACGGCACCGGCTTGATCGCCGGGAAGAAAGCCGCCATCATAGCCTCGTGCATCGTCCCCTTGACCACGCCGACGGGGTGTCCGGCAAGCGATGCGGCCGTCGTGCCGCTGATCGGAGCCTTGAGGTTGCGGACGAAACGAGCCGGCAACGTCAGGAAGGGGCGTGAAAAGGCGAAGGTCTTGCGCAGCTCCGGGGTCACGGCGACGCCGGCAATCACCGCATCGCCCTGCGAAGCCGTGAGCGCCCCCTGCAATTCGTTGAACGGTAACGCCTGGATCTGGCATTTGTCCGATATGCCGAGTTCGTCGCAGATCTTGCGGGCGAGCTCGACATGAAAGCCTGCGAGCTTGCCGTTCTGATCGACGAAATTGAAGGGCGGGAAATCGATCGAGGTCAGAAACCTCAATCTCACCAAAGAAGACAGATCAGGTTTCGGCAGTCGCTCGCGCGCATCGAACAGGATCGGCAGGCTCGGCGGCTTGGCTTCCTGGGCGGCAAGCGGCAAGGCGCACGACATGGCGATCAGCGCCGCGCGCGCCAGAAGCTTCGTTGCGGAGGTTGGCGACGAAAGGCAAACACGCATGGTGATGATCCAGCCTCCGGTCGTGTGTATCGATCCCTGATTCACCAACCGATGTAGCAGAGTCATGCCGCAGGGGGAATATCGCGCCAAGGAATGATGGCGGCAGCGTCCGCAAGATGAATGGCGGACGCGTGCCGCACCGGTCGGTTGCGAGATTTTGAACAAGCACAAAATTGCCGTGGGAATTCGGCCGCATAAGTGCCCTCGTTAGCGGTCGATTAAGCTCTATTGATTGTACTCGCGGCATCGACGACGTCGGCCCGGCAGCCGATCGCATGATGCAAGTCGTCCGAGCCTTCTTCGCAAGGTATCCCGCAAATTCGGCTTCATCCGCACATATCAGGCGGCGCGATCCTCACCGTCCTTCCAAGACGAGCGGACCCTTGCGCATTCTCCTCGATAAGGGCGCGGCACCCAAATGGACCATCATGTTCAGGAACCTGAAAATCAAAACCAAGATGCTTGCCGTGATCCTTTTTCTCGGCCTCATCTCCTTCGCCGGCCTGCTGTATATCGCCGGCGAGTCCCGCAAGGCGGACCAGGCCTACAAGGCCTTCCTCGATCGGGAAGCCATTGCGGCGACGGAAGGGGCGCGCTCGAATTCCGCCGCACTGGCCGGGGTACTGCAGGCAAGCCTGATGCTGAATTTCGATCCCGGCAGCGATGCCGTCAAGACGGCGGCGACGGCGGGCAGCAGCTATTTCAGCGAGGCGAAGGATAGGCTGAAGCATGCCGAGAGCCTTGTCCCCGCCCGGAAGCAGCCCATCGACGCGATCCTCGCCGGACTGGATGACTTGCAAACGCTCACGAACAAGGCGATCGAGCAGCGCAAGAATGGCGACGCCAAAGGCGCCGAGGCGGGCATGGCCGTGGTCAACGACAAACTGCTCAAGCTCATGGTGCAGATGCAAGCCAATGGCGATGCGCTGGCAAACCGAATGAACAGCGGCGGCGATGCCTTGTCGGCGGAGGTCAACAGTGCCATCGATTATACGCTCGGCACCCTTGGTGCCGTGACACTTCTCTCCCTGATCTTCGGCATGTATGTCGCGCAGAAAAGCATTGCTGCGCCGCTGATGCATCTGCATCACCGCATGACGACGCTCGCCGGCGGCGATACGGCAAGCGAAATCGAAGGCCACGACCGTCGCGACGAGATCGGCCAGATGGCATCAGCCGTCGTCGTGTTCCGCGACCACGCGATAGAACGCGCGCGGCTCGCGGCGCAGGCCGAAGCCGACCGGACGCTCAGCGACAGCGAACGCGCTCAACGCGAGGTTCGGCAGGCTGCCGAGGCAGCGCATCTGCAGCAGGCCGTTCAAGCGGTCGGCGATGGCTTGAAGCGTCTTGCGGAAGGCGATCTCATGACGCGCATCGACACCCAATTCGTCGAACATCTCGATCAGCTCCGGCAGGACTTCAACAACGCGCTCCTCAAGCTCGACGGGGCAATGCACGCGGTCGGCGCCAATGCCAGCGCCATCAACGCCGGTGCCAACGAAGTCCGTGGCGCAGCCGACGAGCTTTCAAGGCGCACGGAACAACAGGCGGCATCGGTCGAGGAAACCGCCGCCGCGCTGGAACAGATCACCACGACGGTCAAGGACGCCGCCAGGCGTATGCAGGAAGCAAGTCAACTCGTCGTCCATACGCGCGCAGGCGCGGAGCGGTCCGGCGAGGTCGTTCGCAATGCCGTAGAAGCCATGCAGCAGATCGAAAAATCCTCCGGGGAGATCAGCAACATCATCGGCGTCATCGACGAGATCGCCTTCCAGACCAATCTGCTGGCGCTGAACGCCGGCGTCGAAGCCGCCCGCGCCGGCGAGGCCGGCAAGGGCTTTGCCGTCGTCGCCCAGGAAGTGCGCGAGCTGGCGCAACGGTCCGCCAATGCCGCCAAGGAGATCAAGACGCTCATCGCCACCTCCGAAACGCATGTCCGGACCGGCGTCGGCCTGGTCAACGAAACCGGCAAGGCACTCGACGCCATCGTCTCGGACGTGCAGGAAATCAACCGGCATGTACACGCGATCGCCGAAGCCTCGCGCGAGCAGTCGGCCGGCCTGCAGGAGATCAATACCGCCGTCAACGCCATGGATCACGGCACCCAGCAGAACGCCGCCATGGTGGAGGAAAGCACGGCTGCGAGCCACAGTCTGGCGACCGAGGCCGCCTCTCTGGCGGCACTCATCGGCCAGTTCCGCACGAGCGGAGGCGAGGCTGCACATGTACGTGCGGCGCCTGCCGCAACCAATGCGCCGCGGCCCACTGCGCGACCCCTGCCACGACCTGCGCCAGCTCCCGTCATCCGGGCTGTCGACGGCGTGAAGGCACGTCCGGCGCCCTCGCCGGCGCGCGCGCTCGGCCAGAAATTGCTGAGTGCGTTCAGTGGCAATCAGCCACCGGCCACGACGAGCAAGGACGCGGACTGGACGGAATTCTGAGAACGCCGCGATCGTAAACCATTTGGCGAATAGACTGCAGGCGGCACGTCTTAACGAATGCCGCCTGTTTCGACACGTCAATGCCTATCGGTTTGTCAATCTCTTCGAAGAAAGAAGCTGCTCGATATTTTCGGCAGTGGAGTTGTCTTTCTGTCCGCGCCATTTCAGCAATCTGGCGGGCGCACCGACATAGATGCCGTATGGCTCGGTCTTCCCCTTGACGACGGCATTCGCGCCGATGACGCATCCCCTAGCGATATGGGAGCCGCCCAGGATCTTCGCTCCCGCGCCGATCCAGACATCATCTTCGATGACGACAGGCTTCCTCGTGAGACCCTGCTGGCGGATGGGCTGGGTGAGATCATCGAAATTGTGATCGAAGGATACGACCATGGCATGGGCGGCGATCCGCACATCGTTGCCGATCGAAATCCCGCCACTGCCCAACAGAATTGTGTACTCGTTGAAGGAGACGTGATTGCCGATATCGATGCTGCCTTTTTGCGCATCGATGACGACGCCCTTGCGGAAATGCCCCTTTGCGCCGATGCGAACACTGCCGCGCTTCCAGATGATCGTCGTTCCCAGCGGAATTTTCGTGCTGCGCGATATCGTGAGCACGCCACGCACAAAGATCGCCTTCAATCTGTAGAACCATGCAATGCCGCGCATAAGGACGCTCCTTTCAAGGGGCACTCCTTTTGCCATTCTTGTCTGGCACCCACCTGAATGAGCCAGCATATGGCGACGCGGAGGCGAGGCGGCAAGTGTTGCCGTTTTCTTGCATCCTTCACCTACGCTCCGCAAGGCCTGTGATCAAGGCAACCGCGCCAAAGCCTGCGGCCGTTGCACAGACGGCAACCCAGCCACCAAAATCCCATGCGGTGCCGGCAAGCGCCGAGCCCAGCGTGCCGCCGAGAAAGAAGATGCCGACGAAGAGACCATTGATGCGTCGAGCTGGCGAAGCCATGAGCGCCGATTGCGCATGTCGCTGGTATCACGCGGTCTCGGTATCGGCGTCCTGACACCGGCGGCGCTATCGGAAAGCCGCTGGCGCGATGCCGTCGAGGTCATCGAGGCGCCGGATTTCAGCCCGAAAGTCGTCAACTGGCTGATGCATCGCCCGCAGGCCGGACGCCTCGCCCGCCCGATCGCAACCTTCGGCGAAGCGCTGAAGGTTGCGCTGAAAACAAGAGGCCGTTTTTGACAAGGGCAAGTTGGAGCGGGTGAAGGGAATCGAACCCTCGTATTCAGCTTGGGAAGCTCGACTTGTTGTCGATGGTTCTAGCACTTAGATGTAAAACTCCGCCGTTTGCGCGCGAAAAAGCCCTTTAGTATCAATACGGATGTAAAACCGATAATGTTTCAGTTCGGGCAAAATGTGTCGTCATAAGAAGGTTGACAGGCGGTTAATTTCCGGTCACAGAGCTGTTGACTTCCACAGAAGTGTTAAAGGCACTATCTTATGAATGCCGCCGAGCTTAAGAAGCTTCTCACCAAAAATGGCTGCAAATTCGAGAACCATCGCGGCGGTAGCGGTCACATAACCGTCAGACGTGGGGAACGTATCAGCGTGATGCCCGTTCATGGGAGTAGTAAGGAACTGGGCAAAGGTCTCGTCGCTAAAATTCTAAAAGACCTAGGGATAAAATAATGGGCAGGTATTATGAACTCACGATCGCAATGGATGAGGCTGAGGACGGCACTCATTCTTGGATGGTAACGGCACCAGCATTTCCGGAAGTCACCACCTTCGGAGATACGCAGCCAGAAGCTTGCCTTGAAGGTCTGAAGGCGATTGAGGAAGCGATCTCCGCTCGCATTGCGGCTGGAGAGGATCTTCCCCTGCCGCTTGATAGCTCCAATGGCATTGTTCGCTCCGTAGAGGTTCCGCTGCTAACCTATTTCAAATGCGCACTGTATATGATCTGCAGATTCAAGGACGTTTCACGCGCAGATTTGGCGCGCCGTCTCGGCTGGCATCGAGAACAGGTGGATCGATTATTCAGGATCGACCACAAATCACAGATTGACCAAATTGAGGCGGCTTTCAAGGCTATAGATGTGTCTATTGGAGTAGACATCCCTCTTCCTCAAGCTGCATAATCGCCAATGAGAAAACCCCGCTAATGCGGGGTTTCGCCTTTCAGTGTGGCTGGTCATCCATCAATACCTGTTTAATGGATATTCAAACTCCGCCGAGGGAACTCAGCTTGGTGGACGAGCGCAGGAAAAAGAGGAAGTACGGTTCCAGGATATTCAGAATGTTCTCGTCCCATTCTAGGATTGGCACGCGAGGCGATAGGTTTTTTGAGAGCGGTGTATCCATCTGAGAAAGCGCCTGACTAATGCTCGAGCCAACCGGTTTCTCATCGATTGTTATGCGCTGTACACGATCGAGCAAGTTGTCATAGGTGAAAGTCAACTGAGGGGGGGCGTCGCTGATAGCTAGAAGCACTGATCTGTAAACGTCCCCAGTTGACCCGTCGCTAAAGCGAAATTGTTTCCGCTCCTGGCCGCGCTCTTTTGGTCCAGAGTGTAGGCCGTCGACTACGGAGGAATAATCCGACATCGCCGAGGTCCGTTCGAATGTTCGCGCAAGATCCGCCTCATTCACCTCGATTCGCGCCATCTGATCAAGTTGTTCCGTGACGGCTTTCTCGCGGCACAAGTTGAGGCAAAGGCTTTGCATCAACTGCGGGCTACCAAATGCTTCGGCTGCAAGTCGCTCAATAACAGAATTAGCTAGGTCGATATTCAACTTCGGGAACCCTAATTTCCCGATGACTTGAAGCTCGTTGATATCCCAATAACCGATATTAACCGCCGCAATTCGACCACTTAACTCTGGGTTGCTTCGAACCACGTCATCTGATCTGTGGGGGACAGATGCCGCACAAATTTTAACGCCCCGCTCGGCAGCGAACTTTACCTGTCTGCCAAGTTCACCTTGGACATCCTTGGGAATGTAATGGAAGTCATCGATGAAGAGTATGAAATCGCTGTTGGCAATCTCTGCGATCACGCCCGGAAGGCCGCCGACCCGCCGAGTTTTAGTGACAGCAGAACTCCCTGTTAACGAAGAAGTTAGCGAGCCCGTTGCCTCTCCCTTGACCAGTATCGCCGAAATGCCACCTTTCATACTGCCACTTATTGACCCTGTCGTCGCAGTTACGTCGGTCTCTGACTCGGTATCCGCTCCACCCATCCATTGGATCGCCTGATCCCAAAGATCATCTGCCTTGGTAATGGTGGCACCCGAAACGAGAATGATTAAGTTGGGATCGACGAGTTTGTGGATCAGTACAGACTTTCCAGCCTTCGATGGACCTGAAACCGACGCAACTACCTTCGGGGTGTCTAGAGCGTCTCTTAGCAGTTCTTCAAGTTTCAAATCGCGTCGATCCACGTAAGTGTGAACCGGCGTGTCATTAGGTGTAAAAACTTCTGTCGCGCGCAATTTTGACATTTCAATCCCCTGACTTGACCGCAACTTACGCGAAAGCGCGAACAGTTCAAAGGTTGATTTTTTTCAGTACGCGTGACGCCCCACCTCTAAAACAGCGATAGGCATGCTTGGCACGTTGCTGAACGGACTGAAGAAGCATGAGGCGCACCGAGCAGCGTTCGAAACGATATATATCTTGGTGCTTCCAAGAGTGTGGTCCATGCGCCTCTCCGGGCTCGTGCGCTGGCGCCTAGCTTTCATCTCCCCTGCTGATGATAGCGAGCTTGCTGAACTTCTGTGGTTCGACGCGAACATGAATGCCCGACAAATTACGCTCGACGTAAGTCTGTTAGAACACGTTCCAGAAACGGCATAGCGACGGACAAATTAGAAATGTGGTTGCATGTTGATAATGTTAGCGATGGGCAGCAGGTATGGGCGAAGCAAAACGAAAAAGAGAAGCCGTCTTGAATGGGCCATGCCCTTGTGGGTCAACGAAAGCATCTCGGCTCTGCTGTTTCAATGGTCGCGACTGGCATAAGCCGCCGGCCGTTCTCGGCCTAAAGTCGCTTCCGCCGGCGTCTCAAGTTGAGAAGTGCTATATGCGTGAACTCGGTTCATGCGTCGCTCCCATTTCCGGCGAGCATTTGATTTCACAGTCGGTAATCGAGATATTGAAAGACGACGGTGAATTCACAATCAGCGGCATGCCGTGGCAGGAAGCGGGCGAGGAAAAGATACTCGCACCGCAGAGCCTTCGAACAAACTGCCTTTGCGTCAAGCATAACAGTGCGCTGCATCGCCTTGATGATGCTGCCAGCTATCTATTTGGCTCTCTCAAGTCATTTCTTGAATGTGACAACGGATTCAGACATGCAATCGTAGCGGGTCACGACATTGAGCGCTGGCTGCTGAAAACAGCTAAAGCCTTCGCTGTCTCGGGCAATTTCGCACGGGGGAGAGCGCCCCTGTCCGGCGTTTTCTCACAGAGCACCGGCGTGTTGGATATGCTCGATAACCCGCACCAATGGGCGAACGGTGCGGGCCTCTACTGCTTGATGAAGACCGGCGATCTCGCCGAAAATCACAAACGGTTCCAGCTCCAACCTCTTACCAACGATAGAGACGAAATCGAGGCGCTGCAGCTCAACATTTTGGGTCTATCATTCATACTACAACTCGCGCCATTCGACGCTACGAAGCATGCGTATTTGCAAGGAGCACAATTCCGCCCCGGACGTATCCTCGTTTGTTACCCGAAATCAACAAACTGGCTCACTCTAAGTTGGGTGGACGGGCATGTGCACAAGGAGATGACACTGCATTACCAAGGCCCAGCGCCTTGATTTCCGAGAAGCCGCCGACTTCCGCAGGCGGCTTCCTTTCTTCCTGTTAACCGGCAATCCGCCGAGAGAACCACTTCTGAAACAGCACCTCCGTCCCGCGTGGCCCAAGGTAGGCCAGCCCGGCAATCAGGCCCGTTGTTGCCGGTGGTCCAACGTTCAAATAGGAGGCAATCCCCTCCCCTATGAACGCCATTCCGAAGGCTACCGGGATTTCCCAAAGCAGTTCGATGCCGAAGAATTTCCGGCGACCCTTGCGCGCTTCGTTGCTATGCCACATCGCGCGGCCCAACATGGCGCCGACAATAGTGGAGAGTGCGCCGCCACCCCAAGCGTTCAGCAGTTCGTAAAGCGAATTGTATTTATCCGACATCAATCTGACTTTCCGCAGTAGAGGGCATAGCGTCCGCGATGCCGGGCGATGCTGACGGCGGCGGGGCGGTCATGTGCTACAAGGTAGCTGTTGGTTTCTGGACGCGGATCGATCGGCACCAGAAGGTCGCACGGCTCAATCGCCTTGGCCGTCGGGCTGCACGCAGCCACCGAGCAACAGGCACAAATCAGCATCGTCAGCCTGAATAGCTTGTTCATCGATCTTTTGTCCGTCTTTGAGGATGGTGACGCGGCCCGCTTGAAGCGTTGCCACGATCTCGGCTATGGCCGCATGTCTGCCGGCCAGATAGGCGGGCGCAATCGCCAAGGCGGCACCGATCACGATGCCGCCGCCGATCTTAATATAGTCGAATGGCGTCATGAGAGCTTCCGCCACGCGAGATAGACTGTGAGAACAACAACGATCAGCGCGATAGCCATCCGCAGCCAATCGCCGGAAGAGAGATCGCCCTGTTGCGCCGAAACGATTTCGACGGCCTTCACAAGCGGCTCTTGAGCGACAGGTGCCGCCGCACCCATGCCACCGGCAACGAGCGCGACGGCCTTGGATTTGGCTCGCGTCTCCGTCTCCGCCGTGTACTTGGCACCAGCAACCGGCCCCTTCGAAGGATATTGCTTCCAAGGCAATTGCCAGTGGGGGCCATCCTTGAATGTCTTCCAGTCTCCGCCCCACTCGATAGCAATGCGGAGTTCCTTCGCCGCCTGTTTCATGGCCTTGACGATCTTGTGGTAAAGCGGCCAATCCCAAGAGACCGAGCCGTTGACGACGGGCGCAAGATCGACCGCATGGCCATAGCCATTCTCCGCGCGCAGATGCCGCGAATTCATCGTCGTGGATGCGCCGGATGTGACCATCTCTTTTTGGCGTCCAATGTCGCGGACGCCCTCAAGCACGGTGAAATCAACCTCCGTGATCTGGATTGCACGACGGACGACGCGCACAAGATCGGGGTGAACGCCAATAAGGCGCGAATTGCTTCGCGCCGACAGCGTGTAAGCCATAGTCTCTCTCCATATTTTGGGGGTAAAAATTGCACCATATAACTTTACATGGTGCATAATATGCCCTATGTTTCCCCCATCGAAGTGAGGGGCATATGGGCAAGCTGGTTCAAATCGGAAACATCGTCATTCGGGTTTACGCGAACGACCATTTGCCGCCGCACTTCCATATCATCACCCCCAATGGGGATGCCTTGGTGGACATCGAAACGCTGGAAATCCTACGCGGCAAGCTGGCGCACAAGGCACGAGACACCGCCCTTGGATGGGCGCACAAGAACAAGGCGGCTATCGCCGCCGAATGGAACCGGACCAATCCCCGCTTTCCCATCGCTTGAGGAAGGAAACGAAAATGGACATGCCGCGCATCGAAAGTGTAACGCCAGCGTCAAACATGACGCTGGAAATTCAATGGAAGGGTGCCCCGGCATCCACCGCAAATCTCGTAGGCTGGATTGCGACCGGCGGCGAACTGCTCGCCCCACTTAAGTCGCCCGATGTCTGGAAAACCGCGACCGTTTCAGACTATGGCGCAACAGTCGAATGGGCCGGCGACGATCTGGCGATTGATGCCTTTCACCTTTTCCAAATCGCGGAAGATCAGCGCGATTTCGCGGTTGAGGATCTGCGCAGATGGCAGGAAGAAATTGGGCTTTCCAACAACGAGGCGGCGGATTTCCTTGGCGTCAGTCTGCGCACATGGAAAAACTACCGCGCGGGTGCACCGGTCAGCCATGCCGTCAAGATGCTGCTGCGCGCGAGCCAACGCGATCCGCTGTTAATGCACGCTCATTACCGGCCGCGCCAGACCGGCAGGCCGAAAGCTGCCTAGCCGCCCCGGCGGGCTCTCTGGCTAACGCAACCAAAGACGACGAAAATAACGTATCGGATGGGCATCCCCTGGCCCCCTAGAAAAATAGTGGCCCAACAGCACAATTGACGTGAGTATTCCGCGATCATAATGGGACGCTAACCGATTGCAAATTTTACACACACAACTGAATATTCAGATTGTTAATATCGGGAGAAAGCATGATTTCCTTGCTCCACACACTGTTGGAACTCGGCCACTCCACCTCGCAGAACTTGGAATTCGCTCATTCGCCCGATGTAAAGGTCAGCTACGGAGAAGAGACGATTACTGAAACGAATTTGCTGGAGATCAGGCGGCGCCATCCGCACAAAGTGACACTGCTGACATTTTCAAAATCGCAGGAAAGCAAGAACACCGGGGCCGACTGGGAGTGGCATATTATCGGAAAAGTCTACACGCTGAAGATGCGCGTACAAGCCAAGAGAATTCATAAGGCCGGCGGAATTGGAAACCTGAGGCAGATGGGCAAAGGAGCCGCCAAACCGCAGATAGATTTGCTCATTGAAGATGCAAAAGCGAACGGTCTCTTTCCTGCATACTGCTTTTATTGCGCCGAACCCCAAAGGTCTTACTGGGTGAAGGGAACCGTAGAAGAAGAAGCCGAAGCGTTCGAAACCGGTTGCCTGATTGCGGACGCTGAAACTGTGAAATCACAAACGCCAAAAAAACTTGATGAGATCGAAAACGATACCGTTCCCTGGCATTTTTTGTGTGCGAGACACAAGTTCTCATCGAGTCGAGGCCCCTATATTAGGCGATTTCAGGAAGACGTTCCGATTGAGCGATATGTCGGGCAATTTGTAGAAGAAGTCATCCCGTCCTATGAAGAGCGCGCGACCAATATTGGACTGCCTACGATCTTCCAGCTGAACGACAGGCGCTCTAGGCTTGACGAGAGAAAAGGGATATCCCGCACGCCTGAGGTCGTCGATAAAGAGATCATTCCAGAGGATTTTGAAAGGCGCGGAATAACCAGATTTTTAAGGATCGACATGCGGAAACCCGATCTGTTTGCGATAAGAGCCTGACCATCCGACTTATCAAGGCTAAGGCGACGCAGGCCGTCACATCGACGGACATTTGTATCCAGAAACATTATAGAATGGCTACGTTGGACCGAAAGCGGAAATGAACAAGCCACGCTGACGCTCCAACGACTAGTTCTCGTCCGTTCGTCCGAACCGGCGCGGCGTTAGGAATGCGGAAGGCGTGGCCGGCGTGCCCGGCGCGCTGTTCGGTGCAACCTTGCCGCCGGCATCGGATGAGCCGGACGAGCCACCGTTTTCACTCTGTCCGCCGCCCTCGCCTTCGGTCCCCGACTTACCGTCGTATAGCCGCCCGGAAACATCAACCTCAAAGCCTGATGTCTTTGTGTATTTGGAGCGCACCGTCTTGATGATGTAGGGCACGCCGTCCAGTCCAGGGCGAACTTGCGCGAACAGAAGCGGCAAGCCGGCCTCTATGTCGGCATCGCCTAGCACCGTCACCGAAACCGCGCCCTCCCCGCGCGCAAGCTCTTTCGCCTTGGCGCGAGCCGCCTTGTCGGCTTCGGCAGGCGAGGAAAAGGCTTCGGGAATGCGGTAAACGCTGTCGCCATCGGCATCCGCTTCGGCCTCGATTTCGACACGCTTCGCCTTGTCGGCATCCTGATAGTAGGAGACAACCTTGCTGTATTTCGTGCGGTCGTTGATATCGACTTTCAGCGTGCCGGTTTTGATGACGGACGGCGTGAGGATGATCGAGCCGAGCGACGAGCCGGAAGCCGACAGGCCAGAGCCGCGCCGGGCAAACAATAGTCGCCCCTGCTTGATGGCGAACAGGGCGTTATGCCGATCTGCGAGCCGCCGCAGGAAATGGATGTTCGTCTCGTCTTGCTGGCCTATCCAGTCGTAAGTATGCCCGGCAAGGTCGCCGTCTACGGCTGGCGTCAATCCGCTTTCGCCGGCAATCTCCGCAATGATGTCGCCGAGCGTGGCCTTGTCCCATGCCCGTTCCTGCCGTTCTTTCAACTTGCCGCTGCGCAGGTCCGCCGCCTTGCCGGAAATCGACATTTTATAAGGCAGGCAATCGAGGCTGATCTTGTCAGCCGTGAATTGCCCCTTCGGAGTGAGGTTGTTGCCGTAGCCCATTTTGACCGAGATCACGGCACCCTTGCGCGGCAGGGCGAGGAAATTCGGCGGGCCGTCGTTCAGCTCGATATCGACCGTATCGGACTTCAACCCCTCTTCATCCGTCACCGTGACGGAAATCAGCCGTTCATAGAATTGCCCCGCGACGGGAACGCCATCGACGGTAATTTCAACACGAGGATGCATGTTCAATCCCATAGCCTTGTTAGACGATGTTCCGCGCTCACGCTCGGCATTTCCGGCATCAAAATTTGCGTGCCGAACGGCAAGACCGGGCCGAGGCCAGCAAGCCCCGGATTGACGGCAAGCACCGCCTCGACAACCCCGGACGTTCGTCCGTAGTGAGAGAGGCAGGCGATATCGACCGTCTCGCCCTGTCGCGTTGTGTAAGTCTTTGCCATGCGATCACCGGAAAAGTTCGGAGAGGAAAGAGGTCGCGCTATCGACCACCCCGCCGGCACTCGTCGCTGTCTCCGCCCGAATTCGCTTTAGCGAGATGACATAGGCATTGCGACGGGCCACGCCGCTGGCATCGTGAAAAGACATATCTTCCTCGACAGACTGCACCGTAAACATGCCGCGAATGACGCCCTCTATTGCGTCACCACTGACCAGCATCATTTCCGTGCCGGCCAATTGTGCGGCGATGATGCCGTCGAGTTGCGATTGCCCGCCGAATTCTTCAGGAAACAAGACACCCTGAATCGTCACTTCGTCGGACGTTGGCCCGGTCCATTGCTGCGGATTGAGGGTTTGGCCCACGGAAATCTCAACCCAAGGCGTATTCACCTTGCGCTTGATACCCTGATAGCCAAAACCCAACGCCTCGAAGGCGTAGCCTCCGAGCATCATCGATGCTACACTCGTCATGGTTTACCTAAAATTGAAGTGTTGAGGGTTGTGAATGTCGCAAAGTGCGCAGGTCTGGGCCAAGCAGAAAAGCGCGTGGCCCAGGCGGATTGCGATGGGGGTCGCGGTTGCTGTTGGCATCTATGCCTATCAACATGACGAAGCTCGATATTGATGATGATCGCTTTGCATCGGTTGCCTGATAGCCTCGCGCCGCTCACTGTGCCGAAACTGCGACGACTGCTCCTCGCACAGATTCCTTCCGACCTAGCCGATTGGTTGGACTTTGTGGCGTTGAGCGCATTGGTGGCATTCCAATGGCAGCTTGGACCCCTAGCGGTTGCAAGTTTAACATTGGCGCTAGCGTTGCCGTATGTCGTTCTCGCCCCCGCCGTTGGCGTATTGGTAGATCGAGCCGATCAGCGAATGCTGCTGGTAGCGAGTAACGTGATACGCGCCATTTCAACGGCGGCATTTGTTCTCGCGCCAAATCTCGTTGTGCTCCTTGTATGCGTCGTCATCAAATCCAGCGCCGACGCATTGTTCACGCCGGCAAAGCAGGCGGCAATTCCACTTCTTGCGACCCGTGACCGATTGTTTGCGGCGAATAGTCTCAGCCACGTCATTAATCAGCTGACCAAGATTGTCGGTCCAGCGTTGGGTGGAATTCTGACTGTATTTCTCGACCTGCAACAAATCTTCTTGGTGAACGCTGGCCTGTCGCTGATCGCGGCCCTGGTCCTCTTTGGTTTACCTGGTGGTTTGCGCACAGATCGCAGTGGAACCACTAAGGGAAAATTTGGCCAGGAGTTTGCCGACGGCCTGAGACACATTCGCCGCAAGCCAGTCCTGGCTACCGCCATTGTGGCAATGGCTCTCGGATATTTTCTAATCTTCCTTTACGATGGTTTGATCGCACTCCTGGTGAAGGAGATCGGACTTTCGAGCGCCTTGCTCGGAGCTTCCGTTGCATCCGCAGGAGCAGGCGGAGTAATTGGCGCTTTGCTTCTAGGGCAGTTCTTCGGACACCGCGATCCTATTCAGCTGATGATCGGTTCGGGCATTTTTGGAGGCCTGTTAATTGCATTGATGGGACACGTCGGACGCGGTGATATCGAGATTTCTGCTGTAAGTTTTTGTGTACTCCTGTTTGCCACGGGTTTGGCCAGCGCCGGCTTTTTTGTCCCTTACCGTGTAGTGCTGCAGAAGGAGACACCGCTTGAGCTTTTGGGGCGCGTTGCCGCAGTTGGCGAGGGACTTAGTGCGATGGCGATGATGACTGCCCCTCCACTTGGAGCCGCGCTGGCGGAATATGCTGGAATATCTGCTCCTTATTTGATCAGCGGCTATGCCACAGCCTTTCTGGCATGTTGGTTGATCATTGTAAGACGGCGGATCGGGACGAAAGGTAAAGATGCTGACGCCAATTGATCGGGGCTAGCCTCAAGTCTGCCCCACTTACAGACCGGCCCTCGTTTCCTTTAATCGCTGAATTGTGCATCCGCAGCATTCTTGATAGCAGCCCCCAATTGCCCAACGATAGCACTTGCCGCCGCCTGCGGGTCGGAAACGCCGGTAATTGAGATGGGAGCATGAACCGTCACGTTAGGCGGTTGCTGATTCACTACCCGAACATCTTGTGTCCCGCTCGGCCTCACCATCTCGGCAATGGATGACGCATCGATACGGGCGGTTATCAATTCAAGATCGTCCGCCGTCTTTCCGGGCAAGGTTTCTGTTGTTGACCCGCCAAACCCGGCAGCACGGGCAGAGCGTGCGCTGTCCATCGCAGTTTGCGCGTAGACACCAGCCGAAGCCGGGCCATTTTCTGTCGTGACGAACGACTTCAGATACGACCCAATGGTATGCAACGCATCGTCCGGGCCGGGCAGCCAAGCCTTTCCCTGTTTGTAGAACGTGTCGCCGGTATAGCTTTGCTTGCCAAGCTCCCACGCTCCCGCCCCTGCCATGCCCAATATTCCAAGACGCGCAAAACCTTTGAGCATGGCCGACCAGCCGCCAAGCAACCCGGTAGCAGCACCGCCCGCCGCCGCGCCGGTTGCGGCGGTTGCCGCCACGCCTCCCGCAGTCGCCGTTCCACCACCGACAAGCGCGGCGATGGAACCAACCGTCTTGAGTGCACCAAGCAACGTGCTTGCACCCGACAGCAGAAACATCGCGCTTGCGAGCTTGCGGACAGTTCCGGCGAGAAAGGCAAAGCCAGCGCCCCACAACATGAGCTTGAAACCATAGCCCGACATTCCCGCGAAGAACTTGGCTATAGGGTTTTCACGAATGGCGTCTGTCAACTCACGGATGGACGAACCCCATTCCTTCGCCTTCATAAAGAAGCGGCCAAGGTTCTCGCCCGCGTTCGGATCGACCGGCCCAAGCATCAGGTCGCTAACATCGTTGACCAGTTCGCGAATACCTCCGTCATAGCCAAAGCCTTTGGCAAAGCCCTGCGCGCCGACCTTGATCTGATCGAAGATCGTCGCCCGGCTCCCGAGCGTGTCCAGCACGTCGCTGATCGCCTGCGCGCCTTCGCGGATTGTGGGCAACATGCCGTCGCCAACCTCCCAGAAGATATTCGATACCTTGTTGCCCAAAAGCTCGAGCGTGTTGCCCGTGGTGCTGGCACGCTGCTTATACTCATTCATTGCGGAGCCGGCATATTTCGTGCGGTCGCTGACACTGGCAAGCGCATCGTCCAGCAGCTTGACATTGCCGAGTAGCGGAATGAATGCCTTCGCCTCGTCGCCGAAGAAATCCGAGACGATGGAAATCTGTTGATCCTTCGGAGCCTTGGCGATGGTGGCGAGAACCTTTTTCAGAGCGCCGGGCGCATCCTTTTGCATCTGCTTGGCGATCTGCGGCAAATCAAGGCCAAGCCTTGCCGCAGCATCGCGCTGCCCCTTTTTCGCCGACGCGCCACGCGTCAGGGCCTTCGTGACGTTCTGCATTGCGGTTGCGGCAACTTCCGGCTCCGCGCCGGCTGCAATCATGGCGCTGCCGATGCCGGCAACCTGTTCTTTGGTGAAGCCGGCGATTTTGCCGAGCGCACCAACACGCAGCATGAAGTCCGTAATTTCGGACGCCTTGCTAGCCATGTTGTTCGATAGATGGTTCATGACATCGGCGAGGTCGCCGGTTTCGGCAACCGTCAAACCGAACTGCGTTTTCAGTTTAGCCAGGCTAGAACCGGCCTTTTCAGCCGTGATATCGAAAGCGATGCCGACACGGGACGCCATCTCGGCAAAGCCCTGCAAATCCTGCGTTGCGATGCCGGATTCGCCGGCAGCGGCATAGAGAGCTGCAATGTTGTTGGCGGACATCGGGATTTCGCCGGACATGCGCCTGATATTACGGCGCATGTTCTCGAACTGCTCGCTGGACGCATCGACCACCTTTTTGACATCGGCAAAAGCGGACTCGAACTTGATCGCCTCGCCCGCCGTTGCCCGCAAGCCCTCCCTCACACCAAGATAGCCAGCACCAAATGCGACGGCCTGTCCGACCATGCTACGGATGGGTGCGAAGGTCGCCCGCTGCTGTGCCCGAAGACCGTTTAGGGCGTTGGTGATATGCTTGGCGCGAGCCGTCACATCGTCCAGCAGCGAGACGCGCAGGGTGCTTTGAAGTGTAGTCATGATGTTCCCTCCATCGTATCGCGCAAGGCACGAGCCTTATCGAAATAGGCGAGCAGTTTTTCAGGTGACCACCGCTCGATGACATCGAGCGGCGTGTGCGCGAAACGGGCAACGAACAGGGCGACCAAACGCCAATCGTGCTGATTTATGCGTTTCCCAACAAATCCTTCGTCGCGTCGAGAATGCGACGATAGTCAGCAGCGCAGATTTTCTTGAAGGCCGGAATAGGCACGTCGGAGATGGCAGAGAGTACGGCGACGTTCTGCGAAATCTCGCCCTTGAACTGATCGCCCGCCATGAAGTCGCCCACAGTCACCTCCCGGAAAGTCAGATCGGAATAGGACGCCTCGTTGTGGGTGACGGGCTTCGAGAGAGGGACTTTAACAGCTTCGGTCATGATGAATCCTCATAGAAAATGGCCCGCTCAAAGCGGGCCGGTTGAAGGTGGATCGTGAGGGGAAGAGGTCCGGCCCTACAGCAGCAGGGCGTTGCGGATATCGCCATATTGCGAGACACCGCCGACCTTGAAATCAAAGTCGTCCATCTCGTAGATTTCCTCGCCGTCGATTTCGAGCTTGTAGTAATTCACATCAACGGCATGATCATTTTCGGCGAGGTCGCCGGCCTTCCATGTGCCGTGATCGGGCTTGTACATCTTGCCGCGAATGGTCAGCACGGCGCTATGCGTGGTGCCATCCTCGTCCACGAGAGCACCCGTCACCATGAATGGCGTATCGACGCCCGGCTTGACGCCGTGCAGCTTCAAAATCTGCGGGTCGAGGCCCGGCATCTTGAACTTGAATTCCAGCGCCTCATAACCGAGCTGCACCTTGCGGGCTTTGATCATGCCGGCATTGCGCACGTCTTCGCGCTTGGCTTCCGGCACGGGCACGGTGATGTCACCGATTTGGCCGAGCTTGCTCACGCGGTCGGCCCACATCATGCAATCGCGCAGGATGAAGCTAGGAAGGGTCTTTTCTGCCATGTCGGAGTTTCCTTAATCAGGCGGCGAGCGAGAGCGGGCCGGTTTCGATTGCCCCATTCACCTCGTCCAGCAGCAGCCGGTAATAGAGAATGTTGCGGTGAGTGGTGACGTGGATTTGTTCCATCAGGCCGACCGGCTCAAACTCAACGTCGAGGAAGAGCTTGCCATCTGCCAGCGTCGTCGGTTCGTTGATGCTCGACAGCCAGACGCGCCCGCCAAGAATGTCGTCGTTGTTCTTGAAGACACGAAGGGCGGCATTGCCGTCCTCGATCAGCATCTTGAGGTTCGCCTTTGTGAACTTGCGGTCGACATAGAGGAAATAGAGGTCTTCCAGAGCCTCATTCACCATGTCGGCGGTCGCCCGTACGCTGTCGAACTGCCAAAGCGGGTCGTCAGTCGCGAGACGACTGCCCCATGTGCGGAAGCCGCCGCGCTCGTTGATGATGGTCGCAACCTGCTTTTCGTTCAGATAGTTGCTGTCATCCGGGTAGGAGATCGTACGGGCAACGCCATCGATCGTGCGAATGATCTTGTTGGAAACCGAGCCGGACACCCCTTCGGAGGACGCCACGACGCGGGCGCGCACCCCGGCAAAGACAGCGGCGACCGGCTTGGTGACGGGAACGCCGTTGACGTTCTTGATGGTCTTCGGATCGATGATGAGAATGCGACCGCCATTGACGGTTCGACGGAAGCGGACGGCTTCGGCATTCGTGGTGTTCGGGCCGGTGATATAGGCACGTCCGCGGATCTTCGGCAGAATGGCATTCAGTGCCGAGACATAGGGATTGGCAACATCGCCCACATTGGCGGTCGCCGCCGGCAACACCTTGTCCGCCTCGTTGCCGCCGCCCGTAAAGACGATTGTCGGCGCTTGCGACAGCTTCTTGCCCGGCTCGACAACCTGCACCGAAACCACGGTGCCGGCATTTGCGCCCGTACCCATGACGGCCTCTAGCTTGGGCAGAGCCTTGCCGGGATCGTTGCCGCCGCCGGTCGCTTCCACAATGGGCGCTTCCGAAAGCTTGGCCCCCTGCTCCGCAAGTGAAATCGAGACAACGCCTCCCTCCACCCAGGCACCGGTATTGCCTGATGTAATAGCCACGCGAGGCTGATAGCCGGTAATCGCCTTGGCCCGCAGCGCCGCGTAGATGCCGGTGCGTGCGACGGGATCGCCTATAAGGTTACTCTGCAACGTGGCAGCGTCCACGCTGTCAGCCACCCGGTTGACGATGCACCACGAACCGCCTTCGTTGAAAACCGTGGTTACGTCTTCAAGAAGGGTGCCCGCCGCGCCGAGTGCCCCTGCCTGCGGCAACGAGGTGATCAACGTGGGATAGTTCAGGGGAAAGGCGGCGGGGTCCGCATCGGGTGCGGTGCCGTTGACGAACGTGATGCCGTTACGCTGGACGCGCAACAGCGACGGGGTTTCCGCGCTTTCGACAAGTGTCACGCCATGCGCATAGGATAGGTCGGCCATGAATGGTCTCCATTAAAAATGACAGAAGATCGGTGGAAGTTTGTGCCGCCTCTCTAATTCAGAGCGGCCACGAGGAAGCAGCACGCCGAAGCGCGGCGGGCTGTGTTATCGGTCGATATTCTACTTCCGCCCTCAGCCTTTTCGAGCTAATTTGCCGATATGCTGGAACGATACGCCATTCACGAAGATGAAGACGGCACCTTTGCGATCCTCGACGCGAAGACATTCGAAGTGGTCGAGAGAGGCGGCATGGTGCTGCAAAATATGCCGTGGTATTGGGCTGAATCTCTGATCGGCCTTCTGCAAGCGCTCGACCAGCACAGCGAGTTTCCGAACTAGATCACGAGCGTTCTATCGCTGTGTCGCTGCGGTCCACATGGCATCAATTGCATCCGGGGAAAGACTGAACGAAGCCCCGATCTGCTCAAGCAGTTGGTCCGTCCGCAGAAACTCGGACGGATATTCCCAGGCATTGAGCGCCTTCGCACGCGCCTTGAGATCGGTGATTTGGTTGATAGCCGCAGTCACCTCGTCCGGCATGATGTCGTTGTCTATCAGGGCGTCACGGAACTGTCGGGGGGTGAGAGCGGGCATGGCTGCTCGCCTCTCCTCCGCCGTCATGAGATCGACCGGATTGACGATCTTCGTGCCGGTCCATTTCATTCCGTAGACCGTGCCGCCGGGACCACGGGTAAACCCGCCCGCCTCGACCGCGCTAATGCCGATAATCCTGTAATCCGGAATCTGCGAATGTTCAGGGTCCGGCTCCATTGAAACAATGTAGCCGCTATCGTCCACGGCAAGATAGAAATCGAAGGGCGGTTGCGACCTGTAAAGCTCATGCCATTCGATGTTGTCGGCATCGTAGAAGGCATAAATTCGAACCGCCTGCCCGCCCTCATGTTCAACGGTCTCGGCTCTCGCCGTGAGTTTTCCGAATTCGTGCATCGGCAATCCTTAGAATGCGAAGGCGGCAAACCAGCCGCGATTTTGAATGTAGAGTTGCAGTTGTCTGCTGCCAAAGGTCAGTTGCTCGACGCCGGACTTATAGGCCCTGCAAAGGAAATAGCCGCCATTGTTGCTATCGCCTCCGCCAGACGAGCCGGTTTTGACAGCAACCTCAATGTATCCAGCAGCGCGAGCGTCGGTGACGCAGTTCGCGCCATGGGCGGCCCCCCAATAATTGGCTCGATCCTCGATCCGCTGATTCAGGTCCCCCAGTTGCTGCGTCCAAACGACACCGCCACTCGTCACGTAGAAGTGGGCCTGTCCGCTTTGGTCCATCCAGAACAGAGTGCCCGTGCTATCGATACCGAACCGACCACGCTTCACATTAGGCCGGTGAAGCCAGAATGACGGCTCGTCCTGTTTGATTTCAAGACTGCCGGTCATAAGATCGCCCGCTCTGTTGACAGGAGCGTAACCAAGAGCCGCCTGCTTTGTGTCCAAGGTCGTTTGCAGGTTAGCTATGTCTGCTATTGCGTGTTTGTGCCCGGTATCCGACTTTTGATTGAGCGCCGCTTGCATGGCGTTCGAAACCGGCTTTGCCGCATCCGAGGTATCGTTGACGTTCCCCAAGCCCAGGGCAGTACGCTGCGCGGCATTGTTCGCGGCAGTCAGCAATGCCCTGCCCGGCGCGCTCGCATCCGTCAGGTCTGCCGATGTCAGCGTGACAGCGCCTTGCCGGCCAGCGACAGATTGCACCACGTCCGTAGGCGTGCGCAGTTCCTGCCAGTTCGCCAGCGTCGTGGCCGGCTCCGCCTGCAAGATGAAGCTCTTGTTGACATCGGTTCGGATGGCAACGTCGCCCTTTTGCACGCCGAGCGCCAACATTGCAGCCTGCGTTGCCACAACAAAGGTATCGGTGATTGCAGACGCGGGCAGCTGTGAGGCCGGGATTTTGCCACCGCCATCGAGCGAAGCATAGCCGTTGGCAGCTCCCTTGTTGGCAATGTTCTCGGCCACATAGCCAAGACTTGCCTGTTTTGCCGCAAGCAGAGCGTCAATTGTGGCCGTGCTATAGGCGTCGGCAATGCCATAACCCGACAACGTTGCTGGCTTGCCGGCGACGTCGGCAAAGTCCACAAAGCTCCAGGTCATCGACCCGGCTGCACCGCCGGCCGTCAGCACCTTTTTGGAGCTACCAATTCCTGTCGACGGCACATGTAAGTTGCCGTCGCCCGTGGGATGGACGTAGTTGTTTGCCCCCGCCGCAACGCCGCCAAGCTTGGTTTTGTCGGCAGCCGACATGAAGCCGCTGGTCGTCGCCGTAGCGTCAGGGTGTGCCCCAACGCCGCCAGCTCCGACATGGGCAGCGGCAGCAAATGCCGTCGATGCCTGCAAGGCTGCGGAACCGAGCTGTAGCGAAACACGGGCCGCGTTGGCATCGACGGCGGCGACAAGAGCGCGACCGTAGGCCGATGTCACCCCGTCATAAGCAGCCGTCCATGCGGTCGAAAAATCCGATAGATCGGCGACGGCAAGCGACAGAGCGGCCTTTGCCGCCGCTGCATCCCCCGCCTTGAGGATCGCGCGACCGGTTGCTCCGCTATCGGAAATATCGCCGGCATTTAAGGTGATAACACCCGTTTTTCCCGCAACCGAAGAAACAGCATTGAACGTCGGCACAAGCTCCCAGCGGCTCGGACCACGACGCAACTGGTCGCCGGCTGCAACCGCGCCGATATCGTCCGCGACTACATATCCGGCAATGGAGACAACCCAAAAGTCGCCCTGATTTCCCGAACCCGACGAAATGGCGGGCGTGTTTGTCTCCGCATTGTAGACGCCAAGGAAACTGCCATCGACCGGAAGAAAAGCACCGGCAATCTTGCCGTCCGGGCCGAGCGGCGCATAACCATCCGGCTTCCCCTTATTGGCCTTGTCTTCGGCATTGTACGAAAGCTTGTCCTGCTTGCCGGTCAGGAGGTTGAAGATTTCGGCTTTGGTGTGAGCGTCACCAATTCCATAGCCGCCAAGGGTCGTCGGCTTGTTGTCGATCTCCGACCATAGATGCCGATGGCGGTCATAGTCCTGCGCCTTCACATATCGGACGTCGGTATAAGCGAGATCGAGCGACATTGAGAGGTCGCTGACCATCTCGCCGCCGCCCTTCAATCCGGTCCCGGCAGTGACCGAACGCGTTTTCGGCACGGTCAGGGAAAGGACTTCACGAAGCGCGTCTTCGACCGTGGTGGACGTGAGACCGCCGCCGGCCTCGCGATAGACCCGGTCCGCCTGATAATCGATATGGGAGGTCGCCGAGATGATCCAGTTGGCGCGGATGGGATCGCCCGCACCAAAGGTTCTTTCGATATCGACGGCAAGCGAGCCGGTGTCGCGATTATAGGAAATCAACCGGCCGAGCATCACGCCATAGGGCGCATCGCGGGTCACGAGTGCCAAATAGGCCGCCGGGGAATAGCGGCGCTTGTTCGCCGAGCTGATACCGATGGTCAATGGACCGGTCTTGACTTCGATTGCAGATTTGCTTTCCGCAATGAAGACCGCCCCAAGCTGCAGATCTTCCTGCAACTGCGCAATCAGGGGCGAGACGGCTTCATCGATCCGTCTCAACCCGTTTTCCTGCAATTCCCGAACAGCCGACCGCCAATCCTTTTCAATCTCTTCCTGTCCGTGAAGGCGCAAATCGACATCTTCAAAGCGTCGGTTCCAGTAGTCAGGGTCGCCGAGATCGTCGCCGACCCTGATTTGATATTGATTCAGTCGGCGCATGACCGGTTACTCCTGCGTTGGCGCGACTTCCTCGAAAGAGAGGATGTCATCCTTGATCTGTTCGGCGAGAACCCCCTTGATGGTGCCGCCTTGGCTTGGGCGTATGATCAGCCCGGCGACCTTGCGGACGGTTGCGACTTGGACGCGATAGTCCGCGTCCGGCTTGAAGGCCGGCGTAGTGCTTTTGGCAGGCATGTTTTCGTCTCCAGGGAGTTAGAGCGCTACGTCAACGCGCTCTTCGACGTGGAAGGGAACGAGGGCGTTATTCGTCGTGCCCTCGATCTGGATTTTGTAGGCGTTGATCGCAGGCGTTGCCGCAAAGCTGTAGGTGCGGCGGAAGCGACCGGGATCGATCGGCTCATCCACAAAGCCACTGCTTGCGATCAGCGTATTGTCATCCTTGCGCAGCTTGACCGCGATGGTGTGTCGGTCCGCCTCGAACTTGGCAATAATGAGCTGCACGGTGATGGTCGTCGCCGAAGTCGCCAGCGTGCGGCGCGTCGAAATGTGCTTCAACGTGGTCCGCTGTCGCCAGATGCGAATGCGGCTGCTCGGTATCTCCAAAGCAGGCGCGACCGCATTCGTGCCGGTCATCACGACACGATGGCGGAGCAGCGGCGGCAATCCCACAAGCAGATTGGGCGTCAAAACGTTCAACGGCTTCCACGCGCCGTTGATCATCACTTGATGCTCAATCGCGCAGGACTTCGGCTTGATCGTGCCGGCAAGGATATCGATAGAAGCAATGCCACCCGAAAGGGTCAGCGCCGCCAATTCGATTTCCACGCGAGACGCCTTGAAGACCAGATATTCCATCTGGAAATACAGGTCCCGCGTTAGATCGCCCTGATAATATGCGCCGTCTGTCGAGTAGAACAGCGTGCCTTGCGCATACTTGTTACTGTCAACGACCGCGACCTTGTGATTGCCGAGCGTGGTCACGATCAGCGCGTAGCGCTGCCCGGCTTCCAAGAACACCGGCGGAATGGTGACATAGGTATCGTTCGGCGCAACCTTGATATCGGCATATGGGATCGTGACATGCGTCACGAGATGCGCCGGATCGGGCGAACCGCTCGCCGTGGCGTAGGCGATGGAAATATGGACATCGCCGTCCGCCCCCTTTTCGGCGAAACGAAGCTTCAGACCGGACAACCAACCATCCTGCGAATTGAGGATGGTCTGCGCGATCTGCGCGCCGGACACCGTGCGGTCGGTGACCTGCGCCACCCAATAATTATCGTTCCACTCGTCTTCCCAAAACTGCTGAACGCGCAGCAGCGTATGGGCATTCAGCGGGTCCCACCACGATTGTCCGTAGACGTTATCGAGAATCTGCGTGCCCGTAACGAGGAAGGTTTCGCCGTTCCTCTTGAACGTGTTGGTGGCGCTGTCATAGACGCCATCGGCCCACCACTGCGAATTGTTGCAGACGTTATAGGCCGGCCCATAGCGCAGGCGCGACCGTGCCACAGACATCTGTTTCATCTCGTGGGTCTGGAAACCGTACTGAGCGATGGCAATCGAACCATCGACAGCGCCCGCCGATGAAGCCAGACGGATTTCCCGCCCAGAGATCGCCGGCAGCAACAGGCCATTCCCCGGCACATAGGCATTGAGATCGAGCGGGTTATAGAGCGAAATCTGCGTTTCGTTCCGGTTCTCATGCGAAAAGCGCACGCCCTCTTCGACAAGGCAAAGAAGATCGATGTTGTCTTTGTCAGTTTCATTGTCGGTTAGATAACGATCCGACGCCCAATCCGAGGCATCGTCCGGTATCTCCATTTTCTCTTTCAGGCGGGCGATATCGCGCATGACGTTGATCAGCTCGCCGGACCCGGCCATGCCCGCCATGCCCTTTTTGAGCGCGGTGATATCGCTGGCAATCGTGTTGATGCGCGGTTCGATCTGGTCGCGCCAGACTTCGAGCGAGCGAATACGCTTGTCATTGCGCGTGACAGACGGAAGCGCATTGGCCCCTTCCATCGCTATCGCCTCGATACCGGTCGTGTTCAGCGTCACCCAGGCAATGACGATAAGCGACTGATCGACAACAGGCCGAGGCAGTGTCGCGCTTTCTTGCCCCGGAATGAGGTCAATCTTGGCGGCGCGCTGGCGTTCCACGACCATCATGCGCGGTTCGGTCGTGTCGCTTTCCAGATCAACGAGAAAGTCGCGGGTCTCGTTGCGGCTGTCTTCCTCCTGCCCGTAGGCGATCACGGCAACCAGCCGCTTGGTCGCAGAAGGCAGGATCGAGACGATATTGCGGGTGGATGCCTGCGCCATTTCGAAGATCGCGCCATCGGGCCGGTAAATCCGACCGCCGGCAACCTGCAATTCGGTTGCGCTGTTTTTGGTGACGGTGAAGCCGGCATAGCCGGGCGCGTCCGCCGTCACCGCATCCTTTACCAGCGTGTCAAATGTCGCGCGGGTTGACGACTGGATAGCGTTAAGGTCGCTATGACGCGCCTCCATGCGATCCTGAAACGGCACTGTTTTCAGCATATGTCAGCTCCTGAGTAGACGGCCAGCAATGAAGGGCGTGCCAGCAACGATGAGCTGGCCCGCCTGCGGGCTGCGATAGGTTTTCGTGTTGATGAGGATCGTGTCTCGCGCCGATTTCGCGGCGCGCAAAGCTCGTAGGGTTTCGCGATATTTCTCGCCGTCCGAGGCAGCAAAGAAGCTTCCGAAGAAACCGCCTACCAAGAGCGCGCGGCGGGGCTTGATGGACGGCACATGCACGACCAGTTCGGCGGTGAATGGCGCGACACCGAAGCGGCTGACACCCAAGTACGAGGCACCACGGCGGCGCGGGACCATTTCCGGGTCCCAAATGACGATGCGTTCAAACACCCGCGTCTCGGATCGCATGTCCGACCAGTATCGACGGTGCAGGGGTCGCCCGAAGAATGCCGCCCGGCCTGCCTTTGCTGGCATGTACTCGGCTTCCGGCTGGACAGTCGCAGGGCGCATCCCATAGCGAATGACCGAGGGCGCACCGCCCGCCCGCCTGAACGCCGCCACCGATCGGTTGTGATCGAGCGACACCAAAAAGCGCAAGCTTTTACCGAGATAGGTAACAGAGCGCCGACGTGGACGCCGCAGCAAGGCCCGCTCGTATAGGGCATAACCGAGGCCCGGAATGATATCCGTTATCTCTTCGACGTTGATAGGCTGTTCTATCCCACGCTCGACAAAGGTAATACGCGGGCGCGTTCGCTCCGCTGCCTTGCTATCGGCGATGAAGGACGCGCCAAGGGCCGAATAAGATCGCGCCGAAAGAAACAGCCGCTTCCCGGCGCTAGACCGCAGTGCACGCGTGTAGATGCGGATTTGCGGCATGCGATCAGACAGCGCCGCCCGCTGTTCTTCCGACATGCCGCCGGACAGAAAGAACGTGCCGGGTGGCCGGATGGTACGAATGATCTCGCTTCCGACGATGGCGGCATAGGCTTCAAGCCCGGCGAGCGTGCCCTTGATCCGATGATGATAGATCGCATCGGCGATGACGCGGCGTTGATGATGGACCGGCCATTTCGGATTCCAGATATCGACAGAATAGGCATGCGCGAGAACCGGCAGGAAGTGAACCGGCGTCGTCAGTGGATCGAGGTAGGCTTGCCAGTCAATCCCGATTGCATCGGTACGCTCCCCGACCGCAGCCAGCGCCTTTTCCAGCGGCTCCGAATTTGGCGGCAGCAAATGTGTTTGCGCCGGGATCATGATTGCACCCCGAACGTCAGATTAACGCCCGTCAGATACGGCGCGACATTGGCGCGGGCCGGCATGTCCGAAAACCCGACACCTTCAATGCGGATGACATTCGGGACATAAGCCGCCGATAACAGTGCATCGCGGGGAATTTCCGCGCCGATATGATAGCGGGCATCGCCGAACGCCTTGACGCTTTTGATCGCAGCGGCAACAACCTGCGCGGGGTCTGGACCACGCGGCACAATGAGTTTTCCAGCCAGGGCGTACCGGTCGATAGCCGCCGCCGAAACGGTCACATCGTCCGTGAGTGGCCTGATATGCTTGGCGTCGAGCGCCTTGGCGACGGCAAAGACCGCATCCAAGGGGGCCGGAACCCCATCCGCACCAAGCAGATAGACGAGAACCTTGCCAGCCCCACCGTTGACGATGCGAATATCATGCGCCTGCGGCCAAGCCTTCAGGGCCGCAGCCAGGTATCCGTCCTCCGAACCAGCGGCGGGTGCGGAAAAGGTCGCGAGATAGCGGCGCAACAATGCGCCGTCCTCTTCGCGAAAGATCACCTTGCCGTGTTCGTCCAACGTCACAATGCGCTCAACACCGGCCTTCGAAACAGCGTGGTCGAGATCGGTATTCTTTGCAAACGCCGGCAACGTCGAGCGCAGGCCGTCATTGACGCGGGCACGCATTAGCATTTCGCGGTAGGCGTGGGCCTCCTGATCGATCTTGATCGGATCGCTTTCGAGATCGCCCACGTCGTATTCATAACCAGCCTGTCCCGCCCGCTTTTCCAGATCGGACATCCGGGCTGAAAGGATCGTCTCGAAATCGAGCTTTTCAATCGCGTCCGGTTCCGGCAAGCGGGAAACGTCAATGATATCAGGCGTGTAGATTGCCATGGTCAGGCCCCACCGTAGATGACGCGGACGCTTGCGCTCTCCGATATGGAGTAGTCGCCGCGATGGCCGCGTGGGTAATAGGTTCCGAAGATTTCCAGCGTGATCGAGCCGTCCGCATCGGCTCGCGTCACCCGGCCCGCCGTCATGCGATAACGTGGTTCCCATGCGAGGATTGCCGTCGCCGCAGCTGCATAGGCGGCGAGTATGTTTCGGCGGGTCATCTTGCCGTCTACAAGATCGGGCAAATCACTGCCGAAGGTCCGGCGCATGATGCGCGAGCCCTTGGGCGTCTTCAGTATCTTGCGGATTGATTGCTGGACGTGCTCCCAATTACTGAGAGACTTGCCGCTTGCGGCGCTTAGACCCGTTGAATCCGGCATCGCCCGAACCTCTTTCTGGATTGACCGGCGACACGACATCGCCAAATGGCGGCGCAAGCTCGCTAGCCTGTTTGGCGGTCAGCGATATGGTTTCGCCGGACATGCGCCATTGCCCGGCAATCTCGCAGCCGGTGCGAACCTTGAATTTCTGCATGAGATCACGCCTCTTGTAATCCGATCAAAATTCGGATGATCTGCGCCTAACACGGGTAATCGTGTTTCAAGGCGCGGCTCTTTGTGAGTGCGCTTCTTGGTTGCCACTTCAATGAGGGTTACTGCGGTGGATGGTCTGGAACGGGATGAAGCCCTTTAAGGCGCAGCAACTTAACAGCCTACGTCAAAGCGGGCTGATGCTCATTAATTTCATCAAGGATGACGGGCTCGGTATTGGTAAGTGAGGTTATGAAGACAGCAACGGATGAAATATACTTTAGTTTTTGTTATAAATTTCTTATATACATCTTGCTATTTTATGTCTTGCTGATTGGTGCCGTAAACTCAATCATCGTCCATCATGATTATATTGTATTTCTATCGAACTTATTTTTTTATGCGTGGCCACCTAATGCATACATTCAAGTTTCCAGTAACAACAGCATATTAAACGATACCCAGGCATCAGAATTTTTCTTCGATAGATCACTTTTGAGTTTTTTGCTACTTACTTGGCTAATATTTTGTATTTTCTTCAAAATATCATCTAGAAGAAACCTCACTTCAATCCCGATGTTTATTTTTACATCGCTGATGTCGGCGGCGATGTTCTTATGCGCCTGCGATGGAATACATGAAAAGATCGACTTATATACACTGGGATCGCACGATAATCTTTTTGTACTCGTGTCGAAATCTACGTTATTCATTTTTGGATTCTACTTTTCATTGCATTTTTCAGGTTATCTGGCGTGCTCTGGAGTCATTAGGGCCTTTAGAAAGCTTACATCGTAGGGGCGGTATTCAATGGGACTTGCATGCATGAAAGACACCTATCACTGTTTACTGAAATAGCGGACTTCCACGTCCAATCGCTTACTTCCTAGTCGGCGGCTAAGACGCGGGACGAACCTTCGACAATCGGCCAAAGCCCCTTTGACGAGCCGGCTCCGACATCTACCCTATCGCCGATGCGGGCGACCTTTTTACCACCCTCGCCGCCGAGCTGTACATTCGGCGATTCCACGATGACGGTCGCGCCCGTCACCTTGACCAGATCGGACGAGGCTTCCACGACGGTATTGCCGATCTTGATATGCAGCGGCATATCCTTGTTCTCGCGTGCGTTGGCGGCGCTATAGGTTGAGAAATCTATCTGCGCGTCCGTCATGTCGCCGTTTTCCGAAACGACATCGACTTGCTCGCCGGCCTGATAGAGCACGTCCACCTTGACGCCACCCGCCGCAAGGGTCCGTGCCCCTATCCATGGCGTGAGGTAGGGCTTGCCGTTCTGGTCAGACAACTTGACCCGGTACTTACTCTTGTCGTCGCTGACTTCCGCGACGGTCCCTTTCCTGCGGCGATTGCGGTTGCGCCGCTCAAGCTCGGCAATGCGGTGAAGCATGTCTGCGAGCTGATCAACCAGAGCGCTCATCACCGCACCTCGAAAGCTGGCGTCATCAACATGGCATCGGCTTCGCCGAAGACCATGCCATACCGTCGCATGGCGGCTTGCAGTTCGTTGGCATCGCCCGCGATCTGCGCACGCATGAGCGCTACCTTTCTAGCCATATCCGGCATCCGCGAAACAAGGTCCGTCTCACATTTCGCGAAGAACAGTGCCAGAGGCGAGCTATCTTTCAGCGCCACGCCCCGAACGGGATCGGCAACCGCATCCACGGTCAGTTTCAATTGATGCGCCGCCAGCCGGACGCCGTTGGTATCGCCGCTCGCCCTCGACCGTTGCGACTGTTCAAAGCTGCGGATAAGGCTATTGAAGATTGCCGCCCATTCGTTTTCCGGGTCCGCCAAGGCGTCCGCAATTTGCCGCATCGTCAAATCAAGGTGGAACTCGAAATTCGCGTCCGTCGCCGCCACGCCCTCGTAAATGACGGATTCGTCTGTGTCCGCGTCCGTCACGACATGTGGCGTTGCTATGCCGGCCTCGAAAACAATATCCACATGACCGCTTTTGGTGAATGAACGCAGCTCAAGCCCGTTCGTCACCTTCGAGTCGTCTGTATAGACGGAGACAAACGGCCTTTCCTGCGGCGTATGCAATAAACCGTTGGCCGCAACGTCGAGCGCGCCAATCTGGCTATCCAGCACATTGCCATCCACCAGCGTCCGCCCTTTCAGGGCTTCGACCGCTGCAATGCGCAATGCAACACGTACAAGCGACATAAGCACCCGCCAAATCTGTTATTTGTGAACTAGCTCGACAATCAGCCGAGTGTGATTGCGATCATCGACAAGCGAGACCTCGAAGACAGGTTGCCCAGGACGAGCCAAGGCACGAACCGCGTCCTGCTTTCTTACAGTGATATCCGGGTATCGAGTGCGATCGATGTAGAGAAGGGCTTTTCCTGCTGCTATCTTGGATTGCCAAGCCGCCGGGTTCGCAGCGTCAACGGAGCTGGATTTTTCGCCACCCGTGCGCAAGACCGCCTCAATCTCGGTTTGCGGCCTCTGCTGGTCTCTCGCGCCGCCACTCATCGGCGACAAGCGGATTGTTTCGGCAAACTTGCCGTCAACCGCCGAAACAACCGCATCGCGGACGCTGTGAAAGTTGGCCGCTACAGGCATGCCCAATCTCCCAAGGCTGCATCCGGTCGCCGCAATGGCGACCGGATGACGTTGGCTGTTAGTTCGTTTTGACCTGCACCAAGCAATCGGGCTGCTTGCAGATCGCGAGCATGTTCGACTGCGATTTCAGTTCGAGGCCGACCCCGTGATCCAGTTCCTTGGTGGAAATGAAGATCGATCCTTCTTCATCGACGGTCGGAGCTTGATTGACGCGGTCGATGTGGTAGGCCGGACCATCAAAGGTGCGGAACATCGATTGGGTGCCGGAAGGATAGACCGTGCCCGAATTGTCATCGACATTCTTGACGGTGGAAATGCTGCCGTCATTACTCTTGACCGGCAATCCGCCCTTGTATTCGCGCCAGATGATATCGCCAAACTCGAAGACGCGACCCCAATTGCCGCCGAGGCGCTGGCGCTCTAACTGCGTGTGAACGGAGGCATTCTGCGCCTGTAGCCAGTACTTTTCGACCTTGGCGTGGGAAATCAGCTTGGCGAAAAACTTGCTGTCAACGACGGATTCCACGCCGCCGACCGTCTCGCCCTTGACGTTGGACAGGATATGGTCGCTGACTTCCTCGCACTTCTGGCGAACATCGGTGCCAGCAGTACCCAGGGCGAAATCGACTTCCTTCTTTTCGACGCCGAAGACATCGTAAAGATTATAGAGCGTCCGCAGCTTGCCGTCCTTGATTTCGCCACGCAACATGCCGAGCCGCAAAAACTCACGTGTGATCGAATGGTTTTTGCGGATGGTGATGAGCTTACGCTCCAGCTCGGCGTCAAGCGAAACGTCCGTAATCTGCCCGTTCACAACCTCCAAGAGGCCGTCAATGTCGCCGACAAGGATGTTTTCGAAGTGGGTGAAATGCGGAATGGACAGGATGATGCCGGTTTGAACACCGTCATCCGTAATCTCGCCGGGACCGCCCGGTTCCCGATGGGACAGGACAACAATCTGCCCTTCCCGATAGTCGATACGGACGAGGCGAGAACGCTTCGCCTCGCCCGGCGCGATGCCAAGCGCATTCAGAAGACCGAAGGTATTCGGCAGCTTGTTGACCTCCGTCGTGAGATCAACATTCGAGTAGGGCAAAATGATTTCCGGCATGGCGGATTGGATCCTTGTATCCTGATAGGCGTGGGAACCCCTCCCCGCGAGCGCGAGACGGAAATTCCGGCGATTAATGGGGGATGGGTTAGGCGCGGACGATCAGCCCAAGGCGCTCTTCGATATCGTCGAGTGCCGCGGCCTTTTGGGCGTCGGTCGCATCGGCAGGCCACAGGATGGCGGCGCGATTGAGAACGGAGAGCCGGCGAGAGTAGAGAACACCGCCAACGAGATCGGCACCTACCGCGGCTTCGCAATCCTTGAGGCAAACACCCTGGACGATCTGGCTGCCATCCGTCGCGGTCGGGTTCCACGCCACCAGCTTGCCGAGCTTCGCGCCGGCAGGAGCCTGCTCGGTGCCGGCGATCTTGCCGACGAGCTGTCCCATTTTCAGCGAGCGGGCAGCAACCTCGCCGGCAAGCAAGGTGCCGACGCTACGGCAAATCTCGGTATCGACTTCTTTTTTCAGCAGCGTGGACATGCCCGGCGTCTGCTGGAATTTCATAACAGGCAGAATGCCCATGTTCGTTTCCTTTCACGGAAGATGTGTTGCAGATGAGATGCTAGTCAGCCGGGCCGGCTATGCCTTGGCGCGTTGCACGCGGGCATCGATCCGAGCCGAAAGGCCCGATTTCGCCTGCGGCTTGCCGGCCAGCGGCTCGCGATTGAGGCCCTGCGCATTCATGGTGCGAGGCGGCTGATATTCCTGCTCGCCCGCATCGGCCGCTTTCGGCGCAACGGAAAGGGTTGCCTTGGCGGCATCGACAGAAAGGCCGGTCGAAAACAGATGCTCCGCCAGCGCCTCGCGTCCCTTGGCTTCATCGAGCGCCATGATCGCGGCGCGGCGCTCGCGATCCTCTTTCACGGCTGCGTCAGCCGAGGCCGTCAACTTTTCGATCTGCGCTTTCAGGCCGGCGTTTTCGGATGCGAGGCTTTCCGCGCGCTCTTTGTCGTTCATGGTTGTCTCCTTGGTGGAAGTGGGACTCTGATTTTTGGGTGGGGGGCTGGCCGTCATCGACCAGTTCTTGGCCTTCGACAGCGCAACGAGGCTCTTCGGAGCGTGCGCGAACAGCCGGTAATCGAAGGCGGCGACCGCTTTGGCCTTGCTTTCGGTTGTGTCGTTGGCAAAGCCTTCGGCGACGGCTTCGTCTGGCGTCAGCCATCGTTCGGCCCGCATGATGTCCCGGCATTCGTCGGCGGTCTTGCCGGACTTCGCGGCGTAGACACGAGCGTATGAAGTCGCCAGCGCCTCAAGCGCTTCAATGGTTTTGCTGTGATCGTCGGAATTGCCGAAGGTGTATCCGCTGGGGTCGTGGATCATCATCACCGCGCCCGCCGACATGGTGACGGTGTGGCCTGCCATGGCGATGAGAGACGCGGCAGATGCCGCAATCCCTTCAACAACCACATTGGTCACACCGGGTCGCGCCGACAGCAATGCGTGAATGGCAGCACCTTCGGTCGCGATGCCGCCACCGGAATTGATGTGGACGGCAAGCTCCGCGTCGGCCTCGATCTGCGACAGAGCAAAGACGACATCAGCCGAGGTAAAGCCGTCCTCAAAGTAATAATCGCCGACATAGCCGGAAAGCCGTAGCTTTCCGTCTTCAACAATAGCAGCCATTTCCGTGACCTCAGTAGGGGCGCATGCGACCGCTGATCGCGTATCGGGTTCGCGCTGGTTTCTCGCCTCTCGCAATCTGACAATTGCGGATGGCCTCATTCAAAGCCCGTTGCACTTCTGCCAACGAGGCATTGGCATAGCGGGACATGTCTTCACCGAAGCGCGCTTCCGTGACCATCTCGCCGGAGAGCAACGCCTCTTCCACGCGGCGCAATTTCACCGCGCGGGCACACCAATCGATTTTCAGCGGGTCGGCATCATCAGCCATCAAGCAGCCTCCTTCGCCGGGTCTCGGTTTCCAACGGCTGCGGCCCCAAGTGGACCGCCGCCACCCTGCGACCGGCCAAACGGATGCGGGACGCCTTCGTCCTCGAACATCTTCTTTTCGCGCCCGAGCTGGACGATCTGTTCCTCGCCATTCTTGCCGGCAAGAGCACATTCGTCGTGGTAGGTGGAAAGGCCTGTTTCGAGCCTGATCTTGGCAGCCAGGGCGGCTTTGTAATCGTCGGCTGACGGCGCGGCGGGACCGCTCCATTCCGTCTGAAAGACGCTTTCTCTGTCTCGACTGAAAGCAGCATAGCCGCCCTTGAAGGGAATGACGCCGCGAAAGATCATCTCATCTAGCCAGCGCTCAAAGATGCCCTGCAAGAATGGTGCTACGATGCGAGTGCGACGACGCAAGACAATCGGCCAGATGCTGGCGACCGCCATTCGGACAGATGAGTAAGAGGCGTTGGAATGATCCATCGCCAAAGCCTCGTATGTGATACCGAGGCAACGGGCGACTTCCTTCAAGAGATTTTGGAAGAACGGCAGATATTGCGAACCCGGCGTTGCTGCCGTGTGCATCTGGAATTCTTCACCGGGACCGAGATGATTGATGCGCGCGGAATCGGACATCGAGACGCCCTTTTCCTTCAAGGCACCGATGCGATGGTCCCAAACGTCGAGCAAATCTTGCTGCAACCCGCCGATGAACTCCGGCCAGTCGCCATCATAGCCGGCAGGCGCTTCGATGTCGTTCAGCGTCTGTATGGCCTGAAACGCGGTTTCGCTCGGCTCCGGGCTTTTGATCGTTGCCGCGAAAATCGTCTGCATCAACGCCGTCGCCAAGGTGGCATCGGCCAATTGATCCGACTGCGCGATAACCTTCAAAGCGGCGGCGATGACCGAAATGCCACGCGGGCTATTCAGGTTCGCGGCACGATCCATGACATGGATCACATCGGAAGCATCAACGGTTCGGTCTTGCTCGACGCCAGAAACACGCACGCGAAAACGATAGGCTACCGCCCTGCTATCCTCGTCGTGGTAGATGCCCTGATCGAGACCGACGCTTTCCTCTGTTTTGCGAGGGCAACGATGCGAGGCTATCAGAGAGACTTTTGTGCCGGACTTCAAACCGAGGCGACGTTGTTTTTCCAACGACACGTTGTCGAGAATGCCGAATGCCTCCCCGGTCGCAAGGAAGCTAAGCAACGCGGCTTCCGCCATATCGGCGATGGTCGCCTTGCCCGCGAGATCGCATTCCCGAGGGTTCCACGCCCAGCGCCGCCATGCGCGCTCTACCCGGCGACACCATGCGGTCGCCTGCTTCTTTGTGTAGCCGAAGGATTCGAGCTGCGCGAGGCAGGCAAGTTTAAGCTCTTCGCCGATGGTATCGGTGACGATCTGCTGAATAGCACCCGATATCCAGCCGCTATTCTGCATGAAGTCAAAGGCCAATGCAGAGGCACGTTCCGCTGCTTCCCGGACATCGAGCCTTGCATCGCGCGTGACCGCTCGACGCATGCTAAGCGTGCCGGCCCGATCACCACGAAGGTATCGCGCCGTCATTTTGCGCGATGGCGCAGACTGCGGCGCGGGCATCTCAACCCGCACCGAATTTGCCTTCACCCGCATCCGAGGTTTGCTTTCAATCATGAGTATGACCCCCAACGCTTGCGCTGACGCGGTTTTCCAGATGGTGGAGACGGCTTTTGCTGTTGCTTGCCGAACGGGCTTAAGTCGGCCAGGTCAAACAGGTCGTTAGCCTGTTCCGGTTCGCCATGCAGCTCGCGTATCAAGTCGGCCCACCGGTCGAGTGTGAGTTTGCGTTTGTTTTGAAGATGCCAGCCGAGGGCATAGGAATAGACGGTCACGTCAAACCAGTCGTTCATGCGACCGTTGATCTTCTTCCACTTCCGTCCGGCCTTCGGGTTTACCAGCCGCTTCGACCTTCGCTTGAGACTGGTCCGGGCTTCCTCTTCCTCGTCTACCAAGCATTCAGCGGTGAGTTCCTTGGCAAAATCCTCATCGCAGAGATTACCTGCGAAATGGATCGTTCCACGAGGCCATTGCCCGGCCTCGCTAGCACCTTGGACGAGATTGGCAAGCGCCGCAGTGACGGCGGTTTTCACGTCATAGAGGCCGACCGGATAGAGCAAGACCTTGGCAATGACCCGCTTCCGATGGTCTTTGACATCCTTCTTTACCGGAGTGCCAAGCCATGGCAGGCCGACCGGCTCGCGACCGTCCAACGGAATGACGTTCGGACGGCCAACGCAGAAGCGATAAACGCGGTCGGTTGACCAGCCGGAGTCAACGCCGGACAGGTCAATGCTCTTCTCGCGCCCGCCTGATGTCGGGTATGTGCGGCTCAAAGCATCGGACAGCTTTATCCACGGCTCATCGCTCTGATCGGGCGAACCTTCGAATATCTCACGATCGATCAGGCAATATTGGTCGCGCGGCCCGATGGCATACACGCCCCACTTGATGCCGTACCCTTGAACGTCGGCAGCAGAGACAAGCAACGCCGCCCATGACGGCACGATGCCAGTCGGGACCATGTGGTCCCGCGCCGCCTTGACGATCTTTTCCCACTCGACGGTTGTGCTGCCGGGATCGTACGGCTCTGCCAAATCCTGCTGATAGAAGGCTTTGAGTTTGGTCGTATCACCCTGCGCATCAGTCCAGCGCTGCCAGATATCAGCCCATTTCTCGCGTACCGCGTAACCGGCCCATAAATGATAGCTCGGTTGCCAATCGCGGCAGCGCCCCTCGCAGGGCGGACAAATCCAATCAGCGATTTCGTCCGCCGCAATCTCAAGCGGAACCGGCTCGTCGCCTTCTTGGACGCGGCGGGCAATCCAGTGTGCCCGCTCTTCCATCTCGCGCTTATGGCCGTCGAGGATCACACCATCGCAGCGCATGCACCGAACATGAACCGGTAGCCCTTGCTCTTTGTCAGGTCCGCGCATCATGTCGAAAATGATCGGCTGGTAGGTGTCGCAATGCGGGCAAGGAACGTAGCGGTAACGCTGGTCGCCGCCTTCGAAATCTTCCGAGATCGCGCATTCACCCGCTATGCCCGGCGTGGACCCCTGCCACTCTTTCGCGAGATCGCCATACATCTTCTGACGGGCGCGGGCCTGATCGCGAGGGCTACCGCGACCGTCCACGTCCTTGGGATAGCCGGTCACCTCGTCCATGGCGAGATATTTGATGGACACCATCTGCAAACCCTTGGAAGAGCCTGCATTGACGATCTGGCAAAAGCCGCCGGCATACCGTTTGAACGACGTTGTGCTGCCCTGCTCATCACGGCTGTTGACCGGCAAGACCTTGTGCGCGATGCGCTTTGAGGCTTCGATGGTCGGCTGTAGCTTGATGCGGTTGAACTTCGTCGCCTCTTCGAGCGTCGGCAGCACGATCATCATAGATCCCGGCGCTTGATCCACGATGAAGCAGAACCAGTTTTCGATTGCGGTCGATTTTCCGAGCTGCGCCGCCCATCGGCATGTCACGCGCCGGGCCGGATGATCGGGGTGCAAACAATCTTGCGGCTCGCGAAGATAGGGCACGCGGTCGGTACGAAAATCGCCCGGCCAGGGTGAACCCGATTCCGGCGAAACCTTGCGATGACGGTCGGCAAACTCGCTGATCGTCAAATCTTCCGCTGGACGGCTCGCTGCGGCCAAACCTCCGAAGAGGATCGCCGCGCCGTTTGCCAGCGCTGGAAACCGTGCCCGAACATCGTGAAAGGTCACTGCAAAGCCTGCCCTGTCTCGTGATATCGATTATCGCCGCCGGCTTCGGTTTGCCGCCGCATCCCGTCGAGCCTTTTCAGGATTTCGCGGTTGAAGACACTCAAGCCCTCCCTCGCAAAGCCTTTGAGCGCGAGACGGGCCATGCGCTCATCCCATCCATATTTCAGGGACAAGGCAGCAGCTTCGGTTTCAATCGCGCGCTCGAAAGCGCTTTGCATCAGGGCGATTGCATCGCGTCCGCCCTGATCGACCTCCGCAACGATGGTCAACTCGCTTCGACGCTCCGCAAGGTCCATTTCCTTCAGCTCGGCTTCCGCCTGCGACTTACGGGCGGCACCATCGGATTGCGTGCCTTTGAAACGGGAAGCCATCATAGGAGGGACCGACGCCTGCCCGGTTCCCATGGCAGGCAGCGATGCGGCTGGCGTCTTGAGCCGGACATTCTCGCTGCGATGGGCAATCAGAGCGACAAAATCGACAAGGTTAGATTTGCCGTCCGCCTTTAGCGGCAGAGCTTCGGAATGTTGCTTGAGATACCGCGATAGTGATGATCGGTCGATTTTGTCGCCGACCTGCGTAAGGCGGGCGGCGGCTTCGGTGATCGATATCCAATCTTCGTCCATGTGTGCCATCCGTGCATGAACACGTGTACTGCACGTGTATCCGTGTACCGCTTTTCGAAAGTGCTACTGGCGAAATCCCGCAGTCCCCCAGGCCCGTCCATGGCAAAGGTCGTCTAACCGGTCCCTGAATGGGGGGGTGGGGGTGCCCGGCCCGGAGGGGTCGAGCGGGTGGCCCCTGTCAGGGGACCAGCTTGTTCAAGGCGACTTCGACCCGTTCCTTGAGCAATGGAGCCGCGACCCGATGGAAGGCGGCAGACGTTGCGCCCGTGGTCATCTCTTTCGGGATAAACACGCCAGAGCGGGCGAACGTGATCTTCGTTCCTGACCGGTTCAACCGATAGAAGACATGGCCGTTGAACCGTGGAACGTCCTTGCGGTCGGGGAACAGGCCACCCCGCATGAACGATCCGGGGTAGAGCGTTGGCTTGCCGAATGGTCGGGCCACGACGCCAGCCGGGGTTTCCTTCGGGCGCAGAAACTTCAAACGAATGTTCCCGCCTTGCGTGGTCATGTCGTAGTAGAGTTTGCCGGGCCGGGCCGCCGATGGGTTGCCAATCGCTCTAACGATGGTCGCACGCGGCAGGCCGGTTTGTTTGGTCAACTCGCGAATGACAACGGTCTTGGCGCGATTGCCGACCTGATTGACGATGCGCGGCAAGACTTTCGGGAAGCGTTCTTTCAGTGCACCGATACGCTTGCCGTACTCCGACAGGTTGCGGTCAACCCATTGCATGGATAGCGCGGTCATCGGCAGGCCCTACCTATGGGAAACAGAAAAGGCGATCACTCTGGACCGCCTTCGACATGATGATGATTTTTGCAATGCAGTAGCACCGGGCTTGAATCGATGCCTCCAACGAGGCCATTCAAGCAGGGTCTGACTGGTTTACCCACGCGGAGGCTCTTGCCTCACTTCCGGCCCGTTCTTGTCGGGCGGGTCAAACGCTAACCGAGATCATCAGATCAACCTGACCCTTTCTAGTCACAGCTTTTCGAGCAATGCAAGAGGGGTACGCTTGAGATTGTGCCATTGTCCATGAACGCAAGCTGTGATGTCAGCATGCAGCATAGCCGGGCTGTCGTTGCGATGCAGGCGGGTCGCGTGGAGCTTCTCAATCACTCCCTCAATCCCCTTAAAAGGACCGAAGCCAAAGAGCACACGGTCGCCCCGGCTGAACTCCAAATCAGCCGCGGCGCGTAATTCCAAATCCGTCAACGCGATGAATCGGCTCACATCTTCCTGTGATACACGCCACGGCTTTTCACACCCGCCAACGATATCGACCACGCCCTTTACTTGGCGCAAGCCAACGAACGCAGCGGGCGACGGAACAATTTTGATGAGGAGATACCCGGCGAGCAAAGGCGTCTTCTCGCCCTCAGAAACTCGTCCGCGTTTGTAGGTCCGAGGTCCCGGCACCATCGGAAATGCCGTGACAATTTTTTCGTCATCCAGAAGTTTTTTCACAACCAGCTCACGATTGTCAGGGGTCTGGATCGCAAACCACGCCGCCTTGCTGGCGAACGATGGGTGCGATTCGGATGCCATGGAGAGCATGGTCGCCTTGATTCGCTTCCGCGCCACGACACGATCAAGCACAGCGTCGAACTGCGATGCATCGTAGAGGGTGGTATCAACCGTCCTGCAGGCGGCGTAGGTTTTGACGTTATGCATCATTGGAAATTCCCTCGTTGACTTGCCGTTCAAATGCAGACCACGCCTCACTAACCGCCGCGTCCAAGTCGGTGATTTCGGATGAGACCGGCGGGAAAAAGAAACGTTCGACGTTCCCGTCTGGCGTTGGCACCCATGGCAATCCGGTTCTGGCAAAGAATCGCTCCCATGCCGCGCACAACTCGCCAGTGCGGCCAACGCTGTCGAAACCTTCGGAGACGCGGAAGACGTTCGGAGCAACTGTCATCCCCTTACGGTCCTGTACGCGCTCATCCATGGTGTTGACCTTCGGCCAGCCATGCTTGATGCGACGGTCCCGCAGGATCGCGTCCGCCTTTTCGCCGCCTTGCGCCACAAGCGACCGCAGAAGCGGCGGCAACGCTGGCATGGTTGCCGAAGCGGGTTTCAGCAACTCGGCACAACGTCCGGCGTGCCATGCCCTCGAATACGGCTTGTGGACGATTGGCAGAGCAACGTCCGACTTCGGGTCCTCAAGCTTTTCCCAATCGCGCCCGGTCAAGTAAGCGCCGGCCCATGGAACCGAGATTTTGGCTTTCTCGGCACGCTCGATGTAGGTCGGAGATTTGGCGATGCATTCGGCGCGCTGCTCTGGCGAAAGCTTCTGCCACGCCTTCCGGCCAGCATATTCGCTGTCCTTGTCCCGCGTCGGCCATTTGGCATACCAGCGACGGAAAGCACGCTCGACGGCTTCCGGCTTTTCTTCCGAACCTTCGTCGCGCGCATCTCTCTCTTGCTGATAATCAGTATTTGCTAGAGATGAGTTATTACTATGTGCCGTTTTTGCCGGCGACGGTAAAACCGGCGACGGTTTTACCGGCGCCGGCATTTCAGTCTGCGGTAGAAATGCAACACTTTCGTTCTGGCCGGACTGATCATCCGACGCGGACGCGCGGGGTTCGTCAAAGATGACCAGCATGGATGCACCGAACTTGCCGTCAGCGCGCCCTTGCTCGCGTTCAGCATAGCCAAACTCGACAAGCTCCGCGATCATCTTGCGTGCCTTGTCGCGCCCGCAGCCGCCCTTCTTCATGATATCGCCGATAACGACGATCCAGTTGTCGGGCTTAGAAAGCAGATAGCCGAGCAGCCAGCGCGCTTCCATGGAAAGGCGATCATCTTCAAAGACACGGTTCGGGATCGGGACATAACCCGAGTTGCGCACGCCGCGCCGGATGTTAGATTCTTGGCTCATAGCGAAGCCTCACATCGCAAATTTAATCGCCCATAGCGATATTTCCGCTTGCGTGAAATATCGCAAATAGCTATATAAAACTCATGAAAAAGATCGCCTACAGCAAAGACGCCACGAAAGCCCTTCGCAAGATGCAGCCGAAGCGCGCAGCGGCTATCGTTGCAAAGGTCGAAGCTTTTGCGAATGGCGAAACGGTCGATCTGAAGAAACTGCAGGGAAGCGAATTCTTCCGCATCCGCGTCGGTCAGGATCGCGTCATCATCGATGACCAGACCATGACGGTATTGGTTGTCAAAGCCGGCCCGCGCGGCGATATCTACAAGGAATAGGAGACCACCATGGGCGAGATCAATCGCATCACTATCGAAGGCAAGGGCTACGTCCTCATGCCCGAAGCGGATTATGAAGATTTGCTCGACATCGTCGATGCCCGCGCCGTCAAGGCACGCATTGACGCTGGCGAAGAAACTTGGCCCGACAGCGTCGTAAAGGCGCTGATCGCTGGCGAAAACCCGGCACGTGTCTTTCGCAAGCATCGCGGCATGACGATGGCCGAGCTTGCCGAGAAAACCGGACTGTCTCAGCCCTACGTGTCCGAGATCGAGACCGGCAAAAAGGCGGGATCGATCGAAGCATTGAAAGCAATTGCTGGCGCTTTGATGATCAGCCTGGACGATTTGACGTAAGATCATATCGCCCTCACCATGCCGACAGTCCTTGCCAGCTCCAGGGTTGCGCCGTCACGCGACTCTTTGATCGTAGGGGCAAGCACGCCGAACGGGCCTCGAACGGCACGCATTGCCGAAAGCTCGACGTCGAGATAATCGATCCCCGCTTGAAGCCCCGCTTTGCGCAGAATGACGCGTATGCTGCCGTCCTCGCGATAGAGAACGGCGGAAGGGCACGCAAACAGCCATTGCGCGCGCTCGGCGTCGGTCTTGCAATCCGCAAGCAGCTCAACGATTGGCAAAATCACACTCATGCCGCCTCGCTTTCCGCCGTCTGCGCGGCTTCGGCGGGCATGTAATCCTGCCAGTCAACGCGTCGCGTCGGTATCCATTTCTCTTTGTCGCCGTAGGTGCCGTCTTCCTGTAGCTCCCATACGAACCAGCCAGTATTCATGCGGCTACTGGCCTTTTCGCCATCCCATCCGTCGCGGTGCATCATCGGAAGGCGATGCTTAAAGATGTAGACGCGGGACGGCGGGCAATCGTCCATGGCGAAATTGCGGTCATCGTCGGCGAAGCCGCAAAGGAAATTGAGATTGAGCAACAATGCCATCTTGCGCGGGCGGAACACCCGTAGGGCATGGGCGACAAAGCCGTTTAGAACCTCGCCATAGGGCGGATTCGTCACGATATCGTAAGAACCATCTTCCGCCGGCTGCGAAGTCAGGAAGTCTTGCACCGCCTGCAATTCGCCGTGCTGGTCCGCCGTGCCGTAATCGACCAGATCGGCGAGAACGACGCCGTAGCCGGCCCGCTCAAGCATCCGGGCAATCGCCGCGCGACCGCAGGCCGGCTCAAGCACCGTGGTGGAGAAGGTTTCGAGGGCAAGAAGCGTATGCATCGCTTCCGGTGGAGTTTCATAAAGGTTGTGCCCGCGCGCTTCCTTCGTGGCGCTCGCCGTTCCCACTGCCGCCCGAAGATTGGCGCGGGTCGGCTCAAGCCCGGCAGAAAGCCGCGCCTGAATTGCACGCTCGACAATGCCCGGCTCGCGATGTTCCGCCGCTGCCAGCTTGCGCGCTTCATGGATTTCCTTGCGGGAAAGGCCGGTTTCCTCCGACGTAAAACTGTTTCCATCGGAAACGGTTTTGGGCCGACCGCCTTTTGACGCCTTCCCCGAAGCCTGCGCCTCATCCCACTTGACCGCGATCAGGATTTTCGCGCGTGCTTCGATCAGCAGTGCGTCGGCCTGCATCCGCCGCGCCTTGGCGATCAGCTTTTCCGTCGCGCCGATCTGTTCGGCGAATTGCGCCGCCGTCTTGGCCGTGGCATATGCAACCGAGGCTACGATACGAGCGTTGACGATATCGCCGTCGTCCAGTAGCGCCCGCGCCCGCTCGACGGTTGCGACCAGCCCAGACGCATCGGCGGAAGGTTGGATATCCGGCATATTTTGAGGGATATCCGCAGTGATGGGCAAGTCGCCCGGTTCCGCTATGCCTTGCAGCATCGCCAGCACTTCGCGGGCGCGCTCGGTCGGATAGTAGGTTTTCGCGTCTTGCTTGTCGCGTTTCAGATAGCGGTTACCAACGGCATTGTTTGCCGCCGTCACATGTCTTGGCTCTGTTGCCTTCACGACGCCTTCGCTAACCGCTGTCGTGATGAGCGCTAGCGCGTTCGGGCCGGGCTTGGGGAGTTTTACGGATTGATAGACGGGCATCAGTTAGCCCTCATCAATCGATTGAGGTAGGCTTGCCCGAGGCCGGTCAGTTTTGCTGTCCGTTCGTCTTGGGAGATGTGGACATAGCCACAGCGGCGGCACTCCAAAGCGAGCTGGCGACGGCCAAGACCAGTTGCGATCTCGACGCGTCCGCCGGCAAACTGCACTTCACGCAGAAAACCCCTTGCACGTTCGGACAAGGGGCGGGACATCAATTCATCAATGGCGTGATCAGTTTGAGGCTTCATCGTCCGCCTCCAACAGCATGAAGGCCGACCCTCTGCCCGCCGCGTGCTTTCACGTTGGCGAGCGCCTTGCGTAGCGCCGCAATCCCGATTTCCAGTTCCGCCGCGTCCCGGTCCATCTTGGTCGCTTCCGCTGGCGTCACCATGAGATCGGCAATCGCAACTGCCCCGCCCGAAATCAGGTCGCCCGCCTTTCGCACCATGTCGGAATAGGCGGCGATAAGGCAGTGATCGGCCCCGCGCTCGCTTTCCGGCTCGACCAGCCGCTTGCCGTGCAGTTCTGCCATCGCCGAGGTGACGACCTGCACGCCGCATTCGGATTCCAGGGCGTAAACGGCGTGCAACGGCATCATTTCCGGGTCCGTCGCATTGTTCATGCGCCCGATGTGACTTTTCGAGATCGAGGAGATTTCCGCAGC
>NZ_FMAF01000048.1 GCF_900094565.1 Martinezella lusitana
CTTGTACCTCACAACAGAATGCAGCCGCTGCCAACGCAGATACGCAGTTAGTGCGGGTAACGCATCCGTTTCATCCTTTATTCCCACGGCAGTTGCCGTGCGTCGGCAAGCGCTACAACCGGCATGGTGAACGCCTTTTGCTGCAGACCGAGGACGCCACTGTTTGGTCGGTTCCTCCGCAATGGACTGATCTTGTGAGCTTGGATCCTGAGGTCGTCATGAGCAACGGACGATCGCTCTTGCGGGTGGTCGACTTAATGGAGTTGGCCACTCTGGTGAAGCGCCTTTCGAGCAAATCGGAGCCGCGCTGACGTGCGGAAGTGTAAGGATAAATATGCCGCATTTGTAAAGTGGATTATGCCGCAAGAGGTCGCCTTTATGAGAGGTTACGCCTGCAAATACAAGCTATCACGTCAAATAGACTATAAGCATCGTCTTGACGAGGTAGCAAAATGCGTCATAATTAGCATTACGCTAACGCCGCTTCATGTCCTCGGAGCCATTGATGTCTGCGAAGTACGACAGCAAGCGCACAAAGACGGATGTCCTCATCGAAGAGGGCACGTTCAATCCCACCCCCGAGAAGGTGCGCGATCCAAAGTTTCGGGGCAGCGAGTTCTTCGATCCGCACGACGCCGTGCAGGTCAAATACGAGATGCTGCGTCGCGTCTCCATCGACAAGGTGTCGGTGACGGAGGCCTCCGACGAGTACGGTGTTTCCAGGCCAACCTACTACCAGGCCAAGGTGAACTTCGACATGGCCGGGATTACCGGATTGGTGCCGACAAAGCCGGGCCCCCGCGGTCCCCACAAGATCGACGACAAAATCCTGGCATTTCTGCAGGCGCAGCTCGCCCCAGGAGAACCCGTTCGCGCCCGGGAACTGGCCAAGCTGCTCCGCCAGGAACTCGATATCGAGCTTCATCCCAGATCGATCGAGCGGGCTCTAAAAAAAAGCAGCAGGTAAACATTGCCGCGACGGTGGCATGCCCGATCCAACCGTCGACCATCGCGTCCCAGTACGAGATATTGCGCAAGGCTGCTTTCGGCGCAGCGCTGCCGCTTATGGCTCGTAGCGGCCTGATGCTCTTTCTGCGCCGGGGCATGTGGGGATGGGCTCAGGCGCTGACAGCAACAGCAAGCACCCCGCGAGAGCAGATTTACCCATCGTCAATTGCTTGGCCGCTGCACGGCGGGCACAGCGCCGTTGTTCACGTCCTTGCGACAATCGCCATGAGCATCAACGATCGGAGATCACCATGAATGTACATCTCAAAGTCCAGCCTCATCACCTCGAACGCGGCGCCTACCTGTACATCCGCCAGTCTTCAATGCGGCAAGTCGTTGAGAACGTCGAGAGCGCCAGGCGGCAATATGCGCTTCGGGGACGCGCTGTCGCCCTCGGCTGGCGCGACGAGCAGATTATCGTCATCGACAACGATCAAGGAGAGTCCGGTGCATCGGCGGCGTGGCGCGAAGGGTTTCAGCGGCTGGTCAGCGATGTCGGCATGGGGCATGCCGGGATCGTCATGGGCCTGGAGGTCTCCCGTCTGGCGCGCAACAATGCCGACTGGCAGCGTCTGCTGGAGATCTGCGCCCTTGCCGACACCCTGATCCTCGACGAGGACGGCGTCTATGATCCGGCAAGTTTCAACGACCGGCTCCTGCTCGGCCTGAAGGGAACAATGAGTGAGGCCGAGCTGCATGTGATCAAAGCCCGGCTACGCGGCGGCATTCTCAATAAGGTGCGGCGCGGTGAGTTTCGTTGCCTCCTGCCGACCGGGCTGGTCTATGACCATTTCGGCAATGTGACTCTTGATCCAGACATGCAAGTCAGAGAAACGATCATTCATTTCTTTGAGATGTTCTCTCGCCTCGGGTCCGCCTCCCAGACCGTCAAGGTCTTTCGCAATGAAGGCCTATTGTTTCCATCGCGCCTACACAACGGCGACACGCTGTTTCGGCCGCTCACCGCATCGACGGCGATGCGTGTCCTGAACAATCCTCGCTACGCTGGCGCCTATACCTATGGCCGACGACAGTTTCGACGCACCATCGACGGCAAAAAGACTCTGCGTGCGCGCGACATTGATGACTGGCCGGCCTGCATTCCCGATGCTCATCCCGGCTATATCAGCTGGGAGCGACATCAGGAGAATCTGAAGATCCTCAAGGCGAATGGCCGTGGATTTGAAGCGGCACGAGCTTCAATCCCAAGGGAGGGACCGGCACTGCTGCAAGGCCGGGCCGTGTGTGGGCAGTGCGGCAGCCATCTTAGGGTTCGCTATGCGGCGCGGCGTGGCCGGCAGGAAGCCTGGTACATTTGTAATCGTGCCCGCATTTATCGTGGGGAGCCTATGTGTCAGTCGATCGCCGGGCCTCCCGTCGATGAAGCCATCGGTATGCTGATTGCTGAGCAGATGACGCCGGCGGCCGTCGAACTCGCTCTCGAAGTCCGCAAGGAGATCCAAGCCCGGCATGAAGAAGCAGACCGGCTGCGCTGTCGCGCAATCGAACGCGCCCAAACGGAAGCCGGGCTCGCTCAGCGCCGCTTCATGCTTGTCGATCCTAGTAACCGCCTCGTCGCCGACACGCTCGAAGGTGAATGGAACGAGAAGCTTCGCACGCTGGCCAGTGCCCGCGAAGAGCGCGAACGTGGCCGAGAGCACGATCAATTCATCCTCGATAAAGCTGTCCACGAACGGTTAGTCGCGATGACGGCCGACTTCAACCAGCTCTGGAAAGATCCGGATACCCCAAGCCGCGAACGCAAGCGATTGCTGGCCCACATCATTGAGGATGTCACTCTCTTAAAGTTGCCAGCGGAAGGAACCACCAAGCTTCACGTTCGCTTCAAGGGCGGCAAAATCCAGACGCTCACCACCATCAGCCCAAAATCCTCTCCTCAGCAGATCAAGACAAAGCCCAGTATCATTGAACTGGTCGATAGGCTTCTCGACGATTACATTTATCCCGAGATCGCCGAGATTCTAAACGAGCAGGGACATCGCCCAGGTGGAACCGCACGTCGCGGCTGCCAGGACGCCCGCTTTACACCCCTCAAAGTCGCCTATCTCATCCACGAATATAAGCTGCGATCACGATATGATCGACTGCGACAGCGGGGAATGCTGACAAGACAGGAAGCGGCAGCGCATCTCAATATCAGCGAGCAAACCGTCGCCAGATGGGCCAAATTTGGCCTCATCACCAGACATGCCTATAACGGGCACTATAGCCTGTACGAAATCGCCGATGGAGACCTGCCGCAAAAGCAATGCAGCCGATGGAATCCACTCGAAGATCGCGCTGCTGCGTATCGACAAATGCAAACTGAGCCAAGAACATCAACTGGCGAGGAAAGAGGTGTAGTATGAACGCCGATCGTTGTAAAACAGGCAGAACCCTTGGCCGTCCCACCACAGAAGTTTGATCCGGTCGGCGCGTTTTCCGCGGAAGCCGAAGATTGCGCCGGAGCCCGGCGCCTCTTTGATAGCCGTCTCAACGAGCGCCGACAGTCCATCAATGCCACGCCGCATGTCCGTCACTCCGCAGGCCAGATAGACCCGCACATTCCCAGAAGGCCCGATCATGCCGCCTCCACACAAGCGACCAGCGACGATAGCACCTCGAGATCCATGTCCGCTGCAATTCTCAGTAAGCGGCCATTCCTCAGGACGATTTCAACGTCTTTGCGCCTCGACCGCACACTGCTCCTCGTGGAACCATCGCTGGGGCTCTCCGACGCTCCGATAAGAGAAACCGGGATGAACGATACGGTCTCTGGAGACTTCAAGTCGGGTGGCGAGAACTTCTTTCGCCACGCGTATATCTGTTGCGGAAGAACGTCGTGCCGGCGCGCTACATCGGAAACGCTCCCATCCGCGCTGAACGCTTCTTGCAATATCGAAAGCTTCAGTTCTGTCGACCAACGACGTTGTCGCTCGGCACCCGTCAGGATCTCAACCTTGGCCATTCATACCCTGTTACGTCACAAATGAATCATCTGTGTCGTAACTTGAGCTAATTCCGCACCTAACCAAAACCGGCTCACCGGACGCTCACCCTTATCGTTCCGCGAACGAAGCATCTATCGTTCAAAATGCTAAGGAAAATTCGCATTTTATGGAGACGATTAGAGGCGTTGCGAGCATTAAGACTCTCGATATCCGAGAACGCCGTCGGGGAGCCTGGCTCAATTATTTGTTCGATGCTGTGAATGCCAATCTTAAGATCCAGAAGCTTGATTTCTTGTTTGGTACTGCCGCAACGACCTTCTCTGGGATCGACGGTATTATGACCCTCACCTTGGGAGCACGATCCGTTATGGCCGGCAGCATGACCATCGGCGTGCTGATCGCGTTCATATCCTACAAAGAGCAGTTTGTCGGGAGAGTGGGGAGCCTGGTTAGCCTTGTTATTCGGCTTAAGATGTTGAGCCTTCATACCGAGCGCATTGGCGACATTGCTCTCGCCGAACCGGAAGAGACGATAACCTCTGGGCCAACCAATGTTCCTTCCCCCAGAGAGCCGGCGTCCATCAAACTAGTAGATATCTCCTTTCGCTACGGCGACGGATTACCCGACGTACTGAACAGAGTATCCCTAACGGTAGGCCCCGGTGAATGTGTCGCTATTACAGGGCCCTCGGGCCGAGGCAAGACCACGCTTCTCAAGATTATTGGAGGTCTCGTTGCGCCGACGGGCGGCATAGTTATATGCGACGACAGGGATATTCGCCAGTTTGGCTTGCAGAACTATCGACGGATGACTGCAACCGTCCGGCAGGACGATGTCCTGTTTGCCGGAACCATCGGCGACAATATTGCTGCCTTCGACCCCGAAGCCGATCCCGGCTGGATTGAGGAATGCGCGAGGATTGCCGCTATTTTCGATGAGATTCGAGCCATGCCCATGGGGTTCGACTCCATGGTGGGTGATATGGGTAGCACGCTGTCGGGCGGTCAAAAGCAGCGCCTGTTTCTTGCCAGGGCTTTATACAGCCGACCGCGCATCTTGCTCCTGGATGAAGCCACAAGTGATCTGGACCAAGCAAACGAGGCAAAGATCAATGATGCCGTTGCGCAACTGAGAATAACCCGCGTCATAGTTGCTCATCGACCTTCTACAATCGCACTGGCCGAGCGAGAGATATCGCTTGACCCAGAGCGTCTGCTCTTAGCCTAGGAGGCAACAATGTATCACCTTCGCAACGTCATCGAACGGCATACCCTAACAGCTATTGTTCAGGCGCTAAGCGACGCGGACTGGCATGACGGGCGTCTCACGGCAGGCTGGCAAGCTCGGCAGGTTAAATATAACGAACAAATAGCGGAAGGAAGTGACGTACACCAACAACTTAGCGACCTTGTTGGGTCCGCATTGTCGAGTAGTTCGACGTTCTTGGCATTGGCAAGACCGAAATCCGTTCTCCCATTTCGTTTCAGCCGATACAGTCCAGGCATGGAATACGGCAACCATGCCGACGATCCCGTGATGTCAGGCATTCGAACCGATCTTTCCATCACCGTTTTCCTGTCGGAGCCGGAGAGCTATCAGGGTGGCGAGCTTTTAATCGAGCACGCTGCGGGGGTTGAAAAAGTAAAGTTGCCAGCTGGCGACGCGATTGTTTATCCCTCCTCAACTTTGCACCGTGTCGAGAAGGTCGAATCAGGTCAGCGTCTGGTTGCCGTTTCTTGGATTCGCAGCCTGATCAGGGATCACGCCGCGCGTGAGATATTGTTGGATCTGGATCTTGCCAGACAGGGTCTTTTCAAGCAGCACGGCCCAAGTCGGGATATCGACTTACTGTCCAAATCGCTGGCAAATCTAACCCGGATGTGGGTGGACGACTGACATTGTCTCGCCTGTGTTTGAGAACAGCTTTTCGCTCACATCATTTGGCAGCGATACATAGGAGATGAAATATGGCTCATTCTAACACCCCTGGCACAGTAGAACCGAATGGGGTCAATAGAAAAGTGCAAGCGCTAAGGTGGTTCCCCCTGCTCCTGGCGGAAATTTTGGTCTCCGGCTTTTATCAGCCAACATGGGCGGATACAGTTCCCTCCCAGGGCAGTAATGACTCCGTGGTTTCCGAGTGCACGAGGATTATTGACGATGGGCGCTTCGATAAAGCGCTGGAAGCAAAGGCCCTCAACTTCCGCGGCCTTGCCTGCAACAAGCAGGGTGACTTCGATCACGCGATTTCTGCTCTCGATAAGGCTATATCTCTCAATCCGGAGTTTGCGGACGCCTACTACAATCGCGGAAATGCCTATTTTTTTAAGGGCGATTATGAACTGGCCATCGCCGACTATGGTAGGGCGATAGAGCTCGGATCGGATGACGCCTATACTTATAGTAGTCGAGGGTCGGCCTTCAGCAAAAGGGGCGACTACGACCAGGCGATCTCGGATTACGATAGAGCGATCGCGCTCAGACCCAATTATGCCGATGACTTTTACAATCGTGGTCTCGCTTACCGCAACAAAGGTGATTACAACAAAGCCATCTCCGACTACGACAGCGCCATAGCCCTCAGACCAAACTTTGCCCAGGCCCTAGACAATCGTGGCCTTGCCTACGACGGTAAAGGTGATTACGACAAAGCCATCGCCGACCATGATCAAGCCATCGCCCTCAATCCGGAGGATGCCGAGGCGCTAACCAATCGTGGCAACTCCTATTATCTCAGCGGGAATTATGACCGCGCCATTGTCGATTTCGATAAAGCCATCTCTATAAGACCTGACTTCGACAAGGCCTTCTACAATCGCGGCTCCGCGTTTGTTCGAAAGGGTGATTTTGACGATGCGATTGCTGACTACGACAAAGCCATCGCTCTTCGGCCGGATTACGACAAAGCTATCTATAATCGTGGCGCCTCCTATTTTAGCAAAGGCGATTACGACAAGGCCATTGCTGACTTTAACACGTTCCTCGCCCTCAAACCAAATGATGCCGGCGCTTTCAACAATCGCGGGTCAGCCTATGCGAAAAAGGGTGACTACGATCACGCCATCGCTGACTACGACAAAGCTATCGCTCTTAGACCGGGCTTTGTCGAAGCGTTCAACAATCGCGCCATAGCGGTAAAAGACAAGGGAAATCCGTAGGCCTCCACGGCCTTATAACGCGTTGTTTGCGGACTTGCGACGTCGGATTGCCGAACATGGCCTACAAGATCGAGACTTTTGACCATTACTCTCTGTATGAGTGGGAGGGTCGCGGTGGTACGCTCGTCGCCTTTGTGCTTTTCGACGGACGGCCTGTTCTTGTGGCCGACGGCCATCGGCCGGAGCGCATGGGAAGGCATGCCGCAGCCCATCTCTTTCTAGAGGACAACCTTCGTTTAAATTGCAATTCTGGTACGAATGGAAAAGTGGACCGAAGCTCAAGTTTACAGTATGACCCGATCGCACATGTGTTAGTTCCGTATACGCGCATCTGGTACTTTGTTGATTTGGAATTTCAACCCTACGAGCAAAATGAGCGAAGATAGTCACAATGCGATCGAAAGTCGCTCGGATTACACGGATGAGGAAATCGGGCTTGCCGCCCAGTGCATTGCTGCACTCCTAACTCGACACGGAATTCCAAAATACCGCTTTGCCGTAACAGTTTCCGAAATCCTTGGACTTTCGTATTCCGCGGGAAACCGCAGGCTGACGACAAATGCGTCGTGGTCGCTTGAAGAACTGAAACACGTCGCCGAACATTTCAACGAGACCTTGGAAGAGCTTGTTGCGTTCGATAAGGCGGATGGGTTGCTCGATGCGTCCATTGTCATCAACAACCACGTCATCTCCTGCCGGATTCGGTTGGGAAATATCGTCGGGCAGGTGCCGCCGGGAACGCTCATTGCCGCTGAGATCGATGGCGCATGGCGAGCCATGCCGGCCGAAGCCAGATCGATCATACCAGCACACGCTGTCACCCGTTTGCTGATCGAACCGATAGCGTCTCGTCGCCGGGTTGCCATTCTCGACGATCACGCCGATACCGCGCAGACGATTGTAAAATATATGGAGACGGCGGGCTTGGACGCAGTCGCCTTTAGCGACCCTCAAACCCTGTTCAACCAGTCCGACTTCGATGCCTATGTTCTTGATTGGATCATCGAACGAGACGCCAGACGCCAGACCGCGCTGGAACTGGTCGAGAACATTCGTGCGCGCAACGGCCATTGTCCGATCATTATCCTAACGGGACAGATCGGGACGGGCAATGCCAACGAAGAGAACATTGCTGCGGCACTCGCGCAACACAATTTGAAATTCTTCACCAAACCGGCAAGCATGCCGATCCTCCTCGCCGCCTTGAATTCGAGCTTCAAAACTGCATGATCGTCAGCAATTGCTGCCGGCGTATCGGTTTGTTCAAGACCGCATCAAAGAGAGACAGATCTTGCCTGGCGCCATGATGTGCCGCTGACATTGCGATAAGCTTGGTCTTATGGCGCAAATCCGTCTTGCGGATCTGCGCCGCAAGCGCCGATCCGGTCATGATCGGCATGTCGAGATCGATGAAGATGACCGAATAGATGTTTGCGGCCAGAAAGTTCAGTGCCGTCATGCCGGAAGGAGCCATGTCGGCCACAAACCCGAGCTCTTCAAGCACGCTCGAAAAGCCTTTCAAAAGGTCAGGATGATCGTCAACGACGAGTACCCGCTTGTGAGCATCGGACGTCTCGTATGAACTTTCCGCCGCCGGGACCGCAGGTATTGCAAGCTCGAATATGCTACCGCCTTCTGACGGGCTGCTGATTGCCATGCGCGCACCAAGCTGCCGCAACAAAGTCTGGACAACCGACAAGCCAATGCCTCGCCCGCTGCCAAGGCTGGAGAGCCCCTTTCCGGCGCTGTTCTCGATGACCCGTGGCGGCAATCCAGGGCCGGTATCCATCACACGCAGCGCCAATTCGCCCGCCGTCTCATCAAATGCTGCGAGATCGACCTGAACATAGCCGCTCGGCGTATATTTGACCGCATTTGAAACGAGGTTATGCAACAACTGCGCAATGCGCTCGCTATCCGCAACCACGAAAACGGCCTCATCTGGGCCTGTTTGCCGCAGCTCCAGATGCTTGGCCTTTGCCGCAGCTTGATAATTTTCCACCACCTCCCGAACGAGCTCACCGGCCTCGAACACGCCCGGTTGCAGCTCAATATATCCGGTTTGAGCACGAGCCAGCGTCAGCATGTCGCGAAGCTGGACCGCCAGGCTGTTGGCCGCCCGGCGGATGCGCGCGGTCAACTCGTTCCGGGTTTTTACGTCTTGAGGTCGTTCCAGCACATCCAATGCCGAGACGATGACCTGAAGCGGGGTTCTGAGTTCGTGGCTGACCATTGCGAGGAAGCTGACCTTGTCTGCGACCGCCGCTTCCGCAGCCGCCAAGGCGCGCGTCTTCGCCATGATCGCCCACCAGTAAAATATCGAAATGATAACAAAGGACAGAATGGCGCAAACCAACAATCCCGCAATCACGAGAACGATTGCGTGTCCTGCCTGGATGGTCTCGAAGGACTTTTCCTTCAATTCAGTATCCTGATCCCAGGCCGCTTTGGATATCCTGCCTAAAGTAGAGGATATATCTTCCAATTTGCGCAACAACGCCTGAGCCTCTACCGGCGATAGATTGGGTTTAATCGCAGGCAGAACGTTTGTTGCGAATTCTGACAGGATTGGCACATCGCTCAAGAACCCTGGAAGCCGCCTAAAACGATCAGTCAGATCCGAGGGCCGCGTTATAATATTGATACCAGAAATAAGGACATCGATGTGGAATGAAAGTGCATCCGGTTCAACAGCAGATCCATCAGCAATCGTCCTCAAATCCAGCCTGACGGGTTCAAGCTCCCTTTGCGCCTGTGCGGTCGGCCAGTATAAATATGATGGGTTCTTGATATCGGCGGAACCCCAAGCAATATATCCCTCTCTTATTACACTCCAATTATATGTCGCCACACCTACACATGCGACCATAATTGCTGCGGGAATGCTAAACCACGTCAGATAGAATAATCTCATTCCACTTCGATCCCGCATAATTGCCAAACCATGTGGGAGGCACCAAACGGCGTGTCCAGTTCCTTCCCGAAGCTATCGCGCGGATACATAACGAAAATCGGTCCGAAATCTCTGACGGTTAAGCGAACCCCGTCTTTGCTGCTAGCTAATATAGTTCCATACTTGCCGAGAAAGTCACCATCCACCTCCACGCTAAAATCATCAAGCGCAACGAGACGCAGTTTACTTCCTTTCGCCGCTACTTCTTGAAGTATTTTAGTAAGCAAGGGCCCAACGAAGTCGCTTTTCGGAGTCCATGGTGTTGATGTCGTCACTGTCGATGTCGGCAGCGCAAGAAATTCGTGTTCGGACATCTCATAGCTACTGTCTGCGCTGTTCGTTATCCTATCAATTTTGCCAGTAATCGTCAGGAAGACATCCGGCTTGCATCCATTCGGTAGGCGAATAGCCGCATGCGTCACATCCGCGATCAAACAAGCGTTGATCATCACCCATATGAAAAAAAGTATCGTCCTTTTCAGCATGCCTATAGATCCATTTATCGAAGCTGTACGGTTTAACTCAACTCCGAGTTTCTGCGAGCAGAATTTTCGTCCTCTGGACGATAGGTCGTCCGGGGCACACCGCATGGTACGCACTGACAAGGCCAGGATCCACATCTTTCAGACTGATATACCGGCTGCCCATGACTCCGGAAAATGCAATCCGTTTCGGAAATGTGCGCGATTTGCGTGAAGAGGCCATCCCATAATCGCCTGAAAAAGCCACGGAATTTATCATTGTTTCGTCTGTCTGATGCCACGCCTATTCCGCCTTGTGCAAAAGAATATCACCTGCCCCAAAATCGCGCCTATCGCATCCGGCACAACCGAAATCGGCTTACATTTATCCCCGCAGCGTATATTAAGCTTCTCATGGAAGCTAAGTTTGGTCATTTTTTCAAAGGATAGGCCATGTCTGCTGATAACCAATTGCGGCCGCCGGCGTCACCCCCTACAGGCAACCCCTTCACTTCTGGAGCAAAGGAAGTTCAGATCCAGCAGAAGACGGTGAAGACCCGTACTACCCCGCGCGAGCTGATGGACAGTAATGCTGGTGAAGTGGGGGCGGGCGTAATTCATGTCGTTGAAGGCGTCGACGAAGAGCACTTTGTAAAGGCGCTAACGGACGGCGTTCGTGCTGCGTTCGATCTTGGCGACACTGGATATGAAGTGTTTAAAGTCGCACTGGTCGAATACCAACAAGCCAAAATATCCGATGGCAATTGCGATAGTCTCACGCTCTTCTACTCTGACGATAAATTGAACGGCAAAAAGACCGAGATGAACGAAACGCAATTTCAGGGTGGTCTCAAGGAATTGCTGTCAAAGGGGGTGCTATCGCAGAAGGCGCCTGATCAATATTGGCTGAATCAGGCTCTCTTCTTCAACGGTAGTGGCGTGATCTTGATCAAAGAGTATCGGCTGCTCCCGGCGAACCTACGGAACGTTTAGAAAATTCGTCTCAACGTTGATCGAGGCGTTTGTCAACGGCGGAGCAAAATCAAGCCAGGCAGCGGCGTAAAAGTCGGCCAATTGTAGCGCGCGCATGGCGATTTTTGAGAGATCTCAGCCAGCCGCGCTCATTCTGGCGTATTGTAGGGCATGACTAGGTTGGTTCCGCCAGTATTGCGAAGGCCCCAGTAAGACCCATTCACATGTCGCAAACGGTCTGGCTTGAAGGGAGTTGGATTGCCGTTTGGCCAGGTACGCTCCAGCGTCGATCGGAAGATATCGGCCCAGAAATCGACGCTGAGAAACGCGTGATAGACCCCAGTATAAACCAACGACTCGTTATCCGTCCGCAAAGCGTCTGCAACGTGCGGAAGGTAGCGGAATCGTTCCGGGAGGAACCTGATCACAGGCAATCCAAAGAACGCCGCTTCATCAAGGGTTCCCGAACTCAGACCGACAACGCGCTGAAGGGACTCGTCGCATAGAAGCGCGTACATATCGATATCGCTGTCGACGCGCGGGATGCCATGATGTTCGAGGAAGGCGGCCAGCGGCGAACTTGGATGAGGCGAGAAGGGGTGGGGGCGAAAGGCGATGGAACCGTTCCTAGCGAGTTCCGCTATTTTGTCTTCATGATCAAGCAAGGTGGCGATCCGTCCGTCATGGATCAATGACGCGTCGAATGGGGTCTGACCAACAATCAGCGTCTCGAAGGATGGCCCCTTTTCGTTGAAGGCGCTGCGCCGGATCGCAGTCGCCTTGTGGAGTCCGACATGGAAATCGACTTCCTGGTCAGAGAGGGCATATGATGCGATTACGGCCGATATTTCGCTGCGGTTCGATGAAAATCCGAAGAATATATCGTCGAGAAACCGCAATGGATGCCATCGTACATCGACAAAGGGTATGTTCAGGCGGGTGAGAATTTTCTGCAGCAACGGAGATATCTCGAAACCGATCACCAATGAATTTTCGACGTGGGGCAGGAACAAGGCGCAAAGCGCGTCTGTCGCATCGGCCGCGAAGATCCTTGCCCAACTCGCAGCGCTCGCGTCCAGACCGAAGGCGTCATAGACGGCCTTGCCGTCGAACGATGATGTGTCGTCCCATTCCAATATGGTAACCGGCAGGCGGGTTGCCGCCGATATCTGTGGCTTCAGCATCGCAGCGAAGAAATTTGTATTCGTCGCGAATCCCTTCCGTGATGTTTTCTCACCAGTGACGCGCAGCAGGTCCGAGGTTATGACAATGCGTTCGGGTTGCATACGGCTATAATCCCTCATTGAATACTAGATTCCCTTCTCGCTCTCGCGGTCGCGATCTCTTAGATATCCGCTGGCCGAGTCAATATGCGCTACTCGTTCCCGCCGGCCAAATAAACGTTTTCAAGTCCGATAACACCGGCCGGGCTCTGTTGCAAAAATACTGTTGATGCCCGAAAGAGTGCTGGCAATTTTCAGCGAGACTTTTGATGAGTGATTTCAAGTGGCGCCCTTTTCAAGGCGAGATTATCCTTTGGGCGGTCCGCTGGTACTGCCGCTATTGGTGGTCTTGAAAGGATCTGAACCACCCGCGCACCCTCCATTTAAACGCGCAGCGCATCAATGACGGCGCGCAGGCCGGCCGACAGGTATTTTCGCGTCGGGTAGTAGAGATAAAGCCAGTCCTCGGGCGCACTCCAGGATGCCAGGCATTCAACCAGGCTGCCATTCTGGATATAGGGACGCGCGCGTTCCTCCCAGACATAGGCCAGCCCCACGCCCGAAAGTGCTGCCTCGACCATCAGTTCATGGTCATCGAGCGACAGAGACCCGGTCGGCTCGAATTCGATGATCTTTCCGGCGCGACTGAACTGCCAGGCATAGGGCTTGCCGCTTGGATATATATTGCGGATGCAGACATGCTGGCGCAGATCATCCGGGCTTTTGGGAAGCGGATGATGCTCGAAATAGCGTGAAGAACCGACGACGGCAAACCGCAGTCGTGGCCTGATCTTCACGGCCGTCATGCCATCGCGCAGACTTTCACCGAGACGGATGCCAGCATCGAACCCCTCCTCCACAATGTCGACAAGCCGGTCGGTGGCGACGATTTCCAGCTGGAGACCAGGATTTTTCGCGATCAGCGGACCAATGACCGATCGGAACACGAACGGTGCGACTGAATTGGGCGCGTTGATGCGCACCTTGCCGAACGGCGTGTCACGAAACTGGTTGAGGGCATCGAGCGCCGATCCGATTTCCCCGAAGGCCGGCGATAGTTGCGACAAGAGCATCGCGCCGGCATCGGTCAGGGCCACGCTGCGGGTCGTCCGGTTGAGCAGACGAATGCCCACGCGTGCCTCGAGATTGCCCACCGCATGGCTGATCGCTGAAGCCGTCACCCCGCGCTCCTCGCCAGCCCGGCGAAAGTTGCGGTGACGGGCAACCGCATCGAAGGCCGCCAGTTCCGAGAGATCCGTGCTGCGCATTGTCAAATCTCACTCATCATTGACAGGAAGATTATCCCTCTAATTCTTATCGTTGAAAAGGTCCAGATTTCTCCTCGCAAACCGGCGCTGGTGCCGGACCACACAGGAGACAAGACAATGGCCGACTTCATTCCTCCCGCACGCAACACTGCATCGCCCTTCGCTGACATGCGCGGTCATCACGTTGCCGTCCGCACGCCGGACCTCGAAACCGCCAGGCGCTGGTATGTCGAGAAGCTCGACTTTCGTGTCGTTGCCGAGTGGGACTATGCCGACGAACAACTCGCCTATCTGGCACCCGCCACCGACGACCATTTCTATGTGGAAATCCTTGGTGGTGGCGATCCGTCGCCGGCAGACGTCCGTCCCTATACCGATCTTGGCGACAGCCTCAAATATGCGGGCTACCACCATTTCTGCCTGAATGTCGCAAGCGTTGACGCCACCGTCGAGGAACTGCGTGCACGCGGCGTCACCATCGTCACTGAGCCGTTCGAACTGCTGGCGATCAGCCGTCGCCTCGCCTTCTTCTGCGACCCCTTCGGCAACCTGATCGAACTCGCCGAAGTCCTGCCGTGAGCCTTTTCAACCCGGCTGGCCATCCCGACATCCCGATGCCCAGACCCCTCCCTTATCTCATCAAAAAATCAAGGAACATCCTCATGAAAATCTGGTTCATCACCGGCGCCTCGCGCGGCTTTGGCGCCCTCATCACTACGCGTGCTCTTGCCCAGGGCGACGCCGTCGTCGCCAGCGCCCGCAATCCAAAGGCGATCACCGAGCGGTTCGGCGAACACCCCAACCTGCTTCCGGTCGCCCTCGACGTGACCGACGACAGCCAGGCGACCACAGCGGTGAAAGCCGCGATCGATCGCTTCGGCCAGATCGATATCCTGCTCAACAATGCCGGCTTTGGACTGATGGGGGCTGTCGAGGAGGCGACGGCATCCGAAATAGAGGCTGTCTATCGCACCAATGTCTTCGGCCTCCTCAACGTAACCCGCACGGTCCTGCCCTCGATGCGCCGAGCGCGTTCCGGCCGCATCCTGAATATCTCATCGATCGGCGGCTATCGCGGCGCCGCTGGCTTCGGTGTCTACTCCTCGACGAAATTCGCGGTAGAAGGGCTGAGCGAAGCTCTGCATGACGAACTGGCACCGCTTGGCATTCACGTCACGGTCATCGAGCCGGGCTATTTCCGCACAGACTTTCTGGATGCGACATCACTTTCAGTCAGCGGCGATATCATCGGCGACTATGCAGAAACAGTGGGCAGGGTGCGCACGGCAGCAGCCAGTCTCAGCCATAACCAATCCGGCGACCCCCAAAAACTGGCAGAGGTCTTGATCGCTTTTACGGATGCCCCCAATCCGCCGGTACGCTTGCCGCTTGGCAGTGACACCGTCGCCGCGATCGAGAAAAAGCACGCACAAGACGCTGCCATCCTCTCCGAATGGCGCACCGTCTCGGTGTCGACCGACTTCGCCGTTGGCTAATGACGACGCTCGTCTGGTTAAACTTCGTCCGATGGGAGGTCGCCTTCGGGGCCTCCCATCGCCTTGAAGGGTTTCGAACCGCCGACCCCTCGGTAAAACCTCAATGTCAAAACCAAATAAAAGTGCGATATCAATAATTTGTATCGTTCTAGATTGGCAATAGTAATTATGGAACTTCTCTATTCGGCGTGTTGAAGTCAAGCGCTGTCGAGCTTCCATTTACACCGGCATCTGAGGTAATTCACGGGGCCTTGCTTCTCTTCGGGATCGGGTCTTGCCCCTCCCATTATGGGGTCAGTAGAAAGAAGTGGAACAATCTAAAACGCGTCCTGATCGGCATAGCCGGTCGGCACAAGTTCCATAGCGGACTCACTTCATTCATCGTCCCGTGAAGGACTTCTTCCCACCGGTAGGTGGAACTTTGTCGTCTTTAAAATGCTTAGGCCTTTGCTAGTCCGTCGTCCTTTGACCACTGGAATTCTGTACCATCGCTCCACATGCGATGCATGATCACCGCTAGCCGGCGGGCCAAGGCCACAATCGCCTTCTGATGGCCGCGACGTTTGGCAATATTCATCGCCCACGCCTTGAGCCAGGACCATTTCCTGACCACAGTCAGCATGACTTGGGCCGCTTCATAGAGCAGCGTTCGCATCATTTGATCACCACACAAGGAAACTCGGCCGACACGACTACTCTCGCCAGACTGGTTCAGAACCGGGGTCAGCCCCAACGCAGGACCAACCGCTTTAGAATTTTTGAAGCGGCCGGGTATGTCGATCGTGCTGACGAAGCCCAAGGCCACGACGGGTCCAACGCCCGGAATGGTCATCAAACGTCGGCAGGTAACGTCATCCCTAACAATGGAAAGCAGCCTTCGGTGCAAAGCTGCAAAGCTCTCTCGAAGCTGCTGTCTAGCCTCGAGCAACGGTTCAATGACGTGCTCCAGATCGGTCATACCCTCAAGAAGTTCTCGTACACGCGCCGCAAATCCGATGCGTCCGATGATGCCAACCTTGAGACCAAAATTGCGCAGCAGCCCTCGGATATCATTCTCAATGTCTCTGACCTTATTCAATAAAAGCTTGCGTGCTGTGAGCAGAGCCCGTCGTTTCTGGCTCGAAAGCGTTTTGACATGCACTGGCCGAAATAGGTTCACCCGCATCATTTGCGCGATACCGCGCGCATCATTGCGATCCGATTTGTTCACGGTCGCCTTCAGGAAGGCTTTCGTGTGACGAGTTTCGATGCAAACAGCAGGCAGACCAACACTTGTGAGACCTTCGAAAAGCCATTGTGACAACGGACCGGCTTCAAGGCCGATACGCACAAGATGCCAGGAAGGATTGCTCAGAACCTCGATGAGATCATCCGGATGGCTGGTGACTTTCAGCTCTCGGCAAATTGTACCTGCTTCATCAACGATGCACAGGGAAGTCTCTTTCACAGAGACGTCTAATCCAACATAATGGTTCATGCTGCGCTTCCTTTCTGATGGTTGTGGCTGTTGCGATACAGACCACGTTTTATCATCACTCGAAGCGCAGCACCCCAGCCACAGTTTCACACCGCCAAAAGATGAGGTGCCGAGCCGAATACCCCATCTATTTGTTGACCTTGCTGGGCGAGCTATCTGTCGACATTGCCTTTTGCCTCGCAAATTCGTCGGCTCCTCGTTTGTAGAACCCCACCAATTGCCGACAAATATCATCCACCGACCTATGTTGCTCGATAGCGATGTCTGCAATATTTTTCACCATACCTCGACCCGATATCACGCCAGCTCTTCCCGTGAACTCAGCTTCGTCTCCATTGGATGAACCTATCAGATCGTCGTATATGTTGGCTGACATCTGCAGAAATTCCAAAGCACCATCTTCGGAGATGCCTCGGTCCTTGCAGAATTCCAGCACTCCCAGCATGTTTCGGGTCTCTTTGTGCTTCACCTGCATTTCATCTGGCACTTGCCGTTGGGCGATAGCCGATGTCACGTTAATGCAACTGAATGCCACGGCGAGCATGACTTGCTTCATTGAAAATTCTCCATGCGAGGCCGCGAACGGCTAGCGCCTCTGACGCGCGGACACGGGTCAAATCACGGCAGATTTGCACAACTAAAGGAGGAGCGCGTGAATTGGGCTATCATTTCAGTTCTGGCATATTATCTTCGTGCACTAAATACTCTGCTCGTCCGTATGGTAGGTGCGCTGTCCTCCGACGGCAAATGCCTCTCGGAAACGGTCATAAGCCAAATTTCGTGAATCGTATCGAGGTATAAAGTTCAGGAAGAACTTCCTGCATAACCTCGCGCTCCGCGGCAGACGCCTCCGACGACACGACGGCGGGATTGCTGCGCCTCCCCGTCAACCGGATGTAGCCAGCATCGATAATCTGTCCCGCACCAACAATAATCGTGCTCGCGCCTCCGAGCGGGCTGACGTAGTTGAACAGGAAGTCCTGATCGCCGCCTGCCTCGAGCTTGGTAACCCCACCATACTGGCTCATGCCGTACTGACATTCTGCGTAGGTGATTGCATATCGACCTGGCGCAATGGGCCTGAAGGACCGGGCATAGGAGGTGGCGTTCGCGACCCGATAAAGAAAAGTCGCTTCCATATCCTTCGGCTTCTTTTCGTCGGGCAGCAGCCAGCGATCGGCCGAATAGATATCTTCGAACGCCGTGTTTTTGTCAGGCTTGCCGTTGTCGATCCTGCGCAGGCGAATATGCCCAGAGCAATAATGATCACCAGTCAGGTTTGCGTCGACCATCCGGATCAGCAGCAAGGCGCCTTTCTGGCTCTTCTTCGAGGCGATTTGACTGATGGCCGCACTATGGTCCGCAGCCGCCGTACCAGGGTCGCGGCTTCCGGCGCATCCCGCCAGGAGGCCAGTCATCAAGCCGAGTGCGACAGCGACAAAGAGTTTTGCGTTCATTTGAAATCCTAGACAAAGGTTATGTTGTTTTGATGCAGAGGCCGCGATCTGCATGATTTAGAGCAATGTTGCCGAATCCTCTTTGGGATTGGGTAATGCCATAATGGCTTCGTAGGTAACCATCGGTTCGGATCGCCATCTCCAGCACCGTGCACAGGCTGCATCAATTGACCGACCTCGCGAAAACGGGGTAGTTTAAATGCGCCCGGAAAACCTAAATCGCTCATGAGAGCGTAGGATTCCACGCACGACCCCATGGCCACCTACGATTTCTCATGGATATGGAAAGAACTCGGCGTCGAAGACCTCAGACAATAGCCTCCCAAAAACGCTTATGAACGGTTTTTACACGTATCCTGCGCCTACCCAACGCAGTTTAGTTTCGTTCGATACGAATACAATAATTGCATTTGCACCACGTGACATCGCGCCCTGCAACGCGCTGGCCAACTCAAAATGTTCTCATTTCCCCATATTGCGACCGATACTTTGCATATTCACCAAGGTATCGCTCAAGAGAAAATGCGGTTCCGAAAAAATGAACAACACCATCCTCAATATCAACAATAAATGGGGAATTTCCAAGTAGATTCGCCCTAAAATTTCCCGTCTCTACGTATTCTTTCGAATTGTAGAAGTAAACGTTGCCATATTCTGTTTCTCTAATGAGAGAAATTTTGAGTTCGAAACCAATCTCTTTCTCTTTTTTAACGAGAATAGATTTCGCGATATTTTCTGATTCCTCCATCGTGATCATCTAGTTTGTCCTTAATAATTGAAATGAAACGAACCCGTCGCTCAGATTTGCAGCCCCACCAGTTTGTCCATCCAAGAAGCGAACGGTACCATTTTGGTTCACGACATTAAATACATGTCCTGTGACGGCTCCTCTTGAGCCAAACACAATGCCCCGAGCACCATCGCCCGCGCTTTGTATCTGTTGCTCAATATTCTTGACACTCACGGGACCGCCAAATCGCGTCCCGTAGAAGTCTTCCAATACCGCAATTGGTTGAGCTGTCTTACTTGGAAGTGCTGTAGCTGGTCGCCCCGCTAACACGGCATCTGTCGCTATAACGCAATTGACACAGTTATCTGTTCTTCCTTCTAAATACGGGTAGCCCGGATTGACGCCTCGGATCGAGCCAGCCAGCGGATTTCCGCTATTGGCAAGCTCGTCTATTGCCGTGGCGGCGCGCGGCGAACTCAAAACGATTCCCGCTATAGCGTCCAGTATTTGCTTTGTGCCGGTGGGATCTCTCTGAAGGGACTGCAGCTCAGCGTAGTATCCCTCCAGTAGCTGCCGTTCTGTATCTGACAGGCCGAGTCCTTGTGCGCCGATCGATGAAATGGCAGCTCCGAGATCTCGCCGCGCGGAAATGCAATCGTCTGATCCGATATCAGCGCCGCAAGCGCTTGCCAGCGTCTGGGTGGTAAGTTGGTCGAGATCCTGCAGGTCTTTGACGATATCGCAAGCGCCACCAACACCGACCTTGCAGGCCATATCCATGCTCTTGAGCTGGAAGTACTGCTTATCGTTCAGATAGTTGAATTGGTAGTTTGCAGCTCCGTAGGCAGCACCTTCTCCTCCACCGGCGGCCCCTGCAACGGCGGCCAGGCTTTGTCCGAGCAGAAGGGAGAGCTGTTGACCTTCCTGCGTACCTTCGAACTTTGTGCCTTTGAGCAAGCCTGTGACGAGCTCATCGATCGCTGGGGCAAGGAGGGTCGATGTGGCGCCGCCAGCCGCTCCTTTAAGGGCACCTTCCCAACCATTAACGCCGCCGAGGACACCCGCGCCAATTGCATGCAACAATGCGCGACCCGCACCACCTTCGCCCCAGAAGGCAAGTTCGGCCGGAGTATCAGCCTGTTCGACAAACTGATTGGCAATCGTTGCTACCAGGCCTGCCATGGTCGCCTGAGCAGCCTGAATATCGGCCTGTGTCTTGTATTGATCGTGCAGGATGTTCTGCAGGTCCGGCAGACCAGGCAGCGAGGTATTTGTGTTGCTGGTATCGCGGCGGATCGAGCCGATATCCTGCAACTGGTGGGCAGGATCAGTGATGGTGATCGGGATATTGCCGCCGATGGCGGAGAGCGCCTCGCCGGTCTTGTTCTCACTCACCTTGACCGGCGGAGCGATCGAGAGGCCGCCCGTGCCAATCGAGCCGCCAAAGGTATCGGCCTTCCAGCTCGAATGGGTATCGATATCGGCGACCGTCAGGGTGCCGGTTTCAAAGTGGTTCTTGTCCGCGGTCGCATCGCTGGTGATCAGACCACCGACAAGGCTGGTCTGGCCGCTGACATTGATGTCGAGACCCCCTGCCCCGGCGTGAATGCCCGACTGCTCGGTGACAACGGCCGCATCGCCTTTGGCCTTCTGCGTGACGCCGGAAACACTGGTCGAACCGAAGCCGGTCGAAGCCGAGAGGTTGAGCTGATCGGCCTTTGCCTTGGCCGTATCCACCTGGCTTTCGATCGTCAGGTTCTTGACGTCGGCGGTGACCGAGTTGCCGGTGATGGTCGCGCCACGCAGCGTCAGATCGTTGGTGATGATGGTGATGTCACCGGTGCCGTTGACATGGGTGTTGGTGTGGCTGAGACCGCTCGTATCAGCGCTGCCCTTGCCATAGCCGGCATTGGCGACCAATCCCAGATCTCCCATGCCCTTGCCGCCACCGCCAAAGGTCGCGCCGACCCCGATGCCAGCACTCCAGGAGCTATTGGCGCTTGTCGAATCGGACGTGCCTGTGGCGGCATTCAGATTGATGTCGCCATTCTTAGCCGACAGGAAGATATCGCCGGTCAGCGGATCGCCGGAGACGGTCGGTATGCCGTTCTTGTCGTAACCAGCCAGGATCTGCGCACCATCACTGGTGATCGAGCCATTCTCGGCCTCCATCGAGATCGAGCGGCCCGCGCGAATATCGGTGACGACGGGGCTCGAAGACGAGGAGGACCAGCTGTTCTCCTGATGGTTGGCGCCGACTGTCAGCGAGACATTGACGCCGATATCACCGGACTTCTGATACTGATCGTAGACACCCTGCAGGTCCTTGAAGCCTTGGTAGAAGCCAAGGCCGGCAATGGCCGTGTTGGTCACCGCATTGACACCGCCGCTGTCCGACAGGCGCTCGGCCGAGTTCATAATGCTCTGGGCAGCCTTGCCAACCTGGCTCGAGACGGTGAGCGTTACACCAGCAAAGGTCTTCTCATGCGCTTCCTGATAATTGGTGACGTCATTGGCAGACAGGAGATTGATGTCGTTGCCGGCGAAGAGGTTGACGTCACGCTCGGCCGAAGCGCTGGTCGCCTGCAGGTTGACGTCATGGCCGGCAGAGATATTGAGATCACGGCCGGCGGAGAGGGCCGAGATGGCATTGGTGTCGGACTGCTGCGCCTTGCTGTCCTTGGTCGACTGCACGCCGATACCGATCGAGAATCCCCCACCGCCTCCCGAAAGTGCGAGGCCAAAGCCGGATTTCTTCTGTTGCTCAGCCTGAGATGAGCTTTCGGCACCCGGCGTGACGTTGACGTCACGCGTAGCCGAGAGATTGATATCCCGATCGGCGGTGACCGACGAGCCCATGATGTTGAGATCGGTTGCCCGTGCGGTCAGATTGACATCCTGGCCAGCCGAAAGGGTCGAGCCGATATTATCAGTCGAGGACTGCTGACCCTGCTTTTCGTTTTTGCCGTAAAGCGAGATGAAGCCGCCGCCGGAGCCGACGAACAGGCCGGAATCCTTGCGTTGACTGTCGGACTGGTGGTTCTCCTGGGCGCCGATGATAGAGACGCTCTCGCCGGAGATATTCAGCGAACCATCGGCATTGACCTTCGAGCCGACGATGGCGGCGGCCTTGCCGGCATCGAGATTGACGTCGCCGCTAGCGGAAAGCTGCGAACCGACCGTCGTCTCGTTGTAGCCGTCATAGCTGGCGCTGCCGCTGCGCAAGAAACCCTTGCGCTTGGCGCTGTCGTGTTCGGTCTCAGTGTCCTTGCCGGCGGTGACAATGAGATTGCCACCGGTCTGGATATTGATGTCAGCGCGACCGCCTGCGGTCGTCGCGCCGGATGTATGCGTGGCGTCGCCAGCCGTCACCTTGGACGCCGAGACGGTGGTATCGCCGCCGGAGATAATGGTGGTGCCGCCCTTGCCGGAAAGTGACGAGCCGGCGGCCGTGGTATTCTCCAGATGGCCGGAAGCGTTTTCCTTCGTCGAGCCGAGGAACCCACTCTTCTTGCTCGAACTTTTAACATCGAGCGTATAGCCATCCGTCGCCTCGGCGATGGTGATGTTGTTTTTTGCCTGCAGGCCGAGCATGCCGTCGGCCGCCATACTCGAACCGATGACGTTGATGTCGCTGTTGGACTTCGCGACCAGATCGCCGCCGGCGGTGATGGTGGATCCGTTGTTGGTGATCGACGATGAAGAGCCCTTGCCGAAGACGGAGGCGCTCTGGCTCTGCGCGGTGGTAACGTTGATGTCACCGTTCGAGGTCAGGCCGAGATCGCCCTTAGCCGACAGATCGGAGCCAGAGATCAGGACGCCGGTATTGCCATTGACCTGCAGATTGCCACCGGCGGAAAGCTGCGAGGCCTGCTGGTCGGTGCCTTTGGTCTTGATATAACCGTCATCCGTCTTGCGAGCGACATCGGTCGAGACGATATTGACGGCGCCATTCGTGGCCTTGACACTGAGATCGCCGCCCGACTTGGCGGAAGAGCCGATGATATTGACGTCGTTGGTGCCGGCAATGTTCAGGCTTCCGCCCGCATTGACGCGTGCGCCTGTCGCATTCTGCTGACCCCCATTGTCAGCCTTAACCGCAGCGAGATTGACATTGTTGCCGGAGAGCTCAGCATTGCCGCCAGCCTTGACGGTGGCGCCGTTGAGATTGAGATCGCTGTTGTTGGCGGCCAGTTGGATGTTGCCGCCGGCCGACACGCCAGCATTGGGGTTGACCAGATTTTGACCGCCGATGGTCATCGTCTGGGCGGCAAGCGTGATGCCATTCGAGGCGGTGAGATTGGCGTTGCCGCCGGCATAAAAAGTACCAGTCGACTTGATCGAGCTTGCGGCAATGTTGAGGCCACCGGCGGCGGCGACCGCGCCGGAATTGTTCAGGTCGCCGACGTTCAGATTGACCGTGTTGCCGGCGATCATTGCGCCAGCGCCAGATCCCGCCTTAGCCCGGTCGGCCGCCGACAGGTAGACGACTGGAGCCAGCACCTGAACGCCATTGACGGTCTGCGCCTGGTAGATGACGATGGATTGCTGCAGATTAGCCGCCTGTTCAGCGGTCAATCCCTGGCCAAAAGCAAGACCATGGGCCTCGGCATAGGCAGCGCCATTGTCGAGCAGGGTCTTCATCTGCTCGATGGCGCTGTTGCCTGGAATGAAGGAGCCCTTTCCAAGGCCATCGCCGACCAGCTGGCGCAATTGCGTATCTATCAGCTGGTTGTCGAAATAGGCGTCGCCGAGGAACGGAATATTGGTCTCGGGGTCGTAGCCGGCGCGATTGATGAAGTAGCTCGAGCCATAGAACTTCGAGACGTCGAGGAAGGCCGCGCGGGTCTCAAAAATGAAGGCTTGTCCCGGGACCGTGCCGCCGACGCCACCGGATTGCGGCTTCGCCAGGGCGGCGAGCTGCGCAACGTTTGCAGCGGAGATCTGGGTGAGATTGCCGAGTGCGGCGGTCAGGCCGCCACCGGCGGTAGGCACACTATTGCCAGCGACATTGGACAGCGCGCTATTGACCGCAAACAGGGCGCCGCCTGCGGTCAGGCCGCTCAGGGCGGACAACGGATCGCTCGATGTCGAAGGCGCACTGACGGTCGCGCTGCCACCCGTTGAACCAAGGGACGTGTTGTTGACCGTGCCAAAGTTGAGGGTTAGCGCGCCGGCTGCCTTGAGGGTACCAGCCGCGCCGCCAATGACCTGCGAACCCGACACGATCGACGTTCCGTTGGCGATATCGCGCGACGGATCGGCCGTGCCATCGGCGTTGAAGGCGGTGCAAGCACTCTGGGCGCTGCAGGTCAGCGTCGTGGTGCGATTAAGGACGACGCCCTCGTTGGTGAGCGTAGACCCGCTGAGCGTCGCGTTGGCACCTGCCTCGATCCTGCTGTAGGAATTGGTGAGGTTAGTCGCATCGACAGTGAGATTGCCACCGGCATGGATCACCGCCTCGGGGCTGAGCGCGCTTGTGAACCGGTCCTCATAAACCGATTGGCTGAGATTGCTGGTCGGATCCCAGGTATAGGTCGTGCTGGCATCGGTGCCGTTTCTGACGACCTCATCGACGATAAAATACTTCGACGGATTGTTGGGATCGAGGACGGGATTGCCGTTGGCATCCTTCGGCACCCGCGCCTTGATCCAGTCGAAGATCGGTCCCACCAGAACCGGCCCGTTCGCGGAAGTCCAGGTCCAGGCATGATAGCTCGTGCCGTCGGCAAGGGTCGCCTGAGACCAGAGGAGCGGCTGATAGTCCTGCCACGCCGGCGGGTTAATGCCGGGATAGAGCTGGAAGATGTTCTGGTCGCTGGTTTCGAGATAGGCGAACGGCTGGCCTGCCACGGCGGGATTGAGCACGAAGGTGCCAACGACATTGCCCGACGAAATCAGTTGACCCGTTACCCAGGTCGGGGTTGTCGACCGCTTGTTGGTCAAATTGGACGTCAGGATGGAGATGTCGCCGCCAGCCTGGATGAGGCCGGAGATGTTGGTGGTCGCGCCGTTGCGCTGGCTGAGACTGCTGCCTGCAATCGTCAGGTCATTGCCGGCGAGAATGGCGCCCTGATTGTCGGTCAGCGTTCCCGCAACCAGAAGCGAAGCGTCATTGCCGGCGTAGAGAAGACCAGTCGATGTATTGGTGAGATCGCCGCTGGTATTGATCGTCAGGTTGTTGGCAGCTGCGATCTGTCCGCTGTTGGAGAGTGTCGGCAAGGTTAAGGTCAGATCATGAGCAGCCAGCAGTGTCGTGGTGTCGCTGAATGCGAGGCTGCCTGCGGTGATGGCAATATCGCCCGAGCCGCCGGCATTCGTGGCCGTCTTCACGTTTGCGCCGGTCAGATCGGCCTGGCCGCTGAGGTTGAGCGCCAGTCCGCCGAGGACAAGGCTGCCGCCGGTCAGGTTCGCGGATGTGGCCGTGACCGATAGCGTGCCGCCGACAGCGAGCTTGGCGCCGCGTGTTCCCGAGAGATCGATCGTGCCGGTGTCGATGGTCAGATTGCCGGTGACATTGGTGTTGTTTGTGTAGCTGATGGTACCCGGCGCGGTCAGCGAGGCGCTGGCAAGGCTCTGCAGTAATGCGTAGCTGATGCCGCCATTTGCTACGGCGCTCAGATTCCCACCGGACAGCAGCGCGTTGCTGGCGGTGATATCGCCATGGGTGGTGGTGAGTGTCATCGTGCCGGACTGAGCATTGCCCTGTGCCAGCATCAGCGCGCCGGTGCTGGAGGCACGCGTCGCCGCGAAATCCACGCCGGAAACCAGGCTTCCAGCTGATATCGACTGGCCCTCCAGGCTGACATTGCCTGCCGCCATAGACTGGCCGGTAAGGGCGATCGTGCCGCCGGCCGTCATGGTCAGGTTCTGGTGAGCAACCGCATTGGTGGCGACGCTATTGCCGATGCTGCCGCTTGCAGTGACGCTCGTCGTACCAGCCGAGAGCAGGTTAGCAGCGTTGATGTTGCCGGCTGTGGCCTTGAGCGTGAGGCCCCCCGTCGAACCAAGAACGACACTGCCGTCGGCAGACTGCCCGGTTGCCACGAAATCGACACCTGAGACAAGCGTGCCCGCGGTGATGCTGGCGCCGGTGATGCCGACATTACCCGCAGCCAGAAGCGTCCCGGTCAGATTTGTCGCAGCGTTCACCGTGACATTGCCATGACCCGTGACATTCGAGCCGGTGAACGAGCCGCCTGTCACGCTGAGATCACCGGCGACCAGCAGCGGTCCGGCCGTAGCGCTGGTGGCATTGATCGTAAGGTCGCCTGCCGAGCCGATGACGATAGCGCCGGTCGAGGATTGCGCCATGGCGGCGAAATCGACCCCGGTTACCACCTGGCCGGTCGAAACCGTACCGCCCGAGAGCGAAATGTTGTTGGCTCCGAGGATCTGGCCGGTCGCGGTGAGGCTGTTACTACCCGAAAGCGAGATATCGCGGTGACCCGTTACACTGCCGAGACCGAGATCTGCCGCCGTGGCGGTGATCGTGCCGGCTGAGAGCAAGGCATTGGCAGTCAGAGTGCCGGAGGCCTGTAGGGTCAGATCACCGGCAGCACCAAGCGTGATATTGCCGCCATTGGCTTCCGTTGCGACGAAATCGAGGCCGCTAACGATCTGGTTGGCTGAGACCATGCCGCCCGAGAGCGAAACATTGCCGGCACCGAGAACCTGGCCGGTGGTCGTCAGGCTGGAGCTGCCTGTGAGCGTGATGGTCTGGTGACCAGTGATGTTACCGACAGTCAGATCGGCGGATGTGGCGGAAATCATTCCCCCGGCAAGCAGCGTATTGGCTGACAGGCTGCCCGAGGACTGGAGCGTCATGTCGCCGGCGTTGCCAAGAACAAGATTGCCGTTGGCCGCCTGCGTGGCGGCGAAATCCACGCTGGAGACAATGGCACCGGCCTGGATGGCCGCCCCTGAGATGAGGATGTTGCTGCTCCCAAGAATTTGGCCACTCACATTTGTAGCGGCATTCACGGAGAGCAGCCCATGTGACGTGAGGCTACTTGATGTCAGCGACGCCGCAGTTACCGTCAGATCGGTGGTAGACTGAAGGCTGCCTGCGGTAATATTGCCGGTCGCCGTGGTATTCAGCGTACCGGCCGATAGCAGGTTGCCCGTCGCGATATTGCCACCACTGGCCGTGAGGCTGAGATTCCCGGCGGAGCCGAGAACCACATTCCCGCTCGGGTCGGCACTCGTGGCAGCGATATTGATGCCCGAGACGACCAGACCGGTGGACACCGAGCGACCGGTGGCGCTGACATTGCCTTGCGCCAGCACGTTACCTGCAACAACAATATCGACGCCGGCGTTCAAGGCGATCGTCTGGTTGCTTAGCAGCGAAGCTGCCGAGATCGAACCGGCCGTGGCGGTCAGATTGAGGTCGCCGGTGCTGTTGGCCGCGCCCGCTATCGCGAGATCGCCGGAGGTGGCGACAAGCGTCGCGACGCCATTGTCTGCCGTGACACTGCCGGCGGCAATGCCGCCGCCCGAGCTCATCTGCACTGTCGTGCCGCTGGTGATGTCGCCAGAGACACTGAGCAGGCCAGTACCGCTTGCAAGCACGATATCGCTATCGGCGGCGACCGACTGCAGCGTGATTCCCTGATCGGCCTGGACCGCCACCTTCTGCTTCGAGGTGATCTTGGCGGCGGAGACTTGTCTCTTGGAACTGATGGTGACACCATCCCTACCCGAGGCATTGCCGATCGAGATCTTGCCGTCGGCCGATAGCGACAGTTCGCCGGCGTTGGCCGCCATGTCGCCGCTCATCTTGACGCCGGCGCCCTTCTCGGTAACGACGACCTTGATGCGATCTGCCTGCATAGCACCGAGGGCTGAGCCGTCGATGGCATATTCCGGTGTGCCAGAGGTCGCGGTCAGCGCCGTCACCTCTCCGGTGGCATAGTCGTACTTGCTGGCGCCGCCGGTCAGCCGGATGGTTTTGCCGTAGACCGGGGCATTCACATGGATCTGGCGTGAAACGACGTCGAAGAGGTCGACAGCGCCAGGAGCGGTCGCAAGATTTGCCCCAGCGCCTTCAAAGGTGACGTCGCCACCATTGACGGTGAAGCCCGTCAGGCTTCCGTCGGTGCCGATGTTGGGCACACCGGTCGTCAACGTCGCATGCGGCGTGTTGATGAAGCCACAGCCGGCGCACGTGATGCCGTTAGGATTTGCGATGATGACATCAGCCCGACCACCAAAAACTTCGGTGGGACCATTCAGGGCGGAGCGATTACCGCTCGTCACTTCGTTGAGGATGACCGAGGCCGGACCGGAATTCCTCAGATTCGGATTGCCCGGAGTAACGCCGCCGAGGTTCGACGTGCCAACTTCACCGTTGAAATTATTGAGGATCAGGCCGGGAGTGCCAACATTAAAGTTGTCATACTTGTTGTGCGACAGACCCGCCCCGTTTGGAGTGACGATATCGATCAGCGGCACGCCATTCGGCGCAGCACCTACGCCTGGTTGGTTGGCTGCGGGTGCCGATCCGGCCGCAGAGACCGACTGAGCATTGGCGATTGCCGGCTGCAGGAAGAGAAGTGCGCTGAGGACGATGGCGAGCGACTTTTGAGCAAGGCCGATAAGATGGTGGACCAAGCGCTTGCGGTCCCGCGCTACGGTGACTTTTGCTTTGCTGGAAAGCCGTCCGATCTGCTTGCTCATCGCTCGATTCCGTCTCTTTGAACGCCAACTCGTCTCATGCACTGCGGGTCTAAGTGACAACGGCGGTGGACCGTCGTCCGCCGCCGCCTTAACGATCTTTCTTGGCGGGCGCCGTCTGCGCACCGCCATCGAGCTTCTTGTATAGGTCGCCGAGTTTCGACGCCGGCACTGGGCACTTACGTGAACGGGCGAAATCACTCAGCACCTGATTGCGATTGCGCAGCGCATCGATCTCGACTTTTTCCGGGGACTTGGGGTCCATGAAGAACAGGGCCGGGAAGAACAGAAGGACACCGGTGGCACCCAGGATGACATTCTTGCCTTGTGCTTGAGAACGCTCCTTGACCGTCGCAAGGATCTGGCGCTCATTGGCTTCGAACTCGCGGGAGATGCCGCCGCAATCCATCCCGCTATCACCGACATTGGTCGCCGCGATCGGATGCGCCTCGCGGCCACCGCAACCCGAAAGGGCGATCGCACAGCAGAGGAGCGCTGCAATCGGAAGCGTGTACGATCGCACCATCTTGTTATTCCTTGGCCGAATTAACCCCATTTACTTCCCCTAAATTAGCCAATCACCACCGCACCGCCGCGCTCGCAAAGAGCAGGCCTGCATTCTTTTTATCGATCGTGCCGGCCAGCGCGTCCGAATAGCCGATATCGAAATTGACGTTTCCACCGGCAAATTTGGCCCCGACCGTCCAGCCAAACATGTCGCCACCATCAATCCGATAGCGCGCCTGTGAAGCAATCCGCCCATAATCGAGACCGACGTAGGGACGGAATTCACCGAACATTTTTGCGAGCTCCGCATTGCCGGCGAAGGGCTGCGTTCGCCAGACCAGATCGTTGCGGACGAAGAAGCCGTTATTGCCGTAAAGCATGGTCTCGCGCGTACCGCGGACGGTGGAATAACCGCCAAGCGAGAATTGCTCGGCCCCGAACAGATTGTCGGGGGAATATTGCCCCGTGACGATCGAATTGACTTCAAAGCGTTGGCTGGCAAGCTCGAACGGCCTCGTCATGGTGATCGTGCCGGTGAATTTGGAAAAACGAGGATCCGCGTCTCCAGCACCGACATCGCCGGGCGCGACTGCATCAAAGAGATTGAGGCCCTGGCTATAGGATAGGTCGAAAACCCAAAGCCCACCCAGCATGCGGCGCGAATGAGATATACCAAGATCGCCAACCGTATATTTGCGGCTGCCAACCTCGATTTTGTTACCGAGCAGGAAATTGTTGGTTTCCTTGTAGGTCAGGCCGCTGTTGAGGGTGGTGATCGAGTCCTTGTCGCGGAAAATCACGCGATCGGCACCCACGCCCAACTGCTTGCTGTCGCCGGATGTCTGGAGCGGCCCGAAGTTCCCCGGAACGGAACTGTCGTATTCGTACCAGGAGCCATTCGCCGAGAAGGTCCAGTAACCATAGGGCACGCTGACATTGCCTGAATAGCTGTTGCTCTTGCCCACGCCATCGTCGCGCCAGGGATAGTCCGGGCCGCTATGCTCGTAGGCAAAATTCCATTGATCGTTGATGCCGAACAGGTTGTCATAGCCGACGGACGCCGAGGACTTGGAATACCCCGTCTGTTCCTGCCCGAGATTACTGTTGCCGAAGGAGAGATGCCACGGGTGTTCCGGCTTGTTCTCGACATTGAGGATCGAGGTGCCGTCGGTCTTGCCCGGCAACATCGCGGTCTTGGCGTTGTTGGACGAGAGACGGTTGATCTGGTCGAGACCCTGCTCGATGTCGCGCAGATTGGTGATCTCACCCTTCATGCCGGGAAAGGCCGTTGCCAGCACGCCGGAGCCGGAGGCGGGTTTACCGTTGATATAGATGTCGGACAGCGTGCCTTCGACGGCGACCAGGCGCAGCACCTTGGTTTTAGCGATATCCTGGGCCGGCACGTAGACACGCGAACTCACAAAACCCTTATCAAGGTAGAGATGTGTCAGGTCGCGCAGCAGGCCATTGATCTCGCCGACACCGACGCAACGGTTCGCATAGGGTGCTGTGACCTTGTCGATGGCAGCGGCCGAAATCTGCCTGACGCCTTCGACCTCGATACGGGTGATGGCAAAGCATGGGCCAACCTTCTTTCCCCCAGCTGCCGCAGGCGCCTGAGCCTCGGCTTGCGCCGGCTTCGGCGTCATCCGACCCAATGTCTCCAGACGTTGCTGCTCGGCTTGCTGGGCCTGACGGCGCGCGAAGTCGTCGTTCGGGGTTTGGGCGGCCGCAGGCGATACGGCAAAAGTTGCCGCCAGCAGGGCGCTGGCGGTCAAAACCACATTTTGGCGAGGAGCAGCTGGGCGCCGGGCTGACGTCATAAGAGATGCCTGCCTTTGCGTCAGTTGGAAGCAGGCTTCTGCAGCGCATCCAGCGCCGCCGACAATCCCTTCAACGAGAACTTGATGTTGACCTTCTGGCCATTCATCAGCTGCACATGTCCGGTGCCATCCGCTGCCTTGGACAATGCCGCGATCATCTTGGCATCCAGCTTCTGCTGCGACCAGCAGCCGGCCTGATTGCAATTGCGATAGCTCAACTGAACAACCGACTTATCTGCCGCATCAATGCTCAAGCCCGCCGGCAGGTACATATTGAGCGGCACGAGCGCCGTCAGGACCAGCTCGCTTGCCGGCTGCTTTGCCGATTTCTTGTTCGAAGCGGCTGGCTCATCTGTCGCCTTGGCGATCGCCAGCGTCAGAACATTGACGTCCTGGTCGCCCTGCTTCACCGTCGCGATCTGCGCCACTTCGCAGTGGGTGGCGGCAGAGCCGTCTGCGGCTCTGCTGTCGATGCAGCGATAGTACCAGTCGTCGAACTTCTGAACGCGGGCCTGCGGCGCTGGTGGCTGCTGGCCGTTTACCGCCTCGGCTGGTTTCTGCTGGGCATCCGTGCCTGCAGGTGCGGCTGACGGCTGCTCCTGAGCAAGGGCGGATGACGCGTATAGTGCCGATGAAACGAGAATTACGGATGCGAGGGACTTGATGGCATATGTCATAGCCTGCGCCGAAAACGTCATGCGAACCTTCCTGAAAGCAAAGGGACTTCAAAGAGGACAAAGGGGCTTTGTCCTGCGATCAATCATCAAATTCATGGAACAGCACCAGTACGCGGTGCAACCTGTCATCGGCTAAGGCGCTACATAGCAGACTTCTAATCTATGCATCAAAAAGTAGCGGGTGCGGCGCACCAATTCGCGCTCGTTTTTGGAGAGACGTGTTGAATCCGCAACATCATAGTTGCTATTCGCCATATTCGCGCAGATCTAAGGTCAAAATTTGCAACTACGCCGTGACCTTTACCTGCATGGATGGGTACCTCGTGAAGACACACGTTGCTGTTTACGCCAAGATTCTAAGTTGTGGGAAATAATCTAGGCGGCGGGCCTGGAGCGAGCGGCAGCTTCACCATTCGCTCAGCACAAGGCTCATATACTGCCTGATCGTTAAATTGAGAGTTTCCCACGACAAGTTTTAGTGTGGGCCTCTACGATTTGCTGTAGTTCAGACGGGATCTTTGATATCAGGGCCGTACGTGTAAGTGCCGTCCCACTCGATGACGGCTTTCGGCCGAACCCGTTTGAAATGGGATTTCACCGGTAACCCCGTATCAACTGATATCCAAATCTTCCAGTAATCAACCTGTTGGTACGATAGGTGGTCGTAAGACCAAATTTCGGTCTGGACGCCATCTATCGTTTCGCTCCCGAGATGTTCGCAGTTTTCGAGATCATTGGTTTTTGAATATTGGCGTGGTTCTACATGCCACGGTTTGGAATCGCCATGCCACCACTGCTTAGTGTCAACATATAGGGTGGTAAAATGGATTGCCTCAAGAGAATTGGTGCCGACCAACCGAATTCGTGGTGTGGCATTGAATTTATCCGTCATGGCCCTGACAGACGCGCATGCGTCATCTGCGGCAAAAGCTGGTGTCATTTC
>NZ_FMAF01000001.1 GCF_900094565.1 Martinezella lusitana
TACAAAAGACTGAAAAGCCTCAACTTTCTTAGATGTCTCACTTACCGTTAAACTATTGTTTTTCCGGTTATCTTGTGGGCTCTCATCGCCCACCATTTTTCAGATATATTTTTCATCAGATTATTGTGTCGGAAGCAGATCAATTGCTCTCTGGCGAAATGCTTTTCGAAGGCGCTATGGCGCGCCGCTCAATAATTGCCGGTGATGACGATCGTCAGAAGCACTACGGAAACGAGCACGAGAGCCGCTATGATCATAAGCAGCTCTTTCAGCATAAATCTTTCCATCTTACTGCCATCCATGACGTTTGCTCCCGGCAAACAGTTCTGTGTTCTCTATCCCAACGTCGAATCGCTGCGTTAAGTTTATTGCAATTCCGCATATAAGCGGCTGCCATGTCAATTTCAGGGTCGCATCGCCGATGCTTCGGGCGATCACGGTATATGGACCTTCTCAGGCTTCTGCCGCGGCGCCTTATCCATGTAGGCGCCTGGCAGGTTGACCGTTCCTGACAGCAATCTTTCGGCAATCCGTGCGGCCGCCGCCCGCGCGCCCGCCTTCGAGCAGAAATTGCCGCGCACTTGCACGCTTGCAGCAAGCAGCCTGAAGAATGCGTCGCGGAGCTCTGCCAACGGCAGCGCCGGCTCCAGCCAGAACCGATCCAAGGACTTCTGATCGGTCAGCCCCACCATGTCGTAGACGGCCGTGCCGAGGACCTTGACCGGCTTATCCGCTTGCAGGGCTGAAAATGCCGCCGTGGAATTGACCGTCACCATACCCTGGCTTGCGGCAGTCAATTTTTCGAGATTTCCGCCGTCGATGAAATGAACCCGGTCGGACAAACCGGACGATGCGCTGATTTGAGCGATATAGGCTTTCCAATCGACGAGCCCGTTGTCGAGCGGATGCAGCTTCACGACAAGATGCGTTTCGGGCGCCGCATTCGCGGCGAAGGACCGGAGAATCAGCCTGATGGCATCCTCTTGCCGATGGAAGGGCGAGTGCGAACGCAGTTGATAGTCCGTCTGAAGCTGCAAAGGGTAGACGAAGAATCGCCTCCCACCGCCGATCATCCGTTCAATAATGCTTTCCGCCTCGCCTGCCCTTCTGCGGCTTGAGGGAAGCCTGCGCAGCCAGCCAGCGTATTCCATCAGCGGATGGTAGAGCCCGTGCCGCCGGTAGCCGGGATAGAGAAACCAAAGAAAAACAGTCGGCAGATAATAGGCGAGGTCGTAAAGCGCTTCGGCAAGGAACGACTGACTGAAGCGCCGCGCCCAGTCCGGCTCGGGCAGGTTTGCCGCCGCCTCGACGATATGGGCGGGGTCCGCCGGAAAGTGGGAATTGGAAGACAGCCCGTCACGCTCGAGCGTCACCCAATCCGGCCGTAAATATCCCATCTCCACGACATTGACGCTGGCACCCAGCCTTTGTGCCTCTTCGATGGCGACGCGATGATAAGGGCGTTCTTCACCGTGGAGAATCACATCCGTAACGCCGTGGGCTTCGATTCGGCTGTGAATATAGTCGCGCCAGCCGGTGAAATCGCCGCGATAGCTCGCGGCATGCCCCCAACGCCAGGAAATCCAATCCCCGGCATTGAGATTGATGCGGATGCATCGGCTGCCTGCGGCCTGCAATATCCTGGCGATCTCGACGAATAGAGGCGAGGACGGCCCCTGAAGGAAGAGAAACACTCGCGGGGAAACGCCTCCAGGCCCCTGCCCTTCAGCCATTCTCCGGAACCTCGGTGCTAAGGCCCGCATAGCGCAGCAAGGTACCGATGAGGTTCCAGGGCGCTTCTTCCTGCGGCGGTTTCGGCCTCTGCGTGTGCGCCCGCGCACGCCCGAGAGGAACGATGATGTAATCGGTGCGCGGATCCGGGAAAGGATCGGCAAAAGCCTTCAGCAAGGGCGCGTGATCGCCATAGAACAATAGCCAGACCGGACGATCCAGCCTGTCGAGATGATGGGCGAGATTGCCGAGCGCATGATCGGCGCGCATCAAAAGCTCGCTATAGATATCCACCGGATTGACGAGATCGCCGCATCGGCCGGGCTCCCAGGGGCCGTGATTCGCCATGGATGCCACGAAGACAAAATTCTTGGCGGTGCCATCCTCGTCGATCGCCCTGATCACGCTTTTCGTCAGCGTGAGGTCGCTGACATAGGGGCCATCGCGCTCCGGATTGTGATCGAATTCATCCAGCATCATCATCCGGTCGAAGCCGAGCTGCGGCAGTGCCTTGTGGCGCAGGAAAAAGGTCCTGTCGTAAGGGTGAATGAACTGCGTCTTCCAGCCGGCCTTCTTCAGCCGTGCGGGCCAGACGACGTCCTTGTAGTGGCTGGCGCGCAGATAGGGATAGCTCGCATCGATATGGACGTTTTCGGGCAGCAGCCCGCTCAGCATCGCAAATTCGGTGCGCAGCGTGTACCCCCCCTCGAAGACACTGGTCATCCGGCCCCATTGGGCCGCCTGATCGCGCAGGCGGTCAAGATTGGGAAGCTTGACGCTTTCGACGCCGAAATGCCTGAGGTCGATGAAGGATTCGGATTGCCATATGACGATGAGCGGTTCGTCGTCGCCATGCTCCCACAGCTCCTGCAGCGCTGAAATGAAGCGCTCCGACAGCTGTGTGACGATTGCCTCGCGTCTGACGCCGACCCAGATGACGAAATGAAAGACGACCGAAGCGAAGGTGCCGAATCGCACCGTATCCATCTTGACGTCGACCTTGCCGAGAAACCTCTGCGTAAAATGGCAAACCGGCTCGCTGATGATCCTGCTGAACAGGGCAAGCCATGGCGAAAAGGCGACGGCCAACATCAGGAGGACCCAAAGAACACCGTTCTCGGCCGGCAGGACCGACGGTTCCCAATACATATAGAGACCGCTGAGGCCGAAGACGTAGCCGAAGGCGATTACCCAGAAGAAGATATTCAGCGACGTCGCGTAGAAGATCTCCTTGTATTTGAAGACGTCGACCACAAGCGCGATGTCTGAAAAGACCAAGGGTTCCCGGATGAACTCGAACTTTGCCCGCGAAATCCCGGTGAAGATCACAAAGAAGCTGATGACCGCCTGGGTGCTGTAGATCGGACGCCAGGAAATCGCGAAGAAGGCGGCATAAATCAGCACGATAACGGGAATTCTGGCCGCCCAATCGTAAATCAGGCGTTGCCAGCTTCTCTCAGTGCGATTCTGCGCATTGATGGCCGCCGGCATTGCGAGGCTATCGGTAAGAAACACCACGACGCAGGAAAACGCGAAGCCGGCAAGAGTCAAAAGAATTGGAAAATCATGAAGTTTCAAGACTATGTCATCCAAATGCCCGCTGTCTGCAGCAGCGTTTTTCAACCCGTGAAGCGCGGGCGCCGATTCCCTCGCTCACTTTTTCCGGCCATGTGTGCCGATAGCACAACGCTGACGATTATTTCGTATTACTTACCATGATCAAAACCTCTGTCCGTCACGTCGGCAAGGCTTTCCGTTGCTTCTTGCCCAATTATTTTTCTCGTTTTCCGCGAAATAAACCACATCAGCGGCGGCTTAATCAGCGGCCCGAAATAAGCAAGCGCCGCCAGCGAAAAACCGAAATGGATTTTCGCCTTGCCCTGTTCCAGTCCGCGAACGATTCTCGCGGCCACCGCCTCGGCGCTCCACGGCTTGACAGAGCCCATGAGGATTTTCGCTTCGGCGGGTCGCATGGAGATTTCCCGCCGATATTGCGGTGTCAGCGTATCGGGCGGGAAGCAGATGGATATGCGGACGCCAAAAGCCTCGGCTTCGGCGCTCAAGGCTTCGGCAAAGCCGACCAGCGCCGACTTGGAAGCGCAGTAGGCCGTGTAGCCGAAAATGCCGACCAAAGCAGCGCCGGAGGAAATCATCATGATCCTGCCGCTGCGGCGGGCCTTCATGCCCCTATAGACCGAGCGCACCGCATTTGCGGTTCCGAGGAAATTGATGGAAATCTGCTCTTCGAAGATGGAGGCCGACATCGCGTCGAAGGCGCGCGGTTCGACAATGCCGGCGGAGGCGATCAGAATATCGCAGGGGCCGAACGACGCTTCGCAGATCTCTATTGCAGCCGTGGTCTGATCAGCGGAAGCCACATCGACGGAGGCTATTTGAACACGGGCACTGTCGATGCCGGAAAGCGATATGATCTCCGCCCGCGCCTGCTCTAGCCGCCCAGGATGGCGTGCGAGAAGCGATACTCGATCGCCCCTGGTCGCATAGAGTTTCGCTATCGCCAAACCGATTCCGCTTGAGCCTCCGGTGACGATAACATGCATGCAATGATCGTCCTCAGTTATGGCCTGCCTGCGGCTTGGCTCGTCGGCAGCAACTGCATCATCTTGTCCATGTCGAGCGAGGCCAGGCCGAAATTCCTGTCCTGCAAATCCTTGAGTTTCCTCGCGGTAAGCGCAACTGCACAGCGGATTTGCTCCTCGGTGTGGTTACAGGTGATGAAGAAGCGCAGCCGCGCCATTCCCTCCGGCACGGCCGGATGGATGATGGGCAGCACGTTGATGCCCTCTGCCAGCAGATCGTTCGAGAGCTGGGCAGCACGAAGCGAATCGCCGACAATGACCGGCACGACCGAGTAGCCGACGCTCAGGCCGGTATCGAGGCCCGCCGCTTTCGCGCATTCGAGAAACAGGTGGCCATTGCGCCTGAGCCGCTCGGTTCGCTCAGGCTCGGCCTGCAGGATATCGAGGCTGGCGATGGCGGCGGCGGCGAGAACCGGCGAGAGACCGACGCTGTAGACGAAGCCCCCCGCCTCCGCCTTCAGGATATCGGCAAGCGCGCTGCTGCCTGCAATATAGCCGCCGCAGCTCGACGTCGTCTTCGACAGCGTGCCCATCCAGATGTCGACATCACGCGGATCGAGCCCGAAATGCTCGAAGGTGCCGCGACCCGTCTTGCCGAGGACGCCGAGCGCATGCGCCTCGTCCACCATCAGCCAGAAACCGTAGCGCGCCTTCAGCTCCAGCAGAGCCGGCAGGTCGGCGACATCGCCATCCATCGAATACACGCCCTCGACGATGACGAGGATGCGACGGAAGTCGGACGAGAGCGTCTTCAGAATGCCCTCGAGATTCTCGACGTCGTTATGCTTGAAAAGCCGGCGCACGGCACCCGAGAGCTTGATGCCAGCCAACGCGCTGTTGTGAATGAACTCATCGTGGATGACCAGATCCTGCGGTCCCATCAGACAACCGATCGTCGCGACGTTGGTCAGGTAGCCGCTGACGAAGCAAACCGCGGCATCGACGCCGTAGAGACGGGAAAGCCGCTGTTCCAGTTCCACATGCCCCGGCCGCTCACCGGCAACGAGGCGGCTGGCGGACGCGGAGATTCCAAAACGATCGATGGCCTGCTTGGCGCTCGTCGCGACCTGCGGGTCGGTATTGGTCGCCAGATAATCATAGGAGGCGAAGTTGATGAACTCACGCCCGCCGATGCGGGTCGTCGCACCGGCTGCGCCGTCGTGGGAGCGATAGAAAGGATTGCCGACACCCAACATCGCGACCGCCATGCGCTGCGTCTCGACGCGCTTGTATTCCGGCAGATCCTCGAAGCGCGCCGCCTGACGATGCTGTGGCTGCGATTGCCTATTCAAGCGTTCGGCCCGATTGCGCCCCGAAGACTCACCGACGCGACGCATCTGTTCCAGCAGGTTGCTTTTCGTCTGTTCCACCGCTCTGTCGCCATCGGCATCTTGCGTCGTCACTGGGCGACTCTCTTTTCCTGCTCCCCGGCATGGCTGCGCGCCAAACGTTCGACCACCTGGTCTTCGTTCACCGCGGAGCCCTCCGTCTCGTCGCTGCCGCGATTCATGACACGGTCACGCAAACGGCTGACCACATCGCTGACGGTCGTGCCTTCGCCTACGCCACTCAGGGGAATGTCGAAGCCGGTCTTCTGCTGAAAGCTCATGCCGAGCTCCATGGCCATCAGGCTATCGAGGCCGATATCCTTCAGGACCTTGTCGGGTGTCACGGTATCCTCGGTCACACGCAGGATCGCGGCAATCTCAAAGGCAACGAGCGCATGAAGAGCGGCCTGCGCCTCCTCTTCCGACTTGCCCTTGATCAACTCCCTGAGATCGATGGCGTCGCCTTCGTTCAATGATTGATGGCTGCCGGTATGGCGCATCAGCGGCTCAAACAACGACCGGCCGGCAATCGGCAGCAGGCGGGCGGCGTTCCAGTCGATTTCGGCGATCATGACGGCTGCGGCATCGACCGTGCCGGTATCGGCCAGTATGTAGCGCTCGACCTGCTCCAAGGCGTCGCGGGCCTTCAGAGCGGCCCTGCCGATGCGCTTCGATAGCAGTTCGTTGACCTCGCCGTTGCGGGCAAGGAACCCCTTGTCGGCGATAGCACCGAAACCAACGGCGAGCGCAGACCTGCCTGCCGCGCGGCGCGCTCGCGCCAGCCCCTCCAGATAGCCGTTCGCCATCACATAGTTCGCCTGCCCGGGATTGCCGAGCATGGTCGTCGCCGACGAGAACAGCAGGAAGAGTTCCAGCTTGTCCTTCTGCGTCAACCGGTCGAGGATTTCGGCGCCGCGTATCTTGACCTCTACGACCGGGCGATTGCGCTCCGGCGTCAGGTTGGCAAGAAGCGCATCGTCGAGGACCATGGCGGCATGAATGATGCCCTTCAACACACCTTCGGTACGAAGCGAGACCAGCAACGCTTCGACAGCGGCTTCATCGGTGATATCGCAGGCGTGCAGCGTCGTCGTTGCGCCATGCTTTGCCCACTCGCCTATTGCCTTCTTCGTCTCGGGATCGGCTTCGCCCCGGCGTGAGCACAAAGCGATGCGGCGCGCACCCTTGGAGACAAGCCAATCGGCGGCGGCAAGTCCAAAACCGCCGATGCCGCCGACAACCAGGAAGATGCCTTCGGAATCGAAACGCAAGACCTTCGCCGGCGCTGGCAGGACGCTATCGCTACCGATGACGGGCGGCCGCACGACGATCTTGCCGATGTGGCCGGCATTCTGCATCAGCCGGAACGCGTTGCCGATTTCATCATAACCGAAGGCGCGGTAAGGCAGCGGCGTCAGTTTTTCTTCTGCAAAGAGCTGACCGATTTCAGCGAAGATCCGCCGCGTCAGGTCAGGCACATTGACCAGCAACTGATCGGCATCAATGCCGAAATAGCTGACATTGCGCCGGAACGGGCGCAGGCCGATCTTGCGGTCGGAATAGTAGTCGCGCTTGCCCAGCTCCAGGAAACGCCCGAAGGGTTTGACCAGTTCGATGCTGCGCTCCATCGCCTCAGCGAAAAGCGAATTGAGAACGAGATCGACGCCTTCGCCGCGCGTGAACTGACGGACGCCCGCGACGAAATCCAGAGAGCGCGAATCGAGCACATGATCTGCGCCGAGCATTTCGAGGAAGCGACGCTTCTCGACCGTGCCGGCGGTTGCGATCACCTTGGCGCCCTTGAGCTTGGCTATCTGGAGCGCGGCAAGACCGACGCCGCCGGCGGCTCCATGGATCAGGATGGTTTCGCCCGATTGAATGCGTCCCAGTTCGACCATCGCGTAGTAGGCCGTCAGGAAGGCGACCGGTACCGTCGCGGCAGCAATGGTTTCCATCTTCTCCGGCAGCCTGGTCACGCCATCGCGGCGGACATGCACATGGGTCGAAAACGCCGCAGGGCCGATGCCCATGACCTTGTCGCCCGGCTGCAGATCGTCGACCGCATCTCCCACCGCCAGAATTCGCCCCGCGAACTCCATGCCGATCGTGGCACCGGCAAAGCCGTCCTCCAATGCCTCTTCCGGCAGAAGGCCCATCGCCCACATGACATCGCGGAAATTGAGGCCGGTGGCCTCAACGGCAACAACGACTTCCCCCGCCTCCAGCACAGGAAGGTTTGCTTCCTCCCAGGCAAGGCTATCCAGACGACCGCTTACATGCTGCCGGATCGTCGCGGCGGCGATGTCGTGGCGGCTCGTTTCGACGGCCGCGAAGGGGCCAGCGGCGGCCCTGATTTCCCGGATTTCTCCTGTGGAGCCATCCAGAATCCACTCTCTGTTATCCGTCTCCGCGGCCAGAAGCATCTCGACGGAAGAAATCGTCCGCCTGTCATTCGCATCGGCGTCCAACAGATGCACGTCGAAGCCGTCATACTCGTTCTGGAGAACGCGTGCGAAGGCCCATAGGCCGGCATTGGCAACATCGATGGACGCGCTGGCGAGCGGCGAGCCGCCGGGTGCGACGATGACCAGCCGCGACCTCCCGCCATCGCCATGTCGCGACAAAGCGTCTGCCAATTCGGTGAATATCGAAAGACGAGCCAGCGACAGCTCGGCTGGATCACGATCGCGCTTTCCATCCGCCAGATAGACGACCCGACGCGGTTCGCGGTCGAGAGTTTCCAGCGCTCCGATAATATCTACGGGTGACGTGCCGACATCGATGACGATCGTTCGCTTATCGAGCCTACCTATGCCCTTCTTGCCCTGTTCGGACAAAATCAGCATCGGGTTCGCGGCATCTGCTTGTCCATTTGCTTCCAACTGACGCTCCGCGGCAGCGGTCACAGCAATCAACGCGCCGTCCGGAAAGGTCAGTTCGTGAACATGCGTCTTGGTAAAGCCCAGGGTGGCCAGAAGATTCTCGACCTGCTGCGGCGTGCCGAGCCGCCCGACAGGGAATTCCGGCGACTGGCTGTCCGCAAACCAGCCTTCCGACAGACCAAGGACGAAATCGTTGAAGGCGCTCGGTGCGCGATCGGCCAGCAGCAACTGCCCGCCATGGGCCGCGGTCCTCCGGACGATCGCCCTGACGCCGTCGTCGTGCCGCAGAAGATGCTGGGCCTGATCACCAGACGCAACGACGATGTCGGCGACCGTTCGATCCGCCAGTTTGGCCGGTTCGGTCACGATCACATGCGGATCGCGCTCGAAGGCGATTTCCAGCGCGCGGCGCATCTGCTCGCGCGGTTCGGCAATGATCAGGCAGGCACTTGCCGCCGCCGCGATCGCAGCCAATCTGCGGCTGAAGGCCGGCGATACCGAGCCTATTTCGAGAATATGCCCGATGGTTTCCGGATTGGCCTCGATGGACGAGGTCAACGCTGCCGCTAGTATCGAGAGCCGTCTTTCGCTCAAGGGAGATTGAACGAGCACATGCTCCAGCGTCGCTGCACTCGGCGTATTTATCCCCGGTGCCGAGGATTCGTGCCCCAAGACATGCGGGCGCATGGCCGCCAAACGGTCAAGCGCATCGCGATAGGCATTGTTGACGAGAACGGTTTCGGCCACGCGGCCAGCGTCCTCGCGATAAATCTCCTGCAGAAGCTCGGCCACCGGCGGCAATGTCGGTTCCCGCGGAATATCCCAATCGCCACCCTTTGCCGAGGCTATACCGGCATCCTCGAGAATATAGAGGCAGTTTACGAGGAAGGATCTGAACTCGGGCTCGCCGGGCAGACTGGAATACGAGACGACGCCACTCCTGTCGGCAACCGCCAGGGCGATCTCGTGGCAGGCACGATAGATCGCGGCGTCGAGAAGAAGGGTCGCATTGTTGAGCGAATGGTCCCGATCGGCACCAGGCACGGGCAAACTATCAGGCAGTACCGTTCCCGAACTTTCGCGGCGGGCAAAGACGATCGAAGGAACGCTCTCATAATGAAATGCGACGGAATCAAGCGTCGCGCGGCGGCGCAGATGTGTGCGGCGGAAACGGCAATCGTCAAGAATGACAATCTGCTCGCCGCCCGCATCGAACAGGCGGAAACGGGCCTTTATCGAATTCGCGCTGAACCGATCGATCTCGATCGTCGCTTTGACGATCGGCCGTCCCTTGCCGAAAACCCTGATCGCGCCGAAGCGAACCGGAATATAGGGCGCACCGGCTTCGTCTCCGGAGAGCTGATCGAACAGCGCCACAAGCCCGTGGAACGCGGCGTCGACCGACATGGGATTGAGATTATATGCCCCGAACGGATGCGAGGGTGCTGCCGCCGGCTTGAGTTCCACCTCGATAACATCGCGGCCGAACGCAACAGCCTTCGACAGAAGCTGGAAGTGCGGGCCGTAGTGCAGGCCGAAACGCTCGGCCGTTTGGTAGGTCATGTCGGCGGTCAGAACGAGTTTACGCTCCTTGGCCCGTCTTTCGACATGGCCGCCGAGGTCCTCACCCCCAAGCGGCTTGCGGCAGCGCGCGACGGCGTGAACGGTCCAGTCGTCATTGCTCAGACGCTCACGCGACCGGATCTCGATGTCCCCGGTCTCGGGCGACAGGATCGTCGACAGCTCCACCATGCGATCCGGGCGCAGTTCAATTGGCCGGACGATCTCGAGATTGCCGATCTCGACCTCGTCTGTCCCGAAATATCGCTGTGCGGCCGTAACGGCAATCTCGATGAAACCGCTCCCAGGCATGATCGCCTTGCCGTCGACGACGTGCTCCGCAAGGTCGGCGAAAAGATGTGCGTCGAGATGGTTCTTCCAGTTCGAGCCGTTGATATCAGTCCGCCAGCCGAGCAGAGTGTATGGGCTTTTGCGATCGCGGCCGAAAATATCGATCTCGTCGCTTGTCGGCTGGGTGCGCAGCTCCATCGGTTCGAACGGCAACGGCGGCAACTTGACGAAAGCATTGCGCGTGGCGCTGCCTCGCGCACGCAACGCCGGCGCGCCGTTGGCGACCGCGCGGGCGAATGATTGCGAAACCGGATCGTGACCGGCAAGATGCCCCTCGCGCAGCAGCGTCGGTATCGCGACCACTTGAACCGATGCCTGCTTTGCGATCTCCGCTACATAATTGGAAAGGATCGGGCGCGGCGAAATTTCAACGAAGAGATTACATCCCATCGCCATGGCGGCCTGACAGCCAGCCTTGAAGAGCACCGGATCGCGAACATTGCGCCACCAATATTGCGTATCCAGCAACCGTCCATCGCTGAGTTCGCCCGTCACGGTCGAAATGAAGGTCCCTGTGCCGCTATCCGGCGCCACATCGGGCAGATCCGCGAGGAAGGCATCCTTGGCGCGATCGATGATCGGATGATGAAAAGGATAGTTGATGTCGAGGATGTGCGCCACGATCTGAGATTTGCGCGCAGCATCCCTGAATGCCTCGATCTCGCTGACCGGGCCGGAAATCGTTACCGAATTCGGTGCATTGATCGCTGCGACACAGATATTGTCGAGACCATGCGATCTTGCGAAAGCAAGCGCTGCCTCCTCGTTGAGGACCACGGCCGCCATCTTGCCTTCGCCGGCGAGAAGATCCTGATGCAGCGAACGCTTGGCGACAATGGCGACCGCTTCGGCAGCAGTCAGTGCCTTGGCGGCGTAGGCGGCGGCGATTTCGCCGACGGAGTGACCGAAGACTGCGTCAGGCTTGACGCCCATGGTCCACAGGCAATCCGAAAGGGAAGCCTGGACCGCAAACAATAGTGGTTGCGCAATCTTGGTATCGGCCAGACGCGAGGCAAGATCCGGGGCGACCAGAAGATCCGTCAGCTTCTCGCCCAGATAATATTCAAAAAGCGCGCTGAATGACTGAAAACACTGCCGGAAATGACGATTTTCCTCATAGGCGCCGACGCCCATGCCTGCCCATTGGGAGCCGTTGCCGGAAAAGACAAAGGCGATCTTGGCGGGTTGTGCCGGGGCTTCACCGGCCTCGCCGACGGAGCTCTTGCCGGTGAGGTGTGCCTCGATCGCCGCCAGCACCGCAGCGCTGTCCTTGGCTCGCGCCGCGAAGCGATGGCGCATCGGTTCGCGATTGGCTGCAGCCGAAGCGACGATCTGGCGAGCCTCCTTGGGCTCGGCATGTTCGAGGCGCGTCCTGTAGTCCTCGAGCAATTTCGAAAGCGCCGAGGCCGTGTGGGCGCTTGCCGCGAAAACCATTCCGTCACCGCGGATTTGCGGTTCGGGCGGCGCAACCGGATCGGGGTCGCTGATGACGACATGTGCGTTGGTGCCGCCGAACCCGAAAGAGTTGACGCCGGCAAAGCGCGCCTGCTTCGCCGGAAGAAGCTCGATAGCTGAGGTGTTGACCCGAACGTTCAGTCCGTCGAAATCGATGTTTTCGTTGGGTTGGTCGAAATGCAGCGACGCCGGCAGGAAGTTGTTCTCCAGCGCGATCATCGCTTTCAGAAGGCCGAAAAGACCCGATGCGGGCTCGGTATGCCCGATATTGGACTTGATCGACCCGACCGGCACCGGAGCCCGGCGATTGCGACCGATAACTTCGCCGATCGCCCAGATCTCGGCGGGATCGCCGACCTTCGTTCCCGTTCCGTGACCCTCGACGAAGGCAATGCGATTGACGTCGATATTATGCCCTTCGTAGATCGAACGCAGCAAAGCGGCCTGCGCCTCGCGCGACGGCATCGAGATGCCGTTGGTGCGGCCCGAGGAATTGACCCCGACCGCGTGGATTCTGGCGTGGCTGCAATCCTTCTCGCGCAAGGCGACGTCGGTCCGGCGCAGCACGATCGCCGCGCCACCTTCGGCACGAACGTAGCCGCGGCCGTTGTCGTCATAGGCGCGGCAAAGGCCTTCCGGCGACAGCATGCGCGCCTGCGCAAAGCCCACGAAAGACATGGGGTGGAGCAGAACATTGATGCCGCCGACGATCGCAGTGTCGATTTCACCGCATTCCAACGCCCGTACCGCCTGATCCAGCGCAACCAGCGATGACGAACAGGCCGTATCGATCGTCATGCTCGGCCCGCGCAGACCGAATATATGCGAGATGCGATTGGAAACGATGGAAAGCGTGTTGCCCGTCATAAAATACGGGCCACCCGATGCAGGGTCCTCGAGGGTCAGATTGCCATGCTCGAGAGAGGATGCCCCGACGTAGACGCCAACCCGCTGGCCTTCAAAGCCGTCGATCGGCAAGTTCGCATCTTCCAAGGCCCGCCAGACGACATTGAGCAGGATGCGCTGCTGCGGATCCATCTGCATCGCTTCGCGTTGCGAAAGGCCGAAAACCGCAGGATCGAAGGCGAATATATTCTCGATGACGCCGGCGGCGTAGCTATAGGTCTTTCCCGGAACGCCTATGGCCGGATGCCAAAAGCGCGCAAGGTCCCAGCGCTCTTCAGGTATGCGGCCTACAGTGCAACGCCCTTCCTTGAGGACGATCTGAAGCTCTTCGATCGAACCCGCCCCAGGGGCAACGCTTGCGCGTCCGATAATTTCAACCGTCATGATCTCTCAGCAATATTTTACAAAGCGCGTCGTACCGAACTATTCAATTTCATTATCAACTGTTCACACCACAATTATCTGTGGTTGTCACCGACAAAAATCCGGGTGTACAGCGCAATATGCGGCAGTGCAACAATCGAAGCAACATGCCATCCCCGATACCATCAGTGCTTGTGTCTGAAATGCGCTCCGCGCTCGAGTCCGTTGCGGACATTTCTTCACATCACTTCGGGATCAATTCCACCCCGGCGACAAGGCGTGATTCGTCACGATCATACATATGTCGGCGTCTATGCGCCGATAGAGGTAAAACAGACCTTGGCGAAGCCGCGAAATCTCCATTTCTTGACGTTACTGGCCCAGATTGACCGCTGTCGCAGCACCCTGAGAAGCGATGCCCAATGGCGTGCCGACAAGGGTCAGGAACTTTCGAATGTCGACGGAGGGATGGCGCGACACATAGATGACGTCGCGGCTCTTGACCGGGAAGGTCTGCCCTACGATCAAGCTGTCCGGATGCGACATGTCGAAACGATAGACGATCGGATAACGCCCCTTGGGGTCCGCGACCATTCCCTTGCGTAACAATTCCTGGAATCGCGCCAGGCCAAGCAGGCTCCTGACGATATCCGGCTCTTCATAACGGAACAGGAAGAAGCCCTTGGCGTTGCTCGAGTCATCGTCGGCGCCATGACCCAAGGCAACAGCCTCGAGGAGATTGAGGTCGTTGGCGCCGAACTCGAGACGGCCGTCTCCGCGAACGGAGCCCATCAATGTGAAGGTTCTGGGATCACGCACCAGGAAGATCTGGTCGCCAGGTTGAACATAGATATCTTCGGACGGATGCTCGATGATCGATTTCAACAGAACCGTCCCGGTCCTGCTGCCGCGAACCAGCGTAACATAGGTTTCATAAGGCTGCGTCACTGATCCGCCGGCCTTGGCGATGACTTGCGTGATCTTTTCCTCGGTCAGATCCAAGGGAACCATCGAGGGACGCCCGACCGCGCCCGAAACCGTAACAGTTCGCGATGCCGTACCCGTGCTCGTCACGATGACATCCGGCTCTACAGCCTTGGTGGCCAGAGCCGCCAGGATCGCCTTGCGAGCCTGCTCGAGTGTCTTGCCCGCGAACCGAACAGAGCCGGCATAGGGGATGGCCGCCGTCCCGTCCGGCTGCACGACGATATCGAGCGACACCTGTTTCGATTGTGCCGTCGAAAACAGGCCATCAGCGCCCGCTTCGAAAATCGTCACCTTCAATGCGTCGCCGACGCCGATAACTACCCGTCCGACACCACCGCCGATACCAAACCGGCGGTTGAGTGTGGAAGAAACATAATCCGAAACCAGACGCGCGGTACGGCTGTCGATGTCGACAATATCAAAAACGGCGGCATTCTTGCGTCCAAGCTCGGCGCTGGATTGTCCCGCATCGCTCGTGATCGCACCGGCCAGCGGCCCTTCGCTCGAGACGGAATTGCATCCAGCTAGAATTACGCAGCAAAATACGGCGCCAACCCGAATCAATTGAACAACCCCAAATTATTAGCTGCCGCCGTTACCTGATGGTTCAGACCGACATAGTATGCATCAAATATGTAGACGCCTTGAAAGCATAACGAGCGGCCGTCAACAAGCCCATTCAACCTAAAGCGCCATCAAAAAAATTCGGTGCGATCATCCGAACACACCTGATATGTGATGAGCAATCGACCCCGCTGCGTATAAGCGCCAAGTGCGAATAAGGCAATTTATGTCAATATTATTTGGAGATTTTAAATTAATATTTTCTGAATGATGAAATGATCTATTAAACAATAGGATCAGGAGAAATCGAGCTGGGTCACGAAACCATGTTTTGCGAATCGGCATTTTCTCCGCTTTTCATAGGCTTGCTGGTGCCTGTAGAAGGCATCAATTCCAAACCGCTGTTTCCAAAGGAATAGCGGATTACAAGAATTCAGAAACTATCGGAGCCCGGGAGTCCCGCCAGATAAGCATTGAGCGGTAAAGATAGAAGTAGAATCTACTTGGCGTCCGGCGGTGTGGTTTTCTGCCCGGAGAGGCGTGCTCTTGGCCGTTCGGAAATGGGCAGCGGCGCTCATAAACTACGCCGCTTTCTGCGGATCGTACCGCTAGGGTTGTGAATTGATGGGACGAATAGTACGTCATTCGCAACTGGCGTGGTAATTTCTCCAAATCGGCAAATACCGATGGAAATAAAGGTTATGTCAATGCTTGGTTTTTCAAAGCGATCGCCGAAAAAGTCGTCAAAGGACCCTTTGGAAATATTCGACCAGTACGAGCAAAGCATCCCAAGCCATCAGAATGCGATCGATGCCCTTTCCGGCTGGAATTGTGCTTTTCCCCCTGCCCTCAACTTGAATGCCGGAGCGCTGCCCCTCTACGCAGACGACCGGATAGCCTGGGCCCTGCAATCGTTCGGATCTATCGAAGGCAAGAAGGTCCTGGAAGTGGGACCATTGGAGGGAATGCACACCTATATGCTGCATAGCCATCTCCCGGCGCGAATCGACGCGATCGAAGCAAATCGTCTCTGTTTCCTGAGGTGCCTCGTCACCAAGCAGATTCTGAATATCGATACCGCTTCCTTCATGCTGGGCGACATCCAGTCGTGGCTGACGGAACGCGACGAGACCTATGACTTCGCGCTGGCATCCGGCGTTCTCTATCACATGGCCGATCCCGGGGAATTCCTGCGGCTGCTGGCAAGCCGGACCAAAGCGGTTTTCATCTGGACGCATTTCGTTCTGGAGGACGCAATGCCCGAGGGCGACGTGCGGCGCCTGCCTTTCAGCGGCAAAGTCGAAACCAGAATGGTCGACGGGGTTCCCGTACGTTACTACGAACGAAGCTATCATCACGCCAATGCCAACGCGTCTTTCTGCGGCGGTATGAAGGACCGGCATTTCTGGATGCACCGGGATGACATATTGATGCTGTTGCGTAAGCTCGGTTACAGCGACATCGTCATCAGGGACGAAAACCTGAACCACCCTGGCGGCCCGAGCTTTTCGCTGCTGGCGCGCAAAGCGCCTGATGCTTCCTGACGAGGTTTGAATGCCGGGATTCAAGATCAGCCATATCGCGGGTCGTTTTGACGTGCTTCGGGGCGCGACCGGTAACCTGGTGTTTTTCGATCGCAGTGCGACAAGCAGCGCCGACCGAGTACAAATGCCGGAGAATATCCGTGCTTTTTAATCTCGAATATGATCACGGCACCATTCTCGAGGGTTATCTTATTCCCGACGGCTTTTCCGACCTGCCGCACATCAGGGTATCCGATGCGAACGGCGATTTGATGATCCTGCCATGCGATCAGCTCAAACAGGCTGTCATTGATTCGGGACGGCATGAAAACGGCCGCGTCGGGTTCAAGTTGGATACGACGATCATCCCGGATCTGGCTGAGCGAACATCGCTGATGATCCATGACGCGAAGTCAGGATTGTTGATCTACCGGCGGCCGCAAGTCCCGCAAACAATTCCTTTGAAGATTTTACGGCTTGAAACGCAGCTCCTGCCGATGGTCAAATTCGACTATCACTGCGGCCGCCACTTTCAATATGAGCTCCCGTCCGTAGAGCGTTTCGGTCACGAGACGGCGCTTCAGGCCTTTCATCTGAACGCCATCCAGTCGATCTATATCAGTGGACGTCTGCTGCTGCGGAACTACGAAGAGTTTCTCGACAAGGGATTCAAGGCAATCGTTCTGCTGACTGACCCCTATTACGAATTGGCCCTGCGGATATTTCTTCTGAAACGAATGGCAAGAACTCAAATTTCCTTTTTCGGCGACCGCGACAAGATCATATTGGCGCCCGCTGCGGAGCATTTTGCCGACGTCGATCTTGAGAGCGAGGCCTCTCTCAAAATGGCGCTCAAGAAAGCGCCTCAAAATGTCAGAAGCGTTCTCGTGTCACCGGTCACCCGCCAGCTGGCCACGACGATACCGGAACAGCTCGTCACGCGCAGCGATGTGGCCGCCGCGATCGATCTTCTGTCGCGTTTTGCCATCGTGGGCCATGATAGCGACAGTCTTTACTTTCAACATGCGGTGGGCGAGTTGCTCGGGATTCCGATTGACGATTTCCCATTGCCCTCGAGGCATAGCACCCTTGAAAACATTGCAGCACAACTGCGTTCATTGCATATTGCCGAACTTATGCTCGAGGAAGATTTGATTTTCGATCACTATGTGCGTGAGGCGATGAAACCATCCGCGCCGGAGCTGCGCGAAACGATTGTAAGCCGACATGCCAAAACCAGTCATTGAAGACGCGATAGTTGAAGAATACCCGCGCGTAAGGCCGGCCCGACAGATACTGCCGGCCTTGTTCCGGCGGCGCTCCCCACAACGCCGCGAGCGCGAGCAAATCGAGTACATACCGGTCCATGACGGACAAGAGCCGGAAACCCAATCCGGTAGGAAGCCGCCACTACGGCTACTTGGCTTCCTCCTGCTCGTCATCCTGCCCTTTCTGGCCTGCTCGGTCTACTATGCTTTCATTGCTTCGGACCAATATGTCGCGGAGGCCCGCTTTGCCGTTCGCGCAGTCTCCGGTGCGGACGGCAACAGTGACGGGAGCGACCCCTCCGGCGGCGCGGGTGCATCCGGTGTTCTCAACATGCGCTCCGCTTCGCAGGATGCCTATGTCGTCACCAGCTTCATCCATTCGACGGAAATACTGAAACGGATCGGCGCAAACCTCGATTACAAGTCGATGTTTGCAAGGGGAGATGCGGATTTTCTGTCGCGATTTCGCGCTTCGGAATCCGACGAAGAATTTCTGAAATACTGGAACGATCACGTCAGCGCCTATATCGACGTCTCTTCGGGCATCATCACGCTGAAGGTTAGGACGTTCACACCCGATGATTCCGTAAAGCTTGCCGATGCGATCATTCAGGAGAGCGAAAAGCTGATCAACGAGCTTTCCACACGTGCACGCAACGACATCGTCCAAAGCATGAAGGCAGACGTCGAAAAAAGCGGCAAAGCCTATGGCGACACTTTGATTGCACTGAATCAATTCCAGCATGCATCCGGCCTTCTCAGCCCGCAGACGCAGGCCAAGGACAGTGGCACGCTTTTGACCGGACTGCTGGCACAGAAGCTCGAATTTGAAACGCGCCTCTTCGTGATGCGACAGTCCAACGCCGAGAGCTCCCCGACCTTTCAACAACTGAACCTGGCCAAGGAAAGTTTGGATGCGCAGATAGACAAGATGAAAACCGAGCTGACAGGCCCGGAAAATGAAAGTCTTGCAAAATCGCTGCTGGAATATTCCAGACTCGATACCGATCGCTTGATCGCGGAAAAGCTCTACGAGAGTTCGCAGAAAAATTACGATGCCGTCCTTGCGGAAGCGTTGCGCAAGACGCTTTATCTTGCGGTATTCGTCAATCCAACTCTGCCGGACGAGGCGATTTTCCCGCGTCGCGTCAGCACGCCGCTGATCATACTGCTTGCTCTGACCGTTGCCTGGGCAACGCTTTCACTCATCTGGGCGTCCGTACAGGATCATCGCATATGAGTAGGTATGCCCGATGATCCGCTTCAAGAACGTTTCGAAGTTCTTCAAGACGCAGAGCGGCAAAAAGATCATTCTCGACCATGTGAATTGCGAGTTCCAGTCGGGTTATTCCTATGGCTTGCTCGGCGTCAACGGTGCGGGAAAGTCAACGACGATACGAATGATCGCCGGCACGATGCTGGCCAATTCGGGCACGATCACCAAGGACGTGCGCGTGTCCTGGCCGCTGGGCTTGAGCAGCGGCTTCAATCCGTTCATGACGGGGCGGGCCAACGTCCATTTCGTTGCCCGCGCCTATGGCGAGGATGTGAGACGCGTATCCCGTTTTGTTGAAGAGTTCGCAGAGCTGGGCGATTATCTGGATGCGCCCGTGCGGACATATTCTTCGGGCATGGGCGCACGACTGGCTTTCGGGCTCTCGATGGCCATAGAATTTGAATGTTACTTGGTGGACGAGGTTCTCGCCGTCGGCGATGCACGCTTTCAGGAGCGTTGCAGGGTCGCATTCGAGAGCAGACGCAAGAATTCCGATATCATCATGGTTTCCCATAGTATGGGCATGATCAAAACGCATTGCGACAAAGGTATGGTACTTGTCGACGGCCGGCTTATCGTCTTCGATGAGGTAGAGCAGGCAATCGAAGCCTATTATAGACTGAACCGATAAGACACGAGGGATTGGCAGCAAGGCCCAATATGGCGCACGACACCGGAAAAGTGACCGAAACAGTCCAGCTCAGCGCGACTGAGCACAGTCGCAACGTGGCCGCGAATCTCTCCGTGACCGCGCGGAAATTGCGTTTTTCGACGTCAAGGCGGAGCCAATTGTTCAAAGCGGTCGGCCTGCGGCCGCGCCCAATGCAGCAAATCATCAGCAAGGCGATCCTGGCCTCGACTTTTCTGCTGCTCGTCGTCCCCAATCTCGCTTCGATATATTATTTCGTCTTCCTGGCATCCGATCAATATCAATCGGAAACGCGCTTTACGGTACGGTCTTCGACGCCGGCGCTTGGGAAAAACCAGCTGGCCAAGGCTACCGGCCTGCCATCGACGCAAATCGTCCAGGATACGCTGATCGTCACCAATTTCATCAAAAGCAAGGACATGGTGGCGGCCCTGACCAGCAAGGTCGACTTGCAGAATATCTACGGGCGCGAAACGATCGATCCCATTGCGAGACTGAAGAAGGATGCCAGTTCTGAGAAGTTGCTTCGTTACTGGGAGGATATGATTTCCGTGAGCATCGATGCCAATAGCGGCATCGTGACGGTCAAGGCCCGCGCTTTTTCGGCGGCCGACGCCCAGAAGATACTGAAGGAGGTCGTCAACGCCTCCGAAGCCGTGGTCAACGACGTCAACAACCGCATCTGGCGCGATGTCATCGTGACGGCCCAAACGAACCTGGATAACGCAAAGAACCAGTTGCAGAACACCAGAGAAGAGCTTCTGAGCGCCCGCAACCAAACGGGCATCCTCAGTGTCGAGGGGGCATCGACCATTATAACGAATCTGATCTCGTCCGTGCAGAAGGAGAGGATAGGCCTTCAGCAAAAATACGACGCGCTGCTCGGAGCCGTTTCGGCCGATGCGCCGCAGATGAAAGTGCTTAAACGCGAAATCGACAGCAAGCAGAAGCAATTGGATCAATTGAACAGCCAAATTGCCGGGCAGAACAAATCGGAGCAAAACCTTGCCGACGTGTCGGTCGACATGTCTCAACGTGAACTTGAGCAGAGCCTCGCCGAGCAGCAGTTCGCAACGAGCATGAAAACCCTTGAGCAGGTTCAGTTCGTCAGCAAGCAGCAGCTGCTCTATCTCGATACATTTCTCGCACCGGATTTGCCCGATGATGCCGAGTATCCCAAACGAGCGCTCTGGATCGGCGGCGTTTTCGCCGCGACGCTGTTGATTTGGGGTGCGGTCGTCGGGGCGCTGACGAATGTCCGAAGCCGTTTGGTATAAGGTCGCGCGGACAGCCCCATGCAAATTCTGCGCGATATCATCTACGGACTGCTTCCAAGACCGCGACCATCGGGGGCATATGCGAAAGACACTTATCGCACCGCAAAACGGCTCCTCATCCTCTCACGATACCCCAATCCCAGCGTCAGCTACTATCTTGACGAACGAGCCAAGACGCTCGACGAAATTCCGGTCATCATGAAGGGCCTTGATGATCCCCTGGATACGGTCGATAGCGAGGGGCTCTTCGTCATCATCTGCCGCTACATCAAGCAACCACAATTACGCTGGCTGGAAAAGAGGCGTGACAGCCTTGCAGGCGTGGCCTATTTCGTCGATGACGACATCCGGGCCGTTGTCACCGGCAAGGAGGCGAGCTGGCCTTACAAGCTCAGACTGATCAAACTGGCCGTCCGTCCATTGCCAAGGGTCAATCGATTGCTGACACATATCTGGACGTCCACGGAAGCCCTGGCGGGGACGCTGGCCACGGCAGGCCACCAGATCGATATCCTTGCACCGATGCCGGCAAATCCGGCCGATGCCGCGCTCGATATCGGGGATGAGACCATTGCGCCGCTGAAAATGGTCTACCATGCGACCGGCATTCACCGCCGTGAGCATGAATTCCTCATGCCGATCGTCAAGGCCGCGATGGAAAAGCATGGCAATCTGCATTTCGAGGTTTTCGCCAATGGCAATCTTGCACGCCGCTGGAGCCGCCAGGGAATCGACCCGTCGAGAATAACGATCATTCCGCCACTCCCCTGGTCGGCTTATCTTGCCAGGACAGAGCGCCACAGCGCCGATATTGCGCTCGCTCCCCTCCTCTCTGGGAAGACCAATGCGAGCCGCGCCGATACGAAGCGGATCGATATCAGCCGTCTGCAGGCCGCAGCCATATTCTCGAATTGCCCGACATTTGCACGCTGCGCAATGGCCGCAGAGCTTCACATCGGCAACACCCAGGAAGAATGGCTGACGGCAATCGACCAGCTCGTCAGCGATCGGGCGCGTCGCTTGGTTGCTCGCGACGCGACAAGAAGCTCGATCGAAAAAATGCGGCAGCACGCGACGCCTGCATTTCCCGGTATACGTTTTGAACCGTTCGGCGACGTGGCTTAGCGCCCGAATCATGAAGACAATGCGCGCTGCCGGCGTCTGGATATAAAGACATCGATGACACTCAAGATCTTACCGAACGCCGACCTCGAGCGTAAACTCCCCGCCGATGCGAATTCCAATCTTTGGAAGTCCGTGGGCGATGATCCCGCATTCGAAATCAGGTTTCCGCCCGTCCGAAAGAGACTGGTCGTCATTCATATTGCCGCGACCGATGAAGCCATCGATCCGAAATTCTATGTCAATCGCGGCCGCGGCTTCCGGGAGAAGGATGCGACATCCCTGCCGGAAGGGCGGCGGTTCGTCATTACGGCAGACATAGGGTCCGTGGGCACCATCTGCGCCCTGCGCGCCGATCCGGTCAGCTTCCCGACGACATTCAGCTTTGACGTTACGGCTTTCGCTTCCGCGAAATCCGCCGAACGGCATATTTCAAATCTCCTCGGCATGGAGGGGAAGGCAGAGCGCATCGATCTCGGCAAGCTTCCGCAACATTGGACAAAGATACCGAAGCTGAATTTCGGAAAGCGGTCTGCGAACCTGACGACGCAATATGCTGACGCGAGCTATCGACTAGCCTCTGATCTCGTTGCCTCGCCGGTCTCGGCAACAGCCGGAACTTGGCTGAGCGTCGTCGTTCCCGTATACAATGCGCCGCGCCGCTATCTCGACGATCTCGTCAAGTCCTTCGAAGCCCAAGTGGAGAATGGCACGGAACTCATCCTGAGCGATGACGGTTCGACGTCCCCGGAAACACGGCAATGGTATGAGTCGCAGCAATCGAAAGCGAATATCCACCTCGTGCTGAACGATCGCAACGGCGGGATCGCGGCGGCCACCAATGCCGGACTATCCCATGCCAGCGGCCAGTGGATCGCCTTTCTCGACCATGACGATGTCATCGCTCCCCACGCCTTGAAGATGATCAGGCACACGCTGGAGCAAAATCCGGGCGCGAATTTCCTCTATACGGACGAGCTGGTTGTCGACGACACACTCAAGCCGACGGGCGTTATGCTGAAGCCGGCCTACGACCCCGTCCTCCTGACGGGCGTCAACTACATCAACCACTTCTCCATCTATCGCCACAGCCGGCTTCGCGAGATCGGCTATCTTCGCACCGGTTACGATGGCTCTCAGGATTACGACCTGCTGCTGCGCTATCTGGAGGGGGTTCCGGAGGAAAGCATCCTCCACCTGCCCTACCCGGCCTATTGGTGGCGCCGCAATGGCAGGACCTATTCGCGCAAGTTCCTGGATGCCGCCACCGCGAATGCCAGAAAGGCGCTGACGGAGCGATTTGAACGGCAACAGCAGGCGATTGAGGTCGAGGGAGCCCTCACGGAGACGCTGCATCGCGTCATCTTCGAACCTCCTCATGAATGGCCGAAGATTTCGATCATCATTCCCAGCAAGGACAATCTCGACCTGATCTCTCGTATCCTCCGTGATCTCTTCGAAAAGACTGACTATTCCAACTTCGAAGTCATGGTCATCGACAACGGTTCCACGGATCAGTCGGTCCTTAACCTTTACGATCACTATCGCCGGACGCAGCCGCACTTTTCAGCCGTCATCTCGCCGGAAGCCTTCAACTTCTCGCGCTCCGTCAACCGCGGCCTGAAGACGGCAACCGGCGAACACTACCTGATCCTCAACAATGACGTCGAAGTCATCGAGCCGGGCTGGTTGAAGGAGATGGTATCCTGCCTCGCTTATGACAGAACCGGCATCGTCGGCGCCAAGCTTCTCTTTGCGAATGACAAGCTGCAACACGCAGGTGTCGTTGTTGGTTTCGGCGGACTGGCGGGCCATTGGTACATGAGCAAGCCTAGGGAATTCGGCGGCCCGATGAACCGGCTCCATGTCCGCAATTCCATGACCTGCGTGACCGGCGCGGTGATGCTGATTTCGGGCGATTGTCTCCGGAAGATCGGCCTGTTCGACGAGGAAAATTTCGCGGTCGCCTATAATGACGTGGACTATTGCCTGCGTGCCCACAAGGCCGGCTTTCGCATCATCTGGACACCCTTTGCCTGCCTTTACCACCACGAATCGCTATCGCGGGGATCGGACAAGTCGGGCGACAGAAAGAGGCGGTTCGACCAGGAGAAAGAGAACCTTCGGCGGCTGCATGCGACGCAGACGTTCGCCGATCGCGCACTCAATCCGGCCTACAGTCGGGACAAATCGGACCCCAGGATCCTGATCCCCACACGATTGCATATCCCCTCGATGTCATAGACGCGCCGATCGCTGCGCTCAGAGCTGGATCAGGTCCAAATCCCGACCGATCTCGCGTCTGGCGATCTCGACCAGGCTCATCTCATGGGTGAACAGGACAGTCTGGAAGCGTTCTGCGGTGCCGGCGAGTACCTTCAATCCGGCGCTTGCGCGTTCGTCGTCGAACGTCTGGAAGATGTCGTCGACGATCAGCGGCGCCGGCTCGTTGCGGGCGGAATAATCCTCCAGGAAAGCCAAGCGCAGGGCGAGATAGAGCTGGTCGCGGGTCCCTTCGCTCAGGCCTTCCAGCGACACATGCTCGCCAGCCACGCGTTCCGCCAGCAGCTGCCGCGCGTCGGTTTCGTCATGTGCCTCGACAAGGCGGACGAAGCGGTCGCCGGTCAGTTGCGAAAACAAGTCGCCCGCCCGCTTGATGACGGGATCCGCCTGCTTTTCGCGATAGGATTCCATCGAGCCCGCCAGCATTCGCGCGGCAAGCTTCAGGACCACCCATTGCCGCGCCAGGTCCTTCGCTTCCTGCTCGGCCGAAAGCTTTTCGAAAACCGCGTATTCGGCACTGACGCCGGTCTCGAGCGCCTGCCGCTGGCGCCGGTTTTCCGCCAGCCGCGCCGAAAGCTCGCCATGTATGGTGAACTGCCGCTGGTCTTCCTCGGTCAACCGCTCGATTTCCAGATCGGCTGCAACCCGTTCGAAATCGGCGAGCTGGACACGAAGCTCGGCCTCGGCCTTGCCATCCGCCTGTTGGCGGAAACGATCGCGGCTCTCGACCAACCGTGCATTCAAGCGAGTGCGCTCGCGCAGCCGCGACAGCAGAGCGGGAAGATCCGTAGCCCCTGGCAGATCCGCGGTCAGATGATCCAGATCGGCCAATATGATCGTGAGAGCTTCCTCGTGGCGCGCGACCAATCCTTCCGCGTGCTGCCGATCCTCTTCAATGCCGTCGCGCCTCTTCAACTCGCCGCGCATGGCGTTGGCACGCGTATGCAGCGCTTCGGCTGCGGCATCCGGCGGCAGATGATCAAGCTCATAGCCTGCGCTGGCAGCGAGGGTTGCGAGCCGGCGCTCGAAATCCGCCATGTCGCGACGCATGCCATTGACGCGGCGCAGCCGGTTGTCGCGCTCCGCCAAAGCATCGGGCAGCTCTTCCCATGCCTTCAGGGCCACAGACGCCATTTCCAGTGTCGCATCCGTCGGCAGGCCAAGGGGCAGAACGGCTTTGCCGAACGCCTCGCGCCAATCGACATGCCGTCGTTCCAGCGCCTGCCGCTGCTCGTCAAACCGTGCCAGCCGGTCGCGCGCCGAGCTTATCTCGCCCTCCCGCGTGCGACTTTCGCTCCAGCGCTCGGCAGCCAGGCGCAGGTGCTTCCGCAATCCTTCGGCCATCGCCACGGGTGGCAGGCGGCTGCTCTTGTAGCCGGTCGCCTCCGCAATATCCTGCAGGGCTGGAGACACGCGCGCTTCGGCCAAGACATTCTCGTTCCGCCCATCGAGCAAGTCGCGCAGCGCCTTGCGCTCGCGCAACAACCCTTCGACCCCTCGCCGCCATTCCAACATAATCGACGGATCGAGCGCGGTGACGCCGCAGGCTTCGAAAAGGCGGGCAAAGGATGCCTGGGCATCCGCCAGTGCCTTCTCGTATCCTTGCAGCCGATCGGATACGTCCTCGCGCTCCCGTCTCAGCCGCACTTGACGCAGACGATAATCGGCATGGCGCGCGACGCGATCGGCATCCTTCAACGCGGCATCGGCGAGACGATCAGCCTCGGCGACGCCGACCGTCAGCGCTGCAATCGTCTTGGCGTCGGGAGAGTGACCGGCCGCCAGCATTTCCTGGATGGATGCCCAGTGCCCATCGCGGCCTTCTCGCGCCGCAGCGATCTGTTCGCGCGTGACGATCGGCCCTGTGCCTTCGGCATCCGCCAGCACCCGTTCGATCTCGTTCAGTTGCTCATCATAACCGCGCAGCTTATCGCCAGCCTCGCGCGTTTTCGTGCGGGCCGCATCGATCGTTTCACGATGGGTGGCAATCTCGGCACTTTCCGGCAAGGGTGCAGCGAAAAGCGCGGCGATGTCACCGACCGGTGGCCGCAACCGCGCGGCCGCCTCGTTGAGATCGGCTTCCGTGCGGCGTATCTGCGTCTCCAGGGCGTCGAGACGGGCCAAGACGGAGAGGTCGCCGGCCAGTGCCTCCAATTGATCGATGTAAGGCCTCGGATCGATCAGGCGCCCGGCGAGGCTATCCTTTTCCAGTGCCACCAGCTGCTTGCGCTCGCCGTCGGATTGTTCGGCCAGCACCTGCAGCTGGCGCGAGAGCTGCCTGCCCTCCTCCACCAGTTCGGAGAGGCGCGCACGGTCCACATCGCTCGGCTGGAGCTTTTCCAATCGCTCGACATCGGGAACGCCCAGACGGCGTGCAAGCTGCGCAAGTGCTGCTTCATAACCGGCGAGCTCCTGATCGACGCGCGGCAGATCCTGGCGCTGGCTGCGATAGTTGCCGGTATCGGCAAAGAGCTGTGTGATATCGCCCGATATCTGCAGCAGCGCGTCATCGACATGGATGCGGGCCAGGTCTTCCTCGGCACGAACGACCGTCTGCCGGGCCCGTCGCAACTCCTCTTCGGCAACCTGCTTGTCGCGCAGCTTGTGTTCGAGCCTGTCGGCAAAGCCATCCGGGATGGCGGAGAGATCGGCAAGGCCGTCAAGCGCCATGCCTTCCGCGTCGATCTCGGCGAGCAGAGGCTGCAAGGTCTTCAGCTTCGTGAGCCGGTCCAGGGTCTGTCGCGTGTCATGGCGCTCGGCCTGCAAACGCTCCAGCTCAGCCTCGAGGTCGGCTGCCTCCGCCAGCAGCTTCTTCCAGTCGCCGGACTTGAGTTCATGGTCGCGCTCGGCCTTGCGGGCATCTTCATAGCGGTCGAGGGCCTGGTAGAAGCTACGATCCTTCGAGCGCCTGGCCGCATAGACGCCATCGGCTTCCGCTTCCAGCGACTGGCGCAGCCGCGAAAGGCCCGTCAGGCCGGAAGCCGCCGAAAACAGCAGGCTGCCGATCTCGCCGCCGCTGCGTAGCATGGCGGTCGCCCCCTGCCGCAACCGTTGCGAATCCAGGCCGAAGGCGCGTTCGAAGACATCGCGGCTCAAATTGCCGAGGAACGGCGCAAGAACGTCCTCGGCAAGCGGCGTCTCCTTTTCGTCGGGTGCAAGAAGTGTGCTCTTGCGCCCACGCCGGCGGCGGAAGGTGAGCCGAGTTCCGTCGCGCGCGCTGATCGCCGCGCCGATCCGCAAGGTGCCGGGCTCATGCAAAAAGCTTTGTTCGGCTGCGGCGGGAAAACCAAACAGCAGATCGGAAATCGCGCTCAGTGCGGACGACTTGCCTGCTTCGTTCGGGCCATAGATGACATGCAGCCTGGCGCCGGCACGTAAATCGAGCGTGCGGTCGGTCAGTGCGCCGTAGCGGAGAATATCGAGCCGGTCGAAACGCATATCAGCCTGCCCCCTGCCCGCGAGCCAGGAGCAATTGTCGCGCCTCTTCGATAAGAGCCTCCACGTCGTCATCCAATGGCTGTGCTGCCGCGCCAAGCCCGCCCGGCAGGCGCACCGCAATCTCATCGATAAGCCGACCCGCTTCTACAGCGATATCCGCGTCACCGGCATGCTCGGCCAGCAATTGGCGGAGATCGAGGGCGCCGTCTACGTCTACGATTTGCGCCACCGGCGGCTCCAGCCGCAGCTCCAGCTTTTCAAGCCAGATATCCTCATGTACGCGATGGCATGCAGCCTCGACCTCGTCGCGCCATTGCTGGCGGTTGGCAACTATCGCGCCGTCCAGCGGCGTGACACCGGAAAGCCGAATGCGTAGCGCCGTCATCCGCCCGGCCATGTCATCGGCGACCGGCTGCACCGCCTGCTCGACGCCGCGCAGGATCGCCGTCTGGTCGTCCTCCGGGCCGATGACGATATCGACCTGTGCGAAACGCGCCTCGTCGACAACCAGGCGCTCATGTTCGATCCGGCCGTCTTCGACCCTCACCAATACCGCGCCTTTGGCGCCGCGTTCGCGGATATTGCGGCCCTGCAGGTTGCCGGGAAAGATCACCAGCGGATCAAGCGCCACCACTTCGTAATCGTGCACATGGCCGAGCGCCCAGTAGTCATAGCCGCGCGAGCGCAGATCATCGACCGAGCAAGGCGCATAGGGTGCATGCGGCTCGCGGCCGGTGAGCGAGGTGTGGAGAATGCCTATGTTGAACCAGCCTGGCACGGGTGCGGGATAGGCGAGCGCCAGATTGTCGTTGGCCGAGCGCTCGGCAAAGCCCTGGCCATGCAGGGCCACCTGCAGCGCATCCAGTTTGACGCTGCCGGGCTTGCCGGTGGGGAACTCATGGACATTGGCCGGCAAGGTGATGGTCTTGGTGATGACGCTTGCCGCATCGTGATTGCCGCGCAGCAGATAGACCGGAATTCCGGCCCGCTCCAGCCGCGCCATCTCGCGGTTGAAGAACAGGCCGATCTTGTTGTCCTTCCAGTCGCCGTCATAGACGTCGCCTGCGATGACGAAGAAATCGACGCGCTTTTCGATTGCGAGCCCCACCAACGTCGAGAATGCCTTGCGGCTGGCTTCCACGAAGATCGCGGCGACAGCGGCATCCTTCAACGCCAACCCCTGAAAGGGACTGCCAAGATGCAGATCGGCGGCGTGGATGAAGCTGAAAGAGGGCATGGGTTCCGATCGTCGTCAGATATCCGGTCTCCCCTTTTAAGGAAACGAAGGCGTAATGAACACCGCACTGCGCGCTTCATCCAACGGTTTCGTAAGCGGGTGGAAACTGTCATATTCCTCGCTCACGCGATTGCGATCCTGCATTGCCGGTGCACCCTTGTCGCGGGTTCGAGCGGCTGCTACTCCGCTGGCATTTCATGACCAATGAAGAGGAGACATCTCATGAGACATCATGCTTTCGGGCGGACATCCTTCAGCGTGACAGACGTCGGCTTCGGCGCCTGGCAGATCGGCGGCGCATGGGGCGATGTCAGCGAGGCCGACGGCCGTGCGGCGCTGAATGCCGCTCTCGACGCCGGCATGACCTTCATCGACACCGCCGACGTCTATGGCGACGGCCGCTCGGAAAAGATCATTGCCGATGTGCTGAAGGTCCGCGGCGGCCAGCGCCCGATGGTGGCAACCAAGGCCGGCCGCCGGCTGAACCCGCATGTCGCGGACGGCTATACCAAGGCCAATCTCGAAGGTTTCATCGATCGCAGCCTGAGAAACCTCGGCGTCGAGAGCCTGGATCTCGTCCAGCTTCATTGCCCGCCGACCGAAGTGCTCTATCGGCCCGAGGTTTTCGCCGGTCTCGACGAGCTGCAGAAGGCCGGAAAGATCGGGGGATACGGCGTCAGCGTCGAAAAGGTCGAGGAGGCGCTGAAGGCGATCGAATATCCGGGCGTGCTCAGCATCCAGATCATCTACAATATCTTCCGCCAGCGCCCCGATCACCTGTTCTTCAAGGAAGCCAAGCGGAAGAACGTCGCGGTCATCGCCCGCGTGCCGCTGGCGTCGGGCCTGCTCTCCGGCAAGATCACCCGCGACACGCAATTTGCCAGCGATGATCACCGCAACTTCAATCGCCATGGCGAGGCCTTCGATGTCGGCGAGACCTTTGCCGGCGTTCCCTTCGAGGTGGGTCTGCAGGCGGTGGAAGAGGTGCGCAAGCTGGTTCCAGCAGGCGCCAGCATGGCGGCTTTTGCGCTGCGCTGGATCCTGATGAGCGATGCCGTGACCGTCGTCATCCCCGGCGCACGCAATGCCGAGCAGGCCAAAGCCAACGCAGCCGCGGCCGACCTTGCGCCGCTGTCGGCCGACGTCATGGCGGCAACGCGCGAGATCTATGAGCGCCTCATCGCTCCGCACGTTCACCATCGCTGGTAAGCACAGCGGCTTCGCATAAGGGAGTGGCCGGCCTCATCCCCGGCCACTCCTGATATAGTGTATTTTTCGTCACCGGAGAAACAGAGCGACAGGAGCACTGAATACCAACAGGGCTCAAACCTGCCGGACAATGGTTCCGATCACGTTGGTAAGAATGCGCGCGGCGGTGATGGCTGATAAACCGTCAATATCGGCAGGCGGATAGAATTCGACCAGGTCGAAGCCGGCAATCCTGGCGCGCTTGCCCAGACCCGCAATCAGATCGATTACCTGCGTATAGGTGAGGCCACCGGGCGTCCGCGCCGCTACCCCGGGCATAATCGAGGGATCGATGCTGTCGCAATCGAGGGTAACGACAACCTGCGCACCTTCTGGAATATGTTGCAGAGCGGCTTCAACGCCCTCAGCATGCACTTTGCGAGCCGTCACGAAACGACTGCCATAGCGCTGCGCGTCTTCGACTTCGGTAAGACGTGCGCTGCCGACGCTACGAAGAGCGACCTGAACCATGCCGCCAACATGCTGCATCTCGCTCGCCCGACGCATCGGGCTCGAATAGCCGTAGCGCTCGCCATGCAGCTCGTCTCGCCAATCGATGTGAGCATCGATCTGCAGTATCCAGACCGGTCCGCGATCCGCAAATCCGGCGAGGAAGGGGATCGTCACGGAACAATCGCCACCGATCATGATCGGTACGGCCGCTGACGCCAGTATCTTACGCGTCTTCGCCTCGATCCGGGCACGGTTTCCGGCATTGTCGTACATAGTGGTCGGGACGTCGCCGGCGTCGACACAGCACGGAGGCTTGCCGTTGAAAAGCGGTCCGCCGACATCGAAATCCCAGTGCTCGATCAGAGGCGCGTCGACCTCGCTCGCAGAACGAATGGCACCAGCAGCCAAGACATAGCCACTGCTGTCCTTACCGGGATAGGTGCTGCCGTGGCCAGCTGCGAAAATGACCGCGCGGGGCATGCCGCCGTCGGTTAGTTGATCGGGAAGGCCGAGAAAGGAAGGCGATGCGGTCATTTCTTGATGATCCCAATGGTCATTCGGCTGAAACGTCAACGTCAGGCATTCGAAAATACCCCGTGACGTTTTCTTCGCAAGAGAACGCACGGACCGTCCATCTTATTGGTCAGGGCTAGCGAACGAAATCCGGCCCTTCCCTACCTCAAAACGAAAAAAGGGGCCCGCCAAGCGGACCCCTCATGTTCAACACCCGCAAGGCAAACACCTCGCAGCGGGTGGAAACGAGATTAGCTGTTAACAGCGTCCTTCAGGCCCTTGCCAGGCGTGAACTTCGGCACGTTGCGAGCCGCGATATCGACCTCGGCGCCGGTGGACGGGTTGCGGCCCTTCGTGGCTGCACGGTGAGAAACGGTGAAGCTGCCGAAGCCAGCAAGGCGAATGTCGCCGCCCTTCTTCAGTTCAGCCTGCACGGCATCGAAAACAGCGTCAACAGCGGAAGCAGCGTCAGCCTTCGTGATACCGGCCTTCTCGGCCACTGCGGACACGAGCTCATTCTTGTTCATGTTTCCACCCCTTTCTCTGGTATGAAACGACTTATCTATAGCGGGGCGAAGAATACGAATGCTCTTACCCGCCGCAACCCCAAAAGCCCTGCAAATCAAGGAAAAGCAAGCGTTGCCATACGCTTTTCACAAAAAAAGACCGGCAAATTTGCCGGTCTTTTCGCCTTTTATGTCAATTCGACATAATTGAGGCAACAACGCTCAATGAGCGATCGTCGCGCCCACTTCATCCGCACCGTCAACGGTTGCGATCACTGGCGTTTCGACAGTGCCGTCCCATTCGATCGGCTCGGGCCGGCGAACCAGCGCGTGCTTGATCACCTCGCCCATGCGGGAGACCGGAACGATCTCCATGTTGTTCTTCACGTTGTCCGGAATCTCCGCCAGATCCTTGGCGTTTTCTTCCGGGATCAGAACCTTCTTGATGCCGCCGCGCAGTGCCGCCAGCAACTTTTCCTTCAGGCCGCCGATCGGCAGCACACGGCCGCGCAGCGTGATTTCACCGGTCATGGCGACATCCTTGGAAACCGGGATGCCGGTCATGATCGAGACGATCGCGGTTGCCATCGCGACACCGGCCGACGGGCCATCCTTGGGCGTCGCGCCTTCCGGCACGTGCACGTGGATGTCGCTCTTGTCGAAGAGCGGCGGCTTGACGCCGAAATCGACAGCGCGCGAGCGGACGTAGGATGCCGCCGCCGAGATCGATTCCTTCATGACTTCCTTCAGGTTGCCGGTGACCGTCATGCGGCCCTTGCCCGGCATCATCACGCCTTCGATCGTCAGCAGCTCGCCACCGACTTCCGTCCATGCGAGACCGGTGACGACACCGACCTGATCCTCGCCCTCGGCTTCGCCGTGGCGGAAGCGCGGAACGCCGAGATACTGGTCAATGTTCGCAGCGGTGACCGCAACGGACTTGGTCTTGCCCTTGATGATCTCGGTGACCGCCTTGCGGGCGAGCTTCATCAATTCGCGTTCGAAGTTACGAACACCGGCTTCGCGGGTGTATTGCTGGCTGATTGCCATCAGGGCGTCGTCGCTGACCGAGAATTCCTGCGGCTGCAACGCGTGTTCCTTAATGGCCTTCGGCAGCAGGTGCCGCTTGGCGATCTCGCGCTTTTCATCTTCGGTGTAGCCGGCGATCCGGATGACTTCCATGCGGTCCATAAGCGGCGCAGGGATGTTCAGCGTATTCGCCGTCGTGATGAACATCACGTCCGAGAGGTCATATTCGACTTCCAAGTAGTGATCCATGAAGGTCGAGTTCTGCGCCGGGTCCAGCACTTCCAGCAGGGCCGATGACGGATCGCCGCGATAGTCCATGCCGAGCTTGTCGATTTCGTCGAGCAAGAAGAGCGGGTTGGACTTCTTGGCCTTCTTCATCGACTGGATGACCTTGCCGGGCATCGAGCCGATATAGGTGCGACGGTGGCCGCGGATCTCGGCTTCGTCACGAACGCCGCCGAGTGCCATGCGGACATACTCACGGCCGGTCGCCTTGGCGATCGACTGGGCGAGCGAGGTCTTGCCGACACCCGGAGGGCCGACGAGGCACAGGATCGGGCCCTTGATCTTCGTCGCGCGGGCCTGGACGGCCAGATATTCGACGATGCGCTCCTTGACCTTGTCGAGGCCGAAATGATCCTGTTCGAGGATCTTCTCGGCATTGTTGAGGTCGGCCTTGACCTTCGACTTCTTGTGCCACGGGATACCCAGCAACCAGTCGAGATAGTTGCGCACCACGGTGGCTTCCGCCGACATCGGGCTCATCTGCCGCAGCTTCTTCAGCTCGGCATCGGCCTTTTCCTTGGCTTCCTTCGACAGCTTGGTCTTGGAGATGCGCTCTTCCAACTCGGCCATCTCGTCGCGGCCTTCTTCGCCGTCGCCGAGCTCCTTCTGGATCGCCTTCATCTGTTCATTCAGATAGTATTCGCGCTGGGTCTTCTCCATCTGGCGCTTGACGCGCGAGCGGATGCGCTTTTCGACCTGCAGAACCGAAATCTCGCCTTCCATGAAGCCGAGCGCCTTTTCGAGGCGGCCCTTGACGCTGGTGGTTTCCAGCATCTCCTGCTTCTCGGTGATCTTGATCGACAGATGCGAGGCAACCGTGTCGGCGAGCTTAGAATAGTCATCGATCTGGCTGGCGGCGCCAACCACTTCCGGCGAAATCTTCTTGTTGAGCTTTACATAGCTCTCGAATTCAGAAACGACCGAGCGGCTCAGCGCTTCGAGCTCGACCTGATCTTCCTCCGGCTCATGCAAGACATGGCCAAGGGCCTCATAGAAGTCCTCGCGGCCGGTATACTCGTCGATCTCCGCACGCGCACGGCCTTCGACCAACACCTTCACGGTGCCGTCGGGCAGTTTCAGCAGCTGCAGCACATTGGCAACGGTACCAACCCTATGGATCGCGTCCGGCGCAGGATCGTCGTCGCTGGCATTGATCTGCGTGACCAGCATGATCTGCTTGTCAGAGCCCATGACCTCTTCCAGCGCACGAATGGATTTTTCCCGTCCGACGAACAGCGGCACGATCATGTGGGGGAAAACCACGATGTCGCGCAACGGCAATACCGGATAGGCAATGCTCTCATTTGCCGCAGACGTTTTCTTAGTCATGTTATTTCCTTTCCGTCGTCCCGTTCCCGGGCTCTCTGCCGGCCTTAGGGGATTAGCCGGCTCTCTCACTTGGTTAACAAGTGGAGCTTCACATTGCCTATTTCAAGTCGCGCGCGACGCACTGTCGCCAGACAGCGATCCGCATATTTACGAGGAGGAACGCAACAACAAAGCACCGACGCCCGGCCACTCAAACACCGCCGACAAATCAGGATCCGAGGAAAAACGCCGGGCCCAAGCCCTATCCGTCGGATGCTCCAGAATCATGCCATCATGGCTGCAGCAGGCGCTCTTCACAACCGGGTTTGGCGGCGGTCCCACACGCTTATCCCAGACTTTATCAGCAAACTGCACGATTTTTCAAACAGAAAGGGGCCCGTCGACAACGAGCCCCTGATTCACGAACACAAATCGGATCGTTAGGCCGTCGCGTTGGCCTTTTCCTCCTGCCGATCTGCATAGATGTAGAGCGGGCGGGCCGATCCGCGGACCACTTCCTCGGAAATGACCACCTCGCGGACGCCTTCCAGAGCCGGCAGATCGAACATGGTATCGAGCAAGATCTTCTCCATGATCGAGCGCAGACCACGCGCGCCGGTCTTGCGCACGATCGCCCTCTTGGCAATCTCGCGCAATGCGTCCTCGTGGAAGGTCAGTTCAACGTCTTCCATCTCGAACAGGCGCTGGTACTGCTTGACGAGCGCGTTCTTGGGCTCGGACAGGATCTGGATGAGCGCGTCCTCATCCAGGTCTTCCAGCGTCGCCAGCACGGGCAGACGGCCGATGAATTCCGGGATCAGGCCGAACTTGACCAGATCTTCCGGTTCCAGCTCGCGCAGCACTTCGCCGACGCGGCGATCGTCCGGCGCCTTGACAGCAGCGCCAAAGCCGATCGAGGTCTTCTCGCCACGGGCGGAGATGATCTTGTCGAGACCGGCAAAGGCACCGCCGCAGATGAACAGGATGTTGGTCGTGTCGACCTGCAGGAATTCCTGCTGCGGATGCTTGCGTCCACCCTGGGGAGGAACCGAAGCGACCGTGCCTTCCATGATCTTCAGCAGTGCCTGCTGCACACCCTCGCCCGATACATCGCGGGTGATCGACGGATTGTCCGACTTGCGGGAAATCTTGTCGACTTCGTCGATGTAGACGATGCCGCGCTGGGCGCGCTCGACGTTGTAGTCGGCAGCCTGCAGCAGCTTGAGAATGATGTTCTCCACGTCCTCGCCGACATAGCCTGCTTCCGTCAGCGTGGTCGCGTCGGCCATGGTGAAGGGCACGTCGATGATGCGGGCGAGCGTCTGAGCCAGATAGGTCTTGCCGCAACCGGTCGGACCGACAAGCATGATGTTCGACTTCGCCAGCTCGACATCGCCGTTCTTGGACGCATGTGCGAGGCGCTTGTAGTGGTTGTGAACGGCCACGGACAGGATCTTCTTCGCCTGCCTCTGGCCGATAACGTATTCATCAAGAACCTTGATGATGTCCTGCGGTGTCGGAACGCCGTCACGCGACTTAACCATCGAGGATTTGTTTTCCTCGCGGATAATGTCCATGCATAGTTCAACGCATTCATCGCAGATGAAGACGGTCGGTCCGGCAATCAGCTTCCGGACTTCATGCTGGCTCTTACCGCAGAACGAACAATAAAGCGTGTTCTTCGAGTCGCCGCCGTTGCTGCCGCTGACTTTGCTCATATCACTTTCCTTCCAGCACGCCGTCAATTTCCAAGTTGAAATCGCGGTCCACTCTATGCATCCGCCGGACCTGCACCTCGTTATTAGCAGATCGCGGCGCCCTTCAGGGTACTGAACGCAGGCCCGACAAACGGAACTGCGTGGCAACGATCCCCCTCGAATGCCCGAATGCTATGTCATAAAAACGCTACATAGCACGAATGCCTACTATTACCGCGTTCCGTTCCACATTAAACCCCTATTCGATCACAAATGGGATAGAACTGTGGCGAGGAAGCCACCACCTCAAGGATAATCAAGAGGCGGCTTCACCTTCCATTTCGGTACGCGACGTCAGCACCTTGTCGATCAGACCCCATTCCTTTGCCTCATCGGAGGACATGAAATGGTCACGATCGAGCGTCTGCTCGACTTCTTCATATGTCCGGCCGCAATGCTTCACGTAAACTTCGTTCAGGCGACGCTTCATCTTGATGATGTCGCGCGCATGACGTTCGATGTCCGAAGCCTGCCCCTGGAAACCGCCGGACGGCTGGTGAACCATGATGCGGGAATTCGGCGTGGCGAAGCGCATGTCCTTGTCGCCGGCGGCAAGCAGCAGCGAACCCATCGAGGCTGCCTGGCCGATGCACAGCGTCGAAACGGCCGGCTTGATGAACTGCATCGTGTCATAGATCGCCATGCCGGCAGTCACGACGCCGCCCGGCGAATTGATGTAGAGCGCAATTTCCTTCTTCGGGTTTTCCGCCTCGAGGAAGAGAAGCTGGGCGCAAACCAACGTGGCCATATGGTCTTCGACAGGCCCGGTCAGGAAGATGATACGTTCCTTCAGCAGGCGGGAATAGATGTCGTAAGACCGTTCCCCACGGTTGGTCTGTTCAACAACCATCGGCACCAGAGCCATAGCTGTATCGACTGGATTTCTCATGTGCGTCCTTTACCAAGCTTGCCCCGGCGGCAAAAGCGCCGGGAATCGAATAAAATCCGTTACCCCTACATAGAGTGTCACTGCCCTGCACTTCAAGACGCACGAAAGCATAACCTCAAAAAGCACTAATGCCCTAGGAAGCGTTGACAAAGCATTTCTAATCGCCGCTTTCGCAATGCCAACCGGCCGGGTGTCGTGCCATGCGCAATTCACCGCTTTTCCCGACCGCAGGGTGAAGGAAGCATAAAGGACGGTGCCGGTACGGTGCAGGCGGCGGAAACGGCCAAAATTTACCAAGACACTTAAGGAACTTACCATCTTATTCGGCAAGGATAGGCCAGTCGCAGGAACCGTCCGCTCTTTCGCGCCGACGGGTTGGCCCTGGCAAGGAGAAATGCTGATCGTGCTTAACATGACCACAGGGTTGATCATCTGGTGCTCGGAAGCCATCACCCTGGCGGCCGTATTTCTTCTTGCCTGGTGGCACGATCGCCGATCGCCCGCCTATCTGATGTGGGCGCTGGGCTTTATCGTGAATGCGATTGGATTTGCGCTGGTGGCGGCCCGCGGTTTCATTCCCGACATATTGTCGGTCGAGATCGGCAATGCGATCGCGCTGCTTGGCGAAAGCGCCTGGATTGCCGGCTTTCGATGGCTCGACAAGCGCAAGCTCGAATGGTCGGCCCTGCTGCCACCCGTCATCTGGCTGGTCGGCGTCAGCCTGCCATGGGTCAATGACAGCTTCGTCAATCGCATCATCATCCATGACCTGGCCGGCGCGGTCGGCGCGACATTGCTCGCCTGTGCGGTCCGCCCCGCCGAAGGTCGGCGGGAACAGGCGCGCGGCCAGTTAGGCTTTGTGTTCATGGCTCTAGCCTGCCTTTGCTTCGTGTCCTCCGTCGGGATGGCACTGTTCGCTCCCACGCAGGAAGAGGCCTTGATCTATCGTGGCTATGTGGCGCTCGGCGATGCGCTGTTCATCACGGTCGCTGTCGCATTGATGGGCAAGTTGCTGATGGAGCGCGCGGAGCGTCGTTGGCGGGCAATTTCCATCACCGATACGCTGACCGGCGTTTTGAACCGCCGCGGCCTTCAAGACAGCTACGCGATTCTTGCCGGAGAAGGACAACGGCAGCCGCAAAAGCTCGCCGCGCTGTTGTTCGATCTCGACCACTTCAAGACGATCAACGATCGCTACGGACACCAGACGGGCGATCTCGTTCTCATCGAATTTGCGCGCATCGCCCACCAGTTCGTGCCGCGCGGCGGCGCGTTCGGCCGCATGGGCGGCGAGGAATTCGTCGCCTTCGTCCCCATAGACGATCAGGCACAGGCCGAGGCGCTGGCGGAAACGATCCGCGCCGATTTCTGCCGCGTCCCGCTGCTCGCGGGTCGTTCCCTGGTGCCGGCGACGGTCAGCATCGGCGTGGCAATCATGCCGCGTGACACCGTCAGCTGGGATCGGCTCGTCTCCTCCGCCGATCGCGCGCTCTACGCCGCCAAGCGCGCAGGCCGCAATTGCATCATCGTCTTCGACGAAATGGAAATCGCAAAGACGGTCGACGCGCCGCCAGACACAGATGGCGGCGAACTGGTTCCGACACTCGATGACCAGATTCACGCCCTGCGACGCATGGGCAAGCTCGCCGGCATGTGACGGGCTTTTCCGGCGCGATTTATTCCGATAATCCTTGTCATCATGACCACATCTTCTCTCCTCTCCATCGATTCGGCGGCCCGCCGCGTCTCTCTCGACGCCCGCGATCCCGCCTTCTATACGAATCCCAATGCGGTCTACGCCGCCTTGCATGCTCAATGTCCCACCTTTTACTGGGAGGAGCAGAAACAATGGTATTTCATAGGCTATGACCATGTGAACGGGCTGCTGCGCGACCGCCGCTTCGGCCGCCAGATCCTGCACATCGCCACGCGTGAAGAGCTCGGCATGCCGGCACCTCTGCCGCATCTGAAGAATTTCGATCTTGCCGAACAGTACTCGCTCCTCGAAATCGAACCGCCCGAGCACACGCGCCTGCGCACCCTCGTCAACCGCGCCTTCGTGTCCCGCCATGTCGAGAAGATGAAACCGGAACTGGCCGAACTGGCCACCCGCCTGATCGACGGCTTCGAGAAGGACGGTGAGGTCGAGCTTCTGTCGGCCTTTGCCGACGTCATTCCCGTCACCATGATCGCGCGGATGATCGGCATCCCGGAAGAAATGGGGCCACAGCTGCTGAAGTGGTCCCACGCCTATGTCCGCATGTACATGTTCGGCCGTACGGCTGCCGACGAAGACGCGGCGGATCAGGCCGCCAAGGAATTCGCCGACTATGTGAAAACCGTCATCCGCGAGCGCCGCGCCAATCCGCGCGACGATCTTTTGACGCACATGATCACCACCGAGCACAAGGGTCAGTATCTGACCGAAGACGAACTGGTGTCGACGACGATCGTGCTGCTCAATGCCGGCCATGAAGCGACGGTGCATCAGATCGGCAATTCCGTGCGCGTCATCCTGGAAAGCGATTATTCGCCGGCCGAGCTTTTCAAGGACGAGGCGACGACGGAACGAACGGTGGAAGAGACGCTGCGCATCTGCGCGCCCGTGCACATCTTCGACCGCTGGTGCCTGGAGCCGACGGAAATCGACGGGATCTCCTTTCAGCGCGGCGACAAGGTGGCGATGATCCTTGCAGCCGCCAATCTGGACCCGACGAAATTTTCCGATCCCCTCACCTTCAAGCCCGACCGCAACGAAGCACCCATCCTGTCGTTCGGCGCGGGTATCCATTTCTGCATCGGCGCGCCGCTGGCCCGGTTGGAATTGAACGTCGTGCTGCCGATCCTCTTCGAGCGCTTGCCCGGGTTGAAGCTCAAAAGGACGCCCGAGGTCAAGGACGTCTACCAATTCCACGGCCTGGACAAGCTCGAACTGACCTGGTGAGTTCGAGCCGCCCGCCAGAGGCGGGTGTTCGCTGTTTTCGCAGCCCGCGGCACGGCAACCGGCAAAATTCACGTCATGGCTAAAATGCAAAATGGCGCGTCCGACCGGCGCGCCATCTTAAATCTTGGGTTTGGACGATGCACGGACCGTATCAGCCGTAACGACCGGTGATGTAGTCTTCCGTGCGCTTCACCTTCGGTGCCTGGAAGATCTGCTCGGTCGGGCCGTATTCGATCAGGTCGCCGAGATACATGAAGGCGGTACTGTCGGAGATGCGGCTCGCCTGCTGCATATTGTGCGTGACGATGACGATCGTGAAATCGCCCTTCAGCTGCGACACCAGTTCTTCGACCTTGGCCGTGGAGATCGGATCGAGAGCCGAAGTCGGCTCGTCCAGAAGCAAGACTTCCGGGCGCAGCGCGATGGCGCGGGCGATGCAGAGACGCTGCTGCTGGCCGCCGGAAAGGCCAAGTCCGCTCTGGTGCAGCTTTTCCTTCACTTCGCTCCACAACGCCGTTTCCGTCAGCGCCGCTTCGACGCGCACGTCCATCTCCGCCTTGGAAATCTTCTCATAGAGCCGGATGCCGAAAGCGACGTTTTCATAGATCGACATCGGGAACGGCGTTGGCTTCTGGAACACCATGCCGACCTTGGCGCGCAAATCGTTCAGATCGACGTCCTTGGTGAGAATATTGCGGCCGTCCAGCAGGATCTCGCCCGAAACCGTCTGGCCCGGATAGAGGTCATACATCCGGTTGAAGGTGCGCAGCAGCGTGGATTTGCCGCAACCCGAAGGGCCGATGAAGGCAGTGACCGCATTTTTGCGGATGTCCATATTCACACCCTTCAGAACGCGATGGCCGTTCTGATAGGTGAAATCGAGGTTCTTCACCTGAAGTTTTGCGAGCATGCCGAGATCCGACTGAGAAACGGCGTCCTTCCCCGGCTGTGCGTTGACGCTCTGGAAACTGTTGTCGCTCATGTTCATGGTTTCATTCCTATCGTTCGGCGGCTGCGTCATTGGCGACGACCACTCAAGACACGGGCAAGGATGTTGAGGGCAAGGATGGCAACGGTGATGATCAATGCGCCGGCCCAGGCCAGTTGTTTGAGATCCTCGCCTGCATCGGCGGCGAGCGTGTTGATGGCAACCGGCAGCGTGGCGATTGGACCGGTCAGGTCTGCATTCATGAATTTGCTGTAACCGGCCGTAAAGAGAAGCGGTGCGGTTTCGCCGCTGATGCGGGCGACGGCCAGCAGGATGCCGGTGAGGATGCCCGTCCAGGCGGAACGGTAGACCACCATCATCATGGACTTCCAGCGCGGCGCGCCGAGCGCGGCGGTCGCCTCGCGAAGCGCGTTTGGCACCAGCAACAGCATGTCCTGTGTCGTGCGGTTGACGACCGGAAGGGCGATCAGCGCCAGCGCGAGGATGCCGGCGATGGCAGAGTTGCCGTGCATGGGCACGACCACCGCGCCGTAGACGAACACGCCGATGATGATCGAGGGTGCTGACAGCAAAATGTCGTTGAGGAACTTGGCAGCCTCGGCAAGTTTGCTGCCATTGGCATATTCCACCAGATAGGTGGCGGCGAGAATGCCGATCGGCGCAGCGATCACGATGGCGAGGCCCGTGACCAGCACGGTGCCGTAGATTGCGTTGATCAGACCACCACGCGAGCCCTGGGCCGGGATCGACATGGTGAACACGTCGAGGCTGAGCGCCGATACACCGCGATAAAGGAGGGTCGCAAGGATTACGCTCAGAAAGAATATGCCGAGGACGGCCGCGATGAAGCACAAGACCATCATCACCCGGTTCTTCCCATAACGCCTCGACACGAGGTTCTGACGAATTGCATTGTCCATGGGTTTTTTCCTCAGAGCGAGTCGCCGCGGCCGATCATCCACCGCGCCGCCGCAAGCACGCAGAAGGAAAGGACGAACAGGAGCAGGCCGAGCGCAATCAGGCTCGACAATTGCAGACCGTCGGCATCGCCGAAGTTGTTCGCGATCTGGGCGGAAATGGTGGTGGACGGCGAAATGATCGACGATTGCAGACGGCTCACCGAGCCTATCACGAAAGTGACGGCCATGGTTTCGCCAAGCGCACGACCGAGGCCGAGCATGATGCCGCCTACGAGGCCGCGACGTGTATAGGGGATCAGGATGTGGCGAGCCACTTCCCATGTGGTCATGCCCATGCCGTAAGCGGATTCACGCAGCATCGGCGGCACGGTGGTGAACACATCGCGGGAGATCGCGGTGATGAACGGCAGGATCATGACTGCCAGCACGAGGCTTGCCGTCAACAGGCCGACGCCCGGCGCCGGCGGCTGGAACAGCAGGCCGATCAACGGCACCTGGCCGACCGTCATCATAAGGAAGGGCAGGATATAGGTCTGCATCAGCGGCACGAGAATGAACAGACCGACGATGCCGTAGATAATGGATGGAACACCGGCCAGAAGCTCGATGGCCGTACTGATCGGACGCCGCAGGCTGCCGGGGCAAAGTTCCGTGAGGAAGATGGCGATGCCGATGCCCAGGGGAATGGCAATCAGCATGGCGATGAACGAACTCACCAGCGTACCGACCACCGCAGGCACAGCACCATAGATATCGGCGGGAGCGCTCCACTTCGTGCCCCAGAGGAACGAAAACCCGAAGGCCTGGAAGGTTGGCAAGGCATCGATGACAAGAACCACAATGATTGCCAGCAGCAGAAGCACGACAAGAGCAGCCGAGCAAAGCGTCATAAAATAGAAAATCCGGTCCTGTCTCCGGAATTTTCTCGTGATGGCGGTGGTATCCAATGCCTGGAAGCCAGCCGTCTGAGTCGCGTCAGCCATCGATTTCCCCTTGTCCTGTCACGAAAGGCGGACAGGGCCAAACCCTGTCCGCCGCACTCTCATCCAGCACAAATTACTTCGTGCCAAAGTCCTTCTTCCAGGACTCTTCGACAACCTTGGCAACAGTTTCCGGAACCGGAAGATAGGACAGGTCGGTCGCGTCCTTCTGGCCCTTTTCATAGGACCACTTGAAGAACTTCAGCGCTGCTTCGTTCTGAGCAGGATCGGCCGGCTTCTTGTAGAGCAGAACCCAGGTCGAAGCTGCAATCGGCCAGCTCTTGTCGCCGGGCTGATTGGTGATGATCAGGTTGAAGTTCTTGGCATGGGCCCAATCGGCGTTGGAAGCGGCAGCCTTGAATGTGTCGAGGCTCGGCTCGATAACCTTGCCGGCCGCATTCTTCATCTTCGCGAAACCGATGTGGTTGGCGACGACATAGGAATATTCAACGTAAGAGATCGAACCAGCTGTCTGGTTGACAGTGGTGGAAACGCCTTCGGAACCCTTGGCGCCGAAGCCGACCGGCCATTCGACCGCCGTGTTCGAACCAACCTTTTCCTTCCACTCCGGCGAAACCTTCGCCAGGTAGTCGGTGAAGTTGAAGGTCGTGCCCGAGCTGTCGGCGCGATAAACGACGGAGATCGGCCCGGAAGGCAGCTTAATGTCGGGGTTGAGGGCCTTGATGGCCGCATCGTCCCACTTGGCGATCTTGCCGAGGAAGATATCGGCCAGCGTCTTGCCGTCGAGAACGAGTTCGCCCGGCTTTACGCCAGCAACGTTATAGGAAACGACGATGCCGCCGGAGATCATCGGGAACTGGGCAATGCCGTTCTTCTCGAGATCAGCGTCGCTCATCGGCTTGTCCGAAGCGCCGAATACGATGGTCTTGTCGAGGAGCTGCTTGATGCCGGCGCCCGAACCGACGGACTGGTAGTTGACGACATTGTTCGTCGCAGCCTTATAGCCTTCGGCCCACTTGGACAGAACCGGCGCGATGAAGCTCGAGCCGGCGCCCGTGATGTCGGCAGCCATAGCCGAAGCGGCCATGGTGACAACCAGGCCAGCGGTCAGGCAAAGGGAACGGAGTTTCAGATTAAGCATAGTAGACTCACTTCCTCAAGTGAACAAAAGGATGGCGAGCAGAAGACCGGCACGGGGTACTCATTATAGATGACCTCCCCACCTCAATCTCCTGGCGACAAGGATGGCTCTAAAGACGCATTGTTTCAGTTTGATGACAGTTTAATGAAGCGCCAGTGACACAACCTGCAGCAATGATAATGGCTATCCCGAAAGCACATGGAAAAGCTTGCCGTTCGGCGGAAAACATCGGCCTCCTTGTTTTGATTCAGGGGGCTTTCAGAGACGGATCACATAGTCCTTGCGAGTCGTTTCAATGACTTCCCACGTCCCCTTGAAGCCGGGCCTCAAGATCATGCGGTCGCCGGCGCGCAAATGAAAAGCCTCGCCGTTCTCTGCAGTTACCACCGAATAGCCGGAGAGGATATGAAAGTACTCCCACTCGTCATAGACGATTTTCCATTTGCCCGGCGACGCCTCCCAGATACCCGCGTAAAGGCCGCCATCGGCCTCATCGAGGTTCCAGGTGCGAAAGCTCGGAGTTCCCGAGACGAGCCGATCTGCAGCGGGCGCGCCGGTCTCCGGCTCGACGCCATCGATATTCAATCGCAGATATGCCGTCACAAATGCCTCCTGTCGATGCGCTTCGGCGGCAAAGCCTCAGCAGTCCGCGGTCGCTTCCTTGCGATCACGGGACCGAGACAAGCACGAAACGACGACCCATCAAAGATAGCCGGCAGGCTTTTTCAGCCCTTTATCGACGCGGCCCTCAGACTTTCGCCAGTGCCTGCTCCAGGTCGGCGATGATGTCCTTGACGTCTTCGATGCCGACCGACAGACGCACCACATCGGGGCCGGCGCCGGCGGCGACCTTCTGTTCGTCGGTCAACTGCTTGTGCGTCGTCGAGGCCGGATGGATGACCAGAGAGCGCGTGTCGCCGATGTTGGCGAGATGCGAGAAGAGTTCCAGTCCCTCCACCAGTCCCTTGCCCGCTTCATAGCCGCCTTTCAGTCCGAAGGTGAAGACCGATCCCGCCCCCTTCGGCGAGTAGCGCTGCTGCAGAGCATGGTTCGGATCATCCTCGAGCCCGGCATAGTTCACCCAGGCCACCTTCTCTTGCTCCTTCAGCCACCGCGCGACGGCAAGCGCATTGTCGGAATGGCGCTGCATGCGCAACGGCAACGTCTCGATGCCAGTCAGAATGAGGAAGGCGTTGAACGGCGAGATTGCCGGGCCGAGATCGCGCAGGCCGAGGACGCGGCACGCAATGGCGAAGGCAAAATTGCCGAACGTCGCGTGCAGCACGACACCATTATATTCCGGCCTCGGCGCCGACAGCATCGGATAGTTGCCGGAGGCCGACCAATCGAAGGTGCCGCCATCGATGATGACACCACCCATGGAATTGCCGTGTCCGCCGAGGAATTTCGTCAGCGAGTGCACGACGATATCGGCGCCATGTTCCAATGGCCGGATGAGATAGGGACTTGCCATGGTGTTGTCGACGATCAGCGGCAGACCATGCCTGTGGGCAACGGCGGCGATCGCGTCGATATCGACGAAGGTGCCGCCGGGATTGGCGAGGCTCTCGATGAAGATGGCGCGCGTGTGGTCATCGATCTGGGCTTCGAAGGTGGAGGGATCGGCTGAATCGGCCCAACGCACCCGCCAATCGAAATTCTTGAAGGAATTGCCGAACTGATTGATGGAGCCGCCGTAAAGCCTCTTGGCGGCGACGAAATTGTCGCCCGGCCGCATGATGGTGTGGAAGACGAGCATCTGGGCGGCATGACCCGAAGCGACCGCAAGTCCCGCCGTTCCGCCTTCCAGAGCGGCCACCCGCTCCTCGAGCACGGCCTGTGTCGGGTTCATGATGCGCGTATAGATATTGCCGAACTGCTGCAGCCCGAAGAGTGCCGCGGCATGATCGGCATCCTGGAAGACGAAAGATGTCGTCTGATAGATCGGCGTGGCGCGAGCGCCCGTCGTCGGATCCGGCTGCGCGCCTGCGTGGACGGCCAGCGTGTCGAAACCCGGATTGTTCGTCGGCATGATTTTTCCTCCCGCCAGTTTTATCTGTGACGGGGAAATCATAGCGTCTGGCGTATGAAAGTTAACCGCGAACTTTGCTGCACTTTCCGGCCCGCGGGAAAAACGTGCCCGCCTTCAGCCGGATCGCGCGATAAACGGCCACATGCCCTCAACTGCGCTTCCCGTCCGGTCAGGCAACCAGACGCGGATATTCGATGGCCGGGCAGCGGTCCATGACGACCCTGACGCCCGCGGCCTCGGCTCTAGCCGCCGCCGCGTCATCGCGCACGCCGAGCTGGCCCCAGATGACAGGCGGCCTTGGCTCAATCATGATGGTCTCCTCGACCACCGCGCGCAGATATTCGGGCGCCCGGAAAACATCGACCATGTCCACCGGCTCGGGAATATCGGACAGATGCGCATAGACCCACTGCCCGAGGATTTCCTTGCCGGCTTGCCCGGGGTTGACCGGAATGACACGATAACCCCTGTTCAGCAGATAGGCCATGACGCCATTGCTCGGCCGCGCCGGATTGGGCGAAGCGCCGACGAGCGCGATGGTCCTTACGGAAAGAAGGATGTCAGCAATATAGGAATCATCATAATTATTGTGGTTCATCACCAAGCCTCCCAACTCGATCACACTTGCGTTTTCGCCACAGATATAGAAACCGCGGCGGCAGTTTCCACGTATATATTACATTATAACAACTTCAGGGAGGATTAACCCGATGAAAAAGATCGTACTCCTGGGCCTGCTGATCACATCGGCAGCCTCGCCGGCGATGGCGATTTCGCGATATAACTCCATGTCCATGACCTGCGCCGAAGCCAGGGCGACCATCAGTCGCGAGCGCGCGGTGATCATGCGCTATCCGGCCAAAAGAACACCCAACATGACGCTTTACGATCGCTACGTCATCAACAGCGATGCGTGCGACCTCGGCTACTATGCCTATCAGGATTATCTGCCGACGAAGGATCGCGCCTCCTGCCCTGTCTATACGTGTCGGCCGACCACTGATCTCGATGACGATGAATTGATTTTCCGGCGCTGATCATAATCAGCCAGGGCTGGTGATTGAATACAACCGTTTTCGATCACACAGATGGGCACGACCCTTGATTGTCTTAAGTGTAGCGCGCTGCCGCCATGGCAGTCTGCGACAGCGCATTGATGCGCCTCAATTGGGAGTGCGTTCCAAAGCGCTTTCACCCGCTTTACCCCGGTCAACTCCAGCACGTTCTCATGAAATACAACTTCTGTTCACTATTCATTCATATTCAATTAGTAAAGTCTTATAAAAGAAGACCGAAAATGAGAACCGATTGCGAACACGCAATATATGCAAATTCATTAATTTTCCACAGAATATTTTTTGGTTCTTCGCCGACCTATACCGCAGGAAACATTGCATCAGGAGTTTTATACCTGAAACTATAACCCGCTTTTTCAAAGATTTATACCGTTGCCAACGCCAATCTCTGTAATATTCTTCGATATCTGCAATTTTATCCACAATATTTTGCGTTGCAGCAGGATCGGTCAGCGTTAGCGGCCGCTCCATCGGGGCATGGCTGCACCAAAAGATTGTGTAGTTATTTTTTTCAACGATGCAATGTGATGTCTCTTCGAGTAAGGCTGGCCTAATTCTACCCTTGCGTTCATATGGCATGCGATACTTGTTCGCGCTTCATACTCCAATAAATTATTAATATATAATTTTATAGGCATGCGTCGGAACATACGGCGAACCCATTTACTGACCTCGACAACCCTGCATCTAAACGGGCGGCGGCATGTTTGCGACTAGAACATCCCGTTGCTTTTTGTCGTATTACGGGTCAAATGGCAGTCACTTTCCCACAAAACATCAAGCTTTTGTTGGCCAGCGTTCATTTCAGAGGTTCCTGTGTCTTTCGACGTCATCGCTCTTGTCCTTTTCGGTGCCTTACTGCACGCGACATGGAATGCGATTATCAAGGCGGGAACCGATAAGTCGCTGGATGCCGCACTGGTTTCGGCTGGTGGCGCGGTTGCGGCTCTGCCCCTGCTGCCGTTCCTGCCGCTACCGGCCTCCGCGGCCTGGCCGTTCATCGGCGCTTCGGCGATCCTCCAGTTCGCTTATTTCCAGCTTGTTGCGGCGGCCTACCGCGCCGGCGACATCGGCCTCGTCTATCCGCTGATGCGGGGTGTCGCGCCGTTGATCATCGTTTCCACAAGCAGCTTCATTCTCAAGGAGACGCTTTCGGGTGGCGCCCTGATCGGCACGATGACCATCTGCGCCGGGGTATTGACGCTTGCCTTCGAGGCACGAAAAGGCAGCCGCCGCGCGATCCTGCTGGCGCTTGCCAACGCCGCTGTCATCGCGACCTATACCTATGTCGACGGCATCGGCGCGCGGATATCCGGCAATTCCATATCCTATACGCTGTGGATGTCGCTCCTGCCGCCGGTCCTTCTGTTTGCATGGGCAATCTCGCAGCGCGGCGTCAATGCCGTCGCCGCCCACATCCGCTACAATTGGTGGCGCGGGCTTGTCGGCGGCGGCGGTTCGATCATCTCGTACGGGCTTGCCTTATGGGCGATGACCAAGGCTCCGGTCGCCATGGTTGCCGCCCTGCGCGAGACGTCGATCCTCTTCGCGCTGGTCATCTCCGTCGTCGTTTTGAAGGAGCGCTCGAGCATCTGGCGTTACGTCGCTGGCGCGATTATCGCCGCCGGCGTCCTGGTTTTGCGGCTGGGCTGACGCTCTCTGTGTGTGGTATAATTATACCGTATATGTAACTAATTGATTTCACTTACTTATTTTTGCAGTCGCCAAATTTCGATATGTTGACGTTGGCATCAGTTCGCTTTATAAGCCGCCACAGATCGCAGCCTTTCCGGGCTGCTTTCTTTTTGGCGTGCGTTTACACGCCAAATCAAGCAACAAGAAACGCCCTGACGCCTTCGGGTCCGGGGTCCTAAAAGAGAGTATTCGACATGGCAACCTTCTCCCAGAAGCCTGCAGAGGTGGAGAAGAAGTGGATTCTCATCGACGCCGAAGGGCTCGTCGTTGGTCGTCTCGCTTCTATCATCGCAATGCGTCTGCGTGGCAAGCATAAGGCTACCTTCACGCCGCACGTCGACGACGGCGACAACGTCATCGTCATCAATGCCGACAAGATCGTTTTCACCGGCAAGAAGTACGAAGACAAGGTTTACTACTGGCACACCGGTTATGCCGGCGGCATCAAGGAGCGTACGGCTCGTCAGATCATCGAAGGCCGCTTCCCGGAGCGCGTCGTCGAAAAGGCTGTCGAGCGCATGGTTCCCCGCGGCCCGCTCGGCCGTCGCCAGATGAAGAACCTGCGCGTCTACGCCGGCTCGAACCATCCCCATGAAGCCCAGCAGCCAGTCGTTCTCGACGTGGCCAAACTCAACAAGAAGAACGTAAGGAGCGCCTGATAATGGCTGATCTCTCTTCCCTGAAGGATCTCGGCACGGTATCGGAAGCAGCTGCTCCCGTTCACGTCCGCAAGGTTGACTCGCTCGGTCGCTCCTACGCGACCGGCAAGCGCAAGGACGCTGTCGCTCGTGTATGGCTCAAGGCCGGCTCGGGCAAGATCATCGTCAACGGCAAGGACTACACGGCCTATTTCGCCCGTCCGGTTCTGCAGATGATCCTGCGCCAGCCGATCTTCGCCGCTGCTCGTGACGGCCAGTTCGACATCATCGCAACCGTTGCCGGCGGTGGTCTCTCCGGCCAGGCCGGCGCCGTTCGTCACGGCCTGTCCAAGGCGCTGACCTACTTCGAACCCGGCCTGCGCCCGGTCCTGAAGAAGGGCGGCTTCCTGACCCGCGACAGCCGCGTCGTCGAACGCAAGAAGTACGGCCGTGCGAAGGCACGTCGTTCGTTCCAGTTCTCCAAGCGTTAATCGCTTACCCGAGATCGGAATTTGGAAAGGCTGGGTGCGAACCCGGCCTTTTTGTTTTTACACGTGCACGGCAAAAGTGCATATCTGTCGAGGCAAGTCATGCCTCCGATGGCAGACACGGGCCTTCTTCATGAGGAGTGCACACATGCTCAGATTCGCTTTGCCCATCTTGTTCGCGTTTGCCGGCATATCGCCAGCCCTTTGCGACGATGCCGGACAGGCACCGCCGTCAGACAAGGCGGCGGAGATGCAGAGCATGAAGGACTTTCTTCAGGCAAACTCCGATTGCCGCGAGTTCACCGATAGCTGTTCCTACTGCGTTGTGACCGATGGTCGCGCCGATTGCTCCACACCGCAAATCGCCTGCGTGAAAAAGGAATATCAATGCACGGCCAGATCGGGCAAATAGGCGTTCGAGGCCCGCTCCCTCACGATTCACACCGAAGCTCGCGAATCCCGTTCGCCCCAAGAGGCACGCCATGAGCACAGACAGACCATCGCATTTCGCGGATACGCCGCAGCCGCCCTATTACATCGTTTCCTTTTCCTCCATCCGCACGCCGGGAGACAACGGCTATGGAGCCATGGGCGAACGCATGGAGACGCTCGCACTGGCGCAGGACGGCTGTCTCGGGCTCGAGAGCGCGCGGGGCGCCGACGGCTTCGGCATCACCATCTCCTTCTGGCGGGACGAGAAAAGCATTCTTGCCTGGAAGAATGTCGTGTCGCATCTGGCAGCGCAGAAGCTCGGGCGCGAGCGCTGGTACGAGCAATATAAGGTTCGCATAGCGCGGGTAGAACGGGCCTATGATTTCCATGCGAGCAAAGGAGACGCCCTTGCCGAGCACGTCGATTGACCATGCCTTTACCGCGACAAACCTGACCTCGGCCGCCAGCGACCCGACCTTTGCCGGCGCGCTATCCTTCATGCGCCGCCGCTTTACAAAATCGCTCGAAGAGGTCGATGCCGTGGTCTGGGGCATACCCTTCGATGCCGCGACCTCCAACCGGCCGGGAACGCGCTTCGGGCCGCAGGCGATCCGCCGCGCCTCGGCCATCTTCGACAATGACCCGCAATATCCCTTCAATCGCGATCTCTTTGCCGAGATGTCCGTCATCGACTACGGCGACTGCCTGCTCGATTACGGCAATCATCAGGAAACACCCGCCGCAATCGAGCGGCAGGCCACGGCGATCCTCGACAGCGGCGCTTTCATGCTGACGCTGGGCGGCGACCATTTCATCACGTGGCCACTGCTGAAAGCGCATGCAGCCAAGCATGGTCCCCTAGCCCTTGTGCAGTTCGATGCGCATCAGGACACATGGTTCGATGACGGCCGACGGCTCGACCATGGTTCCTTCGTCGCCCGCGCTGTCCGCGATGGCCTGATCGATCCTGATCGCTCCATCCAGATCGGCATACGCACGCATGCGCCTGATGATTTCGGCATCCAGATTCTCTACGGCCATCAGGTGGAAGACATGAGCGCCGCCGATATCGCCTCGACGATCATCTCCCACACCAACGGCGCACCCGCCTATCTGACCTTCGATATCGATTGCCTCGACCCCGCCTATGCGCCGGGTACGGGAACGCCGGTAGCCGGTGGCCCCTCCAGTGCGAAGATCCTCTCGACGCTTCAACGCCTGGATCAGCTCGACATCAGAGGCGCGGATGTCGTCGAGGTGTCGCCTGCCTACGACCATGCCGATATCACCGCCATTGCAGGGGCAACAGTAGCGATGTATATGCTCGGTCTCCACGCTGAAAGGCGTGCGGCTGGACGTTAGGGCATGATCCCGAAAAGTGTGAAACGGTTTTCGGATAAGATCATGACCAGACAATTGCAGCCGTTATCATTTTGAATCAACTCCATGGCAAACTGAGTCCGGAAATACTCTGAACCTATTGAAAGAGCAGGAATAAGATGGCACCGAAGATCTTCATCGATGGCGAACACGGAACCACGGGCTTGCAGATCCGCACGCGCATGGCCGACCGCCGTGATGTCGAACTCCTGTCCATTCCTGAAGCCGAACGGCGCAATCCCGCCATGCGCGAGGACATGCTGAACAGCGCCGATATCGCCATTCTCTGCCTGCCCGACGATGCGTCGAAGGAAGCGGTGAAAATGGTCGCGGCCAACAACAATGTCCGCGTCATCGACACGTCCACCGCCTTCCGTATCCATCCGGATTGGGCCTATGGCTTTGCCGAGATGGACAGCAATCAGGGCAATAAGATCAGGGCTGCGCGTTTCGTCGCCAATCCGGGCTGCTATCCCACAGGCGCGATCGGTCTCATCCGTCCGCTGCGCGCCGCCGGCATCATTCCGGCGGACTATCCTGTGACGGTCAATGCCGTTTCCGGCTATACCGGTGGCGGCAAGCAGATGATCGCCCAGATGGAAAACCCCGATCATCCGGATGCGATCAGCGCTCCGCACTTCCTTTACGGCCTGTCGCTGACCCACAAGCACGTGCCTGAGATGACGACGCATGGCCTGCTCGACCGTGCACCGATCTTCTCGCCATCCGTCGGCCGCTTCCCGCAGGGTATGATCGTGCAGGTGCCGCTGTATCTCGGCGATCTGGCTGAAGGTGCTACACTGGAAAGCATTCACGCCGCACTCTCAGCCCATTATGCCGGCCAGGATATCGTTCAGGTCGTCCCGCTCGACGAGAGCCGTGCCCTGCCGCGCGTCAACGCTGTTGAACTGGCGGGCAAGGACACAATGAAGCTCTTCGTGTTCGGTACGCCGGGCGCCGGCCAGGTCAATCTGGTGGCGCTGCTCGACAATCTCGGCAAGGGTGCGTCGGGTGCTGCGGTACAGAATATGGATCTGATGCTGAGCGCCTGAGGCGCCGAACGCCGGCCTACAAGCGGACACTCCATGCACCCGGCCCGATCATCCCGTCGAGGATAGATCAGGCCGGGCTCCTTCGTGTCACGCAGAGATCCCCCGTCAATTCGACAGTCTCCAAGCGCCTGCGGCCACAATTCCGCCTTGTCGCTAAATTAGCAGCCTCTACACAAAAAAGTGATCGGCTGTGATGCGGCGCGACCAATTGTCGGCCGGATTCATTCCTTAACCGCTTCGCTGGCCCGGATGACTGGGCCGTCGAAGACACCGCTATTTTCAATCAATATTCAAGAATGAACCAGCGTAAAGGAATTGGTTACCATAATTCGGCATGCTTCCAGACAGTCGGCAGTGTGGTGGTCGTGATGCGGGTTCCGCGTCGAGACGCGTGTGCATCTGTGAGCCGGCATGGTGTCTGTGTAGTTTGGATAACGAGTATCATGGCGTTTGTGACCGATGGCTTCGGTAGCTTCAATTCGCGTTTCGGCTACGCCTCGCGACAGAAAAAATCCTTCAGCATCCGCCCCGGCACATTGGCCACCGGCGTCGCCGTGGTGGCCTTCGCCTGGGTCGCCGCCACGCTGATCACCACGCAATCGATGGTGCTGTCCCTCCCCGGTGCGACCAGCACAGCCAATGATTTTCTGACGCCGCGGGCATCCGCCTTCATCGTGCCGCAAGGCCACATGGCGCACCCTGCCCGCCTCTCCAGCCAGGTCGCATCGCTGAACGAGCGGAGCCGCTTCGGCAGCGCGCCGGCGAACGCACCGGTGGGCGGGGCAACCCATGCGCTGACGAAGGATGACGCAGTTCAGGCGAAGACCGCCAATCGGGACGCCGTGCGCTTGCAGCTGGCGAACGCTCTGGCGCAACAGACATCCGAGATCAAGCTGGCTCAAAGCGAGGCAGCGAGCATCAAGAGCGGCCGTGTCGAAGTGGCAGCCTCGCCGGAAGCAATCGACCATCTGCGCAAGGTGATCGCGGTCAACTTTGCCGCCGCGGTCCAATCACTGGCCCAAGTAAAATACGCCGCCGCCTCCATACCGGCGGTGGGTCCGGCAAACTCCGTTCCGGAGCCGGTCGCCGTTGCGTCGGCAGCCCCCGTTGCAAACCTGCCTGCAATTGCCGAAGCGACACCGCTGCCGGCCAAGGACGCCGATATCGCAATGGCGGAAGCTGTGCTGAGCGTGGTGCCGATGGCCCGTCCCGACCGCGAGCCGGAGGTACAGCGCACCAATATCCCAGCGTCAGCCGCCATCGCCAGGGCAACCATCAAGGATACCCCCGCGCAGCCACCGGCGCGTCTCATGGCTTATGCGAATCCGGACGACAGCTCCGTGCGCAAGACGAAGCCATTCCTCAATCCCTTTGCCGCCATCAGCCCGGGCGAAGGTACGGCCATCTACGACATCGAGGCGAAGACCGTCTATCTGCCGAGCGGCGAGCGTCTGGAAGCCCATTCCGGCCTCGGCTACATGCGTGACAATCCGCGTTATGTCGACCGCAAAAATACCGGCCCGACGCCGCCTGAGACTTATAAGCTGACGTACAGGGAAAGCCCGTTCCATGGCGTACAGGCGCTGCGCCTAACACCCACAGGCGGCTCCCGCGTCTATGGCCGCGACGGCTTGCTGGCTCATACGTACATGCTCAGAGGAGGCCGAGCAGAATCGAATGGCTGCGTGGTCTTTAAGGATTACAATCGCTTCCTCGCCGCCTTCAAGCGCGGTGAAATCAAGCACTTGAAAGTCGTGTCGCGGATGTCGTCGGCGGCAAGTGTCGCCTCAGCACGCTAAGAAGGATTGAATTGAGGCGCGATGCGCCTCAATCTCCCACGACGATCGACGTCTGGCGCGGCAATTCGCCAAAAAAGCCCCGCCAATTGGCGATCGCGAAACCAAAGACGATCAAAGCACCCGCCTGATGCGCCAATGCCAGGTGTAGCGGCACCTGCAGCAGCAGCGTGGTGATGCCGAGTATCGCCTGAATCAGCACAAGCAGGAACAGGACGACCGAGCGGCGTGCATGTGTCGTCTGCGGCGCTGCGCCCAGCGAAATGATCATGTTGATGGCGACGATGATGAACAGCGCATAGGCGCCGAGGCGATGGACGAACTGCACCGTCTTCGGATTTTCGAAGAAATTGATCCAGCCCGGCGACTGTACGAGCAATCCATCCGGGATTATGGCGCCGTCCATGAGCGGCCAGGTGTTGTAACTCAGGCCGGCATCCAACCCGGCGACGAGAGCGCCGAGATAGATCTGAAATAGCGCCATAATGGCAATGAGGCCCGCCAGCTTCGCCGAATAGCGGGTCGGCGCCGGTTCGTTCGAATGCGGCGACAGCGCGCGCATGAACCACATGCAGGCGGCAAAGATCAGACAGGCGGTGACGAGATGGATGGCGAGGCGATACTGGCTGACGTCCGTGCGCGCCTCCAGGCCCGATGACACCATCCACCAGCCAATCGCGCCCTGCAGGCCTCCGAGCAGAAAGATACCGGCAAGCGGCAGCCAAAGCTTGCGTTCGACACGGCCGGTCAGGACGAAGAACAGCAGGGGTAGGCCGAAGATGATGCCGATGGCGCGCGCGAGCAGGCGGTGTGCCCATTCCCACCAGAAAATACCCTTGAACTCGCCGACCGTCATGTCCTTGTTCAGGAGCTGGAATTGCGGAATGCGCTTGTAGAGGTCGAATTCCTCCTGCCATTCCTGGGCATTGAGAGGCGGGATGACGCCGTGGATCGGCTGCCACTGGGTGATCGACAGGCCGGAATTGGTCAGGCGCGTCGCACCGCCCACCAGCACCAGGCCGAAGAGAACCAGCAGCACACAGGCAAGCCAGAGGCGGATGGCGCGGCGATTGCGGTCCTGGCGGACCACTTCCTTCAGTATAGCCTGTTCCGACGTGAAATTAGTGGCAGCCATGACGTCTCCCTTCGATCAGGCTGTTGATTTGCCCGATAGGGGCGTGCAAAACAAGTCCCGGGAGTTTGCGGCATGCCGTCGCGGCATGTCGTCGTAAGAGGAGAGACCACCCCGTGCCCCTTCGCCTGCGCAAATTCATAGGCATGATCCTGCTTGTGCTGTTGGTTGCAATCTATGCGATCGTTGCCATGATCGTTGCAGTGCGCACGCTCGGAGATCAACCCGGCTGGGTCCATTTCCTCTACTTCCTGTTCAGCGGCATCATCTGGGTGCTGCCGGCCATGGGGATCATCAAATGGATGGCCGGGCCGCGTCCGCAATAGCCGCTGCGCTGGGCAATTTACGCAAGGCTAACCCTGATCCACGGGATATGCGCGCGGATCGTCCCATCTTAAGCCAAAAATAAGCCGCGACCCGCAAGACTGCGTTCGAACGCCGCCAGAGCGGAGAGGATCGGATGCAGACGCAAGAACGGGATATCGCCGTCACGGCCGTTGCCTTGGCAACGGGCGAGCGGAGCATGCCCGTTACAGCGCAGCCGGCTATGGGCGGCGGCTTCCGCATCGACGTCTTCGACAGCATGGCCGCGCTTGAGGCCGAATGGCGCGCGCTGGAACGAGACGACCTGGCTTCGCTGCACCAGAGCTATGATTGGTGCTCGGCCTGGGTGGAGACCTTTCGGCATCCGCTGGCTATCGTTCGCGGCTCGCTTGGAGATCATACCGCCTTCATCCTGCCGCTGGAGATCATCCGCGAACGCGGCGTGCGCCGAGCCGAATTCATCGGCACGCGCCATAGCAACATCAACACCGGCCTGTTCTCCGCCGAATTTCTGCAGGGCGCCGCCGAGGGCCTGACGTCCGCGCAGACGACGGCAGTCGCAGAAGCCCTGCGCGGCAAGGCGGATATCGTCATCCTGCGCAACGTGCCGCTCGACTGGCGCGGCCGCAGAAGCCCGCTTGCCTCGCTACCCGCCGTGGAAAACCAGAACCACGCCTTCCAACTGCCTTTCCTCGGCAGTTTCGAGGCGAGCCTGAAACAGGTGAACGCCAAGCGCCGCCGCAAGAAGTTCAAGCACCAGAGCCGTCTCCTCGATGCCAAGGGCGGCTATGACTATGTGAACGCCGCGCCCGATCAGCAGGACGGGCTGCTCGACCTGTTCTTCGAGCAGAAGGCGACCCGCTTCCGGGAAGCCGGCTTGCCCGACGTCTTTGCCCATGCGCCGACGCAAGCCGCTCTGCGCCGGCTGCTGCGTCATGGGAATGATGGCGTCGATGCCACGCTGCAGATGCATGCCCTCCGGCTCAAGGGCGAACATGAGGGGCACATTGCGGCGGTCGCGGCCCTGTCTCGCAAGGGCGATCACGTCGTCTGCCAGTTTGCCTCGATCGACGAGGCGCTGGTTGCCGAGGCGAGCCCCGGCGAGTTGCTGTTCTGGTTGATGATCGAGCGTCTGCATCGCGAGGGCGTCGCCCTCTTCGATTTCGGCATCGGCGACCAGAACTACAAGCGCTCCTGGTGTCCGATGGAGACCACGCAGCATGATCTGTTCCTGCCGATATCCGGCATCGGCCATGTAGCGGCTCTGGCAGAACGAAGCATCACGCGCGCCAAGGCCGCCATCAAGTCCAACCGGCAGCTCTATACCTTCATCCAGCGGTTGCGGGCCCGGCGGGGCGCGGGTCCGGCTGTGGCCGACGAGAACGACAGGAATTGATCACGCCGCGTCGCGCCGCGTATCCGGATCGAGCTCCTCGCGCCATCCGGACATCAGGATGATGTGCTCATAGCCGGCCTTCTGGAATTCCGCCATCGCTGCAATGAATTGGCCTTCGTCGGGCACCGGCATGGAGAGAATGATCTCCGTATCCTTGCTGCGCGTCAGTCGCGCGACGCCGGAAACATCGGCTGCGCCGCATTCGACAAGAACGATGTCATAGGCCGAACCGAGCGCATCAAGGATCAGCGACAGCCGGTCGGCGCCGCGCATCGCACGACCGAGATCGCTCATGCCCTGCGGCACGAGATGGGCGTCGGAGAGCCGATCGGGGTGGATCGTATCCGCAAAGGCGGCCTCGCCGCACAGCAGGTCGGTCACGCCTGAAAGTTCGTCGTGCTCGGCCATGAGCCGGGAGGGGCAACCCGTTCCTGTCATGTCGACCAGCACGATACGGCTTCCGGCATCCGCAATCGTCCGTGCCAGCATCACCGTCGCGGTGGATCCGCTGTCACCGTTCGGGGATATGGCAATCGCCAGCCTGGAGCCGTTGACGATCAGATAGTCGGCGACGGACTGGATGGAGAAATCCTCCTCGTCTTCCGCTTCCTGAGCCGCCTGCTTCGGCTTGAGCTCCGGATCGACTGCCGCCGCCATCTCCTGCGCCAGGGTTTCGTCTGCCGGAACCGAGAGCATGCTTGCCGGCACATCGGCGCGCTTCACCATGGCCAGCGCCGGCGCCGTCTGGATATCAGACTGAGGACGAGCGGGCATTTCCGGCGAAGCCTTCTCGTCGCGACCGACGGGCCGCAATGCGCGACCGCTGAACAGTTCCGCCAGCATGATGACGATGGCGGTCAGGATGAAGGTCGCCAATGCTGATACCACGACGATCGGGCCGACCTTCGGGAAATATGGATCGACCGGCTCGACCGCCTTCGAAACCACGCGGGCATCGGCCGGGCTCGAATTCTTGTCCACGCGGGAAGCAGCCTCGCGATAGCGGGCGAGATAGGTTTCCAGCAATTGCCGCTCCGCCGCGGCCTCGCGCTCCAGTGCATTGAGGCCGACCTCGTCTTCCCCTGCCCTGGCGCTATCGGCCTTCAGCGTGTTCGATTGCGCCAGCAGTTGCTGCTCGCGCAGCTGTGCCACCTTGGCTTCGTTTTCGATGCTGGCCAGAATCCTCTGGGTCTCGCGATTGATCTGCTGGCGGATGTCGACGAGCTGCGCCCGCAGGCTCCTCAGCCTGGGATGGCCATCCATCAGCGTCGTGGACAGATCCGAGATCTGCGATTCCAGGTTGGACTCCGTCGCTTTCAGCCGCTGGATTGCCTGCGAACCGGCGACATCGGCAAGCGTGTCGGTCGAGCGGCCGCTGGCGAGCGCGTTGCGCACCGCCTGAGCCCGCGCTTCGGCATTGGCCTTATCGCCGCGCACCTGCGCCAGCTGGCCTGAGATATCGCCAAGCTGCTGCGTTGCGAAATTGCCGTTCTGGCTCGTTTGAAGAAGCCCGTTGGCCGAGCGGTAGTCGGCGACCTTCTTTTCGGCCTCGCTGACCTTCTCGCGCAGACTGTTGATCTCCGGTTCCAGCCAGCGCGTCGCCTCGCTATTGGAATCGAGCTTGGCGCCGCTCTGCATCGAGAGATAGACCTGCGCCATAGCGTTCGGCACGCTGGCGGCAAGATCCGGATCGCGGGAGGTGAAGCTTATGCCGATCACGCGCGAACTGTTGATCTGGTAGACCTGCAGCCGGCTGGTGAAGGCATCCAGCATCCGCTCTTCCGGCGCCTTGTCGAGGGCACCGCGCTTCAGATGCAGCATGACGAAAATATCGGAAAGTGCTGAGCCCTTGTTGGCTGCGGCGAATTCCGGGTGCTCGGGGAGCTTGAGATTGGTAATGACCTGCTTGATCAGATCCGCCGACTGCAGGATCTGGACCTGGCTGGCGATGTTAAGCTCGTCGAGCAGAGGCGCCGATCCAGCGTCGTTGCCGGTCGTCGTCGTTGCAAAGGCCGGTGCACGCTGCTCGATCAGAATACGGGTCTCGCTGCGATATTCCGGCGAAACCACCTTGGCGAGGACAAATGCCAGACAGGCGCCTGCCAGCGTAATGACAATGACCCGCAATCGCCGCCGCCATACGGCGCGAAAGAGCTGCGCGAGATCGATGTCCACATCCTGCTGGGTGTTGTTGACACCGGACATATACAAGAACTCCATAATATAAAGCCGAAATTAATCGTAAACGACTATGGTAACCCAAGCGTTAATAGTATTTCGCATGCATCGCTTTCGATATGCCTAATATTTGCGAGAGAATTTTCTTGGCTATTTACCGACCGTTAACCCTAACGGATCGATAACGGCGACAGTGATTTTCCTCTCCTGTGAGCGCGAAATGCCCTTCGCAAAGCCAAAGATTGTTCTGGCACTCGGCATGGCTGCCGTGAGCGCCGCGCTCACCGGCTGCAACACCTATCAGCCTGCGCCGAAGGCCTTCAGCGAAGCCACGATTCAGCCATATACGCTGGATAGCGGCGACCGCCTGCGTGTGACCGTCTTCGATCAGCCAGGCCTGACGAACACCTTCACGGTCGACCAGGCCGGCTATATCGCCTTCCCGCTCATCGGCCAGGTCCCTGCCCGCGGCCGGACGTTGCAGCAGCTCTCCGGCCAGATCGCGCAGAAGCTTCGCCAGGGATATATCCGCGATCCCGACGTGACAATCGATGTCGATCGCTACCGCTCTGTCTATATCATGGGCGAGGTCGGCCAGCCGGGCCAATATTCCTATGTGCCTGGTATGACCGTGCAGAACGCCATAGCAGTCGCCGGCGGCTTCTCCAGCCGCGCCAACCAGGCCAATGCAGACGTCACGCGCAAGATCAACGGCCACGTGATGACCGGGCGCGTCGGCATCTCCGATCCGGTGCTGGCGGGCGATACGATCTATGTCAGAGAACGATTGTTCTGACAGCGCCCGATCATGGCAAAACCGCTCCGTATCCTCCATTGCTTCAGGTCTCCGGTCGGCGGGATCTTCCGCCACGTCCGCGATCTGGCGGAGGAACAGAGCAAAGCGGGACATGAAGTCGGCATCCTTTGCGACAGCCTCACCGGCGGGGAGCATGAGGACCGGCTGTTCGACGACATCGCCCCCTTTCTGGCACTCGGCGTGACCCGTCTGCCTATCCGGCGTCAAATCAGCCTCTCCGACGCGACGACGCTTTGGCGCGGTTACAAGAAAATCAAGAGTTTGCGGCCGGATGTGCTGCACGGGCATGGCGCCAAGGGCGGCCTGCTTGCGCGCGTTCTCGGCTCGATCCTGCGGGTGAACAGGTATCGCGTAGCCCGCCTTTATACTGCGCATGGCGGCAGCCTGCATTTTTCGCGCAGTTCGCCACAGGGAATGCTGGTGCACAGCCTGGAGCGGATACTGGAATTTCTGACCGACGGTCTGATCTTCATCTGCGATTTCGAGCGCCGCACCTACGAAAGGAAAGTCGGCAAGCCGCGCACGCGCTCGGTCATGATCTACAACGGCATCAGCGAGAGGGATTTTCGCAATATACCCACACGATCGGACTCCGTGCATTTCGTCTATATCGGCATGATGCGGGACCTGAAGGGTCCCGATCTGTTTATGGACGCTTTCGCAAAGACAGAGCGGCGGATCGGCAGGCCACTATCCGCACTGATGATCGGCGATGGTCCGGACAGGGACAGATACCGCGCCATGATGATCGAGCAGGGTCTCGGTCACCGTATCGGCATGCTGCCGGCCATGCGTGTACACGAAGCCTTTTCGATGTCTCAAAACGTCGTCGTTCCCTCGCGCGCCGAGGCCATGCCCTACATCGTTCTGGAAGCGCTTGCCGCAGGAAAGACGGTGATCGCTTCGCGCGTCGGCGGCATTCCCGAGGCGCTCGGAGAAAATAGCGCGGCGCTCGCCGAACCCGACGACGCCGACGATCTGGCGCGCGTCATGGCCGAAGCGATCACGGAACCGGACTGGGGCAGCCGCAACATGCCGAATACCCAGGCGATCCGCTCGGCCTTTTCAGCCTCCGTCATGGCAAGAGATACTTTGCACCTGTATCATAATATACTTGGATTAGACGGAGAACATTAGAATACAAGCAAGTGGTGTAAGCGTTTTTTAGCTGATATCTGCTAGGCCAATTCCGGTAACGACCGGATGAATTGCCATGAACAACATCGACAAGTCCGAGCAGTTTAACTTGGACAATATTCGCAAGCAGGTTTCCGAAATCCGCACACGTGGCGCCGAAGAAGCCCGCAGCGAGCGTCCGGCCGGCGAAATCAATGCCTATGCGCTGCAGATCGCCGAACAATTTCGCGAAGGCAATCAGACGCCGGCCATCATCATAGGGCAATATCGGCTCTTCGAATTCCTGTCGCTGCTTGCGGTCGGCCTGGCGATCCTCTTCTTCGGGATGACGACGGACGGTCATCCCTTCCTCTCGAAAGCCGTGGTGACCGTCGCGCTCAGTGGCCTCGCGATCGTCTTTCTGCAGGTCGCCGACGCATACCAGATCCCGATTTTGCGTGCGCCGCAGCGTTTCCTGCAACGAATTCTCGGGCCATGGGCAGCGGCCTTCATCGTCATGACCCTTGCCCTCCTCCCGTTCGACGTCAACAATATCTATTCGTTCCGCCTTCTCGGCATCTGGTTCGCGACAGGCGCGGTGTTTCTTTTGGTTGCCCGCCTGGTCTTCGCATACGGCATCCGTCATTGGGCCCGCAACGGCGTCATGGAAAGACGCGCCGTCATCGTCGGCGGCGGCGAGCCGGCCAAGGAGCTGATCCGCGCGCTCGAGCATCAGATTGACAATGATATACGCATCTGCGGCATCTTCGATGATCGCGGCGAAAAGCGCTCGCCCGTCATGGTCGCCGGTTATCCGAAGCTGGGCACGGTTTCCGAGTTGGTCGAGTTCGCTCGGCTCACGCGCATAGACATGCTGATCATCGCGCTGCCGATCAGCGCCGAAGAACGCATTCTGCAATTGCTAAAGATGCTCTGGGTGCTGCCCGTCGACATTCGGCTTGCTGCGCATGCCAACAAGCTGCGCTTCCGCCCGCGCGCCTATTCGCATGTGGGCGCAGTGCCGATGCTCGATATCTTCAACAAGCCGATCCGCGATTGGGATGGCGTCGCCAAGCGCATCTTCGATGTCCTCTTCAGCGTGCTGGCGCTTACGCTTCTTTGGCCGATCATGCTCGGCGCGGCGATTGCCGTGAAGACGACGTCGAAAGGGCCCGTATTCTTCATGCAGAAGCGCCACGGCTTCAACAACGAGATCATCAAGGTCTTGAAGTTCCGCTCCATGTATACGCACATGAGCGACCCGACCGCCCGCAACGCCGTCACCAAGAACGATCCTCGCGTCACGCCTGTCGGACGCTTCATCCGCAAGACCTCGATCGATGAGCTGCCGCAGCTCTTCAACGTGTTGCTTGGCAATCTCTCGCTCGTCGGCCCGCGACCGCACGCCGTGCTCGCCGCCAGCCACAATCGCACCTATTCCGATGTCGTCGAAGGTTATTTCGCTCGCCATCGCGTCAAGCCCGGCGTGACCGGCTGGGCACAGATCAACGGTTGGCGGGGCGAAATCGACAGCGACGACAAGATCAAGTTCCGTACCGCATACGACCTCTATTACATCGAGAACTGGTCGCTGGCGTTCGATCTGAAGATCCTCTTCCTGACGCCGTTCCGTCTGCTCAATACGGAAAACGCCTATTGACCGCGATCGACCTCCCATCGTCTCGCGTCGCGCAGCCGCAGCTCGCCACAATACGGCTGATCGGAACGGCCGGCGTCGCCTTCGGAGTGTTCCTGTCGGGCTTCGTGATCGCGGAACCCGCCCCCTATGAGCTGTGGCTCGCCTTTCTCATCGGCACCTGGTTCATTCTCGGGCTGAAGATATCCCGCAGCGTCGCGCCGCTTCTGGCCCTGTTTCTGGCCTTCAATGTCGGCGGCATGCTGTCGATCACGCAGATGCGCAATCTCGACGCCAGCGACCATCTCGACGGTCCTGTCTATATCGCCGTCTCCACCTTCCTGGCACTCAGCTCCGTCTTCTATGCTGCCATCATCGAGGACGGTGAAAAGCGGCTGAAGCTGATCTTCAATACCTGGGTCGTGGCAGCGCTGATCACGGCGAGCCTCGGTATTCTCGGCTATTTCCACGCCGTTCCCGGCTTCGATATCTTCACCCGCTACGACCGCGCGATGGGTGCGTTCCAGGATCCGAACGTCTTCGGTCCCTATCTGGTGACACCGAGCATATACCTCATGCACGGTATCTTGATCGGCGATCTGAAGAAGGCGCCGATCAAGGGCATCTGCCTGTTCATTCTGGCCTTCGGCATCTTCCTTTCCTTCTCCCGCGCCGCCTGGGCCCTGTTTGCCTTCGCCTCGGCGATGCTGATCTTCTGTATGCTGCTGAAGCACCGCAGCAACGCATTCCGGCTGCGCATCCTTGTCATGTCGCTGACCGCGATCATTCTCATGGTCGTCCTGCTCGTCGTCGCGCTGCAATTCCATCAGGTCAGCGACCTGTTCTCCACGCGTACCCAACTCGTGCAGGACTATGACGGCGGCCACCTCGGCCGTTTCGAACGTCATCGCATCGGCTTCATGATGTCCATGGAGCGGCCGCTCGGCATAGGGCCACTGGTCTTCGGCAAACTCTTTCGCGAGGACGAGCACAATACCTGGCTGAAGACGCTGACCACCTACGGCTGGCTCGGCTTCTTCTGCTGGATCAGCATGATCTGCTGGACCATCTATATCGGCTTTCGCAATCTCCTGAAGGAACGGCCCTGGCAGCCCTACGTGATGATCGCCTGGATCGTCATTCTCGGCCATGTCGGCATCGGCAATGTCATCGATACCGACCACTGGCGCCATCTCTACATGTTGATCGGCATCGTCTGGGGCTGCGGCGCCCTCGAGCGGAAGTATCAGCGTAGCTCGAGCCGAAGGGAAGCAGCACCGTGAACATTCATAGTGGCACCAAGCGTCTGTCGCTGCTGCAGGTTCTCGAGCCGAGCGGCGGCGGCTCCGGACGGCATTTCCTCGATCTGTGCCGGGCTATGCAGCGGCGCGGTCATTCGGTCACCGCCGTCTATTCGCCGCTGCGCGCCGAGGCCGCCTTCGTCGCAGAGCTCGAAGGCATGGGCCTCGACAACGTCATTCCGCTTGCCATGCGGCGCGCTCCGGGTCCCTGGGATATCACCGCATGGTGGCATCTGCGCAAGATCGCAGCCCTTAATGGACCGTTCGATCTGATCCACGGCCATAGCTCGAAGGCCGGGGCATTGACACGATTGCGGCTGCCGGGACGACATGTGCCGGTCCTTTACACGCCGCACGCCTTTCGCACCATGGACCCGACGCTCGGCTCGAGGGGCCGATTGATCTATGGCGGCATCGAGCGCTTTCTCGGCAGCCGGCTGACCGACCGCCTGATCTGCGTCTCCCGCGACGAATATAACCACGCGCTGTCGTTGGGCATTCCCGAAGCGCGTCTGCGCATCGTCGTCAATGGCGTCAGTGCACCGCCAACCAGCCAACGCGCTGCCATCCGCACCCGCTACGGCATCCCTCAGGACGCCCTCCTCTTCGGTTTCGTCGGCCGATTGACCCCGCAGAAAGCGCCGGAGCGGCTTGTCAAAGCTTTTTCCCGCATCGCCCATGGCTTGCCGCAGGCGCATTTGTTGATGATCGGGATCGGGGAACTTGCGGAAGCCGTCAACGACATGATCAGGGCCGCCGGGCTGGCGCACCGCGCCCGCCTTGACGGCAGCATACCGGGCGTTACCGCCATCGATGCGTTCGATGTCGTTGTTATGCCGAGCCGATATGAGGCAATGTCCTATGTAATGCTGGAAGCGGCGTCGGCAGGAAAGCCGCTGGTACTGGCAGATGTCGGCGGCGCACGCACGGTGCTGGAGCCCGATAGGAACGGCTACATCGTACCGAACAGCGACGATCCCGCGGAACTTGCCGCCGCGATGTCGCACTTTGCCGACCCCAATCTGCTGGCACGCATTGCCGCCGAAGCACGCCGCCGCAAGGACGGCTATACGCTCGACGGTATGGCCGATGCGACCGAGGAGATCTATTACGACCTGCTCGGCTATCCTGCCCCCGTTCGCCTGGAACGGCAGGAAAAAGTCCCGTTGCCTGAGATCGCCAAAGAGCGGACGAAGAGCGCTGCCGCATTCTAAACTCGAACGCGGTTTCCATCCGAAATGAGTTCCGATTTTCCGGCTTATGCGATACAGTTAAACCATGATTACATCAGCACAATTACGCGGCGCGCGCGCCATGCTCGGACTGACGGCGGAGACGCTCGCCAGCGAGAGCAAGCTTCCGGTGTCGACGATCGAAGCCCTGGAAACGGATGCCAATTCCGCAGATGCCAAGGCGCTTGCCACGGTTCGCTCCGTCCTTGAAACCCGCGGCGTTCTGTTCCTTGCCAGCGGCGGCGATGACGCCGGCGGCGCCGGCGTCCGCTTCAAGCATTGGGCCGAGGATGGCAGCATCCGGCCGGAAAACCTGAACGCCACCAATGATGATTGACGGCCGGAGCGGTTATGCGTTTCGCCGAACCGCTCTACGGCATTGTTTTTCCGCCATTCCAGACGGCAAACTGCCGCAGTTTTCTTGCTGTGGCTCTAGGCCGCTAGCCCCCAGCTCTTGACCAGTTGCTCCGGCGCGGAAACGGCCGCGGCCAGGATGAAGCGCTCGGTATCGTTTGCCGGTTCCCGGCCCTCGATGACCGAACCGACCGGCAAGCCATGGCCGAAATCGTTCAGCGTGACGAGTTCCAGGATCATGTTGCCATAATCGTCGCGCCATTCGCGCCGCTCGCCGCCTTCGAAAAGGCGCAGGCGGCCCTTGGTCTGCGGACGATCGCGCACGGCAAGCCACTGAGCGACCGACGCTTCCGCGTTGGCAAAGGACACGACATCGTCGGCATCGCCATGCCAGATGGAAACAACGGGATAGCTGCGGGCATTCGGAGAGACCTCGCGAACGAGATCGGCCCATTTTTCGGCCGTACGCGTGGAGCCGCGATTCATGACATCCATAGCCGACATGGCATCGCGAGCGGCTCCAAAAGGCAAGCCGCCGATGACGGCACCCGCGGCAAACAGCTCCGGATAGGTCACAAGCAGCGCCGCGGCCATGGCGCCGCCGGCAGACAGACCCATGACGAAAATCCTGTTATCGTCAATCTCGTGCAGCCGTCGGCTGGAATCGATCATCTCGCGGATGGAACCGAGCTCGCCACGGTCGCGCGTCACCATGCTCGGGCGAAACCAGTTGAAACACAGATTGGGATTGTTCGATGTCTTCTGCTCGGCGTAAAGCACGGCAAACCCGTGCTGACGAGCCAGAGCCGACCAGCCGCTGGCGCGATCGAAATCCTCGGCATTCTGATGACACCCGTGCAGGACGACGACGAGCGGCATCGGCCCTTTGATGCCCGGCGGCACATATTCGAGCATGCGAAGATCGCCTGGATTGCGACCGAACCACAAAACTTCCGTCAGTTGCTGCGGCACCGGGCGCGTGGGGACGCGACGACGCGGTGGCGGAGATTGCGGCCGTGTCGCCGGAAACATGAGCTGCGGCAGCTCGACGGAATCGACAAGCAGGCGGCGAAGCCGGCTCGGAACTTTGAAATTCATCATGGACCTTTCAGATTCTCCGCGCCCGCCGCTAGTGGTTTTCCTCCGTCGCGGCAGCCGCGCACTGTCCCCCAGGGGGCTCAGTGACATCGAGAGACAGACTCTCTTTGTGCAATGCAGCAAATATAGGATGGCGGTGCAGCTTCGAACAGGCACAAAGCATCATTGCTGCTATGTGAAATCAGCTTAAATCGATTAGATTCAGGGTCATAAAAAAGCGCGGTTGTGTCAGAAATAAGCCCTTGCAAGCGCAAGAAGCTTGGCGTCGTCCTTCACGCCCTGACGGTAAAGCTGGATGATCAATGCACCCAAGCGCTCGGCTTCCGGACTGCGCGGGTTCATGCCACGATCCTGACAGACAGCGTCAAGCACCTTCTCCAGACGGTCGAGATCGTCCGAAAACAAAGGTAAATCCCGTGGATGTATGGGGGTTTCCAACATTTGCGCTGCCTCGTCCTTCGGGCAGAAGCACGCAACAACTTCGCCGGTGCCCGCTAATACCCGACGATACCACTAGACTATGCTCCTTGGCCGCGGGCTTGGCAAGGAAGCTTTTGCGCGATCGCCGCCACTAATGCATTTCTGATTCGCAAACCGGGCGGCAATCCCGCCAACGCTACAATTTTAAGTTACGCCATCACCAAGCCTTCATCCGCATTTGCGACAACGGCGCAAACGGAGAGATGATATGACCAGATTTTTTATCCCGGCCATTGTCGGCCTGTTACTCGCCAGCACGGCCCTGCCGGCCCTTGCACAGAACTTTCAGAACCTTCCCTTGCGCAATCCTCGTCAGCCGCCGGAAGGATATATTTCCGTGCAGTCGGGAATATCGCTTTCCTATTCGGTACCGGACGGCGACAACGAGGAGCAGCAGGAGAAGGCTTTGAAATCCTTCTACAAGATCGCCGCGAGCAGCTGCGCGACCTTGCTCGATACCATTGCCGACGCCTGCGAGATCAGCGCGATGTCGAGCAATACCGCGGTCAACAGTCCCGACGGCCGCGGGCCGAGGCTCTCGGTAAACGGACAGGTGACGATGTCGGTCAAACTGAAGCCGGCCACCGCACCAGCGAAATAGGAATCCCTGCTCCCGATAGTCAATGATGCGAAAGCCAACGGATCGGTAAGAAATCGCGGCGATAATCCCCTCGCAATTGAGGGATGATACCATGGCGAAAGCGAAACGGCGCACACGGCGCAAGCCGCAATCCAGGGCGGGCAATTCGATGTGGCTGTGGGGTGTCGTCGGCCTGGCGGCCGTGGCCGGCATCTACGCCTACCAGCATCGCAAGGAGATGCCGTCGATGCTCGCCCATGCAGGCGCGGTCGCTGCCATGCCGCATGTGGCACAGGAAGCGCCGGTGCCGGCAACCAGGCCGAAGGTCAAGACCGTCGCGGTCGCTCCGGAACCGCGTGCGACATCCGCCCTGCCCGTGCCGCCAGCCGCCATTCCCGTCGCGATGCCGATCAGCAGGATGCCGATCGAACGGCCAGTGCCCGGCTTACGGGGCCAGACCGGCGGCCGGTTTGTGCTTTGTGGCGCCGGCTCGGGAACGAACTGCGTGGTTGATGGCAACACGTTCTGGCAGGATGGCGTCAGGATCCAGCTGGCCGACATTGACGTGCCATACACCGATGCCGCGCGCTGTCCGAGCGAGAGGCAGAAGGCCGTGGCCGCGAAACTGCGGCTGCAGGCCCTCCTCAATGACGGAACCTTCGTACTTTCCGGCAGCAATCGCAGCGATGACCAGAATGGCGGCAAACTGCGCATCGCCATGCGCGCGGGCCGCTCGATCGGCGATCAACTCGTCTCAGAAGGACTCGCGCGGCGCTGGACGGGCCAGCCATCCTCGTGGTGCAGCTAAATCACTGGAAATTCGATTGGGAGCTCAAGGAGATAAATGGTCGGGGCGACAGGATTTGAACCTGCGACCCCTTGACCCCCAGTCAAGTGCGCTACCGGGCTGCGCTACGCCCCGACCTGCCGAAACGGCTTGTTTCGTTTAGAGTTTAGAGTTTCGCGACGCAAGCGAAAAGTGGCGGGCCGCTCAGAAAAAGTTCCGGCTCAACGGCACTCGCGTCTCGGCCCCCGGCTCGGTTGATAGCTATTGTCCGAGGCGCGGTAGGAGCTGTAGCGGCTTGCGCAGGCGCGGGCATGGCCGTCGTAATAGCCTCGGGCGCGTTGCCCGCTGAACAGCGTGCCTGTCACGAAGGATTTGAAGAGCACGCCGCTGTCCGAATTGTCATCATAATAGCTATCGGAACCATGACGCCGATGGCCACCGCTCCAGTGATTATGATTGTGCCAATGGCCATGGCCGTGAACCTGAATGACGTCGGACTTTTCAGGCACCGACAGCGCCGGCATGGTGATGGCACCGGCCGGCATGGCGGCGACAGCCGCCAGCAGCAAACCAAAGCCCACGGCAGTCATCGACCTGGCAATCGTAAACATATGCGCCTCCTTCGAAATCCGGCAGCGGCGCCAAGCACATATGCGTGAGACAGCCTTGTCGCCGAACGCTTCAATATTACCTCTATATAGTGATTTGGACCCAAGCTCACAGATGCCCTTTCGTCTTTATTGCGAGACGGAATTAAGAGAATAAGAAGCGATCGGAAAGTTGAGGCAATGAAACCCCTGATAGCCCTGATGCTATGCGCACCGCTGCTTGCCGCATGCACCACAGCCCAGCCATTGGAACCGATTCCCGGCAGCATTACCTATCACGGCCAGCCGCACATGAAGCTGACGCAATCGCCGCCCGGCACACGGCTGCAGCATCACTTCACCAATCAATGGGGCCAGGATGTCTTTGAAACCTACATCATCCAGCCTGACCGCAGCCTGAAGCTGGTCAGCCGAGAGGAGATGACTCAGCCGTTCTAAGAGCGACCGGAAACATGAAAACTCCACCAGCGGGAGAAGCCGGCGGAGTTTTTGTTTCGACATGTGAGCGATCGGGCTATCGCGATGCCTACCAGCAGCGATAGCAGCGACGGTAATACGGGCGGTCATAATAGCCGCGGTGATGGTGATCACTGGCTGCGGCGCCGACAAGAACACCACCGATGATACCGGCGGCGGCAAGAGCGGCTGCCTGATTTTCAGCTTGCTGCGCCTGGACGCGATTTGCCTGGTAAGTGGCGCCGACGCAGCGATTGTAGCGCTGCGAACCGGGGCGGAAACCCTGTGACTGGCACGTCATTTCAGCATTCATCGCAGATTCCTGCGGTGTCTGACAGCTCGATAGAATAGTGGTTACGGCGACGAGGCTCGCCGCTACGGTGGCACGTATACGCATATTCCCTCCGGCAATTTATAGTACAACCCTGGGACAAGGAAATACAGCCAACGGTAAGTCTTAGCAAGCCAATGCGGTCAGGCAACGCGCAAAAACCGGCAGAATCCCTCAAAATCACGCGCAAAGATGGTATCGTGCTTAACGGGTTCAGCCCGTCAACGGGAGCGGCAAAACAAAAGGCCCCGCCTGGCGGCAGGGCCTTGAGATCCGCTTGCGTCTGCGGCCTTACTCGAAAGGCCGAGACATCCGGTTCATTTCCGATCAGAAATTCCGCTCGAAACGGAGGATACCGGCGACGGTATCGTCGTTGATGAAGTCGTAGTGAACGTAGGTCAATTCCGGCTCGATCAGGAAATCCTTGACCGGGTTGAACTTGAGGTTCGTGGTCGCCTCGAAGATCTTCGATTCGGTATAGGCAAGCTGCAGATTCCACTTCAGCTTGTCGTTGACCGGAACGCCGACGCCACCCCAAACTGCCCAGTCACCCCAGCCGCACTTGGCCGCATTGACCGCACCGCTCGACGTCGTGCAAGCGGAGACGTCCTGGTTGGTGCCGGCATACTTGTTCAGCTTGTCGCCGTCCGTGTTCCAGCCACCCATCAGGAAGGCTTCCACAGCGCCGAATTTGGCATCGATGCGCGCCTTGATGGCGCCTTCTTCGACGATGGAATCATAACCGCCGACGACCTTGAAGCCCCAGTTACCCACCTTGTAGCCGAAGCCGGCGACGGCATCGGGAGCGTAGTGGTTGGACTTGTCGTCCGTCCACCAGCCAGCGCCATAAGATGCACTGCCGTCGGAGGTGGAGTAGCTGTCTTCGAGCGAGACCACAGCCGTGAAGCCGTTGCCCGCATCGTAGTTGTAGGTCAACTGGTTCAGTTCATACGGGCCGTCATAGATCACGTCGTCGTTGATGACGTCGCCAGCGTAACCAACGTATAGGTTGTACTGCGAATCGAGCTTACCAACCGTGAAGCCGCCGAGGCTGATATTGGCGAACAGCAGCTTGGCGCTGGTCGCATTTCCATCGTTCCACTCCCAACGGAAGATGGTGTTGGTCTTCAGCGGACCGTATTCTGTGTCGGTCGCAGTATCGACATTGAGTTCCACACGCTCATGCCACATCGTGCCGACCCGGCTGTTCGGATTGTAGGCGTCGTACCACTCGCCTTCGGTACGGACCTTGCCGCCGACTTTCAGGCAGGTTTCGGTACCGGGGATATAAAAATAACCGGTGCCGTAGGCATCGCAGATGCGGACATATTCAAGCGGCTCGGGCTCGGCCGCAACGATTGCGTCAGCAGCGTGGGCAGCGCTCGCTGCGGCGATGGCAGCGGCGGAGCCAAGAAGAAGGCTCTTGATGTTCATGATGTCTCCATTCGACTATCCATCAGGGATGGACCTCAAGGCAGATAACATCACACCCCTCCATGGCCTGACTGGGTGTTCCCCTATTACAGGGCGAAGCACGAGGCTTCGGTTTCAAACTGAACCCGCCGCCAAAGTCGGACAAGTTAATAAGGCTGCCGAACTATTTTTTACAACGCAAAAGGGTAGCAAATGTGACAAAAATATCACGCACTGTAGCTGACTATATGGGCGAGCATCCCGATGCCTTTCCCAAAGGTGCGCAACGCAAGCATACACATGTTTCGGTTGTACTTCCGTTGAAAAACGCAAGGCATGCCCTTGGACACTCTACCGAACGACGCTGGCGATGCCGCCGACCGGACTTCGCTCTATCGCACCTGATCGAGCAGACGTTTACACTCCAGCAGGTCATAGAGCGTTTCCTGAAGCAACGCCCGATCCTCCTTGCCGACACTGGACTTGCCGAGCGAGACATCCGGCACGCCGTCCTCCCCGCTGACGAAATTAAAGAAACGACGGCTTATCGGCGCCTTGGCGCGCCCGACAATCTGGTCGTCTTCCGGATTGGTGGAACCGACACGCGGTTCGACTGGAGCAGGCTCCTGCGCCGCCCCGGCAAGTGCCTCGACGCTGGCGAGATCCCCGTGCCCGACGGCGATAACGAACTTGTTGCCGTTGGTTTTCAGAAGCTTCTGAACGCCTTTGATCGTATAGCCGTGATCGTACAGCAGATGGCGGATGCCATTCAGGAGGTCGACATCCTCCGGCCGGTAGTAGCGCCTGCCGCCGCCACGCTTCATCGGCTTGATTTGCAGAAAGCGTGTTTCCCAGAACCGTAGGACATGTTGCGGCAGGTCAAGGTCTTCGGCAACTTCGCTGATCGTGCGAAATGCATCCGGGCTCTTGTCCATCATCATACTCCCACAGCGCGACTACGGCGCCATTCGCGCCAAATCACGCAAGACCTGATATTGGCGCCGCATCCTATCATGATGCGACTCACCATATTTCAACGGTTTGCCAGGAGAAATTCAAGTCATCTCTTCGGCCGCTACACAAGCAAACTGCAAAAAGCCAGAGAAATACATCCAAAAAGCGTCGCATCGCAGGCACCCTGCCGATGGGAAACAAATGGCGTGAACGGATCAGGAGGCCGGATTTACCGGTCTGGCTTTCGCCTTGCGGCTCGCATGAGCCTTGAGGATGCGGGTCTTCAGGACGTTGGATGCCTTGAAAGTCATGACGCGCCGTGGAGAGATCGGAACTTCCTCGCCGGTCTTCGGATTTCGCCCGACGCGTTCATTCTTATCACGCACCTGAAAAGTCGCGAATGAGGAGAGCTTTACGGTTTCTCCACGCACGATGGCGTTGCAAATTTCATCGATAACTGTCTCGACGAGTTCCGCCGACTCCGTCCGGGAGAGACCGACTTTCCGGAATACCGACTCCGCCAGATCTGCGCGCGTCACTGTCTTGCCCGTCATAGCTCCCCGCCCATATTGATAGGTAATCTTATTCAAGCCGTACGAGACTATTGCCCTTGCGCCAAACGGTCAAGCTCTTGTTCGGAATCGGCTTTTAGAGATGAGGCCTACCAGCGCAGCAGCACTGCGCCCCAGGTGAAACCGCCGCCCATGGCTTCCAGCATGACCAGATCGCCCTTCTTGATTCGTCCGTCGCCGGCAGCAACCGCGAGGGCCAGCGGGATCGAAGCGGCCGACGTATTGCCATGGAGATCGACGGTGATCACAACCTTCTCGGGAGCAATTCCGAGCTTTTTGGCGGACCCGTCGATGATGCGCCTGTTCGCCTGATGCGGCACCAGCCAGTCAAGGTCGTCAGCAGTCGCGCCGGCGGCCTTAAAGGCGGCCTCGATAACGTCGGTGATCATGCCGACTGCGTGTTTGAACACCTCGCGTCCCGCCATATGCAGCACGCCGACCGTTCCCGTCGAGGAGGGACCGCCGTCGACATAGAGCTTGTCCTTGTGGGCACCATCCGAACGCAGGCTTGCCGTCAGCACGCCGCGGTCACGGTTTGTGCCGCTCCCTTCGCCTGCCTCGAGGATCAGCGCACCGGCGCCGTCACCGAAGAGAACGCAGGTCGTGCGGTCGGTCCAGTCGAGGATGCGGGAGAACGTTTCGGCGCCGATGACGAGCACGCGCTTGGCAAGGCCGCCGCGAATGTAGGCGTCGGCGGTCGTCACGGCATAGACGAACCCGGTACAGACGGCCTGGACGTCGAAGGCGAAGCCATGATGCATGCCGAGCCGGTTCTGGATATTCACCGCGGTGGCGGGAAACGTGTTGTCTGGCGTCGAGGTGGCGACGATGATCAAATCGAGATCATCGGGCGTCAGCCCGGCGTTGGTGAGGGCGGCGCGTGCCGCCTGCTCCCCCAACGAAGCCGTGGTTTCGCCTTCGCCTGCAATGTGGCGCTGGCGAATGCCAGTGCGCTGGACAATCCAGTCGTCGTTGGTGTCGACAACCTGTTCCATCTCTGCATTGGTCATGACACGCTTGGGGAGCGCCGCCCCAAATCCGCGGACAACTGAACGGATCATTCTGCTTATACCCCGTCGCTCATGCCGCTTCCGGCCCGATGGGGGGCAGCCGTTTAGCATGATACTTCTTCAAATCGTTTTCGATTTTCTGCGTAAGCCCGTTCTTGGCCATGTCGTAGCCGACATCGATGGCGGCTGCAAAGGCTTCCGCATTCGCGCCACCGTGGCTCTTGATGACAATGCCGTTGAGGCCGAGGAAAACGCCGCCATTGACCTTGCTGGGGTCCAGCTTCTCGCGCAGCAGGTCGAAAGCTCCCTTGGCGAAGATATAGCCAATGCGGGCCAGCAGCGTGCGCGTCATCGCCGAGCGCAAATAGGAACCGATCTGCTTTGCCGTACCTTCCGCAGCCTTCAGGGCGATGTTGCCGGAGAAGCCTTCCGTGACCACGACATCGACCGTACCCTTGCCGATATCGTCGCCCTCGACGAAGCCGGAATATTCCAGCGATTCGAGATTGGCCTCCCGGATCAGGCGGCCAGCATCCTTGACCTCCTCCTGCCCCTTGATTTCTTCGACGCCTACATTGAGCAGGCCGACAGTCGGGCGCTCGATCTCGAAAAGCGCGCGTGCCATCGCACCGCCCATCAGGGCAAAATCAAGCAGCTGCTGCGCGTCCGCGCCAATGGTGGCGCCGACATCGAGCACGATGCTTTCGCCGCGCAGCGTCGGCCAGATTGCGGCGATCGCCGGACGTTCGATATTGGCCATGGTGCGCAAGCAGAATTTCGCCATTGCCATCAGCGCCCCGGTATTGCCGGCAGACACCACGACGTCGGCGGCCCCCACTTTCACCGCTTCGATGGAACGCCACATGCTGGACACGTAGCGGCCGCGGCGCAGCGCCTGGCTCGGCTTCTCGTCCATGCTGATGGCAACATCGCATTCGTGAAAGGCAGATCTTTCCCGAAGCTTCGGATATTTGGCAAGGATCGCCTCGCAGCGATCCTTTTGTCCATACATGAGGAAAGTGATGTCGGGATGCCTATCCAGCGCCTTGGCCGCGCCGGGAACAACAACCTCAGGGCCGAAGTCGCCACCCATTAGGTCAAGAGAAATTCTGATCACGCGTCCCTAGTCCTTTTTGTCCGCCGGGCCTGGCGAATTTGGCGTCAAAATACCGTTTTCTCCCTCGGTTACAACTGAATTGTGCTCAGTTGCCATCGGAGTCTATTCCTTTTTCCAGTCTTTCAGAACGGCGAATGGGGAAGGTTTCCTGTCATTTTCGCCGGCGTCTTCGATGTGCCCTTCGAACTCGACATCGGGCTTGCGCGGATAAGGGTCGATGGCAAGCGCCGCGAACTCAGCAACGACCGCACCGGCATCGATCGTGTCGCCTGTGAACGTGTCGGGAAGGTCCGGTCCATCGGGATCGAGCACCATTTCACCCGCAGCCACCGAGGGCGCGCGCGCCAGCTTGGAATCCTCCGGTACGAAAATATGCTCGAAATTCTCGTCGATGTCAGATTCGACCGGATCAAGCGTGACGACGCATGCCTGGACGAGCTTTGCCCTTACATTGCCCTTGATCCGCACGCCGTCACGCTTCCAGCGCGAGATCTTCAGATCCGCTTCGAGCTTTTCCACGGAAAGGACATCCCAAAGCGCCGCCAAGCCCGCAAGTTCGCGATCATCCGCCTCGACATGCACATCCACCGGATTGGCGGAGATATGGCCAACCTTCACCGGATAGGAAAACGGCGTTTCATCGGAGTTGTGTGTTTTCATTTTTTGCCCCTTAACCTACCTTTTGGCCGAGCCTGCCTGGCTGCGGCAGCGTCGCCGAGCCCGTGGCGATATCGGCCTCCGTCACGGCGGCCAAATGCGCCTCGGCGTCCATCATCCAGTCGGCCAGCGCCGCCATCGAGGCTCCCTCGTCCGTCTTCGGATAGATGTTGCGACGAAGTGCTGCGGCAAGTGCAGCACGATCATTGCCGTCCATGGCCGTCGCATAACTTTCGAGCCGCCCGTAAAACATGCCGGCGAGTTTCTTCATGCGCTTCGGCACGCTGTTGTCACCAATTCCAAGCTCGCGGATCGAATAGTCGATATCCTCGAAAAACGCATCGACGATTTCCTGTGCAAGCTCCTGGCCGCTGGTCGCAGACGATCGCGTCCGCCGGAAAAAAAGGATCATGACAACCGAAAGCAATTCGAAGCGCCCCATCACCGTATCCGGCACGTTGTAGCCGGTATAGAAAACCGGCTCTCGCGCCATCGATGTCAGGGCCTCATATTGCCTGACGACGATGATCTGATTGTGATTTCTTTTGCGGAATAGCCCAAAAATCATGAAAATTCCCGGAATTGGCTCCTTCAGAGCGCGCCGTTTTTGCTTGGCCTTGTTGCATCCACGCCAAAGCTGGTTTACCGAAGCAGGCGCGAATTGCAATGCCGTTTGTGCCCGCTTCAAGGCTCCCGCCCTTACCTTCATCACCCTGTGGATGTCGGTGAAGAAGAGTGACGAACAACACCATTGTAGCTTTTTCCATCGCGGAAAGGCCACAATGATGTGCGCAGCAAGATCATACCGGCCGCTCGGCCATCGGATTGATTCATTAGGGGAGATGAGATGTCGTTGACCAGACGGTATTTCAAGTCTGACATTACTTTCAGCAGCAGTGCCGCCATCGCCCTGGTGATTGCGACCGTAGGACTTACGGCTTGCCAGACCGGCGAGGTCATGAACAACGGCTACATCTTCGATCAGCAGTCGCTCGCCCTTGCGCCTGTCGGCTCGAGCCGCGAGCAGGTGCTGCTGTCGCTCGGTACGCCCTCAACCACAGCGACCTTCGACGGCGAGGTTTTCTACTACATCTCCCAGAAGCGCACGCGCGCCGCCGCCTTCATGAAACCGAAACTGGTCGACCAGAACATCCTGGCGATCTATTTCGACAAGGACGGTATCGTGAAGCAGGAAGCCAACTATACGCTGAAGGACGGCAGGGTCTTCGACATGATCAGCCGTACGACACCGACCGGCGGCCGCGATATCACCTTCCTGCAGCAGATCCTGCAGGGCGGCGGCCAGGGCGTGAACGGCGCGAGGAACTTCCTCAACAACCTCAACCCGGGCCAATAGGCCGGGAAGATGCTCCAACAAAAAACCCGCGAGGCATAGCGCCTCGCGGGTTTTCTTTATGCGTTCGGTTTTCTTCGGCTAGAGCGGATGATTTTAGGTCGAACCGACCTAAAATCCGAATCCGCTCCACACTTTTCGGCATCACGCTCTATCCCGCAAGGACGGCCAGCAGCAGCAATGCAACGATATTGGTGATCTTGATCGCCGGATTGACAGCCGGGCCGGCCGTATCCTTATAGGGATCGCCGACGGTATCGCCCGTCACCGACGCCTTATGCGCCTCCGAGCCCTTCAGATGGCGCGTGCCGTCCTTATCGACGAAGCCATCCTCGAAGCTCTTCTTGGCATTGTCCCAGGCACCGCCGCCTGACGTCATGGAAATGGCGACGAACAGGCCATTGATGATGACGCCGAGCAGCGACGCGCCGAGTGCGGCGAAGGCCGAAGCCTTGGAGCCGGAGATCAGAAGCACGCCGAAATAGACGACGATCGGTGCCAGCACCGGCAGCAGCGACGGAATGATCATCTCGCGGATGGCCGCCTTGGTCAGAAGGTCGACGGCGCGGCCGTAATCGGGGCGTTCCGTGCCCTGCATGATGCCTGGTTTCTCGCGAAACTGCCTGCGCACTTCCTCCACGATCGAACCGGCAGCCCGGCCGACGGCCGTCATGGCGATGCCGCCGAAGAGATAGGGAATCATGCCGCCGAACAGCAACCCGGCAACGACGTAAGGGTTGGAGAGATCGAAGGAGATCGCGCCCACATTGGCGAAATAGGGGAATTGATCGCCATGGGAGGCAAAATATTTCAAGTCGTTCGAATAGGCGGCAAACAGCACCAGCGCGCCGAGACCGGCCGAACCGATGGCATAGCCTTTCGTCACCGCCTTGGTGGTATTGCCGACGGCGTCCAGCGCATCGGTCGACTTGCGCACTTCCGGCGGAAGATGCGACATTTCAGCAATGCCGCCGGCATTGTCGGTCACCGGGCCGAAGGCATCGAGCGCTACGATCATGCCGGCAAGCCCAAGCATGGCCGTCACGGCGATACCCGTGCCGAACAGGCCGCCGAGCTGATAGGTGGCGAGAATGCCGCCTACGATGACGAGCGCCGGCAGTGCCGTCGATTCGAGCGAGACGGCCAAGCCCTGGATGACGTTGGTGCCGTGGCCAGTGACAGACGCCTGAGCGATGGAATTGACCGGCCGCTTGTTGGTGCCGGTGTAGTATTCGGTAATGACGACGATCAGCGCCGTGACGATCAGCCCGACGATGCCGCAGAGGAACAGCTTCGTTCCGGTGATATCGAAACCTGCGACAGTGCCGATCGAACCCCAGCCGATGGTCAGCGACGTGGCGACTGCGAGACCGACGATCGACAGGAGACCCGTGGCGATCAGCCCCTTGTAGAGCGCGCCCATGATCGAACCGTTGACGCCGAGCTTGACGAAGAAGGTGCCGATGATCGAGGTAATGATGCAGGTGCCGCAGATCGCCAACGGATAGATCATGGCGGAGTCAAGCATCGGCGTGCCGGCGAAGAAGATCGCGGCGAGAACCATAGTGGCGACCACAGAGACCGCATAGGTTTCGAACAGGTCGGCCGCCATGCCGGCGCAATCGCCGACATTGTCGCCGACGTTGTCAGCAATGGTCGCGGGGTTGCGCGGATCGTCCTCGGGGATACCCGCTTCTACCTTGCCGACGAGATCGCCGCCGACATCTGCGCCCTTGGTGAAGATGCCGCCGCCAAGACGGGCGAAGATCGAAATCAGCGACGCGCCGAACCCGAGCGATACCAGAGCGTCGATGACATCGCGCGAGCCCGGCTCATGACCGAGAATATCGGTCAGCACATAGAAGTAGATGGAGACGCCGAGCAATGCGAGGCCGGCAACCAGCATGCCGGTGATGGCGCCCGACTTGAAGGCGATATCGAGACCGGCCGCCAGGCTATGCGACGAGGCTTGAGCCGTGCGGACGTTGGCGCGCACGGAGACGTGCATGCCGATGAAGCCGGCAGCGCCCGAGAGAATCGCGCCGATCAGGAAACCGAAAGCGGCTTCGGCAGACAATAGAAGCCAGGCTGCAATGAAAACAATGACACCGACAATTGCGATGGTTCTATATTGACGCGCCAGATAGGCCTGGGCGCCTTCCCGAATATAACCCGCAATCTCCTGCATGCGCGCATTGCCCTGATCGGCAGCAAGCACCGACCGGGTCGTCCAGATGGCGTAAACCACCGAGAGCAGCCCGCACGCTATAACACCTAAAAGAATTGACATTTCGCTTTTTCCCTCCAAAAAAGCCGGCGGTTCACTCCTCGCCCGGCCGCCCGCGACAACCGTGACCGCCCTCCTCCAAGACGACCGACAGATGTGCAATGCGAGATTGCTGTTGGGAAAACGTCGCGTCAAGACCGCCCGCGGGTAAAACACCCGCTGGAGGTTCAAAAGAATATCCGTAACTGAAATCAGGCGCGAACGAAGGAAACGAAAGTGCAAACCGCAGCGGTCAGCGCCTCCAAGGAAGCCTATTTCTTGGCTTCGCCGCGAACCTGCTTGGCGATTCGGTCGAGCACGGCGTTGACGAGTTTCGGCTCGTCCTCTTCGAAGAAGGCGTGGGCGATCTCGACATATTCGGTGACGATGACCGGAACCGGCACGTCCTTGCGGTCGAGAAGCTCGAATGTGCCGGCGCGCAGGATGGCGCGCACGGTGCTGTCGAGACGCGACAGCGCCCAGTCGTCCTGAAGGGCGGAGCCGATCAGCGGATCGAGCCGGGTCTGCTCGCGCACGACACCTGATACGATGGAGCGAAACCAGGATGCGTCGGCCTTCAGGTAGGTCTCGCCATCCAGCTCCTGTCCGAGACGGTGTGCCTCGTATTCGGCCACCACCTCCAGCACGCCGGTTCCGCCGATATCCATCTGATAGAGCGCCTGAACGGCGGCAAGGCGAGCCGCCCCCCGCTGGTTCGCGGGCTTTGCCGGTCGCTCGTTATCCTGATTGCTCATGAACTTATGCACCCAACTTTTGTCTCAGCGCGATCATCGTCAGCGCCGCGCGGGCGGCAAAGCCGCCCTTGTCCTTTTCCGAGCGGCGCGCGCGCACCCAGGCCTGATCGTCATTCTCGACGGTCAGGATGCCATTGCCGATCGCAAGCGATTCACTGACGGCCAGATCCATCAGCGCGCGCGAGGATTCGTTGGCAACGATGTCGAAATGATAGGTTTCGCCGCGAATGACCATGCCGAGAGCGACATAGCCGTCATATTGCGTGCCATCATTGTCCGCACCGTCGAGAGCCATGGCGATCGCAGCCGGAATTTCCAGCGCGCCCGGCACGGTGACGACATCATAGGTCGCGCCAGCCTCTTCGAGGGCGGTCTTGGCGCCGTCGAGCAGGGCATCGGCCATATCGTCGTAGAAGCGGGCTTCGACGATGAGGATATGGGCATTGGGAGAGCTGGACATATATCACCTGCGAATTGAGAGGGGGCGGCACCTTGCTAGGCCGGGTCAAACCACGGCGGGCCTCGCTTGGCAAGTGTTTTTCAATGGCCGCCGCCGATTCTAGCCCTATTTGGGGGCCATCGGAACAGCCATGGAAATTGTGGCTTCCGCGCACCCAACTGCTTCGATAATAATTCCGGACCTGGGAAGGGTGAGGCTCATGACGAAAAAATCCAGACCCGCCGTCAATGTCGGCGAACTTCAGTTGGATCATTGGCAACAGGGGAGCTTCTTCGCCGGCAGCGACACCTCCTTCGGTGCGTTGCTCGGCCTGAAAGACATCGGCATCAGCTACAACGAAGTGCCCCCCGGCAAATCGGGCTGTCCATTTCACAATCATCATGTCGAAGAGGAACTCTTCGTCATTCTCGACGGCGAAGGCGACTATCGCTTCGGCGATCAGCGCATCCCCGTCAGCAAAGGCGATGTGCTGGGCGCTCCGACCGGCGGCCCGGAGACTGCGCATCAATTGATCAATACCGGCCCCGCGGTGCTGATCTATCTCGCGATTTCGACCAAGGCGCAGACGGAAATCGTCGAATATCCGGACTCGGGCAAGTTCCTAGCGAAAACCTATCGGGGCGGCGAAGCGGCATTCCGGGTCATCGGCCGCGCCGCCAGCGTCGACGTGGATTACTGGGATGGCGAGCCCGGCGCATCGAACGACTGATCACACCCACGGAAATACATACCTGATAGCAAAGACATCATAACTACATGACCATGATTCCGACATTGACGACTGAACGACTTCTGCTCCGCGGCCACAGGCTGGACGATTTCGACGAATTCACAGCCATCTGGAAACAAAAGGACCTTGTCCGCTTTATCGGCGGTGAGTCGCCCACGCGCGAGCAGGTTTGGGCGCGCCTGCTGCGCTATGCCGGCATGTGGCATCATCTCGGCTTCGGCTTCTTTGCCGTGGAGGAGCGTGAAAGCGGCAGGCTCATCGGCGAGGTCGGCTTTCTCGATCTGCATCGCGATATGAGCCCGACGACGGAAGGCACGCTCGAAGCGGGCTGGAGCATCACGCCGCCGATGCAGGGCAAGGGCTATGCCACGGAAGCCGTGAGCGCGGCGATTGCATGGGCGGACAAACAGTTCGCAGGCCGGCGCATGACTTGCATCGTCGACCTGGAAAATGCGCCGTCCCTGCGCATCGCGGAAAAGGTCGGCTTCCGCCGGATCGGCGAAGTGAACTACAAGGACAAGCTCAATGCCATGTTCGAGCGATAGATGAGAAACCGATCGCCACTCCAGAAAGTGTAACGAAGATGGCTTCGCAGGAGCTCTTCTCGATTAAGGCCTACGAGCCGGCTTTGTCGTCGTGGCTGCGCAGCAGGTGGAGAAGTGCGGGCAGACGCTGGCGAACTTCCTTATGGAAAAGACATTGGCGCAAAACGACTGACTGGCGCGTCGGCCGATCGGTTGATGCCGACTGTGTCCGCAGTCCAGTGAGAGGTGCTCATGGGCACCCCTACTCCGCTACCGCGTGACGTTCACCCTTCACGAGCGACCGGAAATTCAGCCAGCCGAGCGGCATAGCGCGCCATGGTATCGACTTCGAAATTGACGAAATCCCCCGCTTTGCGCTCGCCCCAGGTGGTGACTTCCAAGGTGTGGCGGATCAGCAGCACGTCGAAGTCGGTGCCGTCGACGGCGTTGACCGTGAGCGACGTGCCGTCGAGCGCAATAGACCCCTTGGGCGCGACGAACTTGGCAAGATGCGCCGGCGCGCGCAGGCGATAGCGGGTCGCATCGCCTTCCGCCGTCACGGAGAGAATTTCCGCCTTGCCGTCGACATGGCCGGAAACGATGTGGCCGCCGAGCTCGTCGCCGATCTTCAGCGAGCGCTCGAGATTGATCTTGGCTCCGGCTTCCCAGGTGCCGATGGTGGTCAGCCGCAGGGCTTCCTCCCAGGCTTCTACCTCGAACCAGCGTCCATTGCTGCCCTCCTGCGGCAATCCGGTGACCGTCAGGCAGACGCCGGCATGGGAAATCGAGGCGCCCATGTCGATCGTGGTCGGATCGTATTTGGTAGCAACGCGCAGCTTGATGCCTTCCTTGAGCGGAGAAACGGATTCGACCGTGCCGACATCGGTGACAATTCCGGTAAACATCAAAAACCTCTTTCGTATTCGTCGCAGCGATCGTCGCCGAACTGGCTCTCGCTGATATGCATGAAACTGGGTGGGATATTGGATTTGACGATAGGCGATTCAATACCGCCTTCGCCGATATCGGCCGGCCCCTGGAACAGCAGGATGCGGTCGACCAGATCAGCATCGAGGAAACGTCGCGCAGTCTTCGCGCCGCCCTCGACCAGCAGGGAGGAAATCCCCCGCGTGCCCAAGGCTTCCAGCAACTCTCCCGGCTCGCCCGAATTAGACTGCAACACCTCGACGCCGGCGGCATCGAGAGCGGCACGGCGGCCTAAAAAGGCGCTGTCGGTATTCTCGTCGAAGGGTGGCGGATGGCCGGCAACGGCGATGACCGGATATTGCCGCGCCGTCCTCACCAACTTGCTGCCGAGCGGAAGCTGAAGGTCTTCATCGATGACGACGCGCAACGGCGAGCGGTCCTCAAGGCCGGGAAGCCGACAGGTCAATTCCGGATCGTCCGCTATCGCCGTGCCGATGCCGACGAGAATGGCGTCGCTTTCGGCACGCAGCATCTGCACCTGGGCGCGAGCGATATCGCCGGTGATGCGCACCTGCCCTTCGCCTGTCCTGCCGATCATTCCATCGGCGGAAATAGCAAGCTTCAGAGTTACATAGGGCCTGTTTCTCGTCTGGCGCATGAGGTATCCTGCCAGAGACCGCCTTCCCTCTTCCTCCAGAATGCCTGTATCGACTTCAATGCCGGCGTCGCGCAGCATCTTGATGCCGCGCCCGGAAACGCGCTGATCAGGATCCGTGACGCTGATCACGACCCGCGCGACGCCATAGGCGATCAGCGCCTCGGCGCAGGGCGGCGTCTTGCCATAATGCGAGCAGGGTTCGAGCGTCACATAGGCCGTGGCGTCCCTCGCCGCCTCGCCCGCCTCGGCCAGAGCCTGGGGCTCCGCATGGGGGCGGCCACCGACGGCCGTGACGCCACGGCCAATGACCACGCCGTCTTTGACGACAAGGCAGCCGACGGATGGGTTGGTGGAGGTCAGCCCGAGATGCGTGCGCGACAGGCGGATTGCCGCAGCCATGAAACGCTCGTCCTCGGACCGCTGCGTCATGGTCAAGGATCCAGCGGATCGCGGGCGATCTTGGCGTTGATCTCGTTGATCACATGCTCGAAATCCTCGGCATGCGAAAAATCGCGATAGACCGAGGCATAGCGCACGAAGGCGACGTCATCGAGGGTCTTCAGCGCCTCCAGCACCTGGAGGCCGATCTGTTCCGAGCTGATTTCCGTCTCACCGGAGCTTTCGAGGCGGCGAACGATGCCGGAAACGGCGCGTTCGATACGGTCACGGTCGACCGGACGCTTGCGCAGGGCGATCTCGAAGGACCGCACCAGCTTGTCGCGATCGAAGAGCACCTTGCGGCCGGTCTTTTTGATGACCATCAGCTCGCGGAGCTGCACGCGCTCGAACGTGGTGAACCGGCCGCCGCAATCGGGACAGATCCGCCGCCGGCGGATGGAGGTATTATCCTCCGCCGGGCGCGAATCCTTGACCTGGGTATCTTCCGTACCGCAATAGGGGCAGCGCATCCGCCCTCCTCAGCCCATATAGCCGTACATCGGGAAGCGGTCCGTGAGCTTGACCACCTTCTCGCGCACGGCGGCCTCGACGGCAGCATTGCCTTCATCCGAATTGGCAACCTTCAGTCCGTCGAGCACTTCGATGATGAGATTGCCGATTTCGCGGAATTCGGCTTCCTTGAAACCGCGCGTCGTGCCGGCCGGGGTGCCGAGACGGACGCCGGAGGTGACGAAAGGCTTCTCCGGATCGAACGGGATGCCGTTCTTGTTGCAGGTGACGTAGGCGCGGCCAAGAGCGGCCTCGGCGCGCTTGCCGGTGGCATTCTTCTTGCGCAGGTCGACCAGCATCAAGTGGTTGTCGGTGCCGCCGGAGACGACGTCGACGCCGCCGGAGATCAGCGTTTCGGCCAGCGCCTTGGCGTTCTTGACGATCTGCGCGGCATAATCCTGGAATTCCGGCTGCAGCGCTTCGCCGAGCGCCACGGCCTTGGCGGCGATGACATGCATCAGCGGGCCACCCTGCAGGCCGGGGAAGACGGCCGAATTGAACTTCTTGGCCAGATCCTCGTCATTGGTGAGGATCATGCCGCCGCGCGGGCCGCGAAGCGACTTGTGGGTCGTGGTCGTCGCAACGTGGCAATGCGGGAATGGCGACGGATGCTGGCCACCGGCGACGAGGCCGGCGATATGGGCCATGTCGACCATCAGGTAGGCGCCGACGCTGTCGGCGATCTCGCGGAAGCGCTTCCAGTCCCAGATGCGGGAATAGGCGGTGCCGCCGGCGATGATCAGCTTCGGCCTGGTTTCCTCGGCCTTGCGTTGAACCGCTTCCATGTCGAGCAGGTTATCGCCTTCGCGCACGCCGTAGGAAACGACGTTGAACCACTTGCCGGACATGTTGACCGGCGAACCATGCGTCAGATGACCGCCCGAATTGAGATCGAGACCCATGAAGGTGTCGCCGGGCTGCAGCAGCGCCAGAAATACGGCCTGGTTCATCTGCGAGCCGGAATTCGGCTGGACGTTGGCGAAGTTGACGCCGAACAGCTTCTTGGCGCGCTCGATGGCAAGCTCTTCGGCGATATCGACGAACTGGCAGCCGCCATAATAGCGCTTGCCCGGATAGCCTTCGGCATATTTGTTCGTCATGATCGAGCCCTGCGCTTCCAGCACGGCGCGGGAAACGATGTTTTCCGAGGCGATCAGTTCGATCTCATGCCGCTGGCGACCCAATTCCTTGCCGATCGCACCGAAGATTTCCGGATCGGTATCGGCAAGCGAGCGATTGAAGAAAGGTTCGGTGAACGGATTAGTCATCGTGAAAGCTCCTGAACGGGCCGGAACGGCAATGCAATTGGTATTAGCGTCAGGGTCGCGCGAGGGCAATACGATCAGCGACATTTGCTGGGCATTCTACGCTGAGGGGTGCCAGCCAATGAAAAAGCCGCATCCAAGGACGCGGCTTCGATCTCAATTGCGGTTGGAAGCCGATTATTGAACCGGCTGCTCCATGCCCTGGGTCGTTTCGAGCGCGAGCTCGGAATTGCCGTCGAGATTATAGATATCGTCGCGGAACTGAACGATACCGTCGGCAGCGCTCCACGCGGAGATATAGACGAAATAAACCGGCACTTCCGTCGCAAGCGTAATCGGCGTGTTGACGCGGGTGGAGATGACCTGCTCGATGTGCTGGCGCGGCCAGCCGGGCGTTTCGGTCAGCAGCCAGGTCGCCAGGTCGCGCACGTTCTGAACGCGCACACAGCCCGAGCTATCGAAACGCATCAGCTTGTTGAACAGGCCCTGCTCCGGCGTGTCGTGCATATATTCGTTGTTGGGGTTGTGGAAGTTGATCTTCGTGGACGCCATGGCGTTGGTCTTGCCCGGGTCCTGACGGAACATCAGGTCCGGAGCCTTGTCCGAATTCCAGTCGATCGTCTCAGGCGCAACTTCCTGGCCCTTGCCGTCGAGAAGGCGGATATTGCTCCTCGTCAGGTAGGTCGGATCCTTCCGCATCAGCGGCATGATGTCCTTGATGATGATGGAGCGCGGCGCCGTCCAATAGGGGTTGAGGATGACCTCGTAGATCTTTGAATTGATGATGTGCGTCGGGCGCGATTCCCGGCCGACGATCGCTTCGTGACGCAGCGCCACCTGGCCATCCTGCACGGCTTCGACACGGGTTGCCGGGATGTTGACCATGACATGACGGCGACCGAGATCGGACGGGAACGTCTGGAGGCGAACGAGGTTGGTATTCAGCTGCTGCAGGCGGACATTGGCCGAGATGTTCATCGCCTTCAGCGTGAAATCGCCGAGGACGCCATCCGGCGGAAGACCGTGGCGGGCCTGGAAACGCTTGACGGCGCCGTCAACGTAGGAATCGAAGGATGAGGAAATACCCGCCTCGCGCGGCAAGTCTCCCGTGACCATCAGATGCTGGCGCAGCGACTGCACGGCGGGATCGGTGACGCCGAGCTGCATGGACTGCTGGCTCGTCGGATTGATCTGCGGCCAGCCGCCATTGGCAACGATGCTCTGATACCGGGCAATCGCCTGCTGGATGTTCGGTACGGAATCAGGGCCGAGGATTGGCGTGTTCGACTGGACGGCGGCTGCCGTGCGTGCCGCGGCCTTGGCGTCGAACTGGTCGTCCCAATTGCCGCGAGAACGGTCGTTGATCAGCGCCTCCAGCGGAGTCGCGTTTTGCGCAAGGGCCGGCGCAGCCAATGCGGCAGCGCCAAAAGTTACGGCCGACCGCAGGAAAGAGCGGCGCGAAAAGGGTTCAATTCCGTTTTTCTTCGACATATCCCAACCGTTCAGCGCTGCGATCCAATTATGCGCAGCCTAGAGAGGAAGCAGTAAATAGCGCGGCTTGCGCCAAGTAACGCAGCTCAGTATCGATCCGTTCCCGTAAAGCACCATCAAAAACTTCGCCACGAACTATCACAATATTGCGAAGCGAAGGCACCGGAAGATCGAGATTTGAGAACGCCGCTTGCCGTCGGTTTCCGCTGTCATAGCAATATGGCCAATTCGTGTCGCCCGGCATGAAACTTGCCTTGCCGTGCTGCCGCGACAGAAGAGTCATATTGCAATTGCTAAAATACCACAGTTATCCGCGGTTCATAACCTGTCCTGACCTGCCGTCAATGGTACAACCGCTTTGCACGGCACATGTAACAGAAGCTGAAGAGCGGTCGTGGCAAAAAGCGCACAATTAGGGGTCCTACGACGCGTTCAAGCCGGACACGCAGGGAACGTGTCCGGCTTGTTTTACTGGAAGGTCTTACGGTTGATCCGTCGCCGTTACTTACAGGCGGTACATGATCGAGTCGTTCCAGAAGCGGTCGAGGCGCTGCAGGAGCTTGTTCATCTGGGTGAATTCGTCGGTGCCGATGCCGCCGACCTTGTCGATCGAGCCGATATGGCGCTCATAAAGCTTGGCAACGGTTTCGGCGATGTCCTGGCCCGTTTCCGTCAGGCTGATGCGGACCGAGCGACGGTCGATGCGCGAGCGCTGATGGTTGATGAAGCCGAGATCGACCAGCTTCTTGACGTTGTAGGAAACGTTGGAGCCGAGGTAGAAACCGCGCGAGCGCAGCTCGCCGGCCGTCAGTTCGGAATTGCCGATGTTGAAGAGGAGCAGCGCCTGGACGGCATTGACGTCGTCGCGACCCTGGCGGTCGAACTCGTCCTTGATCACATCGAGGAGACGACGGTGAAGGCGCTCCACCAGGTGAAGGGATTCCATGTACAGGCCCCGGATGTCATCAACCTGCTGATCCCGAGCATTCGAAACTGCCTGCGGCTTGATTTTCGTGTTCATCATGACTTGGCCTCACTCTGTTTTGTTTGGCGGTGTCGTTTTCTTCCCGCCTTGAGTGAGACCCTATCGAATACACATAAAATTCTACTTAAACTGCAGGCTTAACAGCATCTTACCGCGAAGTCTTGGTGTCTCAAGGTAAATCAACCATTACCTGCTGCTGCCGGCGGCGCCGCTTCTCCTGCCACAAAAGGATGCGGAACAGGCAATAAAGCACGGCCACGCAGGCATGCAAGATCATGATCAGCGGATTGGATCCGAATATCTCCGGCCAGACGCCGTACATCAATCCCTGGCCGCCCGCGGCCAGCACCCAGATGACCGGACCCCAGGATACCGTCAGCCACAATCCGAGTGCCGCAACGGGGAAGACGACGGCAAGCCCGGCGCTGGCGACCTTCCACGGCAGATCGAGCAGATCGAAGCGCGCATGGCCACCAAGCGAATAGCCGACCAGCATCGCCCAATATTGCAGGCCGAGCCAGAAGCACGCGATCGCGATCAGCCGCAGGAACAGCACGAACAGAATGTCCGTCAGCGAATTCTTGGGTACGGTCGAAGAATCAGGTTCCATGCGCGAACAATACGTAGGAGGCACTCGCCTCGCCAGAGCGATCTTGGCTGCGGCCTTTCGCCGGGTTTTGAATCCTGGGGACAGCGTGATAGGTACGCTGCCTATACAATAAGGCCATAGATAGACGAAGAAGGACGGCGGCACCATGGAGAACAAGACGCACCTCGTTGATGAGATTACCGGGCATCGGCGCATGCGGCGCAACCGCAAGGCCGACTGGACCCGCCGCCTGGTGCAGGAAAACAGGCTCGCCGTCGACGATCTGATCTGGCCGATCTTTCTCATCCCCGGCACCGGCATCGTGGAGCCGATCCCCGCCATGCCAGGCGTCAATCGCATGACTGTAGACAAGGCGGTGGAAGCGGCGAAGGAGGCGGCCGACCTCGGCATTCCAGCGCTCGCCACCTTCCCGAACATCGAGATGGAACTGCGCGACGAAACAGGCTCGAACAGCCTCGAGAAGAACAATCTCATCAATCTTGCCAGCGCGGCGATCAAGAAGGCGGTGCCGAACATCGGCGTTATCACCGATGTCGCCCTCGACCCCTTCACCAGCCACGGCCATGACGGCATCCTGCGCGGCAACGAGATCGTCAACGACGAGACGGTCGAGCAGGTCGCGCGCGCGGCCGTCTATCAGGCGGATGCCGGCGCCGACATCATCGCGCCTTCGGAGATGATGGACGGGCGCATCGGCGCGATCCGCCACGCTCTTGACGCCGCCGGCCATCAGAGCGTCGGCATCATGAGCTATGCGACAAAGTTCACCTCGGCCTTCTACGGCCCCTACCGCGAGGCGATCTCGACTGGCGGCCTGCTGAAGGGCGACAAAAAGACCTATTATATCGACCCGGCAAACGGCACCGAAGCCGTGCGGGACGCAGCACTCGACGTCGAGGAAGGCGCCGACATGCTGATGGTCAAGCCGGGCCTGCCCTATCTCGACATCTGTTGGCGGCTGAAGGAGGCATTCGGCCTTCCGACCTTCGCCTATCAGGTCTCCGGCGAATACGCGATGATCAAGGCGGCCGCCGCCAACGGCTGGATCGACGGTGACAAGGTGATGCTGGAAACCCTCCTCGCCTTCAAGCGCGCGGGCTGCGACGGCATCCTCACCTATTTCGCAATGGATGTGGCGAGGCATCTGGCAAAGAAATAGTTTCCAGCCATACGCCTGCCGCATGCTTATTGTATTTGCCGGACCTCATACCATATGTTCGGCAAATGTTTCTCTACTGCGCCGCGCGTCCTGGCGGACGCGCAAAGGTCGCGGTAGATTCTTTAATCTGCGCATAAGCCTTTCCTTAAATCTGGACGATCGAAGGAGTTATGCGCGAAGGAGGAAAAGTGATGAGCCTGAACCCTAGCCCGCTTTATGCAGCACCGGACGACTGGCGCGCCTATAGTGGCGTGCTGAGCCGGCGCATCTTCGCCTTCATCGTCGACTATGTCATCGTCGCTCTGCTCTGCATCCCGGCGGCCGTGGTGCTGTTCTTCGTGTCGATCCTGACGTTTGGGCTCGGTTTCTTCCTTTATCCGGCGCTCTTCATCATCGTTGCCGGCCTCTATTTCGGCTGGACGCTTGGTGGGCCTTATCAGGCTTCGCTCGGCATGCGCGCGATGGGCCTGACGATGGTGCGCGTCGATGGCCGGCGGATGGATTTCCTGACCGCGATCGTCCATCTGGCGCTGTTCTGGATACTCAATTCCGTCCTGACGCCGCTTATTCTGCTGGCGGGCCTCTTCACCGATCGCAGCCGCCTGGTGCACGACCTGTTGCTCGGCACGGTCATCGCCCGTACGGCATAAAACGGGGCGCCAGCCGCAACATAAGATCCGATCCCTGCGGAGCCTGTTGGCCCGCAGAAACACGCTTTTACGCATGGTCAATTAGGAAACTGTGTTCTTTACCAAAGGACGTAGTTGACGTTTTCTAAACTTGGGCCATGCTTGTAAAAAACCGGTGCCGGTAAAAGGGGCAATCAACGGCAGATGAATACGCAGTCGACGCCATCTCCGCAGTTTTACCTGACGGCACCCGCTGCCTGTCCGTATTTGCCGCACGAGATGGAACGCAAGGTCTTCACACACCTTGTCGGCCCGCGCGCTGCCGAGATGAACGATATTCTGACCCAAGGCGGCTTCCGCCGTTCCCAGAACATCGCCTATCGCCCCGCCTGCGAAGCCTGCCGGGCCTGCATATCGGTGCGCATTCTCGCCCAGGAATTCGAAGCAAGCCGCTCGATGAAGCGGGTGCTGTCCACGAATAGCGATGTCATCGCCACCGAATTTCCGGCACAGCCCTCGAGCGAGCAATATTCCCTCTTCCGCCGTTATCTCGACTATCGCCATCAGCAGGGCGGCATGTCCGACATGACCGTGCTGGACTATGCCATCATGGTCGAGGACACGCACGTCAACACCCGCATCATCGAATATCGCCGGCGCGAAGAAGGCTCGGGCCTGGAGCAACGCCCGAAAGGCGAGCTATTGGCGGCGGCGTTGACCGACGTGATGAGCGACGGGCTGTCGATGGTCTATTCCTACTTCAATCCCGATCACGACCAGCGGTCGCTCGGGACCTTCATGATCCTCGATCATATCAAGCGGGCGAAGGCGCTCGGGCTGCCGCATGTCTATCTCGGCTATTGGGTCAAGGGCTCCCGCAAGATGGACTACAAGACACGTTTCCAACCTCAGGAACATCTGACGCCGCGCGGCTGGGAGCGTTTCGATCCTGCCACGAACGCCGACGACGGCAGCATCCGCTGAATGTTCTCCAATCTCTCCGATCACAGGAAGGGCCTGTTGCTGACCACGTTCGGCGGTTTGGCCTTGTCGATGGACATACCGTTGATCCGCCTTTCCAGTGGTGACGTGTGGTCGGTGCTGTCAGCACGCAGCCTGGCAACGATCGTCGTGGCACTGACCGTCCTTGTGATCATCCGACGCGTTACCGGCTCGTTGCGAAGTGTGCTGCCGGGCTGGCTCGGGCTTCCCGTCGGCCTCTTCTACGGCCTGACGACCATCACCTTTCTTCTCGCCGTCTATTACACGACGGCGGCGAATGTCGTGTTTATCATCGCGCTCAATCCGATGTTCACGGCGCTTCTTTCGTGGATCTTCCTCAAGGAGCGCCCGGCCCTTTCGACTTTCGTCACCATGGCCGTCATGCTCCTGGGCGTCGGCCTGATCGTCGGAGACGGCATGGAGGGCGGTCATCTGCTGGGCGATGCGCTTTCCGTGCTGGCGTCTTTCTCCATCGCCTGCGCCATTACCATCGGCCGCGCCTCGCGGCGCGATATGGGCTTCGCATCGCTGCTATCGGCTGTCATTCCGGCCGCAGCCGGGCTTTATCATCTCGTTCCCTCAGGCTTTTCCATCGACCAACCCGGCTGGATTCTTCTCGACGGCGCAGTGCTGATGCCCCTCTCCTTCTGGTGCCTTGCGACAGGCACGCGCTTTCTTTCAGCGCCGGAAGTAGCGATGTTCTATCTGCTGGAAACGATCCTGGCGCCGATCTGGGTCTGGCTGATCTTTGCCGAAGCGCCGACCAACATGGCTCTGGCCGGCGGGGCCATACTGATCCTCGCGCTCGGCGCCCATTCGCTTTGGCAGGCGCGGGTCAGGACCCGAGCGGCGATCGCCGGATGATGCGCTCAGGTTGATATCCCCCGCTGCCCACCTCTACAGTTTCGTCGTTGCGGTGGCCGCCGGAGAGATTGATGAAGAAGGCGCGACGCGTTTCCTACGTGACGTCTGCATCCCCTATACCGATTGATCCCTGACGCACCACCCGGCCCTTCGCTAAGGCTCAAGGCATTCGTCGCTGCAATCGACCCACCGGGTCGATTGCTCGGGCTTCGCCCGATCGCTACTCACCCTGAAAACTTACCGCTTCTGGGGAAGCCCTTCGGTACGGCCCTGCCGGCGCCGGCACGATCGCCCAGCCATTCCGCCAGCTCGTCCCTGGTCTTGGTGAAGGTCCGGCCGGCACTGTCTTCCCATGTCAGGCCGTCCGCAATGGCAAAGCACCTGATGTCAGCGACGCCGCCATCCTTGTAGCGCTGCAGACGCACGCCCTTGCCGCGCGACATTTCCGGCACCTGCGACAGCGGGAAGATGATCATCTTGCGGTTCTCGCCGACCACCGCGGCGTGATCACCGGAGATCGAAACCAGAAGCTTCGTCTCGTCCGGGTAGGACACGTTCATGATCTGCTTGCCCTTGCGGGTATTGGCGACCAGTTCCGCCTCGGGCACGATGAAGCCGTTGCCTGAGGTCGAGGCGATCAGTTGCTTGCGCTGCGGCTCGTGGACGAAGGCCGTCAGCACGTCCTGATCGTTCTCCATGTCGACCATGATGCGCAGCGGCTCGCCATGGCCGCGGCCGCCGGGCAGCTTGTCGCCGCCGAGCGTATAGGCCTTGCCGCCCGTCGTGATGATCAGGATCTTATCCGTCGTCTGCGCCGGGAAGGCAACCTTCAGCCCATCGCCCTCCTTGAAAGTGAGCGACGACGTATCGGAAATGTGGCCCTTCAGGGCGCGGATCCAGCCCTTTTCCGAGACGACGACGGTGATCGGTTCTTTCTCGATCATCGCCTGCTGGATCGCGGCGTCGTCGGCCTCGGGCGCCTCAGCGAACTGCGTGCGGCGACGACCGATCTCGGTTGCCTTGGCGAATTTCTTCTTTACCTCGCCGATTTCCCAGGCGACCGTCTGCCACTGCTTCTCTTCCGAGGCGAGCAGCGATTCTATATCGGTCTTTTCCTTGGTCAGGCCGTCGAACTCCTTGCGGATCTCGAATTCTTCCAGCTTGCGCAGGGAGCGCAGCCGCATGTTGAGGATCGCCTCGACCTGATTGTCCGTGAGCCCGAACCGCTCCATCATCACAGGCTTCGGCTCATCCTCCTCGCGGATGATGGCGATGACCTCGTCGATGTTGAGATAGGCGATCAGGAAGCCACCGAGGATTTCGAGCCGCTTTTCGATGGCGGCGAGCCGGAAGCGCGACCGACGCAGCAATACCTCGCGGCGATGGTCGAGCCACTCCTTCAGCACCTCGTTCAGTGCCATGACCTTCGGGATGCGGCCCATGGACAGGACGTTCATGTTGAGCGGGAAGCGGCTCTCCAGCTCCGTCAGCTTGAACATCGATTCCATCAGGATCGTCGCATCGACGGTGCGGCTCTTCGGTATCAGGACGACGCGGATGTCCTCGGCGGATTCATCGCGAATGTCTTCCAGAAGCGGCAGCTTGCGTGCCAGCAGCAGCTCAGCGATCTTCTCGATCAGCCGTGACTTCTGCACCTGGAACGGAATTTCCGTAACGACAATCTGGTAGCCACCGCGGCCGAGATCCTCGATCTCCCATTTGGCGCGAACGCGAAATCCCCCGCGGCCCGTCCTGTAGCTTTCGATGATGCTCCGGCGATCGTCGATAATGATGCCGCCCGTCGGAAAGTCCGGGCCGGGAATATACAGCTCCACCAGTTTCTCGACGGTGGCTTCGCGGTCCTTGATCAGATGCAATGCCGCGTCGCAAAGCTCATGGGCGTTGTGCGACGGAATGGAGGTCGCCATGCCGACGGCGATGCCGGAAGAGCCGTTGGCGAGCAGATTGGGGAAAGCACCCGGCAGAACGACGGGTTCGGAATTCGACTCGTCGTAGGTATCGCGGAAATCGACCGCATCCTGGTCGATGCCTTCGAGCAACAGCTCGGACACCGCCGTCATCTTGGATTCGGTGTAGCGCATCGCGGCCGGGCTATCGCCGTCGATATTCCCGAAATTGCCCTGGCCGTTGACCAGCGTATAGCGCTGCGAGAAATCCTGCGCCAGACGGGCCAACGCGTCATAGATCGATTGGTCGCCATGCGGGTGATAGTTACCCATCACCTCGCCGACGATCTTGGCGCATTTGCGGAAGGCCGAATTGGGACGCAATCCCATTTCGCTCATCGCATAGACGATGCGGCGGTGCACCGGCTTCAGGCCGTCGCGCACGTCCGGAAGTGCACGGTGCATGATCGTCGACAAGGCATAAGCCAGGTAGCGCTCTTCGAGCGCGGCCTTCAGGTCGACCGGAAGGATGCTGTCGTCATCGCCGCCACCAGGCGGTAAAAGATTTTGTCCCATGATCCTTGACTATCGAAAATACCGATTCCCGGCAAGAAATCCGCTGAAAGCACCTGTGGATGAAGCCCGTTCAACGCGGGTTGCGATGCCGAAACAGACATATTTTTGCTGCACTTGCTCGCAACCTCATTGTCATTGGAATTTTGGAAAAAGACCAATATAAAACACCGCGGTACACGCTCAATCTGTACGCCCCGCCTACAACACCACCGGCTCAAAGAGGAAACGCCATCATGACTTTCTATCGGACAACGCGGCTGATGCTGTGCAGCGCCGCAATCTTGTCTATCGCCAGCTCGGCCTTTGCGCTTGATGGCAACGACCTCCTGAAGAAGATCAACGATGTCTACGGACAGCAAGGCGGCTCGATTGCCGCTAATGGCGTCGACATCGACGGCACCACCGTGACGCTGAAAGGTGCCAGCTTCAAGGCAGCGGGGATGCAGGACAGCATTCCGCTGGGCGACATCACCATGAGCGACGTTGAGGAAGAAGACGGCGGCTACACGATCGGCGAAGTCGCCTTTCCGGATGTTGATATCGATAAGGACGGTGTCGCCATCGCCGCCGCCGATCTCACACTGAGCGGTGTCGAAGTACCGGCCGACGCAACCAAGGGCGATCTCGGCTCGCTGCTGTTCTACAAGAGTGCGCATGCCGGCACCTTGTCCGTCACCAAGGACGGCGCCGAGGTGTTCTCGATCGAGAACGCCGACGCGACGATGACCAAGCGCGACGACAAGTCGGGCCTCGACTTCGATGCGAAGATCAACGGCGTCAAGGCCGACCTCAGCAAGGTCGACGACCCGAAGGCCAAGGATGCGATCGCCGCGCTCAACCTGCAGGAGATCAATGGCGCGATCGCCATGAAGGGCAGCTGGGCGATCGGGCCAGGCACGATCGACATCACCGAATATTCCTTCGATTTCAAGGATATCGGCAAGCTCAACCTGGCCTTCAGCATTTCCGGCTACACGCCTGCCTTCGCCAAGTCGATGCAGGATGCGCTGAAGACGGTACGTGCCAATCCGAACCAGCAGGAAGCACAGCAGTCGGCCGGTCTCGCCATGCTGGGCCTTCTCCAGCAGCTGACCTTCAACAGCGCCCAGATCCGCTTCGACGACGCGTCGATCACCGCTCGCGCGCTTGATTTCGCCGGCAAGCAGCAGGGCGTCACCGGCAAGCAGCTGGCCGATACGCTGAAGGCGATGACGCCGATCATGATGGCGCAGCTCAACGTTCCGGAACTGCAGAACGCCGTGTCTACGGCTGTCAGCGCCTATCTCGACAATCCGAAGAGCCTGACGGTTACCGCCGCTCCGGGCAAGCCGGTTCCGGTGCCGATGATCATCGGTGCCGCCATGGGCGCCCCGCAGTCGATCCCGCAGGTCATCGGCCTCAAGGTTTCGTCGAACGATTGATCGGCCTTTCATCTGGCAATTCAAGAACCCGGCGATCTCTGTCGCCGGGTTTTTTCGTCTTCAACGATCGGCCGGTTGCGGAAGCTGATATTTTCGAAGCTCACTGGTCGCATGCCCGATCAGGGCGAGCAGTTCGTCCGTAGTGGCGCCATCCCGCGCCTGAACGGACATGCCCTGCACGATCGCTCCCAGAAAACGCGCAAGCGAGCGCGCATTGGTATCCGCCCGCATATCGCCCTCCGCCATGCCGCGTTCGATCCTCGTCGTGAACACATCCAGCGTCTGCAGGCGCATCGACGAGACATGATGGGCGATCGGCTCGTTCTCCTCGGCACAGTTCAGCACCGCCGTCGAAATCATGCAGCCTTTCGGATGTTCCGGCGCCGTGAAGATCTTTGCAGAGTTCGTGAGGAAGCGCTCGAAAGCGCTCACCGTATCCACGTTCGCCTCAAATGGATTGCCCGGTTCAGGCCGGGGCATGCGCCGATACTGCTCGAGCGTCTCGCGATAAAGCTCTGCCTTCGAGCCGAAGGCCGCGTAGAGGCTTTGCGGCGTAATCCGCATCGCGGCTGTCAGATCCGCGATGGAGGAGCCATCGTAGCCGTGCTGCCAAAATGTATCGCGCGCAGCGGCAAGAACCGTTTCGCGATCGAAGGCGGGCGGGCGCCCGCGCTTGCGCAGTGAAGAATTTTCCGTCTCTTTTCTATTTTTCACAATGGTCACTCTAGAATTATTTCCCGATCTGGTTTATTCAGGAATGGTCATTGTGATTATAGAAGGTTTTGCCCCATGAGTCTTCCCCTGGAAAATTCCGCGCGCCCGAGCGACGGCGGCCTTGCTGAAGGCGTTGATGCCGCAATTCAAGCCGCCCTGGCGGATAAGAGGCTGGTCGGAGCGGTTGTCCTGATCGCAAAGGACGGAGAGCTGGCCTATCACCGCGCCGCCGGTCTGGCGGACCGAGAAAACGATGTGGCAATGCAGGAAGATGCGATCTTCCGCCTTGCCTCCATCACCAAGCCCATCGTCACCATTACCGCCATGCGGCTTGTCGAACAGGGCCGCATCGGGCTCGATGATCCGATCACCAAATGGCTGCCGGATTTCCGGCCCCGCCTGCCCGACGGGAGCGAGCCGGTCATTCGCATCCGGCACCTCCTCACGCACACGTCCGGGCTGGGTTACACCTTCGCCGAGGAGCAGGACGGTCCTTATCATCGTGCCGGCGTATCCGACGGTCTCGACACACCGGGCCGTTCGATTGCGGACAATCTCCAGCGCCTCGCAACCGCACCCCTTCTCTTTGCACCTGGCGAAGGCTGGCAGTATTCCCTAGCGATGGATGTGCTTGGCGGCACCATCGAAAAGGAAACCGGCGGCAATCTCGACACGGCAGTCGCGGAACTGGTCATGAGACCGCTTGGGCTTTCCGACACTGCCTTTTCGGTGCGCGACCGCAACCGCCTCGCTGCGGCCTATATGAATGCGGAGCCCGAACCGCAGCGGATGGGGGATGAGGCGATTATGCCCATACTCGATGGCACGATCCGCTTTGCGCCGGACAGAATTTTCGATCCCGGTTCCTATCAGTCCGGCGGCGCGGGCATGGTCGGTACGGCGAGCGACGTGCTCGCCATCCTCGAAACCGTGCGCAAGGGCGGTGCTCCGCTGCTGTCGACCGATACCGTGAAGGCCATGATGGCCGATCAGGCGGGTGGCCATATGCAGCCGCAGCAACCCGGCTTCGGTTTCGGCTATGGCTGGTCCGTCGTTGTCGACCCTGTCGAGGCGCAGGTCCCCTTCTCCGCAGGCACAATCAAATGGGGCGGCGTCTATGGCCATAGCTGGTTCATCGATCCTAAGAAAAAGCTGACGGCCGTGGCGCTGACCAACACGGCGCTCGAGGGTATGTGGGGCCAGTTCACCATCGATCTTCGCGACGCGATCTACGCCGCACTCTAGGCCCCAACAAAACACGAAAAGGTCGCCGGGTTTTGCATTTCATGAAAATGGACGCTGCGAAAGCATGAGCCGTTACGCTTTTGCAAACAGCCCAGATGAAGCTCAAAATACCGAATTCCGAATACAACTATTATTGGAATTTCGATGACATATTGCTAGAGATTGCAACACAATGCGCAATCCAGCCGTGTAGATCAACATCTTTTAGTCGAGACGACTCAGCCATGATTTTCTATCGCGCAACCCAGCTGATCGCAGTCAGCGCAGGACTTGTGTTCTTTGCCAACTCCGCCTTCGCGTTGGATGGTGCCGACGTCCTAAAGAAGCTTAACAATGCGATAGCCGCGCAAATAGGCGACTCGATCGAGGCCGGAAACGTCGATGTTAACGGTTCAACCGTCGTCCTAAAAAACGCGATATATACGCGAGGAAGAACCGGGTTTGCCCTCGGCGATGTCACGATGACTGGCGTGGCCGAACGGGCGGGCGGTTATACAATCGAGAAGGTGCTCATTCCCGATGTTACAACAGAGCAAAAAGACTTTAGTGCCAGGGCAGCGGGACTCAGGGTGGACGATCTCGAGATTCCCGCGAATGCGACGCTGAGCGATATCGACTCGGTATTCACTTATCACGCACATGCTGGCCCGGTGTCCTCTCTAAAAGTCGGTGAAAAGTTTTTCTCCATATCCACTGCCAATTCTGTCTCAACGAAACGTCCAGACAGAAAAGGCGTCGATTCCAGCTTCACAATCGACGGAATTGTCGCCGATCTCTCCCTTGCTCAAATGCCAGTAAGCTCTGAAGCAATTCGATATTTTGGGCTGCAAAACCTGCACGCAACATTTTCCATGAAAAGCAGCTGGGAGTTTTCGACCGGCAAGTATGATCTGACGGACTACACGATCGATCTGGAGAATATGGGGAAGCTGAATGTACAGCTCAGCTTCTCGGGCATCACCCCGGGACTCTACAACACCACGGTTGCACTTTACTCCTCCATGACCGGCGCCAAGGACGATGAGAATACCAAAAATGCTAAATACTTGCTGGCTCTCGCATTCGTTCAACAATTGACGTTGAATAGCGCGCAGATCCGTTTTGACGATGCGTCAGTCACCAACCGCGCGCTCGACTACGTGAGTCAATGGGACCATGTGACGCGTGCACAATCTGCGAACCGCTTCGCTAAAGAAATGCTGGCGTTAACAGCAGAGCTTGATATTCCCGATCTCCAAAGGATGCTTTCAGGAGCGATTATTGAATATTCCAACAATCCCGGAAGCCTGACGTTTAGCGCGACCCCCGCCCAACCCATCCCGATGTCGACGGTCATCGAAGCAGCGAGAAACGCAAAAGAGTCGATCCCAAAGATGATCGGCCTGAAGATCACATCAAACGACTAGGCTGGTCGTCGAATTAAGCACAAAAAACCCGGCGATTTCGGTCGCCGGGTTTTGCATTTCATATGGCCTGAAAGGCTCAGTCCTTCTTGACGGGCGGCACAGGACGGATGGCCAGTTCGCGCAGCTGCGTCGGCGTTGCAGCCGATGGGGCGCCCATCAAGAGATCCTGTGCCTGCTGGTTCATCGGGAACAGCGAGATCTCGCGCAGGTTCTTCGCGCCGACCAGCAGCATGACGATACGGTCGATCCCGAAGGCAGCGCCACCATGCGGAGGCGCGCCGTACTGGAAGGCGCGGTAGAGGCCGCCGAAGCGCTCCTCGACATCAGCCTGGCTGAGGCCGACCTTTTCGAAGGCGGCGACCATGGTTTCCGGTGACTGGTTACGGATCGAGCCCGAAGCGATTTCGAAGCCGTTGCAGACGGCGTCGTACTGATACGCCTTGATCGTGAGCGGATCCTGGTTCTGGAGCGCCTCAAGGCCGCCCTGTGGCATCGAGAACGGGTTGTGGGCGAAATCGATCTTCTTTTCTTCCTCGCTCCATTCGAAGAACGGGAAGTCGACGATCCAGCAAAGCTCGAAACGGTCGCGGTCGATCAGGTTCAGCTCGTCGGCGGCGCGGTTGCGGGCCTCTCCGGCGAACTTGTAGAACTTGGCGGGGTCGCCGGCGACGAAGAAGCAGGCATCGCCGTCGTCAAGGCCAAGCTGGGTGCGAATCGCATCGGTGCGTTCCTCGCCGATGTTCTTGGCGAGCGGTCCGGCGCCCTCGAGCTTTTCGCCTTCCTTGCGCCAGAAGATATAACCGAGGCCCGGCTGGCCCTGGCTCTGCGCCCAGGCGTTCATACGATCGCAGAACGCACGCGAACCACCGGTCTTGGCCGGGATGGCCCAGACTTCGACCTTCGGGTTCGATGCGATCATGTTGGCGAAGACCTTGAAGCCCGAGCCGCCGAAATGCTCGGTCACCGCTTCCATGACGATCGGGTTGCGCAGGTCCGGCTTGTCCGAGCCATACTTGCGGATGGCGACGTCATAGGGGATGCGCGGCCACTCCTTGGTGACCGGCTTGCCCTCGGCAAATTCCTCGAACACCTGGGTCATCAGCGGGCCCATTGTGTTCCAGACGTCTTCCTGCGTCACGAAGCTCATTTCGAGGTCGAGCTGATAGAACTCGCCCGGCAGACGGTCGGCGCGCGGGTCTTCGTCGCGGAAGCATGGGGCAATCTGGAAGTAACGGTCGAAACCGGCGACCATCAGCAGCTGCTTGTACTGCTGCGGCGCCTGCGGCAGCGCATAGAAGGTGCCGGGATGGATACGGCTCGGCACAAGGAAGTCGCGCGCGCCCTCCGGCGACGAGGCCGTGAGGATCGGGGTCGTGTATTCGGTAAAGCCGACGTCACCCATGTGGCGGCGCATGGAGGAGATGACCTGCGTGCGCTTGACGATGTTCTTGTGGAGCGTGTCGCGGCGCAGATCGAGGAAGCGATACTTCAGGCGCACATCTTCGGGATAGTCCGGCTCGCCGAAAACAGGCAGCGGCAATTCCTTGGCGGCGGAGAGCACTTCGATCTCCTGAGCATAGAGCTCGATCTCGCCGGTCGGCATGGTCTTGTTGACGGTGTCTTCCGTGCGCGCCTTCACCAGGCCGTCGATGCGGATGACCCATTCGCCCCGCACGGTTTCGGCGAGCTTGAAGGCCGGAGAATCGGGGTCGGCGACGACCTGGGTGATGCCGTAGTGATCGCGCAGGTCGATGAACAGCACGCCGCCATGATCTCGGACGCGATGAACCCAGCCGGAAATGCGGACAGTCGAACCGACGTCGGACTTGCGCAGGGCGGCGCATGTGTGGCTGCGATAGCGATGCATAATTATATATCCTGGACTTGGCGGGCCGCAGCGAAAGGACATGCAAGCCCCTCGCCTGCCGACGAGAAAATCGGGCGGAAAAGCGCATGGCGCGCCCGATTTGTCAAGGCTCGAACGCCGGAAGTCGACTTAAAGCTGTTTCATCCGCCGCCTATCCCGACATCCGCAAGTAGCCGCTGCGGCAGTTTGGCTAGGGCAGTGCTATTGCTGAATACCAAGGTCAACTTTAAACAGGCATCCATATCTCATCGTTCCGGAGCCCGGCATGCCGATCCTTACCCGTCGCAATCTCTTGAAAGCTTCCGCCGTGGCCGGCGCCTATGGTATCGGCATCGGTATCGCGAGCAGGTTTGCCGACAAAGCGGTGGCGGCCGAGCCGCGGGTGCTGAAGACGGCCAGGATCCAGGCCAATCTGACGGATGGCGGGGCAACCAGGGACGTCCTGACCTATGGCGACGGCGGGATGCCTCCTGTCGTGCGCATGAAAAAGGGCGAATCCTTCGCCGCCCGCCTGATCAACGGCATAGACGATCCGACCACGATCCATTGGCACGGCATCCGTCTGCCGAACAACATGGACGGCGTGCCCTTCCTCACGCAGCCCTATGTCTATACCGGCGATCATTTCGACTATGCCTTCACGCCACCCGATGCCGGCACATTCTGGTATCACCCGCACTGCAACACGCTGGAGCAGATGGGCCATGGAATGACCGGCGTGATCGTCGTCGAAAATCCAAAGGATCCGGCATTCGATTCGGAAGTGGTGCTCAATCTGCGCGATTGGCGGCTGGGCGGCGACGGCCAGTTCATCGCGCAGTTTCGCCCGCGCGATGCGGCCAAATCCGGCACTTACGGAACGGTGCGAACAGCGAACTGGCAGCAGCAGCCGCAATATGACGCTCCCTCCGGCGGCCTGGTGCGCCTGCGTGTTGCCATCACCGATGTCACGCGCATCTATTCCTTCCGCCTGGATGGTGGCGAGGCGACCGTGATCGCCATCGACGGCAATCCGGTGCCGCAGCGCTTTCCGCTGGATCTCCTGCAGCTGGGACCGGGCCAGCGGCTGGAGCTGGCCGTGCGCATGCCTGATAGCGAGGGAGCGATCGTCAAGCTGGAGGATATCAAAGGCACCGACCCGAAGGTGCTCGCGACGCTGCGCTCGGTGGGCAGCTCGTTGAAACGCGACGTCCGCGATCTGGCGCCGCTGGAAGACAATCCGGTTAAGAAGGCCGACCTCGGTTCGGCAACACACCTTCCGCTGATCCTGAGCTCCACGGCCGAGAATACGGCTGACAATAGCATCTGCGGTTCGCTCGGCTACAGTTTCTGGGCGATCAACAAGGTGCCGTGGCCGGGCGACACTCCCGATCCGACCGCCCCGCTTGCCGAGCTGAAGCTGGGCAAGAGCTATGTTATCGACATGGAGAACGTCACGCCGCATAGCCATCCCATTCATTTGCACGGGATGAGCTTCACGGTCATCTCCTCCTCGACGCGGCAGGTGCAGCCGTTCGTATCCGACACCTATCTGATCCAGCCGGACGAGAAAGTGCAGCTCGCATTCGTCGCCGACAATCCTGGCGATTGGCTGCTGCATTGCCATATCATCGAGCATCAGAAGACCGGGATGACCAGCTACGTGCGCGTGGCCTAAGGCGAGGCCGCAAACCGCTTTCGATCCGGATTGTGCGGTCGAAATGGCATCGCTCCGGATAATTTCAACCAAAAGCGAAATGCGGCAAGAGCTTTGTCCGCGAAAGTATTGACATATCCGGCTGAAAGGAGAAGGAAGTTAAGCAACTGTTTTATCGATGAATGTGTTGAGATGATCGAAACTACCGCCCAATTGGAGGCGGCCTGCCAAGAGCTGGCCAAGTCGGAATTCATTACCATCGATACGGAATTCCTGCGAGAAACGACCTTCTGGCCGGAGCTGTGTTTGATACAGATGGCGAGCCCGACGACCGAGGTACTGGTCGACCCACTGGCCAAAGGGCTGGACCTTCAGCCGTTTTTCGAGCTGATGGCAAATCCGGCTGTGCTGAAGGTTTTTCACGCCGCGCGCCAGGACATCGAAATCATCTTCCATCGCGGCAATCTCATTCCGCATCCGATCTTCGACACGCAGGTCGCCGCAATGGTTTGCGGCTTCGGCGATTCCGTCTCATACGACCAGCTCGTCAGCCGCATCAAGAACGTACATATCGACAAGTCCTCGCGCTTCACGGATTGGAGCCGGCGGCCGCTCTCGGAAAAGCAGCTCGACTACGCGCTCGCCGATGTTACCCATCTGCGCGACGTCTATCTTTCGCTCGACGAGCAGCTGAAGCGAGAAGGCCGTGCCTCCTGGCTGCAGGAGGAGATGGCAATTCTCGAGGCGCGCGAGACTTACGACCTGCACCCCGACGATGCCTGGCAGCGCCTGAAGATGCGGTTGCGCAAGCCGCAGGAACTGGCAATCCTCAAATATGTGGCGGCATGGCGCGAACGCGAGGCGCGCGCGCGCAATGTTCCTCGCGCCCGCGTGCTGAAGGATGACGCGATCTACGAAATCGCCCAGCAGCAGCCGAAGGACAGCGAAGCACTTGCCCGACTGCGCACCATCCCGAAAGGCTGGGAGCGTTCGACTGCCGGCGCGGCCGTGATCGAGGCGATCAATGAAGCCCTGGCGCTGCCGAAGTCCGACATGCCGCATCCGCCGCGCCATCAGCAGGCTCCGGAAGGCACGGCTGCCGCCGCCGAACTGCTGAAGGTTCTGTTGAAACTGATCGCCGAAAAGCACGGCGTCGCGCCGAAAGTGATCGCCAACAGCGAAGACCTCGACAAGATCGCGGCCGAAGGCGAGAACGCCGAGGTGGCTGCCCTCACCGGCTGGCGACGCGATCTCTTCGGCGAAACGGCCTTGCAGCTGATTCAAGGCCAGGTGGCCCTGCGTTTCGTCGGAAAGCGGGTTGAAACGGTCATCCTCTAGTCGCGACATTATCCTTTCCCGGCGCGCTGCGATTGCGTATGATTCGCGAACGGAGATGCTGGTTGCCACCACGATTGCGCCGCAAATCTCGTGGAATGAACGTCTGATGCAGTCGTTATATTCGATGGCGCAGAAGTGTTGTCGACGCAGTCCCGCGTCGATGACGGGCGTCTTTTTTCGGCGGAAAAGTGAATGGGTATTCTCCATTCGGTGCGCAACTGGATCCTTACATCACTGCTTGTCGCTTCGACCGGCGTTGTCTACGGCATAGTGTTTTTTCCGCAGGCGCCGATGTATATCGGTGCGATCTTTGCACTGTTCTGCGGCATGCCGCTGCTGGCCTTCGAACGCCGCATGATCCTGGCGCGGCTGAACGTATGGATGCATCGCCTGCCGACCCCCGCCTTTATCCTTTCAGCCCTCATCGTCGATTTCGCCTTGATGAGCGTCGGCTATGCCATGGCAGGCAGTATTCTGAAATTGCTCGGTCTTGTCGAAGGCTCGTGGGAAGACCTCACGCTGTTGAAAATAGACGTCTACATCTATGCCGTCATGGTAACGGCCGTCATCATTTTCGTCGGTCGCGTGCGGGAGCTGCTCGGCCGCGACGTCTTTCTCAGCCTGCTGACTGGCCGATATCGCAATCCGGTGCAGGAAGAGCGTATATTCCTTTTCATAGATCTCGTCGGATCCACCGCTTTTGCCGAGGAGCACGGCGACCTGAAAACACAAGAGTTTCTGGGCGCGGTGTTCGGCGCGCTTGCCGAACCGGTATGGCGGCACAAGGGCGCGATCGACGACTATATCGGCGACGCCGCCATCATCACCTGGCCGCTTCGCCGCGGCATCAAGAATGCCAATTGCGTGCGCTGCGTCTTCAATATCCTCAACGATATCGAAGCGAACTCGGAGACGTGGTTGAAATCCTATGGCAGGGTACCGCGCCTGAGAGCGGCCCTGCATGGCGGCAGCATCGTCACGGCGGAAATCGGCGTCGACCATCACAAGATCGCCTATTTCGGCGACACCGTGAACATCGCCTCCCGGCTGGAGCAGCTCTGCAAGACGCTGGAGCGCCAGGTGCTGATTTCGAGCGACCTTGCCAGACGGCTGGAGCTTCCCGAGACGATCATCAAGGAAGACCTCGGGGAGCATGCCGTTCGCGGACGCGATCAGCACCTCGGCGTCATCGCGCTTCACACGCAAAGCCGGCAAGCCATCAAGACAGTCCGCGGCAGATTGTAAGCAATGCAAAGCATCGGCTGTATGTTCGGCATCGATGCACGCCTGAGCTTCACATCCTATGGGTTGTCCACAGTCACCAAATCTTCACCCAAGCGTTAATTCGTCGACATGGCTCGCCTGTTAAGCGGGATTGTTTTCGCCAATCCTGGCCAACAAGGTGACATGATGACTCGAATCCTTTCCGCCTCAACGGCATTGTTCATTCTGCTTGCCGCTTCGGCCCATGCCGACGAAAAGCAATTTCCGGCGAAGCTTGCCGGGCAAGCCATCCTGCCCGCCAACACAATTATCGCCGCTCCGGCCGATGCACCCGACTTCCTGAAAACGTCAGGCAAATTCACGACGCCGGATCGCAAGCGCACGGACGCTCTCGGCACCGTGCCCGGCAAGGACGGCGCCCGCGTGACCGATCTGAAGCTGCCCTTCGACGGCCAGCCTATCCAGGGTTTTTCCGGCATCAAGGCCATGCCTGACGGCACCTTCTGGACGCTGTCGGACAACGGCTTCGGCTCCAAGCAGAATTCCAGCGACGCCATGCTATTCCTGCATCAGCTCAAGTTCGACTGGGACAATGGCAAGGTCGATGTCGTCAAGAACCTGTTCCTGTCCGATCCGAACAAGAAAGCCCCCTTCCCGATCGTCCTCGAAGGCTCCGACAAGCGCTATCTTACAGGCTCCGATTTCGATATCGAATCGATCCAGCCGGTCGCCGACGGCTTCTGGCTCGGCGATGAATTCGGTCCCTATCTGCTGAAGTTCGATACAAATGGTCAGCTGACCGACGTCTTCGCCACGACAGTCGACGGCAAGCCGGTCATGTCTCCGGACAACGCCCTGCTGCAGCTGCCGGGCAACCCGACGCAGAAGATGCCGGCCTTCAACCTGAAGCGTTCGGGCGGCTTCGAAGGCCTTGCCCTGTCGAAGGACGGCTCGAAGCTTTACGGCCTGCTGGAAGGCGCGATCTACAAGGATGACGGCCAGATGGAAAGCGTCGACGGCCACACCGCCATCCGCGTCATCGAGTTCGACGTCGCCTCGAAGGGCTGGACCGGCCGCAGCTGGCTTTATCCGTTCGCGGACAAGGGTGTGTCGATTGGCGACTTCAACATGCTCGACGAGACGACGGCCCTGGTGATCGAACGCGACAACGGCGCCGGCACGAAGGACAAGGCCTGCGCCGATCCCAAGCAGCCGAAGCCGGATTGCTTCGAGGCTCCCGCCGAGCTGAAGCGCGTCTACAAGATCGAGTTCAGCGACGCCAATGTCGGCAAGTCCGTTCGCAAGATCGGCTATATCGATCTGCTGCGCATCGAGGACCCGGACCACAAGCGTCGCCAGGGCGGCGGCGAAGGCTTCTACGACATGCCCTTCGTCACCATCGAGAATGTCGACCGCGTCGATGCCACGCATATCATCATCGGCAACGACAACAACCTGCCCTTCTCGGCTGGCCGCGCCGTCGACAAGGCTGACGACAACGAGTTCAGCATTCTTGAAGTCGGCGATTTCCTGAACGCGAAGTAAGCACAATGAAACCGCCTCTCCCTGCCGTGCAGGGAGAGGCTTCAATCCCATGCAACACAAAGCTTATTCGAAGCAGAAGGCCAGGCGGCGATTGGTGAGCTTGCCGAGCTGCTGCAGGCGGCCGTCCAGCCTCTCGCCGGCAAAGTCGTGATATTCGGCCGGAACGACGAATTCGAGATCGAGATCAGGCTTTGTCGAACGGCGGAACGACAGGTTGCGGACGATACCGGGCATCGAGGCCGAGAATAGGTAGACGACGCGCAACAGGCCGCCGAGCAGCTTGGCGCGTTCGATGTAGAGCGGCGTAGCGATCGTTGCCAGCGGCTCGGTCGCACCGTCGTCGTTCAATCCCTCGAAACGATAGTAATTGGCAAGCGCGATGAAGGCGCGGCCGGCATGGGTGATGCCGACGAAGGACGTATGGGCGATGATATTCAGCGCCTGCAAGCCACGATAATCCGGATGGGCGCGCCAGCTTATATCGGCAAGCAGGCAGGCTGCCTGGCGATAGCGGCTTTCCTCGTCGGTCTCGGTGATCCCGAAGAAGGGCATCATCCGCCCGGTCCAATCGGCAAGCTCGCGGGCATGTTCCGGCGAGCGCGCGCGCAGGATAGCAAGCTCGCCGGCGGCGGTGAGCAGCGGGTCGCTGTTGCGCTCCGCCTCCGTCAGCAGTGAATAAAGATAACCTTCGCGAACCCCCTGAGCGGAGAAGGAGATGACGGACGGCTTCATGGCCGTCAGCACTTCGCGCATGGCGACAGCACCGAAGGGCAGCAGCGAACGGCGATGCTTGGACACCGCCTGAAACGCCGGATCCTTCGAATCCTTCGCTTCGACGATCTGATCCAGGAAACGCAGCATCTCATCGAGCGGCACTTCATAGCCCTGCATCATGTGCAGCGGATATTTGCGGATTTCCATGTGCAGCTTGGCGACGCTTCGCCATGTACCGCCGACCGCATAGAACGTGCGGCGCTCGCCCTTGCTCAGTAATTTCGCGGTCTTGACATGCTTGCGCGCGAAGCCGCGCGCCTTATCGATCGAGCCACCGGCATATTCGGACAGACGCAGGCCGCCGAGCGGCAGCGTGATGCCCTTGCCGATCTCGTGGTCCTTGATGTCGATCAGCTCCAGCGAGCCACCGCCAAGATCCCCGGCAATGCCATCGGGGTGGAAGAAACCGCTGATGACGCCGAGCGCGGAGAAACGTGCCTCTTCTTCGCCCGAAAGCACGCGCACCTTGCGCTGAAGAATGGCTTCGGCCTGGTGAATGAACTGCGGACCGTTGCTCGCTTCGCGCGCCGCGGCGGTCGCCAGAACATAGATGGTCGATGCACGCGCCTGATCGGAGAGCGCCTTGAAACGATGCAGGGCCGCAAGCGCCCGCGCCACGCTTTCCTCGTCCATCTTTCCGGTCAGTGCTATGCCTTTTCCCAGGCCGCAAAGCACTTTCTCGTTGAAAAGGATGGTCGGTGACCGTGAGTGGCCTTCATAGACGACAAGACGGACCGAATTCGACCCGATATCGACGACGGAGACCGGGGCAATACCGGGAAGGCGCCCCTGGGCTTCTGATTCAACCATGCAGGTCCAGTTTTATTTGTTGCGGCCCGACAACAGCCCAGCGATCAGTTTCGGCGCACTGGATTTCAAGGCTTCACCCCGGCCGGACAGGCTGGGATTGGTCATGAAATACTGCTGCGCATTGAAAGGCTCTTCTCCCTTGCGCACTTCCGTGCGCCGTGAAGTACCGTCCGGCAATATCTCGTAGCTTTGCTGATTGTCAATGATATTGCCCAGCATGATCTGCGAAAGCACCTGTTCATGCACGGTCTTGTTGGTGAGCGGCACAAGGGTTTCGACACGGCGATCAAGGTTTCTGGGCATCATGTCGGCCGAGCCGATATAGACCAGCGCCTTGTCCGACGGCAGGCCCTGACCATTGCCGAAACAGAAGATGCGGCTGTGCTCAAGGAAGCGCCCGATGATCGACTTGACGCGGATATTCTCGGAAAGACCGGGCACCTGCGGACGCAGGCAGCAGATGCCGCGCACGACAAGATCGATCTCGACGCCGGCATTGCTGGCGCGATAAAGCGCGTCGATGATGTCGGGATCGACAAGCGAATTCATCTTCATCCAGATCGCCGCCGGGTGGCCGTTCTTGGCAAACTCGATCTCTCCCTCGATATGCTGGAGGATGCGGGTGCGAAGCGTGTAAGGCGAAACCGCGATCTTCATGTCATGTTCCGGCTCGCCGTAGCCGGTGATGAAGTTGAAGATATTCGCCATGTCATGGGCGATCTTCGGATCGCAGGTGAAGTATGACAGGTCAGTGTAGATCTTTGCGGTGACCGGATGGTAGTTGCCGGTGCCGAGATGGCAATAGGTGCGCAGCTTGCCGTCCTCGCGGCGCACGACCATCGACATCTTCGAATGGGTCTTGAGTTCGATGAAGCCGAACACGACCTGCACACCGGCGCGCTCCAGATCGCGTGCCCAGCGGATGTTTGCCTCTTCGTCGAAGCGGGCCTTGAGCTCCACCAGGGCCGTTACCGATTTGCCGAGGTCAGCCGCGTCGATCAACGCACGCACGATCGGGCTGTCGTTCGAGGTACGGTAGAGCGTCTGCTTTATCGCCAGAACGTCAGGATCGCGCGCAGCCTGGAGAAGGAACTGCACGACCACGTCGAAAGATTCGTAAGGGTGGTGGACCACCATGTCCTTTTCGCGGATGGCCGCGAAGCAATCGCCGGCGTGTTCGCGGACGCGCTCAGGAAATCGCGCATTGTAGGGCTCGAACCGCAGATCGTCGCGCGGGGCCTTGCAGATCTCGGAGAGCGTGTTGAGCGCCAGCAGGCCCGGCAGAACCGCGATGCGGTTTCCCGGCACGTTCAACGATTCCACCACGAACTGGCGAAGCTCGAGCGGCATCTCGGAATCGGTCTCGATGCGGATCACCGAGCCGCGGCGGCGGCGCTTCAGCGCGGTTTCGAAGAAGCGCACCAGATCTTCGGCTTCTTCCTCGACTTCGATATCGCTGTCTCGGATCAGGCGGAACGTACCCGAACCCTGCACTTCGTAGCCCGGATAGAGCCGGTGGATGAAGATGTTCACCACATCTTCAAGCGTGATGTAGCGAATGACGTTGCTCGCGTCCGGCAGCCGGACGAAGCGGTCGAGCGCCGGCGGCAGGCGCAGCAGCGCCGTCATCGGCTCGCGGCCGTTCATGCTCTTCAGCTGCAGCGCGATCGAGAAGCCAAGGTTCGGAATGAACGGGAACGGATGGGCCGGATCGATGGACAAAGGCGTCAGAACCGGGAAGATCGCCTGCTCGAACTCGGTGTGGAGCCATTGCCGGTCGGCCTCGGAAAGGGCGGCGGGACGGACGATCAGGATATCTTCCTTGGCAAGATATTGCTGCAGGACGGCGAGCGAGGCTTGCTGCTCCATCTGCAGATTGTCGATCTCACGCAGGATATCATCGAGCTGCTCGGCTGGCGTTTTGCCATCCGGCGTGCGCACGAGGATTTTCTGGCGGACCTGACCCTCGAGGCCGGCGACGCGCACCATGAAGAATTCGTCGAGGTTGGCGGCGGAAATGGAGAGGAAGCGGACACGCTCGAGAAGCGGATGCGCCGTGTTCAACGTCTCCTCGAGGACGCGGCGGTTGAACTGCAGCCAGGAAAATTCGCGGTTGATGAAGCGTTCAGGGCTGCTCAGCAGCTCGTTGATCGGAGGAGTGGCCTCCGGGGTCTCTTGGCTGGCGTCCTGATGTTCCGTTAGTGCCGAGTCCATGTTCCACCTACCCTCATCTCTAACCCATGTGCCACGTATATCAGTTTGACGACGGAACTGTGACAGCTCGACGTCGGCTCAATCCGGCTGACCGGAATTGCCCAGTTCATTCAATACTTCAGCGACCAGTACTCGCGTAATCCTCGTGCCTCGCCCCAGCGCCAGCCGGTCCAGCCGGTCGACGATCAGCTGCGCGGCGCTCATGGAACGCTCCATTCGATTGACGATATAAAGGACGAGTTTATCATCGATATAAAGCTGGCGGTCGGCAAAGAGTTTTACGATGACTTGCGACAGCAATTCCTCGTCCGGCTCGCCGATCTCGACCACCGTCGCAGCCTTGAGGCGGGAGCGCAGATCGGGCAGCGTGACCGGCCAGGACATCGGCCAGAGCCGCGTCGTCATCAGCAAGCTGGTGCCGTTCTCCCTAACGCTGTTGATGACATGGAAGAGCTCGGTATCGTCGAAGCCCAGGCGATCCACATCCTCGAAAATGACCGGGCCGTTTGCGGCAGCAACGGCGGCGTCCGAGCCCGCCACGGGATGGATTGATATCGCGCCGCATCTTTCACTCCAGATACTGGCAAGATGCGATTTGCCCGAGCCGATGGGACCCGCCAGGATCACCACCGGCGACGGCCAATGCGGCCAGGAATCGACGATCTTCACCGCCGCGCTCAAGGGATCGGCGACGAGCAGGTCGTCGCGACCGCTTGCGGGGTCGTGCGTAAAGGCCAAGGGTAGCTGTTCGGCGGGTTTGCGCCTCACATCAGCATTCTTTGCGTCTGTCATGTCTAGTTGTTCTCGGGCTTTCCGGCCTTGGCTCTGCGCGCCTTGCCGGCTTCCGAGCGTCCGTAATAGAGATCGCTCTGAAGGTATCGCGAAAGGGCAAAACGAACAAGGACGCCGCAGGCGGCGGCGGCAGGAACTGCGACCAGCAGACCGACGAAGCCGAAGAGAGCGCCGAAGGCGAAAAGCGCAAACATCAGCCAGACGGGATGCAAGCCGACGCTTTCGCCCACGAGCTTCGGCTGCAGCACATTGCCCTCGAGGAATTGGCCGGTGAAGAAGACGGCGAGCGTCAGGCCGACCCAGAGATAGTCGGGCCAGAACTGGACCAGCGCCACTCCAACAGCCAGAATGAGGCCGACCAGCGAACCGACATAGGGTATGAAGCTTATCATGCCCGTGAACAGGCCGATCAAAAGGCCGAAGTTCAAGCCGACGAGCGAAAGACCGACGCCGTAATATATGCCGAGAATGATGCAGAGCGAGCCCTGCCCGCGAATGAAGCCCGCGATCGCCTGGTTGACCTCCGTTGCGATCTGACGGACGGTGGCGACGTGGTCGCGCGGTATCCAGTCATCCACCTTGGCGATCATCCGGTCCCAGTCGAGCAATATGTAGAATGCGACGACCGGCGTGACGACCAGCAGCGAGATGATGTTGACGAGGGCCTTGCCGGAGCTCCAGATCTGCGCAAACAGACCGCCGACAAAGCTCAGGCCATCGGACATTATGCTGGAGAAATTGTCCTTGATCGCGCCGAGCTGATTGCGGATCCAATCGGGCAGCACCATCGTCTGCGCCTTGGCGACGAGCTGCTGCATTTGCTGCACATAGGCCGGTATCTGCTGGATGAAATCGTTGAACTGATTGATGATGATCGGAATGACGATCGTCAGCGCCAGCGCGAAGACCAGCACGAATGAGACAAGAATGACCACCGTCGCCATCAGGCGGCTGAGGCCGATCCTTTCGAGCCGGTCGGCGACCGGATCGAGAAAATAGGCAACCGCCATGCCCGCTATGAACGGCAGCAGGATCGTGCTGAAGAGATAAAGAAAGCCGATGAAGACGACGAGCACGATCACCCAGAAAGTGAGTTGCCGCTTGAGGCTCGCCCCGCTGACTTTTTGCTCCATCGACTTCCCCGCTGTTTCCGGCCCGTCTGCCGCTTGCTTAGGACATAGGATGATGCTGCAATTATGGTCAAGCCTGCGGCCGGAAATCGGCCTGTTGCGCTGTGAAGCGGGGAAAATCGAGGGGTTGGCCGCCCTTGCGCCTTGCATAAACGCCCCTATCATGCAATGGCGACCCGATCAGAGCCCTGTCGCGACGGAAGGGCGGCCATCGGAGGCGGAAGCATGAGCCAGTCTGGAAAAAACGGTCTGACCTATAGCGACGCGGGCGTCGATATCGATGCCGGCAATCTGCTGGTCGAAAAGATCAAACCCGCCGTGCGCTCGACGCGCCGTCCCGGCGCCGACGGCGAAATCGGCGGCTTTGGAGGTCTCTTCGATCTCAAGGCCGCAGGCTTCACCGATCCGGTGCTGGTCGCCGCCAATGACGGCGTCGGCACCAAGCTGAAGATCGCCATCGATGCGAACTATCATGACACCGTCGGCATCGACCTCGTCGCCATGTGCGTGAACGACCTCGTCGTCCAGGGTGCGGAGCCGCTGTTCTTCCTCGATTACTTCGCCACCGGCAAGCTCGATCCCGATCAGGGCGCGGCGATTGTCGGCGGCATCGCGGCCGGCTGCCGCGAGGCGGGCTGCGCACTGATCGGCGGCGAGACGGCTGAGATGCCGGGCATGTATTCCGACGGTGATTACGATCTGGCGGGCTTCGCCGTCGGCGCGGCCGAGCGCGGCCAGTTGCTGCCATCGGGCGACATCGCCGAAGGCGACATCATTCTCGGCCTCGCCTCCTCGGGCGTGCATTCCAACGGCTTCTCGCTGGTGCGCAAGATCGTAGAGATTTCCGGCCTCGGCTGGGACGCGCCGGCGCCTTTCGCAGAAGGCAAGGCACTTGGCGAAGCGCTGCTGACGCCGACGCGCATCTATGTGAAGCCCTTGCTGAAAGCCATCCGCGAGACACATGCGCTCAAGGCGCTCGCCCATATCACCGGTGGCGGCTTTCCCGAAAATATCCCGCGCGTGCTGCCGAAGCATCTGGCCGCCGAAATCGATCTTGCCGCCGTCAAGGTGCCGCCGGTCTTCTCCTGGCTCGCCAAGACGGGCGGCGTCGAGGCCAAGGAAATGCTGCGCACCTTCAACTGCGGCATCGGCATGATCGTGGTCGTGGCGGCAGACAATGTTGCAGCCGTGAAGGCAGCGCTCGAAGCCGAAGGCGAGGCTGTGGTAACACTCGGCCGCATGATTGCTCGCACCGAAGACGCTGGAGGCACGGTCTACAAGGGTACGCTCGCTCTATGAACACGCCGCGTAAACGCGTCGTCGTCTTCATTTCCGGCGGCGGCTCCAACATGATGGCCCTTTTGAAGGCGACGGCGGCTCCCGACTATCCGGCTGAGATCGTCGCCGTCATCGCCGACAAGGCGGATGCCGGCGGACTGGCAAAAGCTGCTGCCGAGGGCATCGCCACCTTCGCCTTGGTCCGCAAGGATTTTACCAGCAAGGACGCCCACGAAGAGGCGATCCTCTCGCAGCTGGAAGCCTTGTCTCCCGACATCATCTGCCTTGCGGGCTACATGCGGCTGCTTTCCGGCCGCTTCATCCAGCGCTATGAAGGTCGGATCATCAATATCCACCCTTCCCTGCTGCCGCTCTTTCCCGGTCTGCACACGCATCAACGCGCCATCGACGCCGGCATGCGCGTTGCCGGCTGCACAGTGCATTTCGTCACCGAGGGCATGGACGAAGGCCCGGTGATCGGCCAGGCGGCCGTGCCGGTGTTGACCGGCGATACGGCGGACGCGTTGGCTGCCCGTGTGCTGACGGTCGAACATCAGCTCTATCCGCAATCCCTGCGGCTGCTCGCGGAAGGCAAAGTCGGGATGGAAGACGGCAAGGCCATCAGCCTTGCCAGAACAGCTGCCGCCCATGGACGGCAGGTCGTGTCACTGCTTGGGGACATGGCTTAAATAGAGAGTTATGGAGCCGAACGGCGCCCTAATTCGCCCCTTCGATTTTCTCTTCAAGCCGCAATCGCCATCAGCGGATGCAGCGTGCCGTCGCTATAGACGATGCGGCCGCCACGGAAGGTCGCGCGAATGCGGTGAACCGAGCCGGGTTCGACGGCAACCAGATCGGCAAGCTGGCCGACGGCGATCTCGCCGCGATCATTGAGGCCGGCCGAACGGGCAGCATTGGCGCTTGCCATGGCAACCGCCGCCGGCAGGCCACCGCCAACAACCTCCGCAATCTTGAAGATCGCCGGCACGAAAGCAGCCGGGTGATAATCGGCGGCGATGATGCCGAGCAGGCCGGCGCGGGCAGCGTCCAGGGCGCTGAGATTGCCGGACATGGACTGACCGCGCAGCGCGTTCGGCGCACCCATCAGCGTCCAGAGGCCGCGGCGGCAAGCCTCTTCGGCGGCCGGTCCCGTTACTGGAAACTCGCTGATGGTCACGCCGAGATCGTGCATCGCCGCCACTTTCTCGGCGCTGTCGTCATCATGCGAGGCGAGCGACAGCTTGTGCTTCAGCGAAAGCTCGACCACATCGTGCAGCTTGCGTTCGATTTCCGGATCCTGGCGCTGGGCGATGCGCTTCGCCACGACTTCCTCGGCAGCCTCGCGCGACATGGCGCGACGCTCGGACATGCTGCGGATGTAGCTCTCGATATCGTTGTACTGCCCCTGCCCAGGCGTGTGGTCGGTCAGGGAGACCATGTCGATGTCGCCGTCCTCCAAAAGCCGCTCCAGGGTCAGCGCCGCGCCCAGATTGGTAATTTCATAGCGGGCATGAACGCGGTGATCGATCAGGAGGTCATTGCGCAAATTGTTGATGCCGCGGATCACAGCCGAGGTGGTTTCGAGCGAACGGACGTGACCGTAGACGCTTTCGGTCGCAAAGGAGAGCGCGGCAAAGGCGGTAGTGACGCCAGCGGCGGCCAGCTTCTTGTCCAGCTCGTGAATGCCGAAATCGATCGGCATCATGGCGTTCGGCCGCGGCGCGATCTCGCGCTCAATCATATCGCAATGCAGATCGACGAACCCGGGCATCAGCAGGCGTCCGCCGCCATCGAAGGTCGCCTGCTCCACCGGCTCGGAGCGGATTTCGGCAATCACGCCATCCTCGATGCGCACGGCACCCCGGTCGACGACTTCATTGGGAAGAACGAGCGTGAAATTGCTGAGCCACATCGGCTTTCTCCTGAAACAGTGTCTATCATCTGAAAGGCACGGACACGTCCGGACGTCTTCGGCCAGCACGCCCCGGTAGTCTCGATTCGTGACACGGTGATGAAGGCGGCAGCAAAGTTTTGGGCCTAGCTCCCTGACTTCGATGGACCTACTGCAGGCTCGCCCTGTTCAGGGTCGCCCATTGCAGCAGAATGACCGTCTTGGCATCGTGGATATCGCCCGCCTCGATCATTGCCATCGCATCGGACAATCGAATTTCCAACACCTCGATATCCTCATGCTCCTCGGCAAGCCCACCGCCATCGGCGACCCGATCGGACGTATCGATCACGGCGGCAAAAAAATGGATGATCTCGGTCACGGCACCCGGCGAGGTCATCGCCTTGAAGAGAAATCGGACATCGCGCACGCGAAACCCGGTCTCCTCCATGGCCTCGCGCCGGATCGCTGCCTCCGGCTCGTCGCCATCGAGCAGGCCGGCGGGCACTTCGATCATCCATGCCGGCAGGCCGGCAAGCTGCGACGGCAGACGGTATTGCCGGACGAGCACGACCGTCTCACGGGCGGGATCGTAGAGCAGGATGCAGGCGGCCGGCGTGCGGTGATAGATCTCGCGCTTCAGGCGATGCTTCTCGCCGCGCGAATCCGTGTAGTCGACATCATAGCTGCTGAGCCGGGTCCATTGATCCGCCAATGTCTTCTCGTTGACGATTTCGGCTTTCGCCTTTCCGAATTCGCTCATGCCATATCCTTGCGCAGCCATACCTTGTTATCGTGAACGGCCGCACCGCCGTAGGGCGCGACCGGATCAGCTCCGGTGAGGACGTTGATGCCCTCGCCATCGACATGGGCCTTATTCGGCCAGAGACCCTCGGCGATCAGCACACCCGGCTTCACCTCTGTCGTCACGCGCGCATGGAGGCGGATGTCGCCTCTCGCATTGCCGATGCGGACCAGATCGCCATGGATGACATCGAGCGCCGCGGCATCGGCCGGATTGATCATCACCTCGGGGCGGCCTTCCTTCTGCCGCGACGTCCTGGTTTCCGCGAAGCTCGAATTCAGAAAGTTGCGCGACGGCGAGGTGGCGAGCCTGAACGGATGATCCGGATCGGCCACTTCGATGACATCGACCTGATCCGGGAATTCCGGCAACTCCACATGAGGACCGAGCAATCCGACTGACGCAGGCGGGCGGTTTGGGGCCGGCTGGTTGACCCAGTCCGGGCGGAACCGGAACTTGCCGTCGGGATGGCCAAAGCCGTTCAGAAAATGCGCATCCTCGAAAGCCGGCTGACGATCGAACCATTTATGCTCGAGGAAATAATCGTAATCCGGCAAGCCGCTCCTCGACAGAACCCGGTCGATCATCTCGCGGGCGGAAAAGCCGAAGCCGGGGCGATCTGCGACCCCAAGACGCTTGGCCAACTCCTCGATGACGAAGAGATTGCTGCGCACGGTCGGCGGCGGCTCGACCAGCTTCGGGCCAAGAAGAATATGATTCTGGCCGCCGGCGCGGTAGATGTCGTCATGCTCGACGAACATGGTGGCGGGAATGACGATATCGGCCATCTCGGCCGTGTCGGTCATGAACTGCTCGTGCACGGCAACGAAGAGATCGGAACGGGCAAAGCCGCGCTTCACCAGCCTTTGCTCGGGCGCGATGTTCACCGGATTGGTATTCTGGATCAGCATGGCCGTCACCGGCCCGCGATGGCGAAGCGCCACGGCATCGCCTGTCAGCGCCCGGCCGATCTGCGACTGGTCGATCATGCGGATATCCAGATCCTTCATGGACCGGCCGGTCAGCTCGCTCGCGTCCATGCGGAAGATATCGCTGTTCGAATGAAAGGCGCCGCCGCCCTCATATTGCCAGGAACCGAGAACGGTGGCGATCGAGGCGGCCGCATGCATGGCGATGGCGCCGTTGCGCTGGCGCGTGAAACCGTAACCGAGACGGAAATAGGTTTTCTTCGTCGTCCCCACCAGCTTTGCGAAGGCCTCGATCTCATCCACCGAAAGGCCGGTAATGCCAGCTGCCCAGGCCGGGGTCTTCGACTTCAGATGTTCTTCGAGGCCTGCCGGATCATCGGCATATCTGGCCATGTAGGCGCGGTCGGCATAGCCATCGCGGAAGGCGACGTGCATGACGGCGCAGGCGAGCGCCGCATCCGTGCCGGGTTTGACGATCAGCGCCAGATCGGCCTGCTTCATCGTCGGATTGTCATAGATATCGACGACGACGACCTTGGCGCCGCGCTCCTTGCGGGATTTGACCGCGTGGGTCATCACATTGACCTGCGTCGCGACCGCATTCGTGCCCCAGATGACGACGCAGTCGGTGCGGCCCATCTCCCGCGGATCGGGGCCGCGCAGCACGCCCGTCGCCATGGTGAAGCCGGTCCAGGCCGGATTGGTGCAGATCGAGGAAAAGAAGCCGGAATAGCGTTTCGCATGGCGAAGGCGATCGATGGAATCGCGTTGGACCCAGCCCATGGTGCCGGCATAAAAATAAGGCCAGATCGCCTCGCTGCCGTCCTTGGCTTCGGCCTTGACGAAAGCCTCGGCGATCTCGTCCAGCGCATCGTCCCAGGAAATCTCCTGCCAACGCCCCTCGCCCTTGGCGCCGGCGCGGCGCAGCGGCTTCATCAGACGATCGGGATGATAGAGGCGCTCGGCATAGCGGGCGACCTTGGCGCAGATGACGCCGGCTGTGTAGGAATGATCATTGGCGCCACGGACGCGGCCGATCCGGCCGTCGTCCATCAGATCGATCTCCAGCGCGCAGGTTGACGGACAGTCATGCGGACAGGCCGTGTGACCAATGCGGGATTTGGCTTGAATAGGGGTCGCAATGTTCATGATGTTTCTATATTTCAAGCGATGACCGGCCACTAGGGATAATCCGGCCCATCGCAACAATTCATGCGGACTTCACCGACAATGAACTATCGGCATATCTATCACGCGGGCAACTTCGCCGATGTGCTCAAGCACGCGGTGCTCGCCCGCCTCGTCCGCTACATGCAGAACAAGGACAAAGCGTTCCGTGTTCTGGACACCCATGCCGGCATCGGGCTCTACGATCTCTCTTTGGAGGAAGCGCAGAAGACCGGGGAATGGCAAGATGGTATCGGCCGGCTGCTCGAAGCGGAACTCGTGCCCCAGGTCGCGGATTTGCTGGAGCCCTATCTGACCGCCGTTCGCGAGCTCAATCCCGAAGGCGGCCTGCAATTCTATCCCGGTTCGCCGAAGCTTGCCCGCATGCTGTTCCGTCCGCAGGACCGGCTATCAGCCATGGAGCTGCACCCCGAGGACTTCCAGCGGCTGCACCGGCTGTTCGAAGGCGACCACCATGCGCGCATCACCGAGCTTGACGGCTGGCTGGCGCTCGGCGCGCATCTGCCGCCGAAGGAGAAGCGCGGCATCGTGCTGGTCGACCCGCCCTTCGAGGAAGACGGCGAATATGAGCGGCTGGTCGGCGGCTTGGCGAAAGCCTGGCACCGCTTTCCCGGCGGCACCTATTGCCTCTGGTATCCGATCAAGAAGGACGCGCCGATCAAGCAGTTTCACGAAGCACTGCAGGCATTGGAGGTGCCGAAGATGCTCTGCGCGGAGTTGACGGTCAAAAGCGACCGCGGCTTCGCCGGGCTTACCGGCTCCGGCCTCATCATCGTCAATCCGCCCTTCACGTTGAAGGACGAGTTGCATGCGCTGTTGCCGGCGCTGAAGGATCTGCTGGCGCAGGACCGTTTCGCCTCGCAACGCGCCTTCTGGCTGCGCGGCGAACATTGAATTTCCTCCCGCCCATCCCACAGGTGATCCCATGAGACTTCTCTGCTCCTCCACCTCCCCCTTTTCCAGCAAGGTGCGCATGGCGGCCCGCCATCTCGGCATCAAACTCGAGGAGATCCGCGTCGATACCAATGCCGGGCCGGCGCTACTCGTCGACAACAATCCGCTGGGCAAGATCCCGACCTTGCTGACCGACGATGGCGACGCCATTTTCGACAGCCGCGCCATCATGCATTACTTCGACCGGCAGGAGGGTGGCCTTTATCCTTCCAAGAAGGGTAAGCGCACCGAGGCTGAAGTTCTGGAAGCGCTGTGCGACGGTACCATGGAGTGCCTTCTGTCGATTGTTTACGAGCGGCGCCTCCGCGAACCCGAAAAGCAGCACCAGCCTTGGATCGATCGGCAGTGGACGAAGGCAAGCCGCGCGCTCGCCCACCTGGATGCAGAGCCACCGAAGATCGGCAAGAAGCTGCATGCGGGACATTTCGCGCTTGCCTCCCTTATCGGCTATCTGCAGCTCCGCTTCGAAGGCCAATGGGAGGCGGACCATGCGGAGCTTATCAACTGGGCGAGCAAGTTCGAAAAGCATTTCCCCGACTATCCGGCGATGAAGCCGCAGGCCTGACGCTGTCTCGCTTAGCTCCAGTATACATCGCCGTTCCTCACGAAATCGACAAAGGCGCGCAAGGCCGTCGGTAATTGCCGACGGCTCGGATAATAGAGGAAGAAGCCGGAATAGTAGGGGCACCAGTCCTCCAGCATGCGGATCATCCGGCCATCCTACCTTTCTCTCCTGCAAGCGAATTCCACGCTGCCAACCGACAAAGGAGAAAGTCATGGGTGCTTGCTTCATCACAGGTGCACCGCGCGGCTTCGGCGCTCTCATCACCCAGGAAGCCCTCACCCGCATAAATATTCAGAAGCATGAAATAGAAAAAGCCGGGGCAAGAGCCCCGGCTTTTTCTTCATTCCATACTGTCAAGTGATTAGAACTTCACGCCGATACCGACCTTGACGCTCTGCTCGTCGAAGCCGCGCGAGAAGCTGCCGGAGTCGAGGTTGAAGGTCTTCTTGCCGTAGTCGGTGTAACGGTACTCAAGGCGAGCCGTGATGTTGCTGGTGATGAAGGTTTCAGCACCTGCACCGACCGTGTAACCAACAGCCGTCTTGCTTTCAGACGAGGTATCGTCCGAGAGCTTGTTCTGGCCGAGCGCCAGACCAGCCGTGCCATACAGCATGAACGGGTTGAAATCGTAACCGAGACGGCCGCGAACCGAGCCATTGACGCCGTTCTTGGCTGTCAGGCCATTGCGGGACGTCTCCGAGTCGGCGTAACCGAGGTCACCTTCGACACCGTATACGATCTGTCCCTGCTGCCAGTTGTAGCCGGTGAAGGCACCACCGCCGAAGGCGTAGGTGTTGCCGGTGCGGTTGAAGTGACCCTTGTTCCAGTCGCCTTCGCCACCGATGTAGAAGCCGGACCAATTGTTGACGACCGGAGCTGCTTCCTGAGCGACGGGCGGCTGCGGAACCTGCTCAACAGCGTCGGCAGCCTGAGCTGCGGTGTAGCCGCCGAGAGCGAAAGCGGAGACCATGAGGGTCGTTACGAGAGTACGCATACTTTTCTCCTTTCAGTCCCGTGTGCTTCGTCTACAATCTTTGACTTCGAAGCGTCACGAGCAATTAAAATAAATCCCTCCCGGATCGAGATTGAAATTGGAGTGCAAATGAGGAATTGGAAGAGCCAAAATATGATATCATTGTGGCACAGACATGGCTGAATTTCGATGTTGCTTCAGCGCAACAGAGGAATTGTTAACCATAACCAATGGTTAAAGCATGTATACTTATTTTAATCTAAATATATCTCAAGATCTACATAAGAGATGTCAAGAGCGTCATTCGCTCAAACACCTTTTCATATGGTGTATCGACGCCCTATATGAGCTTCGATTGGGTAACGACGAGAAGAAGGCGGTATCTTGAGCCAGGAAGAACTTCGCACGGCATTGATAACGGGCGCATCAAAAAGAATAGGCAGGGCAATAGCCGAGGATCTGTCGGCCAATGGCTTCGCGGTGGCGCTGCATGCCAACCAATCCTTCGCCGAGGCGGCGGAAATCGTGGCGAAATTGCAGCAAATGGGCAGGAAGGCGATTGCGATCAAGGCCGACCTGCAAGATTTGGGCGAAACGTCAACCCTCGTCGAGAAAGCCGCGGCCGCCCTAGGTCCGCTTGATTTGCTGGTCAACAATGCCTCGGCTTTCCTCGACGATTCCGCCCAGCGTTTCGATGCTGAAGCCTTCGAGGCGCATTTTGCCGTGCATGTCCGCGCGCCCTCAATGTTATCAGCCGATTTCGTCCGGCAGCTTCCCGAGCCCAATCCGGGATTGATCGTCAACATGATCGACCAGAGGGTCTGGGCGCTCAACCCACGCTTCTATTCCTACACGCTGTCGAAGGCGGCCCTTTGGACGGCGACCCAGACGATGGCGCAGAGCTTTGCCCCTCGCGTCCGCGTCAACGCGATTGGCCCGGGGCCGACGGTGCGCAGCGCGCGACAGTCGGAAGAGGACTTTCAGGCCCAGATCGACGGCCTCATATTGAAGGCCGCGCCGGGGCTCGGAGAATTCGGCCGCACCATCCGCTTTCTTTTTGACACGCCCTCGATCACGGGCCAAATGATAGCGCTCGACGGCGGCCAGCATCTTGCCTGGGAAACGCCTGATGTGGCGGAGAGTGCGGAATGAATGGAAGAAAGCTGCCCGATGGCGGCATTCTCTACGACGAATCAGAGGATATAGAAGACGACATCGAGGTAGAGGGCGATGCCGCCGCCGCCCCTGTCGTGCCCGTCGACTGGAACGAAGGCGGCAAGAACGAGACCGGCTTGCGCGGCGCGGAACTGATCGCTGAATTCGTCAAGCGCCTGCCGAACAATCCCGGCGTCTACCGCATGTTCAACGAAGCCGGCGACGTGCTCTATGTCGGTAAGGCACGCAGCCTGAAGAAGCGTGTCGCCAACTATGCCATGGGCCGGGTGCATTCCAACCGCATCGCCCGCATGGTGCGCGAAACCGCCAATATGGAGTTCGTCACCACCCGCACAGAAACCGAAGCGCTGCTGCTGGAAGCGAATCTGATCAAGCGCTTGCGGCCGCGCTTCAACGTCTTGCTGCGCGACGACAAGTCCTTTCCCTATATTCTGATCACCGGCGACCATCGCGCACCAGCCATTTTCAAGCATCGCGGCGCCCGCGCCCGCAAGGGCGACTATTTCGGCCCGTTCGCCTCGGCCGGTGCCGTCGGCCGCACCATCAATTCGCTACAGCGCGCATTCCTCATCCGCACCTGTGCCGACAGCGTTTTCGAGACGCGCACCCGGCCCTGTCTGCTCTACCAGATCAAGCGCTGTTCCGGGCCCTGCACGCATGAGATCAGCGATTCGGGCTATGCAGAATTGGTGCAGGAGGCGAAGGATTTCCTTTCCGGCAAGAGCCAGAACGTCAAGGCCCATATGGCCGAGGAGATGAACGCCGCCGCCGAGGATCTCGATTTCGAGCGCGCCGCCGTCTTTCGTGACCGGCTGGCGGCGCTGTCGCACGTACAGAGCCATCAGGGCATCAATCCGGCCGGCGTCGAGGAAGCCGATATCTTCGCCATCCATCACGAGGGCGGCATCTCCTGTATTCAGGTCTTCTTCTTCCGCACCGGCCAGAACTGGGGCAATCGAGCCTATTTTCCCAAGGCCGACCCATCACTGTCAGGCGCCGAAGTGCTGAACGCCTTCCTGGCGCAGTTCTACGACGACAAACCGGTGCCCAGGCAGATTCTTCTTTCGGAGACGGTCGAGGAAATCGAGCTGCTGGCGGCAGCGCTCAGCGAGAAGACCGGCCACAAGGTCTCGATCCTCGTGCCGCAGCGTGGCGAAAAACGCGATCTGGTCGATCATGTCGTTGCCAATGCCCGCGAAGCGCATGGTCGCAAGCTTGCGGAGACGGCTTCGCAATCGCGGCTGCTAGAGGGGTTCAAGGAGACCTTCAAGCTTCCTTACGTGCCGCAGCGCATCGAGATCTACGACAACTCCCACATCATGGGCACGAATGCGGTCGGCGGCATGGTCGTGGCCGGGCCGGAAGGTTTCGTCAAAGGCCAGTACCGAAAGTTCAACATCAAATCGACCGACATCACGCCCGGCGACGACTTCGGCATGATGCGCGAAGTGATGACAAGGCGCTTTTCCCGCCTGCTGAAGGAAGAAGGCAAGCCCGACCGCAGCGCTGCGACGGAGGCTCCCGCCGCCGATGCAGCCGACCAGCCCTTCCCCGCCTGGCCTGATATCATCCTCATCGATGGCGGCCAGGGGCAGATGACAGCGGTGCGGGCCATTCTCGAGGAGTTGGGAATCACCGACAGCGTCATCGCCATCGGCGTCGCCAAGGGTGTCGACCGCGACGCCGGACGCGAGCGCTTTTTCGCCCCTTCCCGCGAGAGCTTCACCCTGCCGCCGCGCGATCCCGTGCTCTACTTCATCCAACGCCTGCGCGACGAAGCCCACCGTTTCGCCATCGGCTCGCATCGCGCCCGGCGCAAGAAGGAGATGATCAAGAATCCGCTGGATGAAATCGGCGGTATCGGCCCGTCGCGCAAGCGGGCATTGCTGCAGCATTTCGGCACCGCCAAGGCCGTATCGCGCGCCGCCCTGTCCGACCTGATGGCTGTGGAAGGCATATCGGAAGCCGTAGCACGGCAGGTCTACAACCATTTTCATGAAGACACCGCGAAATAAAAAGCCGGTCGCAAATTCCACGCAATGACGGTGAAAGAACAGAAAGAATGTTGACGATAGGGTAATCAAACCATCATCTAGGCGTGATCCCAAAAAGTGCGGAGCGGTTTTTGGATAAGATCATGCTCAATCAAATGGCTGGAGCGAGATGAGGCTTTGACAAAGGCTCACCGAGATCTGCCGACACAACCGAAACGAAACGATTTCCATGGCTTCGCGCGCTTACAGCATTCCCAATCTGCTTACCTACGGCCGCATCCTCTGCGTACCCCTGATCGTCCTGTGCTTCTTCGTCGAGGGCAAGCTGGAAGGTTCCGATTTCGCGCGGTGGGTCGCGCTCTGGATCTTCGTGATCGCCTCGCTCACCGACTTTCTCGACGGCTATCTCGCGCGCATCTGGAATCAGACCTCGAATATCGGCCGCATGCTGGATCCGATCGCCGACAAACTGCTGGTCGCCTCGATCCTGCTTCTGGTGGCGGCCGACGGCACGATCGCCGGCTGGTCGCTCTGGGCGGCGATCATCATCCTCTGCCGTGAAATACTGGTATCCGGCCTGCGCGAATATCTTGCCGCCTTGAAAGTGAGCGTTCCCGTGACGCGCATCGCGAAGTGGAAGACGACCGCGCAGCTCGTGGCCATCGCCTTCCTGCTGGCTGGGCCGGCCGGCGACAAGGTGCTACCCTATACGACGGAGATCGGCATCGTCCTGCTCTGGGTCGCGGCGCTGCTGACCATCTACACCGGCTACGATTATTTCCGCGCCGGCCTGAAGCATATCGTGGACGATGAATGATGACGAAGCTCGTCTATTTCGCCTGGGTGCGCGAGCGGATCGGCAAGGCCGAAGAGGAGATCTCTCTTCCCGCCGAGGTGATCACCGTCGGTGATCTCCTTAATCATTTGAAGACCTTGGGGGAAGAATACGAGACAGCGCTTCAGTTTCCGGAAGCGATCCGGGTCGCCATCAACATGGAACATGCCGATCACGACGAGCCGATCGCCGGTGCGCGCGAGATCGGGCTGTTCCCACCGATGACTGGAGGGTGAGCTGATGGCCGTGCAGCCGCTCGTCCGCGTTCAGCAAGAAGATTTCGATCTCCAGGCCGAGATCGACAGCCTCACGCAGGGGCGGCTCGATATCGGCGCAGTCGTCACCTTTTCCGGGCTCTGCCGCGACGAAGGCGGCACGCTCGGCGCGCTTGAGCTGGAGCATTATCCCGGCATGGCGGAGGCGGAAATCAGCCGCATCGCCGACCTCGCCATCGAACGCTTCGGGCTTTTCGGCCTGACTGCCATCCATCGCTACGGCAAGATCGCGCCCGGCGAAAACATCGTCCTCGTCATTGCCGCCGCACCGCACCGGCAGGCAGCGTTCGACGGCGCCAATTTCGTTATGGATTTCCTCAAGACTTCGGCTCCCTTCTGGAAGAAGGAACATGCCAAGGACGGCAAGGAGGGCGATTGGGTTTCGGCCAGGGATGCCGACGATGCCGCCCGCGCCAAATGGGCCGCGAAGAAATAGGCCTCAGGGAACGACCCGCTCGCGCCGGCTCAATACCAGCAGCAGCACGAGCAGCGAAAAGATGACAAAGTCGCGCCACAGGAACGGGCCGTAGGCGCCCCACATCGTTTCCCCCAGACCGAGCAGCGCCGCACCGCCCGCCGACTTCAGCGGATCGGAATAGCCCCCGACGGCCGCGATCATCAGAACCTTGAGCCCGAACATCAGCCCAGCCCCGAAATCCATCGTTCCGTAATAGGAGGTGGCCAGTAGCCCACAGATGGTCGCAACCAGTGCCGAGGCGACATAGGCCATCAGGAAGACGCGGTTGGCACTTGTGCCGCAAAGCTCGGCAGCCAGCGCGTCGTCGGTCACCGCCCGCCAGATGCGTCCCCAGCCGGTGCATCTAAGGACATAGGCGCCGGCGAGGATCACCAGGATCATCAGCGCCGTGTTGAGGAGTTGGATCTCGGTAAGCGTCACCCGGAAATCGCCGCTATCCCAGAAGACGATAGCGCCATTCAGAAAGGGTGGCAGCCAGATGCCGCGCGTATTGGAGGCAAGCCGCGCCGTCTCCATCAGGATGATCATCATGCCGAGTGCTGCGACGATGATCGTATTCGGCGACTTGCGCGACAGCGGCAGCATGATCGCGCGGCCGACAAGAAAACTGGTGCCCAGCGTATAGGCGGCCGCGGCGATGGCGCCGAAGACGAAGGCAGCCGGCAGGATCAGATACATCCTGGTGTAGCCGACGTCGGTGAACAGCACCAGCATCTGGCCGGCGAAGGCGAAGAGCGCTCCATAGGTGATATCGGCCCGCTTCATGACCCCGAAGGCGATGGCATAGCCGAAGGCAAGCGCGGCATAGAGCGCGGCGAGCGGAACGGCATTTGCCAATTGCTGCAGAAGATAGGCCATGACCCCTCCGAGGACATGCAAATAGTAACTGGCAAAATCAATTTTACCAGTTATAATTTTCAGCATGAGCTTTTCCTGGACCCCACATCGCTTTTCCGGTGGCGCCTTGGCGCTCGATGTCGCCAACAGCGTGATCCTGCGTCATGACGACGAACGGCGGATCGACCGCTTCGAGGGATCGGGGCAGATGGAAAGCTTTCCGAAAGCGGCCGCGAATTTCTGTGCCGAGCGGGCGCTTTTCGGCGACATCCTGCCGGTGCGGCAGGAAAACAAGGCCGATTTCATCGGATTGCGTGAGGTGATCGACCGCTACTTTCGTGCCCGCGTCCTCGGCGGCGGAGCCGATGCGCTGCTCGCCGACCTGCTGGCGGCGCTGGCGAAAGTCTTGAGACAAGCTTCCGCCGATGGGCTCGACGCGGCGACGGTGCATTCCACGCTGCGCCTGATCGCCATGCCCGACCCGGAGCGGATGAAGATCTGCCGCAACTGCGGCTGGCTGTTCATCGATCGCAGCAAGAACAAAAGCCGAGCCTGGTGCGACATGGCGGTCTGCGGCAACCGCGCCAAGGCAAGCCGGCATTACCGGCGCAAGAAGGAGGAGACTGCGCCATGATTATCCGAACGATCCTGCTGACAGCCACGATCGCGGGGCTGGCGCTTGGAGGCTGCCAGAGAAAAGACGATGAAGGGCCGACCCAGCTCAGCGGCCGCCTCTTCATATTCAACTATCGCGTGGCGACCGCCAGCTACATGATCACGCTGAAGAAGATCGCCCCGATCCCCGAGGGAACGACGGCCGTCGCGGAATTCGAAAATCCCGCCGGGGGCGACCCCCTTGTGGTTCGGCAGAAGATCTATACCTTCTGGGACAAGATCACGCTCGAAAGCCCGGATCTGCGCTGCGTGCGCAAGGATCGCCCCTATTCCGTCTCGATCAAGCTGGTGGATGCAAGCGACAAGACGATCCAGACGATCAAGACCGAGGTGAAATCCGACCTTGACCAGACCGTGCTGCCGACAAAACCGCTCGTCGTCGGCCCGGTCTACACCGCAAACCCGGATGTCTTCAAAAGTGACGGCAGCATCGACTATGGGCACGATGCCGCCTGCCCGGCATGAAAAAAGCCGGGATGCAAAATCCCGGCTTTCTTGAGTCAATTCAAATCGTTCAGCGCAAGCGCTGACAGTCCGATTCAGCCGACGATTTCAGTTTCGGAGAACCAGTAAGCGATTTCGACAGCAGCCGTTTCCGGAGCGTCGGAGCCGTGAACGGAATTTTCGCCGATCGACAAAGCGTGGATCTTGCGGATCGTGCCTTCAGCGGCGTTGGCCGGGTTGGTTGCGCCCATGATTTCGCGGTTCTTCAGGATGGCGCCTTCGCCTTCCAGAACCTGAACGACGGTCGGGCCGGAGGTCATGCCTTCGACGAGTTCGCCGAAGAAGGGGCGTTCCTTGTGGACAGCGTAGAAGCCTTCGGCTTCGCGCTTGCTCATCCAGACGCGCTTGGAGGCGATGACACGCAGGCCATTGTCTTCAAAAATCTTGGTGATGGCGCCGGTCAGATTGCGCTTCGTTGCATCCGGCTTGATCATCGAGAAAGTACGTTCAATCGCCATGGGTCCGTTCCTTGTAATCAGAGAAAAGTGGGCGGTCTTTACCCGCCCCACAGCCCGAAAACAAGGGGGACAGCCCAATTTCACGCCGCTGTCACAGTACGGACGGTCGATTCGCAAGCGACTAGGTGGCGAAGCAACCGTTCATTAGCGGACTTCGCGGATGGTCCGGTTCATTTGCTCAATTCTGGTTCGGACTGATCTCATAGCCATGGAGGAAAAGCCATATGCTCAGACATTTCAAAATGCTTGCCGACTACAATCGTTGGGCCAATGTTCAAGTCTACGATGCCGCCGCCCGGCTCAGCGATGCGGAATTTCACGAGGATCGCGGTGCCTTCTTCGGCTCGCTGCATGGAACGCTGAACCATCTGCTGGTGACGGACCGGCTGTGGATGCACCGTTTCAGTGGAACCGGCGAGCCACCGGCGGCGCTGGGTGTCGTTCTGCATAACGATCTTACGGGGCTCCGAGAGATGCGCGAGGCCGAAGATCGGCGCATCCTCGATTGGGTGGAGACGCTGGATGCCGCCATCCTTGCTGCCGACATCACCTATGCATCCGTCCTTCGGCCGGGCGCGATCATCCATCCGCTCCATCTGGCGATTGCACATATGTTCAATCATCAGACCCATCACCGCGGCCAATGCCACATGATCCTGACAACGCTGGGCAAGCCATCGCTGGTGCTGGACCTCTTGCATTTCCTGCGCAGTGAAGGGCGGCAGTGGATGTAAGCCATAGGCGAACCGCGATCCTTTCGATACGATCAGGCGTTGCTCAAGCCGCTAATTTTATTGTCCGATCACGCGGATAGTCGGTTTCGTTCATGTTGCCTTAACCTGCGCGCCTGCAAGTTGGAGAGATATATGAGCCAAGTGGCAGTCAGAGAGCAGGCATGAAGAGTTCGCAGACAGGCGTTTCCGCGTCTTCCATCGGCAATGATGACAGTGAATCAGAAACCGAGCTCGAGACCATCGGCCGCTTCATGACGAGGCGGAAGGTCAGGAACCTGCCGCGCAACTATCAGCTCTTTCACGAGGCGCTCTATGGCCAGGATCGCTGTCTTGCCAGCGAGATCGAAGCGCTCGGCCCACACCCCTCGCAAAGCAAGCTCGATGAGATCGGCCTGAAGCATCGCCTTGTCAGCCATTGCGGGCTGGTCGCGCGGAAATCCGAAAGCGATGCGGCCGACATGCTGCGCGAGGTGGCGGATCAGCTTGCCAAAGGGCTGAAGAAGAAGCGGCATTTTGCCCGCGGGGTCGGGACGGCGCCGAATGCCAGCGCCGCCCTGGACAGCCTCCACGCGTCGCTGAGCAATCTCATGCTCTACGAGACCGAGCTGATCGAGAGGTTGAAGAACTGCGCGCACCTGCCGGAGCCCAAGCGGCGCGCAGACGCCTGAACGCTTTCGCGCTCTTGCCTTCGGCGCCGAGTTCGGCCAAAACCGCGCCATGATTTCCATTTCAGACCTTTCCGCCCGCATTGCCGGCCGCCTTCTCATCGACCACGCCAACGTGACGCTTCCGGCGGGCACGAAGGCCGGTCTCGTCGGCAAGAACGGCGCGGGCAAATCCACGCTGTTCAGGATCATTACCGGCGATTTCGCCGCCGAAAGCGGCTCGGTTTCGATCCCGCGCAACGCGCGCATCGGCCAGGTCGCGCAGGAAGCACCCGGCACGGAAGAGCCGCTGATCGACATCGTGCTCGCGGCCGACAAGGAGCGAGCAGCACTGCTTGCTGAAGCCGAGACAGCAACCGATCCGCATCGCATCGCCGACATCCAGACGCGGCTTGCCGATATCGGCGCGCATTCGGCCGAAGCGCGTGCTGCCAGCATCCTTGCCGGCCTCGGCTTCGATCACGAGGCGCAAAAGCGCCCCGCCTCCTCGTTTTCCGGCGGATGGCGCATGCGTGTTGCGCTCGCTGCGGTGCTGTTTTCCGAGCCGGACCTTTTGCTGCTCGACGAGCCGACGAACTATCTCGACCTCGAAGGCACGCTCTGGCTGGAAGATTACATCCGCCGCTATCCGCACACGGTCATCATCATCTCGCACGACCGCGACCTCCTGAATACGGCGGTCAACGCCATCGTCCATCTCGATCAGAAGAAGCTCACCTTCTATCGCGGCTCCTACGACCAGTTCGAGCGGCAGAAGGCGGAGGCCGACGAACTGCAGACGAAAGCCAAAGCGAAGAACGACGCGGCACGCAAGCATCTGCAGAGCTTCATCGATCGTTTCAAGGCCAAGGCTACGAAGGCGCGGCAGGCGCAATCACGCGTCAAGGCACTGGAGCGGATGGGGACTGTCGCCGCCGTCATCGAAGATCATGTGATGGGCTTCAGCTTTCCGGAACCCGAAAAGCAGCCCGCATCGCCCATTATCGCCGTCAGCGGCGGCGCGGTCGGCTATGAGCCCGGCAAGCCGATCCTGAAACGCCTCAACCTGCGCATCGACGCTGAAGACCGCATCGCCCTCCTCGGCTCCAACGGCAACGGTAAATCCACCTTCGCCAAATTCGTCTCCGGCCGGCTCGATGCCGATAGCGGTGATGTGAAGTTGGCACCGAGCCTGAAGATCGGCTTCTTCGCCCAGCACCAGCTCGATGATCTCATGCCGAACCAGACGGCTGTCGAGCATGTCCGCCGCAGGATGCCCGAAGCACCGGAAGCGAGGGTGCGCTCTCGCGTCGCGCAGATGGGCCTGGCGACGGAGAAGATGGACACGCAGGTCAAGGATCTCTCTGGCGGCGAGAAGGCGCGGCTGCTGATGGGCCTTGCCGCCTTCGACGCACCGAATCTGCTGATCCTCGACGAGCCGACGAACCATCTGGATATCGACAGCCGCAATGCGCTGATCCAGGCGCTGAACGATTATTCCGGCGCAGTCATCCTCATCTCGCACGACCGCCACCTGATCGAGGCGACGGTCGACCAGCTGTGGCTGGTGCGGGACGGCACCGTTTCCACCTTCGATGGCGACCTCGAAGATTACCGCAGCCTCGTCGTCGCGAGTCCGAAGCCGAGGGATGACAAGGCCAAGGCGAACGGCAACGACGATTCCGTCTCCAAGGCGGATCAGCGCAAGCTCAATGCGGAACGCCGCGCTTCGCAGGCACCGCTCAGGAAAAAGATCAACGAAATCGAATCCTTGACCGCCAAGCTTGAGAAATTGATTCAGACGCTTGATGCAGAACTTGCAGATCCCGCTCTTTACGAGAAGGCGCCCGCCAAGGCTGCTGAGAAGGCAAAACAGCGCGCGGATGCCGCTGAAAAGCTCGCCGCAGCCGAGGAACAATGGCTGGAACTTTCATCGGAATATGAAAGCGCCATCGCCGGCTAGTGCGCGTGAATTCTTAATGGTTTCGGAGCCGATCCTAACCGATCATTAACCATAACTACGGAAAGTACGCCCAACCTTCATTGACATAAGTGTTGAGCGATTCCGATGAACTACCGTGTTTTACTGGCTGGCCTTGCCGTGTCCCTGGCTCTGGGAGGATGCGCCACGAAACCGGGCAATGAAGCATCGCTCAAAACCGGCTATGCGGCCGAAGAGCCGCGCCACAAGCCGCTGAAAGCCAATGATCCGGTCGAGATGGAGCCGAACAAATGGCTCGTCGCCGATCTTGAGACCAGAGACCTGGCGAGCATAAATGGCCCGCACAATCTCGCTGGCCGGACGCTGGAAGTCTCTTCGCTCAAGGACGTCAGGCTGGCCGACAAGGAAGTCATCCTGACGTTCGATGACGGCCCTGCCCCCGGCAAGACCGAACGCATTCTCGCCACGCTCGACAAGTTCGGCGTCAAGGCGACGTTCATGATGGTTGGCGAAATGGCGCAAGCCCACCCGGCGATCGCCCGGGAAGTCTTCGCTCGTGGCGACACCATCGGCAGCCATACCTTCCGCCATCCCGACCTCGACAAGATGAGCTTCGACATGGCGATGGCCGAGATCGCCAAGGGCAAGAATGCCGTCTCCAAGGTCATTGGCACCGAAATACCCTTCTTCCGCTTCCCCTACCTCGCCGACTCCAAACGCCTGCGCGCCGCCGTCGCCGCTCGCGACATGATCGTCATGGACGTCGATGTCGACAGCAAGGACTATTTCACTTCCACGCCAGCTTCTGTCACGGCGCGAACGATAAAGCAGCTACAGGAGCGCGGGCGCGGCATCATCCTGATGCATGACATCCACCAACGTACCGTGACCATGCTGCCGGCCCTTCTGATCCGCCTCGAGAAGGAGGGATACAAGGTCGTGACGCTCAAGTACAAGCACGCTCCGGCACCGGCGACCAATCTCGTCGCCCAGGCCGATATCAAGTTCACGCGCTGAGGGCCCGAAGCCGGAGAACGGTTTCCTGAGATAAACATCAGTCAGTGGTTGCAAGATCTTCGGATGCGCTTGAAAGGCGCCGAGCGGCGTGATTAGTTGCGGCGTGATCACGAAGAGCGGGCCAGCCCGCCCGCTCGTATCCGGGGGGAGTAACAGATGGATCGTCGTTCATTTCTGAGGAAAGCCGGCGTGGCCGGCGCCGGCTCGGTTGCAGCCGCAGCCCTTGCGGCTCCGGCCGTTGCCCAGAGCAATCCGAAAATCAATTGGCGCCTGACTTCGTCGTTCCCGAAATCGCTCGATACGATCTACGGCGGCGGCGAAGTGCTGTCGAAATACGTCTCGGAAGCAACGGACGGCAATTTCAACATCCAGGTCTTCGCGGCCGGTGAAATCGTGCCCGGCCTGCAGGCCGCCGACGCGACTTCGGCAGGCACCGTCGAGGCCTGCCACACAGTTGCCTATTACTATTGGGGCAAGGACCCTGTGTGGGCACTGGGCGCGGCCGTTCCCTTCGCCCTCAATGCCCGCGGCATGAATGCCTGGCAATATCACGGCGGCGGCATCGACCTGTTCAACGAATTCCTGGCAACGCAGGGGCTGATCGGCTTTCCCGGCGGCAATACCGGCGTGCAGATGGGGGGCTGGTTCCGCAAGGAGATCAATTCGGTTGCCGACCTCAAGGGCCTGAAGATGCGCATCGGCGGCTTTGCCGGCAAGGTGGTGGAGCGCCTCGGCGTCGTGCCGCAACAGATCGCCGGCGGCGACATCTATCCGGCATTGGAGAAGGGCACGATCGACGCAGCCGAATGGGTCGGCCCCTATGACGACGAGAAGCTCGGCTTCTACAAGGTCGCACCCTACTACTACTATCCCGGCTGGTGGGAGGGCGGCCCGACCGTGCATTTCATGTTCAACAAAGCGGCTTATGAGGGCCTGCCGAAGGCCTATCAGTCGCTGCTGCGCACCGCCTCCCAGGCGACCGACGCCAACATGCTGCAGAAGTACGATTATCTGAATCCTGCCGCCATCAAACGCGTCGTCGCCGAAGGCGCCAAGCTGCGTCCGTTCAGCACGGAAATCATGAACGCCTGCTTCGAGAAGTCGAACGAGGTCTATGCCGAAATGGAAGCCTCGAACCCGACCTTCAAGAAGATCTGGGAATCGATCAAGGGCTTCCGCGGCCAGCATTATCTCTATGCTCAGGTCGCTGAGTATAGTTATGACGTTTACATGATGACGTTGCAGCGCGCCGGCAAGATCTGATCAGCGAACTGGAAACAAGAGACCCCGGAGCGGCGCTCCGGGGTTTTTCTTTGCCTTGGCCGAAGGCAATCCAACATGCCTATAACGACCGCCTTCAATTGAATGATGGCGGTTGGCTGAGATCATTGGCCGGCGGATTTGGCTGCCCGCCGCCCTGCCCGGCCGGCTTGTCGCTCGGCGGACCGCCCCCCGGAAGCTGCAGGCCCGGCAGGCCGAGGCCGCCGCCATTGTCCTGGCCGGGTGTGCCGAAGCCCGGTACTTCGATCTTGATCGTATTGGGGTCAAGCCCGGTACCCGCGCCCTTGTAGTGCATGACCATCTGCGGGAACGTGATTGTCAGTGCCACCATCAGCACCTGGATGCCGACGAACGGCACCGCCCCCCAATAGATCTGACTGGTCGTCACCGGAGCCGTATTTTTGCCCGTGACCTTGTCGAGATAGGGCACCTTTGCCGCGACCGAGCGCAGGTAGAACAGCGCGAAGCCGAAAGGCGGATGCATGAAGCTCGTCTGCATGTTGACGCCAAGGAGAACGCCGAACCAGATGAGGTCGATGCCCAGCTTATCGGCGGCGGGTGCCAGCAGCGGCACGATGATGAAGGCCAGCTCGAAGAAATCGAGGAAGAAGGCCAGCACGAAGACCAGGAGGTTGACGGCAATCAGGAAGCCGACTTCGCCGCCCGGCAGCGACACCAGCAGATGCTCGACCCAGACATGGCCGTTGACCCCGTAGAAGGTCAGCGAGAACACGCGCGAGCCGATCAGGATGAACAGCACGAAGGAAGAAAGACGCGTGGTCGACGCCAGCGCCGAGCGGACGACGTCCATGGACAGCCGGCCCTTGGCCGCCGCCATGACCAGCGCGCCCACTGCCCCCATCGCACCACCCTCGGTCGGCGTCGCGATGCCGAGGAAGATAGTGCCGAGCACGAGGAAGATCAGCGCCAATGGCGGGATCAGCACGATGATCACCTGCTGCGCCAGCCGCGACATCAGATTGAACTTCATCGTCTTGTCGATGACGGCGATGGCGTAGATGAAGGCGACGCCGACAGTTGCACCGAGAATATCGGCGTTTCCCCCGTAGATCGGCGTCAGATAGACATGGGCGGCATAGGCGACGCCGGCGCAGACCAGCAAGGCGACGAAAAGCGAGGTCACGCCGGAGCCAAGCGAGCGCGCCTCTTTCGGGAGTGCCGGCATCGAGTTCGGCCTGATGATCGACATGACCAGCACATAGAGCATGTAAAGGCCGGTCAATATGAGGCCTGGGATCAGTGCCCCTGCATACATATCGCCGACCGAGCGGCCGAGCTGGTCAGCAAGCACGATCAGGACCAGCGACGGCGGAATGATCTGCGCCAGGGTGCCGGAGGCGGCGATGACGCCGGAGGCCACCCGCCGGTCATAGCCGTAACGCAGCATGATCGGCAGCGAGATAAGGCCCATGGCGATGACCGAAGCCGCAACGACGCCGGTGGTGGCGGCAAGCAGTGCGCCCACGAAAATCACCGCATAGGCAAGCCCACCGCGGATCGGGCCGAAAAGCTGGCCGACCGTGTCGAGCAAGTCTTCGGCCATACCGGAACGCTCCAGCACGATGCCCATGAAGGTGAAAAACGGGATTGCTAGCAGCGTATCGTTGGACATCACGCCCCAGAACCTATCCGGCAGCGCATTGAGGAGCGGCCATGACAGATTGATGGAACCACCCGAATAGGGTGCGAGTTCGACGCCGATCCAGAAGAACAGGAGACCGTTGGCGGCGAGAGCGAAGGCGACGGGATAACCGATCAGCAGGAAGATGATCAGCGAGGCGAACATGATCGGCGCCATGTTCACGGCAATGAATTCCATCATCGGCGTGTCTCCCCTACCGGCGTTTCCACCTCGAGGGGCGCATGCGTCGGCACATAGGGGTTCGGATCCTCCATATCACCGCGCATGACGGCAATCTTCTTGATAATCTCGGAGATACCCTGCAGCGCCAACAGGAAGAAGCCGGCCAGAAGTAGTGCCTTGCCCGGCCAGATGATCAGGCCGCCCGCGCTGGAGGAAACCTCACCGGACATGACAGACATGCGCACGTAGGGCACGAGGTCATAGACCATCAGCAGTGCGAACGGCATGAGGAACAGGCAGTGGCCGATGAGATCGATCCAGTGCTGCGCCCGGCGCGGGAGCGAGCCATAGACGATATCGATGCGGATGTGCTCGTTCTGCCGGAGCGTATAGGCGGCGGCGAGCATGAAGGCGGCGCCGAACAGATACCATTGCGCCTCCAGCCAGGCATTGGACGAGATGTTGAACGTTTTACGGACAATGGCATTTCCGGCACTGACCAATACAGCGACCAGAATGAGCCATGAGACTGATTTTCCAATGATCTCAGTCGCATAGTCCACGATTCGGCTGAAGCCGAGCAATGTTTTCATGATTTCCCCCCGCGGCGGTCTTTCCCAGGATCTCTTGCCGCGCACAGGCAGAGTGCCGATTTCAAGCGGTGAATCAAGAGCCCGAGCCGGTTTTCCAAGTGTGATGATGGCTCCGGTACAATGCCCGCGCGTAAAGCCGAGCGCACGCATTTACAATTTGCCGCCCTTGCCCGCATGCGGCATTCTGATAAAGATCGCATCAATAATCATACTAATCGAGAGACACCCATGTCCCCCATCAACCTTGCTATTGTCGGCGTCGGCAAGATTGTCCGCGACCAGCATCTTCCGTCCATCGCGAACAATCCGGATTTCAAGCTGGTCGCCACGGCAAGCCGTCATGGCACCGTCGAGGGCATTCCGGCCTTCACGACCATCGAGGCCATGCTCGACGCCGTGCCGGCAATCGACGCCGTCTCGCTCTGCATGCCGCCGCAATATCGCTACGAGGCTGCCTACAAGGCGCTTTCGGCCGGCAAGCACGTCTTCCTGGAAAAACCGCCGGGCGCGACGCTGAGCGAAGTTGCCGATCTCGAGAATCTCGCAAAGACCAAAGGCGTCTCACTCTTTGCGAGCTGGCATTCGCGCTATGCGCCTGCCGTGGAGGCCGCCAAGGCTTTCCTCGCCGACACGACCATCCGCAGCGTTCATGTGATCTGGAAGGAAGACGTCCGCCACTGGCATCCGAACCAGGAATGGATCTGGCAGGCCGGCGGACTCGGCGTCTTCGATCCTGGCATCAATGCGCTATCGATCGTCACCCATATTTTTCCGGCGCTCTTCCTGACCGGCGCGACACTGGAATTCCCGGAGAATCGCGATTCGCCGATCGCGGCCGATCTGCACTTCAGGAGCGGCCAGGGTCTGCCGGTTCATGCCGAATTCGACTGGCGCCAGACCGGCAAGCAGAGCTGGGATATCGTCGCCGAGACGGATGCGGGCCAGATGGTTCTTTCAGAAGGCGGCTCCAAGCTTTCCGTGAATGGCGAACTGACTTTCTCGGCGCCTGAAGCCGAGTATCCCTCGCTCTATCGTCGCTTCGCCGAGATCGTCAAAGCCGGTGTCTCCGATGTCGACGTTTCGCCGCTGCGTCACGTCGCCGACGCCTTCATGCTCGGTAAGCGCAAGTTTGTGGAAGCGTTTCACGATTGATCGCATTCCCCGATGTGAGATAGGCTACGCAGTATACTAGCTTAGCGCATTATCACATCGGGGAGTTGCCGATGGTATCGGAACGTGAACAATCCTTCGGCCTTGGCGTCCGCAATAAGACAGTCAAACTTGCGGAGCCGAACCAGAAATGGCACGAGGCCTATTTGCTGGAGGAGGCTGCCATTCGCGGCGCTCTCGGCGACCTTGCCATCGAGATCCAGCATTTTGGCAGCACCTCCATCCCAGAAATCAAGGCCAAGCCGATCATCGACATTGCCGTCGGCGTTCGGCGCTTCGAGGACGGCCTTGCCTGTATCGAGCCGATGGCATCCATTGGCTATGACTATGCCGGCAGCAATATTGTCCCCGACGATCACATTTTCGGCCGCGATGTCGCCGGCGATACCCGCACCCACCTGGTTCACGTCGTCGAACACGGCGGCACGAATTGGCGTCATTTCATCGTATTTCGCGACCACTTACGCAAGCGCCCGGATATCGCTCACGCCTATGAGGCTTTGAAGGTGGAGCTTGCGTCAAAATATGCCGACAACCGCGCGGCCTACACCGCGGCGAAGAAGGACTTCATCGACAAGATCCTGGCGGAGGCTGAATGAGCCTGGTTGCCGCCTCCCGGAACGGGAGCGGCAAAAGCGTCACGCCTTTTTCTCCCAGCGGCCGTCCTGGGTCTGCTGCCAATAGGTGAGGCTATGCCCCTCGCCTTTCAGACGCTTCCATTGGGCCCGCGCGCTTTCCAGCTGCTCCTGATCGTAGCCGTCGAACATCAACACGACGCGCTGGTACGACTCAACGTCCGTGGCTTCTGCACCATCGATAAAGAATCGTACGCTGGCATTGTTGATGTTGTCGGGCGAGACCGTCAGCAGCACCGGCTGCCGGTCCGCCATTTCGCTTTCATCCGTGCCGTGCGGCAGGAAGCTGTCCTCGCGGTAGGTCCAGAGATGGGCATCGAGGAGATCGCGCCGCGCCGGCTCACGCATCTGGACAGCAACCTGCCAGCCGCGCTCAACGCTTTTGTCGATCAGCGGCGGCAGGGCGTCCTCAAGTTTCGATTCCGTCAGGTGATAGAAGAGAACGTCGGTCATATCGCCTCTTCTATCTCACAAGGCCAGCCTGATCACGATTCGTAGTTCGCACGGACCAGCTCGTCGAGCAGGCGCACGCCGAAACCGGAGCCCCAGGATTGATTGATCTCATCCTGAACCGAGCCCATCGCCGTTCCGGCGATATCGAGATGCGCCCACGGCGTTTCCCCGACGAAGCGCTTGAGGAACTGGGCGGCGGTGATCGAGCCGGCATGGCGGCCGCCGGTATTCTTCATATCGGCGAATTTGCTGTCGATCATCTTGTCGTAGTCCTTGCCGAGCGGCATGCGCCACAGGCGTTCGTCGGTAACGAGACCAGCAGCAGTCAGCTCGTTCGCCAGCTTGTCGTCGTTGCTGAACAGGCCGGCTTGCAGATTGCCGAGGGCGACCAGGATCGCGCCGGTCAGGGTCGCCAGATTGATCATGAATTGCGGCTTGAAGCGATCGTTGGTGTACCAGAGCGCATCGCAGAGAACGAGCCGGCCTTCGGCGTCGGTGTTGATGATTTCGATCGTCTGGCCGGACATGGAGGTGACGATGTCGCCCGGCCGCTGGGCGTTGCCGTCAGGCATATTCTCGACGAGGCCGATGACGCCGATCGCGTTGACCTTGGCGCCACGTGCGGCGAGCGCGTGCATCAGGCCGGTGACGGCTGCGGCCCCGCCCATGTCACCCTTCATGTCCTCCATGCCGGCGGCCGGCTTAATGGAAATGCCGCCGGTGTCGAAGACGACGCCCTTGCCAATGAAGGCGACCGGCTTGTCTTTCGACTTGCCGCCCTTCCAGTGCATGATCACCAGGCGCGGCGGCCGGGCTGAGCCCTGCGCGACGCCGAGCAGCGCGCCCATGCCGAGCCGGCGCATCTCGCGCTCGGTCAGGATCTCGACCTCGACGCCGAGCTTTTCCAGCTCCTTCGCCTTGGCGGCAAACTCGACGGGACCGAGGACATTCGGCGGCTCGTTGACGAGATCACGCGCGAGAATCACGCCGCCGGCAATAGCCTCTGAAGCCGCGAAAAGCTTTTTGGCGGCAGCGGCCTCCTGGGTGACGATCGTGACCTTGACGGGCTTGCGGGCACCAGCCTTCTCGTCGTCATCGCCCTTCTTCGTTTTGTAGGTGTCGAAGCTATAAGCGCGCAGCAACATGCCCAACGCGAAATCCGCGGCCTCCCTGGCTCCGACCTTGATGGCCGGGGCATCGAGGAAGATGGCCACCTTCTCCACATTGCGGATTTTGGCCGCAGCACTGCCGCCGAGCTTCAGCCAGTCATGAACGCTCAGGTTCGTCGCCTTGCCGGTGCCGATGACGACGATCCTGTCGACCGGCGCGGCTTCGGGAGCGATAATATCAAGGCTGTTCAATGCCTTGGCCTTGAAGCCGGAAATGGGCGCGGCCTTGGCGAAAACATGAGCCGGATCGGCGCTCTCGGCACCCGCCGGCAGCTCACTATCGGTGTCTTTCAGGAGAATGGCCAGACCACCACTAAGGCGGACCGACTTGGCGAAGGAAATCTCGAATTTCACAGACATTTCGGCTCCGATTACCATGCGTATTACAAGAATAATTTCGGTGGTCATCATTCAAGGTTTGCCTAGGCAATACAAGCCTTTGGCAAAGCGTTCCCCGAAGAAACGGACTTCGCCGCTTCAAATCCCTGTCATTTAGCGCAGCTAGGCTCAGCGCATTGGTGTTTTCGCCGCCATCGGGCGGCGTCATTCTTTGCCGGAAAGCCACCTTGATCATAGACTTCAACAGCCTCGACCGCGAAGACCGCTTTCCTGAAAACCTGCGCCCGCGCACGGCGGGTGACACCTTCATCGCGCTCTTCTGTCTCTGGTGGATGCTGCTGGGTCTATTCTCGCTCTTTCCGCAGATCGACCTCGCGGTCGCGAACGCGTTCTTCCTGCCCAAGCAATGTCTCGCTCTTGCCAGGCCTGATCAGATCTGCGGCATTTTCCCTTATGGTGACGATCAGCATCTGCGCCTGCTGCGGGAGGTGTTTTTCCAGCTCCCCTATATCTCGGCCGTCATCCTCTGTTGGATGCTGCTCCAGTGCTGGCAGCACCACGGTGCAACCTTCAACACGCTCAGAGCCCGCAACCTCAAGATCGCGCTCGGCTCGTTGCTGCTTGGTCCGGTCCTGATCGTCAATCTCTGGCTGAAAGCCTTTTCGGGCCGTCCCCGCCCCAGGCAAACCGATCTGTTCGGCGGCACGCTCGATTTCGTGCATGCGGGATCCTTCGCCGGCAAATGTGTCAGCAACTGCTCGTTCATCTCGGGCGAAGCAGCAGCCGCGGGTTGGCTGTTCTGCCTGATCTTCATCATCCCGCAACCGCTTCGTAGGGCCGTCGCCCTGCCGATCGCGACCGTCTCTGTCGTCATTCCGGCACTCAGAGTGGCTTTCGGCGGCCACTACCTGTCCGATGCCGTCCTTGGCTGGCTTTCCTCGCTTGTCATATTCGCCGCGCTGCTGGCATTATCCCAAACGACACACAACAGAAGAATCTCGGAAAATTAACGATTTTTTTGCGAGTTGGTTGTCGCCAAAAAAACGCAAACAGCGTAGATGAGGATGAATCTCTGTCGGCTCGCTCGACGGGCGTTGCGTTTAAGGGCCGGCATGAAGTTATTCGAAACCTATATCGTACGGCGTGTCGGTATGATGTTCCTGGTGGCGTTGCTGCCAGTGCTCGCTATTATCTGGACGACCCAGGTGCTGCAGCGCATCAATCTCGTGACCGACAGCGGCCAGTCGATTGGGTCGTTCGCAAAGCTTGCGACCCTTATCCTGCCCACGATCATTCCGATCGTTCTGCCTTTCGCATTGGTCATCGGCATCACGCAGACGCTGACGGCGATGAACAGCGATTCGGAGCTTACGGTCATGGAAGCGGCCGGTGCGAGACGAAGCATCATCATCCGCCCGATCATGATTCTTGCCATAGCGATCAGTGTTTTCTCCTTCTTCGTTGATAATGTGGTTGAGCCCAGGGCTCGCGTCGCTGCCCGCCAGATGGTCGCGGAGGCCTATGCCGACCTTCTTTCCACCGTCATCGAAGAGAAGAACTTCCGGCGTATCGAGGATGGTCTTTACGTACAGATCAGCCAGCGCTTGTCGGGACGTATTCTAAAGGGGCTGTTCGTCGTTGACTCCCGCGATCCTGCCTTCGATCTCATCTATTATGCGAAGGAAGGCGCTGTCGATCCGAGCGGCACGTCGCTTTTGATGAAGGACGGCGAAGTCCATCGCAAAACAGCCGATGGCGATGTCTCAATCATAAACTTCGATTCCTATTCCTTCGATCTCTCCGACATGACGCAGAGCCGTGGCCAGGCGACCGTGCGCGCCAGCGACCGTGACCTCGGCTTCCTGTTGAATCCGGATCCGAACGACGCGGACTATAAGGCCAAACCTACCGGCTACCGGGCAGAATTGCACAGGCGTCTCAACGATTGGGCTCTTCCCGCCATATTCGCGCTGATATCGCTCGTCATCGCCGGCGACGCTCGGTCGCATCGCGAAGCACGTCTGCATCCCATGGTGTCGGCGCTGACCATAGCTTTTGCGCTGCGCTGGGCGGATTTCTATGCGGCCAACCAAATCGAGAATGCGCCTAATTTCATTGGCGTTCTCTACGGCATCAACATCATCTCGGCTCTCATCGCGATCGTGCTGCTGTTCAGAAACCGGAAGATGACGATGCCGGTCTCGATCCGCAACCGGCTCAGCAACTGGAGACAGAAAGTCCAGGATCGCATGCCTGCAACACCCGGCAATTCCAACGGGAGCGGCGCATGATCTTCGGCACACTCGGGCGCTACTTCTTCACTCGCTACATCGTGACGACGTTCTGGTTTTTCCTGGGTGTCATCTCGATCGTCTATCTCGTCGATTTCAGTGAGACCGCCGGCCGACTCGCGGGACTGCCCGGGTATACCGTTCCCCTCGGTTTGGTGATGACGATGGTCAGGTTGCCGTTCATTCTGCAGCAGACCGTGCCGTTCATCGCCCTCTTCGTCGGCATGACGGTGCTGATCGCACTCAACCGGCGCCGCGAACTGGTGATAGCGCGCGCCGCCGGCATCTCGGTCTGGCAATTCATGATGCCGTTCATAATGGGCGCTTTCTGCGTCGGCCTGCTGACCATGTTCGCCCTCAATCCGGTGGCGGCATGGGGCCAGCGACAGGCTGAGACGATGGAAGCCGACCTGCGCGGCGACCCGTCCTATCACAATACACTTTCGGTACCGTGGCTGCGCCAGTCGAACGGCAAAGACGATGTGATCATTGGCGCCAAGGCCGTCCTGAACAATGGAACGACTTTGATGACCGTCGTCTTTATCCACTTCGATTCACAGGGAAATATCGTTCTCCGGCAGGATGCGCAGTCGGCAAAGTTGGAAGATGGTTACTGGCTTCTTAACAATGTCGTCGAACGGCGGCCGGGCGAAATCCCTGACCACAAGAGCTCGGTACAAGTCCGTACGAATCTGAAACAGGATTTCGTCTCACAGCGCCTTGCACAGCCGGAAACCATTGCTTTTTATGATCTTTCTAATCGAATAAAGGTCGCACGCTCCTTCGGCATATCGACCAATGCACTCCAAACCCAATTTCACTCGCTGCTATCGCAACCATTCCTTCTGGTGGCAATGACATTGATCGCAGCAACAGTCTCGTTAAAATTCAGTAGATTCAACCAATCGCGCTCCGTGATTCTGGGTGGAATCCTCTCAGGCTTCGTGCTTTATGTTGTCACCGTGCTTGTAAAGGCATTCGGGAGCAGCGGAGTGGTTCCTCCCTTCGTGGCGACATGGATACCCGTGATCGTCGCATTGGCATTCGGAGCAACGATCCTGCTTCATCAGGAGGACGGCTAAGTGGCGGCAGGCAACCGCAAGAGTATCAGGAAGTTTGTGGGTGCCCTCGTTACGGGCACGGCCGCAAGCGCGTATATCATGAGCCCTGTCGCAGTTTATGCCCAGGCCAACAACAATGGCGGTACTGGCGCCGTAACCGCTCCTATCCAGGTCAAGGTACCGGAGGGCTCTAAGCTTGTCCTCTCGTCCAATGAATTAGTCTATAACAAGGACGCGCAGATCGTCACCGCCAGCGGTGCCGTTCAGATCAACTATGGCGGCTATAGAATGGTCGCCCAGAGGGTTGAATATAATCAGAAATCCGGACGGATGACGGCCATCGGCAATGTCGAGCTGATCATGCCGGACGGCAATCGCATGTACGGTGACAAAATGGATGTCACCGACAGCTTCTCGGACGGCTTCGTCAACTCGCTGCGCATCGAAATGCCTGACAACACCCGCATGGTCGCCGAAAAGGGCGAGCGCGTCGGCGGCAATCAGCTGATTCTGACAAAGGGCGTCTATACGGCCTGTATGGCCTGCTCCCAGGAGGGCCGGGCGCCACTATGGCAGGTCAAGGCACGGCGCGTTGTCCAGAACGGCGTGACGCATACCGTGCGTCTCGAGCATGCCCGTTTCGAGCTGTTCGGCCTGCCGATCGCCTATGTCCCGTGGATCGAAGTTCCCGACAATACGGTGAAGCGCAAATCCGGCTTCCTGTTTCCGTCGGTAAGCGTCTCGCAGCACCTCGGTGTTGGCGTGAAGGTTCCATATTATTACGTCATATCGCCCAGCATGGATGCGACGGTCAGCGCCACAGGCTACACCGGCCAAGGCCTGCTGCTCGAGGGCGAGTTCCGTCAGCGCTTTGAAAACGGCACGCATGTCCTGCGTGTCGCCGGCATCAGTCAGATGGATCCCGGCTCATTCACCGCAGGGACCAGCGATGCCGAGCACAAGACGCGCGGCATGATCAGCTCCAAGGCGGACTTCAAGATCAATCCCCGCTGGACGTTCGGCTGGGATGTCACGGCGCAGAGCGACAACAATTTCTCGCGTACATATGGGCTCGAGGGTCTCAGCCAGAGCACCCATACCAACGACATCTACCTGACCGGTCTCGGAAAGCGCAATTATTTCGATATGCGCGCTTTCTATTACGACATCCAGGATGCCGACAACAACAGCACTGCGGAAAAGCAGCAAGCCGTCGTTTATCCGAGCATCGACTATCATTACGTCGATCCGAAGTCGGTCTATGGCGGCGAGTTGTCGGCGACGATGAATCTCACGCATCTGTCGCGTGACAAGGCCTCTGTGCTCGACAACGTCAACAACCTTGGCGACGCCAGCCTGAACGACCGCTTCCTTGGTCTTTCCGGAAGCGACACGCGCCTCAGCACCGAAGTGCAATGGCAACGCACCTTCACCACCGATGGAGGCCTTGTGCTGACACCGTTGGCAGCCGCGCGTGGGGACGTCTACGGCCTCGGCATGGATTCGCCTAACGGCCAATATTCCGGCAACTACGACACCAGCGACTACGCGACGCGTGGCATGGTGACGGCCGGCCTCGAAGCCAAGTACCCGTTCCTCATCACGACGAGCAACAGCACGCATGTGTTCGAGCCGATCGCGCAGATTTATGTGCGCCCGGACGAGCAACTTGCCGGCCAGCTGCCCAACGAGGATGCCCAGAGCTTCGTTTTCGACGCAACGAACCTGTTCGACCGTGACAAGTTCTCCGGCTTCGACCGCATAGAAGGCGGCACGCGCGCCAACGTCGGTTGGCGCTACACGGGCAGCTTCGACAACGGCTACAAGTTGCAGCACATCTTCGGCCAGTCGTACCAGCTTGCCGGTCGCAACTCCTTCGCAACCCCCGATCTGGCGGGTGTCGGCGCAGATTCGGGACTTGAAACAACCCGTTCCGACTATGTCACGATGTTCGGCCTGACGACGCCGCAGGGTATCTCGCTGTCGACATCCTATCGCTTCGACGAGAAGAACTTCGCGTTCCGCCGCGGCGACACATCGGTCGGTTTTGCGAACGATATATTCCAGACGAATTTGATCTACACCCATATTACTGCTCAGCCGCAATATGGTTTCACGAGCGATCAGGATGAAATCCAGACGCGCGCGCAGATCAAGTTCAAGGAATACTGGTCGGTCTTCGGGACGGTAAGCTACGATATCAACAACAGCCAGGTCACCCGTCAGGGCATAGGCCTGTCTTACGAGGACGAATGCACGATCCTCAGCATTTCGTTCCTGAACAAGAAGGACACGACCGATCAGTCGGCAAGCAATTGGTCCGTCGGCGCCCGGCTGACCTTCCGCACGCTCGGGGACGTCAATCTCGGTAGCGTCCAAGACGCAACGTTCTGATATCTAGGAAAATTGCAAAGAGCCGGCTTCACAGCCGGCTCTTTCATTTTGAAACGGATCATCATTCCTCGCGTCATTGTTTCGCCGCAAGGATTTTGCAATTCATCGCGCTTGATGTAGACATGTGGCGCAAAGTTGCCTTATTGCGCCAATGGCGTTCCGATTTGGCACATGCCGACAAGAAAGACCTTTGGGAAGGGGTAGTTGATGTTTTCTGGAAAGACACCGATGCGCGCTCTGCTGTTCGGAGCCGCGGCCCTGGTTATGGCAAGCTTCGCCGTACCGAGCAGCGATGTTGCTTTCGCGGCAAGTGAGGTAAAGGTCGTTGTCAACAACCAGGTCATTACATCAGGCGACATTGCGAAGCGCGTCAACTTCCTCAAGTTGCAGCGCCAGAAGGGCGATCTTGCCAAAATGGCGAAAGAGCAGCTCATCGATGAGACGCTGAAGCGTGCGGAAATAGCGCGTCTGCGCATGTCGGTGTCTACGACGGAGGTCGACGCTGCCTTTGGTCGTTTCGCCGCCAGCAACAAGATGTCGCCACAGCAGCTCAGCCAGATCCTCGACAAGATGGGCGTGGGCGTCGACCACTTCAAATCCTACATTGCCATTTCCATGAGCTGGCCGCGCGTGGTGAATGCCCGCTTCGGTTCGAGCAACCGCATATCGAACGACGACCTCGTGACCCGCATGACGGAAAACAAGTCGAAGCCGGTCACGACCGAATACTTCCTGAAGCAGGTCATTTTCGTCGTTCCGACGGCGAAGCGGAACGCGATCCTGAATTCGCGCAAGGCCGAGGCTGAGGCGTCGCGCTCCAAATTCCCAGGTTGCGATCAGGCGAAGGTGTTTGCTGCGACCATGCGCGATGTTTCCGTTCAGGATCTCGGCCGCGTTCTGGCACCGGAAGTTCCGGAAATCTGGAAACCGTTGCTCGAAAAAGCCTCGGGCAATACGACAAGCTCCGTCGTGACGGACCGCGGCGTCGAATATATCGCGATCTGCTCGCAGCGTCAGGTGAATGATGACGTCGCAGCCGCGGCCGTCTTCCGTGCCGAGGATATCGGCAAGAACAATGCCAAGGGCGTCAACCCCAACGACAAGAAGTACATGGACGAACTGCGCTCCAAGGCGCAGATTGTCGATCGCTGACCGCTGCCGATGCCCTCGCGCTCTTCCATGCCCCTGGCGCTGACGCAAGGGGATCCGGCAGGCATAGGCCCCGATATCACGCTGGCCGCCTGGCTCCGCCGCGGCGAGCTTGGTTTGCCGCCCTTCCTGTTTCTCGGTGATGCGGGCGTTCTCGCGGCGCGAGCCTCCCAGCTAGGTCTCGACGTGCCTTTGCAAGAGGCCGACCCCGCTACCGCCTGCGATGTTTTCCATGATGCCCTGCCGATCCTGCCGATCGAGGCCGGTGTGGATGTTATCGCCGGTCAGCCGCACGTCGGCACGGCAAAGGGAACGATCGCCGCTATTGAAATGGCCGTCTCCCTCAGCATGAGTGGCAAGACTTCCGCTGTTGTCACGAACCCGATCGCCAAATCCGTACTCTATGACGCCGGCTTCGGCTTTCCGGGCCATACGGAGTTCCTGGCGGATCTCGCAACGCGCGCGACCGGCAAACGGGTCACGCCCGTCATGCTTCTGGCCGGTCCCAAGCTCCGTGCCATTCCGGTTACGATTCATATTCCACTGAAGGACGTGCCGCAGGCACTGACGTCCGATCTCATCATCGAGACCTGCAGAATTACCGATCACGATCTGCGCAGCCGCTTCGGCATCTTCAAGCCGCGGCTGGCGGTTGCGGGCCTCAACCCGCATGCCGGCGAAAACGGCGCCCTCGGCAAGGAGGATGACGACATCATCCGTCCGGCGATCGACGTTCTTCGCAGCGAGGGGATCGATGCCTTCGGCCCCCTTCCCGCGGATACGATGTTCCATGACGAGGCCCGCCGCCGATACGACGTCGCCATCTGCATGTATCACGATCAGGCCCTGATCCCGGCCAAGGCGCTCGGCTTCGACGATTCCGTCAATGTCACGCTCGGGCTGCCGTTCGTCCGCACCTCGCCGGACCACGGCACGGCCTTCGGCATTGCCGGCAAGGGGATCGCCAAGGAGGACAGCCTGGTGGCCGCCCTGAGGCTCGCCAGCGAGATCAGCGGCAAGACTGGAAGCAATCGCTGATGGCTGCACTTGACGGCTTGCCGCCTCTTCGCGACGTGATCCAGCGTCACGGCCTCGATGCGCGCAAGGCGCTTGGCCAGAATTTCCTTCTCGATCTGAACCTGACCCAGAAGGTCGCGCGCACCGCCGGCTCGCTTGAAGGCGTTACCGTATTCGAGGTTGGGCCAGGGCCTGGCGGGCTGACGCGCGCCATTCTGGCGCTTGGCGCCGCCAAGGTCATCGCCGTCGAGCGCGATTCACGCTGCCTGCCGGCGCTTGCTGAGATCGCCGATCACTATCCTGGCCGGCTTGACGTGATTGAGGGCGATGCCCTGAAGACGGATTTCGCTGCAATGGCACCGGAAGGTCCTGTCAAGATTATCGCCAACCTACCCTACAATGTCGGCACCCAGCTGCTGGTCAACTGGCTTCTGCCGCCAAGCTGGCCGCCCTTCTGGCAGTCGCTGACTTTGATGTTCCAGAAGGAGGTCGGCCAGCGGATCGTTGCGCAGGCAGACGATAATCATTATGGCCGGCTTGGCGTTCTCTGCGGCTGGCGCACGAAGGCGCACATGGCCTTCGACATATCTCCACAGGCCTTCACGCCGCCGCCAAAGGTGACGTCTTCGGTGGTGCATCTGACGCCGAGGGAAAATCCCATCCCCTGCGCCGTCGACAAGCTGGAAAAGATAACGCAAGCCGCTTTCGGCCAACGCCGTAAAATGCTGCGCCAGAGCCTGAAGCCGCTCGGCGGCGAAGCGTTGCTGCTGAAGGCCGATATCGATCCGCAACGGCGTGCCGAGACGCTCTCCGTGGAAGAGTTTTGCCGATTGGCAAACTGCCTTTGATCGGATCAGAGCTTCCGATCAGCCTCAGCGCTTCGGCGTTTCTTCCAGCAAATCTCGAACGAAATCGAACATGCCGTGCCGGCGATCGCGGCGCAGGCGCTCGGCCTTGACGATCGACTGCACGGCGTCGAAGGCGACGTTAAGGTCATCGTTGACGATGACGTAGTCGTATTCGCGCCAATGCGCGATCTCGGCGCGGGAATTGGCGAGACGCATGGCGATGACCTCTTCCGAATCCTCGGCGCGGCGATGCAGGCGCGATTGCAGCTCCGTCATCGTTGGGGGCAGCACGAAGATGGAAACGACGTCCGCCGGCATCTTTTCCTGCAGTTGCTGGGCGCCCTGCCAGTCGATGTCGAAAAGCATGTCACGCCCTTCGGCCATCGCCGTCTCCACCGGTTCGCGCGGCGTCCCATAAAAATTGCCATGCACCTCGGCCCATTCGAGCAGCGAGTCGGAATCGCGAAGTCGCTCGAACTCGCGCTGCGAAACGAAATGATAATGCACACCTTCGATTTCGCTCGGCCGGCGCTGCCGCGTCGTGACGCTGACGGAGAGGCTTACCTGCTTATCCTTGTCCAGCAGGGTACGCGCGATCGTCGATTTGCCTGCACCGGATGGCGAGGAAATCGCGAGCATCAGCCCCCGGCGGGCAATCGGAATGGATGTGGATGTCGCCGGCTTCATAGCCTACTCCAAATTCTGGACCTGTTCGCGGAACTGATCGATGACCACCTTCAGTTCGATGCCGGCTGCGGTAACCGCGGCGGTATTCGACTTCGAACAGATGGTATTCGATTCCCGGTTAAATTCCTGTGCAAGAAAATCGAGCTTGCGGCCGACGGGGCCGCCTTTGGAAAGGAGATCGCGCGCCGCCGCCACATGAGCCTTCAGGCGGTCGATCTCCTCGCGAAGATCGGCCCTGGTGGCGAGAAGGGCAGCCTCGGCATGCAGCCTGTCGCGATCGAGGCCCGACGAGCCGTCCAGAAGCGTGGCAACCTGTGCCGCAAGTCTCACGGCGATCTCCCGCGGTGAGCGCGAGGGATCTTGCTCGACCACAGCTGTCAGCGCCTCGATGGTTGCGACCTGACCGAGCAGGATCTGGCCAAGCGCCCGGCCTTCCCGTCCGCGCATGTCGCTGAGATCGCCAAGGGCCTCCTCAAGACCGGAGATGATGTCGGCGTCGCGTGCCGCAAGCACTTCTTCGCCTTCTTCAGCCTCCTTGAACTCGACAAGCCCACGAACAGCCATGAGGCTATCCAGCCTCAGAGGCGCGGGATCGACGATGCCGGCAAGCTGATCGCGCAGCGCCAGCACGGCCGCCAGCGCCTCCTGGTTCACCACGACCTCCACCCGGCTTTCCTCGACGGATAGCGACAGGCCGACCTGCAGGTTGCCGCGCGAAAACCGGTCGGCAATCAGCTTGCGGACATCGGTTTCCAAACGCTCCAGTCCTGGCGGCAACCGCAGGCGGACATCCAGCCCCTTGCCGTTCACCGACCGCAATTCCCATGCCCAGCGACTGCGCCCGCTCGTACCTTCACGCCGGGCAAAACCCGTCATGGACTGCAATGCCATGCAAGCCTCCGATAATTCCTATCCATAATCCGCTGAAAATCATCGGATTATGGACCAATGTAAAGTGAATCCGCGCCACCGCTTCAATGAGGCCATGGCGCAGCAAGGATCAGTTCGTCTTCTTTTTCTGCTGGGTGCCCGAACCGGTAGTGGTTGCGGCAGCGTCATCGGGCTGACCGTCAACCGCGATGGTGCTCGGATCTTCACCCTTTTCGGCGGCAAGCTTGCGCCAGCGCTTGACGTTGGCGTTGTGCTCTTCCAGCGTCGCGGCGAAGACATGGCCGCCCGTGCCATCCGCCACGAAGTAGAGATCCTGGCTCTTCCAGGGGTTGGCGACGGCTTCCAGTGCATCCTTGCCGGGATTTGCGATCGGCGTCGGCGGCAGGCCCTTGATGATATAAGTGTTATAAGGCGTCTCTTTCTTCAGATCCGACTGGTAGATCGGGCGATCGGAAGGCTTCCCCTCCCCGCCGAAGAGACCATAGATGATCGTCGGATCCGACTGCAGGCGCATGCCCTTGCCGAGGCGGTTCAGGAAGACGGAAGCGACATGGGCGCGCTCATCCGCCAGACCGGTTTCCTTCTCGACGATGGAGGCCAGCGTGACGAAATCCTGCTTGTTCGCCAGCTGCAGGTTCGGGTCCCGCTTATCCCAGATCTGCTCGACCAGCTTGTCTTGCGCGGCCGCCATCTGCTGGATAATTTCCGTGCGCTTGGTGCCGCGCGTGAACTTGTAGGTGTCGGGCCTCAGGCTGCCCTCTCCCGGCAGGGCAGATGGCAAATCACCTTCGAGCACGGGATCGGCCTGCAGCTTGTTGAAGATCTGCCGCACGGTCAGACCCTCGGGCAAAGTGACCGAATAGAGGATGGATTTGCCCGATTTCAGCAGTTCCATGATGTCCTTCATGGAAGCGCTCGCCTTGATCTCGTATTCGCCGGCCCGCAAGGTTTCGCCGTCATGCAGATAAGTGGTCGTCAGCCAACGGAAGATGCGCTGATCGCTGATGATATTGTTGGATTCGAGACGATTGGCTATTTCGTTCAGGCCCGCGCCGTTACGGACGATGAAATTCGTATTGGTCGTCAGCGGGCCTGGGCTCTGGTAAACAGAGAAAGCATAATATGTGCCTGCTACGGCCGCGACGACGACGAAAATCGCCAACGTCATCAGGAAGTTCAGGAAGATCACCATCTGACTGCGGGCTTTGCGTGAACGCTTCGGCGGATCCGGAACACGCTCCGGACGCAGGGCTTCGCTTGCCGATTTCGGTATGATCGGCCCCTTCTGTCCGTTCGGAGTTCCGTTGCTCTGGTTCGTATCGCTCACCGGCAATCCCTTCCTTTTCGTGATTGCCTGCTCTTTGGCCAAGCAATGCGGCAAAAAACAGGTTCAGAGGATAAGGCGGAGCCGTATGAAGCTTCGCCTTCGACCGATCAGACATTACCGCGGCGCATCCCCGGGATGCATGGGGCGCGATAAAATTCGAGGACAGCGCGCAGGCTTGCCGAAGAGCATTCCCGCTTTCGCATTTACGCGCTGTTATTATGCCTCATAACGGCGCAGGACAAGCGATGCGTTCGTGCCGCCGAACCCGAAGGAGTTGGACAGTGCGACATTGACGTCCCGCTTGCGGGCCTTGTGCGGAACAAGATCGATGGCGGTCTCGCGTTCCGGATTGTCGAGATTGAGCGTTGGCGGAACGATGTTGTCGCGAATGGCGAGCGTGGCGAAGATCGCCTCGATCGCACCGGCCGCCCCGAGCAGATGGCCTGTCGCCGACTTGGTGGACGACATGGAGATGCTGGACGCGGCATCGCCGACCAGCCGCTCGACGGCGCCGAGTTCGATCGTGTCGGCCATGGTCGAGGTGCCATGTGCATTGATATAGTCGACATCCGCCGGCGTCAGACCGGCGCGCTTCAAAGCCGATGTCATGCAGCGGAATGCACCCTCGCCGTCCGCCGACGGAGCGGTGATGTGATAGGCGTCGCCGGAAAGGCCGTATCCCACAACTTCGGCGTAGATCTTGGCGCCGCGAGCCTTGGCGTGTTCCAACTCTTCCAGAACAACGACGCCAGCGCCCTCGCCCATCACGAAGCCGTCACGGTCGCGGTCATAGGGGCGCGAAGCTCTCTGCGGGTCGTCATTATATTCCGTCGACAGCGCCTTGCACGCGGCAAAGCCGGCAAGCGAGATACGGCAGACCGGAGCTTCGGCGCCGCCCGCGACCATGACATCGGCATCGCCCAGCATGATCAGGCGGGCCGCATCGCCGATGGCATGCGCACCGGTCGAGCAGGCCGTGACGACGGCGTGGTTCGGGCCGCGCAGCTTGTGACGGATGGAAACCTGGCCGGAAACGAGGTTGATGAGGCGTCCGGGAATGAAGAAGGGCGAGATGCGGCGCGGGCCCTTGTCGCGCAGCGTATAGCCGGCCTCGACGATACCTTCGAGGCCGCCGATGCCGGAGCCGATCATGACGCCGGTCGCGATCTGGTCCTCGTCCGTGGCCGGGTGCCATTCGGCGTCTGCCAGCGCCATATCGGCAGCTGCCATGCCATAGATGATGAAGGGGTCGACCTTGCGCTGCTCCTTCGGCTCCATCCAGTCGTCAGCATTGAAAGTGCCGTCGGTGCCGTCGCCAAACGGAATGCGGCATGCGATCTTCGCGGCGAGATCCTCGACCTCGAATTCGGTCACGAGGCGCGCGCCGTTGTGCCCGGCGATCAAACGCGACCAGGACACCTCCGTGCCGCAGCCCAAAGGTGATACCATGCCGGTACCCGTGATAACGACACGTCTCATCGCCCTCAGACCCCCGTCTTCTTATGATGATATGCGTATAAATATGGTGCGCCCGACGTCGCGGGACGAAATAGGGCGGACTCTTGAGCCCGCCCATTCAAAAAGTACGAAAGATTAGGCCTGAGCCTTCTCAATGAACTTTACCGCGTCGCCGACCGTCAGGATCGAGTCAGCAGCGTCATCGGGGATTTCAACGCCGAATTCTTCTTCGAAGGCCATGACCAGTTCGACCGTGTCGAGCGAGTCCGCACCCAGATCGTCGATGAAGCTTGCGCTTTCAACGACCTTGTCGGCGTCAACGCCAAGATGATCAACAACAATTTTCTTTACGCGTTCTGCGATATCGCTCATGTCGGTTTCCTCGACCTTATGTCCTGATCAGAATGCCCTGTGACATCCCTACCCTAATTCAAGCCTGCAGCACCTGTTCTGGCGCCGCTGGCAAACCCGTACAACCCGGCGCTGAGATCCGGCCGAGCCGCCAAAAGCGCGGCGCCGTCCGTCTGCATTTTCGGGACGACTGTTCACAGTCATGGCCCGCTTAACACGGTTTAAGTCCGTCGCAAAGCCAGAAAATAGCCGGCTCCGGGTTGCTCAACATGCTATTGGAGGGAAAGTTCCCTCCAATAGCAATTCCCTTTAGATCATTGCCATGCCGCCGTTGACGTGGATCGTCTGGCCGGTGACGTAGCTGGCTTCGGAGGACGCAAGATAGGCGACCGCGGAAGCGACTTCCGCGCCGTTGCCCATGCGCTTCATGGGAATGGCACCCATGATGGCTTCCTTCTGCTTGTCGTTCAGCTTGCCGGTCATGGCGCTCTCGATGAAGCCGGGGGCGACACAGTTGACGGTGACGTTGCGGCTCGCGATTTCCTGCGCCAGCGACTTGGTGAAGCCGATCATGCCGGCCTTCGAGGCACAATAATTGGCCTGGCCGGGATTGCCCGTCACGCCGACGACGGAGGTGATGTTGATGATGCGGCCATAGCGGCGGCGCATCATCGGATGGGTCAGCTCGCGTGTCAGCCGGAAGACGGCGGTGAGATTGACTTCCAGTACGGCATCCCAGTCCTCGTCGCTCATGCGCACGAACAGGCCGTCCTTGGTGATGCCGGCATTGTTGACGAGAATATCGACGCCGCCGAGCTCTTCTTCGGCCTTGGCACCGAGCGCCTTGACCTCGTCGCGATCCGACAGATTGGCCGGGAAGATCTTGACGCGGTCGCCCAACTCGGCGGCCAATGCCTCCAGCCTCTCGACGCGCGTGCCATGCAGGCCGACAATGGCGCCCTGCTTGTGCAGGAGCCGGGCGATCTCTTCGCCGATGCCGCCGGATGAGCCGGTTACCAGGGCCTTGCGGCCGGTCAAATCAAGCATGTTTGTCCCTCGTTCCTTAATCTCTGTCAGCCGAGCAATACGCCAAGCGCCGTGTCGATATCAGCAGCATTGTTGACGGCGATGCCGTTGACCGATTTGTCGATGCGGCGCGCCAGGCCCGTCAGCACCTTGCCGGCGCCAATTTCATATAATGTTGTCACGTTGTTGGCAGCAAACCATTCCACCGTCTCGCGCCAGCGCACCTGGCCGGTAACCTGCTCGACGAGCAGCCTGGCGATCTCTTCGGCATCGGTCACCGGAGCGGCCTTGACATTGGCGATGACGGGCACGACCGGATTGGCCTTGGCAACGCCGGCCAGCGCCTCGCGCATCGCCTCTGCGGCCGGCGCCATCAGCGCGGAATGGAAGGGGGCGGAAACCGGCAGCAGGATGGCGCGCTTGGCGCCCTTGGCGGTTGCCAGCTCGGCTGCCTTCTCGACGGGCGCCTTCTCGCCGGAAATGACGATCTGGCCGCCGCCATTGTCGTTGGCGATCTGACAGGCGCCGAGCGCGGAAGCTTCGGCACAGACGGCGGCGACATCGGCATGTTCGAGCCCGATGATCGCAGCCATGGCGCCGACGCCAACGGGGACTGCCGCCTGCATGGCGTTGCCGCGAATGCGCAGCAGCCGCGCTGTATCGGCGAGCGAGAAGGTGCCGGCGGCGCAGAGCGCCGAATATTCGCCGAGCGAGTGGCCGGCGACATAGGAGACCTTGCTCTTCAGATCGAGGCCGCGGGCCTGCAGAACACGAATGACGGCGAGCGACACGGCCATCAGCGCCGGCTGCGCATTGGCCGTCAGCGTCAGTCTGTCTTCCGGGCCATTGAAGATGACGTCGGAGAGCTTTTCACCGAGCGCTTCATCAACTTCCTCGAAGACGGCGCGCGCTTCGGCGAAATTGTCGGCAAGGTCCTTGCCCATGCCGACGGCCTGGCTGCCCTGGCCGGGAAATGTGAAAGCAACAGTCATTATCAAGCGTCCTTTTGGGGTCGTTTCGCTTCCCAATGACATTGTTTGCGGCGGAGTCAATAGCGTAAACCCCGCAGCCAACGGCTTTTGCGCTCGCGGGACGCAGCGATTTTCTTCTTGCGCTCGCTCAATTCACGCCTAAATTCTCGCAACTCTCTTCATCATGAATTTCCCCTATCTCCAAGGTTTTCCCATGAAATATAAGAATTTAGGCCGCACCGATATTTCCGTTTCGCAAATTTGCCTGGGCACGATGACCTGGGGCACGCAGAATAGCGAAGCCGAAGCGCATGATCAGATGGATTACGCTCTCCATAAAGGCGTCAATTTCTTCGACACCGCCGAAATGTATCCGACGACGCCCGTCGGCGCGGAGACCCAAGGCCGTACCGAGGAGTATATCGGCACCTGGTTCGAAAAGACCGGCAAGCGCAAGGACGTCGTGCTCGCCACCAAGGTCGCCGGCCCTGGGCGCGACTATTTGCGCGGCGGTCAGGGCGCGGATGCCGCCAATATCCGCGCGGCGATCGACAGCAGCCTGAAGCGGCTGAAAACCGATTATATCGACCTCTATCAAGTTCATTGGCCGAACCGCGGCCATTTCCACTTCCGCCAGAACTGGCGCTACAACCCCTTTACGCAGGACCGCGAGAAGGCCGTCGCCGATATCACCGAGATCCTGGAGACGATGGGCGAGATGGTGAAGGCCGGCAAGATCCGTGCCCTCGGCCTTTCCAACGAGACGACCTGGGGCATCCAGAAATATCTGACGATTTCCGAACAAAAGGGCCTGCCGCGCGTCGTCTCCACGCAGAACGAATACAATCTGCTCTACCGGCATTTCGATCTCGATCTGGCCGAGCTTTCGCATCATGAGGATGTCGGCCTGCTCGCCTATTCGCCGCTCGCCGGCGGCATCCTCAGCGGCAAATATGTCGGCGGCGCACGGCCTGCCGGCTCGCGCGGCTCGATCAACCACGACATCGGCGGCCGCCTGCAGCCGCTGCAGGAACCCGCGGTCAAGGCTTACCTCGAGATCGCCGCCAAGCACGATCTCGACCCGTCCAAGCTGGCGCTCGCCTATTGCCTCACCAAGCCGTTCATGACGTCAGTGATCATCGGCGCCACGACGACGGCGCAGCTCGAGACCGATATCGCCGCAGCTTACGTGACCTTGCCCGCGGAGGTATTGGCCGAGATCGAACAGGTCCACCGGAAGTATCCGATGCCGATGTGAGGCGTAGCAAATGGACAGACCGTGGCGGCCGGAAGAAGCGGCCGTTACGGGTGGTCTATTGCACGATCTTTTGGCGCGAGCATCAATTCGGAGCCATGCGCTTCACGCAACTCGTCCTGCCCCTGCCCGCGATCCGAGGCCTTATGGAGCAGGATCGATCTGTAGTCTGCGGAATGTCGCCCTTCGATCAGCGTGACGTCGGCATTCCCCGGATTGTCCGAGCGCTCGAACCAATCGACGGGACAATGTAGGAAATTCATTTCAAAGGCCCGGTTGGTGACGCCATGGCCGACGATGATGACATTGTTCTTTCCGTTTTCGGCGTCGTGCATGACGGTTTGTAGAAACAGGCGAACACGTTGGGCAACATCCGCCCGGCTCTCGCCGTCAGGCGGCCGCGCATAGAACTTGCCGCTATTGTTGCGCAGCCTCGCCCACTTCTCGAACTCGTCGGGAAATTTCCGTTTCTGTTCGGCATGATCGTAGATTTCGGTGAAAAGCCCGAAATCCTGCTCACGCAACAGATAGTCCTCCCGAATGTCCCCGATCAGCTCGGCGGGCAGAACCTCCAGCAAGGCATCCTTGCTCTGTCGTGTCCTCAAGAACGGCGAATGCCAGATGCTCAGCTTGCGCAATTCGGCGCTCGGCAATGCCTTCAGATAGGCGGCGATGGCCCGTCCCGCCTCCAGCACCTGCCGATAACCCCACTCGGTCAATGGCACATTGTGATCGCCGAACTGCCGATAGGCCCGCTCATCGATGTTGCCGAGGGATTCGCCGTGGCGGACGAGAAAGATGCGCATGAACAGTCCGTGTTGGCCGAAATTGATGTATGCCATCATGACGGGAGAGCGGGCTGCATGCAATGCGACGGGACACCGGCATGCGAATTGCCCTGATGGCTGCTGCCTTTGCGCAAAACAACCCAATTTCGCCCCTCCTATTGCCTTTCCCGCAAAAGTCCGTATAAGCCGCCCTGTTCGCAACCCGGTCTTCTGGCTGGTGGCTGAACGGAGGGCCGGTTTTCTTTTGGGAAAATCGTCGGAACGGAAGCGTTCCAGCCTCCCGTGTCTCCGCTCTCGACCGTCTCGGAAACGCTTTTCTTGCTTGGGGTTATCCCTCTCAGGAGCAGTCGTTGAGGCTTAGCCGCTAGAGCCCGGGTTCAGATCAACGCAAGAAAGGCAAAGCTATCCATGGCTCTTTATGAACATGTATTCCTTGCTCGACAGGATATCTCCACTCAGCAGGTCGACGCCCTCGTAGAACAGTACAAGGGTGTCATCGAAGCTAACGGCGGTAAAGTCGGGCGTATCGAAAACTGGGGCCTCAAGTCCCTTACCTATCGCATCAAGAAGAACCGCAAGGCTCATTACGCCCTGATGGACATCGATGCGCCGGCCGCTGCGGTCCAGGAAATGGAACGCCAGATGCGCATCAGCGAAGACGTCCTGCGTTACATGACGATCGCTGTTGAAAAGCATGAAGAAGGCCCGTCGGCCATGATGCAGAAGCGCGACCGTGACGACCGTCCGCGCCGCGATGGCGACCGTCCGGAGCGTAGCTTCGGCGACCGTGACCGTGGTCCGCGCCCGGATCGTGGTGACCGCGACGACCGTCCGCGCCGTCCGCGCGAAGACCGCGTATAAGGAGATTTTGAACAATGTCTGAAGTTTCCTCCGCACCGGTCCGCCGCCCGTTCCATCGCCGCCGCAAGACCTGCCCGTTCTCGGGCGCCAATGCGCCGCGCATCGACTACAAGGACGTCCGTCTCCTGCAGCGCTATATTTCCGAGCGCGGCAAGATCGTTCCTTCCCGCATCACGGCCGTTTCCCAGAAGAAGCAGCGCGAACTCGCCCAGGCGATCAAGCGCGCCCGTTTCCTCGGCCTGCTGCCCTACGTCCTCGCCTAGTAAGCGCCGACGCTGATATGATTTGAGGGAAGGCAGTCATGCCTTCCCTTCCCCTTTTCGCGGTGGGCGCGGATCGGGACCTTGAAACCCCATGTTGGGGACGGCTTTCAGAACCGAGGTTCGGAAGCATCCTCTAACTGCTCGATACGAAGCAGGACAGCGACGTGAAACAGTTGAGTGCAAAAGAGCTTGGTATCGGCGCGCTTGCCGGTCTGACCGCCGCCCTACTCGTGTATGGCGCGACTACTCAGCCATTGCTGTTTATTCTGTTCGGCGCGCTTTCCGCCCTCCCTATCCTGCTCGTCGGCCTCGGCTGGGGCAACGTGGCCGTTGTCGTCGCTGTCGTGGTGGCAAGTGTCATCGGCGCCGTCTGGCAGTCGATGTATTTCGGAGTATTTACACTTGTACTGACGCTGATACCTGCCTGGCTCAGCCATCTCGCCAATCTGGCGCGTCCCGCTTCCGAGCTCGGGGGCCCGGACCACCTGATGGCCTGGTATCCGATCTCCGACATCATGCTGCATCTCTGCGGCCTCACGGCGGTAACTGTCATCATCGCCGGCGCGATCATGGGCTACAACGCCGATCTGGTCGGCCAGGTGGTGGACGCCTACGTCAGCGCGGTGAACCAGCAATCCCCCGACCTTCAGCTCGATCCGATTGCGATCGCGAAGATGAAGTCGCTGATGCTCTACATGATCCCAGTCGTCTGGGGCATGATCTGGGTCATGATGCTGCTGGCCGCCTATTATGTGGCGATCCGCATCGTTGCAGCCTCGAGGCATAATCTGCGCCCGAGGGAGGATATCCCCTCATCACTGCGCATGAACCGCAACGCGATCTTCGTCTTTCTCGTGGCGATCGTCGCCATGTTCCTCGGCGGCGTGGTTGGTCTGATTGCCGCCGCCGTCCTCGGCGCCTTCGGCGCGGGCTTCATCACTTCCGGCTTTGCGTCGCTGCATTACCGGACGCGCGGCAAGGACTGGCGCATACCCGTGCTTGTCCTCTGCTATCTGGCATCTTTCCTGCTGACGCTGCCGCTCCTCATCATCCTTGTTCTCGGCCTCTACGATACCCGCAAGGCGATATCGCTCACTCCGAACAAGAATGCCGACACATCCAAACCAACAGACACGAAAATCTGACATCGAAAGGAACAAGAAAATGCAAGTCATTCTTCTCGAGCGTATCTCCAAGCTCGGCCAGATGGGCGAAACCGTCAAGGTTCGCGACGGCTTTGCCCGTAACTACCTGCTGCCGCTCGGCAAGGCGCTCCGCGCCAATGCCGCCAACAAGGCCCGCTTCGAAGCCGAGCGCGCCACGCTCGAAGCCCGTAACCTGGAGCGCAAGAGCGAAGCCCAGAAGGTCGCAGACGTTCTCGGCGGCAAGTCCTTCATCGTCGTTCGCTCGGCTGGCGAAACCGGCCAGCTCTACGGTTCGGTCGCCGCCCGTGACGTCGTCGAAATCCTCGCCGCCGAAGGCTTCAACATCGGCCGTAGCCAGGTTCACATGAACACGCCGATCAAGGCCATCGGCCTGCACGATGTTGCGATCGGGCTTCACGCAGAAGTCGAAATCAAGATCGAGCTCAACGTTGCCCGTTCCGCTGAAGAAGCCGAGCGCCAGTCCAAGGGCGAGACCCTCACCTCCGCCGACGCCATCTACGGCGTTGACGAAGACGCCCTGCGTCCGGAAGACTTCTTCGATCCGGAAGCCGACGGCAATGCCGAAGAAGACGACGCATAATTTCCAGTCCATTGCTGGATGTGAGAAAGCCCGGATCGGACGATCCGGGCTTTCTTTTTGCGTTGGTGTGGGTTCATGCCCTGGCGCCGATATAGGCTCTCAGGGCCTCCGGCTCATCGGTTTGAATGGCGGAGACGCCGGCATCGATCAGGCGTCCCCATATAGCGTCCGGATCCTTGAGCGCGGCGGTATCGGTAAAACCGGCGCATGAGACCGAATCGAGCGTGTTGACCCAGAGAGCGATGCCGCGCTCCTGAAAAAGCGCCGCTTGCCCGACGACCTGCTCCAGCCGGTCAAAATAGATTTCGCACAGGAACGGGTTCAGCTTGAAGAGAAGGTCGAGCTGGGAAGCCGCATCCGCTGCGTTCAGCCGCGTTTTGGCCATGAAGGGAACGCCATGTGGTTCCACCTTTTCGCGGATCCATGAAAGATCCTGATGGTTCCTCAAGTCTCCCCAGAAGTCGACCTGCTGGTCAACGCCCATCGATCGGGCGCAGGCGATGACGTCGGGGATCATCTCCCGGTGCTTGACGTCAAGATGAATGAAAATGCGATCCCGCGTCAGGTCAAAGACTTCCTTCAGGCTCGGTAGTCTTTCGCCAGTGAACTCATTCGTCGCGCCGCCATCGCGATTGCGCAATTTCAGGCTCGACAATTGCTGCAGCGTCAGCGTCTCCGGCTCGCGGTTAAGACCCGCCATTCGCTCGAGCGTGTCGTCGTGCAACAGGAAGAGCTCGCCGTCGCTGCTGCGCCGGACGTCGATTTCAACCACCTCGTAGCCAGCCGATATGGCTCTTTCGATCGCCAGGAGGCTGTTCTCTGGCGCGGCGCGCCACACGCCGCGATGGACGACGATCGCGCAGGATCGATCTGGATCGGCGATGTGATCGGCATAGGAAGGCATAGGCGAAACCACGAACTTGTTCTCCTTCAATTCTCGAAGGCATGAGGAACTGCCGAATCGGCAGATCCCGCCTACCAAGCCGCTTCAATCACACCATTGCTGATATGAGATGACGGGAGATTCGCGGAAATGCGGAAGCATTCTAGTCGTCGTTGATGCCCACCTCCGGCTGGGAGTTCTTATCGACCGAAACGACCACGGACATCCCAGGCGCCAGTTGGTCCGCCAAGGGTTGCCCCTGATCGATCTTGACTCTGACGCCGATGCGCTGGGCGACCTTGGTGAAATTGCCGGTGGCATTGTCCGGCTTGATGACGGCGAATTCAGACCCAGCCGCCGGCGAGAAGCGCTGGATATGGCCCTTGATCTCGCGGTGTCCGAGCGCGTCGACGGAAATCGTGACGGGCTGATCGAGCTTCATGCCGTCGAGCTGGGTCTCCTTGAAATTGGCGATCACCCAGATATCCTTCGGCACCAGGCCCATGAGCTGCGTTCCGGCCGTCACATATTGGCCGAGGCGCACGCCGATCTCGCCGACGCGGCCGTCCTGCGGCGCAACAATGGTCGCATTCTGAAGATCGATATCGGCGAGCTGCACGGCGGCTTCCGCGCCGCTGACACCGGCCTCCAGCGAGGCGCGGTTGACGATGATCGTCGTCAGGTTCTGTTGCGATACGTCAAGGGCCGCCTTCGCCTGGTTGACGGCTGCTTGCGCCTGCTGCAGCGTCGCCTGCGCCTGCTCGGAATCGCTTGTCGTGGACACGCCCTTGGCCACCAGCGTCGTCACGCGCTCCCAGGCGAGCTGGGCGCGCTTCAGCGCGGCGTTGGCGCTGTCGATCTGCGCCTGGCTGGAGACGATGCCGGCCTTGGCGGCCTGCTCCTGCTGTTGCGAATTGGCGAGCGCCGCCTTCTGCCCGTCAAGCGTCGCGTGCGCCTCCGCCACCTTCTGCCGATAGATACGGTCATCGATCTTGGTCAGAACGTCGCCCTGCTTGACGAGCTTGTAGTCCTTGATCGGCACGTCGGTGATATAGCCGCTGACCTGCGGGCTGATGGTCGTGACATAGCCCTTGACATAGGCGTCGTCGGTGATTTCGACCGAGCTTCTGAACGGTGGCAGGTGCCAGGCATAAAGCACCAGCATAACGCCGCCGATGCCGGCAAGAACCGCAATGACTTCGATTGGAGAGCGAACGAGCCTCGACATGGAGCTATTTCATATCCTCAAGGGTTGGATGCCATGGTCTGCGGCCGATCTTCAGCGAGCCGAGTTTTGACGAAGCGGAAGAATACATGCAGCGAAAGTCCGGCAAGCGAGACAAAGGCGATCACTGCCGCAACAAGAAAAGCATCACCATAGGCGAGCATGTTGGCCTCACGGCTCACCTGCGCGCCGAGCAGCGCCAGCCCCTCTCCCTTGAGGATCGCACTGTCGCCGATCACCTTGCCGTAAGATGATGAAAGCTGGCTGACGCGTTCGGCCACATGCGGATCGGTCAGCAGCACGCGCTCGGTCAACACCGCGGAATGAAATTTCTCGCGAATGATGATCAGCGTGCCGTAGAACGCCGAACCGATCAGACCGCCGACGCTTTGCGTGAAGGTGAAAATGACGAAGAAGGTCACCAGATAGGCGGGCCCCTTCGACAGAGCCGCCTTGAAGCCCACCGACATGGATGGCGGCAGGAAAAGTGCTGCGCCGGCGGCCACCATCGCCTGACTGAGATACATTTGTTCCGGCCGGGTCAGGTTGGTCACCTGCGAATCGATGAGGGAACCGACCCCCATCAGAGCAAGCGCGACGAACTGGATCTGCCAGCTTAACCCGTAGGTCATCAAGACAGCGCAGATGAGCCCGCCGATGACCGAAAATGCCAGGATGATCCAGTACAGCATGGAGAGCTGGTCGTAGAGCAGCCCGACAGCATTCTGATAGAATGTCACGACGACCGAAGTCTGCTCGGCGGCAATCAGGCGAAATACCAGCAGGATGCCGGTCAGATGCAGCATCTCCGGCAGCAACAGCCAGCGAACATCGATGAGCGGTGTCGATCTTCTTAGATCGACGACGACAGCAGCGGTCAGCGAAGCAATGCCGATCGCCAGCACGATACCGAGCCAAGGCACCTCCAGCCACCAGTAGAGGCGACCGACCGACAGAACCACCGCCAGACAGCCGAAACCGATGGCAACCAGCAGGTAGCTGAAAATATCGCCGAGAACGATGACCTTGACGCGCGGCGGCGGCGTCAGCGGCAGCAGATAGATGATCGGCATGACAAGCAGCGCCAGAGCCATTTCGAGAGTATAGAGGCCGCGCCATTCGCCATAGTCGAGAAGCGAGGGCGACACGAGGCGAGTGATCGGCGCCGCCAGCAGCGTGTTCGTCATCGCCAGGCTGACGCCAACGGTCATCTTCTTGGCCGGCTCGAACGCTTCCAGCATGTAGAGGAAGCCGAGCGTCGACAGTGGCGCGCCGGCGATGCCGCTCAAGAAACGGACGACGATCGCCGAATGCAGATCGGAAACGAAGAGATTGAGCATCGAAGCAACGATGAAACCGAGAATGCTGACCTCGGCGAAATTACGGACCCCGTATTGCAGCCGAATCTTCACCAGCGCGATGGCGAGACTGACGTTCGGCGCCATGTAGGCGGCCGAAAGCCATGCCGATTCTGTGGTCGTGGCGGCGATGGTTCCCTGGATCTGGGTCAGATTGGCGAAGGCGAGGTTGAGGCCCAGGCCCTGCGTCAGGAAGAACATGACGGATGCGGCTATATAGAGCGGCACTTTCCAGCCCGGCATGGGCGGTGGAGCGGCAGGGACGGCGTTGGCTTCCACTTTGGGGACCGGGCCTGGCTCGCCGCTCATACATTACCTCATGACTTGCCCACATTCTGAAGATTGGCCGTCATGGCGCGGATAACTTTAAGCGCCATGCCGATATCCTCGTCCGAAATCCCTTCCAAAATATCCGCGCGCACACCGGTGGCAAGAGCCTCGACCTCGGCAGCGACGACTTTTCCGGATTCCGTCATGAATATCTGCTTGGCGCGACGATCTGATGGTACGGCGCGGCGCTCGATGAAACCTTGTCCCTCCATGGCATCGAGGATGCGCACGAGCGTTGGCGTCTCGAGCTCAAGTTCGTCGGCGAGCTCCCGCTGATTGATCCCGTCACGACGCGAGAGCCTATGGAAAACCCTTGCCCGAGCGAGCGTCATTCCATGTTCACGCACCAGCGCATCGAATGCCGCTCTCAACTTACGATTGAAAGAGGAAACTTCATCGAAAAGCTCACGTCTTGATGGCGCACCGGACATTTATTGCAACTTTATATTATTAGCAGCCTACCCTATTCAGGCAATAACCGGATTTTCTTATCTTTTCAAGCATCATAGCCGCACAAGTTGATGCGCCTGGCGAAATACCCGGTTAAAATCACCTATGGATAACTTGCATAAGTGATTCGTGTGTCGGGCCTTGCGTTGCAAAGTGGCGACAAGGGATTTTTTATACGGCCGAAACTTGTCCCTGTGGACGAGTGGAACAATGTTGATAGCGGGGCCTGATTTGCCCTCGTTCACCAAAGCGACGTATTTGCACGGTTGACCATGACAACGCTTCATCGCAAACCATTCGATACTCCAAAGTACGAAGAGATGGAAAATGAACGAAGCTGCGCGCAAGCTCGCCGCCATTGCTCCCGCCGAACAGCACTATCGCGAAGCCCCTAACAATATCGAGGCGGAGCAGGCTCTTCTCGGCGCCATCCTCGTCAACAATGATGCCTATTATCGCGTCTCGGATTTTCTGAAGCCCATCCACCTCTACGAGCCGCTGCACCGGAAGATCTTCGAAGTCGCCGGCGACATCATTCGCATGGGCAAGACCGCCAATCCGGTGACCATCAAGAGCTTCGTGCCGGCGGAGGAGAAGGTCGGCGACATGACGGTCGCGCAATATCTCGCGCGCCTCGCCGTCGAAGCCGTGTCGATCATCAATGCCGAGGATTACGGCCGTGCCATCTACGACCTGGCGCTGCGCCGGGCGTTGATCACCATCGGCGAGGACATGGTCAACATCGCCTACGACGCGCCGCTGGACATGCCGCCGCAGACGCAGATCGAGGATACCGAGCGTCGGTTGTTCGAGCTCGCCGAAAACGGCCGCTACGACGGCGGCTTCCAGGCCTTCAACGACGCCGTGGCGCTGGCAATCGACATGGCGGCCGTGGCCAAGGAGCGCGACGGCGGCCTGTCCGGCATTTCCACGGGCATCCACTCGCTCGACAGCAAGATGGGCGGCCTGCAGCGGTCCGACTTGATCATCCTCGCCGGCCGTCCCGGTATGGGCAAGACGTCGCTCGCCACCAATATCGCCTACAATATCGCCGCCTCCTTCGAAGGCGAGGTGCAACCGGACGGCTCCACCAAGGCGAAGAATGGCGGTGTCGTCGGCTTTTATTCGCTGGAAATGTCGTCGGAACAGCTCGCCACCCGTATCATTTCCGAGCAGACGGAAGTCTCCTCGTCGAAGATTCGCCGCGGCGATATCAACGATGCGGATTTCGAGAAGCTCGTGGCATGCTCGATGATGATGCAGAAGGTGCCGCTCTTCATCGACCAGACCGGCGGTATCTCCATCGCCCAGCTGGCCGCTCGCGCCCGCCGGCTGAAGCGCCAGCGCGGCCTCGACGTACTGGTCGTCGACTACATCCAGCTCATGACCGGCTCCAAGAAGTCGGGGGAAAACCGCGTCCAGGAAATCACCGAAATCACCACGGGCCTGAAGGCGCTAGGCAAGGAACTCAACGTTCCGATCATCGCGCTATCCCAGCTCTCGCGTGCCGTCGAAAGCCGTGACGATAAGCGGCCGCAGCTTTCTGACCTTCGCGAATCCGGCTCGATCGAGCAGGACGCCGACGTGGTGCTCTTCGTCTTCCGCGAGGAATATTACGTGAAGAACCAGGAGCCCCGCGATCCGGCCGATCCGAAATATGCCGAATGGGAAGCCCTGTTCGACCGCGTGAAGGGGACGGCCGACGTCATCATCGCCAAGCAGCGTCACGGCCCCACAGGCACGGTGAAGCTCGCCTTCCAGTCGGAATTCACGCGCTTCGCCGATCTCGCCGATTCCTCCTTCCTTCAATATGAAGAGCACTGACAAAGGCGGCAGGCGGCACGCATATGTGCCGCAGCACTTTTTCTTTTCATCGATGATCACTATCCTGGCCGGAGCCAAATCATCTCCGGCCATTTTTTCGCTAAGGCGGCTCCATGACAGACAATTTCGATGACTATGACGCTTTCGCTTCCGCCGGCTTGCGGCTGACGGTGGATCTCGGCGCGCTTGTCGAAAACTGGCGCGAGATGGCCCGCCGCTCAGGCAGCGCCCGCACCGCTGCCGTCGTCAAGGCAGATGCCTATGGGCTCGGGATCGAGGATATCGGCGAAACCCTCTATTCGGCCGGCGCCCGTGATTTCTTCGTCGCGACCGCTGACGAAGGCGCAACGCTCCGACTCTACGCGCCCGAGGCGCGCATCTTCGTGCTTTGCGGCATCTGGCCGGGGATGGAGCGGATATTCTTCGAGAACGATCTCGTGCCCATCATCGCGTCAGAGGAGCAACTGACCTTCTGGATGTCGGTGCTTTCGGACTATGGCGACTATCCTTGCGCGCTGCAGGTCGACACCGGCTTCAACCGGCTCGGCCTACCGATGGAGGACGCACTGGCACTCGCCGACGACGTCTCGCGGCCTGCGAGCTTCTCGCCGGTGCTTGTCATGAGCCATCTTGCCTGTGGCGACGATCCGTCGAATGCGATGAACCGGCAGCAGCTGGACGCCTTCCGCAAGGTCAGCGCGGCCTTCGAGGGGATAGAGGCGAGCCTTGCCAATTCGGCCGGCATATTTCTTGGGCCGGAGTATCATTTCGATCTTACCCGCCCCGGTATCGCCACTTATGGCGCCGAGGCCGTTCCCGGCATGGCCAATCCGATGCGGCCGGTGGCGACGGCAGAAGCCAGGATCATCCAGACACGCTCCGTCAGGGCCGGCGAAACGGTGAGCTACGGCCGCGCGCTTCAGCTGACGCGCGACAGCCGGCTGGCGATCGTCTCGGCCGGCTATGCCGATGGTTACATGCGCAGCCAGTCAAGCGCCGGTGTGCCGCTGCGCCAGGCGGGCATTGCCGGAGGCCAGGGCTTCATTGCCGGGCACAAGGTGCCCGTTGCCGGCCGCATCACCATGGACCTCACCATCTTCGACGTGACCGACCTGCCGGACCATCTGGTTCGCGCCGGCGACTATATCGAGCTATTCGGCAGCAATATCCCGGTTGATGATGCGGCCAGAGCCGCCGGCACGATCGGCTACGAGATGCTGACGAGCATGGGGCTGCGGCACGAGCGGCGCTATATCTCGGAAGAGACCGAGGAATAGCGCTATCTTCCTGTTTCTCGCATTCCGGACGGAAAACCGCTGCGCACTTTCCTGGAAATACTCTAACGCGCGCTAATCGCCAGGCGCACGCCAAGAGCGACGAACAGCGCGCCCAATCCGCGATCGAGCCACAGCCCGACGCTGCGATTGCGCCGCAGCGCCTCAGTGAGCCGACCGCCGAGAAGGATGAGCGGCGGCTCGATGAACGCAGCCACGACGATGATCAGGCTGCCATGCAGCAGGAGCTGCGCCCAGACTGGGCCGGCGCCCTCGACGACGAACTGCGGCAGGAAGGCGAGAAAGAAGATCGCGACCTTGGGGTTGAGCAGCGAAACCAGAATGCCCTGCCGGTAGATGCGGCCCGAGGACAGTGTCTTGCCGGCGTCCTTGATCCATGCGGCTTCACCCTTGGAGCGCAATGCCTGTATGCCAAGCCAGATCAGATAGGCAGCCCCGATCCACTTTATCGTCGAGAAGGCGAGCGCCGAGGCGGCCAGGATCGCCGACAGTCCCGCCGCCGCCATCAGCACATGCAGGCACGCGCCGCTCCATATGCCGAACAAGGCGGCGAAACCGGAGCGCATGCCGCTTCTGATCGTGTGACCGAGAATGAAGGCGATATCCGGCCCCGGCGAGAGGTTGAGCAGCGTCGCGGCGGTCAGAAAAGCGATCCAGTGAGCAAGCGAATAGTCAAACATCGGTCATCATCCCTAAAAACCCGGCATAAAGGCTGACACGATCGGCGTTGATACGGAAATCATTAGTTTTGATGGGCCGCGAAAGACATTATCTGTCAGCCGATCGCGATTCGCTTCGAAGAGCGGAGCATTTGAACTTTGAGACCAGCATCCGATGGCTAAGGGCCGTACACAATTCATCTGCCAGAACTGCGGCACGATCCACAATCGCTGGGCGGGCAAATGCGATAGCTGCGGCGCATGGAATACCATCGTCGAGGAAGATCCGATGGGCGGGATCGGCGGCGGTCCGACAAAGACGCCCAGGAAAGGGCGACCGGTGACGCTGACCTCGCTTTCCGGCGAGATCGAGGAAGCACCGCGCATCTTCACGGGCATTTCAGAGCTTGACCGTGCCACTGGCGGCGGTTTCGTGCGCGGCTCGGCCGTCCTCGTCGGCGGCGATCCCGGCATCGGTAAGTCGACGCTGCTGATGCAGGCCGCGGCGGCGCTCGCCCGCCAAGGGCACAAGGTCGTCTACGTCTCGGGCGAAGAGGCCGTGGCGCAGGTTCGCCTTCGCGCGCAGCGGCTGCAAGCGGCCGATACCGACGTGATGCTGGCGGCGGAGACCAATGTCGAAGATATCCTGGCGACGCTTGCCGAAGGCAAACGGCCGGACCTCGTCATTATCGATTCCATTCAGACGCTGTGGAGCGAACTTGCCGAATCCGCTCCCGGCACCGTCACGCAGGTGCGCACCGGCGTGCAGGCGATGATCCGCTTCGCCAAGCAGACGGGTGCTGCCATGGTGCTTGTCGGCCATGTCACGAAGGACGGCCAGATCGCCGGCCCGCGCGTCGTCGAGCACATGGTCGACGCCGTCCTTTATTTCGAGGGCGATCGCGGCCATCACTATCGCATCCTGCGCACAGTCAAGAATCGCTTCGGCCCGACCGACGAGATCGGCGTTTTCGAAATGTCCGACATGGGCCTGCGCGATGTGGCGAACCCGTCCGAGCTTTTCCTCGGTGAACGCAATTCGAAATCGCCGGGAGCCGCCGTCTTTGCGGGCATGGAGGGCACGCGACCGATCCTGGTCGAAGTACAGGCGCTGGTCGCCGCAACATCGCTCGGCACACCGCGGCGCGCCGTGGTCGGCTGGGATTCGGCGCGGCTGTCGATGATTCTCGCGGTGCTGGAGGCGCATTGCGGCGTTCGGCTCGGCCAGCACGATGTTTATCTCAATGTCGCCGGCGGTTACCGCATTTCTGAGCCGGCTGCCGACCTTGCCGTCGCCTCTGCACTGGTTTCCTCTCTGGCTGGTCTTGCCCTTCCTGCAGATTGCGTCTATTTCGGCGAAGTCAGCCTGTCGGGCGCCGTCCGGCCGGTTGCGCACACCGCCCAGCGTCTCAAGGAAGCCGAGAAGCTGGGATTTTCTACGGCCCTCCTGCCTGCCGCTTCCGCCGACCTGCCGAAGGTCAATGGCGGACGCTGGAGTGAGGTTGAAAGCCTGCCGGACCTGGTGGCGCGCATAGCCGGATCGAAAGGTGCGCTTAAGCGTGCGGAAGATGAAGACTGAGCCTTACTTCAGCCGTCCTTGACGTAGAAGAGGCTCATACTGAGGCCGATGCCCGCCAACATGGCGTGGCAAGTCTTGAAGTGGATTATACATGCCCATTACGATTTTCGACGGTATTGTTATCGGCGTTCTTCTGTTCTCCGCCGTTCTGGCCATGGTCCGCGGGTTTTCCCGCGAAATTCTTTCGATCGTCAGCTGGGGTGGCTCGGCCGTCGCCGCTTACTATCTCTATCCCCTGCTCGTTCCCTATGCGCTGCAATACAAGGCCGACACCAAGATCGCGACGATCGCTTCGGCCGGCGTCATCTTCCTGCTGGCGCTGATCATCATTTCCTTCATCACCATCCGGATCGCCGATTTCATCATCGACAGCCGCATCGGCGCACTCGACCGGACACTCGGCTTCCTGTTCGGGGCGGCTCGCGGCCTGCTGCTGATGGTTGTCGTGGTGGCCTTCTGGAACTGGCTCGTAGCACCCGCCGCCCGTCCGGACTGGGTCAACAACGCCAAGTCGAAGCCCTTCCTCGATTCGATGGTTGAGAAGCTGAAGTCGGCACTTCCTGACAACATCCAGGCGATGCTGCCGCCCGAGATCATCAACAAGATCGCACCCAATCAGCAACAGCAGACGCAGTCCCAGCAGGGCGGCGACAACGGTGCGACGAACGATACCGCGCCGCCCGACGATGCACCGGCGCCACAGACAAATAATTGACAATGCGTTTACAGGCTTGACCCGCCGCGTGATAATCGCCATGTGAGCGGCATGAAACTGGAAGATCCGGCCCGATGTATTTTCCGGCCGGATTTTCAGCTATTGTAGTATCCAGTCGTGACGCCGCCCGATCCGCCCACGTTGAGAGCAAAGGCCCGCAGCCATGAACCATTCCCTTTCCATCGAGAATGATATCGACGGCGACACGCTGCACGAGGAATGCGGCGTATTCGGCATTCTGGGACACCCCGACGCGGCAACGCTGACGGCGCTCGGCCTGCATGCCCTGCAACATCGCGGCCAGGAAGCCGCCGGCATCGTCTCCTTCGACGGCCAGCGCTTTCATTCGGAGCGGCGGATGGGTCTCGTCGGCGATCACTATACCGATCCTGCCACGCTTGCCCGCCTGCCCGGCGACCGCTCGATGGGCCATGTGCGTTATTCGACGACGGGCGAAACCATCCTTCGCAACGTGCAGCCGCTGTTCGCCGAGCTGGAAGTCGGCGGCATCGCGATCGCTCACAACGGCAATTTCACCAACGGCCTGACCATGCGCCGGCAGTTGATCGCCGACGGTGCGATCTTTCAGGCTACGTCAGACACCGAAGTCGTCCTCCATCTCATTGCCCGCTCCAAGCAGGCCTCCTCCTCCGACCGCTTCATCGATGCGATCCGCCAGATGGAAGGCGGCTATTCGATGCTCGCCATGACGCGCACCAAATTGATCGCGGCGCGCGACCCGATCGGCATCCGGCCGCTTGTTATGGGCGAGCTCGACGGCAAGCCGATCTTCTGTTCGGAAACCTGTGCCCTCGACATCATCGGCGCCAAATACGTCCGCGACATCGAAAACGGCGAAGTCGTCATCTGCGAGATCCAGCCGGATGGCTCGATCACCATCGATGCACGCAAGCCGGAAGTTTCCAAGCCCGAGCGACTCTGCCTGTTCGAATATGTCTACTTTGCCCGTCCCGATTCCGTGGTCGGCGGCCGCAACGTCTATGTCACCCGCCGGAACATGGGCATCAACCTTGCCAGGGAGGCCCCCGTCGAGGCCGATGTCGTCGTTCCCGTGCCGGATGGCGGCACGCCGGCGGCTATCGGGTACGCGCAGGAAAGCGGCATCCCCTTCGAGCTCGGCATCATCCGCAACCACTATGTCGGCCGCACCTTCATCGAGCCGACACAGCAGATCCGCGCTTTCGGCGTCAAGCTCAAGCACTCCGCCAATCGCGCCATCATCGAGGGCAAGCGCGTCATTCTCGTGGATGATTCCATCGTGCGCGGCACGACCTCGGTCAAGATCGTGCAGATGATCCGCGAGGCTGGCGCCCGCGAAGTGCATATCCGCGTCGCCAGCCCGATGATCTTTTATCCGGACTTCTACGGCATCGATACGCCGGACGCTGAAAAGCTGCTTGCCAACCAGTATGGCAGCCTGAAGGCCATGTGCGATTTCATCGGCGCCGATTCCCTTGAATTCCTGTCGATTGATGGACTCTACAGATCCGTCGGCGGCGAGCCGCGCGACAATGCGCAGCCGCAGTTCACCGATCACTATTTCACCGGTGACTATCCGACGCGCCTGCTCGACCGGGAAAGCACAAGCAACGTGCGCAAGCTCTCCATGCTTGCCAGCAACGGCTGACCCCCGGTAACGGCTGACAAGGGGCGTTTCTTGCCCCTTTCCTCCCCATAGCATTCGGATCAAGACAGCATGAGCGTCAACCTCAAGGACAAGATCGCCCTCGTTACCGGCGCGTCGCGCGGTATCGGCTATTTTACGGCACTGGAACTCGCCAAGGCTGGCGCGCATGTGATCGCCTGCGCCCGCACGGTCGGCGGACTTGAGGAGCTGGACGACGCCATCAAGGCCGCCGGTGGGTCTGCGACGCTCGTGCCTTTCGACCTCGCCGACATGAACGCCATCGATGCGCTCGGCGGGTCGATCTTCGAACGCTGGGGCAAGCTCGATATCCTCGTCGCCAATGCCGGGGTGCTCGGCGTGATCTCGCCGATCGGCCATATCGAGGCGAAAGTCTTCGAGAAGGTGATGACCGTCAACGTCACAGCCACCTGGCGGCTGATCCGCTCCGTCGAACCGCTGCTGATGCGCTCCGATGCGGGACGCGCCGTTATCCTGTCGTCGGCCGCCGCCCATCGCTGCAGGCCGTTCTGGGGCGCCTATTCCGCATCCAAGGCTGCTGTCGAGGCACTGGCGCGGACCTGGGCCGGCGAAACCCAGAGCACGCCGCTGCGCATCACCAGCGTCGATCCGGGCGCGACCCGCACCGCTATGCGCGCCCAGGCCATGCCCGGCGAAGATCCGGATACGCTGCCGCATCCCCGCGACGTCGCCAAGGCGATCTTGCCGCTTACCGCAGCCGATGTCATCGAAACCGGCAAGCTCTTCGTCGTGCGCGAGAACAAGCTCGTCGACTACCGGATGCCGGAGTAAAAAAGAACTTCTCCCCGTACGGGAGAGGCTCCCTCCCCACTTGACCAAATTCATCCGGCGCGCGATAAAGCCTGCCATGAAAACGGTTATCTGCATTATCTGCCGGAAAATTATTCACTAGCGTTTCGCTGGTCTGGCCGTTTTCGTCTCCCAAAATCCAAGATGACAAACGTTCCGGCCGGCCGGTGACGATTTTTTTCGGATCTATGCCTTTGGGAGAGTGAAATGGGCGCCGCGCCGCAACTGAAATTCTACAACACGCTGACACGCGAAAAAGTCGATTTCCAGCCGATCGACCGCGAGAACGTCCGCATGTATGTCTGCGGCCCCACGGTCTATGACTTCGCCCATATCGGCAATGCCCGCCCCGCCATCGTCTTCGATGTGCTGTTCCGGCTGCTGCGGCAGGTTTATGGCGAGAGCCACGTGACCTACGTGCGCAACATCACCGATGTTGACGACAAGATCAACGCACGGGCGCTACGCGACCATCCCGGCCTGCCGCTCAACGAGGCGATCCGCCTGGTGACGGAAAAGACCGAGACGCAGTATTTTCAGGATACGACCGCGCTCGGCTGCCTGGAGCCGACCGTGCAGCCGCGGGCGACTGACAACATCGCCCAGATGATCGATATCATCGAGAAGCTGATTGCAAGAGGCCACGCCTATCAGGCGGCCGGCGAAGTGCTGTTCGACACCAAGTCGATGGCCGATTACGGTCAGCTTTCGAAGCGCAATCTAGATGAGCAGCAGGCGGGTGCCCGCATCGCTGTCGACGAACACAAGAAAAGCCCCGGCGATTTCGTGCTGTGGAAGCTCTCCGACGCGAACGAGCCCGGCTGGGAAAGCCCCTGGGGCCGTGGCCGTCCGGGCTGGCACATCGAGTGCTCGGCCATGAGCGGGCGCTATCTTGGCGATGTCTTCGACATTCATGGCGGCGGGCTGGATCTGATCTTCCCGCATCACGAGAACGAAATTGCCCAGTCGTGTTGCGCGCACGGCACGCATACGATGGCGAACGTCTGGATGCATAACGGCTTCCTGCAGGTCGAAGGCCGCAAGATGTCGAAATCGGAAGGCAACTTCGTCACCATCCATGAGCTGTTGCAGACGGAAAAACTCGGCGGCCGGACCTGGCCGGGCGAAGTGCTGAGGCTCGCCATGCTGATGACGCATTACCGAGAGCCGATCGACTTTTCCGTCAAACGTCTGGAGGAAGCCGAGCGGCTGATCGCCAAATGGCCGGCAGCGGATGCCAGCGGTACAGCACCTGATGCGACGGTTCTCGCCCCCCTTGCCGACGACCTCAACACCGTCGCCGCCGTTCAGGCGCTGCATGCTTTGGCCCAAGCCGCCAATGCCGATGCGAGCCTCCTGCCTGTCTTTGCAGCGAGCGCCGCCCTTCTCGGCCTGCTACCGAAGAAGGCGGAAGTCGATGAAGCCGTCGCTTCCGAGATCGATGCCAAGGTGCGGCAGCGGTTGGAACTGCTGAAGGCGAAGAATTTCGCCGAAGCGGATAGGATCCGTGACGACCTTCTGGCAAGGGGCATCCAGCTGAAGGACGGTAAGGATCCAGCAACGGGCGAGCGCATCACGACTTGGGAGGTCAAGCGGTGAGTGCAACCTACACCGGTGGATGCCAATGCGGTGCGGTTCGCTTCCGGGTGCGGGGCGAACTGAAGGATGCATCGATCTGTCATTGCCGCATGTGTCAGAAAGCCTTCGGCGCCTATTACGCGCCGCTGGTCTCGACGCGCGGCGCGGAGCTGACTTGGACACGCGGGGAACGGAAAACGTTCCAGTCTTCCAACTACGTCAAGCGCGGCTTCTGCGGGGACTGCGGCACACCGCTGACCTATGAGGCGCCGGATGGCGTGGCGGTGGCGGCGGGCGCCTTCGACGATCCCTCGCAGCTGCCGCCCGTCGTGCAATACGGAACGGAAGCCAAGATCGATTTCGTCGACCGGCTGCATCTGCTGCCGGGCCATCGGACGGAAGAAGACGCAGAGCAGGCGCCCTTCGTGCTGGAGCTTGTGTCGTACCAGCACCCGGACCACGATACGGCGGCATGGCCAGCGGAGACCGGTCAATGACGATGACTGCGGGATATAGCGGTGGATGCCAATGCGGCGCGGTTCGCTATCGCACCGCCGGCGCGCTCGGCTATCCGCATCTCTGCCATTGCCGCATGTGCCAGAAATCATCGGGCAACTACGCCCTCCCGTTGGGCAGCGCCCAACGCGCCGACTTCGAGCTGACGCGCGGCGAACCTTCATGGTTTCATTCGTCCGATCTCGTGCGCCGTGGCTTTTGCGGCACCTGCGGCACGCCTTTGTTCTATGATATTCCGGGTACGGCTTTCATCAATGTCACGCTTAGCTCGCTGGATGAGCCGACGGCGGTCCAGCCTGTCGCGCAATCGAACCTTGCGGCAAAGATGCCCTGGTTCCATGCGCTGGATGTGCTGCCGATGGAACCGGATGAAGATGGCTCCGATCGCGCTTCGTCGATCCGGCTATCCAACCATCAACATCCCGATCACGATACCTCAACCTGGCCCCAGGAGAAGCGCCATGACTGAAGTCACCAGAAGCGGAGGATGCCAATGCGGCGCGGTGCGGTTTCGCATTCGCGGAGAGCTCGGTCGCCCGTCGATCTGCCATTGCCGCATGTGCCAGAAGCAGTTCGGCAGCTTCTTTTCCGCTCTTGTCACGGCACCGAACGATGGTCTTGAATGGACGCGTGGCGAGCCGACCTATTTCCAATCTTCCGTCAACATCGATCGCGGCTTCTGCAGGAATTGCGGCACGCCGATGACCTATCGCCATCCTGGTGGCCTGGAGATTGCCATCGGCGCCTTCGACGAGCGCGATGATCTCGCGCCGCAGATCCAGGTGAACTATGCCTCGCGCCTGCCCTGGGTAGAGACCATCTTCGAAAAACCCGTGCTCCAGGATCCTGATTTCTATGCCCAGCAGGAGCGGATCATTTCCTTCCAGCATCCCGATCACGATACGGACGTCTGGCCGGCCGGGGGACTGAAAATATGACGGAGATCCTGCGGACGTTCTATCCGGAAATCGAACCCTATGCCTCCGGCCATCTCGATGTCGGCGATGGGCATGTCATCTACTGGGAGCGTGTGGGAACGCCCGGCGCCAAGCCGGCGGTCTTTCTGCATGGCGGTCCGGGCGGCGGCATCTCGCCGAGCCATCGCCGCGTGTTCGATCCGGCGCTTTACGACGTGACCCTGTTCGACCAGCGAGGCTGCGGACGGTCGACGCCGCATGCCGGCCTCGAAGCCAACACGACCTGGCATCTGGTTGATGATATCGAGCGGCTTCGCGAAATGGCCGGCGTGGAGAAATGGCTTGTTTTCGGCGGTTCCTGGGGCTCGACGCTGGCGCTCGCCTATTCAGAAACGCATCCGGAACGCGTTTCGGAACTGGTCGTGCGCGGCATCTACACCCTGACGAGAGCCGAGCTCGACTGGTATTATCAGTTCGGGGTCTCGGAGATGTTTCCGGACAAGTGGGAGCGCTTCGTGGCGCCGATCCCGCCGGACGAGCGCCATGAGATGATGGCGGCCTACCACCGCCTGCTGACGCATCCCGACAAGGCAGCCCGCCTGGAGGCCGCCAAGGCATGGTCGATCTGGGAAGGCGAAACGATCACGCTGCTGCCGGAACCGTCCGTCAGCGTGCAGTTCGAGGACGCGGAATATGCGCATGCATTCGCGCGCATCGAGAACCACTTCTTCGTCAATGCCGGCTGGCTGGAAGAAGGTCAGCTCCTGCGCGATGCGCACAAACTGAAGGACATTCCCGGCGTCATCGTTCATGGCCGTTACGACATGCCCTGTCCGGCGAGATATGCCTGGGCGCTGCACAAGGCCTGGCCGAAGGCGGAGTTTCATCTGATCGAGGGCGCGGGCCATGCCTCGTCCGAGCCGGGTATCCTGGATCAGTTGATCCGTGCGACGGATAAGTTTGCCGGGAAAGTGTAATGCCAAGTAAGGCCCCTCACCCTGGCCCTCTCCCCGCACGCGGGGAGAGGGAACGACCTCCAAACCCCTTCGCCCCGTGTAAACGGGGAGAAGGTGGACTCGAACGGTTTGGCAAAGCGGAACCGAGAGAGGACGGATGAGGGGCACCCACCATCAAACCGGTTCGCCGGAGGAAACAGTATGACACGCGAAAAAATCTATCTCTTCGACACGACGCTCCGCGATGGCCAGCAGACGCCCGGCATCGATTTCTCCGTCGAGGATAAGATTGCCATTGCAACCATGCTGGACGAGTTCGGCCTGGACTACGTCGAGGGCGGCTATCCCGGCGCCAATCCGACCGATACGGCCTTCTTCGACGAGAAGCGCACGAAATCGGCCTCTTTCGTCGCCTTCGGCATGACCAAGCGCGCCGGCATTTCTGCCTCCAACGATCCCGGTCTTGCCAGCCTCTTGCAGGCGAAGGCGGACGCGATCTGTTTCGTGGCCAAGAGCTGGGACTATCACGTCAAGGTGGCGCTCGGCTGTACCAACGAGGAAAATCTCGAAAGCATCGCCGAAAGCGTCAACGCTGCCGTCAACGCCGGCAAGGAAGCCCTTGTTGACTGCGAGCACTTCTTCGACGGCTACAAGGCCAATCCGACCTATGCACTCGCTTGCGCCAAGACCGCCTATGAGGCGGGTGCGCGCTGGGTGGTGCTCTGCGACACCAATGGCGGCTCGCAGCCGCCGGAAATCCGCGCCATCGTCGAAGCCGTCATCGCCTGTGGCGTTCCGGGGCACTGTCTTGGTATCCATGCCCATAACGACACCGGTCAGGCGGTTGCCAATTCGCTTGCCGCCGTCGAGGCCGGCGTGCGGCAGATCCAGGGCACGCTGAACGGTATCGGCGAGCGCTGCGGCAACGCCAATCTGATCACATTGATCCCGACGCTGGCGCTGAAGCGGGCCTATAGCGAGCGATTTGAAACGACGATCGATGCCGAGCGGCTCGTCGGGCTCACCAGTCTTTCGCACGCCTTCGATGAGTTGCTGAATCGCTCGCCGGACCACCAGGCTCCCTATGTCGGTGCCTCCGCCTTTGCCACCAAGGCCGGCATCCATGCCTCGGCCCTGCTCAAGGATCCGCGAACCTACGAACATGTGCCGCCGGAAAGCGTCGGCAATTTCCGTAAGGTCATGGTTTCCGACCAGGGCGGCAAGTCGAACTTCATCAACGCGCTCAAGCGGCGAGGCATCGAAGTCGGTAAGGACGACCCCAAGCTCGACCAGCTGATCCAGATCGTCAAGGAACGGGAAGCCACGGGCTACGCTTACGAAGGCGCCGATGCCAGCTTCGAGCTGCTGGCGCGCCGCACGCTCGGCACCATTCCGGAGTTCTTCGCGATCGACGGCTTCCGCGTGATGGTCGAGCGTCGCTTCGATTCCCACGGCCGGGTGAAGATCGTCTCGGAAGCGGTGGTCAAGATCATCATCGACGGCCAGACCATCATGTCGGTCGCCGAAGGCGATGGCCCGGTCAACGCGCTCGACCTGGCGCTGCGCAAGAATTTCGGCAAATACCAGCACGAGATCGATGATCTGGAACTGGCCGACTTCAAGGTGCGTATCCTCAATGGCGGCACGGAGGCCGTGACCCGCGTCCTGATCGAATCCACCGACAGCGACGGCGTGCGCTGGTGGACGGTCGGCGTTTCGGAAAACATCATCGACGCCTCGTTCCAGGCGCTGATGGATTCCGTCATCTACAAGCTGATGAAGAACCGTCATATGGCGGGCAGAATCGCGGCGGAGTGATCCGCCGCCTATCAAAAACCTTGACGATGCCGTCAAGGAAATGAATTAGCCACGTCACCCGCATTGGAGTAATCCCGTCTCAAAGAACAGAATATGGCGGGAAACATTCATGGCCACCGATACGGTCGCCCCTGAGATCAAGAACGAAGACAGTGCACGCGGGTTCGGCTTCGTGCTGACGGCCTACCTCATGTGGGGCGTTCTGCCGCTCTACATGAAGGCGCTCGGGCACATCCCGGCGATGGAGGTCATCGCTCACCGTATCCTCTGGTCCATTCCCGTCGCGGGCGCAGTGCTATTGGCGCTCGGCCGCATGGGCGACGTCAAGGCGGCGCTCAGCAATCCGCGCACGGTCGCGATGGCGTCGCTGACCGCGACGCTTGTGACCATCAACTGGGGGACCTATGTCTGGGCGATCGGCGCCGGTCATTCGCTCGATGCGGCGCTCGGCTACTTCATCAACCCGCTGTTCAGCATCGCGCTCGGCTCATTGCTTCTGAAGGAAAAGATGGCGCCGGCGCAGATCGTCGCGATCGGACTGGCTGCGGCAGCCGTCGTCATCCTCACCATCAAGGCGGGAACCCTGCCCTGGGTCGCGTTAACGCTGACCTTCTCCTGGGGTTTCTACGGCTTCTTCCGCAAAACGCTGCCGGTTGGCGCCAATCAGGGCTTCTTCCTCGAAGTGCTGCTTCTCTGCATCCCGGCGACGCTCTACATCGTCTATCTGGAGGCGCGCGGCGAAGGCCATCTCTATCGAACGGGCCTTACCGATACCGCGCTGCTGCTTGGATGCGGCCTGATCACCGCCCTGCCGTTGATGATCTTTGCGAACGGCGCGAAGCTCCTCAAGTTGTCCACCGTCGGAATCATGCAATACATCGTGCCGACGATGGTTTTCCTGATTGCCGTCTTCCTGTTCAAGGAACCCTTCGGGACGACACAGATGATCGCCTTCTCGCTGATCTGGGCCGGCCTGGCGCTTTACAGCTGGTCGATGTTGAGGCGGAGCCGCACGCGCTGACGGAATTGGCGGCTGTTACTGGCGCCCTTCAGAGCTTGGAAATGACCGCCTCTTCACCGCCGCGGTCGCCTTGCGTTTCAGCAGCGTGCTTGCGGATGGCCGGAATGATGTCGGCGATCTTGTCGATGACCAGCGGCTGGACACGATGGGCGGTGTGAACGAAGCCCTCCTCCGTCATGTGGCGGATGAGCTCCATCATCGGATCCCAGAAACCATTGATATTGGCGAAAACCATCGGCTTTTCATGACGGCCGAGCTGGCCCCAGGTCATGATCTCGACGATCTCCTCCAAAGTGCCGATACCGCCAGGCAGCGCCACGAAGGCGTCGGCGCGCTCGAACATGCCATGTTTGCGCGCATGCATGTCTGGCGTTATGATGAGTTCGTCCAGTTGGCCGAGCGAATGGCGCGTCGCTTCCATGTCGACCAGAAATTCCGGAATGATGCCCGTGACCTGACCGCCGTGCGAGAGCACACCGCTTGCGACAGCGCCCATGATGCCCTTCGTTCCGCCGCCATAGATCAGGCGCAGGCCGTTCTCGGCTATGCTTTTGCCCAGCTCGCGGCCGGCAGCCATGTAGGAAGAATCGCGCCCCGGCCTTGAGCCGCAATAAACGCAAATGGATCGAATTGGCGCAGAATCGTCGGTCATGGATGCAAACAACTATGCTGCAAATGCTCAGTCAAGATTTTTCGAAGGAAAACTTGTGCCCGGACACGCGAAAATGGCTTAGAAAGCTTGTAAAAACAGGCGAAATCGCTAGCAATTTCAGGAGTTGCGACGACTTCGCCGCCTGGAGATAAATAATGATGAAGAACCGTGCCGGTTGGCTGGCTCTGTTGGTGCTGATAATTGCGACCATACTGATGGTCTTTTTCGTGATGCCGCGCATCAACGGGGACAAGAAGCCGATAGGCGATGCGGTCAATCAGGCCAGCAACACGGTGAAGAATACGATCGAGGATAGTGCGCAAAAGGCTGCCGAGACAGCTCAGTCGACACAGAATGCGGTGTCGAACGCCGCCAACACGGCCGATCTCGCCAAAAAGCTTACCGATCTGACGGGTGCCGCGACAGCGTCGCTTGCCGACCTCAAGGCGCTGTTCAAGGATGGCACGACGCCGAGCCAGGATATTTTCGCAGCCGCGAAGACGAAGGCGATCACGGCGCTTCAGTCGATCGTCGCTTTTGCGCTTCCCGCCGGCACGGATCAGACGGCAACCGGCCTCGTCACAAAGGTACAGGATGGCGCGAACAAGGCGCTCGCCATTGTCCAGTCGCTTCCCGACAACGCGGCCGAGGCCAGCGCTGCAATCGACAAGGCATTGGCGGCGCTGACCGGCGGCGCTGCACCAACGACCGAGGCAGCGACGAAATCCCTGGTCCCGTCGTTCGACGTGCTGCGCGTAGAACCCGATGGATCCACCGTCATCGCCGGCTCGGCCGAGCCGAACGCCAAGCTGGAGATCGTCGATGGCGAAAAGGTCGTGACCACGACCAATGTCGGCCCCAGCGGCGACTTTGCCGCGGTACTCGACAATCCGTTGCCGCCCGGCGATCACGAGCTGGTGCTGCGCGCGACCGGCAAGGACGGCAAGCCCGTCAACTCCGAGGAAGTGGCCACCGTTTCAGTCCCGAAGGATGATTCGACACAGCTTCTCGCCATGGTGTCGAAGCCGGGCACGGCCAGCCGTATCATCACGGCTCCCTCGGCCAAGCAGGGCCGCGTGACGGCCGCCGAGCAGAATGCGCCGACAGCCAATGCTCAGGGCAATGCATCCGACGCCAAGCCGCAACAGGACGGCAGCGCCGTGGCATCCGCCAACCCCGCTGCCGGCACGCCTGCGACGACGGATGGGCAGCCGGATGTCCTGGTCAACGCCGTGGAAATCGAAAACGACCATATCTTCGTTGCCGGCACCACGAAGCCCCACGCCAAGGTGCGCGCCTATGCCGACGACAAGTTGATCGGAGAGATCGCGGCCGGTGGCGACGGGCATTTCGTCGTCGATGGCGTGATGCCGCTCGCTGTCGGCGACCACAAGATTCGCGTCGACGTGCTCGACAGCGCAGGCAAGGTAGTTGTGCGCACCAGCGTCAATTTCACCCGCCCCGAAGGCAATCAGGTGACCGTTGCCGCGCAGACGCAGTCGGTGGCCGCCGCGATGGTGCCGCTCGACGAGGGAGAGCTTGCCAAGCTCAGAGAAGGTGCCGGCAAGGCTTTCGCACTGTTGAAGGGCCTATTTACTGACGGCAAGCAGCCGAATGTGGAACAGCTTGCCGCTGCACGCTCCGGCACGGAGATCGCGCTGAAGTCGCTTTCGGAATTCCGGCCGGCCATTGGCGCCAGCGCGGACCTGAAGAAGGCTGCTGCCGACGCTTCGGCCGCCGCCCTCAAGGCGCTTGCCGTATTGCAGGCTCTTCCGAAGGATCCGAAGTCGGTCGGCGATGGGCTACCCAATCTCGAACACATGATCGCGGCCATCACCGCGCCGGCACAGACGGCACCGGCCCAGCCGAATACGGAGGTCTCGTCGAACGAGAGCGGTCCGAAGACACTGGAGCAGGCTCCGCTCTCGCAGGATGCCAACGCCGTCATCATCCGTCGCGGCGATACGCTGTGGCAAATATCACGCCGTATCTATGGCGCCGGCGTGCGCTACACGACGATCTATCTGGCCAACGAGGACAAGATCAACAATCCGGACCGAATCCTTCCCGGACAGGTCTTCGGCCTTCCGAAGGACGCGCTTCCCAACGCCGAAGAGCTTCATCGCAAGCGGCTTTCGGGCGAGCATCTCTAGAGCAATTCCAGGAAACGTGCGCAGCGGTTTTCCGTCCGGAACTGCGTAAAAACAATAGCCTGGAGCTCCCTCGACAAGGTCATGCATCGGCCAGGCGCGATCAACGCCTGGCCGATGCTTTTACGCGGCATAAAAATAGTATAAGCGTCGCGCAACCCTCATCGCCTTCGCGTGACGGCCGCGCTTTTGCATGCGAAGGCAATCCCAGCCGGGCCGCCCCAGTGGTCGTCAACGTCCGGCTGCCTCGATTATTCGCCGGAGACGGACATGGCAGACCGCAAGAAAACCATATCGGCGGATTCCAGCAATCCATTGAATACGATCATCAATCTCTGGCCCTATATGTGGCCGGCCGGACGCATGGACCTGAAGATGCGTGTCGTCTGGGCGACCGTCTTCCTGTTGGTCTCGAAATTCTTCCTGCTGCTGGTTCCCTATTTCTTCAAATGGTCCGTCGACGCCTTGAACGGCAAGCTCGACATGCAGGGCATCCTGCCGGCCTTCATGGTCGGCGCCATCGCACTCATCGTCGCCACGAACGCTACACGTCTCATACAGCTGGGCCTCAACCAGCTTCGCGATGCGCTGTTTGCAAGCGTCGGCCAGTATGCGGTTCGCCAGCTCGCCTACCGGACCTTCGTGCACATACACGAACTGTCGCTACGCTTCCATCTGGAGCGCAAGACAGGCGGCCTTTCGCGCGTCATCGAGCGCGGCACCAAGGGCATCGAAACCATCGTCCGCTTCACCATCCTCAATACGTTTCCGACATTCATCGAATTCCTGCTGACCGCCATCATCTTCTGGCGCGGCTACGGCTTTTCCTATCTCGCCGTGACGGCGGTCACGGTCTGGCTCTACATCTGGTTCACCGTCAAGGCGAGCGACTGGCGCATTTCCATCCGCCGCACGATGAACGACAGCGACACGGACGCCAATACGAAGGCGATCGATTCGCTTCTGAATTTCGAGACCGTCAAGTATTTCGGCAACGAGGAGATGGAGGCCAGGCGTTTCGATCAGTCGATGGCGAAGTATGAAAAGGCCGCGACGGGCGTCTGGACATCGCTCGGCTGGCTGAACTTCGGCCAGGGCGTGATCTTCGGCCTCGGCTCGACGGTCATGATGGTCATCTCCGGCTTGTCCGTTCTCAACGGGCACCAGACCGTCGGCGACTTCGTCTTTATCAATGCCATGCTACTGCAGCTTTCCGTGCCGTTGAATTTCATCGGTTTCGTGTACCGCGAAATCCGCCAGGGCCTGACTGATATCGAGGAAATGTTCGACCTGCTGGAGGTCAAGCCCGAGGTGACAGACGCTGACGACGCAAAGGATCTGATTATCGGCAACGGCGCCATCTCGTTCAAGGATGTGCATTTCGCATACGATGCTGCCCGACCGATCCTGAAGGGCATTTCCTTCGAGGTGCCCGCCGGCAAGACAGTCGCCGTGGTCGGTCCGTCGGGCGCGGGAAAATCGACCCTGTCGCGCCTTCTCTACCGCTTCTACGACGTGCAAAGCGGCACGATCACCATCGACGGCCAGGACCTGCGCACGGTGACGCAGAAGAGCCTGCGCAAAGTGATCGGCATGGTGCCGCAGGACACGGTGCTTTTCAACGACACCATCGCCTACAACATCCGCTACGGTCGGCCGGGCGCGAGCGACGCAGAGGCGGCGGCGGCGACGGAGATCGCCCAAATCGGCGATTTCATCCGCCATCTGCCCGACGGCTTCGAGACGAAGGTCGGAGAGCGTGGCCTCAAACTGTCAGGGGGAGAGAAGCAGCGCGTCGCGATTGCCCGTACCGTTCTAAAAGCGCCGCCGGTACTGATCCTCGACGAGGCGACCTCGGCGCTGGACACGACGACCGAGCGCGAGATCCAGGCGGCCCTCGATGTCGTTTCGAAGAACCGCACCACGCTGGTCATCGCCCATCGCCTTTCGACCGTGATCGGCGCTGACGAGATCATCGTGCTGAAAAGCGGCGTGATCGCCGAGCGCGGCACGCATGCGGACCTGCTCTCCCAGAATGGGCTCTACGCCTCCATGTGGAACCGTCAACGCGAGGCCACGCAGGCAGAGGAGCTTCTGAAGCAGGTGCGCGAAAACGACGACCTGGGCGTGGTCAACCGGCTGGCGCCGGCAAGCTGAGCGGAGGCGCGGCATACTGCTGCTCCGAGGGGTCACCCCAGGCAATATCGCGCAGAAATATTACACAGGGCAGCTGTCACGAGGTTGAGACGACAGCTTGCTAGGTACGGTTCTCACTTTCAAGGGAGCCCCAAATGCGTAATTTTGCCAAAGTTTTAACACTGCTGCTCGTTGTCGGCGTTACCTCGCCGGTTTTCGCCGAGGATGCCAAGCCGTTCACGGATGCCAAGGAGATCAATCTCCTCAATCTGCTGCCGCCGCCGCCCGCCAATGATTCGGCGCAGATGAAGGCCGAGCTGGGCGAAATCCTGACCATCCAGGTTACCCGCACACCGGAAATGGCGGCACGCGCCGTGGCCGATGCGGAAGAGAATGTCTGGCGCTTCTCCGATGTCATCGACAATCCGAAGTTCACCAAGGAGAATCTGCCGAAATTCTCCGCATTCTTCGATCGCATCGTCGAGACGGAAGGCGCCGTCGTCGATCCGGCCAAGGATGTCTGGAAGCGCCCGCGTCCGCATCTCTACAGCGATCTCGTCAAGCCGATCGTACCGCTCTCCAAGTCCGGCTCCTATCCGTCCGGCCACACCACGGTCGGCACGCTGATGGGCATCGTGCTCTCGAACATGGTGCCGGAGAAGCGTGCTGTCATCATGGCCCGCGCCTGGGAATACGGCCATAACCGCATCGTCGGCGGCATTCACTATGCAACCGATATCGAAGCCGGCCGCATCGCCGGCACCGTCATCGCCGAAACCATCATGACGCATGACGACTACAAGAGCGAATACGAGGGCGCCAAGGCGGAACTGCGCGCCGCTCTCGGCCTCTGATCCCTACTTCACGACAGCATCGCATCCCCAAGCCGCCCGATCGTCTCCGGCGGCTTGCCTTTTGCGCATACCGAGCCTGGCGCATATTTGCCCCTTCCCGCCACCAGCACTTCCCGCCACGACTGCTAAAATTATGCGGTTTACGGTCGGATGATTTCGCGCGTATACGCGAGAAGCTTTGCGATATGGGAGGTTCGATGATGACTGATGGGGTAATTTACACGAAAGGCGAACTCGCCCGGTGTATTGCCGAAGTGGCAAGCCTGCAGGGTGAATTCACACTCCGTTCGGGTCAGATCTCCAACCGGTATTTCGACAAGTATCGCTTCGAAGGCACACCTTCTCTTCTAAAGCCGCTGGCCCGCGCCATGGCTGAGCTCATCCCGGCCGAAACCGAGATTCTGGCGGGCCTGGAACTGGGCGGCATTCCGCTTGTAACAGCAATCTCGCTCGAGATCGGCCTCCCCGCAGCGTTTGTTCGCAAGGAAGCGAAGACCTATGGGACATGCCGGGCAATCGAGGGACAGAATGTTTCGGGTCGCCGCGTCACTTTCATCGAGGATGTGATTACGACGGGCGGCGCAGTGAAAGACGCCTATCACCTGGCGCTTGGCGAGCATGCACACATCCTTGCCGTCGTCTGCGCCATCTGGCGTGGGGATGGCGCGCCGACAATCCAAGGCCTTCCAGAACTCTCTGTCCTTCCAGTCTTTACGAAGGCGGATCTGGAAAACGCCAGGTAGTGGAGGCCGCAGAAGAGAGCGGGATTGCATTGGGGGCGAGCGTGCGAGAGCATTGCTCATGACGGCATTTGCCTGTAGTCACCGTCGACTGGTAATCAGAGCAAGACCGCTTATCTTGTTCTCATCTTTTGACCGGCATCATCTCGTTCCGCAACCGGGGTTCGGTTTTCACGAGGGTGCCTTTAACGGAGTAGGCTGTAGATGAGCTTGTTGAACAGCGTGCGCAACGTCATCGTTCCGGTGCATAAGGAAGGTTATCCCTTCGTTGCAGGTTTCTTCGTCGCGTCGCTGGTGCTCGGCTGGATTTTCAAGCCGCTCTTCTGGATCGGCCTGATCCTGACGCTCTGGTGCGCCTATTTCTTCCGCGATCCCGAGCGCATGACGCCCCAGGACGACGATCTCGCCGTATCGCCGGCCGACGGCAAGGTTTCCGGCGTGCAGATGGTCACACCGCCGGCTGAGCTCAACCTTGGCACCGAGCCGATGCTGCGTGTCTCGATCTTCATGAACGTCTTCGACTGCCACGTGAACCGTTCGCCGATGCGCGGGCGCATCACCAACATCGCCTATCGCCAGGGCAGCTTCCTCAATGCGGAACTGGACAAGGCCAGCGAGCAGAACGAGCGAAACGGCCTCGTCATCGAAACGAAACACGGCGAAATCGGTGTCGTGCAGATCGCCGGTCTCGTCGCCCGCCGCATCCTTTGTTTCGTGAACCCGAACGAGCCGCTGGACGCAGGCGAGCGCATCGGCCTGATCCGCTTCGGCTCACGCCTCGACGTCTTCCTGCCCGAGGGTGCTTCGCCGCGCGTGGCCGTCGGCCAAAGGGCGATCGCCGGCGAAACCGTGATTGCCGAATTCGGCTCGCCCAAGGGCCCGACCGTTAGCCGTCGCAGCTGAGCCCCAGAGAAACGAACGAAATGAAGACGCCTTTTCCGCCTTTCGAGCCGCATGGATCCAATGACGAAGCGCGCGGGCCGCGCCTGCGGGAAATTCCCCTGCGGCTGATCGTGCCGAACATGATCACCGTGCTGGCGATCTGCGCGGGACTGACGGGTATCCGCCTCGCTTTCGAAAACCGCTACGAGCTTGCCGTGGTCGCCGTGCTGGTTGCGGCCTTCCTCGACGGCGTGGACGGACGTGTGGCACGTCTGATGAAGGCAACTTCAAAATTCGGCGCACAGATGGATTCGCTGGCCGATATCGTCAACTTCGGTGTTGCGCCGGCGCTGGTCGTCTATGTCTTTCTGCTCGATCAGGCCCACTCGCTCGGCTGGATCGCCGCCTTGATCTACGCCATCGCCGCCGCCTTGCGGCTCGCTCGCTTCAACGTCATGACCGAGCGCGAACACAAGGCGTCCTGGCAATCGGAATATTTCGTCGGCGTCCCCGCGCCTGCCGGCGCCATGCTGGTGCTGCTGCCCGTCTATCTCGGCTTCCTCGGTCTGACGCCGGACAGGACTTTCGCCTATTGGGGCGCCGCCTACACCGTGCTCATCGGCTTTCTGCTGGTCAGCCGCCTGCCCGTCTGGTCCGGCAAGACGGAAGGCAGCCGCATCCGGCGCGACCTCGTATTGCCGATCATGCTCGCCCTTGTCGTCTATGTGGCGCTGTTGATGAGCTATACATGGCATGTCATGGTCGTGACCGTCATCGTCTACCTGCTGTCCCTGCCACTCGGTGCACGTTCCTGGGCGAAGAAATACGGCACCTACACCATCAACGGACCGGGCGACCCCGACGTCGACGATTCCAACGACGATATCGGCCGGCATATTTAGCCGGCACGCGAGGCATGCCGAGGCCGGTGCTCCCGTGACGCCATCGTGCGCAACCGCAAGTTTGTAAGCTCCCCTTAGCAATCAAGAGAGCCAGAACAGCCACCGGGCGGTATTGGGGGTACGCGCAGCCGGGCCTTTTAACGCAATATTAGCATCTCATCAGGATGGATTTCACACGAAGATTCGATGCTAATCTCGCGAAATGTGGTCATTGTTTACAAAAGCTGATTGGAAAACGCCTTCGATTTGTCATGATTTACGACGAGATAGCGATACACGACAGTGAATCGGAAAATGCTCCGGGGAGCATTGGTGAGGAGTTAATCATGACGCAGAAGAAAGACGAAGCGGCACAACCGCAGGCAAAGATCGATCCCAGCATGCTGTATCGGCCGCTCGGCCTGAAAGCCGTTCTTGCGGCCCATCTGATGCTGAAGTCCAAGCCTCTCAAGAAGAAAATCGCCTGAGGTCGACAATCGCCGGCCGGCTGCCAAACTGCATGGCTCGGCGACATATCCCGACACCGGTCGCCGAATGGAGGCCGTCAGAGAAGGCTTAGCTGGCCATCCTCGGGATCCGTTTTCTTCGGCGGCTTTTTCACGGGCTCGACCGTTACCGGCGTCTGCAGGTCCGGCCCCATGTTGGCGACCTTGTTAACCCGATCCGAAACCGGAATAGCTTCGAAAAAATCCTCCTGAACCGGTGTCATCAGATCGAGGACATCTCGCGGCTCCTGCGTCTTGCAATCGAGCCAGCGGGCAAAATCCTCCGGCTTGATGACCACGGGCATGCGATCATGGATCGGGCGCATGGCGCTATTTGCCGCGGTCGTCAGAATGGCACCAGTATCCACTTCCGAGCCGTCGGCCGACGACCAGGTTTCCATCAGCCCGGCAAAGGCGATGACGCCGCCCGCGCGCGGCCGGATCCAATAGGCCTGCGACTTCTCACCGCTTTCCTTGGACGGGCGATGCCATTCGTAAAAGCCCGACGCCGGAACGAGGATGCGGCGGTGGCGCATGGCGGCGCGGAAGGATGCCTTGCCGATTGCCGTTTCGGCGCGCGCATTGATCAGAAGCGGAAACTCCTTCGGGTCCTTCACCCAGCCGGGCATGAAGCCCCAGCGCACCAAAAGGGCGCGGCGATCCGGCAGATTGCTGCCGGGCTGCTGCCTCTCACCGGATATGACGACGAGGATCGGCTGTGTCGGGGCGATATTGTAACGCGCCGGAAAATCGTCGCGCAGCAGGACACCCAGCGCCTCGCCCACATAGTCCGCCGTCGATGTCAAAGCAAAGCGTCCGCACATGGGGCTTGTTTTGCACCCGGAAAGCGCCGGGTCAAGCAGAAGGTCAGCCGCGTGGACCGAAGAGAATGATCGCCGCACCGGCAAGACAGATGGCTGCGCCGGAAATATCCCAGCGGTCCGGCAGCCGCCCCTCCGCCAGCCAGAGCCACAGGATGGAAGCAACGATATAGACACCGCCATAGGCTGCGAAGGTACGCCCGGCGGCCTCGCTCGGCACCAGTGCCAGCAGCCACGCAAAGAGTGCCAACGACACAAGACCCGGCGCAAGCCACCAGATCGGCTTTGCCAATCGCAGCCATGCCCAGAAGGCGAAACAGCCGGCAATTTCGGCCAAGGCCGCGAGAGCATACAGTCCGTAGATCATTCCCATGGTCGCCCGCACATTCGGCGCATACGAATCGCCGCCCCTGTCGGCAGCGAGTTAAAGGGCTTTCCCGGAGGACAGCAAGGCTCGGTTCCTGTAGAGATGTAGACGTCTCATCATGCGAATATGAAACGATCCCGTGACGTCCTTTCCCCGCCCCGCCTCCTCCGCCATCCTCGAACGCGACGGCCGATTCCTGCTTGTCCTGCGCAGCAACCCGCCATCTGCCGACATGTATGCTTTTCCGGGCGGCAGGGCCGAAGACGGCGAAACGCCGGCGGAAGCGGCCCTGCGCGAATTCAAGGAAGAGACAGGCATAAGCGCACGCAATCCTCGCCTGTTCGAAACCTATGATCTGCGCTCCCATGCGGCAGACGGAACGCTGACGAGCCATTTCCTGCTGTCGGTCTTCCTCGTCGATGCCGACAGGGATGCCATTGCGGAAGCCGCCGACGATGCCGCAGCCATCGGCTGGTATTCGCTGGAGGAGGTCCGAACCTTGCCGGTTCCGGCCAGCGTGCTCGAATGCGTGGAAAGGATTGCGGCGACTGGTACGCAGCCCCAGCCGCAATATTAACGATGCGAGGCAATAACGGGTTGGAAAGCGCATGCTATGCCTTGTTCACGTCATGCTTGTCCGCTCAACTGAATACATGATTCACAACCGTCTTGGCCGACCGCTTCTGATTTGCTTTGTGCTCGCCGCCGCGCTTCCGGCCGCGGCGCAACCTGTCGCGAACGCGCCACAGGCACAGACGCCCGACACCGCAGTCGCCGAACGACCCACGCCCTATGATGTCCAACTGTCCCGGCTCGCCGAAATCCTCGGCTCGATCGATTATTTGCGCAATCTTTGCGCAGCATCGGAAGACGGATGGCGGGGAGATATGCAGCAGCTGCTTGACACCGAAACCAAGGGCGAGCCGAAAAGGAAGGAAAAATTGACCGCCGCGTTCAACCGTGGGTATAGGTCCTTTGCATCGGTTTACACGAATTGCACGCCGCAGGCGCTCGTTGCCGAGGAGCGATACCGTAACGAAGGTGCAACACTGGCGACAGAAATCACCGCCCGCTTTGGAAATTAACGATTTATTAACCCCTTTTCGCACCCAGCCGTGTCGTTTTAGGAAAAGGCTGATAAAGTTGTTAAGCAAGTGGTAAGGACATGAACGTCTCGAGGAAAGAATCAATGGAAACCAGCCTGAACGAAATCGACGACATGATCGTCCATGAAAAAATGCAGGCAGCGCTGGAATACCAGAACGAGGCTTGGGCTGACGGCATGGCTGATGGTATCGAGCCCGAGATCATCGCCGACGCCGCCATCGCGCATGCCATTCGCGAGACCATCCGCATACAGGGTGAGCAGGGCGCGGAAGCCTTGCTCGAATCGCTTCGGGAACGCATGCTCGCTGGGGAATTCTCTCCGAACCGTACCCTGCAATAGTAACCAGAGATTGTTCATGCATATGTTTCCGGGCAATGAGTGTCGCCGTTCCATTGCCTCGTTTGCAGCCGTAACCATGATTGCCGGTTCCGTTGCCTTGCCGTTGCCGGCACTAGCCTTCTCGCAGCTCAATCCACCAGCTTCCCAACCGAACGCTCCAGGCGCCTCCGCTCAGCAGAAGAACCAGAAACCTGTCGAGCAAGCACTGGAAGCGCCGTCCACTACGCTCCCGACGCCGGATCCGCTGGTCAACAAGCAAGCCGACCAGGGCAATGGCGATGCAGCAAGCGCAAACAAGTCGGTCGAGTTCCTCTTCGACATCAACAAGGCGCCGGAGCCGGTGCGAAAGCTCCGTGAGGCGATCGTGGAGGCGGCGGCCTCAGGCGATCTCGAGCGCTTGCGCCCGCTGATGAATATCGGTGGCGGTCTCAAGCAGACCCAGGTCACCGCCGACGACCCCGGCGAGGATCCGATCAAGACCCTGCACGACCTTTCGGGCGATCCAGACGGCATCGAAATCCTGTCCATCCTCCTCGACATCATGTCGACCGGCTTTGCCCATGTCGGCCAGGGTACGCCGGACGAAATCTATGTCTGGCCCTACTTCGCGCAGAAAGACATGAAGACGCTCTCCACCCCGGAAAAGGTCGACCTGATGCGCATCGTCACGGCGGGCGACTACGCCGATATGCTGGAATTCGGCGGCTACAATTTCTATCGAGTCGGCATCACGCCGGACGGCAAGTGGAAATTTTTCACGTCGGGCGAATGATCCAGTCGGAGAACTTGCGGTTCGCGGTCGAAGGCCCTACCTCTGGATCATAGCCCAAATCAGCGGATCCATCATGCCAGCCGTATTCCTGAGAGACCGTTCCTTCATCCGCGTCGCCGGCGCCGAGGCGGAACCGTTCCTGCACAATCTCATCACCACCGATCTCGTCTCGCTCGGCGCCGACGAAGCGCGCCCCGGCGCGCTGCTGACGCCGCAGGGCAAGATTCTGTTCGACTTCATGATCTGGCGAGATGGCTCCGGCTTTCTGCTCGAGACAGACACGGCACAGCGCGATGGCCTTCTGAAGCGGCTCACCATGTACCGGCTGCGCGCCAAGGTCGATTTCGGCGTCGAAGATATTCAAGGCGTTACCGTCGCCTGGGCGGACAAGGCAACGGACGGCCCCAAGGATAGCCGCTTCGCCAAGGCAGGCATCACGCTGACGCGCACATCAGGCCAACATGGGGACGATGCCGAGACGCTTTATGACGCGCTGCGCATCGCCAACGGCGTTGCCGTTTCCGGCCGCGATTTCGCATTGCAGGACGCGTTTCCGCACGATGTGCTGCTGGACCTCAACGGTGGCCTGGGCTTCCGCAAGGGCTGCTATGTCGGCCAGGAGGTGGTCTCCCGCATGCAGCATCGCGGCACGGCGCGCAGGCGCGTCGTCATCGTGAGCGGCAATGCCGACCTGCCCGCCTCCGGCACGGAACTCACCGTCGGCAGCAAGCCTGTGGGCACGCTCGGTTCGACCGCAGGCAGCAAGGGTCTTGCCATCGTCCGCATCGACCGCGCGGGCGAAGCCATGGCAGCAGGAACACCCATCCGGGCTGATGATACCGACGTCTCGGTATCGCTGCCTGCTTGGTCCGGCCTCTCCTTCCCTTCCCAGGCCGACGAGGCTTCGGCATGACATCGGCCAAGACTGCGCGCGCCTGGCAGCGCATGCTATCGGGACGGAGGCTCGACCTGCTCGATCCGTCGCCGCTCGACGTCGAGATCAGCGATATCGCCCATGGGCTTGCCCGCGTTGCGCGCTGGAACGGCCAGACCTATGGCGATCATGCCTTTTCAGTAGCGCAGCACAGCCTCGTCGTCGAAGCGATCTTTCGTCATCTGAACCCGGCGACGCCGGACGAATTGCTGGCGGCGCTGCTGCATGACGCACCGGAATATGTCATCGGCGATATGATCTCGCCGTTCAAGTCGGTGGTCGGCGGCGACTACAAGGCGGTGGAGAAACGGCTCGAAGCGGCGATCTATCGTCGTTTTGCCCTGCCCCCGCATTGCGCGCCGCAGCTGAAGGAAAAGATCAAGAAGGCCGATACGGTCTCGGCCTATTTCGAGGCGACACTGCTTGCCGGCTTCACGCCGGAGGAGGCGCGCAAGTTCTTCGGTCAACCCCGCGACATCACCCGCGAGATGCTGCCGATCGAACCCATGCCGGCAATCGAGGCGCAGCGGCTGTTCCTAAGGCGCTTCGAGGCGATCGAGGCCGAGCGCACGTCGATGAGGATCGGTGCGTGACGACGATCGTCGTATCGCCGCTGGCACGCATCGCCGAAATGGCCGTTCGCCATCATGCGCGCGAAATGATCAGCCTGATGGCCAAGGAGCATGCCTTTCACCGCCCGGCCGTCATCAAGGCGGAACGTCATCTGCTGCTCAACATGAACGATATCAGCTTTGCCGGCACCGGCGATCTCATCGCCCCGCAGGAGGCGCATGTTCGCGCCATCATCGATTTTGCAGCGGAATGGGATCGCGCGGCGCCCTTGCTGATCCATTGCTGGATGGGTGTATCGCGTTCGCCAGCCGCGGCGCTGATCGCGGCCCTCGCCGTTCATCCGGAAGAGGACGATCTGGCGCTCGTCCGCCGCCTGCGCTCGGCCTCCCCTTATGCGACACCAAATGCCCGGCTGATCGCCATCGGTGACGACATGCTCGGGCGCAAGGGCCGGCTGGTCGCGGCGGTCAAGGAGATCGGACGCGGCGCAGATGCCGATGGCAACGCGGCTTTCATCCTGCCATTGGCTGTGCACAGCGACATTCTATGAAAGAACGGAGACTGCGCTTGCGCAGCCTCCGTCCGTATCGCAACAATCCATCCCGATGGATCAGGCCGCAGCGCTGCCCGTCTGGTCAAGATCATACTGGCCGTAGGTATTCTGATAGAGATTCATCGACGATTGCATTTCGGCAAGGAAGTTATCCAGCGCGTTATTCTTGGCAGTCGTGGCTAAGCTCGTTGCGCTGCTGCCGCTGGACGTCGGCTCCAGGGACAGCATGTCGGCGGCAGAAGCGTCCAGGGGCTTGAGGACATCGAGGCCTTCGGCGAACTGATCCTTCGACAGCGAGCCAGAGCCTTGCGTATCAATGCTCTTGAAGAGGTTCTGGGCGTCGCTTTCGCTCATGTCCTTCGGTCGCCCGGCAACGAACTCGTCCGCCGAAACCTTGCCATCCTTATTGGTGTCGAGGCTGGCAAACAGCTGGTCCATGGGCGATTGGCTGGATGAGCCGCCAGTGGACGAAGCCGTGCTCGACTGGCTGGCGCCTGTCTGCTGCATCTGCAGCAGCATGGATGCCAGATTGCCGGAGAAAACATCGGTCGCGCTCGGATCGCTGCTGCTGCCATTATCCTCGTCGCTGAGGACGCTTGCCGACAGGAGACCGGATTGTGCCGCCTCCTGCAATTCCTGGGCGTCCACAATGCCGTCCTGGTTCTTATCAAGGGGACTGTACGAGGCAGCCGTCATGCTGCTTCCAACTGAAGAAACTCCACTCATCCAAATCTCCTAAAGCAAACGCCATCGGCGTGTTCGGTTACCCCCCGGCACACTTATTCATCTGCGGATAGAATAGGTCGATTTGGTCGCGTGATTAAAGATATGTGTTAATTGATCATTAACCTCAATTGACAGCTACCGAATCATATCGCCAATGGGCCTTGGCGCGGCGAAGACAACCTTTGCTACACACCGGCAGCATAAAGGGTCCGAATCACCCTGACCGCCTCATCTATTGAATGACAGCACATGCGAGGCGCTTGCCGGCACCACCAACCGGCTGACTGCGGTAATCATCCGAGTCGGCATGGATCATCAGCGTCCGGCCGCGAATGCCATTCTTGCCGTTCAATGACACCATGCCGTTGAACACCTGGGCGTGCAGCTTGCCGTCCTGATCGACATATTGGTTGGGCATATCGCCCGCATGCGGTCCCTTGGCGGCAAGGAAACCATGCTCGGCCTTGGTGGGATTGAAATGGCCGCCTGCGGACTCGAATCCGTGCGTGTGATCGCAGCGGCTGCTTTCATGAATGTGGAAAGCCACCCAGCGATTGGACGGCAGGCCGGACACCTCCATCTCGATCAGCACGCCCGCCTTGCCTTCGGTCAGCGTTGCCCGCCCCGCCTGCTTGCCATCGAGACCGACAAAATCGGCCGTCGCCGTTCCCTGGCTCTGCGCTGCGGCGGGCAAGGCCGCGGCGAGAGTGAGAATTGCAGCGATCATCATCCGTTTCATGGAACAGTTCTCCCTTGCGTGTCGGTATCTAACGCTTGGCGGAGACGAGTGTTCCGAGGAGGGGAAATGCGGCTGCATCAAATAGATAAGGCGGCCCGCCGGCATATCCGGCTGGCCGCCAAAACACTGCAGCGGACATCTATCAGGCGGCTATGCCGCTGACGTCGTACTGGCCATAGGTGTTGTTGTAGGCATCCATCGGTGACAGAAGGTCCACGCCAGACGCAATATTGGATTGCGGCGACGTGGCCGTGGATGCCGCATCGGCGCTCGGCAGTTGCATCAGCTTTGCGATGAGGCCACCCAATGCGCTGGCGGAGCTATCAGTATTGGCTTCGAGAATGCCTGGACGCTCGCCGGCTTCAAGCTCCGTACGACTGAGGACGCCGTCACCATTGGCATCGAGACGCGAAAGCGTGCCGCGATACGGATAGGAGCTGCTGGATATGGAAGAAACATGGGACATACAAACCTCCTGAGGTAGGAGCCGCCTCATGCGACATCGTTTGTACGCAATACATTCAGAGTTGAACTATGGAGCCTTGATAAGCTGCTTTGCTCGGCTCGTAAAGACAAATTGTTAATGAGTATTAACCATAGTTTTCAAGCAGTAAATCGCAATTGTCTAATATTTCTTCCGCATGGCTTTATCGAGACGATGGCCATAATCCACTGGAATCATAAGCAAATTTGACTGTCTGGTCTTACCGTTCTGGCCGATTGGTATATTGTGCGGCGGATTGCCTAGAGAGGACATGATGGAACTATTGCCGCTCGTCATCCTGATCGCCGGTATTTTCATACTGCGAGGATACAATCTGCGGATAAGGCGGCTGGAAAAGCGCGTCCAAGGGTTGCAAAATGCACTCGCTGGCAGGGTGCTGATGGCGGACGCAGGCGAATCAGTCCGCATGACGGAGCCGGCGATCGCCGCCGCCGCGGGACCCGCAGCAGCCATCCAGGAGCCACCGACCGAAGCGGCAATCAAAGAGCCTACAGCGGCCGGCATCGAAGAACCTGCCGTCGCCGCGCGCAACATCCCCGATGCACTCACGGATGGCACGCTCACGGATGATGGTCCGGATATCGCGGCGCGGGAAGCGCCGCAGCCGAGAGAGAGCCTGGAAAGCACGATCGGCGCGCGCTGGGCCGTGTGGGTCGGCGGCATCGCTCTCGCGCTTGGCGGTATCTTCATGGTCAAGTATTCGATCGAGAGCGGCCTGTTGAGCCCGGGCGTCCGGCTTGTGCTTGCGGCGATCTTCGGCTTGATCCTCGTCGCGGCAGGCGAAATCATTCGCCGACGCTCGGCGCCTGTTCTCGGCAATGCCTTCCAGAACGCGATGATCCCCGGCGTGCTGACGGCAGCCGGCGTCGTCGCGTTGTTCGGATCGACCTATGCGGCGCATGGCATCTATGGCTTCATCGGGCCGGCGATGGCCTTCGTTCTTCTGGGCCTGATCTCGCTTGCAACGCTTGCACTGTCGCTGCACCACGGACAGGCGCTCGCCGGCCTCGGCCTGCTCGCCTCCATGGTCACCCCCGCCCTGATCGCGTCGACGGCGCCGCAGCCATGGGTCCTGTTCGGCTATCTCGTTCTGACGTGGCTTGCGACCCTGCTCGCGTCGCGGCTGCGGCGTTGGTTGATTACGCCCTCCTTTGCCAATGCGCTGCTCAGCCTTTGGCCGATGCTCTATGTCGCCTACAGCGAAGTCGTGGACTTCACGCCGGTTACGCTTTCCATGCTTGCCATGATCGGCGGCACCATCTTCATCTGGCCGGGACGCTACCTAGCTGCCACTGCCGCGAAGGCGGCAGATGGCATGGGGACAGAGACGGCGGCCGATCCGATGCAGCTAGCGAGCACCGGAGGCTGGGGCGCGTTCCTTGCCCGACCGCCGCTCGGCATGACATTGACGGCGTCGATCGGCGCCCTTGCGGTATCACTCCACCTGCTGACCTACAGTCTCCAATCTGGATATCCCATCGTCGATGCCATGTTCATGTTCGCGGCGATCGTCGCGGCAGTGGCGGCTTTCGGCGCTGGCCGCATTCATGCGGGCTGGGCGGCGATCCTGTCAGCCGTCGTCGCCGTCGTTGGCGTGTCCGGCGTTCTGACCAACTGGATTGCCGGTGTCGAGCCCAAAAGCGCCGACGGCATCGTGACGATGCAGAGCATGGTGCTCTATGAAGCGCTCGGCCTTGGAGGCATCTTCGTGCTGGTCGGCGCCTTCTTTCTGAGGCGGTTCGCAGAGGGCGAGAAGCCCTTCGCCGCGCTCTGGAGCCTGATCATGGCCGCCACGCCGCTGGCGATCGCGACGATCAGCTTCATCAATTTCGGCAACTGGACGTTCGACTGGCTGCACGGCCTTTATGGCATCGGGCTGGGCATCGTCCTGATGGCGCTCGCGGAATGGCAACATCGCCGCTCAAGCGAAGGGCTGAACCTGCCGACCAACATACTCGCCGCCGGCTCCTTCGGCGCCATGGTCTTTGCCTTGCACATGTTTGCGCATGACGCCGCGCCTACCATACTGCTGCCGGTCCTCGGCATCGCTTATGTTTCGGCGGCGCGCCTGCGCGACTGGCCGGTCCTTCCCTGGACCATGGTCGCCGCATTGATCATCACCATGACGCGCATCGCGTGGCAGCCGACCATCGTCGATCCGTCGGAGCTCGGCACGACACCGGTCTTCAACATGCTGCTGGCGGGCTACGGCATTCCTGCCGCACTTGCCGCGTTGGCGGCTTTCACGGTCCGTCACTCTCCAAGTGTCCGGCTGCGCAACACGCTGCAGGCATTGGCCTCCTTCCTCGTGCTGCTGACGATCGCCATCCTGGTGCGCCATGCCATGAATGGCGGTGTCCTCAATGACACCGTGCCAACACTCGGAGAACAATCGATCTACACGCTGCTGGCGATCGGTGCTTCCGCGACGCTGATGGCCCTCGACCTCAGCGCCGCGAGCCCTGTCTTCCGCTATGGCAGCATGGCTCTCGGCACCCTCTCCGTCATCCTGATCCTGACATTGCATTTGCTGGGATTAAACCCGTTTATCACTGGCGAGAGCACCGGCCGGATTCCGTTGTTCAATCTGTTGCTGTTGGGCTATCTCCTGCCCGCCATCGCCTATGGCGGACTGGCGCTCTATGCGCGGAACCGACGCCCCCTACCCTATGTAAGCATGCTGGCCGTTGCCGGCGCGGTCATGGCCCTTTCCTGGGCGACGCTATCGGTGCGTCGGCTATGGCAGGGGGAATACATTCCTTTCTGGAACGGCTTCATCCAGGGCGAACTCTATTCCTATTCCGTCGTCTGGCTGCTGATCGGCATCGCCCTTCTCGGGCTCGGCGCCCGTTTCGAGGCACGCAGCCTGCGCATCGCCTCGGCGGCGCTGGTCTTCATTGCCGTCGTCAAGGCCTTCCTGATCGATATGGCAAACCTCGAGGGTTTCCTGCGCGCCCTGTCCTTCATCGGCCTCGGCGCTGTCCTGATCGGCATCGGCCTGTTCTACCAGAAGATCCTGACACGCAAGAAGACGACGGGGTGATTGCGGCGAATCCCTTGTCCCGGTAGGACGAGGGAACCTGGCGACAGATCATTCCGGAGCAAGTGCGATAATGGACACCAACAGGATGGCGCGGGCCTTTGCCCCCTTCGAAACGCTGGCGGCGGATCTTATCCCGCATGCAGCCGACGGCGATGACGGTTCGCATGATATTGCCCATATCCTGCGCGTCTTCAGGAACGCCATGGCCATCCAGGCCGAGGACGGCGGCAATGCCCGGATACTCGCCGCAGCCGTGTTGCTGCACGACTGCGTTGCGGTCGAGAAGAATTCGCCCCATCGCGCGCAGGCTTCGCGGCTGGCGGCCGAGAAGGCCTCGGGCATCCTGCGGCAGCTCGGATGGACGGATGCCGACATTGCGGCCACGGCGCATGCGATCACCACGCACAGTTTTTCCGCCAATCTTCCGCCGGAAACGCTCGAGGCGAAGATCCTGCAGGATGCCGACCGGCTGGACGCGATCGGCATGGTCGGCGCGGCGCGCTGCTTCTATATCGCAGGCCGCCTCGGTTCCGGCCTCTACGACCCGTTCGACCCGCTTGCAACGGAGAGACCGCTCGACGACAAGCGCTTCGCCATTGACCATTTCGAGACAAAGCTGTTCAAACTGGCGGATGGCTTCCAGACCGAGACCGGCCGCAGACTTGCAGGCGCGCGGCACGACCGGCTGAAGACGGTGCTGGCAATGTTCATCGACGAAATCTGAGGGCTACACTATGCGGGTCAGCGATCTCTTTATTTATCCGCTCAAGAGCGCGCGTGGCATCGCCATTCCATCGGCCGCCATCGACGCCTTCGGGCTGACTGGTGATCGCCGTGCCATGCTGGTCGATCCCTCCGGCCATTTCATTACCCAGCGCGAGCTGCAGGCGCTTGCGCAGATCGATATCCAGCCCGGCCCCTCCAACCTGCGCCTGAAGATGGAGGGCAAGCCCGACATCATCGTGCCGCTGCCGCACCCCGACAATCGCATGGACGTCATCGTCTGGAAATCGGCCGTCAGCGCATCGGTTGCCGATGAAGAAACCAACAAGGCCCTGTCCGACTGGCTGAAGCGCGACGTGAAGATGGTGTTCTTCGACGGGCTTGCCAAGCGCGCTGCCAATCCGGAATGGGCGGGCGACGATACGCCGGTCACCTTTTCGGATGGATACCAGATCCTCGTCACCACAACCGGCTCGCTGAAGGCGCTCAACGCCAATCTTGCTGCCCATGGCGAAGGCGCTGTGGGCATGGAGCGCTTCCGTCCGAACATCGTCATCGATTGCGACGAGGCGTGGCCGGAAGACCGCTGGGCGACGATCGAGATCGGCGGCGTCCGCCTCGATCTGGTCAAGCCCTGCGCGCGCTGCATCATGACGACGCAGGATCAGAAGACCGGCTCCCGCGACGGGCCGAACCCGATGCCCGCCATGGGTCGCGTCCGCATATCCGCCGATCGCCGCGTTCCCGGTCCCCTGTTCGGCTGGAACGTCGTGCCGCGCGGCGAAGGCTCGGTCAAGATCGGCGATGCGGTGACGGTCATCGAGGAACGGCCGGAGGGTTGGGCCTTCAAGCGGCGATAGCGCAGTTCAGCGTTTCATGGAATCGCCAAACCGCTCTATCCATTTATTTTTACGCAATTCCGGAGGGAAAACCGCTGCGCACTTTTCCTGGAATTGCTCTGGGAATCGCGCCACGGGCGCACAGCCCGCTTTTCAGTGCTTTGCGATGAGGACTGGCGAGACCGTCGTATCATCCAGCGCAACAGAATTGACCGCCTTCAGCGCCGCCTGAATGAAACCCTCGCGCGCTGCGGCGATCTGTATGCCGCGCGGCTCATAGACATGGCGATGCAGGAAGAAACCCGTCAGGCGGAAAGCGGCGGCCAGGCTTTCGCTATCCGCGGCGACGACGGCCCCGATCGTGAGGAAAGGCGGCAGGACCAGCATCTTGTCGGCCCACGGCAGACCTGCAGCACGGCAGACGGCGCGCCCGGTCTTTGGCGAAACGAACGCCAGGTCTTCGCGTATACCGGTCGCCGCGCATTCGGTCAGATCGAGACCGAAGCCGAGATCGTTCAGCACCGCGAGCTCGAAACGCACGAAAAGCTCGCCGGCATCGGCGGGATTCCCCAGGTTTTCCAGGATGACATCGAGCGCATCGTAAAGGTGCGGGTGCGGATCCCGCTCCGGCAGCAGCCGCAACAGGGCGCCCATCGCCTGCACGCCGTAGACGGCGGTCGCCGTTTCCATCAGCCGCGCCGCTCTCAATGCAATCGGCTCCATGCGAAATTCGCCGAGATGCTCGTGCAGCCTTGCCCGCCAGGTCACCTCGACCAGATTACCGGCCTGCAGCACCGGCTGCATGGTACGAGACCGGCCTCCTCGCACCAGGCCCATATGCCGGCCGCGCGACCGCGTCATCACCTCGGCGATGACGCTGGTCTCGCCAAGACGCTTGACGCCCAAGATGATTGCGTGGTCCTGCCATTGCATTGGCTGGTCTGCCCCAAAATAATTCGCGATTCGAGTTTAGGACAAATAGCTGCGGCTGTCACATGGCGGAAGATCTGCCGACCGCTGTCAGCCTTTCGACAAAGAGGCGCATGGACTGCTCATCGAAAGGTTTGTTCAAAAGCGGCACATGCCGCAGGTCCGGCGGGAAATCGAGCGTATCGGAATAGCCGCTGACGAAACCGAAGGCGATGCCGCGCTCGGCCAGCAGCCGGGCAAAGCCAAAGCTTGTCGACTCCCCGAGATTGACGTCCAGCATCGCAAAATCATAAGTATCGGAATGAATGGCGTTGACCGCCTGTTCCAGATTCGAGGCAATCTCCACCTGCTCGATCCCGACAAGACGCAGTATTTCCTCCGCCTCCATCGCAATAATGAGATTGTCTTCGAGAATAAGGACGCGCTGAAATGTCATATCAGCGCCATCCCTGCGTGTGTGCGCCAAGCGGCGCCCCCCGTAAATAAGTCCACATCTATCCCTCCGGCGCCAATCATCGGCCCGTATTGAATGGATGGTTTTCCCCATCCGTGCTGGCTCGGTCCCTTGTGACATGACCTCGCCTCTCAACCGCTTCGCACTTTTTGCAATGCGGCACTATGGGCTCGTCAACATGCTCCAATCGCTTCTGCTGCCGGGGTTAGTAAAAGGTGAAACTGGTCGAAAAGTGACGGTGATAGTAATCTATGCTGATACAGTTGCCGCCGACATTTAAAAAAGACATGTCGCCGACGAAATGAATTGCCTTCAAATGAAGGGCCGCTTGCCCGAATCAAGCCCGTCCCAACCGGCGATTTCGGCGAGCTTTTTCACGTCCAGAACGTTGCATCCGCGCTCCTGCCAGAGAATCAGCCCGCGTTCGGCCAGTTTTTTCAATGTCTTATTGGTATGGACAACGGAAAGGCCGAGTGTGTCGGCCACATGCTGCTGCGTGATCGGAATGACTTTGCTGCCATTGAACAGCCGAAGGGCGCTGGCGCGCTGATACAGGTAGGCGATCAGATAGGCTGCTCGCTCGATTGCCGACCGGCGTCCGATGCTCAGCAGATGCTCATCCAGTATTCGCTCTTCCCGGGCCGCAATCCAGGTCAGATCGAAGGCAAGAGGCGGATGGGAATTGTAGAGCGTCATCAATTCCGTGCGTTCAAAAACACAGAGCGATATCGGCGAAAGCGCTTCGGTGGAGTGCTGCATCTCTCCCATGATCGAGCCCTGCAAGCCAACGAGATCGCCAGGCATGACATAGTTGAGAATCTGCCGGCGGCCGTCCTCGAGCGTCTTGTAACGGAAACCCCAGCCGGACAGGATCGTGAAGAGGTGGGCGCTGTGCGCACCTTCGAGGAAAATCGTGGCGCCCGCGTCGACGAGAAGCTCGCCCTTCTTGAAACTGCTGATGAAATTCAGCTCATCGCGGTCGAATTCGCGAAAATGCGGGAGAGACCTCAACGGACATTGTTGGCATGGCGTTCGTTGCCCATGCATCGTCGCGGCCTTCGCCATGGATCGCCTCCCTGAGTTGCATCAGCTCAAGCGGCAAGCCCGATAAGCTGCTGCAATATAAAGCACTCAGCGAAGCAAAGTTCCATCAACGCGGGAAGTCCAGCCCCATCTCCCGGAAGCGCTCGGGGTCGTCTCCCCAGTTCTCGCGCACCTTCACGAAGAGGAAGAGATGCACGGGCTGCTCCAGGATCGCGGAGAGTTCCTTGCGCGATGCGGTGGAGATCGATTTGATCGCTTCACCGCCCTTGCCGAGCGCAATCTTCTTCTGACTTTCGCGCTCGACGTAGATCACCTGCTCGATACGAACAGAGCCATCCTTGCGCTCTTCCCACTTTTCCGTCTCGACATGCGAGGCGTAAGGGAGCTCCTGGTGGAGCCGCAGGAACAGTTTTTCACGGGTAATTTCGGCGGCGAGCTGACGCATCGGCAGATCCGAGATCTGATCCTCCGGATAATACCAAGGCCCTTCCGGCAGGGTCTTTGCCAGATAGTCCATAACATCGTCGCAACCGGAGCCGTTTTCGGCCGATACCATGAAGGTCTGCGTGAAGGCGATCTTCTCATTGGCAGCGGCGGCAAGCGCCAGCAGGTCCTCGCGGCGGACACGATCGATCTTGTTGAGAACGAGGATCTTCGGCTGAAAAACCTCCTTCAGCCCTTCGAGAATGGCCTCGGCGTCACCGCGCAATCCCCGCTCGCTGTCGATCAGCAGCATGATGAGATCGGCATCCTTGGCGCCGCCCCAGGCGGACGTCACCATGGCGCGGTCGAGACGGCGGCGCGGCTTGAAGATGCCGGGCGTATCCATGAAAACGATCTGCGCATTGTTGTGGATGGCGATGCCGCGAACGATCGCGCGCGTGGTCTGCACCTTATGGCTGACGATCGAAACCTTGGCGCCGACGAGCCGGTTGAGCAGCGTCGACTTGCCGGCATTGGTCGGGCCGATGAGGGCCACAAAACCCGAATGGGTCGGACCGGTCTGTTCAACCGCGCCGTCGTCGGCGGGCGTGTCTTGCTGATTGGTCATCTTTTCCGTCGTTTCCAGGCAGTCATTTCTCAGTCGACTGAGGCTGCCATATACCTTCGCGCTCCAAGATCCGCGTCGCCGCAACCTGTTCAGCCGCGCGTTTGGAGCGTTCTATTCCTGTCTCGGGCGCCGTTCCCGCCACTTCCACGGTCACCGTGAAGCGGGGATCATGATCCGGTCCGCTGCGATCATCAACCCTGTAGACCGGGGTGACGCCGAATTTCGCATGCGCCCATTCCTGCAATTCCGTCTTCGCGTCGCGCCTTGCGCCATCGGGCCGAATCGCGCGGCGCTCCCAATAACGCAGAATGAACTTGCGGGCCACTTCGAGGCCGCCATCCAGATAAAGCGCTGCAATCAGGCTTTCGACGACATCGGCACGCACATTGAGCATGCGCTTCCCGGTCAGCTTCTTCACGTCGGCGCCGGTGCGGATATAGAGATGCAGCTGCATTTCATCGGCGACTTCGGCGCAGGTATCGGCGCTGACCAACTGATTGAGGCGCACCGAAAGCTCGCCTTCGGTCGCCGTCCCGAACGTCTTGAACAGCAGCTCGGCGATGCACAGGCCAAGAACCCGGTCGCCGAGAAATTCCAGCCGCTCGTAGTTATCAGTCTTTTGCGTGCGGGCGCTGGCATGCGTCAGCGCCCAATCGAGGCGTTCCCTTTCGGCGAATTCGTAGCCTATCGCAGATTCAAGTTTGGCACGATCCGCCTGCGAAAGCGTCTGCACTTTCGTCATTCGACAACCTTGAAGAGGCGATCCCAACGCATGTTGGTCGGCCATTTCCAGATCTCGCGGAACGACGTGTCGTGCCCAAGCGAGAAGAAGATGATGCTGGCGCGGCCGATCAGGTTCTCAGCCGGCACATAGCCGACATCGAAGCGACTGTCGTCGGAATTGTCGCGATTATCACCCATCATGAAGTAGTGCCCAGCCGGGACGACGTATTCCTGGGTATTGTCACCGCGCGAGTTAGGCGAAAGATCCAGCGTGTCGTAGACCTTGCCCGTATCCGACAGCCGCTCGCTGTAGACGGGGATATTGTCGCCCGGCTCCTGGCTGTAATCCGACGAGAACGTGCCATGCGGCTCACGCGGCACGGCCTGGCCATTGATATAAAGAATATCGTTCTTCACCTGGATGCGGTCGCCGGGCAACCCGATGACACGCTTGATATAGTCGACATCCGGATTCGGCGGGAAGCGGAAAACCACGACGTCGCCGCGCTTCGGTTCGCTGCCGAGGATACGGCCGCTGAACACGTCCGGCGAGAACGGCAGCGAATACTTCGAGTAGCCATAGGCGAACTTGTTGACGAAGATATAGTCGCCGACCAGCAGCGTCGGCATCATCGAACCGGACGGAATGGTGAATGGCTGAAATAGAACCGTGCGGATGATCATGGCCAGGACAAGCGCCTGAACGATGACCTTGATGTTTTCCCACAGGGCGTTCTGCTGTTTTACGGCTTTCTCGGACACGCAGTCTTATTCCTTTTTCGCACCCCACCGGCGCAACTTCCATTCAGGCACTCTCTACCCGCTTCATATCGCGGCGGCAATGGCACCGGTGCCAAAAGCGACATCCGGTGGCGATTCAGCCGTCCATCGGCAGCGCCTCGATGATCACAAAGGCCTGAGCAAGAGGAAAATCATCCGTTATCGTCAAATGAATGGCGGCGCGATGATTTGCCGGCAGCATGGCGGCCAGCCTTTCGGCTGCCCCGCCGGTCAACTGCATCGTCGGCTTGCCGCTCGGCAGATTGACGACGCCCATGTCGCGCCAGAAGACACCCTGCGCCAGACCGGTGCCCAACGCCTTGGAGCAGGCCTCCTTGGCGGCAAAGCGCTTGGCATAGGAGGCGGCCTTGTTCTTGCGGCGCTCGGACTTGGCCCGCTCTATGTCGGTGAAACAGCGCTCCGTGAAGCGGACGCCGAAGCGCTCTATCGTCTTTTCGACGCGGCGGATATCGATGAGATCGCTGCCTATCCCGATGATCATGAGAAGGCCCTCCAGCCGGCCGGGGCGCAGTCAGGCTTCGTCAAACGCTCGACGCGTTGTCGACAAGCGCCAGGCGCTCGCGGGCACGCTCCATCAGGCGCTCCTTGCGGCGCGTCTTGAAGGTCTTCACGCCATAATAGGTCAGAGCGTAGACGATCACGCCCGAAACGATCGCCGGGGGAATGCCGCCGATCAGCATCGGCTTCAAAACCGGGTCCCAAATCTGCAGGAGATCGCCCTTGTGCCACAACGCCGGCAGATCGATGCTGCCACCGCCCTGACCGCCGCTGTCGCGCGCCAGGATCAGATGGCCGATTTCCCAGGTGAAGGCCCAGATGAAGGGGTAGGTAATAGGATTGCCGGCTGCCAGGCAGCCGAGGGCGGAGGCGATGACGTTGCCGCCGATCAGATAGGCGATGATGATCGCCATCACAAAGTGCACGCCGATGAACGGCGTCCAGGACACGACGATACCCGCCGCAAAACCGGCCGCAACCGAGTGCGGCGAGGCGGCAAGGCGGACGAGACGCTTACCAAAATATTGGAACGAACGAAGGAAACCCTTGCGGGGCCAAATGTGCTCCCGCAGTTTTTCTTTCAGTGTCAGTGGTTTTCGGCGACGAAACAGCATGCGGCTTATCTAGTGCACTGGGGGCCGTCATGACAAGACCGGCCAAGCATATCACGCGCTGATTAAGAACCGAAAGTGCGGCCCTTTTTGGGAGCGTCACCTGTTCAGGGGCAGGAAAGAGAACGCCCTGACATTTTCTGGAAGCATTATCGCAAGTTGGCGACTGCTCCAAGGGCGCAACAATGGCGCGCCCCTCCTGGTCTTTAAAGTATTAACAGCTATTAACGCTGGCGGAACAGACCGCGGTCGACCTGACGCTGACGATATTCAAGGTCAAAACGGTCGTGCGAGCCGTTCAGATAAGCCATTTCGCGTTCTTCAACACTCGGAACACGCAGGGCGCGGGCGAATTTCTTGATCGGGCTAAACATTGTCTTCTCTCATCTTTGTTTCGTTTCTTCGATGACCAGAAGATAGGCTGGACGGAGGTCAATTACCACCGCTCTAAAATAGACACAGCAATGCGTTCAGTGCATACCTATCCAGAAAGCCGCTCGAATTTGGTCATAAAATGATCACAAAATATGCAGCCTGCACTGGATCGACAGCGGCGGCGGCCGATGTCACTCGTAAAGCCGCTTCACCGTCGCGATGCAATCAAGTTCCTTGAGCTGCACGAGAAGCTGGTTGAGCTGACGCAGATCCCAGACCTCGACATCCAACGCCATCTCGGTGAAATCGGCGGCAACGCGAACCGTGTTGAGGATGCGGATGTTCACGTCGATATCGGCAACGGTCTGCGCGACCTTGGCGAGCGTCCCGGGTTCATTCAGCGCGTTGATGAGGACACGGGCGGTAAAACGGGATTTGTTGGCCTCGTCCAGATCCCAGCGCACATCGATCCACCGTTCCGGCTCATCGTCGAACCGTTGCAGGATCGGCGACTGGATCGGATATATGGTGATGCCCTTGCCCTTTTCCATGATACCGACAATGCGGTCGCCGGGCACGGCGCCCGTCGGTGCGAAATGCACTTCGACATTGGCTGCCAGGCCACGGATCGGCGGCGCATCGGCGCCGTCGGCGAGATCGGCCTTGTTCTTGCCGGGGATCTTGAAGATCATCCCAGCGGCACTGTGAACATTGAACCAGCCCTCGTCGCCGGCGGGCTTGACGGTCACGCGTTCGTCCTGGTGGTCGGGATAGACGGCGCGCAGAACGTCGAGCGACGACATTTCCCCTCGCCCGACCGCAGCAATGGCATCCTCGACATCCTTCTGGCCGAGACGATGCAGGGCAGGCTTCAATGCTTCCCGCGAGAAGACCTTGCCGGCACGCTCGAAGGTACGCTCCAGAATGCGATGGCCGAGGCCGGCATATTGCTTGCGAATGGCAAGCCGGGTGGCGCGGCGAATGGCGGCGCGTGCCTTGCCGGTCACGACGATCTCTTCCCAGGCGGCCGGCGGCACCTGCACGCCGGAGCGGATGATCTCGACCTCATCGCCGTTGGTCAGCCGCGTGACCAGCGGCATGATGCGGCCGTTGATCTTGGCCCCGACCGTGGTGTCGCCGATATTCGTGTGGACGGCATAGGCAAAGTCGATCGGCGTGGCGCCGCGCGGCAAGGCAATCAGCTTGCCCTTGGGCGTGAAGCAGAAGACCTGATCCTGGAACAGCTCGAGCTTCGTATGCTCGAGGAACTCTTCCGGGCTGTCGCCCTCGGCCAGCGCCTCGATGGTATGACGCAACCAGGAGTAGGCATTGCTTTCGCGCGACAGGAGCTCGCCGTCGCCGTTGTTGCCGGTACTGGTGCTGGTGCCGTCCTTGTAGAGCGTGTGGGCGGCAATGCCGAATTCGGCGATCTCATGCATGCGCTTGGTGCGAATCTGCAGTTCGATGCGCTGACTGGAGGGGCCGACGATCGTCGTGTGCAGCGAGCGGTAGTCATTCTGCTTCGGCGTCGAGATATAGTCCTTGAAGCGGCCCGGAACGACGCGCCAGCGCGTATGCACGATGCCGAGCGCGCGGTAGCAGGACGGAATATCGTCGACGAGAAGACGGAAACCGTAAATGTCTGAAAGCTGCTCGAAGGACAGCGACTTCGACTGCATCTTACGGAAGACCGAATAGGGCTTTTTCAGCCGGCCCTTGACCATGGCATTGGCAAGGCCGTTGGCGACCAGCAGGTCACGCAGTTCGGTCTCGATCTTCTTGACCAGGCCTTCGTTGCGCCGCGACAGCTCTTCCAGGCGCTTGGTGACGGTATCGTGCGCCTCGGGATTGATGTGGCGGAAGGAAAGCTCCTCCAACTCCTCGCGCATATCCTGCATGCCCATGCGGCCGGCAAGCGGCGCATAGATTTCCATCGTCTCTTCGGAAATGCGGGCGCGCTTTTCCGGCGACATGTGATCGAGCGTCCGCATATTGTGCAGGCGATCGGCGAGTTTCACCAGAAGCACGCGGACGTCGTCGGAAATGGCGAGCAGCAGCTTGCGCAGGTTTTCCGCCTGCTTCGCCTTCTTGGTGACGAGATCGAGCTTCTTGATCTTGGTCAGGCCTTCGACCAGACGGCCGATATCCTCGCCGAACAATTCGTCGATCTCGGCGCGCGTCGCCGTCGTATCCTCGATCGTATCATGAAGGAGAGCGACCGCGATGGTCGACTCGTCCAGACGCATGTCCGTCAGAATGGCAGCAACTTCGAGAGGATGGGAAATATAGGGATCGCCGCTGGCACGTTTCTGCTGGCCATGCTTCTGCATCGCATAAACATAGGCCTTGTTTAGCAGAGCTTCGTTGGCATCGGGCTTGTATTTCTGCACGCGCTCAACAAGCTCGTATTGCCGCATCATTCCAAAGCTACTCCCGCCAAAACAAAAGCGCGCCAGTCATATGACCGGCGCACGCATCCCCTCATCATATCGCTCCTGCCCGGAGCATCAAGCTCGACGATCAGTAATCGTCGCTTTTTTCCGGCGGAACCAGGCCTTCGATGCCCGCCAGAAGCTCTTCTTCCGACATCTGGTCGAAAGTAACGGCTTCCGGGAGATCTTCTTCCTCGTCGCTGGAGGCGGAAGCGCCGCCGGTCGCCAGCAGGCTTGCCGGATCCGGCTCGGGCTCGTCGATCTCGACATGCTTCTGCAGCGAGTGGATCAGGTCTTCCTTGAGATCGTCCGGAGACAGGGTCTCGTCGGCGATTTCGCGCAGCGCAACGACGGGATTCTTGTCGTTGTCGCGATCGATCGTGATCGAGGAGCCCTGCGAAATCAGGCGGGCGCGGTGGCTGGCGAGCAGCACGAGCTCGAACCGGTTCTCAACTTTATCAATGCAATCTTCTACTGTGACACGGGCCATTGCCTGTCCTTTGCGGTCGTGATGTCGTCATCATGTCTCGGAGTAGACACGCCGATACAAGCAAACGAAGGCAAATTCAAGTTTTTCCTGTTTGAGTGCTCTCGCGCCATCCCAGAAGGTGCTAAAATTCCCCTAGACAAATAGCTAGTTCTACCTAAGATTGCTTGGAATATCGCCTTTCGTGCCCTAAATCTCGATTATATGAATAATTCATAAAGTAATACGAATTATTCTGCAATGCCATACAAGGCCTTGTTTTAGCTTCACTTTGAAAAAATAATGCATTTTTGTAACAGTGGATATGTAAGCGATGTTTGACCCACGCGAAAAAATTGCCCTTTTTATAGACGGCGCCAATCTTTACGCTGCATCGAAGAGCCTCGGCTTCGATATCGACTATCGTAAGCTTCTGAAAGCATTTCAGAAACGCGGATATCTGCTGCGTGCCTATTATTACACGGCGCTTATCGAAGACCAGGAATACTCCTCGATCCGCCCGCTGATCGATTGGCTTGATTATAACGGCTACAAGGTCGTCACCAAGCCGGCCAAGGAATTCACCGATTCCATGGGACGCCGCAAGATCAAGGGCAACATGGACATCGAGTTGGCGATCGACGCCATGGAGCAATCGGAAACCGTCGACCATCTGGTGATCTTCTCCGGAGACGGCGATTTCACCACCCTGGTGGAAGCGCTGCAGCGCCGTGGCCGCAAGGTCTCGGTCATCTCGACCATGGCAACCCAGCCTCCGATGATCGCCGACGACCTGCGTCGTCAGGCTGATCATTTCATCGATCTCGTGTCCTTGAAAGCTGAAATCGGACGCGAACCGTCGGAGCGCCCTCAGCGTTCGGCCGAGGTAAGCCATGCGCAAACGGATGCCGACGAGCAATAGAGCCGGCAAGGTTTTCGCCGGCAACCTGTCGGCCATGCCTGACCTATGCCCCGCGCTGGCCTGCCGCCGCCCTTACCGGTTGTCCTTCAACAGCCGGCTCTTCTGCCGATTCCAATCGCGCTCCTTCTCGGATTCGCGCTTGTCGTGCAGCTTCTTACCCTTGGCGAGGGCCAGTTCCAGCTTTGCGCGGCCGTTGTCGTTGAAATAGATCTTCAACGGGACCAGCGTCATGCCCTCGCGATTGATGGCGGAGCGCAGCCGGCCGATCTCGCGGCTGGAAAGCAGCAATTTACGGCGGCGCCGCGGCTCGTGATTGAAGCGGTTCGCCTGCAGATATTCCGGCAGATAGGAATTGATGAGCCAGATCTCGCCACCTTCGTCCGAAGCGTAGGATTCGGCGATGTTGGCCTTGCCTTCGCGCAAGGACTTGACCTCCGTGCCCATCAGCACGATCCCTGCCTCATAGGTATCGATGATCTCGTAGTTGAAGCGGGCCTTGCGGTTTTCCGCCACTATCTTGTTGACTACGCGTTGGCTGCCTTTGGGGGCCATGATTTTTCTTCTTCTTTTCTTATGTCATTCCGGCGGCAGCCGTCGGCGCGCCAAGTTCCTGTACCCTAAATAGGCGAGACCGCCCTCCTTGTGAAGAGAGCGGCCCGGCGGAGATTCCAGCGATACGCTTGCTATACGCTCAGTTCAGCAGGCCGGCATGGCGCATTGCCGCATCGATTGCCGCCTCCGTACCCGGCTCCAAGGTCGAGAGCAGCGGCGAGCGGACGTTGCGGCTCATGCGGCCGAGGCGCGAGAGACCGTATTTAGCGCCGCAAAGTCCCGGTTCAATAAAGATGGCCTTGTGCAGCGGCATCAGGCGATCCTGATATTCCAGAGCCTTGGCGTAGTCGCCGGCGAGCGTCGCCGCCTGAAGTTCGGCGCAAAGGCGCGGCGCAACATTGGCCGTTACCGAAATGCAGCCGACACCGCCATGGGCATTGAAGCCGAGTGCCGTTGCATCCTCGCCGGAAAGCTGGCGGAAATCACGGCCGCAGGTGATGCGCTGCTCGGAGACACGCTCGATCTTGCCGGTCGCGTCCTTCACCCCGACGATATTGGCGTAGGCCTTGGCAAGCGCGCCCATCGTCTCCGGCGTCATGTCAACAACTGACCGACCCGGAATATTGTAGATGTAGATCGGCAGTTTCACCGCCTCCGCGACGGCAGCAAAATGAGCATAGAGGCCCTTCTGCGTCGGCTTGTTGTAATAGGGCGTGACGACGAGAACCGCGTTGGCACCGACCTTCTCGGCATGCTGGGCAAGCTCGACCGCTTCGCGCGTGTTGTTCGAGCCGGCACCCGCCATGACCGGAACACGCTTGTTCGCCACCTCGATGCAGAGCTCGACGACTCGCTTGTGCTCCTCATGCGACAGGGTCGGCGATTCACCCGTCGTGCCCACAGGCACCAAGCCGCTGCTACCCTCTTTTATCTGCCAGTCGACATGTGAGGCGAAGGAAGCCTCATCCACCTTGCCGGCGTCAGTAAAGGGCGTAACGAGTGCGGGAATGGACCCCTGGAACATGCAAGTCTCCTAGCGGCGCTGCTTTCATGCTTCAGCCGCAATCCATGGTTATGAATCCGCGCACCATAAAGCGCCGGCTTGACGGCGACAAGCACGCTTTGAATGGTGAAGGGCAGTTTCCGATATGATAATTGATTGAAATTCGGACCCCGGTAAGGTTTCGTTAATATAGCATTTGGCAAATGGAAGGGGCCTGATAGTTTTGTGAGTAGCCGGATGAAGAGACCTGTCACGATCTGGACCGCTGTAGGCTTGGCGGTCGCATGGGGCGCTTTTGCCTCGCAGCTTCCCGGTGAACAGACATCGACCCGCGACGGCGCCGATGTGGCCATGGCGATGCCCGATCCGATGAGCACCGCCTCGATCCCGCGCGGCCCTGCCGTTGCACCCGTGAGCGGCGACCTGAAGGCCGGCCTCGACGCACTCTCCAACAAGAACCCCATGCAGGCGCTTGCCATTCGCAACGGCTTGGGCGAAGGCACGCTCGACCGCCATATTCTGACCTGGGCGATCGCCACGTCGGGTCAGCCGGGCATTCCCTCCGGCGAGATTGCCGCCGCCGCCCGCGAGCTTGTCGGCTGGCCTGGACTCGGCAGCCTGCGCGGCAACTCGGAACGGGCGCTCTACACCGAAAATCCGCCGACGGATCAAATCCTTGCCGCATTCGGCAACACCCAGCCGGAAACCGTCGAAGGTTCGGTGATCCTGTCACGCGCGCTCGTCGCGCGCGGCAACTCGGCGCAAGCTGCCAAGCTGATCCGCAAGATCTGGCGTAACGAAGCATTGGACAAGCCTTTCGAGGACAAGATCCTCGCGGAATTCTCCGGCCTGCTGTCGCCTGCCGATCACAAGGCGCGCATGGACTATCTGCTTTACCGCGATCGCACCGCGCAAGCGAAGCGCTTCGGCGATCTCGGGAAGGCCCAATCGCTCTACAAAGCGTGGGCAGCGGTCAATGATCACTCAGCCAAGGCCGATGGGTTGATTGCAGCGATGGATGCGCAATGGCGCAAGGACCCGGCCTATCTTTTCATGCGGATCGAAAACCTCCGCCGCCAGAACAAATATGACGATGCCGCCAACCTTCTGGCGCAGATGCCGCGCGACCGCAGCGTGCTCGTCGATCCCGGCCAATGGTGGAACGAACAACGCATCGTCAGCCGCGGGCTGGTGGATCAGGGTGAGTTCAAGGCCGCCTATGGCGTCGTCGACGCCAATGTTGCGGAAAGCCCGCAGGATGTCGGCGAGGCCGAATTCCACGCCGGCTGGTATGCATTGCGCGGCCTGCAGGACGGCGTAACCGCGGCAATGCATTTCCGCAAGATCCTGCAGGTTTCGAATGGACCGATCTCGCAGTCTCGCGCCTGGTACTGGCTCGGCCGTGCGGCCGAAGGCGGCGGACCAGGCAAGGCCGGCGATTTCTATGCCAAAGCTGCTTCCTACCCGAGCACATTCTACGGCCAGCTTGCGGCAGAGAAACTTGGCCGGCAGACGTTGAATGTCTCCTATCCATCGCCTTCGACCGAGGACCGGCAACGCTTCCAGGCACGCGAGTCCGTGCAGGCCATTTCGCGTCTGGAGGCGGCGGGACATGGCTGGCGCGCCGAGGCACTCTACCGGGCGCTAGCGAAGCAATTGCAAAGCCCAGGCGAGATCGCCATGCTGGCGGCGCAGGCCGAGCGCTCGGGCAACCATCAGCTTTCGCTGCAGGTCGGCAAGATCGCCTATGGCCGCGGCGTCGATGTGGCGGCACTGGCCTTCCCGATCGGCGTCATTCCGAACAATGCCAATATTTCCGGCTCCGGCAAGGCGCTTGCCTATGCCATCGCCCGGCAGGAGAGCGCCTTCAATCCGGCTGCCGTCTCCTCGGCCAATGCGCGCGGCCTGCTGCAGCTTTTGCCGAAGACGGCGAAGGCCGTCGCCGGCCGACACGGCATGGCCTATTCCGCCGATAAGCTGACGCAGGATGCCGGCTATAACGCGACACTCGGCGCCCACTATCTCGGCGAGCAGATCGACACGTTCGGCGGTTCCTATATCCTCACCTTCATCGCCTACAATGCCGGTCCGAACAAGGTTCCGGAATGGATCAGCCGCTATGGCGATCCACGCGGCAAGTCGCTGGACGATGTCATCGACTGGATCGAACGCATCCCCTTCCCCGAAACCCGCAACTATGTCCAACGGGTGATGGAGAACTATCAGGTCTACAAGGCACGCCTCGGACAAAAGACCGACATCGTGCACGATCTCGTCAGCGGTCGCGGCTAAGCCGAAGCCACAACCACGGTTGTGCATGCTGCGGAAATGACGTTACATCCCTCGCGATATCCCAAGCACGAGGCACGGTGCATGCGCAGCGACGATCAAAGCGGCTTCATTGCCCGAACGATAGCAGCCCCGGACGGGCTGCAGCTCTACACCCGGGATTATGGCGGCGGGCAATCAGCAAATCTGGCGAGACCGCCCGTCATCTGCCTGCCGGGGCTGACGCGCAATTCCCGGGACTTCCACCAATTGGCCCTGCTTCCGTCGCGGGACCCCACGGTTCCCCGCAGGGTGATTACGCTCGACGCTCGCGGACGCGGTTCATCCGCATGGGATGCGGACAAATCTCACTACAATCTTGCCGTCGAAGCTCAGGACGTGCTGACCGTCTGCGCAGCCCTCGATATCCCACAGGCCATCTTCATCGGTACGTCGCGCGGCGGTCTCGTGCTGCATATGCTTGCGGCCAGCCGCCCGGATGTCCTGAAAGCGGTCATTCTCAACGATATTGGCCCTGTCCTGGAAAAGGTCGGGCTGGTCGATATCCGCGATTACCTTAACCGTGACAGAAAACCTGCTGATTGGGATGAAGCCGTAGATATCCTGCGGCAGAATCACGGCAGCGCCTTTACCGCCCTCGGCGACGGCGACTGGCAGGATATGGCGCGCGCGATCTATGCTTTCACCGACGGCAAGCCCGTTGCCGATTACGACCCCGCTATCGCGGCACAGATGCAATCGCTTGATCTCGAGGCGCCGCTTCCTGACCTGTGGGCACAGTTCGAAGGCTTCCATGGCATACCGCTGATGGTGATTCGCGGCGAGAATTCAAAGCTTCTGACAACTGCTACCACCGCCGAAATGGCAAGCCGTCACCAAGGAACCGTCATCAAGACCGCCACCGGGCAAGGGCATGCCCCCATTTTGCATCTCGGCGACATTCCAGATGCAATTCGGTCTTTTCTCTCGGCGGTTTGACGGCACCCTCGGCCATTCAGGACTGCACAAAAGGAAAGGCCCGGTTGGGAAAACCGGGCCAGTTTTTTCTGATCGGAGGTCTGATCAGAAGTTTTATGAATCCGATTCGGCGAACCGAATTAGAAACTGCGCTGGAAGCGGAGGATGCCGGCCCAGGTGTCTTTGTTCACGGAGTCGTAGTTCGTGTAGGTCACTTCCGGCTCGACGAGTAGATTCTTGACCGGATTGAACTTGAGGTTCGTGGTCGCGGAGAAGGTCTTCAGGTCGTCATAAGCAACCTGCAGGTTCCACTTCAGCTTGTCGTTGACCGGAACGCCAACACCGCCCCAGAGAGCCCAGTCACCCCAGCCGATACCAGCGCCGCCAGCACCAGCGTACTTGTTGAGCTTGCTGCCGTCGGTGTTGTAGCCGCCCATGATGAACGCGGAGAGAATACCGAAGTCGGCATCGACGCGAGCCTTGACAGCGCCTTCTTCAACGATCGAGTCATAGCCGCCTACGACACGGAACTGCCAAGCGCCAGCCTTGTAGCCAGCACCGGCGACAACGTCCGGCGCATAGTGGTCAGAGCTGTCTTCGCCGTTTGCACCCGTGGCACCCGTACCGGAGTTGGAATCTTCCACCGAGACTACAGCCGTGAAGCCGTTACCAGCATCATAATTGTAGGTGAGCTGGTTCAGTTCGTCGGTACCATTGATACCGTATTCGATCACGTCGTCGTTGATGACGTCGCCGGCGTAGCCGAGGAAGGTCGAGTAGGCCGAATCGGCCTTACCGACGAGGAAACCACCGAGGCTGATATTGGCCCAGAGCAGTTTGGTGGTGGTGGCGTTGCCGTCATTCCAGTCCCAACGATAGACCGTGTTGGTCTTCAGCGGACCGTATTCGGTGTCCGTTGCGGTATCGATGCTCAGCTGAGCGCGGGTATGCCAATATGTGCCGCGGGCGCCTTGGTCCTGACCAGCCTTGTAAGCGTTGTACCAGCCGCCTTCGGTACGGACCTGGCCGCCGATCTTGAGGCAGGTTTCGGTGCCTGGGATGAAGAAGTAGCCAGCGCCGTAAGCGTCGCAGATGCGGACGTATTCGAGCGGCTCCGGCTCAGCGGCGACGACAGCGTCAGCCGCATGAGCACCGGATACTGCTGCCAGCGCAGCAGCGGAGCCGAGAAGAAGGCTCTTGATGTTCATAGTAACTCCAGTTCCAATATCAATTAGGCATGAGAAATCACGCCGAAAAACGACGCGCCCCACCCCACCTAGATGTTCAAAGTTGACCCCTGATCTGGGAGAACCGGGACTAAAGTGAGTCTCGGTTCCGGTTTGGAACCTACAGATCGTTTTTTTCAGAGCAATATCAGATACAAACTATCGGCATTTATGACGCGCGTTTCAAAAAGTGCGTTGCACAAAAATCACGTCGCAAAACCGTCACAAATCCGCTGGACACAAAGCCGATCTTTACTTGGAGTTACTTTAGAAGGAAAGCCGGAATATAAGGATATAGTGCATTAGAAAAATCAAGAATCAAAAGTCGTCTTTGTCTTTTCAATCACACGCGATTTATGTTCGATCACGCACATGAAAAAGCCCGGCCGTTAAGGCCGGGCTCTTCCTCACCGTAGTGAGAGAAATCAGATATGACAGACGTCAGATCAGATTAGAAGCTACGCTCGAAGCGGAGGATACCAGCCCACTGGTCTTCGTTGATCGAATCCCAGTTGGTGTAGGAAACTTCCGGCTCGATGAGCAGGTTCTTGACCGGGTTGAACTTGAGGTTCGTGGTCGCAGCGAAGATCTTCGAGTCGGTGTAAGCGACCTGGAAGTTCCACTTCAGCTTTTCGTTGATCGGAACGCTTGCGCCGCCCCAAAGAGCCCAGTCACCCCAGCCGATACCGGAAGCATCGCCAGCACCGTTCGAACCAGCGTACTTGTTGAGCTTGTCGCCGTCGGTGTTCCAGCCACCCATCAAGAAGGCCGAGAAGACACCGAAGTCAGCATCGACACGAGCCTTGATGGCGCCTTCTTCGACGATCGAGTCATAGCCGCCAACAACCTTGAAGCCCCATGCGCCAGACTTGAAGCCGGCACCGGCAACAACGTCGGGAGCATAATGGTCGGAGCTGTCTTCGCCGTTAGAGCCAGTGGCGCCCGTACCGGAATTGGAATCTTCGACGGAGATCACAGCCGTGAAGCCGTTGCCTGCATCGTAGTTGTAGGTGATCTGGTTCAACTCGTACGGGCCGTCATAGACCACGTCGTCGTTGATGACGTCGCCGGCATAACCGGTGAAGACGTTGAACTGCGAGTCCGTCTTACCAACGGTGAAGCCACCGAGGCTGATGTAAGCCCACAGCAGGTTGGTCTTGGTCGCGTTGCCGTCGTTCCAGTCCCAACGAATGATGGTCTCGGTCTTCAGCGGGCCATATTCGGTATCGGTCGCAGTGTTGACGTTCAACTCAGCGCGGGTGTGCCACAGCGTACCCAAACGGCTGTTCGGGTTGTAAGCGTCGTACCACTGACCTTCGGTACGAACCTTGCCGCCGATCTTGAGGCAGGTTTCGGTGCCCGGGATGAAGAAGTAGCCGGCGCCGTAAGCGTCGCAGATACGGACGTATTCAAGCGGCTCCGGCTCAGCAGCAACGACAGCGTCGGCTGCGTGAGCACCGGAAACTACTGCCAGAGCGGCAGCGGAGCCGAGAAGAAGGCTCTTGATGTTCATTATTGACCTCCAGTCAAAGTTTTGTTCGAGAATGAGAACTACCCGAAGGTATTCCCTGTCCCATCCTCGCGTTTCAAGAAGTGGACGATCAATCGCCCTCGCTTCCGAGAGTGAAAATACAAGACGCGCTCTGTCACGCAATCGACATCTACTCGGAAAGGGGGATTTGCGTTAGCCTTCCCTAAGTCCTGTTGCCGAAAGGACACAAATCGGCAACCCCGCCGCAATATAGGTTTAGACTTTGTTAAGAAAATCTTTAATCCACGGGGACTTACGAGACAGGCGCAAACATCGCCGAAGAAATGGAATTGGGCGCAAAAATAGCCGTTCCATGGCGAATTGCAGGCTTTCGCGACGTCTCAGGGATCATTTACGACATTTACCGTTGCGATTGCAGGTAGTGGGCGGCGGCGAAACAGCTCACCTGCCGTCCCAAATCGATGCAGGTACCCAAATGATTCCGTCGTGGACGATTCGCTATTGGATGACGGAGCGGCCCCATGGCGAGATTATTGCGATGCCGCAACGCATCCGTGGAAGAATTGAACAGGCAGCAACGGAGGTGGGCCTGTGTTGGCCGATCTATCGCAATTCCGATTTGAGGAACGGCCGGCGGCTAATACTGACGATTCGATAGGAATGGCGGGCCACGCCTGACGCAGATGAGAACTGCGAGATCGTTATAATCATCCGACAGATAAGCAGATATTTCCCATTTTGCGGCAATCGGCGGGCGGCCATATCGGACAATTGGCGATGTTTGACGCCGCTTCACCTCACCGGAAACGTCACTCCGGTAAGCTCTTCGGAGACGGTCCACAGGCGCTGTCGGACGCCTTGGTCGTAGGAGTCCGGCGCTGTGCAGCCTCTTCGGCGCGCAGGGCGGCGTCCTGGAGCACAATGTCTCGGTCGAGACGATCAAGAGGCACAAGCGGTCCTCCCTCGGCAGGCTCGCGACCATGACTGAACTCGTGAGACACCATGTGCCGGAGCTTGGCGATGGCGCGCAAATGTTCTGCCTGATGAGCCTCCTTTCAGCGGGCGCGCTGTTGGCCTATGCCCCGCCGCCATCCAGTCTCCTTGCCGTTTACGCGGACGAACCCGCCCTTGGCGCACTTCACATGGAACTGCGTGACGCGCTGCGGGCCTCGTTCACCTCGACGCTGCTGGGCGCGCTGCCGCGAGCCTAACCAAGCATCAGCCAGCCAACGGCTCATCTGCGATGATCAGCACCCGTCGCCACGGGCGGTCAAAACGGCTACCGAGCCGCTTCCCTCACGACTTTCCAGATGTTCGACGGGACGATATCGGCTGGACTCAATTATGATTTGATGGCGCCGTATCGGGCTATAGCGTGGAATCGATGGTTCCTGTCCCGCGTGGTGGTATGCGGTGGTCGGCGGCTCTATCGGGCCATCGAGGGAAATCGGGGGGCTGGCGGGCCGCGCCCGATGATGATGAGCACTATGTCTACGCCATAGCCCTCTAAAGCCGCATTTTGCCGGATGTTTGTCGTCGAAATGCCCGCGCCGCCATATGCTTTTCAAAAACGATTGAACTTTCTCAGTAAGCCGATGAACAGGGTGAGTTCTTCATTCTCCCACCCAGCTACGCGCGAAAAGAACGCGTCGGATTTGACCGCGTCCGCGGCTTGAATTCCTTCACGGCCCGCGTCCGTCAGGCTGTAGACGATCGCCCGCCCGTCGTCCGGGTCAGCAGAGGCTTGCGCAAGCCCATTGTCGCAAAGCGTTTTTGCCAACCGGCTGACGGCGCTTTTGTCCATACCGAGCCGGTCCGCGAGGCGCCCTGCCTTTGTGGCACCCTGGCCGGCAAGCATGGCCGCAAGCTGGTAGGCGGCCGGCTGAAGATCAGGACGAAACCGGGCGGCCGAAGCGGCTATGACCGTGCGGGACGCCACGAGCAGAGCGTTCAGTTCGCGACCCAATTCCGTCACAAGCTCCGTATGCGTCTTGCTCATTTGCGTACCCCTCAAAGAAATTTAGTGGACATTTGTCCACCAATCACACTAATGGACATATATCAACTAAATGGTGCTGTGCTAAATGTCCGCTCGTCCTAAAATTCTGATCACCGGCGCCACCGACGGCATCGGTCAACTCGCCGCTTTGAGCCTGGCCCGATGCGGGGCGCACCTCATCCTGACCGCGCGCAGCAAGGCCAAGGCCGACCAAACTTGCGCCGCGATCGAGGCAGTCGCGCCCGGCACGCCGGTCGATGTGCATTTCGTCGACTTCTCCGACTTGGCGGCGGTGGTGAGGACCGGCAAGGCCATTGCTGCGCGGCATCCGCGCATTGATGTGCTCATCAACAATGCGGGACTGCACGCCTTCGAGCAGCGCGTCACCGCGCACGGCTATGCGGAAATGATTGCCGTCAACTATTTCGCTCCCTGGTTGCTGACGGATACGCTGCGCGAAACCCTCGTGCATTCTGCGCCATCGCGCATCGTGACCGTCGGCTCGGAAGCCTCGCGCCAGAGTGGCGCTTTCGACATCGAAAAGGATTTGCTCGACATCGCCCCCTTCACCGCACGGGGATCCTCAAGGATCTATGGCCGCACCAAGCTTCTGGACATCATGTTCTCCCTCGAACTAGCCCGGCAGCTCGACGGGACGGGGGTCGTCGTCAATTGCCTATGTCCGGGTTTCAATGTCACCGGGCTCGGCCGTGAACTCAGCTTTGCTCGTCCAGTCGCCGGGTTGCTGACGTGGCTTGGCATTGGCAATCCCGAGCGTGGCGCAGGGGCCATCGTGAGGCTGGCCACCGATCCGGCCTTCGGCAAACAGACCGGGGCATATGTCTCGGCGAAGAGTGCGCGCCTGCTGACGCCTGTTGCCCCCGCGGATAACGAGGAAGCACGGCGACAATTGTGGAAAAAGACGACTGAAACGCTTTCCCGCTTCCGCTGATGCCGTGCGGCATTCGGCGGCGGTTAAGTAGAATATCGCGACATGGCGTAGAAATGGTGGGGCTGGCGGAGAAGATGGGATTCGAACCCACGATACCATCTCTGGTATACTCCCTTAGCAGGGGAGCGCCTTCGACCACTCGGCCACCTCTCCGGTGCGGCCCTGATAGGGCCATTCATTTATCGACGCAAGCGCTTTTTCATCTCCGCGCATGTTCTCCATGCATTAAGACGGCGAGAGCAGCCTGCGGAGGCGAACCTCATAGCCGGCTTGCAGTTGATATCAAACCAGGAGCTGTTTGATATCCGCAGCCGGATCGGCCAGAACGGCTTTCGACGGATTGACGCCCGTTTCCAGCAGCTTCTTGCCGGTAACATAGGCTTTTGCGTCGTTGACGGCATCGACAGCGATGAAACGGCCCTGCTTGAAATACCAGACGGAAACGGAGCCCTCGCGGGCGCCGGCGCGCATCAACGTTTCGTCATAGCCGAGGTTGAAACCGGCGATCTGCAGTTTCACGTCGTATTGATCCGACCAGAACCACGGCTTCGGATCATAGGCCTCGTTGCCACCAGCAATGATCTCGGCTGCGGCTTCCGCCTGATCGACGGCGTTCTGGACCGATTCGAGTCGGATCCGCCCGCCCTCCCATGGCAGCTCGACACAATCACCCACGGCGAAAATGGATGGATCAGAGGTGCGGACGAACGAATCGACGACGATGCCGTTGCCGACCTCAAGGCCGGCTTCCTTGGCGAGCCTGTCATTCGGGGCGACACCGATACCGACGACGACGAAGTCGACATCTATGGTGGATCCGTCCGAAAGCTCCGCGGCGGCGACATGACCGTTCCTGCCGACGAGCTGCTTCAGTCCGGTCTTCTCGCGAATGACGACATCATGCTTGCTGTGTATCGCCCTGAAGATATCGGCCGTCTCCTTGGCCGCGACACGCTGCAGGATTCTGTCGCTCATTTCGATCAGGGTGACCTCGAGGCCGCGATGGCGCGCGACAGCGGCGGCCTCAAGTCCGATATACCCCCCACCGATGATGAGGACCCGGCGTCCGGGGCGCATCTCGCCCGCAAGAAGATCCGCATCGCGCTTGTCGCGGGCGAGATAGACGCCTTCGAGCGTGCCACCGACGGAAGGCGGCAGCCGACGCGGAGTGGCCCCCGTCGCAAGCGCCAGCGTTTCATAGCCCAGCACCGAGCCGTCCTGCATGACGATCTGCTTTGCGGCGCGGTTGATCTGCTCGACCCAGGTGGACAGACGGATATCGACATTGTTGTCGGCATACCAATGTTCCGGGCGGAACAGCAGGCGATCGAACGTCATCTCGCCGAGCAGATATTTCTTGGTCAATGGCGGTCGCTGATAGGGAAGGCTCTCCTCCGCACCAACGATGGTGATGGGCCTGGAATCACCAAGTGCCCGCAATTTGGCTGCGAGCGCAAAGCCCGCCTGCCCGGCCCCGATAATGACCAATCTGCCCGTCACGATCCGTACTCCATTGTTATCATGGCGATCCGCCGGCGTGATGCGGGACGGATGCGTCTATGGATTTCAGGGGTAACGCTTACACCTGCAAGCGTCAATCACGACTGACCCTGCGCCAAGGATCGGGAGAAAATTAGGCCGGCAGCCAAGAGCGGCGGACCTCCGGCCGAAGCCGAACTGCCGCTCCATCTCTTTTTCTGCCGCACGTGTGCCGCGCCAGGTGGGTCCACCCGACTGCAAAATGCCTAATCGACGATTTCGATCCAACGCCGCTCGTGGAACGATCGCGCCATGGCATGAACAGACTTTTCGATGCGCAGGCCATCCGCGAAAGCGACGACGGACGCAACTTGCCCGGAAATGGCGCGGATCAGCTCGCGGCATTCGATGATCTTCAGATCGTTGAAGCCGAGGCCATGGCCGGGCGCCGGGATGAAGCGATCGTAGGGCTTGTGCGCGGGGGCGGCGAGAACCTTGCGGAATCCCTGTTCGCTATCCCTGCCCTCGGCCTGGTAAAGCTCGAATTCGTTCATGCGCTCCTGATCATAGGAGATCGACCCCTTGGAGCCGAAGATCTGCAAGGCGATACGGCCCTTGCGGCCCCAGGCCGAGCGATTGGCCATGAGCACGGCGGAAATGCCGCCTCCCAGCCGCATCAGCACATTGGCGAGATCGTGATTTTCGACGGTGCGGCGGCCGCCGTCCTTCAATGGCCGCTCGGCATAGGGCTTCGCCATATCGGTGATGACAGCTTCGACATGACCGAACAGGAACCACAGCAGCGAGAGAGGATGCACGGCAAAATCATCAAGAGCGCCGTAACCCGAGGCAAGCTCGCTCTTCCAGTAGAACAGGCCGTTTGGATCGGCCATGAAATCCTCGTCCATCTCGACGCGGACGTGATTGACCGCGCCGATCGCACCCTCTCCGATCAGCGCCTTGATGTGCCGCATCACCGGGTTCTGGATATAATTGTAGCCGAGAACGGCAACCTTGCCGGAAGCCCTGGCGGCAGCCAACATGCGTTCGGCATCGCCATAGGCAGGCGCCATCGGCTTTTCGCACCAGACATGCTTGCCGGCTTCGAGAGCTGCAATCGCCATTTCCGGGTGGAACTGATTGGGCGTCGTGACGGAAACGACATCGACATCGGGATCGGCAACAAGCTCGCGCCAGTTGGCCGTCGCCTTTTCGAAGCCGAATTCGTCGCCCCGTGCCTTCGCCAGATCGGCATTGGCCTCGGCCAGATGCACCAGGCGCGGCCGCGCGACATCGCCGAACACGGTCTTGACCGCATTCCACGCCAGCGCATGGCATTTGCCCATGTAGCCGGTTCCGATCAATCCAACGCCCAACGGCTTCATTTGCCTGTCCTCCCACATCATCTCCCGAAGTTGGGCTGATTTTTGGAATATCTGGACCGTTTTGACAAGCGCACTCCGGCGACCGCCGTCGCCACAACTCACAAAAAATCTAAGTTATATGTTCTAAATCATTCACTTAAAAATATTCGTGCTGGATGAATCAAAATCCGCTATCGTTGCGAATATGGAATATTTGTTTCATTAGCGGGTGTGGCGGCGGAAGGACGGGGGCATGGACAATAGCATCGACACGCAGATCAGGGTGCCACGTGACTTCGAAAGCCTGCGCAGCATCATCATAGAGCGCAAGAATGCCATGCCGAAGCGCCTTGCACAGGTGGCGGCCTTCGCGCTTGCCAATCCCGACGAGATCGCCTTCGGCACGACAGCCAGCATTGCTATGGCGGCCGAAGTCCAGCCGTCGACGCTGGTGCGCCTGGCCCACCATCTCGGCTATGTGGGCTTTTCCGACCTGCAGAGCATCTTTCGCGAGAGGTTGCGCGATCGGACGCTGAGCTACGAAGAGCGGCTGGTAACGCTGGAGCGCTCCGGTATCACGGACGAGGAGGCCGGCATTCTCTCCGGCTTCCTCTCTGCTGCCAGCCAATCGGTCAACAAACTCGCCGCCACCATCGAGACGGAAACCTTTACCAAAGCAATCGATGTGCTTGCTGCCGCGGAGACGATCTATCTCATCGCCAAGCGCCGCTCATACCCGTTGACGGCGCATATGACCTACGCCTTCTCCAAGCTGAACATACGCCACCAGATCGTCGCCTCGCCAAACGGCATCGATGGCGAGATTACCCGCTTCGCCACACAGAAAGATGCGGCGATCGCCGCGAGCTTTTCCCCTTATGCCGCTGATAGCCTGGCGCAGGCGGAGGATCTCGCCGCGCGCAACGTGCCCGTCATCGCCATCACCGATTCGGCCTTCTCGCCGCTCACCGCCTGCGCCACCCATTGGTTCGAAGTGGCCGAAGCCGACTTTGCCGGCTTCCGCTCGCTGTCGGCCTCGATGGCGCTCATCATGGCCTTTCCCGTCGCCATCGCGGAGCGTCGGCGAAAAAGCGGGATAAAAGCAGACAAAACGAAAATGGAATAAACATTCCGAATTGACAAAATATCGGAACCAATGTTTCATTACCGCCAGGATCACGGTCGTGGGAGATGACCGCCCGATCGACCACAACCGGGACAAAACGAACACCGGCACTTTCAATAATGCATGATCCCGGCGCAAGCTGAAGAGCAAGAGGGTCATGCTGGGACGGGAGGACATCATGGCACACGACAATCCGGGCGCTCGGCCGGAGGCGAAACTCGATGTGATTACCATCGGCCGTTCCTCCGTCGATCTCTATGGCCAGCAGATCGGCTCGCGGCTGGAGGATATCGCCTCCTTCGCCAAGTCGGTGGGCGGCTGCCCGGCCAACATCGCCATCGGCACGGCACGGCTGGGACTGAAATCCGGCCTCATCACCCGCGTCGGCGACGAACAGATGGGCCGTTTCATCCGCGAACAGTCGGCGCGCGAAGGTGTCGCCGTCGACGGGATCGCGACGGACAAGGAGCGCCTGACAGCGCTGGTGCTGCTCGCGGTCGAGGCCGAGGGCGTCTCGCCGATGATCTTCTATCGCTCCGATTGCGCCGACATGGCGCTGGAGGAGAGCGATATCGACGAGGACTTCATCAAGTCCTCCGCTGCCGTTCTGGTTTCCGGAACGCATTTCTCCAAGCCGAACACCGAGGCCGCACAGCGCAAGGCAATCCGTATCGCCAAGGCGAACGGCCGCAAGGTGATTTTCGATATCGATTACCGGCCGAACCTCTGGGGCCTCGCCGGCCATGCCGAGGGGTTCGAGCGCTATGTGAAGTCGGATCGCGTTTCCTCGAAGATGAGGGAGACGCTACCGGATTGCGACCTGATCGTCGGTACGGAAGAGGAGATCATGATCGGTTCGGGCGTCGACGAGGTGCTCGGCGCGCTGAAGGAAATCCGCCGCCTGTCGCCCGCGATCATCGTGCTGAAGCGCGGTGCCATGGGCTGTATCGTCTATGAAGGCCCGATCTCGGACGACCTCGAGGCCGGCATCGTCGGCGAAGGATTCCCGATCGAGGTGTTCAATGTGCTCGGCGCCGGCGATGCTTTCATGTCCGGCTTCCTGCGCGGCTATTTGCGCGGCGAACCGCTGAAGACCTGCGCCACCTGGGCGAACGCCTGTGGCGCCTTCGCTGTCTCCCGTCTGCTCTGCTCGCCGGAATATCCGACCTGGACAGAGCTCGATTTCTTCCTCAAGACGGGTAGCAAGCACCGGGCATTGCGCAAGGATGAGGCGATCAACCACGTCCATTGGGCGACGACCCGTCGCGGTGACGAGATCCCGCTGCTGATGGCGCTTGCCATCGATCACCGCTCGCAGCTCGTTAGCGTTGCCGACGAACTGGGTGTCGGCCATGACAGGATCGTTGCTTTCAAGCGACTAGCCGTCGAGGCGGCGGCGCGGGTGGCCGACGGCCGGCCTGGCTACGGCATGCTGATCGATGAGCGCTTCGGCCGCGATGCGTTCTTCGATGCCGCAACCAAGAATTTCTCCTGGATTGGACGGCCGGTCGAACTGCCGGGATCGAAACCGCTGAAATTCGAGTTCAGCCAGGATATCGGCTCGCAGCTCGTCGAATGGCCGCTCAATCATTGCATCAAATGCCTTTGCTTCTACCATCCGGACGACCCGAAGGAATTGAAGGCGGAGCAGCAGGAGAAGCTGCGGACGCTGTTCGAGGCAGCGCGAAAGGTCGGCCGCGAACTGCTGGTCGAAATCATCGCCGGCAAGAATGGTCCGCTCACCGACGACACGATCTCGACCGCCATGGAAGAGCTCTATGCGCTCGGCATCAAACCGGATTGGTGGAAGCTGGAGCCGCAGGAATCGAGCGCCGCGTGGAAAAAAATCGATGCCGTGATCGCCAAAAATGATCCATGGTGCCGGGGTATCGTGTTGCTCGGTCTGGAGGCACCGGCAGAGGAACTGATCCGCAGCTTCGAGGCGACGCTGGCCGCACCCTCGGTCAAGGGTTTCGCCGTCGGGCGAACGATCTTTTCCGATGCGGCACGGGCCTGGCTGTCAGGCAGCATGAACGACGAGGAAGCGATTGCCGACATGGCCGGCCGCTTCCGGCAACTGACCCAGGCGTGGCTGAAAACCCGCGGCCTGCAATAGTTTAAAAGCATTTGGGAGGCGCCCCATGGGCAAGACGATCCGATTGACGATGGCGCAGGCCGTCGCACATTTCCTCAAGAAGCAGATGACCATCATCGACGGACAGAAGCAGCCGATCTTCGGCGGCGTCTGGGCGATCTTCGGTCATGGCAACGTCGCCGGCATCGGCGAGGCGCTCTATCAGGTGCGCGAGGAGCTGCCGACCTATCGCGCTCACAACGAGCAGGGCATGGCCCATGCCGCCATCGCCTATGCCAAGGCGAGCTTCCGCCAGCGCTTCATGGCCTGCACCACGTCGATCGGCCCCGGCGCGCTGAACATGGTGACTGCCGCAGGTGTCGCGCATGTCAACCGCATCCCCGTTCTCTTCCTCCCCGGCGACGTCTTCGCCAACCGCGCGCCCGATCCGGTGCTGCAGCAGATCGAGGATTTCGGCGACGGCACGGTCTCCGCCAATGATGCCTTCCGCCCGGTTTCGCGCTATTTCGACCGCATCACCCGGCCGGAGCAGATCATCACGGCGCTGAAGCGCGCCATGCAGGTACTGACCGATCCGCTCGATTGCGGTCCGGTGACCCTGTCGCTTTGCCAGGATGTGCAGGCGGAAGCCTTCGACTATCCCGAGAGCTTCTTCGAGGAACATGTCTGGACGACGCGACGCCCGCAGCCGGATGCCGACGAGCTGGCGAATGCCGTTGCGCTGATCCGCAAATCCGAAAAGCCGGTTATCCTTGCCGGCGGCGGCGTGCTCTATTCACAGGCGACCAAGGAACTGACTGCTTTCGCCGAAGCGCATGGCATCCCCGTCGTCGTTACGCAGGCCGGCAAGTCGGCGATCGACGAGAGGCATCCGCTGGCGCTCGGCTCGGTCGGGGTCACAGGCACGTCGGCCGCCAATGCCATTGCCGAGGACACCGATCTGGTGATCGCCGTCGGCACCCGCTGCCAGGACTTCACCACCGGCTCCTGGGCGCTGTTCAAGAACGATAAGATGGTCATCATCGCCCTCAACATCGCGGCCTATGATGCATTGAAGCATGATAGTCACCCACTGGTGACGGATGCGCGCGAAGGTCTGAAGGCACTCGGCGCCGGCCTTGCCGGCTGGCGGGCTCCGGCCTCGCTCGCGGAGCAGGCAACGCGGGAGAAGAAGGTCTGGATGGAGGCCGCCGCCAAGGCGATGGCGACCACGAATGCCGCCCTGCCCTCCGACGCCCAGGTGATCGGCGCCGTCACGCGCACGCTCGGCGGCGATAAAACCATCGTGCTGTGCGCCGCCGGCGGCCTGCCGGGCGAGCTGCACAAGCTCTGGCCGGCAACCGCGCCCGGCAGCTACCACATGGAATACGGCTTCTCCTGCATGGGTTACGAGATCGCTGGCGGCCTCGGCGCAAAGATGGCGCGGCCGGACAAGGACGTTGTCGTCATGGTTGGCGACGGCTCCTACATGATGCTGAATTCGGAGCTGGCGACCTCGGTCATGCTCGGCCTGAAGCTCACAGTCATCCTCCTCGATAACAGGGGCTACGGCTGCATCAACCGGCTGCAGATGGCAACCGGCGGCGCGAACTTCAACAATCTGCTGAAGGATTCGTACCATGAGGTGATGCCGGACATCGACTTCAGGGCGCATGCCGCGAGCATGGGCGCGGTTGCCGTGAAAGTCGCCTCCATCGCCGAACTGGAACAGGCGATCGAGGCATCGAAGAAGAACGAGCGCACCTCGGTCATCGTCATCGACACCGATCCGCTGATCACGACGGATGAAGGCGGTCACTGGTGGGACGTCGCCGTTCCCGAAGTCAGCCCCCGGCTTGAGGTCAACAAGGCCCGTGCCGCCTACGAAAAAGCGCGCGCCGTCCAGCGTATCGGCTGATCGATTTCTTTCATTTTTCCGGAGGAGCTTTTCGGCTCCTCCAACACTATTTTCAAGGAGACCATTGATGAAGGCCAAACTTGGCATGTCGCCCATCGCGTGGTGGAACGACGATCTTCCGGAGCTGAGCGACGACGTATCTCTCGAAGAATGCCTGCGCCAGTCACGCGGTGCTGGCTTCACCGGCATGGAACAGGGTCGGCGTTTCCCGAGCAATCCTGAGGAGATGCTGCCGATCCTGCGCGCCGCCGACGTGACGCTCTGCGGCGGCTGGTTTTCGGGCACGCTGGTCAACGAGGAACTTGCCGCCAACAAGGACCGCATCGCTCCGATGATCGCGCTGTTCAAGGCGGTCAACGCACCCTGCATCGTCTATGGCGAAGTCGGCCGCTCCATCCAGGGCGACCGCTCCAAGCCGCTCGCCACCAAGCCGCGCCTTTCGGATGACGAGATGAGGGCCTATGCGCGCCGCGTGACCGAATTCGGCGAATGGTGCGCCGAGCAGGGCATGCCGCTCTCCTATCACCATCACATGGGCGCAGTCGTCGAAACCGAGCCGGAACTCGACGCCTTCATGCGCTATTCCGGCGAAGGCATCCCGCTTCTGCTTGATGCGGGTCACCTCGCTTTTGCCGGCGGCGACGTCCTGCGCGCCATCGACAACCACCACGCCCGCATCAACCATGTCCACGTCAAGGATATCCGCAAGCCTGTCGTGGATGGGCTGGATCGCAGCAGGCAGTCCTTCCTGGATGCTGTCGCGCTCGGTGCGTTCACGGTGCCGGGCGACGGCTCGCTCGATTTCGGCGCCATCGTCAAGCGCTTCGCCGATTACGGCTATGAAGGCTGGTTCGTCGTCGAGGCCGAACAGGACCCGCGCAAGGCTCCGCCGCAGAAAATGGCCGAGATCGGCCATGCCGAATTGATGCGCGTCATGACGGCCGCAGGTTATACGGTGGAAACCGAGGGTTTCCCCAAGTAAGTAAGGAAGAACGCCCATGCCAAATCTCAAGGTCAAACCTGATGGCTCCCATGGCCGCGTCACCCATGTCACGCCGGAAAGCGCCGGCTGGACCTATGTCGGCTTCGATCTCCATCGCTTGAAGCCGGGCGAAACGGCCTCGGCGGAAACCGGCGATCGCGAAGTCTGCCTCGTCTGGGTCAGCGGCAAGGGAAGCGCCAAGGCGGGCGCGAAGGATTTCGGCGTGCTCGGCGGCCGTATGAGCCCGTTCGAGGGCGCGCCCCATGCACTTTACATTCCGGCCGGCTCGAGCTGGTCGGTCACGGCCGAAACCGAGCTGGAACTTGCCGTCTGCTCGGCTCCGGGCGGCGGCTCCTATGAGGCGCGCGCCATCCCGCCGGGTACGCACCCCGCGCTGACACGCGGCAAGGGCACCAACGTTCGCCATGTCAACAACATCATGCCGGAAGACGACGGCGCGGCGCATTCGCTGCTTGTCGTGGAAGTGATCACGCCAGGCGGCCATACCTCGTCCTATCCTCCCCACAAGCACGACCAGGACAATCTCCCGAACGAAAGCTTCCTCGAGGAGACCTATTACCACCGCCTCAACCCGCCGCAGGGGTTCGGTTTCCAGCGCGTCTATACCGACGACCGATCGCTGGACGAGGTGATGGTGCTGGAGGACGGCGACGTGACGCTGGTGCCGAAGGGATACCATCCCTGCGCCGCGTGCCATGGCTATGATCTCTACTATCTCAACGTCATGGCTGGTCCGAAGCGCATCTGGAAATTCTACAACGCGCCGGAACACGAATGGCTGCTCAAGGCCTAACTGGCCTTCAAAAGGAAAGGCCGCGCCTCGACAGCGCGGCCTTTCTGTTTCATGCCGGCAACAGGCCGTAGCGCCAGCCCCGGTTTCTGGCGTTGCGCGACAGCACGAGCCAGATGAGCAGGATCATTCCCGCCTCGGCAAAGACCGGTGTCATCCAGATCCCGCCTTCGCCGAAGAAGAGCGGCAAAAGAAATGTCAGCGGCAGCGTGAACAGATAGGGCCGCGACAAGCCGAAGATCGCGCCGCGTTTCGCATCGCCGACCGACTGGAAATAGGATGATAGAATGATCGCCTGGCCGAAGAGGAAGTAGGCGCCGATCGTCCATGGCAGAATACGGCCAACTTCCGCGACGATCAGCGGATCCGCGACGAAGATCGCCCCCAGATGTCCCGCCAGCATTTCGACGATCAGTTCCACCATGGCGCAATAGATCAGAGCCGAGGCCATCGCGATCAGCACGCTGCGGCCGACGCGGGCCGGAAGTGCCGCGCCATGATTGTGGCCCGATACGGTCTGCAGCGCGATGCTGAGGCCGAGAAGCGGCAGATAGGCGAAAGTCATCACCCTCGTCACGATCCCATAGGCGCCAACGGTCGAGACGTAGTCGCCCTCGTGCCAGATCGACAGGTTGAAGAGGATTGCCGCCGAGCTCAACGAGATACCGATGAAGCCGAGGCTCATCGGCGCGCCGAACGCGAAGATGCCGCGCCATTCGCGCAGGTGCAGCTTCATGTCGACCGCGAGCGCACCGGGACGACGCAGGCGATATACGAGAATGATCGCCAGGCAGATGAATTGCGCGAGGATCGAACCGCCGGCCGAGCCGACGACACCCCAATGGGCCACGGCCATCAGCAGCCAGTTGGCGAAGATATTGAGCAGGGTCGAGGCAAGCGTCACCAGCGTCATGAAGCCGAGCCTCCCCTCGCAACGCAGTGCATCGACATGCAGCGACAAAAAGAAGCTGATCGGCGCGAAGGCGACCATGACGCCCATGAAGGCTTCGGCATTGGCGGCAACCGCTGCATTTCCTGCCGCCGCCATGACAATGAGCTGTCGGCCCGCCGCCCAATAGACGATGTTGATGAGGATCACGACGGCGATCGCCAGCGCATGGGCGCCGGTGAACACACTCCTTGCCCCGACACGATCCCCGGCCCCGAGGCGGCGCGCGAGAATGCTCGCCATGCCGTTCGAGACCAGCGATTGCAGCGCAATGAGCAACATCAAGGCGGGAAAGATGAGACTGACCGCAGACAGCGCGGCGGCGCCGACATAGACGCCGAGGAAATAGGCGTCGACCACGGCAAAAAGGCCGCTGACTGTCGTGATGACGACGATCGGCGCAGCGGTTTTGGCAAAAACGCCGGGCAGCCAGCCGGTGAGGAACATGTTGGTTTCGGAATGACGTGTCATGTGAAGATCCAGGCGGAGCCGCTTGCGAAAGGCGAAGCTCGAGATTCGTTGATGACGGGATAAATCAGATGTCGAGCACCAGATGCGGCACGCCGTTCGACGTCTTGCGCGGCGAGATACCATCGGCGTCGACCTGAGCGTTGATGCGCTGCCGGAAGGCCGAAAAGCTCTCGAAGGCGACCACGTCAACCGGCTCGTCGAAGTGAATGGTGATCTTGTAAAGCCCGCCGGACTTCGCTGATAGTGCCAGAACCTTGCCGGTGAAGGCTTGGTTCAGATAGCGGCCGCGAACGGCAGCGCCGACCGCGAAGGGCGCATCGGGCCTGTCATTCGGTTTGGCCGCGAGTGCTGAGAGCGTGTTCCAGTCTCGCAGGCCATATTGCTTGGCGATGAGCTCCAGCGCGGCGCTATGGCTCATGTCATCGCCGCGCTCAGCCATGGCCTGACGCAAACGCCGGGCCTGCACCTTTAATTCATCTATGGACGGATAGGTCGTCGTCATGAGGTCAGCCTTTGCTAAGGCACGCATTTACGACCGTGGAACGGGGCTCGCATTACCGTCAGTCAGCATGCCCTATGTGGCTGTGACCAAAACTGCGAGGACTTCACCTTGGATTTTCATCCGCGAGCGGCAGGCGCCTCGAACCGACAATCCGTATGATCGAAGCCAATGTTCCTGTCAAGCTGCATCCAAATCGGCACAAAAGGCGAACCCGTTAAAATTCTACCAATGCAATTGACGCTTCCGCAAAACCTCCGTGCAAGGTTCATGGTGTAACCGAGATGAATTCGGTCTGCTCTTCAACAGGGAATGACAATGCTTCGCGCAACGCATCTGGCGAAAGTCAAATCCGAAGTCTACGAACGGAGTTGGGAACGGTTCTTTGTCCAGAGGCCGGCGCGTCTCGTGGCGGTACGTCCCTGTCTCACCGGTATTTCCATGCGCAGCGCCGAGATCGTCGACATCTCGCGCGGCGGCGCCAGCTTCGTCGTCGCCACGACCGTCGGGCTGCCGAGCCATTACTACCTGAACATTCTCGGCCTCGCCTATCGCATCGCCTGCGCCGAAACGAGCCGCAACGGCAACCGCATCCATGTCCGCTTCATCAACCTGATCGAGCCGGAGACATTGCGCCGCGTCGTTCGCGCCGATTTCATGATCGGCAATACCGAAGCGCTCGCCGCGCGCGGCAGGAGACGATAGGCGCAGATCCCGCAGCTTTCCGCTCTTGCAACGGCACGCCAAGCGCCTATTCTGCCGCACCTTGCAACAGAATTCGGGAAAACAAGCCAGCATGTCCGCCTTTTCGCGCTTCACGCCGCTGATCAGCGCCCTTCCCTCCACCGTGCCTTTCGTCGGCCCCGAAGCGCTGGAGCGTCAGCGCGGGCTGACGGTCAAAGCCCGCATCGGCGCCAATGAAAACGGCTTCGGCCCCGCGCCCTCGGTCATCGCAGCCATGCGCGAGCAGGCCGGCGACATCTGGATGTACAATGATCCGGAAAATTTTGCGCTGAAGCAGGCGCTCGCCGCGCATCTCGGCGTCCAGTTCGCCAATATCGCCGTCGGCGAAGGCATCGACAGCCTGCTTGGGCTCATCGCGCGCATGGTCATCGAGCCGGGCACGCCTGTCGTCACCTCGCTCGGTGGCTACCCTACCTTCAATTTCCACGTCTCGGGCTTCGGCGGCCGCCTGGTGACCGTGCCTTATGTCGACGATCGCGAAGATCTGGATGGGCTGCTCGAAGCGGTCAGACGCGAGAATGCGCCTCTGGTCTATTTCGCCAATCCGGACAATCCGATGGGAAGCTGGTGGGATGCCGACAAGGTCGTCGCATTCGCCCGCGCGCTGCCGGAAAACTGCCTGCTCATCCTCGATGAAGCTTACAGCGAGACGGGACCAGCGAGCTCCCTGCCGGCGATCTCGACGTTGATCGATTTGCCGAACGTGCTGCGCACCCGCACATTCTCCAAGGCTTATGGTCTTGCCGGAGCCCGCGTCGGCTATGCCATCGGCGTGCCCGAGACGGTGCTGACCTTCGACAAGATCCGCAATCATTTCGGCATGAACCGGCTGGCGACAGTGGCAGCGCTCGCCGCACTGAAGGATCAGGCCCATCTCGCCGAGGTCGTCCACAAGATCCAGGCGGCTCGTGAGCAGATCGGTGCGATCGCGCGGGACAACGGACTCCTGCCGCTTGCCTCCGCTACCAATTTCGTCGCCATCGACTGTGGTCGCGACGGTGTCTACGCCCGCGCCATCGTCGATGGGCTGATCCAGCACGGTGTTTTCATCCGCATGCCGGGTGTCGCGCCGCTCAACCGCTGCATCCGCATCAGTGTCGGACCCGCCCGAGATCTGGATCTGCTGGCCGAAGCGCTGCCTAAGGTGCTGAAGGCGATCGGTTGAATCTCAAACGACGAAACCGCGCCGGCCTTGTTCCGGCCGGTCGCGGTTTTCGATATTTCGGCGGTTCGCCTCTCCGTCGTCCGCCAACATCCCCTCTTTCGAGGTCAGTACGTCGTATTCTTTGTGGCGCGCTTCAGTGCGTGGTCATCCACTCGCGGGCGGCGCGGAGCGCTGCAGCGAGCTGCATCTTGGTCAAAGTCGCGGCGACGTCGGCACGAAGCTCGGCGGCCCGCGCGCTGCCACGGATGGCCGCGATATTCAACCATTTATGGGCGGCCACGAGATCTGCGGTGCAGCCCCTGCCGGTCGCGTAGTTCACGCCCAGCTCGCAAAGGGCATCGGCGCTGTTGCCACCCATCATGGCCATTTCAGACATCGGTGTTTCGAAGCGTGCCATCGGTTTTATCCCTGTTTTACTTCTGTTCGTACTTGCCCTGTTTTTCCGTTAGGACCTTGCCGTCGTTCGCGGCTTTCCGGTCCTTCCGGCCGGCGGGTTTGCCCCGCTCGTTTGATGGCCTCACTATCGCAGACGGCTTTCAAAAAACGGCTAAAATGCATGCTTAATTCGATGCAAACAAAGTACAAATGCTTGGTAAACTTGGGATTTTGTTAAACATCGCTTGCCTTGCAAATTAAGGACTTTTGAGCGAATTTTACGTTTTGTTAGGATCTGGATTTAAACCCTTCGTTCACCACGAAATGAGCTGTAGTCATCGGAAACAGTATTTTTCGACAGGACGCTGGAGGCCGCATAACGGGAATTTGCGCTTGGAAACCATATTTATCTTTACGTTCGCGTTAGATAATCTTGGCGTATTTCCGGTCGCAGGGCCGGACGGTACCCTGGGGAGGAACAACAAAATGATCCGTGTAACCATTCTTGCCGCGGCGCTGCTCGTCAGCGCAAGCGCAGCCTTCGCTGACGAGCCGATCGTGGGCAACTGGAAGACCGTGGAAGGCGATACCGCCGCCATCACACCTTGCGCAGACAGCTATTGCGTGACGCTGAAAACAGGCAAATATGCCGGCCGGCAGATCGGCAAGATGCAGGGCAAGGACGGCAGCTATACGGGCGAACTCACCGACCCTTCCGAGGACAAGACCTATAGCGGCTCCGGCTCCGTCAGTGGCAATACCGTCAGGATGAAGGGCTGCGTCCTGAAAATCTTCTGCAAGTCGCAGACCTGGACGAGGCTCTAGAGCAATTCCAGGAAAAGTGCGAAGCGGTTTTCCGTCCGGGATTGCGCAAAAACAACATCATGGAGCGGTGGGGCGATTCCGTGAAACGCGTAACCGCTCTAAGGAGCGCACCGTCCGAAAAATGCGTGATCCTGTGCGCCTGCCCGCGACCCTTCGGGCAGGCCTCATTAGGCGCGGCATGCAAATCGACAATCAAGTCCGGTAAGATTCATGAACGCTGGATGAACCGGTATCTCAGCACCTGTTCAGCCTGACCATGGCAAAACAGTGTCCAGTATAGGGCACGGGTAGGGTCAGGAACATGGACTCGTTTATCATGGCACGGCGTTTTGTCATCGTTATGCTGTTTGCAGCCGTCTTCGCATTCAGCTTCTCTGTTGCGGTCGAACACGCCGGCCGCAGCGGCGCGCAATCGCATTTCGGGGCAAGCTTCACCTGCCTGCAAACCGGCGCGCCTTATTGCACGACCGTGCAATAAGGAAACATCTCTCCATCCCGGATGGCTGGGCTGGAGGCACGATTGCAAGAAAATAGCTGCGAAAATCCAGAGCCGTCTCTTTCAACGTCGTTTGCTTGTTAACAACGACACTCTATAATGGCTCATGAGCAACAGAATCTCTCCTTTTTCACCCCTCGACATCTCCTCCCCCAGCCCGGTCCAGCCCCGGACCTTCGATGATTCGGCCAAGGCCGTCGACGCGCTGACGGAGCTTTACGATCGCAATACCGCCTTCCTGATCGCCAGTTTCACCGAGTTGGCCAAGGGTGCGCCGATCACGGCGCGCTACCGCGCCTTCTACCCGCAGGTCAGTATCGAAACGACGAGCTTCGGCCATGTCGACTCGCGTCTTTCCTATGGTCACGTCACCGCGCCGGGCGTCTACACGGCCACCATCACGCGTCCGCAACTGTTTCGCCATTATCTGAAAGAGCAGCTGACGCTCTTGATGCGCAGCCACAATGTACCGGTGGTCGTGTCCGAATCGTCGACGCCCATTCCGCTGCATTTCGCTTTTGGCGAAGGCGCGCATGTCGAGGCCTCCGCTGCGGCTTTCGAGGATATTCCGCTGCGCGACCTCTTCGATACGCCGGATCTGAACACGACGGACGACGAGATCGCCAACGGCGAATATATCCCGCCTCCGGGAGAGCCCTCGCCGCTCGCACCGTTTACCGCGCAACGTATCGACTATTCGCTGGCCCGCCTCTCGCATTATACCGCGACGAGCGCCGCGCATTTCCAGAATTTTGTGCTGTTCACGAACTATCAGTTTTATATCGACGAATTCTGCAAATGGGCGCGGGATCTGATGGCCAGCGGCGGAGACGGCTACACCGAGTTCGTAGAACCCGGCAATATCGTCACCAAGGCCGGCTCCAGCCGGCCCGAGGGCGATGTGACGTCGCCGCGCCTGCCGCAAATGCCGGCCTACCATCTGAAGAAGAAGGGGCATGCCGGCATCACCATGATCAATATCGGTGTCGGCCCGTCCAACGCCAAGACGATCACGGACCACGTCGCCGTGCTGCGCCCGCATGCATGGCTGATGCTCGGCCATTGCGCCGGCCTGCGCAACAGCCAGCGGCTCGGCGACTATGTGCTCGCACACGCCTATATGCGCGAAGACCATGTTCTGGACGACGATCTGCCGGTCTGGGTGCCGATCCCGGCGCTCGCCGAAGTGCAGGTGGCGCTGGAGGCGGCCGTCGCCGAAATCACCGGTTTCGAGGGCTTCGAGCTGAAGCGCATCATGCGCACCGGCACAGTCGGCACGATCGATAACCGCAATTGGGAACTGCGCGATCAGGCAGGCCCGGTCAAGCGCCTGTCGCAGGCCCGCGCCGTGGCGTTGGACATGGAGTCCGCGACCATCGCCGCCAACGGCTTCCGCTTCCGCGTTCCCTACGGCACGCTCCTCTGCGTCTCCGACAAGCCGCTGCATGGCGAACTGAAGCTGCCGGGCATGGCGACCGCCTTCTATCGCACCCAGGTGAACCAGCATCTGCAGATCGGCATCCGCGCCATTCAGAAACTGGCCGAAATGCCGCCGGAAAAGCTGCACTCGCGCAAGCTGCGCAGCTTCTTCGAAACGGCGTTTCAATAAGCCGGGCCAATAGGCTGGGGCTCTCCCCCTACCGCCCTTCTGCCGGTATCGAAACTATCTTGGCAGCGGCCGCAACTTGCGGCCGTTCGTCGTTTGGCGCCGCACCCCAGCTCAGGCACAGGATCAGCAGGGCAAAGCCCGCGAACCCCATCCAGATGCGGAACACGACCCTTCCGACATCCGCCGCGTCAAGCAGCTCTTCTTCCGACATTGTCTTCTTTTGCCAGTAGTGCACGATTGCGGCTTCCAGACCGTACATCTCCGTCTCTCCTTTCGTGACGACGGAGCTGGTCGACCGGGGTCGAGCTTTTTCGACAGGGCCGAAAATTTTTGTCATGCTGCGGATCGGGCTGTCGATTTGCGTACGGCCGGCTCGTCTATGGCTGTTATCAAATTGCGAGAGGAGCAGCTGCGATGAAATATCTCTGCCAGGTCTGGTTCGACGGTTCGATGCTCGACACCATGACCAAGGAGGAAAAGCACAGGCTCGATTCGGATTCGCTCGGCTACGACCGGGATCTGATGGCCAGCGGGCACATGATCCATGCCGAGGCGCTGCAGTCGCCAAGCTCGGCGGTTACGGTGCGGGTCCGCAACGGCGAGACCGCGGTGACGGACGGTCCCTTCATTGAGACCAAGGAATATCTAGGCGGCTTCATCCTGATCGATGCGAAGGATCTGAACGACGCAATCCGGGTTGCTGCCGGCATCCCGCTTGCAAAGCTCGGAAGCATCGAGGTGCGGCCTATCCATTCCTTCGGCTCGGATCTTTGAGGAGGCGGCGATGAAATTTCTTTGTCAGGTCTGGTTCGAGACAACCGAGATCAGCAAGCTTTCCGAGGAGGAAGGGCGACAGCTGACGCAGGAGTCCATCGACAACGACAACCGGCTGCGCGCCAGCGGCCATATCATCGTCGCCAATGCATTGCGGGAGCCGGAGACCGCCAGAACGGTCCGGGTGCGCCAGGGCGAGACCGCGATCACCGACGGTCCCTTCGCGGAGTTGAAGGAGCATCTCGGCGGCTTCGTGTTGATCGAGGCCAGGGACATGGAGGAAGCCACGCGCATTGCCGCCACCTTCCCCGTCGCCCGCTACGGCATGATCGAGGTCCGTGCGGCCTTCGACATCCGGTTTCCGGATGAATAGGCGCTAAGGGAGAGAGCGATGCGATTTCTATGCCTGATCTACACATCCGTCGACGTCGACGGAAGGCTGACTCAAAGCGAGATGAACCATCTGATCGCCGAGCATTTCGTCTATGATGAGAGTCTGCGGCAGGACGGCCGCCTGATCGTTTCGGATGCGCTGGAACTCCGAGATAAATCGATCGTCATCCGACCGCAGGGCGACACGTTTTCGGTGACGGATGGGCCATTCGTGGAGACGAAGGAACATCTGGCCGGTTTCTATCTCATCGATGCGCCCGATCTGGATAGCGCGACCGATATCGCCAAACACATTCCCTCGGCACGCTATGGTGCCATCGAGATTCGTCCGGTGCGTATCCTGACGCTTCGGGGAGACTTAGCGGAGAAACGCTGACGCCGTGTCGCTGAACCAGACCATCGACAGCATCTATCGCAGCCATTCGCGCGGCGTGCTGGCAACCCTGATCCGCTTGCTCGGCGATTTCGATCGGGCCGAGGAGGCGCTCCACGATGCGTTCGCAGCGGCCGCGCAGCAATGGACGGAGGAGACGATTCCGGCCAATCCCTATGCCTGGCTTGTCTCCGCCGGCCGCTTTCGCGCCATCGATCACATAAGGCGGCGGGTGCGCTTCGATGCTGCCCAAGCCGATATCGCCGACAGCCTCTATCCGGAGGGGGAGACGATGGAGATCGCTGAACGCAAAGAGATCGAGGACGACATGCTGCGGCTGGTCTTCACCTGTTGCCATCCCCTCATTCCGGCGGAAGCGCAGATGGCGATGTCGCTGCGCGAGGTGTGCGGCCTGACGACGGAGGAGATCGCCCACGCCTTCCTGATTCCGGCGCCAACCGTCGCCCAGCGCATCGTCCGCGCCAAGAACCGCATCCGCGCGGCCGGCATTCCTTATGAGGTGCCTGACAAGATGAAGCTGCCGGAGCGGCTGGCCCAGGTGCTGCACGTCATCTACCTCGTCTTCAACGAGGGCTATTCCGCATCCTCTGGCGCAACGATCGTTCGCGCCGATCTCGCAGCCGAGGCCATCCGGCTCGGCCGGCTGTTGCTGCAGCTTCTGCCGGATCCGGAGGTCTCGGGACTGCTGGCGATCATGCTGTTGCAGGATTCGCGACGGCTTGCCCGCGCGGACGCCGCCGGCGAGCTGGTTTTGCTCTCCGATCAGGACCGCTCGCTCTGGGATCACGGCAGGATTCGCGAGGGCCTGGCTCTCTCGGCCGAGGCCATGACCGCGGACGGCGTCGGCACCTACGCCCTGCAAGCCGCCATCGCCGCCGAACATGCGCGCGCCGCGACAGCAGACGACACGGATTGGCAGCGGATTGTCGCCCTCTATGACCTTTTGCTGCTGGCCAATCCCTCGCCGGTGATCGAACTCAATCGGGCGGTAGCCGTCTCGATGTGTGATGGGCCGGCAGCGGCGCTCGCCATCGTGAATAGCCTGCTCGGCGAGGAGCGTCTGGCGCGATATCACCTTGCCCACGCTGCCAAAGCTGATTTCCTGCGCCAACTCGAGCGCAACGAGGAAGCACGGCAATCCTACGAGATGGCGCTTTCGCTTTGCCAACAGGCGCCGGAGCAAGCGTTTCTGCGCAAGCGGCTGGCCGAACTGGAAGACAAAACCCGGCATTAGCCGGATCAGGCACGCTTTCTGGAAACAAGCAGACCGATGGCGGTGCCCGTCAGTGCCGAAACGACGATCAGGAGGTGGGCGTTGATGCTCGCCTGCGCCAGGTTCTCGAGCGCAGCCTTCTCGCCCGAAGCGCCGAATGCCATGGCGCCGGCGGTGATGCCGGCCGGATAGGTGCCGACACCTCCCGGCGCATGCACTGGCAGCACTGACGACAATTCGCCGCCGAGCGCGCCGCCGAAACTTGCCGACAACGGCGTGACATTCATCAGGCCGAGCGCCCAGGCAAGTACCGCGACCTTGACCAGCCAATTGACCACCGTCGTCAGCCAGGCGCGCGCAAAAGCCTGGGCATCGACAGGCAGGCCGCGCTCCAGCTCATGTACCAGCCCTTGCGCCTTCTTCGGCAGAATGCGGGCGGCAAGGCGGATCAGCGGCCGGCGCGAAACGAAAGCTGCGACCGGCAAGAACAGGAAAGCCAGCCATACGATCCAGGCCAAAACGCGGTAAGGCGAAGCAAGCGCAAGACCGACGCCGGCCGCCGCGAGCAGCGCATGCAGGTCGAGCAGCCGCATGACGAACAGCGCCGATGTGCCGCGCGCCAGCGGTATGCCGAATTCGGAGCGCATCAGCACCGGGAAACTGGTCTCCCCAGTGCGGAACGGCATCATGATATTAAGCAGATTATGCACCTGCGTCACACGGAAGAGCGCTGCGAAATGGCCAGCCGTTTCCTTCGGGAAATAATCATAGATGCGCCAGGTGCGCAGGAAGTAGGTGCCGGTCAAAAGCGCTAGGGCGAGCAGGATCGGCAGAAGGCCGACCTTGCCCCACTGCGCCAGGATCGAACTCCACCCCCAGAACCATTCGATGAAGGCGGCATAAGCGACGACCACCGCGAGAGTGAGCAGCGTCATTCGGTTGCGAATAAACCAATTCTGTCGGCTGGCAACCGTCGGAGTCTTCATGTAGTTAGGGCACCCAATGCGAGCGGTGGCTGAGGCCGGACATATCGCTCGTTCCGTCCGGCAGGTTCTGCCGGTCTTTTAGGAGAAAGAAGAGTTGCAGACAACGGCAGAGTCGACCCTCCCCCAGGCCGATACGGCAGGCCCTCTTGAGCTTTCGCTGGTTGTGCCCGTCTTCAACGAGGAAGAAAGCGTCGGGCCGCTCGTCGAGCGCATCTGCTCCGCCATGGCTGGCTTTGCAAGACCGTGGGAACTGATCCTGGTCGATGACGGCAGCACGGACGCAACGCTTGCCAATGCGCGCCGGTCGCTGCCGCGCGACGGGCTGACGCTGCGCATCGTCGAGCTTCAGCGCAACTTCGGCCAGACGGCAGCCATGCAGGCGGGTATCGACGCCGCCAGCGGCCGGCTGATCGCCACCATGGATGGCGACCTGCAGAACGACCCGAAGGACATCCCTTCGATGGTCGAAGAGTTGGAACGGCGACAGCTAGACCTGCTCGTCGGCTGGCGCAAGAACCGCCAGGATGGGCTCCTGCTTCGCAAGATCCCTTCCTGGTGCGCCAATTACCTGATCGGCCGCATCACCGGCGTCAAGCTGCACGACTATGGCTGCAGCCTGAAGATCTATCGCGCCTCGATCATCAAACAGGTGAAGCTGATGGGCGAGATGCACCGCTTCATCCCCGCCTGGGTCGCCGGCGTGGTGCCGAGCTCGCGTATCGGCGAAGTCCCCGTCACCCATCATGCGCGCCAGCACGGCACCTCCAAATACGGGATTTCGCGCACCTTCCGCGTCATTCTCGATCTGCTGTCGGTGATGTTCTTCATGCGCTACAAGGCGCGGCCGGGCCACTTCTTCGGCTCACTCGGCCTCGGCCTCGGCGCGCTTGCCAGCCTGATCCTGCTCTGGCTCTTCATCGACAAGTTCATTTTCGGCAGCGACATCGGCAACCGGCCGCTGCTGCTGGTCGGCGTCGTGCTGCTGCTGTCATCGATCCAGATGATCACGACAGGCATCCTCGCGGAGATGATCGCGCGCATCTACTATCGCGACGATCTTTCGCCGAACTATATCGTGCGCAAGATCTTCGATCGGGATCACCAGGATGCATAGGTTTCTGGTCCGCCGACCGGATGCCATCATCCCGCTTCTCGCTGGCTACTTCATCATCGAGTTCCTGGTGCGCCTCGCCATCCCGCATGGCATGCGCTTCGACGAGTCGCAGCAGGCCCTGTTCTCGCAATGGCTGACGCTTGGCTACGATTCCCAGCCGCCGCTATACAATTGGGTGCAGGCAGTCGTCGTTTCCGTCTTCGGCCTGTCGCTGACTGCAATCTCCGCCGTCAAGAACATCTTCCTCTTCCTCGTCTATCTCAGCTATTACAGGCTGGCCAGGGAAGTGCTGACCGACAAGGTCTTCGCGGCGATCGCAACGTTGTCGCTGCTCACCATCCCGCAATTCTTCTGGGAGGCCCAGCGCGACCTGACGCACACGGTCGCGCAGCTTGTCACCATCAACCTGTTTCTTTGCGGCGCGATCCGCACGCTGAAGGCGCCAAGCCTTGGTTCCTATGCATTCACCGGCTTGGCGCTCGGCCTCGGCATGCTGTCGAAATACAATTTCGCGCTGCTCGCCGCCGGCGCCCTGGTCGCCGTGCTGATGCACCCGCAGGGCCGTGCCCGCGTCTTCGACAAGCGCTTCCTGCTGACCATCCTCATTTCCCTGGTGATCTTCCTGCCGCACGGGATCTGGCTGATCCACAATTTCGACCTCGCCTCCGGCCGCACGCTCGGCATCATGGCGGAGGAGGCGCCGGAGGGCGCTTTCGCCAAGTTCGTGAAAGGGCCGTTGAAATTCTTAAAGCTGATCGTCATCATCGGCGCACCGACGCTCATCGTCTATGCGCTGGTGTTCGGCAAGAGCTTGCTGAAGAACTTCGGCCGGTCGAACGAGTGGACCCGCTTCTTCGAAATCCTTTTTGCCGTCATCGCCATAATCGTGCTGATCCTGATCGTCACCATCGGCATGACGGATCTGCGCGACCGTTGGCTGCTGCCCTTCCTCTTCCTGCTGCCGATCTATCTATGCCTGAAGATGGAAGTCGCCGGAATCACGGCCGCGGATTTCGGCAAGCGTTTCTTCTATGTCCCGCTCGTCATGATGGTCGTTATCCCGGCGCTGCTTTTGACCCGCACCATCTTCCCGATGCTGTTTGGCGCCTACGACCACTACAACACCCCCTATCCCGCCTTCGTGCGGCAGATCCTTGCGAGCGAAGGCAAGCGGCCGGGCTTGATGCTGACGAACGGATGGCTGCCCGCCGGCAACCTGCACCTGCAGCTTCCCGACGTGCCGGCCATGTCGCTCTTCTTTCCAAATCTGAAAGCCGATTATCAGTGGAGCGCAAACAAGCCGATCCTGATCGTGTGGCGCCCGGGCAAGGACAATGGTGTCATGCCGCGGGAGTTGTCGAACTGGCTGCGCGACACTCTCGGTTCGCAATATGCGACGCCGGACATCAAGCTCACGGATGTGCAATATATTCATGGCAAACCGGGTGACATGGCGTCTTTCGCCTATGCGTGGGTCTATCCGAAATAGAGGCTCGAACCGTACATGGACTCGAAGGACGACGTCACACACCTACTGACCGACACCGCCGATCTTCCGCCCTGGGAGATAAAGAGCTCCACTTATCTGGTTCACGACCGGTGGCTGAAGGTCCGGGCCGATAGCTGCGTCACAGCGGAAGGCGTGGAAATCGCGCCTTATTATGTGCTGGAATATCCCGATTGGGTCGAGATTATTGCGCTCGATGCCGAGGATCATATCTATCTCGTCCAACAGTATCGTCATGGGCTGGGTGTCGTGGCCCTCGAATTGCCCGGCGGAGCCATAGACGCGAGCGATGCAAGCCCGGTCGAGGCGGCGGCGCGCGAGCTGCGAGAGGAAACCGGTCTCTCCTCCACCGACTGGGACTATGTGGGCAAGCTTGCGCCCAATCCGGCCACTCACACCAATCTGGCGCACATCGTCATCGCTCGGAATGTCGAGTTCAGCGCCAGACCGGCGGACGACCCGACCGAACGCATTCGCCTGATCCGCATGCCGATCCGGCAGGCGATCGAGCTGGCGCTGGATGGCAAGATGATCCAGGTCATCCATGTCGCGGCGCTGACGCTTGCCCTTCACAAGGCGGGCAAGTGGGATGCGCCGACGCCGACGGACAAGCGCTGATTACGACTTCGCCTCCGCCCAGACGGCATCGAGCGCCAGCCGCGTGATGCGAACCATGGCATCCACTTCCTCATGGCTGATGACGAGCGGCGGCGACGCCAGCATGCGATCGGCCGTCGCGCGCAGCACGAGACCGTTGGCGAGCGCGTGGTTGCGGACGGCCGAGCCTATCGCATCGGGCTTCTCGAACCGGCGGCGGGTGGATTTATCGGCGGCAAGCTGCAATGCGCCCATGAGGCCGATGCTGACGGCCTCGCCGACCATGTTATGATCCGCAAGGCTGCCCCAGGCCTCGGCAAAATAGGGACCGATATCGTCGCGAACGCGCTCGACCAGCCGTTCATCCTCGAGAATTCTCAGATTCTCCAGTGCGGCGGCCGCACACACCGGGTGGCCGGAATAGGTGAAACCGTGATTGAACTCGCCGACCTCGTTGATCAGCACGTCGGCAATGCGATCGCTGACGAGTACGCCACCGATCGGCAGATAGCCCGACGATAGTCCCTTGGCGATCGGGGCGAGATCGGGCTCGACGCCGAAATGCTGATAGCCGAACCATGAGCCAAGGCGACCGAAGCCGCAGATTACTTCGTCGCAGACCAAGAGGATGTTCCGGGCCTTGCAGATGCGCGCGATTTCCGGCCAATAGGTCGAAGGTGGAATGATGACACCGCCCGCGCCCTGTACCGGCTCGGCGATGAAGGCCCCGACATTGTCCTCGCCCAACTCATCGATCTTCTCCTCCAGCTCTCGGGCGACGTTGAGGCCGAACTCCTCCGGCGAGAGCTCGCCGCCATCGGCGTACCAATAGGGCTGCCCGATGTGGACGACGCCTGGGATCGGCAGGTCGCCCTGCTCGTGCATGTATTTCATGCCGCCCATGCTGGCGCCGGCAACTGTGGAACCATGATAGCCGTTCCTGCGGGCAATGACGGTCTTCTTGCTGGGCTTGCCGACCGCGCTCCAGTAGACCCGCGCCATGCGGAACCAGGTATCGTTCGCCTCCGAGCCGGAATTGGTGAAGAAGACATGATTGAAATGCGGCCCGGCATGGGCGCAGACTTTTTCAGACAGCAGCGTCGCCGGCGTTGTCGTCGTGCCGAAGAAGGTATTGTAGTAGGGCAGCTCGTTCATCTGCCGGATCGCGGCATCGGCAATCTCCGTGCGGCCGTAGCCGATATTCACGCACCAGAGGCCGGCAAAGCCATCCAGATATTTCCGCCCTTCACTGTCGAAGATATAGACGCCCTCGCCGCGCTGGATGATCCGCGCGCCGTCGGCGTTCAACTTCTTCATATCGGCGAAGGGATGGAGATGATGGGCGGCATCGAGAGCGGCAAGATTGGAGCGGCTTGGCATGTCGGGCATGATTGAAACTCACCTCATTGCAATTGGTTTCTGCCAGGCGAGTCCGCCGACGCCGCAATTGTGTGCATGGCCCCTCACCCCAGCCCTCTCCCCGTCAAACGGGGAGAGGGAGTTTTCGTGCCAACTACCGCATTGCGCGAAGATGGGTATCGGAGAGTCCCCCTCTCCCCGCACATGCGGGGAGAGGGCTGGGGTGAGGGGCCCGGCACGGAGACTCAGCGTCGCCAGACTTGACTGATAGCTATCATGGTTTACGACCATGCCGTGAGCATTGGGGATTTACAAGAGTATGGCGGCCGACAACGCAACCGAAGGTAATGCGCGTATCGAGGTGCTGATATCGGACATGAACGGCCGGCTGCGGGGCAAGCAGATCCCGATCGCGGCCGAAAAGAAGGTCTGGTCCGGCGCCGTGCGGCTGCCGACCTCGACGCAGTCGCTCGATATCTGGGGCGACGACAATGACGACATGACAGGCCTGTCGCTGACGATCGGCGATCCAGACGGTACCTGTGTCGCTGATCGGCGCACACTCGCGGATATGCCCTGGGCACCGCCTGGGTCGAAGCAGGTGCTGGCCACCATGCATGAGCTCGACGGCAGCCCGAGCTTTCAGGATCCCCGCGCCATTCTTGCGGCCGTGGTCGACCGCTACAAGGCGCTCGGCCTGACCCCCGTCATCGCAACCGAGCTGGAATTCTATCTGCTTGCCGGCGATTGGCGCGAAAGGGGCATCCCCTCGCCGCCGCCGGCATTGACCTATCGCGACGAGCCGAACGGCTACCAGCTCTACGACATGGACGCGGTCGACCTGCTCGACGGCTATCTTGAAACGCTGCGCAGCTATGCCAGGGCGCAGGCGCTGCCGGCGGACGCGACGACGGCGGAATTCGGCCCCGGCCAGTTCGAGGTCAACCTGCTGCATCGCCCGGATGCCCTTGCCGCCGCCGACGACTGCATCATGCTGAAGCGCGTGGCCGAGCAGGCGGCGCGCAAGCACGGCCTGAAATCGACCTGCATGGCGAAGCCCTATACCGATCATGCCGGCTCCGGACTGCATGTACATGCCAGCATCATCGATGATCAGGGCCGCAATATCCTCGATGCGGAAGGCGGCGAGCCGAAGAAGCTGAAATCGATCTGCGCCGGGTTACTGCAAACGCTAGAGGATGCGCAGCTGATCTTTGCGCCCTATGCCAACTCGTACCGCCGCTTTCAGCCGGGCTCCTTCGCCCCCGTCGACCTGACCTGGGGCTATGGCCATCGCGGCACCGCAGTGCGCATTCCCGAAAAGGATGGACCTGGCGCGCGCGTCGAGCATCGTGTCGCCGGCGCCGACGCCAATCCCTATCTGATGCTGGCGGCAATCCTTGGCGGCATGCTGCTCGGTTTAGAGAACCAACTGGACCCCGGCGAGGAGACGACACCGACCTACGTGCCGGCCAATGCCCCGCGGCTGACGCATGACTTCCTGACCGCCGTCGAACGCTTCCGCAGCTCTGTCTTCATCGCCGATATCTTTGGCGAGCGATATCAAAAGCTCTACGGCGATACGAAGCACAAGGAAGCCATCCGCTCTCTGCGCACCGTTTCCGATTTCGACTATCGAACCTATCTGCCGCGTCTCTGACCGCTTCAGACGGCCAGGCTGTTGACGGCACCCTCGCGCTCGACGCTGGCGGCGGTGCCTTCGCGGACCATCACCTTGAGTTCGCCGGGATGAACCTTGAGCGTTACATCGCGCTCCAGCGGCAGCAACTCGCCATCCATGACGCAGTTTGCGAGCTGGCGCAGCTTCGGAAAATGCAGATGCACTTCCGGCGCATGCATGACCATGACATCGGTGTTCTCACGAAACCGGCCGCGCAGCATATCGACGACAAGACGCGCCACGCCGAGCGGCCGCAATGGCTTTGCCATGTAGAAGCCGAGCTCACCGCCCTGCAGATTGTCAGCATAGAGCAGTGCATTGGCGCCAAAGGGATTGTTGGAGACGGAAATCGCCGACACGTGCCGGCGTTCGCGAACGCCGCCGGCTTCGAAGTCGACATCGAATTCCGGCGGATTGGCGATGACCCCGAAGGCGGCACGGGTGCTGGCCGACATCTTTCCGATGCGCGAGCGATAGGTATAGCCGTTGCGATAACGCACCATGCGCGCATGCAGGCCCGCTGAGAACTGATGCACGAAGGCCCGACCGTTGGCGCTGCCGATATCGACCTTGTCGACCTCACCTGTCGCGAGCACGTTCAGCGTCTGCCAGATATCGAGCGGCAACCTCAGCGAACGGGCAAACAGGTTCATGGTGCCGGCGGGAATCACGCCGAGGGCGACGCCGGTCTTCCAGGCGATGGCGGCGGCGGCCGAAATCGTGCCGTCGCCGCCTCCGGCGACGATACCGTCTATGTCGTCCCGGCGCGCCGCGCGCTCCATCGCCGACACGACGTCTCGTCCCGCCACGACCACGGCTTCGAAATCATGACCGGCATCGCGGAAGACTTGCTCCGCCTTCGCCTCATAGGCAGCCATATCCGTCGTCCGGAAGGTACCGCCATCGCGGTTGAAAAAGCCGATCAACTTCATTGGGGCTCTTGGTCTTTCCGCAAATTGTATTTCGGGAAGGGGCGAATGCCCCCGTGCGCCTCCCCCACAGATGGTTCCGAATGAAGCGATTTCAAGCATTACAACTGCTCTGCCCGATCGGACCAATGTTCACTTATGCAGCGTACGACATGCTGCACTGCAAAAAATGCACGCGACAGAAATATCGACGCCATCGATACTATCGCCTGAGGTATGTCCATGCCCCTCCAGTCCTTTATTTCCCCATGATGCATCGAATGCCGGGTTCCGGGCTCGCTGCATGATTCGCGGCGCCTTGCCCGGGTTTGTCGCCAAGGAGCTTTCGTGAGCGATATTGCCGCCGACGTCCTCGATACCCAAACCGTCCTGGAAGCGCCTTCGCGCACGGCCATCGCGCTCGTGACACTGGCCCTCGCGGTCGGCAGCTTCGGCATCGGTACCGGTGAATTCGTCATCATGGGACTTCTGCCTAATGTTGCCGACACCTTTGGCGTCACCACGCCGGAAGCAGGTCATGTCATCAGCGCCTATGCGCTCGGCGTCGTCGTCGGTGCGCCTATTATCGCCGTGCTCGCCGCCAAGATGGCGCGGCGCACGCTGCTCCTGCTGATGATGGCGATCTTCGCCGCCGGCAATATTTCCAGCGCATTCGCACCGACCTTCGCAAGCTTCACGGCGCTGCGTTTCATCACCGGCCTTCCGCATGGCGCGTATTTCGGCGTTGCCGCGCTGGTTGCCGCATCGATGGTGCCGGTTCACCGCCGCGTCCGCGCCGTCGGCCAAGTCATGCTCGGCCTGACGATCGCCACGCTGATCGGCACGCCGATCGCCACCTTCCTCGGCCAGCTTCTGAACTGGCGGGCGGCCTTCATGATGGTGGGTGGCATCGGCCTCGCGACCATGCTGCTCATCGCCCTCTTCCTCCCCAAGGATAGGGTCGAGGAAGGCGCCAGCATCACCCGCGAACTCGGCGCGCTCAAGCGCATCCAGGTATGGCTGACGCTTGGCATCGCCGCCGTCGGCTTCGGCGGCATGTTCTCGATCTTCAGCTATGTTGCCACCACCACGACACAGGTTGCGGGCCTTGGGGCAAGCATGGTGCCGGTCGTGCTTGCGCTGTTCGGCATCGGCATGAATGTCGGCAATGTCGTGGGCTCCCGTCTCGGCGACATCTCGCTCAAGGGCACGATCGGCGGCATGATGATTTTCAATATCATCATCATGACGCTGTTTTCGTTGACGGCCGCCAATCCGGTGATGCTCTGCGTCTGCGTGTTTCTGATCGGCTGCGGCTTTGCCGCCTGTCCGGCCGTGCAGACCCGCCTGATGGATGTGGCGGCGGATGCGCAGACGCTGGCTGCCGCCTCAAACCATTCCGCCTTCAATATCGCCAATGCGCTCGGCGCATGGCTCGGCGGCATGGTGATCACCTGGGGCTTCACCGCGGCTGCGACCGGCTATGTCGGCGCGGTTCTCTCGGTCGCCGGTCTTGCGGTCTTTGCCGTTTCAGTTGGCCTGGAGCGCCGTACCGGCCACGCATGAGGCCGCGGGTGCGGCCAGTCCTGCCGGCCATTGTGGCAGAAGACATTCTCCTCGCCCCATACAGCCATCGCCTTGATGATCGGCCGCAGGCTTGTGCCGAGCGGCGTCAGAGCATATTCGACGCGCGGCGGCACGACCGGAAAGACGGTGCGTGAGACCAGCCCGGATTCTTCCAATTCGCGCAGTTGCTTCGTCAGCATGCGCTGCGTCACCGACGGAAGCTTGCGGCGGATTTCATTGAAGCGCAGCGTTCCTTCCATCAGGTGAAACAGGATCACGCCCTTCCATTTGCCGTCGAGCAGGCTCAACGTCGCCTCGACCGGGCATCCCGGAAAATTCCTGACGAGCTTGGAGCGGGGAAGCGACATCGACAGTATCCTTTTTGTACCTACGTACAGAATTTGTGCATTCTTGCGCCCTTTGATGATAATGCGCATCTAGCCTGTGTGCAACAAAACCAGGAGCTTCTCCCATGCGTGCAGTCGCCTACAAGCAACCTCAGCCCATTTCCGCCGAGACATCGCTCATCGATATCGACCTGCCGACACCCGAGGCCAAGGGCCACGACCTGCTCGTCGAAGTGAAGGCGGTCTCCGTCAATCCGGTCGACGTTAAGGTCCGTGCCAGCGCCGCGCCGCCCGAAGGCGAATACAAGATCCTTGGCTGGGACGCGGCCGGCATCGTCAGGGCCGTCGGTCCCGAGGTCACGATGTTCAAGCCGGGCGATGAAGTCTTCTATGCCGGCGCCATCAACCGCGGCGGCTCGAATGTCGAATTCCATCTCGTCGACGAGCGCATCGTCGGGGCCAAGCCGAAGAGCCTCGATTTTGCGGCCGCGGCTGCGCTGCCATTAACCTCGATCACGGCCTATGAAGCGCTCTTCGATCGCCTGAAGGTGCAGGATCCCGTTCCCGGCGTGGCAAATGCGATCCTCATCATTGGCGGTGCCGGCGGCGTCGGATCGATTGCGATCCAGATCGCACGCGCCTTGACCGACCTCACCGTCATCGCTACGGCCTCGCGGCCGGAAACGCAGGCCTGGGTCAAGGAGTTGGGCGCGCATCACGTCATCGACCATTCGAAGCCGCTTGCGCCTCAGATCGAGGCGCTCGGCATCGGCGCGCCCGCCTTCATCTTCTCGACGACCAATACCGCTGACCACATCGCGTCCATCGTCGATGCCATCGCCCCGCAGGGCCGGTTCGCGCTGATCGACGATCCGAAGACGCTCGACGTCATGCCTTTCAAGCGCAAGTCGGCCTCGATCCATTGGGAACTGATGTTCACCCGCCCGCTGTTCAACACGGCCGACATGATCGAGCAGCACAGGCTGCTGACGAAGGTCGCCGAACTGGTCGATGCCGGCAAGGTCCGTACGACGCTGACGGAGACCGCAGGCACGATCAACGCGGCGAATCTGAAGAAGGCGCATGCCCTGGTCGAAACCGGAAAAATGAAGGGCAAGGTCGTCCTGGTGGGCTTCTGAGAGACTGAAATTTTCAGCGAATATGGCCGGGCGCGAGGCGTCCGGCCAAGCTATTTAACGCATTCGCAACGGAATTTGTTGCAACGCACAAACTTTCGGCCGCCTAAAGAAATTTTTCTTGCGACATAGTGCCTTTAACTGCTTCCACCTCTTGACTTTTTATGCCTTCGGCGCGACTTCTCCCCCACGTGGGGAATAATGTTTTTCCATGCCGATTAACCGGAGCCATCTTTAGATGCCTAGCGACAGTAGTAGTCGATTGCCTTTGCCGTCAGTAGCATTCGTGCACTAACCGACTCCTGTCGGCTCGCCACGATCCGCTACGACGGCGGATCGACTGGAAAGGCGAGCTTTAATGAATATCAACAGCTTCCCCATGCGGGCTGGCAACGCCGCTCGTGCATTCATCAATAACAACCGCGCCGTAACCATCGCGGAACGCGTCGAGTCCTTGAACGTGCTCGATGTGGGCGAGGCTGCGCGCATTCTCGCCAAAATGCCGGAAGAGCGCGCCGTGCGCATTCTCGACCGGCCGGAACTGCGCAACGCATCCAAAATTCTCGAAGTCATGGGCAATGCGGACGCCTCCCGGCTGCTGCACGGCATGTCGAACGACCGTGTCGCCGACGTGCTGCTCGAGATGGATATCGACACCCGTGCCCGGCTCTTCGCCACGTTCGACGAGCATGCCCGGCAAGCGATCCAGGGCCTGATGGGCTACCCGCCGCGCACCGCCGGCGGCATCATGACGACAGAGTTCGTGAGCGTATTGGCAAGCTGGACCGTTGCGCAGACGCTCGACCACGTTCGCCAGGTCGAGCGCTCCCGCGAAACCGTCTATGCCATCTATGTGCTCGACGACGAGACACATGTGCTGCTGCATGTCGTGACGCTGCGCCGCCTCATCACCGGCGAGCCCGACGCCTGTATCCTCACCGTCGCACAGAAGGGCACGCCGGTAACGGCGCCGCCACTGATGAAGCAGGAGGACGTCGCCCGTCTGATCCGGCGCCACGATCTGCTGGCGCTTCCGGTTGTCGACGACAAGGGCCACATGCTCGGCATCGTCACCGTCGACGACGTCATCGACACGATGATTGCCGATACGACCGAAGACGCACAGAAGTTCGGCGGCATGGAAGCACTCGGTCAGCCCTACATGAAGATCAGCTTTGGCGGCATGATCCGCAAGCGCGCCGGCTGGCTTGCCGCCCTCTTCCTCGGCGAAATGCTGACGGCAAGCGCCATGCAGCATTTCGAAGGCGAACTGGAAAAAGCCGTCGTGCTGACGCTGTTCATCCCGCTGATCATGAGCTCCGGTGGCAATTCCGGCTCGCAGGCAACCTCGCTGATCATCCGGGCGCTGGCGCTCGGCGAGCTAAAGCTTGCGGACTGGTGGCGCGTGGCTCTGCGTGAACTGCCGACGGGCATCGTGCTCGGCGCAATTCTCGGTCTCGTCGGCTTCGCCCGCATCGTGCTCTGGCAGACCATCGGTCTCTTCGACTACGGTCCGCACTGGCAGCTCGTCGCCTTTACTGTCTTTGCAGCCTTGATCGGCATCGTGACGTTCGGTTCGCTTGCCGGCTCGATGCTGCCGTTCGTTTTGCAGAAGCTGCGGCTCGACCCGGCCAGCGCATCGGCGCCCTTCGTTGCGACGCTGGTCGACGTCACCGGGCTGGTGATCTACTTCTCGGTCGCACTGATGATCCTCAGCGGAACGATGCTCTGAGGATCATCAGGCTCTCATCCAAAAAGGGGCCTGCAACGGCCCCTTTTCATTTTCACTTCGCCTGTTTCATTCAGGCTGTGGCAGTTTCAGGGCACCATTGGTCTTGATCGTGCGGATCGCAAAGTTCGAGCGCAGATCGACCACGCCGGGAAGCACCAAAAGCTTTTCCGACATCACCTTCTCATAGGCGGCAAGGTCCGCCACCACGACCTCCGCGAGGAAATCGGCCGTTCCCGAAATCAAATGGCAGGCCACGACCTCCGGAATGGCGAGCAATGCTGCCTGCTGCGCCTCGGAATTTTCCTTCGAGTGATGACCGACCTTGAGTTCAACGAAAACCGTGAGGCCGAGGCCGGCCTCCTTGCGATCGATATCGGCGCGGTAACCGCGCAGTAGGCCGGATTTTTCCAGGTTGCGGATGCGCCTCAAACAGGGCGACGGCGAAAGATTGACCCGCTCGGCGATCTCGACATTGGTGGCGCGCGCGTCCTCCTGAAGGCAATTGAGGATGGCAATATCGAATTTATCCAGCTTTGGCATATCTGAGAAACTCAAGCATCCATATTGGCAGATTATTGCCTGTATCATGTTTTTGGAGCCATAACTAGCAAGGACATGCCTCAGCCTTCGGCGCTATCTTCTTCCCATCGAAAGACAAACTGGATCGTTGGAAAGGATATGTCGATGACCGCCTTGACCCTCCCCACCCGCAAAATCAGCCCCACAGCGATCGGCTATGCGGGCGCTATCGTCACCGTGTTGATCTGGGCGAACTGGATTCTGGCGACACGCCACACGGCCGAGACGCAGATGAGCACGATCGACCTCGGCCTGATCCGCTACGGCGTGCCGGCCCTGGTATTGGCCCCCGTCTGGTGGCGGACCGGCCTGCTGCCGAAAGGCGTGCCACTGAAGCTGCTGGCGCTGATGGTCTGCGGTTCCGGCGCCCTGTTCTTTCAGTTGACCACCTTCGCCATTCAATTCACCCCGGCCTCGGCAGCCGGCATCCTGCTCGGCGGTTCCATGCCGCTGGCCGCCGCCCTAATCGGCGTGACGCTGTTTCGTGAACGGCTCGATGTGACCCGCTGGCTCGGCCTTGCCGGCATCGTCGCCGGCGTCGTCATCCTGCTGGCACGCAGTCTTTACGGCGTGCAGATCTCCTGGGAAGGCTTCACGCTGCTGCCGCTCGCAGCCTTGCTCTGGGCAAGCTACACCCATGCCTTCCGCCGCTCGGGCTTGAGCGCGTTGCAATCGAGCGCCATCATCGCTGTCTGGTCCTTCCTCATCCATGTCGGACTGGCCTTCGTCTTCGGCAGCTCGCTCGCATCGGTGCCGTTGCCGGAAATCGGCCTGCAGATCGTCAGCCAGGGGCTGCTGTCCGGCCTTGCCGCCACCCTGGCCTACGGTCTTGCCGTCCAGGCCCTCGGCGGCACGCAGGCCGCAGCCTTCACCGCCATCACGCCTGTTCTCGCCACCATCGGCGGCGGGTTCCTGCTCGGTGAGAAAATCGGAGCGGCTGGCATTGCAGCCGCCCTCGTCACCGGCATAGGTGTTGCTCTCTCCACCGGTCTGCTCGCCCGGAAAAGCGCCCAGCATTAATTCCTGTCTTCGACATCATGGCGCTTCGGATTGGCGATCTGGCCCACCCTGGGATACGGATCAGAACCGAAGCGCCATCGCCACGCGTCTGGCCGGATCGGCGCCGTGCGCGACCTCATTCTCCAGGATCCGCGTCAACTCAGCCGGCCTTTCTTCATTGCCCAATATTCGAAATCCCAGCGAGGCATAGAAAGGCGCGTTGAAGGCGGCATGCCGGTCCGTCGTCAAAGTGACGCCTGCAGCACCCTGCGTTTTCGCCGCCGCTATGACAGCTTCCATCAGACGCCTTCCGGCGCCCTTCTTCTGCCAGTGCCTGACGACATCGATTTCGGCAATGTGAACGGAACCGTCCTTGAGGATGCCGGCAAGGAAGCCGAACGGCTGGTCGCCGTCATCGACGGCGACGAGCAGCAGCTGCTCCGCCTGTGACTGCCTGAGCACTTCGATTGACAGCGATGTCGGCTCGCAGGCCACGGCACCGGCCTCATGCAACGCCCAGAACGCATCGATCTCGATATCAGCAAGCAAATGCTGCTCTTCCGGCCGAGCCAGACGGATCGCCCAGGCGCCTTGCCCGACCTCTGTCATTGCATCTCACATATTCGGATAGACAGGCCCTTCGCCACCCTGTGGAGGTACCCAGTTGATGTTCTGGTTGGGATCCTTGATGTCGCAGGTCTTGCAGTGGACGCAGTTCTGGGCGTTGATGACATAGGTCTCCTTGCCATCCTTCTCCACCCATTCATAGACGCCTGCCGGACAGTAGCGGGTCGAGGGGCCGGCAAAAATGTCGTGCTCCGACGATATCTGCAACGCCATGTCCTTGACCTTGAGATGCACCGGCTGGTCTTCCTCGTGGTTGGTGTTCGACAGGAACACCGAGGACAGCCGATCGAAGGTCAGGACGCCATCCGGCTTCGGATAGTTAATCTTCTCGTGCTTGGACGCGGGCTCGAGAGATTGGGCATCCGTCTTGCCGTGCTTCAGCGTGCCGAAGAATGAGAAGCCGAACAGCTGGTTCGTCCACATGTCCAGACCGCCAAGGCCGACACCGACCAGCGTGCCGAACTTCGACCACAGCGGCTTGACATTGCGCACCCGCTTCAGGTCCTTGCCGATATCCGTCTGGCGCCATTCGGTCTCGATCTCGATCACTTCGTCATTGGCGCGGCCCGCGGCGACCGCCGCGGCGATCTTGTCGGCTGCCAGCATGCCCGACAGCACCGCATTGTGGCTGCCCTTGATGCGCGGCACATTGACGAAACCGGCCGAACAGCCGATCAGCGCGCCGCCCGGAAAGGTCAGCTTCGGCACCGACTGATAACCACCCTCGGTGATGGCGCGTGCACCGTAAGAGATGCGCTTGCCGCCCTCGAAGGTGCCGCGGATCGCCGGATGCGTCTTGAAGCGCTGGAATTCCTCGAAGGGATAGAGATAGGGGTTCTTGTAGTTCAGGTGCACGACGAAGCCGACGGCGACCAGATTGTCTTCCAGATGATAAAGGAATGAGCCTCCACCGGTCTTGAAGCCGAGCGGCCAGCCGAAGGAGTGCTGCACCAGACCCCTTTTGTGGTTCTCCGGCTTGACCTGCCAGAGTTCCTTGATGCCGATGCCGAATTTCTGCGGCTCGCGATCTTTCGAGAGGTCGAATTTGGCAATGAGCTGCTTGGCGAGCGAGCCGCGCACGCCCTCGCCGATCAGCACATATTTGCCGAGCAGTTCCATGCCGCGCGTATAGTTCGGGCCGGGCTCGCCGTTCTTCTCGATCCCCATGTCGCCGGTGGCCACACCGATGACGGCGCCTTTGTCATTATAGAGCACTTCGGTTGCGGCAAAGCCGGGATAGATCTCGACGCCGAGGCCTTCCGCCTTCTCGGCCAGCCAGCGACAGACATTGCCGAGCGAGACGATGTAGTTGCCGTGATTGTTCATGAGCGGCGGCATTATGAAGTTCGGCAGCCGGATGGAGCCGGCTGGGCCCAAGAACAGGAAGTGATCCGCTGTCACTTCGGTCTTGAATGGATGGCCCTCCTCCTCGCGCCAGCCAGGCAGCAGGCGATCGATGCCGATCGGATCGACGACGGCACCCGACAGGATGTGCGCGCCGACCTCGGCGCCCTTCTCGAGCACGACGACGGTCAGGTCCGGATTGACCTGTTTCAGCCGGATCGCCGCAGAAAGCCCCGCAGGACCCGCCCCGACAATCACGACGTCGAATTCCATGCTCTCGCGTTCAGGCAGCTCGCTCGCGTCAGTCATATACTCTCTCCGATTGGCCGGGCGCCCGATGGCATGGGAGCGCGGCCTTGTCCCCTTTGGGCGTCTTCCCCATTTCGGTTATCTCTTGTCAAAATGGGAAGGGATTGTCGAGCCGGGAAGCGACAGGCAATCCTCCAATTCGTCCAACTAGCAATCAAGTTAAATTACCTTTACGTTAACGTCAACTTTCGATCTCTTTTACCTGGCCGCTGTCACGCTGTGGCTTTCAAAATCGGCTGATGCCGCTCTATAAGTTCCACTTGAGAACTTCGAGATAGCAGAAGGGTGATCAAGATGGATCTTCGTATCGACGGGAAACGCGCGCTGGTGCTCGCCTCTTCCAAGGGGCTGGGGCATGGCATCGCCGTTGCGCTGGCACGCGAGGGAGTAAACGTCCTGCTTTGCGGCCGCAACGGCGAGAGGCTTGACAATAATTGCAAGGCCATCAACGCCGAGGGGAAAGGCCGGGCCGACTGGATCTGGGCCGATCTCAACGACGAGAATTTCATCGAGATCATCGGCAAGGCCGTTACCGAGAAACTCGGCGGCATTGATATTCTCGTCAACAATACCGGCGGCCCGACGCCGGGAACGACTGAGGATATGACCGCCGAGCGATTGGAGACCTATTTCATCTCCATGGTGGCGCGGATCATCACCCTGACCAATGCATTGTTGCCTGGCATGAAGGCGCAAGGATGGGGACGCATCCTCACCGTCGCCTCCTCCGGCGTCATCGAGCCGATCCCCAATCTGGCGCTCTCCAATACGCTGCGCCCGGCGCTCGCCGGCTGGAGCAAGACCTTGGCGAGCGAAGTGGCGGCACAAGGGATCACGGTGAACATGCTCCTTCCGGGCAGCATCGCCACTGATCGACTGGCCGAGCTCGACGCCGCAACGGCCAGGCGCGGCGGCAAGAGCCTCGAAGAGGTCAGCACCGAGCGTCAGCACCGCATTCCCGCCGGCCGCTATGGCCGCGTCGAGGAATTCGCGGCAACGGCCGCTTTTCTCTGCAGCGAACCCGCAAGCTACGTGACCGGGACGATGGTTCGCTGCGATGGAGGCGCTGCGCGATCCCTCTAGAGCGGTTGCGCGCTTCACGGAATCGCCTAACCGCTCTGGCTTATTGTTTTTGAGCAATTCCGGACGGAAAACCGCTACGCACTTTTCCTGGAATTGCTCTAAAGTCGTCATCGGCAAATCGAAAACAGGCCTTTGTAAATGGGGCCTGACAACACAATTCCGTGAGCGAAGACGGGGCCGCCATGACGCCTGTGGCCTGTCTTTACGCGATAAGCGCTGTAAAAGCGTATGCAGCCCTCCATTTATTACATGGCGGCAATCAAAAAATAATCATCTGACTATTTGCTGCGCCGCACAATGCAGAGCAAGTCGAAAGCTTTCCAAGCTTTAATTTTTCGTCATGTCGAACTGTGGTAAATTGCACTGGATGAGCGTTCATAAATTCAGGTTATAGGGACAGAATTACCGAACGTTAGCGGTAACGGCGATGTGATGGATTGCGGCGAAGCCCGTCTTTGTTGTGCGACGCAATAAATACACCTCGATGTCATCGCGCTTTCTGCAACTCGCTTCGACCGGTTCTTCAATATGAAAAAATTTTGGCTTCCCCTCGGCCTTCTAGTCGTCGCTGCCCTTGCAGTCTGGGGCTATCGTGACCGTATTCCTTTTCTTTCGGCATTTGTTGATCAGGCCTCCGCAGAAACCAAGGACGGCAGCAAAACGGCGACAGGTAGCCACAAGCGCGCGGCACTGTCTTCGGTCGTCAAGACCGTTGCGGTAACAAAAACACTCCTTCCAAATGACGTCACCGCTACCGGCTCGGCCGTTGCGCAGAATGCGACGACGATTGCCGCGCAGGAATCCGGCATCATCACATCGATCGAAGCCAAGGACGGCGTGATGGTCAAGGCTGGCGATCTGATCGCAAAGCTCGACGCACGGACTGCACAAGCCGCCGTCGACAAGGATCAAGCGACCATAGCCAAGGATCAGGCAACGCTTGTGGCGGCAGAATCAGCCCTCACCCGAGCCAAGAGCCTGCTTGCCAACGCCGGGACGCAGCAGACGGTCGATCAGGCAGTTGCGGCACGCGATACCGCCGTCGCCGACGTCAACGCTGACAAGGCTCAGCTTGCATCCGACCAGGTGCTGCTGGAAAACACACAAATCCGAGCCCCGTATGATGGGCGTCTTGGCAATGTCGTCCCGAGCCCAGGTGCTTATGTCACTCCCGGTACGGCGATCGTGTCCATCACCCAATACGATCCGATCTACGTACAATTCCATCTGCAGGAAAATCATCTGCGGGAATTGGAGGAAGCTTTGAAGGCTGGCACCGTGCCGGTCAGCACTGTTCCGCGTTCGGATAAGGGCAAGTCCCGCCAGGGCGAAATCAGCTTCTTCGATAATTCGGTCGATGCCGCTTCCGGCACCATCCTTGCCAAGGCAAAGTTCGCCAATGCCAATGGTGCTATCTGGCCTGGCCGATCGGTCAACATCATCGTCCACCTTACCGACACTCAGCCTGTGATCGTCGCTCCGACGGTTGCCATCAGCCCAGGCGCTGACGGTTTCTTCGCCTTTGTCGTCAAAGACGGCAAGGTTCATATGACGCCGGTCACCGTACAGCGCGAGAACGGGGGCTTTACCGCTGTCGCCAAAGGTCTTTCGGAAGGAGATCATATCGTCGTCGAGGGACAGGTACAGCTGACCGATGGTCAGACCGTCGTCGAACAGTTCAACGACGGAAAGACACAGAACCTTGCCGCAGCCGATGATCAGTCGGGCCGGAAGAGCGAAACGATTACGGTTGGAGCACAGCAATGATCCCCAATTTCTGTATCCAACGGCCGGTGGCGACCACGCTTCTGGCGCTGGGTGTAGTCATGGCCGGTTTGGCCGGCTATCAGCTCGTGCCGGTCGCGGCTTTGCCCCAGGTCGACTTTCCGACGATCAACGTCTCGGCACAGTTGACCGGCGCCTCGCCGCAGACCATGGCGACATCGGTTTCCACTCCGCTGATCAAGCAGTTCGAAACCATCCCAGGCATCAGTGAAATCTCGGCCACGAACTCGCTCGGCAATACGAGCATCGTACTTCAGTTCGATCTCAATCGCAGTATCGATGCCGCCGCCGCCGACGTTCAGGCGGCAATTTCGAATGCAACGCGCCAGCTGCCCAATAACCTGACGACCCCGCCGGGCTACCGCAAGACCAATCCGGCCGACGCGCCGGTCATGCTTCTTGCCGTGCAGAGCGATACAATGCCGCGCAGCAAGCTCGACGAAATTGCCGAAGACATCATCTCCCCTTCGCTGTCGACGCTCCCGGGCGTTGCCGAAGTGACCGTTTTCGGCGCGCAGACTTACGCCGTGCGTGTCGAGGTCGATCCGAGCAAGCTGCAGGACCGCGGCATCGGCATCGACACCGTCAACACCGCGCTCGTCAACGCCAACAACCAGGTTCCGGTCGGCACTCTGCAGAACAACGCACAGAGCATGACCATCAACGCCAACACGCAGCTTACCGATGCTCAGCAGTTCAAGTCGCTGGTCATTGCCAATCCCAATGGCGCGGCGATCCACCTCAGCGATGTCGCCGACGTCCAGGACAGTGTGCAAAATACCAATACCGGCTCATGGTATGATGGCAAACGGGCCATCATTCTTGCGATCCAGCGTCAGCCGGATGCCAACACCGTCGACGTCGTCGATGCAATCAACGCAAAACTGCCGCAGCTTCATGCGGAAATTCCCGGTTCGGTCACGACGAGCGTCATGAACGACTCGGCGCAACCGATCCGTGACGCCATCTCCGACGTGAAGTTCACGCTGTTGCTGACGATCGGCCTTGTCGTTCTGGTCATCTATCTCTTCACCGGCCATGTGACGGCAACGATCATTCCCGGCCTTGCCGTGCCGCTGTCGCTGATTTCGACCTTTGGCATGATGTATGTGTTGGGCTACAGCGTCGACAACATCTCACTACTAGGATTGACACTCGCGGTCGGCCTCGTGGTGGATGACGCAATCGTCATGCTGGAAAACATATTGCGACATGTCGAGGAAGGCATGCCGGTATTGCAGGCGGCGATCAAGGGTTCGGCGGAAGTCAGCTACACGATCATCTCGATGTCGATATCGCTGATCGCCGTATTCATCCCGATTCTTCTGATGGGTGGCGTCGTTGGACGCATCTTCAACGAATTCGGCATGGTGGTCGCCATCGCCATCGTCTCTTCGGCGATCGTTTCGCTGACAGTTACACCGATGCTCAGCTCCCGCCTCTCCAGCGGCCATGGCCAGCCACCGCTGCCAGTTCGTCTCTTCAACAAGGGCTTCGACTGGACGCAGCGCGGCTACGACAGAGGCGTATCCTGGTGTCTGCGCCATCGCGCGACCGTGCTTGTGTGCTTCTTTGGTTCCATCGGCTTTTCCGCCTATCTGTTCATGGTGCTGCCGGCGAGTTTCTTCCCCACGGAAGACATCGGCCGCCTGCAGATCTCCACCCAGGCTCGACAGGATATATCCTATTCGGCCATGCGCGACCTGCAAAACCAGGCCGCAGCCCTCGTCAAAAAGAACCCCGCCGTCGACCACGTGATGTCGATCGTCGGCGGCAGTGCGCGCCAGCCGCTGAACAACGGTACGATGTATGTCCAGCTGAAGCCGAAGGATCAGCGCGAGCCGCTGGACCAGACGCTGCGTGAAATACGCACCACCATCGGCACGATCGCCGGTATCAAGGCCTACATCACACCGCAACAAAGCCTGCGCTTCGGCGGCCGCCAGACCGCCAGCCAATACCAGCTGGTGATTCAGGCGTTGAGCGCCGACAAGACCGACCTCTGGTCCAACAAGATCGCAGACCAGATGCGGCGCGATCCGCGCTTCACCGATGTCGCCTCGGATGAGCAGAACAATGCGCTGCAGGCCAATATCGTCGTCGACACCGAAAAGGCGGCCAACTACGGCATCAACAACAATGTGCTGCGCACCACGCTGGAGGAAGCGTTCGGCAATTATAACGCCGCGCAGATCCAGACCACCGGCGACAGCTATGACGTTATCGTCGAATTCGACACCAGCAAACCCTGGGACGACCAGAAGCTGCAGGAAATCCGGGTCGCCTCCGCAAGCGGCGCCCTGGTTCCGCTGTCGAACTTCGCCCATGTCGAGCGCACCACCGGCCCGGTCACCATCAACCAGACCGGCCAGCTCGTGTCGACCACCGTGTCCTTCAACCTGCCTGCGGGCGAAGCCCTCGGTGACGCCACGGCACAGATCGATCAGATCAAGAAGGATCTCAACATGCCGGCGGACGTCTTCACGTCCTATGGCGGCACCGCCCAGATCTTCCAGCAGTCGCAGGGCAGCACGCCTTATCTGATCCTTGCCGCCGTGCTGACGATCTACGTGGTCCTCGGCGTGCTTTACGAGAGCTTTATCCATCCGCTGACCATTCTGTCCGGCCTGCCGGCCGCCGCCCTCGGCGCGCTGCTTTCCCTCAAGCTCTTCGGTTTCGACCTGTCGATCATCGCCCTCATCGGCTTACTGATGCTGATCGGTATCGTCAAGAAGAACGCGATCATGATGATCGACGTGGCGCTGGAAACGCTGCGATCGGGCAGTGGCGTATCTGCGGCGGAGGCGATCCATGAAGCCTGCGTTCGCCGTTTCCGGCCGATCATGATGACGACCTTCTGCGCCTTGCTTGGTGCCCTGCCGATTGCCGTCGGCGGGGGCGCGAGCTCGGAGCTGCGTCAGCCGCTCGGTGTCGCGGTCGTTGGCGGTCTGGTCGTCTCGCAGATCCTGACGCTGTTCATCACGCCGGTGATCTTCCTTGAGATGAACCGCCTGAGCGACTTTCTGGCTCGCCTCGGCAAACGCAAGGACACGGACCAGCATCCGAAAGACAGACCGACGGCTATCGCCGCCGAATGAGATCAACGGGCGCCGAGAGGCGCCTGCTTCGCTTGCCATGCCCGGAATTGCCGATGGCATCGCGCAAGGCGGGAATGTCACCGGCCGCGTCTTTGGACAGGCCAAATAAAACCCATCGCCAAGTCTTGCACTTGCTACCCAGCCATGTCATGACGCGCCCTCTTTGCGATAGTGGCGCGTCTCGCGCCTCACAGGGGCTTTGTCCCAATCCTGAAAATTTTGACGGAAAGGAGTGCGGGCATGGCTCGGGCGCTTGGTTTCGACTTCGGCACGACGAATACGGTTCTGGCGATGGCCGATGGGCCCGACACCCGATCGGTCGCCTTCAACAGCGCAACAGGCACATCCGACAGCATGCGCACGGCGCTCTCCTTCATGAAGGACCCGGCGCTGGGCGCTGCGGCACTGAAGGTCGAGGCCGGACATGCGGCGATCCGGCAGTTCATCGACAATCCCGGTGACTGTCGCTTTCTGCAGTCGATCAAGACTTTTGCGGCAAGCGCGCTTTTCCAGGGCACGCTCATCTACGCCAAACGCCATCGTTTCGAAGATCTGATGGAGATTTTCGTGCGGCGCCTGCGCGCCTATGCGGAAGATGGCTGGCCCACCGAAGTCTCACGGATCGTTACAGGCCGGCCGGTGCATTTTGCCGGCGCCAATCCCGACCCCGCACTCGCCACGGAACGCTACAACGCGGCCCTGTCCCGCATCGGCTTCCCGGAAATCCACTATGTCTATGAGCCGGTGGCGGCCGCCTTCTACTTCGCCCAGCATCTGAAGAAGGATGCGACCGTGTTGGTAGCCGACTTCGGCGGCGGCACGACGGACTATTCGCTCATCCGCTTCGAGACCCATGCCGGCAAGCTCACCGCCACCCCGATGGGCCATTCCGGCGTCGGCATTGCCGGCGATCATTTCGACTTCCGGATGATCGACAACATCGTCTCGCCGGCAATCGGCAAGGGCAGCTTCTTCAGGAGCTTCGACAAGCTGCTGGAAATGCCCACCTCCTATTACGCCAACTTCGGCCGCTGGAACCAGCTCTCCATCTTCAAGACCTCGCGCGAATATGCCGACCTGAAAACGCTGGTTCGCAGCAGCCTGGAGCCGGAAAAGCTGGAGACCTTCATCGAACTCGTCGAGCATGACGAAGGCTATCCGCTCTATCAGGCCGTGTCGGCAACGAAGATGGCCCTTTCGGCTGATGAAGAGGCGGAGTTCAACTTCCCACCCCTCGGCAAGGCCGGCCGCACGCGTGTCCGCCGGGCGGACTTCGAAAAGTGGATCGCAGACGACCTTGCCCGTATCGAAGGCGCGCTGGACGATGTGCTGACGACCACGAGGACATCGCCCGACGCGATCGACAAGGTATTCCTGACGGGCGGCACGTCCTTCGTGCCGGCTGTGCGGCGCATCTTCACGGAACGCTTCGGTCAGGAGCGCATCGAGACGGGCGGCGAGCTGCTCTCGATCGCCCATGGCCTTGCGCTGATCGGCGAGCGCGAGGACATCGCCCAGTGGACGGCGTGATAGAGCACGCTGCCCTGCTCTTTCGTTCCTGTGCCGCATTGGCTACAGTTCGTCCATGATCTCCGCCAGCGACCTAACACCGGCCGAACTTGCCGCTCTCCTGCATTTTCATGCGGATGCCGGGGTCGACTGGCTGCTGGAAGAGCAGCCGGTCGACCGATTTGCCGAATTCGAAGCCATGCGGGCCGCACGACTGGGGGCAAGGGCGGTGCCGCCGCGTGACGAAGCGCCGCCGCCTGCGGCGAAAGCGCAGCCGGATCGTCGTCAGAGCGCGAAGCCAGTTGCCGTACCGCCCCCCACCTCGCCGCGCAATGCGCCCGCGATCCCCGACGAACAGGTTATGGAGCAGGCCCGATTCGCGGCTGAAAGCGCGCGGTCGCTTGCCGAGCTGAAGACTGCAATCGAGGCCTTCAACGGCTGCAATCTGAAAAACAGCGCCCGCTCGACGATCTTTGCAAGCGGCACGGCCGAAAGCCGGATCATGGTGATCGGCCCGATGCCGAGTGCCGACGACGATCGGGAAGGCGTGCCCTTTGCCGGCCGCGCCGGATTGTTGCTGGACAAGATGCTGGCCGCCATCGGCCTTCGGCGCGACGATATCCTGCTTACCAACGTCATTCCGTGGCGGCCGCCGGGCAACCGCACTCCCTCGGCACCGGAAATCGAGATATGCCGTCCGTTCATAGAGCGGCAGATAGCGCTCACGGAACCGAAGGCATTGCTGCTGCTCGGCAATTTCACCGCGCGTCATTTCTTCGACAGCGGCGAGACCATCCACGGACTGCGCGGACAATGGCGGGAAATCAGCATTCTCGGCCGAACGATCCCGGCAATCGCCAGCCTTCATCCGCAGGAATTGCTCACCGCGCCGATCAATAAGCGGCTGGCATGGAATGATCTGCTCGCTTTCAAGAATCGTCTCGACGCCGAAATATTAGGCTGATTTTCGCCACAGTTAACAAAAAATGACACTAGCCATGCATTTGTAGCATGGCAGTCTTTCGCGGCTGTGCATTGCGAAATGTATGTTGCACTGCAATATATAGCTGTGTCTTGGGAGGAATCTCAAAAGGAACCAAGGCCATGAGTTCACGTTTTCGTCCTATTCACTGCGGGTTTGACACCCTGCGTCGCGCTCTCGAGCCCGTGCGCGCTACAAACGGACATCGCAATCTCGGCGTCGCTGCCAACGAGCAAATGACAGCCCGAGGCACCGGAATCTCGGCTCGCGTCAGCCGTCCGACCGCCATCTTCGCCGATTTCCGCGCCTGCTGAACAAGCGCGACCGCGGGTTGCGGCATAGCCTCGCCTTTGATTTTCAGGAATTACAGCATGTCTTCGGGTTTGCGTTCGCTCATCACCCTCTTTGATTCGGTCGGCCATATCGGCTCCGCGGTGCGCGCTGCCGAGGAATTCGAGCGCGCTCGCAATCTTGGCAGGGACGAATGCAAAGACTCAAGCCCCGCATGGGCAGCAGTGGCCAGCATTCCTCTATGAGGCCTCATGGGCGGGATCAATGATCCGGCCCGTCGTTTAAGAAGATCTCATGAAGCACCGCCGGGTATCGACGCCCGGCTGCGTATCGACGCCGTTATTGTTTCGGATCGGGGTGCCCTGCGGCAGACTGCGCCCAGGCGAAAGCCTCGTCTATCGCCGCAAGCTTCACAGCCTGCCATCCGCAATACTGATCCAGAAAATCGCGCGATATCCACATACGCGTCTTCTTGGGTTCATCATACCAGCCTATGTCGCCACGATCGGCGGATTTGCGCAAAAGGCGTTGCAGATGGGTCCGGGATATCATGAAGTGAGCCGCCAGTGCGCGCGCGTCGACGCGCCCGATATCGATGTGGCTGTCCATCTCCGCGCTCAGATCCATTTTCGCCATGATGTGGTCGACGACAAGACCACCGGCCTCGGTCCATAAAAACAAGCCAACGCCTTCCGGCGGCTCGCGCCAGACTTCCGCCTCCAGGCAGTGACGCGCCATGCGCGGTTGTGCCAGATCCATCAGCGCCGGAGAGGTGGCAAGTGCGACCGCACGCACGCCATCGTCGAGCAGATCGAGCGCCGCCAGATTGGACAGATACCAGCCAAACATCGCCGTGTGACTGATCTCGGTCGGCACATAGCGCCGGGGGCGTCGAACATGGCCGGGGGCCGGCACGAGGAAGCGATAGGTGAGCAGTTCCTCGATAAAGCTCAGCACCGTGTTGCGGCTGGCAACCCGATGACGCGTGATAAGATCGCGAAGGCTGACGACGGTCAGACCGGAGCCTGGTACCGCCGGATCGTATTCGAAATGAAGCGCATAGGCCGTCTGTGTCAAAAGCCAGCGCTGATGCGAGGCAAGCATTCGCGCAATCCGCGGGCCATGATCGTAGCGGTTCCGCAACGATTCCGCGAGGAAGCGCAACGATGATATGAATTTGGGATGGCGAGCAAGTTGCTCAATGGAAAAGCTCAATCGGGCCTCCTTGGGGTGCCCTTCTCAACTGCCGATAATACAGGATGTTTTATTTTTGTGAACGAGTTCACCGGAATCGATCATAATTCCGAAAGCCTATAGCATGCTATAGTTGTGTAGACGCACTCATACCGTAAGAGATTAAACAAATAATTTACTTTAAATAACTCTTCTCTGTTTGCGCACGCTGTTTTCGATGACAGCAAGGCAATGACGACCCGTCTGATCGATGTGACCGCAATCGCTGCAAAGGCAGGCAAAAACAGCCGGAGTATGATTACGCAGCGGCCGGATACACATCCAAGAGTGGCATTCAACCTGAAACGGAAGCTGCCCGTCGATCGAATACTTGCTGTGCCATAACAAAACATAACGATGTAATGATATGACTTTAACTTTGGTTCAGATTTCGATGTAATGATGCGGCGACTTCCAGTCCGAGGTAAGGCTTCGGATTGCGCCCGCCATAGCATAAGCCTTGATCAGGATGGACCATGCGAACAGACACCGGCCAGATTGTCTATCTGGCAGAATATCGTCCCACCGACTTCGTTCTGGAACGCGTCGATCTTACTTTCGATCTGCATCCGACCGAGACCAAAGTCGAAGCGCGGCTGATCTTTCACCGGCGGGAAGGCACCGACCCGAAAGCCCCGCTCGTGCTCGACGGCGATGAGCTGGTTCTTTCCGGGTTGCTGCTCGATCAGGACGAAGTTCCGGCCGGACAATATGAAGCTTCGCCGGACAGCCTGACCATTCGCGACCTGCCGGAAAGCACGCCCTTCGAGCTCACCATCACGACGGTGATCAATCCGGAGGCCAATACACAGTTGATGGGCCTCTATCGCACCGGCGGCGTCTATTGCACGCAGTGCGAGGCCGAAGGGTTCCGCCGCATCACCTATTTCCCCGACCGACCGGATGTTCTCGCTCCCTATACGGTCAATATCATCGCCGACAAGCAAGCAAACCCGCTGCTGCTGTCGAACGGCAATTTCCTCGGCGGCGCCGGCTACGGCGAAGGCAAGCACTTCGCCGCCTGGTTCGATCCGCATCCGAAGCCGAGCTATTTGTTTGCGCTCGTGGCGGGCGATCTTGGCGTCGTTGAGGATACGTTCACGACCATGTCCGGCCGCGAGGTGGCGCTGAAGATCTATGTCGAGCATGGCAAAGAGCCGCGTGCGGCTTACGCGATGGATGCGCTGAAGCGCTCCATGACATGGGATGAGGAGCGGTTCGGACGCGAATATGACCTCGACATCTTCATGATCGTCGCCGTTTCGGACTTCAACATGGGGGCGATGGAAAACAAGGGCCTCAATGTCTTCAACGACAAATACGTGCTGGCCGATCCGGAAACCGCTACCGATGCCGACTACGCCAATATCGAAGCGATCATCGCGCATGAATATTTCCACAACTGGACGGGCAACCGCATTACCTGCCGCGATTGGTTCCAGCTCTGTCTCAAGGAAGGCCTGACCGTCTATCGCGATCACGAATTCTCCGCCGACCAGCGCTCGCGGCCGGTCAAGCGCATCGCCGAGGTCCGTCATCTGAAGTCGGAGCAGTTTCCGGAGGACAGCGGCCCCCTCGCCCATCCGGTGCGTCCGACGACATACCGCGAAATCAACAATTTCTACACGACGACGGTCTACGAGAAGGGCAGCGAAGTCACGCGCATGATCGCGACTCTGCTCGGCCGCGACCTGTTCAAGAAGGGCATGGATCTCTACTTCGATCGGCACGACGGACAGGCTGTGACGATCGAGGATTTCGTTAGATGTTTCGAGGATGTCAGCGACCGCGACCTCACGCAGTTTTCGCTTTGGTATCACCAGGCCGGCACACCTCTCGTGACCGCCTCCGGCGACTATGATGCCGCCGCCAAGACCTTCACGCTGTCGCTCGAACAAATGCAGCCAAACACGCCGGGCCAGACGACCAAAAAGCCCCTGCATATTCCGCTGCGTCTGGCGCTGATTGCCGAAAACGGCGCTGTGATCGCCCCGACGTCTGTGGCCGGGGCGGAACTGACCGACGACGTCCTGCACCTCACGGAAAAGGCGCAGACGGTGGTCTTCCACGGCATCCCCTCGCGGCCGGTTCTGTCGCTCAACCGCAGCTTCTCGACGCCGATCAACCTGCAGTTCAACCAAAGCGCCCGGGATCTGGCGCTGATCGCTCGTTACGAAACCGATCACTTCGCCCGCTGGCAGGCGCTGATCGATCTTGGGCTGCCTAACCTCCTGCAGGCGGCTCGCGATGCACGTCAAGGCATTGCCGTCACCTGCGATTCCGCCTTCGTCGACGCGTTGCTGGCGGCAGCGGGCGATGACAGCCTGGAGCCGGCCTTCCGGGCACAGGCGCTTGCCCTGCCGAGCGAAGCCGACATTGCCCGCGAACTCGGCGGCAACAACGATCCCGATGCCATCCACACGGCTCGCCAGGCGATCCTCAAGCGGGTCGCCGAAACCGGCAAGGACATCTTTGCTGCGCTTTACGACAGCATGCAGACGCCAGGATCATTCAGCCCGGACGCGGCAAGCGCCGGGCGCCGGGCGCTGCGCAATGCGGCTCTGACCTATCTGTCGCAACTGGATGGTACGCCCGCCCGTGCAAAGGCCGCCTATGACGCGGCAAACAACATGACCGATCTCAGCGCCGCACTGACCATTCTCGCGCATCGCTTTCCCGAGACGGCGGAAACCGCCGCTGCCCTCGAGCATTTCCGCGAGCGCTTCTCCGAAAATGCTCTGGTCATCGACAAATGGTTCGCCATCCAGGCCGGGATTCCCGGCGCAGGCGCGCTGGAGCGCATCCAGCGGCTCATGGAAACGCCGCTGTTCAAGCGCACCAATCCAAACCGCGTGCGCGCCGTGCTCGGCACCTTCGTTTTCGCCAACCCGACCGGCTTCGGCCGGGCCGACGGCGCAGGCTACGGCTTCCTCGCCGACGAGATCCTCGACATCGATCAACGCAACCCGCAGCTTGCCGCCCGTATTTTGACTTCGATGCGCTCCTGGCGCCTGCTGGAACCGGTGCGCGCCGACCATGCCCGCTCGGCTCTGGTGCGGATCGAACGGGCCGGCGGTCTTTCGAGCGACGTGCGGGATATCGTGGAGCGCATCCTGAAGGAATGATCCCGGTCTTGGCGGCCATCGATCGAGACGGCTGACTTGCGGCATCTTTTTCAGCTTCAACGAGTCCCGAATGCACGCAACTTACCGGTGCGTGTACAAAAGATGCTGAAATCGCAGATGGTTAAGAAAGTTTTACCTCGCCCTCTGGACAAGGCGAATCACGAGTGATTCATTAAGGCAGATTCGGGCGAGCGGCGCAGCGAATCACACGAGGGACAAGGCTAGAGCGATGGTGGACGTGCGGCGGGCAACCGCGGCCGATGGACGGCTGCGTGTTAATTTCGACGGTCTGAAATCCTGGCATAGCGGCGTTACTGATCGGACGGGTGTCCGGGTGGAGACGATGTCGCGTCGCTTCCCGCAGACCGAACATATCCTCAAGCGCATCATCCCGGTCCTCATCATTTCCTTCCTGATGGTGGTTGCCGCCTCGCATTTCTTCGGCATGGTCACCGAACACGGCCGGATGGCGGCATCAGCCCGGCGCGCGACCTCGCTTTCCATCGCCGCCGCATCGGCCGCCCTTTCAAACGATGCCAGCCTGTTCCAGGCCGGCAACCGGAGCGACGCGGAGCGGAAGCTTGCGACCTACCTGCCGCAGGATCGGCTGGATAGCGGCGCATTCGTTCTGCTCGTGCAGTCGAGCGGAAGGGTTTTCGGCTCATCCGCCGCCGGCTCCGCCTATATCGGCATGTTGATCTTCGACTTCTTTCCCGAGGTATCCGCCATCCGGAATTTCGGCGATCACGCCGGCGTCATCGAGACGATGATCGACGGCGAGCCTTATTATGCGGCGATTTCATTGATCGGCGACAAGGGCGATTTCATTCTGTCGGCCGCATCGATGGAGCAGATCGACAAGCTCTGGCGCGATGAGCTGACGCTCAACGTCACGCTCTTTGCCGGCATTTCGTCCATTCTGCTCGTCATTCTCTATGCCTATTACACGCAGGTGAAGCGGGCCCGCGATGCCGACGAAATCTTCCTCGAATCCAACCTGCGCGTCGAGACGGCCCTTTCCCGCGGCCGTTGCGGCCTCTGGGATTTCGATTTCACCAGCCGCAAGTTCTTCTGGTCGCGGTCGATGTACGACATGCTTGGAATGCCGGCCGCCGACAAGCCGCTCGCCTTCACCGATGCGGCACGCCTGATGCACCCGGATGACAACAGCCTGCATATGCTGGCCCGCTCCGTCACCCGCGGCAGCGCCGGCCAGGTCGACCAGATTCTTCGCATTCGCCATGCCAAGGGGCATTATGTCTGGATGCGTGCCCGCGCCCAGGTCATTCGCACCAATTCCGGCCGCGTGCACATGATCGGCATCGCCATGGACGTCACCGAACAGCATCGGCTGGCGCAGCGCTATGCCGAAGCCGACCAGCGGCTGGCCGATGCGATCGAATGCACCTCAGAAGCCTTCGTCTTGTGGGACAAGAATGATCGCCTTGTCATGTGCAACGCCCACTTCCAGCAGGCTTACGGACTGCCGGACAAGGTGCTCGTGCCGGGGGCCGAACGCGCCATGGTCAACGCCGCCGCGGCTCGGCCAGTCATCGAGCGCCGCATTGTCGATCCCGGCCGCTCCAATCATTCGCAGACGACGGAAGTCCAGCTTGCCGATGAGCGCTGGCTGCAGATCAACGAACGCCGGACCCGTGACGGCGGCCTCGTTTCCGTCGGCACCGACATCACGCAGTTGAAACGCAACCAGGAACGGCTGCGCGAATCCGAGCGACGGCTGATGGCGACGATCAACGATCTCTCGGCTTCACGCCAGATCCTGGAACGGCAAAAGGCGGAACTGTCGACCGCCAATGCCAATTACCTCTGCGAAAAGGAACGCGCCGAGGCCGCCAACAGGGCGAAATCGGAATTCCTCGCCAATATGTCGCATGAGCTGCGCACGCCGCTCAACGCCATCCTCGGCTTTTCGGAGATCTTGCAGGATCAGATGTTCGGCCCGCTCGGCTCGGCGCGATACAATGAATATGCCAAGGATATCCATGACAGCGGCAAGCATCTGCTGAACGTCATCAACGATATCCTCGATATGTCCAAAATCGAGGCCGGCCATATCAAGCTCAGCTGCGAGCAGGTCGACCTCGCTCCACTGATCGAGGAATGCCTGCGTCTCACCCGCATTCCCGCCACACACAAGAACATTCTCGTCGAGCAGTGCATCTCTGCCGATATCAGGCTCAGCGCCGATCGCCGCGCCATGAAGCAGATCGTGCTCAATCTGCTCTCCAACGCCGTGAAATTCACCAATGACGGCGGCCGCATCGCGGTTCGTACCCGCAAGGTCGAGGATGCCGTGGTGCTGATCATCGCCGATACCGGCATCGGCATTCCAAAATCGGCCCTGAGCAAGATCGGCCAACCCTTCGAGCAGGTGCAAAGCCAATATGCGAAAAGCAAGGGAGGCTCCGGCCTGGGGCTCGCGATTTCGCGATCGCTGACCGCGCTGCATAACGGCCGCATGCGTATCCGCTCCCGTGAGGGCGTCGGCACGGTCATCGCTATTCGCATTCCCGATCGGCGCTGATCAGCTTCCCACCGTTGTCTGGAATATTTTTCGTACCGCCTTCGAGAGCCGCTTCAGCTCCGCTTCGAGCGTGCGAATATCGGGACAGTCGCCTGCACGGCAGACCAGCTCGATCAGCCCGGAAGGCGCATGTCCCGGATCGAACAAACCGTCGATGCAAAGCCGGATCAGCTGCGACAGCGCGGTATAGAGATGCAGGGCCTCCAGACAAACATCGAGATCGTTGCGGTCCATCAGACTGCCGCCGAGCAATTTCAATGCATCGGCTGTACTGAGGCCGTTCGCATCTATGCCGACGCCGCGAGTCGGCGCGATGAGCCGCAAATATTGCGCAATGAATTCGATATCGATCAGCCCGCCGGGGATCAGTTTCAGATCCCAGATGCTTTCCGGCGGCTTCTCCTGTTCGATCAGTCTGCGCATCTCCAGGACATCCTTGGCGATCTTGGCGATATCTCGCCTTGCGGAAAGAACCTCGCCGATGATGCGTTCGGCATTCAGCGTCAGTTCCTCGTCGCCGCAGATCAGGCGCGCTCGCGAAAGCGCCATATGTTCCCAGGTCCAGGCTTCCTCGCGTTGGTATCTTTCGAAGGAGTTGATGCGCGTGGCGACCGGGCCTTTGTTGCCCGAGGGGCGCAGGCGCATGTCGACCTCATAGAGCACGCCTTCGGCCGTCGGGGCCGAAAGAGCCGCGATCAGGCGCTGGGTGATGCGGGTGAAATAACGGGTCGCATCCAGCGGCTTCGGACCTGAGGATTCACCTGCCGTATCGTCATAGTCGTAGAGCAGGATGATATCGATGTCGGAACCTGCCGTGAGCTCGAAACTGCCGAGCTTGCCCATCCCGACGACGGCGACGCGGCCGCCGGGATATTCGCCATGGGCCGCGCGGATTTCCTTCATTACAGCATCCAGCGCCGCCTCGACGATCAGATCGGCGAGATAGGTGAAGGCGCGGGCGGCCATGAAACCGCCGATCGCGCCCGTCAGCAGGCGAATGCCAATCAGGAAGCGCTGTTCGGACGCAAAGATGCGCAAGCGGTCAAGCACCTCCTCATAATGCCTCGCCGGCGCCAGAAAGCTTCTGATGCGCTCCGCCAGATAGTCCCGTGTCGGCAGTTCGGCCATGAGACCCGGGTCCAGCATGCCGTCGAAGACATGCGGCTTGGCGGCTATGATCTCGGCGAGACGCGGTGCCGACGACATGATGTTGACGATGAGCGAGAGCAATGCCGGATTGGTGCTGAGCAGCGAGAAGAGCTGAATGCCCGCCGGCAATCCGGAGATGAAGCTGTCGAAGCGCAGCAGCGCCTTGTCTGCCCGCTTGCTTTCGCCGAAGACCCTCAGCAGCTCGGGCGTCAGCTCGGTCAGCCGCTCGCGCGCCTCGACCGATTGCGTGGCGCGATATCGCCCATAGTGCCAGGTGCGGATGACGTTGGAGATATCTGAAGGTCTCTCGAAGCCGAGACGTCGCAGCGTCTCCAGCGTATCGGGATCATCACCCTGACCAGTGAAGACCAGATTGCCGGTTTCGGTCGACAGTTTTGTTTCCTGCTCGAACAGGCGGGCATAGCGTCGCTCGACCGTTTTCAAGATCGTTACCAAAGCCACGGAAAAAGCCGATACGTCGGCAAACCCCATCATGAAAGCAACGCGCTTCAGCTCGGTGTCCGTCTCCGGAAGCAGATGCGTCTGCTCGTCGCGCACCATCTGCACGCGGTGCTCGACATCGCGCAGGAACCAGTAGGCGGCCGCCAGCTCGTCGCGCGTTTCCGCGTCTATCCATTTCGCCTTGGTCAGCTCCGCCAGCGTTTCCTCCGTCGAACGGCAGCGCAGCGCCGGCATGCGGCCGCCGGCGATCAGCTGCTGCGTCTGTACGAAGAACTCGATCTCGCGAATGCCGCCGCGGCCAAGCTTGACATTGTGGCCCTTGACCGCAATGGCGCCGTGCCCCTTGTGCGCATGGATCTGCCGCTTGATGGAATGAATGTCCGATATCGCGGCATAGTCGAGATATTTGCGAAAGACGAAGGGCACGAGATCGCGGATGAAGGCCTGCCCCGCGGCGATGTCGCCGCCGACGGACCGGGCCTTGATGAAAGCGGCGCGCTCCCAGTTCTGCCCCCTGCCCTCATAATAGATCATCGCCGCATCGACGGGGATCGCAAGCGGCGTCGAACCGGGGTCGGGCCGCAGACGCAGGTCGGTGCGGAACACGTAGCCATCGGCCGTGCGCTCCTGCAAAATGCGCACCAGCCGGCGCATCAGCCGCGGAAAGATATCGATCGCGTCTTCCGGATTGGGAACGATACCGGCCGTTTCGTCAAAGAAAACGACGATGTCGATATCGGACGAGTAATTCAGCTCCTCAGCACCGAGCTTGCCCATGCCGAGCACGATCAGGCCCGATTTCCGGCTTGGAGCGGCGGGATCGGCAACCGAGATCTTGCCGGCTACGTGCGAAGACAACAGCAGATGGTCGATCGCCGCGGAGATGGAAGCTTCCGCAAGGGCGCTCAGCCAGCGGGTGGTCACCCTCCCGTCATAGATACGCGCAAGGTCGGCAAGCGCGATCAGGAAGGCGGCCCGGCGTTTGGCCACCCGCAGACGGCTCATGACTTCGGATTCCGAAGGCGACGCCCCACCGTCTTCCGCCGGCAACCAGGCACGACGGGCCTGTTCGACCAGTGCCTTGATCTGCGGCGACAATGGTTTCTCGATGGCCGCAACGAGCAGCGACGGTTCGAGATTGGCCATTTCGCGCAGATGGGGCGACAGTGCCAGCGCGGCGACGACAAAATCCCGCAGGGAACTCTCGCCGCCTAGCAGGGCGGCGATTGCCGGCTCCACGCCGGCGATCTGCTTGAGATCGGCGAGCGTGGACTTCAATTCCGTCTGGTTCAGCGGCCGCAACCGCCCAGGCGGGACATCCCGCAACAAATCGCCTTGCGTCGTCGTCATGCAGCTCTCCCCAAGAGCAATCGGATAAGGCAGGATTAGTCTATTGTTTCTGTGTGGGGAAGATCATGGTGACCGTTAGTCCCTTGGCATCGGAATGCTCGGGATCGGTATCCGAAAGCTCGAGCCGGCCTCCATGCAGCTCCATGACGGCTTCCACCAGCGCCAGGCCAAGGCCCGTTCCCGGCTTGGAACGGCTTTCGTCCAGGCGGAAGAAGCGCTTGATCACATCGGCGCGCTGATGGGCGGGAATGCCGGGACCGTGGTCCGCAACGGCAAGCATGACAGCATCATGCGTGCGCGACAGCTTGAACGTCACCGCCGGCTCGCCACGGCAACCGGCCGCATATTTGAGGGCGTTGTCGATGAGGTTGAACAGCGCTTGACCGATCAGTTCGCGATTGCCCTGCACCTCCACATCCGGCTCGATGTCGGCCGTGAGCGCCAGACCAACCTCTTCGGCGGCCGGTTCATAGAGTTCGGCCGTATCGGCGACGATGGAAGAAAGATCGACGGCGGTCATTTCGGCCGCCACGGACCCCGCCTCGACGCGGGAAATCATCAGCAGCGCGTTGAAGGTGCGGATCAGCTGGTCCGATTCGCCGATGATGCCCTCGAGCGCGACGCGACGGCCCTCGCTATCGCCATTGTCGACCGCCTCCGCAGCCTTGTTCCTCAACCGCGTCAGCGGCGTTTTCAGGTCATGCGCAATATTGTCCGAGACCTGCCGCAAGCCTTCGTTCAATTTCTCGATGCGCCCCAACATGGCGTTCAGCGATGCCGACATGCGGTCGAACTCATCGCCGGAGCCCCCAACGGGCAGGCGTTGCGAAAGGTCGCCCGCCATGATCTTACGGCTGGCATCCGTCATCCGGTCGATGCGCTTCAAGGCGTTGCGGCCGATACCGAACCAGATGACCAGCGCACCGACCCCCATGATCGCCAGCGCCAGCATCAGCGCCTGGCGCACCAGCAGGCGGAAGCGCTCCGGTTCGCCGAGGTCGCGGCCGATCAGGATGCGCAGGCCGTTGTCGAGAATGAAGATATTGGCGATCGCCAGATGCCGGCGCTCCGGATCGTTGGTTGCGTCGGTATAGCGCTCGTAGGTGAAAGGCAGTTCCGTCCAGCCGGCCTGACCGAGTACACCGGGCTGCACCGAGGCGACGTTGCCGGCGAGGATATCGCCGGAGGGGCCGGCAATGACGTAGAGATTGGCGCCTGGCTGGCGGGCCCTACGCTCCATCGTGCGCAAGAGCAGGTTCAGGCCGCCAATATCGTAGGCACGCTTGACCTGATTGACTTCCTGCTGAACGGCATCGCGGATCTGACCGGTCAGCAACCGCTCGGACATGGCCGTCACGTAGAAAACGAGCGTGGCGGCACAGAGCGCAAAAAGAAGGATGTAGAGAGCTGATAGGCGGACTGCGGTGGACTTGAAGAGGACGCGAAAGCGACTCATCCCTCATCCTTGATCATATAACCGGCGCCGCGGATCGTCTTGAGCAGCGGCTGGCTGAAATCCTTCTCGATCTTGGAGCGCAGTCGCGAGACATGTACGTCGATGACGTTGGTCTGCGGATCGAAATGGTAATCCCAGACATTCTCGAGAAGCATGGTGCGGGTGACAACCTGGCCGGCATTCTTCATCAGATATTCCAGCAGGCGGAATTCGCGCGGTTGCAGCGGGATCTCCTTGCCGCCGCGGCGCACCTCATGCGACAGCCGGTCGAGCTCCAGATCGCCGACGCGATAGAGCACATCCTGCTCCGGCGTACCCTTGCGACGGCCGAGGACCTCGACGCGCGCCAGCAACTCGCTGAAAGCATAGGGCTTCGGCAGATAATCGTCGCCGCCGGCACGCAGGCCGGTGACGCGATCATCCACCTGGCCGAGCGCGGAGAGAATGAGGACCGGCGTGTGTACGCCCTTGCGGCGCAATTCGCTGATGACAGACAGTCCGTCGCGGCGGGGCAGCATGCGGTCGATGATGGCAACATCGTAGGTGTTCTCGGTGCCCATGAAGAGACCGCTCTCGCCGTCGCTTGCGTGATCGGCAACTATGCCGGCCTCGCGAAACGCCTTGGTGAGGTAGGCCGCCGCTTCGAGATCGTCTTCGATGATCAGAATCTTCATGTGGGCGACATTACCCGCCGAGGGCGTATCGGCACAACCGGAATCGGAAGAGGTCACGGCATGTTGGCCAGCGGTCGTCATTTTTCACCTGCCTTGAAGCCAGTCATTGTGGGGGCTTTGAAAAGGGAAGCCGCACAAGCCGTGGCCTGCGCGGCTTCCCAATGCATTCAGTCGGCTGATGGGATCAGCCGGCGTTGATCGGCAGGGCTACGAAGCGGCTGCCATCGTTGGACTGGATCTGGAACAGCGCGCGCGTGCGGCCGTCCTTCTTCGCCTGTTCGATGACCTTGGAGATGTCGCCGGCATTCGAGATCTGCTGGTTGTTGACGGAAGTGATCTTCTCGCCTTCCTTTATGCCCTTGTCGGCAGCATCGGAGTCGGGATCGACAGCGGTGATCGCCACACCCTTGCCGTCGTCGGACGGACCGACTGTCATGCCGAGATCAGCCAGAGCCTTTTCGGAGGACGGCTGCTGCGGCTGGTTCGGCTGCGAGTCGTCGTTGGAAGCCTGGTTCTGATCGGCCGGCAAGCTGCCGAGTTCGACCGTGACGGATTGGGACTTGCCATTACGCCACAGGGACACCTCGACCTTGGCACCCGGCTGCATGGCGCCGATGCGACGGGCGAGGTCACGCGGGTCCTTGACCGGTTCGCCATTGACTGCCGTGACCACGTCGCCGTTCTTGATGCCGGCCTTCTGTCCCGGGGAGCCGTCCTGCGGGGAAACGACAAGCGCGCCACTTGCGTCGGAAAGGCCGAGGGATTCGGCAATATCCTTGCTGACGGGCTGGATCTGTACGCCAAGCCAGCCGCGCGAAACGGTGCCGGTCTTGATCAGATCGGTCACGACATCCTTGGCGGTCGTTGCCGGGATCGCGAAGGCGATGCCGACGCTACCGCCCGACTGCGAGAAGATAGCGGTATTGATACCGACCACCTGGCCGTTGAGGTTGAAGGTCGGACCGCCGGAATTGCCCTTGTTCACCGGTGCGTCGATCTGGATATAATCGTCATAGGGGCCGGAATGAATATCGCGGCCACGAGCGGAAACGATGCCGGCGGTGACCGTACCGCCAAGACCAAACGGGTTGCCGACGGCAACGACCCAGTCACCAACGCGAACCTTGGCGTCGTCGGCCCAGCCGACATAGGTGAACTTCTTGCCCTTGGGGTCGACCTTCAGAACGGCGAGGTCGGTACGCGAATCCTTGCCGACGAGCTTGGCGTCAAGCTCGGTGCCGTCGTTGAGGACGACGACGAAGGCAGCGCCGTCGGAAACGACGTGGTTGTTGGTGACGATATAGCCGTCCTCCGACACGAAGAAGCCGGAGCCTTGAGCGACCGGCCGCAGACGACCCTTGCCGTCCTCGGAGTTCTTCTGCTGGTTCTGGCCCTTCTGCTGGCCGCGGCCCTGCTGCTGCTCGAACTGCTTGAAGAACTTCTTCAGCGGATGATCGTCGGGAAGGTCGTCGAAGCCACGGCCGAGCCCGAAGGAATCGTCTTCATCGGCAACCGTATTGATGCGGGATTCGACACGGACCGAGACGACCGCCGGCGATACGGCATCCACCACGTTGGCGAAACTCGGCACCTGCGGCGCCTGCACATTGACGACATCGGCATAGGAATTGCTGACGACAGCCGGAACACCCGTAGTCAGAGCAGCGACAGCGAGGCCGGCGACGACAGAAGCCTTCATAGCGGTGCTACGGGACAAGGTGTTCTTGATATTCCTGAACATATGCGAGTTACCTTCTCTTCTCTCGTCAGATTTCCACGGATGGGAAACCGGTTATGATGCGTGATGGTAAAGATATAGGGCGCCGGACGTTACAACGAACTGTCCGCCCCATGAAAAATTCGTAATGTATGGAAATGATTGCAATGGCGCGCGGGTAAATGACGACCGCATCACTTGCCGAGGATATTGTCCAATTGCGCCTCTTCCTCCGGAGTGAGAGGCTTGCCGGTCGGCTTACCGGCACGGCGACGGGCATAGACGACAAGGGCAAATCCACCTACGACAAAGAGCGCAATCGGTGCGCCCCAAAGTATAAGCGTCTTCTCCGTAAAACGCGGCTTCAGCAGGACGAACTCGCCGTAGCGGGAAACGATGTAATCGAGCACCTGCCTGTCGGTATCTCCGTCGACGAGGCGTTTGCGCACGAGCAATCGCAGATCACGGGCAAGATCGGCATTGGAATCGTCGATGGACTGGTTCTGGCAGACCATACAGCGCAATTCGGATGAGATGGTGCGCGCCCGCGCTTCCAGAGCTGGATCGGGCAGGACCTCGTCCGGATTGACGGCGAAGGCCGGCAGCGGCGCCATGATCGCCGCAAGACAGAGGCACAGGCGTGCAAAGGTCGCCAGAGCCTGTGCGATCGCGAGATGGGATGTCGACCAACCTCTGCTCATTCCGCCGGCTCCAAGGCGGGGCGCGCCTGCTTTACCTTGCGGCTCGGCGCGCCGACACGCAGGCGGCGATCGCTAAGCGAAACGAAGCCGCCGATGGCCATGACGAGAGCGCCCATCCAGATGCAGAGAATGAACGGTTTCCACCAGATGCGCACCACCATGCCGCCATCCTTGCTGGCGTCACCCACCGACACGTAGAGCTGGCTCGGCCCAAGCGTCAGGATGCCGGCCTCGGTGGTTGCCGTGCGGTTGGCCGTGAAGACGCGCTTGGACGACGACATTTTCGCGAAGGCGACGCCGCCGCGGCTTACCGTGAAGCGGGCGCGATCTTCCGTGTAGTTCGGGCCGACGCCCGGTTGCATGCCCTCGAAACGCAGGCTGTAGCCGCCGAGTTCGGCCGTCTCGCCCGGTTTCATGCTGGTGATGTTCTCCGTCTCGAAGGTCGTCACGGCAACGATACCGAGCACGGTGACGCCGAGACCGGCATGGGCAAGTGCCGTGCCGAAGGCGGAGCGCGGCAGCCCGCGCAGACGGCGCCAAGCGACATTTGCCGCCACCTTGCGAACGCCGGCGCGATACCAGAGATCGGCCAGGGCGCCGAAGACCAGGAAGAAGCCGGCGGCAAGGCCGAGAACGGCAAGCACCGGACCACCATGCCGCAAGTAGAAAAGAACAAGTCCGGCAAGGAAGGCAAGACCGGCCACAACATAGAGCCGCTGCAGCGCGCCGAGCAGGTCACCCCGCTTCCAGGCCAGCAAGGGGCCGAATGGCACGGCAATGAGGATCGGCATCATCAACAGCCCGAACGTCATGTTGAAGAACGGCGGCCCCACGGAAATCTTGTCGCCGGTTAGGGTCTCCAGCGCCAGCGGATACAGCGTGCCCGTCAAGACAGTGCCGCAGGCAACCGTTAAGATGAGGTTGTTCAGCACCAGCGCGCCCTCGCGCGAGATCGGTGCAAACAATCCGCCGGCGGCAAGCTTCGGCGCACGGAAGGCGAAGAGCGACAGCGCGCCGCCGATGAAAAGGAGGAGAATGCAGAGAATGAAAATGCCCCGCGTCGGATCGCTGGCGAAGGAATGAACCGATGTCAGCACGCCGGAACGCACAAGGAATGTACCAAGCAGCGACAGCGAAAAGGTCAGGATCGCCAGCAGAACCGTCCAGATCTTCAGCGCATCGCGCTTTTCCATGACCAGTGCGGAATGCAGGAGCGCCGTCCCGGCAAGCCAGGGCATGAAGGAGGCATTCTCCACCGGATCCCAGAACCACCAGCCGCCCCAGCCGAGCTCGTAATAGGCCCAGTAGGAGCCCATGGCGATGCCGAGCGTCAGGAAGCTCCAGGCAGCCAGCGTCCAGGGCCGGACCCAGCGCGCCCAGGCAGCGTCTATGCGGCCCTCCAGCAGCGCCGCAACGGCGAAGGAGAAACAGACGGAAAAGCCGACATAGCCGAGATAGAGCAACGGCGGATGGATGGCGAGGCCGATATCCTGCAGGATGGGGTTGAGATCCCGGCCTTCGGCAGGCGCCGGGTCAAGCCGGATGAAGGGATTGGAGGTCAAGAGGATGAAGACCAGAAAAGCCGACGAGATCCAGGATTGTACGGCGAGAACATTGGCGCGCAGCACATCGGGCAGATTGCGGCCAAACAAGGCGACGAGTGCGCTGAACAGCGACAGGATCAACAGCCAGAGCATCATCGATCCCTCGTGATTGCCCCACACCCCGGAGATCTTGAAAATCAGCGGCATCAGCGAATGGGAATTGGCCCAGACGTTCAGCACCGAGAAATCGGAGGCCACATAGGCATAGGTGAGGGCGCCGAAGGAAAAAGCAACGAGCACAAACGTGACGACGGAACCGACCGGCGCGATATCCATCATCGACACATCGCCGCGCCGCGCGCCGATCACGGGGAGGATGGAAACGATAAGCGCGGTCGCCAGCGCGAGCACCAGGGCATAATGTCCGAGCTCGATGATCATTGAGTCGCCTCCTTACCCTTCCAGACGCCATCCGCCTTCAGCTTGTCGGCAACCTGTTTCGGCATGTAGCGCTCATCATGCTTGGCCAGAACGCTGTCCGCAACGAAGACATCGCTGCCCGGCTCGAATTTGCCTTCGGTCACGACACCCTGTCCCTCACGGAAGAGATCCGGCAGGAGGCCGTCATATCTCACCTTGATCGTATCTTTGCCGTCGGTCACAGAGAATTGTACCTGCGTGCCCTGGCCGCGCACGACGGAGCCTTGGCCGACGAGTCCGCCCAGGCGGATGAGCGTTCCGGCATTGACCGGCGTCTTGGCGAGATCACCAGGCATGTAGAAATAGGCAACCGACTGGCTGAAGGCGAACAGGACGAGCAGCACGGCGATGGCGATGAACCCCATGCCGCCGGCGATGACAGCCAGACGTTTCTGCTTGCGGGTCATTGCTGCGTCACCTCCGTCGGCAGTCCCAATTCTTTTGCCAGCGCCAGGAGCTGTTGTCCCTCCCCACCATCCGCCGGGAAGGCCGTAAGGCCGCGCTTCAGCGCATCGACGGCGCGATCCCGGTCGTTCAGCACGACATAGGAGCGGATCAACCGCATCCAGCCCTCGAAATTCTTCGGATCTTCCTTGAGCTTTGCATCGAGGCTATCGACCATGCCGCGGATCATCTGCTGGCGATCGCCGCTATTCAAGCTATTCGCAGCCGCGACATCCTCGGCCGTCGGATTGCCGGGCGCATTCACATTTGCGGACGCCACCGGCTTGCCGCCGTTCTTGACGATATGCTGGTCGACGGCCGCAAGCCACGGCGCATCCGGCGGCGATTGTTTCGCCAGAGCCTCGAATGCGGCTTTCGCATCCGCCGCCTTGCCTTCCTGCTCCAATGCCAGCGCCAGATAGTAGAGCGTTCGTGGGTTGGCGTCATCAAGCGCCCGCGATTGCTGCAGTACGCTGCGCGCATCCGCGGTTACGATACCATCAGCCTTGACCACCAACACCTCGCCCAGATCGCCGAGCCGCGCGGCGTTCGGCCCCAGCAGGCGGATGACGTTGCGATAGGCAAGCTCCGCATCGCCTATGCGGTTGGTCTTGAAGTAGATCGGCGCCAATACCTCCCACCCCTTGCCGTCATCGGGGTTCCTGGCGAGGTGCTGTTCGATCTTGACAATCGAGATAGCAAGATCGTTTCCGGGCTTTTCGAGCCGCGCTTCCAGCGGCTGCGACGGCAGCCCGGGCTCGCCATTGGCAAGATAAAGACAGAGCCCGACGACGGGAAGCATGACGACGATGAAGGCCTGGGAAAGGCGATAGCTGCCACGTTGAGACGATCTCGCTTCGCTCGCCTCCTCCTTGGAAGCGGCGATCAGGCGTCGGCCGATTTCCGCGCGGGCGTAGCCGGCCTCTTCCGCGGAAATCAGCCCGCCGGCAAGATCGCGATCCAGTTCACGAAGCTGATCGCGGTAGACCTCGGCCTCTCCCGAACGACGGTCGCCAGCCTCCTTTGCACCACGCAGAAGAGGGTGAAGCAACACAGCGCCGACAACAGCCGTCAGAACGGCCACGAGAATCCAGAACAGCATAGACGCCCAATACTTTAACGAGGCGCTTATTCCAACCGCGAAAGCCCCGTTGACGAAGATTTGAGGCGTTTGGCCGCGCCTATTATGCCTCCGCCCCAGCGGGAAAAGCTGCCCAAGGGGCGAATGAGGGGGTGAGGATCGAAACGACGAAGGCAATCCTGACGGTGCAACGCCGTCTCACCCGGCGCTTTGGCGCCACTCTCTCCCCACTGGCGCGAGGGCTAAGACCATCTCAGTTGAGCGGCGTCCATGTGCCGTTGTCATTGCGGCATGCGGCACCCCTTGCCGTGGTCGGCTTTCCCTCGACCGTGATCGTGTGCGTGTATTGCCGGCAATTTTGTGAGCCGACCTGATAGGGAGCGGCGGCAATGACCTCGCCGCTGGCATTCCTGCCGTTCCAGACCACGGGCTGACCGAGCGGCGAGCTTTCCAGCGCCCTGTACTCCGCTTCCAGCGCCCGCTGCAGGTCACTATCGCTGAGCTTGATGCCGGTTCGTCCGACAATGCCGCCTTCAAGCGCGACAATATAGGTCGTCGACCCCGCGGACTTCGAAGAGTGGAGCAGGCTTATGCCGCCGCCCTTGCCGCTCGTCGTCGAGCAACCTGAAAGCGCAATCGCGGCAAAAACGGAGGGGGCGATCAAGAAAAAGGTACGAAGCTTCATACAACCGAACCAGTATCAACAAGCAAACTATAGGTACTGCGATGCGGCATCATCATGACCCACCACATCTTTTTGTCATCATGCCGTGCCTCACGCAACATCCTTCGTCAGACCAGGCAGAATTAGACTGGCGCGAAGGCCGCCCCAGGCACCGCGGGAGAGTTCCAGCCGCCCCTGATATTCGTTGGTGATCTCGCTGACGATCGATAGCCCGAGACCGGTGCCCGGCTTGCTCTCGTCCAGCCTGCGCCCGCGCTTCATCGCCTCGCGGATCTGATCCGGCTCAAGGCCGGGTCCATCGTCCTCGACCACCAGCTCCACCCAATGACGCCGCACAGGATCGATGCCCTTGATTTCCGGCGGCGCCTCGCTCGCGGAAAGACGCACCTTGTGCTCGGCAAAGCGGGCGGCGTTTTCCAGCAGGTTACCGACCGTCTCCTCCAGATCCTGCTGCTCCATGGCAAGGGCAAGATTGGGAGCAACCGACAATTCGAACTCCTTGTCCGCGTTGAGCCGCCGCATGACTCGGACAAGCCGCTCCAGCGCCGGTTCCGCCTCTGTGCGCGCCAGCACGGATTCGCGCTGCGCCGCGATACGGGCACGGTTGAGATAGGATTGCACCTGCCCCTGCATAGCCTCGGCCTGGTTCTTCACCAGATCGCCGTGCGAGCGCTCCAGCACACGGGATTCGTTGAGCAGCACCGCGATCGGCGTCTTCAGCGAATGGGCGAGATTGCCTACCTGCATGCGGGCTCGCTCGACGATGCGTCGGTTGCTTTCGATCAGGGCGTTGACCTCATTGGCAAGCGGCAGGATCTCGCGCGGGAAATCGCCCTGCAAACGCTCGCTCTCGCCGGCACGGATGCGCTCCAGCGCCGCGCGGGCCTTATCGAGCGGCTTCAAACCGTAGAGAATGGCGAGCGCGTTGACGATGAGGCTGCCGACGCCGAAGCCGACGAGCGCAAAATAGAGGCTGTGGGAGAAATTGCGGACATCGTCCTCGACGACAGCGACATTGCCGGTGACGCGAAACCGAGCTGCATGGTCCGTATCGAACTGGATTTCGGTTTCAGCCACCTGCACGCGGTTTCCGAAGGCATCCGTAACGATGTAATAGCGCTGGTATTGCTTGTCGAAGGGTGCCTCCAGCACCGACAGCACCGGCAGGTTCGATGCGCCGAGGGACGGCGAGACCAGCGGTGTCGCGGTATAGGTACCGAGCGGTTCGACTATCCAGTACCAGCCGGTCTTCGGCTGGGCGAAGCGCAGGTCGCCAAGCTCCGGCTTGCCTGATAACTCACCCTGATCGCTGATCGTGACCGAATTGATCACACTGGAAAGCTGTGCGCGCAACAGGTCCTCAAAACCGCGCTCGGCGCTCTTACGATAGATATTGGAGATAACCAGGCCGATCACCACCAGCGCCACGGCGGACCAGAGTGTGGTCAACAGCAGGACGCGAGCGGTGAGCGACTTAATTCGCATTGGTCGGAGCTTGGATTCGGTAACCAAGGCCACGGACCGTCTCGATCAGATCGACGCCCATCTTCTTGCGCAGACGGCCGACGAAAACCTCGATCGTATTGGAATCGCGATCGAAATCCTGATCGTACATATGCTCGACCAACTCGGTGCGCGAGACGACTTCACCCTTGTGATGCATGAGGTAGGCAAGCAAGCGGTATTCATGAGAGGTGAGCTTGAGCGGCTTGCCGTCGACCGTCGCCTTCGAGCTCTTGGTGTCGAGCCGCACCGGACCGCAGATGATTTCCGAGGAGGCATGGCCTGCGGCGCGGCGGATCAATGCGCGGATACGGGCGAGCACCTCTTCGACATGGAATGGCTTGGCGACATAATCGTCGGCGCCGGCATCGATGCCGGCCACCTTGTCGCTCCAGCGGTCGCGAGCGGTCAGGATCAGCACAGGCGTGGCCCGCCCGGCGCCGCGCCATTTCTCCAGTACGGTGATGCCATCCATCTCTGGCAAACCAATGTCGAGAATGATGGCGTCGTAGGGTTCTGTATCGCCCAGGAAATGGCCTTCCTCGCCGTCAAAGGCCGTATCGACCACGTAGCCTGCCTCTTTCAAGGCCTCGGCTAGCTGGCGATTCAGATTGATATCGTCTTCGACTATGAGAATGCGCATGTTGGACCCAATTTCCCCGGTTCGAGAAACAGTACTGTAAATCGAGCTACAGTGGAATCATGGAAACGATAAGATTTTGCGTGAGATTCAAGGCTTTAGAACGTCCGCTGTGCGTTATGACCCAAGATGCTCATGCTTCACATCGGCACCTTCATCGTCACCTTGCGCGGACGCTGCCCGTTGCCCTGTACGAGAACGGTGATGACACAGCTATCGCCGGACGGCTGCGCGGAAAGGAGCTGCCCACCCGTCTTTTCAACGACAGCGGCCGCAGCCTCGCTGCAATCGCTGTTGGCGCGGGCCACCAGGGTCGACGTCGGCGCCGGCAAAACAGCCGAGCCGGCCAAGACGACCGCCGCTGCTGCTATGCTTAAAAATGAGGCCATGCTTCAGACTTCCCACAGGGACATTAACTTGAGCAAATATGTACCCAAACACGTCTGAATGGCAAATGAATGGGCTGTAATTTTCCGCTCGCAGGACGTGCAGCAAGCTAAAAATTGAATTTAACTATTTGAATCTATTATATGCGAAGTTCCAAAGCGGCGGCGGCGGCAGTTTATCGAATGCTATCGATGCCAATCTCCTATCCATGCTCATGTATCCGGTTGGCGGCAACATGCATAAATCCAAGACTCAGGCATTTTTAATCATTCTTGATTATCATTGCCTCATAAGCGCGTCATGATCGATCGCGCATGCTTGGCCAACCCAATCGGCCCTCAAGTGTTTTACGAACGTAAAACACCAAGTTTTCCTTGAGTCTTTTGAATCGGTTGAGGGCGCTTCTTCTGTGGAAGAGTCAGGAACCTTAGACATCGATTCAAGGACCTCTCGCAATGAATCCACTCGTCGACAATCCGATTCCGTTCGAGCGCTCAATCGCTTGAAATGACTGGCGATGGAAGCTCCCGCCAAGGCTTCGTTCAGAACGGTTCGCGGATCGCGACCGTCGTCTCGTAATCGGCGGCAATCCGCATTTCCCGCAGCGGGCGAACGCGATCGATGGAGCGCTGATAATTCGGATGCGCCTTGTAGGCGGCGAGCGCGGCCTCGTCATCGAATTCGCCATAGACGACGATATCGACTTCGGTGCCGAGCTGGTCGGTCTTTACATTCGTGCCGATCTCCAGCAGGCGCGCATGCGGGATGGCGGTCAGGATCGACAGGCCGGAGCGGACGTCCTCAAGATTGGCGCGATCGGGAACGGTGAAGAAGACGATATGACGGATCACGCGACGGCTCCCTGTGCGTGTGCGAAGGCACCGCGCGATATCATGCGCGCGGAATCAATTCAATGAATCGGCCGCTCACCCATGAAACCGTTTCGTCGCAGGCAACCAGTTTCCGCATCGCAGCCCGGCATGATATTGTCGTCCTTATGAAAGACGAGGATCTCATTGCCCTTGCTCTCGGGCTGCCGGAGACGGCAGAAAGCTCACATTTCGGAATCCGTGACTTTCGGGTGCGGAGCAAGATCTTCATGACTCTCCCAGGCCCCGATTTCTGCGTGGTCAAGCTGACGCCCGATCAGCAGCAGATGGCGCTGGCCACCTTGCCGCAGCATGTCGCGGCCGTGCCGGGTGGCTGGGGGCTCAAGGGATCGACGCGGCTTTTCCATCACGGCGCGGATCGTAAGGCGGTAAAGGCGCTCGTGCGTCGGGCATGGCGAAACGTGGCGCCGAAATCTATGGTTTTACCGGAGGTTTAGGCTCCATGTGGTCTTCCACGGTCAACGGCCAGTCGACGACATAGTCCTCGAAATCGTCGAGCGCGACGTCGTTCTCGCTGATCGTGCGTCCCCGCGCGGAGACGCCGGCGATATGGACCGTTTCCGGATCGCCAGATATCAACGGGTGCCACCAATAGAGGTCACGGCCTTCGTCGACGAGACGATAGGCGCAGGTGGGCGGCAGCCATGCCAGCTCTGGTACCTTTTCCGGCGTCAACTGCACGCAATCGGGCACGAAATCCCAGCGGTTCGGATAGCTGGTGCATTGACAGCTTTCGCCATCCATCAGCTTGCAGCGGACCGACGTGAAATAGACGTCGCCGCTATCCCAATCCTCCAGCTTGTTGAGACAACAGAGGCCGCAGCCGTCGCAAAGGCTTTCCCATTCCGGCGTGCTCATCTCCGCCAGCGCCTTGCTTTTCCAGAAAGGTATCTCGTCCATCCTCATCATCCTCGCCGCCCAGGCAGGAAATGCGGGCCGCGACATGCGTGTCTCTTGTTCTTTTCTCTAAATCAACCAATTATTCAATTCGCCACTCTATGAGATAATGGGCTTTGCGTGCGCCACAAGGAGACACGCAGCAGTATTGTGGTCGGGAAGTAGCGCGTGGAAGACCCATCCAATCCAGAAGACGGGCCGAAGACAGAGCCCGGGACGCAACAGGAGAGCGGGGCCGGAAAGCCGCCGCGCCGGAAACGCTATTTCTTTCTGCGTATCGATTCATGGATCGACTCCACCTTGTGGAATGCCGGTTTTCGGCTTGGCGAAGCCTGGGAAGATATCACGATTTTCTTCCGCCGTTTCCGCGTGCGCGGCTGGAAACGCATCGTTTTCGAACTGCTCGGCGAAGGCCTGACGCTCGGCGCGGCCGGCTCCGTCGTCATGCTGATGCTCGCCATGCCGGCTTTCGAGGCGACACAGGGCGACTGGCGCAATCGCGGCAACTTTGCCGTCACTTTCCTCGACCGCTACGGCAACGTCATCGGCCATCGCGGCATCATTCACGAGAATTCCGTTCCCGTAGACCAGCTGCCGGACTATTTCATCAAGGCGGTGCTGGCGACCGAGGACCGGCGTTTCTTCGACCATTTCGGCATCGACGTGATCGGCCTGTTCCGCGCAGTGACGGTCAATGCGCAGGCCGGCGGCGTCGTGCAGGGCGGCTCGACGCTGACGCAGCAGCTTGCCAAGAACATCTTCCTCAACAACGAACGCTCCATCGATCGCAAGATCAAGGAGGCCTTTCTAGCGATCTGGCTGGAAGCCAATCTCTCCAAGAAGGAGATCCTCAGCCTCTATCTCGACCGCACCTATATGGGCGGCGGCACTTTCGGCGCGGCCGCTGCGGCGCAATTCTATTTCGGCAAGAGCATCACCGACGTCAATCTGGCGGAGGCCGCGATGCTCGCTGGCCTGTTCAAGGCACCGGCGAAATATGCGCCGCATGTCAATCTGCCGGCCGCGCGCGCCCGTGCCAACGATGTGCTGTCCAACCTTGTGCAGAGCGGATTGATGACCGAGGGCCAGGTGATCGCCGCGCGGCGCAATCCCGCCTCCGTCGTCGACCGCGCCCAGATCGACTCTCCGGACTACTTCCTCGACTGGTCCTTCGATGAAGTGCAGCGGCTCGCCACGCGTTTTCCGGAACGCTCGCTGATCGTCCGCACGACTATCGACATGGGGCTGCAGAAGGCGGCGGAGGATTCGATCCAGTCCAGCCTGATGGAATATGGTGAGCGCTACCATGCCAAGCAGGGCGCCAGCGTTCTCATCGAAAGCGGCGGCGCGGTCCGCGCCATGGTCGGCGGCAGCGACTACGGCGAAAGCCAGTTCAACCGCGCGACCAAGGCGCTGCGCCAGCCAGGCTCCTCGTTCAAGATCTATACCTACTCCGTGGCGATGGAGAACGGCATGACGCCGACCTCCACCATCGTCGACGCACCGATCACCTGGGGCAACTGGAGCCCGCACAACTACGAGAACCGCTATGAAGGCAAGGTGACGCTGACGCAGGCGATCACGCAGTCGATCAACACGGTTCCGGTGCGTCTGGCCAAGGAGAAGTTCGGCATTCAGCCCATTCGCGACATGGCCAAGGCCTTGGGCGTGGAGACGCCGATCCGCAACGACAAGACCATTCCGATCGGCACATCGGAAGTGACCGTGCTCGACCAGGCCACGGCCTATGCGGTTTTTCCGGCCGATGGCATGCAGTCCCGGCGTCACGGCATCGAACAGATCACCGGCTATGACGGCAAGGTGATCTATGATTTCAGTCGCGACGAGCCGTCCGCCAAGCGCGTCCTCAGCGAAAAAGCCACCTCCTACATGAACCAGATGCTGACACAGGTTCCGGTGATCGGCACCGGCCGCAAGGCAGCGCTGGACAACGGCATCGTCATCGGCGGCAAGACCGGCACAACTCAAGCCTATCGCGACGCCTGGTTCATCGGCTTTACCGGCAACTATACCTGCGCCGTCTGGTTCGGCAACGACGACTATACCTCGACCAACAACATGACGGGCGGCACGCTGCCGGCCATGACCTTCAAGAAGATCATGGACTATGCGAACCAGGGGGTCGTGCTGAAACCAATTCCAGGCATCAGCAATCCATTCCCGGTGCAGAAACCGCAGACGGTGGCGGCCAAGAAACCGGCGGACACGACGGATGGCGGCCTGCCGCCGCTCGTGCGACCGCGCTCGCTGTCGGTGGATTCCACGAAGATCCTTCGCGATATCGGTGAAAGGCTGAAGACGGCTCCAGCGCTCGAAGCGCAGAAGTTGGCTGCTGCGGAGTAGCGGTCGTTCGGGGCAAGAGGAGCGAGATCCGCGATTGGCGGCCGCTCCTTTCGGCTTTCCACCGAAAAGATACAGGAAAACATCTGAACTCGACATCCCAGCTGCGGGAGCAAGCAACCCCGGCAGATGCTCGCATTCACGAGGCTCCTTCGCGCGTTTTTGCCTATCGGTGATATCGAACCAACGACGCCCGCCCTTCCCCCTACCTTCAGAATCAGGGATAAATCGACACTGATTTGTCACGAGGACGATCCCAGGGTGTTCCGAGTTCCCCTTCTTGTTGCGCTTTCACTGCTGATCGCCTTTGGCGGCGGGATCGTGTTCACGCTTTTTGCGCTGGATGTGACCTCCGGTTTCGGTGCGATCAAGCTGGGCGTCTGGCAGGCGTTTCCGGAAATGCAAACAGCCGAGGCAGATCCCTATGCCAAGTCGCATCGCGCCCGCGCGGGCCGACTGCTCTACGGCACGGCGGAGGGGTTGGTGTTCACCGCTTCCGACGATAGTGCCGGCGGGCGGCTGACGACAAGTTGCAGCTATCGCATCAGCGGCCAGACGCCGCCGGCGCGGCTCTGGACGCTTTTCATCGCTGGTAATGACGGCGAACCGCTGGCCGGGCCTGCGGGACGACCGTCGATGATCAATTCCTGGATCGTGCTGCGCAATCCGGATTCAAGCTTCGACATTGCCATTTCGCCCAACGCCCATGCAGGCAACTGGCTCGCGCTCCCCGCCGCCGGCAATTTTCGCTTGGTATGGACGCTGCTGGATTCGCCTGCGGCCAGCAATTCCGGGCTGATCGATCTGACCATGCCGAAACTCGAGAAGATCGGATGCGGCCATGTTTAGATTCGTTTTCGCTGTTCTGACCGGCCTATTCGGCGCAGCGCTGCTGCATCTCGTCATCATCCTGTCACTGCCGCATTTCTCGGATCGCGACGCCTACACCCGCGTGTCCGACGAAGGCGACGAAAACCATTTCTACATGCTCGACGACAAGGATGACGATGCGGGGCTTTCCAATACCGACCCCTATATCCGGACCGCCGTTTGCGCATTCGACATCGAAGACAAGCCGGTACACCTTACCGCCAAAGGCAAGGTGCCCTTCTGGTCGCTCGCCGTCTACGACGCGGCATCCAACGAGGTTTTCAGCATGAGTGACCGCACATCCGTCGGCGGGACGCTCGATTTGCTGCTGGCATCTCCCATACAGCTCACCGGCATCCGCAAGGCCCTACCGCCGTCCCTCGCGCAATCGATCCTCGTCGAAGTGCCGCGCACCCAGGGCTATGCGGTTCTGCATACGATGGCGCCGCAAGCCAGCTTCGACGATGCGGCCCATGACTTCCTGTCGGAAGCCGGCTGTGACGAATTCAATGACAACTGAGAATGGGCCAGAACAAAGTCTGAGCCCATGGCTAGCGAGACAGGCGCTGCGATCTAAAGGCTGCGTACCGCGGCGAAGATGTGTTGTCGCGATGCCGATCCCACCGCGACAGTCCATATGATGGGCAGCTACTTGCTTTTCGCCCGCTTGCCCCCCGCCCCCGGGCGGTCGGTTACGGTGTCCAGATGCTCGTAGCGAACGCCGGTAAATAGCAATAGTTTTGCTTCCACCGGCTCCTTTTGAGCGCGTGGCGGCATTCGCGATCGCCGCTCCGAAAGAGATATGATCTTTGCCATTCTCGTCTCCATTTGCGTCTCGAGACGGATGAACTTGCGACTGATTTCACCCTGCCCGTCCTCAGAGCGGGCTAGCGCTTCTTCCAGTCCCAGCCTCATATTTTGGGCCAAGACGAAAGACATTCACGCCTTCTCACGGTATTTACTGGACACCGTGGCATGGGTACCGGTTGTGGCTCCCATGCTAACTTTATTGACGACCGCATTCTGCAAATCACTGCTTTTGACCGAATTCAGACACAGCGCGGTTAACAGAATGCTAATCATCATCGCATTTCACCCTAGGCACGAGTCGTCATACCCTCATAACGCTGTGAAGGCGGGATTAGTTTCACCAGCCGATAAAAAATCACCGGAATCGGCTTGGTTATGAAACCCTGCAATATCATATCCTTAAGTGAATCATCGGCGCCGCTGGCGAATAGGCAACCGACCATCGCGTTGCAAAAAAGCGTCACGCAAATATTATTTGCGCTCACAGAAAATTAACGTATTGTCAAAGCGAAAACTGAGGGCGACGCAATGCATGCGACGGGCAATTCCGTCTTCTTACCTGAGGATGTCATGGTCCTGCGCGGGGCGCTCGATACATGGTGCACAGAGAAGCGGATCGATATCACAAGTGCTGAAGCCCAGCTCGCGGCCTCTGCGGCCATTGGCCTATTTCAGTCCGGCTACAATACCTCCGAAAAGCTGCTCGCCGCGCTGCGTGAGCAGAGAGGCATCTAGGCAACTTCTTCCCAATTAGACTGTGATCGAAGCGAAACGCGCGGCTTCAGACAAGCCTGCAATGCTTTATGGCGACATGCCAAGCCAAACCCCTATAGGTTGAGCCGTCACATCAATGCCTCGCTGCGAATGCGTTTTTGCAGCAGGGTGATCCCCCTCGGCTGCAGCTTATCCGGCATAAATCCGGCCGATATTCTCGCGCAAGCTTAACGCGCAATTTTTATTGGCATTTTAATAAAGTTTTCATCAACCATTAACCTTGCCGGCCTTAGTCTTCTGTAAAAGCCAGATAAGGACGACCGTGTCCAAACCCGTTTCGACAATCGCCGCCGAAGCCGTTCCCAACGGTAAAAGGGCGACCCGGCCCGGCCGGACAGAGGCGCGGTGGGGTACAGGTCCAACAATCCGGCTCCCAGCGTTTTTGTTCTGCGTATCAGTATGGGTGTTGGCGTGCGTGACCGGTTTCGAGACCTCGAAGAACCTGCGACAGTCCGCAAGAAGGACGTGGTTCTAATGGCGACGATCACCAGCTTCGAGGGCATGAACCATCCGTCGAAATCGGAACTTCGCCAGTTTGCAGAACTCTTCACCCCGGTTTTCCAGGCATCGTCCGAAGAGGCAAAGCGGCAGGCCGTTGCCGCCCTTTCCCAATGTCCGACAGTGCCTCAAGCCGTCGCCCTGTTCATCGGTTGCCAGCCGATCGCGATCGCCGCTCCGTTCCTCACCAGCTCGCAGGCGATCGATGACGACACCCTCATCACCATTGCCCGCACGCAAGGGGCAGCGCATGCGCGGGCAATCGTCCGCCGGCCGTCCCTATCTCCCAAGGTCATCGACGCGCTTGTCGGCCTGCACCAGGCCGAGCCCGATCGCGGCATAACGACAGCGGACGCCCCGGCGAGGGAAGCAACGCCGAAGACCGACCCGCTGGAATCCGAACGGCTGTCGCGCGAAGAAGCATTGCGCCAGCAAATCAAGCAGGCCGCTCGTCACCTGGCCCGCGACGATCAGGATCGCCTCGGTTTGCGCAGCCTCAGCGAAACGCAGGAAGCCCTGCTCGTACGTTTCGCGCGAGAACGCGATGCACTGCAGTTTGCCACCACATTGGCCGATGCGCTCTCCTCCAGCCGTTGGCTCACCGAGCGCATCATGATCGATACATCAGGCCAGCAGCTGGCGGTGACGCTGGTCAGCCTCGGCATGGGCCTCGCCGACGCCGTCTATTCGCTTGAGCGCTTCTATCCGCATCTTGCGGAGCGGCATGGCAGCGTCAGCCGCGCATGGCTGGTTCTGGATGGAATCGATACAGAGGAAAGCCAGGCAAGAGTGGATGCGTGGCGCCGCGCCGACAGCTATACTTATCTGCCACAGGACAATCCGGCCCCTCGCCCCGCCGAACCTCTCTTCGGCGCCAAGTCCGGTGCGATCCGGGAGCTGCGCGTGGTAGGCCGGCGATAGCGGCCGTCAATCCAGAGGGTTGGGACGTTGGTCGACGAGCGGGACGATATCAGCGATATCGTCGGTCTCCAGTTCGATGATCCATAGATCCGGATCGAATTTCAGCTCGCGATCGAGTGTCTGGCGAATCTCGGCGGCTTCCTTGCGATTGATGCGGATCTCGAACAGGCGGGCGCCGCTCTCCTCATCGTCAAAGAAGCTCTGCGGTGCCGGGGCATAGAGGGTCTCCGACCCGTCACGGAACCGTTGGCGGATGAAGATCGCTCCGGCCTGCTCCTCGCCCTTCCGCTCGACGGCGGCAAAATCGCCCCGAGCGAACAGACGTCGGGTCAAGGCGGACACAAAAATGTCGCTGCGCAATCTCATGGCCGAGCTATAACGAGAAGCGGCCGGCGAAGCAATTGAACGCACGCGCTAAAGCGCGCCGATATCCTGCAGCTTCTTCAGGACGGCGATGTTCGGCTCGCCGGTTTCCGGCAGGCGATAATGCTTCTGGAACCGGCGGATGGCGGCCTTGGTCTGCTCGCCGGCGACGCCATCGACGCTGACGTTGCTGTAGGCGATGTTGCTCAGACCCTTCTGGATCTGCATCACCATGTTGACCTTGTCGACCGCATCGCTCGGCGTGGCCTTCGCAGCGACTGCGCCGGTCTTCATGTTTTTCTCGGCGTTCTGGATGGCGGCGGCAACCGGATCGATGGCTTGCGCGGTAGCCGACACATTGACGGGGCGCTCCGCAGGAACGGTAGCAACATTCGTCTTGCGGGCAGGCACAGCGCCGGCATTGGCCGCCTTCAGCGCGGCCAGGAGCTCGGGTGTGGGCGCGCCCGTCTGGGCCAGGCCGGACGCCTCCTGGAAAAACAGAATGGCAGCGGTCGTGCGGGATCCGGTAACGCCGTCGGCTGCGCCATCATAAAGACCATGGCGGATGAGTTCGGCCTGCACGTCGGCAACCAGCTTCGATGGCGTGGCGGCCGGCGCTTGCCCGGCGGTCGGGCTCGCCGCCTGGCCCGCCGCGGCAGAAGGCGTGGAACCGGTTGTGGAAGCCTGTCGCTCGATGCGGAATGTCGTGACATTGCCGGCATCGGCCTGCTGCGCATGCAGGAACGACTTGCGGCCGGGGATCTGATAGGGAGCGCCAGGATCGCGGGTACGCAGCAAGGGCGACGGATGCGCGCCTGGCTGATACCAAAGCGCATTGGCGGTTACAAAGCCGAAAACCCCGAGGAAGAGAGCAACACCGCCCGCGATTGCCGGATGCCTGCCGACCGCACCGCCGACCAGACCGGCAAGAGCACCCGCGCCGCGCAGCCCAAGGCCGCCCAACGCGGCGCCGCCGCGCAGGCCGAGGCTGCCCACGGCAACCGCTCCACGAGAAGCGAAGCCGGGCTGCTTGCGCTTGCCCTTACCTCTTCCCTTAGGCGATTTTCGCTTTTGCGGGGCCATTCATCTCTTCCTCGTTTCGCCTTTCATTCGTCTCCATAGTATGTTTCAGGCGCGGCGGAAAATCGACGGGGCGATTGGCATCCACAGACTGTTGTGTCGTCAAGGCGGCCGAACCGTCGAACGGAATAAGGATTGTGATCACCGTGCCCTCGCCTGGTGCGCTGGCGATCGAGAAGCTTCCGCCGTGCAACGCCACCAGTCCCTTGACCAGCGACAGGCCGAGGCCGGTGCCGGCGTAGCGGCGCGTATAATCGTTCTGGATCTGCACGAAAGGCTGCCCGAGCGAGGCCAGCCGCTCGCTTGCGATGCCGATCCCGGTATCGCCGACCGAGAGCTTCAGCATCCCGTCCGCCAATGCCGCATCGACGGTGACGGCGCCGCCCGCATCGGTGAACTTGATCGCATTGCCGACGAGATTGATCAGAATCTGCTGGAGAGCACGCTGGTCGGCGACGATCTCGCCGAGGCCGCGCTGAACGCGGCTCGTCAAGGTCAGCCCCTTTTCCTTCGCTTGCAGCGCCAGCATGGCTTCGCATGCGGCAATGGAGTCCTCGATCGGGAAGGGCTCAAGCATAAGCTCATAGCGCCCGGCCTCGATCTTGCTCATATCGAGCATGGTATTGACCACGGACAACAAGTGCGCGCCGGACTGGCGGATCAGGCCGACATATTCCCGCTGCCGATTGTTCGCCAGCTTGCCGAAATATTCGCCGCCGAGAATATCGGAGAAGCCGAGGATCGCATTGAGCGGCGTCCGCAACTCGTGGCTGACGGCGGCAAGGAAGCTTGACTTGGCGTCATTGGCCGATTGCGCCTCGGCGGTCTTGCGCGCGGCATCCTCGCGAAGCTGCTTATCCTGCGAGATATCCCGCAGCTGGCCGACGATCGTCGTCAATCGGCCTTCGCCGTCGCGTCGTGCCGTCAGCTCCATGCGGACATGGACGAACTGCTCATCCCCGCCCATGACGGTCGAGCGTTCCAGGCGCAGGTCTACGCCGAATGCATCGCGGCCCTGACGCAGCACATCGACCGCCTGCAGAAAAAGGATCCGGTCCGAAACATGAATCTGTTCGATGAAGCCGCGACCGGTCGGGTCCCGCATCCAGCTCAGGAATTCCGCGCGATCGCGGCCGCCAACCGTAGTCACATTGCCTTGTGGATCGAGCAGTAGGACGAGCCCGAAAGCGGCTTCGAGCATCAAGTCATGATGCTCGACGATGACCGCCTCGGTGGTTTGGGAATTAGGTCTCTGGCGCGACAGCGCGATGCTGCCGACGGCCGAAAACAGGAAAGCGGCGCAAACGGTGGCGACGCCTGCGGGCAGTGCCACGGCCGGGCTTGTGACAAATGAAAGCCCGATCGGAACCGCAAAGAGAGCCACGGATGAGGCAAGCGCAAGCCGGCGCAGGATCGCCAGTTCCTGCCCACGGACTTCGCTATTCCCGTTCGTCCGGGAGAGCCAGCTTCCGCCTACCCGGTCTACGAAGGCTCCAGCCCCGACAGTCATGTTACTCAATACGCGCACACTACAACCCGTCAAAACGGTCACTTATTGGACCTCACAATAGGCTCTGGCGACTTAAGGAAAGAATAAAGGAAAGCCCCGCCGGTCGGCCGAAAAAGCTCCAAAATCCCGTTTTGGCGCAGAATGCGGGACCTTTGTTTTTTGTGGTTAACAGCGGGTAAGCAACGGATTTTATTTAGATTTCCGTCGTGCGTTAACTTTTGCGACAGGGCCTGTGGCCGCAAAGCCCTGCATATCAGGCGGATAGGGCGAGACATGCTTAACAGCAATCGCTACAATTTGATCTAAATGCGGTTCGAATTCGGAAAGCTAAAATTTGAATCAAATTAGCCGAAAATGCCGAGGAGTTTTGAAAAGTGATGTTGTCCTCTGCCGGATAGGGTTCGAGCCACATCGGACAGACAAGTCCGAATCGGCGACCGAGCCGGATGACAGAGAAAGTGGGCAAGGAAATGTGGTTTCTCATTAGAACAGGGTTCTGGTTCTCGCTGGTTCTCATGTTCCTGCCGATCTTCGCGAAGCCCGAGGGCGACCCCCGCCCGGCGGGAGAGCCGACCGTGCAGGTCTCCGACGCGCTTTCGGCCGCCACAGGCGTCGTCCAATATGTCGGCGCGATGTGCTCCGAGAAGCCGGATGTCTGCATGAAGGGCGGTGAAACACTGACGGCCCTCGGTTATCAGGCCCGCGACGGCGCACGCGTCGCCTACGACATGCTCGGGCGCCACTTCAAGGATCAGTCTTCAAATTCTTCCGTCAACACTGCGGCAGCGCGCGTGAGCCCCGAACAGGTCGCCGCCACGACGCAACCGATGCCCGTCAAGCGCGTCATCGGCACCGAAACCGCCGACGTGTTGATCACCGGCACGGTCAAGCTGCCCTCTTCCGTGCCGCTGCCGATGCCGCGTCCGCGAACCTGACGCCTTTTCTTTGGCCCACCTTGCGCGCCGCAGTCTCGATAGGCCAGCGGCGTTCTTTTTATCCGCGGGTTCAAATCGCCCGTCGTTTCGCCTATATCCAAAGTCGATGGACAAATTGGATCGATATGATGGCAACGCTTGACAAGATCATCGAGGACTTTTCCTTCCTGGACGACTGGGAGGATCGCTACCGCTACGTGATCGAGCTCGGCAAGGCGCTGCCTGATCTACCGGAAGATAAACGGACGCTGGAAAATAAGGTGCAGGGCTGCGCCAGTCAGGTCTGGCTCGTGACGCATGCGTCCGGCGACCCTGAAAATCCGGTCCTGACGTTCGAGGGAGATTCCGACGCACATATCGTGCGCGGGCTGGTGGCGATCGTGCTTGCCATTTATTCCGGCAAACCGGCGTCCGAAATTGCCGCGCTCGATGCGCTCGATGTCTTCGGCAAGATCGACCTCGTCGAACATCTCTCCTCGCAGCGCGCCAATGGACTGCGCTCCATGATCAAGCGCATCCGCGAAGAAGCCCGCGTGAGAGCCGCAGCATAGGCCCGGCTGGCGTCACGATGATAGACAAAACCCGGCTCGCAAGCCGGGTTTTTCTGCAGACTAGCTAGGGCGGTTACGCGTCTCACGGAATCGCCCAACCGCCCTACGTGATTGTTATTGCGCAATTCCGGACGGAAAACCGCTACACACTTTTCCTGAAATCGCTCCTGGGCGCTTAACGAGTGCCGCGCTTGCGACGCTGGCCGAGACCCATTTCCTTCGCAAGCCGTGAACGTGCTTCCGCGTAGGCTGGCGCCACCATCGGGTAGTCAGCCGCCAGATCCCATTTCTCGCGATATTCTTCAGGCGAGAGACCATGATGGGTCATCAGGTGACGCTTCAGCGACTTGAAGCTGCCGCCGCATTCCAAACAAGTGATTTGATCATCCTGTACAGATTTGCGAACGGATACGGCCGGCTTCTGCTTTTCAACCACGGTAACGGCAGGAGCCGGAGCCGAGGTGCTGCTCAAGGCGGAATGTACGTCGGAAATCAGATTCGGAAGGTCGCTGACCGGGACGACATGGTTGCTGACATAAGCCGCGACTATATCGGCTGTCAGCTCAACCAGTAACTCGTGCCCATTGCCAAGGGCCGTATCTGTCATTTTGTTCTCCTGTTCATCGGCTTGCCTGCTGGCCGCGCCTCCATCGAGCGCGCAAGGCACAGCATTGCTGTATAAACCGCGCGGAGCCCCGGAAATCATATCGATTCCAAGTCTCGTTGCGCCAGGCAATCCGCACTAACGCATTGCCCGCATTCGTAGCAGCCTCCAGCAAAAAGCGGTGCTTTACGCCACGTTTCTTATCGCGTGAAATCCACCCCTAGACGTCATGCGACGAAAACCGCTTCTATACCGTCTGATGTCAGAATTAGTGATTAGGGAGAATGATCCCCAATCATTAACCGGAAGAAAGCTTTGTTCAGCTTTGCTCCAAAGAAAGATCAAAGCATCGAGAACTTATACCCGGTCGAGACTAACTCAACATCAAAACTCTACTTGAATCTGAATTAGCACTCTTTACCCAAATGTCCAGTTTTTAATCCCATCATTTCTTCTCAAAAATCTCATCTATTAAAAATAGATAACTAAAGAGGCGAACATGTATTGCTTTTCCGACAATCTTTGCGTTTGTTAGCGCCTTGTTTTGGACAGGCGCTTCGGCATTTGTCCCGTCAACGGTTCGTCTCTCACCGAGGGCAAAGTCAACCGATGACCGGCCTTATGTGCCGCGCGTGCAAGAAGATGCGCCGAAATCGGCGCGGTCAGCACGAAGAAGACGAAACCTGCCAAGGCACGGGCCAATATCGATAAGTCCTGCGAATGAATACCGACTGCAAGTAGCAAAAGACCGGAACCAACAGTTCCGGCTTTCGACGCGGCATGCATGCGGCTGTAGAGATCGGGCAGACGAACGATACCGATCGCAGCGATCAGCGAGAATAGTGCGCCGGCCAACAGCAGAGCGGCAACAATGACAGCCCAGAACAATTCCACTACCGCCCTCCCTTCTGCCGACGACTATTCTTGCGGGTTTTCTTGCCCTGCTGCGCGTTGCCACCGTCCCGCGCCACATGAGGTTGCACCGGCACTTTGGACTGCGCGTGCGTGAGGATGAAACGGGCAAAGGCAACGGTAGCAAGAAAGCCGACAAGGCCAAGCGAAATGGCGATATCGATATAGAGCGTGAAGCCGGTTTTGATGGCGATGACGGCGATGAAGCCGATGGCAACCGCCACCAGCATGTCGAGCGCCAGAACACGATCCGGCAGTGTCGGGCCGGCGACCACGCGATAGACGGTCAGCAAAAAGGCGATGCTCAGAATGCCGAGCGCCACCATAGCGGCGGCCGAAACGATGGATGCGGCGATCATCGGAAAGCCTCCATGATCCGACGCTCGAAGCCCTCGGCAATGCTCCGCCTGATGGCGTCCGGATCGGAACAGTCGAGCGCGTGCACGTAGAGGATCTTCCGGTCGTCGGAAACATCGACGGAAAGGGTGCCGGGCGTCAACGTGATGAGATTGGCAAGCAGCGTGATTTCGAAATCGCGGTCGACTGTCAGCGGGAAGGCGAAAATTCCAGGCTTCACATCCATCTTCGGGCTCATGACGGCCATGGCGACGGCCCAAGCGGATTTGGCAAGCTCGCACAGAAACAATAGCAACAGCGCGAGTATTCGGCGGACACGGCCGAGGTAAAGGACGCCGCCATAGGATGACCGCACGATCCCAAGCGCAACGGCCGCGAGAAGAAAGCCGAACACCAAATTCATGAAGGAGGCGCTGCCGGTGACGGCGACCCAGACGATGGCAAGCAGCAGATTGAAGACGAACAGGATCATTGCACGCCCCCCGCAGCAGGAAAGACAGAGTGCAGATAGGCGGATGGATCTACAAGGTCTGCCGCGGCGCGCTGCGTCAGATGCAAAAGGCGCTCCGGGAAAAGGCCGAAACCGACGACCAGCGCGGCAAGAGCGAGAAGCGGCAGACCGGCCTGCCATCTGATCGGCTCAACGGCCACAGCGCCTCCCTCACTCCCCGGGCGCCAGTATGCCAGCAGGAAGACCCGGCCGAAGGCGATCGTCGTCAGGAAACCGACCAGCAGGATCGCGGCGGCCAGCCACCAGGCGCCTGTTGCAAGCGCCGCCTTCACCAGAACGACCTTGGGCCAGAAGCCGGAAAAAGGCGGCAGGCCGCTGACGGCGAAGAACAGCACCAGCGAGAGGCCGGCGAACCAACCGCTCCGCCGATAAAGCCCACCGAGCGAAGTCAGCGAAAAACCGCCGCCGAGACGGGCAGCCTGGCCTGCCAGCAGGTAGAGCGCCGTCATCAGCACCATCGAGTGCAGCGCATAGAAGATCGTCCCGCTGAGACCATCGGCGCTACCGAGTGCCACGCCCGCCAGCATCGTGCCGATGCCTGATATGACCATGTAGCCAAGCATGCGGCGAATGTCATTTTCGCCGAGCGCGCCCAGCACGCCTGCAAGCATCGTCGCGATGGCGACGACGGTAATGACCGGGCCAAGCTCGGCGCGCTCGACGGGCAGCAACATGACGAGAACCCTGATGAGAGCATAGACGCCGACCTTGGTGAGCAGGCCGGCGAACAGGGCCGAAACGGTGATGCGCGGCGTGTGATAGGAGGCGGGAAGCCAGAAATTAACGGGGAAGGCAGCCGCTTTCATGCCGAAGGCGAGCAGGAACAGGCCTGCCAGCGTCATCAGCGGCCCGCTGCTGTCGCCAGCCCTCGCCTTCATCGCGATGTCGGCCATGTTGAGCGTGCCGAAGATGGCATAGAGATAGCCGACGGAGACCAGAAACAGCGTGGTGGCGATGAGATTGAGCACGGCATATTTCAACGCGCCGTCGATCTGTTCCCGCTCTGAACCGAGGATCAGCAGGCCGAAAGACGATATCAGCAGCACCTCGAACCAGACATAGAGATTGAAGACGTCGCCGGTCAGGAAAGCACCGCTGACGCCGGCAAGCAGCAGCAGCAGAAATGGGAAAAAACCATAGCGGCGCCCGCTGGTGACAATCTCGCCGAGCGAATAGATGCCGCCCGCGAGCGCGACGATAGCCGCCGTCAGGGCCATGATCGCGCCGAGAAGATCGACGCTGAAGGCGATGCCGAACGGCGGCAGCCATCGGCCCATCACCATCGTCACCGGCCCATCGCTAGCGACCCTGTAAAGCAAGGCGGCATCGACCAGCACCAGCAGCAGCAAGCCGGGAATGGCGATCCAGGCGTGCCATTCCGTCCGGTTACGCAACATCAGAAGTATCGCACCAAGGCTGATGCACAGGGCCACCGGCAGGATCACCAGCCAATGCCCGAGCGGCACTGGCGCAGCCACCAGCGCGGCAGAGAGATCGACAGCGGTGTCGGCTGGTCCTGCCATTCGTCAGTACCCCAAAGGCGGCAGCGGCCGCTCGTCCGGTTCGGCCACCAGCATCTCGCCGGTATTGTCCGTCTTGAGGTCCTGATATGCCCGGTAGGTCAGGACGAGCAGAAAGGCGAGAAACGAAAATGAGATGACGATCGCCGTCAGGATCAGCGCCTGCGGTAGCGGGTTGGCAGCAGCCAGATCGAGCGTAGTCGCACCTCGCGGGATGATCGGCGGCACCTCGGGAGTTACCCGGCCGGCGGTAAAGAGCAAGAGGTTGACGGCATTGCCCAGGATCGCGATGCCGAGCATGATGCGGATCGAGAATTTCGACAGCATCAGATAGATCGCGACCGTAAAGAACAGGCCGACCAAAGCGGAAAAGACGACCTCCATCAATCCACCTCCCGCTCTTCGAGCGCGAGCGCGATCGAGGTGATGGCGCCGACGACGACCAGATAGACGCCGATATCGAAGAGCATGACGGTGGAAAGCGGCACTTCGACGCCGAACAGATGCGGATAGATCCACAGCCCGGTCATGAACGGCACGCCGGAGAAGACGGACAGGAAACCGGCGACGGTCGCCGCCAGCAGGCCGAAGCCGGCAATCGCCAGCGGATGAAACATGATCGCGCGCCGCACCGCCGTCACGCCGCAAGCAATGCCATAAATCGCCAGGGCGGAGGCCGCGATCAGCCCGCCGATGAAGCCGCCGCCAGGCTCGTTATGGCCGCGCAACAGGACAAAAACGGAAAAGAGCAGCATCAGTGCAGTGAGAAACGGCGCGGCGGTGCGGAAGATCAGCGTGTTCATGAACGCTCAGCCTCCAACTTTTCCTCAAGATCAGGATCGTTGGCCGCAAGCTTGCGCTCGCCACCCGCCCGGATGCGGATCAGCGCCAAGATCGCAAGCCCGGTAATGGCCACAACGGCGATCTCGCCGAGCGTGTCCGTGCCGCGGAAATCGACGATGATCACATTGACGACGTTGTCGCCATGGGCGATCAGCTTCGAATAGTGATTGAAGAAGGCCGTCAATGTCAGGTCGAAGGGTGCCTCCGTCGCCTTCAGCAACAGGAGGCCGAAGCCGACGCCGCAAGCAATCGCAAGCGCGGCATGGGCGACCATTTTCAACGGCGGCCGGCGATCCGAGGAAGACAGACGCAGCCGCGTCATCACCATGGCAAGGATCACGACGGAAAGAGTCTCGACCATGAATTGCGTGAAAGACAGATCCGGCGCGCCGAACAGCAGGAAGATGACGGCCACGGCAAAACCCTGAATGCCGAGCGAAACGATGGCGGTCAGCCGGTCGCGCGCAAGGACGACGGCAGCAAGCCCTATAACGGCGATGAGGAAGATCGTCGCCTCATGCCATTGCAAATTCGGCCATGAGGGGATTGCCGGCAGTTCGCCATGGATGATGAGCGGGATCAACAGCGTGGCTGCAAGGCAAACAAAGGTCACGGTGACATAGATTTCCAGGCGGCCGGGTTGCAGGACGCGCGAGACGAGGTGTGACAATCGCACCAGGCTGGAAATGAAGCCATCAAAGCCGCGGTCCGGCCCCGGGCCCAGAGCCCGCAAGACGACCGACATGAAAAAGCGGGCGCGATCAAGCTTCCAATAGACAAGGATGCCGATCAACACGGTCGCCACCGACAGCGCAAGGGGCAGACCGACATGCGGGACGAGCGACACCGATATCTGCAATCCCTTGCCGCTGACAGCACTGGCCATCGGCGACGAGACATAGGCATGCCATAGACCCGAGAGCAGAGCCGAAGCGAGACCGAGCAAGGCAAGCACTACCGGTCCGAGCCAGAGCAGTGGAGGCGCCTCATGCGGATGCTGCGGCGTCTCGGTCGTCGGTCCCAGGAAGGGCTTCAGTGCCACGGCAAAGGCGATGGCAAACATCAGTGCGTTGCCGGCGACGGCGACGATCGTCAGAATGATCGCGCCCGGCGAGGCCTGTGCCAGAGCCGCATAGATCTCCTCCTTGGCGAGGAACCCGAAAGCGGGCGGCAGGCCGCCCATCGAGATGGCGGCGATCAGGGCGGCAGCGAAGGTCAGCGGCATGGCGGAGCGCAGGCCGCCCAGGCGCGTGATATCTCTCGTTCCCGTCTCGTGGTCGACGATGCCGGCGATCATGAACAGAGCGCCCTTGAACATCGAATGCGCCACCAGATAAAGGACGGCGGCTTCGACGGCGTAATCCGAGCCGAAACCGGTGAGCAACACGAGCAGGCCGAGGGAGGAGACCGTCGTATAGGCGAGCTTCAACTTCAGATCGGTCTGCCGTATGGCAAGCAAGGTTCCGACCAGCAGCGTCGCAGCGCCGAAAATCGGGAGGATCGTCTGCCAGGCCATCGTCCCACCCATGGCCGGATTGAGCCGCATCAGCAGATAGACGCCCGCCTTCACCATGGTGGCGGAGTGCAGATAGGCCGATACGGGGGTCGGCGCTTCCATGGCGTTCGGCAGCCAGAAATGAAACGGAAATTGCGCCGATTTGGTGAAGGCGCCGCCGAGCACCAGGATCAGGGCTGCAAGATAGAGCGGGCTCCCGCGCAAGGCATCGCCGGCTTTCAGCAGGTCGGACATCGAGCCAACGCCGGTAATCTGCCAGATGAGTAGCAGGCCCGCGAGCAACAGCAGCCCTCCGCCGCCGGTGACCACCAGTGCCTGCAGCGCCGCCCGGCGCGACGCCTCCCGCTGATGATCGAACCCGATCAGCAGGAAGGAGGTGATCGAGGTCAATTCCCAGAAGACGAACAAGGTGAGGAAACTGTCCGAAACGACAAGGCCGAGCATCGAGCCCATGAACAGGAAGATGAAGGAGAAGAAGCGCCCGAGATCCGCATGACCCTTCAGATAACCGCCTGAGTAGAGAACGATCAGCGTGCCGATGCCGGTGATGAGCAAAGCGAAGGTCAGCGACAGACCATCAAGCAGCCATGAAAAGCGCAAGCCGAGGCTCGGCACCCAATCGAAACCGCCCCGGATGACCTGCCCTGAGGCAATGTCGGGGAGAAACCTCGTAAAATGGAGAAAGGCCAGCGCAGGAAGCAGCGCCAACGGCCAAGCCGCATGGTGCCCAAACCGCCGAACGATGACGGACGCGATCAGCGCACCGAAAAAGGGCAGACATAGAGCCAGGAATGTCAGGCCCGCGAAACCGGCCATGTCCTCTCCCTGCTGAACACCAATGCGGAATCCGGCATGGCCGGAGCTAGGTTGCAGGGATAGGCGAAAGGCGGGACCGTCTCAAGTCCTGCGGGAATAAAACCGGGATTAAACCACTGAAATCGGCTTTCGGCAGGAACAGCCTACAGGTTGAGGATGCGCACCATGTTTCTGACGGCGATCGTTTCACAGCATCGAGGCTCAGAAGTCCGGCACAATTGGCTGCAGTGTCGAATAAGCCGCTAAACGTGCATGGCTCGCAATGAAGCTGTAACGAATTTAGGCTATTTTATTCTTATTCTTAGAATCGCTATGGAATTTCTGCTGAAAAATGCGCTATTCTTGATCGGTTTGCAGATCCAGCCTCCCGGAAACCGCAATGCTCGCGCGCCTGACCGCCCTCCTGCTTCTTTCCCCTGCGTCGGCCTTTGCCGCCGACTGGTGGTCCTATGACAATACGGGCTTCGGCTATGCGATCGAGCTGCCGTCGGAATTTCATCTCTCGGCCCCATCAGACGATGCCAACCGCCTTTCCCTGTCGCCGGCGGATCGATCTGCCATGCTGCAGGTTTTCAGCACGATCATCCCCAACGGCGACTTCTCGACGGAAGCGAATGTGCGCGTGGCGCTCGCCAAGGATCAGGGCTGGAAGATTTCCTACTCCAAATCGAACTCGCGCGGCATCAGCTTCTCCGGCACAAAGCAGGGTCGTATCGTCTATGTGCGCGGCGTAGCCCTCTGCAACGGCGGAGCGGCCTTTTTCCAGATGGATTATTCGAAGGCGGACATGCAGCGCTACGACGCCATGGTCATGCGCCTGGTGCGCAGCCTGCGCCCCACGAAGAAATGCACGCCGACGGCGCAGGTCGTCAAAAGTTTTCCGGTGACAGGCTGAAGCACGTCAACACCGCCGAATAGTGCACGGCGGCGGCGGCAATGACAAAGCCATGCCAGATGGCGTTCTGGAAGCGCAGCTTTTCCCAGACATGAAAGATGACGCCGAGCGAGTAGATCACCCCGCCGATGACGATGAGCAGCATCGACGCGAACGGGATATAGGTCGAGACCGGCTTGGCCACAATCACGCCGCTCCAGCCCATGACGAGATAAAGCAGGATCGCCAGCCGATCGTAACGCCCCGGAAAGAAGCATTTCAGCACGATGCCGAAGGCTGCAAAAGCCCAGACTGCGATCAGCATGGCAAGCAGCAGCGGATCCTCCGCGCCGCGTTCGAGAAAGGGTGTGTAGGTGGCGGCAATCAGCACATAGATGAAGGAATGATCGAAACGCCGCAGGAACCATTTGGTATGCGATACGGGCCAGGCATTGTAGGCGAAGGACATCCCCAAGGTCAGCACGAGACCGACGCCGTAGATCCAGGCGGCAGCGATCCCACCGTAGGAGCTCCAGACGGTCGCGTAGAAGATCAATACGGTCGCGCCGATCAGCGCAAAGACGACGCCGACGCCGTTGACAATGCTGTCGGCGATCACTTCGTATCGATCATAAGCCCAGCGAATGCCTCTATATTCGGCCATCTGTGCGCGTTCCAATTCCGTAGCAGCCCGATTCTTGCACCTCACCGAAGTGGAAGCAACCGCACCAAACGGGCATTTCAATAAATCTTCGTGAACGCGCGGAGTATCTCGTCAACAGGGAGCGAACGCTCAATCCGCAATTTCTGGCCTTCTGTGAACAATCGAAATCCGCCATATAGGATGGCAAGTACAGCGGGCGAGAGGACATCGAAGAGGCATATCAACCGGCGAAAAATCTCCCGCCCACCGCTGACGGTTTCCTGCCGTCCACGCCGGTTGCCTTTCCAGAACATCGAGGTTGGAATAACCCATGACCGAAACCGCCCCCTCCTATGCACTGACGCGTCCTGCCTATGTCGGCCAATCGCATCTCGTGGTCACCGACCTGCCGCTGGTGTCGCGCTTCTATCAGGACATGCTCGGCCTCAAGGTGGTCGAGAAGACGGCGAGTGGCGAAGTCCTGGGCGTCGCCGGCCAACCTCTCCTGACCCTCACCACGGATCGCGCGGCCGTGCGCGCGCCGCAAACGGCGGCTGGCCTGTTTCACACCGCCTTCCTCATGCCGAGCCGGGTCGAACTCGCCCGCTGGCTTCGTCATGCAGCCCATAATAACGTCGTGCTCGAAGGCGCGTCCGACCACATCGTCAGCGAAGCCATCTATCTGTCGGACCCGGAAGGCAACGGCATCGAGATCTATGCCGATCGGCCACACGAGCAGTGGACGTTCCATAGCGACGGCACGGTCGAGATGGCGACCCTCAGGCTTGACTTGCAGCAGCTCTATGAAAGCGCTCCGCAGGACCGCTGGGACGGTATGGCCGAAGGCTCGGCGATCGGCCACATCCACCTGCAGGTCGGCGACGTGGCAGAGGCGAACGCCTTCTATCGCGACGTTCTCGGCATGAAGGTCATGGCCGCGCGCTATCCCGGCGCCACCTTCCTTGCGACCGGCGGCTATCACCATCATCTCGGCGCCAACACCTGGAACAGCCGCGGCGCGGGAGTGCGCTCCGAACACATGACCGGCCTTTCTGACTACACCCTGCGCTTCAACGACAAAGCCTCGCTTGATAAGGCCGTGGCCGCCCTCGACCAGCATGAGATCAAGACCCAGAAGCGCGACGGCGGCGTTTCGCTGCGGGATCCCTGGGGCATCGGGCTGAACCTGGTCGCGTAATTTGCCCGGCTGACCAAGCATGACAAAGCCCGTTCCGGAACTGGAGCGGGCCTTTCGCGTTTTAGTGGTAAGGCGATCGTGCCTTCGGGGATTTGATGGGATGGAGATCGATAAAATCGCCGGCAGGCAGGCAGGCGGAACGGCGGCGCAGGAAAGCGGCTCCGGGGCGGGCGGATATGGCAACGAAGCCGACGCGGCCGAACTGGCGGATTATCCAACAAATGGCAAACTCCATGTCGCCGCCTCATGGGCGACCATAGGCATCTTCCTCATCCTGGCGCTTGCAGGCGTCTATATGATGTCGATGATCCTCATTCCGGTGACGCTTGCCGTCGTGGTCGGGATGATCCTTGGTCTTGCGGCGGAGAAACTGAGCAGACTTGGCGTGCCCCGTGTCCTCAACGCCATTCTCCTGTCGTCCGCGGTAGCACTGGCCATCGTCCTCGTCGTCAACGCGCTCGCCGGGCCGCTGGCAACGCTGGCTCAGGAGGCTCCCGATTTCTTCCAGCGAACCTCCGACAGGCTGATGCCTTATCTCAACCGGTTCAAATGGCTGCATATTTCCCCGGAGACTTTCCAGAGCGGTCCCATGTCCATCACCACGCTGCTGGAAAACAGCGGCAATGTCTTGCATCTGCTCTCCAGCAATCTCACACCGGCCATCGTTCAGATACTGATCTTCTTTGCTGCGCTCCTGTTGTTTCTCTCCGGCCGGGTTACCCTGCGTAAAACGATCATCATGACCTTTTCCAGCAGGGAGTCGAGACTGACGGCAATCCGCATCATCAATGCGGTGGAGCGGGTGCTCGGTTTTTATTTCGCCACGGCCTCGCTGATCTATGCCGGCATCGGCGTTGCCATGACTGTTATCGCCTATGTCGGCGGTATGAGCGTGCCGATACTCTGGGGCGTATTTGCCTTCCTCTCGAGTTTCATCCCGTTCCTCGGCGTCACCACGATGACGATTGCGCTCGCAATCGCCGGCATCATCACGCAATCGGACATCATCTTTGCTCTAGCGCCGGCTGTTGCCTTCTTCGCTGTGCATCTTGCGGTGGAGAACCTGGTGTTTCCCGCGGTCATGGGCCGCCAATGGGAACTCAACCCTTTTGTCGTGTTCCTCGCCATCATATTCTGGACATGGATGTGGGGCGCCATCGGCGCCATGCTGGCGCTGCCGCTTTCGCTGATCGTCATGACCGTCGTCGATGAACTCTTCATCGAGGAAAAAACCCAGCCGCAATTGCCAGGCTGAGACAAACCGAGGCTTACGCCATCAGTTCGTCGTGCCGTCGTCGCCCTTTTCGGGGATATCCTGCAGGCGGACGAACTGCACGCCCTTGGCCTTCAGCGCCAGGATGCTTGCCACCACGCCCTCTCCCGCCGCATGCGTCGGCTGGTTGATGTGGGAAATGATGACATCGCCATCCTTGGCGGAGGCATATTGCTTCTCCACCATCTTGGCCGGCAGCAGCGAGCCGCTGTCGCCGTTCACGGAATATCCGGCAACGCGATAGCCCATGCCGCGGATCTGCATAATGGCGGCGGGTGTGTATTTCGCCGTCGCGCCACGGAACCAGCGCGGCTGCTGAATGCCGGCGGCAATCATGGCGTCGGCTCCGCCCTTCACTTCCTGAGCTACCGCCTGCGGCGATCCTGCGGCGGCTATGCCGTAGACCTTGGTCGGAACATCGACGGCCGGAATATGGTTCTGCCCATGATTTTCCAGCTCGAAAAGGTCGGGATGGGCGAGGAAGACGGCAAGCGAATCCGGATTGGTGCGCAGCCAGCGCGCGGTGACGAAGATCGTCGCCGGAATATGCTGATCGACCAGCGTGCTGAGAATGCGCGGATCGGTCTTGCCCATGCAGGCATCGAACGTCAGCGCGATGCGCGGCGCACCCTTCCCCGCCCGATTGACGTGCAGATGCGGCTCGACGAGCTTGACGTTCGAGACAGGGGCCTTTGGTGGAAGCTCAGGCCAGCCGGCAGGCTGCTGCGTCGGCTGAGCGGCGAAGGCAACCGGAACGGCAGCGACAAGGAATGCGGACGTCAGCAAAAAACGGTTCATCGGGCAGCCACCGAGCGGATCGAGCAAATGAAATCTGGCGGAAGGGGCACGTGATTGCCATAGGTTTTCCGCCTCGGCGTTCGCCATCATCCGCCAACACGCCGGAAATATGGCAAGCCGACGGCAAACATGCCCATTTCGCATCACAAATGCCATGACTCTGCAAAGCATCGAGGTCCGGGCTTCAACCTGGCCGCGTCTATGCTACGATTGATATGAGGCCGCTCTATCACTATCTGCCTATTTTTCCGTGCTCCCAAAGAGAGACATGCATGAGTCGCGATCCCTATGAAGTTCTGGGCGTAAAACGGGACGCCCCGCAAAAGGATATTCAAAACGCCTATCGCAAGCTTGCCAAAAAGCTGCATCCCGACCTCAACCCCGGCGACAAGCAAGCTGAGGACAAGTTCAAGGAGGTCTCGGCAGCCTATGGCATTGTAGGCGATGAGGAGAAGCGCGCGCGTTTCGATCGTGGCGAGATCGATAGCAGCGGCACCGAGCAGGCACCGCGCAACTACTACCGCGATTATGCCGCGAACGAAGGCCAGCGCGGTCCCTATCGGAATGCCGGCGGATTCGCCGATTTCGGCGATGCCGACGACATATTTTCCAACTTCTTCTCACGGCGCAGCCGAGGCCAATCCCAAATGCAGGGTCAAGATCGTCACTATTCGATGGAAGCCGACTTTCTTGACGCCATCAACGGCGCGAAGAAGCAGATCAGCTTGCCTGACGGGCCGGCGCTCGACGTTCAGATACCGCCGGGCACCCGCGACGGGCAGACCCTGCGCCTGAAGGGCAAGGGCGAACCCGGCATCAATGGCGGCAAGCCTGGAGATGCATTGATTGCGGTGCATGTCCGTCCGCACCGCTTCTACACCCGAGACGGCGACGATATCCGGCTGGAACTGCCGATTTCGCTAACCGAGGCGGTGCTCGGCGGCAAGATCCGGGTCCCAACACCCTCCGGTCCTGTCACCGTGACACTGCAGCCGAATTCCAATACCGGCAAGGTGCTGCGGCTGAAGGGCAAGGGCGCACCGGTGCGCGGCAAGGAAAACGGCGACGCCTACGTCACCCTGAAGGTAGTCCTTCCGGATGCGGCGGATCCCGAACTCACGCGTTTCGCCTCCGAATGGGAGGCCGGCAAGACGCAAGATCCCAGAAAGACCATGGGAGGATAGGCGATGGATGAGAGAGAGTTTCGACTGCACCTCGAAATCGAGACCACAGTTCTGGAAGTCTGGATCTCTGAGGGTTGGCTGGTGCCGGAAGTGACGGATCAGGGCCGGAATTTCCGCGAGGCGGACATCGCGCGCGGCCAGCTTATTCTCGACCTCAGCAATGCCATGGGCCTCAACCAGCCCGGCGTCGATGTCGTCATGGATCTGGTCGATCAGCTTCATAGCCTCAGGGCGACACTGCGCGACCTGACGGATGCCGTCCGCCGGCAGCCTTCGGATGTGCAGGAACACATCCTGTCGGAACTCACGCGCGTGGACGTGCAAAAGCGGAGATAGAGCCTTCCAGCGGCTTCACGGCATCGCTGCGCAATTTTCCTGAAAATGCCTTGGGCGCTCAGTCGTAAAGATAGTGCTGCTGCCAGCTGTCGCGCGGCACCTTATCGCCGATCTGATAACTCAGGTCCCGAACATGAATGTGCTGCGGGCCGGTGACGCATATATACGAGAGATGATACCAGTCACCCTTGCTGCGGAAGACCGCGCCGGGCGCATTCATCGAATCCTGGTTCATCGCCGGGTCGCCGAACGTATAGGCAATCACCTTGTCCGGCTTGAAACCCGTCTTTTCCGTGCCAATCCGCTTCATGGCCTCCGCGTCGCATGCCTGCTCCATCCGCTCGGAAGGATCAAGCTTTTCCAACTCCTTCTTCATGGTCACATCAACAGCGAAGGCAGAGTTAGCGAAAGAAGCCAAAGGGATAAGGATGGCAAAGAGTTTCAGCATGATGACCGGTCCCTTGCATTTTTCCGAATTTGATTGCGTCCGCTCCCCTCGGGGAAGGCGGTTCAACCGCCCTTATGTCGACGCATTGTATGCCGACTTCGGTAAAGAATGTGGTCTCATCAAGGCAGCCCCCAATCGGTTTTCCCGCAAGCCGCCTGTTCGATCGAGACTAATATCGGCGACTTGCATGAAACTTGACGGGGCACTTGCCTATTGAACCTCATGCAGCCGCCCTCTATTTCTCTGTTCTCCTCGCATCCGACTTTCACACCAGAGAAAGCGCTCCCGTGTCAGTTTTCAAGAACCTCCCCACCCCGCCTGCCGCCCCGAAAAAAACCATTACGGATACGCGTCATGGCATCAGCCGCAGCGACGATTATGCATGGCTGCGCGCCGACAACTGGCAGGCAATGTTCAAGGATCCTTCGATCCTGGCCCCGGAAATCCGCACGCATCTGGAGGCCGAAAACGCCTACATGAATGCCGCGATGGCCGACACGAAGGAGCTGCAGAAGGTTCTCTTCGGCGAGATGAAGGGCCGCATCAAGGAGGACGACAGCTCGGTGCCGGTCAAGGACGGCCCCTACGCTTACGGGACGCTCTTCGTCACCGGCGGCGAGCAGCCGCATTATTTCCGCGAAGCCCGCAACGGCGGCGACCGCAAGCTTTTATTGAACGGCGACAAGGAGAATGAGGGGAAGTCCTATTTTCGCCTTTCAGGCCTCGATCACTCCACCGACCATAGCCGCGGCATCTGGGGATATGACGACAAGGGCTCTGAATATTTCACGCTGAAGGTCCGCGATCTCGAGACCGGCGAGGACCTTGCCGACGTGCTCGAAAACACCGGCGGCGGCGGCGTCTGGGCGCCCGACGGCAAGAGCTTCTTCTACACGCTGCAGGACGAGAACCATCGCCCTTCCAAGATCTTCCATCACATCGTCGGCACGCCGCAATCGCAGGACCGGCTCGTCTATGAAGAAGAAGACGCAGGCTTCTTCATGGGCGTCGGCGGCTCTCTGCTTGATGATTACATCTTCATCGATATCCACGATCACGAGACCAGCGAATACCGCATCATCCCGACCTCCGACCTCACCGCAGAGCCGAAGCTGGTGGCGGAGCGCGAGACGGGGATCGAATATGAGATGACGGAAGGCGGCGACGTCTTCTACATCCTGACCAATGACGGCGACGCCAAGGATTTCAAGATCATGGAGACGCCGGCCGACAAACCGGGCAAGGAAAACTGGCGCGAAGTGGTGGCCCACAAGCCGGGCACGCTGATCCTCAACCATATGGCCTATGCCCGACACCTCATCTGGCTGGAGCGCAAGGACGGCCTGCCACGCATCATCATCCGCGACCGCCACAGCGGCGAGGAACATTCGATTGCCTTCGAAGAGGAAGCCTATTCGCTCGGCCTGCAGGGGGCCGCGGAATACGATACGGATGTCATCCGCTTCTCCTATTCCTCGATGACGACGCCGAGCCAGCTCTACGACTACAATATGGTGACGCGCGAGCGCACCCTGCTGAAGACGCAGGAGGTGCCCTCTGGCCACAATCCGGCCGACTACGTCACCCGCCGCGTCTTCGCGCCCGCCTGGGACGGCGAGCAGGTGCCGGTAACCCTGCTTTATCGCAAGGACACGCCGCTCGACGGTTCCGCGCCGTGCCTGCTCTATGGCTACGGCGCCTATGGCATCGCCATTCCCGCCGGTTTCAACACCAATTGCCTGTCACTCGCAGATCGAGGCTTCGTCTACGCTATCGCCCATATCCGCGGCGGCAAGGACAAGGGTTTTTCGTGGTACGAAGACGGCAAGATGGAGAAGAAGACCAATACGTTCAGGGACTTCATCGCCGCGGCCGACTATTTGAATGAGCAGAAGTTCACCTCTTATGCGAAGATCATCGCCGAAGGCGGATCGGCCGGCGGCATGCTGATGGGCGCTGTCGCCAACATGGCACCGGAGAAATTCGCGGGCATCATCGCCGCCGTCCCCTTCGTCGACGTGCTCAATACCATGCTCGACGACACCCTGCCTTTGACGCCGCCGGAATGGCCGGAATGGGGCAATCCGATCGACAGCAAAGAAGAGTACGAGCAGATCGCCGCCTACAGCCCCTATGACAATGTCGGGGAAAAGCCCTATCCGCCCATCCTCGCGCTCGGCGGCCTCACCGACCCCCGCGTCACCTATTGGGAACCGGCAAAATGGGTCGCCAAGCTGCGCGACAAGACGACAGGCGACGCGCCGATCCTCTTGAAGACGAACATGGATGCCGGCCACGGTGGCGCGTCCGGACGCTTCCAGCGCCTGGAGGAAGTGGCTTTCGAATATTCCTTCGCCATCAAGGTAGCGGACAAGATGTAGGCGGAAGCCGGGAGGAGAGAATGACCGTCTTTGTCGCCCTGCTGCGTGCCGTCAATGTCGGCGGCACCGGCACATTGTCGATGGCGGAGCTGAAGGCGCTCTGTGAGGAAATCGGCTTCACGGACGTGAAGACCTATATCCAGAGCGGCAATGTGCTCTTTCGCTCCGAAGAGGATGAGGCCAAGGTGCAGGTCCGCTTGGAGGAGGCGCTGGCCCGCAAGATGGGCAAATCGCCCGGGGTGATCCTGCGCAGCCGTCAGGCTTTGGAAGCTGCGGCGGAAGGCTCGCCCTTCCCGCATGCCAAGCCGAACTATCTGCTCATCACCTTCCTTCCGGAGGCGGCGCCAAAGGATGCTCTGGACAAGCTCGTCGCGCCGGGCGGGGAAGAAGTGCAGGTTGCCGGCAGGGAAATCTATATCCACTACCCCGACGGCTCGGGACGTTCCAAGCTGAAGCTGCCTGCACTGAAGGCAGGAACATCGAGAAATCTCAATACGGTTAGGAAGTTGGCGGAGATGGCCCGAGAGCTGGAAGATGGCTAGGGACGGATATCTTCCTACCGGAAACAAGCGCCTTGCACGCCCTCGTCGCCAGCCCTACCTTAAAGGCATGAGCTCTTCCCTTTCCGAAACACAGGCGCATCAGGCACCCAGCATTCCGTTCGACAACAGCTATGCGCGCCTGCCGCCGCAATTCCTGGCGGATCAGGCGCCGACACCTGTTGCCGCGCCGCGGCTGATCAAGTTCAATGAGGCACTGGCACGGGAACTCGGGCTAGACGTGGACGCGCTGGAACGCAACGGCGCGGCGATCTTTTCCGGAAACGAGCTTCTGCCGGGGTCGCAGCCGATCGCGATGGCCTATGCCGGCCACCAGTTCGGCAATTTCGTGCCGCAGCTCGGCGACGGTCGTGCGATCCTTCTCGGCGAAGTGAAGGATCGCAACGGCAGACGTCGCGACATTCAGCTCAAGGGTTCTGGTCCGACGCCGTTTTCGCGGCGCGGTGATGGCCGTGCCGCGCTGGGCCCTGTTCTGCGCGAATATGTCGTCAGCGAAGCCATGCATGCGCTGGGCATTCCGACGACTCGGGCGCTTGCGGCGGTGACCACCGGAGAGCCGGTCTACCGCGAGGAAGTGCTGCCCGGCGCGATCTTCACGCGTGTTGCGGCAAGCCATATCCGCGTCGGCACCTTCCAGTTCTTCGCCGCCCGCGGCGATACGGACAGCCTGCGGACACTGGCAGATCACGTCATTGCCCGGCACTATCCCGAGATCAGAGACCGAACGAACCCCTATCTCGCGCTGCTGGAGGCCGTGGCCGAGCGGCAGGCAGCGCTGATCGCGCGCTGGCTGCACATCGGCTTCATCCATGGCGTCATGAACACCGACAACATGACCGTATCAGGCGAGACGATCGATTTCGGCCCTTGCGCCTTCATGGATGCCTATGATCCGGCGACCGTCTTTTCCTCGATCGACCGCAACGGACGCTACGCCTATGCCAACCAGCCGGCAATCGGTCAGTGGAACCTCGCTCGCCTCGGCGAAACGCTGATTCCCCTGATCGACCCATCCGTCGATACGGCGATCGACCTGGCGAACACCATTATCAAAGCCTATGGCGAGCGCTTCCAGGCCTATTGGCTCTCCGGCATGCGTGCCAAGATCGGCTTGGCAAACGAGGAAGACGGCGATCTCGACCTGATCCAATCACTACTGGCGACGATGCAAGAGCAGAGCGCGGATTTCACGCTCGCTTTCCGCCGCCTTGCGACCCTCGCCGCGGATGAAGATGTCACGGATTTCGCCGCCACCTTCCAGGATCCGCAATCCATCGCGCCGTGGCTTCAACGCTGGCGCGAGCGCCTTGGCCGCGATCCCCGGACGGCAGCAGCGCGCGGCCAAGCGATGCGAAAGGTCAATCCGGCCTTCATTCCGCGCAACCACCGAATCGAGCAGGCGATCCAGGCGGCGGTCGAGGACGATGACTTTTCCCTGTTCGAAGCGCTGCTGAAGGTGCTCGCTAAACCCTATGAGAACCAGCCTGCCTTTGCGCCTTATGCCGAGCCGCCATTGCCGGCGGAACGGGTGCTGCAGACCTTCTGCGGCACCTGACAAGGCCCGCCGCACATAAGCTCCGGACAGGCTTGCGGAGTCATCGTCCCGTCAACCCATAGGGAGATATGGCGATGAAAGTGCATCACGGCACCCAGAATTATTTCAGCACCCCGATACGCAGCCAGCAGGATGCTGGCTCCGACGGCAGTTCACCCTTTACCTTGCCCGACGATAGCAGCGAGCAGGAAACGCAGGCACCGTCCATCGCATCCGGCGGCGTGCCCTCCTCCATTTCATCCGGCTTATGGCTCAGCCAGATCGGTTCGACGTCGTCCTCGGGGACCGACGGTGGCACCGGTGGAGACAGCACCGGTACCACAAGTAACAGCAGCTCTACCTCATCGAGCGAGCAGCCCAGCCAGGACATTCTGGACGAATTTACCAAATGGGCGAACATGTCGCCGGCGCAAAAGATCCGGGCGCAATATCTGGAAGAGAACAATCTGACGGAAGATTCCTTGAAGGCCCTGCCTTCCGCTGAGCAGAAGGCCATCAACGACCAGATCGCAGCCGAGATCAAGCAGAAGCTCGGCACCGACGAGAATGACGCAGACAAGGAAACGGACAGCGCCTCCGCCGCATTATCCATCGCCTGAACATGTTGCGAAACCACATGAAGACGATGGGATCCTGATTCACGTCACGATCGTATCATATTGTTTTTTCTGCGATATTTCCTGCTATTGCCCCACCATTCCGGTGACGATCTTGCCGACGTCGGCGAAGACGGCCTCGATATCCTTCGCAGGCGCGGTCCCCTCGGCGACGAAAGTCGTCACCAGGATGGGGCCACGATCCGGCGGCCAGACGACGGCGATATCGGCAAAGGAGCCGTTGTTGCCGGTGCCGGTCTTGTCGCCGACCTTCCACTCCTTCGGCAAGCCGGCGCGCAGGCGATTATCGCCGGTGGTGTTGCCGACCAACCAGTTGATCAGTTGATCGCGCGATGTTTCCGATAGCGTATTGCCGAGTGTCAGGAGCCCGATGGAGTCCAGCATCGCATCCGGTGTCGTCGTATCGCGCGGATCGTCCTTGATCGCCTGGTTGACGTCAGGCTCGTTGCGGTCAAGTCGGGTTTCCGTGTCACCGGTGCTACGCAGCCAGGATGTCAGCGCCGCAGGACCGCCGAAGCTCTGGAGCAGTAGATTGCCGGCGGTGTTGTCGCTCAAGGTGATCGCGGCGCCGCAGAGTTCGGCGATGGTCATGCCATCGGTGCCGGCATGCTTTTCGGTTTCCGGCGAATAGGTCACCACGACGTCCTTGCCGTAGGTGACGCGACGGTCGAGCTTTTCGACACCCTGATCGACCCGAGTCAGCGCGAAGCCGACGGCGAGTGCCTTGTAGGTGCTGCACAGGGGGAACCGCTCTTCCTCGCGATAGCCGAGGGAAATGTTGGTTTCCGTATCCAGCACGGACACGCCGAGCCGGCCGCCGGTCTTCTTTTCCAGATCCGCCAGCTGCTTGTCGACGTCGTCAGTCAGCTGCGAATTGGCCTGCGCGCCATTATCGCTGTCCATGCCCTGCCCGCTGTCGGGCGTCGCGGAATCGCCTTGGGCGGCGGGCGCCTGTGGCGAGGTGCCGGCATCCTGCGCGAAGAGTGCATTCGCACCGAATGTCAGTGCGGGCAGGAACAGCGCCGAGCCAGCCACGAGGCGGCGGCGGGTAAGCAATATGGGCATGCGAAAGCCTCCAGCGGAATCGGCAGATTTTGGGCTATGCGCGGAATATGGCAAGCCTCCGACCGGCCCGATTGCTACCGGATTCTATGCTGCCTTGTCGACAGTCACTTCGACGGTAACGTGGGAAAGCTCATGAATATCGGCAAGCCGAGCCTTGTAGAAGGCCGGATCGCGCGACACGGGCGTTGCCACCGCGACGATCGCCGCATGATGTCCAGGCCCAACCTGCCAGACGTGAAGATCGGTGATGCGATCCTCGCCCGTTTCGATCGCTTCGCGAATCTCGTCCGGCAAGTCTTCGCCGGGCGGAATGAAATCGAGCAGAATGGCGCCGGATGCGCGCAGCAGGCTCCACGACCATTGCAGGATCACCAGGCCGCCGACGATACCCATCAGCGGATCGAGGAAGGTCCAGCCAAACCGGCTGCCGAGCGACAGGGCAATGATGGCCAAAACGGATGTCATCGCATCGGCAATCACATGGACATAGGCCGAACGCAGATTGTTGTCCTTGCCGCCATGGGCGTGACCGTGGTCGTGATGATGGTCATGGGAGTGGCCATGGTGATGATGATCGTGATCCTCGCGCAAGAGCCATGCGCTGACGATATTGACGACGAGGCCGACCGCCGCGATGGCGATCGCCTCGCGGAAATTGATGGCCACCGGATTAAAGAGCCGCAGCAGGCTCTCCCAACCCATCAGCAGCGCGATCACTGCAAGTACGATGGCGCTGGCGAACCCGGCGAGATCGCCGAGCTTGCCCGTGCCGAAGGTAAAGCGGGCATTATGCACATGCCGGCGGGCGTAGAGATAGGCAAGCGCCGAAATCAGCATGGCGCTGGCATGCGTCGACATATGCCAGCCATCGGCCATCAGCGCCATGGAACCGTAGACCGAGCCGGCACCGATCTCGACCACCATCATAACAGCCGTCAGCGCAATGACGAGCCAGATGCGACGCTCATTGCGCTGATGATCCGAGCCGAGAAAGACGTGGCTGTGGCCAGCATCCGAGGAAACACTCATGACATCATTCTCCTTGAACGTCCCGAAGCCCTGATCAGCGCAGATAGGTCTTGAGCACATCGGACATTTCATCGACCGCCTGACGGCGGGCTTGCTCGTCCTCGGCATTGAGCACATGCTCATGCAGATGATCTTCCAGAATTTCGCCGGTCAGTCCCGTCAGGGCGCCGCGGATGGAGGCTAGGAGCTGCAGCACCTCTCCGCACGGCCGCTCGGCCTCGAGCGCGCGTTCCACCGCTTCCATCTGGCCCTTGAGACGGCGGACGCGAGACAGGAGCTTGGCTTGCTGGCGAATGGTATGGGACATCCGGATCTCAATTTTTAATATAGGGGGGTATACTATTATTGATGCCGCAACGGAAGCCTTGTCACTTGCAAATCCCCTGAACGCTCGCATATATATTGCTCTAGAGACTAGAGGTATCGGAGATCATGCCATGTTATCGATCGGCGACTTGTCCAAGCGTACCGGCGTCAAGGTGCCGACCATCCGCTACTACGAGCAGATGGGATTGATATCGGAACCCGACCGCAGCGAGGGCAACCAGCGGCGTTACTCCAAGACCGATCTGGAGCGCCTGGCCTTCATACGCCACGGCCGGGATCTTGGCTTGACGATCGACGCGATCAAGGAGCTGATCTCGCTCAGCCAGCATCCGGACCGCCCCTGCGTTGGGGCTGACCGCATCGCTCGCGAACATCTGGACGATGTGCGCACCAAGATCGCGCAGCTGAAGAGGCTGGAGCACGAGCTCGAGCGTATCGTGTCGCATTGCGACGGCCACAGCATCGAAGACTGCTATGTGATCCGGGCACTGTCGGACCACGGACTATGCGAAGCGGAGCATTGAGGCGCCCCATTGACAAATACGCTGAACCGGATCATCTATGCGCCATGATCAAGCACGCGCTCCATAATCGCTCGTATTTTTGGCTGTACCTGTAAGGGGCGGCCAAGACAGATCATTTTGTCAACAAGCCGCCGTCAGGCGGCTTTGTTGTATCGGCAGCGTCCTGACGGCTCATTGAAAAAACAAGGACGCAAATGCCATGCTAGACGATAGCGACATCTCACTACTCCGCCCGCCTGTTCTGACCATCCGCAATGCGCACCCGCGCGACCTGCCGGAGCTGAACGACATGATCCGGCTGCTGGCCGCCCATCACGGCGACCCTTCCGGCGCGACACCCGAGCAGCTCGAGCGCGATCTTTTCGGCCCGATGCCCTGGATCACGGCGCTGGTGGCCGAAGGCGAGAACGGGCTGATCGGCTACGCCATCCTCGTGCCGCTCTACAAGGCGCAAGAGGGACAGCGAGGCATGGACCTGCATCATCTCTTCGTGCGCGACGGCCATCGCGGCCACGGCATCGGGCAGCATCTCGTCGACCGCGCCCGCGAAGTGGCCCGCAAGTCCGGCTGCAGCTTCCTTTCCGTCGGCGCCGCGACAGGCAATGTTCAGGCGCACCGCTTCTATGAAAACATGGATTTCAAGCCGCGTCCGGTCACCGGCATGCGCTATCTGCAGGCTTTGGCCTGATGCCGGCCTTTACAGGGATTGCCGTCGACTGCTCCGAGCTTTAGTGAGCGATGGCGATCCCGCGGCCTGCAAAAAACTTCTCGAATACCTCCAGTGACATCTCCGCGTTCTCACGCGTCGCATCGACGTGACCGGACGGATTGTGGAAGCGGATCCTGCTTCCATCAATGGCCGTCACCAGCACCAGATGGCCGCCCTTTGCCGGCGGCTCGGTCTCGGGCCAGCGGATCGAGTGATGCACTGACGCGATGAAGAACTCCGATTGCCCGAGGATATCGGCAATGTCAGCGGCGGAAATCCCGGTGACGACCCTGGCATTCAGATCGAAGCGATCCCTGACGAAGGGAACGAAGGGCGCATAGATCAGCCCCTTGATCCTGCCATCCGGCTCCTCGACATAGCCGCCATGCTCCTTGCATCCCATGGCCAGATCCATGAGTGGAACTGTTTTGCCGGTGCGTGCGGCAAGCACCATCTTCAGGCAGGCCATACCGCAGAGATTGCCGGCCCAGCGGGCATAATCTTCGAGGCTGCTTGCGCCGGAAGACGCCCAGAGCGGGTCCCTCAGCAAAGCCACCTGCGCGCCCTCGGCCACGACAGCCAGCGTCATGTCAGGCGTTTCCCATTGGCTGAAATAGGGAACTTGATGCGCCACCCTTACGTCCACGACTGCTCTCTCCCGTTGCCGAATCCCGCGCTATTGCCGCTATAAGCTTTATCGCAAATGCGCTAGAAAAATGGCCACCGGCTTCGATTTGCAACTGGAGGGAGTGTGCCTTGGAACAGCGGTTCACATTCGATGGTGTCGCCAAGCTCTACAACAATGCCCGCCCCCTCTATCCCGAAGAGCTTTTCGACGACGTGATCGCCTTCGCCGGCATCAGCGACACGGACAAGCTCCTTGAAATCGGCTGCGGCACGGGACAGGCGACGCAAGGATTTGCACGCCGAGGCCTTTCCATTCTCGCGCTCGATCCGGGTGAGGAATTGATCGCAGTCGCAAGGAAAGGTCTGGAGGAATTTGCCAAGGTTCGCTTTGTGCAGACCACCTTCGAGGCTTGGCCGGGCGAAGTGGGAGCGTTCAAGCTGATCGCTGCCGCACAATCCTTCCATTGGGTTTCGCCTGAGTTGCGCTTCGCCAAGACCGCTGCCCAGCTTGCACCGGATGGAACCCTGGCAGTTTTCGGCAATGTACCAATGCCCCCCAAGCCGCCGTTCGGGGAAAAATTCGCCGATATCCATGCCCGCCATGCACCTCAACTCTCGGGGCCTCCGGCAGAGGCATGGTATCTGCCGGACGGTCCATTCGCGGAATTGCTGCGCCAATCCGAATATTTCGAAGCCCCGGCACAGCATTGCTATCGCTGGAGCCGGAAGCATACCGCGCAAAGCTATACCGCCCTGCTGCGTACGCTTTCAGGCTATCGGCTTTTACCGCGGAAGGAACTGGAAGCGCTTCTTTCCGCCATTGCCGATGCCATCAATGCCAATGGCGGCGAATTCGAGCTGCGATACGAAACGCATCTTAATCTCGCCCGGCGCTCGGGTGCGGTCTAACAAACCCTTCGCCTCACCGCGACGGCAATGCCTTCAAATAGGCAGCGATTGCCTCGCGATCGGCGGCCGGCAGATGCGCGATATTCTGCTGCACTTCGGCCATGGAGCCGCCGGCGGAATCATACTCGGGCGTGAAGCCGGTTTCGAGATAGTTGGCGATATCCCCGGCGCTCCAGTTGCCGATCTTCTTGGAACCGGGTGTTATGTCCGGAATCTGCCCCTTGCCCTCGGGATTGGGCGCTCCGGCCAGCCATTGGCCGCTCACGAAGCCGCCGAGGGCATCGCGTGGCGTGTGGCATTCGCCGCAATGGCCCGGCCCTTCGACCAGATATTGTCCGCGTTTGATCTTATCGTCGGCATTGGCGAGAACGACGCGCGGCTGGTCGTTGAGATAGAGGAATTTCCAGGCGCCGAGCGCCAGCCGGATGTTGAAGGGAAACGGCAGTTCATGCGGCGGGGCAACATTGCCGCTCTTCGGCAGCGTCTTCAGAAAAGCCCAGAGATCGTTGATGTCCTTGTCGCTCATGCGGGTATAGGAGCCGTACGGGAAGGACGGGTAGAGATGCTCGCCGTTTTTGCCGACACCCCGCTTCATGGCATTGCCGAAATCGGCCAGCGTCCAGCTGCCGAGCCCGGCCTTTTCATCCGGCGAGATGTTCGGCACATGGAAGGTGCCGAAAGGACTGGTGAGCGCCAGGCCGCCTGACAGCACCAGCTTCGCGTCCCCTTGAGCACCGGACGCGGCATGACAGCTCGTGCAGCCACCGGCCCAGAACACCATCTCGCCGTTCTTGACATCGGGATCGCCGAGGTTGGCCCAATGGCTCGCCGGCAAGGGCGACGGCGCGGTCACGACATAGAACGCGCCACAGCCAAGAACGATCACGCCGACAAGGCAAAGCAGCCACCGGACAAACCGCGCCATCACATCTACCCCTTTAGCTCGGCTTTAAAACCATAAGGCATCCGCATCGGCGGCAAGGCCGATGCGGATGCCGAAACCAATTTTCAGACGACGCCGACCTACCGCTTAGTCTTTCTTGATGCGGTAGGCCTGATGACAGGCGCCGCAGCTGCCGCCCAAGGTCTTCAGCGTTCCGCCGACGCCGGCCTGGTCAGCCGGGAGCTGGGCGAGCGCGGTCTCTGCATCGGTGGAGAGCTTTGCGGCCTTCGCCTTGAAGTCATCGAGATTGTCCCAGATCTTCGGATTGACCTCGGCATCGGTCTTATCGCTCTGCGGATTGAACTGATCCGGAAACGCCTTCGCGGTTTCGGCGATCGTCGACAGCGAGGCCTTGACGATGTCGGCATCATAGGGCTTGTCGCCCTTGGCAATCGCTCCGAGAGCGCCCGTCGCACCGCCGATCTTCTTCATCATCCCGATGCGGGAATCATGCGTGCCGTCGGCTGCGACGACCGAACCCAGGGCGATGCCGGCCAAAGCCGTTGCCGCCACAATCGCTTTCCACTTCATTTTGTTCTCCTACCTCTCACTAGCCACAAAGACCGCGTGCGCGGCCGGCGCATGGTCACGGGTGACATGTTTGCCGGTTTCCGCTCCGGCAATGAAGTCACAAAGTGGTGAGAACCTAGCAAAATCAGTGTCATGTTCCCGACACACGGGCTGCGCCATCCCCAAGTCACGCCATCCTGAGCCCTTCCCAGACGGTGAATGCCGAGACCGCGACAAGCAGCAGCCCCGCGGCGCGGCCGGCATAGGCAGTCGCGCGGGGATTGGCAATCAGCAGATTACGGCTACGCCCGGCGGTGACGGCAAGCCCGCCATAGATGGCAAATTGCGTTACTATGGTCATGGCTCCCATGATGACGGCCTGTATCCACATCGGGCCGTAGTCCGGCTTCAGAAACTGCGGATACACGGCAAAGATGAAGAGATAGGCCTTCGGATTGATCAGGCAGGTCACCGCTCCCTGGCGGAAAGCCTTCCAGGCGGAGCGACTGCCGGCCGGCCCTTCCTGCCCGACGGTGATGGAACTGCGCATGAGCGTGACCCCGATGAAAGCCATATAGGCGCCACCGGCAATGAGCAGTGGGTTGAAAAGAATGGGCACGAAATGCATCAGCAGGCCGATACCGAGAGCGCCGTTCAGCGAATGCACCACGCCGCCGAGCATGATGCCGCCGGTGGCGGCCAATCCGCGATTGCTGCCGCCGGTCAATGAATTGGCAAGGACGAACAGCATATCCATGCCCGGTACGATGATGATGCCGACGAGAAGAAGAAAGAAGAGCCAGAGATTTTCCGCGTAACCCATGTCAGTTGCCTATCCTCCCCTGCACGAATCCAGCAGAGGAAATTGTTGATTTTCAATTCGATAGACAGCCTTATAGATCGGACCAACTGACGGGGTGTTGTCAGTAGTCTTCAGGTTGAGAGGATGAAATGCGCAAGGCGTCGCGCCTGTTCGAGATCATTCAGATCCTGCGGCTGGCCAAAAGGACGGTGACGGCCGCCGATATTGCGGAGCGGCTGGAGGTGACCATTCGCTCGGTCTATCGCGATATCGCCGCGCTGCAGGCGATGCGGGTGCCGATCGAGGGCGAGCGCGGCATCGGCTATATCCTGCGTCCCGGCTTCGACCTGCCGCCGCTGATGTTTTCGATCGAGGAAATGGAGGCGATCGTCTTGTCGCTGGCGCTGCTGGAACGCACCGGCGACGATGAGTTGAAGCAGGCGGCCAAGCGGGTGAGCGCCAAGATTGCCGGCGCCGTGCCGCCGCCCCTGCGCCAGACCATCGACGCCAACGCGCTGCATGCCTGGGGTTTTGCCGCGCCATCGGCCTCGGCCACCGATCTGGCGCTGGTACGCCGCGCCATTCGTGACGAGGAGAAGCTGGATCTCGCCTATCGCGACGAACTGGGCCGCGCGACCGAGCGCATCATCCGCCCGATTGCGCTGATCTATTATGCCGAAACCGCCAACATCGTCGCATGGTGCGAGCTGCGCCAGGCGATCCGCAACTTCCGCAGCGATAGAATCGAGAGCTGCGAGGCGACCGGACGATCGTTCAAGGGCGAAGGAGACGCGTTGCGGCAGATGTGGGTGAATGGCTGGCAGGTGAATGCACAAGCTGCCGCGCCCTGAGCGATTGCGGAGGCTCAGGACCATGCCCGACGAATGGCGTGGCCCCGAAAACTCGTCTCATCGAAGATTGATCCTAAATACGACGCCAAAAAGGATAGCAAGTCCGTATATCTAATTCAAACCACCATGCCGCCCGAGACCTCTATGCGCTGGCCATTGACCCAACGATTGTCCTCCGACAGCAGGGAGGCGATCATCGGGCCGATGTCGTCGGGCAGGCCGGCCCGGCCGAGTGCCGTCATCGACGCAACCATCTTGTTGACTTCGGGATTGTCGCGAACGATGCCGCCGCTGAAATCTGTTTGGATCGCACCCGGCGCCACCGTATTGACGGCGATGCCACGAGAACCAAGCTCCTTGGCGAGATATCGCGTGAGAACTTCAACCGCACCCTTCATCGCTGCATAGGCCGACGAGCCCGGGTTGCTGAAGCGGGCAAGGCCGGAGGAAATGTTGACGATGCGGCCGCCATCCTGAATGAGCGGCAGCAGCTTCTGGGTCAGAAAATAGACGCCCTTGAAATGGACGTTGTAGAGCTTGTCGAACTCGGCTTCCGTCGTTTCCGCAAAGGATGCGTGATAGGACGTGCCGGCATTGTTGACGAGAAAATCGAAACGGTCCCGCCCCCAGGTCTGGCGCAGCGCATGGCCGATGGCCGCGATGAAATCATCGAACGTGGCGACGCTTCCAGCATCGAGCCGCAGCGCCACGGCCTTCTGTCCAAGTGCCTCGATCTCGGCCACGGCGCTGTCGGCTTCCGCCTTCTTTGAGTTGTAGGTCAGGATGACATCGACGCCACGGCGGGCGAGATGAATGGCCGTGTTTCGGCCGAGACCACGGCTGCCGCCTGTGATGATTGCGATCTTTGCCTTTGATTTATCAATATTTTCAGTCGTCATTTGCCATACTCCAGAGAATGCTTGATGACGGAAGTCTACGCCCGTCGAGCCATTTCCTTGAATGCCGGAACTCTCGAATTTCTTGCCTATTCCTCCAACTACCTTGTCGACCGATGTCACACTGCTATGATGACGACATCGGCACCCTGCCCTGGAGACCATCGATGTCATCCGCTCTCAAAGACGCACTCACACACTTCATCGAAGCCAGCCCTGACGGCGACAACGGGATATTTCCGACCGGCATCGATGGCCTGCACATCATGCGCTCGACGGAGCTGAAGATGCCGCATGCGATGATCTACAGGCCGGCGCTCTGTGTGATCGTCCAGGGTGCCAAGCAATTGATGTTGCATGACAGGGTGATCGACTATGCCGAGATGCAGGCGCTGATCATCAGCATCGAGCTGCCCGCATCCGGCCGGGTGATCGAGGCAAGCCCGGAGAAGCCCTATATCGCCATCTCCCTCGAATTCGATGTCGGCATGATGCGCGAGGTGATGGAGCAGCTCGACACGCCGCCGAAGCCGGCCGGCAGTGCCCGTCTCGGCATCTTCGTCGAAGATCTCAGCCAGCCGCTTGCCGATTGCCTGGCGCGATTGACCAGGCTGCTCGCGACCCCAAAGGCCGTTCCGGTGCTCTATCCGGCGATTATGCGAGAAATCTGCTTCTGGCTGCTCACCGGACCCAACGGCGGCGAGGTCTGCAAGCTGGTGCTGCCCGACGGCCAGACCCGCCGCATTGCCGACGCCATCCGCCTGCTGCGCGACAATTTCGCCGAGCCGGTGCGCATCGAGCAACTTGCCGCCGCCGCGCGCATGAGCCCCTCCTCGTTCCATCAGCATTTCAAGACGCTGACCTCGATGACGCCGCTGCAGTATCAGAAACAGATGCGGCTGCTCGAAGCCCGCCGGCTCATGGTCGCCGGCCACGCCAATGTGGAGAGCGCCGCCTACCGGGTCGGCTACGAAAGCGCCTCGCAATTCAGCCGCGAATATACCCGCATGTTCGGCACACCGCCGAAGCGGGATGTGGCAGAGATGCGGATGGCTGCGGAGTGAGCGTCAGCTCAACGCCAACCTTCTGCTTGTCTCCCGACCGAACCCGACAACATCAAGCCGGTCCTCATGGACTGAGACGATCGCAAAGGCGTTGCTGTCTTCGGTATCGACCATGCCTTTGAAATTGACGAAATAAGTTCCGCCGACGACGCCGAAATTGCCGGCGTGATTGTGGCCGTTGAGATAGGCGACGACATGATCGTGTTCGGCAAGGAGCGCCAGCATGCAGTCGCTGTCGAGCGCGTTATGCGAATCGTCCGGGAAAATCGGGTAGTGGTTCATGACGATGACTTTCTCGCCCGCCGTCTTCGCTGCCCGCAGTTTGGCCGCTAGCCAGGCATATTGGGTACTGCCGATTGCGGCATTCCAGCGTTGGCCGTTCGACGCCCCCGAAGTCTCCAGTGCCTTCATCCGCGCCTTCGCCTCATCCCGGCGAGGATCGCCCTCCGGCGGCGCGAACACGCTGATCTCGTTGCCGTCGAGCGCGATAAAGCGATAGCCCGCATGGCCGAAATCGTAATAGGCCGACGGCATGCCGACGCGCTGGTGAACGGCCTGCAGATGCTCGGGCGCTACAGCGAAATCGTGATTGCCGAGCAGGAAATGCTTTGGGTGGCGCAAGGTCTCATAGACAGGCAGAATGGCGTCGAAGCCCTTCCATTCGCGGTCGATGATGTCGCCGAGGGTCACGACAAAGGCGAGCTCGTGCCGGTTGAATTCTTCTATTGCCTCGCGAAGTTTGACAAGGCTGTTCGCGGGATAGCGATTGAGGGTCAGGTTGGGCTCCAGATCGGCATATTGCGGATCTGCGACGACACCGAAGCGGAAGAGCGGTGTGGACGACATGCAGCCTCCTTGGGCCGGCAAAGCGGTACGCGGACAACATCATTATTGACGATCGGCGGATAAGAAAACACCCGGCGCCAAGGTGACGCCGGGTGTGAAAGCCAGCCGATACGGCGAAGCTTATTTCGTTGCGGCTTCGTAGCGCTCCAGGACGTAGTCCCAGTTGATCAGGCTGTCGATGAAGGCTTCGAGATACTTCGGGCGCAGGTTGCGGTAGTCGATGTAGTAGGAGTGTTCCCATACGTCGACGCCGAGGATCGGGTTGGCGCCATGAACGAGCGGGTTTTCGCCGTTCGGGGTCTTGGAGATTTCGAGCTTGCCGTTCTTGACGGAAACCCATGCCCAGCCCGAACCGAACTGCGTGGCGCCGGCAGCAGCGAAATCGGCCTTGAACTTGTCGTAGCCGCCGAGATCGGAAGCGAAGGCTGCTTCAAGCTTGCCCGGCAGCTTGTTGCCGCCGCCGCCCTTCTTCATCCACTTCCAGAAATGGATATGGTTGTAGTGCTGGGCAGCATTGTTGAAGAGGCCGGCATTGGTGCCGAACGACTTCTTCACGATCTCTTCGAGCGAGAGATCGGAAAGGCCTGCTTCAGCAGCGAGCTTGTTGCCATTGTCGACATAGGCCTTGTGGTGCTTGTCGTGGTGATACTCGAGGGTCTCGCGCGACATAAACGGCGAAAGCGCTTCGTAATCATAGGGAAGTTCAGGCAATTCGAAAGCCATGGTCATATCTCCTCTTGGCAAAAAATTGCGTCGGCAGGTGATCCGGAACATAGGAGGGGATGCTTGGAAGGGCAACCGGCGACATGCCAAAAAAGTCGCGGGCCGGAGGAAAATTTACCCGCCATCAATCGGATACCATTTGCGCCGATCAAGCCAGCATGGACGTGGTATCGCCATCTAAATGCAGCAACGTCGGTCTATTCGCGCCTTCAGCCAAGACTGGTCTTATTTAAGCCTCAATCATCCTGTAGTTGTAAGGGATCGTTTTGGGTGGCTTGGCTCTTCGCGGCGTCAGAGTTCTCGACCCGCCGATGTCCTCAACCGTATGGTCTGGATATGGACGGCACAGCTGCCGTCATTTGACCATGCCAGGCCCGGGGAGACAGCATGTTCAATGGTATCGTCAAGAATTTCGACCTGGAAAAGGGCTACGGCTTCATTCAGCCGACCGACGGAAGCGTCGCTATTTTCGTTAACGCGAAAACAGTGGTGAAATCCGGCCTGGAAACACTCAAAAAAGGTCAGAAGCTGATCTTCGAAATCGAGCAGGACGGCATGGGCCGCAGCTCTGTTTCCAAGCTCAGATTGGCATGATTTGAACGGAATGCGGCGCTGACCACGGATGTACTGGCAGCCCGCGATCACTCCGTCGATAATCAGGCCACGATGTTCGGCAAGCGGCATCTCCGCCGTCTTGCCGGACATGCATTTCCCGATAGACGACATTCGCGCCAGAGCGCCATGATAACAAGGCCATGCAACAGAGGTGGCCGGAAAGAAGAAGTGTACCGTGCCCATCCACCGTTTCCCCATCGGCCAGATCGTTCGACTCAAGAGCCGGAAAGGTCTTTCCCCGAAAGCGGCGGACATTTACCGGATCACGGCTTTTCTTCCGGCGAGGGACAATTCCCCGCAATACCGGATGCGCAATGACGACGTCGCCCAGGAACGTGTGACGCAGGAAGTCGATATCGAACCGATCGCGGACGCCGAATAACGCACGCTGCGACGTCAGGCTGCTCTCAGGTTGAAGCCGCACGGCCACGATCTGCGACATGACACGCGTCGACAACGAGATCGCCAGAGGCTAGCCTCGGCGAATCCCGACAGTGTCGAGTGGCCTCAGCGAGACAAATTCCGTGAAAATAGCCTGCCTGCACACAGCCGACAGCAATATCCCGATCTATGAGGATGCAGCAAGGCAGCTTGGCCTTCCGGCTGGCGCCCTTCATCATCATGTCCGCGCCGACCTCCTCTTGACTGCCGAACGGCTGGGAGGACTGACGAGCGATATCGTGATGGAGACGGCTGATGTCCTGCAGTGCCTTGCGCGGGATGCGGATGCTGTCGTCCTCAATTGCTCCACTCTCGGCCCGGCGGTATCGGAAGCCGCCGCAAACGCAGCGGTTCCGATCGTCAGAGCCGATGGCGTGCTTGCGGAAGAGGCCGTCAAAGCGGGTGGCAAGGTGATCGCGCTCTGCACCGTCGAAACGACCATCGGCCCGACCACCGGGCTGTTCGAGGCGGCGGCCGAAGCGACCGGTGCTGCGATCGAGGTTCGATTAATCCCCGGCGCATGGGCATTGTTTCGGGCGGGCGATCAGCCGGCCTATCTGGCATCCATCGCCAAGGCGGTGGAGGCGGCCCATGGCGAAGGCCCCGTCACGGTGGTTTTCGCGCAGGCCTCCATGACCGACGCCGCGCAATTGCTCCCTGAAAATTGCGCCCACCCCATGAGTGGTCCGACGACCGCTCTGGCGGCAGCCTTGTCGAAGATCACTGCCGTCTGAAGCGGCTATTTTTGCGCAATTCCGGATGGAAATCCGCTTCGCACCTTTCCTGGAATTGCGTCAGACGTTACGCCCGAAATAGACATTCACCTCGGCGATCCTGTCGCCGGCGAAACGGATCAGTTCGACATTGCGAAAACTGTTGCCGTCCATCTTCTCGGCACGATAGCTGACGATCACGTCGTCGCCATCGGGCACCAGATGCTCGATGTGAATGTCACGAAACACCTTCTCTTTCGGCCAGCAATGCTCGAAATACCGTTGCCGGTCGATGTGATCGTCGCGCGGGCTGGAAAAGGTGAAATCAGGGGCCAGCATCGGAGCGACGGTATCGGGATGCTGCGCCACATAGGCGGTAAACAGGCGCCGCACCGTATCGCAGCGGACAGTTTCAAGAGAACTCATGATGCGTCTCCTCTCCAAGGCAGGCGACCAACCCCAAATTTGTTGAGTTAGCCGCAAACTGATTGCAAAACGCAATCGGTTATAACATATGCCAACCGAACCGACAAGGCACTTTGCGGCCTTGGCATCGTCACCCGTGTGGTCCAAACTTGACGACGCCCCTCATCTGCAGAAAGCCATCGTCGTGTCCGAGGCCCACAATTACATACTGGAAAAGTTGCGCCGCCTGGCGGCCAAGGACAATCGTCCCGCCGCGATGCCGGTCGGCGCAAACAGCTACTCCACACTCTTCACCTTCGTCACGCGCGAACGCGAGCGCATTGCCGGCTCGGCCTTTTCCCAGCTCTCGATTGTTGCCATCCTCGAAGGCTCCAAGGAAATCCTGAGCATGGGACGGCATCGGCGCTTTGCCGCCGGCACGGTGATCGTGCTGCCCGCGGGCTGGAGCGGCGATGTCGTCAACGATCCCGATCCGCAGAGCGGCATCTATCGGGCGATCTTCATCACCTTTCCCGACCAACTCGCGCGCCGCGCCACCAAAGCCTTCCCGCCCGCCCGCGTCGCCTCGCAGATCGATCTGCCGCTGGATTCGCTGCTGGCCGCCGCCGTCCATCACGCCGGCGAAGGTATCGCCGCCGGCGGCCTGCCGACCGCCCTGATCGAGCATCGCCTCCTGGAAGTGCTCATGGTACTCGGCATGCGCGGCGCGCTGCCGGGCTCGCTGGAAACGACCGCAGATGCCGTACGCGCTCTGGTGCGCTGGCAGCCGGATCGTCCCTGGACCGCCGATCTTATCGCCACCGAACTCGGCACGAGCAATGCAACACTGCGCCGCCGCCTGTCGCGGGAGGGTGCGTCGCTGCGCGACGTGCTGGCGAGCGAGCGTATTGCCTTGGCCACGACGCTGCTTGTCGAAGACGGATTGTCGCTGCGCGAGGCGGCCCTTGCGACAGGCTATCGTTCCCCTCGCCGCTTCGCGGGCCGCCTGCGCAGCGCGTGAGCGTTTTTGGCCGAATATTGAGCGTTTGCGTGCGCCAGTGCTCAGGGTGGATTTGCTAGACCCTGCCCTCGAAAGCTCGCATGGAACGAAACGCGAAAGGGCAACGTCATGAAAAACAGTCTCACCCTCATCACCGCTATTGTAGCCGCGGCGGCCGCCACGCCGGCCCTATCGGCCGATCTCAAGGTGACGATCGAAAAGAGCAACGGCCGGATGCTGTCGCCGGAGAATGCCTCCTGCATTTCGACACCGAACGACAAATCGGCGCCCGGTCCGAACAAGAGCCTTCCCCTGTCATGGGCGAAGGGGCCGAAAGGCACGCGCTCCTATGCCGTGACCATGGTGGATCCGGATGTGCCGACCGACTTCTCGCTGTTCAACAAGGACGACAAGGCCATCCCGAAAGACTTCAAGCGGATGGAGTTCGTCCATTGGGTCCTTGCCGATATTCCCGCCTCCCGCACGACGCTTGCCGAAGGCGCCGATGGCGGTGGCCCCTCGGTGAGCGGCCTGCCGCTCGAGCGCACGGACCACGGGCGGCGCGGCCAGAACGGCGCCGGCGGCGGCAACTTGAAGGATGGGCCGCATGGGGGGTATATGGGCGCATGCCCGCCCTGGAACGACGAGCGCGTGCACAGCTATCATGTCACCGTCTACGCGCTGGATGTCGACCGACTGAACCTTCCCGACCTGTTCACCCGCGCCGACCTGCTCGCCGCCGCGAAGGGTCATATCCTTGCGTCAGGCAGCCGGGAATTGTTTTACACAATGAATGCGAAGGCCAGGAAATGACCGAGACGAGATGGGAAGCAGCCGCCCCGGCTGAGCCGGAAACCGCTCATTGGATGCGGAACCTGATCATCTGCCTCGTCGGCTCCTTCACGACCATCGTGGCGATGACGCTGCTGCTTCCCTTCCTGCCGATCTATGTCGAGGAGCTCGGCGTTACCGACAAGGCGGCGATCGTGCAATGGTCTGGGATCGCCTATGGCGCCACGTTCTTCGCCGCCGCCTTCGTCGCGCCGCTCTGGGGGCGGCTCGGCGACATCTACGGCCGCAAGCTGATGCTGGTGCGCGCCAGCCTCGGCATGACGGTCGCGATCTCGCTGATGGGCATGGCGGGCAATGTCTGGCAGTTGGTAGCGTTGCGCCTGTTCACCGGCCTTGCCGGCGGCTACGCCTCCGGCTCCATGGTGCTGGTGGCGACGCAGACGCCGAAGCATCGCTCGGCCTGGGCGCTGGGCACGCTGTCCGCCGGCATCATGGCAGGCAACCTCGTGGGACCGCTGATCGGCGGCGCGTTGCCGCCGCTGATCGGCATCCGCGGTACGTTCCTGCTCGCCGGCGGCGTCATCTTCTTCACCTTCCTGGCGACGACCTTCCTCATCAAGGAGGAGAAATCGGCGGCGCGGAAGAAGGCGGCAAAAGCCAGCGGCGGCTGGGTCTCCATCCCCGACAAACGCCCCGTCATCGCCATGCTGTCGATCGGCCTGCTGCTGATGCTGGCCAACATGTCGATCGAGCCGATCATAACAATCTATGTCGCGCAGTTCGTGGCCGATACGAATGTGACAATGGTATCCGGCGTTGTCATGGCCGCGGCGGCCCTGGGCAGCATCCTGTCAGCCTCATGGCTCGGCAAGCTCGCTGACCGCATCGGCCATTGGACCGTGATCATGGCAGCCCTGGCGGTCGCAGCATTGCTGCTGATCCCGCAGGCTTTCGTGACCTCGGCCTGGCAATTGATCGCGCTGCGTTTCCTGATGGGCGTGGCGCTGGGTGGGCTCCTGCCCTGCATCACCGCCGTTATCCGCCACAATGTGCCGGATGCAGCCACCGGCAGCATCCTCGGCCTCTCCATCTCCTCACAATACGTCGGTCAGGTGGTAGGTCCCGTCATGGGCGGTTTCGTCGGCGGCCATATCGGCATGCGCGCCGTGTTCCTCGGAACCTGCGTGCTGCTGGCGATCGGGGCAATTTACTGCTGGTGGGTCAGCCCTAGGAAAGAGACCGAGTAATCCCGTCAGCGAAAATCATTCGCCGTCAGGATATAGAGGCGCCGCCGGGCATAGCCATAGGCTTTCGTTGCGACCTTCTGGATCGCGTCGCGACCGGCATCGAAGGCGGCTAGATAGCCGGCCTCGGTGCTGGCACCCGGGAAGACATCCGCCTCGACGAGAAACGGAACCTCGAACATGCCGTCATGGCCCGTGAAACGGATGCGCCGTGCCGAGGCATCGTAACTGCGGCTGCGGTTGGGAAAGCTCAGGCTCATCGTCGACTACCTCTTAATAATATGGACCCGTCCGCCTTCATGGGCCGACGGCTTCGATCGCTTCCGATATCACCAGGTCAATCCGAACAGCGTCGAATAGATGATGAATGCAATCGCCAACACGACACAGAGCTGAAGAAAAACCCTGTAATAGTCGAAGAGATAGACAGACGCAGGAAGAGAAATTTTCATGGCGGCCTCCTTAGTGGTTATGCCGACCAAGTTCACTTTACCACAATAGCAATCGCCGCGGGATTAATTCTCAATATTTCTTATGTCGTAATTTATTCTTTTGCGCCTTGGCGCCTATGTTTGTTCCGATCCGAAAGCGCATCGACTATTGCTGACGAATGATCCGGCGGAAAGCGGCCTCCGCCGAACTCTGCGCTTCACCGAGGCTTAGTGCTTCGCCGTCGCCCTCATTCTTCGCTGGTGCGGCGTCCGTGTGCCCAATGCATGTAGAGCTCCAGAGCCTTGCGGGCGACTGGCCCCTGCTGGAATTCGCGGTCGTCCAGGCGATTGACGGAAACGACCTTGGAATAGTTGCCCGTCGTGAAGATCTCATCGGCGTCCGTGAACTGTTCGACAGACAGGGTCTCCTCGCGCACGTCGAAACCCTCCTGGCGCAGCAGGCCGATGACGCGGGCGCGGGTGATGCCGGCAAGGAAGGTGCGGTTGGCGACCGGTGTATAGATAACGCCGTGCTTGACCATGAACACGTTGGATGAGGCGGTCTCGGCGACATTGCCGTTCATGTCGCGGACGAGCGCGTTGTCGAAGCCGCGCTTCCTCGCTTCCAGGATCATGCGGCCGCTGTTCGGATAGAGCGAGCCCGCCTTGGCGTCGGTCATCGCCGTTTCCGGCGACGGACGACGGAAGGGCGAGACGGTCAGCGTGATACCACCAGTGCCGCCGAGCGGCGCCTCGAACAGGCAGAGTGCGAAACGGGTCGATTCCGCATCGACGGCGACGACGCTGCCTGCAGAGCCATGCTCGCCCCAATACATCGGCTTGATGTAGAGCGGCGTCTTGCCATCGAATTTCTTGATGCCTTCCCAGGCAAGCGCCTCGATTTCCTCTGATGTCTTGATCGGCTTCAGCCCCATGGCCACAGCCGAGCGGTTGATGCGCTGGCAGTGAAGATCGAGATCGGGGGCGATGCCGTCGAACCAGCGCGCGCCATCGAACACGGTCGAGGCAAGCCACATGGCATGCGAGGTCGGCCCGATCAGCGGCGGATTGCCGGTAAGCCATTCTCCTTCGACATGGGTCCATGTGGTGGTGCGGGGCGATGTATCGACGGCCATGGTGGTTTCCTCTCTAACGTGGCGAAAAGCAAATAACCGCACAATCCCAGGGTCAAGCAGAAACTGCGCGACAAAATCCATTTGCAACAAAGCGCCTGATACCGCATTCATAGCGCAATTTTCATGCGCCGAAACAACAGCTTGACGAATAGGTTCATCAGGAAAAATGATGGCCTGCAACGACCGTTAGGAAAAGCGAGAATTCCGATGAAAGCGATGTATTACGAGGCCTTCGAGGTGATGCCCGAGATCCGCACCCTGGCCGACCCGACGCCGGGCGAGGATGGCGTTGTCATCGCGGTCGGCGCGAGCGGGCTCTGCCGCAGCGACTGGCATGGCTGGATGGGCCATGACCCAGATATCAGGCTCCCTCACGTGCCCGGGCATGAGCTTGCGGGAAAGGTCGTGGCGACCGGTCGCGGCGTCGTCCGTTTCAAGGTCGGCGATCGCGTCACCGTTCCCTTCGTATCAGGCTGCGGCCATTGCGCCGAATGCCATTCCGGCAACCAGCAGGTCTGCCCCAACCAGTTCCAGCCCGGCTTCACCCATTGGGGTTCCTTTGCCGAATATGTCGCGATCGACTATGCCGACACGAACCTCGTTCACCTGCCCGAGACGATAGATGATGCGACGGCGGCGAGCCTCGGCTGCCGTTTCGCCACCTCGTTCCGCGCCGTCGCCGATCAGGCGAAAACCCGCCCCGGCGAGTGGATCGCCGTGCATGGCTGCGGCGGCGTCGGTCTCTCCGCGATCATGATCGCCAGCGCGCTCGGAGCGAATGCCGTCGCCATCGACATTTCGGACGAGAAGCTGGCTTTCGCCCATGAGTGCGGTGCTGTCGCGACGATCAACGCGGCAAGCGTCGCCGATGTCGCGGAAGCGGTGCGCGAGATCACCAAGGGCGGAGCGCATGTGTCCATCGATGCGCTTGGCCACCCCGCAACCTGCTTCAACTCCATCAAGAACCTGCGCCGGCGCGGCCGGCATGTGCAGGTCGGCCTGATGCTCGGCGAGCATGCAACGCCGCAGATCCCCATGGCGCAAGTCATCGGCCATGAGCTGGAAATCTACGGCAGCCACGGCATGCAGGCCTGGCGCTACGATGCCATGCTCGACATGCTGGCGGCCGGCAAGATTGCGCCGCAAAAGCTGATCGGCCGCAGGATCAGTCTGGAGGAGGCCGTTCCGGCGTTGACGACGCTGGACAAGGCCGAAGGCACGGGGATCAGCGTCATCACGCAATTTTGAATCTCACTCCGAGCACAATACGGCCCGCCGTCAACCTTTCAGAGTGGTCGAAACCATGGGCAAAAAAGCATTTTTGAAAAAATGTCATGGAACTCAGGTAGATTGATCTGCCCCGCGCCCTTGCGCAAATGCGATTTCGTGTCCAGATAGCAGGCCATGCCCGATAGCGAGCCTTATAGTTCTTGTCCCAGGAAAGCCGACCCGCTTGGTCTATGCGATCCGGATAGCGACGGCTGTACCAGCCGCGCTTTGGGATTGGCGCGCGGCATATCATCCGAAAAACTGAAGGAAAGAATTGGCAGGCCTATCATGGCCGGCGCCAAGCTTAGGAATTAATGATCTTCGACTGGCTATCCGACCCATCCGCCTGGATCGGGCTTGCTACCCTGATCGTTCTCGAGATTGTTCTCGGCATCGACAATCTCGTTTTCATCGCCATCCTTGCAGACAAGCTGCCGCCGCACCAGCGCGATGCCGCGCGCATGATCGGACTGGCGCTGGCTCTCATCATACGCTTGGCGCTGCTCGCCTCCATCGCCTGGGTGGTGACGCTGACGGCACCTTTGATCTCCGTCTGGGGCTTCGGCCTGTCCGGTCGCGACATCATCCTGATCGTCGGCGGCCTGTTCCTGCTGTTCAAGGGCACGATGGAACTGCACGAGCGGCTGGAAGGGCAAGAGGCCGAGGGGGAAAAGAAGGTCGTTCATGCCGTCTTCTGGCAGGTGATCGTCCAGATCGTCGTACTCGACGCCATCTTCTCGCTCGACAGTGTTATCACCGCAGTTGGTATGGTGCAAGAGCTCTCGGTGATGATGGTTGCCGTGATCATTGCCGTCGGCGTCATGCTGTTCCTGTCGAGGCCGCTGATGGCCTTCGTCTCGAAACATCCGACCGTCGTTATCCTCTGCCTTGGCTTCCTGATGATGATCGGCTTTTCGCTTGTTGTCGAAGGCTTCGGCTTCCATGTGCCGAAGGGATATCTTTATGCGGCAATCGGCTTCTCGATCGTCATCGAGGCCCTGAACCAGCTCGCCCGGCGCAACAAGGAACGGCTGATCACGCCGACCAACATTCGCAACCGCACCGCCGACGCCGTTCTTGGCCTGCTCGGCGCACAACGGCCGCAGGGCGCTCTCGGCGAAACGAGCGAGCGGACAGCCGAAAAGCTGGTGACCGAGGAAGTGTTCTCGACGGAGGAAAAGGACATGATCCACGGCGTGCTGACGCTCGCGGATCGCTCGGCCCGCTCGATCATGACACCGCGCACGGATATCGTCTGCCTCGACCTCGACAAGCCGCGCGAGGAGCAGCAACGCCGCGTCATCGAGATCGGCCATTCGCGCTTTCCGGTCATCCGCGGCAGCTTCGACAATTTCGTCGGCATCGCCAGCGCGCGCGACGTCATGCGCGATCTGCTGCAGGACGGCGAGATCGATATTAAGCGCTCCATCCGTCAGCCGCTTGCCGTACATGAAAGCATCAATGTGCTGAAGTTGATGGAGCGGCTGCGCCAGTCCAACCAGGCGATGGCGCTTGTTCTCGACGAATATGGCGAAATCGAAGGACTGGTGACGACTACCGACCTCTTCGAAGCGATCGCCGGCGAATTCCCCGATGAGGACAATGAGCCGCTGACCATCGACAAGGGCGAGGACGGATCGTTGACCGTCGACGGCTGGATCGACATTCGCCATCTGTCGAAGCTTGTCGGCACCGACCTCATCGACGAGGCGGATCGCTATTCGACGCTTGCCGGCTTCATTCTATGGGGCCTTGGCCATTTGCCGCATGAGGGCGAACGCTTCAACTCTGGCCGACTCGCCTTCGAAGTGGTCAAACTCAATGGCCGAAATATCGACAAGGTCCGGATTCAACCGATGGAATATGCAATCTAGGTAGAGGATACGCTCATGGCATGGTCTGCTGGCCAATATGTGAAATTCGAGGATGAACGCACGCGTCCGGCGCGCGATCTTCTGGCGCAGGTGCCGCTGGAGCGCATCGAACGAGCGATCGATCTCGGCTGCGGCCCCGCCAATTCGACGGAATTGATCGTCGAGCGCTATGGCGCCGCCGGTGTCTCCGGTCTCGACAGCGATGAGAATATGCTGGAAGCGGCGCGCAAGCGCATGCCCGGCACGACTTTCGTCAAGGCCGATCTTGCCACATGGCGCCCCGAAGAGCCCGTCGACCTGCTCTTTGCCAACGCCGTCTTTCAGTGGCTGCCCGATCATCTCGAGATTTTCGATCATCTGATGGATGGGCTGAAGCGCGGCGGCGTACTGGCTATCCAGATGCCCGATAACCTGACCGAGCCTAACCATCTGATGATGGAGGAAACCGCGAAGAACGGCCCCTGGAGCGACGCTTTCGCGAAAAAAAGCGTGCGCCGCAATCCTCTTCCCACACCCTCGGCCTACTATAACAGGCTGATCGGCAAGTCGGCACGCGTCGATATCTGGCACACCAACTATAATCACGCGCTGGAGAATGCCGCGGCCATCGTCGAATGGGTCAAAGGCACGGGCCTGCGTCCCTATCTCGATCACGCTGGCGCCGAGCATCGGGACGCTTTCGCGGCCGAGTATCTGAAACGCATCGAAAAGGCCTATCCGCCGCTCGTGGACGGCAAGGTGCTGCTGCGCTTCCCGCGGCTCTTCCTGGTCGCCGTGAAGAAGTAGGCGACTGCCCATCCCAAAAGTCGGGCTGACAGCGGCCTGTCGATCCCATCGACAACCGGCGTTGGCCCGCGCTAGAACACGAGCAGCCAAAGCTGAAACAGCAATAGCTCCGAGGAGATAGTCGATGTCGTCCAGAAGCCCCTTGTATGGCCGCCAGAAGGAGATGCGCTCATGACCAGCCCCGACGTTGCACCGGCCCCGCCGCTGACATTCGTCATCTTCGGCGCGACCGGCGATCTTACCCGGCGCCTTCTTATTCCGACACTGATCAACATGACCCACAACGGGCTTGTGGGCGAAGATCTGCATGTTCTCGGCATCGGTATCGAACCCGGCAACGTCGAAATGCTGCTGGAGCGCCTGGATGCATTCTTGAAAACTTCAGGCGACATCGAGGATCAGGAGCGAAAAGCGGCGTGGCAAAGCCTGCGCAAGCGCATCAGCTACATCTCCGGCGACTTCACCCAGAATGCTGTCTACAAGAGTATCGCGGATTATCTTTCGCATGCGCCGAGCGCCAATGCGGCTTTCTATTTCGCCGTGCCGCCGAGTTTCTTCGGTGATATCGCCGAAAAGCTTTCGGAAAACGGCCTAACCGACGAAACGACCGGCGCATTCCGGCGCATCGCGATCGAAAAGCCTTTCGGCCACGATCTTGCCTCGGCCCAGGCGCTGAATGCGCGGCTCCTGAATCATGCCGAAGAAAGCCAAATCTATCGCATCGACCACTTCCTCGGCAAGGAAACCGTCCAGAACATCATGACAACGCGTTTTGCGAACATGATGATCGAGGCGCTTTGGAACAACAATTACATTGATCACGTCCAGATCACGGCAGCAGAACTGGTGGATGTCGGCCTTCGAGGCAAGTTTTACGATGCGACCGGCGCCTTGCGCGACATGGTGCCGAACCATCTCTTCCAGCTCCTGGCGATGGTGGCCATGGAGCCGCCAAACAGCTTCGACGCAGAATCGATCCGCAACGAAAAAGCTAAAGTTCTGAAAGCTCTGCGCCATTATTCGCGTGAGGAAGCAACCCAGAACGGTGTGCGCGGCGCCTATGCGGCCGGCCCTCTCGCCGGCAGGGATCTGCCCGCCTATACTGAGACCGCCGATATTGCGCCTGACAGCGATACGGAAACCTTCGTGGCACTGAAGCTCCTGGTCGACACTTGGCGCTGGGCCGGCGTGCCCTTTTACCTGCGCACCGGCAAGGCGATGAAGACGCGCGATACGGAGGTGGTCATCACCTTCCGGCAGGTGCCCTTCGCACAATTCCCCCGCCACGATTCGCGCCCTCAGCTACCGCCGAACAGGCTCATCATCCAGGTGCAGCCCGATGAGGGGCTGGACATGGAAATCTCGATCAAATCGCCGGGGCTTGTGCTGAAAACCGCGCCGATTTCGCTCGATTTCCGTTATGCTGATCGTTTCGATATCGGCAAGCAGACGGGCTATGAAAGCCTGTTCTACGAGCTTTTCGTCGGCGACCAGACCCTGTTCCAGCGCGCCGACGGCATCGAGGCCGGCTGGGCAGCCGTGCAGCCATTCCTCGATCTCTGGGCCGAGGGCGGCAAGCCCGATCCTTACGCGCCCGGCAGCATGGGGCCAGCCTGCGCCGACGAACTCATCGGACGCGACGGCCGCATCTGGCATCAGCCGGGCGATAAACCGGGCAGAAAGACGGTTTGAATATGCACGGGCCGGTATCGATAGATGCCGGCCCTTATCGCAATGATTTTATTACTTTTTCGCTGTTGATTTTGAACAATTTACAGCGGCAATGGTATTGTTATCCGAATTCTGAAGTGTCTCTCTAAGGACGGTGCAGCCAGTAGCTGCTTCGATAGCTTTCACATTCCCCGCATAGATGGTCGGATCTATAACGATCAGCGACGCGCCAGTCGGGCGATTTAGGCTAGCTTGCCAGGAGTTCTTGCTTGAAAGCGGCCTGACCGAATATTCTATGCCGTCAACGATTGCGACCTTAGCATTTGGAAAAAAACTAGATACACCTTGGCAACCAGCCAGTCCAACGAGCGCAATGACTGTTAAAAACCGCTTCATATTTACCCCTCTGACCCCCAAAAGATTTTGCTCTCAACTACAATGCACGCGCAATAGTTGCAAGTTTGCTTCCGGCAACGGACGGAATATATCTTTTATATCCCGCAATAAGGGTGTCAAAAAATTTAGGCTCTCTTGGATAGAATACCCGCATCCCCGGCGACGGCATTTTCAATTTCAACCGATCCGAGGCTTGGCAATCATACCGCCGCCGTAATCTGAACCTGCAGGCCATCCCCTATGAAAGGGCGGTCCGCCGGACCGCCCTGACCATGTCCCACGCTCCATTGCGCCGGCCAGACCATATGCTCGAGGCCGGTTGCGGAGGCTCCGTGGAATGAATTCCATCGGTGATCCCCGTGCATGCGATAGAGCATGCCGCCCGGTCCCATGCCGGCATGCAAGGCGATGTCGATATCGAAAGGCTGGCCGGGGATCAAATCGGGTCCGAACCAATAATGAGGGCTGCGGCCGGGCTTGCGGCCGAGAATCAGGGTCAAGGTCTGATGCGGGCCGCGCAGGCCGAGCCAAAGCGGCGCGATGATTTGAGGATCGAAGGCGGAGAAGAGCGTTTGCGCCGGTGCATGCGCCCCATTTGCCATGAACCCCGTAATCCGCAGTTCGACGATATGGTTCGGCCCTTTGGAGCCGCTGAAGCCTGCCACATGCGATCCCGGCGACAGATTCCGCCAATTCTCGGCCGGCTTGAAAGGCCACTGCAGTTTCTCGCGAACCACGCCATCGGTGTCCAGCACCTGATAGCGAAACCCGTCCGCATCCAGCGCGGCCTGGATGCAATGCAGATATTCCACCTCCTCCGGCATCCGATGCGCAGTGCCTGCTCCTGCCGTGCAGAGCTGCAGGACGCCACGATGAACCTGAACGTCGAAGGCGAGCATATGGCTGCAGACATAGGCAAGCACATCGGCTTCCACGAGAATATCCCAGAATCGCCCGGCATATTCGGGACCGATTTCGCGTTGGTAGGCACCAGAAAAGCCGTTGACCGGGAAGACCGGATGATGGCCGAGGACGATCTTGTGCCTGATATCGGCATGCTTCCTCAGCGTCGCCTCCAGCCATTCCGTCTCGACATGCCCCTCGCCGCCAAGACCTGTCCATAGCGTATGGACGAAAACAAGCAGAAGATCGCCGCGGCGGACCCAATAGGACAGTCCCTCCTGCCCCGGCGGCCCGTTTTCCGGCAGCTGAAGCACCTCGCGGAACACCCGCTCGCTCATCTCGTCATAGGTCGTGTGGTTGCCGGTGGTGTGCCAGAGCGGCGTCGCCTGCCGGTCGAGCCATGCCATTTCATGATCGAGCCAATGCCGCCATTGCGCCCGCAGCGCTTCCGGATCGGCCGTCAGCCCGATGATCTCGTCACCCGGAAACAGAATGAATTCCGGCGGCGGATCGAGCCGGCGCAAGACGGCGTTGACGGCAGCGAAGGTGCCTTCATGCAGGGCACCCGGAACGCCGGAGCAGGAATCGCCGTATAGCACGAAAAGATGCCCCGGCCCTCCCGGCAAAAGGGAGGGAATAGCGCTGACGGACATGAGGCGACCTCCCCAAAAGCCACGGCCCTCGCCTCACAAGGGATGGCGAAGGCCGGAAGACATGAAGATTAGACCATCGCTCGCTGGCGGCGCCTGCAAAAATCGACGCGCGCCGGTGGCTGCCGGCCTCTCCGAGCTTTCCGGAAAGGCCTTACCTATCTCAGAGGAACTGATGCAGGCCAGGAACGGAGTTGACGACCTGGTCGACCACTTCGTCGCCGGCATGCTGGCGGGCGGTTGCGATCGTTTCCTTGGCGAGCGAGGTGATCTCGCCCATGCTGAGACCGCTGCTCATCAATTGCTGGCCGAGCGCCATGAGGCCGCCACCGCCGCCAACGGCGCTAAGGAGGCCGCCGAGCAGGCCGCCGCCCGATGTTTCCTCGCCATTGTATTGCGCAACGAGATCAGACGCGCCGGGGATCGATTCGATCATCTTGGTGACGGGGCCATCCGGAGCCTCGCGTTGCAGAAAGCCAAGGATCATGCCAACGGCCTTCTCTGCGAGATCAGGAGCAATGCCGGCTTTGGTTGCGATCTGATCAATAACTTCGTTCACTTTGGCCTCCTGCCTTTTTACGACGTTAACGTCAACGTAACTGAACGGGCCAACCGACACAAGCCGCGCCGGACCTCGCTATACTACCAGAAACATAACCGTCACGCGAATGGTTGTCCCCGTTCAAGTCAGTTCTTATAACAGTGTCAGGACAAATCGATGAACGGTTCTGGCAACCTTTAAGCGTTGCTGTGCCGCCGCCCAAAGGGAGACGACACCATGCCGCAGCAGGATGGACAGATTTTCGTCGGCGCCAGCCGGAATCCGGACGAAAGCATCAACAAGGACGAATTCCTGACGCTGAAATTCGGCAACCGCCACGGCCTCGTCACCGGTGCGACAGGCACCGGCAAGACGGTGACGCTGCAGGTGCTGGCGGAAGGATTTTCCAAGGCCGGCGTGCCTGTGTTTTGCGCTGACATCAAGGGCGACCTCTCCGGCATCGCCGTCAAGGGCGAGGCCAAGGACTTCCTGCTGAAGCGAGCCGAGGAAATCGGCCTGTCCCCTTATGAATTCGATCAGTTCCCGGTCATCTTCTGGGACATCTACGGCGAAAAGGGCCACCGCGTGCGCACGACCATCGCCGAGATGGGGCCACTGCTGCTCGCGCGCCTGATGGACGCTTCGGAGGCGCAGGAGGGCGTGCTCAACATCGCCTTCAAGATCGCCGATGAAAACGGTCTGGCGCTGCTCGATCTCAAGGACTTCCAGGCGCTGCTGAACTATATGGGCGAAAACGCCAGCGAGCTTTCCAGCAAATACGGCCTGATCTCGAAATCGTCAGTCGGCTCGCTCCAGCGATCGCTTCTGGTGCTGGAGCAGCAGGGTGCTGAAAACTTCTTCGGCGAACCGGCGCTGAAAATTTCCGACATCATGCGCGTCAGCAACGACGGCTACGGGCAGGTCTCGGTGCTGGCCGCCGACAAGCTGATGATGAACCCCCGCCTCTATGCCACCTTCCTGCTCTGGCTGCTGTCGGAACTCTTCGAGGAACTGCCTGAGGTCGGCGATCCGGAAAAGCCGAAGCTCGTCTTCTTCTTCGATGAGGCGCATCTGCTCTTCAACGACGCGCCGAAGGTGCTCATCGAGCGTGTCGAGCAGGTCGTGCGCCTGATCCGCTCCAAGGGCGTCGGCGTCTATTTCGTGACGCAGAATCCGCTCGATGTGCCGGAAACGGTGCTAGCGCAGCTCGGCAACCGTGTGCAGCATGCGCTGCGTGCCTATTCGCCGCGCGAGCAGAAAGCCGTGCAGACCGCAGCCTCGACATTCCGGCCCAATCCCGCCTTCGACTGCACTCAAGTCATCACCACACTCGGCACCGGCGAAGCGCTCGTTTCGATGCTCGAGGGCAAGGGCGCGCCGTCGATCGTCGAGCGCACGCTGATCCGCCCGCCGTCAGGCCGTATCGGTCCCGTCAGCGATGCGGAACGTCGGGCCGTCATCAACGCCAGCCCGGTCGCAGGCTTGTACGACCAGACGATCGATCGCGAATCCGCCTATGAAATCCTGACCGAACGCGCCCGCAAGGCAGCCGCGCCGCAGAGCGATAATGCTGGCGATGGCTGGACGCTCCCCGGCTTTGGCGGAGACAGCAACAAGACATCAGGCCGCGGCCGCTCCGGCTATCAGCGCGAGACGATCATGGAAGCGGCCTTGAAGAGCGTGGCGCGCACGGTCGCCACGCAGGTCGGCCGCGCGCTGGTCCGGGGGATTCTGGGAAGCTTGAAGCGGTAGAAGGGTACCCTCCCCTTGAGGAGGTCGCGGCAAAGCCGCGGGTGGGGGTGACATGCCGCAAACTTGGGGATCACCCCACCCCGGCCCTTTGGGCCGACCCTCCCCCTCAAGGGGAGGGTAGAGATCACCGTATCGGCGCGACCAGGGAGAAAAACGCTCCCTGCGGGTCGGTGGCTTGGACGATCCAGCTACCGCCGGGAACCTCCATCGGGCCGTTGACGATCACGCCGCCGCCCTCGCTGATACGCGTGATCGCCGCATCGATCGCCGGCACGTTGATGTAGAAATTCCAGGCCGGCACCGGCATTTCCGCGGGCTTGGTCATGATGCCGCCGAAGTCCCGATCGCCGATCTTGAAGATCTTGTACGTGCCCATCGGGCCCATATCGAAGTCGGAACTCGATTCCCAGCCGAACATCTCGCAATAGAAATCGAAGGCCTTCTGGCCGTCGCCGGCATAGAGTTCATGCCAGCCGATATAGCCGGCAGCAGCGGGCTCCGACGGACCCCAATCCTGCCCGGGTAGTGGCGTGAAGATGCAGAAGGCGGCTCCATAGGGATCGGCCACCACAGCAAACCGGCCGATGCCCGGAATATCCGTCGGCTCGCGATAGACCTTGCCGCCCTTCGCGACGATGGTCTTGGCTGCCTCGTCGACGTTAGGCACGCCGATATAGCCGGTCCAGCAGGGGGGCGTCCCCATCGCCTTCGCCTCTTCAGGCAGCACCATCAATCCGGCGACGGGACCCGCACCGGCGCTGAACAACGTGTAGGCCATGCCGACATCCGGCATGCCGGCGTCCTCTGCGTCCCAGCCGACAACCTTCCGATAGAAAGCCTCTGCCGCTGCCATGTCGGTGGTCATCAACTCGTACCAGACAAAATAACCCTTCTCAGCCATCGAATCTCTCCCTATTCGTTTGTGGCATTCGTCCAGCTCAATTTGAGCCGGTTGTCAGCGCGAGCCATCATCGCCGATGTAAGTGACGGCCGAACGATAATCGATCAATCGACCTGTTTGTTTCGCTGCAAGCAAGCGCTACGTCTTACCTAAATACAAAACACAATATTTCGACCCCTGCTCCCACGGAATCAACAAATATCACAGTCCTGTAGCGTCTCAATGGCAGGAATGCGCCTTGGCGGTATCCTCATATTCATCATGACGACGAACGAAATTCATCGTGCTGCTTTCGTTGCGCCCCTTGGGTGCGCGATCAAGGATCATCAGCGTGCCGATCAACTCTTCGGGGCCGCGGGCATAGCTTGAATAGGTGTGGAAAATATTACCAACCTCGTCCTTGTAGAAAGCGCTGAGACCAGGCAGCTCGTCATTGCCTTCAGCCGAATCCATGGGCGTGAAATTGTAGAAGACCGTCTCGCCGGCAAGCTGCTCCTTCGAGAAGGAGACATGATAATCGTAATTGAAGTCGTTGGCGAAGGACGATACCCAGGGGAAGTTCCAGCCCATCCGTTTTTTGTAGGCCTCCACCTTGTCGATCGGGGCACGGGAAACGACGACCAATGTAACGTCATGATGGTTGAGATGCACAAGCGTTCCGTCGAGATGATCCGCGAGGAAAGAGCAGCCAGGGCATCCAGCCTCCCAATCCGGACCGAGCATGAAGTGATAGACGATCAACTGGCTGCGGCCATCGAAGAGATCGGCAAGCGATTTCCTGCCGGTCGGCGTATCGAAAACATAGTCTTTCTCGACCTTCACCCAGGGCAAGGCCATGCGCTCCGCATTGACGCGATCGCGCAAATGCGTTGCCTCCTTCTCGCTGGCAAGCAATTGACGGCGGGCCTCCAGCCATACGTCTCGGGAAACGACCTGGTTCATTGTCAGCGCCCTCCTCCGGCGTTTTCCAGTTCCAAATCTTGACAAATATATTGATATCAATATTAATGAATCATGTCAAACGCGATCGAAATTCCCTTTGAAACTACCCTGTTGGTGCGTGACACCTGCCTTTGCCTGCATGTCCAGCGTGCCGCGCGAGCTCTGGCGCGACGTTTCGACGAGGCGCTGAGGCCGCTCGGGCTCACCAACGGGCAGTTTTCCCTGATGATGTCCTTGAACAGGCCGGAGCCCGCGCCCATGGGGCCGGTCGCGACACTGCTTGCAATAGATCAGACGACGTTGACGGCAGCCTTAAAGCCGCTGGAGCGGCGCGGATGGGTGAATATCGTGCCCAATCCCAGGGATCGCCGCGCCCGCCTGCTCACCCTCACACCATCAGGCAAGGCGATGCTCGCCGCCGCCGTGCCGATCTGGAAGGCAACGCATGCGGTATTGGAAGAGCGCCTGCCCGATGGCAATGGCGACCGGTTGCGGAGTGACCTGGCGGCGTTGCTCTGAGCCGCTATCCCGCCAGACGGGGATCGCCGCCAAAATCCTTCCGTTCGAAGCCGATACGGCGCCTGGGGAATTCGCACAGCGCCTGAATACCGGCTCGCGACAGCCTGATGCGCCAGGTCTGTCGTTCAACAGGTTCGCGCGCCGCGAAGGCCCTGGCAGTTAGAAGCGCCATGTTTCTGCCGCCTTGCGGATCCCGGACCGAGCGATAGAGGATCGCCTCGATGCCCCCTGCCCGCGCTGCCTCGGCAAGCGATTGACATGCCTCGTAATTGACCGGATCGGTCCATTGCCGCAGGTCGCGATCCAACGGCGGCCTTGTCAGATCGATCGCCTCCTTCGTCGCGATCGCCGCGGCAAAGGCAGTATATTCCGCAGCATTGGTGGGCAGCGGGGTATCCGGGGAATCGCGGAAGAAAAGCAGCCGATAGAAGCTCATTTCCGCTAGGGACGTCTCCACCTGTTCGGAGGCGTAGAAAACACCGAGCGTGCGGCCGGCACGGCGGAAGCGGGAACCGTGCGGATAGATCGCGCCATAGCGAAAGGGCGTGGCGAGCAGATAGTCGAGCCCGGCACATTCCGGCGGCAGGACCGGTTTGCTTTCTTCCAGAAGATTTTCGAGGAGCGCCTGCTCTTCCAGCGTATCGACCAGTTTCAGCGTCGAGACCTGATGCTGCGATTCCACCAGCCGCCAATAACGGCCGGAAATTGCCCCCGCCTCAGATGAGAGCGCGGCGGGCGTCCAGATAGGCAAGGACATCGGTCAAACCAGAGATAGAGGTGATCTTATCTTGCGGCGCGGCGCCAAGGGCGAGATTGCCGTTGCGCAGCCATTCGCGCGCCACCATCTCATCGCCGCCCACAATGGCATCGAGCGAGCGAAAGAGGCGAACGAAAAGCACGGCAAGTTCGAATGGCTTGCTGTCACGCTCCAGAAGGTGATCCTGCCGTTTCATGCGCGAGACGGTCGCCTCGGAAACGCCGATCACCGCAGCCAATATGCGCGCATTCAATCCCAGCCGCTCGGCGGCATTGACAACCGCCTTGGTGATGACGGCAGCCTCACCAGGCGCCGAATGACCTGCTATTTGAGCTTTTGCCATCGCCTTATCCTTTCCTAAGAAAATATATAGCATATTTCTTGCAAAAGAAAAGGAGCGGCAAGCAAAAAGCTCACCGCTCCCAATTTTGATTTGTTCCGCCTCTCACGCGGCCGCGTGGGAGGATTTCGTTTTAGGCGACCGTGACCGGCACTTCGGTCGACGTGCGCAGGGCGTGGCTATAAGGGCAGACGATGTGGGCGGCGGCGGCGAGCTTCTCAGCCTCGGCCTTGTCCATGCCGGGAATGTGGACGGACAGAGACACCTCGATGCCGAAGCCGCCGCCGTCCTCGCGCGGGCCGATGCCGACAGTCGCGGTCACCTTGGCGTCTTCCGGAATCTTGACCTTCTGCTGGCCTGCCACAAATTTCAAAGCGCCGAGGAAGCAGGCAGAATAGCCAGCCGCAAAGAGCTGCTCGGGATTGGTGCCGGTAGCGCCATCGCCGCCGAGTTCCTTCGGCACAGTCAGAGTGACGTCGAGGACGCCGTTTTCGGAAACAGCGCGGCCAGCGCGGCCACCGGTGGCGGAAGCTTTGGTGGTGTAGAGAATAGGCATGTCATCTCTCCTTCGGGTTGGATGTCGATTTTATATATCACGATTTAATCGTGCGCAATATATATTTTTGCAATTTGATTTCGCAAAGTGAATTTGTGACAATGCACCCAACAAAAAAATGGCGGAGCAGCAATGACGGACAAGCCAAATGGGCAAAGCATGATCCCCGACGAAGAAAAGCGGCTTGAAAGGCAGCTTTGTTTCGCCGTCTACAGCGCCGCACATGCCTTCAACCGTGCTTACAAGCCGATCCTCGATCGCGTCGGCCTCACCTATCCGCAATATCTCGTCATGCTCGTGCTGTGGGAAAAGGGTCGCCTTTCGGTCAAGACCATCGGCGAAAAGCTGGATCTTGACTCCGGCACACTGTCGCCCCTGTTGAAGCGATTGGAGCAGGCTGGCCTGATCAGCCGCACGCGCGACCCGAAGGACGAGCGGCAGGTGATCATTTCACTGACGGAGAAGGGTACCGGTATGAAATGCCAGGTCGGCACCATCATGGACGCCATCGGCGAGGCCACCGGCTGCGACATGACTGAAATCGCCAATCTGCGCGACCGGCTACAGCAATTGAAGACCAATCTGACGGCCGAGTGAGCGGCGGCTGCCTTAGGTCATCTCGCCCGCCCGTTCGGTAGGATAGATGGGCGAGGAAGGACGCCCGCATTCGTGGCGTCCCTGTTGCGACAATAACCCGACGTTAAGACGTCACCAGGATCGGCGCGCGTTCCGGCACGCGATCATAGAGATCGATGACGTCCTGGTTCAGCAGACGGACGCAGCCGGAAGAAACGGCCTTGCCGATGGAGCGCCAGTCCGGGTTGCCGTGCAGGCGATAAAGCGAATCCTGCTTGCCCTCGAAGATATAGAGAGCGCGCGCGCCGAGCGGGTTCTTCAGGCCCGGATCCATGCCGCCATTGGCGATGGAGAACTTGACGAGCTCCGGCTGGCGGGCAACCATTTCGTCCGGCGGGTTCCAACGCGGCCACTTCTTGCGCCACTGAATGACGCCGCGGCCCTGCCAGGCAAAGCCTTCGCGACCGACGCCGATGCCGTAGCGCATCGCCGTGCCGCCCTGCTCGGTGACGTAGAGCATGCGCTGGGTGGTATTGACGATTACACTGCCCGGCGCTTCGCCTGTGGGATCGACGACGCGCTGGCGATAAAAGCGCGGATCGATCTGCTGATAGGGAATCGCCGGGAGATGGAAGCCGCCATCGTCCATGGCCGCATAGATCACGGCTGGATCCGGTTGCTCACCGTCATAGCTGGAGAGCCAGGTACGGAACGGCCTGGGCGCGCCGGTATATTGCACCGGGCTGACGACAGGGCCGTTGTCGATGGTGGAGGCACAGCCGGCAAGCGTCGAGACGGCACCGATGCCAGCAAGGGCGAGGAAATTACGTCGGGAAAAGGATGAAGGCAGGCTCATGTCGACAGCATCGTTCCTATTGAAGGGAAGCAAGAACCCGCAACAAAAAGCTGATTCGGCTGCCCCGAGGTTCGCAGAGACAGGAGCAAAACTAAAGAGCGCAGCCGAGCACGGCTATCGCACTTATGCAACATCACGAAAATTTGTGGTAAATTACCGCTACAAAACGACGATTTCCGCTTTGTCGGGCACACGGTTATATAAATCCATCACATCCTGGTTGAGCATGCGCACGCAGCCGGAGGATGCTGCCTTGCCGATCGACTGCCAATCCGGCGTGCCATGGACGCGGTAAAGCGTGTCCTTGCCATTCTGATAGATGTAGAGCGCACGCGCGCCGAGCGGATTGGTCGGCCCCGGATTCATGCCGCCGCGCTCGGCCGAAAGCGGCCTCATCTGCGGTTCGCGGGCAACCATTTCGGCGGGCGGAGTCCAGCGCGGCCATTTCTGCTTCGACTGAATGACGCCCCTGCCATGCCAGGCGTAACCTGCCGCACCGAGGCCTACGCCATAGCGCATGGCCTTGCCGCCCGGCTCGATGAAATAGAGATAGTGGCTTCTGGTATCGACGACGATCGTGCCGGGCCGCTCGTTGGTCGTGTAGTCCACCTCCTGCCGCAGGAAGCGTGGATCGATGCGCTTGTAGGGGATCGCCGGCAGCGTGAAATCGTCCTCGTCTCGCTGCGCATACATGGCCTGGTGCACCGGATTGAAGGTCGGCAGGCCATAGGTCTGATGGAATTGCGTGCGGAAGAGATCGCGCGATTGCGGCACGGGCTGCACCGGCAGGCGCCGCACCTTCTGCGGATCGATGCCTTCGGGCCGATAGAAGACCGGTGACGTTTCCTGCACGAACCGATCAGGATCAGTCGCACCGGTATCGGGAATGACGCTGCAGGCGGACAATGTCGCCAAAGCGGTAGCGGCAAGCAGGTGGCGGGAAACGGGCAGCAGATCGGCCATCATCGGAAACCAGTTGGAACACACGTCGGGTCGGCGGCATGATGACCGGCGCGGCTGGAGCGAGGCTGGCGTCACGGGCGAAGATATTGCACGGATTGGCCAAACTCCTGTTTTCCCCCGCGACATCATGGGCTAGACCATAGCGGGACGGAGGATGGCATGAATATCGACAGTCTCGACCCGAACATCTTCGCTGGAGCCGACCGCAAGACATGGCTCAAGCTGGTGGAACGGGCGCTGAAGGGTAAGGATTTTCAGGAAACGCTGGTCTCGCAAACCGATGACGGCATCGCGATCGAACCACTCTACGAGCGCCGCCGCGATTGCGCGCCGCTATCGCGCGGACGAGCCGATCTCCCCTGGACAGTCACCCAGCGACTGGACGATCCCGACATGGATCGTGCCCTGCAACAGCTCGATGACGATCTTGCCAACGGTGCAAGCGGGATTTGCCTCGTCTCCAAAACCTCGGCCTCAGGCTTCGGCACCGGAATCGACACGGAGAGGCCGGCGCTCGCCGATCGGCTTGCCACGGTGATGTCGGGCAAGAATGTCTCGCTGCGCCTCGATGGCTTCACTCCCGACACCGCGAAGACTCTGATCGCTGCCTTCGGAGAAAACCCGCCCGCGGCGCTGCATCTTGGTCTTGACGCTTTCTCGATGGGCGACAAACAGGCCGAGACAGCAAGGGACATTCGCCGTTTGTCCGAACAGAAGCTGCCCGGCACCACCGTCAATGCAGACGGCCGCTCAGTCCACAATGCCGGCGGAACCGAGGCGCAGGAGCTGGCGGTCATGGCCGCAAGCCTCGCAGGCCATCTGCGATCGCTGGATGAGGTGGGACTTTCGCCGGAGGCCGTTCTGGCCGCAACGAGCCTCTGCCTTTCAGCCGACCAGAACCAATTCACGACCATGGCCAAGGTCCGTGCCGCGCGATTGATCTTCAGCCGCATCGCCGAGGCCTGCGGCGCCTCCGATCCGCAGCCCGCGCCTATCTTCATGGAAACGAGCTATCGCATGCTCACGACGCTCGATCCGGAGACCAACATTCTGCGCAACACGATCGCGGTCTTTGCGGCGGGCACCGGCGGCGCCGACGAAATCGCCGTGCTGCCGCACAGCCTGACGCATGGCATCCCCGATCCGCTGGCGCGGCGCCTGGCGCGTAATACGCAGACGATTCTGATCGCCGAAAGCCATCTCGACCATGTCGCCGATCCCGCCGCCGGCGCCGGCGGCATCGAGGCGCTGACGGACGCTCTTGCCGAAAAGGCATGGGAGATCTTTACCGGCATCGAACGCGACGGCGGATTGGCGAATGTCATCGCCAGTGGCCGATTGGCGGCGATGGTTGCCGAGGCGCGCGCAAGCCGCATCGCCAAGCCGATTGTCGGAACCACATTGTTTGCGATGAAGGCGGAACGGCCGGTTGCGGTCTTGGGGCCGCTGGTCCAGCTCGTTGGCGGGATGGGGTTGGTGCCGATGCGGCTGGATGAGGGAGTGGGGGCATGAGAACGATCATCGAATTCGTCGCAGCTGGGCGTAACGCAGGCTCGGCATTCGCGGAGGTACCGGCCGCATGACCCTGATTCCCGATTTCGCCAATATCCCCTGGGCAAAGCCGCAAGCCAAGACACGCACGACAAGCGCGCCGGCCTGGGACACGCCGGAAGGGATCGCCGTCAAGCGCAGCTACGGCGAGAGCGACCTCGCCGGCTTGCATTTCCTCGATACCCATCCGGGCGCCGCCCCTTTCCTGCGCGGGCCCTATCCGACCATGTATGTCCAGCAGCCCTGGACCATCAGGCAGTATGCGGGCTTTTCCACCGCGGAGGAATCCAACGCCTTCTATCGCCGCAATCTTGCCGCCGGACAGAAAGGCCTCTCCGTCGCCTTCGATCTCGCCACCCATCGCGGCTATGACAGCGATCATCCGCGCGTGGCGGGCGACGTCGGCATGGCAGGCGTCGCGATCGATTCCATCCTCGACATGCGCCAGCTCTTTGACGGTATACCGCTCGACGAGATGAGCGTGTCCATGACTATGAACGGCGCCGTGCTGCCCATCATGGCGCTCTATATCGTCGCGGCGGAGGAACAGGGCGTTTCCGAGGACAAGCTTTCCGGCACGATCCAGAACGATATCCTCAAGGAGTTCATGGTCCGAAACACCTATATCTATCCGCCGCAGCCTTCGATGCGGATCGTTTCGGATATTTTCAGCTACACCAGCCAGCGCATGCCGAAGTTCAACTCCATCTCCATCTCCGGCTACCACATGCAGGAGGCCGGTGCGAGCGCGGATCTGGAGCTCGCCTATACGATCGCCGACGGCATAGAATATGCACGGGCCGGGGTCGCTGCCGGACTGGACATAGACAGCTTCGCCCCCCGCCTCTCCTTCTTCTGGGCAATCGGCATGAACTTCTGCATGGAAGTCGCCAAGATGCGCGCCGGCCGCCTGATCTGGGCCGCGCTGATGCAGAAGAATTTCGCGCCGAAGGACCAGAAATCCCTGGCGCTCAGGACGCACAGCCAGACCTCCGGCTGGTCGTTGACGGCGCAGGATCCGATGAACAACATCATCCGCACCATGGTCGAGGCCATGGCGGCGACGCAGGGGCATACGCAGTCGCTCCACACCAATTCCTTCGACGAGGCGCTGGCGCTGCCGACCGATCATTCGGCCCGCATCGCCCGCAACACGCAGATCCTGCTGCAGAAGGAGTCCGGCACATCAGGCATCATCGACCCCTGGGGCGGCTCGGCCTATGTCGAGCGGCTGACCCATGATCTTGCAGCCCGCGCCCTTGCCCATATCGAGGAGGTCGAGGCGCTCGGCGGCATGGCGAAGGCGATCGAGAAGGGCATTCCGAAGCTCAGGATCGAAGAGGCGGCCGCGCGCACGCAGGCACGCATCGACAGCGGCCATCAGATCCTCGTCGGCATCAATTTTTCAAGGCCGGAAAAGGACATCGAAGTCGACGTGCTCAAGGTGGACAATTCCGAGGTGCGCGCCCGGCAGCTCTCGAAATTGCAGCAATTGAAGGGCACGCGCGAGACGGCTGCGGTGGAAACCGCCTTGGATGCTCTGGCAGACGCCGCGCGCAACGGCACCGGCAATCTGCTCGACTTCGCGGTCAAGGCGGCGCGGGCGAGAGCGACGGTTGGCGAAATTTCGCTGGCGCTGGAAAAGGCCTATGGCCGGCACGTTGCCGAGATCAGGACCATTTCGGGCGTCTATCGCCAGGAAGTCGGCGATGCCGACCCAGCATTCAACAAGGCCGTCGCCAAGGTCGAAGCCTTCCGCAAGGCGCGTGGCGAGAAACCCCGCATCCTCATCGCCAAGATGGGCCAGGACGGTCACGATCGCGGCCAGAAGGTCATCGCAACAGCGTTTGCCGATCTCGGCTTCGATGTCATCGTCGGCGCGATGTTCCAGACACCGGAGGAAGTGGCCGATGTCGCCGTCCGTGAAGGTGTTGATATCCTCGGCGCATCATCACTGGCTGCAGGCCACTTGACGCTGGTGCCGGAGCTGAAGGAAGCGCTCGCCCGCCGCCACGCCGGCAATATCCTGATCGCCGTCGGCGGCGTCATCCCGCCCCAGGATTTCGCAGCACTGGAGGCCGCCGGCGCGGACGCGATCTTCCCGCCCGGAACGGTGATCGCGGAAGCGGCGGCGGCACTGATCGAAAGATTGATGGCATAGCCAATACATAGCGTGGCGCAGCGTTTCACGGATTCGCCGAACCGCTCTATGCGTTGCTCTGAGGCAATTCCGGACGGAAAACCGCTGTGCATTTTTCCTGGAATTACTGTTAGGCGGCCACGCTCTCGAAGAACCGGATGCTTTGCTCGATCTCGCCCGGCAGCGCAGAATTGTGGCTGCCCGGCATGGTTTCCATGTCCATCTTCACGCCGCCCGCCGTCGCCCGCTTGGCGAGCAGAGCGAGCCGCGAGTCGAAATGAGCCTCCTCAGTGCCGTGAAACAGCTTCATCGGGCATTTGAAGTTGTGCGCATAGCAGAGCGGCGAGCGCATCTGATATTCGCGCGGGTTCTTGGTATTGAAGCGGATATCCTGCGGATAACGGCTGAAGAAGGCATAAGCATCCGGATTGCCTGATATCGGCGCGGCCGCGCGGAAGCGCCTGGTCGACATGGCAACGAGCATTGTCAGCGTACCCCCCACGCTATGTCCAGCCAGGAACATGCGATGCGGGTCGACGCCGGGCAGATGCCGCAGCCGGTTGGAAGCGGCCAGCACATCCGAAACCTCATCATAAAACCCGGAGAAATTGCCCTTCTGGCCGTTTTCACCCCGCATCGAAGGGATCATGACGACGTAGCCAGCCTCGATATAAGGCTTCATCAGCTGCCAATGACCCTGGCCGATCGCGTTGCCGCCATGCAGGAAAAGCACGGCCGGTTTCGGCTTGGCCGTTCGCGTGTAGCGGGAAACCCAGGCGACGAGCTCCAACTCGCTGCCGACGCCGCTGCGATAGAAAAGCTGGTCTGCGGTCGACGGCGTCACCAGCGGTTCGTATATGTCGGGAGCAGGCCCCTTGCTCAGCAGATCCGTGCGGAACAGGTGGCGCTCCTTGGCATAATCGCCCGACAGCAGCGGCGGCGCATCCGCTGCCTTTTCCTCATTCTTTGCGACGGCGCTCTTGCCATCGGCAGGCTTAGGTCCGGCCGTGCTGTCATCGGCAGCCCTAACGATGTTGGGAGCGAAAAGCGCGGCGGCGAGGCCGGCAAGAACGCCGCGGCGATTGGGACGGAATGTGTTGTCGTCAGACATGGTCATAGGCTCTGTCCAATTATCCCGGCGCAGTTCAAAATTGCACGGGTTGAAAGGCAGGGCCAACTCACATTGTGGTGAGGAATCGCCCTCACCTATTCATCAACAGCGGGAGCCTTCGCGTCAATCAGTGCGATCAAACTTTCTAGCCGATCCGCCTCATAGGGCGGCTTGTCCGGCCGAAGCCTGGCAATGCGGGGAAAACGCATCGCAACACCGGATTTATGACGGGTGGAGCGGTTTATCCCCTCGAAGGCGACTTCGAGAACGAAGCCGAAATCGCGATCGGCGCGCACCGCCCGCACCGGACCGAAGCGATCGACCGTATTGTTGCGAACGAATTTGTCGAGCACTTCGAGCTCGGCATCGGTGAAACCGAAATAGGCTTTGCCGACGGGCACCAGCTGCTCGCCCTCCGGCGTCATCGACCAGACGCCGAAGGTGAAGTCGGAATAATAGCTGGAACGCTTGCCATGGCCGCGCTGCGCATACATCAGCACGGTATCGACATTGTAGGGGTCGCGCTTCCATTTGAACCAAGGGCCTTTGGCCCGTCCGGCAAGATAGGCGCTGTCCCGGCGCTTGATCATCACGCCTTCGATCACCGGATCGGGCGGCGAGGCGCGCAGCCACTCCAGTTCCTCCCAGGAGGTGAACTCGACGAGGGGCGAAAGATCGAAACGGTCATGGGGTGCCGCCTCGACGATCTCAGCCAGCCGTTCGCGCCGATCGAGAAAGCCGCGGCCGCGCACATCCTCCTCGCCGTCGAACAGCAGATCGTAGGCGCGGATGAAGGCAGGATATTCCTCCAGCATCTTCGGCGTGACCGTCTTGCGGTTAAGGCGCTGCTGCAGGTCTGAAAAGCTGCGCGTCGGGTTGTTGGAGCGCACCGTGCCGCCGATCAGCAGCTCGCCATCCATGACGCCTTCGAAGCTCATCGCATCGACGATGTCGGGAAAGGCGCCGGAGATATCGTCGCCGGAGCGGGAATAGAGCTTGCTCGTGGACCCGGCACGCGAAAGCTGGACGCGGATGCCGTCCCATTTCCACTCGGCTGCGAAATCCTTCGGATCGAGCCCATCGAGATCGCCTGGCTCGACCGGATTGGCGAGCATGACGGAATGGAAGATCGCCGGCGTCGCCAGCACCGGCCGCTCTGCCCGCCCCTCCAGCCAGCGGAACAGGCTCTCATAGGGTGGCTGCAGACCATGCCACAGGGTTTCGATTTCGGTCACGTCCTTGCCGCTGAGCTCTGCCAGTGCCTGCTTGGCGAGCCGGGCCGATACGCCGATGCGCAAGGCGCCGGTGGCGAGCTTCAGGAAGGCGAAGCGGCCCGAAGTATCCAGCCGATTAAGCAGGTCTCGAACGAAGCTGCGCACCTCGGTACGGCCAAGCGCATTCATGCCGCGGACGACCTCGCCGAGCCTGGGCTGCTCGCCGGCCGGGCGCACGATGTCGCTTTCCTTGTCCCAGACCAGCGATATGGTCTCGGCGAGATCGCCGACATAGTCGTAGGAATAGCGGAACAGCACGTCGTCCATGCGCTCCAGCACGAGTTCGCGCAGCATCGCGGGCTTGACGTTGCGAACCTCGAGCGTGCCGGCGATGGCGGCGAGACCATAGCCGCGATCGGGGTCCGGCGTGTCGCGGAAATAATCGGTCAGCAGCTTCAGCTTGCCGTTGCGGCTCGGCGTCAGCACCAGGCGGTCGAGAAGATCGGCAAAGGCTTTCATCAATCGCCCTCGTCTTCATAGCCGATGAGATGCAAAGGCTTCGCCGCAATACCCTGCAGCTCGCACCAGCGCACGAGCGCTTCCTCGCGTCCGTGGGTGACCCAGACCTCGCCCGGCTTCAATTCGGAAATCGTCTCCGTCAGCTCCGGCCAATCGCAATGATCTGAGATGACGAGCGGCAGCTCGACGCCGAGCTGCTTGGCACGCTGGCGCACCAGCATCCAGCCGGAGGCAAAGGCCGGCAGCGGATCATGAAACCGCCTTGCCCAGCGATCGGAAAATGCCGATGGCGGGCCGACGACCACGGCGCCCTGGAAGATCGACTGATCGCGGCTCTCGACCGTTGCCGGCCGCAACTCGCCGAGCACAATGCCCTGACTGATGTAGTAATCGCACAGGGTCTCGAGCGCGCCGTGAATATAGATCGGCTCGTCGTAGCCGGCATCACGCAGCAGCCGGATGACGCGCTGCGCCTTGCCAAGCGCATAGGCGCCGATCAGATGGGTCCGCTCCGGGAATTGGCGAAGGGAAGCCAGAAACTTCTGCGTCTCTTCCATCGGGTCGGGATGGTGGAACACCGGCAGCCCAAAGGTAGCCTCGGTGATGAAGACATCGCAGGGAACGGGTACATAGGCGGCGCAGGTCGGATCCGGCCGGCGCTTGTAATCCCCGGAGACGACGATCCGCAGCCCATCCTTCTCCACCGCGATCTGCGCCGAGCCGAGAACATGACCCGCCGGATGGAACCGCACCTTAACCTCGTTGATCGTCACCTCCTCGCCAAAGCCGACCGCCTGTTCCGAGCCGGCAAAGCCGGTGCCGTAACGAATACGCATGATATCCAGGGTCTGGCGTGTGGCGAGCACATGGGTATGGCCGGAGCGGGCATGGTCGGAATGGCCATGCGTGACGAGCGCCCGTTCGACCGGCTGCACGGGGTCGATATAGAAGCCGCCGATCGGACAGAACAATCCCTCGGGCGCTGGATAAAGCAGTTGTTCTGGTCTCATGGATGAAAGGATAGCGTGATTTGCGCGATTATGTAGCGATGACACCAGCTTTTTGATCGAATTTGCCTTCATGCTGTCGATCGGGCAGATCGAACACCAGCACATCCTCGCTATACGGCTTCGCCTTCGCAACGACGACGCCGTTGGGATCGACGATCGCTGAGCTGCCATAACTGAGCCAGCCGTCGTCGTTGCTGCCGACGACATCCGACGCCATGACCCAACATCCTGAATGCTTGGCGCATGTCTGCAGGCCTGATATGCCCGGCCTGTGCCACATCTCCGCCTTGTGCGGGCGAAGCATCAGGTTGACAGGATTGCAGATGAGGCCGGCACCCTTTCTGGCAAGCCGGGATGCCGTGTAGGGATATCTGAGGTCGGCACAGATATTGATGCCGAAGCGCCAATCGTCCAGTGCCCAGATAGGAAAATCCGTTCCCGGCGTGCAGCCGCTCTCGAGGGGATGCGCCTTGGCATAGACCCCGATTATATGACCTGCCTTGACGACGATTGCGCTGTTGTAGATCGCCTCCCCTCGCCGCTCGAAAAGCCCGATGACCGCGGTCGTCCTTGCCGATGCGCAGCGACCAATCAAGGTATTCAGGGCGGGATCATCGAGAGAGAGGGCGCGCCGCCTGGCAATCGCCTTGTTGTAACTGTGTCCCTGAAGGTAGCATTCGGGAAAAAGGGCGAGGTCGATGCCTTGTGCTTCCGCCCATGCCACATCGCGCGCCAGCACCTCCGTCGTCCGATCGACGGCGTCGAAGAGTGCCATACGTTGAAAGGCTGCGATCCGCATGTGGCAGAGCTAGCATGCGCCGCGATTCGCCCACAGCGCGAACCGATCGAATTCCAGCCATCGTCCGAGCCGGATCGGTAAACGAAACGATAAGCGCGCGGCCCGACGCCCAGGAGGAAAGCGTCCAAGTCACAGATTCGGCGTCGCATGCGTGCCAAAACGGGACAGATGCGCGTGGCACGATTTCTGCTTGCTGAGTGCTATTTCGGGAGTCCGCAATGATCCAGCGCCGCGCCTTCATCGCCTCTGTGGCGGCTTCTGCCGCCGCCGGCCTGTTTGCGCCCCGCCTTTTTGCTGCGCCGCTTGCCGGGATGAACGGCGCCGAGCTGCGCGGCCCGATCGACGCCATCGCCTACAAGGCGACGCCGGGCACGAGCGACATCAAGAGCGGCAAGCTGCAGGCGATGATCGATAGTGCCGCGCGCAACAACGTGCCTCTCCTCCTGCCGCCAGGCAACTACACCGTCTCGAACCTGACGCTGCCTGATAATACCCGCATAACCGGCGTGCCCGGCGCCACGCGCCTCGTCTATGGCGGCGACGGCCACCTGATGACCGCCGATAAGGCCAGGCGCATCGAGCTTTCCGGCATCGTCTTCGATGGCGGCAATCGCTGGCTTGCCGACTATGCTGGTGGTCTCCTGCAATTCACCGGTGTCGACGAGGTGCTGATCGATAATTGCTTGATTGCCGGCAGCCGCAAGCATGCGCTGCAACTGGAGCGCTGCGGCGGCCGGATCGAGCGCAGCCGCATCTCCGGCGCCGCCGAGGCCGGCATCTATTCCGTCCAATCGGCCGGATTGATGGTCACAGGCAATAGCGTCGAGGATTGCGGCAATGGCGGCATCCTCATTCATCGCTGGGAGAAGGCCGAGGACGGCAGCAGCGTCACCGACAACCGCATTGCCCGCATCGGCGCCAATGGCGGCGGCACCGGCCAGAACGGTAACGGCATCAACGTCTTTCGGGCCGATGATGTTCTGGTTTCCGGCAACCGCATTGCCGATTGCGCCTTCACCGCGATCCGCGCCAATTCGGCATCGAACGTCCAAGTATCGGGCAATCAATGCCTGCGCTCCGGCGAGACGGCGATCTTCTGCGAATTCGAATTCGAAGGCGCCGTCATCAACAACAACCTGATCGACGGCGCGGCAAACGGCATTGCCGTCGCCAATTTCGACAAAGGCGGTCGGCTCGCCACCGTGACGGGCAATATCGTCCGCAACCTGTCGCTAACGGCGCCTTACGCTCAGGAAAGCGGTTTCGGCATCGGGATATCGGCCGAGGCCGACACGCTGATTGCCGATAACGTCATCGAAAACGCGCCGCTTTGGGGCCTGAAACTCGGCTGGGGGCCTTATCTCCGCAACGTCGTCGCCACAGGCAACATTATCCGCCATGCCGGCATCGGCTGCGTCGTATCGGTAGCCGATGGCGCCGGCTCGGCGCTCATCTCAAACAATCTCTTCCAGGAAATGGAGAAAGGCGCGATCAGCGGTTTTCGCTGGGACAAGCCAGCTTCCGGCGACCTGGCGGCCGGAAACAGCGAGTTCCCGCAACTGACCATCGAGCGTAACAGGGTCGTCTAGGCCTCTCGCCAGTTCGGCGGTCGCTTTTCGAAGAAGGCGGCAACGCCCTCCTTTGCCTCCTCGCTCTCCCACGCATCCGCCAATTGCTCGACAACGTGATCGATCATGCCGTCGGTAATCGGCCTGCCGACCGAGCGCGCCAGCGCCTTGGCGCGGGCTGCAGCTTGCGGAGACGCGGCAAGGAAATGCCGAACTTCCGCCTCGACGGCCTCGTCCAGCGCCTCCTCGGGGACGACACGGGAAAGCAGGCCGGCGGCATGCGCTTGCCAGGCATCGATGATCTTGCCCGAGAGGAAGAGCGGACGGGCATTCGCCTCGCCGATGCGGGCCACGACATAGGGGCTTATGGTGGCGGGGATGATGCCGAGGCGGACCTCCGTCAGACCGAAGCGTGCCGTGGACGCGGCAATCACCAAGTCACACACGCTGAGAATGCCGATGCCGCCACCGAAGGCATTACCGTGGACACGCGCGACCAGCGGCTTGGGCAATTCGTTCAATGCCTTGAAAAGCATGGCAAGCCGGCGAGCCTCAACCATGCGCCCGGCGCGCGTTGCGTCGAATTGGGCGCGCATCCAACCGAGATCGCCGCCGGCGCAAAAGCTTGCCCCCTCGCCTGCAAGCACGACGACGCGGACAGTTTTGTCGTGGCCGAGATCATGGATTGCAGCGGTCAAGTCATCGATCATCTCTGCCGACAGGGCATTGTGCTTTTCCGGGCGCGCCAGCGTCAGCTGGGCGACACCACGCTCATCGACAAGGACATGGATCGTTTTCGATATCATGCGGCACTCCTCAGGCTTCGCGCGAAGGCAGCGGCGCGGCCGAGCTTCTCTTCGTCAAGGCCGGTCCGGAAGCCGCGCGAAACCAGATAGTCATGCACGGCCACCGTATCGACATTGCCTTTTGCGCCAGGTGCGAAGGGGCAGCCGCCGAGGCCGCCGGCGGCGGCATCGAACACCCGCAAGCCGCGCTCCAAGGCAACAGCGATATTGTCGAGCGCGCGCCCGGACGTATCGTGAAAATGGCCGGCGAGTGCTGCGACGGGAAGTTCGGCCAGAACCGCCGCGAGCATTCTGTCGACGGCCTCCGACGTGCCCTTGCCGATCGTATCGCCGAGGCTGATTTCATAGCAGCCGAGCGCCCGCAATTGCCAGGCAACATCGGCAACCTTCTCCGGCGATACCGGGCCTTCATAAGGGCATTCGACAACGCAGCTGACATAGCCGCGCAGAGGAAGTCCGTGATCGCGGCTCGCGGCCGCCACCGGCCGGAAGCGCTCGATGCTCTCGGCTATGGAGCAATTGATATTGCGCATGGAGAATGTTTCGGAAGCAGATGCAAAGATCGCCACTTCGTCTGCACCGGCCGCAAGTGCCGCCTCGAAACCCTGCATGTTCGGCGTCAGCGCCGCATAGCGCACACCTGGTCTACGCTCTATCCCGGCCATTACGGTGGCGGCGTCGGCCAGCTGCGGCACCCATTTCGGGCTGACGAAGCTGGTGACCTCGATGCGCTCGAAACCGCAATCGGAGAGCAGGTTCACCAGCTCGATCTTTCTTGCCGTATCGATGGGTTGCTTTTCGTTCTGCAGACCGTCACGCGGGGCCATCTCGACGATCATGACATGGTCGGAGGGCTCTTCAATCATGCCGTATCCTCCGGGCGGAGCAACAAAAGGACGGCGCTCTCACTGGTCTGATCGCCCTCGCCGACATGCAGGCTCTCCACGACGCCGTCGCGCATCGCCGTCAGCGTCAATTCCATTTTCATGGCCTCCATGATGATCAGCGCCTGCCCCTTGGCCACCGCTTCACCCTCGCGGACGCGAACGATCTTGACGAGGCCCGGCATCGGGGCGATCAGTCGATCGCCGCCGGCGGTCGCCTCTTCGCCGCCGTCCAGCGGATCGAGCCGATGGAAATGATGCGTGCGCCCGTCGAGGAACAGCGTCATGCCATGCGATGCCTCGAACATATCGACGCTCGACTGCCGGCCATCGATCTCGACGCGGCGGGCACCATTGCCATCTGCCATGAGGCGGACCGGAATGGTGCGATCATCGAAAGCGACGCTGAAAAGCTGCCCGCCTTTTGCGATCACGCGGCAATTCGCCTGCCCGCTGCCGAAATGCAGCGTCACGGGCCGGCTCATTTCGCCCCAGAGCTGCCAGGCGCCGAGCGCATGCCAGGGATCACTTCCATCGAGCCGGGCAAAGCCGCCTGCCTCGACAATGGCTGCAATAGCGAGCGCCGCATCGTCAGGCTGTTGCGCCGATGTCAGGGCCTCCGCTTCCCGGTCGATCAGCCCCGTATCCGGACGGCCGGCGAAGAAATCCGGCTGGCGGCTGAGGCGAATGAGGAAATCGAGATTGGTGGTGGCTCCCGCCACCTGCGTCTGCTCCAAAGCCCGCGTCAGTCTGGCAAGTGCTGCCTGGCGATCCGGCGCGTGAACCGTCAGCTTGGCGATCAGCGGATCGTAGTGCGGCGTGATGCTATCCCCCTCGCGCACGCCCGCATCGATGCGGACATCGCCATCGGGAAACCTCAGATGCGACAGCGTGCCGGTTGCCGGCAGGAAGCCGCGCGACGGATCCTCTGCGTAGATCCGCGCTTCGAAGGCCCAACCGTTTATCGCAAGTTCGGCCTGCGTCTTCGGCAACGGCTCGCCACCGGCGATCCGCAACTGCCATTCCACCAGATCGACGCCGGCAATCGCCTCGGTGACGGGGTGTTCGACCTGCAGACGGGTATTCATCTCCATGAAGAAGAAGTGATCCGGCGACAGGCCGTTGGAGACATCGGCGATGAACTCGACCGTGCCGGCGCCCCGATAGTCAATGGCCCGTGCCGCCCGTACCGCCGCCTCGCCCATGGCGCTGCGCATCTCCTGCGTCATGCCGGGCGCCGGCGCCTCCTCGATCACCTTCTGGTGCCGGCGCTGCAGCGAGCAATCGCGCTCGAAGAGATGCACGACATTGCCCTGGCTATCGCCGAAAACCTGGATTTCGATGTGGCGAGGCTGGATGAGATATTTTTCGATCAGCACGGCATCATCGCCGAAGGCCGATTTCGCCTCGCGCTTTGCAGCTTCCAGCGCGGCCGGAAAATCGTCAGGCCGATCGACACGGCGCATGCCCTTGCCGCCGCCGCCCGCCCGTGCCTTGATCAACACGGGAAAGCAGATGCTACCAGCCTGCTCGATCAGGAAGCCCGGCTCCTGCCTCTCGCCGTGATAACCGGGCACGACTGGCACGCCGGCCCGCTCCATCAGCGCCTTGGCCGCATCCTTGAGGCCCATGGCGCGGATCGAGCCCGGCGAAGGGCCGATAAAGACCAGTCCGGCCTTCTCGACCGCCTCGGCAAAATCGGCATTTTCCGACAGGAAGCCATAGCCGGGGTGAATGGCTTCCGCGTTGGCCCGCCCGGCGGCCACGATGATCCTCTCCTTCGAAAGATAGCTTTCGCCGGCGGCGGCCGCGCCGATATGGATGGCTTCATCGGCCAGCGCCACATGCATCGCGCCGATATCAGCATCCGAATAGACGGCGACCGTGCGAACGCCCAAGCGTCTTGCCGTCCGGATGATCCGGCAGGCGATTTCTCCGCGATTGGCGATCAGTATCTTCGAAAACATCAGCGGACCCTATTGCGCGGCGATGACCTCGACTTCGAGGAGCCAGGCCGTATCGAAAATACCGGCAATCACCACCGTCATGGCCGGCGTGAGCGAACCCAGATATTCGCTGCGGATCTCGCGGTTCTCCATCGTGTGGTGACGATCGGCAAGAAAGGTCGTCACCTTGACGATATCGGCCTTGCCCATGCCGGCCGCTTTCAACTGGGCATCGATATTAAGCCAGACCTGGCGGGCCTGGGCCTGGAATCCCTCGGGAAGCGCATCATCGGCGGTCGTCGGAATCTGGCCGCTGATGAACAGCAGTTTCTCGAAATTCTCGAGCTTTACCGCCTGGGCATAGCCGCCGCGCGGCTGCGGCGCATTCTTGGCATTGATGGTATCGCGTTTCATCTCAATCTCCTCACATTCTGAACAAGCCAAAGCGTGTGTCTTCGATCGGCGCATTGAGCGCGGCCGAAAGCGATAGAGCCAGTACGTCACGGCTCTTGCGCGGGTCGATGATGCCATCGTCCCAAAGCCGGGCCGAGGCATAGAGCGGGTGGCTCTGGATCTCGAACATCTTGAGCGTCGGCGCCTTGAAGGCGGCCTCTTCCTCCTTCGTCCAGGGCTTGCCGGCACGGGCCAGCGCCTCGCCGCGCACCGTTGCAAGCACACCGGCCGCCTGCTCGCCGCCCATCACTGAGATGCGGCTGTTGGGCCAGGTCCAGAGGAAGCGCGGCGAATAGGCGCGGCCGGCCATGCCATAATTGCCGGCGCCGAAAGAGCCGCCGATCAGCATGGTGATCTTCGGCACTTTCGTCGTCGCTACCGCCGTCACCAGCTTGGCGCCGTTCTTGGCGATGCCCTCCGTCTCGTACTTTCTGCCGACCATGAAGCCGGTGATGTTCTGCAGGAAGACCAGTGGGATCTTGCGCTGCGAGCAAAGCTCGACGAAATGGGCGCCCTTCAGCGCCGATTCCGAAAACAGCACGCCATTGTTGGCGATAATGCCGACGGGAATGCCGTGGACATGGGCAAAGCCGCAGACCAGCGTCGCACCATAGCGGGCCTTGAACTCATCGAAGCGCGAACCGTCGACGATGCGGGCGATCACCTCGCGCACGTCATAGGGCGTGCGCGGATCGGAGGGGACGATGCCGAGGATTTCTTCCGGATCGTAAAGCGGCGGCTCGGGCGCGCACAGTTCGACCGTCATGGGCTTGCGGCGATTGAGATTGGCGACCGCCTGCCGCGCCAGGGCAAGCGCATGCGCGTCGTCGCGCGCCAGATGGTCGGCAACGCCGGAAAGACGCGTGTGGACATCACCGCCGCCGAGATCTTCGGCCGAAACCACTTCGCCGGTCGCCGCCTTCACCAGCGGCGGCCCGGCAAGAAAGATCGTCCCCTGCCCCTCCACGATGATGGTCTCGTCGGACATGGCGGGCACATAGGCGCCGCCTGCCGTGCAGGAGCCCATGACGACAGCAATCTGCGGAATGCCGGCCGCCGACATATTGGCCTGATTGTAAAAGATGCGGCCGAAATGATCGCGGTCCGGAAAGACCTCATCCTGGTTCGGCAGATTGGCCCCTCCGGAATCGACCAGATAGAGGCAGGGCAGATTGTTTTCCGCCGCGATCTCCTGCGCCCGCAGATGCTTCTTCACGGTGATCGGATAGTAGGTGCCGCCTTTGACCGTGGCGTCGTTGCAGACGATCATGCAATCGCGGCCGGAAACACGACCGATGCCGGCAATGAGCCCGGCGCCCGGCGCGTCGCCGCCATAGAGGCCATGGGCTGCCGTCGTGCCGATCTCCAGAAACGGTGTTGCGGGATCGATCAGTCCCATCACCCGGTCGCGCGGCAGCATCTTGCCGCGGCTGACATGACGCTCTCGCGCCTGCGCACCGCCGCCTTCCGCCGCCTGCAGGGCTGCAGCGTCCGCCACGCCGATCGCCTCCAGCATGGCGACGCGATTGTCCCTGAAGCGATCCGTATGCGTCGATATCTCTGATTTCAGGACGGTCATGCGGCTTCACCGTTAATGGGAATGGAATTGCGCAATCAGGCAGTTTCAGCGAACAGTTCGCGGCCGATCAGCATGCGCCGGATTTCGGAGGTGCCGGCGCCGATCTCGTAAAGCTTGGCGTCGCGCAGCAGCCGGCCGGCGGGATAGTCGTTGGTATAGCCGTTGCCGCCGAGCGCCTGGATGCATTCGAGCGCAAGAGCCGTCGCCTTTTCGGCGGAGTAGAGTATGCAGCCGGCGGCATCCTTGCGGGTCGTCTCGCCCCGGTCGCAGGCGGCGGCGACCGCATAGACATAGGCGCGCGCGGCATTCATCGTCACATACATGTCGGCAAGCTTGCCCTGCATGAGCTGGAACTCGCCGATCGACTGGCCGAACTGCTTGCGCTCATGCAGATAGGGCAGCACGACATCCATGCACGCGGCCATGATGCCGACGGGACCGCCTGATAGTACGACGCGCTCGTAATCAAGACCCGACATCAGCACGTGGACGCCGCCATCGATCTGGCCGAGCACATTTTCCTCCGGCACTTCGCAATCCAGAAAGATCAGCTCCGACGTATTCGAACCGCGCATGCCGAGCTTGTCGAGCTTCTGGCCGACAGAAAAGCCAGCGAACCCTTTTTCGACGAGAAAAGCGGTGATCCCGCGCGGTCCGGCATCCGGCGATGTCTTGGCGTAGACGACGAGAACATCGGCGTCCGGGCCGTTGGTGATCCACATCTTGCTGCCGTTCAGTAGATAACGGTGCCCGCGCTTTTCGGCTTGCAGCTTCATCGACACCACGTCCGATCCCGAGTCCGGTTCCGACATGGCAAGCGCGCCGATATGTTCGCCGGAAACCAGCTTCGGCAGGTAGCGCTCCTTCTGCGCCGTCGTGCCGTTGCGGTGGATCTGATTGACGCAGAGATTGGAATGGGCGCCATAGCTCAGGCCGACGGAAGCGGAGGCGCGGCTGATCTCCTCCATCGCGACGGTATGGGCGAGGTAGCCGAGGCCGGCGCCGCCATAGGCGTCGTCGACGGTGATGCCGAGCAGGCCAAGCTCGCCCATCTCCCGCCACAGATGCGTCGGGAAACTGTTGTTGCGATCGATCTCGTCGGCAAACGGTGCGATGCGGCGGTCGGCAAAGCGGCGCACCTGATCACGCAGCGCATCGATCTCCTCGCCAAGTGCGAAGTTCAATCCCCCTTCAAACATCCGGCTTCTCCTCCCGTGCTTCCCAAACGCATCTGTCGATAGGCTTGTTTCATATCCGCCCGGAAGCCGTCAGGCTGCATCGGCCGGAACACGTTGCTTCTCCCGCGGCGCCTCATAGGCCTTCAGCTTGTCGACTATTTTGGCCATGATCTTCCGGGCAGCCTCCTCCTTGACCGGGCCGAAGCCTCTTATCTCATCGAACAATGAGAGGATGGCAAGGGCTTCCGCCTCGTTGTCGCGATTGAGGCCCGCAAGCACGCGCCCGGCGATGCCTTCATATTCGGCGATCAGCCGGCGCTCCAGCCGGCGCTCCGCCATGTAGCCAAAGGGATCGAGGGCCGTGCCGCGCAGCCGCTTCATCGGCGCGAGCATGCGAAGAAGCGGCAGAATCCAGGCGCCGAATTCGCGCTTCTTCGGCCGGCCGTTCGGATCCTTGCCGCCGAGGATGGGCGGGGCGAGATTGAGGGCCAGCTTGAAATCGCCCTCCATCTCGTCGCGCAGATGTGCTTCGAAGGCGGGATCGGTCAGAAGCCGCGCCACTTCGTATTCGTCCTTGTAGGCCAAGATCCGGGCATAGGTGACGGCAACGGCAAAAGGCACTTTGTCCGAAAGGCGCTCCCTTGCGGCCAGGGCGTTGGCGCGGGCGACGAAGGCGGCGTAGCGGTCGGCAAGCGCGGTGTCCTGATAGGCTGTCAGATGCGCCTTGCGATGCCTGATAAGGTCTTCGAGGCTCATTTCCGCCAGCGTCTTGCCGACATTCGGCTCGGCCATCATGTCGTGTACCGATTGCGGATCATGGGCGAGAAGCCTGCCCCAATGGAAGGCCGCGAGGTTGGCCTTGACGGCGACGCCGTTGAGCTCGATCGCCTTTTCGATCGCTTCGAGCGACAACGGCAACAAGCCGCGCTGCCAGGCAAAGCCCGTCAGCATGATATTGGTCGACATGGCATCGCCGGTGACCTCGGTGGCGACATGGCCGAAATCGAGGAAGACGGACTTATCGCTCACAGTCTTGGCAATCGCATGCTGCACCGAGCCGACCTTGAAATCGAAATCGCGGTTGCGGACGAAATCGGCGACCGGCATCAGGCCCGTATTGACGATGGCCGTGGTGCGCGTCAACGAGCAGAGCGTGATCGCATCCTTGGATGCGCCCACTACCTCATCTGCTGACAACAGTAGGTCGGCGCCGCCATTGACGATGCGCGACGAGGTGACGTCGGCCTGATTGAGGCCGATGCGCAGATGGCTCATGACGGCGCCGCCTTTTTGCGCGAGGCCGGCCATGTCGAGGATCATCGGCACTTTGCCGTCGAGATGGGTGGCCATGCCGAGAATGGCGCCGATGGTTAGAATACCGGTACCGCCGACGCCGGCAATGGCGATGTTCCAGGGCCGTTCGCCGACGATGGGGATCTCCGGCAAGGGCATTTCGACATCGACGTGTTCCAGAGCCTTCCGCTTGCGGCGCTTGCCGCCATGGACCGTCACGAAGGAAGGGCAGAAGCCTTTGACGCAGGAGAAATCCTTGTTGCAGCTCGACTGGTTGATCTGGCGCTTGCGGCCGAATTCGGTCTCCAGCGGCTCGACGGAAATGCAGTTGGATTGCACCGAGCAATCGCCGCAGCCTTCGCAAACCGCCGGATTGATGAAGACGCGCTTGGCTGGGTCTTCCATCAGGCCACGGCTCCTGCGGCGGCGCTTCTCTGCCGCACATATCTGCACATAGACGATCGCCGAGCAGCCCTGCGTCTCGCGCAGCGTCAGCATTACCTGATCGATATGGTCGCGGTGCAATACCTTGACGCCAGGCGCAAGCTCGGAGGCCCGATAGACGCCGGGATTGTCGGAGAGCAGGTAGATCGGCGTGACGCCCTCGTCGTGCAGCTGCTTCGTCACCAGCTCCGGCGTCAGATAGCCGTCTATCTGCTGCCCGCCGGTCATCGCGACGGCATCGTTGTAGAGCAGCTTGTAGGTAACGTTGACCTTGGCGGAAACGGACTGACGGATGGCGAGAATGCCGGAGTGGAAATAGGTGCCGTCGCCGAGATTGACGAACATGTGCTTTTCGTCGGTGTAGCGGGCAATCGCCGTCCAGGGCACACCCTCGCCGCCCATCTGGGTGAAGGTCTCGGTGTTGCGGTCCATCCAGGTGACCATGTAGTGGCAGCCGATGCCGGCGATGGCGCGGCTGCCCTCGGGGACGCGGGTGGAGGTGTTGTGCGGACAGCCGGAGCAGAAGAAAGGCGTGCGGTTCACCGGTGCGACATGGCTGCGGCTGATCTGCCCGCGCTCGGCAAGGTAGGCGAGTTTAGCAGCGATACGGTCGTGCAGCGAAGGGTCGAGATCGAGCTTGACGATGCGCCCGGCGATGGCTCTGGCGACAGCGCCGACGGTCAGTGCCGCCGAGAGGCTGAGATAGGGTTTGTCGTGTTCGTCGAATTTGCCGACGATGCGCGGGCGGACATCGGCGCGCCAGTTGAAGAGCTGCTGCTTGATCTGGTTTTCGATGATCTCGCGCCGCTCCTCGACAACGAGCACCTCGTCCAGCCCTTCGGAAAAATGCCGCACGGCCTCCGGCTCCAGCGGCCAGGGCATGCGGACCTTGAGGATGCGCAGGCCGATCGCGGCCATTTCCCTCGGGCCGATCTCCAGCTCGCGCAGCGCCTGCAGCACATCCTCATAGGCCTTGCCTGAGGAGATGATGCCGAAGCGGGCATTGGGCACGTCATGGGTGATTTCGTCGACGCGATTGGCGCGGGCAAAGGCGATGGCGGCATAGGCCTTGTAGGTCTGCAGACGATCGTCCTGCACCAGAGGCGGATCGGGCCAGCGAAGATTGAGGCCGCCGGGCGGCAGCTCGAAATCGGTCGGCAGCACGAATTGCCGCTTTTCGCTCGAGAGATCGACGGCGGCCGTCGTCTCGACGGTGTCGGCAATGAACTTCATGCCGACCCAGCAGCCGGAATAGCGTGACATGGCGATGCCGAGCAGGCCGTATTCGAGAAATTCGTGAATGGAGGAGGGATAGAGGACCGGAATGACAGCCGACATGAAATCATGGTCGGTCTGGTGCGGAATCGTCGAGGATTTGGCCGAGTGGTCGTCGCCGGCGAAACACAGGACGCCGCCGTGCTTCGATGTCCCGGCGGCGTTGGCATGTTTCAGCACGTCGCCGGAGCGGTCGACGCCCGGGCCTTTGCCATACCAGATGCCGAGCACGCCGTCCTTGCGCGCGCCGGGCGACAGCCCGACCTGCTGCGTGCCCCAGACGGCGGTGGCCGCAAGATCTTCGTTGATGCCGGGCTGGAAGGTGACGTCGTGGGCGTCCAGGTAAGTCTTGGCTTTCAGGAGTTGCTGGTCGTAGCCGCCGAGGGGCGAGCCGCGATAGCCTGAAATGAAGGCTGCCGTATTGAGACCGGCGGCGTGGTCACGCCGCATCTGGGTCATGGGCAGTCGAACCAGCGTCTGCAGGCCGGTCATGAAAACGCGGCCTTCCTCTGCGGTATATTTGTCGTCTAGCGATACGCTGGTTGCAAGCATCTGCTCTCCTCCCGAGATCGCAGTCACCAATTGCGCGTATTTCACCGAATGCCTCCAACCGCACCCGACGAAACCACAACCCTAATGTAACATGCACGGGCGCTAATTTCCGAACGAAGGCTGGGCATCGGCAGCATGATTTGCAAAGATTTCGGGCGGCTTGCGGATATTTTCGTGCTTGCCCCCCAGCGCCCGCCATCCGCCTCGCCCTTCGAGGCTCCAGCACCCGGGCTAACCGCCACTGTTGATCTCAGAGCTCTCTCCAACCCTCATGGTGAGAGGTGCCTTGCCGGCGAAGCGGCAGGGCCTCGAACCGCGAGGGTTAGTCAGGCGACCCACCGCTCATCAAAAGCTTTGATCTCAGATATCAGCGCAAGCCTCTTCCGTTTGACAGGACGCACGCATAACGTCCTGCCGACTCAAAAATCGGAGAACGACATGCTGACGATCTATGGCGTTTATCGCTCGCGCGCATCGCGCAACTACTGGATGGCTAGGGAAATCGGCATCGCGTTCAACTCCGTGCCGGTCATCCAGGCTGGGCGCGTCGCCAATCCCCTTGCCGTCGATGCCCCGATCAACACGATGTCGCCGGAGTTTCTGGCCATCAATCCGATGGGCATGATCCCCTGCATCAAGGACGGTGATCTCGTCATGCATGAATCGCTCGCCATCAACCTTTACCTTGCCCGCAAATATGGCGGCCCGCTCGCCGGCAAGACTGTCGAGGAGGAAGGCATGATGTCTATGTGGACCATGTGGGCGGCGACCGAAGTCGAGCCCTACAGCGTCGCGATCGTCCGCATCTACGACAATGCCCAGGAGAACAGCGAGCCCGGAAAGGCCGGGATCGCAGTTGCCTGCCGCTCGCTGAAGAAGCCGTTGGATGTGCTGGAAAAGCACCTGCAAAACCAGGACTACCTCGTCGGCAACCGCTTTACCGCCGCCGATCTCAACCTGGCGGAAGTGCTGCGCTATGCGCAGACGGAGCAGGAACTCTTCGACGCTCGACCGAAGGTAAAAGCCTGGATCGAACGCTGCCAGTCACGCGACGGCTACAAGGCCATGCAGGCAACCCGCGGCAAGGAGCCGGTCTGAATCCCCGCTATTGGAAGAGGCGCATGCTTTCTTCCATCTCCTCGCGGATCCAGGCCTTGAAGGCGGTGACCTTCTGCGCCTCGCGCACGCCTTCGGCGGTGATGAAGTAATGGCCGAAACCGGTTCTGGCGCGGATGCCGAAGGGGTCGACGAGGCACTTCTGCTCCAGCGCATAGGCTGCCAGCGTCTGCCAGGCGAGCATCGTGCCCTGCCCCGCCATGGCAGCATCCAGGCAGAGTGATGCGTCGTTGAAGATATGCCGCTCCTCCATGCAACGGCCGGAGAGGCCAGCCTCGCGAAGCCAGACGTCCCATTTGAACATCGCGTGTCCGTCGACGACGGCAGGCACTTTCAATAGGTCGGCGGGCTCGCGAAGCGTCGCTGCGATCTGCGGCGTGACGACCGGAAAGATCTCCTGCGCCAGCAACAGCTCGGACTTGACGCCCGACCAATGCCCGCTACCGACCCGGATGCCGATATCGACATCCGAGGTTGCAGGGTTGACCAGCTGCGTGGTGGCATCGATGCGCAAGCGGATATCCGGATGGCGGCCTGCGAAGCGATCAAGCCGGTACACCAACCAACGAGCAGCAAAAACCGGCGCAACTGAAATTGTGAGGATATTGTCGTCCCTGTGCTGCGCAAGGGCGACTGCAGCCGACAGCGCCTGAAAGCCCTCCCGAAGCCGCGCCAGTATCGAAGCTCCCGTCTCCGTGACCGTCATGCCCTTGGGCGTGCGCTCGAACAGCGGCCGGCCCAGCTGAGCCTCGGACTTGATGACCTGTTGGCTGACGGCGCCGATCGTCACGCCGAGCTCATCAGCGGCGGCTTGCAAGGAGCCAAGCCGGCCGACCGCCTCGACGGCGCGAAGACCATTCAGATGAACGCTGTTGAGATTCTTCATATAGATTATCTATATCAGCATCTCGTCATTCTCAATTGCATAAAGCGGTCATAGCCGCGATTATTGCAGCATGGAATTGAAAACTGCCGCCGCCCGACTGGCCGATGCCCTCATGGTTGCATCGATGCGGAGATCCAAGGAGGCATGCCATGTCTATATTGAAGCTTTTCTTCAGTCATTTGCTGGAAGAGGCTCGCGAAGAAGAACGCGATCCCCTGCAACATCCTACACTCGCGGCCATGTCGCTTGAGGAGTTGGCCGACTTGCCGCTGATGCCGGAAAATCTGGGGCGGCCGATGGACAAGCGCGCCGTTCGGCCGGAAGAATGCGCGTAAGAGAGACCCTATATCCCCGGCACGAGCATGGCCTCACCTTTCGACATCGATAGCATCGCTGCCCGCCTGCAGCTGCTCATCACGCAGGCGCAACTGCCGGGCGTCGAACCTGGTGCGCATTATGGCCTGCCCGCCTTCAAAGTCGGCGGCAAAGCATTCGTTACGGTCAAGAACAACGAGACCGTCGTGCTGGCTATCCCCATCGACCGCAAGGAGCAATTGATGGAGATGGCGCCGGAGATTTATTTTCAGACCGATCACTATGTCGGCTGGCCATCCCTGCCCCTGCGCATTACCGCGATCGGCAACGAGGAACTGCAGCAGCGCTTGATCGAGGCGTGGCAGTACCGCGCGCCGAAGAAGCTTCTGGCGGCATTCCGCCAGATGTGATCAGCCCTTCTCGACGGCAAGCGCTCTCTGAACGGCCGGGCGCTCGAGCATGCGAGCATAATGAGCGCTGACCTTCGCGAAACCGTCGCGATCAACGCCGTCGCCGGGCAACCAGGTTTCCATGGTGAAGAGATAGCCGTCTGCGACGGTATATTGCTCGCCCATCACCCAAGGCCCCTTCAGCATCTTGTCTTCGATCAATGCGAAGCTTTCGGCCATGGTCTGCGGCACTTTTGCCTTCATCGTCTCGATTGCCGCCGCATCGTCGGTCCAGCGATAGCCGCGTCCCTTGTGCGAATGGTTCACATGGACGGTCGAGACAATATAGCTGTTGAAGGCCTGCATCTCAGCAAATTCAAAGGGATCGTCGAACGGTGCCAGTTTTGCTGCCGGCGCGATCTGAGCGATATAGGTCATGATCGCAATATTTTCGGTGATGACGCCTCTGTCGGTCACCAGTGCCGGCACCCGTCCCTTGGGGTTGATGGCGAGATATTCCGGCTGGCGCTGATCGCCGTTGGCAAGGATGAGACGCCGGGGCTCATAGGCAAGACCCGCCTCTTCCAGGGCGATCAAACTGGCGAGCGCGCAGCTGCCCGGTGCAAAATAGAGTGTGAGCATGTTCCATTCCTTGGTTGGATTCCAGCGGAAAGCTAAAGGCAACCTGGCAAATACGGAAGTGGCTGGCGTTGATAGCCGCTACAAAAGGTTTTGATCGATCAAGCCGGCATGCCCATCCGCATGACATCGGATCACGAGGATGGGCGGCTAGCGATCAGGCGCAGCCGGGCACGTCTTCCAGCTTGTACCAGACGGGAATGCCGCGCTCGCGGGCGATGCGGACATCATTGTCGGCGCCCTTGGACTCGCCCGGCAATCTCAGAACACCCTCGCAAAGCTGAAGCAGGCGACCGGCGGTCGGATGGAAGATCTCCTCATAGAGGTCGTCGCCGACGCTCCTGCCGCCGGCGGCATGCCAAACCGGCAAGGCCACCCATTCGCCGATAACAGGCAGATGCCCGGCCTTGAACAGGGCATAGGACGGCGCCTCCAGGCGCTTGAGATTTTCAGCCATTTTAACGGGGTTATCCCCGGTGCCGGAACGATAGGGGCCGGCGATCAGGATCAACATGTCACATCTCCTTTTCCTCCTGCTTACTGCAGGAATTTGCACGAATATGCGCATATTTTCTTGATTGTCGACTCTATTCTGGTAGATTCATGAAAATTCATGAATTATCGTGCGGAAATAAACATGCTCACCGGCCAAAGAAAAGCTCTCATTCTCGATATTCTGCGCCGTGACGGCCAAGTCATCGCCAAGGCGCTGGCCGATGATCTCGGCCTCTCCGAGGACACGATCCGCAGGGACCTGCGGGAAATGGCTGGGGAAAAACTGCTGAAGCGGGTGCATGGCGGTGCACTGCCGCTCTCGCCCGATCTGCCGGACTTTTCGGCCCGGCAAAGCGTCTCCTCGGATGAGAAGCGGCGGCTCGGCGCCCATGCGGCTGGCATGGTTCGGCCTGGCCAGACCGTATTCCTCGATGGCGGCACCACCAACGCCGAGATTGTCCGTCACCTTCCGAAAGATCTGCCCGTCACCATCGTCACCCACAGCCCGACGATTGCCGGCGAGCTGGAACATCATTCCGCCGCCGACGTCATTCTGATCGGCGGCAAGCTCTACAAGCATTCGATGGTGGCAACGGGCGCCGTGGCCATGGCGGCAATCGCTTCGATAAGGGCGGATACGTTCTTTCTCGGCGTCACCGCCATCCATCCCGCTCGCGGATTCTCGACCGGTGACTTCGAGGAGGCCGCCATCAAGCGGCACATCGCGCAATGTTCGGCGGAAACCTATGTGCTGGCAACGCGCGAGAAGCTGAATGCCGCCTCTCCCTGCCAAATCCTGCCGATGACGAGCGTCTCCGGCTTGATCGTATCGTCCGATGTCCCTGAGGAAAGCCTGGCTCCCTATCGCGATGCGGAGGTGTCCCTCTTGACGGCCTGATGAAAGTGCCACCATTCAACAGCCGGAAAAAATGCGGCATTGGAAATTGCTTCGCAATGATCATGATCCGGCCGAAGATTGATCCTATGCCGGCCTGATACCAGTGCATTTCAAGAGCATCCCAAAGAGGTTACGATCGCATATGAATGAGCGCCGGATTCATCAGCTCTTCGAAATCAGCGTCCTGTTGAAGGGCGCGCATGCATTGATCGAATGCATCGGCGGCATCGTCCTTGGGCTTGTCAGCACCGAGTCGATCCTCCGGCTGGCGAACAGGGTCTCACAGCCCGAACTGCTCAACGATCCGAAAGACTTCGTTGCGACGCATCTGCTTGCCTGGGCGCAGGGTTTCTCCGTCGGCACCAAGAACTTCTATGCCTATTACCTATTGAGCCACGGGTTGGTGAAGATACTGCTCGTCATCGGTTTGCTCAGAGGCAAGATGTGGGCCTACCCGGCATCATTGGTGGCTTTGGCGCTTTTCATCGCCTACCAACTCTACCGCTTCACCGAGACGCACGGCATCGGGCTCATCATCCTCACCGTCTTCGATTTGGTGGTGATGATCCTGATCTGGCAGGAATACAGGATCGTACGGCAGCACGTGCCGGCCGAATAGAACGACAATTGAGCGGAATCAGCTGGGGAATACTACGCCATCAAAGCCGCCGCCGGCCTGATATCCCCGACATGGATGCCGTTCCAATTCCTGAACGGTCTGTTGGCCATGGCCATAAGGCCGGCGTGAACTTCGCCATCTTTTTCGAAGAAACGGGAGAGCGCCGTCGTCACCATAACTTCGGCGGCGCGACCATTGCCGTCGTCGCATTTGACTGAGATGGCGATGCCCTGTTCGGGGATTGCAGCGCAAAAGACGCCTTCGGCGCCGGTCTTGGCAAAGATGCGGCCGGGGGCGATCTGCATCAGCTTCGTGCAGGCGCGGTCGGTGCCGGCAACGTAAAAAGGCTCGGCCATGCAGGCCTCGAACAGCCGGCGTGACGCCTTGGCGCGCAGCGGCTCCAGGCCGACGCCGGTTGCCATCTTGGCAAAGCCGTGCGCCAGCCCCTTGAGCGGTACGGCATAGGTCGGGATCGAGCAGCCGTCCGTGCCGCAATTGTCATGTTCGAGAACCGCCCCGGTGAGGCTTTGCATCGTCTCGCGGATCTGCTGCTGCAGCGGATGGTCGTAGCCGACATAACCTGTCGGATCGATACCCTGATGGCAGCAGGCGCAGACGAAGCCCGCATGCTTGCCCGAGCAATTGTTGTGCAGCGCCGTCGGCTTGTCGATGGTGCGCGCCTGATGGATGACGGTCTTCAGATCGGAAGACCAATGCGCGCCACATTCGAGCGTGCCGACATCACGACCGGCGCGGGCGAGCATGGATGCGGCGAGCGCGACATGCTCATCCTCGCCATTGTGGGAGGAACAGGCAAGCGCCAGCTCCCTGTTGCCGAAACCGTATGCATCGGCGGCACCGCTTTCGACCAGCGGCAAAGCCTGCATCGCCTTGCAGGCCGAGCGGGGAAACACGCCCCGTTCGATATCGCCGACCGAAAAGACCAGCTTCCCCTCTCCGTCGACCGCAACGACGGAGCCGCGATGGCGGCTCTCCACCAGGGCACCACGGGTGACTTCGACGCAGACGGGATTGGACATGACGGAATGCAGCCTCTGATTTGCCGGGATGGCCAGTGATAGCCGCTGCACCCCGGATTGCCAATCTCCGATGACATCGACGGCTCTCAAAAAGACCCCAGCCGAGACTGCTCCGAACCCTTGGCTGCGGCGAGAGGTTCCGCCGCCGTCAAATCCAATTTCCAAGTTATAACTTGTTTTAATTTCGCAGTGATGTAATTTTCCAAATTATAACTTGGAAAATAATTACCTACTAGGGAAACGCCGAGGATCTTCCGATGTCGAGCATCGAAAACACCATGCCGCCCAAACCCGCCTCCCTCTTCACGCTATTCTCGCCAAGGCTCTTGCCTGCGACGCTGATGCTCGGCGGTGGCGTTACGCTCTATGCCGTGGAAGCCTATATCATGGCCACGGTTGCACCTTCGATCGTTCGGGATATCGGCGGCCTGGAGCTGTTTTCCTGGATGACGACGCTTTTCGTCGCCGCTGGCGTACTCGGTTCAATCACCGTCGCAACGAGGCCGAAAGGCATGGGTCTGCGTGCTGTCTATATCGCGGCCGCCATCCTATTCGGCGCCGGCAGCCTGATTTGCGCCGCCGCGCCGGCAATGCCGGCGCTGTTGGTCGGTCGCGCCGCGCAGGGCTATGGCGCCGGCATGCTGTCCGGTCTCGCCTATGCCTTCATTCGCTTCGTCTATCCCGAGCCTCTGTGGCGGAAAGCGTCCACGCTCTATGCTGCCATCTGGGGCGTAGCGACAGTGCTCGGACCGACGCTGGGCGGCTTCTTTGCCGCCGGAGGCGCCTGGCGCGAGGCCTTCATCGTCCTGGTGCCGCTGACCCTGGTCATGGCAGTTTCAGCACGGTGGCTGCTGCCTGACGTCGCCGACGACCGGGCGGGCGGCAAAACGCCGCTTATCCAAATCGTGCTTCTGCTGACCGCCGTCCTGCTGGTCAGCATCGCCGGCACGAGCGGGCATGGATCCTATAAGATCGTGTTGATCGCCGTTTCGATCCTGCTCGTCACGGCGATGGTCATGATTGAGCGCAACAGCGACACACGGCTGCTTCCTTTTGGCACCGCCATGATCACCGACCCGATCTCACGGCTCTATCTGACGATGTTCACGCTCATGCTGGTGCTGACGAGCGATATCTACATCCCCTATTTCCTGCAGACGCTGCATGGCGTGACGCCCCTGGTCTCGGGCTATCTCGTTGCGCTGGTAGCGCTCGGCTGGACGATCGGGGCTTTCTTCAGCGCCTCGTTTTCGGGCAGGCGGGCGGCCGTCGCCATCGTAACCGGCTGCATCCTTGAAACGGCCGCCACCGCATCCTTGATCCCATTCATGGCGACCACCGCTTCCTTTGGCGATCTTGTCCAGCTCGCGCCCGCCGTCGCCGCCATGTTCCTGATGGGCTTCGGCGTCGGCATCGGCTGGGCACATCTCGTCACCAGGATCATCAGTATCGCCAGCCGGGTCGAGCAGGACAAGGCATCGGCAGCGATCTCGATGGTTCAGTCGCTCGGCGGCGCATTCGGTGCGGCGCTCGCCGGCGTCATCGTCAACGGCGCGGGACTGACCCATCCGGGCGGTATTGCCGGAAGCCTGTCAGCGGCGACCTGGCTCTACGCACTGATGGCACTGCCCGGCCTGATCGCCATCGCCTTGTCCGTGACGATCAAGCCAGCTTCAGCATGATCTTGCCGATATGGTCACTGGTCTCCAGCAACCGGTGCGCCTCGATCACATCGTCAAAGGCATATACCCGATGAATGACGGGGGCGATCGTGCCCTCGTCCAGCAGCGGCCAGACCTGGGAGACAAGGTCGTCGCGGATGGCCCGCTTTTCCTCCGCCGTGCGCGGGCGCATGGTCGACCCGGTCACCGTCAGGCGCTTGACCATGATCGGCTGCAGATTGACCTTGTCAGCCACGGCGCCGCCGAGGAAGGCGATGATCGAGAGGCAGCCATCGCGGGCGAGCGAGGCCAGATTCTTCTCCAGATAGGCAGCGCCGATCATATCGAGGATGATATCGACGCCATGGGTCGTTTCCGCCTTGATGACCTCCGCAAAATCCTCTTGCCTGTAATTGATGGCCCGCTTCGCGCCGAGCTTTTCGCACGCCTCGCACTTTTCTTTCGATCCGGCCGTCGTGTAAACAGTTGCGCCGAAAGCGCGGGCAAGCTGGATCGCCGTCGTGCCGATGCCGCTGGAGCCGCCATGGATCAGCACGCTTTCGCCTTCGGTCAGGCCGGCCATCTGGAAGAGATTGGCCCATACGGTGAAGAAGGTTTCGGGGACCGCCGCGGCGCGCACTGCATCATAGCCATTGGGAAATCGCAGGGCCTGACCGGCCGGCAGCACGCAATATTCGGCGTAGCCGCCGCCGTTGGCAAGGCCGCAGACCTTGTTGCCAATGGCGAATTCCTTGACGCCGGGGGCGACGTCGACGACCTCGCCGGCTATTTCGAGGCCGAGTATCGGGCTGGCATCCTTGGGCGGCGGATACGTGCCCTGCCGCTGCGCCACATCCGGCCGGTTGACGCCGGTGGCCTCGACACGAACCAGGATCTCGCCTGCTTTCAGAACCGGCAGAGGCTTCCGGGCGATGGTCATGACCTCCGGTCCGCCGAAAGACGGCAAATCCACGAAACGCATTTCAGACGGCAAGGGCATGGCGCATTTTCCTCTCCAGTAAAGCAGTGGAGATAGTTTAGCGCAGGGCGCTTGAAAAGGCGCGAATGCGGGAGGGCGTCAATTCGTCTCGGCCAGACTGAGGAATGCGACGCCGGCGGCGCTCTCCTTTGCCTTCGTCTTGATGCCTGCGATGGAGGTACTGACGCGGTTGATATTGTCGATCACCAAACCTTCTGGCAGTTGCAGGATGCCGATGGAGCAGCGCATCAGCGGGAACTCGGCCTCGACGCCGCTACGGTCATGACCGCGAATGCGGCCGGCCGCCCGGTCCTCCGCCGAATAGAGATCGAGAACATCAGCATGAAAATCGGCAAGCAGCCGGTCCAGGATTTCGCGAAGCTCCTCCATGCTCCAGCCGGCGACGCCGATGAAGAAATCGTCGCCGCCGACATGGCCGAGGAAATTGCGCTCGGCAAAGAAGTAGCGGCGCATCAGCGCGGCGAACAGCGAGATGGCATGATCGCCCAGATGGAAGCCGTAGGCATCGTTGAACGGCTTGAAATTGTCGAAGTCGCAATAGCAGAAGTGCCTGACCTCATCGCCGTCGCGACCGGCACCCTGCATGAAATCATGGATCGCCCGGTTACCCGGCAGGCCGGTCAGCGGATTCTGATCCTGGGCGATCTTGAGCTGCTTTTCGTTGATGACCTTGATCAGCGACGCGGCCGAAACAATACCGGCATAATGCGTGCCCTCGGTGACGATCAGGCAATCGCTGCTTTCCATATTGGCGAAGATCGCCATCAGCGTATCGGCATCGGAATCGAGGCCGACGATCGGCGCCATCTCGACGAAATGCGAGATCGAGCGCTCGTAGACCTTGTTCTTCAGGAGATCGCGCCCGAAGGGCTGATAGATGTATTCCTTGAGCTGGTATTCATGGATGATGCCCCGCGGCTCGTCATTGGCGTTCACGACCGGGAAATAGGCCCGGCGCGGATTGCGGCGGAAGAGCTCGAAGACGCTGTCCATGCTGTCGCCCTCACGAATGGTCGGCAGCACTTCGATCTGCTTGCGGATGAGAATTTCGTCCAGGGACTGGCTGTTGCGCATCGTTTTGCCAAGGTCCTGGAGATGCGGGTAGCTCTGTTTCAGTTCATTGACCAAAACCGTCGGGCGAGCAATGAACCAACCCTGGACGAGATCCACCCCGAATTCGCGGCAGGTCAGGAACTCCGCCTCGGTTTCAATGCCTTCGGCGATGACCCGGGTGCCGAGGACATGGGCGATATTGACGAGGTTTCTGAGAATGTGGCGCTTGCGGGCGCTGCGATCGATATTGACGATGAGATGCCGGTCGATCTTCAGGTAATCGACGGGGTAATCGGACAAAAGCTTCATTTCGCCGTGGCCGACGCCGAAATCGTCGATAGCCAGCTTGAAGCCCGCATTGCGCATCCGTGCAACCAGATCACGGAACTCGGGCACGCTCGTATTGTCGAAGCGCTCGGAAAACTCGAAGCAGACGGAGGAAGGGGCGACACCCGCCTTTCTCATGTGCTGCAGCAAGCCATCGACCAGTGCGACGCCCTGCGGGATCAACCGGACATCGAGATTGAGGAAAAGAGTGGCGGCAACGGCATTGGGCAGGGTGGCGAATTTCGCCAGTGCGCGGCTTGTGACCATCTGCTCCAGCCCGAAAAGCTGGCCGGTGCGCTCGGCTTCGTCGAGTATATCGACCGGGCTGTCGAAACCGATACGCTCCTGTCCGCGCATCAGGGATTCATAGCCGAAAACAGTGCCGGTGCCGGCCTCCACGATCGGCTGGAACGCATTTTCGATAACGAGTATGGCGAGAGTGACAATCTGGTCGCTGGCATACCGGCGCAATAGGCCCGGCTCGACTGCGGCAGTCAGGGACATGCCCATCTCCACTTGCGGATTCTTGATCTAATTATTTGAGTAAAACTTTGGATTTACCGCGTTTTCAACCCAAGATGCGCCAGAAGACGTCAACGAAACCTTTCCCCTGTGTGAAAGTTTCGTGAATGGTAAAGGTATATTAACCATCCATTCAGCGGCCACGAGCAAGGGATCCGCGACGATCTTGCGATGTTGCGGGGGCCTTGCGGCTCAGTTGTGCCGGCGTCTCTCCGCCTCGTAGTCGGCGAACATGTCAGCAACGCAACGGCTGCTTTTTACCGCCGTTTGCAGATCTTTGGCTGCTTGGGGCGCATCGCAAATGTCGCCGCGCTTGCGTGCGGCATCCCACATGCGCAGGGCCTCCCGCACGACTTCACTGCTCGAGGCGTAGGTGCCGGTGTCGACTGCGGCACGAATGCCCGCGGCCTGAAGCGGAGAGATGGAAACCGTTACCATCGGCATGATATTCCTCCCTTGACGTTGTTTAAGCGGAATTTTCGCTGGAGACATATTCTGCGGGCTTAAACAGTGCCTGTGAGACATGTCCTTTGGACATGCATGCTCCAGTTGATGGCACCGTCGTTACATTCGTTCGACGCCGTTCCGCCTTACACGGCAACAGGCAAAGAGTAGCGCTGCTCACGCTCCTTGTCAAAAAGTAGTAGTTCGTTACTCCTTAGGAAGCGGTCTACCGCCTGAGGAAGAGGCCGAAGGCCACCTGCGTCCAGCCCTGGAAAATCAGATCAAACGCCAGGAAAAGACCGAGAACCCACAGGCTGTTGACCGGCCAGCCAAGCGCGATGGCGATGCCGGCGATGGCGGTTGCAACGCCGCTGATGACGATCCAGAACCAACCGCTCTCGGGCTTTACCTTGCGGCCGACCCAGACGCGAAATGTGCCGGCGATGAGCAGCGCGATGGCGAGGAACAGGGTCAAGGCCTCGGAGGCCAGCAAGGGATTGGTAAAGGCAAGGACGCCGGCAAGCGTATAGAGCAGACCGCTGAGCACCCAGAACAGGATATGCTCCCAACCCCGTACCTGAAAGGCATGCGCCAGATGCACGATGCCGCCGATCAGCATCAGCATGCCGACATAGTACACCGAGGCTACGGTGGCGATAAACAGATTGCCGAGAGCTATGCCGCCGCAAATCAGCAGCAAGATGCCGAGGCCAACAAACCAACCCCACTTGTCGCGCATCGCGGATGGGAGAACTTCATTAGGAATATCGACCATGACTGTACCTCCTCCTGTCAGGAAGTATGGCACAGAAATGCAACTCGGAAAGAGGCTGCGGATTTTTTGGTGCGGCCCGGTCCGGCACGAGATTTTTTTGTTGATTGATCAGTCAATCAAAAATACACTCGCTCCAAGCCTTCAGGAGTGACGCATGCCGAAAGTCGGAATGGAACCGGTGCGCCGCAAGGCGCTTGTGGATGCGGCGATGCGCGTGATCGGCGATCACGGCTCGCTGACCGTCACCATGTCCGAAATCGCCAAGCAGGCGGGCGTTTCCCCTGCCCTGGCGCATCATTATTTCGGCAGCAAGGAACAGTTGCTGATCGAAACCGTCCGCGCTCATCTACAGCGCCTGCGCGACAGCGTCGTGACGGCGCTCAGGGCCGCGAGAACACCCCGAGAGAAGCTGTCAGCCGTCATTCGCGTCAGTTTCCAGGCGGACCAGTTCGCACCGGAAACGATCGCCGCATGGCTCGCCTTCTATGCCGAGGCGCAACGCTCCGAGGAAACTCGCCGCTTTCTCGTTATCTACGCGCGCCGGCTGCATTCGAACCTGGTGGCAAATCTGAAACCTCTGTGCCCGGCCGAGGACGCGGAGCGTATCGCCGAAGGTGCCGCTGCCATGATCGACGGGCTTTATATCCGTCAGAGCCTGCGATCCGCTCCGATCAGCACCGAGGCGTCGATCGCGCTGACCGAGGATTACCTGACGACCTACCTCAACGCGCTGAAAGGCTGAAGAGCATGCTGACCGTATGGGGCCGTAAATCGTCATCCAACGTACAGGCGCTGATGTGGTGCATCGGCGAGCTCGGCCTTGCCTATGAACGCATCGATGCGGGCTTCAAATATGGCGTCAACGACACCGTTGAATTTCTGGCGATGAATCCGAACGGCACCGTTCCGGTGCTGCGCGAGGATGATGGCGAGCCGCTCTGGGAAACAGGCGCCATCATCCGCTATCTCGCCGCGCAACATGGCGATGAGGCCTTCTGGCCGGATGACGCGCGACGCCGCGCTCAGATCGACAAATGGGCTGAGTGGGCCAAGCTCAACATTACGCTGAACTTCACCGGCCCGGTGTTCTGGCGCGTGGTGCGCACCGCACCGGCTCTGCAAGACCAACAGGCCATTGCGGCGGCGCTGACTGCGCTCGGCGCGAAACTCGACATCGCCGAGAGGCAGCTCGAGCGGCATCGCTTCCTTGCAGGAGATGACCTGACGCTGGCCGATATACAATTCGGCCATGTACTCTATCGCTATTTCGACATCGATATCCCGCGCCCCTCCCTTCCGCGGCTGGAGCGCTATTACGAAAACCTGACCGAACGACCTGCCTTCCGGGAGCATGTCATGGTGTCTTACGAAGAACTGAGGGTTCTATGATGCGCGCACAACCGAAAGCCTCGCATTTCCTCGACGGCGAGTATGTCGAGGATACCGACGGAACCGTCATCGAAAGCATCTACCCCGCGACCGGCGAGGTGATTGCACGGCTGCACGCGGCAACACCTGATATCGTCGAGAGGGCCATTGCCAGCGCCAAGCGTGCGCAGCCGGAATGGGCTGCGATGAGCCCGACGGCGCGCGGCCGCATCCTGAAGCGTGCCGCCGACATCATGCGCGAGCGCAACCGCGAGCTTTCCGAGCTCGAGACACTGGATACGGGCAAGCCGATCCAGGAAACCATCGTCGCCGACCCCACTTCCGGCGCCGACAGTTTCGAATTCTTCGGCGGCGTCGCGGCAGCCGGCCTCAACGGCTCCTACATCCCGCTCGGCGGCGATTTCGCCTATACCAAGCGCGTGCCGCTTGGCGTCTGCGTCGGGATTGGCGCCTGGAACTATCCGCAACAGATCGCCTGCTGGAAGGGCGCGCCTGCACTTGTGGCAGGCAACGCCATGGTGTTCAAGCCTTCGGAGAACACGCCGCTCGGCGCGCTGAAGATCGCCGAGATCCTCATCGAGGCCGGTCTTCCCAAGGGGCTCTACAACGTCATCCAGGGCGACCGCGAAACCGGGCCGCTGCTCATCAACCATCCCGACGTCGCCAAGGTTTCGCTGACCGGCTCGGTGCCCACTGGCCGTAAGGTCGCCGCTGCGGCCGCGGGCAACCTCAAGCATGTCACCATGGAGCTCGGCGGCAAGTCGCCGCTGATCGTCTTCGAGGATGCCGACATCGACAGCGCCATCGGCGGCGCCATGCTCGGCAATTTCTATTCGACCGGCCAGGTCTGCTCGAATGGCACCCGCGTTTTCGTTAACAGGAAGATCAAGTCCGAATTCCTGAAGCGGCTGAAGGCTCGCACCGAAGCGATGCTGATCGGCGACCCGATGGACGAGGCGACCCAGATCGGCCCAATGGTCTCCTGGGCGCAGCGCGAGAAGGTGCTGTCCTATATCGAAAAGGGCAAGGCGGAAGGCGCGACACTGGTGGCCGGCGGCGGCATTCCGAACAATGTCTCCGGCGAAGGCTACTATATTCAGCCGACCGTCTTTGCTGACGTGACCGACGACATGACCATCGCTCGCGAGGAGATCTTTGGGCCGGTCATGTGCGTTCTCGATTTCGATGACGAGGCTGAGGTCATCGTCCGCGCCAATGCCACCGAATTCGGCCTCTCCGGCGGCGTCTTCACCGCCGATCTCACCCGCGCCCACCGCGTCGTCGACCAGCTCGAGGCCGGTACGCTGTGGATCAATGCCTACAATCTCGCGCCGGTGGAAATTCCCTTCGGCGGCTCGAAGCAATCCGGCTTCGGCCGCGAGAATTCGCTCGCAGCACTAGAGCATTATTCGGAATTGAAGACCGTTTACGTCGGTATGGGGCCGGTGCAGGCGCCTTATTGATCTACCTCCCCTTGAGGGGGAGGTCGCCGCATAGCGGCGGGTGGGGGTGACCAGCCGCTATGCGCATACCAACGATCACCCCTCCCCGACCTTCGGCCGGCCCTCCCCTCGAGGGGAGGGTATAGAACCGCCTCGACTTTCGCCGCTATCCACCTGGAGCACATGGTCATGCAAGCAGATTTCGTCATCGTCGGCTCGGGCTCGGCCGGCTCCGCCATGGCCTACCGCCTGTCGGAGGATGGCAAGCATTCGGTCATCGTCCTTGAATTCGGTGGCAGCGACTTCGGCCCCTTCATCCAGATGCCGGCGGCCCTTGCCTGGCCGATGAGCATGGACCGCTACAATTGGGGCTATCTTTCCGAGCCGGAGCCGCAACTTAACAACCGGCGCATCACCGCGCCGCGCGGCAAGGTGATCGGCGGCTCCTCCTCGATCAACGGTATGGTCTATGTGCGAGGCCATGCGGAAGATTTCAATCGCTGGGAAGAACTCGGCGCCCAAGGCTGGGCCTATGCCGACGTGCTGCCCTATTTCAAGCGGATGGAACACTCGCACGGCGGCGAGGAAGGCTGGCGTGGCACCGATGGGCCGCTGCATGTGCGCCGCGGGGACGCCCGCAATCCGCTGTTCCATGCCTTCATCGAGGCGGGCAAGCAGGCAGGCTTCGAGGCGACCGAAGACTATAATGGCAGCAAGCAGGAAGGCTTCGGCCTGATGGAGCAGACGACCTGGATGGGCAGGCGCTGGTCTGCGGCGACAGCCTATCTCAAGCCCGCCCTCAAGCGGCCGAATGTCGAGCTCATCCGCTGCTTCGCCCGCAAAATCGTCATCGAAAATGGTCGCGCCACCGGCGTCGAAGTGGAACGCGGCGGCAAGATCGAAGTCATCAAGGCGAACCGCGAGGTGATCATTTCGGCCTCTTCGTTCAATTCGCCGAAGCTGCTGATGCTCTCGGGCATCGGACCGGCGCAGCATCTGCGCGATATGGGCATAGAGGTGAAGATCGACCGCCCCGGCGTCGGCGCCAACCTGCAGGACCACATGGAATTCTATTTCCAGCAGACCAGCCTGAAGCCGGTTTCGCTCTATTCCTGGCTGCCCTGGTACATGCAGGCGATTGTCGGTGCTCAATGGATGTTCTTCAAATCGGGCCTCGGCACCTCGAACCAGTTCGAAGCCTGCGCCTTCCTGCGCTCGGCACCCGGCGTCAAGCAGCCCGACATCCAGTATCACTTCCTGCCGGTCGCCATCAGCTACGACGGCAAGGCGGCGGCCAAGAGCCATGGTTTCCAGGCGCATGTCGGCTACAATTTGTCCAAGTCGCGCGGCGCAGTCACCTTACGCTCGTCCGATCCGAAGGCCGATCCCGTGATCCGCTTCAACTACATGAGCCATCCGGAGGACTGGGAAAAATTCCGGCATTGCGTGCGCCTTACCCGCGAAATCTTCGGGCAGAAAGCCTTCGACGACTATCGCGGGCCGGAAATCCAGCCAGGCCCGGGCGTCCAGACGGACGAACAGATCGACGCCTTCCTGCGTGAGCATCTGGAAAGCGCCTATCACCCCTGCGGCACCTGCAGGATGGGCTCGAAGGACGATCCGATGGCAGTGGTCGATCCGGACACCCGCGTTATCGGCGTCGACGGGCTGCGTGTCGCCGACAGCTCGATCTTCCCGCACGTCACCTACGGCAATCTGAACGGCCCCTCGATCATGACCGGCGAAAAGGCCGCCGACCATATCCTCGGCAAGCAGAGGCTGGCGCGCTCGAATCAGGAACCGTGGGTCAATCCGCGCTGGGAGACGAGCGACCGATAAGATCGACAGGCATCAGTGATAGTCTTCCTCGCGCTGAGGCCTGATCGCCAATATCGTCACCGTCTCGCTATCCTCGATTTCAAACAGCGCGACGTAACCGGCAGACCCAAACGGAATGACGAGCTCGCGGAGAAATGGATTATCCACCGATGCCTTGCGGCAGCTGAACGGAAAGTCCGCTAACATCTTCATCGCACTTTCAATGACCGAAATGGCACGTTTGGCGGTGTTCTCATCGCGGTCGAGCAGATAGGCATAAAGCCGCTTGATATCGTCACGAGCCGAGCTGGCATAGCGAACTGCTTATTTCAATTTGCTTTGCGCGCTATCTTTGCTGCAAGCATCTCCTTCAATTCGCCAACCACCTCATCGGCGCTATAATAGATCCCTGTACGCTTGGCTTCCTCTCGCGCAGCCAAGCCGCGCGCGATGAATTCCGCGTGTGCCCGTCCGTGATCGATTTGAGCCCTTAGCGAATTCTCCACAAAAGCCGAGAGCGTGTCCCCCTCTTTCAGCACACTCTCAGCGGCGGCGCGCAGTTCCGGGTCGACTCTTAACGAAGGAATGGAAGCGGATTTCATGACCCACCTTTGTGCGTTGCAATTGCGATGCAATTGGAACATGTCAACACTCATGTAAACGTCCGCGGTTAATTGAAGTCTTGTAAGACAGTGTGAGTATCCTCATCCGCCATTTTTAAGCAGACTGTTCAGACTTGAGTCCTAAATGGACACATCGCTCGATCCACCGGTTAAAAAGCCTCATGCCCCCCATCTATCGTAAGTCCAAGCTGCTCCGCCGTTCCCGCGTCTTCTGGGGTTCATTTCAGCTCTGGCGGCCGCGATTGGTCTTCTGGACGGGGGCTCTGGCGATCGGCGTGATCAGCGTCGGCTTTGCGAAGCTTGCCGATCTGGCGCAGCGCGCCTTTACGGGAGTTACCCATTCCGGAGAATGGACTTGGCTGTTGCCGCTCGTGCTGACGCCGCTCGGCTTCGTGCTGTCAGCCTATCTGGCCACGAACTTGTTTCCCAACGCGCAAGGGAGCGGTATTCCGCAGGCAATCGCCGCGCGGCATCTGCATCACCCCGAGGACCGTACGAAACTGCTGTCGCTACGGCTTGCCTTCGGCAAGATCGTGCTGACCGTTCTCGGGCTCCTCAGCGGCGCCTCGATCGGCCGCGAAGGACCTACGGTGCAGGTCGGGGCGTCCTTCATGCTGGCCGTTGCACGGTTCGGCGGCATGGCGCAGGCGAAGGGGTTGATCCTTGCCGGCTCCGCGGCCGGCATCGCCGCAGCCTTCAACACGCCGCTTGCCGGTATCGTCTTTGCGATCGAGGAGATGAGCCGCACCTATGAATCGCGTGCCAACGGCCTAGTATTGACGGCCGTCATCCTTTCCGGCCTTGCAGCCCTCGGCCTTTCGGGCAGCTATAATTATTTCGGCACCGCCGATGCCGCGCCGACGATGCTCAGGGATTGGATCGTCATGCTGATCTGCGGCGTCGGTGGCGGCGCTCTCGGCGCCACCTTCAGCGGATTTGCGCTCTATGCCGGCATCCGCATCCGCCGCTGGGCGCAGCCTCAGCCGCTCCAGCGCATGCTGATCCTTGCCGGCCTGTGCGGCCTCGTCGTGGCCGCCATCGGCGTCTTCTCGGGCGGCCAGACCTTCGGCACCGGCTACGACCAAGCCCGCGGCGCTGTGGAGGGACATGCCCTGCCCGCGCTCTTCTTCGTCGAAAAGCTGCTTGCGAGCTTCCTGTCGATGATCTCAGGCATTCCCGGCGGCATCTTTGCGCCTTCGCTTGCCGTCGGCGCCGGCTTTGGCAGCACGGTCGGCCAACTCGTCGGTGGCGGTGTCGCACTTGCGGCAATTCTCGGCATGGCCGGCTATTTCGCCGGCGTCGTCCAGGCACCGATGACGGCCTTCGTCATCATCCTGGAAATGACGGGCGACCATCAGGCAGTGATTCCAATCATGGCGGTCTCGATGATCGGTTATGTGACGTCGCGGCTGCTATCGCGCGAGCCGCTTTATCACGGCCTGTCGCGCGTCTTCATCGCGGCGGCCATCCGCGCGCGGCGTGCCATGGAGAAGGAAGCGGGCGAGGAAACCGCCGCTCACTAAAGGTCAGGCCATCAGCCTCGTGACCGCGGCACCGTCAGGCTGCGCCACCGCATCGGCGATGGTCGTCGAGAAAAGAACCTTGCGGGTTGCATCGGCGACCCTGGCGAAGACATGCCGGATTTCGCAGGTCTGCTCACCGTCACAATCGTCACAACGACGATAGGCGGTGAGCGACAGACAGGGCAGCGGCGCCAGCGGCCCGTCGATGACGCGCAGGATCTCGCCGAAGGTGATTTCGTCGGCCGGCTTGCGGAGGAGATAACCTCCCTGCTTGCCGCGCCGGCTGATCACGATGCCCTGATGCTTCAGGTCGAGAAGGATCTGCTCCAGAAACTTTTTCGGGATCCTTTGCTGCGCCGCGATATCGGAAATCATCATCGGCGCGCCTGCCTCGGACTGGGCAAGGGCCGATAGCGCACGCAGCGCATATTTTGCTTTCTGAGTAATCATTTCGAACCGCTTACACACACATGCGATACGTTCGGCCGATCGGTTCAGCCGGATCGTTTGAGAACTCTGCAGACTTCGTCCACGGCTAATTCCGGAGCGAAGACACCAATGGGGCAACGTCGGGAAAACGCTGGCAACCCAGCCTTGTTTTCATTCTTTTGTCTCTATGCTCATAGTTTAGCTCAAAATCCGCCAATACGCATCATTTTGGCCATCACTTCCGATTTCCGTTTGACAAGCTATGTGTAACTCTACTATTTCTATAGACATTAAAGCAAGCACTTAAAGATGGCTAGCCATTTCAGGTGCTTCCGAGCAGCCGCTTCAGGTGGCAAAACGCCTTGGTTAACAGCCGAGGCGGTCGCTTTTCCTTATCGGCGCAGCTTCATGGAGATATTTACTCTCCAGCCGCTTGCTTTCGAAATCTATTTTTCTGTCCGCTGCCCCTGCGAGCTGCGATACTCCTGAGAATATCAGGACAGGATCCCCCATGACTGCCATTACCCTTATTGAAGACGCCGCGACGCTGAACAGCCGCTTGGCATCGCTCGATCTTGCAGGCCGTCTGTCCCTGGTCGCCAGCCTTGGCGGCCGCGCCGTGTTCACGACCTCGCTCGGGATAGAGGACCAGGTCATCACGGCGGAGATCGGCAACCATCGCCTGCCGATCGAAGTCGCGACGCTGCAGACCGGCCGTCTCTTTCCCGAAACGCTCACCTTGATCGACGAGACGGAAAGCCAGTACGACATCCATATCGTCCGTTACGAACCGGAAAAGGCTGATATTGACGCCTATGCCGAAAAGTACGGTCTCAACGGCTTCTACGAGAGCGTCGAAGCCAGGCATGCCTGTTGTGGCGTGCGCAAGCTGAAGCCGCTTGCGCGTGCACTGTCCGGCGCCACGATCTGGATCACCGGCCTGCGCCGCGGCCAATCCACCAACCGCGCCGATACGCCGTTTGCCGAATTCGACCCGGAGCGCAACCTGATCAAGATCAATCCGTTGGCCGATTGGGATATCGATGCTATCCGCGCATACGTCGCGGATAACAGCGTCCCGGTAAACCCGCTGCATGCCCGCGGCTATCCGTCGATCGGCTGCGAACCCTGCACCCGTGCCATCAAGCCAGGCGAGCCCGAGCGCGCCGGCCGCTGGTGGTGGGAGAACGACGAAAAGCGCGAATGCGGCCTGCATGTTCACGAAGAGGCCACGGTCGCCGCTCAATAGCATACCTCGCCGGTTCCCGGCTCCGATCTGAAGCGCGTTTCATCGCCGCCGATCTACCGGGAACCAACGCAGCCATTCTTTCCGGCCAAATTTCCGGTCGGGACAATTGAAGTTCTGGAGTCATACATGCCCGATAGCCGTCCGGATACGGAACTTTCCAATCCGCAAAGCGTCAAGCCGCCGCTCGATCCGCACCTGAAGGCGCTGGAAAACGAAGCCATCCATATCTTTCGCGAAGTTGCGGCCGAATTCGAGCGTCCCGTGATGCTCTATTCGGTCGGCAAGGATTCCTCGGTGCTGCTGCATCTGGCGCGCAAGGCCTTCTATCCCGGCCGCATCCCCTTCCCGCTGCTGCACGTGAACACCGGCTGGAAATTTGCCGAGATGATCACCTTCCGCGACGAGATCGTGAAGAAGTACGATCTCGACCTGATCGAGCATATCAACCCGCGCGGCAAGGCGGAGAACATCACGCCCTTCACCCATGGTTCGGCTGGCTACACCGACATCATGAAGACGGAGGCCTTGCGCCAGGCGCTGGATGCCGGCCAGTTCGATGCCGCCTTCGGTGGCGCCCGCCGCGACGAGGAGGCTTCGCGCGCCAAGGAACGCATCTACTCCTTCCGCACGCCCGATCATCGCTGGGATCCGCGCAATCAGCGCCCGGAGCTCTGGAACATTTATAACGGCCAGATCCGCAAGGGCGAGAGCGTGCGCGTCTTCCCGCTCTCCAACTGGACCGAGGTCGACATCTGGCGCTACATCCAGGCCGAGGACATTCCGATCGTGCCGCTCTATTTCGCCGCGAAGCGCCCGATCGTCGAGCGCGACGGCATGATGATCATGGCGGCCGATCCGCGGCTCGAATTGCTGCCGGATGAAGTCAAGCGCGAGGAACTCATCCGCTTCCGTACGCTCGGCTGCTTCCCGCTGACCGGTGCGATCCGCTCCACCGCCACGTCCCTTGAAGAAATCATTGCAGAGCTGGAAATCGCCACGGTTTCCGAACGTCAGGGCCGCGCCATCGACCGCGACCAGTCCGGCTCCATGGAAAAGAAGAAGCGTGAAGGATATTTCTGAGATGACCGCAAACGCCAACGCCGCCGTCACCCTGCCCGCTGTCGGGGCCGCCGCCGAACCGGCCAAGGCCGTCCGCGACTCGCGCCCGCTTCGCTTGCTCACCTGCGGCAGCGTCGACGACGGCAAGTCGACGCTGATCGGCCGCCTGCTCTGGGATACCAAGGCGGTCAAGGAAGACCAGGCCGCCACGCTGCAGCGCGATTCCACCGGCAAGCAGAACGATCTCGGCTTGCCCGACTTCGCGCTCCTGCTCGACGGCCTGCAGGCCGAGCGCGAACAGGGCATCACCATCGATGTTGCCTATCGTTATTTCTCGACCGACAAGCGCTCCTTCATCGTTGCCGACACGCCCGGCCATGAGCAATATACCCGCAACATGGCGACGGGCGCTTCCACCGCCGATCTGGCGGTGCTGCTTGTAGATGCCCGCATGGGCATTCTAGAGCAGACGCGCCGGCACGCGACGATCGCTTCGCTGCTCGGCATCAAGCAGTTCGTGCTGGCCGTCAACAAGATCGACCTGACGAACTACGACCGCGCCGGCTTCGAGAAGATCTCGCACGATTTCCGCGAATTCGCCCTTTCGCTCGGCGTCAAGCAGATCACGGCCATTCCAATGTCGGCGCTGAAGGGCGAAAATGTCGTCTATTCCGGCCAGGCCGCCATGCCCTGGTACAATGGCCCGACGCTCGTCGAGGCGCTGGAATCGGCAACCGTTCGCTCGGCGCAGACGGTCGGCTTCCGTCTCTCCGTGCAGCGCGTCTCGCGCCCCGGCGAAAGCTTCCGCGGCTATCAGGGCACGGTTGCCGGCGGCTCGGTGAAGCCGGGCGACAGCGTCATGATCCTGCCTTCGGGCATGGTCGCCAACGTCTCGAAGATCGTCACCTTCGATCTGGTGCGCAACGCCGCCGTTGCCGGCGATGCGATCACGCTCGTCCTCGACCGCCAGGTGGACGTCTCGCGCGGCGACATGATTGTCGCGATCGACAGCCAGCCGCAATCCGGCCTCTCCTTCGATGCGCAGATCGTCGCGCTGCAGCCTGAGGGCATCGAGCCGGGCAAGCGCTACTGGCTGAAGAGCGGCAGCCGCCGCCAGCGTGTGCAGGTGCAGCCGATCGCTCAGCTCGAACTGAAGACCGGCGCCTGGGCACCGGCGCAATCGCTGTGGATGAACGCCATCGGCAAGGTTCGCCTTTCCTTCGACGAAGCCGCCGTCTTCGACCCATACGACCAGAACCGTTCGACCGGCTCCTTCATCCTGATCGATCCCGAGAGCAACAACACGGTCGCCGGCGGCATGATCACCGGCAAGCGCACCGATGTCGGCGGCATCCACAAGGAGGGCCAGCGCGTTCTCCTGTCTCTGCCGGCCGATCTCGCCGAGCAGATCATGGCGAGCGAACTCTTCGCCAGCCGCCGCGACGAGACGGAAGTCCGCCGCGTCACCGCGGCGCAGGCCGCGGAAATCTGGTCGAACGCGGCCAGCGATATCTGATCGCAGCTGGGCATTCAGCAGCAGAGAGGCCGACCTCCGTCGGCCTCTCGCCAATTAATGGAGCAAATGCCACCATCGAACGGCATCTTTCGGCAGCCAAACTCCAAGAGCTTTGGTCCTTTGCCTTGTCCCACATTTTCCAAGCCATTTGTGGGGGACCGGATTAATCGCAAGACCCGCTCTCAGAGTTGACCCGACACCATCTGCATGAGGAGCGTGATACGGTGAGACCGGAAAGCGGGCCTTATCCTGCCGTGGCGCTCAAGCTCCGCCAATCCGTGGAGTGCCGCCCAGAAAGTTTCAGTAGCGGTATCCACATCCTGGGAGAACGGCGCGATCACGGTCGCCATGGCTCCGAAACCCGCACGGAGCGGTGCCGGCGTGTCGGACCTGGCGAAGCGAAGGCCGGTTGGAAGGATAAACATCGCCTCGTACATCGCAGGCCGGGCGAAAGCGAAATCGAGATAGGCGGTCGCGACGCCTTCCACTGATTCCTTTGGCGTGGAGGATGGCCGGATCGCGGCACGGAGTATCGTGGCCAATTCGCCGAAGCCCTCAAGAGCGACCGCTCCGACGATCTCATCGCGATTTCCGAAATGCGAATAGAGAACGGGCTGGCTGTATTCTATCTCGTCGGCGAGACGCCGGATCGTGACGGCAGGCCAGCCATCACGTTCCGCGATCGTCCTCGCAGCGACGACTATCCGGCGTTCGCGCTCCTCACGTTCCCTGATCTTGCGTTCGCTGCTGCCCACCTCATGCCCTCATCTTCATGCGCGCGAATTTTGTAAGGCCAAGGCTATCAAAAAGAGCAGCGATTGACAAACTAGCGATGCTAGAATATATTATATTGCTAGAATATCTAGAGCGGCATGATTCATCATCGAAGAGAAAATCAATGAATCTTCCAATTCAAACTTTCACGGGCGCAACGGTCCTCGAAAACGTCCTCGTCTGGCTGGCCGCCGCGGCGTTCCTCGTTGGCGCTATCGTCAACGCGAGCGGTCACCCGAAAATCCGCGCGGGTTTCGTGCAACTTGGATTCCCATTCTGGTGGTGTTGGGTAACGTCCGCTCTCGAGCTTGTAACCGCGTTGTTGTTGATCACAGCCGGCACCCGCTACATCGGGGTCGGATTGGGTGCCTGCATCATGCTCGCCGCAATCGCGTCCATTGTCCGTATCCGGAACTATCGGGAACTCCCGCCGCCAATGCTGTTCCTACTACTGCTGATACTGGCCGGTCTCAGCGGCCTCGCCTGAGCATCTTGCGGCAAGCAGAGGCGGTACCATGAGAACCAGCGCGTAACCGGCTGGATAACGGTCTCCATCGCCGCGGCATCGGGTGTCGTCCGAACTCCCGTCATCAATCCATCTCGAAGAAGACGCCAGACGGAGCGAACTCGCTTCCGGACAGCGCAAAGCAACGGCCCGAAGGAGGCCAAAACCAGCATGTCAAATCGTACAGCAAGCACAGTCGTCGTCTATCATTCCGGCTACGGCCACACCCAGCGGATGGCGGAAGCCGTCGCGGAAGGTGCGGGCGGAGTGCTTTACGCCATCGATGCAGACGGCAACCTCTCCGATGACGGATGGGCCGCGTTGGATGCCGCCGATGCCATCATCTTCGGATCGCCAACCTACATGGGTGGCCCGAGCTGGCAGTTTAAGAAGTTCGCGGACACTTCCTCGAAGGCCTGGTTCACCAATAAATGGCAGGACAAAGTTTTCGGGGGCTTCACCAACAGCGCCAGCCTGAACGGCGACAAACTCAACACGCTTGAATACTTCGTTCTTCTGGCAGGACAGCATGGGGGACTGTGGGTCAGCCTGGGGATAAAGCCAGCGAACGTGAAGGCGTCGACGCGAGACGATGCAAACAGGATGGGATCGTATATCGCGCCCATGGCGCAGTCCGATGCCGACGCAGCCCCGAACGAAATGTCGGTCGGCGATCTGGAGACTGCCCGCACTTACGGCGAGCGCGTGGCACGAGTCGCACAGCGATTCGCGTTGGCTCAGGACGCCTGAGGCCGTGTCCTAACTCCCGGCATATGAAAGACAGATGAATCTGGCGAGCAGAGCAGTCGTTTTCAACATCACCGACCGACCCGCGACGCAGCGGTGCAATCGCGTCAACAAACACGACATAAACGGAAGTCACTCGCTCTGCTCGCCCGGCGACGCCGCCATAGCTCTGCCTAATCGCCAAGCATGCCGCATGCATCGGCACCTTCGCAAAATCCGCTGTTGGCGCAAAGTTGCCGCCAGACACCGTTGCTATCTCATTCCGCAATTTTGCATTGCTGTTGAAGATTGGCCCGGATAGGCCTTGATTCAAGCTTTGAGAGCAGCGAGCAAGACTTCGCAGCTCTTTGCAAAGAGCCGCTCGCCCACAAAATCGACGAAGACGCGGACCTTGGGCGACAAATGACGGCTCGAGGGCCAGAGCACATGGAAATGGCCGGGCTCATTGATGAAATCATCGAGAACAGTTCGCAACTTTCCTTCCGCAAGCGGACTGCGCGCGAGGAAATCCGGCATGCATCCGATGCCAAGGCCGGCGATGGTGGCACCGCGCACGGCTTCCATATTATTGCAGGAAAAAGCCGTTCGCATGCGCAGTTCTGGCTCGCCCTCCGGCAAGGTCAGGGGCCAATCCTGCAGCTTGCCGCTGTTCGGGAAGCGAAACCGCACCGCCACATGCTCATTGAGCGCGCGCGGGCAATCGGGAACGCCGTGGCGCTCCAGATAGCTGGGGGCCGCGCAAAGCAGCATCTGAAACGGCCGCAAGGTGCGTGACATCAGACGCGAATCCGGCAGATCGCCACTGCGGATCGCCACATCGACCCCCTCCTCGATCATATCGACGATCCGGTCGTTGAAATCGATGTCGAGCTCGACATCGGGATAGCGGGCCACGAATTCGGGCACGACCGGCAGCAGGAAATGGTAGCTGACGATGGGAACGCTGACACGCAGCCGCCCACGCGGCACCGCCACCGCCTGCGCGAGCGAGGCCTGCGCGTCGTCGAGATCGTCGAGCACGCGTCGGCAGCGCTCATGAAAGAGGCGCCCCTCCTCGGTCAAGCGGATGCTGCGAGTGGAGCGCTGCAGCAGCCGAACGCCAAGCTGCCGCTCCAGATTGCTGACCGCCTTGCCGACCGCTGAGGCCGAAAGGCCAAGCACGCGACCGGCAGCGGCAAAGCTGCCGAGATCTGCCGTCCGGACGAAAGCATTCAAGCCGCTCAAGCGATCCATGCGCACCTCATTCAAGCGTTTTTTTCCGGTATATATGGAGTTATAGCCTTATTATCATCCGATTACAGCAAAACTATCTTCATCGGGTCATTTGAAGCCCATGGGCGAAGGCGTTCAAGCCTTCATCGTTCCCAAGCCGCCCGTGGGCTCGCCCTTGCTCAAACCCAACGGAAATCCCGATGACCCTCAGCAAGACAAAGGTCGCAACTGCGACCGAAAAACTCTTCGTCCTCGTCGCAGTCTGCTGCGCCGCAGCGGCGATGCCCCTGACCTTCACCGGCCCGGCCGTTGCCTTGCCGGCTATCGGCCGCACGCTCGGCGGCAGCCCGATCGCCCTCAACTGGGTGACCAATGCCTTCATGCTGACCTTCGGCAGTTGCCTGATGGCGGCCGGCGCGCTTGCCGACAGTTTTGGCCGCCGGCGCATCTTCCTGACCGGGGTCGGTTGCTTCGCGCTGTTTTCGGCCGGACTGGCGTTTGCCGGCAACATCGTCTGGTTCGACATATTGAGAGCCCTGCAGGGCCTCGGCGCCGCCGCCGCTTTTTCGGGCGGCATGGCGTCTCTTGCCCAGGAATTCGATGGCACGGCACGCATGCGGGCCTTCAGCATCGTCGGCTCGAGCTTCGGCGTCGGTCTGGCTTTCGGGCCGATTGCCTCCGGCCTGATGATCGATGCATTCGGCTGGCCCTCTATCTTCCTCCTCGTCGTTATACTGGCTCTAATGGCGCTCGGCCTCGGTGCGCGCTTTCTGCGCGAATCCCGCGATCCGGATGCGGCCGGGATCGACTGGCCGGGAGCGCTGAGCTTCACGCTTGCCCTCACGTTCTTCACCTATGGCGTGCTGCGCGCGCCGGAGACCGGCTGGAGCGACCCGATTGTCATTATCTTGCTGGCCGGCGCCGCATTGCTCCTCCTGGCCTTCGGCATCATCGAACGTAGCGTGAAGCGGCCGATGCTGGATCTAACCTTGTTTCGCTATCCGCGTTTCGTCGGCGTGCAATTGCTGGCGGCAGCGCCGGCCTATGCCTTCGTCGTGCTGCTGATCCTGCTGCCGGTGCGCTTCGTCGGCATCGAAGGCATGAGCGAGATTGCCGCCGGCCGAATGATGATCGCCCTTTCGGCGCCGCTTCTCATCCTACCGATCGCCGCCGGCCTTTTGACGCGCTGGTTCAGTGCCGCCGCGATCTGCGGTGCCGGCCTTGTCATTTCGGCTATGGGTCTCTTCTGGCTCAGCCATTTCGCTGCCGGCTCGGCGTCGTCGGCGCTGATCGGCCCGCTGCTGACGATCGGCGCCGGCATCAGCCTGCCCTGGGGCCTGATGGACGGGCTGGCCGTCAGCGTCGTTCCGAAGGAACGCGCCGGCATGGCGACCGGTATCTTCAGCACTACCCGCGTCGCCGGCGAAGGTGTCGCCCTTGCCGTCGTCAGCGCTGTTTTGAGCGCCTTCATACAGTCCAATCTCGGCACATCGGCGGGCGAGCACGCGGCCACCACGGCGCAACGGCTCGTCACAGGCGATCTTTCCGCTGCGGCAGCGAACGCACCTGCGATCGGACAAGCCACACTGATCCACGGTTATAGTGATGCCTTCAGCGCACTGCTTTGGCTCCTGACCGCGATCACCGCCATCACCGCGATCGTCGTCTTCTCTTCCCTCGGACGAGGATCGTCGAGCGACACCAGCGAAGCCGCAAACCAGGTGCCCGACGACGACGAGGCTCTGACGGCGTCGGAGGCATAAGCCGCCGAGAGGCATGCCAGCGAGGCAAATCGAAGGCCAAAGAACGCAGAAATCTTTGCCATAACGCAACAGAATGTTTCGCCGCCACATAAATTGTGCGCGCCGCATCGCATCGATCGCAGCCTTTGGAATGGCAGGAGACTGGAGTTTAAATGTGCCGCTGCTATATCATATCCCAATGATATCAGACCGGTTTTTTAAGATTATCGCATGGACCTATATCGCGGCGCTCATCGCCGTGACCTTTGCGCATCTCAATTGGCAAGCCGCGTTTGGCAATCCCTTCGACCTATTTCGTGCCGGCGCGCTTTGCGTGGCCGGCATGCTTGCGCGACTGGCCTACCCGCAGTCGCCATCCTTCACCTGCCTCTTGATGATCGGCAGCGTGTTGGCACTTTGGCTTTCGCATTTCCTGGCGAGCGGCGACTCCGGTTCATCCCTTGATATCATCATCGGCATGATCAGCGGTCTTTGGGGCATTATGATCGGCGCGGCGCTCAGCAAGCTGATATCTCCGGCTTCGAAACGAACCGTGTCGTACTGAGCAAACCGGCGCCTGCCTCCTCACGCCAGCTTGACAGCCGCGCAGGCATGCTTGGCTTTTGCCCTCGCCTGAGCGCATGTCGGCGCGGCCTCTCCAGTCGCCTCTGCCACTCCGCTGAGCCATTCGAACGACAGCCGAGGCCGTCCTTTTCAGCGATCTATTCTTAAGAATGACTATTGCGTAGCCAATATTATGGCGCACTTACTATTTGTATTTGCAGATGTTGCTTTCCTGCAACTGGAATTTAAAATTCACGAAAAAGTCATTCCGAGAAAAATATATCATATAACTTTACAGGAATTCGTCTTTAATAGCGAACAGAAGCGGGTGGGGCCCGTTTCTCCCGAGTCGGGGTTTTTAAACAGGGATAGGGTCAAGGCACGTCGATTTTTCGACGCGACAGCCTGTGCCCAATCTATATTGGATTGGAGTTTTTATGAACATCAAGAGCCTTCTTCTCGGCTCCGCTGCTGCTCTGGCAGTAGTTTCTGGCGCTCAGGCAGCCGACGCTGTCGTCGCCGCTGAGCCGGAACCGCTCGAATACGTCCGCATCTGCGACGCGTACGGCGCTGGTTATTTCTTCATCCCGGGCACGGAAACCTGCCTGAAGGTCGGCGGTATGGTTCGTACCGAAGGCAAGTGGTACAACGCTTACAACCCGGCTGACCGTTACGGCACGCTGTGGCACACCCGCGCTCAGCTGAGCGTCGATACCGCATCGGACACCGAATACGGTCCGCTGAAGACCAACACCGTCTATCGTTTCGACTGGCAGGATGGCGGTTCGACAACCACCAAGCTGCTGTTCGCCAATATCAGCCTCGGTGGCTTCACCATTGGTAAGGCCGACTCGCAGTACAACTCCTACATCGGTTACGCCGGCAACGTCATCAACGACGACGTTGTTTATGACGGTCCGTACGAACTGAACCAGTTGACCTACAACTACGACGCAGGCAACGGCTTCACGGCTGTGATCTCGGTCGAAGACAGCAACTCCGGTTCGGGCGCCAAGGGCGTCAACGGCGAAGACAGCTCCGACCACTACGCTCCCGACGTTGTTGCCGGTGCCGGCTACAAGGTTGGCAACTTTGGCTTCAAGGTTGTTGGCGGCTACGACTCGATCGTCGAAGAAGGCGCCATCAAGGCCCGCGCCGATGCCGACTTCGGCGTCTTCAAGGCCTTCGTCATGGGCGGCTGGAACACCGACGGCGACAAGCTGAACAAGTACGCAAGCTCGAACGGCGCTGGCCCGGCCAAGACCATCGGCTGGGGTGACTGGGCTGTTTGGGGCGGCGTCACCGTTCCGATCGACGCCAAGCTGCAGGCCAACGCTCAGGTTGCCTACACCGACTCGAAGATCTTCGCTGCGACCGCCAACCTTCGTTGGAACCCGGTCAAGAACCTTCTGGTTCAGCCGGAAGTTTCCTACACCAACTGGGACTCCATCAATCAGGACCAGTGGGCTGGCGTTCTGCGCTTCCAGCGTAGCTTCTAAGACCTCGTTTTCGAGATCTGATCTGACTTGACCCCTGATCGGATGGGGACTGGTCCGACTTCCAGCGAAGTCGGGCCGGTCCTTCCGAGGCAGGGGTTAAATTTTGGGGTCCGTGCCTCTCAAACGAACAACAGCGGCATCCGTAGAGAATTGTAAAATATCCCACCCAGACAGACGATCCGCAAATAGGCGCTGAAGACCGGATCTGTCAGTAAGATGGAATGGCGGCGCCGCAGCCAATCTCCTTCATTTTGCCCGCATCAACATCATCGACATCAAGCATTTTTTGTCGTAGAGACAACTCATGTCGATCATCTGCGTATACGCCTCGCGATTTTATTCGTACCGCTGCTTTCAGCGGAGGCGGGCCTGTGCGTAGTTAACACTGACGCGACACCAAAGACCCGAACAGCCGCTAGTCTACCTGGCGGCTTTTTTTGTCGCCGCGGTATGATCTTACAAGGAACTGATACCGTGCTGAATTCCACTGATGATTTGCGCATTGTCGAGATCACGGCGCTCACGCCGCCCTCTCGCATCATAGATGAGATCCCCCGCGACGAAGCGGTGACGACAACCGTCACCGAGGCGCGCAACGCTGTCCATAACATCCTGCGCGATGAAGACGACCGGCTGATCGTGGTCATTGGCCCCTGCTCCATCCACGATCCGGATGCCGCGCGTGAATATGCGGCATGGCTGAAGGAACAGCGCGACCGTTTCGTCGACGATCTCGAGATCATCATGCGGGTCTATTTCGAGAAGCCGCGGACCACCGTCGGATGGAAGGGTTTGATCAACGACCCGCATCTTGACGGCAGCTATCGCATCGAGGAAGGCCTGCGCATCGCACGCAAGCTTCTGGTCGATGTCAACGAAATCGGTCTGCCGGCCGGTTGCGAATATCTCGATACGATCACGCCGCAATATATCTCCGATCTCGTAAGCTGGGGCGCGATCGGTGCGAGGACGACCGAGAGCCAGGTGCATCGGCAATTGGCGTCCGGTCTCTCCTGCCCTGTCGGTTTCAAGAACGGGACGAATGGCGATGTGCGGATCGCGCTCGACGCCATCGTAGCGGCTTCGCAGCCGCATCATTTCCCGGCCGTGACCAAGGAAGGTCTGGCGGCGATCGCCTCAACACGCGGCAACGAGGATTGCCACCTCATCCTGCGCGGCGGCAAAGAGCCGAATTACGATGCGACCAACGTGCAGGCCGTATCGGAACTGGCATTGAAAGCCGGGCTCGAGCCGCGGATCATCATCGATGCCAGCCATGCCAACAGCAGCAAGAACCCGGAAAACCAGCCGGTGGTGGTCAGCGCCGTGGCGGAGCAGATATCGGCCGGCGACCGGCGCATCAAGGGCATGATGATGGAGAGTAACCTCATCGCCGGCCGCCAGGATCTCGTTCCCGGCAAGCCGCTGGTCTATGGCCAGAGCATCACCGACGGCTGCATTGACTGGCAGACCTCCATCCGCACATTGGAGGATCTGGCGCAAGCCGCGCAGGCAAGGCGGCGGCTTGCGCGATAAGGCAAGCCCAACCAGAACGGGTGGCTTTGATTAAGCGCGTCGATAGTGCGCGAGGCTGAGATAATGCTTCCGAGGCCCGCGCACGTGCCACATCTCGGCCCAGGCGTCCGGCCCTCGAAAGAAAAAACGGCCCCGGTAAAGATCGGGGCCGCAATGATGAACGACATGCTGTGACGCGCCGTCACCGATACGGATGAATTCGGCAAGATCGGGAAAGCGGACGACGAGATCTTCAACCGCATCGTCAAGCCGATACGCGCGGCTGCTTCTGAGCGTCGCGTGATCGCTGTGCGTGTCGCCATGTTCTTCGAACTGGACAGGCGTCACAAAAGCCTGCCCTTCGAATGTCACCAGCGAATGATTGAGGCGGTCGATGATCCGGCGCCTCACATCCCATGTGCCGAGATAGGGTTTCAGCCGTCCGCTTGAGCTGTTCCCCGCGTCAGGACGCCGCGCGCTGCGCTGCGTCGGCATGCCGGACCGGAAGCTTCCAGCCAGGCCTGACGAAGTGGCAGGTATAGCCGTTCGGATAGCGCTCCAGATAATCCTGGTGTTCCGGTTCCGCTTCCCAGAAGTCGCTGACCGGCGCTACCTCGGTGACGACTTTGCCCGGCCACAGGCCGGAGGCGTCGACATCGGCGATCGTGTCCAGAGCGACCCGCTTCTGCTCCTCGCTCGTGTAAAAGATCGCCGAGCGGTAGCTCATGCCGACATCATTGCCCTGGCGATTACGGGTGCTCGGATCGTGGATCTGGAAGAAGAATTCCAGAAGGTCACGGTAGCTGATCTTCTGCGGATCGAAAACGATCTCGATCGCTTCGGCATGCGAACCATGGTTGCGATAGGTGGCATTGCGGACATCGCCGCCGCTGTAGCCAACGCGCGTCGAGATGACGCCGTTGTAACGACGGATGAGATCCTGCATGCCCCAGAAACAACCGCCGGCGAGAACTGCACGCTCCGTAGTCATCTTACATCCTCCACTTGATCGATATAGGCACCATACCCCTCGGCTTCCATGCGGTCACGCGGCACGAAGCGGAGGGAGGCGGAATTGATGCAATAGCGCAGGCCGCCACGGTCCTGCGGTCCGTCCGGGAAAACATGGCCCAGGTGGCTGTCGCCATGCGCCGAGCGCACTTCGGTGCGCACCATGCCATGCGAGATATCGGTCAGCTCGCTGACATTGGCTGGTTCGATCGGCTTGGTGAAGCTCGGCCAGCCGCAACCCGAATCGAATTTGTCGGAAGAGGCAAACAGCGGCTCCCCCGATACGATGTCGACATAGATGCCCGACTGCTTGTTGTAGAGAAGTTCGCCCGTACCGGGGCGCTCCGTGCCGCTTTGCTGCGTCACGCGATATTGCTCAGGGGTAAGCTTGGCTATCGATTCTGCTGTCTTGCTATAATTGCCCATGTTGTTCTCCTTGCCCTTGGCACGCATTTCAAACTTGACCGGGACCAGCGAAAGGAAGCGGGTTGGCGAATATCAAGCTCGATCAGCGTTATGGGAGTGGTTGCGAGGCGAGATATAGGTATCGCCGGTCCAATTTGCCATATCGATCACGAGCGCGTGACACTCCACGGTGTCGGCGCTCAATCGCCCATTTGGCAAGAGGCGGTGTAGATTGCGGCAAGCGCCTCGATGCCGGCCTGATCATCGCGATCGAAGCGGCCGGCAACCGGACTATCGAGATCGATGACGCCGAAAACCTTTCCATTGCGGACCAACGGCACCACCAGCTCCGAGCGCGAGGCCGCGTCGCAGGCGATATGACCGGGAAAAGCATGAACATCTTCCACGAGGATCGACTGTGCCTTCTCGACCGCCGTTCCGCAGACGCCGCGGCCGACGGCTATGCGAACGCAAGCCGGCTTGCCCTGGAACGGCCCCAGCACAAGCTCGCTACCCGACCGCAGGAAATAGAAGCCGGCCCAATTCACATCGGGCAACATCTGGAAGATCAGCGCGGATGTATTGGCTGCATTGGCAATCGAATCCGCCTCGCCATCAAGCAAGGCTTGCAGCTGGCCGGCAAGCTCGCGATAGAATTCGGGCTTGCTGTCGTGCTCAATCGTCTTCTCTGCAAACATCGCACACTGCCTTCTTAAGGATCTCTTCTCTCAGGACCAGCGTCAGTCCTTGTCATCCGGATCGTCCGGCGGGCATGGCCAGACGGAGGGCGCCTGCAGCCAGGAGGGCAGCTTCGTCGTATTGTCGCCGCAAGCCAGATTGATCTGCGCCTGCTGGAGGCCAGTGGCAGCCGTCAGATCAAGACCTTCGATGCGGGTCAGGTACATGAAGGCCCCGCCGAAGGAGACCGGCCCCTGCATCACCGCGCCGGCCAGCGTCGCACGGGAGAGATTGGCAAAGGAGAAATTCACGCCGGACAGGACCGCCTTGTCGAAATCGGCGCGGCCGAGCTCGGCCTTCTGGAAATCCGCATTGGCAAGCTTAGCGCCGCCGAATTCTGCCCGTTGCAGCTCGGCATTGGCAAAAGATGCGCCATTGGCAGAGGCGTTGCTGAAGTCGGAGCGATAGGCCTCGATCCTTGAAAAATTCGCCCCGTCGGCAAGGACTGTCTTCAACCATGCGCGCACCAGCGTCGCCTTTTCAAGATTGGCGGAGGTCAGATTGGCGTCGCTCAGATCCGTGCTGTCGAAGTGAGCGCCAGCAAGATTGGCGCCGTGCAGATCGCTGCTTGGCAACATGATATTGGTCTTGCTGCATCCGCTCCAGTCGAGGCCGGGCGCTGCGACATTGCCGCAATCAGCGGCGCGCGCGGGATCTCCGCCTGAGGCAAGGAGAAATGCGGCACCTAGAGCCAACACACCGACGCCGGTTGCAATCCCCGGCTTTTGTCCGATAGCATCGCGAGACCGTGCGCGATAGCGCCGCCGCCGCCACGCAAGTCCCTCTCCGGCCAACCCAGCCACCCTTTCAACAAGACTCATCCCGTCACTCCGCTTCAACGCCCGCAAGCCGTCCGACGGTCGAGTCGGGTACATGCGCGCCTCCTTTGTATATGGTGCTTTGGGCGACAAAAAGAGCCGGTTTTGCAAAAGCGGATCCTCAACGCGGTCTGGGTGTCCGTGGCGCGCGATAACGGTGGGCACAGCCTTGAAGGCAACTCAACAAACCTCCAAGGGTATGGCCAGCTTCGCCGTAGTACAACGCCGCTCTGATGACTGCTTTGGGTGGATTTTTCGGGAGAAAGATCAGTGTTTTAAGCTGGTCGGAGTGGAGTGATTCGAACACTCGACCCCCACGTCCCGAACGTGGTGCGCTACCAGACTGCGCTACACTCCGTGACCAGCGGCGCTTCTATAGACCAGCCATTTTTGATGCACAAGCACCAATCTCAAAAAACCGTTTGATTTTTGACGAAAAGATTACAGGGCCGCTGCCTAGAAAATCGGCAGGAAACAGGCGCTGGAAGGGCCGGCGTGCAAAAGACGCAACAGATTGACTAAAATCCCACTTGTACACGCGGATGGGAATTTTCTTTTGCCGGCTTTGGCGCTAAAGCCCTAGGCGGGACAGGTGGAAACGTCGTGGGACAGCGGCCTTTCCGCGACCGAATGCGTGACAGAAGCTCAAGGACGACACGATGAATATCCGCATGATCACCGCGGCGGGACTGTTGCTGGCTCTAGCCGGTTGCAGCACCACGACAGCAACGACAACAGGCCTGCCGCTGATGGCGAGCAACCCCGTTCAGGATCGCTGGGAAGGCCAGTCCGCTGGACGCTTCTTCGCGGCCTACGGCCCGCCGCTCTCCGACCGCGACGAGAGCGGCAATCGCGTCTATACGTGGCGCGGCGGCTACAAGACGATCACGATCGCGACCAAGGATGGCAAGAAGGGCGGCAAGCGCTATCTCAGCTGCAAGGCCGATATCGTCACCAATCAGAGCTATGTCATCCGCTCGGTCCACATCCTCGGCGACCAGCCGGGCGTCAGCGGCTCGTCCTATTGCGCCGAACTTCTGGCTCCGCCGGAAAAGGCGAGCTGAAACAGGGACTTTATCGGGAAACCAATTCGACGGGCGGCTCGAAGGAGCCGCCTGTTTGACTTGATGCGGCCTCAGTCATTTGCCGCGGCGAACTCGGCGCAGCTCTTCGGCGGCACCGCACCCGCAGGCGGCACGAAGGCCTTGTCGATAGCATAGAGCTTGGCAAAGGGCGTTTCCGCGGCAAGCCGCACGCCGCTCGGGATCGTGCCGTCAAAACGATCCTCGACATCGGCATTGACCAGCAGAATGAAGTCGAAGCGCTGCCGCCAATTGACGAGATAGGGCGCAAAGCTGCTGACGGTGCCGATCTCATCGGGGCAATCGAGCAGGCCAACGGAGAGGAGATTGCCTTCCGGCACAGCGATATCGCTCCAGGGCGGCAGGACGGTCAATGGCTGCTTGCCCTTGGCGGTAAAGACCGTCGGCACGAAGCTATGCGCATAAGGGATAGCAAGCGTCGGCAAATGCCGGAACGTGTCCTGATTCCACGCAAAGTAACGATGGTCGACGACATGCGGCGCACTCTTTTGCTGCCGCATGACAGGCAGGATCGCCGCGCCCTCCGGTACCGCGGCAAGCACGGTGCGAACATCTGCGACCTCGGCCTCGCCCTGCCACCAGTTGAAACCGATCCAGGCGGTCCTGCCAAGCGCAACCGCTGAAAGCATGGTGACGACAAGTAGGGCCTGCCGGCGCGACAGGCGAGGCAAGGGACATACCATCACCATGGCCGCCAGCGCCGTCATGATCGGGAAGCGCCAGCTGATCCAGCCAGTAGCCAATAGATGGCGCGGCGAGAGGCAGGCGAACAGCAGCAGACCGGTTGCCGTGACCGCAAGCCCCGCATGCAGCTGCAGCCGGCGTGTCCGCACAGCATTGGTCCAGACGAGGATCAGCGGGATCAGGAACAGCATATCCACCAGGACCGTATAGCTCCAGAACGCCGACATCAGGTTGGCCAGGATCAGAACCAGGGAATCATTCCAGGACGCGCCGAGATTGCCATTGCCGGCATCGGGCAGCACCGGCTGGTAGAGGAAAAGACAGATCGCCGGCAAGGCGCAGGCCAGCACCGCCATCGCCAGCCTGCCGCATAAGCGCATGAAATCGCGAAATGACTTCATCGCCGCCATGGTGGGCGAAAACTCGAGCCCGCAGACGAGCGCCATGTAGAAGCCGAGCGAAAAGATATGCATGGTGGTGAGCAGCAGGCCAGCCAGCAGGCGAAAGACAAACAGCGCGGCCCGGTTTCGCGATTGCAGGGCATGATCGGCTGTTGCGAAGAACAGCGCCATGCCGAGCCCAATCTGGAAATTGATGAAGCCGCCGATCAGCGTTGCGCACCAGGCGAAATAAAGAATGGCGATCTGCCAATAGTAGCCGCCGCCAAACAAGCGCCTGTGCAGAGCGATCGCTCCGAGCGGCGGCAGCGCGATCGCCAGGAAAAGCAGGCTGCGCGCCAGCAGCGAGACACCGATCAGCGGTCCCAGCCAGTAGGCCATGAGATCGATGCCGACATTGGTGAAGCTCCTGTTCCAATCGATCGCATAGATCTGCTGAAACGGCGGTGTATCGATGCCGCCGGCAAGCAGCCACATGCGCGCATAGTGGTTGGGATAGTCGAGGATCGGCGGGAATTTGAAAATGGCGACGAAGACGGCCACCGCTGCCACGAAGGCAGCGATGACGACATCGGGCCTTTGCCTGACAACGACGGCATCCGCCTCCACAGTGGTCGGCGCCGGAGCCGCGGCCGTCGCCCCGCCCCATGACGAATCGGCGGATTGATGGGACATCAGCTGGCTGCCCTGACTTGCGCCGCACCGTTGCCCGCCTCACCCGGTCCACCCAAAGCTTGCTCCAGCGCACGGCGTTTGGTCGCTGCATCCAGTTCGGAAAAATCGCCGGGGATATCGAGCGATCGATTGCCCTGCACGAGGCTTTCGATCATGAACATCGGGCGTCTCTTGTTCTCCTGCACCAGCCGGCCGACATATTCGCCGATGATGCCGATGCAGATAAGCTGGATGGCGCTGAAGGCGGTGATCGCCGCCATGATGCTCGACCAGCCGACGATCGTCTCGCCCGCAATCCAGCGCGCGAGCGTGTAGAGCAACAGCAAGGCCGCGCAACCGGCGCTCGCAAGGCCGAGCCACGTGCTGATCCGCAAGGGCACGGTGGAGAAGCTGGTGATGGCGTCGATCGCGAAATTGATCATCTTGCGCAGCGGATATTTGGTCGTGCCGGCGAAACGCGCATCGCGCTCATAGGGCAGCGCCACCTGCCGCCCGCCGATCCAGCTCACCATGCCGCGAATGAAGCGATCGCGCTCCGGCATCGACAGCAGGATATCGACCACCCGGCGGCTCATCAGCCTGAAATCACCGACATCGCGCGGGATCGTAACCGAGGCGAGCCGCGACAGCAGGCGATAAAAGAGCGAGGCGGAGGTGAGCTTGAACCAGCTCTCCCCCTGCCGGCGCACGCGCTGGCCATAGACGACATCCGCGCCCCGATCCATGATCGGCATCATCATCAGCAACAGTTCCGGAGGATCCTGGAGATCGGCATCGATGAGCAGCACCCGCTCGCCCCGCGAGGCGGCAAGGCCTGCGGTGGCGGCAAGCTGGTGACCATGATTGCGCATCAGGCGCACGCCGAGCACCTGCGGCGTCTCCCGCGCAAGCGAGGCGATGATCTCCCAGGTGCAGTCGGTGGAACCATCATCCACCAATATGACCTCGAAGGCTTCACCGACCGCACCCCGCGCCGTCGCGACCGTCCGCCGGCAAAACTCCTTCAGCCCCTCCTCCTCATTGTGGCAGGGGGCAACGATGGAGAGCAGCAATTTTGGGGAGGTCTGGTTCATGATCGCCTGTATCGAGATGATGGCGATGAGAGTGTCTGAAAATGGTCAAACAATATTTAAGCGCTGGGAATAAAGGGGAGCGGATACTGGGATTTCTCGAGCGAATTTTCTTCGTAAGTTAAAGAAAGACTGCCCTTGTGTTCTACAAGACAATAGCCGGAACGGACCCAGAGATATATGGCTGGGGCGCCAGGATTCGAACCTGGGAATGCCGGTACCAAAAACCGGTGCCTTACCGCTTGGCGACGCCCCAACAGAGGAAGTGGCCGCAACTCAGCCAAATCGGCGTCTGATTAGCAAAGGTCGCATCCGGCCACAATCACTAAGTTGCGCGTGGATGCATATTTCTGTGCGCTTCTCGGGTCGCTATGATAGGTCTTGCCGCACTGCAATCCAATCAGGAGATCCGATGAGCCAGTTTCGCGCCCGCCCGCCGGCTGTCCCGACCGTGCTTCTCGACGATGCCGTCGTGCGCATCACCCGCTGGGATTTCGAGCCGGGCGCCGATACCGGTCATCATGTGCATGGCCTCGGCTATGTCGTGGTGCCGATGACGGATTGCCAGTTTCTTCTGGAAGAGCCGGGCGGCAATCGGCGCGTCGATATGGCCAAGGGTGCCGCCTACCGGCGCGAGGCCGGCGTCGAGCATAATGTGGTCAATGCCGGCCCCGAGCCGATGTCCTTTATCGAAATCGAATATAAGCAATCATGAGCACGCCCGACTTCGACCTTGCTTTCGAGCCGGCCTATGGCCGCGCTGTTCCCGTTGCGCCCGGCATCGAGCGGATGACGGTCAACAATCCCAGCGCCTTCACCTTTCATGGCACCAACAGCTACATCGTCGGCGGCTCGTCCGTGGCGGTCATCGATCCCGGGCCGGAGAACGAGGAGCATTTTGCCGGTTTGATGACGGCACTGAAGGGGCGCGAGGTCACGCATATCTTCGTCAGCCACACCCATCGCGATCACTCGCCGCTCGCAAGGCGGCTGAAAGAGGCGACGGGGGCGCTCACGGTCGGCGAAGGGCCACATCGCGCCGCGCGGCCGCTCTATCAGGGCGAGGTCAATCCTTTCGCCGAAAGCTCCGATATGGAGTTCCGGCCGGATATCGTGCTTGCTGACGGCGAAAGCGTCTCGGGAGACGGCTGGCAGCTGACCGCGCTGCTGACGCCCGGCCATACGGCTAATCATGCCTGTTTTGCGCTTGATGGCAGCGGCATCCTCTTTTCGGCCGATCATGTCATGGCCTGGGCGACGTCGATCGTCGCCCCGCCTGACGGTTCGATGGCCGATTACATGGCCTCGCTCGAGCGGCTGCTTGTTCGAAAAGATCGCCTGTTTCTGCCCGGCCATGGTGGCCCGGTGAGGGAACCCGCTTCTTTCATGCGCGGCTTGAGAACCCATCGCCGCATGCGCGAACGCGCCGTACTGGAGCGCATCAAGGCCGGCGACCGGCTGATCCCCGACATGGTGAAAGCCATCTATCGCGATACGGACCCGCGTCTCCACGGCGCGGCGGCGCTTTCGGTGCTGGCGCATCTCGAAGATCTCGTGGAAAAAGGCCGGGTGGAAACCGACGGGCCGCCGGCGCTCACCGGAGCGTATAGACCCGCCTGAGCCGCGTCAGCCTCCGGCGATCCCGAGCAGCTCCGCATCCAGCGCCTTCAGAAAGCCGTCCGCCATATCGGCGCTGACGCCGAGATCATCCTGGCCGTAGCGGGAGGAAACGCGGATATCGACGAGCGTCGTCTCGGCCTCCTCGCGAAGACGGATCAGCACATCGCATGGGAGACCGAAAATGCGGGTGCGGGTCGCCCCCTGCAGAACAACGTCCGTATTCTGACGGATCAGATCGGCCACGCCATCCCGAAGGGGGCGCGGCTTCGGCACCGGAACGATATCGGGCACGTCACCGACTGTGCTGTCGTCCTGTGCCGGGCCGGTGTTCTGCGGGCGGGTGCGGTGCCTCGGCTTCGCATTGCCGTTCGGGTCGGCGACATCGGCGCCATCGGCCTTGACGATGGTGATATGACTGTCCCTCGCAACCTTTCGCACCGCCTCCAATACCCGATCGGTGGCCCCTTCGTAGCGGCGGCTGATCAGGGCCGGATAGGCTTCAGATTGTGAGTCGCGCTCCTGCTGCGTCACCAGATGGCGTGCCGGCAGCCAGATCTGCCTGGCATCCGGCGTCGCCAGCCACTCCGGCGGGTCGCTGAGATCGGTCGATATCTCGTAGATCGGGGGCCGGGTCCAATAGCGCTCGGCGCCGTAACCGACGATAGCCAAGGGCAAGGTGGCATAGATGAGTGCCTTGACGGCTGAGACGCCGCCGATGGCGGCGCTCTGCCAGAGCTGGGCAAGGCCGAGCATCGCAAGCACTACCGCCAGGGCGGCACAGCCGGCTGAGATCAACAGCAGCAGCACGAAATAAGGCGTTTCCAACGGCCCGAAACGCTGACCGATCAAGGTCACCCCGCAAAGCACCAGCGCAAAGGAGGCGATCAAACGCCCGGCGCGGGCGGCATGTGAAACGGGACGGTCGAAGCGAATGGTCATCAAGGGCTCATCGGCGCGTCGGATCGGAAGCCGGATGCACCGAATCCCAGAAAGCGATCTATGTTTAGAACAAGAAACAGTGAAAATAAATCGAATGTCATGGCGTCGACGAGCAATGTCCTGTCAGAGCTGAAGCCAGTAACGGCTAGAACAAAAATGTGAGTGCTTGCTTAAGTTCCAAAAAAAGGCCATTCTTCCAGTGTTTTATCGAGGCTGTGAAAGGACTTGATGAGATGGAACCGATGCTTTCCAAAGACATCGCTGCCAAGCCACTGCCGGGAGGGGCCATTGCCGCGGCCGATGCAGTCGAGCCGACCTTGCCGCTCGAACTTCTCGAGCTTGAACTTTCGCTCGAAGGTTTTTCCGGTGGCGAGGCCTCCTTCTGCGAGGCCGTGCGAAGCGCAGCTTCGGCCGTGAGCGGCGACTTTCTGTTCGATCTTCCCGCCGCGGGGCTGATTCCGGATTGCCGCAGGTTGGCTGTCATCAGGATTCCCGAAGGAGACGCGGCGATGCGCACCCTCTTTGCGGCTCTCGATGAAGACGGCGCGGAAATCCGCCTGCTGCAACCGGATGAGGAAACCGAGCATCTGCTGCGTTTCGCCGATGCCTTCGTCGATCTGCTGCGGCGGCTGCCGAAAAAGCCGAGAGAAGCTGCCTGAGCATTCCCGCCGGCAACCGATGATAGGCCTTTCGCGCGGCACCGCGCGGCGCTATAATTCGCGTCTGCATATTTGCGTTGAGGACATCAGGTCATGCGTATCGTCGCTCCCGTACTCTCCCTTCTCGCCATGACGTTCGTGCTCTCTTCCTGCCAGACGGCGGAGGAGATTCGCGCGGCGGACGAAGCCAGATGCGGCAGCTACGGTTTTCGGCGCGGCTCGGAAAATTTCGCCAACTGCCTGATGAATCAGGATCTTAGCCGACGCGCGGACCAGCGTGCCTTCATGGAAAGCAATGATGATTTCTTCTGGGGACCGACAATCGTGGTCGGCGGACCGGGATATTACCATAACCGCGGCTATTGGCGCCGCTGAGCGGCGCGGCGTTCCGCCATTAGAGCGTTTTCGCTTTTCTCCGAATCGCGAAAACGATCTATCTTCTTGTTTTTACGCATTCCGGACGGAAAACTGCTGCGCACTTTTCCTGGAAATGCTCCAGAGAATCAGGCTCGCCCCTTGATCGCCGCCTGTGCTGCCGCAAGCCGCGCAATCGGCACGCGGAAGGGTGAGCAGGACACATAGTCCAGCCCGATATCCTCGCAGAAATGGATGGAGGCGGGATCGCCGCCATGCTCGCCGCAGATGCCGAGCTTCATGTCGTTGCGTGTGCGGCGGCCGCGCTCGGCGGCGATGCGGATGAGCTCCCCTACGCCGTCGAAATCGAGCGATATGAACGGATCGTGCTCGATGATGCCCTTGCGCTGATAGGTCGGGATGAAGGCGGCGGCATCGTCGCGCGACATGCCGAAGGTGGTCTGAGTCAGGTCGTTCGTGCCGAAGGAGAAGAACTCGGCAGCCTCGGCGATGATATGGGCGCGCAGCGCCGCGCGCGGCAGCTCGATCATCGTGCCGACGAGATAATCGATCTTCATCATGGCTTCCGACATGACGGCGCGGGCCACCTCGTCGATCCGCGCCTTGACGTAGTCCAGCTCCGAGCGCAGGCCGACGAGCGGCACCATGATCTCGGGCACGACCGGGGCACCCGTCTCGCGCGCCGCCAGAACCGCCGCCTCGAAGATGGCTCGCGCCTGCATCTCGACGATCTCGGGATAGGAAATCGCCAGCCGGCAACCACGATGGCCGAGCATGGGGTTGAACTCGTGCAAGGCATCGACGCGCTGGCGCAAAATAGCCGGCTCCATGCCCATGCTTCCGGCAACCTCAGCAATTTCCTCGTCCGTCTTCGGCAGGAACTCGTGCAGCGGCGGATCGAGCAGGCGGATGGTTACAGGCAGGCCATGCATGATGGTGAACAGGCCAGTGAAATCGAGCCGCTGCATCGGCATCAGCTTGGCAAGGGCGGCGCGGCGCCCCGCCTCGTCTTCGGCAAGGATCATCTCGCGCATCACATGGATGCGGTCTCCCTCGAAAAACATGTGCTCGGTGCGGCAAAGACCAATGCCTTCGGCGCCGAATGAGCGCGCCGCACGGGCATCGGCCGGCGTGTCTGCATTGGTGCGCACTGTCATGCGCCGCGACCGGTCGGCCCAGGCCATGATGAGCCCGAAATCACCGGACAATTCCGGCTGGATCATCGGCACCTCGCCTTTCAGCACCTGGCCGGTGGATCCGTCGATGGTGATGATGTCGCCCTTCTTCAACGTGACGCCGATGCCGATCAGCTTTTCATTGCGCATATCGATGCGCATGGTGCCGGCGCCGACGACACACGGAATGCCCATGCCGCGGGCGACCACGGCGGCGTGGCTGGTCATGCCGCCGCGCGTGGTGAGGATCGCTTCGGCGGCATGCATGCCGTGAATGTCTTCCGGGCTTGTTTCGATCCGCACGAGAATAGCCTTTCGGCCTTCCTCTTCGGCGATGATCGCCTCCTCGGCCGTGAAGACGATCTCGCCGGTGGCCGCACCAGGAGAGGCGGGCAGACCGGACCCGATGACCTCACGACGGACGCGCGGGTCGATGGTCGGATGCAAAAGCTGATCGAGCGTCGTCGGATCGATGCGCGTGACGGCTTCGTCTTCCGTGATCAACCCCTCCCCGACCATATCGACGGCTATCTTCATCGCCGCCTTGGTGGTGCGCTTGCCCGCTCGGGTCTGCAGCATCCAGAGCTTGCCGCGTTCGATGGTGAACTCCAGATCCTGGACGTCGCGGTAATGCGTCTCCAGCTGCGCGCAGATGCGGCGGAATTCGGCGAACGCCTCCGGCATCACCTTTTCCATCGACGGCCGGTCGTAGCCGGAAGCGATGCGGGCGGCTTCGGTGATGCTCTGCGGCGTGCGGATGCCGGCAACAACATCCTCTCCCTGCGCGTTGACGAGGAATTCGCCGTAAAGCTCCTTTTCCCCGGTCGACGGATTGCGGGTGAAGGCCACCCCGGTCGCGGAGGCATTGCCGAGGTTGCCGAACACCATCGCCTGGATGTTGACGGCCGTGCCCCAGGCCTCGGGAATATTGTGCAAATGGCGATAGGTGACGGCGCGCGGGTTCATCCAGCTGGAAAAGACGGCGCTGACGGCGCCCCAGAGCTGGACCTCCGGATCCTGCGGGAAGGCCACACCGAGTTCCTCCTCGATGACGGTCTTGTAGATGGAGACCACGTGCTGCCATTCGACGGCGGAAAGATCAGTATCGAACTCGTGACCGAAACGGGCCTTCTCATCTTCCAAGATCTCTTCGAAGACCTCGTTGTCGAGTCCCATGACGACATCGGCATACATCTGGATGAAGCGTCGATAGCTGTCCCAGGCGAAACGCGCGTCGCCGGCATCGTGGCCAAGCGCCTGCACCGTGGCATCGTTGAGACCGAGATTGAGGACGGTATCCATCATGCCGGGCATGGAGGCGCGACCACCCGAGCGAACGGAGACCAATAGCGGCCGCTCGGTATCGCCGAACTTGCGCCCCGTGATGGTTTCCATCTGCTTCAGGCCCTGCATGACCTGTGGCTTCAGCTCATCGGAAATATTACGGCCGTTCTTGTAATAGAAAGAGCAGGCCTCGCTGATGATCGTCAGGCCAGGGGGAACCGGCAGGCCGAGGCTGCACATTTCGGCAAGATTGGCACCCTTGCCGCCGAGCCTCTCAAAGTCTCCGGCGCCTCCCTCGGCTTTGCCGCCGCCGAATGTATAGACCCACTTCGTCATTGTCCCCGTCCAACTCCTAGGGTTGAACTTAATTCATTGAGCGGCAAATGAAAATCGACAAATGCGGCAAAATGTTGCGCTGCACAATAAATATGACCCACAGGCTCCCGATTTCAATCGATTGATCGAAATCGGAGGCCTTCCGGCCATTCCAAAAGCGAGAGAGAGTGGGCAAGCGGTATTTCGTCGCTGCCGTCGGCCGGCGTTTAAGCCCCCGCCTCCCGCCGCGCCAGAATCTTGTCGATCCGCATCCCATCGAGATCGACGATTTCGAAATGCCAGCCGCCGAAGGTGAAGCTTTCGCCGACGTCGGGCAGGTGGCCGAACTGGTAAAGAGCAAAGCCCGCGAGCGTATGGAATGTCACGTCTTCCTCGCCCTCGCGCAGACCGAGCCTCGCAAAGGCGTCATAGACCGGCATCATGCCCTCCATCAGCAATGAGCCGTCGGCGCGCTCGACAACATCGGGCGTCTCGTTATCCATATCGGGCAGATCGCCGGCGATCGCTTCCAGGAGGTCGGTCTGCGTGACGATGCCCTCCAGGCTGCCATATTCGTCGATGACCATGGCGAGGCGCACGGGTGCGCGCTTGAAGCTTTCGAGCACCTTGAACACCGCCGTCGCCTCGTGCACGACCAGCGGCTGGCGGATGACGGCCATCGGGTTCAGCGGCTCGCCGTTCAGCAGTTGATCGAGAAGATCCTTCTTCAGGATCATGCCGATAGGCTCGTCGATCGATCCGCGGGCGACCAGAAGCTGCTCGAAACGGCTTTCTCGGATGGTTTTCTGCATTTCCTCCGGCGTATCGTCGGCATCGATCCAATCAACCTCCAGCCGCGGCGTCATGATGTTGGAGACATCGCGATTGCCGATGTTGAAGATGCGTTCGACCAGATCCTGTTGGGCTGGCTCCAACAAGCCGGCTTCCTGACTTTCGGCGATCAAAAGCTTGATCTCGGCGGGCGAATGCAGCGAGCCCTCGCCAGTCCCAGGCCGCAGCCCGAAGAGACGCAGGACCAGATTGCCAAGGCCGTTAAGGACGGTGATCGCGGGACGCAGCAGGAAGAGGAAAAGACCGAGCGGCCGCACCACGCCGAGGGCCGTATCCTCGCTGCGCTGCAACGCCAGGCTCTTCGGAGCGAGTTCGCCGAGCACGATGTGGAGCGCGGTGATGATGACGAAGGAAATGACGACGGCGATCGCATGCGAGCTGGCCGCGGCCCATGCTCCGGGAAGGAAATCGAGAAGCGGCTCCAGAAGATGGGCGAGCGCCGGCTCACCGACCCAACCGAGGGCGAGCGAGGAAATCGTGATGCCGAGCTGCGTGGCCGCCAGATTGGCGTCGAGATTGTCGACCGCCTTCTGCAGCGACTTGGCGTTCATCCGCCCTTCGGCAACCAGCTCCGTCACGCGACTGCGACGAACGGAAACGAGAGAGAACTCCGCCGCGACGAAAAAACCGTTGGCGGCAACGAGCAGCAGCACGGCGAGTATTCCGAAGAAATCGAAAATACCGCCACCAGATCCAGACATGCTTCCCTTCCGGGCGGATTAGCGCCACATATTGTTGATCGAAAACAAAGCTATCACGCTTTACGGCTGCACGGCAGCCGACACCGCAATTTCTTGTCGATATCAGACCAGTTTTCTTGCCCGTGGAAAGGCGCTCAGGCGATTTCGCGCAGCCGCTCGGCGGTCTGCAGGTCGACGGAGACGAGCTGTGACACGCCCTGCTCGGCCATGGTCACGCCAAAGAGGCGATCCATGCGGGCCATGGTGATGGGATTGTGGGTGATCACCACGAAACGCGTCTCGGTCGATGCGGCCATCTCGTCCATCAGATTGCAGTAGCGCTCGACATTGTGGTCGTCGAGCGGCGCATCCACTTCGTCCAACACGCAGATCGGCGCGGGATTGGTGAGGAACACGGCGAAAATCAGCGCCATGGCCGTCAACGCCTGCTCGCCGCCGGACAGCAGCGTCATGGTCTGCGGCTTCTTGCCCGGCGGGCGGGCGAGAATTTCCAGGCCCGCTTCCAGCGGATCGTCGGATTCGATGAGCTGAAGCTCGGCCGTGCCGCCGCCGAAGAGATGCGTGAACAGCCGCTGGAACTGCGCGTTGACGACGTCGAAGGCGACGATCAGACGCTCGCGGCCCTCGCGGTTGAGGCTCTGGATCGCTCCGCGCAGCTTCCTGATGGCGTCGATGACGTCGTCGCGCTCCTTGATCAGCGCCTGCAGCCGCTCGCTCAGTTCCCGGCTCTCCTCCTCGGCGCGCAGGTTGACGGCGCCCAGGCGCTCACGCTCGATCTTCAGCCGTTCCAGCTCGCGCTCGACTTCGCGCAAATCCGGCGTGCTCTGCATCGCCGACAGGCCGGTGAGCCGGAGCGCTTCATGCGGCTCGACGTTCAGGGCCTGGCGAATGCGCAGCTCGCTCTCCTGTCGGCGCTCGCGGGCGGACGCCAGCCGCTCCTCGACACGGCCGCGCTTTTCGCGGCTTTCCGCCAGTTCAGACAGTGCTGTAGCCGCGTGCCGATCGGCCTCGCGCTGAACGGTCTCCGCTTCGGCCAGGCGGTCGGCGGCCACGCGGCGCGCCTCCTCGGCCTTCTGCAATTCGTTCATCAGCGCGCGGCGCTTGTCATCGAATTCATCCGGCGCGAGATCGAGCTCGGCGGCCTCGTCACGCGCTTCCTCTTCGCGGTCGCGCAGCGTCTGGATATGCTCCTCGGCGCTGGCGGCGCGCTGGCGCCAAGTATCCCGCTCCTGCTGGATCGCCAGGATGCGCCGCTGCCGCGCCTCGTTTTCCCGGTTCAGGCCCTCATGGCGGGCGCGGGCCTCGGCCAAGATGCCGCGATCGGTCGCGACTTCAGCCTGCTGGGCATTCAACTTCAGATCGATGGCTGCGAGATCGGGCGCATCTTCCAGCTCGGTGCGGGCATTTTCGTCCTGCATCGCCACGTCTTCCAGCTGCTCCCGCAGTCGGCTGACCGCTTCGACGATCACATCCCGGCGGCGGATGAGATCGCCGGACGCGCGCTCGGCCGCGGCTAAGGCTTCACGGGCTTCAGAGAGATGACGGGCGGCAAGCCGGCTGGCGTCGCGGGCTGTGCCCAGACGCCCCTCTTCCGCCCGGATCGCCTCTGCGGCGGCCGACAGATGCTCTTCAGCCTCGATCAGCAAGTCGCGCGCAAGCTCAGCCTCGGCTTCCAGTTCGGAAAGGCGATTCTTCTGCGCCAGCCGCAGGGCCGCGGCACTCGGCGCATCGGCTCCGGTCACATGGCCATCCCAGCGGAACACCGCCCCATCCTTGGTGACCAGCCGCTGCCCTGGCTTCAACGCCGGCATCAGCCGCTCAGCGTCGCCCGCCGCGACGATGCCGATCTGACGCAGGCTCCGCGTCAATGCTGCCGGCGCACCGACATGTGAAATCAACGGCACGGCTCCGTCAGGCAGGGCCGGATCGGTCGCGCCGCTGCCGTTGTCGGACCAGTAAATCGGCGCCTGGGGATCAAGAGGCGATTCCAAATCATCACCGAGCGCCGCCCCGAGCGCAATCTCGAAGCCGCGATCGACGCGCAGATCCTCCGCAACCGGCGAAAAGGCGCCGGACGTGTCGCCCGCCGCCAGCATCTTGGAAATGGTGCGCGCTTCCGTTTCAAGCGCGTTCAGCGCCGCCCGCGCCTGCTCGACCGGTCCACGCGACAGGGCTTCGGTTTCGCGCGCTTTGGAAAGAGCCGTTTCCACGAGCTGGATTGCGGCTTCCGCTTCCGCGACGACGTCCTCGGCCGCCTCGACCATGCTGCGTTTTTCGTCGGGGTCAGGCAAATCGGCCATCTTCTCGTCGATGGCGGCAAGCTCGCGGTTCGCCTCGTCGGCCTGGCGTTCGAGCCGCATCTTGCGGTCGGCTAGATCACGGATGGCACGTTCAAGCTGGTTGCGGGCGGCTGCGGCCTCGGCACGCTCGGCCGTCAGTGCGGCGAAGATCCGTTCGCTATCGGCGAGCTTTGCGGCAGCCTCCTCGAACGCCTCGCGTGTCTCCTCTGCAAGACGGCCGGAATCGGCAAGGGTCTCGGCAAGATCGGCTTCTTCCGCGTCCAGCCTGGCAAGGATCGTGGCGTTGTCGGCGACAAGGCGCTCCTCGCGGCTGATATCCTCGGCCAGTTGCGCCAGCCGGCGGGTCAGCTCGTCGCGGCGACGCAGGATGCGATTAGCATCCTCTTCCAGCTGGTTGCGGGCGAATTGCAGCCGTTGCAGCGCAGCGGCGGCCTTTGCCTCGTCTTCGCGCAGTTCGGGTAGCTTGAAGCTGGCGATGCCCTGGGCCTTCGCCGCCTCCATCTGGATCTGTGCCTTTTCGGCAACCAACACCGTCGCTTGATTGAGGGCACTGTCGGACTCGGCTTCGGCCTCCTTCGCCTGCACCCAGCGGATATGCAGCAGCATGGCTTCGCGGGCGCGGATATCGGCTGATAGCATCTTGAAGCGGCTGGCCTGACGCGCCTGACGCTTCAGGCTCTCAATCTGGCTTTCGAGCTGCGAGGTCACATCGTCCAGGCGCTCGAGATTGCCCTCGGCCGCACGCAAGCGCAGCTCGGCCTCATGACGGCGCGAATGCAGGCCGGAAATGCCAGCGGCCTCTTCCAACAGCTGCCGCCGTGCCTGGGGCTTGGCCTGGATCAGCTCGCCGATGCGCCCCTGCCCGACCATGGATGGCGAACGCGCCCCGGTCGAGGCGTCAGCGAAGAGAAGCTGCACATCCTTGGCGCGGGCCTCCTTGCCGTTGATGCGGTAGACCGAGCCCTGCTCGCGCTCGATGCGGCGCGTCACCTGGATCTCGTCGCTATCATTGAAGGCGGCCGGCGCCGTGCGGTCGCTATTGTCGAGATAAAGGCCGACTTCGGCGGTGTTGCGCGCCGGGCGGTTGCCGGATCCGGAGAAGATGACGTCATCCATGCCGGACGCGCGCATGTTCTTGTAGGAATTCTCGCCCATCACCCAGCGCAGCGCTTCGACCAGATTGGACTTGCCGCAGCCGTTCGGCCCGACGACGCCAGTCAAGCCGCGCTCGATGACGAATTCCCCCGGCTCTACGAAGGATTTGAAACCGACCAGTCTAAGCCTGTTGAATTTCATAGGCTGATCTCCACCCTCCCCTTGAGGGGGTGGATCGGACCGAAGGTTCGAGGTGGGGCGATCCTGCGTTCACCCCGGAAATCACCGCCACCGGCGCGTTCCTCGCTACCTCCCCCCTGGAGGGGGAGGTGATAGAAAGCAGGCGTGCGGCCTCGGCCGCCCGCCTGTGCATCAAAAAGGCGCGGATCAGAGAAGGCCGTCGATGAGCTTCGACATGGCACCAACAGACATGTCCCCTGCGTAGCGCTTGCCATTGATCAGGAAGGTCGGTGTCGCATTGACGCCGAAGTCCTTGGCCGCGCGTTCCCTTACTGAATTGACATCATCCAGAAGCTTCTGGTTCGTCAAGCACTTCGTAAAGCTATCCTCAGTAAAACCGGCGAGTTTCGACATTTGCAGCAGTGCGGAGCGGCCATCGACATCCGGAGACGCCCAGGCGATCTGCTGCTTGAACAGCATTTCGACCATCGGCATGTACTGTTCCTGCGGGGCGCAGCGGGCCAGCATGAAGGCTGCGGCGGCGCGCGGATCGAACGGGAATTCGCGGATGATGAAGCGAACCTTGCCGGTGTCGATATACTTCTGCTTGATAGCGTCAAAGGTCGTGACGGCAAAATGCGCGCAGTGCGGGCAGGTCAGCGACATATATTCGACGATCTTGACCGGAGCATCTTCCTTGCCGAGTGCGATTTCCGGCAGCGCGCCGGGCTTCAGCACTTCGCTCATGTTGACATCGCCATCCGCCGGGGGAACCGCGTCGTCGCCGGAGCTGGTGGTCTCCTGTCCGCCCGCGGCCGTCGAGGCATTTGCGGCGGATGCGGTGTCGGCAAAGGCCGAGAACGCCACGGAAAGCGCTGCAACGGCAGAACCGCCCAGCAGGTGGCGTTTGGTCAAGAACATGTCGGACATCGGCATAGAGTCACCCGTCGTTAAAAGAGGTCTTCGAATGTTTCATGCGATATAACGGCTGGTTGCCGCTAACAAGGCACGGTTGGGCAACTTTCTTCAAAGAATTGTGACCTGGCAAAGACAAACAACTTAAATTTCCTCCACAATTCAGGAAATATGCGGTTCGCCCGGTCTGTTACCGCCGCTTCCAGACCATCGCGGTGCCCAACCTCTGAATAGCCGCCCGCAACTTCTCGTCCTCGATGCCATCCATCATGCCTTCGAGCTTGCGGGCAGCCTCGCCCTTCAGCGGCGGCGGCGTGCGGGAGCGCTTCGACGCGACCGAGACCGGCTTTTGCACGATGCGGATCTGGCTGATGGCGTGGAAGCCGAAGAAACCGTTGATGCGCTGGATGAGCTCGCCTTGCGCATGGGTGAGAAAAAGCGCGCGGGCGCCTTCGCAGGCTATGGTGAGTACGCCGGGCTGGTAGCGGCCGTCATCGCCCGAACCTCCATGCCTTGCCCAAGCGATCTTTTCCGGCCGCGTGCATTCCGCGAAATCCTCCCCGGCGATTTCATCCCAGGAACCGAGCAGCGCCGTATTGATCCCGGCGCGCTTCGCCAGCACGGGATCGACGATGCCGTTGGTCAGCTCGGAAATCTGCTTCTCGCCTTTTCGGGGATAACTCATCTCAATCGGGTTCCCGCACACGCTTTGTACGTTCTGGACCTTGATCGCCCGACGCAGCTTGGCCAAGTATAGAGCACTTCCCCTCGACGCGGCAAATCATGACCAAGACTTCGCAATCCCCTTCGGCCGCATCCCTGCTTGCCTGGTACGACCGCCATCATCGAGACCTGCCCTGGCGCGTCTCGCCGCCGATGGCCGCGCGCGGCGTCACGCCAGACCCCTATCATATCTGGTTGTCGGAGGTGATGCTGCAGCAGACCACGGTGCCTGCGGTCAAAGCCTATTTCGCCAAGTTCCTCGAGCGCTGGCCGACAGTCGGCGATCTGTCTGCGGCTCCCACCGACGATGTGATGGCCGCCTGGGCCGGCCTTGGCTATTACGCGCGTGCCCGAAACCTGAAGAAATGCGCTGAAGCCGTGGCGGCGGACCATGGCGGGCGCTTCCCCGATACCGAGGACGGTCTGCGGGCCCTGCCGGGGATTGGCGACTATACGGCGGCGGCCGTCGCGGCCATTGCCTTCAACCGGCAGGCGGCCGTCATGGACGGCAACGTCGAGCGCGTCATTTCCAGGCTCTATGCTATCTCGACGCCGTTGCCTGCAGGCAAGCCCCTAATGAAGCAGAAAGTGGCATTGCTAACGCCTGCCGACCGCCCCGGCGATTTCGCGCAGGCGATGATGGATCTGGGTGCTACGATCTGCACGCCGAAACGACCGGTCTGTTCGCTGTGTCCTTTCAACAATGCATGCGTGGCGCTGGCGTTGCATGATCCTGAGCATTTTCCAGTGAAGGCGGCAAAGAAAGATAAGCCCGTGCGGCAGGGAGCAGCCTTCGTGGCGGTCAATGGCGAGGGCGAAATCTATCTGCGCCGGCGCATCGCCAGCGGGCTGCTCGGCGGCATGACCGAGGTTCCGACCACCGGCTGGACGGCACGGATCGATGGCGAGACCGGCACGGACGCCGCCCCCTTCCCGGCCGATTGGCAGGCAGCGGGGACCGTGACGCACGTCTTCACCCATTTCGAACTGCGGCTGTCGATCTATCGCGCTCAGGTGGCATCGGGCAGCAACCGCAATGACGGATGGTGGGAACCGGTTACAAATCTTGAAGCGCAAGCCTTACCAACCGTCATGAAAAAAGCGATCACCCAGGCTATTCCTCGCGCATTCATTAAAGCCAGTGCCTAAACATCAGGAACTCATTCATGACCACGGAAATACGGCATATCGTTTTCGATATCGGCAAGGTTCTTCTTCATTACGACCCCACCCTTCCCTACAGCCGCGTCATCCCGGACGATGCCGAGCGCGAATGGTTCCTGGCGAACGTCTGCACCCATGAATGGAACATCGAGCAGGATCGCGGCCGTACGTGGGAAGAAGCGGAAGAGCTGTTGATCGCCGAACATCCGGAGCGGGCGGAACAGATCCGTGCATTCCGCAAGCACTGGAACGAAATGGTGCCCCACGCCTATGACGACAGCGTCGCGATCTTTGAAGGATTGATCGCTGAGGGACGTGATGTCACCATGCTGACCAACTTCGCCTCCGACACGTTTCGCGAGGCGCAGATGCGCTTTCCGTTCCTCAACAAACCGCGCGGCGTCACGGTCTCCGGCGATATCGGGCTGATCAAACCGGATGTCGCAATCTACGATGCGCATGCCAGGAGCTTCGGCCTCGACCCCGCGTCAACGATTTTCATCGACGATTCGCTCGCCAATGTTGAAGGCGCCAAGGCTGCCGGCTGGCACGCGGTCCATTTCACCGGCGCCGAGAAGCTGCGCAGCGATCTCGCCGCCCATGGCATAAAGGTTTGAACCGATGATCTTCGATCCCGCAGAACGCATCGACCTGTTCCACGACGCCATCAATCGTCTCGATTACGAGGCGATCGAGAATTTCTTCGCTGACAATGCCACCTATGTCTCCAACGGTGTCGGCAGCCTCTCCGGCCGCGCCGAAATCATGGAGGCCTTCCGGGGTTATTTCGATACATATCCCGACCAGACGGCGTCCAATTCGCTGGTGGAAACGCTGACACCGCTTTCGGGCCGCGCGGTCTGGTCCGTTCGCGCCACCAACAGCAAGACAGGCAAGCCGCTGATCCGCGAGGGCGAGGAAACGATCACCTTCGACGAAGACGGTCGCGTCGTACGCGTCGACGTCACGGACTATCAGGACTTCTGAGACCGGAAGCTAAAGAGACGCCCAGGGCCTTACCGGACGTATCGTGCGGTAAGGCCCTGAGCGTTTCGCCTTCTTCCCTAACTGGAGGTACATGACGGAAGAAGGCGGTATTCGGATCCGGCCTTAGGCGACGTCCCGGAAACCGTGAGGCGGTTTACAACCGGACCTGCCCGCGCTTGCGACTGAGGCTACTCCACCTTTGCCATATCGCTGCGGATGATGGCCCGGAGCTCGTCGATCGGGCGCAGGGACCGCCCGTCGTCGACATGCCAGAACATCCATCCGTTGCATGCATCAAGGCCCTGGACCTTCGCGCCAAGGCGATGAATGGAACCGGCCTCACCGCCGGAAGCAACCGTGCCGTCGGCGCGCACGATGGCGCTATAGCGACGCTTCGCATCCGTCAGCACCTGGCCGGGCTTGATAAGGCCGCTCTCGATGAGCACGTTGAAGGCGACACGAACTTCGGCCTTCTTGCCGGTCATGACGGTCAGCTCCGCCTTGCCGAGCGGCTCGACGGCGGCGATGCGAGCACTGGCAGCGTCGATATAATCCTGCTCGCGCTCGATGCCGACGAAGTGGCGCCCGAGGCGCTTGGCGACGGCGCCGGTCGTGCCCGAGCCGAAGAAGGGATCGAGAATGATGTCGCCGGGCTTGGAGGAAGCCATGATGACGCGGGCGAGCAGCGCTTCCGGCTTCTGCGTCGGATGCGCCTTCTTGCCGTCTTCGCCCTTCAGCCGCTCGTTGCCGCTGCAGATCGGAAACAGCCAGTCCGAGCGCATCTGCACGTCGTCGTTGGCGGCCTTCATGGCGTCGTAGTTGAAGGTATAGCCCTTGGCCTTGGCGTTCGGGCTCGCCCAGATCATCGTCTCATGCGCGTTCTGGAAACGGCGGCCCTTGAAATTCGGCATCGGATTGGTCTTGCGCCAGACGATATCGTTGAGGATCCAGAAATTCAGGTCCTGCATGGTCGCGCCGACACGGAAGATGTTGTGATAGGAGCCGATGACCCAGATCGTGCCTGCCGGCTTCAGCACGCGGCGGCAGGCAAGCAGCCAGGCGCGGGTGAAGGCATCATAGGCTTCGAAGGAGGCAAACTGGTCCCATTCGTCATCGACTGCGTCGACAAGCGATTGGTCGGGACGATGCAGCGTGCCGCCCAGCTGGAGATTATAGGGCGGGTCGGCAAAAATGACGTCGACGGAATGATTGGGTAGTGCTTCAAGAGCCGCTACGCAATCGCCCTTGATGATCGTGTCGATCCAGGACCCCGGAACTGCTGAGGTCCTGAGGTCGGCAAGCGGGAAAACTGACGCCATGTGATACTCTCTGTTACACTTACTCGATGCTCTTAACTGGGTGTTATGGTTACCTAACTTGGTTACCAAAGGCTGAAGCGGAGAGCATTTTCTCGAAATTCCGGTGGAACGGGTTAAATGGCGCCGACAACGCCAATGGCACAGATGACCATCGGGACGGTCCCCGGCAGTCGCAGCCAAAGATTAATCTGTTGGGCAATTTTGGCCGCGCCGTCGACTTCGATCGAAGCTGAGTCCGTGCCGTTCGCTTTTGACGAACTGGTCCTGGAGTTGCGTAAAAACAATAACATGGAGCCGACAGAGACGCGGAAATCCGCGGCCCTGCCTTCATACGCCTGGCGTCAATGCTTCAGCGAGCCACATCACCGTATTGCATTGCGTCGAGATCGGCGATCAGCGACGGACCGGTCGGATGCCATCCGAGCCGTGCCCGGGTCTGAACACTGGAAGCGGGGAAATCCATGCCGGCAAACGCCGACATCCATCCAAAATAATCCGCTGCCTCCTCGCGCGAAATGGACACGGCCGGCACATTCAAGCCGCGGCCAATGGCTTCCGCGATTTCGCGGACTTCAACGCCCTCTTCGTCAACCGCATTGTAACGTGCTCCCGGTTCCCGCTTTTCCAGCGCGAGCCTGTAGAGACGCGCCACATCGAGCAGGTGCGCAGCAGGCCAGCGATTGCGTCCTTCGCCGATATAGGCTGCGACGCCCTTTTCGCGAGCGATGGCGATGAACGGCGTGATGAGGCCCTGCTTGCGCGTATCATGAACCTGCGGCAATCGGACCACCGATACGTTCACTCCCGCATTCAACAGCTCAGCGCCCGTCAGTTCGGAAGCGATACGTGGATTGGGATGGCTGGTGTTGAAGACATCTTCGGTCCCGGGCTGGCCGGGCTCATGATTTCCCATGCCGGTGCCGGAGGTTATGACCAGCGGCCGATCCGAGCCGGCAAGTGCGGCGCCGAGCGCCCGGATGGCGTGTCGATCCTTTTCGCAATTTTCCACGAACCTTGAGAAATCGTGGTCGAAGGCTGTGTGGATCACGCCGTCCGCCTTCGCCGCGCCGCTGCGCAAGCTCTCCGGATCCTCAAGAGTTCCCCTGTGCACTTCGGCGCCTGCAGCCGCCAGCGATTGCGCTCCGGCGTCCGACCGGGTCATGCCGATCACCTGATGGCCAGCGTTTATAAGTTCCGGAACAAGGGCTGAACCGATAAAGCCGGTCGCACCCGTAAGAAAGATACGCACGATGACGTCTCCTTGTTGGTCGAGCACGCACTATCCGACCATCCTTTATTCTGTTAAAGTAGTGACATCATCATATTATAATTGCTAACAGGATCATCATGCCGATCAATACCGGCAACTCATTGGGAGCCTTCTTGAAGGATCGCCGCAACCGGCTTGATCCGGCGACTTTCGGCTTTTCGGGGCGCCGACGCACCCCCGGACTGCGCAGGGAAGAGGTAGCCCAACGCGCCAACATAAGCCCCACCTGGTACACATGGTTGGAGCAGGGTCGCGGCGGCTCTCCCTCCTCGGACGTATTGAACCGGATCGCCACCGGGCTGATGCTGACCGAACCGGAGCGCGAACATCTTTTCATGTTGGGGCTCGGGCGGCCACCCGAGGTTCGTTACAGGACCACCGAAGGCGTCACTCCTCGGCTGCAACGCTTGCTGGACTCGCTCGACGCAAGTCCCGCCTTGATCAAGACCGCCACCTGGGATGTCGTCGCGTGGAACCGCGCCGCAGCCGTGGTCCTGACCGACTATGGCACACTTCCCGTCGAGCAACGCAATATTCTGCGCCTGCTATTCGGCAATCCCGCCATTCGCGCTTCACAGCATGACTGGGAGAACCTGGCCCGTTTTGTGGTGGGAGCCTTTCGGGCCGATGCGGCCCGCGCCGGTGCGGTGTCGGAAGTCAGCGAGCTTGTCGATGAACTCTGCAAAGTCAGTTCGGAATTCGAAGCGTTGTGGCTTGAGAATAACGTTCACGTCCAGGGGGAAGGATTAAAGCACCTGCGCCATCCCAAACTTGGCCCTATCGAGCTGGAATATTCCGCCTTTGCCGTCGACGGCCGACCCGATCTCGGTTTGGTCATCTATACCCCGGCCGACAGATCGGTTGCCGACCGTATCCGCTCACTTGTCATGCAGCAGCTTTGACTTTGCCGAGGCCGACTATCAGGCCCCGGCTCGCTCGGCTGAATCATGAATTTCCCGGCTATCAGCCGGCGCCTCGTCCCGCTCGTTCATGCCGTAGTCGCGGACGACATGGGCGATACGCAGACGGTAGTCCGCAAAAACAGTTCCTCGACCGGCCTTCTGCGCCGCGCGATGGGCTTCGCGGTTGCGCCACTCCTTGACCGCCGCCTCGTCGCGCCAGAAGGAAAGCGACAGGATCTTGCCGCTCTGGCTGAGACTCTCGAAGCGCTCGATGGAGATGAAACCTTCGATCGTTTCGAGTTCGGCGCGCAGCTTTCCGGCTATGTCGAGATAGTGCTGACGCTCATCGGGATGGGGAACGACTTCGAAAATGACTGCGATCATGGCGATATCCTCGGCGTATGCGGCAGGGATATATTTTTCAGGAAAATACGATCCTCCTGCAAGATGAAACGCTCGCGGCGGGAGAAATCGTGATTCGCCTGGGCCTGCGGATCGGCGGCCAGGCTTTTGCGATAAGCCTCGTAGGCGGCCAGGCTCTCGATATTGTAGACGCCGTAGGCTGTCGTCAATGAGCCCTCGTGCGGGGCGAAATAGCCGATAAGATCGGCGCCATTGCGCGGGATGATCTGGCCCCAGGCCTTGCCATATTCGGCGAAGGCCTCCTGCTTGAAGGGGTCGATCTGATAGCGGATGAAACAGGTGATCATGGCTTTCTCCTTTGCTGATACGGATGTTTTCGCACATTGAAGAACGGAGATGCTTCGGCTACGATCGAAGTATGAAAGAAGGTCCTGACATAGCGCAGATCGGCTCGTTGATCGGTGATCCGGCGCGAGCAAACATACTGACGGCCTTGATGGGCGGCCGCGCGCTGACGGCAACAGAGTTGGCGGCTGCGGCCGGCGTGACGCTGCAGACGGCAAGCGCCCATCTTTCCAAGCTCGAAGCGGGTGGTTTACTGGCGCAGCGCAAGCAGGGCCGGCATCGCTATTTCGCGCTGGCGGATGATGGCGTCGGCAAGCTGCTTGAAGGGATCATGGGTTTTGCCGCCAGCCGCGGACACCTGCGCCACCGCCCCGGCCCGAAGGAGCCGGCGCTGCGCAAGGCGCGCATCTGCTACGATCATCTTGCCGGTGACTATGGCGTGCGCATGCTCGACAGTCTGATAGAAGGTGGTTCGATTTCGGCCATGGGCGAAGGCCTGAGCCTGACGGCGCAGGGCGAGACCCACCTTGGTTCGATCGGCATAGACATATCCGGATTGCGGTCGAGCCGCCGTCCGCTCTGTCGATCCTGCCTGGACTGGAGTGAACGCCGCGCCCATCTCGCCGGCAGCCTCGGCAAGGCACTTCTTGCGAATTTCCTCGACAAGGGCTGGGCGCGGCGAACCGAAAACAGTCGCTCGATCTTCTTTACGCCGGAAGGCGAGCGCCGTTTTCTGGCGCTCTTTCCGATCGAGGCGGGCGAGCCCTCCTAGGCGTGGCCGATCAGGACGTCGGCGAAATTGCCGGCTGCAATTCGGCTGCAGAGATCTCCCCATTCGCAACCAAGGCAGGCGTGGCGAATCTCGCCGCTGGCGAAATTCCGCCGCAGTTTTGCAAGCAGGGCGGCATCGGGCACCAGCATCGCGCCAATTTCGATCTCTTCTCCCAGCAGGGCCACCACGTCCGCAAGAGCGGCGGCGTCCCGCTCGATGACCGACGCCTTAAAACAGTGCGGCTCCATCTCGTCCAGAAGCGGTGCGCAGATATCGTCAGGCCCGGAGACCAGCTTGATCTCCTCCCCTTTTGTCAGACGCTCGGCAATGCGGCGATAATTGTCGGTGAAGGCCGGCGTATAGCCTTCACCGACGAAGGTCAGCATGCAGAGCAGATGGTGGGCGCGAAGCCGAACAGTCAATTCAGCTTTGCCTTGCCGCTATAGACCTGGGCGGTCTTCAATACTGCGGCCGCAAGCGCGGATTTCAGCACGGCGCCAAGGATGAACGGAGCGACGCCTAAGAGCCAGCCCTTTTCAGCGCCGATCAATGCCGCAAGCCATGCGCCACCGATCGCGAGGCACAGGATATTGGCCGAGAGATGGGCGAGGAAACTACGCACGACGCGGTCGCCGCTCCAGCCGCGCTCGGCAAGCCAGCCGACCAGCGCGCCAATGATCGGGAAAGAGACGAGATAGCCGACCGTAGGCCCCATGAAGGGCGCGATGCCGCCTGCGCCGCCGGCCAGAACCGGAAAACCGACCATGGCTTCGCCAAGCCACGCCAGAATAGTGATCGCGCCGAGACGCCAGCCGTAGAGCGCGCCGATCATGGTGATCGCAAAGGTCTGCATGGTGATCGGCACAGGCACCATCGGCACCGAAATCTGCGACGCGAGCGCCAGCGCCAGCGTTCCGGCGAGAACGAAGGCGGCCTTGACGACCAGCGACCGTTGAGCAAGGCGCAGCGGGTCAAAGGTGGCTTCTTCGTGATGATGCAACAGGGACATGAGCTCTCCTTCTAGAAATTATAGATAATTTTTAATTCCCATCTATTTTATGTCCGAGTTTATAGATCGAGGCAAGCGGCGGATGCGTAAATTTATGCTGCTTGGGGCAGGAGTGCCCGGAAAGCATGGATTTCAAAGGGAAGAAAAATGGTAGTACCGCCTTCAGGTACGGAGCTTTAGACCAAGTCCCGTACCGCAGATCAGATAGAATGAGCCAACTCCTGCCATCGAAAAATGACTCGCGCGAGTGCTTCCGCCAAAAATTATCTATAATTTTTTCGAGTGCTCAACCGACGATCGCGAAGGCCTCGCGCGTCGAGCCTGAGGGAGTGCGCACGGGAGCGCGACCGATCCATTGGACGTGCTTCTGCAGGATGGCGGCAGCCTCGTCGGCGCGCCCTTGGCGGAGTGCGGCCAGGATGGCGCGATGATCGTGATCCGTGCGCTTTTCCCAGCCGGATTGCCATGCGGAAAAGAGAAAGCGGGCGCTGGCGGCATGCAGGTCGTCGATGGCGGCCAGCAGGCGCACCATGCCGCAGGGCGCCAGGATGAGACGATGGAAGCGGCGATTGGCCTCTTCCCAGGCATGGACATCGCCGGCGGCATCGCCTTCCCGCGTCGCCTCCTCGGCGGCATCCAGAATGGCAGGCGTCAGGTGCTGCGCCGCATGCTTCAAGGCGAGACCCTCGAGTGCCGCGCGCATTTCGGCGACTTCGCGAACCTCCTTGAGATCGAAGGAGGCGACGCGAACGCCGCGACGCGGCAAGTTGATCGCCAGGCCCTGCGCTTCCAGCCGCCGGAATGCCTCGCGCACCGGCACATGGCTGGTGCCGAACTCCTCGGCGATGTGATCCTGCCGCAGCCGCGCATCGGGCGCGATCTCACCACGGATGATGCGGTCGGCAAGCACCCGGCTGATGCGGCTGGCAATGGTGTCGTGACGCTCCTTGGCCATGGCCGATCCTTAAAGCCGGGCTTACGGATTGTCGAGCGACATGCTGAAGTCATGAAGCCTTTTGAACTCCGCCGACCCTTTCCGTCAGCGCAGCACAGCCATGCCCGCCAATTGGTTGAGCTTTGCCGGCACATCGTGTAAAGCGCGACGGTCATTTTTCTGAGCATGTTCCGACACACTGACGGTTTTCCACCGAACATGCCGAACCCAGCCCTCATCAAAGGCAGCAATTCTCATGAGTAATGGCTTCGACCTCATCATCTTCGACTGCGACGGCGTTCTGGTCGATTCGGAAATCATCGCGGCAGACGTCGAATCCAAACTGCTGACGGATGCAGGCTATCCGATCAGTGCCGAGGAAATGGGCGAGCGCTTTGCCGGCATGACCTGGCACAACATTCTGTTCGAAGTCGAGCGCGAGGCCAGCATCCCGCTCTCCGCATCGCTGCTCGACAAATCGGAAAAACTTCTGGATCTGCGGCTCGCCAACGATGTCCAGGCGATTTCCGGCGTTCCGCTCGCGCTGTCGCGACTGCCGATGCCGCGCTGTGTCTGCTCGAACTCCAGCTCCGCGCGTCTCGACATGATGCTCACCAAGGTCGGCTACCTCAAGCTGTTCGCGCCGCATATCTACTCCGCCAAGGATCTCGGCGCCGACCGTGTGAAGCCCAAGCCGGATATTTTCCTGCATGGCGCCGAGCAGATGAACGCCAACCCAGCCAATACCATCGTCGTCGAGGATTCGGTCCACGGCGTCCAGGCGGCGCGCGCCGCCGGCATGCGCGTCATCGGCTTCACCGGTGCTTCGCATACCTATCCCTCGCATGCCGACAAGCTGACCGATGCCGGCGCGGAGACCGTGATTGCCCGTATGGCCGACCTGCCTGGCATCGTCATGGCCCTGGCCGAATGGGATGGCGTTTTGTGAGATATCGCAGGCTGCAAAGAAAAGGCCCCGCCGCGAGACAGGGCCTTTTCTTTTTCATTTCGTGCGAATGACATATGCGCCCACACAATCGCGACGCAGGTCGGATGCGCAGGCGACGTGCGCTTAGTGGCGCTTCTTGCGTGCCGGCTTCTCACCCTTGTCAGGCTTCTGCGGCCCCTGGTCGAAACTGACCTGGACGATGGTAAAACCGCCTGAACCACCGGTAACGCTGATATCGTCGTCCCTGAAGAGGAACTGGGCCGTGCTCTCGCCCGGCGGAATTTCAGCCGTGTAGTTGATGGTCTTGCTGTAAAGCGCGGTCTCATTGTCCATGACGGCGACATGGATCGGCAGGGTCACCTTGCCGGAGCTACCCATCGGGCCGGCGACCAGACGCCCTTGCACGGCGACATGAATCCCGAGATTGGTGCCATCGGTCGTGCACTGGCGCGTCGCCTCCGCCAGCGAGGCCTGATAGGTCAACTGGTTCGGGTCATCCTTGGCGCCCTTGGCGTAAGTCCGGTAGACGGCTGCCTGGTCGGGGATGGTAACCTGCGGGCATTTGCCGGCGACATAGGCCTGACCACCAGTTACCTGCGGAGCAGCCCCGGTGGTACCCGCCTGCGGTGCGACCGTAACATCCGTTCCCGGCTGTTTGTCACTGTTGCCGCCAAGGCCAAGAGAGCTGCAACCAGTCAGCAATGCCAGAAGCGAAGCGGAAAAAAGACGACGCGAAACCCTGCCAAACACTATTATTCCACCCTCTCCATACAATTCACATTATCGGCCTGAAGCCTGTCGGACGGGCCTTTTATGACACTTGGCGATGGTCTATACCAGCGACGCAGCGAAAAATCGATTGGGTAGACACCGTTTTGGCTCACTTTTCGAGATCGACATATTGGCACAAACTGCCGCCCGCCGGCGCTGATCCCACGCGCCTTGCGCAAACGCGAAAACCACGCGGCTGATCCGACGCAAAAAGACAGGCCGCCGTCGTTTCGTTCCTCTACTCTCTCAACCGATCACTCAGGCAATTTTGCGACCGAAGGAATTCTAGACCGTGGACTATATCTCAACGCGGGGAGAAGCCCCTGCCCTTGGCTTCTGCGACGCCCTCCTGGCCGGCCTTGCCCGTGACGGCGGGCTCTACGTTCCCCGTGAATGGCCGACCCTGACGAAAAAAGAGATCCGCGCCTTCCGCGGCAAGAGCTACCAGGACGTCGCCTTCGCCGTCCTGTCGCCCTTCACCAACGGCGAAATCCCCGCCGATGTCTTCCGCGGCATGATCGACGACGCCTACGCCACCTTCCGTCATCCGGCGGTGACGCCGCTGGTGCAGACCGGCCCGAACAGCTTCGTCATGGAGCTGTTCCACGGCACGACGCTCGCCTTCAAGGATGTCGCCATGCAGCTGCTCGCGCGGCTGATGGACTATGCGCTGGAAAAGCGCGGGCAAAAGGCAACGATCGTCGGCGCCACATCGGGCGATACCGGCGGCGCGGCAATCGACGCCTTTGCCGGCCGCGAGCGCACCGACATCTTCATTCTATTTCCGCATGGCAAGGTCTCGCCGGTGCAGCAGCGGCAGATGACCACCTCGACCGAAGCCAATGTGCATGCTCTGGCGATCAACGGCAATTTCGATGATTGCCAGAACCTCGTCAAAGCCATGTTCAACGATGCCGGCTTCCGCGACAAGGTCAGGCTTTCCGGCGTCAACTCGATCAACTGGGCGCGAATCATGGCGCAGGTGGTCTATTATTTCACCACGGCCGTTGCGCTGGGCGGCCCGGACCGGAAAATCTCCTTCACCGTGCCGACGGGCAATTTCGGTGATATTTTCGCCGGCTACGTCGCCAAGCGGATGGGCCTGCCGATCGACCGCCTGGTCATCGCCACCAACGAGAACGACATCCTGGCGCGCACGCTGAAGACCGGCCGCTACGAGATGCGCGCCGTCAAGGCAACCACCGCGCCGTCGATGGATATCCAGATCTCCTCCAACTTCGAGCGGCTGCTGTTCGAAGCGAATGGCCGTGACGCCTCGAAGGTGCGCGCCGCGATGGAAAGCCTGAAACAATCGAGCGGCTTTTCGATCAGCGAAAAGGCCTTGAAGTTCATCAAGAAGGACTTCCGCGCCGGTCGTGCCAGCGAAAAGCAGGTGGCAGAGACAATCCACAAAACACTGGCGGAAACGGGTTACCTACTCGATCCGCACACGGCCATCGGCGTCTTCGTGGCGAAGAAAAACGAGCGGTCGACGAGCCCGATGGTGACGCTTGCCACCGCGCATCCCGCGAAATTCCCCGCCGCAGTAAAATCCGCATGTGGTATTGACCCGGCGCTTCCAACGTGGCTTGCTGGTCTGATGACCAGGGAGGAGCGTTTCGACGTTCTCGATCCGGAGCTTAAAGCCGTGGAAAGTTTTATCGGCGAGCATGCCCGGGCCGGGGAACAACAGACGCGGAAAGACAAGCGATGACAGTGGAATGCACCCGGCTTGCGTCCGGGCTGACAGTAGCAACCCAATCGATGCCACACCTCGAAAGCGTGGCACTCGGCGTTTGGATCAAGTCGGGTTCGCGTAACGAGACCGAAGCGGAACACGGGATCGCGCATCTGCTCGAGCATATGGCGTTCAAGGGTACGGCGCGGCGTTCCGCGCGGCAGATCGCCGAGGAGATCGAGAATGTCGGCGGCGAAGTCAATGCCGCTACCTCGACCGAAACGACCTCCTATTATGCACGCGTGCTGAAGGACCATGTGCCGCTCGCAGTCGATATTCTTGCCGACATCCTGACGGAGTCCGCCTTCGAAGAGGAGGAGCTGGCCCGCGAAAAGCAGGTTATCCTGCAGGAAATCAATGCGGCGAACGACACGCCCGACGACGTGGTCTTCGACAAGTTCTCCGAGGTCGCCTATCGCGGCCAGACGCTCGGCCGCGCAATTCTCGGTACGCCGGAAACCGTCGTCTCCTTTTCGCCAGAGCAGATTCGTCACTATCTGGACCGCAACTACACGACCGATCGCATGTTTGTCGTGGCGGCCGGTGCGGTCGATCATGAAAGCTTCGTGCGTCAGGTGGAAGAGCGCTTCTCCAGCCTGCCGACCAAACCCTCCACTTCGCCCGTCATCGAGCCGGCTCGCTATATCGGCGGCAACATCCGCGAAACGCGCGACCTGATGGATGCGCAGATCCTCCTGGGCTTCGAGGGGCGTGCCTACCACACGCGCGACTTCTACTGTTCGCAGATCCTTGCCAATATCCTCGGCGGGGGCATGTCCTCGCGTCTCTTCCAGGAGGTGCGCGAATTCCGGGGTCTCTGCTATTCGGTCTACGCATTTCACTGGGGCTTCTCCGATACCGGCATCTTCGGAATCCACGCCGCCACCGGCGGCGAGAACCTGCCGGAGCTGCTGCCCGTCATCGTGAAAGAGCTCCATAAGTCCTCACACGACATCCAGCAGCAGGAAATTGAGCGTGCCCGCGCCCAGATCCGCGCGCAGCTGTTGATGGGCCAGGAAAGTCCTGCTGCCCGTGCCGGCCAGGTCGCCCGGCAGATGATGCTTTATGGCCGCCCGATCCCGAACCAGGAGATGCTGGAGCGCCTGGAGGGCATCACCATCGACCGGCTGACGGATCTTGCCGGCCGCCTGTTCTTCGATACAGTACCGACGCTTTCGGCGATCGGGCCGCTGGAACAGCTTGCACCGATGGAAGACATCGTCATGTCGCTGTCGCTGTCGTCGCCGGCGCCCGCCTCCAGAAGCGCGAGCGGCTAAGGCCACGCCGCGGGCCGATGGGTTCAATTCTCGGGGGAGTGCTTGGCGGCATGCAAAAATCTGTCTTTCGGTTTCTCTCACGTCATCCGGACGCGGTTGAACTCGAAAACGACCAATATTTGCTGCGCCTGCCGCGTTACTCCGATTTCAATCAATGGCACAGGCTGAGAGCCGAAAGCCGCCGCTTCCTGGAGCCTTGGGAACCGACCTGGCGGCATGACGAGCTGACCGAAGGCGCCTACCGGGCGCGCATCATCAGGGGCAAGCAGGAATATAGTTCCGGCCAGGCCATACCGTTATTCATTTTCCTTAGGGAAAACATGACGTTGGTCGGAGGCATAACGATCGGATACATTCGCCGCGGTGCTGCGCAGAGCTGCATGATCGGATACTGGATGGGCGAGCGCTATTCCGGTCAGGGTCATATGTTCGCCGCACTTCAGTTGGTTATACCCTATATCTTTTCCGGACTTGAGTTGCACCGTATTGAAGCAGCCTGTATTCCGGATAACGAGCGTAGCATGCGGCTTTTGGAAAAGGCCGGTTTCCAGCGAGAAGGTCATTTGCGCGGGTATCTAAAAATCAACGGTCAGTGGCGCGACCATGTCATGTTTTCAAGGTTGGCAGCGGATGCCGACCCGAACCGAAAATACGACCAGCGATGACCACCGGATTGATGCCAGCAATGCCGACCGCCAAGCGGCTCTGCGCGCTGCTCGCAACGCTCGCGGCCACCATGCTGCTCCTGTTTGCCGGCATGGCGCACGCAGCCGAGCCCGTGAAGATTTCCCGCGACGACACAGCCCTCGACCTGACGGCAACAACGGAGATCTATACCAACCAGGGCGAGGCCTTTCAGGTCTCAACGGCCGCCGGCGCCGACGGCATCCGGCGCCGGATTGAGGTACGATCCTCCTCACCGAACCATCAGGGCGACTGGGCCGTTTTCGCGCTCGCCAATGTTTCCGAAGAGCAGCTGGAACGCGTCATCGTCGCCCCGCATTTCCGCCTGGTGAATTCGAAGGTCTTCTGGCCGGACCTCGGCTCGCAGCGCATCGTCGCGATCACGCCGAGCGAAGGCTTTGCGCTCGACCGGCAACCGAGCGACGAGGCCGATGTGTTCCGCATCACGCTGAACCCCGGCGCCGTCGTCACCTTCGTTGCCGAACTCTCGTCTCCGAACCTGCCGCAGCTCTATCTCTGGGAACCCAACGCCTACAAGGATACGGTCAACGCCTTCACGCTCTATCGTGGCATCGTGCTCGGCATTGCCGGCCTGCTGGCGGTGTTCCTGACCATTCTCTTTGTCGTCAAGGGCACCTCGATGCTGCCGGCAACGGCAGCGCTCGCCTGGGCGGTGCTCGGCTATATCTGTGTGGATTTCGGCTTCCTCGGCAAGCTCATCATGATCACGTCAAGCGATCAGCGAATATGGCGCGCCTGTGCGGAGGTGGCGCTCGCTTCAAGCCTGGTGATCTTCCTGTTCACCTATCTCAACCTCAATCGCTGGCATGCGCACCTGGGCTACGTCACGCTCGCCTGGGTCCTTGGCCTCGCCCTGCTCTTCGGCGTGGCGATCTACGATCCGTCGATCGCGGCCGGCATCGCCCGGTTGTCGCTGGCACTGACTGCGACTGCGGGTCTGCTGCTCATCATCTATCTGGGCTTCAGCCGCTATGACCGCGCCATCCTGCTGGTGCCTGCCTGGGCGCTGATCCTCGTCTGGCTGTTCGGCGCCTGGATGACGGTGACGGGCAAGCTCGACAACGACATCATCCAGCCAGCACTCGGCGGCGGCCTCGTGCTGATCGTCCTGCTGATAGGCTTCACGGTCATGCAGCATGCCTTTGCCGGCGGCGCATTCCAGCAGGGCCTGTTCTCGGATCTCGAACGGCAATCCCTAGCGCTTACCGGCTCCGGCGACACCGTCTGGGACTGGGATGTAGCACGCGACCGCGTGGTGACGACGCCCGACATCTCGACGAAGCTCGGCCTGTCGCCGGGCACCATGCATGGCGCGGCGCGCAACTGGCTGCCGCGGCTGCATCCCGACGACCGCGACCGCTTCCGCGCGACCCTGGACGTGCTTCTCGAACATCGTCGCGGCCGGCTGAACCACGAATTCCGCATCCGCGCCGAAGACGGACATTTCCACTGGCTGTCGATCCGCGCGCGGCCGGTGCTTGGATCGAACGGCGAGATCATTCGCTGCGTCGGCACCATCGTCGATATCACAGAGCAGAAGAATTCGATCGAGCGGCTGCTGCACGACGCGGTGCACGACAATCTGACCGGACTGCCGAACCGACAGGTCTTTCTCGATCGCCTGCAGGCCGTTCTGACGCTGGCGCCGGAGGGCAACCAGCTGCGGCCGACCGTCATGGTGATCGACATCGACCGCTACAAGCTCGTCAACGACACACTCGGCGTCGCTGCGGGCGACAATATTCTCATCGCGCTGACGAGACGCCTTCGCCGCCTGCTGAAGCCTCAGGACACGCTCGCGCGCCTTTCCGGCGACCAGTTCGGCTTGATCCTCGTTTCCGAGCGCGATCCGGCCAAGGTGGCCGACTTTGCCGACGCGATCAGCAAGGCGATCATGGTGCCGATCAACTTCGCCAATCGCGAGATCATCCTGACGGCATCGGTCGGGCTGACGTCCTGGGTCGACCAGCAGGAAAATGCGCCCGGCATGCTCAGCGACGCCGAGCTTGCCATGTACCGCGCCAAGCGCGCCGGCGGCAATCGCGTCGAGCCCTTCCAGCCCGCCTTCCGCAGCTTCGGTACTGACCGTCTGCAGCTCGAAACAGACCTGCGCCGCGCCGTCGAACGCAAGGAACTCTCGCTGGTCTATCAACCGATCGTGCGGCTTGAAGACGCCGAGGTGGCCGGCTTCGAGGCGCTGATGCGCTGGGAACATCCGAAGCGCGGCAATATTCCGCCAACGGAATTCATCCCCATCGCCGAGGCCTCGGACATTATCGGTCCGCTCGGCATGTTCGCGCTGGAGCAGGCGACCAACGATCTGATGGCTTGGCAGCGACAGACCGGCGACCTGCCGCTCTTCGTATCCATCAATCTCTCCAGCGTGCAGCTGCTCAACAACGAGCTCTACGACGATATCCGTGCCCTGCTCGCCAAGACCCATTGCGATCCGAGCCGCATCAAGCTCGAGCTGACGGAATCGCAGGTGATGGAGAACCCGGAGCAGGCGCGGCTCGTGCTCGACAAGCTGCGCGAAGCCGGCATCGGCCTGGCGCTCGACGATTTCGGCACCGGCTATTCCTCGCTCGCCTACCTTACCCGCTTCCCCTTCGACATGATCAAGCTCGACAAGGCGATGGTCCGCGACGAGAGCGACAAGAAGGCCATCCTTCTGCGTTCCGTCATTTCCATGGCGCGCGAACTCAACATGCGCGTCGTCGCCGAGGGAATCGAATCCGAAGAGGATGCGCTGGAGCTCGCCAAGATCGGCTGCACCTACGGTCAGAGCTTCATCTTCGGGCCGCCGATGGGCACGGATTCCGTGATCAGGCTGTTGAAGGAACGCTTTCCTCTGACGAAGCGTGCATAGACCTTCCCCTCCCCGGCTGGGTGGCGGATCAGGCGTCGTTGATTAGGGTGCGGACATAGTCCAGCTTCGCCACCACCGGCGGCGACAGGATGAAGGGATAGGAGTCCGGCTGCCCCATGCTGCGCTGAATGGCGTTGATCGCGACGCTCAAGGGGATCCAGGCGCTGACGAGCTGGTCGGCGCTTTCGGCTCTATAGGGATTGAAATCCACCTCCGCCGCCATCTCGTGATAACCAAAGGGGTCGACCGCCAAACCGAAGGAGCGCGCGGTTTCCAGCGTATCGACGATGTGCAGGTAATGCGCAAAGCATTCCGCAAAATCTTCCCAGGGATGGGCGCTGGCATAGGCACTGATGAAGTTTTCGTGCCAGTTCGGCGGCGGGCCATTGTCATAGTGAGACTGAAGCGCCATGCCGTAATCCGCTCTCTCGTCTCCGAAGACGGTGCGGAAAACATCGAACCGGCCGCGGTCGCGCACGAGCTTGTTCCAGATGAAGTGGCCGGTCTCGTGGCGGAAATGGCCGAGCAGCGTGCGGTATGGCTCGTTCATGGAGGCGCGCGCCTGTTCGCGCGTCACGTCGTCGGCTTCGGCGGCACGAATAGCGATCAGCCCCTCTTCATGGCCGGTCCTGGCGGGCACGACATTGCTGCCCTGCACCTCATCTTCGAGGAAGTCGAACACCAGCCCGCCCACAGGATCCTGTTGTCGATCAGGATGCGGCAGGTTCCAGCGCAACAACGAATAGAACAGATGCCGCTCGGCCTGACCGATGCGCCGCCAGCGGTCTATGCCCTGTTGGGTATCCGTGTTGGGCACCAGGCGGTTGTGACGACAGGCTGTGCAGAATGGCTGCGGGTCGTCCGCATCGACAAGCCAATTGCAGATATCGAGTTCGGCGTTGGCGCAGAAACGGACGTGGCTCGATGGCTCGGCGACCAGATGCCAATTCGCTCCTTCCTCGGCCTCCAGCGCATATATGGCCAGCCGATCCGGGACGAATCCGAGCTGATGACCGCAGCGGACACACTGCCTGTTGTCGAAATGCACCGGCTGGCCGCAATGGTCGCAAGTGAAAAGCCGCATGGAAACCCTCTTCGAAATAACGTCCCATCGACACGAAAGAGCCCGTCGCGTCTCCGAGACAGGCTCTACTTAGCGGGCCGCTTCTGCGGCACTATCTCAGATTGCACAGCGACCTGAAATTGGCGAGCAGCCGGATTACATCCGATCCACTGCACCCTTGACCTTATCCTTGGCCTTGCCGATGGCGCCCTGCACCTTGCCCTTGGCTTCCTGGGCCGCGCCTTTTGCGCGCAGTTCCTTGTCGTTCGTGGCCTTGCCGGCCATCTGCTTGGCCTTGCCGGCCACTTCGTTGACCTTGCCGGATACCTTGTCGGTCGTGCTACCCATGTCTAACACCTCCATAATTGGCACAGCGTTATTGCCGTTGCCCTGCCATGAAAACGTCACGGGCGTTACTTCGTTCCAATATAATGCAGTTCGCCTCAGCCATGCCCCGCATGCGGCGACAGCATTGCGGGGTTGATACCCATCAAAGCCAAGGCGCGCTCGTACTTGTCGTCGAGGCTTCGGTCGAAGATCAATTCCTCTTCGGCGGGGCAGTTCAGCCAGCCGTTATTGCCGATCTCGGCCTCCAATTGGCCGGCGCCCCAGCCGGCGTAACCGAGCAGCATGGTGGCGCGTTTGGGGCCGCTTCCCTTGGAGATGGCCCGCACGATATCCAGCGTCGCCGTCAGGCTGATATCGTCGCTGACCGGAATACTGCTGTCGCTGATATAGTCGTCGGAATGCAGGACGAAGCCGCGGCCGCTTTCGACCGGTCCCCCGGTCTGGATGGGGAAATCGCGCGCGACGGGCGGGAGAACGATGGCGTCGTCGTCCTTGATCATATCGAGATGCAAAAGGACATCCGTGAAGGTCAGCTTCTGGCCCCGGTTGATGACGAAGCCCATGGCCCCGGCATCGGAATGAGCGCAAATATAAATAACCGTCCGGTTGAAGTTCCGGTCCTCCATGCCCGGCATGGCGATCAGGAACTGGCCGTCGAGAAAACCTCTTTCGCGTCTATTCTTCAGCGTCGATAGGGACATTGTGCCTCCTGACCGCAGTCCATAACTGCACCGCTAAAAAAGAAGATGGGGCAATGTCATAAATCAATCAACTGAAAATGATCATTTCTTTTTTAAGCCGCGCTGGCTCCGGGCCAGCCAATCCGCTAAATCCTGCTCTCATGATTGGAACAGTTACCCTCCCCCGCCTGCCAACGCTTCTTGCCGAAACGCTTGCCGCCATCCTGTGCATCGGTACCGCCGCTTTCGCTGCAACGACTGATTGGGTGGACAATCAGGGCGGCCGCATGCGCCTGGTTGCGCTGGCACCGGACGCCGAAGGGCATATCCGCGCCGCGCTGCAGATCGAACCACAGCCCGGCTGGATCACCTATTGGCGCGAACCGGGCCAGAGCGGCATCCCGCCACAGGTAACGCTGGCCCCCAATAGCGGAATAAAGCTGGAGAAGACCGGCTATCCGATCCCGAAAAGGATCACGGTCGGCGCCATACAGGAAATCGGCTATGACGCGCCGGTGACATTGCCGCTCGATTTCACCATCGAGGGCAAGACGCCGGCAAAACTGGAATTGACCGCCTTCATCGGTTTCTGCAAGGAGATCTGCATTCCATTCCAGGCTGAGTATTCGCTGGCGCTGCCGACGAGCGAACAGCCGACGGCGCATGAACTGGCACTGCTGGACGCAGCCAAGGCCTCCCTGCCGCAGGCTCCATCCTCTGATTTCGCCCTTGAGAGCCACAGCCTTTCCGCGGATGCGAAAAACCTTTCGCTGCACCTCACCCTGCCTGACGCGACCGGAGAAAATCCGGCGATCTATGTCACCGGGCCGACGGGCTACGTGTTTTTCCAGCAAGCGAATGCGAAGCGGGAAGGCACCGCCTACTCGGCCGATATCGCAATCGCCAAGCTGCCGAAGAATTACGATATCAAGGGCAAGACCTGGGGTGTCCTCGTCGTCGACGGCGATCGCGCCATGGAAACCACGCTTGCGTTCGAATAGCTCCGATCTATAGTTCGCCCAACAATCCCTATCCAATCGGCGGCCGTTCAAACGCCCCCGAGATCGCGCCCCAAGGAGAGAGCCATGACCATTGCAATCGGCGATAAACTGCCCGCCGCCACTTTCAAGGAAAAGACCGCCGACGGCCCGGTCGAGATCAGCACCGAGCAGCTTTTTGCCGGCAAGCGCGTCGTGCTTTTCGCCGTTCCGGGCGCATTCACGCCCACCTGCTCGCTCAACCATCTGCCTGGCTATCTCGAAAACCGGGACGCCATTCTCGCCAAGGGCGTCGATGATATCGCCGTCATCTCGGTCAACGACTGGCATGTGATGGGCGCCTGGGCGCAATCATCCGGCGGCATGGGCAAGATCCACTTCCTCGCCGACTGGGACGGCTCCTTCGCCAAGGCGCTCGGCCTCGAAGTCGACCTCTCCGCCGGTGGCCTCGGCATCCGCTCCAAGCGCTATTCCATGCTGGTGGAAGACGGCGTGGTGAAGTCGCTGAACATCGAGGAAAGCCCCGGCCAGGCCACGGTTTCGGGTGCTGCCGCGATGATCGAGCAGCTTTGAGATTTCGACGGATTGAGGGGGCTGGTCGTATGACTGCCGCTCCAGACTGAACCGGGAATACTTGGGTATGCCCAAGTGTTCCCATTTCTATGCCCTATGTCTGCTTGTCACCCGGATATAATAGCCATCCGGATCTATGATGCGAAAATCGCGTAGACCCCATGGTTGCAGGACAAGCTCGGATACCGGGTGACCACGCGTTCTGATGGTCTCATAGAAGCCCTCTATGTCCGCAACGTTCAATACGATTTCGACGCCGAGGCCGAGCCGCTCTCCATCGGTGGCTCGAAGGGGATGATCGTGTCCGAGGGCCTCCCGCTTGTTGACAGAAATGGCCGCCTCGCCATTCGTGAGCATCGTATAGTCCGCGCTTGCCTGACCAATCACCTGGAAATTCAGCACCCGGCGATAGAATTCTATCGATGCCTGAACGTCGGTAACAAATAGCTCCAGCCGCAATTTCAAGACAGCCTCCTCTTCCAGCCCTGTCCAGCATTCTCCAGATCTCAATATCGCGGCAGGATAACTTTGTAGCAATCGCTATGGCGATTGGGAGCCAACGGCATTGGCTGACAGATATTCCAATATCGTTCGTAGCAATCGGCAGGTAATCCAGCCCACGCCTCTTTTTCGCCATATTCTCCCGGCTACAACACGTAATGTTATTACATAAATGAAAGCCCCCACATGCCTTTCGACCACAACCCCTTCGCGTCCTCCCTGATGGGGCGTTCCGCTCTTGTGCGCCTTGCCTATGTCGCGGTCGGCATAGCGGTACTCTGGGCGGCCATCGGCTGGGCGGTGGCCTTGGCATGAGCGATCTGATCCGTCTCGACAATCTTACCGTCACCTACGAGCGTCATCCCGCCGTGCACCACATTTCCGGCGCCTTCCGGACCGGTAGCCTCACGGCCATCGCCGGGCCGAATGGTGCGGGTAAATCGACGCTCTTGAAAGCCATCGTCGGTGAACTCAGGCCGGCGGGAGGGTCGATCGATCGCGGGGCGCTGACGCGCAACGATTTCGGCTACCTGCCGCAGGCCGCCGATATCAACCGCCGCTTTCCGATCTCGGTCGCCGACACGATCATGCTCGGTGCCTGGAAGAATGCCGGCGCATTCGGCCGCTTCTCGCGCCAGGATGCGGAGCGGGCGCGCGATGCGCTTTCGGTCGTCGGGCTTTCCGGTTTCGAGAACAGACATATCGGCTCGCTCTCGGCCGGCCAATTCCAGCGCGTGCTCTTCGCGAGACTGCTGCTGCAGGACGCGCGCGTCATCCTGCTGGACGAACCTTTTACCGCCATCGACCAGCGCACGACGCGCGATCTGCTCGACCTCGTTCTGCGATGGAACAACGAAGGGCGCACCGTCATCGCCGTTCTGCATGATTTCGATCAGGTGCGCGCTCACTTTCCCGAGACGATGCTGATTGCCCGCGAGCTTGTGGGATGGGGCGACACGCAGGACGTGATGAGCCCCGCCAACCTCATCAGGGCGCGGGCCATGGCCGAGCGCTGGGACGAGGAGGCCGAAGCCTGCCTGCCGGATGATGAGCTTGCCGAAGGTGGTCTCGCAAAGCGGGAGCCGGCCGAATGACCGCCTACGATATCTTCCTCGCGCCCTTCGCGGATTATGGCTTCATGCGGCGCGCGCTCATCGCCTGCCTCTGCCTCGGCCTCGGCTCCGGCCCGATCGGCGTTTTCCTGATGCTCAGGCGCATGAGCCTGATGGGGGATGCCATGAGCCATGCGGTGCTGCCCGGTGCTGCCATCGGCTATCTCATCGCCGGTTCGCTGTCGCTGACGGCCATGGGGCTCGGGGGGCTGGTGGCCGGCCTTTCGGTGGCGCTGCTCTCCGGCCTCGTCAGCCGCATGACGGTGCTGCAGGAGGATGCGAGCTTTGCCAGCTTCTATCTGACGTCGCTGGCGCTCGGCGTGCTGATCGTGTCGCTGCGCGGGTCCAATATCGACCTGCTGCATGTGCTCTTCGGCACGATCCTCGCGATCGACGCCCCTGCTCTCTACCAGATCGGCGCGATCACGACGGTGACGCTGCTGGCCCTTGCCGTCATCTACCGGCCGCTGGTCATGGAATGCTTCGATCCGGGCTTCCTGCGGGCCGTCGGCGGGCGTGGACCGGTCTATCATTTCCTATTCCTGCTGCTCGTCGTGCTCAATCTTGTCGCCAGCTTCCAGGCGCTCGGCACGCTGATGGCCGTGGGGCTGATGATGCTGCCGGCGGCGATCGCGCAGCTCTGGTCGCGCAGCCTGCCCGCGATGATGGTGATCGCGACGGGGACGGCGGCGGCTTCCGGCTATATTGGCCTCATCGCCTCCTACCATCTCGAATTTGCCTCGGGCCCGACCATCATCATCACGGCAAGCCTGATCTACGGCCTCTCCATCCTCTTCGCACCTTCGGGCCTTGCCCGGCGGTTCTTTCCCCGTCCCCATCTCCGGGGCTAATCCGAACAAGGAGACTCGCATGAATAAACAGAAACTGCTCCTCTCAGCCGCTGCAGTGGCCTTCGTCGCCTTTGGCGTCGCCCGCCCCGCCGCCGCCGAGACGCTGGATGTCGTCGCTTCCTTCACCGTGCTCGCGGATGTCGTCAAGCAGGTCGGCGGCGACCATGTGAAGGTGTCGAGCCTCGTCGGCCCGAACGGCGACCCCCATGAATTCGAGCCGTCGCCGGCCGATGCCAAGAGGCTCAACGCCGCGAAGGTCACCTTCGTCAGCGGCGAGGGCCTGGAAGGCTGGATGGACCGGCTGATCAGCGCATCGGGCTACAAGGGAACGCCCGTCGTCGCCTCCGATGGCATCAACACCCGCACCATGGTCGATGACGGCAAGACGGTCACCGATCCGCATGTGTGGAACAGCCCAGTCAACGTGAAGGTCTGGGTCGCCAATATCGAAAAGGCGCTCTCCGCGGCCGATCCGGCCGACGCTGCCGATTTCAAGGCCAATGCCGAGCGCTACACCAAGGTGCTCACCGAACTCGACGCCTATGCCCACAGCAAGTTCGACAAAATTGCCGACGATCGCCGCAAGGTGCTGACCAGCCACGACGCCTTCGGCTATTTCGGCCGCGAATACAATGTCAGCTTCCTGTCGCCGCTCGGCGTCTCGACGGAAACCGAAGCCTCTGCCGCCGATGTCGCCAAGCTGATCGAGCAGATCAAGACGGAGCATGTGAAGACCTATTTCTTCGAAAACTCCAACGATCCGCGCCTAGTCAAGCAGGTCGCAAAGGCCACCGGCGCCGAGCCGGGCGGCGAGCTCTACGTCGAATCCCTTTCCAAGGCCAACGGCCCGGCTCCGACTTACGAGAAAATGTTCCGTTATAACGTTGACCAGCTGGCCGCCGCGATGGCGAAGTCGAGCTGAGCCGCCGACTGAACGAACACTGAGCAAACCGGGTCGCAGGTATGTTTCGCCTGCGGCCCGTTCTGCTTAAAGCCCGTTGTGCTTAAAGATTGAGATCGAAGACCAGCAGCCCGGCCAGGCCGCCATCGGTCGAAGAGACAATCCGCTCGCCGACGGCGACATGCTGCGGATGCACCAGATAGGCATCCCGCGCCTCGGCGCTCTCGAACGTTACGGCAAAACCATCGACAAAGCCGCCATGCAGCCCTTCCGGAGAGACATTCGGCCCGTATTTGACATCGATAATGCCGGGAATGACCTGCTGCAAAGCGGCCACGGATTCGAAAAGAGCTTTCTTCTCATCCTGTGTCATGGCGGATTTAAGCCGAAGAAAAACGCAATGCAGGATCATGGATACAGCCTCCCTGGATGTTGGAGGCAGCATAGAGGGAAAGGGGGATGGGGCAAGGCACCAATTCGCGAACATTGCATTCCGGCAGCCAAGCGAATGGCAACGCGTTTAGAGCAATTCCAGGAAAAGTGGGCAGCGGTTTTCCGTCCGGGATTGCGTGAAAAAAAAGAGATAGAGCGGCTCAGAGATTCCGTGAAAAACTGAACCGCTCTAGCGCGAAGCACAGCTCACGCTGACAAATGGGCTTTGGCTGTCGCAGTGATTTCGCGCGTCAATTCGGCAAGCCGGTCGGCCGCGAGACGGTTGACTTGCCAATATAATGGAATGTCCAGCGGCGTGTCGGGGATCAGCTCGACCAAGCGCCCGGCCTCCAGATGCTCCCGCACAAGCTGGATGGGATTCATGCCCCATCCCATGCCTACAAGACAGGCATCCACGAACCCTTGGGTCGAAGGCAGCCAGTGGCTCGGATAGGCAAAATCCTCTCCGAATGTCTGGCGTATCCAGCGGCTTTGAAGCCTGTCCTTCTGGTTGAACGTCAGGGCCGGCGCGTTCAGGATCGCTTCCGGGGTAACGCCTTTTGAAAAATGCCGGGCAATGAAAGCGGGGCTTGCCGTCGCATGGTAGCGGAGTGCGCCGAGGGACATGCGACGGCAGCCCTGAATCGGCTTTTCCAGGCTGGTAACTGCTGCAATAACCCGCCCCCGCTGCAGCCATTCGGCCGTATGATCCTGGTCGTCGATGGCGATATTCAGCAGATAGGGGGAGCGCTTGGCAAAACCGGATATGGCTTCCACGAACCAGGTCCCGAGACTATCGGCATTCGTGGCGATGTGAAGCGTAACCCGTTGCTTCGGCTCGCCGGGATCGACGAGCGCCGGCAAGCGTCCGAAAAGCTCGTCTTCCAGCATGCCGACATTCTCCATATGGCGGCAGAGCCATTCGCCCTTTTCCGTCGCGGTGCAGGGATTGCCCCTGACGATCAGGACGACGCCCAGGCGTTCTTCAAGCTGCTTCACCCGCTGCGAGACAGCCGAAGGCGTGACGTTGAGAAGGGCCGCGGCTTTTTCGAAGCTGCCTGTCTGGACGACCATGGAAACGGCACGGAGAGCGGAATAGTCGAGCATGGCTTAGTTTTTCTTAATCAGGATTAGCAACATTAATTAGTCTAATTCTTCCTTAGGCGATATCGGAAATGCTCATTGGTTTTGGAGCATTTCGGCAAGGATGAATTTTTCGATCTATATGACGGGTCTCACGATGGGGCTCAGCCTGATTGTCGCGATCGGCGCGCAAAACGCCTTCGTCCTGCGCCAGGGCCTTCGCAACGAGCATGTATTCGCCGTGTGCCTCGCATGCGCGCTCTCCGATGCAGCGCTCATCGTGCTCGGAGTGACGAGCTTCCACCAGATATCCACGCTGCTGCCCTGGCTCGATCCTGTCATGCGCTATGCAGGAGCGGCCTTCCTGATCTGGTACGGAGCCAGGAGCCTCTATTCCGCCTTTCGCTCGACCTCGATGCTGGCTGCCGGAGAGGCGAGGTCATCGAGCTTTCGGCATACGCTTGCCATGTGTCTGGCACTCACCTGGCTCAACCCGCATGTCTATCTCGATACCGTCGCATTGCTCGGCACGATCTCGACCCGGTTTCCGGGGAACGAGGCTTCATTTGCGGCGGGTGCCATGACGGGCTCCTTCCTGTTCTTCTTTTCGCTCGGCTTTGGCGCGAGATGGCTGAGACCGATCTTTGCGAAACCCGCGTCCTGGCGCATTCTGGAAACGCTCATTGCCCTTACCATGTGGGTGATCGCCACCAAGCTGCTGAGCGGGGTATGATTTCTGCGTTACATTCATGGACAGTCACACGGCGCTAAGCGTAGGACGATTTCAGCTTCTGCTTTTCGAGCGCTATCGCGGGTCGGAGCCTGACAGAGAAGGAAAACAATCGTGACGCTCTTTACTGGCCTTTCGGCCTTTCCGATTACCCCGACCGATGCTTCCGGACACGTTGATATTGTAGTGCTCGCCCGCCTGCTCGAACGCATCCAACTGGCGGGCGTTGATTCCATCGGGTTGCTTGGCAGTACGGGCGGCTACGCCTTCCTGTCACGCGACGAGCGCCGGCGGGCTGTCCTGGCCGCAACAGCCAGCGTCGGCGGCAAGATCCCCGTCATCGTTGGGGTTGGAGCACTGCGAACCGACGAAGCGCAGGCGTTGGCGCGCGATGCCAAGGCGTCCGGTGCGGATGGGCTGCTGCTGGCTCCCATGTCCTATACTCCACTCACGGAGGAAGAGGTCTATCAGCACTTCGCAGCCGTCGCGGAGGCCGGCAACCTGCCGCTCTGCATCTACAACAATCCCGGCACAACGAAATTCACGTTCAGCGACGGGCTGATAGCCCGCCTGGCAAAGGTGACGAATATCGCGGCGGTAAAGATGCCTCTGCCCCAAGGAGGCGATTTCGAGGGAGAGATGGCGCGTCTGCCGCCAGGAAACGCCAAAGGCTTTCGCCATCGGCTACAGCGGCGATTGGGGAGCGACGGCCGGACTGCTGGCCGGCGCCGATGCCTGGTACAGTGTGGTCGCCGGCCTCCTGCCCGCCGAGGCGCTGGCACTCACACGGGCTGCGCAAGCCGGCGATACCGCCGAAGCCAAACGGCTCGATCAGAAGTTTCAGCCGTTATGGAACCTATTCAAGGAGTTCGGCAGCTTCCGCGTCATGTTTGCGATTGCCGAAGCGCTCGATCTTTGCAGGATCGATCCGCCGCGCCCGATCCTGCCGCTCTCGGCAGCCGAAAAGCCGCGCGTGAGAAGCGCGCTCGATCACGTCTTGGCATGATCCCTTCGGCGGGATGCGGCTGGGCCGAGCTTATCGCCGACGAGCTACTTCCGCTTAAATGGCTCCATCCCCTTGCGCGCCAGCTCATCCGCGCGCTCATTCTCCGGATGTCCGGCATGGCCCTTCACCCAGTGCAGCGTCACCTGATGCCGGTTGCGGGCCTCTTCCAGCGCCTGCCAAAGCTCGGCGTTCTTCACCGGCTTCTTGTCGGCGGTCTTCCAGCCGTTTTTCTTCCAGCCGAAAATCCATTTGGAGATGCCGTCCATCACATATTTGGAATCGGTATGAAGATCGACCTCGCAGGGGCTCTTCAGCGCGTTGAGCGCCGAGATCGCCGCCAGCAGCTCCATGCGGTTGTTGGTGGTCTCGGCCTCGCCGCCGAAAAGTTCCTTTTCGACGTCGCCGTAGCGCAGCACCGCGCCCCAGCCGCCGGGACCGGGATTGCCGGAGCAGGCGCCGTCCGTGAAGATATCGACATGCTTCATGCCTTCAGCCCGTATTCGGCTGCGGAGGCGATCTGGCGGTGGAAGCGCAGCTTGCGCAGATATTCGATCGGGTCCTTCTTGGTGACCATGGCGCCGGCCGGCGTCGTCAGCCAGTCGTAGAGGCGGGTCAGGAAGAAGCGCAGCGCCGAGCCGCGCGCCAGCGTCGGCAGGGCGGCGATTTCGGCTGAATTCAGCGGCCGCACGCTCTGATAGCCATCGAGCAGCGCCATGCCCTTGGTGACGTTGTAGGCGTGGTCCTTCTCGAAGCACCAGGCATTGAGGCAGATCGAGACATCGTAGGCGAGCTGATCGTTGCAGGCGAAATAGAAGTCGATCAGTCCGGAAAGCGTGTCGCCCAGGAAGAAGACATTGTCTGGGAAAAGGTCGGCGTGGATGACGCCTTCAGGCAGGTCCTTCGGCCAATGATGCTCAAGGAAATCGAGCTCGCTGCGGATCTCGTTCTGCAGGCCGGACTCGACCTCATCGGCGCGCGCCTCGGACTTTTCCCAGAGCCCTTGCCAACCCTCGAGCGACAGCGCATTCCGGCGGCGGATCTCGAAGCCCTCGCCGGCAACATGCATGGCGGCCAGCGCCTTGCCGACCTCGCGGCAATGATGCGCCTCGGGCTTCCTCAGCCACATGCCTTCGAGGAAGGAGATCAGGGCGGCCGGGCGGCCTGAGAGATGGCCGAGCAGCTCGCCATCGCGGCGGGGCAACGGCAGCGGGCAGGACAGGCCGCGGCTTGCCAGATGCTGCATCAGCCCCAGGAAAAACGGCAGGTCGCCCTTGTCGACACGCTTCTCATAGAGCGTCAGGATCAGCGGATCGCGCGTCGTGTGCAGCAGGAAGTTCGAATTCTCGACTCCCTCGGCAATGCCCTTATAGGAGAGCAGTTCGCCTACGTCATACTCCGTCAGGAACCACTTCAAATCGTCTTCGGTAATATCGGTATAAACAGCCACGAAACAGTCCTGAATTTGGGCGCTTTGGGATCGGTTATTCGCCGTTGACGAAGGCCATGTCGGCGGTCGTCAGCTCGATGCTGCGCAGCTCGCGATTGACGAGGAAATTCTCGGTTTCCTTCACCGTCTCGGCCAGCTCCACGACGGCGTTGTAGCGGGCGCGGAACGCTTCGATGATCTCGTTGACGATGACCTCTGGCGCAGATGCACCAGCCGAAAGGCCGACAGTGCTGATATCGCCGATATTGTCCCAGTCGATCTCCGAAGCACGCTGGACGAGCACAGATTTCGTCGCCCCTGCTCGCAGCGCCACTTCGACGAGGCGCTTGGAATTGGAGGAATTCGGCGCGCCGACGACGATGAAGAGATCGCAGCCGGGAGCCGCCTCCTTCACCACTTCCTGGCGGTTCGTGGTGGCATAGCAGATCGAATCGGCTGATGGGGCGGTGAGATTGGGAAAGCGCTCCTGCAGCCGCGCGATGACGCCGGCTGTGTCATCGACCGAAAGCGTCGTCTGGGTCACGAAGCCGAGATTATCGGGATCGGCGGGCTCGTAGACGTCGGCATCCTCGACGGTCTCGATCAGCGACACCGCGCCTTCGGGAAGCTGGCCCATGGTGCCGATCACTTCCGGATGACCGGCATGGCCGATGAGGACGACATGGCGGCCGAGGCGATTGTGGCGCATGGCCTGCTTGTGGACCTTGGAGACCAGCGGACAGGTGGCGTCGAGATAGAAGAGATTGCGCGCATCGGCATCGGCCGGCACGGATTTCGGCACGCCATGGGCGGAGAACACGACCGGCTGGGCGCGATGCTCGGCCGGGATCTCATCCAGCTCCTCGACGAAGATGGCGCCTTTGGCTTCCAGCCCCTCGACGACATAGCGATTATGCACGATCTCGTGGCGGACATAGACCGGCGCACCATAGGCCTTCAGCGCCAGCACGACGATCTGGATGGCGCGATCGACGCCGGCGCAAAAGCCGCGCGGCCCGCAAAGCCGGATGGTCAGGTCAGGTTTGGAAACGGCTATGTTCATGTCTCTTCCGAAATCCGCGACAGTGGCAGAGCTATAGATAGGTGCGCCCTGCCGCCTGCTCCATTTAGTCCGCATGATCTTGTCCAAAAACCGCTGCGCACTTTTTGGGATCATGCTCTAGCCGAATATTCCATCGAAATGAAGCTATTCTATTGTGATGGCGCGTCCGGATGATGTTTGCGCCACCAGGAAATCGCGACGATGGCAGCCAGCGCCATCGCCAGGCCATACCAGGTCACCGCATATTGCAGGTGGCTGTTCGGCAGATCGATGATGGTCACGCCGCCGATCGGCAAGCCCTGAGGATTGGGCGTTTTGTCTGCATCGATGAAGAAGGGCAGCACCTTGTCCTTGGGCAGCCCGACACTGGATGCCATCGCATCCAGGTCCCTCCAGAAGAATATGTTCTTGACCGGATCGTTGTCCGGCATGCCCGACGGCCGGTCGACGAGCTTGGCGCGCGCAAGGCCGGTGACGGTCTGCTCGCCGGTCAGCTGGCCCTGCTTGCGCATTTCCGGCTCTTTGGCCTCGGACGGCACGAAACCCCGGTTGACGAAGATGAAGCGGCCATCGTCAAGCTGCAAAGGCGTATAGATGTGAAAGCCCGGCTCCTCTGCATAGGTGGCGAGGAAGTCCCGTTCCTTGTTGTTGAGATAGTGACCGGTGGTAGTCACCACGCGATATTCTATGTCGCCGCCGGAAGCGGCCATCGCCTCGATCGCCGACAGCGGCACGGCAGGCGCATCCTTGCGCGCGGCAATGTCGGCCAGCAGGCCTTCCTTCCAGTGCAGCCGCTGGACCTGCCAGGTGCCCAAACCAACCAGGATGACAAGGACGGCGAGCAGGATCAGCGCCTTGCCGATTTGCCACAGAGGATTGGCGCGGCGGACTGATACAGCAGACTCAGTCACGACTGATCTGCCCTTCGCTGGCCTTGTTGCGATATTGCAGCGCGATCAGAATGCCCTTGCACCACCGCAGGGACAGTAGCGACAGAATGATTGTGAGCGGCGCAAACAGCACGATATAGACCCAGACCGGCGGCGCATAATTGATCTGCATCCACAGGACCAGGCCGATGACGATGAAGCCGACGATCAGGATGACGAAAACCGCCGGCCCATCGCCGGCATCGGCAAACGTATAGTCGAGATTGCAGGCGGAACAACGCGGCTTTATCGACAATAATCCATCGAAGAGCTTGCCATGGCCGCAGCGCGGGCAACATCCCTGGATACCGACCTTGAACGGATCGACGGGGGCAAAGAGGGTACTGTCATCACGGGGTGCCCCGTCGGGGCCTTTGTCTTGCTCTGAGGTCAAAGTTCTGTCTCGATCGGCCTGTCATTGCGGACGAGCATTCCGATCCCGCCCCCTGTCATCATCAGTAGCGGCGATGGGTGCGTCCGTCCAATCGAAAAGCTCTGACATCGTCGCATTCGAGCCGGAATATATGCAAAAGGGACCTATTTCATGGAACATGGCGACGGTGGCTCAGCGGGCCGCATCATCATCCTGAACGGTGCGCCGCGGTCGGGAAAATCCAGCATCGTCGAGGCCATCCAGGCCGGATTCGACGGCGTGTGGGTCAATCTCGGCGTCGACGCCTATATCAGGCACATCACGCCGGCGCGCTACCGTCCGGGCATCGGCCTGCGCCCCGGCGGCGAGCGGCCCGATCTCGAACCGCTCATTCCGCGCTTTTATGCCGCACTGTATGCGTCGATCGCCGCTCACAGCCGCATGGGCTTGAATGTCGTCGCCGAGTTCGGCCATCACGACGCCTATTCGCGCCCGCTCGGCATTCTGGCGGATTGCGCCAGGCAATTGGCCGGGTTGCCGGTTCTATTCGTCGGCGTGCGTTGTTCTCTCGACGTGGTGATGCAGCGGCGGCTGGCGGAAAGCCCGGAGAGGCAAGGAATCTACGTTCCGATCGGCCCTGATATGGCCGTTCCCGCGCCGGTGCTTGCCTGGCAGGAAGAGGTGCATCGGCCCGGCATCTACGATCTGGAGGTCGATACCTCGGCAAAAAGCCCACGGACATGCGCAGATGAGATCAAGCAGGCTCTGGATCGCGGCATTCCACGCCCCTCGGCATTCGAGCGGCTTGCGGCGGGGGGCTGAAGCCGCCCAAACAGAAAGGCGGACACATGGTGCCCGCCTTCCATTTCATTGCAAGGGGATATTGGCGATCAGCCAGCCGCGACCGGCGCACCCCAGCTGCCCCAGATGTAGATGCAGAAGAACAGGAACAGCCAGACGACGTCGACGAAGTGCCAGTACCAGGCGGCCGCCTCGAAGCCGAAATGCTGCTTCGGGGTGAAATCGCCCCTGATGGCGCGGCCGAGGCACACCAGCAGGAAGATCGTGCCGATCAACACGTGAAAGCCGTGGAAGCCGGTCGCCATGAAGAAGGTCGCGCCATAGATCGAGTTCTTGAACTCGAAGGGTGCGTGCGCATATTCGTAGGCCTGCACGCAGGAGAACAGCGCGCCGAGAAGGACTGTCAGCGTCAGCCCCTGGATCATGCTCTTGCGGTCGCCATGCAGCAGCGCATGGTGCGCCCAGGTGACCGTCGTGCCCGACAGCAGCAGGATGATGGTGTTGTAGATCGGCAGGTGCCAGGGATCGAGCACCTCGACACCCTTCGGCGGGAACTGGCCGCCGAGGAAAGCCGTACGCGAAGCCTGGATCGCCTCGTTCGGGAACAGGCTGACGTCGAAATAGGCCCAGAACCAGGCGACGAAGAACATCACCTCGGAGGCGATGAACATGATCATGCCGTAGCGCAGGTGCAGCGAGACGACGCGTGTATGCGCGCCTTCATGCGCCTCCTTGATCGTGTCCGACCACCAGCCGTACATGACGTAGAGAATGACAGCCAGGCCGATGAAAAACAGCCAGGGCTGCGCAAAGTTGATCCCGAACAGATGCAGCGCGCCGCCATTGAGGTAGCGCATGAAGCCGACGCCGCCGAAGGTGATCACGAAGGCCCCGATGGCCGCGATGAACGGCCATGGGCTGGGATCGATAATATGATAATCGTGTTTCTTCTGATGCGCTTCGGCCATGTCAGCAATCCCCGAATAACTTTTTCCCATATTGCTTCCGGTGAACCCGAAAAGCACTCTCCATCAAAGTTTTTTTTCCGCCGGCTGCACTGCGCCGTCATTCGACGCCAAGGGCTTTGCGCCCTCCCGCGGGTAGAATGTGTAGGACAGTGTCAGCGCGTTGATCGTCTTGGTTTCCGCAGCCTTGGTGATTTCAGGATCGACGTAGAAGACCACCGGCATCTCGCGCTTTTCCCCGGGCGCGAGATCTGTTTCATTGAAGCAGAAGCATTGGACCTTGTTGAAATAGACACCGGCTTCGAGCGGCGTGACATTGAAGATCGCCTGGCCGCGTTCCACCTTGTCGGACTTGTTTTCCACCAGGAACTTGACCTCGATCGTCTCGCCGATCTTCGGATTCACCGATTTTTGCGCCGGCTTGAAATCCCAGGGCAGGCCGGGCGCGACATTGGCGTCGAAGGAAACCTGGATCGACTTGTCGAGAATGACGCTGGATACCTGTTCCGTACGCTGCGTGGTGCCGTTGTAGCCCGTAACCTGGCAAAACATGCGATAAAGCGGCACGGCGGCGGCACACATGGCGCTCATGCCGATGACGAAGCTCAGGCACATGGCAACGACCAGCCCGTTGTTACGGGTGCCGGTTCTTGCGCTCTTCGTGACCTCCTCCTCCATCATCCCTCCTCAACCGTGTCCGGTGCCGACCTTGATGATGGTGATCGTGTAGAACAGGATCACGAGGCCGGCCAGTACCAGGCCGAGCGCGATATTGCGCCCTCGCCGCGATTTCTTCTGTGCTTCCGTCAATTTGACGAGGTCGATCATAGCCAGCCTCCGCCGCCGCTCGACATCAACACGGCAATGAGCCGGTCGATCAGCAGCGCGGAAAAGATCGCAAAGAGATAGATGATGGAAAAGCCGAAGAGCTTCTTTGCCGGAACCATCTTCTTGTCGCCATCGGCCATGCGCCAGACGGCGATGGAACAGTGCACGAAGATCGCGCCCAGCACCGCGGCGACGACGCCGTAACCCAGGCTCGCAAAGCCCATGAAAGCCGGTACCACACCGACGATGGCGGTCAGCACGGCATAGACGACGATCTGCTTCTTGGTCGTGGGGATACCAGCGACGTTCGGCAGCATCGGGACGCCTACGGCCTCGTAGTCGCCCATCTTGAACAGGGCCAGCGCCCAGAAATGCGCCGGCGTCCAGAGAAAGATGATGAGGAAGAGCACGATGCTCTCGATCGACACACTACCGGTGACGCAGGCCCAGCCGATAACAGGTGGGAAGGCGCCGGCGGCGCCGCCGATGACGATATTCTGCGGTGTCGAGCGCTTCAGCCACATCGTGTAGATGACGGCGTAGAAGAAAATCGTGAAAGCGAGGATCCCGGCGGAGAGCCAGTTGACGGCAAGACCGAGGATCACCACCGAAAAACCTGACAGCACGAGGCCGAACGCCAGCGCTTCGGAGGCCCTGATGCGGCCCGAGGGTATCGGCCGACGCGCGGTGCGGCTCATCACCGCGTCGATATCGGCATCATACCACATGTTCAAGGCGCCGGATGCGCCGGCACCCACGGCTATGCAAAGAATGGCGATGAAACCGAGAATCGGATTGATATGACCGGGAGCCAGCACCAGGCCGGTAAAGGCGGTGAAGACGACCAGCGACATGACCCGCGGCTTCAGAAGCTCGAAATAATCGCGTGCACTCGCTTCCGACAAGCCGGTTTCGCCTTTCTTTGCGAGCGCTTCGTGATTGTCGATGACCGTCATTCTCTCTTCCAATTGTCAGTTGAGCCGGACGCCGCTCATCACGGCGTCCGGAAACAGGCTTACTTGATGCGCGGCAACTCTTCCCACTGGTGGTGCGGCGGCGGCGACGAAAGCTGCCACTCGAGCGTGGTTGCACCCTCACCCCAGGGATTGTTGCCTGCAACGCGCTTCTTCACGAATGCATCTATAACGCCCCAGAAGAAGAAGCAAACGCCTACCGCTGCGACATAGGAGCCGATGGAGGACACGAAGTTCCACCCCGCATAAGCATCCGGATAGTCGATGTAGCGGCGCGGCATACCCGCGCGGCCGAGGAAGTGCTGCGGGAAGAACACCATGTTCACACCGACGAAGGTGATCCAGAAGTGCCAGTTGCCGATCCGCTCGTTGTACATGTAGCCGGTCATCTTCGGGAACCAGTAGTACCAGGCGGCGAAGATCGCAAAGACCGCGCCGAGCGACAGCACGTAGTGGAAGTGTGCCACAACAAAGTAGGTCGCGTGCAATTCGCGGTCGAGGCCGGCATTGGCGAGCTGAACGCCGGTGACGCCGCCAAGCGTGAACAGGAAGATGAAGCCGAGCGCCCAGATCATCGGCGTGCGGAACTCGATGGAGCCGCCCCACATCGTCGCGATCCACGAAAAGACCTTCACGCCGGTCGGCACCGCGATGACCATCGTCGCGAACACGAAATAGCGCTGCGTGTCGAGCGACAGGCCGGTCACGTACATGTGGTGAGCCCAGACGACGAAGCCGACCGCGCCGATCGCAACCATGGCATACGCCATGCCGAGATAACCGAAGATCGGCTTGCGCGAGAAGGTGGAGATGATGTGGCTGATCATGCCGAAGCCGGGCAGGATCAGGATGTAGACTTCCGGATGGCCGAAGAACCAGAAGAGGTGCTGATAAAGCAGCGGGTCGCCGCCGCCTTCCGGCGCAAAGAACGTCGTGCCGAAGTTGCGGTCGGTCAGCAGCATGGTGATGGCGCCGGCAAGAACGGGCAGCGACAGGAGCAGCAGGAAGGCAGTGACCAGCACCGACCAGGCAAACAGCGGCATCTTGTGCAGCGTCATGCCCGGGGCGCGCATGTTGAGGATCGTCGTGATGAAGTTGATCGCGCCGAGGATCGACGAGGCGCCGGCAAGATGCAGCGCGAAGATCACCAGATCGATCGCTGGGCCCGGATGGCCGACGGTACCCGACAACGGTACATACATCGTCCAGCCGGCGCCCGCGCCATAAGCACCCGCGGGACCCTCGACGAACATCGAAAGAATGAGCAGCAGGAAGGCCGGAACGATGAGCCAGAAGGAGATGTTGTTCAGGCGCGGAAACGCCATGTCAGGCGCGCCGATCATGATCGGCACCATCCAGTTGGCAAAGCCGCCGATCATCGCCGGCATGACCATGAAGAAGATCATGATCAGCGCGTGGGCTGTCACGAAGACGTTGTACATCTGCTTGCCGCCGTCGATGGCGGCATCGCCCGAATAGCCATAGACCATGGACGCCAGACCGCTGAAGATCTGAATGCCGGGCTCCTGCAATTCCATGCGGATGGCAACGGACAGCAGGAAACCGATCACACCCGCGAAAATCGCGAAGATCAGATAGAGCGTGCCGATGTCCTTGTGATTCGTCGAATACAGCCAGCGCTCGGCAAAGCTTGGCGTGTGAGCGTGATGATCGTCATGCGCATGGGCGTCCTGAAGATCGTGCGAATGATCGTCGTGTGCCGTGGATCCAGCCATTGTCCCTACCCCTCCTTATTTCGCCGTGTTTTCAGCGACCTTGACGGTTGCCGGTTGGTCGACGGCGGCCATCAGAGCCTTGTTCGCCTTGCTCAGATCAGTTGCAGCGGAAGCCATCCACTGCTTGTACTGATCGTCGGAGACGACACGGATGGCGATCGGCATGAAAGAGTGATCCTTGCCGCAGAGCTCGGAACACTGGCCGTAAAACAGGCCTTCGCGGTCAGCTTTGAACCAGGTCTCGTTCAGACGGCCAGGAATAGCGTCGATCCTGATGCCGAAGGCAGGCATGGCGAAGGAATGGATGACATCGGTCGGCGCGGCAGTGACGAGAACACGGACGTTCTTGCCGATCGGCACCACCATCTCGTTATCGACGGCAAGGAGCCGAGGATATTTCGACTTGTCTTCCTTGCCGGCGGCCGCCCGATCCGGCTCCTTCAACATGAACGAATCGAAGGCGAGCGGCGTGGTGCCGCTGTTCTCGTATTCATAATTCCACTGCCACTGCGTCGCCGTCGCCTTGACGGTCACGTCCGTCTGCTCCGGGAAAGTCAGCTGGTCAGTGAGAAGGTTGAAGGAAGGAATGGCCAGGAACAGAAGGACGAGGACAGGACCTATGGTCCAGGCGACCTCGACCAGCGTGTTGTGACTCGTCCTGGAGGGCACCGGGTTTTTGGAAGCCCGGAATTTCACGATAACGACGACCAGAAGGACGAGAACAAGCAGCGTGATCGGGATGATAAACCAAAGCGTGTATGCTTCAAACCAGCGGATTTGATGCATATTGCCGGTCGCCGCCTCCTGCATACCGGTTTCCCAAGGTCTCGGCTGATCGGCATAACTGCCTGTCGCGAAAAGCAGACAGATCAGAGCCGTCAGAGCCGCGTAAGCTCTCTTAATCACGATGTCTCTCCCTCCAGCGTTTGATCCCAGATCAACCTCAAACGCAGTATCCCTACAGTCTATTGCGCTTCAAACCACAGTTTGGGGTACTCCGCAACAACTCCCGCCATTTGTTAGTGCGGCATTTTTGCGCGAATATGCCGTCCCCTTTTGCCAGCCGGACATGGCAAGCATTTCATCATCATACGAAAAATTGCATCGCGGTCCATGGCGTCACACGGACAAAATGGAGTACACGTCGTATTTCCGCCGTAGTCGATTGGAATCCAGCACGCGGGGCTTTTCATTTGCCAGCCTGGGCTTCAACAATATCGGCACTGATTCGAATCTAGAGGTTTCCATGGGTTTTCGTTCCCTTGCCCGGCTTTGGCTTGTTACCGGCAGCATTGCGGCATCGATCGCTGTGCCTGCATGGGCGCAGCAGGCACAACAGACTCAGCCGGCGCAGCAGACCCAACAGCTGCAGCCCCAGCAACAGGGCCAGCCGCAGCCCCATACGCAGCAAGTTCCGACCAGCCAGGTTCCACAACCTCCGGGCACGGTGCGCTCGAGCCACGGGGCCTGGTCCGTCGTCTGCGACAAGCCGGCGGGTGCTTCTGCCGAGCAGTGCGCCCTGATGCAGAACGTGATCGCAGAGGATCGCCCGGAGATCGGCCTTTCCGTCGTGGTCCTGAAGACCGCTGATCGCAAGTCAAAGATCCTGCGCGTGCTCGCGCCGCTCGGCGTACTTTTGCCTAACGGCCTCGGCCTCAATATCGACGGCAAGGATATCGGTCGCGCCTATTTCGTGCGCTGCTTTGCCGACGGCTGCTATGCGGAAGTCGTGCTTGAAGACGAATTGCTGAAGACGCTGCGCAGCGGCGCCACCGCGACCTTCATCGTCTTCCAGTCGCCGGAGGAAGGCATCGGCATTCCGGTCGATCTGAAGGGCTTTGCAGAAGGCTACGACGCCCTTCCCTGAGGGGATGGGCTTGCTCTTGCGCCATGCGAAGCCTACATCGGCTCTGAACGGAGCACCTGACCCATGAATACCGATCTCCTTACTCTTTTCGATGCCGATGAAACCAAGCTGCGCGGCATCGTCGCCGAGGCGCTTTCAGGCGCCGATGACGGCGAGCTCTTCGTCGAGCATGTCCAGGCGGAATCGCTGACATTCGACAATGGACGGATGAAGGGCGGCAGCTTCAACACAGAACAGGGCTTCGGCCTGCGCGCCGTTGCCGGCGAGGCGGTCGGATACGCCCATGCGGGCGATCTCTCCGAAGCTGCGCTGAAGCGGGCCGCCGATGCCGTGCGCGCCGTCACGGCGGGTTACGCCGGCTCCTATGCGGCCGCGCCGCAGCGCACCAACAAGGTGCTCTACAGCGACGAGAATCCGATCGGCGCGCCGACATTCGAGGATAAGGCGAAGCTGCTTCAGCAGATCGACAGCTATCTGCGCGACAAGGACGGCAAGGTGCGCCAGGTGACGGCATCCATCGCCGCAAGCTGGCAGGTGGTCGACATTCTGCGCGCCGACGGCCATCGCGTGCGCGATATCAGGCCGATGACGCGCATCAATATCTCCGTCGTCGTGGGTGACGGCGACCGGCAGGAGTCCGGTTCCTTCGGCACGGGCGGCCGTATCGGTTTCGGTGATTTCATCACGCAGGACAACTGGCGCCACGGCGCCGACGAGGCACTGCGCCAGGCACTCGTCAATCTGGAGGCGATCGATGCGCCTGCCGGCACGATGGATGTCGTGCTCGGATCCGGCTGGCCGGGTGTCATGCTGCATGAAGCCGTCGGTCACGGGCTGGAAGGCGATTTCAACCGCAAGAAAACATCGGCCTTTGCCGGACTGCTGGGTCAGATGGTCGCCGCACCGGGTGTCACCGTCGTCGACGACGGTACGATCGAAAGCCGCCGTGGCTCGATCACGGTAGACGACGAAGGCACGCCCTCGGCCTATAACGTGCTGATCGAGAACGGCAAGCTGGTCGGCTACATGCAGGATCGGCAGAACGCCCGCCTGATGGGCATGAAGGCGACGGGCAACGGTCGTCGGCAGGGCTATGCCCACACGCCGATGCCGCGCATGACCAACACCTATATGCTCGGCGGAGACAAGACGCCCGAAGAGATCATCGCCTCGGTGAAGAAGGGCGTCTACGCCGTTTCCTTCGGCGGCGGCCAGGTGGATATCACATCAGGCAAGTTCGTCTTCGGCTGCACCGAGGCCTATCTGATCGAGAACGGCAAGGTCGGCGCGCCGATCAAGGGCGCCATGCTGATCGGCAACGGCCCCGACGCCATGAAGCGCGTCTCGATGATCGGCAACGACATGAAGCTAGATACCGGCATCGGCAATTGCGGCAAGGGCGGCCAATGGGTTCCCGTCGGCGTGGGCCAGCCACATCTGAGGATGGATCAGGTGACGGTGGGCGGCACGAAGGCCTAGAGCGGTAACGCGTTTCACGGAATCGCCTGACCGCTCTATGCTATTGTTTCACGCAATTCCGGACGGAAAACCGCTACGCACTTTTCCTGGAATTGCTCTAGACCGCCCCTCACCCTCAATCTCCACGAGGGCGAAAGCACCACTTGCGCTCGACTGCGGCAGCGAGATCGAGGCCATTTCGATGCGCGAAAAGCAGGACATGGCCGAGCAGATCGGCCGTTTCATCCGCGAGCGCCGTCGCCAGCTGCTCGTCGCTCATGCCCCTGCGTCGCCCGCGGCCTGTCGTCTTATTCCAGATCTGCGTGAGTTCGCCCATCTCCTCCTGAAGTTTCAGGACGAACCAGTCGTCGTCGCGCTCAAGGCCATTGTCGGCGGCATAGGTCGCGGAGGCTGTTTCGAATTGCTGGATCAGTTCGGATAGCATCGATATCGTTCCCTTTATGTTCCAGCCATCAATGAACGATTCCATCAAAAAAGTCGAGCCGGCGGATTTTTTTGCCCTGCCGGCTCGACTTTTCGAACTATCGCTATGCTCAGCCCTTGTTCGGAAGCAGCATGCAATCGAAATCCTTGCGCTTCAGCGCAGCGCAGGCCGAGCTTGCATCGTCACGGGTGGAGAAGCCGACGAAGCGGGCGCGATAGACCGTGTTGCCGCCCTTGCCGAATGCCTCCGTATAGGGCGAGGCGTTGGCGAGGGCATTGCCAGTCCTAGACTTCGCCTCGGACAGAATATCCTTGGCGGCCTGTGCGCTTGGGGTGGCGGCGATCTGCACCTGCCAGCCGCCGGTCGCAGCGGGCTTGCCGGCACTCATGATTTCGTCCATCGCGACGGGACGATCCATCGGCACGGTGACGTTCGACGTGGCGGCATATGCCAGCGGAGCGACCGGAGCGACCTCCAGACGCTTACGCGTCGTGGCGGTGGTCTGCGCGTCGATATCCACGGCGACGTTGTCGGACGCCGATGCCACTTCGACCTGCTTCGTCCTGATGTTGCCGATGCTGGCAACGAGCCGCGATGTCGAAACCGGGCTCGCCTTCGGCACGTTGCGATCGAGCAGCGACGCCATCAGGGCATCTCGGCTACGCGCTGTCGCGCCGCCCATGACGACGCCGATCACACGACGGTTGCCGTCACGCACGGCGCTGACGATGTTGAAGCCGGAGGCGTTGGTGTAGCCGGTCTTGATGCCGTCCATGCCCTCGTAACGATACATGAGGTTATTATGGCCGCGAACGTATCGGCCACGATAGTTGAAGCTTGCCTGCGAGAAGAGCCGGTATTCCTGGGGGTAGTTGTTGATGAGGGCGACGGCAAGCGTCGACATATCGCGGGCGGTCGTCACCTGCTGCATGTTCGGAAGGCCAGAAGCATTCATGAAAACGGTGCGGCGCATGCCGAGTTCGCGTGCCTTCTGCGTCATCAGCCGGGCAACGCCGCTTTCGCTGCCGCCAAGAGCTTCGCCCATCGCAGCGGCGGCGTCATTGGCTGACTTGATGATCATGCCGTCGACGGCTTCGCGGACGGTGACCGTGCCGCCGGGCTTCAAGCCGAGTTTGGTCGGGGGCTTGGACGCGGCGGCGCTCGATACGGGGATCCTGGTGTTCCAGCTCAGCTTGCCGCGATGGATCGCCTCGAAGGTCAGGTACAGCGTCATCATCTTGGTCAGCGATGCAGGATGGTTGAGATCATCGGCATTGCTCGATGCAAGGACCTTGCCGGTCTTCGCATCCATGATGAAATAGGCACTGCCGGCGAAGCTCGCCGCAGGAGCGCTCAACAGCAAGACGGCCGCCGACAGGGCCATCAAAAGTCTTTTCATAATTGTCCCCAACCGAATGAATGCCAACACACCGCATCAATCCCTGTATGATTTTGCGACAAAAAACCTGATATCGGTGCGATATTGAGGCAATAGCCTCGATAATTCCTCAATTTTGTCTTTCCTGGTAAAATAACTGTTAACGCATTGGAAATATGGCAAAGATTCAGCAAGACTTAACGGAGGATGCGCTACAGCCTTGACATTCGTCAACCGGGTCAAGCCGCATGGAACCAGGCATCAAGGTCCGCCTCAAGCGCACGATGATCTCCGGCGGGCTGGAAGCCGCCGCAATTCTTAAAGGCGCAGGCCTAATGCGAGACGTTGCCGGCATGGGCGTCATATTCACCCTGCATCACGTTCGCCCCGCCCTCCCCCGCCGCTTCGCCCCCAATGCACATCTCGAGGTTTCGCCCGATTTTCTCGACCGCACGATCGTCCGGTTGAAGCAGGATGGCTATGATTTCATTGCCCTTGATGCGCTGCCGGAGCGCGTGGCGAACGCTCATGGCAAACCGCCCTTCGTCGCCTTCACGCTCGACGACGGCAATCGCGACAATCTCGATCATGCCCTGCCGATCTTCGCCCGCCACCACACGCCGTTCACCGTTTTCGTTGCCCAGGGGCTTTCAGAGCGGACTCATAGCCTTTGGTGGGAAACGCTGGCTGAGCTGCTTGGCCGGCTGGATCGGCTGACCTTCGATTTCGGCGCCGGTGAGGAATTTCTGCCGCTCGGCAAGGAGAGCCAGCGATACGCCGCCTTTGCGCGCTTCGCTGCCTTCGTTCATGACAGCGACGAAAGCGAGGCCATCGCCCGGATCGATCACATTGCGCGAAAGAAGGGACTGGAGCCGCTCGACATCGTGAGCGCGTCGATCATGGACCGGACGGAGTTGAGGCATCTCGCCCATCATCCATTGGCTTCGCTCGGCGCGCATACGGTGAGCCACCGGGCACTGGCCAGGCTGCCCGAAGCGGAGGCTGCTGTCGAAATGGCGCTCTCGGCCGATTATGTGGCCGATATTACGGGACGGCGGCCGATGGCGATCGCCTATCCCTATGGCACGGCCCAGGCGGTCTCGCCGCGCGAAGGCAGGCTTGCCGCGGAGCTCGGCTTCTCGGTCGGCGTCACGACACGCCCCGGAACAATTACAGCAAACGCCAATGCCCTCACGCTTTTGCCGAGATTATCCCTGAACGGTCATTACCAGAAGGCGCGCTATGCCGCGGCGCTCGCCTCCGGCATCCCCCTGCGGCTGATGGGTCGCCGGGAAACGGCGTAGGCCCGCCGGACAACGGCGTAGGCCCGCCGGACAACGGCGTAGGCCTCACGGATACATCCGCACCTTTTGCCACGCGCCTTCCGGCACGTCACGGCGAAATTCGATTCGATCGTGCAGGCGGAATTGGCGATCGTGCCAGAATTCGATCGACAGCGGCCGAATACGGAAGCCGGACCAATAGGGCGGGCGTGGAATGTCGCCTATGACATAACGGGCCGTATATTCCGCAACGGCCTTTTCCAGCGCAAACCGACTCTCCAGAGGGCGAGACTGCTTCGAAGCCCAGGCGCCGATGCGGCTGCCGCGCGCCCTCGTCTTGTAATACTCATCTGCCTCCTTGTCGCTCACCACTTCAACCAATCCGCGCAGGCGCACCTGCCGGCGCAGCGATTTCCAGTGGAAACACATGGCTGCTTTCTTTTGGGAAAGAATTTCTTGACCTTTCTGGCTTTCGAAATTCGTATAGAATACGAATCCGTCGCTATCGAAACCCTTTAAAAGGACCATGCGGACATTTGGCAATCCATCCCCATCCACCGTCGCCAGGGCAACCGCATTCGGATCATTTGGCTCTGTGGTCTCTGCTTCGCGCAGCCAGGCCGCGAAAAGAGTGAAAGGCTCGTTCTGTTCGGTGAAGTCACCGCTTGTTAACTCGTTTTCCGACATATTAGTTCAAATGCTCCGCAATTCCTAAAAATCGCCAGCCTCTCAGGCAGGCCAAGATATCCGGGTGGAAGTCATAGCAAAGTCGACCGTTCATACAAAGCGCAAGCTTGCAAAAGGCGTGACGACGGCTGTCGCCCTTGTCTCCTTTTTCACCCTTGGCGGCTGCGTCGGCGGCGGCATGGACTATCTGAGCTCGGCCAAGGTCGACCGCAGCGTATCGACGGGCACGGTCCCGACTGCTCCGGTGACCACCGACAGCATCTCCGACGAAGCCACCGTGCGCAACGCCGTGACCTCTGCGGATCTTCACAAGCTTAACGGACAACCCATTCCCTGGGCGAATGCCTCCACCGGCAGCGCCGGCGTCATCGGCACGATCGTCGAGAGCAATGCCGCGGGTCTTGTCTGCCGCCAGTTTCGCACCACCCGCCATTCCTATGACGGCATCGCCAATTTCTCCGGCCGGACCTGCCTCATCGGTCAGGGCGAATGGCAGTTGCTGAGCTTTCAACAGGCCGGCTGACCGCCGCCCCTCCCTTTTTCCGGCTCGCGAAGAGACCTGGCGGAACAATGCGCTCCGCATCCAATCCCATATCTGGCAGCGATCGTTAGTAATTGGCTAACCATCCCCGAAGATGCAGGGCGCCACCCACTGTCCGGCGTAACGCCTGATTAGCAACTATTCCCGCAGGATCAGCTCGTACGCGCATCGACCTTGCCCCCTTCGGGGACGCGAGAAAACGAGGTGCGATCGTTGTGTTTTTGTTTCGGGGTGCCGCCGTGGGGCCAGGCACACCCATAAGACGGTGGCTACAGGAATGCGCGATCCTTACAAGATACTGGGCGTAAAAAGAGATGCCGAGGCGGGCGAAATCAAGGCAGCCTGGCGAAATCTCGCAAAGACCGCCCATCCCGATCACAATATGGGTGATCCGACGGCAACGGAGCGTTTCGCCGAAATCGGCCGCGCCTATGAAACGTTGAAGGATCCGCAAAAGCGCAGCCGCTACGATCAAGTCGCCCGTATGGCCGAAGCGAAGGGCCAGACCGCGGAGCAGACCATCATTCAACAGCGACAGGCTGCCCGTGAAGCCGCGGAACGTGCCAGGGTTGCCCGCGCCAATGCCGAAAGGGTGATGGAGGAGCTTGCCCGCGCAAACGCCCGCAAGGCAGCGGCAGCCGCCGCTTCGGGACAACAGGCCGGCACAGGCGAGGCGCCGGAAGATATGGTCGAGCGGATCTTCGGCGTGAAAGCCGGCCGCGCGCAGCAGGACCAGGCTGCATCCGAGATGAGCGCGCAACAGGCAGAGAAGCAGCGCGAGCCGAACGCGGCCGCGATGGAAGAACAGCGGGCGGAAGAGGAGCAGCTGGCAACGGGGACCGCCTCTGTCGGAGCGCGCTCCCCCTTCCGCATTCTCGGTTCCATCGTGCGTCGCTTCACGGGCAGCGTGCCGGACAAGGCGCCCGAAAAGACCCCGGAGGTCGCGGCCGAAGCGACAGTAACGCTCGACGACATGCTGAAGGGGCGATGGATCACCGTTCCGCTATCCGATGGTCGCGAGGCGCGCTTTCAGGCGACGACGGATATCGGTAACGGCCAGGTGCTTCATCTGAAGGGACAGGGATTGAAGCTTCAGGGGATGCTGCGTGGCGATGTGGCGGTCACCGTCCATCTCTCCACTGACGCGCGTTTCACACTCAACGGCCATGACGTCCGCACGACGCTGCCGGTTACCATCGAAAATGCAGTGCTCGGTTGCGAGACGACAGTCGAAGGGTTGAGCGGGCCGGTCAAGCTCACGGTGCCTGCCTGGTCCGGTTCGGATCAGATTATCCGAGTCCACGGCGAGGGATTACCGGACGGAAATGGCGGAAATGGCGATCTCGTCGTGGAATTGCGACTGATGCTGTGGGAAAAACCGGATGATAAGATTACCGATTTGATGCGCAGCATGCGGGAAGGTCTTTTCCTGTGAAATTTTGGTGAAAACAGCACCCTTTGTTACGATCCCTAACAGTTGATGATCCTGACGATGCTTGAACAGGGGGACGGCCTATGCCATAGGCAGGATCATTCGAAAGTTCAAGGGAGCAGAATATGGCTCAAACCACTGGCCTCATGGCAGGCAAGCGCGGCGTCATCCTCGGCGTAGCAAACAACCGTTCGATAGCGTGGGGTATTGCCAAAGCCTGTTCGGAAGCCGGAGCCGAAATCGCATTGACATGGCAGGGCGATGCCTTGAAGAAGCGCGTCGAGCCGTTGGCTCAGGAGCTGGGCGCCTTCATGGCCGGCCATTGCGACGTTACCGAGCCCGCGACGATCGACGCCGTCATCGACGCGCTGGAAGCGAAATGGGGCAAGATCGATTTTGTCGTGCACGCCATCGCCTTCTCCGACAAGGATGAGCTGACCGGCCGTTACCTCGATACCAGCCGCGATAACTTCACGCGGACGATGGACATCTCCGTCTATTCCTTCACCGCCGTAGCCCAGCGCGCCGAGCGAATCATGAATGATGGCGGCTCGATGATCACCCTGACCTATTATGGTGCAGAGAAGGTCATGCCGCATTACAACGTCATGGGTGTCGCCAAGGCTGCTCTGGAAGCAAGCGTGCGCTATCTCGCCGTCGATCTCGGCGGCCGCGGCATTCGCGTCAACGCGATTTCGGCAGGCCCGATCAAGACGCTCGCTGCTTCCGGCATCGGTGATTTCCGCTATATTCTGAAGTGGAATGAATACAACGCGCCGCTGAAGCGGACTGTCACGATCGACGAAGTCGGCAACTCCGCTCTCTATCTCCTGTCCGACCTGTCGACAGCCGTTACCGGCGAAATCCATCATGTCGATTCCGGCTACCACACGATCGGCATGAAGTCCGTGGACGCGCCCGACATTTCCGTCCAGAAGGACTGATCAACAGGAAATCTGACCGTGCCGCCCATCCTCTATGTGATCCGACACGGTCAGACCGACTGGAATGCCGAGCGCCGCCTGCAGGGGCAGAAGGACATCGACCTCAACGCCATCGGCCGAGAACAGGCGCGGCAGAATGGCATCGACCTTCGCGAAATCCTCGCATTCGAAAACAAGCCGTTCGATTTCGTCGCAAGCCCGTTGCGGCGCACCCGCGAGACCATGGAGATCGCGCGGGAGGCCATGGGCCTACCGCCTAAGGATTATGGCACCGACGAACGGCTGGTCGAGGTGTCCTTCGGCGCCTGGGAAGGCTTCACGCTTAGGGAATTGAAGGCTGCCGAACCCGAGCGCCTCGCCGAGCGCAAGGCCGGCAAATGGGATTTCATCCCGCCCGGCGAAGATGCGGAAAGCTATGAAATCCTTTCCTGGCGTGTCGGCTCCTGGCTGACCTCGGTCGAACGGCCAACCGTCTGCGTCACGCATGGCGGCGTCATCCGCACATTGTTCCGTCTGGTCGGCGATGTCGCAAAGGAAGAGGCGGCGGAAATTCCGATCCATCAGGATCAGATTCTGAAGGTCGATCCACAGATGAAGATCATCGGCTGGATCTGAGGCAGCCCCGGAAAAGTACGCGACAGCTTTCTTCCGGACCGGGATAAAACAACACGTCAACACAGCCGGTGACACGGTTCACGAGCCGCCAGTTTGTCCGGCGGCATCAATATTTACTGAACGATGTCGAGATCGTTGACGACGCGTTTGCCGTCGACCTCAGTGTAGAAGACAACAACCTTCACGCCGGCCTTCAGACCGTTGAAATCGAAATCCTCCGGCACCTGATAGTTCTTGCCATCGTCCAGCGTAATGTTGAAATTCTTCGTATCGACCTTCTTGATCGTGGACTCGACGTCAGCGCTTTCGGCAAAGGCCGCGACGGGAGCAAGCAGGCTTGCCGTGGCCAAAAGCGTCGCTACAAAAAAGCGCATGGTCGTTACCCTTTATACGTCAATTCGATTTTGATTTGTTATGCAGCCTAAAAAACACTTCGAATATGGCGGAAGTTGCCCACAACGGTGACTTTGCTTGCCCAATTGATAAATGCATTGTCACAATCCACAGCACGGCTTAATCCTTGTTTACCATACCGAAGAGGCGATGACGGAGGGTGGAGACCGGCACTGCGCCATCGCGGAAAGAAAGATTTTGTCTTACCGGCTTTTTGTCCTATGAGTGTGCCGCAATCGCAAGAGACAAGACGCGGCCTGCCCGGCAGACCGCACCAATCCGGTCGTTTTTCATGTCGCACAATACATTCGGTCATCTTTTCCGCGTCACCACCTGGGGCGAAAGCCATGGGCCGGCGCTCGGCTGCATCGTCGACGGCTGCCCTCCCGGTCTTCGCTTCAGGCTCGAGGACATTCAGGCCTGGCTCGACAAGCGCAAGCCCGGCCAATCGCGCTTCGTGACGCAGCGGCGCGAGGACGATCTCGTCAAGGTGCTGTCCGGAGTGATGATGGACGAGGACGGCGAGACGATGATCTCGACGGGCACGCCGATTTCGATGCTGATCGAGAACACCGACCAGCGCTCGAAGGATTATGGCGAGATCGCGCGCCGCTATCGCCCTGGCCATGCCGATTATACCTATGACATCAAATATGGCATTCGCGACTATCGCGGCGGTGGCCGCTCGTCTGCCCGCGAGACGGCAGCGCGGGTTGCCGCGGGCGGCATCGCCCGCCTCGTCGTGCCCAGCGTCACAGTTCGCGGCGCGTTGGTGCAGATCGGCAAGCACAAGATCAACCGTGCCAACTGGGATTGGGCGCAGGTGGACCAGAACCCGTTCTTCGCACCGGATCCTGCGATCGTGCCGGTATGGGAGGAATATCTCGACGGCATCCGCAAGGCCGGTTCCTCGGTGGGCGCCGTCGTGGAAGTCGTGGCCGAAGGTGTGCCGGCGGGCCTCGGCGCGCCGATCTATGGCAAGTTCGACCAGGATATTGCCTCGCTGCTGATGTCGATCAATGCCGTCAAGGGCGTCGAGATCGGCGAAGGCTTCGCATCCGCCGAACTGACGGGCGAGGAAAACGCCGACGAAATGCGCATGGGCAACGACGGCAACCGCATCTTCCTGTCCAACCATGCCGGCGGCATTCTGGGCGGCATTTCCACCGGTGAGCCGGTTGTCGCCCGCTTCGCCATCAAGCCGACGTCCTCGATCCTGACGGAACGCCGATCGATCGATGCTGATGGCAACAATGTCGACGTGCGCACCAAGGGGCGGCATGATCCATGCGTCGGCATTCGCGCCGTGCCGATCGGCGAGGCAATGGTTGCCTGCGCCGTTGCCGATCATTATCTGAGAGATCGCGGCCAGACGGGCCGGCAGAGATAGGGATTTCTTGATGCCTTACGACCAGAAGCGCGTTGTCGATGCCATCCGGGCTTTTGAAGCCGGCGAAATCGTCGTCGTCATGGACGACAACGACCGCGAGAACGAGGGCGACCTGATCGTCGCGGCGGTTCATTGCACGCCGGAAAAGATGGCCTTCATCGTTCGCCATACATCCGGCATCGTCTGTACGCCCATGCCGCGCGAGGAGGCCAAGCGCCTGAACCTCAATGCCATGGTGGCGGAAAACGATTCCGCCCATACGACCGCTTTCACCGTTTCCGTCGACTTCAAGCACGGCACGACAACGGGTATTTCCGCCGACGACCGGACGCTGACCGTGCGCAACCTCGCCAATCCGAATGTCGGCCCGACCGATTTCGTCCGCCCCGGCCATATTTTCCCGCTCGTCGCCCGCGAAGGCGGCGTGCTGATGCGCTCGGGCCACACGGAAGCCGCGGTCGATCTCTGCAAGCTCGCCGGCCTGCCGCCGATCGGCGTCATCAGCGAACTCGTCAATGACGACGGCACGGTGACGCGCGGCCCGCAGGTGGTCAGCTTCGCCGAACAGCACGAGCTGAAGATGGTCTCCGTCGCCGATCTCATCGCCTATCGCCAGCGCAAGGAAACGCTGATCGAGCTCGGCACCAGCTTCGATATCGACACGCCGTTCGGCAAGGCGCGCGCGCACACCTATTCGCTGCCCTGGGACACGATGCAGCATCTCGCCGTCGTCTTCGGAGACATCCGCGACGGCATCGACATTCCCGTGCGCCTGCATCCCGAGAGTGTTGCCGAGGATATTTTCGGCAAGCGCCGTCCCGTCGATTTCTACATGAAGAAGATCGCAGAAGAAGGCCGCGGCATCATCGTCTATCTGCGCGAAGGTTCCGTGGGCGTTGGCCATTTCGACAATGGCCGCAAAGCGCGACAGGCCGAGCGTGAAAGCCATGCCGAGGCGCAGGCGCGCGAAAGCGAATGGCTGGAAATCGGTCTCGGCGCGCAGATCCTCAAGGATCTCGGCGTCACCTCCATCAAGCTGCTCACCAGCCGCGAGCGACACTATGTCGGCCTCGAAGGCTTCGGCATCAAGATCGCCAAGACGGAGATTTGCTGAGAGGTTGATCTCGCCCGCGAATGGGCGAGACAGCGCGATCGTTCCTGGCGAAGCGTGTACGAGGTCTATAGCCGTTGAAGCTGACCTGTTACGATGAGGGGTTGGAGCTAACGATTGCCGGGTTGCCGCCGATCTGGTTGCACGGTGGCATCATGATCGTTGCGTTCTTCATCACTTTTCCCCTGTGGAGCAGGTTTAGCGCAACGGGATTCATCGCCGCAGGCCTCGTGGCCGTAGGCATCATCCTTTCGATCCTGGCTCATGAGCTCGGCCATTCTCTTACGGCGCGGTATCTCGGTTTTACCCCAACGCTAATCCGCCTCCATGCAGGCGGTGGTCAAGCTATTTTGGAAACCGAGGGGAGCACCCATATTGAGCGGCGTTTGATTACGATCGCGGGGCCCATTATCAATCTCGTGCTCGGGCTCGTGCTTTTGTTGGCCTATCATACCGCTATCCAGAATTCCCTCAGTCCTGTTGCGCCAAGTCCAGAGGCACCTTGGTTTCGGCCCCCACCCACTGCCGTTCCACCGCTTTTCACAGCGTTGCTTTGGCTTGGCGTGTTAAATCTTGTTTGGTGTGGCGTGAATCTTTTGCCGGCATTTCCGCTTGACGGTGGGAATCTGCTGTATGAGGCACTCGAAGCGCGTTACGGCTCTTACCGCGCATTGTTTTGGACAGGATTGCTTGGGACAGCTTTCGCCATCGCTGCAAAGATCATTTTCATAATCGGCATTTTGACGGGGCTTGTGATCTGGTCACCGCCGTATCTCAAGCCGAATTTGCAGGCACTACGAGCGTCGCGCCAACATCGACCAGCAACGTGAGCAAAAGCCGACCAACCGCACGCGGCACGCAGTTCTGACGGATAAAATCAGTCTCGCGGCCGCAGCGACGAGAAATCTCGATCGAGCAGGCCCATCATGATGTCATCGTGCCAACTGCCGTTGACATAGGCCGTCTCCCGCTCCCGTCCTTCGACAATAAAGCCGCACTTTTCATAGGCGCGGATGGCGCGTTTGTTGTAGGCGAGCACGCGTATTCCGATACGATGCAGCCCCATTTCACCAAAAGCATGGCGCAGCAGAACGGTGATCGCTTCGGTGCCGAAGCCTTTGCCTAGCAAGGCTGGATTGTTGATACCGATCGCCATCGTCGCGCGCCTGTCTTGGCGATTGACGTTGTCCAATCTGATTTCACCGGCGAAGATGCCATTGATTTCGATGATCCACGCATGGGGATGATCGATAAGCCATTGCAGCCACGCGGTCGCGCCTTCCTGGGTAATCGGCTTCACGTCGCCGCTGTTCACGCCGTACATCCCCGCTATCTCGGCATGATTGCCGAGAGCAACACGCACGTCCGCATCATCAGCACATGGCGGGCGGAGCCTGATATTGCGGCCCTCAAGAATTGGTGCCAAGTATCCCTCCCTTTTCATAGGCCCCTCCACCTAACCCTCCCCTTGGGGGGAGGGTTAGGTGGAGTTATTTGCGCCCGCTGCCAGAGCTAACCAACTGTCAGCCCAACCAGCGCGTTCCGCGCGACCTCCCCCCTCAAGGGGGAGGTGGTTAGCCCCGCCAGCCCTCGAGAAAAACGACCTTCTCGACGCCGGTGAAACGGGCGACACGCTCCAGCTCCGCTTCCAACCTCTCAAGCCGGCCAGCAGAGGGTTTGACGCCCGGTTCCAGCCACAAGCGCTTGACGTCCAATGTACCCACCTTGCGGTCGGCCTTCATGTCGATGCGGCCGATGAGCCGGTCGCCCTCCAGCAGAGGGAAAACATAGTAGCCATATTCGCGCTTGGGCTCCGGTACGAAAATCTCGATGCGGTAGAAGAAACCGAAGAGGCGTTCGGTGCGGTTGCGGTCGCGCAGCACCGGGTCGAAGGGACTGAGCACGCGGATACGCGCCGGCGCTTCCGGATAACTGTCGAGCATGGCATGGAAGTCGGTGAACGCGAAGGAGGGGCGTGGCTTCCCGCCAATGGCCGGTTCGATCAGCATTTCCGTCAGTTCGTCGCGATGCGTCTCCACCCATTTCTTAGCTTCCTGCGGCGTCACCAGATCCCAGAAGGCAGCGATTTCGCCTGAGGTGGCAAAGCCCAGGCGCTGCAAAGCGCTGCGGCAAGCCCATTCGACGAATTCCTCATGATCGACCTCCGGTGTATGGACGTGATCCGGCAAGACGCGCTCGACCAGATCGTAGACCTTCTGGAAATTCGTGCGGCCGGCGATCGCGAATTTGCCGGTACGCCAGAAATATTCGAGCGCGGTCTTGTTCGGATGCCAATTCCACCAGCCGCCCGAGACATGGCCCTCCGCCTTGATCTCACGCGCCATGATGGCGCCGTTCTTCAGCACACGCTCGTAGGTCTCTTCAAAAGCAGATTCGAAACCCTCGCCGCGCCATTTGCGCCACCGCTCGACGAGCGCCAACTCCTCGCGGCGGAACCGGTGCTTCCAATAAACGAAGAAAGCGCTCGGCAGGATCGAGGCATCGTGCGTCCAGTGTTCGAACAGCGCACCGTCCTTTTCCAGCAGCTCGGTCAGATGTTCGCGTCGATAGGTCTGATTGCGCGAGAACAGGATCTGGTGATGCGCCCGCTCGACGGTACCAATACTGTCCACCTGCACGAAGCCGATATCGTGGATGAGCTGCAGCAACCCCGCCTTGGTCAAGGCGCGGTTCGGCGGATTGGCAAGCCCCTGCTTGGCAAGGAAGACGCGGCGGGCGTCGCGATTCGAAAGCAGATTCGTCATGGAGCGATCATAGGCATAAATTCCCATGCTTTCAAACAGCCCCTGATTTGATAAATCGCCGTAATGCGCTATAGGACCGCGACATCACCATGGGACAGGCAAGCCGCTTGGACATCCGCTTCGACAATGCCGGCGTCAACTTCGGCACACGGACCGCGCTCTACCCGCTGAACCTGACGCTTCAGGAGAAGCGCGTCGGGATCATCGGCCTCAACGGTTCCGGCAAGACGACCTTTGCGCGGCTGATCAACGGGCTCGCCAAGCCGACCACCGGCCGCGTCGTCGTCGACGGGCTCGATACGGCCAGCGATGCCGCCTCCGTGCTCGGAAAAGTCGGCTATATCTTTCAGTCGCCGCAGAACCAGATCATCCTGCCCATCGTGCGCGACGACATCGCCTTCGGGCTCAAGGCTCGCGGCTTGGACAAGGTGCAGATCGAGGCGGCGGTGGACGGCATTCTCGAGCGGTTCGGCGTCAGCCATCTCGGCGCGCGGCGCGCCCATGAACTTTCGGGCGGCGAGCTGCAGATGGCAGCTCTTTGCTCGGTGCTGGTCACCGGCCCCGATATCCTCATTCTCGACGAACCCACCAACCAGCTCGACTTGAAGAACAGGGCGCTGGTGCAGAGGACGATCGCAGCGTTGCCGGAAAACGTCATCATCATCAGCCACGACCTGCCGCTGGTCGAGGATTTCGACCGGGTGCTGCTGTTCGATCAGGGCCGCCTCGTTGTCGACGCACCGGCGGCGGAAGCCATCGCCCACTACAAGGAGATGGCGAGCTGATGCAAACGCTGCACGTGGACGCGGATACATGGATGCATCGGCTGACACCGCGCGTGAAACTCGTAACGCTTGCCGCGCTCGGCATTCTATTGTTCCTGGCGGATTCCACCGCGCTGCTCGAGCTCGCAAACCTCATCGGTGCCGGCCTCTATTTTCGCAGCGGCCTCTCGGTCGGCGAGGCATTGAGGCGGCTCCGTCCGATCCTCATCTCCATTGCCGTGCTTTCACTCTTGAACCTGCTCTTCAGTCCGTTTCACCTTGTCGTCGTGGTGGCGCTGCGGCTGACCGCGCTTGCGCTGTTTGCAGCCGCTGTAACGGCGACAACATCGATGGCCGCCTTCATCGATGAAATCACCGTTCTTGCGACGCCGCTTGAGAAGATGGGTTTGCTCAGGGCGGCCGATATCGGGCTCGCGGTCGGCCTCGTCCTGCGTTTCGTGCCTGAGATTCTCGACCGCTATCGCGCCATCCGCGAAGCGCACGAAGCGCGGGGAATCAAAATACGCTTGGCAACGACGCTTGTGCCGCTGATCATCCTCACGCTGCGCGACGCTGACAATATCGCGGCTGCGATTGACGCGCGCGGCATTCGGCGGCATTGAACATAGATCTTTTTCGGATGGAGCCGCCATGAATACCCGCGATCTTGTCCTCTCCGCACTCTTTGCCGCCATCATCGTGGCGCTCGGCCTGTTGCCGCCGATCCCGATCGGCATCATTCCCGTGCCGATCACCGCGCAGTCGCTTGGCGTGATGCTGGCGGGCGTGGTGCTCGGCGCCAGGCGCGGTACGATCGCGGTGCTGATCGTCGTCCTGCTGGTGATAATCGGCATGCCGGTGCTATCGGGCGGCCGCGGCGGTCTTGCCGTCTTCGCGGGCCCGACGGCCGGTTTCTTCATCGGCTGGATATTCGCCGCCTTCGTTACCGGCTATCTCTCGGAGCGGCTGGTGAAGCCGGAGCAGACCAGCCTCAACCAGGGCATCGGCTTCTTCATCGCCGCCGTCATCGGCGGCGTCGTGGTGCTCTATGCCTTCGGCATTGCCTGGCTGGCCATCAACATCGGCTTCACCAAAGCGTTCTTCGGCTCCCTGGGCTTTGTGCCGGGTGATCTCATTAAGGCAGTCGTCGCTGCCCTCGTCGGTCGCGCCGTCATGGCCGGCTATCCGCTTCTGCCGCAGCGGAGCTGAACTCGGCTCAGGGCGGAAAAAACGCAATCGGTGAACGCATCACGTCAGATATTTGTAGAGCCAGTCGCGGGTGTCCTCGGGCAGCGGCGCAGGGTCGTGCTCATCGCCACGCACGGCAAGCCACAGAATCTCGACCTCGGCCGCCAGTTCATTGCCGGTCTCGACCATGACGACGAAGCCGATGGACTTGCCGCCGATCTTGTTGACGCTGATCGAGAAGCGGGCAAGGTCGTCGTAATGCAAGGCCCTGTGCAGGGAACAGGATGCCTTGGTGGCGACATAGGCCGGTTCGTCGTCGACCAGCGGCCGCGTGCGCCAGAAATTCGAGAGCGCCGTCTCCGCCTGTGAGATATAGGAGGCGATGAACATATGACCGTGCCGGTCGACATCGCGCGGTGGCACTCTCAACTCGATGACATCGGATCGCTCTACACTCGTCATCACGTGAAAACCCTGCCCAACGCCATACGCACCTTAATGAAAGCTTAACATCGCGCCTTAATAAGTAAACGGGCGCCGCTCCAAAGTGGTTAAGATGGATTGTTGACATTGTAGTGACATTGTCCATGTCCTGTAATAGGCGTCACACCTCATTTATAGATTGGCCCCATGAGCACACGTCTTTACGAACACCCGATTTTTCTTGAGCATATTGTACCGCCTGGCCACCCGGAACGGCCGGACCGGCTGCGCTCGCTGAACATCGCGCTGGAGCATCCGAATTTCGAGCGGCTCGACCGGCGAAAGGCCCCTGCGGCCAATGAAGACGCGGTCCTGCTTGCCCATCCCGAAGAGCATCTGGACTTCGTCCTGCGCTCGATGCCGGACAAAGGCAACGATGGCGAGATCAACCAGATCGAGGCGGATACCTATGCCAGCCCGAAGACGCTGCAGGCGATCATGCACGGCGTCGGCGGCGCCATGGCCGCGGTCGATGACGTATTTTCCGGCGCTGCCGACAATGTCTTCGTCGCAGCCCGCCCGCCCGGCCACCATGCGGAGAAGACCAAGGCCATGGGCTTCTGCTTCTTCAACAATGCGGCGATCGCCGCCCGCCATGCGCAAAAGGCTCATGGCGCCGAGCGCGTCGCCATCGTCGATTGGGACGTGCACCACGGCAACGGCACTCAGGACATCTTCTGGGACGATCCATCCGTGCTTTTCTGTTCGACCCACCAGATGCCGCTCTATCCGGGCACCGGCAAGAAGGACGAGCGCGGCACGCACAATACCATCGTCAATGCGCCGCTTTCGCCCAATACCGGCGGCGATCATTTCCGAGAGGCCTTCAAGTCGCGCATCCTGCCGGCGCTCGATGATTTCCGCCCGGACATCATCATCATCTCGGCCGGCTTCGATGCCCACCACCGCGATCCATTGGCACAATTGAACCTCACCGGCGAGGATTTCGACTGGGCGACGGGGCGGATCCTGGAGGTCGCCGATCGCAGCGCCAACAACCGGGTCGTCAGCCTGCTCGAAGGCGGCTATGATCTGGAAGGGCTGGCCGAATCGGCGGGTCTGCATATTCTGCGCATGATGAAGGGTTGACGATGAGCGAAAGCGCCAAGGTAGATGTATCAGGCTATTCCTTCGAGAAGGCCGTGGCGGAGCTTGAAAGCATCGTTGCGCGGCTGGAACGCGGCGACGTGGCACTGGATGAATCCATCACCATCTACGAGCGCGGCGAGGCACTGAAGAAGCATTGCGAGGCGCTGCTGTCGGCCGCCGAGAACCGCATCGAGAAGATCCGGCTCGACCGCGCCGGCAAGCCGCAGGGCACGGAGCCGCTGGACGGCGCGTGAGATAAGACAGGAAAGTTTGAGTTTCCCTGACATTCCCGGTAGGTTGAGCCTCAACCGAAAGGAGAACCGCCATGTCTTTCTTCCCAGGAAACGATCCGCAAGCCGGTGACGCCTTCGCCTGCGATGCGATCGAGAATCTCATCATTCCGCGCACCAGCGACCTTGGCGGTTTCTCCGTGCGGCGAGCTCTTCCAAGCAGCCGCCGACGGTTGGTGGGGCCGTTCATCTTCTTCGACCGCATGGGGCCTGCAATTTTTCGGCCGGGCCAAGCGGTTGATGTGCGCCCGCATCCGCATATCGGCCTTTCCACTGTCACCTATCTGTTCGACGGCGAGATCCGCCATCTCGACAGCCTCGGCACGGCCAAGGTGATCCGCCCCGGCGACGTCAACCTGATGACGGCCGGACGCGGGATCGTGCACTCCGAACGCACCCCGGAAAATCTGCGCGATCATCCTTTTGCGATGTCGGGCCTGCAGACATGGCTGGCGCTCCCCGACGACAAGGAGGAGATCGATCCTTCCTTTGCCCATACAGAGAAAGACGAGCTGCCTGTCATCGCCGATGGAGGCGTAACCGGGCGCGTGGTGATCGGAGATTTCGAAGGCCTGAAATCACCGGTGAAATCCTTCTCCGACACGCTGTATGTCGATCTGCAGCTTCAGCCGAACACGACGTTTCCTTTTGGTGCAGCCCATGAGGAGCGCGCGGTCTATATCCTCTCCGGCTCGCTCATCGTCGCCGGCGATCACTTCGCGCAGGATCAGCTCCTCGTTTTCCGCCCCGGCGATGCCATCACCCTGGAAGCTGCGGAAAAAGGCTGTCATCTCATGCTTTTTGGAGGTGCGGCGCTCAATTCGAAGCGCTATATCTGGTGGAACTTCGTATCCTCTTCCAAGGAACGCATCGAAAAAGCCAAGGAAGAATGGCGCACGGGCCGTTTCGATATCGTGCCGGGCGACGAGGAAGAGTTTATTCCCTTGCCGGAGGGCTGACGGGTTCATAACAGTGCCAAATGTTTCTTGTTCGGGCACTCCTTGAATTCGGCGTCTTTTGTCGCAATCTGTTTTGACGTAAAGGCGGGCAACCGCCCAAGAATAGCAAGAAAGAGGCTTCTGCCTTGACACAAATGCCAGAGACGCCGCTGCTGGACCGGGTCCATTATCCTTCCGACCTGCGAAAGCTGGAGGACCGGGACTTGCCGCAACTCGCCCGCGAAGTCCGTGACGAAATGATCGATGCGGTATCGCGCACGGGCGGACATCTCGGCGCCGGTCTTGGCGTCGTCGAACTCACCATTGCCATCCACAGCGTTTTCGATACGCCGAACGATCGCCTCATCTTCGATGTCGGGCATCAGTGTTATCCGCACAAGATTCTGACCGGACGGCGCGACCGCATCCGCACGCTGCGCCAGGAAGGCGGCATTTCGGGCTTCACGCGCCGCGCCGAAAGCGAATACGACCCCTTCGGCGCCGCGCATTCCTCCACATCCATTTCCGCCGGCCTCGGCATGGCAGTCGCCGCCGAGCTTGATGGGACCGACCGCCGGGTCATCGCCGTCATCGGCGACGGCGCGATGTCGGCCGGCATGGCCTATGAAGCCTTGAACAATGCCGGCGCGCTCGACGCGCGGCTGATCGTCATCCTCAACGACAACGATATGTCGATCGCGCCGCCGACGGGCGCGATGAGCGCCTATCTCGCCCGCCTCGCCTCCGGCCGCACGTATATGGGCTTCCGCGATTTCGGCAAGAAACTGACGGCCTATCTCGGCAAGAAGGTCGATCGCGCCATAACACGCGCCGTCGAGCACGCGCGGGGCTATGTGACCGGTGGAACGATGTTCGAGGAGATGGGCTTCTATCATATCGGCCCGATCGACGGCCATTCCTTCGAGCATCTGCTGCCGGTGCTGCGCAACGTCCGCGACAATGCGCAAGGTCCGGTGCTGATCCATGTCGTGACGCAGAAGGGCAAGGGCTATCCCCCGGCCGAGGCGGCCGCCGACAAATATCATGGCGTCAACAAGTTCGACGTCATCACCGGCGCGCAGGCCAAGGTGAAACCGAATGCGCCGAGCTACACCAGCGTTTTTGCCGATGCTCTCGTGCAGGAGGCGATGTTCGACGACAAGATCGTCGGCATTACCGCCGCCATGCCTAATGGTACCGGCCTCGACAAGCTCCAGGAATTCTATCCCAAGCGCTGTTTCGACGTCGGTATCGCCGAGCAGCATGCCGTGACCTTTGCTGCCGGCCTTGCCGCCGAGGGCTACAAGCCCTTTGCCGCGCTCTATTCCACCTTCCTGCAGCGCGCCTATGACCAGGTGGTGCATGACGTGGCGATCCAGGGTCTGCCGGTGCGCTTCCCGATCGATCGCGCCGGTTTCGTCGGCGCCGACGGGCCGACGCATGCCGGGTCCTTCGACACGACCTTTCTGGCGACCCTGCCCGGCTTCGTCGTCATGGCTGCCGCCGACGAGGCGGAACTGAAGCATATGGTGCGGACGGCGGCCGCCTACGATCTAGGGCCGATCTCGTTCCGCTATCCGCGCGGCGAAGGCGTCGGCATCGAAATGCCCGAACGGGGCCAGATTCTGGAGATCGGTAGGGGTCGCGTGGTCAAGCAGGGGTCGAAAGTCGCCTTGCTCTCCTTCGGCACGCGTCTCGCCGACAGCCTTGCCGCGGCCGAGGATCTCGACGCCGCCGGCCTGCCGACGACGGTCGCAGACGCCCGCTTCGCCAAGCCGCTCGACCACGATCTCATTCGCCAGCTTGCTGCCCACCACGAGATGCTGATCACCATCGAAGAGGGCTCGGTCGGCGGCTTCGGCAGCCAGGTCATGCAGTTCCTCGCCAGCGAGGGCCTGCTCGACAACGGCCTGAAGATCCGCACGCTCGTCATGCCCGATATCTGGATGGACCAGGCGAAGCCCGAAGTCATGAATGCCAAAGCCGGCCTCGACCGCGCAGGCATCGTGCAGACGGTGTTCAGGGCGCTGGGCCACGGCCGGATCGTCGAGGCTGCCGGATAATGCGGATAGGATCAGGCGGGTCTACGGCCGCCTGATGCCATCAAGAATCGATCGCATTGAAAACTGCCACGCGGTCGCGGCCGGCTGCCTTTGCCTGATAAAGCGCAGCATCGACATTCCTGAGCAGCAGCATACGCGTCGCGCCATCGTTGGGCGCGAGTGCAGCGCCGATGCTCAGCCTTGCGAAAATGGATACGCCATCGACCGTAAACGGCGCTCTGAATGCCATAAGCAATCGTTCGGACAATGAAACAAGCGCGTTCCTGTCGGGAGGGGCCGGCACGAATATCGCGAACTCGTCGCCTCCCATACGAACGACGATATCATCGGTACGGATGACCGAGCGGATGCGTGCTGCCGCCTCGCACAGAATTTCGTCGCCGACATTATGACCGAAGCGGTCGTTGATCGACTTGAAGCCATCCATGTCGAGATAAAGGACGCCGAAATTCCGGTCAGCTGCAACAGCGGCGCTCAATGCTCCGTCGACTACAGCATCCAATGCCGAACGGTTGAAGAAGCGGGTCAGAGGGTCGGTCATGGCGGCAGTGCGCAAGCCGTTTTCAGCGATACCCATTAGCAGATTCGTCTTCTGAAGACACAGGAGAGCGCTTGCGATCTGCGCAAATCGCAAAAGGCTCTGCTCCTCGCTCGGGGAAAAGCGCCTCGGCGACTGATCGAGAATGCAGAAGGCACCTACGGGCTGGCCATTCTCCAATCGGACCGGTGCGCCTGCATAGAAGCGAAAACGCGGATCCTCCACGACAAAGGGCGCGACCATCAACTCGGTATCTTCAGCCAGATCGGGTATAACAAGCAATTCGTCGTCAAAGACCACGCGCGTGCAGATCGACATATCGCGGGAGCATTCGGCAATCTCGAGGCCCGCCTGCCCCGCAATGCGCTGCCAGTCCTCGTCGATGATATTGATCGCCGCATAGGGTGTGCCGAAAACGCCCCTTGCCAGCTCCGCAAGGACGGAAAGCTCCGGCGTCGGACTGCTATGAATCGCGTTCAGGGAGCGTACCGCTAAAAGTCTCTGTGTTTCATTGGTCGGAACTCGGACGAGCCGTCCCATTCGAATCTCCCTCGGCAATCATCACGAGGCCTATAAAAAAGGTGGTTCGAGGCCCAGCGCAACCCTCTCATCGCTTAAATATTTAACAAATGCTGAGGAGAAGGGCGGCTGGCATGGCGTTGATGGCGCTCAAGGCACGCGTGCCACGCAAAAGAGCTGTTGTCCGTTGTCGCGACAGATGCGCCAAAATAGAACGGAGCTGGAGACCTCGTCGTTTTTTCTCGGCCTCTCAATAGCATCGGCCCGTCGCTGAGCGGCAGGCCGATGCTGTTTACGGAGATGATTCGCCATGAACGACCCAGGCGGGGTCGTTCATCGAAGGACGATCAGAACTCTTCCCATTCGTCCTTAGCGGCCGCAGCCGCGGTTGCCTTGCCGCCGAAGGCCTTGGCCACCGTGCGGCCGAGCGCCCGGGCCGGCGATACAGCAGGCTTCGAGCGTGCCGTTGCGACTGCGGGACGCGCGGACGTTGCCTGCGGCGCATTGCTGAGCCGGAACTGGCGCAACAGCTCATTCAGTGCCGCGGCTTCGCGGGCGAGTGCGTGGCTGGCTGCGGTCTGTTCCTCGACCATGGCGGCATTCTTCTGCGTGCCCTGATCCATGTTGTTGACCGCAGTGTTGATCTCCTGCAGGCCGGTCGACTGCTCGCGGGTCGCCGTGACGATCGCGCCGACGTGACGATTGATTTCCTGAACTTCCGAAACGATCAATTCCAGAGCCTTGCCGGTCTCGCCGACCAGGGACACGCCGGTATTGACCTGATCGCTCGACGTGGTGATCAGCGCCTTGATTTCCTTGGCGGCATTGGCGGACCGCTGGGCAAGCTCGCGGACTTCCTGGGCGACGACGGCAAAACCCTTGCCGGCATCACCGGCGCGGGCGGCTTCGACACCGGCGTTCAGGGCAAGCAGATTGGTCTGGAAGGCGATATCGTCGATGACGCTGATGATGTTGCTGATCTCGCCCGAGGACTTTTCGATCTGCTGCATGGCGGATACCGCCTTGCGCACCACTTCACCGGACTTCTCGGCGCCGAGGCGTGCACGCTCGACGAGATGGCCGACATCCTCGGCGCGCTTGGCCGAATCGCGGACCGTCGTGGTGACCTCTTCCAGGGCTGCGGCAGTCTCCTCGACGGCGGCGGCCTGCTGCTCGGTACGATGGGCAAGATCGTCGGCGGCCGAACGGATTTCGTCGGCGCCGGCATTGATGGCGGCGGCATTGGTGCCGACTGACTGCAAGGCCGCTTCCAGCTTTTCGACGGCATTGTTGAAATCGGCGCGAACGCTGTCGAACTGCGGCGCAAAGGTGCGGTCGAGACGCGCCGCGACATTGCCGGCGGCGAGAGCCGAGAGCCCACCTGCGAGCGTCTCCATAGCGAAGCGGATTTCACCTTCTTCGCGCGCCTTCTGATCATCGCTCACCTGGCGCTGACGCTCGGCGTCATCGCGCATGCGATCGGTCTCGCCGGCGAGGCGCAGCTTCTCGATCGCCGCCTGCTTGAAGACGAGAACGGCATCGGCCATGCTGCCGACTTCATCGCCACGGCCAACGGCTGGAACGTCGATATCGTGCTCGCCGCCGGCCAGACGTCCCATGGCGGCGGTCATGCCGACGATCGGGCGAACGATGATGCGCGACAGCAGCCAGGCAAGAACGGCGGCGATCAGCGCCACGAGGATGCCGCCCACGACGAGCGTCAGGCGCAGATCGCCATTGGCCTGATCCTGCGTCGCCGCCAGGTCGCCGGCCTTGGCGCGGGCTGCCTGCTTGATCTTTGCGGCCGCCTCGCGGAAGCCGTCGAGTTGGCCCTTGGTTTCGTTCTGACCGATCTTGACGATCTGGTCGAGCGGCATGTCGGTTTCCTTGCGAGCCTTCGTCTGTGGCTCTGCAAGCTGATGGAAATAGATATCCGCGGCCTTCTGCATGTTGTCGATGGCCTGCAGCAGATCCGGAGAGTCGGCGGCGACCTGCTTGGCCGCGGCGATGCTCTTCAACATCCGGTCGCGATTGGCGAAAACATCGGCATAGGTGCTGTCGCTGTGGAGCAGGAGGAAGCCGCGCAGGTTGACCGCCTGTTCCAGCATTGCCTGCAAGGAGTCGTCGATGAGATTGACGAGCTGCTGCGACCTGGCCTGCTCCGCTGCAGCTCCAGCCGACATCTCTTCCTTGGAATACACGAATGCCGAAACGCAGGCGAAAATGGCGATCAGCGCCGTGAACGTTATGGCAAGCTTGCCATTCAGCGACAGTTTTTTCGCAAACATAAGCGAGCGCCTCCTGAGCGCCGGTCCTGGCGAGCATCGATAGGCCGTGGGAAAGGACGGCGGATGCTCGAAAAATTCAGGGAAGGGCATGATTGGGACGCGGAAGCGTGAAGCCGTCATGGCAGGCGTTGATCCTGAAACAGACCATCGCAATCACGGACATCGGTAGAGGCTACGGCTTTAAAATTGTTTAATTTTGACGATACGCCGTTTAAACCTGGCTCAGTTCCCGGGGGGCGCGGCGAGGATCAAGATATCCAGATCGTGTTCGGGATAAAAATCCTGCACCGTCATCTGAAAGGAGGTCGGCCCGGTCTTTTTGACGTCGGTGCCGCAGAAGCTGATGTAGTTTTCCGGACTGCCCTTGTCGACCGTCAGCTCGAAATGCTTGATCGGGCCGGACCAGTTGGCACCTGTGGTCAGCACATAGGAGATCCAGCTCTCGGTATAGGTGCGGCCGCCCTTGTCGGCCGTGGCGGAAAGCTTGGTCGCCGTCTTCAGGAAGGCATCGTCGACGCAATACTTGCTGCGGTAGGCCTGCAGCTGCTGCTTCTGGTAGTCCTGGTCGCCGGCAAACGTAATGGCCACGGTGCCGCCGACGCTCGGCTTGTAGCTATGCTGTACGCCGATCCTGGCTTTGGCCGGAAACTTGGTGCGCCACCAATAGGTGGTATGCAGCGTCCACATCGGCGTCGGATGATGCTTCATGCCCTGACCGTCATTGTCATATTCGTCATCAACGATCAACCCGCGAGCCGTCCAGTCTTCCAAGACATCGACGGGCAGCTTGGCGACGGCATCCATGGCCGTCTTGCTGAGCGGCAGTAACGGTACGCCGCGCGCCTTCAATTCATCCGTCATGTCGACGCCCGCGACCGTGACGCTCTGCTGAAGGGTCGGTACGATCGCCTTGCCGTCCTGCGTGACGGTGAAGCCCAGGAAGTTGTCGGCGTCGACATTTCCGGCATCGACCATGCTGTCGACATCACCCTTGATATCGGGCATCGGGAAAGCGACGAGACTTTCGACGTCCTTGTCGGATGTGTTTTCGAAGACATAGTCGACGCGCACCTGGGCCGCGGAAATGAAGAGCTTCTCCTCGTCCATGCTGATATCGCCGGTGCGGACATAGGCGAGACCGCCGGTCTTCAACTCGGCCATGGTATCGTTCGCAAAGGCCGGAGCGGCGAACATCGCCAATAGCGCCGCATAGCCACCGATTCTTCGCATGATGCCCTCTCAACCGTTGATTTGTGCGATTATGGCCGGCTGCAGCCCGGCGTCAACGGCGACATCGGCACAAAAGGCTTGCAACGCACTGCATTGCCCGGCATGGACTGCCTATGTCAGAACCGCAACGCCTCGACCAGCTTCTCGTCACCCTTTCGCTTTTCGCCAGCCGATCGCGGGCGCGCGATGCCATTCAACGCGGCACCGTGACCGTCGACGGCAAGGTTGTGACCAAACCGGGCACGCTGTTCACCGAAGAGGCGCAGATCGCGATCGACGATCCGGCCCAGGATTATGTCTCGCGGGCGGCCCTGAAGCTGGTCGCGGCACTCGATCATTTCCAGCTCGATCCGAAAGGGCAGCACTGTCTCGACGTCGGCGCGTCGACCGGCGGCTTTACCGAGGTATTGTTGCAGCGTGGCGCCGCGCATGTCACATCCATCGATGTCGGCCATGGGCAGATGCATCCGCGCATATCGGCCGATCCGCGCGTGACCAGTATAGAGGGGCTGAACGCCCGCAACCTCACGGCCGAGGATATCGGCAAGCCGATCTCGTTCATCGTTTCCGATGTCTCCTTCATCTCGCTGAAGCTGGCGTTGGCGCCGGCGCTGGCTTTTGCCGAGCCGGGCGCGCGCGCCGTGTTGCTGGTGAAGCCGCAGTTCGAGGCAGGGCGCGATGCGATCGGCAAGGCCGGTCTTCTGAAAGACCCCTCCTCTGCTCCCGCCGTTGCTGCCGAGCTCAAACGCTGGTTCTGCGAGGATATGGGCTGGCAGAGCCTCGGCCTCATCGCCTCGCCGATATCAGGCGGCGACGGCAACCACGAATTTCTTCTCGCAGGGATCAAGCCATGAGCACCGAAACCGTCACCATCCAGAAGCTCGGCGCCCAGGGCGACGGCATCGCGCAAGGCGCTGATGGCCCGATCTACGTGCCCTTTACGCTGCCGGGCGAAAGCGTCGCCATCGCGCGGGTGAAAAGCCAGGGCACGTTGATGTCGATCGCAGCGGCCTCGCCAGACCGGCGGGAACCGCACTGTCGGCACTTCGGTCCCGATGGCGTCAACGGCACCTGCGGCGGCTGCACGCTGCAGCACTATGCCGATGCGCCCTACCGTGCCTTCAAGCGGCAGCTCGTGATCGACGCGCTCCGTTCCAAGGGCCTGACGCCCGAGGTGGATGATATTATCGCCGCCCATTCCGGCGAGCGCCGCAAGGTCGTCTTCGCGGCGCGCAAGACCGAGAAGGGCACGCTGATCGGCTTTAACCAGGCCGAAAGCCACCACATCGTCGCAATCGAGGAATGTCCCATCGCCTCGTCCGGGATCATGTCGCAATTGCCGGCGATCACGGCGGTCGCAGCGGCACTCGCCGTCAACGCGGAAGCCTTCCGCATCTCCGTTTTGGAGATGCCTTCCGGCCTCGATCTCGCCGTCGACGACGTCAAATCCCTTTCCGACAAGCAGCGTCGGAGCGCGATCGAAATGGTGCTCACGCTTCGCGGCATCGCGCGCGTCTCGGTGAACGGCGAAATCCTGGTGGAACCGGCAAAGCCGATGATCGATTTCGGCGGCGTGCAGGTCTCGCCGCCACCCGGCGCCTTCACGCAGGCGACCAAGCAGGCCGAAGACGCCATGGCCGAGCTGGTCACGACCCATGTCGGCAAGGCCAAGCGCATCGCCGATCTCTTCGCCGGCAGCGGCACCTTCTCGCTTCGCCTGGCGCGGATCGGACGGGTGCACGCGGTGGAAGGCGAGGCCAAGCCCTTGGCCGCGCTCGATTACGCCGCCCGCAACACGCAGGGGCTAAAGCCGGTCACCATCGAGCGCCGCGACCTCTTCCGCCGGCCGCTGATGAAGCAGGAATTGAAGGTCTACGACGCCGTCGTCTTCGATCCGCCGCGCGCCGGGGCGGAATTCCAGTGCAAGGAACTGGCCCGCTCCCAGGTCAAGAAGATCGTCGCCGTCTCCTGCAACCCTTTAACGTTGGCACGCGATCTCGCGCTGCTGACCGAAGGGGGCTATCGCATCACCAAAGTGACGCCGATCGACCAATTCCTGTGGACCTCGCATGTCGAGGTGGTCGTGGCGCTGGAGAAGTAGTTCTCTTCGACGCGCGTTGGGTGGCCGACCCTCGTGGTTCGAGACGGCCCTTCGGGCCTCCTCACCATGAGGGCGGGTGATGTAGTTACCGCTTCATGAACGCCTCGAATGCTGCACGGGCTTCGGCGGTTTTCAGCCGTGTCGCGAAAAGCTCGGCTTCCTCAGCGATACGACCAAGAATAGCGTCCGGTTCGCCCCGTATCAGGTCACGCGCGATCCGCAGCGCCTCCGGCGGCTTGGCCGCAAGCTTGGCAGCCAACGATAGCGTTTCAGCCTCCACCGCTTCGGGTGCGGTCACCTTCCAGATCAGGCCGGCCTCCTTTGCTTCGGCGGCGGAGAAGCCTTCGCCGAGGGCGAGCAGGGCGAAGGCGCGCTGATGACCCATCAGGCGCGGCGCAATCAGGCTGGAGGCCGCTTCGGGGACGAGGGCAAGATCGACGAAAGGCGTCTTGAACAGGCTACGCTCGGAAGCCACCGTCAGATCGCAATGCAGGTGGATCGTGGCGCCTATGCCGATCGCCAAGCCGTCCACGCCCGAGACGACCGGTTTCTTCGCCGTGGCCAGTGCGGCAAGGAAATCCAGCACTTCGCGGCCCATGCTTCCGCCCATGGCGAAGGCCAGGAAATCCGCCATGTCGTTGCCGGCGGAAAAGCAGCCTTCGGTGCCGAGGAAGACGTTGACGCGGATATCCGGCGTGTCGTCCGCCGCCTTCAGCGCATCGGTCATCGCCTGGTACATGGCGCGCGTGATCGCATTCTTCTTTTCCGGACGGTTGAACCGGATAATCTGGACATGCGGCGTGGTCTCGGGACGTTCGATGATAATATGGTCGGTCATTAGATCTTCTCAGGCAAGCGCGATGCGGGCAGCTTCAAGGCTCGACGCGCCGGCGGCGATACGGTCAGTGAGAGCGGCGGTCTCGGCCAGAAGATTCTCGGCAGCAAAGCGGCAAAGCGCGATGCGCTTTCCGGCCTCGCCATCCGCCGCATCGACCACCCCCCCCTTGGCCAGATAAGCTCCGGTCAGCACGAGACCGAAGAGCCGTTGATAGGGCGTCGCACCCGCCAGCGCCTCGGCGACGGCGCCTTCGGCCTGTCGCGAGAGCAGCCATTCGCTTGCCTTTTCGAGATCGGCGATGGCCGATTCCAGCCGCGGCGCCGTTTCCCCGAAGCCGTCGAGATTGGATCTGGCGACGGCATCGGCGATCCCGCGCAATTCGCCGAGGAAGGCGCGCACTTGATCGCCGTTCGCAATGGTCAGCTTGCGGGTCACGAGGTCGATCGCCTGGATGCCGTTGGTGCCTTCATAGATCGGCGCGATGCGGGCATCCCGCAGCAGGCGTGCCGCTCCCGTCTCTTCGATGAAGCCCATGCCGCCATGGACCTGGATACCAAGCGAGGCGACATCGACGCCGGCATCGGTCGAGAAGGATTTTGCAATCGGCGTCAACAGCGCGGCGCGCTCCTGCCAGTAGCGTGCCTTTTCGGGATCGCGATGCGACATATCGATCGCCTCGGCGCAGGCATAGCAGATGGCGCGCGAACCCTGCGTCAGCGCCTTCATGGTCAGCAGCATGCGGGCGACATCGGGATGTTCGATGATCGGGCTCATGCCCGTCGCCGTCGTGCCCGGCGCGCGGCCCTGCGTGCGCTCGCTGGCATAGGCGATGGCTTTCTGGGTGGCGGCTTCCGCAATTGCCACGCCCTGAATGCCGACGGCGAGGCGCGCATTGTTCATCATCGTGAACATGCAGGCGAGCCCCTTGTTCTCTTCGCCGACAAGCCAGGCGACAGCTCCTTTTTCGGCGCCATATTTGCCATCGCCATAGATTATCGTGCAGGTCGGCGAGCCGTGGATGCCGAGCTTGTGCTCCAGAGAATGGGCGAAATAATCGTTACGGACGCCAAGCGATCCATCATCGTTTACGAGGAATTTCGGCACGAGGAAAAGCGATATGCCGCGCGTGCCCGCGGGCGCGTCCGGAAGCCGGGCGAGCACGAAATGGACGATGTTTTCCGCCGCCTCGTGATCGCCCCAGGTGATGAAGATCTTCTGGCCGAAGAGACGATAGGTGCCGTCGTCGCGGCGCTCTGCACGCGTGCGCAGCGCCCCGACATCGGAACCGGCATGCGGCTCGGTCAGGTTCATGGTGCCGGCCCACTCGCCTGATACGAGCTTCGGCAGGTATGTCTTTTTCAGGTCTTCGCTGCCGTGGGCGATGAGTGCCTCGACCGCCCCCATGGTCAGCGTCGGGGCAAGACCAAACGCCATCGAAGCGGAATTCCACATTTCCAGCGTCGCGATATTCAGCATATGTGGCAGGCCCTGTCCGCCGAACTCCTCCGGCGCGGTCAACCCGTTCCAGCCGCCGGCGATCCAGTCGCGATAGAGCTTTTCCCATCCGTCCGGAAGAACCACCTTGCCGTCGACCAGCTTCGCGCCCTGCCTGTCGCCGATTTCGGCAAGCGGCTCCATCTCGTCGCCGGCGAAACGTCCAGCCTCCGCCAGGATGGCATCGAGGACGTCGGCGCTGAGATCGCCGAGGATGCCCTCTTCCATCGCCCGCTCCATGCCGGCGACATGCTTCAGCGTGAACGCGATTTCCTCGACAGGCGCCTTGTACATGATGCTTTCCTCCGCATTTGTGGTCCGATGGCCCGCCTCACCCAGGCCATCGTCGACGTGTTGTTATAGCTAGTTGATTTTTACGTAAACGTCAATTTTACAAAGGCGATGCGATGCTCATTTCCACTTGATTGCGAACTCGAACGACACATTCGCCCTGCACGCGCTGCGCGGCTGAGACATCTGCGCCCGCGCATGCGATTATTCAAACAACGGGCAGACTTGCATAAACAATCGTCATGAACGAAGACTAAGGCAACTGTTCCGACAATCCGAATGATCTGGCCATGAACACGATCACGTCTGCCATCACGATACCCGGCTTTGTCTGGGCCTATCGTCTCCATCCCGGCGCAGACAAGCCGGAGCGGTTGCCCGACGATACCGATCGCGCCACGCTCTTTGGCGGAGACGGTTTCCTCTGGCTGCATCTCAATCTCGTGGATGCCCGCGTCCCAACCTTCCTTGCGGACGTACCTGGGTTGAACGAAGCGGCACGCACAGCGCTGACCACGCACGAGACGCATGCGATGCTTACCGTCGACGAACAGATGCTCTTCGGCACGCTGGTCGACTTCCAGCATGAGTTCGGTCAGGACACTCGTGACATCGGCTGGCTGCATTTTGCGCTGACCGACCGCATGCTCATCACCAGCCGGCTGCAGCCGCTTCGCAGTCTGGACCGGGGGCGTATGCTGATCGAAAAGAATGCGGCGCGATTTTCCCGTCCGCTGGATATTTTCGAGCTGCTGGTCGTCGAATTCCAGCGCTCCATGATCTCGGTCGTCATCGAGATGAGCGAAGAGCTGAATTCTATCGAGGACTTCCTTCACGGGAACACGTCGCGCGACGAGCGCACGCGGCTTCCGCCGATCCGACGGACGATCGTACGGCTGCATCGCCATCTGCGCACAGTCCTGTCGCTGATGCGCCACGCCGCCGCCTCGGACGACGAGGAAATGCCGCTCGGCTTCGAGGATGTCGCGGGGCGCCTGACGAGCCGGCTCGAAGCGGTCGAGCATGATATCTATGCGCTCCAGGAGCGCGCCCGGTTACTGCATGAAGAAATCGACTCGAAGCTCGCCTCCGAGATCAATCGCCATCTCTATATCCTGTCGATCATGACGGCGTTCTTGTTGCCGCCGACGCTGGTGACCGGCTTCTTCGGCATGAACACATCGAACCTGCCGCTCTCCGGCGGGACAGGCGGTACGCAATATGCGATCGGCTTCATCGTCGCGTCCATGCTGCTGGCATGGTGGTTGCTCAAACGGATCAACATTCTCTGACATCTGACTATGCATGAAAAGCCGCCCGGCATGTGCCGGGCGGCTCGCATCGATGAACCTCTAAGCGTCGCTCAATAATAGGGTGAGTAGCACTGACGGCGCGGGCCCTGATTGGGCTGGAAGGTGTTGTCGTAAGCGCGATAGGAGCGATAGCGATCCGAGCACCATTCGACGTGACGCGGGTTGATGCCGCCGGCTGGAGGCGGAGCGGCGTAATAGCGCGGTTGGCTGGCAATCGCGCCGCCGATGATCGCACCGGCGCCGAAGGCGGCCAGCGGGAACCAATAGCCGTCATGGTAACGATAGCCATGGCGATAGCCCGAGTAACCGCGATAGCCGCCATACCAACCCCGGCGATAGTAACCACCGTGATAGTGGCGCCATTGAACCTGCTCGATATTGGCGGGCGCGGTCTTTTCGGCGGGCGCAACCGGTGCGGCAGGCATCTGCAATGCGAAGGACGGCGTGAAGCTCGTCAGGGTAACAGCGGCCGAAATAGCGATGGTCGCAATTCTCGCACGGAAACCAAGCATTCTTATCTCCATTCCCTGGTTTGTCTTGTGCTCAGGCGTTTGGCGTTCGATATCGGGATGCTTCCCGAGCAGGGTTGAAATGCCTGCTTCGTCGCATGTCCGAACAGACGGCGAGAAACGCGGCAACACGTTATTCTGTTCCTCAAATCCCTACCAATTTAAGGAGTTATGCGAGGGCTCCACGATGAATTTATAGTGATTTCATCCTTAACCCAAGATTAACCAGCAATCCTTACTATTATTTCATGAAAGGATCCCGGCAGACTTACGCCTTGATTTGCAGCTTTCTGATGGTCCTGGCCCTCATGGGGCCGGCTACGAAGCTTTCGGCCGGTGAAAGTCGACCCTGGACGGATCCGAGAAACGCCCTCATCATCGACGCCTATGAACTGAACACCATCGACTGGAATGCGTTTCTGCAGGACAAGCGGATCGCCGGCTTCATCTCCAAGGCCTCCGACGGTCTGCCCGAAAGTTTCAGTTGTACAGGCGACCATGCCGGCGACACGGTCGCACACTGCAAGACGATGTGGCGCAAATACGCCGTCAGTCGCGAGCTGTATCAGACGCGCCGCATGCTGGCGAAGATGAACGGCCTGTTGTGGGGCGCCTACCATCTGGGGCGGCCCGGCAATCCCATCGACCAGGCCAATCACTTTCTCGACTATGCCGATCCGCAGCCGGACGAGCTGATGGTGCTCGATATCGACGGCATGGACTCCACGCAATTCATGTCGCTGGAGGATGCCCAGGTCTTCGTCGCCCATATCAAGGTCAGAACCGGCCGCTACCCCATCCTCTATACCAACCACAACATCGCCCGCTACATCGCCGATCATCGCGACATCTATCCGCTGCTGTCGCGGCTGCCGCTGTGGTACGCGCGCTACAAGCCGGACGTGATCGGCACCTTCCCGCTCGGCAATTGGGACAGCTATGCCATCTGGCAGTTCGCTTCATCGGACAATTGTTCCGAAAAGAGCTGCCCCTACCGCGTTCCGGGCACATTGACCGATATCGACGTCAATATTGTACCAATGACCAAGATACAGCTTGCCAAGATCTGGCCGCAAGGCGAGCTACTGCCTGCCAAACCGTTGCCTGCGCCCGACGTGATGATCGCACAGGCACCGACCTGCAACGGACCGCGGCAGACGCTTATCTCGCTGGTGATCGATCCCATCGTCACGGCCTCGACCCGTCGGTCTGAGCCGGTGGAGATCAATGAGCTGAATTATCAGGATTTCTAGAGCGACAACGGAATAGCGTTACCGCTCTATGATATTTTTTCGCGCAATTCCGGACGGAAAACCGCTGCACGCTTTTCCTGGAGTTTGCTCTAGGCTTCGACCTGGACATCCGTCTTCGGCCGCGAACAGCAGGCGAGGATATAGCCCTCCTCGATCTCGTCATCGAGGATGCCGCCATTGTGGTTCATCTCGACCTCGCCCGAAAGCTTCATGACGCGGCATGTACCGCAGAGGCCGGATTCGCAGGCCGCACCGATGCGTACGCCCGCGCCGCGCGCGGCCTGAAGCACGGTCTGCCCCGCCGCGCAGACGACGTCCTTGCCGGCCATGGTGAAGCGGATCGTGGTTGCAGCTTCGGTCGACGCATCATCGGTGACCTCGGCAAGCGGCGTTGCCGCATTCGCCGGCTGGAAGCTTTCCTGATGGTAGCGGGACATGTCGAAGCCATGCGCTTCCAGCATGGAGCGGACCGCATCCATGAAGACTTCCGGACCGCAGCAGAAGATCGTGCGATCCATGAAATCCGGCGCGAGCAAGCCGATCTTGGCCTTGTCGATGCGACCCTTCAGCCCCGACCAGAGCTCGGTGCGGCCGCAGCCCTCGACGATCAGGCCGAGATTGAGGTTCGGCATGAAGCGGGCGAGATATTCCAGCTCCGAACGGAAGATGATGTCGGCCGGGCTGCGCGAGCAATTGACGAAGGTGATGTCCGACAACGGCGCCGTGTCGGCCATGTAGCGGGTCATGGCCATCATCGGGGTCACGCCGGACCCGGCTGACACGAAGAGATATTTCTCGCCGGGATGGCGGATATGGCTGAAATCGCCGAGGGGACCGAAAGCCTTGATGCGCATGCCGGGCTTGAGGTTCTCGAACATCCAGCGCGTGCCGATGCTGTCCTTCTGCGCCTTGACGGTCACGGCGACCGAAAAGGGCCGCGACGGTGTCGACGACAGCGTATAGGTGCGCATGACCGGCTCGGGCGCCGTCGGCAGCTCCAGCGTCACGAACTGGCCCGGCAGGTAACGGAACCAGTTGTCCTTGTCGGACCCGAATGTGAAGGTCATCACATCGGGCGCTTCCGGCGTGACCGAGAGGCATTCGAGCAGATGCTGCCTGTCGCTCCAGGGCTGCATCTGGTCGAGATGTCGATGACGGAGGGAGACGGTCATGTTCATGCTCAGGCAACCGCCGACAGCTTGGCCTGATCGCCCTGCAGCCGGTTGATCATGAAATTCGAGTACCACTCGACGAACTGCATGACGCCGCCTTCATGGATTTCCGAATAGGGACCGGGCTCGTAAGCAGGCGAGCGGATGCCGAAGGCGTTTTCCTCGACGATGCGGCGGTCCTGATCGTTGGTCTCAGTCCAGACGTGGGTCAGCTCTTCGAGATCATAGTCGACGCCTTCGACCGCATCCTTGTGCACCAGCCATTTGGTGGTGACGGCGGTTTCCTCGGCGTTGAGCGGCAGGACGCGGAAGGAAATCGCGTGATCGCCGAGCATGTGGTTCCAGGTCGTCGGGTAATGGAACAGCAGCATCGTACCGATGTTGTTGATCGTCACATCCGGCGAGAGCGGCCGCTTGACGGCATTCTGGCCCGACATGGTGTAGCTTTCGGCCCCTTCGATCAGCGGCATGCGTGCGGTGCGGAACTGTCCGTCCGGCGAGATCTTGAATTCGCTCGGCAGGCCGGCAGCTTCACAGCGCTTCCAATGAGCTGTGATCACGGGATCGCTCATTGCCCCCTGCACGCCGCTCACCGTCGGCGCTTCCGAAAAAGTGCGGCAGAGTTCGGGATGGTTTGCAGCGCAGTGGTAGCACTCGCGGTTGTTTTCCCAGACGAGCTTCCAGTTCCCCTTCTCGATGATGGTGCTCTGGAAGGCGACCTTGGCCTCGCTGAGACGATGAGGGGCTATGTAGGGCTCGATCGTGGCACGAACCGGCGCGAAGTCCGGCGCATTCTGCGCAAGGCAGATGAAGATATAGCCGCCGACGCTTTCGCAGTGAACGGATTTCAGCGAGTACTGGCTCTTGTCGAAATCCTCGGCCATCTGGCGGGCGAAGAGCAGCGAGCCGTCCAGCTCGTAGGTCCACTGGTGATAGGGGCAGACGAGCTTTGCCGACGAGCCGCGCTCGGTCGTGCAGACCCGCGAGCCGCGATGACGACAGCTATTGTGGAAGGCACGGATGACCTGATCGCGACCGCGAACGATGACGACGGGATAATCGCCGATCTGGACGGTGAAATAATTGCCCGCGCGAGGCACTTCGCAATCATGGCCGATGAACAGCCAATCCCGATAATAGATCATCTCCATATCGAGCTTGAAGTAATCCGGGTCGGTATAGAAGGGCTGCTCCAGGCTGAAACCCTCACGGCGATTCTTCAATTGCCGCAGAACATTGCTGCTGATATCCATTTGCCTATCCTTGCGCAGTACCAAGAAACGGGCGAAGGACATGCACGGCCGGTGGGAACGGCCCAAAGCAATGTCCCGACCGCCCGCCGCGGTCAGTAAACCATATGTGCCCAAGGCTGGTTTCCGGGCTCTGGAGCGGCCCTGTCGCCAGGACCCCATGGCACCTTCCCAGGTCGACCCGACCCAGTGGCTTTATCCGCCATGCCTTACTCCACCACCGTTGCGGGGGCAGCGCCGGATTTTGACCGGCTTCCCAATTCTCCGCCTCCCTAGCAGACGGCACCTTGAGATTGATGACATCATAGCTCTCGGCCCCTTCAGCCGCTGCGCTACAATGCGACATCGGCTTCGAAATTGGCGACAGACGAAACGAGACGCCCGGACGGTTGCGCATAGCGGCAATAAAGGAAGACAATTCAATCTCTTATGCATCGCCGTGGGATGCAGGAATAGTGATCCTCCCACCTCTCGCGAGCGACGCTTTATTCTGAATGCGACAGGTCCGCCGATGGCAGGCGATCAAAGGCGCGCGTGCGCCTGCGAAAGCGCCTGCAGCGCCGCCACCGCACGGCCGGCATCAACGGCCGGAACGAAGATATGATCGTGATAGTAGGCGGCGACGACATTGGCGCTGATGCCCTCATTTCCCAAGGCCGTGGCAAAGGCTGCGGTCAGGCCGACCGCCTCCAGCGAGGAATGGATATCGAGCGTGATCATCCGCATGGCGGGGGCCGTCGGAAGCCCTGCCTGCCGCGCTGCTTCCAGAGGAAGGATCAACGTCACTCCCTCCCTTTCCCGAAAGAGCCCGATCGGCTCCAGGTGAATATGATCGGCGAGCGCCGAAGCCGGCACGCTGCAATAGACGAACTCGCCCTCGGCAAGATTCGGCTTCATGTCCGCCAGCAGCAGCTTGAGATCGGTAATGCCGGGCATGATTCTGATCCTTTTCAACGATCCGCCAGCAAGAGCGCGCGCTTCAGCCCGGCTCAAGCTAGACGATCTATCATTCGGCATCCAGACCTCGATGGCGAGCCGGCATGGCAAAACTCAGATATTTCGATGCCAAGAAACCCGCCAACCCGGAGCCGGTGCCGCCGGCGGCGGGGTATACGGAATTTCTCCGCACCGGCCGCATCAATCGCGACAAGACGCATTGGCTCGCCGAGGAGCGACGTTACCTCACGTTCGAGGAAGTGGCCGAACGCACGGCGAGCAAGCTGCGGAACGCCGGCGAGACAACCCATGGCCGTCTCAACAGCTTTCACCAGTCGATCCGCTTTCCGAAACTGATCTTCCATCACACCCTGCGGGATACGCCGCATCTCGGCTATTGCCACGTCACCGCGGCGCGAACGCAATTCGCGAAATATGAGGAGGTAAGCTGGGCCTTCTACATCGCCAATTTCTTTGCCCGCCTCGGCCAGAACGACAATTTCTTCGAAGACATCAGCCTGAAATATTCGCGAATGTATTTCGCCGTCGCCGTCCATCCGGACAAGGAAGCGTCGGAAAAGAAGCTGACGATCAATCGCGACATCCGGGGCAACGGCGTGCTCTTCCACACCCATGATCCGCAGACCGCCATCCGCAACGTCCTGCTGCTCGGCGCCCGCAACGAGCAGCTTCGCGACATCATTCGCCAGCTTTGATCATTGATCCGAAAACTTGAAAAGCATAAGAACGGCCTGAACTGCAAACGGGCAGGCCATGGCACGACACATAGACATCCTTGAACATCCGCAAACGGCGATAGAGGTCGCCTCGGCAACGCTTGCCGAGGGGTTGCCGATCGGATTGCCGACGGAGACCGTCTATGGGCTTGCCGCCGATGCCACCAATCCGGCCGCCATCACCCGGATATACGAAACCAAGGGCCGGCCGCGCTTCAATCCGCTGATCTGCCATATGAGCGATCTGGCCATGGCCGAACGCTACGCGATCTTCGATCCCATCTCCCGCAAGCTGGCGGAAGCCTTCTGGCCCGGTCCGCTGACGCTGGTGCTGCCGCTACGGCCTGAAAGCGGCATCCATCCGCTGGCGACCGCCGGTCTCGACACGGTCGGCATCCGCGTGCCGCAGGGCTTTGCCGGCGAGCTGATCCGCGCCTTCGGAAAGCCTCTGGCCGCCCCAAGCGCCAATACGTCGGGCAAGATCAGCGCCACCAGCGCCGATCATGTCGACGACGACCTCGGAGAGCGGATCACGCTGATCCTCGATGCCGGCGCTTCGGTGGTGGGCGTCGAATCGACCATCGTCAAGGTCGAGGACGGCGAGCTGCGGCTGCTGCGGCCGGGCGGATTGGCGGCGCGCGAGATCGAGCGGGTGGCAGGCAAGGCCGTGAAGCGCAAGAGAGGTGCGGCACCTGCCATCGAAGCGCCAGGCATGCTTGCTTCGCATTATGCGCCGGGCGCAGCCGTGCGGCTCGATGCGACCGATGTTTCGCCGGACGAAGCTCTGATCCGCTTCGGGACACCCGAGATTGCCGGCATCGGAAATGCCGTTGCCGTGCTGGATCTCAGCCCTAGCGGCGATCTTTCGGAAGCAGCCGCCAACCTCTTCGATTTCATGAAGCGCGCCGACGCGACGGGTGCCGTGACGATCGCCTTTTCCCACATTCCCGACGAGGGCCTCGGCGAGGCCATCAACGACCGGCTGCGCCGCGCGGCCGCGCCCCGAGCATGATCCCCAAAAGTGCGAAGCGGTTTTGGGACACATGCAAAAGCGAATAACTGGAACTTGATGACAATTCGAAGAAGATCAGCAAGTTCCAGAGACTAAATCGGCCCGAACCCTATCGGCAAAGGACACACCATGAGCAGCTTCGCCCCCTCCTCCGCCCTTCTCGACCGCTTCACCGCCATCGTGGGCGAAAAGCATGCGACCCGTGACCCCGTGGAGATCGCACCGCATCTGGTGGAAAACCGCGGCCTCTACCACGGCGCATCGCCGATGCTGCTGAAGCCCGGCTCCGTGGAAGAAGTATCAGCGATCCTCAAGCTCGCCAGCGAGACCGGCACGGCCATCGTGCCGCAGACCGGCAATACCGGCCTTGTCGGCGGCCAGACGCCGCGCGAGGGCGGCTCCGACATCATCCTGTCGCTCGAGCGCATGAATCGCATCCGCGATATCGATCCGGTCGGCAATACGATGATCGTCGATGGCGGCTGCATCCTGGCGGATGTGCATAAGGCAGCGGCCGAACATGGCCGCATGTTTCCGCTGTCGCTCGGCTCGGAAGGTTCCTGCCGCATCGCCGGCAACCTCTCCACCAATGCCGGCGGCACGGCCGTTCTCGCCTATGGCAATATGCGCCAACTCTGCCTCGGCCTCGAAGTTGTGTTGCCCACTGGCGAGATCTGGAACGGGCTGCGCCGCCTGAAGAAGGACAATACCGGCTACGATCTGCGCGATCTGTTCATCGGCGCCGAAGGCACGCTGGGCGTCATCACCGGCGCAGTGCTGAAGCTCTTCCCGCAGCCGCTCGGCCATCAGGTCGCCTTTGCCGGCCTGCAATCGGTCGATGAGGCGCTGACCCTGTTCAAGAACGCTTCGAGCCTCTGCGGCACGGCGCTGACCGGTTTCGAGCTGATGCCGCGCATCGGTATCGAATTCACTGCCCGGCACATCCCCGGCGTCCGCGATCCGCTGGAGACAGCGTATCCCTGGTACGTGCTGATCGATATCTCCACCTCGGACTCAGCCGAAACCGCAGAGCGGATGATGACGACGCTGTTGGAGCAAGGCTACGAGGCCGGCCTGATCCAGGATGCAACGATCGCCAGCTCCGAAGCACAGCAGAAGGCCATCTGGCACATGCGGGAAAGCATGTCGGATGCACAGAAGCCGGAAGGCGGCTCGATCAAGCATGACGTTTCCGTGCCGGTGGCGCAGGTTCCGCAATTCATGGCCGAGGCGGAAAAGGCGGTTATCGCGGCCCTGCCCGGCGCTCGCATCTGCGCCTTCGGCCATATGGGCGACGGCAATATTCACTACAACATCTCGCAGCCCGTGGGCGCCGATAAGGAAGAATTCATCGGCCGCTGGCACGAGATGAACAAGATCGTGCACGGGCTGGTGCTGCAGCATGGCGGCTCTATCTCCGCCGAGCATGGTATCGGCCAGCTGAAACGCGACGAACTGGCTTCGATCCGCTCGGATATCGAGATGGACCTGATGCGCCGGATCAAGATGGCGTTCGACCCGGCTGGGATCATGAATCCGGGGAAGGTCCTCAGGCCCTGAGATTTTAGACTGTCACAACGACCCGCTCGGAAGCGAAACAGCCGATTTGGCACGAAATGACCGTGCCGTCGGCATCGACGTCTTCGCCGGCATAGGCAAGAACCGGTGTCAGACGCGATTGCTGTAGAAGGCGCGCCTCGGCCTCGGTCGGCATACGCGCCGTGATGTCGGTGGAGCGGCGCCAATAGTCCGTCACACCGTAATCCTTCAGCGCCGCTGTAAACGAGCCCGTTGCGGCGAACTTTTCCGTCAGGCCGGGAAAGCGCATCGCGGAGCAACTTCGGATGACAACCGAGACAGGAAGTTCGTCGGCATAGGCAACCACGCGCATTTCCAGCACCATTTCGCCCGGCTGCAGATTGAGCCTCGTCGCGATATTGGCATTGGCTGGAATTTCGCTGGTCGAAAGAACTTTGCGGGTGAGGTTTGCCTCCGTCGCGGTCAGATCCTTGCTGAACCTCACCTTGTCACCCAGTTTGAAGCGGACGGGCATATCGGCGCGGACATAAGCGCCGCTTCCGCGCGCCACGCGCAGCAGCCCCTCCCCCTCCAACTCGGCGATCGCGCGCCGCATCGTCACCCGCGAAACACCGAATTGTTCCGACAAAGCGCGCTCGCTCGGCAGGCGGCTACCCGGAGCGTGCCTGCCTCTGTCGATGGCGGCTCGCAGCTCGGTGGCCACGGCCACCCAACCACCAACGGTTTTTACGCCGTCACCCTGCCGATTTTTCTCATCCATCACAATTCCGTCGCCTTGAAATTGGTATACACCAATTTATAGAGATCTGGATCGTTTATGGAAGGGTTCGGCATGAGCGGCAAGCGCATATATGTAACCTCAGTCAGCAGCAGCAATGTGCACGGGTTCAGCAAGCAGAACCGGACTCACATCCAGCTGCTGACGGGCCTCGGCGTGGAAGGCGACGCGCATATGGGGGTCACGGTGAAGCATCGCTCGCGCGTCGCAGTCGATCCGACGCAGCCCAATCTGCGCCAGGTGCATCTCATCCACGAAGAGCTGTTCGACGAACTTACCGAAAAGGGATTTTCCGTCGCTCCGGGCGACATGGGCGAGAACATTGCGACCAGAGGCATCGACCTGCTTTCGCTGCCGCAGGGAACGCGTCTGCATATAGGCGAAGAAGCGATCGTCGAGGTGACGGGTCTGCGAAACCCCTGCAAGCAGATAGACGATTTCCAGAGGGGCCTGCTGCATGCCGTGCTCGATCGCGATGCCGAGGGCGGCCTGGTCCGCAAGGCGGGCATCATGGGCATCGTATCGCAGGGTGGCCGGGTGCAGTGTGACGATACCATCCGGGTCGAGCTGCCGCCCTTGCCGCACATCAAGCTCGAGCGCGTCTGACAAAACAAAAGCGGCCTTCCATTCGAAAGGCCGCTTCCCAGTTAAGTTTGGATTACACCTGGCTGGGTGCCTTCCGGATCAATCGAAATCTTCCTGGCTCGCATTATTCGCCGGCACTCCCTGCCCCCCGCCATTGCGGTTGCCCGAGATGATCTCGCGCTTGCCCACATGGTTGGCGGGACCGACGAGGCCGTCCTTCTCCATGCGTTCGACGAGCGAGGCCGCGCGGTTATAGCCGATGCCGAGGCGCCGCTGGATGTAGGAGGTCGAGCACTTCTTGTCGCGCATGACGACTTTGATCGCCTGTTCGTAGAGGTCGTCGCCGTCTTCGGAGGCGATGGCGCCCTTGTCGAAAACCGCGGTATCCTCTTCGTCGTCTTCCTCGTCCTCGTCGGCGGTGACCGTGTCGAGATATTCCGGCCGGCCCTGCAGCTTCAGGTGGGCTACGACCTTTTCGACTTCCTCATCCGAGACGAAAGGACCGTGAACACGGGAGATACGGCCGCCACCGGCCATATGCAGCATGTCGCCCTGGCCAAGGAGCTGTTCGGCGCCCTGCTCGCCGAGGATGGTGCGGCTGTCGATCTTCGACGTCACCTGAAAGGAGATACGCGTCGGGAAGTTTGCCTTGATCGTGCCGGTGATGACGTCGACCGAAGGACGCTGCGTCGCCATGATCAGGTGAATACCGGCAGCGCGCGCCATCTGTGCCAGACGCTGGATCGCGCCTTCGATTTCCTTGCCGGCGACCATCATCAGGTCGGCCATTTCGTCGACGATGACGACGATATAGGGCATTGGCGTCAGGTCCATCTCCTGGCTTTCCTCGATCGGGGCGCCGGTGCCCTTGTCGAAGCCGGTCTGGACCATGACGTGGATCGTCTCGCCCTTTTCCTTGGCGGAGGCGACGCGGCTGTTGTAGCCGTCGATATTGCGCACGCCGAGACGCGACATCTTCCTGTAGCGATCCTCCATCTCGCGCACCGCCCATTTCAGCGCCATCACGGCCTTCTTGGGATCGGTGACGACGGGGGTCAGGAGGTGCGGGATGCCGTCGTAAACCGACAGTTCCAGCATCTTCGGATCGACCATGATCAGGCGGCACTGTTCCGGCGACATGCGATAGAGCAGCGACAGGATCATCGTATTGATGGCGACCGACTTGCCGGAGCCGGTGGTGCCGGCGACGAGCAGATGCGGCATCTTCGCCAGTTCGGCGATGACGGGTTCGCCGCCGATCGTCTTGCCGAGGCCGAGCGCCAGCTTGTAGCCGCTCTTTTCGAAATCCGGGGATTCGATCATCTCGCGGAAATAGACGGTCTCGCGGGTGACGTTCGGCAGTTCGATGCCGATGACGTTGCGGCCGGGGACCACAGCGACGCGGGCTGATAATGCGGACATTGAGCGGGCGATGTCATCGGCAAGATTGATGACCCGCGAGGATTTGACGCCGGGTGCCGGCTCGAATTCGTAGAGCGTGACGACGGGGCCGGGGCGAACGTGGATGATCTCGCCCTTGACGCCGAAGTCTTCCAGCACGCTTTCCAGCAGGCCGGCATTCTGCTCCAGCGTTTCCTGGGTCATGATCACGCCGGATCGAACCGCAGGCTCCTGCAGCAGCTCGCGCGGGGGGAACTCATATTCTCCCTCGCCGCTTTGGGCGATCGGGCGCCACTCGGGCGGCGTCAGCGATGCGGGTCGACGTGGCGTAATCCGCGACGGCGGCGCATCGATCAGCCGCTGGGCAGCGGCTTCGACGGCGGGAACGGTCGGTGTTGCCTTGGCAATCGGCCCGGCAGGTGCAGGTGCTGCGACCTTGGCCGGCATAGGTGCCACGACCATTACCGGGGCCGGACGAGATTCGGCAACCGGAGCGGCCTCAGCGCCGTAGACGGCCGTTACGAAAGCAGGCGGTACGAATACCTCCGGCTGGGCTACGACTTGCGGCTCGACAACGGCAGGTGCGGCAATCTCGGATGCCTCTTCTACGACCGGCGCCAGAACGGCAGCTTCCCAAGCCGCCAGTTCGTCCATGGCCGGCGTACTGACTGTTGCCGTCGAGAGGCTTGGAACAGCTTCGGCCAACACAGCAGCTTCAACGGCAAAAGCCGCTTCGACAGTCCGCTGAATCTCCGCAACCGCAGCCGGCCGGCGGCATTCCACGATGCGGAACTTCGCGACGATCGATTCGGCTTCAACCTTAAGCTCGGGAATCATCACCGGCTGGGTCGGCGCGCCCCTGATGGCGGAGACGAATTCGCCGTCGAAGGGCATCGCGTCCCAGAAAGCGAAATCGGAGAGATGAGCGAGCCGCGACTCGACCACAGGCGCGGCAACGGATTCGGAAACATTCAACGATACTGGGGAAGCGTCCAGCGCGGTCGCCGGAGCCTTCGAAAATGCGGTAGCGATAACGGTCATCTCCAATGCGTCCGGCTCGGTTGCCGGAGATTTCTGAATTACTGATGGCATGTAGCTCTCCACCGCAAAAGGCATGTCCTCAAGCAGCGGCAGATGGAACTCGGCGGGCTGCGCCGGCTGCGGCGCAGCGAGGGTGGCCGGTGCCTCGATGACGGGCGGTTCCATGACCCGCATCGCGGCATGAGTGGAGACCGGCGGCGCGATTTCAGCCGGCGGCTCGGCGGGCGGGCGACGGCTGATGATCTCGTTTTCCCGCGTGCGGGTGAACCGAACGTTCGGACCCATCAGAAAAGCGTTCTGCCAGCCGGGCGAGGCAAGATCCTCCGCCGAAATTCCATGCGGCAGGACGGTCATCACCGGATCCTTCTCCGCGGGCTTCGCCTGCAAAGCCTCGACGACCGGTTTCGGTACGGCGGCCGTCCGCTGCCTTGCCTCTTCGGCACGCCGCAATTCCTCGGCGCGGCGATGCTCCTCGGCCTTGCGCTTGGCTTCGCGGGCGTTGCGAATCTTCTCTTCCAGGAATGCACGGCGGGCAGCAATCTGCTCGATCCGACGCGCCTCCTCGGCGGCCTGTTCCGGGTCGAGTTCGCCCTCCGGCTGGACGCCTTGTGACGCATTCGAAAGTGTCGTTCGGGAAAGACGCATGAGACCTGCAACCCAGTCATTGATATTGCCGATGGCTTCTCAAATCGAATAGGGCAAGGATGGTTAATAAGTTCCTTCTGACCGCTGCTGAAAGCACGTATTCCTGCTGTCTGTGCCGCCCGAACAACATCGAAAATTCCGCGCAAATAGGCGCACTTGCCGCGCGGAAACGCGGCGGGAATGCAGATCGGATTTTTTTGCGGGGTTCGTTACTTGGACGAGGACAGCTGCGCGATCGACAGCAGCGTGTCGGCGCTGATGCCGACGCCCGATGAAGAGCTCGTCAGAATCGACAGGGCCGGCGACGTGGACGACGCGGTATTGTTCTCCAGGTCATACATGGCAGAGAATCGCTGCAGCAGCTTATTGACCTTGTCCGGATCCTGAAGATCGGAAACGTTAACGAACTTGCTCAGCATATTGGCCTGGGTAGTGACATCCATCGAAGAGATCGAGCTCGGCAAGCTGTAGGTGGTGGTTATGACCTGGTAGAGCGCGGTATCGCCCATGATGTCGTAAATCGAATTGATACTCGGCGCCTTGCGCTGGAAGTAGAGCGCCAGGCGCACACCAGCGTTGGTTTGTCCTTCCTGATCCTCGAGCGTCTGATGCAGGTAGAGATCGTTCGTCTGGGCGAGAGCGCCCCCATTCTGTGCGGTGCCGAGCTTGCTGTCCGTCAGGTTCCCGCTCGTATCGAAATTGAACGCCTCGACGATGCTCTTGAACTTGGCACCATCAGCGGTGTTGATAAAGCTCTTGGAGTCGGACGGATCGGAGGCGAAAGCCTTCTTCAGCGTCGCCGTGTCGACGGTTTTCGGATCGATGCCGTTGGCGGTCAGGATGAAATTTGTGAGCTTGCTGTCGGCAAGCAGACCGGTGACGCTGGTGACATTGACGATGTTGGTCGCGAAATAGGTGCCGGCAGTCTTGGCGTCATTGGTCGCCTTGGTCAGCAGGGCGCCCGTCAATCCTGCCGTGGAGCGGCTGGAATATTCGGAAATATAGCTGTTCGTCTGCGTTTGCGACAGGGACTGGACCGGAGGCTTCAGATTGCCCGCGCTATCGAAATTGAAGGCCTTGGCAAGCGCCGTAAAGCGCGAATCCTTAAGCGAGCTGACATAGCTCTTGGAATCGTAGGGATCGCTTTCGAGGATCTTGGTCAGCTGGGTCTTCGTGACCTCGTTCGAACCGATGCCATAGGCGCGCAGAGCCATCTGGTAGAGTTCGGGCATGCTGTCGTTGGACGTGCTGCTATCGGCGGTATTGCTCGTGAAGAAATCCTTGATGGTCTTCACGTTGGCGATGCGGTTCTTGTAGTTGTTGACCGCATCGGTCGTCAGGTTCGACTGCGAAGACCGATAGTTCGTCATATAGGCGGTCGAGGCAGCATCGATCGCGCTTTGGGACTGGGCCGTATCGCCAGAAGCAAGCGTGCCGTCCGATTGGAAATTGAACGCGGCGACGACATCCGTCAGGCCGAAGATGGAAGCGGTCGTCGGATCGGAAAAGGCATTTTTGAAGACGATGGCGGGTGTGCTCGCATCGACGCCGTAGGCCGTCTTGATAAAGTCGAAGAGGCGGGTGTCCGACGTCAACTGGTCGACTGACGTGATAGAGCCGATATGGTCCTTATAGTACAGAGCGTTGTCGGCCGCGCCGACACTGGTGGTGTACGAGGGCACGCCGGAGTTATAGGCGCTCATGACATCGGCCTGCTGGCCGAGGGTCTGCGGCCCCCCAGGGTAATTCGTCGTATAGGCCGTGGTCGTGGCGCTCACCTGAGCCGATGTCTGCGCCTGCGAGCCGGAAGCGACCGTCCCATTGCTTTGGAAATTGAATTCGGCCATGACGCTGGTCAGCCCGTTCGAGCTCGCAACGCCCGCATCTTTGGCCGAGGCATTGAACTGGTCGGCGGTGATATAGACCGGGATATCGAAGGCTGTTTTGACGTACTGGAACAGCCGCGGATTGGACGTCAGCTGATCGACCGATGTGACATTGCCGATATTGGCCTCGTAATAGGCATTGTCGCTGTCGGCCGTGGATGTCTTGACCGTGCCATCCGCGTTGAAATTGAACTCCGCTGCGAGAGCCTTGTCGGCGGCGCCGCCGTTCTGATTGACGTAGCTGTTTGGATCGCTGGTATCGCTCGTCAGCATCTGCTTCAGGATCGAATTCGATGCGTAAGTCGGATCGATGCCGTAGGCCTGCAGGACGTAGTTCCTCAGGCGCGTGTTGCCGAGCAGGTCATCGACAGACTTAACCGAGCTGATGTTCTGGCTGTAGTAACTCGTTTCCGTCGCGGCAGCCGTCGCCTCATTCGTATATGATTGCTGATAAAGCCCGATCAGATCGTCTTCCTGCTTGCTGGATTGCGCCGTGTTCGTGCTGCCCGTACCGAAATTGAACGCCGCGGCAAATTCCTTGTAGCGCGGATCGGTCAATTTATTGGCGAAACTGGTGGAATCGCTGAGGTCGCTGGTCAGCACCTGTTTCATAAAGGCCTTGGCGTATGTCATGTCGGAGAGCCCGTAGGCCTCCATTGCATAACTGTACAGCTGATAGTTATTCACGAAGTCATCGACGTTCTTTACTTTGCCGATATTGGCATTGTAATAGTCGATCAGGCGCTTATTCTGAGACTGTGATGCCACCTGATTGAGCGACGCTGACATATCTCTGGTTGCAACCGTATAACCAAGATAAGTGGAAATCATCAGCAAAATCCCAATAGATCTCTAATATAAGCTCGTACAAGCCCGCGAATCTGGAAGCATTTTCCCACACAAACCTTACCTGAGACTTACAACACCTCATCCTTTGCGTGTACCGCGATGGAGCAGCCGCCGTGCCGTGCATTCACTTTATGGAAACCCTGATGCATTCGATTTCGCTAACCATTTGAGGACGCAAAGTTTTCTTAACCGCAATTTTTAAGCTGTCTGGAAGGGACCGCGCCTAATCTGCCCAACAACGAGAGGACAAAAGTTCTCCGAGAGAAGACCGGAAAACCGGCTCTCAGGTAAAGCAAGGGTAGAGAATCGATGACAAATACCGTCCTGAAGCCCGACTGGGCTGGAACCACACTGCGGCTTGATCCGACGCGCTTTCCGCAACAGGTCAGCTATGCCATGCGGGGTGCCGAGGGTGACGTTACCATCACGATCGATGAGCGCGGCGCCGTGCTGCGCAAGATCCTGCCGTCCAGCGGCCTGCCGCTGTCCGTCGCCCTGCCAAAACGCGCTTTCATGGGTGTCGCCGCTCGCGCCATCGACCATGGTGACGGCGAAGTCACCGTTACGCTTGAACTGCATCACTCCGATCCGGACCTCTGCATCCCCCTCCTTGTTGCCCACGATCTCAGCGACATCGCTGCCGATTGGCGCTCCTGGTCGGAAGCCTTCCGTATCCCGATGCTGATGATTGAGGCCGATGGCGTTGCCCGTCCGTTGGAAGAGCATCTGGGCAGTGTCCGCGCGCTGGACAGCCAACCGCGTCGACGTCATTCCTATTTCGCCGATCGCCGCCCGCGCTTCCTCGTGCGCCGCTCGACCGGCAAGCTCGGCATCAAGATGAAGATCGAAGGCCGCGAGATCATTGCGCGGCACTGAGCTGTCAGGATTAAGTTCCGACATTACCAAAGATCGGCCGTGGGATGTGCAATCCTGCGGCTGACAGATTTTATGGCCTCAGCAAACGCTCATCGCCAGCCATGCTCGATGGTTACATGCTCACGGAACAAGAAGCAGGAACGACAGGAAGAGCCCGGCAAAGACAATCAGGCCAACCCGGTTGTTGGATAGGAACAGGGCTCGGCACTGATCGCCATCTTTGATGTCAAGCACGGCGATCTGATAGGCGAACATACCGCCCGCGACGATCAGGCCGACATAGGAAAGCCAGCCGGCTCCGGCCAGGGCGAAGGCGATCAGCATCAGAAGCACTGTCGCGCCGTAGAGGCCGATCAGCCAAAGGCGCGTCTGGTCGCCGAAGAGCCGCGCGGTCGAGCGGACGCCGATCAGCTCGTCGTCTTCCTTGTCCTGATGCGCATAAATCGTGTCGTAGCCGATCGTCCAGAGGATGGCGGCGGCGTAAAGCACGATCGGAGCAAGCGACAGGCTGCCGAAAAGGCCGGCCCAGCCCATCAAAGCACCCCAGGAAAAGGCAAGACCCAGGAAGAACTGCGGCCAGTCGGTGAAGCGCTTTGCGAAAGGATAGAGCGCGACGATCGCAAGCGACAGCACGCCGAGAAGGACGGCAAACCAATTGAACTGCAAAAGCACCAGAAGGCCGGCCAGAGCCTGGAGCGCGATGAAGACCTTGGTCTGAAAGCGTGTTACGCGGCCAGACGGCAGTGGGCGCGAGCGCGTGCGCGCGACCTTCATGTCGATCCCGTGATCGACCAGATCATTATAGGCGCAGCCGGCGCCGCGCATGGCGACCGCACCGACGAAATACAGGAACAGGTGATAGATCACCACAAAACCCGGCGAACCATGCCCCATGGAAATGGAGGCATTGGCGGCAAGTGCCACCGACCAGAAGCACGGCCACATCAGAAGCTGCCAGCCGATCGGCCTGTCCCAGCGCGCAAGCTGCGCATAGGGCCAAAGCACCGGCGGCAGAACGCGGTAAACCCAGTTTCCGGATGGCGCGTCAGCGACGCGCCCGTTGATGTCGCCTGTCTTTTGCATAGGCGATTAGTAGTGATATCCGACGCTGAAGGTCAAGCGGCGGAGCCTAAGCCCCGCTCATTTCTCAGTTCATCGTGAAGTTGAACTTGTAGCTGGCGGAGACGCCGATCAGCAGCTGATTGCGGTCGCCACGCTCGCGCACGAGGCTGCTGTCACCGGCCGGGCCGGTAAGACGCGTATATTCCAGGAAAGTGCTGGTTGTCCAATTCTCGGACGGCTTCCATGTCAATGCGCCACCGGCACCGACGGATTTCACGCCGCCGCCCGGGTTGTAACGGCTGAGGCCGGAGGCGGCCGCCTCCCGCGCGTTGACGCCGTAATAGGTGTTGAAATAATCGTTGGAGGCGAGCGTCATGCGCGGGCCGCCGGACAGGCGCAGTTCCGGAGTGATATCGGTGAAGGCGTCGACGGCGGCATCGGCAACGAGGCCGCTATGGGCGCGAATGCCCTGGCGGACTTCGACGCGGGCACGTAGCCAGTCGGTCGGATAGGCCTCGGCAAAACCGCCGGCCTCAACGCCCCACTTGACCTTCTTCAGGCCCCTCAGCTCACGACCGTCGCTGCTGTCCCGGCTCGGCACGAACTTGCCGACGATACCGACTCGGAAGGCGTCACTCTCGATCAGAGCAAAGGACGGATTGTCGTCGCGCGAGGAGAAACGCGGACCCGGGCCCTGCTTGCCGACGGAGATCAACGGCGACCACTGCAGCTTGTTGTGCTTGCTGCCTTCGAATTTCGGCGCCGAGAAACCGGCCGCACCGACGCTTAGGTACCAGTTACCCGACCAGAAATGCTGGCCGTCTCCGGCCGAAGCCGCACCGGCTGAGGCAGCGAACAAGCCGAACGTGAAAAGCAGACGCGATTTCGTAAACACAATGCAACTCCATAATACGCAATACAAAGGGCCATACACGCGGCCCTAGAGTTGCCTCAAACTATTCGGATCGCGTTACCGCTCTCTTAACCACGCGCGGTCGAATTCGGGACCGACGGCAAAATTCTCGATGAGACTTGCGCTGGTCTCCGGCTTGCGCCGATCTGTCGCAGCGATTTAATTTCGGCATGCGCTACTCAATCCAAGGTAATGGCGCGACGCCAGAATTTGAGCAGTGACCTGCTCATATGAAGGTTGAACAAGAGGCAAAATGAAAACCAAATCTTGGATTTATCTCGGTGCGTTTCTCAGCATCGGCTTGATGCTTTCCGGCTGTGTCAGCGCACCGATCGGGGGCGCCAAGCAAGATCAATATTCGCACAGAGTCATTTCGGGCAAGAAGACCGCGCTCGGAATGGCTTCGTCGGTGAAGCGGGACTGCACCTTCAACTCCTACCCCTATACGGCGGTGGTCAAGCAGCCCAGCTATGGCAAAGTCACATTCGAACATGGCACGGTTCACGTCAAATACGACAAGGATAGCGATGCCTATATCTGCAGCGGCAAGCCCATTGAAGGTACTACGATATACTACACGTCCGATCCCGGTTTCGTCGGCACCGATCAATTCACCCTGCGGGTGACCGTATTGTACGGAAGTAAAGTCAGCGACGAGAATCTGACCGTCAAAGTGGTCAAATAGCATTCATATCCTCGCTACCTGCCGGGACTGAATGCTAAAGCGCCGGACTTTGGAAATCCAAAATCCGGCGCAACCATTCAAAACAATGGCGAAGGTTTAGAACACTATCTTCTCCAGCGGCGCCCGTGTCGCCTCGAACTCCCTCAGCTTCGCCTCGCGCTCGCCAATATAGTTGCGGTTGTCGGGAACGGCGAACTGGTTCTTGGCAATCTGGATCTGCATGATGAAGAGCTCGTCCCAGCGGAAGCCCATTTCCGAGCCGGCCAGATAGAATTCCCACATGCGGAAGAAATTCTCGTCGTAGAGTGCCACGGCTTCCGCCTTTCGCGCGACGAAGCGCTGGCGCCAGTGCCGCAGCGTATGCGCATAGTGCATCGGCAGGATTTCGACATCCTTGACCAGAAGCCCGGCCTTTTCCAGCGGCGGCAAGGTCTCGCCGACCGAAGGGATATAACCCCCCGGGAAGATATACTTTTCGATAAAGGCATTGGTGGCAAAGCTCGGCTTCGGACGGGCAATGGAATGCAGCACCATCACACCGTTGTCGTCGAGCAGTTCCGAAACCTTCTTGAAGAACCTGCGATAGGCGCCGATGCCGACATGTTCGAACATGCCGACAGAGACGATGCGGTCGAACTTCCGGCCCGCCATGTAACGGTAGTCCTGCAGCTCGAAACGGACGCGGTCGGACAATCCGCGCTTGGCGGCGCGTTCACGGGAGACCTTGAGCTGCTCTTCGCTGAGCGTGATGCCGGTAAAATCGAGGCCGGGATTGGCTTCGGCGAGATACATGCCCATGCCACCCCAGCCGGAGCCGATCTCCAAAACACGCTGGCCGGGCTCAACCAGCAGCTTGGCGGCGATATGGCGCTTTTTGGCCACCTGCGCTTCGTCCAGGCTGATGCCAGGCGGCACGAAATAAGCGCAGGAATATTGCCAATCATCGTCGAGGAAGAGATCGAACAGCTTGGCCGAAAGATCGTAGTGATGCGCGACATTGTATTTGTTGCGATTGATCGGCGACCGGCTCTTGAGCTGCTGCCAGACGATGCGCCCCATCAGGAGGGCCGCCATGCGCAGATCGAAGATTTCGTTGGTGGTGTTCTGCTTCACCAGAGAGAGGAATTCATAGATATCCCCCTGCTCGAGAATGAAGCGCCCTTCCATATACATTTCGCCGAGCTTCAAGGTCGGATCGCGCGCGATCGCGTCCTCCGCCTGCTGGTCGGCGAGGCGGATGGCGACCATTTCGCCGGACCCATCGCCGATCATGTGCGTCTCGCCGGACGCGAGCGTAAGTTTCAGCGAGCCTTTACGGACAAGTTTCGTAACAAGAGAGAAGAGTGCCGACGCCATGGACGCCTCGAATGTTATGACATGACATTAGGGCTGACTCTAGCGCTTCAGAACATTGTGGCAAGCGCACCTTTTCGCACTCTGTAGCACTCCGGCAACAACACTGCCAGAGTGTGACATTCTTGCAATGTCTCTCGCTAAGTCCTTATTTTCGCTTGAGTGCATCGGCCAGAGCGGCACCGAAACTGCCCTGCTGCTCCGCCTTCGGACGACTATCGCCCCTACCGCCAGCGTTGCGTGCCCCACCTTGCTCTCGCGAATCACGTGCCGGCGGCGGCGCCACAGTGCCGCCATCTTTGCGCATGGAGAGAGCGATTCGCTTCCGCTTCACGTCGATTTCCACGACCGTGACCTTCACGACGTCGCCAGCCTTGACCACCTCATGCGGGTCCTTCACGAAGCGATCGGCAAGCTGCGAGACATGCACCAATCCGTCCTGATGGACGCCTATATCGACGAAGGCACCGAAGGCGGCAACATTGGTCACCGTACCTTCGAGAAGCATTCCTGGCTTCAGGTCGCCGATCTCGTTGATGCCCTCGGCAAAGGTCGCGGTCTTGAAGCTCGGGCGCGGATCGCGGCCAGGTTTTTCAAGCTCGGAAATGATGTCGCGCACGGTCGGCAGACCGAATTTCTCGTCGATGAACTGCCTGGGATCGAGGGCCTTCAGCTTTGCCGTATCTCCCATCAGGCTGCGCAGGTCGCGTCCGCAGGCGGCAACGATCTTCTTGGCGATGCCATAGGCTTCCGGATGCACCGACGAGGAATCGAGCGGCTCCTTGCCGTTGGGAATGCGCAGGAAGCCGGCGCATTGCTCGAAGGTGCGCTGGCCGAGGCGGGCAACCTTCAACAGATCGCGGCGGGTCTCGAAGGCCCCCTCGCCGTCTCGATGCTTGACGATCGCATCGGCGATCGACGGGCCGAGGCCCGAGACACGGGCCAGCAGCGGAGCGGAAGCCGTGTTCAGATCGACACCGACGGCATTCACCGCGTCCTCGACGACCGCGTCCAGCGAACGCGACAGCTTCAGCTGATCGACATCGTGCTGGTATTGGCCGACGCCGATCGACTTCGGCTCGATCTTGACGAGCTCGGCCAGCGGGTCCTGCAAGCGGCGGGCGATGGAGACGGCTCCGCGGAGCGAGACGTCGAGGCCGGGAAATTCCAGTGCCGCAGTCTCCGAGGCGGAATAGACGGAGGCGCCGGCCTCCGAGACGATGACCTTGGTCGGCTTCGGCGCCGGCAGATCGGCGAGCATGTCGGCCACAAGCTTCTCCGTCTCACGGCTGCCGGTGCCGTTGCCGATGGAAATCAGCTCGACCTTGTGCTTGCGGACCAGTGCCGCCAAGGTCGCCTGCGTGCCGCGCACATCATTCTTCGGCGGGAAGGGATAGACGGTCGTCGTCTCCAGCAACTTGCCCGTGCCGTCGACCACCGCCACCTTGACGCCGGTGCGGATGCCCGGATCGAGACCCATCGTTGCGCGCGAACCGGCGGGGGCTGCGAGCAGCAGATCCTTCAGATTGCGGGCGAAGACGTGGATCGCCTCCTCTTCGGCGCGCTCGCGCAGCTCACGCATCAGGTCGAGCGACAGCGACATGGAAAGCTTCACGCGCCACGTCCAGCTCGCGACCTCCATCAGCCAGCGGTCGCCGGGCCGGCTCGGGCCGATCTCATAGGCCGTGGCGATCAACCGCTCGACCGGCTTGTTCGGCGAGATGGCGTCAACATCGACATCGATGGTCAGCGTCAGGACCTCTTCGTTCCATCCCCGCAGCATGGCAAGCGCGCGATGGCCCGGCGCGGTTGCCCAGCGCTCCTGATGCGAGAAATAATCGGAGAATTTGGCGCCCGCCTCCTGCTTACCATCCACGACCGTTGCCTTCAGGATGGCGGTCGTCTTCATATGCCCGCGCAGCTTGCCGAGCAGGTCGGCATTTTCCGTAATGCCTTCGGCGATGATGTCGCGCGCGCCCTCGAGCGCCGCCTTCACGTCGGGCACATCGGCTGTAATGAAGCCTTCGGCGAGAACCGCAGGCTCCTTTGTCCGGTCTGCAAGTATGGTGTCGGCAAGCGGAGCGAGGCCGCGTTCCCTGGCGATCTCGGCGCGGGTACGGCGCTTCGGCTTATAGGGCAGATAAAGGTCTTCCAGCTCGGCCTTGGTGGCAACCTTGGCGATCTTGCCCATCAGCTCATCGGTCATCTTGCCCTGGCCGGTAATGGACTCGACGATCGCGGCACGGCGGGCTTCCAGCTCGCGCAGATAGACGAGCCGTTCCGCCAGCGTCCGCAGTTGCCCATCGTCGAGACCGCCGGTCACTTCCTTGCGGTAACGGGCAATGAACGGCACGGTCGCACCTTCGTCGAGGAGCTCGATGGCGGCCTTGGCCTGATCCGGGCGGGAATTGATCTCGGCGGCGATGGTTGCGGCAAGGGAACGGATATCAGCGGCCATGTGACTCTCTGGACTGGACAATCATGAGGGGACCATAAGCACGATCCCGCGAACATAAGAAACTGTTTTCGACGCAGATCACCCCGATCCGGCGGGGGAAAGGCGACCTGACATCCAAAACCGCACCCCGCTTTAGCGACATAAAAAGGCATGGCAATGTTGACCGCCATGCCTCCACAGGATTTGATGCTTGACCTTTGGCCCAACCCCCCTTAACCGCGCAAAAGGATGCAACGAAAGGGCAAGCCATGAGAGTTCTGTTGATCGGATCGGGCGGACGCGAGCACGCACTGGCCTGGAAGCTGGCGCAATCGCCGCTCATGACGGAATTCTATGCCGCCCCAGGCAATCCCGGCATTGCCGAACATGCGACGCTGGCGGCGCTCGATATCGACGATCATGACGCCGTCGTCGCCTTCTGCAAGGAAAGAGCCATCGATTTCGTCGTGGTCGGCCCGGAGGCGCCGCTGGTTGCCGGTATTGCCGACAAACTCCGCGCTGAAGGCATCGCCGTGTTCGGCCCCTCCGCCGCCGCGGCGCAATTGGAAGGCTCCAAGGGCTTCACCAAGGATATCTGCGCCCGCTACGATATCCCCACCGGCGCCTATCAGCGCTTCAACAACGCGCCAAAGGCCAAGGCCTATGTCCGCGCGCAGGGGGCTCCGATCGTCGTCAAGGCCGACGGGCTTGCCGCCGGCAAGGGCGTGACGGTCGCCATGACGATCGACGAAGCCCTTGCAGCCATCGACGACTGCTTCGAGGGCGCATTCGGCGAGGCCGGGGCGGAGGTGGTGATCGAGGCCTATCTGGACGGCGAGGAAGCAAGCTTCTTCTGCCTCTGCGACGGCAAGCATGCGCTGGCGCTGGCCACCGCCCAGGACCACAAGCGCGTCGGCGACGGCGATACCGGCCCGAACACCGGCGGCATGGGCGCCTATTCCCCGGCCCCGGTCATGACGCCTGACATGGTCGATCGCACAATGAAGGACATCATCGAGCCGACGATGCGCGGCATGGCGGAGAGCGGTCATCCCTTCTCCGGCGTCTTCTTTGCCGGGTTGATGATCACCGCGAAGGGGCCGGAACTGATCGAATACAATGTCCGCTTCGGCGATCCGGAATGCCAGGTGCTGATGATGCGACTGAAGAGCGATCTTCTGCCGCTGCTTCTCGCCTGCGCCAACGGCACCCTGGATCAGGTCAACGCCGAATGGAGCGATGACGCCGCGCTGACCGTGGTCATGGCTTCGAAAGGCTATCCCGGCTCCTACGCCAAGAACACGCCGATATCAGCGCTGCCGGCAGACGCCGATGAGGCGAAAGTGTTTCATGCCGGCACAGCCCTCAAAGATGGCGCCCTGATCGCGACCGGCGGCCGTGTGCTCGCCATTACCGCGACCGGCAAGACCGTGAGCGAAGCGCAGAAGCGCGCCTATGCCCTTGCCGGCCAGGTGCGCTGGGAAAACGGCTTCTACCGAAGCGACATCGGTTGGCGCGCGGTCGAGCGCGAGGCGTAAACGGCGCATCCTCTCTCAATGTGCGGTCCACTAAATTTTTACCTAATCTCCTGACGGTATGGAAACAAAGGCTCGCTAATGTCTTCGTCAACATAGACGGAGTTGTTTGTTATGCGTTCCTTCTTCCTGACCTTGGCATGCGTACTGGCCGGCAGCTCCGCCATGGCCTCGTCTATCCAGCCTATCGACGGCAAGTTGCTCGACCGCAACAGCAGCATTGTCGACAAGACGTGCGTCCAGTGCCCTCCCCTCAAGCCGCCGGCGGTCGAAAAGGAATATGTCGTGCCGACGTTGACGCCCGGTACGCAATCCATCGCCATCCGCAGCATCGACGGCGAGAAGAAGGTGGTGCGCACTGAGGCTTGGATGGGCGGCTCTCCTGTCGTGTTCGTCACCAAGCCGACTCCCGAGGCCCTGGCTGCGGCCGGCGAATCCATCGACGGCATCGATACGGCGGCAAAGACCGCCGCCGTGCCAAAAATCGCCCAGACTCCCGAGCTTGCGCCGCTCGATCTCTCCGGCTTCCAGCTTCGTCAATAGCTGCGAATTTTCATGTCCTGCCTCGCCCGCCCACCTTTCGGGTCGGCGGGCCGAGCCGCGATGGCAGGACAATACGCTCAGGCTAAGTCCTGGAGCGCATTTGCTACTTCTAAAATAAATCCCGAGAAATTCTGATCTTCACTCGAGTTATTCTCGAGTCTGAATAAATATTACTTATCTCGCACGCCATATCCCAGGTTTCAACTCCCGGCAAATACAACCAGACTGCTCAAGTTAAAGGTTTTTTAGACATAAAATGAGATTTTACTGTCCACCGGACAGCAGCATGTCATTTCGAGCGGCGGCAAGCGTATTGGGAATCTCTCAGGCGATCGCACAGGCGGTAGGATACCGCACCGGTATTTAATTACCTGTGGGAGACGTTATGAAAAATCTCAAGATCGCACATCAATTATTTGCCCTGCTCGGCGTCCTCATGGCCGCCTTTGCCGTAGCCACCTATTTTCAAATCCGGTCGCAGGCCGATTCCATCTATGATGATCGTTTCGATATGCTGCGCACGCAGGTCGAATCCGGCATCTCGGTTCTGAACCAATATTACCAGCGCGAGAAATCCGGCGAGATGACGCATGACGCTGCCCAGGCCGAGGCGTTCAAGGTGCTGTCGCATGTCAGCTTCGCGCCGGCCGGCTATTTCTTCGGCTTCGATTACAATGTGATCCAGCGGATTCATCCGAGCCCGGTCAACATCGGCAAGGACATGTCCTCGCAGGTCGACAAGAACGGCACGCATTTCAGCAAGGAAATGGTGGAGAAGGGCATCAAGGGCGGCGGCCGCACCATCTATTACTGGAACAAGCCCGGCCACCCCGACGGCGACTTCTTCCTGAAGGGCAGCTATTCGGCAGCATTCGCTCCGTGGCAGATCGTGCTCGGATGCGGTGTTTACATGGATGACCTGCAGGAGCAGATCAATGCCACCATGTGGCGTGCGCTCATGATCTGCGGCATCGTCTCCCTGGTCGGCATCGGGGCTGCCTTCTATTTCATCCGCGGCATCACGAAGCCGCTCACCGATGTCCATGCTGCCCTCAAGGCTGTCGCCGACGAGGACGTGAAGACCGCCATCCCGCATATCGAAATGCGCAACGAAATCGGCCTGATGGCGAAGGCGACCAGGGCTTTGCAGGAAAAGATTCGCGAACGTCATGCACTCGCCGACCGCCAGGCGGCGCAGGAGCTGGAAATCAGCAACGAGCGCGAACAGAACCTGCAGCAGCAGCAGGATGAAGCGCGCGAGCAGGCACGCGTCGTCTCCGTCATCGGCAAGGCGCTCGAGGATCTCGCCCGCGGCGATCTGACGGTGCGTTGCGGCGATCTCGGTGCCAGCTATGCCGGCCTTCGCAACAACTTCAACGAGGCGCTCTCGCACCTCGAGGCTGCGATGGGCCGTGTCAACGCCAAAGGCAATGATATCGGCCTCAGCAAGGAAGAGATTCGTCGCGCCTCCAACGAATTGTCGCAGCGCACCGAACGCCAGGCCGCCAGCCTGGAAGAGACCTCGGCGGCACTGGACGAACTCACCGTCGCCGTCCGCCAGACCGCGGAAGGCGCGCATGAGGCCAGCAAACGCGTTCACGCCGTCAGCACCGAGGCATCGCGCAGCGACGCCGTGGTTGCCCAGGCAATCGAAGCGATGAGCGGGATTGAGAAGTCCTCGTCGGAGATCAGCAAGATCATCGGCGTCATCGACGAGATCGCCTTCCAGACCAATCTGCTTGCCCTGAACGCCGGTGTCGAAGCCGCCCGCGCCGGCGAATCCGGCAAGGGCTTTGCCGTCGTCGCCCAGGAAGTGCGTGAACTGGCCCAGCGTTCCGCGGCGGCCGCCAAGGAGATCAAGGACCAGATCGCCCGTTCCTCCGGGCAGGTCGACCAGGGCGTCCGCCTTGTCGGCGAAGCAGGCGAAGCGCTGAAGCGTATCTCCGACCAGATCAAGGCGGCCAACGAGATCGTCTCGAAGATCGCCCACAGCGCCTCCGAGCAGGATACCACGCTGCGCTCGATCTCGTCCTCGATGAACCAGCTCGATGCCGCCACCCAGCAGAACGCCGCGATGGCAGAAGAGACGACGGCATCGGCCGAGACGCTCGCCGGCGATACGGAAGACCTGCTCGCCCTCATCCGTGGCTTCCGTGTCAACGATGGCCATCCGGCTGTGGATCATCGTCGTCGCGCGGCCTGAGCCGGAAAAGTCAGAAAAGAGAAACCGCCGGGCTTGCGTCCGGCGGTTTTCGTTTAAGCTGCGATCGGCTGCTTCAGTCTGCTGCCAACCGCACGACCAGCCTGTCTATCTCACGATCGGAATAAACCTCGATGCCGGCGTGCTGCAACAGCGCAGCCGTAACGCCATGGCCCGGATGCCGCCCCCCGGAAAAGGAGCCGTCATAGATAAAGCCCGAGCCACATGAGGGGCTGCCGTCGATCAATAAAGCGTACCGACAGCCGGTTTCTCGCGCGAGCGCCAGCGCGTTCTCCGCGGCCTGCCGAAACCCCTCGGTTACGTCGCCGCCACTGATCTCCATCACGCGTGCGGTGCCGGCGAGCACATCCTCGCCTGCGGCGCTGTTTTCGATTTCGGCTGGCGGCCTGGGCACAGCCATACCGGCGGACATTTCCGGGCAGATCGTCACCAGCCGCCCCTCCTCGCGCCAGCGATCGATCGCCGGATGGATGAGCGGCTTGGAACGGCCGTCATAGCGGACGGCATGGCCCATGAGGCAGGCGCTGACGAGGATTTTTCCGGTCATCGCCCCTCCGGCTTTATCCCGCGATCTTGGAGAAATCAGCGACCGTGCCGGTTGCCGCGCGGATCAGGCGCAGGAGCGCCAGGCGGTTGGCACGGATAGCGGCATCCTCATCGTTGACGAACACGTCCTTGGCGAAGCGGTCGACCGGCGCGCGCAGCTTGGAAAGCGCTGCCATGGCCGAGCGGAAATCCTCTTTGGCGATCGCATCGGAGGCCTCGGCGGAGGCTGCTTTAACGGCCGCAAAGAGATCCTTTTCGGCATCGAGCTTCAGCAGGGCTTCCGAAACGCTGTCGGCGACAACCGTGCCCTTCTTCTCTTCGGCGGCCAGAAGCTGGGTGGCGCGTTTGGTGCCGGCGAGCAGGTTCTTGCCATCCTCGGAGGTAATGAAGGCCGTCAACGCCTCGACGCGACGGGCGATCATCAGGAGATCATCCGTCTCCGGCGTCAGCACGGCGTCGATCAAGTCGTAACGGGCGCCGAGATCGCGCAGATAGACCTTGAGGCGATCATGGAAGAAGGCCAGCAGATCAGCATCGTTGGTCGTTGCCAGCAGTGGCAGACGCACGCCTCGCTCCAGCAGGATCCGGACGACGCCGAGAGCGGCGCGGCGCAGCGCGTAGGGATCTTTCGAACCCGTCGGCTTTTCGTCAATCGCCCAGAAGCCGACGAGCGTATCCAGCTTGTCGGCAAGCGCGACCGTGATCGCCACCTTGTCCTCGGGGACGCGGTCAGAGGGGCCTTGCGGCTTATAGTGATCCTCGATGGCGGCGGCGACCGAGGCGTCCTCGCCCTGCAGCACCGCATATTTGCGGCCCATGAGGCCCTGAAGCTCGGGGAATTCGCCGACGGCTTCCGTGCGGAGATCAGCCTTGGCCAGGACCACGGCGCGATCGACCAAAGCCGGATCGGCGCCGGTGATCTTGGCGAGTTCAGCTGCAAGCATGCGGATGCGGGCGACACGCTCGCCCTGGCTGCCCAGCTTGGCATGGAAGGTGACATCAAGCGCATCGAGCTTGGCCATGCGCTGATCGAGCGGCTTCGTCAGGTCGAGGCCGAACTTGGCGGCTGAAGCTTCCAGCGTTTCGAGATCCGGCAGGTCGCCCTGGTCGCGCTTCCAGAAATGCAGCGCGTCGGACAGGCGGGCACGCACGACCTTGCCGTTACCGTGGATGATTTCCTTGCCGCCATCCGTCGCCTGGTTGTTGGAGACGAGAATGAAGCGGTTGGACAGCGTCTCGCCCGCCTGCGGGCGAGTAACGAAACACTTCTGGTTGGTCTTGATGGTGAGACGGATGATCTCAGACGGGATCGACAGATAGTCTTCCTCGAAGGAGCCCATCAGCACCTGGGGCCACTCGACCAGGCCGGACACTTCTTCCAGCAAGCCCTCGTCCTCGACCAGGTCCAGGCCGTTGGCAAAGGCGATGTCGCGGGCATCATGCAGGATGATATCCTTGCGGCGCTCGGCATCGAGGATGACGCTGGCCTTCTCCAGGCTCGCCACATAGTCGTCGAAGCGCTTGACGGTGATCGCATCAGGCGCATGGAAGCGATGGCCATAGGTCACGTTAGAGGCGATGATGCCGTCGATCTCGAAGGGGATGGCGGCGGTCTCTTCGTGTTCCGTGCCGAACATGCAGACGATCGACTGCAGCGGGCGCACCCAGCGCAGCGAGCCGGGCTTAGCCGAGGCCTTGCCCCAGCGCATGGATTTCGGCCATGGGAAATTTCTGACGATATCAGGCATAACGGCAGCGACGATTTCTTCCGCTGCACGACCGGGCCTGGAAATGATCGCAACGTAGAAATCACCCTTCTTCGGGTCGCTCTGCACCTGTGCTTCTGAAATGGAAGACAGGCCTGCTCCGCGCAAAAAGCCTTCGATCGCCTTTTCATTGGCATCGGTGCGCGGACCCTTGCGCTCCTCGCGCACATCGGCGGAGCGCGCCGTCAGGCCGCGAATGTCGAGCGTGAGGCGCCGCGGCGTCCAATATTCCCTCGCACCCTCATAGGAAAGACCCGCTTCGACCAGGGCATCGGTCACCAACTTCTTCAGATCGCCGGCAGCCTTGCGCTGCATACGGGCGGGAATTTCCTCGGAGCGGAGTTCGAGAAGGAGATCGGGCATGTTAAGGTTCCTCACCCTCCCCTTGAGAGAGAGGGTCGGCACGGTGTGCCGGAGTGGGGTGAAAACGGTCGGCCTCTGCTAGCAAAATTTGCCGCTGCTGCACAATGGCAAATATCGTATCCAGAACAGCCTCGATCTCATCCATGACCTCAGCATTTCAGAAGCGAACGACATGGTAGCCCTCATTTTCGAGATAGGACGTTCGTTCGGCGTCATAACGTCTTGCCGCTTCGTCTGCGTGCTGGCTGCCGTCGAGCTCGATAATCAAACCTATCTGATGACAGGTGAAATCAGCGAAATAACGCCTGATCGGAACCTGCCGCCGAAAATGCGTCCCTTCGATTGGAATGCGCCACAAATGCTTCCAAAGCTTGGCTTCCGCAGCCGTTGAACCAGCGCGCAAGCGCCGGCTATTGGCGATCTTGAAACGATCCAGCTTGGAGGGCTTTTTGGGCATCAAGGATCCACGTCTCTTACAATCGAAAATCGCGGCGTACACCCTCCCCTTGAGGGGGAGGGTCGGCCGAAGGCCGGGGTGGGGTGATCGCGACAACCTCCGCAGCTAGACAACGGTCACCCCCACCCGCCGCTGCGCGGCGACCTCCCCCCTCAAGGGGGAGGTGGACAACTACCAGCCCCCACCGCCTCCACCGCCGCCGCCGCCGCCGGAGAAGCCGCCACCTCCACCGCCTCCGCCGCCCGAAAAGGCAGAGGACGAGCTGGATACCGGGGCGGGAATGGTTGAGGCGATGGTGGATGCCATGGAGGAGGAAAAATCGCAGATGGTTCCGCCGATATTGCCGGGGTTGAAGTTGCCGGAATACCATACCGGCGCATAGGTCGCCGCCACAGATGCGCCGGCTGCGGTGGCGAGCCAGGTCTCGAAAGCACTGGACCAGGGCTTTTCGACGCCGAGAGCGACGGCATAGGGCAGCAGCTTCTCGAAATGCTGCGGCGACATTTGCGGCGCGCCCTGCATGTTCATCCGGTCACGTTCGGCCAGCGTCAGATATTGCCGAAGACCGTCGATGCCATCCATCATCTTACGCCCGAGCGGTGTCGGCGCCCCCATCAGGAAATAGAAGACGACGTTGAGGGCGAAGATGCCGACGATGCCGGCCGTCAGTGGCAGCAAGCCCGCTTCCCACAGCGGCATGACTGCAGCCGCAAAACCGCTGACCGCGATGGATACGAAGACGAAGCCGAAAAAGGCGAAGACCAGGACAGACAGAATTCGCTGACCGAGGCTGGTATTGTGGCGGCGGAACCTGCGGCCGATCATGCCCGCGAAGATCGTCACGAAAATCGACAGGAAACCGGGCACGATGATCAGCGGCAGGGCATTCTCATGCAGGCGACCGAAGATGATGATGGACGCCAGGATCAGGACCGACAGCACAACGCCGAAAATGGTGTAGAACGCATTGGCCTTATAGTATTCATCGCGATGGTCGCGCTCGATGGCGCTGCGAAACTGCGAGCCGAGCTTCTGCACCGCCTGGCCGTTTTCCTTGTCGATGACAAGCGGGGAAAACGGCCCGACAGCCTGCATCAGCACCTTTTCGCCGCCGCCCAGATTGCTGCCGGCCGCCTTGCCGGTCGGGCGGATGACCACTTTCTCCTTCAGATCGTCGAGGATGACATAGCCGCGCACCGCAAGATCGATCGCCGTCGCCGACAGTGCCGTCCATCCCGAGCGGGTGAAGCCCTTGTTGTCGATATAGTTGACCAGCGCCGGCGAAACACCGTCAGGCGGGTCCCAGCGTGGAACCATCACGCCCGGCGGCGGATCGCGCCCGACTCTGACCCAGCTGCGCATGTAATAGATAAACAGCACGAACAGACCGCCGATGGCGATACTGGTATCCAGATGATCTCGAAAAAACCAGCCCCATTGCTGGCTGGCGCTCGGCGGCGTGATCGTCCCTTTCGCAAGCTTGACGGCGATCGTCAAACCTTCGGCCATAGCGAGGGGTCGGGTCGTTGCAAAGGTGACGATATTGCCCTGTGCGCTCGCGCTTGCATTCTTCCCGTTGGCGCCGAGCGGCCCGGTGAAAAAGGCAAGCTGCTGGGGTTCCACACCGTCAGGCAATGTGACAGTCGCCTTGGCATTGATGATCGGGAACAGCCAGCCATTGCCTGTCACGTTCCAGTAAAGCTCTTCGTGATCGTCGAAATAACGGATCTGCCGGTCGGTATCATAGGTAATGCGGAACGTGTGCGGGCCTGGGTTCAGGAGTCGATCGGCGTTGCCGATATAGATGCGCTCACCGCCCCTGATGCGCTCGCTGCGCCAATCCTCCGGCTGCCCGTCGCGCTCGACGGAAACGACCTTGAAATCCACCTCGATCTCGCGGCCGTTGGCATCGGTCATTGTCAACGGAAAGTCCCGGAAGATGCCCCGTCGGATATCACGGCCTTCCGCATTCGCCGAGATCGTCTCGATAACCCGCATGGAACCATCGCGATGCAGGGCGATTGCCTGGTCGAAATTGGTGATGAGTTCTGCCGCCGTTACAGCCGTTGCGCAAAGCAGCAGGAGCAAAGCCAGGAGAAGCCCGGAAAGCCGCGTCATCACACCCCCAAGAGATACCGCGGCGCCCTCCTGGGCGCCGTCCAGCGTAAAACATAGTTTCCGCGCTCGGTTCCCTTTTGAAGCGAGGCGTCAGTCTTCGTAGGCGACACCCAGCGATGCCAGTACATCCCAATAGGCCGGGAAGGTCTTCGCAACGCAATCGGGATCGAGAATGGTGATGCCGCCGATCTTCAGGCCAGCGAGTGCAAAGCTCATGGCGATACGGTGATCGGCGAAGCTGTCGATCTCGGCCGGCAGAACCTTGCCGACAAGGCTCGGATCGGAAGCGACGATCAGATCGTCACCCTCCTCCGTACCGAGGTTCGGGACGATGCGCGACAGGCCGCTCGACAGCGCGCGGATACGATCGCACTCCTTGACGCGCAGGTTCTCGATGCCGACGAAGCGCACCGGCGTCTCGTTGAAGGCGGCGAGAACGGCAAGCGTCGGGATGGCATCCTGCATCTGCGAGCCGTCGATGACGGCCGGAAGATGCGGGAACTTCGAGATGAAATCATAGGCTCGCGCATCCGGCTGCGAGAATTCCGTCGCCGGCGTACCGAGATCGATCTTGCCGCCGCTCAGCACTTCGGCCGCCCAGAGATAGGTTGCGGCCGAGGCGTCCGGCTCGATCAGGAAATCAGCGGCCTGGTAGCCTGTGGCCTCGACGCGCCACGCAACCGGGCTCACGCGCTCGACCTTGGCGCCGAAAGCGCGCATGGCCGCAACCGTCAGGTCGATATAGCCGAGGGCGCCGATATGCTCGCCGAGCAGCTCGACATCAACAGGGCGATCGCCGCCGGCAGCCATCATCAGCAGCGCCGAGACATATTGGCTGGAAAGGCCGCCATCGATCTGCACGCGGCTTGCCGGGAAGCGGCCGGTGCCGTTGATAGTCACGGGCGGGCAGCCGGTTTCAGCCGAAGCATCGATGCCGAGCGAGCGCAGCGCGTCGACCAGCGGGCCGATCGGCCGCTTGCGCATGTGGGCGTCACCATCCACCACGACCTTGCCGTCAACCAGTGCTGCGGCGGCGGTCAGGAAGCGTGTTGCCGTGCCGGCATTGCCGAGGAAAAGCGGCTCGGACGGCGCCGTCAATTTGCCGCTGCCTGTCACGATGAAGGTCGTGGCATCCGGCTCATCGATCGTCACGCCCATGGCGCGCAGCGCTTCGGCCATATAGCGGGTATCGTCGCTCTTCAGCGCGCCGGTCAGCCGGCTCGTGCCTTTGGCAAGGCCGGCGAGCAGCAGCGCGCGGTTGGTGATCGACTTCGATCCCGGCGGCATGGCGCGGCCGGTCAGCGGCTTGCCAGGTGGGATAATCGTGAGTTTTGCTCTACCCATCATCATTCTCTTTGGTCAGTCAGGAAGGCGGCCGATGGCCGTCGGTCGGCTTCCTTTACCGCCTCGCATGAAAAACCGATAGCGGGAATCTCAGAACTTTACCGTGGGAACGGCGCGATCCGCTTCGTTTGATATCTCGAAATAGGCCTTCTTGACGAAGCCGAAGGGGCCGGCGATGAGATTGTTGGGAAAGGTCTCGACCTTGACGTTCAGATCGCGCGCGGCGCCGTTGTAATAGCGGCGTGACATCTGGATCTCGTTTTCCGTCGTCTCCAGCGACTGCTGCAACTCGACGAAGCCGGTATTGGCCTTCAGATCGGGATAGGCTTCGGAAACGACCATCAGACGTCCGAGCGCCTGGCTGAGGATGCCCTCGGCGACGGCGCGGCCGGCAACGTCACCAGCGGGCACAGCCTGGGCCGCATTGCGGGCCTGTGTGACTTCCACGAGCGTCTTGTTCTCATGGCCGGCATAGCCTTTGACCGTCTCGACCAGATTGGGGATGAGATCGGCGCGGCGCTTCAACTGCACGTCGATGCCGGACCATGCCTCTTCCGCGACCTGGCGCGCGCGAACGAGCCCGTTGTAGATGAAGACGACATAGAGCGCTGCCAGCACTATGATTGCTAGAAGAATATACATCTCGACTCCCCGGGGCGACTGCAACCGCAGGGACACTAGGCAGATTTGCCGGCAATGTCACCCGGCTTTCGCCGCGGAGCAAGCCCAAGATTGGGCCGCGGAGCAATGCCGCAGCCCGCAAAGTAGGCGAGCGCTGCTACTTCCAGCCGTTCAGGCCGCCCGCTGATGCCAATTGGCGCCGCCGGCATCCGTCAGCAGGAAGGCCTCGCCGCAGGCCTTGGCCAGCGTGCGCACGCGCAGGATGTAGCTCTGACGCTCGGTCACCGAGATGACGCCACGGGCATCGAGCAGGTTGAAGACGTGGCTCGCCTTGATGCACTGGTCATAGGCCGGGAAAACGCATTTGTGCAGGCGCTGGTTATCGCTGTCGCCGGGCGCGCCGGCGGCCAGCAGCGCCTGGCATTCCTTCTCGGCATCGATGAAATGGCGATGCAGCATTTCGGTATTGGCATATTCGAAATTATGCCGCGAATATTCCTGCTCGGCCTGCAGGAAGATATCGCCGTAGCTGATCTTGTCTTCGCCCTCGAGGCCGTTGAAATTCAGATCGTAGACGCTGTCGACGCCTTGGACATAGGTCGCAAGGCGCTCAAGGCCGTAGGTCAGTTCGCCGGCAACCGGCGCGCATTCGATGCCGCAGACCTGCTGGAAATAGGTGAACTGCGACACTTCCATGCCGTCGCACCAGCACTCCCAGCCGAGACCCCATGCGCCGAGCGTCGGGCTCTCCCAGTCGTCCTCGACGAAGCGGATGTCATGCAGAAGCGGATCGAGGCCGATCGCTTTCAGCGAGCCGAGATAGAGCTCCTGCAGGTTCGGCGGATTGGGCTTCAGGATGACCTGATACTGATAATAATGCTGCAGACGGTTCGGGTTCTCGCCATAGCGGCCATCGGACGGGCGGCGCGACGGCTGAACATAGGCTGCACGCCAGGGCTTCGGGCCGAGCGCGCGAAGCGTGGTCGCCGGATGGAACGTGCCGGCACCGACCTCCATGTCGTATGGCTGCAGAACCGCGCAACCCTTGTCGGCCCAATAATTGTGCAGCGTCAGAATCAGCGCCTGAAAGGAGCGCTTCGGGTTCATATGGTCGGGCACGTTGGCAGTCATGGGAATTGATTTCTTCCGCTAGCGAATGGTTTGGCGGACAGGTGCCACGACCGGGCGAAAGGGTCAAGACTTTGACGGGCAAACTGTCGCCTTGCCGTTGCGCGCCGCCGTGTCCGCGAATGCTACTCATCCTCCCGCTTGACGCGGTATTCCCCCGTCTTCGGATCCTTGACCAGGGTCCCGATTGCACCGGTACGCCGCTCCGTTTCGGCGCGACGGGACTTCTCGGCGAGCCTCTGGGCGTCGCGGACGAAGCGCCGATACAAAAACCACAGGCCGCCGACGGCGGCGACGAAGAAGATGATCTGGGGCATTACCCAGCGCTCCCGATTACAATCCGTACCGGCTCCACAATGCCTTTTCCTCTGCCACTTCCGCAAGCCCGGAAGCAAGGCCGGCACCGAGACCATCGATACCAGACAGAGAAACACCGGGGGCGCGACGGCCGAAAAGGCTGCGTGGCGTGGTAATCAGCGCGAGCTTGACCTTGTCGCCGAAACGCTTCCGCAATTCCTGACGCATGTCGCCGAGACCGTCGATAAGGCCGAGCTCAAGGCCGCGGCCTCCCGTCCAGAAGAGGCCGGAAAACACAGTATCGTCCGCATCAAGCTTTCCCGCCCGCCGCTCGCGCACCATGTCGATGAAGACCTTGTGGATCTCGAGCTGGAGGCTCTTCAGATAGTCGATGTCCTTTTCCTTTTCCGGCTGGAACGGATCGAGGATCACCTTGTTCTCGCCGGCGGTATAGACGCGGCGCTCGATGCCGATCTTCTTCAACAGCTCCGGAAAGCCGAAACCGCCGGAGACGACGCCGATCGAGCCGACGATGGAGGTGGCGTCGGCGATGATCTCGTCACCGGCGAGCGCGATCATATAGCCGCCGGAAGCCGCCACATCCTCGACGAAGACCAGAACCTTCTTTTTCTTCTCAAGAGCCAGATCGCGGATGCGATTATAGATCATCCGCGATTGTACTGGCGATCCACCCGGCGAGTTCACCGCAATGGCGACGGCCGGCGCGTCTTTCATATCGAAGGCCTTTTCCAATGCCGGCGCGACGCCAGCCAGATTCAGCGATTGCCGCAGCGGACCGCCGCCGGAGGAGATGACACCGCTCAACCGAACGACAGGTATGACCACCCTTTCCTTGCGAAACCGCTTCGGAAGCATGCGCCTGAAAAACCCAACCATTCGTCACCTTGAATCATGATGTTCGCTGCCCGTGATGTATGCATGGAAACGGCAAACGCAACATCGCCGATCGCATTTCATGCGCCGATTCACGCCGGCAACGCGTTATTTGCGCGGATAGGCGGCACGACCGTTGTTCATATCGTCGACGAAATCGGAGAATTTGTGCGTCCCTTCGCCGTGCATGATCAGCGGCGCGCGCAGCGCCAGCCTCGCCCTCGATCCCTTGATCGCCGTCACCAGGATGCGCACCGCGTTTTCGCCCTCGCGCGGATGGATCGGCGTGATCTCGATGCCGCCGAAGCGGCGGCCGCAGGCGCCGATGATCTCGCCGATCGATTGCGGCCGGGCAATGAGCGACAGCTGGCCGCCGGGGATCATGATCGCGCCCGCCGTGCGTATCCACCGCTCGAAGAGCCCCTCGGTCATGGCATGCGCCTCGGCCTTCAGCGCATCGGGCGTCAGCCGGTCGCTGGCGTCGTTGAAGGGCGGGTTCATGATGACGTGATGGAAACTGTCGTCGATCAGCCCCGCCTCATTGCGGTCCTTGCCGGTCAGCGTCACATCGGCCTCGAGGACCGAGACACGGCCGGCGAAACGGGCATTTTCTGACAGCAACAGGCTCTTGCGGGCGAATTCGGCCATGTCGGGCGAGCGTTCGAACAGCACCACATCTGCCCGATCGAGCCGCGACGCCACCGCCATGCCGGCCGCGCCCGCGCCGGCGCCGAGATCGGCCACCCGGATGGGGCGCTCGTCGGCGACGAGAGCTGCCAGCAGCATGGCATCCATGCCGGAACGATGTCCCCTGCCCTTCGGCTGGACGACATGAAACGCCCCGCGATGGAAGGCGTCGATGGTTTCCGAGGGGCTATCGGTCATAGCGCACCTCAGGCACGCGCCGGGCGCAACTCGTCGCCGAGGCCGGCGTCGACGAGGATACGCCGTGCCTGATCGGCGCGCTCCTCATCCACCAGAAAGCGCTGCGGCAGCATGCCGAGCGAGCCTTCGAGAATGCTCATGGCTTGATCCGCGACGAAGCAATGAATCCCGGCATCTTTCATCAGGCTCTCCGCAAAAGAGAGGAGGACCGGATCATTCGTGCGGATGAGTTCGTGCATAAGCCTTGAGTTTCCTGTCAAATTTACGCGACGAGACAATTCGCCTCTTGCCGCCTCTTTCGCCCCTTCTTATGGTGCTTTGCAGAAAATGAACAGGAGTCCGGATCGTTGGGCGTCGTGATACCGCTGGAAGAAAGCAAGAATAAACTGGCATCCATCAAGCCTTTGGTGGATCTGACCAAGGCGGACATGGAACGCGTCAATCAGCTCATCCTGTCGAAAGCCGGTTCCGATGTACAGATGATTCCCGAGGTTGCGGAGCATCTCATCTCGTCTGGCGGCAAGCGCTTGCGGCCGATGCTGACCATCGCCTCGGCGGCGCTCTATAACTACCAGGGCGACAATCACATCAAGCTCGCCACATCCGTCGAGTTCCTGCATACGGCGACATTGCTGCACGACGACGTGGTCGATGAAAGCGACCTGCGCCGCGGCAAGTCCACCGCCCGCATGATCTGGGGCAACCAGGCGAGCGTCCTTGTCGGCGACTTCCTGCTCGGCCAGGCTTTCCGGATGATGGTCGAAGTCGGCTCGCTCGAGGCGCTCGATGTACTCTCCTCGGCTGCCTGCGTCATCGCCGAAGGCGAAGTGCTGCAGCTCTCCGTCTCCAAGAACATGGAAACGACCGAGGACGATTATCTCTCGGTCATCCGCGCCAAGACCGCGGCGCTTTTTGCCGCCGCCGCCGAAGTCGGTCCGATTGTCGCCAATGCCGGCAAGGCTGAGCGCAATGCGCTGAAATCGTACGGCACCAATCTCGGCCTCGCCTTCCAGCTCGTCGACGACGCGCTCGATTACGGCGGCAAGGCCGCTGATCTCGGCAAGAATGTCGGCGACGATTTCCGTGAAGGCAAGATCACGCTTCCGGTGATCCTGGCCTATCGCCGCGGCACCGAAAAGGAACGTGCCTTCTGGCGCGACGCCATCGAAACGGGCAACAACAGCGACGAGAACCTTGAGAAGGCCCTGGGCCTGATCACGAAATATGGCGCACTTGCCGACACAATCGCCCGTGCCATTCATTATGGCACCATCGCCCGCGACGCCCTGGCGCCTTTGCCGGAAACGCCCTGGAAATCCGCACTTCTGGAAGTGATCGATTTCTGCATCGAACGCGTTAATTGATAGCGGCGGACCGAATTTCTTGCAGGGCCGCTTCAAAAAAGCCATCCTGTTGTGAATCAGTTGACACGAATGCTTTATGCCGCCGGCGACTTCGCTGGCCATCCCTTGATGAAAGGCTTTCTAATGCGGCAGAGACTTGCCATCCGTTTCCTCTCGGGCGTAGCCTTGGCGGCGATCCTTTCCGTGTCCGCCCTGAATGGCGCGCGTGCTGAGGACAAGCCGGCAGCGCCGGAGATCAACACCCCGGTCGCCTTCGATCCGGAAAATGTCGATACTTTTGCCGGGGCTTTCCTGGCCGCCCGCACAGCCGATGTCGACCACGACTACGACACCGCCATCGCGCTCTACAAAAAGGCGCTGATGATCGAGCCGGGCAATCCGGAAATCCGTCAGCGGTTGATGATTTCGCTGCTGCTCAACGGCAATCTTGAAGAAGGCGTGAAATACGCCAACGAGCTGAAGAGCGATCCCTCCGTCGAGCGCGTCACGACGATCGTGCGCGGCATGGACGCCATCCGCCGCCATGAATACAGGAGCGCTCAGGATATCCTGAAGTATAACGGTCCGAACGATCTCGACCGGATGATGACCAACCTGCTCTCCGCCTGGGCCCGCGCTGGCTCCGGCCGCGGCAAGGAAGCGATCGCGATGATCGACAAGATGAAGGGCCCCGATTGGTTCAACATCTTCAAGAACTATCATGCCGGCGCCATCGCCCTGACGATAGGCGATTTGAAATCGGCACGCTCGCATCTCAACGACGCCGTCCTCGACAAGACGGGTGGCGCAACGGCACCCGACACCTTCATGCGCTCCGTCATGGCACTGGCACGCCTCGAGGCCAAGGCCGGCGACAAGCAGAAGGCTCTCGATGCAATTTCGGTCGGCGACAACCTCGTCAGCAATTACGCGCCGCTCAATGCGCTTCGCGACAGCATCAGCAAGGGTGATACGCCAGAGCAGCAGGTAACTGACGCGACGCAGGGCGCGGCGGCCGTGCTGTTCACCATCGGTGCCGCGCTCAACCGGGACGGCGCCGAAGATGTCGTTTCGCTTTATCTGCAGATCGCCAACTCGCTCGATTCGAAGGCCGCCGATACGCTGGTTCTTCTCGGCGGGCTTGCGGAAAAGCAGGAGCAGACCGATCGCGCCATCGCTTTCTACAGGAAGGTGCCGGACAATTCGCCGATGGCCCGCATCTCCGAGCTGCAACTCGGCCTTGCTCTGGCGCAGGCCGGCAAGGTTGACGATGCCCGCAAGCATCTGAAGGCGCTGATCGATTCCGACCCCAACGACGTCCGCAGCTATCTGGCCTATGGCAGCGTCCTTTCCGATGCCAAGGACTTCCAGGCCATGGCCGATAACTACGACAAGGCCGTGCAGATCATCGGCCCCGTGCCGAAGCGCAGCGACTGGGCCGTGTTCTTCCAGCGCGGCATCGCCTATGAGCGGCTGAAGAAGTGGGCCGATGCCGAGCCGAACTTCAAGAAGGCTCTGGAACTCAACCCGGATCAGCCGCAGGTGCTGAACTATCTCGGCTATTCCTGGGTCGACATGAACATGAACCTCGACCAGGGTCTGGACATGATCCGGAAGGCCGTCGACCTCAAGCCGGATGACGGCTATATCGTCGATTCGCTCGGCTGGGCCTATTTCCGCCTCAACCGCTTCGACGATGCAGTGAACGAGCTGGAGCGCGCCGCACAGCTCAAGGCCGGCGATCCCACCATCAACGATCATCTGGGCGATGCCTATTGGCGCGTAAACCGCAAGCTCGAAGCCGTCTACCAGTGGAATCGGGCGTTGGCCTCGAAGCCGGAAGAAGCCGATATTCCGAAGATCAAGGAGAAGGTCGACAAGGGCTTGCCTGCGCTCGACACCGATCCGAAGACGGTCGACAAGACCAAGCAGCCCGATCCGGCACCGGCGCCCGCTCCCGATTCGAACGCGCCGGCTCCGGTCGATAAGAAGTCCTAAGACTTTTCATGAACGCGATCTTGGCAGCGGGCGATTTCGACCTCACGGAGGAAGCGCCCGCAAAGATCAATCTTGCGCTGCATGTGATGGGCCGCCGCGCCGACGGCTATCATCTGCTCGATATGCTGGTGAGCTTTGCCCGCCACGGCGACCGCCTTGCCTTTCGCACCAGCGAGCATGACGAATTCAGCCTTTCCGGGCGCTTTGCCCCTCTTCTCTCCGCCGATGCAGAAGCGGGAAACAACCTCGTTCTCAAGGCGCGAGATCTGCTGCGGCAGGTTCTTTTCGAGATCGATGCGCCGCCCGTTCACATCCATCTCGAAAAGAACCTGCCGATCGCCTCGGGCATCGGTGGCGGCTCGGCGGATGCGGCCGCGACGCTACGCGGGCTGACGCGGCTATGGGGCGCAGCACTGCCGGAAGAAACGACAAAGGCAATTGCGCTGAAGCTCGGGGCGGATGTGCCGATGTGCCTCGCGAGCCGGCCGTTGGTGGCGCGCGGCATTGGCGAGGCGATCGAACTCCTGCCGGATTTTCCGTCCTTTTCCATGGTTCTCGGCAATCCCCTTGTCGGCGTCTCGACACCGGAGGTATTCCGCCGGCTTTCCCGCAAGGACAATCCGCCGCTCCTGTTCCCGTCGCGGATGCCGCAGGGGCGCGACGAATGGATCGAGACGATCAGAAGCCTGCGCAACGACCTCGAGCCGCCGGCGCGAATGATTTGCGGCGAGATTTCAACGCTCGCCGGTTTGATCGGAAGCCAGCGTGCCATTGTGACGCGCATGTCCGGCTCCGGGGCGACATGCTTCGGCATCTTCGATACCATCGAGCAGGCAGAGGCTGCGGCTGCCTTGCTTCACAGACAGAGGCCGGACTGGTATTTCCAGGCGACCGAGACGATTGCGGGAGAGGCATGATGGCAGGCCCAGGCACCGAAAGATCCTTCATTCCCGTCGGCATCGCCGTGCTGACCGTCTCCGATACGCGCACGCTGGCCGACGACAAGTCCGGCGAAACGCTGGTCGCACGCATTGCCGAAGCCGGTCACAGGCTTGTCGGCCGCGCCATCGTTCCCGATGACAAGGAGCGCATTCGCGCCCAGGTGGAAGCCTGGACACTTGATGATGCGGTCGACGTCGTGATCACCACCGGCGGCACCGGTTTTACCGGCCGCGACGTCACGCCCGAGGCGCTGGAACCCTTGTTCGAAAAGCGGATGGACGGTTTTTCCGAGGTCTTCCATCGCATTTCCTACGACAAGATCGGCACGGCGACGATACAGTCGCGGGCAACCGGCGGCGTCGCCAATGCCACTTTCATCTTCGTGCTGCCGGGCTCTCCCGGCGCCTGCAAGGACGCCTGGGACGGCATATTGAAGGCACAGCTCGACTACCGGCACATGCCCTGCAATTTCGTGGAGATCATGCCCCGCCTCGACGAGCATCTGAAGCGCGGTGGCGGTTCCAAATAGATCCTGCGTGTCCGCAAGGCCTCGCAGCCCGCTATGCCTTTGGCCCCGGCAGGGCAGGAATTGATTCCCAAGTATCACCGCTGAGAATGATGCAGCTCCGTCCGGAGACGTCGCTGATCATCAGCGTCCAGTTGCCGCTTTCGGCAGCGTAGATTTCAACGATGGTGTTGGGATCGAGCTTGCCGGCAGCCGACAGCTTTTCGGAAAGATGGTCGCCAAGGAACGCGATGATATCAACGCGCTTGGCGCAAGCCAGTGTCGCTTGGGAGGCGGCAACGCCGGGATAGAGAATTGCACTTGCAACGAAGGCCGTTGCCATAAGGCGGTAGAGCATCGTGCGTTTCATAACGCACCTCCTTTCGCCGAAATCTCGGCGGAAGAGGAGAGTTCCGCTGACCAGTTCCGCCGCATACCGGCATCTTCGTGGTCGGCCGCCCAACGCGATACGCGAAAGGTGCCGCCACAACAAAATTATGACAGCTATTCCCAGGTTTACAAATGGAATCTGGGACGATGAGAGCTCTATCGCGCCGCCCGCGCGACCCAGGATGGAATGAGCTCGCTTGAAAGCCTGCGGCTTTTCTGACCTTTGGCGAATTCCGCCAGCCGCATGCCGGTTCTGGCGACGGCGATGGCCTGTGGCTTGGAAAGCAGCAATCCCAGCTCCAGGGGCGGTGTGCCGCGGCCGATGCGCTGCAGGAAAGGCCGGCGATAACCGCGCGATGCGGTAAAGCGTGCAGGCACCTTGTTCAACGAAACATATTCGGCGATCTCGTCGATCCAGCCGGCCTGCGGGCGCGCGCCGGGCTCGACGAGCAGCAGCCATTCGCCACGCGCCGTGCGCAATATGTCCTTTATATCCCACTGCGAATAGAACCGGCAGCCGGCGGCATCCGCCACCCGTGAGGTGCCGTCCCGCGAGCCGTGATCGAGCACGACGACATCGCAAACCAGGCCCTCGATCGCGCCCGCCACCAATGCCGCCAATGTCTGCGCCAGCTCAGGTTCCTGATCCTGACATTCGATGATTACCGTCAACATTGCCCATTTATAGAGCGGCGCACAATTTATTGCCAGCGCATAACCCCTCAAACCCGAAGGTTTAGCGGGAAGGCTTATACACAGCCTCAAAGGTCGCGGCGGAGTGCAATTTCGTATTTTGTTCTTGCATTGTTCTCATTTGTCGGATAGGAATTTAATCATCTTAGACGCGGCGTGCGGCGCCACGAACCGCCCTGGAGCTACCGATGAACGAGCAGTCCCTTGCAGGGCAGGCCGCATTCGCGCCTGCCAATACGCCAGACATTGCCAACGCCTTGATCGCCGACGCCGGCCTCAGGGTCGACGTCGAGCGCCGGCGCGGACGCGGCGCCGGGCTGAACCCGAGCGGCCGGTTCGAAGCTCGGCAGCGCGAGACCTTCGATGACGGCTGGCAGACCCTGGAGGAGCTTCCGCCCTTCAAGACCGAGGTGCAGGTGGAGAAGCCGCGCACCGCGATCACGCGCAACGAATCGCCGGATATTCCCTTCGATCGTTCCATCAATCCCTATCGCGGCTGCGAGCATGGCTGCATCTACTGCTTCGCGCGGCCGACGCATGCCTATATGGGCCTGTCGCCCGGGCTGGATTTCGAAGCGAAGCTGTTTGCCAAGCCGGATGCGGCGAAGCTTCTGGAGCGGGAACTGGCAAAGCCCGGCTACAAGCCGCGCGTCATCGCCATCGGCACCAACACCGATCCCTATCAGCCGATAGAGAAGGAATGGCGGATCATGCGCCAGATCCTCGAAGTGCTGAACAGGGCGAACCATCCGGTCGCTATCGTCACCAAATCAGCGCTGGTCATGCGCGATATCGATATCCTCAAGGACATGGCCGCCAAGAACCTGGTGCGGGTGGGCCTGTCGGTGACGACGCTCGATCGGAAGCTGGCGCGCACCATGGAACCGCGCGCCGCGACGCCGCCGCGGCGACTGGAGGCGATCCAGGCCCTGAGCGAGGCCGGCATCCGCACCTCGATCATGGTGGCGCCGATCATTCCCGCCCTCAACGACCATGAGATCGAGCGCATCCTCGATGCCGGCAAGGCTGCGGGCGCGCTGGAGGCAAGCTATGTGATCCTGCGGCTGCCTCTGGAAGTGAGCCCGCTGTTTCGCGACTGGCTGCTGCAGCACTATCCGGATCGCTACCGCCACGTCATGTCGCTGGTCCGCTCGATGCGCGGCGGCAAGGATTACGATGCGGAGTTCGGCAAACGCATGAAGGGTGCCGGACCCTATGCCTGGCAGATCAGCCGTCGCTTCGAAATGGCAACGCGACGGCTCGATCTCACACGCCGCAATATCGCGCTGCGCGACGACCTGTTCGTGCCGCCTGACGGCAGCGGCGTCCAGCTGTCGCTGCTCTGACCTTTCCTCGCGGGTTTTTCCCTGTGCCCGCTGGAAGAGAGCCCCCCAGGTTCGCCGCCCTGATCCACCGGGGGCTTGCAGGAGATCGGGTGGTGTGCGAGCTTTGCCGCATGCCACGCAGCACATCACCCGATTCTCCCATGCTTTTCGACGAAGCGCCAATCATCCCGACCTTCGAGCTGGAACTGATCGCCCGCCGCGCCGGACACTGGCCGGTCGCCGGTGCCGACGAGGCAGGCCGTGGGCCCCTCGCAGGGCCTGTCGTCGCAGCGGCAGTCATTCTCGATCCCGAACGCATTCCGCAGGGGCTGAACGATTCCAAGCAGCTCACCGCCGCCAGACGCGAAGCGCTGTTTGTCGAAATCCTCGCGACGGCAACCGTTTCCATTGCCTCATCGAGTGCAGCCCGTATCGACACGACGGATATCCGCAAGGCAAGCCTCGACGCGATGCGCCGTGCCATTTGCAGCCTGGCGGTGCCGGCAAGCTATGTGTTGACCGACGGCCTCGATGTGCCCGCGGGCCTTGCCTGCCCTGGCAAGGCTGTGGTCAAGGGCGATGCGCGCTCTTTCTCGATCGCAGCCGCCTCGATCGTCGCGAAGGTGACGCGTGACCGGATGATGGCGCGAGCAGGCGACGTTTTTCCCGCCTATGGCTTCGCGGCCCATGCCGGCTATGGCACTGCCCAGCATCGCGCCGGCATCGAGCTGCATGGCCCGTGCTCCCTGCACCGCATGAGCTTTCGGCCCCTGAAGAAGGAAGCCGTCTGAAGATCATATCGCTGCTATCTGTTACTCGGTCATTCCTGCCGTAATTTCCGCCGACCATCTCGTCATATAGGCAATGTCCAGGCGGTAGCCCTGATCATGTCCCTCCTTGAGGTCCCGCCGGTATTTTTCGACGCCGCGCGCCGCCTCCTGCTCCATGAAGCTCAGCAGCGCCTCCAGCCGCTCGACGATGGCATCGGGCAGAGAGCGGCGTTCTGCAGCCGACATTCCATAGGCATCGGCAAAGATGCGGGCACGCCGGATCTGGTTGTCCAGCCCATCCAGGCTTTCCACCCCGATGCCTGAGGACAGCGGCGCCCAGCGATAGACGGCATAGGCCAGATCCCAGCACCGAGGGGCGGGATGAGCCGTCTCGAAGTCGATGATACCAGTCACCTCGCCGCCGTTCAGTACGACATTATAGGGTGCGAAATCCCCATGGCAGATGACTTCGCGCGGCGTTCGGGCCGGCAATTGCCATATGCATTCCGTTGCAAGGTCGCGCAGAAACCGAGCTGAACAATCGTGATAATGACGAAGCAGAGACGCCGCCGACCGCAAGGCCAGTTCGGAGCGCATTTCGACGTTGTCGTCGAGATCGCCGGTGGTGCCGGGCAGATAGGTCACTTTCTCCCAGACCGCATCAAATCCAGCCGGCGGCGGCGCTGCGGCAAAACCATGTCGCCGCAAGGCGGCGAGCAAAGCATGAACGCTTGGTGTCCATGGGCGAACCGGCCGCAGGATGTGATCGCCCTGACGAAACGGTTCCTCGCCGTCCAATATCTGCATCGACCCTCCCTGCGCGCCCAAATGATCTAGATGCGGAAGGGGCCCTTAGTCAAACACCGAGAAGACGGGAGGCCAAAACAAAAAAAGCCCCGCCGAGGCAGGGCTCTTTTGAATTTCGATCTCTCCGGCTTAGTTCAGCCGGGTCTTCACTTCGTTGACTGCGTCGTTGAAAAGGCCCGATTGAACGCTTCCACCGGTCTTCTGCGCAAGCACGGATTCCGCAGCCGCAATCGCGAGGTCAACGGCAGCGGAACGAACCGCCTTCATCGCATCGGCTTCCGCCTGCTTGATCTTCTGCTCGGACAGCGCCGTGCGGTTGGCGACGAATTCCTCCGTCTTCTTGCGGGCTTCCGACGTCAGCATTTGGGCTTCACGCTCGGCAGCCGCAACGATGTTCGCCGCATCTGCTTCAGCTTCCTTGCGCTTGCGCTGGTATTCGGCCAGCAGATGCTGAGCCTCTTCGCGCAGGCGCTTTGCTTCTGCCAGTTCGTTGCGGATCTGATCGGCACGGTCGTCCAGCGACTTTGCCATCATGCCCGGAACCTTCAGATAAACGATCAGGCCGAGGAAGATGAGAAGCGCGACAAAAGCGAAGAAAGTTTCATCAAGAGCAAACGTCATGGATCAACCCTCCCGCTTGGCGGATGCTGCGGCAACAGCCGAAGCGACATCAGCCTTGCCGGCGACGTTGCCGACCAGCTGCTCGACGACGGCAGCAGCCGTCTCTTCCGCGATCGCTCCGACATCGCCGAAAGCCTTTTGCTTGATCTCGCCGATGCGAGCCTCAGCGGCCTTGAGCTTTTCGGAAAGGCTTGCCTCGATCGCCTTGCGATCTTCCTCGGCCTTTGCCTTGGCGGTATCGCGGGCGGTGGCGCCGATCGAATTTGCCTTGGCGCGCGCAGCTGCCAATTCGCTTTCGTAGGTCGCGACGGCAGCGTCGGCTTCAGCCTTCAGGCGCGAGGCTTCCTCGATATCCTGGGCGATACGGTCATGCCGGCTCTCCAGGATCTTGCCAACGCGCGGAATGACGATCTTCTGCATGGCCACGTAGAAGATAACGAAGGTGATCACCAGCCAAAGCAGCTGTGAGGCGTAGGTCGTATGGTCGAACGGCGGGAATACGCCGGCGTGATGGCCCTGCTCGGGCGCACCCGTTTCCGTGTGCACCTCGCCGGCGGCCGGCGGTGCTTCGTCAGCGTATGCCGGGGTCACAAACATGCTCACCTCCAGGTGGTCTGCAAATACAGAGAATCACGGCTCGCTGCCCGCGAACCGTGATCTATGACGCCGCTGATATCAGACGGCGAAGAGCAGGAGGAGAGCGATGAGCAGCGAGAAGATGCCCAGAGCTTCCGTAACGGCGAAGCCGAATACCAGACGGCCGAACTGGCTGTCAGCGGCAGACGGATTGCGCAGTGCGCCGGACAGGTAGCTGCCGAAGATATTGCCGAGGCCGAGAGCCGTGCCGGCCATACCAAAGCAAGCCAAACCTGCGCCGATGAACTTTGCTGCTTCCGCGTCCATGTTGAACTCCTTTGAAATGGTTGTGCGGTGAATGACTGACGCCCTTAGACGCCAATGTCTTTATCCTTAGTGGCCACCCGGGTGGATTGCGTCGTTGAGGTACATGCAAGTCAGTACCGCAAAGACGTAAGCCTGGAGGAAGGCAACGAGGAATTCGAGACCGGTGAGGGCGACGGTCATGATGAGGGGAAGAATTGCGCCACCGATGCCAAGCGCGCCAAGGGCTCCGAGTGAGGCGACGAAGCCTGCGAAAACCTTGAGCGTGATATGGCCGGCGAGCATGTTGGCGAAAAGACGAACGGAGAGCGAAATCGGCCGGGACAGGAACGAGATGATCTCGATGATCACCACCAGCGGCAGAAGAATGCCCGGGACGCCCTGCGGCACGAAGAGCTTGAGGAAACCGAAACCGTGCTTGAGGAAACCGTAGATAATGACCGTCAGGATGACCAGAAGCGCCAGCGCGAAGGTGACGATGATCTGGCTGGTGATGGTGTAGAAATAAGGAACCATGCCGAGCAGATTGGCCGTCAGCACGAACATGAAGAGCGAGAAGACCAGCGGGAAGAACTTCATTCCCTTCGTCCCCGCCCCTTCCTTCAACATGGAGGCGATGAACTCATAGGCCATTTCCGCCACGGACTGAGCCCGCGTCGGAATGACGCCGCGCGGTGCGCTGGCATAGTACAGGAATCCGGCAGAGAGCACTGCGGAGGCGACCATGAACAAGGAAGCGTTGGTGAACGAAAAATCAATTCCACCGATATCGATCGGGATAATCTTGAAGATCAGGAACTGATGGGTAGGTCCGTTTGCCACCGCTTGTTCTCTTTCATTTTTCCGCTCTGCCGAACGGATGCCTCTCATTTGGAAACAGCGCCCCCGGCGTTGTTTCCGCTCATTTCTTGTCAGGCCCGCGCTCTTCGAGTACCGGTGTCGCCACCTTTCCCGCGGAGCGCAGCACATTCAGCACGCCGGCACAAAATCCGAGAAGCAGCAAGATAATCATGCCCCACGGCGCCGTACCGACAAAACGGTCGAAGACATAGCCCAGAACAGCGCCCACGATGATGGCAGCAATGAACTCACTGGAAAGCTTCATCGCCTGAGCGTAGCCCTTGCGGCTTACCTCGGCGCGAACCTCCCCCGATTCATCCTCTCTCACCGCAGCGCGCTTGCTTGCCAGTTCGGCTCCCAGCTCCGCACGCCGCTTTTCCAGACCTTCGTCGCGATCATCCGTCATGGTGGCATCCTCCCATTTTCGTTGCGCGTATCCCATTTCCCCGGGCAACGCGTAAACGAACGGCAGGTTTCGCCACCTTTCGGCCCGTTTTGAAGTCGCGCGCAACATAGTTTTAGGAAAAAGCATAGTCAAGGCGTAGACACCATCTGTCCAGCCATTAATTAGCCCAATTAAATCATGAGTTTACGCTAAAGAAGCCTTACCGGGCGGAAACTGAGCCGAAGAATCCTCTTCAGCCGGCAGTCTCTTGTGGCTTTTTTGCCAGCCATGAGGCTTCAGGGCGCCTCAATTCATCGGCACGATCACGTCAGCTCCATCCGCCGCCATAGGTGCGATAGAAGATGTGCATGCCGATGCGGCCGACCTTCACCATGTATGCCGCCCATTTCGGCCTGACATAAACAGCATGGTAGTGGGTGGCCGAGCCGACTTCCGGAAGCCAGATCTTGCCGGCGGTGACGGCCATGGCAACCTGACGGGCGATGCGCCAATGCTCCGGCGAGTTGACCCGGTCCTTGACGCTGTCGCAGGCAAAGGAGAACTGGCAGGCATTGTGCCAGTCGTCGTTCTGGTAGACGACACCGCAGATGGTCTTGGGGTAGGCCGGATTGCGAACGCGATTGAGAATGACCTGGGCGACGGCCGCCTGCCCTTTTACCGATTCCCCACGCGCCTCGAAATAGATGCCGGTGGCGAGGCATTGCTGCTCATCGGAGGAGAATACCGAAGGCGGCAGGACATTGGCAGCCCAGGGATGATCCTTCGGTCCTATCTGCGGCACAAAACGACCCTCGCCGTCCTGATCCTTGGCAAGGATGGAATCGAAGGGCGAAGTCCGAGCATAGTCCGGCGCCGGCGACGCATAGGCGGCGGCCAGAACATCGGCATTCTGATTGGTGACCAGGCCCGCCAGATAAGTCGGCACACCATCGTCCGGCTGCGGCGGCCGCTTCTTGTAGAAGGCGGTGGCGATCTGGATCTCCTTGCCGCCGAGTTTCGGCTTCAGGAACGCGGTCCGCTCGCCGGTGTCCGATTCCTGCCGAAACAGCATGCTTTGCCGCTGCAGCACAGAGCCGGCAGAAAAATCCTTCGGCGGCAACATCGGCGCGACGGAAACTATCCGGCCCTTCTTGTCCCGACGATTGATGCGCTCTTCATCCGGCCGGGGATCGCTGCCCTTCTGCTCGGAAAGGAAGGCTACGCGGCGGCCATCGGGCATCACGAGACCGCCATCGCCAACGGCAGCCGCCGTCTTTGCATCGCCGAAGGCCAGTTCTGCCTGGTGGGTGGAGCCGGCCGGCGAGTTGGTCATCACCATGCGCCAGTTGCTGCCTTCCCTGTCGATGCCCGAAAGCAGGCCGGCGAGATCGGCGTAGGCAGCCGTCGATGGAAAGATCAGCCAGGCGCAAAGCCCGAAGACGGCTGGAGATATCCAATTTTTTGGAAGAATCCGCAATTTTCGGCTGATATGAGGCGAACGAGACAACACCGGACTCCAAACGGCACTCGGAACTAAGAGCCGGAATAATCTCCCATTAACCTTGATGGATGGTTAATTCGCGCAAAGGCGCATTCATCAATGGGCGAGCGACAGCCTGAAAGAAAAAAGGCCCGGCGGATATCCACCGGGCCTTTGACAAAACAGCGATAGCATCTGCCTCAGATGATGACGTGCGATCCGAGTTCGACCACGCGGTTGGCCGGCAGGCGGAAGTAGTCCGACGGATCCGTCGCGGCATTGGCGAGCGCGATATAGAGCCGGTCCTGCCAATGCGGCATGCCGGATTTGGCATCGGGCACCAGCTTGCGACGGCCCAGATAGAAAGAGGTCGACATGATGTCGAACTTCAGGCCGGTCTTGCGCAGGGTTGCGAGCGCCTGCGAGACGTTCTGCGATTCCATGAAGCCGAAGCGCAGCTCGACACGCGAGAAGCGGTCGGAGACCTTCTCGACCGAATAGCGATCTTCCTGGGCGACGCGCGGCTTGTTGATCGTGCGGATCGTCAGGATGACGTTCTTGTCGTGCAGGACGTGATTATGCTTCAGATTGTGGAGCAGCGCAGCGGGCGCCGATTCCGGATCGCTGGTCAGGAAGATCGCCGTGCCCGGTACATGCGCCGGCGAGTGATCGCTCTTGCGCTCGATCGAGCTGACGAAGGATGACAGCGGGATGTCGGTATGCCGCGTCTTTTCCATGAGGATCGCGGTGCCGCGACGCCAGGTCCACATGATGACGGTGAAGGCGGTTGCGATCAGCACCGGTACATAGCCGCCGTCGTGGATCTTCAGCAGGTTGGCGCCGAGGAAGACGAATTCCAGCAGCACCAGCGGCGCCAGCACGGCGATAGCCATGGGTAGCGTCCAATTCCAGCGAACGCGGACGAACTCGAAAGCCATGATCGAGGTGACGACCATCGCACCGGTGACCGAAATACCGTAGGCCGTCGCCAGGGCATCCGAGGTCTTAAAGCTCAGCACCAGGAAAATGACGCCGAAGAACAGGACGGCGTTGACCGACGGCAGGAAGATCTGGCCGGTATTGGTCTCGGAGGTGAAGAGGATTTCCATGCGCGGCAGGAAGCCCAGATGGATGGCCTGGCGTGTCAGCGAGAAAGCGCCTGTTATAACGGCCTGGCTGGCGATGATCGTTGCCATGGTGGCGAGAATGACCACCGGCAGGATGGCCCAGCGCGGATACATCAGGAAGAAGGGATCCGACATGGCAAGCGGTTCGCGCAGCACCAGGGCGCCCTGGCCGAAATAGTTCAGCGTCAGCGACGGAAACACCAGCGCGAACCAAGCCCACTGGATCGGCCGGCGGCCGAAATGGCCGAGGTCGGCATACAGCGCTTCCGCGCCGGTCACGGTCAGGAAGACGGCGCCGAGCACGACCACGCCGAGAAAGCCCTCCTTGACGAGGAAATTGACCGCATACCAGGGATTGAAGGCCGCGAGGATGCCGTAGTCATCGGAGATGTGCATGATGCCGACAACGCCCATGACGATGAACCACAGCGCCGTGATCGGGCCGAAGAAACGGGCGACGGCGCCGGTGCCATGCGACTGGATGGCAAAAAGCAGCGCCAGAATCGCAACCGATATGGGCACGATATAAGCCGACAGCTGCGGCGTCACCAGCTTCAGACCCTCGACGGCGGAAAGCACCGAGAGCGCCGGAGTGATCATCGCGTCGCCGAGAAAAAGTGCGGCGCCCAACAATCCGAGCAGCATCAGGACGGCTGTATGGCCGTTTGCCGTCTTCATCAGCAGCGCCAGGAGCGACAGCGTGCCGCCTTCGCCGTCATTGTCGGCGCGCAGCAGAAAAAGGACATATTTGATCGTGACGATGATGGTCAGCGCCCAGAACATCAGCGAGACGACGCTGATCACTTCGTTGCGCGTCAGGCCGTCGACGGCCACCGGTTTCAGTGCCTCGCGAAAGGCATAGAGCGGGCTCGTGCCGATGTCACCATAGACGACGCCGACCGATCCGAGGGCGAGGTAGGCGAGCTTACGAGGGTTCATTTTCCCGTCGGGAGAATGATCGGTTTGGTTAGACATTCAGGACCACTAGACTCTCAGAGCCAGCCTTTCCAGCGAAAAAAGAAAAACGGGACGATGGCGGATATGACCATCAGCAGCAGCGAGGCCGGGTATCCGTAGGCGAAATGCAGTTCGGGCATAAGCTCGAAATTCATGCCATAGACGGATGCCACGAGCGTCGGCGGCAGAAACACAACAGATGCTATCGAGAAGATCTTGATGATGGCGTTCTGCTCGATATTGATCAGTCCGAGCGATGCATCCAGCAGGAAGGTGATGTTGCCTGCGACGAAAGATGCATGCTCCGACAGGGATTGCACATCCCGCGAGACATTGCGGCACAATTCCTTGGCCTCTTGGTCCTGCTGCATGGCGGATATGGTATAAAGGAAGGTCAGCAGCCGCGACAAAGAACTCAGGCTGTCACGCACCTTGCTGATGGTACGATGGTAGCCTGCAATGTCCTTGAGCTTCTCTTCCAGATAGTTTGACGGGCGGCGGATCTTCTTGACACGATCGCCGAACACATGCGCCGACAATATATCGATACCGGAGACCGTCTGTTCAAGGACCTCCGCGGTGCGGTCGACGATCGTTTCCAAAAGCATGGTCAGCAGCGCGATACCGGTACGCCGCTCCGGGGGAATGCGCGGCAGAGCCGCGATGAACAGCGCGAAGGATTTCGGCTGCGCATAACGGATCGTCACCAGCCGATGTCCCGTCAGGATGAAGGCGACATCGGTCAGCATCGGCAGATTGGTATCGGCCTTCCACAATAGCGAGGCCGTCAGAAAAACCGAGCCGTTCTCGACATAGAGCCGGCTCGACGGCTCGATATCCTTCATGTCCTCTCGCGTCGGCACTTGGAGCCCAAGCAGGCGCTCGATGTTGGCTTCTTCCTCGCGCGTAGGGTCGACCATGTCGATCCAGATAACATTGTCGGGCAAGTGAGCGGCAGCCGAAAGGTCGTGAAGCTCAAGCGGCTTTGAATCTGAGCAATGGGCAGTTATCAACTGCTGGCTCCCAGAGCAGCGGAGACAAAGCTACAGCCAAGGCGCTTTGCACGCACTCGCCGCGATCCCACCAATGGCCAATGAAAAAAACTCATAAAACTCCGGTCGTATCCCGCCGGTTCGGCCGGGAATCCGTGTCCATGTTCCATTGCGCTGCTGTACCAATCCTTCGTCCGTCCCGGTGACCCAGCCTAGCCGAACGAAATAAAACCACCGAACGGCGGAGGGTGGTCATAGGACACGCCAGACCAGCTCCACGTCGGCGGCGCATATGCAGCAAAGCTCGCAAAGAATCAAGTCACAACCTCTTCATTGCGCGCTTTCACCGCAGATTCCCAAATTCTGCGAAGTCATAGCACACGATGCCGGCAAGACAATCCGTGGCGACGGAGAAAGCGGATATGCCGCTGTGTATTATTCAAACACGATGGCGGGCGCGGCGCGCAGCGGGGTATTGGCCACTTGTGCCCAGACCTTCGCGGCGATCTCGCGATAGATACCGGCGACCACGCCTTCCGGTTCGGCGGCGACGAGCGGCGTGCCGGCGTCGGAGGTCTCGCGAATGCTCATGGTCAGCGGCACTTCGCCAAGGAAGGGCACGCCGATGCGTTCGGCTTCCTTGCGCGCGCCGCCATGGCCGAAGATATCGTAACGCGCGCCCGTATCCGGAGCGATGAAATAGCTCATGTTTTCAACGATGCCGAGGACGGGAACCTCAACCTTGCGGAACATGTTGAGGCCCTTGCGCGCATCGATCAATGCCAGGTCCTGCGGGGTGGAGACGATGACGGCGCCGGCAAGCGGCACCTGCTGCGCCATGGTCAATTGCACGTCGCCCGTGCCGGGCGGCATGTCGACGACGAGCACGTCGAGCTCGCCCCAGGCAACCTCGCGCAACATCTGCAAGAGTGCGGACTGAACCATCGGCCCGCGCCAGATCATCGCGGTCTCTTCCTCGACGAGAAAGCCCATCGACATGACCTTGAGACCGTAGTTCTCCATGGGAACGATAATGCGGCCATCGATCTGTGACGGCTTGCCCGAGATCTTCAGCAGGCGCGGCATCGACGGGCCATAGACGTCGGCGTCCAGGATGCCGACGCGCAAGCCATTGGCAAGCAGGCCGAGCGCAAGATTGACCGCCGTCGTCGATTTGCCGACGCCGCCCTTCCCCGACGCGACCGCGATGATGGCGCCGACGCCGGGAACGCCGATCTTGGCGGCGCGGGGTGGCTGTTGCGGGGCATGCGGATGGGAATGGGCATGCGGGGCAGCTTGCGGCGGCGCCGGGCGCGCAGCCGGGGCGCCGGCCTTCTTGTCGGCGGTCAGCGCCACCATGGCACCTTTGACACCGGGCATTTGCTTGACGACGCGCTCGGCCGCAAGGCGCATCGGCTCCAGATCCTTGGCGCGTTCGGCGGGAACAGTGATGGAGAAATAGACCTTGCCATCGGAGATAAAGACATCCGACACCATGCCGAGCTCAACGATATTGTGCTCCAGATCCGGGCCGCGAACCGTCTTCAGCGTCTCCAGCACCTGTTCCTTGGTGATGTCTGCCATTCCATCCTCACTGCGCAATCTTCATCCGGAGCAAGGCATCAAGTCGCGTGCCTTCCGGAATCTCTCTGGCTTAGATAGTGGAGCGGGAGGGCTTCGCCAAACGAAATCCAGGGGGCTTCGACAAAAAGCGTCGTCCGCTGCGGCCAGCAGGTCCGCCGGGTCTATGACCCTTACCAGCCGCAACGCTCTCCCAAGACGAAAGTTATTTGCGACGGCCGACATAAAGCAAAGTTGGGAAAGAAGTAGGGCAAGGTCGCAAAAATCGTGCTTTCGGCCTCATCGATGTCGATCGACGTGCCAAATAAGCAACAACCGCCGCCGATACCTTTCGCCAGGAGAAGTAGGGCGATGGTATCAACGACGGTCGTCTGATCCGCGCGCATTGATCGGCGCTGTTATCAAAGTCCCCTCTGGACCTCTGCCTGTTACCAAGCAGGAAGCGTGCCAATTTCGGAGGAAACAGAGAAGCTTATATTTTTCAAACACTTGAGGAACAGACGCTCAATTGCGCGGCGAAAGTGCCGCAAAGCGCTCCATCAGTTTTTATTTGCAGCGCACAAAATTCACTCAGGATGCTGCCTGAATTTCGTTCAATTGGGATCAGTTCGGCCGTCGATCGCTCGCGAAACAAAATATCCATCCGGACCGGGCGTCGGCGAGCAAGGCCTATTTTATCAGCCCGACGCGGAGCGCCTTGGCAACCGCTTGCGTGCGGTTGACGGTATCGAGTTTCTTGGTGGCCCGGTTCAGATAGTGATTGACGGTATGTTCCGAGAGCGTGAGGATTTCGGCAATTTCGGCGCTGGTTTTGCCGGCTGCCGTCCAGTTCAGGCAATCGATCTCGCGATCGGTAAGTGCATCGACAACGCGGATGTCAAGATTGCGGATCTCTGCAAGCCGATCGAAGATATGGGTTGCGATATAGAAGAGATCCTTGACCTCTTCGCGCGAGAAAGGCTCGCGATCGCCGGCCAGCGAAACCGCTCCGCGAACGCCTGAGACATCATGGGCCGGCAGATAGATGAAGCGCGTCATGCGAAAGCGTTCGAACAAGGCAACCGCGAACTGGGATTTGCTCTCTTCCCTATTCGGGCTCGTGGAGACCTCGTAGACAAAGGGCAAGGTCGAGGTTCGCAGGCGCTGCAACACCGGGCTGGTCGGCAACAACGCTTCCTGATCATAGATGGACAGAAGTTCAGCCGGCCAGTTATTGATCACCGAACTGCTCTGCAACTCGAAGGAGGTGATCGGCGGCAGATTGACGACCATGAAGGCCCGGCAACGATAGACCTCCGTCAATCGTTTCATGAACCGAAACACGTCGAATTGGGTCTTCAGCCTGCTGACTTCGTCAATATAGTCCTCGCCGCGAGGAGACGTTCCCACCTGCACCAATGCCGCCATCATCAGTCTTCTTTATGTAAAAAAGGGAAAAATACGAAATTTCCGTCTCTTGGCCCCGGAAGGTCATCGTACCAACGTCGGTAGCCGGCACTTGTTCAAATATAATTTTCTCAGGATCTCGCTCGCGTCAACGCTCGTTACTACGATGTCCGGTCGTCATTTCACCAAACCCCTTCGCGCGCCCAGTAGTCACGCGAGGGATAATGGCAGTTCTTGCGCGCTTCTCAACAAGCAAATTCAAGACAAGCATGCAATTTTGCTAAGATCCAGCGCCTGAAGCATTAATTCGATATAATTCAGCGGTCCCTTGAGGAAAACATGTCGGAGCTATCGCTTCGGACCCAGCCGGTTGCGCATGTCCGTCATGATCGAATCGGCGGCGGCCACCACCAGGGGCGCCCATTGCTGCAATTTCTGCGATGTCACGCGATAGGCCGGACCGGTCACCGAGACGCCCGCCAGCATACCGCCATCATCTGCGCGGATCGGTGCGGCAACGCAGCATATGCCGCTCTCGTGCTCCTCGCGATCGAATGCATAGCCGCGCACCCTGATCTCCACGATATCGGCAAGCAACCGCGCGGCATTGCGATGAGTATGCGCGGTGTAGGCTCGAAACTCGAGAGCGGCAATCCGCCCAGCGAGATCGAGATCGTCCAGTGCGGAGAGCGCCGCCTTGCCAACCCCCGTGCAATAGGCCGGCGAGGCATTGCCGATCTGGGAATACATGCGCACGGACTGTCGGCCTTCGACCTTGTCGAGATAGATGACCTCGGAGCCGCGCAAGACACCGAGATGCACGGTTTCGCCGGTCAATTCCTGCAAGTGGCGCAAATGCGGTTCGGCCACGGCGCGGAATTCGTTGCGCGCCCAGCTGCGCGAGGCAAGGTTCAGAAGCCTGATCCCGAGACGATAGCGCCCGTCGCGATCGACCTCCAAAAGTCCTTCCTCGACGAGGTGCGACAATTGCCGATGTAGCGTACCACGCGGCTGATCGGACAATGAGAGGATGTCGGTAAAACGCATCGGACCATCGGCAAGCGCCACATGGTCGACCAGCGCCATGAGCTTTCCAAGCGTGCCGGTTTCGCGGCCACGGCGGGTATCCCCTTTTTCGCCATCCGAATTCAGACCCATGCGCCCTTCATTTATCGCTGGCACTGCCGCCGCATCCTTGACACGATGGAAGGGTAATCCGATAATTCCACATAGTCAAATTTCGTTCCAAATAATGGAACTAGAGATTTCATCGATCCTGGGAGGGAAGAAACCTTGACCGAGACGCAGGCACAATTTCCCGATCTGAAGGATCGAACCGTGCTGATCACCGGCGGCGGCTCCGGCATCGGCGCGGCACTCGTCGAAGGTTTTGCCCGGCAGGGCGCGAAAGTCGCCTTCATCGATATTGCCGAAGAGCCGAGCAAGGCGCTTGCCGCCAAGCTCTCGGCACAGTCGGCCCATCCTGTCGTCTTCTATCACGCCGATCTGCGCGATGTCGGCGCCATCAGGAACACGGTCGCAGCGGTCGAATCCGATCTCGGCGCGATCCGCGTGCTTGTCAACAACGCGGCCTGGGACGACCGGCACGATATCGACACGACCACCGAGGAATATTGGGACAACAACCAGGCGATCAACCTCAAGCAGGTCTTCTTCGTATCGCAGGCGGCGGCCCCCGGCATGCGGGCGGCCGGTGGCGGCGCGATCATCAACTTCTCCTCGATCGTCTTCAGGATGAACCCACCGGCGCTTTCCTCCTACGCAACTGCGAAATCCGGCATTATCGGGCTCACCAAGAGCTTCGCGGGCCGCCTCGGCCCGGAAAACATCCGCGTCAACGCCGTTTTGCCCGGCATGATCGTGACGGAGAGACAGCTTGAGCTCTGGCTGACGGAGGAAGGCATGGCCAAAACCGTCGAACGGCAATGCCTCAAGCATGTGCTGAAGGCCGCCGATCTTGTGGGGCCAGTGCTTTTCCTCGCCTCGGACTGCTCAGGCAGCATCACCGCGCAAGCCATTACCGTCGATGGCGGCATTTTCTAGTGAAGAATCGGAGCATTTTCTTATGACGAAACCCGCATATGTCGCGGTGGACTGGGGCACCAGCAGTTTTCGGCTATGGCTGATCGGCCAGGATGGCAGTATTCTGGGGGAGCGGCGCAGCGGCGAAGGCATGACCACGGCGGCCCAGACAGGCTTTGCAGGGGTATTGCAGGCACACCTGGATGCACTCTCGGCGCCGGCAGATATTCCCGCGATCGTCTGCGGCATGGCTGGCGCACGCCAGGGCTGGGTGGAAGCCGGTTACATCGACACGCCGACATCGCTTGCCGCCATTCTCACCGGCGCGGTCGCCGTCCCCGGACAGTCGCGCGATGTTCGTATCCTGCCGGGTCTAGCGCAACGCAGCAGGCAAGCGCCTGACGTCATGCGCGGCGAGGAAACGCAGTTGCTCGGCGCGATCGCCGCCGATACAAAGGGCGAGCAGCTCGTCTGCATGCCGGGGACGCATTCGAAATGGGTGCGCGTGGTCGACGGCCAGGTGATGGGTTTCTCGACCTTCATGACCGGCGAACTCTTTGACGTCATCACCAAGCACAGCATCCTGTCGCATGCCGTTGCCGGCAGCGCCAACATGCCCACCGATACCGGGGCCTTCGAAGCCGCGCTCAAGGCTGCTTTCGACAAGCCGGCGCTCGCTACCAATCTGCTGTTCACCGCCCGCTCCGGCCAGCTTCTGCACGGACTGACGGCTGCCGGCGCTCAGGCGTTGATATCAGGCACGCTGATCGGCGCCGAGATTGCCGGCGCTTTGGCTTCCGCCGGACAGGGAGCATCCATCATGCTCGTCGCTTCCGGACGCCTGCAGGCTCTCTACGAGGATGCATTCCGCACCCTATCTCTCTCCCACAAGACCATCGATGCCGATGCCGCCGTCCGTCGCGGACTTTCCGCGGCGGCGGAAGCGATCTGGCTCAAGAACGAAAGCAAAAGCTGATGACGACCCGCATTCCCTTCCCTCCCATGAAGCGCCCGCTCATTGCCATTCTTCGCGGCATCAAGCCGGAGGAAACGGCCGATATCGTCGGCGCTCTGATCGAGACCGGCTTCACCGCCATCGAGATCCCGTTGAACTCGCCCGAACCTTTCCGCTCGATCAAAATCGCCGCCAAGATGGCGCCTGCCGACTGCCTGATCGGAGCCGGCACCGTGCTGACCATCGAGGACGTCGACAGACTGGATGGCGCCGGCGGCAAGCTGCTTGTCACGCCGAATGTCGAGCCTGCGATCATCAGCCGCGCCCGCGACAAGGGCATGGTGACAATGCCCGGCGTGTTCACCGCCACGGAGGCGCTTTCCGCGGCAAGGGCCGGCGCCACGGGTCTCAAATTTTTCCCGGCGGGTGTGCTCGGCGCTTCCGGCATTACCGCTATCCGTGCCGTTTTGCCACCGGAGCTTGTTATCGCTGCCGTCGGCGGCGTTTCGGACAAGAATTTCGCGGATTACACCAAGGCCGGCATTCTCGCTTTCGGTCTCGGCACCAGCCTCTACAAGCCGGGAATGACGGCGGAGGAGGTTGCCGAACGCGCCAAGGCAACCATCTATGCCTATGACGAAGCCATAGGAGCCTGATCTATGACCGATATTCATGATTTTCAGGGCAATATTCTCTGCAATACTTCATCTGTCCTGGGCGAAGGCCCAACCTACGATCCCGATACGGACACGGTCTGGTGGTTCAACATCCTCGGGAAGGAATTGCACGAGCTGCATCTGCCGACCGGCAAGAAGCAGGTTCACGAGCTGCCGATGATGGCGAGCGTGCTCGCCCGCGTCGACGCAGAGCGGCAGATGATCGCCACCGAAGAGGGGCTATTCCTGCGTGACATCGCCAGCGGCGAGCTGAGCTTCTATGCGGCGATCGAAGCCGACAAGCCTGAGAACCGTTCCAATGACGGGCGTACGCATGTCTCCGGATCCCTATGGATCGGCACCATGGGCAAGCGCGCCGAGATGCAGGCGGGCGCCATCTATCATGTGGCAGCCGGCGGCAAGGTCACCAAGATCTTCGACCAGATCAGCATTCCGAATTCGATCTGCTTTTCGCCCGATGGCACGATCGGCTATTTCACCGATACCCGCGTCAGCCAGCTCATGCGCGTGCTGGTCGATCCGGAGACCGGGCTTCCGGCAGGTGAACCGATTGTGATGGTCGACAGCATGGAGGACCCAGGCGGTCTTGATGGCTCGGTCTGCGATGCCGACGGCTATATCTGGAATGCGCGCTGGGGTTCCGGCTTCGTCGACAAGTACAGCCCGGACGGCCTGCGTATCGAGCGCTATCGCGTGCCCGCGATGCAGCCCTCCTGCCCCGCCTTCATCGGCAAGAACGCCGATCGGCTGGCGGTGACGACCGCCTGGGAAGGGCTTGATGACGAAGCTCGCTCCATGCAGCCGCAGGCCGGTGCGCTTCTGGAACTTGGCGCGACGGTCAGGGGCGTTTTCGATCCGCGATACAAGCTTTGAACGAAGGCCACCTTCGCGCGTTGCGGGTGCGAAGGTGGTGCCCGCGATGCGAATTAGCGCCGTAACAGATCAAGCCCCGCGCCGCCACAGATGAGCGGGCACGATCCTTCATCACCACTCCGCTCAATCTTCCAGGTTGTTTTTGATCTTCATAACAAATTGTTTTTTCACAATATTCTCTCGGTCTGTCGCTCCAACAAATTTTCTTTCTGCAACTTTTGACGGAACCAAAGCCTCCGTGAACCATTAGCCTCTACGACCGGTACGATGATGGTCGGCAAAACAAAGGCTCCACTCGTACTGGTATGCATGCGCTTCTTAAAGCATGCCCATCAGAATGAAAGGTAGGTTCACGATGACTGGGAAACTCTTCACTTCCGTCGCCGCAGGCGCAATCTTTGCCACTGCATCCGTTCTTTCACCGATGGCTTTCGCGCAGTCGCAGCAACCGTCGACCGGCAGCAGCGGCGCACCGTTGTCGCAGAAGGCTCCGGCCACACCCGACACAACGAAGCCGGATAGCGCGGCTCCGCAGACCAAGGCACAGGCTCCCGCCGCCATGACCGGCACGGAACAAGCCGGTAATCTGACCGAACAGTCGGCAGACCAGATCAGTGCCAAGACCTATATGGGTCAGTCTGTCTATAACGGTAAGAACGAAAGCATCGGCAGCATCAACGATCTGATCCTGCAGAAGCAGGGCGGTGTTGTCGCCGCGATCGTCGGCGTCGGCGGCTTCCTTGGCATGGGCCAGAAGAACGTCGCAGTCCCGTTCGACAAGATCAGTGCCACCCAGAATGCTCAGGATGGCACCATCAAGCTGACGACGACCGAAACGGCTGAGTCATTGAAGGCTGCGCCGGAGTTCAAGACGCTTGCGATGCAAGCTTCCGACAAGGCCGCAAGTTCGGCTGGAACGTCGACAATGCCGGCAACGGACAACACGACGACATCGTCGACCACCAACAAGTAACCCAGGTGGTCAGATAGACGGACAAGCGGCGGCCCTCAGGGGCCGCCTTTTTTTGGATTATTTTTCAGCCTATGCGATCTCGCGCTCGCTGGCGGCTTCGAAATAGTGGGTCTGCAGATAGCGAAGTGTGGCGACGCTATCCACGGGCTTGCCGAAATAATAGCCCTGCCCCATGGCACAGCCCAACGCCTTCAACTTTGCGGCTTCCGCATGTTCTTCGATGCCTTCGGCGACCACGCGCAGCTCCAGCCCTTCACACATGGCAAGAACCGCCTTGATGATATGTTCGGAGGCTCTGTCCGAATTCATGCGCGAAACGAAGGCGCGATCGATCTTCACCTTGTCGAAGATGAATTCGCGCAAGCGGCCGAGGCTGGATTGCCCGGTGCCGAAATCGTCAAGGGAGATACGCACGCCCACTGCCCTGAGATCGGCAATGATGCGATGCGCCGTGTCGGCCGAACTCATGACCGCCGTTTCGGTGATTTCGAGCTCCAGGCGATGCGGGTCCAGGCCGACGCGGGCGAGAATGGCAAGGACGCTGCTGCTGGTGCCGGGGTCCATCAACTGCGCCGAGGACAGATTGAAGGACAGAAAAAGCTCGCGTGGCCACGAGAGCGCCGCCTCGGCAGCCTTTCGCAAAAGGGCCTCGGATAATGCGTCGATAAAGCCGCGCTCCTCGGCCAGCGGCACGAAGACGGCAGGTGAGACGAAGCCGAGATCGGGATCGTTCCAGCGAGCCAGGGCCTCGAAACCGAGAACCATATTATTGGCGAGCGAAACGATCGGCTGGAAATGCACATCGATGACATCCGAAATGATGGCATTGCGCAGCGCCTGCTCGAGCTGCGTCGCGCGCTTCATCTCCTGTGCGATCTCCTTGGAATAGACGGTGATCTGGCCACGGCCGCGACGTTTGGAGCGATAAAGCGCGGTCTCGGCATTCTTGAGGAGATCGTCGAATTCATCGCCGGCGAAGGGATGGATGGCAAAGCCGAAGGAGGCGGAAAGCCGAACGTTGCGGTCGCCGAGATCATACGGCGCCGACAGCACTTCGCGGATCATCTGGCCGAATTTTTCGGCGCCAACGCGTTCGAAGACCAGCGGCAGGACAAAAGCGAATTCGTCGCCGTCATGGCGGGTCACCGTCGCACCGTCCGGAATGCACGCCTTGAGGCGATGCGCAACCTGGCAGAGAATTTCATCGCCGGCTTCGACGCCGAAAAGATCATTGATCGGCTTGAAGGCATCCAGATTGGCGATGCCGATGGTGAAGGGGGCGGGATCGCTGGCGCGCTCAAGCGAAAGCTGTCGCGTGCGCTCGCGCATGCGATGACGATTGCCCAATCCGGTCAGCGGATCGGTATATGCTGTTGCCTGCAATTCCTGACTGACTGGCCCAAGCGGTATTTCAGCCGATTTCATATTCGATTCCGACGTTTTCTCCACCCTGGAAAAAGCATGAGGGCTAAGTCTTAACAAAGGATGGCAGGGTGATACTCATTCGATGTGAGCGATAACTTGCCGTCGGCGCTATACCATTGCGATACTTATCTGTTTTTTGCTTTAGCGGCGCTGCACAGGTGCTTCTGGAATACGGTCTCGATAATATCAGGGCTGACGGGCTTCAGGATGACGTCATCCATGCCAGCCTCCCCGCATTCCTTGCGATCGCGCTCGAAAGCCTGGGGCAGCACCCCGATGATCGGCGTATGCGATCCGCTGCCCTTTTCCGCGCCACGGATCAGGCGCGCCGCCTCGAAGCCGTTGAGGCCCGGCAGCGAAATATCCATAAGGATCAGTTCGGGGCGGTGCTCGCTCCACATTCGCGCTGCCTCATCGCCGCTCGCAGCAATTGCATAGCTGTACCCGAGGCCTTCGAGAATCTGTGAAAAGACGATCTGATTTATATCATTGTCTTCGGCGACGAGGATCTGGATGCTGCGGCTTTCACCGGCGGCGACCCGCCATTCCTGACCTATCCCCGGCTCGGCAATGTCCCCGAGCTCGCCGCGTATATTCCGGTTGAAATGACGTGCGATCAGGAATGTGAGCTCGGTGGAGAGTTGCGAACCATCGAGGGAGAGAGCGGAGACGTTCTGCCGCTCGGCCAGTTCGATGCCGCGCTTGCCGAGCTGGTTGTCGACGATCACAAGATCGATCTTGACGCCGTGCGCGCTTGCCACATCGAGAAACGCCGCCTCTTCGTTCTCATTATGAACGACACATGCCTCGAAGCCGTAATTCCCGAGCGTTTTCAGCGCGGCCGTCTCTGCGGCAAAATCGGCCGTGACGACCAGAATCCTGCGGCCACTGAAATTCTCCGGGACGAAGGTCTCCATGGCAGCCGGACGGCGCGAAATGGTTTGTAAAGCAGCCATGGGAACATAGGCGCGCCGATAGGACCGGTCGTTGTTCTCCCTGATCTGGGAAGCATGGGCGAATTCCTCGAAATCGCCTCCGTCCTTCGGCAGATCCTGCATGGTGCCCACGAGGAAGTAACGGCCGGGTTTGCCGACGCGCTGCTTGCGCGTGACGATATCGCGCACGACGCCGTCTCGGGCAATCTGACGCTGCCGCGAGATCGACATCTCGCCGGTCTCGATGACATGCCGGTCACTCTCATGAAAGCGATTGGCAAGATCGGTGGAGAAGAGATCGGTGCCCCTGCGACCCAGCACCTCGTCGGCCACCGCCTGGTATTTATCGCAGAACGCCCTGTTGACAGCGACATAGACCATGTTCTGGTCCTTGACGAAAAGCGGGAACGGCAGGTTGTCGAGGATGTCCTCAGTAAGCTGCACGCGCTCCATGTCGACGCGCCACTGCTCCTCGCGTTTCTTCACTTCGGAAATATCGGAGACGATGCAGACGCCAATGCCAGACGGTAGTCGGCGCTTGATGATGCGAACCCAGCGCTCATCCGAAAAGTGTTCGGTCGTCTCAAACCGCTCGCGCCAGTGCGAGGCGATGCGCTGCGAGATCCAGTTTTCACGGTTGGCCGAAGACTTGGCCTGGCCGCGGTCCCGAGTCCGTATGCCCGTGTCGAACACGGCGCCCAGGAAGTCGCGCAGTCGCGTCGAGGGTCGCAGGAATTCAGGTTGGATCGGAAAGAAGTTCAGGACCTGGCGGCTGGCGAACAACAGCAGATCGTTCTTGTCGTAGGCGAAGAGGGCGCTGGACAGTCCGTCACAGAGGGCGTCAAAGAGCATTGTCTGCAGATTGCCGCCGGAAAGCGCATCTTCAGTCATGATTGCCAAGGCTGCCTTTTCAATTCCGGCAGTCATTCGTCCGATCCCTACACCCAACCAGTTTCACAGCACGAAAAATCGACAGAGCGGCACTCACTCTGCAAGGCAAATTTATGAAAATATCATGCTGGCCTTGCCACTTGAAACAGATGGAACCTGGCTCATGAGAGTTGACGGCCACCAACCTGCCATCAAGAGCCTCCAGCGTGCACGAAGCGCGCCACCTGTAGTCATTTCAAGCTTCTTGTCACGCAACCTGTCATCATTCCCTTAAACATTGATTAAATTTCTTAACAAAGCCCCTGGATGGAAACGGGTGGATGATGACACGAGCGCCGCCTTTCCTCTTTTCACACTGCCGCGAATCCACGAGAATGAAGCCATGGCCATCAAGCAACTTTCCGAAACACTGATCAACCAGATCGCCGCGGGCGAAGTCATCGAGCGGCCGGCAAGTGCTGCCAAGGAGCTGATCGAGAACGCGATCGATGCCGGCGCAACGCGCATCGAAATCGCCACGGCAGGCGGCGGCAAGGCGCTGCTGAGGGTAAGCGACAACGGCTCCGGAATGGAAGAGGCAGACCTCGAACTCGCGGTCAGGCGCCACTGCACGTCGAAAATCTCGGATACGCTGGAGGATATTCGCACGCTCGGCTTTCGCGGCGAGGCCCTGCCCTCCATCGCTTCCGTGGCAAGGCTGTCGATCGCCAGCCGCAGGACGGGTGCGGCCGGCGGCACGGAGATTGCTGTTGCCGGCGGAAAGGTATTGCATCTGCGCCCGGCGGCGGCCAATCCCGGCACGATCGTCGAGGTGCGTGACCTGTTCTTTGCGACGCCGGCGCGCCTCAAATTCCTGAAGACCGAGAGGGCGGAAGCGGCTGCCATCACCGAGGTCGTCAAGCGCATGGCGATCGCCTTCCCACAGGTGCGTTTCGTGCTGTCGGGCAGCGACCGTTCGACGCTCGAATTTCCCGCGACCGGTAACGATCATCTCGCGCGCATGGCGCAAGTGCTCGGCGCGGATTTCAAGGATAACGCCATCGCGCTCGACGCCATGCGCGAGGATGTGGGCCTCACCGGCTTTGCCGGCGTTCCCACATTCAATCGCGGCAACTCGGCACACCAATATGCCTTCGTCAACGGCAGGCCAGTTCAGGACAAGCTGATCCTGTCGGCGATCCGCGGCGCCTATGCCGAAACCATTCCCTCCGGCCGCTACCCCGTCGCCGTCCTCTCGCTGACGGTCGACCCGGCGCTTGTGGACGTCAATGTGCATCCGGCGAAATCGGATGTGCGCTTCCGCGATCCCGGCCTCGTGCGCGGCCTCATCGTCGGCGCGATCCGCGAGGCATTGGTGCGGGAGGGCGATCGTGCCGCAACGACGGGGGCGGATGGCATGCTGCGCGCTTTCACCGCCGGCCGCTCGGGCTTCCAGCCGGGATGGCGGCCATCGCCCGCGGCCGCTCCTTGGACGCCAGAAACATCGCCATCACGCCCTCATGAGAGGACCGCGACAGCCGGAGGATACGGTTTCACGGAAAGGTCTCAGGCTGCCTTCGACGGGCTTGCCATGCCCACTGCCCGCGCCGAGGCTGCTCAGCCGATAGAGCCGGTGCGTGCCGAAGAACCGTCCCGCTTTCCGCTGGGCGCTGCCCGCGCCCAGCTGCACGAGAATTATATCGTCGCGCAGACCGAAAACGGCCTCGTCATCGTCGATCAGCATGCGGCGCATGAGCGGCTGGTATTCGAAGCGATGCGCAAGGCCCTGCATTCGAAGCGGCTATCCTCGCAGGTCCTGCTGATCCCCGAGATCGTCGACCTGCCGGAAGAGGATTGCGACCGGCTGATGGTGTTCGCCGAAGAGCTTGGCGAGCTTGGCCTTGCCGTCGAGCGCTTCGGTCCTGGCGCAATTGCCGTGCGGGAGACGCCGGCCATGCTTGGCGAGGTCGATGCGCAAGGGCTTATCCGGCAGTTGGCCGATGAGATCGCCGAGTGGGACACCGCCTCCGGGCTTGCCGCGAAGCTGGAATATGTGGCCGCGACCATGGCCTGCCACGGTTCGGTACGCTCAGGGCGGCGGCTGCGGCCGGCGGAGATGAACGCGCTGCTGCGCCAGATGGAAGCGACGCCGGGCTCGGGCCAGTGCAACCACGGCCGGCCGACCTATATAGAGCTGAAGCTCTCGGACATCGAACGGCTCTTCGGGCGCAGCTGAAGACGCCCCGTTTCGAAAGGACTGGAAAAGTCCCGTCCGGCGCGGTATGGCAAACAGGTGACAGAGATCGAGGACGGCATCAGATGAATCTTTTCGAAGGACATGGGAACCGCGAGGCGAAAGTTCGCTACCTCGACGGCGACTTCCAGATCCTGATGCCGGGCTCGTACGTCATCTGCGCCATGACCGGCCAGCGCATTGCGCTCGATGAGCTGCGCTACTGGAGCGTTGCCCGGCAGGAACCCTATGCTGATGTGATGTCCTCGCTGGAGGCCGAAAAGCGGGCCGGCGCGCTTCCCAACCAGAAACGCTGAATATCTTGGCTTTTGCCTGACACGGGCCGGCAGCTTTAGAGCAATTTCAGGAAAAGTGCGTAGCGGTTTTCCGTCCGGAATTGCGCAACAACAATAAGCCAGAGCGGTCAGGCGATTCCGTGAAGCGCGCAACCGCTCTAGCCGCTTTTGCCGGTCCTTCCTTCCCGTAAGCGCCGTTCGCGAGCCGTCGCGATCGCCCTGTCGATGATCAGCTTCGGCGCCTGCGGATCGTCGAAAACCATATCGATCTCGATGACGCGGCAACGCTCAAGCAGCTCGTCGGCGCGGCCGTGATGACCGATCAGGCGAACGTAATCCTTTGATGTCGTGACGATCTGGAGGCCTTCGCGCGCTGCGATATCGAGAATATCTGCAACCTCGTCCTCGCCCGGATGCTCATGATCTCCGAAAGTGCGGCGGATGGCGATATTCGCCCCGAGCGTCTCGACCGTGCGGAAAAATTTGCCGGGGTCGGCGATACCGGCGAAAGCGAGCACATTGCGGCCGCGCAGATCCTCCTGGCCGCGCACCTTGACGGAGGCGGCGAAGAAAGGTTTTCCGGCCCGCGCGGCAAGCCGAACGATGCGATCGGCGGCATTGCCATCGCCGACCTTCAACAAAGCGGATGCATAGAGAAGCTGCGTGCGCAGCGGCGCGCGCACCGGACCGCCAGGAACGAGATGGCCATTGCCGATGCCTCTGCCGGCATCGATCACCACCAATGCATAATCGATTGCTAGCTGCGCGCTCTGGAAACCGTCATCCATGATGATGAGATCCGCGCCTTCACGCACAAGCCGCTCCGCGCCCTCGGCACGGCGACGGGCAATCACCGTCAGCGCCTCGCGGGCAAGCAGCAGCGGCTCATCGCCGACAGCCGTGGCATGGTGATGCTCGGGATCGACCACTGTTGTAACATCGAGAGAGCCGCCATAGCCCCGGCTGAGGAACCCGGGCTTCATGCCCTTGGCTTTCGCAGCCTGAGCCAGAGCGAGCGCCGTCGGCGTCTTGCCGGCTCCGCCGACCGTGAAGTTGCCGACGCAAATGACCGGCACCGGCACGGAGGCTCGTTTGCCGTTCACCATGCGGTGTCCGGCAATGCGACCATAGAGGAAGGAAAAGGGTGAGAGCCCCCAGGCGCGCCAATCCGGTTTTCGCCACCAGAAAGGTGGTGCTTCCGATACCATATTTCTAATCCAGCCTCGCCCCTGCGCCTTCAGCAAAGCGGCAGAAAAGGGCAGATCGGGTGAAAAAGCAAGCCTTTGGCAAGATCACGCCAATTGAGCAACCGGCATGAGCAGGCTCTCCAGTTCGGTAATGTCGTTGAGGCAATAGTCGGATGCGGCTGTCAGCGTCTCGCGCGAGCCGGTTCCCGTCAGCACGCCGACGGTCAGCCCCACGCCGGCGTTGCGCCCCATGTGAAGATCGTGATTGTTGTCGCCGACGACAGCGACCTGTACTGGCGAAAGACCGGTTGCCGCATAGAAGCCGAGCACCATGCCCGGCTCCGGCTTGGTGCCGAAACCGCTGTCGTAGCCGGCGATGTAATCGAGATAGTCGATGAAACCGAAGCGGCGGGCGGTCTGGCGAATGGAGCGCTCGTTATCGCTGGAGGCGACCCCGAGCTTATAGCCCCGTTCATGCAACCGACGGAAGAAGCCGGCGAGATCGGTGACGGGCGAGGAAAAATCCGCCGCATGCGCAAAGAGCGCATCAAGCTTTTCTATCAGCTCCGATAGGTCCATCTTCGAGCCGGCCGCCACAAGACCTTCGGAAATCTGGCGCGTGTTGCCGGCCGCCAGCAGACTGTCCGGCACGATATGGCCTGTCTTGGGATCCATGCCGCATGCGGAAAGCAGATGATCCGCGAGGACGGCATCGTCATGCGCGGCAATTCGGGCAAGCTCGCGATTGACCGGCAACCAGCTCGCGTCATAGTCGAGCAGCGTGCCGTCCTTGTCGAAAAGAAGCCCCGCAATCGCTCCCAGCTTGACCGCCGCCATGCCGTTCCTTTCCTAGCCGTTCGCCATCGTCTTCGGCAGCAGCCGCGCCTTCACCGTAAGCGGATTGATATAGGGCTCGAGCCCCTTGATCGTTGCTGCCAGGGCGCCGCGCATCTCATGCACGGCCACGAAACCGGCATCGATCATGCCGCGCCGCGCCGTGTCGTTGGTCAGCAAATAATGAACGCCGCGAGCCAGCATCTCGGTGTCGCGCACCATGCGGGCACTGCCGCGACGGGCAAGCACCTGATAGGCATCGCGGAAATTCTGGACATGGCCGCCGGTCAGGATCGCGCAGCCGAGCATGGCCGGCTCCAGTGGATTCTGGCCGCCCTCGTTTAACAGCGATTTGCCCATGAAGGCAACTTCGGTCATGCGCAGATAAAGGCCCATCTCGCCGATCGTATCGCCAAGGAAAACATCCACGTCGGATGACAATATATCGTTGCGAGTGCGGCGCGCCACCTTCAGCCCCTGTTCCACGAGCATCGCCTCGATCGCATCGCAGCGCTCGGGATGGCGTGGCACGATAATGGTGAGCTGGCCGTTATGCTCCTTCAGCATCTTGTGGACGGAGGCTGCAGCGGCCTCCTCGCCCTCGAAAGTCGAAACCGCAGCCCAGGTCTTGCGGCCGCCGATCTGCTTCATGTAGCCGGCAAGCGTTGGCGCATCGTAGGACGGCGCGTCGGTATCCACCTTGAGATTGCCCGATCTGGTCACCTGCACGGCGCCGAGATCGCGGAAGCGTTCTCCATCGAGATCGGACTGGGCAACGACCAAAGCGAGATTTTCGAACAGCGCTTCGGCAAGCGAGGGATGCTTGCTCCAGCGGGCGTAGGAGCGGTCCGACATGCGGGCATTGACGAGGATCTGCGGAATGCGCCGGCGACCAAGCTCGGTGATGGTGGTCGGCCAGATCTCGGATTCGGCGAAAATCGCGCAATCGGGCTGCCAATAATCGAGGAAACGTCGTATCGCCGGCTTCAGATCGAGAGGCACATATTGATGGATGACCTCCTCGCCGAGACGCTCATGCGCCACCTTCGCCGAGGTGATCGTGCCGGTCGTCAGAATGACGTGAATGTCGCGACGACGGATTTCGCGGATCAGCGGGATGACCGCCGAGGTCTCGCCGACGCTTGCAGCATGGAACCAGATCAGCGGCCCTTGCGGGCGATTGGCGCTCGCATAGCCGGAACGCTCCAGTTTGCGGGAACCATCTTCCTTACCCTTCGCGGCACGAACCGCAAGGTAAGGCCCGATGAACGGATAGACAGCGATCCCGCCAAAACGATAGGCGCTCAAGGCAAAGCGCGCCCTGAGGCTGCTCATCTCGATCGACTCCTATCCCAGCTGATCATCATCGATGCCAAATCCCAATTATCAAACGGCCGAATAAACGGCCGATTTTTCGTTCTTATTGTGTCAAAGATACTGTTTCACAGCCGGATTTAAAGCGATAACGCCTCATCGGAGGGAAATATCAAATGCAAATTTCGGTATGAAACGACCTCAAGATCCCGCTTTTTCCTGCGGATCGAGCAGACGATGCAAATGGACGATGAAATAACGCATATGGGCGTTGTCGACAGTTTGCTGCGCCTTGGATTTCCACGCCGTCAATGCACTCGCATAATCGGGATACATGCCGACGATATCGAGTTCGTTGAGGTTGCGGAACTGGACCTCTTCGAGGTTTTCCAATTCACCACCGAAGACTAGGTGCAGGAGCTGCTTTTTGCCGCTGGTATCAGTCATTTTCGTCTCTTTCTACTGTCGTCCCCCTCCGCCCTTCATCTGCGGGATTTTGACCAAAAGGTCAACTGTCTCGTCGGTGCGAAAGTTGACGGAGAAATTCAGGAAGCTGCGATGCCGGCGCGCCGCAAAGCTCGTCATGCGATACTTCGGCGCGATTGTAGCGCAGCGCATTGCCGGAGAGATCGACGAGCGCGCCGCCGGCCCGCTCCAGAATAAGGTCGGCGGCTGCCAGATCCCAGTCGTGGGAATTGCGCTTGACGAGCGTTGCTTCCAGGCGGCCGTCCGCAACCATGGCAAGGCGATAGGCAAGCGAGGGGATGTGTTTCACCCGTTCGACCGTCTTGCGGAAATCCGGATCGAAGCCCGTGAGCATATCTTCGCCCGTCGCAAGCCGATGAGGATCGTCGCCCAACCTTTGCGAGACATGGATCGGTTTGCCGTTCTTCGACGCCTCGCCTCCGGCTGTAGCCACGAACAGCTCATCCAGGGACGGCGCGTACAGAACCCCCGCCACCGGGCGACCATCCGTGACGACGGCAACGCTGACGCACCACAAGTCCGATCCGGCGAGGAAGCCCCTGGTGCCGTCGATCGGATCGACGACGAAGACGGTTTGATGCGACAGCCGATCGGCGTCGTCATCGGTCTCCTCCGAGAGCCAGCCATAGCCGGGGCGCGCCGAACGCAGGATAGCGGCAAGGCTTTCATTGGCGGCAAAATCGGCGGCGCTCACCGGAGAGAGGCCACCATTCTTCCACCAGACCTCCGGCGATTGCCGGAAGAAACCGAGAGCGATCCTACCTGCCTCGAGCGCGGCCTCGACAATCAAGTCCACATCGCTCAGCCGGCCGGCCTTCTGGCTATCGCTCATTCACAGGTTCCAATCTCTACTTACTCCTCAGCGTCCGGCCAGCGTCATGCCTTCGATGGCGAGCGTCGGGGCGGCGACGCCGAAATCGCGGTCGATGTCGTTGGCCTGCGTCACGCGCATGAACATGTCCTTCAGATTGGAGGCGATCGTCACCTCCGAAACCGGGAAGGTCAACTCCCCGTTCTCGATCCAGAAGCCTGTGGCGCCGCGGCTGTACTCGCCGGTGATCATGTTGACGCCCTGACCGATAAGTTCGGTGACGTAGAAACCTGTTCCGACACTGCGGATCAGCTCCTCCGGGGATATATCGCCCGGTTCCAGCGCCAGATTGGTGGAGGACGGGGATACCGCCGTGCCGCCGCGAACGCCGCGGCCGTTGGTCTTGAGACCACCGCCGATCTCGCGCGCAGCTGACGTGGAAAGGAACCAGGATTTCAGCACGCCATCCTCGATCATGACCAGCCGCTTGCCGGAGACGCCCTCGCCGTCGAAGGGCCGAGAAGCCGGGCCGCGCACGATCAGCGGATCGTCCGTGATCGAAAGCCCGGCCTTCAAGACCTGCTGGCCCATCTTGTCACGCAGGAAGCTGGTCTTGCGGGCAACGGAGGCGCCGTTGATCGCGCCGGCGATATGGCCGACGAAGCCGCGCGCGACGCGCGGATCGAACACGACGGTGACGTTCTTATCCGTGGGAACCTGGCGCGGATTGATGCGCTTGACGACACGATCGCCAGCGCGGCGCCCGATCTCCTCGGCCGTGTCCAGCTCGGCGAAATAGAGGCGGCTGTCGAAATCGTAGTCGCGTTCCATGCCGGTGCCTTCACCGGCAATGACGCTGACGGAGCGGCCGAAGCGCGATCCCATATAGTGGCCGGCAAAGCCATGTGAGGTGACGAGAACCAGGCCGCCCATGCCGGCGGACGCAGACCCACCCACGGAATTGCTGACGCCGGGCACGGCGAGCGCCGCCGCTTCGGTCGCAAGCGCTGCTTCCCGCAATTCGGCGGAGGAAACCTCTGTGGGATCGAAGAGTTCGAGATCGGGGTAGCTCTTGGCAAGGTCGCCTTCGTCGGCAAGGCAGGCGAACGGATCTTCCGGCGACACCTTTGCCATTGCCACGGCACGCTCGGCAAGCGCCTGCAGATCGAAACCGGGATTGGCGGAAACGCTGGCGACACGGTTGCCGACGAAGACCCTCAGCGAGAAATCATCGCTTTCGGAGGACTCGGTGCCCTCCACCTGGCCGAGGCGAACGCTGACGGACTGGGCTCGCGATCGCACGACGACGGCATCGGCCGCATCCGCCCCGGCTTTCCGGGCAAGGTCGATCAACTGGCTGGCACGGGAAAGCAGAGCGGCGGAATCGATTTCTGAAGACATGATTTGGCCTTTCATTCGCGTTCCATTTATTGTGCACTACATAAAGCATCAAGGGCGGCCGAGCCGATTCTTGTTCTAATCTCTTCACGCATGGCTGTTTATCGCAGTCATGTGTTGCAACACCGCCTGCCCTACGGAAAGAAACAGACGATGTCCGCCCCCAATAGCCTTTTCACCGAAACCCTGATGCTGCTCGGAGGCGCCGTCGTCACGGCGCCGATTTTCAAGAAACTGGGGCTGGGCACAGTGCTTGGCTATCTGGCAGCCGGCGTGGTGATCGGCCCGATCCTGCACGGCATCGGCGACAGCGAAGCGGTGCTCGCCGTCGCGGAGCTGGGTGTCGTCTTCCTGTTGTTCATCATCGGCCTCGAACTGAAGCCGTCTCGGCTTTGGCAGATGCGGCGCGATATTTTCGGTCTCGGCTCCGCGCAGGTGATCCTCAGCGGACTGGCGCTGACGCTCGCCGCCTATCTCGCCAATATTGCCGGCTGGCAGGGCAGCATCATCATCGGCTTCGGCCTCGCCCTCTCCTCTACGGCCTTCGCGATGCAGATCCTGGAGCAGCAGGGCGACGTCAACACGAAGTACGGCCAGCGCTCCTTCTCCATGCTGCTCCTGCAGGATCTGGCGATCGTGCCGCTTCTGGCGCTCGTCACCGTTCTCGACGGGCCGAAGGAGGCCACCAATCCCCTGCCTGACCTGGCGGTCGCCGTCGGCGCGGTGGCGGCGATGATCATCGCCGGTCGCTATCTGCTGACGCCGCTGTTCCAGGTGATCGCCCGCACCGGCGCGCGCGAGGCGATGATTGCCGCTGCCCTCCTGGTGGTCATGGGATCGGCGACCTTGATGCAGCTTGCCGGCCTCTCCATGGCAATGGGCGCTTTTCTCTCCGGCGTGATGCTGGCCGAATCCTCCTACCGTCATGAGCTGGAGGCGGATATCGAGCCCTTCCGCGGCGTGCTGCTCGCCATTTTCTTCATCGCGGTGGGCCTGTCGCTGAAACTCGACGTGATCGTCGACAACTGGGTGCTGATCCTGCTTGCCGTCCCCGTCGTCATGATCGTCAAGGCAATCGTGATTTACGCGCTCTGCCGTGTGGCCGGCTCGCCGCATAACGACGCCGTCCGCATCGCCGGTCTGCTGCCGCAAGGCGGCGAATTCGGCTTCGTGCTGTTCAGCGCGGCCAGCGCCAGCGGCGGCCTCTTCTCGGCCAGCACCGCATCGATGTTGATCGCCATCGTCACGTTGTCCATGGCACTGACGCCGCTCAGCGCGGCGCTTTCGAAACGCCTGATAACGGCGGACACGCAGGAGGAATTGGACGAGGATTTCGAGGGCGCCGGTTCCGATGTGCTGATGATCGGCTTTTCGCGTTTCGGCCAGATCGCCGCGCAGATCCTGCTCGCCAGCGGCCGGGACGTCACCGTAATCGACTTTTCCGCCGATCGTATCCGCCAGGCGTCGAGCTTCGGTTTCCGCATCTATTTTGGCGACGGCACCCGCAAGGAGGTGCTGCGCTCCGCCGGGATCGATCGCGCCAAGATCGTCGTCGTCAGCACGCATCTGCGCGAGGTTACTGATAAGATCGTCGAGCTCGTCCAGACGGACTATCCGCATGCGAGCCTCTTCGTCCGCTCCTATGACCGCATTCATTCGATCGAACTGCGCCACAAGGGCGTGGATTACGAGCTGCGCGAGACGTTGGAATCCGGTCTGCTCTTCGGCCGCCGCACGCTGGAGGCCCTCGGCGTCAGCGAAGCCGAAGCCTATGAGATCGGCGAGGATATCCGCAAGCGCGACGAGCAGCGGCTCGTGCTGCAGGTGAGCGAGGGGCTGCAGGCGGGTACCGACATGCTCTATTCACGTCCTGTCAAGCCCGAACCGCTGGTCAAGCCGAAGCGCGCGGCCGAAGCGTATAGCGACGCTGACGATCTCGTGGCGCTGCCGCAGGAGGAGCCGGAGCGGGCTTAGTATCTTTTGACAGGATGTTGGTTCGGAATAGCGCCTAATTCTTCGCTGTCATCACCCGGTCGAGGGCGAATTTCAGCTCGTCCTTGACGCCGGCCGACATCGCGAGAATCTCGCGCGCCTTCAGGAAGTCAAGCACACCGGTGCGGCCGACGGCCGGCCGCAGGAAGATTTGCGGTGCCTGCAGGCGCAGTTTCAAGGCGATGTTGGACTGCATGGTCAGCTGGCCGGCACCGAACAGGCTTTCGATGCGGTTCGGAATATGCCTGCCATTGCCTTCCGGGCCGCCGACGACGTCGATGCCGATGATGATATCGGCAAGCCCGGCCAGATGCTCATAAGGAACGGGGTTCATGATGCCGCCGTCGATCATCACCCGTTCGCCGAGTTTGACCGGCATGAAAACGGCAGGGATGGCAGCGGATGCGGCGAGCACCGGAAAAAGTTCGCCCTTTTCGATCACCACCTCGGCCTGCTCGTAATAATCCGTCGTCACCACTTTCAGCGGTATGTGCAAATCCGCAAAATTCTCAGGAAAGGTGGTCGGCAGGAAAGTGCGCAGGATGCGTTCGAGATTGAACTGACCGAAGCGGATGCTGCGCATGTTTACCGGCCGCAAACTCCAGATCTTATTGAGCACGGCGGGGCGATTGCCGACCGTTGCGAGGGTATGATCGCGGATTTCGGCGCCGCTCATGCCAACCGCCATGGCAGCGCCCATGATCGAGCCGATGGAAGCCCCGGCGATCGCAACGGGGCGAATGCCGAGTTCGTCCAGCGCCTCGATGATATGGATGTGGGCGAGACCCCGCGCGCCGCCACAGCCGAAGGCAACCGCCACGCTCGGCGTGCTGGAGACAGCAAGCGTATAGTCGCTGCCGACGAAATCAGCGTAGTCGCCCATCTTTCTCTCCTTCCCCCGTCAGGCCGCCTGTGGCTGATAACGGAAGAAATGCATCTTGCTGTCGCCGAAGGTCCGCTCCTCCAGAAACAGGAAATCCGACGGGACGGCAATCGTCACGTCTGCCCGCTCTTCGAGGATAGCCAGGGCGCCCGGCACGAGCCAGCCGCCAGCTGCGGCGGCCGCAAAGGCCTTCTCGCCCATCCCCTTGCCATAGGGTGGATCGGCGAAGAGAAGATCGAAAGGTTCGAGGTTACCGACGCTGCCGAGATCCGTCGCATCGCGCCTCAGCATGCGCGTGCGGCCGTGAAGGCCAAGCGCATCGATATTTTCCCAGAGCAAGCCACGGCCCTCGACACTGCTTTCGACGAAAAGCACATGGCGGCAGCCACGGGATGCCGCTTCCAGCCCGACTGCGCCGGTGCCGGCGAAAATATCCATCATCCGCGTGCCGTCGATGGCTTCGGGATAGGCGTGGCTCAGAATATTGAACAGGCTCTCGCGCGTGCGATCCGCCGTCGGACGAATATCGTTCGACTTCGGCGTTGCAAGAGAGCGACCGCGAAACTCACCGCCGACGATCCTCACCGCGCGTCAACCCTTTCCGCCCTTGGGGCCGCCCCTACCAGGGCCGCCACGGCTCGGGCCGCTGCGACTTGGGCCACTGCGAGTTGGGCCACCGGACGGACGGCCCGCGCCGCCGGGCTTGCCTGAGAAACCGCGCGAACCGCCAGGCTTTCCAGCCGGCTTGCCGCCGAAGGATTTGCCGCCGCCCGGCTTTTTGCCGAAGGGCTTGCCGGCCGGCCGGTCACCGAAAGAACGTTCGCCCTGCGGGCGATCACCAGCGGGCCGGTCGCCACGCGGCGGACGATCCCCAAATGGACGATCGCCGCGAGGACGTTCGGAACGCTGCTCGCCATCGAACGATCTTGCGCGCGGACGTTCCTCGCCCTCGGCGCGGGGCCGGCGGTCGTCACGGGGACGGTCGCTGAATGGCCTATCGCCACGGGGCTTGTCACCATAAGGGCGAGCACCGCGCGGCTTGTCGCCAAAGGGACGGTCGCCACGCGGCGGGCGATCCCCGACCGGGCGCTCACTACGGGGACGCTCGGAGCGGGCTTCGCCCTGGAAAGATTTCGCGCGGGGACGGTCACTACCCTCCGGCCGCGAGCCACGTTCGCCGCGGGGACGATCGCTGAACGTCCGCTCGCCACGGGGCTTGTCGCCAAAGGGACGGTCACCACGGGGCTTATCGCCGAAAGGACGGTCGCCACGGGGGCGATCTGAGCGCTTGCGATCGGAGCCTTCGTCATCGCCGCGCGACTTGCGCGGTGCTTCCTCGCTCGAACGGATCCATTCACCATCCGCCTCGTCGACGCGATTGACGCGAACGCGGGGGCCTTCGTCCGGACGGTCGAAACCGCTGCGTTGCGGACGCTCTGGCTCGCCGCGCTTGGCGGCGGTTCTGGTATTCTTGGCAGCTTTCGCAGCAGCCTTTTCGCCGAGCGGACGGGCGCCGGGCGCCATCCAGACATTGGCGCTGCGGCGCGACCCGAGCGGCTGGCGCTTCGGGCGGTCATCCTCCTTGCGGCCGCCTTCGCGGCGTCCCTCGTCGCGACGATCGTCGCGCTTGGTGTCGAGGCGGCTCAAGGCGCGCTCGCGCTTGTCCTCGGGACGCTCGCGGTCACGCCTCGGGCGCTCTTCCTTTGCGGCGTGTGCTGCCGGCTTAGCCTCGGCCTCATCCTCGCCGGCAACCGCTGGGGCATTGTAGAGCGGCGCATCGAAATTCGCCTTGGCGTCTTCGACCAGACGCGGGCCGAGCTGATCGCGCAGCGTGCGGCCGCGCACTTCCAATACACGACCCTCCGGCAGATCGCCAAGCTGGAACGGGCCGTAGGAAATGCGGATCAGACGGTTGACCTCGAGGCCGAGCGCGCCGAGCACGTTCTTGATTTCGCGGTTCTTGCCTTCGCGCAGGCCCATGGTGATCCAGACGTTGGATCCTTGCGTGCGGTCGAGCGTCGCCTCGATCGAGCCGTAGAGCACGCCGTCGACGGCGATGCCTTCCTTCAGCTTGTCGAGCGCGTCCTGATCGATCTCACCATGGGCGCGCACGCGGTAGCGACGCAGCCAGCCGGTGGTCGGCAGTTCCAGCACGCGGGCGAGCCCGCCGTCGTTGGTCAACAGCAGCAGGCCTTCGGTGTTGATGTCGAGACGGCCGATCGACATGACGCGTGGCAGTTCTTCGGGCAGGTTGTCGAAGACCGTCGGGCGGCCTTCCGGATCGGCATTGGTGGTCACCAGACCGGCCGGCTTATGGTAGAGCCACATGCGCGTGCGCTCGATGCCGCGGATCGGCATGCCGTCCACTTCGATCTTGTCCGTGAGGGTCACGTTGACGACCGGCGTATCCAGCAGCACGCCGTTCAGCCTGACGCGGCCGTCCATGATCATGCGCTCGATGTCGCGGCGCGAGGCCACGCCGGCGCGCGCCATCACCTTGGAAATGCGTTCCGCCTTTCCGTCTCCGGCTACTGTCTCATCCGTAGCGCGGGCTACCGCGGCCTTTACCGGCTTCGCGCCATCGCGCTTTATCGTCTGCTTGTCGCCAGCAAAGGGTTTAGACCCAGGCCGCTTGGGCTTGTCATTCATTGTCATTTGTTGTTTGCCTGAATTTTTAAGGCGTGTTCCTATCAGGTCGCGCCCTTGCGGTTAAGTGGAAAATCTTGAATGGCGGCTACAAATCAATTCATGGAGCTTGCGCTGGCCGAAGCGCGCAGCGCCGGCGAACGTGGCGAAGTGCCGATCGGCGCTGTCCTCGTGCTTGACAACCGGGTTGTCGCCAAGGCCGGCAATCGCACCCGCGAGCTCAACGACGTTACCGCACACGCTGAAATCGTCGCCATCCGCCTGGCCTGCGAGGACCTGGGGCAAGAGCGTCTTGCGGGCGCCGATCTGTACGTCACGTTGGAGCCTTGCACCATGTGCGCCGCTGCGATTTCGTTTGCGCGCATCCGCCGCCTCTATTACGGCGCCGAGGATCCGAAGGGAGGCGGCGTCGACAATGGCGTACGCTTTTACCATCAGCCGACCTGCCATCACGCGCCGGAAGTCTACTCCGGTATCGGGGAAACAATATCTGCCGAGATCCTCAGAGGCTTCTTTCAACCGAAACGCTCCGAAGGCTGAAAAGCGGCGGCTTACAGCGCCGCGCGGCGCTGCAACACTTTAAAATGCTGCATAATTTTCCCTAATCGATTCCTATTTAGAGAATTATGCAGGAAGGCCGCCCTGTGAACTGCTTATTGGAAGGGCTTCCACCAACTGCTGTTGTTGGTCTGCTGTGCGGCTTCGGCGTCCTTCTTGCGCTGCTTTTCCTTCTTCGACTCGGGCGTACCGACATCGTTGAGGGCAGTCGGATCGGAAACCTGACGATATTGCTGCGGCGGGTCGATCAGGTAGCGGCGCTGGTCGATATAGGTGCCGGCCTGATCCTGACGCGCGGCGCGATAGGCCGCCGTCTGCTGTGCTTCGGTCATGCGGTTTTTGGTACTGTCGGCCTGAGCCAGCGGCGAACGATAATTGACGTCGTTCTTTTTCTGGTCTGCTTCATCGGCAAGACGCTTGCGTGCGTCTTCAGGCGATTCCAGCCAGGCCGGATTGTCCTTGCTTGCCAGCGACTGCTGCGGCTGAGTCAGGTTGGCCTTGTCCTTGTCGGGAGGAACGACCAGACCGGGGCGGTTCGGATATTTCACGCCCTTGTCCTTCGGCGTCGCGGCCGAAATGGAAGCGATATCGCCAAGATCGTCCAGAAGCTGCACACCTGCCGTCTTGTCGGTGCCGTAAGTCGGGCTGCTGAGGCAGCCAGACATCACGCCGCAGCCAATCACAAGTGCCGCCAAGCTGACGCCGACACGAACGCTATGCATCGCTCTCATGAAAACCCTTCCCAGCCATGCCGGAACAAAATGTAGCAGAACCCCATTCAACGGCAACTGCCGTAAAAATCAGGCCATTTTCAGGCAGCTTTTACCGGATGAACGCCGCAAAGGCAATTCACCCGGCAATTTTCTTCAGTTGACAGCCATCAATTCGCGCAGGGCCGCGGCGTCACGCGCCGAGACATCCGGGTATTGCGGATCGGAGCCGACATCGGTGGTGATGCGCCAGGAGCGCGCGCATTTGCGGCCTTCGGCAAGCTTCGGCACGACGCTGACCTTGGCGGCATCATCGAGACGGAAAGCATCCGCCGGGCCTTCGCCACTCTCGATCGCGATGCCCGAAGTGATGCAGATTTCCGAGAAATCCTGTCCTTCAAGCACCTTCAGCAGCTCCGGATCGGCGACATAGACGATCGGGGCGGCTTCCAGCGACGAGCCGATACGCTTGTCCTTGCGCTCGATTTCCAGCGCGCCGGTGACGACGCTGCGCACGGCACGGATCTTCTTCCACTTCTCGGCCAGGGCCTCGTTCTTCCATTCGACTGGTACGGCGACGAACTGTTCGAGATGGACTGATACCGCCGACGGATTGCGCGACAACCACGCCTCTTCCGTCGTGAACGGCAGCATCGGCGCCAGCCACGTCACCATGCAATCGAAGATCGTGCGGATGACGGCGAGCGACGCGCGGCGGCGCAGGCTCGACGGCGCGTCGCAATAGAGCGCATCCTTGCGAACATCGAAGTAGAAGGCCGAGAGCTCGACATTCGCGAAATCGATGAGGGCGCGGGCAATGCGCTTGAAGTCGAAGGCGTCGTAGCTTTCGCGCACCAGCTCATCGAGCTCGGCGAGGCGATGCAGCATCAGCCGCTCCAGCTCCGGCATGTCGGCGTAAGCGATCACCTCGCCCGTGTCGTGCGCCAGGGTGCCGAGCATCCAGCGGATGGTGTTGCGCAGCTTGCGATAGGCATCGACATTGGTCTGGATGATGGCCTTGCCGAGACGCTGATCCTCCCAATAGTCCGTGGTCATGACCCAGAGGCGCAGGATATCGGCGCCCGCGTCCTTCATCACATCCTGCGGGGCGACGACGTTGCCGAGCGATTTCGACTGCTTGCGGCCCTGCTCGTCCATGGTGAAGCCATGCGTGACCACCGTGTCATAAGGCGCGCGGCCACGGGTCGCAGCACTTTCGAGCAGCGACGAATGGAACCAGCCGCGATGCTGGTCCGAGCCTTCGAGGTAGACGTCCGCCGGCCACTTGAGGTCCGGACGATCTTCCAGCGTGAACGTATGGGTCGAGCCCGAGTCGAACCAGACATCGAGGATATCCATGACCTGCGTCCAGGGCTCGTTGGCCTTCTCGCCGAGGAAGCGCTCGCGGGCGCCGTCTGCGAACCAGGCGTCAGCCCCCTCGCCTTCGAAGGCTTCGAGGATGCGGGCATTCACGCCGTCATCCTGCAGGATGTTGCCCTGCTCGTCGACGAAGATGCAGATCGGCACGCCCCAGGCGCGCTGACGCGACAGAACCCAGTCCGGGCGCTGCTCGATCATGGCGCGCAGACGGTTCTGGCCGGCAGCAGGCACGAAGCGGGTATCGTCGATCGCCTTCAGCGCGCGCGACCGCAGCGTGGAGCCGTCCGCGAAGTCCTTGTCCATGTAGACGAACCATTGCGGTGTGTTGCGGAAGATCACCGGCTTCTTCGAGCGCCAGGAATGCGGATAGGAATGCTTCAGCCGTCCGCGCGCGAAGAGCGTGTTCGTCTCGATCAATGCCTTGATAACGAGATCGTTGGCATTGCCCTTCTTGCCGTTGTCGTCCATGACGCGGCCGCCTTCGAAACCAGGGGCATCGGCGGTGTAGAAGCCAGCGTCGTCGACGGGGAACGGGATGGTGGACGAGATTCCCCGCGCTTCGAGCGCACGCGCATGTCCCGTCCACGCGTCGAAGTCCTCGCGGCCGTGGCTGGGTGCGGTATGCACGAAGCCGGTACCCGCATCGTCGGTCACGTGATCGCCGTCGAGCAACGGCACCTTGAAGCCGTAGCCGAGCGAAGCCAGCGGATGCGCGCAGGTAAGCGTGGCCAAGTCGTCGGCGGTGACATCGTTCAGGCGCTTGTATTGTAGCTTTGCCTTGGCGAAGGATTCCTCGGCCAGCTTGTCGGCAAAGACCAGCTTCTCGCCGGGGCGCGGGCCAAAATCATTGGCGGCTTCCGTCACTTCGTAGAGGCCATAGGAAACGCGCTGGGAATAGGCGATCGCGCGGTTGCCGGGGATCGTCCAGGGCGTGGTCGTCCAGATGACGACAAAGGTCCCGGCAAGCTCGGCCGGGCCTTCAACGACCGGGAACTTCACCCAGATCGTATCACTCTCGACATCCGCATATTCGACTTCGGCTTCCGCCAGCGCCGTGCGCTCGACCACCGACCACATGATCGGCTTGGAGCCACGATAAAGCTGCCCGCTGCGGGCGATCTTCAAGAGCTCACCGGCGATACGGGATTCCGCATGGAAATTCATGGTCAGATAAGGATTATCGAAATCGCCAACGATGCCGAGGCGCTTGAACTCCTCGGCCTGGATCTTGATCCAGCCGGCGGCAAAATCACGGCATTCCTGGCGAAACTCGTTCACCGGAACCTCGTCCTTGTTCTTGCCCTTCTCGCGGTATTTTTCCTCGATCTTCCACTCGATCGGCAGGCCGTGGCAGTCCCAGCCGGGAACGTAGTTGCTGTCATAGCCGCGCATCTGGAACGAGCGGGTGATGACATCTTTCAGGATCTTGTTGAGGGCATGGCCGATATGGATGTGGCCATTGGCGTAGGGCGGGCCGTCATGCAGCACGAATTTCTCGCGGCCGGCGGCGGATGCGCGCAGCTTTTTGTAGAGATCCATGTCCTTCCACCGGCTCACCAGCTCCGGCTCCTTCTGCGGCAGTCCGGCGCGCATCGGAAAGTCGGTTTCCGGCAGGTAAAGGGTCTTGGAATAATCCATCTTTTCAGCGGTATCGGTCATAGTTCTGACAATTGCCTCGGTGTCTCGGGCGTCTTGCGCCAAACAGGCGCAGCCATATGGGGATTTTTCGGCGGCGGAAAGCGCCTCGGGAACGGGCGCCAAGAACCCGGACCTCCCGGCAGCTTAAAGCGCGCGGAAGGCCGGGCCAATAATTCGTATCGATAGGCTCAGCCGAAATTGGGTCATGATCGCCGGTTCATAGGCGTTTTTTCCAAGGAAAGGAAGAGGAAACAGTGCCGGCAACGCACAGAAAGGCCGCGGACGTTTCCGCCCGCGGCCGACAGGATATTGCTTCGATCAGGCGTGTGCCGTCGCCCGCGCCGGCATGACCGCATTGAGGATCACCGACACAACGATGTTTGCTGCCAGCGCCAGCAGCCCCGTATAGACGGTGAAGCTTGCGTCTCCGAGCGTGACTATGTGCAGCGGCTTCCAGCCGGCATCCCACACGAGGTAGGTGCCGCCGAAGAAGCCGACGAACCAGCCGGCAAGCAGAGCCGGCGCCCGGAACCACTTGGTATAGAGGCCGAAGACCAGGGCCGGCAGCGTCTGCAATATCCAGATGCCGCCCAAGAGCTGCAGATCGAGCGCGAATTGCGTCGGCAGGAAAATGATGACGAGAAGCGCACCGACCTTGACGACGAGCGAGGTCATCTTGGCGACCTTTGCCTCGCCGGCATCGGAAACCTGCGGATCGACATAGGCCTTCCAGAAGTTGCGGGTGAAGAGGTTGGCGGCACCAATGCTCATCACGGCGGCGGGAACCAGCGCACCGATGGCGATGGCCGCAAAGGCAAAGCCGGCAAACCAGCTCGAGAACAGCGACTGGAACAGCGCCGGAACGACATCATTGGGGCTATCCAGCTTCAGATGTGCCGCGTGGCCCATATAGCCGAGCAGGGCCAACAGGCCGAGCAGCAGCGTATAGGCCGGCAGCAACACCGCATTCTTGCGGATGGTATTGCCGCTGTTGGAAGCGAAGATGCCGGTCAGCGTGTGCGGATACATGAAGGCCGCGAGCGCCGAGCCGAGCGCCAGCGTCGCATAGGCGACATACTGGTTGCCGCCGAGCAGCAGGCTGCCTGCACCCTTGGCCTGGAAGTCCGCATCGGCTGCCGCAAAGACATTGGCGTAACCGCCGAGTTTCGCCGGAATGAGCGCGATGGCGGCAATGACAACGATGTAGATCATGATGTCCTTGACGAAGGCGATCAGCGCCGGCGCGCGAAGACCGGCCGAATAGGTGTAGAGCGCCAGGATGATGAAGGCGACGGCGAGCGGCAGTTCGCCGTGAAGCCCGAGGGCCTTGAACACTGCCGTCATGCCAACGAGCTGCAAGGCGATATAGGGCATGGTGGCGATGACGCCGGTGAGCGCGACCGCCAATTCGAGCGCCCGCGAGCCGTATTGGCCGTGCACGACATCGCCCGCGGTGACGTAGCCGTGATCCTTTGCCCGCCTCCAGAGAAGCGGCATCACCATGAAGACAAAAGGATAGACGACGATGGTATAGGGCAGCGCGAAGAACCCATAGGCACCGACCGTGTAGACCAGGGCCGGGACGGCGATCACGGTATAGGCCGTGTAGAAGTCGCCGCCGACGAGAAACCAGGTAATCCACGTGCCGAAGGTGCGGCCGCCAAGGCCCCATTCGTCAATATGGGCAAGGGTCTTCGGCCGGCGCCAGCGCGCGGCGACAAAGCCCATGACGGTCACGAGCGCCAAGAAGAAGATGAAGACGGCGAGTGCGGTCGGATCGATCTCAGTCGTCATGGCGCATGCTCCGATAGGCGATCCACGTCAGGACAGCGGTGATCGGCACCCAGGCCAGCTGATACCAATAGAAGAAGGGGAAACCGAGCAAGACCGGATCATGGCTGTTGTAGAAGGGGACCCAGAGCAAGCCGATATAGGGAATGACGAGCAGCCAGCAGGCCGCCGTTCCAAAGCGTTTATCCATTCGAATACCTTTCGGAGACTGGCGCGCCGACTCACGCCTCATCGCCGATAAGGATTAACGCATATGAAGGTTGGCTCAAGGCAAAAAAATGCTGCGGTGCGGCACGCTTCGCCCAGCCAACCCCTTGCATGGTATCAGGAAAAGGCGATGCAGCGATCGATTTCGCCAAGCGGTCGGACGCCGGCGAGCAGCGCCCTCGCCTCATCCTCGTCCTTCCTGATCTGCGCGACCAGCGCATCCAGACCGTCGAACTTCAGTTCGGGGCGGAGATAGCCGAAGAAGGAAACCGAACAGATCTGGCCGTAGAGGTCGCCGCTGAAATCGAAGACATAGGTCTCGAGCAGCGGCGCGCCGTTGTCGGTGACCGTCGGACGGCGGCCGTAGCTCGCAACCGCGTCGCGGATGACGCCGTCCGCTGCACGGAACCGCACGGCGTAGATACCGGCCTTCAGCGATATTTCCGGCGGAAGCTGCATATTGGCTGTGGGGAAACCGAGCGTGCGACCGAGCTTCTCGCCGCCGATGACAGGCGCTTCGACGGTATAGCGGTATCCGAGCATGCCGGCGACCTGGCCCACGTCTCCCTCGGCCAACAGCGTGCGGATGCGGCTCGAGGAGATGACCTCGGTATTCTCGTCGCGAAAGGCGTCGATAAGCGTCACGCCGAAACCATTGTGGCTGCCGGCGTTCATCAGGAAGGCGGGGCCGCCCTGACGGTCGTGGCCGAAATGGAAATCGAAGCCGGTGACGACTTCCGAGGCATGCAGCCAGTCGATGAGGATCGAATGGACGAATTCATCCGCCGAGCGCTGCGAAAAAGTACGGTCGAACGGATATTCGATGACGGCGTTAAAGCCGAGGGCTTCCAACAAGCGCGCCTTCAGCGGTGCCGGCGTCAGGCGGAAGACCGGCCGATCCGGCTTGAACACGGTGCGGGGATGCGGCTCGAAGGTCAGCACCAGAGCTGGAACGCCCCGCTCCCTGGCGATCTCCAGCGCCCGATCGAGGACCGACTGATGACCGCGATGCACACCGTCAAAATTGCCGATGGCGATGACCCCGCCCTTGAGATCGTCGGGAAGCGGGTCGCGGGTCTCGTTGCGATGGAAAACGGTCATCGTCTGCCACTCCGGTCAAGCAAGGCGCGGCATCCACCACTTCGGCGAGGCCTGCTCGCGCGCCAGGAAGGCGCCGAGTGCGGCTTCGTCGGTGTGACCGTCGACGACGTATTCGCGGGCGTGGATGCCATGGCTGATGTAAAGAAGATCGAGGCCGTAATCGAGCGCGCCGCGCACGTCGGTCGGCATGCCGTCGCCGATGGCGACGACGCGCGACAGCGGGAATTCGCTTCGCACCTCGCGGGCTGCCGCAATCGCGGCTTCGTAGATCGGCTGATGCGGCTTGCCGGCGATCCGCGTCTGCCCGCCGAGCCGCTCGTAATAGGCGGCCATGGCGCCGGCGCACGGGATCATCCGGTGGCCGCGCTCGACCACGAGGTCGGGATTGGCGCAGATGAGCGGCACCTTGCGGGCAGACCAGGCCGTCAGCATGTCGGTATAATCGTCAGGCGTTTCGGTCTCGTCGTCGAAGAAGCCGGTGCAGACGATGCTTTCGGCTTCGCCCGCCTCGACACGCTGCACGTCGAGCCCTTCGAGGATGCCGATGTCACGCTCCGGCCCCAGCAGGAACACTTTTTTCGGACCCTCGGCGATCAGGCTGCGGGTGACATCGCCCGATGTGACGATGCGGTCGTAGGCACTGTCGGGAACACCGATCACGCGCAGCTGCTCGACCACCCTCGGAGCGACGCGCGGGGAATTGGTGATGAGCACGACGGTCAGACCCTGGCTGCGAGCCGCCTCCAGCGCAATGGACGCTTCCTTGTAACCGGAGACGCCGTTATGCAGCACGCCCCACACATCGCAGAGCGCAACATCATAAAGTCCGCCGATCTCGCGAAAGCTTCCGATACGTTTGCCCATGCGGTCCTCGCGTCAAATAAATCACGGGCTGACATCGCAAACCGGCCGGCAAATTACAAGAGCGATACGCAGGTTTTTGCGTCGCACAGGGCTCAAGCGGCAAGCCGGAGCAAGGAACCCGCCACGGCGGAAACGCCGAGCACGGTGGCAACACCGGCGCGCTGACGGAAAACCAGGACGGCCGCGAGGACGAAGAGCAACAGCGCCGAAATATCAAGGGTGCCCCAATTCGGCCACGCGATACCAGCGATCGGTACATTGGCGAAATCGCCGCCGTCAATCCTGACGGGGTGACTGAACAGCACCAGCCGATCGACATTCGCAAACAGCACATGCAGCCCGAACCAAACCGAAAGGTTGGTCATGACGCCGACGATGGCCGCCGTGATGGCGGCAAGCGCGCCCGAAAGACCCGCATGGCCGCGCAATTTTTCGATGTAAGGCGCACCGGCGAAGATGAAGAGGAAGCTCGGCGCAAATGTCGCCCAGGCCGCGAGGCTCGCTCCGAGAAAACCGCCAAACAGAGGATCGAAGCCGAAGGGATTGCGAAATCCCGCCATGAAGCCGACGAAGCACAAAACCAATACGAGGGGCCCAGGAGTCGTCTCGGCAAGTGCGAGACCATCCAGCATTTCGCCCGGCTTCAGCCAGGCATAATGCTGTACCGCCGTCTGCGCGACATAAGCCAGAACAGCATAGGCGCCGCCGAAGGTGACGATCGCCATGCGTGAGAAAAAGGAGAAAATGGCGCCGAATACGCTTGTTTCACCGCTGAGCGCCTCGGAGACGACATCCTGTGGACCGTGGAGAGCATGCACCAACAACAGTGGCGCCTGCCAGATCAATACCCAAAGCAGGATCGTCAGGACGGACGCCTTCGCTTGAGCGCCTCCGAGCCATCCGAAGCGGCTGGTTGGCGCCGTCAGGCGCGGCAATCGTGGTCGCCACTGTTCGTCACGCCAGGCTCGATAGAGGACCCGCCCATATCCGGTAAGGCCGGCCAGCAGCACGACCATGGGAAAGGGCAGATCGAAGATGAAGAGAAGGACGAAGCTGGCAATCGCCATCGCCACATGGAAGCGGCTCTTGAGGGCACGGCCGCTCAGCCGCATCAGCGCCTGCAACACGATCGCCAGCACGCCCGCCTTGATGCCGAAGAAGATCATGGCAAGCAGGCTGGTGTCATGGAAAATGGCGTAGAAAGCCGAAAGCGCCAGAATGACGACAAAGCCCGGCAGGATGAACAGCAGACCGGCAATCAAACCGCCGCGCCAGCCATGCAGCAGCCAGCCGATGTAAGTCGCAAGCTGCTGTGCCTCCGGGCCTGGCAAGAGCATGCAGTAGCTCAAGGCATGCAGGAAGCGCTCCTCATCGACCCAACGCCTCTCGTCGACGATCATGCGATGCATGAGGGCGATCTGCCCGGCCGGGCCGCCAAAGCTCAAGGCGCCGACGCGCGCCCACACGCGTGTGGCTTCGCTGAGGGACGGGCTCGCAACCAGATCGTCAGCCAAAACGGTTTCGGTCACGATCTTCTTGCTCCATGCGATACCCAATCATGCTTTTCCTGGGTCGCGTCTCGCGACCAGCGATAAAGCGCGTCATAACACAACATGCCTGCATCCAACTGTTCGATATCGTCAGCAAACATGCGCGAAAGGCCGAGCGAAACGGCAAGCAAGCCAGCCGCCTGCGGTTCAAGATCGAGCCGGTTGGTATCGGCGCCCCTGATGATGCGGGAAAGATGGTGAAGTGCCGGGAGGTCGAGCTGGAATTCTTTCACCATGGTATCGAAAGTGCATTCCTCCTCGCGGTGGCTCCAGAATACCCCCTCCACATCGAAGGGTGTCGCGCCGAAGCGTTCGGCGACGCCGTCGACTTCCTGAGCCGTCACGAAGAGAAACGAAGCGCCGGGATCAACGAAGCGGCGGATCAGCCAGGGACATGCGATACGATCGATCTTCGGCCGGGCGCGGGTTACCCACACGGTTGCACCGGACGCGTTGGCATCGGGCAGGATCGAAACCGGGATCAACGGCAATCCTGCCGCCCGCCAGGCGTCGAGACCGCCGTCGAGGATTTCCGCCGCGGCACCAGCCAGCCGCAGCCAGGCGGCGACGCCTTCGCTGAGCTTGCCGCCGTGCTGACAGAGGCAAACGACATTCCGGTTGTGAAATTCGGCGGCCCAAGCCTGAACATCCTTGTAATCCCGGCGGCGCGAGGCCGGCACCAGACAGGGATCGGCGTCGAAATCCTCGACGCTGCGAACGTCGAGTATCGCGGGCGCTTTCGGCGTGCCCAGCAGACGAAGAAGCTTTTCGGGGGTGATGGCGCTGAACGAAGTCATGTTACGTCCCTTCCAAAAGAGATGGACGCGAAACTCCGGCATGACGCCTCGTGGGGTATCCGCAAACCCCATGCCCAGGATTTTCCGGCAAAACCGGCAGCAAGTCAATGAAGAGCGGTTTGAAAAAATTCACGGGCACGTTCTTGACTCGTTTGCTAGCCACCCCTAAATCACCGTCGCTAGCACTCGCCAATGCTGAGTGCTAACGCAGCCCATACGGATCCCCCGCTGATCCGTGAATGTCATTTGATCGAGGGATTAGACAATGGCAAGCACCAATTTCCGCCCCCTTCATGACCGCGTCGTCGTTCGTCGCGTCGAGTCCGAAGCAAAGACCAAGGGTGGTATCATCATTCCCGATACCGCCAAGGAAAAGCCGCAGGAAGGCGAAATCGTCGCCGTCGGCTCCGGCGTTCGCGATGACTCCGGCAAGATCGTCCCGCTCGACGTCAAGGCCGGCGACCGCATCCTGTTCGGCAAGTGGTCGGGCACCGAAGTCAAGCTTGACGGCGAAGACCTTCTCATCATGAAGGAAGCCGACATCATGGGCATCATCGGCTGATCCAGCCGGTTTCCCCTTTTCCGATACAGCTGACGGGCCATAAACCCGGACAATGCGAATTCAGGAGTTTTTAGACATGGCAGCTAAAGAAGTAAAATTCGGCCGCAGCGCCCGCGAAAAGATGCTTCGTGGCGTCGATATTCTCGCCGACGCAGTCAAGGTAACGCTCGGCCCGAAGGGTCGTAACGTCGTTATCGACAAGTCCTTCGGCGCTCCGCGCATCACCAAGGACGGCGTCACGGTCGCCAAGGAAATCGAACTCGAAGACAAGTTCGAAAACATGGGCGCCCAGATGGTCCGCGAAGTTGCTTCGAAGACCAACGACATCGCCGGCGACGGCACGACGACTGCAACCGTTCTCGCCCAGGCCATCGTTCGCGAAGGTGCCAAGGCAGTTGCAGCCGGCATGAACCCGATGGACCTGAAGCGCGGTATCGATCTCGCCGTTTCAGAAGTCGTCAAGGATCTCCAGGCCAAGGCCAAGAAGATCAACACGTCGGAAGAAGTCGCACAGGTCGGCACGATCTCGGCAAACGGCGAAAAGCAGATCGGTCTCGATATTGCTGAAGCCATGCAGAAGGTCGGCAACGAAGGCGTCATCACGGTTGAAGAAGCCAAGACCGCCGAAACCGAACTCGAAGTCGTCGAAGGCATGCAGTTCGACCGTGGCTACCTCAGCCCCTACTTCGTGACCAACCCGGAAAAGATGATCGCCGATCTCGAAGACGCGTTCATCCTGCTGCACGAGAAGAAGCTCTCGAACCTGCAGGCCATGCTCCCGGTTCTCGAAGCCGTCGTTCAGACCGGCAAGCCGCTCCTCATCATCGCTGAAGACGTCGAAGGCGAAGCTCTTGCAACGCTCGTCGTCAACAAGCTGCGTGGCGGTCTGAAGATCGCTGCCGTCAAGGCTCCTGGCTTCGGCGATCGCCGCAAGGCCATGCTTGAAGACATCGCCATCCTCACGGGCGGCACTGTCATCTCCGAAGACCTCGGCATCAAGCTCGAGTCGGTCACCCTCGACATGCTCGGCCGTTCCAAGAAGGTTTCGATCTCCAAGGAAAACACCACGATCGTCGACGGCGCCGGCCAGAAGTCCGACATCGAAGGCCGCGTTGCCCAGATCAAGGCTCAGATCGAAGAAACCTCTTCCGATTACGACCGCGAAAAGCTGCAGGAACGTCTTGCCAAGCTCGCTGGCGGCGTTGCCGTCATCCGCGTCGGTGGCTCGACGGAAGTTGAAGTGAAGGAAAAGAAGGACCGCATCGACGACGCTCTCAACGCGACGCGCGCTGCTGTTCAGGAAGGCATCGTACCGGGCGGTGGTATCGCTCTCCTGCGTTCCTCCACGAAGATCACCGCCAAGGGTGAGAACCAGGATCAGGAAGCCGGCGTCAACATCATTCGTCGTGCGCTGCAGGCGCTGGTTCGCCAGATCGCTGAAAACGCTGGTGACGAAGCTTCGATCGTTGTCGGCAAGGTTCTCGACAAGAACGAAGACAACTACGGCTACAACGCTCAGACGTCTGAATATGGCGACATGATCGCCATGGGCATCGTCGACCCGGTCAAGGTTGTCCGCACGGCTCTGCAGAACGCAGCTTCTGTTGCTTCGCTGCTGATCACCACCGAAGCCATGATCGCCGAACTGCCGAAGAAGGACGCTCCGGCTATGCCTGGCGGCATGGGCGGCATGGGTGGAATGGACATGATGTGATAGGGCTTTAGCCTTATTATGACTGTTCAATCCGGCATCCGGAATTGACGAAGGGCGGCCCTCGGGTCGCCCTTTTCATTTGTGCCGAAACAGTTTTGATGCAAGTTCGGCAAGTTTCATGGCCATGCAAATTTACGCAAACTGCCCCATTGCCGTTTTCAAAAAAGTCCCTATAAATCCCAGCGCAGCGATTTTAGAGGGTAAGCTGCAATGCACACAAATTTTACTTATTTTCGGCACGCTTAATCAGCGCCTGCGTACAATCATGACATCAGGGAATGATGGCGTCCGGATTTATTACTTGAAATGACTTCATAGACGGGATCGACAACCCGAAAAGCATGGCGAAAGACGGAATCGGCGGAGATGCGGCTCTGCTTTTCCTGAAGGCGCGACATGCGGGGGAGACGTTCCATCCGAAGATGGACGGAATTCGAATGAAGCGCGCTCGGGGGACCATGCGCTCAAGTGAGGATTATATTGTTCAAGATTGCCAAGGCCAATTTTTCCGCACCCTTTGCTCCCGGCTCGCTGGAATTCGGGGGGCATGATCCCGATCTTCTGGCGCAGTTTTGTGTTTCCGAAGGTTGGACGGGCGACCTGTCGAGCGGCATCATCCGGCTCGGTCAGTGGAGCACCATGCTGCACGGGCTGAGCTCCTCGGAATGCGGTCTCTTGAGCCTGATGCATTGCTATGATGCGCATGATCGCATCCGCATCCTCGATATTTTCGAGCAAGGGGCTACCGCTGCATCCTGCTTCTGCTACTCAACGACGATCCTTGGTACCGGCGGTCATCGCCAGCCAATCTTCTGCGTCGGCGAATCCATCGCCGCCGACGGAAAACATGCCGGCAGCCTGGTCGGCGTCTTCCTGTTTCCGCGCTTCAAGCTGGAGCCGGGCAGCCAGCTGGCCATCCGGCAGTAGAAGCCACTGTCGATGATAGTCAGGTGAATTCACCATCGTCGCCCCTGCGTGCCCGCCCCTCACCCCAACCCTCTCCCCGCAAGCAGGGAAAGGGAGTCTCGTCCTCTAAAATCGGCACCTTCATTGCTGAGTGAGATCCCGCCGCAAACGCGGGACGGACCCCCCTCGCCCCGTCTACGGCAGGGCAATCGCATATGAGATGAGATCGTCGCCGCACAACCCCTTCTCCCCTCGGGGAAAAGGGGTTGTGCGGCACTGGCATGCCCCATAAGCAATTGCCCTGCCGTCTACGGGGAGCGTGCTGGCGTGAGAGGCCAGGCACATAGACGCCGACAAAGACGGACCTGACCGACCTGCTCCCGAAGAGATCGGAGCCAATCAATCCCGCTTTGGAATGTTCAACCCGCGCTGGCTCGCCGGACGTGCAAGAGCGCGCTCCAGCCAGCTCATGACCGAGGGGAAGCTCTCGAATTCGAGAACGTCCCGGCCGCCATAAAACACATCGACGCCGCGAACCCACGGAAACGTCGTGATGTCGGCAATGGTGTATTCGTCGCCCATGATCCACTGGCGCCCCTTCAGGCGCTCTTCCAGAACCCCTAAAAGACGCTTGGCCTCGTCGCGATAACGTTCGACCGGATAGGGATTGTTGGCGACCTTATCAGCCGCAAACTTGAAGAAGTGGCCGAACTGGCCGAACATCGGACCAATGCCGGCCATCTGGAAGAAGACCCATTCCAACACCTCGTAACGCCCGGCCGCATCCTTGGGCATAAGCTTGCCGGTCTTTTCGGCGAGATAGACCAGGATCGCACCGGACTCGAACAGGCCGATCGGCTTGCCGTCCGGACCATTGGGATCGATGATCGCGGGAATGCGACCGTTCGGATTCAGCGACACGAATTCCGGCGACTTCTGGTCGTTGGTGCCGAAGGAAACCAGATGAGGCTCATAGGGCAGACCCAGTTCTTCGAGCGCGATCGACACCTTGACGCCATTTGGCGTCGGCAGCGAATAGAGCTGGATGATATCCGGATTACTGGCGGGCCAGCGCTTCGTGATTGGAAAAGACGACAGATCGGCCATGGGGGCTCCTTCCAAGATTATGATTTTGGCGGATGAATTTGCGTCACCATAACCGATACGGAGCCGATGGGAAGAGTGCCGAGCGCCAGCATTGTTCACTGATTGTGAACTAATTGTGCGCAGTTGTTTATCTTTTCAATCTCCCAAAAATCACGAATATCTGTCTTCAGAAATTGTCGCCACCGACCCAACCGCTTTCATTGGAGACTATCATGTCCAACACCAACAATATCGTCATCCTCGTGGCGCGCATCCTGCTCGCCTTCATGTTCATCTTCGCCGGCTTCGGCAAGCTGACCGATCCGGCAGGCACCGCCGGCATGATCGCCGGCGCCGGCATGCCCTACGCAACGCTTCTCACCTATCTCGCCGGCACCTTCGAATTCGTGACGGGCGTTTGCGTTCTCATCGGCTTCCAGGTCCGCATCGTCGGCTGGCTGCTCGCCGCCTTCTGCGTGTTCACCGGTGTTATCTTCCACCTGCCGACCGTCAACGTTCCGGACTTTCCGGCTGCCGCCAACGGCTGGATCAACGGCCTGAACTTCGTCAACTTCCTGAAGAACGTCACGCTCGCCGGCGCCTACATCATGCTCGCCACCAACGGCGCAGGCGTCTATTCGCTCGACGCACGCCGCGGTGCTTACGCCACCGCTTGATTGCAGCGCATCTCCCAGGACTAAAAAAGCCCGCCGGATCGCTCCGGCGGGCTTTTTTCATGCGTGAATATCCAAAAAATCAGAGCGCGGCACGCACCGCCGCGACGATGCGCTGAACCATGGGGTTGCCCTCGTGGCTTTGCTTGCGGGCGCGAACGAGGCACGCCTCCGAGCGCAGGATGACGCCATCAGACAGAACCTTGAGATGGTTCGCCCTCAGCGTCGAGCCGGTGGAGGTAATGTCGACGATGATATCGGCGGAGCCGGCGGCCGGCGCACCCTCGGTAGCGCCGAGGCTTTCGACGATGCGATAGAGCTGGATGCCGTGCTGGCTGGAGAAGAACTGCTGCGTCAGCCGCCAATATTTGGTGGCGACCGTCAACCTGCGGCCATGACGGGCGCGGAAATCGGCGGCGACATCGCCGAGATCGGCCATGGTGTCGACATCGAGCCAGATGTCAGGCACGGCGACCACGACATCGGCATGGCCGAAGCCGAGGCGGGCTGAGAATTCGACGCGGCGATCCGCCTCCGCCATGCCCTCACGCACGAGGTCCTCGCCGGTGACGCCGAAATCGACGCTGCCATTGCCGAGCTCGCGCGAGATTTCCGAGGCCGACAGGAAAGCGATCTCGACATCCTCCCAACCCTCGACGCGCCCGCGATAGGAGCGGTCATTGCCGACGGCGACAATGGGCATGCCGGCGCGTTCGAAGATCGCCGAGCAATCGTCCTTCATCCGGCCCTTGGAGGGAAGCGCAATGGTGATCGTCATCAGGCTGCCCTCGCGGTTTCGATGCGGTCGAGCCAGAGCGCAAAGCCGACGGCGGGGATGTGATCCCTAGCACCGAGCAGGGTCAGCAATCGGTCGAAGCGGCCGCCGCCGGCGAGCACCGCCGTCGACCCCTCCACCGTCGCCTCGAAGACGAGGCCGGTATAATAGTCGAGCGGGCGGCCGAAGGCGGCGCGATATTCGATCATCGATGTATCGACCCCGGCATTGGCGAGCGCCGCGACACGGGCATCGAAACCTTCCAGCGCCGCGCCCAGCTTCAGGCCCGCCGCGTCGGCAAAGCCGGCCAGCGCTGCAGACGCGTCTGCCAGCGGCAGGCTCAACGACAGAAACTCTTCCAGCACGCCGAAGGCGGCATTATCGAGACGGGTTTCCGACAGAACCAGCTTCTCGCGAAGACGGCGAGCGATCTCCTGTGGCGAGCGGCTGGCATTGGTGGAATAGCCGGTCGCCTGCATGGTGTTGTCGATATGAATGACCAGCCCCTGCTCGTCGCCGCGATTGAGGAAATCGAGGGCATGCGGATCGAGCCCGGTGACCGGATGCGGGCTTGCCAGACGCGCCAGCAGGGTTTCGAGCTGCATCATGTTGCCGAAGGCATGGATCAGCCGCTTCTGCCAGCCGGAGGGCAGACCGAGCGCCTGGACGACCGCCTCGAACACGGCCTGGTCGCCCAGCGTCACCGACAATGCCTTGCCGGGGACCAGGCGGTTGAGGATGGCGATGGCATCGCCGATGGCGCGCGCATCGGCGCTTGCCGTATCGCGGTCGCCTAGATCTTCGATGCCAGCCTGATAGAATTCATGGCCGCCCTCGCGGCGCTGGCGAAAGATTTCACCCAGATAGGAATAGCGCTTCGGCGTGCCGGTCGCGGTTTCGATGTGGCGCAGGCACACGGGAATGGTGAATTCCGGACGCAGGCAAAGGCTGGCGCCGGTCTCGCTTTCGGTCATGAAGATGCGGCGGCGAAGGTCTTCGCCCGCCATGTCGAGAAACGGCTCAGCCGGCTGGATGATGGGCGTGTCGACCCGCTCCGTCCGGCGGCCGGTAAATTCGGCAAGGAGGTCACCGGCAAAATCCGGAAGGTTGATCAGGGCCATCAGCCCGCCCTCTTCCTGTCTTCCGCCTGTGCCGCCAGTATTTCCTGTACCTTGGCGACCAATTCTGCCTCCGGCACAACGTCCTGCGCGACGCGGGCTTCGCGCCAGCTGGCATTGTCCTCGATTTCGCCGGAGAGGCGCTTTCCCTCGATCAGGTCTTTGAGCTGGACGACGCCCTGGGCGCGCTCATCGCCCCCCTGGATGATGGCGATCGGGCAGCCGCGGCGGTCGGCATATTTCAGCTGGTTGCCGAACTTCTTCCAATTGCCCTGGAACATCTCGGCGCGGATGCCGGCGGCACGCAGCTGCTGCGTGAAGCGCTGATAGCGGCCCATGGCCTCGACATCGCCGTCCATGACGGTGACGAGGACCGGAGCGATCACTTCGTCCTGGCCGAGCTTACCTAGGTTCTTCAGGGCCGTCATCAGACGGGAGACGCCGATGGAGAAGCCCGTGGCCGGCACCGGCTGGCCCATGAAGCGCGAGACGAGCCCGTCATAACGGCCGCCGCCGCCGACGGAGCCGAAGACGACCTTTTCGCCCTTCTCGTTGGTGACATCGAACAGCAGCTCGGCCTCATAGACCGGGCCGGTGTAATATTCGAGGCCGCGGACGACGGAGGGGTCGATCTTGATGCGATCAGCCTGATAGCCGGCGCTGGTGACGAGGCTGCCGATGAAATTCAACTCCTCGACGCCCTCGCCGCCATTCGAGGTGCCGGCGACCAGCTCGGCGAGCTGGACGGCGCTTTCGGCATAATCCTTGATGCCGACAAAGAAGAGCACCTTGTCGATCTGCTCGACATCGAGCCCGGCGCCCTTGGTGAAATCGCCGGATTCGTCCTTGCGGCCGGGTCCGAGCAGCAGTGCCACGCCTTCGGGACCGAACTTGTCGAGCTTGTCGATGGCGCGCAATACGTTCAACCGCTGGCCGGCCTTGTCGTCGCCGCCAAGGCCGATCGCTTCCAACACGCCATCCAGAACCTTGCGGTTGTTGACGCGGATCACATAGTCGCCGCGCTTGATGCCGAGGGCTTCCAGCGTATCGGCCATCATCATGCACATTTCGGCATCGGCCTGTACGCCCGGCGCGCCGACGGTGTCGGCATCGAACTGCATGAACTGGCGGAAGCGGCCCGGGCCTGGCTTCTCATTGCGGAAGACATAGCCGGCGCGATAGGTGCGATAGGGAAGCTGGATCTCGTTGAAGTTCTCCGCGACATGACGAGCGAGAGGCGCCGTCAGGTCGTAGCGCAGCGACATCCATTGCTCGTCATCGTCCTGGAGCGAGAACACGCCTTCGTTGGGCCGGTCGCTGTCGGGCAGGAACTTGCCGAGCGCATCGGTATATTCGAACAGGGGCGTCTCGACGGGATCGAAACCATAATGCTCGTATACGCTACGGATCTTTGCGGTCATCTCGTTGACGGCGCGGATATCGCTTGCCGAACGATCGACAAAGCCGCGCGGCAGGCGGGCCTTGAGCTTCTGTGGTTTCTTCTGCTTGTCGCTCATCTGTAGGGTAATCCGGTACGGGAACAGTGGCGGTTAACTAGCGGATTGGGCGGAATGCGGCAAGGATTGTTATATGTTAGCGCCTAGCAAAACCGACAAAAGCTAGAGAGGGCGACAGAGACGCCATGCCATACGCGATCGTTCTGAAATGTTCGAATGCCACCGCCGCTCCTGTCTTGGATCTCTGGCGAGAGGCCAGCGGGTTCGAAAGCATCCCGTCCATGGCGCGTCTGGACTATCCTCCGCATCTGACCTTCGCCATCTACGAGGACATTCTGCCGACCGTTCTCTTCGCGACGGCCCAAAAAGTGTTCGGCAATATGCCGGCCATATCGATCGAATTTGCGGATATCGGCCATTTCCTCAACGAGATGCTGGTTCTATGGGCGCGTCCCGCCGACGATCGAGTTCTGAGGCAAATGCATCGCACTATCCATGACGACATCGATCCCGCTCTCTGCCACGAGCACTATCGCCCGGACCATTGGCAGCCGCATTGCACCATCGCCATGAGCATTCCGGCTGCTTCGGCGGCGCAAGCACTGGAATGGGCGGCGAGAAAACGTTCGGGATTCACCGTGACCTTCGATGCCGTCGATTGCATCAGCTTTCCTCCGGTCGAAATCATCAAGCAGGTCGAACTGCTGCCCTGATCGCCACACAATGTCGCGCCGCTGCAATTTGCACTTGCCTTCGAAGCACGCGCATCTAGGTTCTTGCTCATGCGCTTCTTCGCGATCCTGACGATGTTGATTGCCTGGCTGTTCTACGGTGCCATGCCGGCGCTGGCGAGCTGTCCTATCTGCGATTCCGTGATGGCGATGCCGGCTGCATCCGCGATGAGCATACACGGCGATATGCCTGGCATGGCAGGTCATGGCGACATGGCTCAGCACGAGGACAGGAAGCCGGAAAATCCTTGTGCCGGCGGCATGGCGCATGTGCCGTCCTGCGCGGCCTGCCTGGCCGTGACGCCAGTGCTTGCGGCTGCCGACAGCAGGCAGGATGCATTCTCCTATCCGGTGCCGGCACCCGGCCAACGTCTTGCCGGCTCCCGCCCGGAGCCGACGGCGCCGCCGCCCCGTTTCGCCTGACGACCCTCTGTTTTCATCGCAAGAGCGGTTTTCCGCTCACATTCAGATATCGTCCAGAAATGGAAAGGACGCCTATGTCTATGTCAAGAACCCTTATCCTCGCCGGCGCTTTCGCCTTTGCCTTTACCCTTCCCGCCCTTGCCGACGACATGTCGGGCATGGACATGAGCAAGCCGATGGGCGACCAGGGCGCCTCCAGCAAGGCTTTCAACGATGCCATGGGCAAGATGCACAAGGACATGATGATCACCTATAGCGGCGATGCCGACGCGGATTTCGTCCGCGGCATGATCCCGCACCATCAAGGCGCGATCGACATGGCCAAGGTGGAGTTGAAATACGGCAAGGATCCCGAACTGCGCAAACTGGCGGAGGCCGTCGTCACCGCGCAAGAAGCCGAGATCAAGGAGATGAAGGCCTGGCTGAAGAAGCACGGCAAGTAATTTCGCGAAAACGGGAGGCGGCACGCGAGCGCCGCCTCCCTTGCCGTCATTCAGGCTGTTGAGAGGGTGGGCGGCAGAATACCTTGTCCAGCCAGCCCGAAACGGCGCGGATGCGGGCGAATTGGCGAAACTCCGCATGGATCAGCAGCCACACCTCACGCACCGGCAGGCTTTCGTCCCCGCTGTCGACGCGGCACAGACCGTCGGCATCCTCGGCCAAGACTCTTGGCAGGAGCGCGCGCCCCAGCCCGGCAATCGCGGCCTGGAGCAGGGATTCCGCATCATTGACCGCAAGAGCGCCGGCGCGGCCGGACTTCTCCGCTTGGGTTGCGATCCAGCGGGCGTGCGGCAGATGCGCCATCGCCTCTTCATAAACAATCCAGGGCAAGCTTTCCGCCTGATCCCGCTGCCCTTCCGCCACATAGACGGCATAGTCCAGCGTCGCGATGCGTCGCGCCACGACCTTGCTGTTCGCCATATCGGCCGGCCTTGCAAGCCGCAGCGCCATGTCTGCCTCGCGCCGGGTCAGGTTGAAGTTGCGGGCATCGCCGATGAGCTCGAATTGCAGGCCAGGATGTTGCGACAGGAGACCGGGTACCGCCGGGATCAGCAGGCGATTGATGAAGGATGGCGGCGCCGTCAAGCGCACCCTGCCGAGTGCCATGGGGTCGGCGGCCTCCAAGGCCCCTGACAGCGCCATGACTTCCGCCTCGATCGCGTCTGCCCGCGCCACAGCAATTTCTCCCGTCGGCGTCGGCAACATCATGCCGCCTGCATCGCGCTGGAACAGGGCCGCGCCAAGATGCCGTTCCACTATTCTCAGGCGTCGGCCAACGGTCGTCGCATCGGTGCCGAGTTCCCTTCCGGCCGCGGCGAAGGAGCGGCAGCGGGCCAGAGCAAGAACATAGCGCAGGTCATTCCAATCGATATCGTGCAATTTTGCAGCTCCTCACGGCAAATTCACCGCATGCAATCGCATTATTGCAGTCATAGGCTGGGAGGGTCCAGCCAAGGAGGCTACAATGAAACTATTCGCGGTTTTGTTCGAAGACGAACGGCAAGATGCCGCCGCCATTCGCAAGGAATATCTGGGGCGCCACTTCACCTTTCTGGAGGAGAACGCAGCCTCCATCAAGACGGCGGGACCGCTCAACCGGGAAGACGACACTTTTGCCGGCGGGCTATGGCTCGTCGAAGCTGAGAGTTCCGATGATGTCGACCGACTGGTGAAGAAAGATCCCTTCTGGTCAGCCGGGCTCAGAAAATCGGTGCAGATCCTGGCGTGGAACCGGGTGTTTGCAGACGGCAGGCGTCTCTAGCATCGACCATCGCTATAGTTTCGGCGAGGTTCCGGCCGCCTTCGATCATCTCGATCGCGGTGCCTTCGGCAAGATCGTCATCGGGTTGTGATGACAGGCGAGCCGCCGTCCCTCAGACGGCGGCTCGGTCTCGGCATAAATCAAGCCTTCGGTTCGAAGGGCTGGGGCACGCGCAAGGCGCCCTGGCGGACCAGCATCCAGCCGGGATATTCAGGCGCAAGCGCGCTGACCTGGTCGAGCTTGGCGATATCGTCGGCATCAAGCTTCAGCTTGACGGCGGCGAGATTCTGATCGAGCTGATCGAGACGCTTGGCGCCGATGATAATGCTGGTGACGAAAGGCTTCGCCAGGATCCAGGCAAGCGCCACGGTGGCGACGCTTGCGCCATGTTTGTCGGCCACTTCGCGCATGGCAGCGACGCAGGCCCAGGCACGGTCCTTGTCAACGGGCGGGAAGTCGAAGCTCGCCCGTCGTCCCTCGCCATTGCCCGGGGCTCCCGGGCCATACTTACCGGACAGCAGGCCGCCCGCGAGTGGCGACCAGACCATGAGGCCGAGCTTTTCCTCGGCCATCAGCGGCACGATTTCACGCTCCAGATCGCGGCCGGCAATGGAATAATAGGCCTGAACCGTCTCGAACCGGGCAAAGCCGCGGCGTTCGGACAGGCCGAGCGCCTTGGCGATGCGCCAGGCCTGCCAGTTGGAAACGCCGACATAGCGGACGAGACCGCGCGAGACGAGATCATCCATCGCCCGCAGCGTCTCCTCGATAGGCGTCACTGTGTCCGTCGCATGGATCTGGTAGAGATCGATGTGATCCGTCTGCAGGCGGTCGAGGCTTGCCTGCACAGAGTCCATGATATGGCCGCGCGATGCGCCGCGATCATTCGGCTTGTCGCCCATGACGCCACAGACCTTGGTGGCGATGACGACATCCTTGCGGGGAACACCGAGGTTCTTCAGGGCCTGGCCGAGCAGCTTTTCGGAATTGCCGAGCGAATAGACGTCGGCGGTATCGATGAAATTGATGCCGGCGGCGAGCGAGCTTTCGACGATCTTGTCGGCCAGCGCCTGGTCGACGTCTGCGATCGAGCCCCAGGTGCTGTTGGGATTGGCTTCGCCGAAGGTCATCGTGCCCAAGCAAAGCTCGGAGACGAACAGGCCGGTATTACCGAGTTGATTGTAACGCATAGGAGAAAATTCCCTTGTGGTCAGCCGGAAGAGACTTCCAGTCTGTGAGTTCTTATCTCTTGGCTATAATTGGCCCCGGCATGGCAGCCGCTTGTCCGTGCCGCCGTGGAGAGGTCAGAAGACAGTCGTCGAAGCTCGGCTCTGGCGCCGTCGCAATCGAGACAACAACGACATAATGCACCGGAATTGGCTTTCAACGCGAGACCTCCGATCGATCACGATGCGGTTACCATTGCTCGCTCTTGCTTCCAGTCCGGCGCAGGATAGACTCCAACCTTCATCCCCTGCGCAGAACGGAAATACCGATGACGCAACGCCCGCTGACCACGATCGGCTTCGATGCCGATGACACGCTCTGGCAGAACGAACAATTCTACCGGCTGACGGAACAGCAGTTCATCGATCTGCTCTCCGACCATGCCGACAGCGACCGTGTTTCGGCGCGGCTGCTGGAGGCGGAGAAGCGCAATCTGCGCCACTACGGCTTCGGCATCAAAGGCTTCACGCTCTCGATGATCGAGACGGCGATCGAGATCACGGAGGGCCATGTGCCGGCGACCGTCATCGCCGAGATCCTCGATATTGGCCGGGATCTTCTCGCCCATCCCGTCGAAACGCTGCCGCATGTCCGCCAGACGCTGGAAGCGCTGTCCGGCAACTATCTGCTGGTGCTGATCACCAAGGGCGACCTCTTCGATCAGGAGCGCAAGCTCGCCCAGTCCGGCTTGGGCGATCTCTTCGATGCGGTCGAGATCGTCTCGGACAAGAACGCCTCCACCTATCGCCGCATCTTTTCCAAGGTGGGCGACGGACCGGAGCGGGCGATGATGATCGGCAATTCGCTGAAATCCGACATCGTGCCGGCGCTTGCCGCCGGCAGCTACGGGGTCTTCGTGCCGCACGAACTCACCTGGGCCTTCGAACATGTCGAGGAGCCCACGGAAGCCCCGCGTTTCCGCAAGATCGGTCATCTCGGAGAATTGGCAAGCGTAATCGAAGGGCTGTCCTGAGCCCTACTGCCCCTGCTTGGAACGCGGCGGGAAAAGCATCGGTCCCTGATCCTTCCGCTGATCGGCGGGCGGTTGCTGCGCGGCCGGCGGATTGGGATCGATGAGGATTTCATAGGGCGCGCCGAGACCGCGACGACGCGTGACGCGAGAATAATAGGGCTTGATCAGCCAGGTGGTATCCTCGTTGACTGTGACATCAGCGGTGTTGCCGTCCTCGTCCGTGCCGAAGAAGGATTCGTCATCGTTCGAGGACAGATCGAAAATCGCCATATAGGTGTATGGGCTCTTCGAACTGAAGGTGATCCGCACATGCTGGCCCTTCTTGAGCGCCAGCATGTAGACCTTGCCCTTGCCGAACTTCGTCCAGCCCGTCAATTTCTCGAGCACGGCAGGCAGGCCGATCTTCTCGATCGTCTCTCCCCGATCGAGCTGCGGCAGTTGCAACTGCTGCTGCGTATCCTCCGCATAGACGACCCGGCCGTCAAGGAGCGCGAGGACGGACAGCGAAAGACCAAGGGCCAGACCTTTCATGGCCGCACCAATGCGCGGCGCATCGCCTCCACCTCTTTCCGGCAAAAGCAACCCTCTATGTGATCGTTGACGAGGCCCATGGCCTGCATGAAAGCGTAAACTGTCGTTGGGCCGACGAAAGTCCAGCCGCGCTTCTTCAGATCCTTCGAAATCCGCACGGAAGCAGGTGTCGTCGGGTTGGCGCGAAGGTGCGCAAAGTCGAAGACATCGGGGCGCTCCGCAGTGCCGGGCTCATGGCTCCAGAAATAGCGGGCGAGCGATCCGAATTCCCCGCGCAGCTCAATGGCGCGGCGGGCATTGTTGATGGTGGAGACGATCTTGCCGCGATGGCGGATGATGCCCGCGTCACCAAGGCAGCGTTCGATATCTGCCTCTTCGAACCGGGCAACCTTCTCGAAATCGAAACCGGCAAAAGCGGCACGAAAGTTCTCGCGCTTGCGCAGGATCGTCAGCCAGGAGAGGCCGGATTGAAAGCCCTCCAGGCAGATCTTCTCGAACAGCCTGATGTCGTTTACGACCGGGCGCCCCCATTCCTCGTCGTGATAGCGCAGATATTCCGGCAGATTGCCGTGCCAGAAGCAGCGGTCCTTGCCGTCCTCGCCGGTGATGATGCCCGTTTCGGTCATTTTTGCGATTCGTCTCCCAATTCAGCGGGCACCACCGGAAACCGGTAAGCAACTATCGGATAAAATCAGATCAATCAAACGCTTAAAATCATAGACGCATTTCGGCGATCGCGCATTCCGATTCCAGATTTACCACTTGCAAACCATATTTCCAAACCAGGCGGTAACCCTGACAAAGCTTTATCGGCTTTCCGGCATTTTGATGAATAGATGTTTACCATTCGCTCGCGCGCAGGTGGCACCATAGTCGTGACCGGGCGCTGTCGCGCCCATCCTCGGCCCATGTGTAGAGAGTTTGTCCGATGATGAAACACGCCATTCTATGTGCTGCCGGCGCCTTGAGCCTGGTTGCCTCAACCGCCTTCGCAGACGATCGCTACCAGTCGCGCCCGCCTGTGATCGTCAGTCCCGATCTGACCGCTCCCTGGGTGATGCAGCTCGGCGGCAACGGCGTCCAGCCGGTCGTCTATCCAGTTCGTCCGATGGCGCGGCGCGCCGCCGAACAGCAGGTCAATCCGCAGGTTCGCCAGGTCGTGCAGCCGCGTGGGCTGTTCTCGCGTCCCGTCGTGCAACAGGTCGCCATGGCCCGCCCGCAATATCCGGCAATCCGCGGCCAGATCGATCCTCAATTCCTGCCGCAGGTCGTCGACTACCAGACCAAGGAAAAGCCCGGCAGCATCGTCATCGACACCAACAACCGCTTCCTTTACCTGGTGATGGAAGACGGCAAGGCACGGCGCTATGGCGTCGGCGTCGGCAAGCCCGGCTTCGAATGGGCCGGCGCCCACACCGTCACCCGCAAGCAGGAATGGCCGGACTGGAACCCGCCGTCCGAAATGGTGGCACGGGAAGCTGCAAAGGGGCACTATCTGCCGGCACACATGGAAGGCGGCGAAGGCAATCCGCTCGGCGCGCGCGCCATGTATCTCGGCTCAACCCTTTATCGCATCCACGGCACCAACGCGCCCTGGACGATCGGCAACGCCGTCTCGTCAGGCTGCATCCGTCTGCGAAACGAGGATGTCATCGACCTCTATAACCGGGTGAAGGTCGGAACCCGCGTTATCGTAATGTGATCTGCAGATCACTCTGGGGAATGCGCGGCGATCTCGCTCCCGATCGAAGGAGCCTCGGGGTTCGCCGCGCCAGCCTTATCCTCCCACACACTACAGCCCCGACTATAGCCGACCGGACGACAGAAGAGATGGCGCTCCTTTGAGGCCAATCTTTGCATCGGACATTTTGATCTTGATCCCCTCGCAGGTTTCGGTAGTTTCTTGCTGAATTCAGCGAGGGGAATGACATATGAAACCAGCACTATCCGTCGTGGCGGCAGGCGTCGTTACGGCGTGTCTTCTTGCGGCATCGAACGCCGCGGCTTTCAGCGCTTCCGCACCCTATGCGGCGCCGGCCACGCGCAGCGATGTGATCCGGGTGGCGATGGAGCCGCGGGGCCAGGTCAAGCCACAGTTCCAGCGGCGGTTGGTCAGGCTGGCGACCAACGAGCAGCCGGGCACCATTATCATCGATACCAACAACAAGTATCTCTATCTCGTCGAAGGCGATAACCGCGCGCGACGCTACGGCATCGGCGTTGGCCGCGACGGCTTCGGATGGTCGGGCGTCGTCAAGGTTGGCCGCAAGGCGGAATGGCCGGGCTGGACGCCGCCGCCGGAAATGCGTGTCCGCGAAGCCAAGAAGGGCCACAAGCTGCCAGCCTTCCAGGAAGGTGGCGAGGACAATCCGCTCGGCGCACGCGCCATGTATCTCTATCGCAACGGCAACGACACAGCCTTTCGCATCCACGGCACCAATCAGCCCTGGAGCATCGGCCTGAACATGTCCTCCGGCTGCATCCGCATGATGAACAAGGATGTGACGGATCTCTACGATCGGGTGCCGATCGGCACCAAGGTCATCGTCGTCGGGCCCGGTAACAAGCAGGGCGAGGTCAGCTATCAGGATCGCGGTGTCGACGTGCTGAGGACGATCTTCGGCGGCTGACCGGCTGATCCCGTTCGCGACTCACACTCAAGCCTGAATCACGAGCGCCCTGAGCCATGGACAGGCTCAGGGCGCTCGTGTCGCCTTGGAACACGGCTCCGTTTCCGTTTCGTACCGGTACGGTGAAGCGCGCTGTTGCGTTGTTGTTACATCCTCGAACTTATCGGGACTGACTTCCGGAAAATGGCCGCTTATATTCAGTTTCGTGTCAGTTTTCCCGCCTAAGCCACATCCAGTTACCAGTGTGTGCAATAGAACTGTCATGGAAGCGCGTTTAGATAGCATCAATTTGCCATCCGGGGATTTCATATGCATCGCGCATTTCGCATCAAGCAGCCGGCTGTCGCCGCGCTTGCGATTTCAGCATTCCTATTCGCCGCCAACTCTGCCTCGGCGGAAATGCAGTTTTCAGCTTATGGCGGCTTCCAAGGTGCCACCGGCAGCAATGTGAAGACATCGGACGGTGCCGATTTCGACCCCAACTGGTCGGGAAAATCCTTCAAGATGCCGCCCTATTTCGGCTTCCGCGGCATCTGGTGGCTTGACGAATTCGACAAGTCGAACTGGGGCGTGTCGCTCGACTACACCCATGCGAAGGTTTACGGCGATCTCGGCAATACGCCCGGCTGGTCACATTTCGAGTTCACCGACGGCCTGAACATGCTGACGCTGAACGCGCTCTATCGCTTCCAGGATCCGACCCGCAAGTGGACGCCCTATGTCGGCCTCGGCGCCGGCATCAACGTGCCGCATGTCGAAGTCACGCGCTCGTCGGGCCGCACCTTCGATTACGAATTCGGCGGCGCGTCGCTGCAGGCACAGGCCGGTGTCAGCTACCAGTTCAGCAAGCGCTGGTCGACCTTCGTCGAATACAAGGGCAACTACAATTTCGTGGACAATGTCTCGATCGACAGCGGCGACACGCTGAAGACCAGGGTCTTCACCCACGCCCTCAACTTCGGTGTCTCGTTCAGCTTCTAGAAATATTTTGGCTGGGCTAGCGATGGATCCCCTAAACCGGTTCAGGGTTAGGGGATTTTGTGCTATGCAATAGAGCATGAGCTTTTCTTATTATCGGTGTGACTGGATCCATCCGGAAAGCGAGGAGCCGGTCGTCGTCTACTACGAGGTCGATGTCGCCGGCGACGTTCCGCGGCTGATCGACGTATTCGCTGACGGTCGCCGGCAATGCATGTCGGTTGCCGATTTTTCCGCGCGCGAGCACGACATGCGGCGCATCACCAGCCTGGTGGAAGGCTCGTTTTACGACGGCGTTGCGGATCTGGTGGACGGCATCTTCTTCGAGGAAGGGCAGGAGCGCATCAGCATGACGCAGATCGCTGCCGATAAATTCGAGATCGAATGGCAAACATACCGCCCGACCCCGCCGGACAAATTACATTAGAGCGGTTGCGCATTTCACGGAATCGCTTAACCGCTCTATGTTGTTTTACGCACTTTCGGACGGAAAACCGCTGCGCACTTTTCCTGGAGTTGCTCTAGGCTGCCGCAGGCTCCAGTCCCTTCAACTTTGCCGGCATGTCGCCGCCATAGGCCCAATCCAGCAATTCGACCGTATGCAGAATGGGAATGCCCGTTGCCGTCGCGATCTGCGTGATGCAGCCGATATTGCCTGTCGCGATGACATCGGCTCTCGTCGCTTCGAGATTCCTGACCTTGCGGGCCTTCAGCTCGGCTGAAATCTCCGATTGCATGATGTTGTACGTGCCGGCCGAACCACAGCAGAGGTGCCCTTCCGCCGGGTCGCGCACCGTGAAGCCCGCCGCTTTCAGCAGGAGTTTCGGCGCCATGGTGATCTTCTGCCCATGCTGCATGGAGCAGGCGGAATGATAGGCAACCGCGATGCCGCGTGGCATGTGCGAGGGCAGATCGAGGCTCGCGAGATATTCGGTGATGTCCTTGGCAAGCGCCGAAACCCTGGCCGCCTTTTCGGCATAGGCGGGATCGAGGCGCAGCATGTGCCCATAGTCCTTGATCGTCGTGCCGCAGCCGGATGCAGTAATGATGATCGCATCGAGCCCTCCGGCCTCGATCTCGCGCATCCACACGTCGACATTGGCACGGGCGGCGGCAAGCGCCTGCTCTTCCCGCCCCATGTGGTGCACCAGCGAGCCGCAACAGACTTCCCCCTGCGGCACGATCACCTCGACGCCGAGGCGCGTCAGCAGGCGGATCGTCGCCTCGTTGATCCCCGGATCGAGCACCGGCTGGGCGCAACCCGTCAGGATAGCCACCCGCCCTCGTCGCTCCGCCTGCGGCTCGTGCCGACCGGGCTTGGCAAACGCGGAGGGTGCAGGAACCGTGCGGGGCGCAAGATCGAGCATGGCGGCAAAGGGTTTCAGCGCCGGGATGCGTTTCAACGCACCTTTAAGCGGCCGAGCAAGGCTGGCGAGATGCAAAGCCAGCCGGAAACGGCCGGGATACGGCAAAACGACCGCCAGCACATTGCGGGTTAGCCGATCCATCAGCGGGCGCTTGTAGGTATTCTCGATATGGACGCGGGCGTGGTCGATCAGGTGCATGTAGTCGACACCCGAGGGACAGGTGGTCGCGCAGGCGAGGCAGGAAAGACAGCGGTCAATATGCGTTGTTACCTCGGCATCGGCGGGCCTGCCGTTTTCCAGCATATCCTTGATGAGATAGATGCGGCCACGCGGACTGTCGAGTTCGTTGCCAAGCGTCACATAGGTGGGACAGGTGGCTGTGCAGAAGCCGCAATGCACGCATTTGCGCAGAATGGCCTCGGATTCGGCCACATGCGGATCGGCAAGCTGGGCAGGGGTGAAATTGGTTTGCATCAGGCTTTCCCTACTTTCTCACCGATGAAGAGAAAACCGCGCAGAGCCCCCTCGTCCGCCCTATCGGGCACCTTCTCCCCGAGGGGAGAAGGGGAGACAGGCACTCTCGCCGTCTTCTTGCCAGCGAGGGCATCGAGAAGCGGCGCAGAATCGGGTGATCCCCTCTCCCCCACGGGGAGAGGGCTAGGGTGAGGGGGGGCCAAGCCAAAGACGCCATCCGCATCACCCCATCTTCCCGGGATTAAAAATTCCCGCCGGATCGAATTTTTCTTTCACGCGCGCCGAAAGCAGCGCCACGGCCTCTGGCTCCGGCTGGAAGGCTGGTGTCGTCGCGCGGTGGGCCGGCGTGGCGCGCAGCAAGGTCGCATGGCCGCCACCCAGCGCATGAATATAGCGGCGCAGCACGTCACCTTCCGGCTCCGCCTCCATCCGCATCCAGACAAGACCGCCCTGCCAATCATAATAGGCATCGACGCCGGCTTCCAGGCGAAGCGCGGCAACGAGTTGGTGGCCGATGCCGGGCGCGACCGACACGCGCCAGACGGGGCGCATCGTGCCATCGACATAGGGCTTCACATCGCGGATTTGCCGCCAAAGCCTGTGGCTTTCTTCTTCCGCGAGACGCGTCACCCGACCAAGGCGGCTCATGGCGGCAATCAGTTTCTCCGCTCTTACCGAAACGGAGCCAGGCAGACCCTCGATGCGCAACACCGTCGCCTCGCCTTCCGGCAGCTTGCCGTCCAGGAAGCACCAGCCGACCGTAAGCGGCAGATGGGCTGCCCCCGATATATCGAGCGGCAGCGCCATGGCGGCGGCCATCGCATTGGCCGCCTCGGCGTCGTTGAGGCCGGAAACGATGATCGTCTCTTCCGTCTTCGCTCGCGGCGGCACGCGGAAAGTGACCTCGGTCAGAAGGCCGAGGGTGCCATGCGAGCCCGCCATCAGCTTGACCAGATCGAGGCCGGTGACATTCTTCATCACCCGCCCACCGGCCTTGACGATCTCGCCCCTGCCATTGACGAAGCGGACGCCAAGCAGGCTGTCGCGCGCGGCTCCGCTGACGAAGCGGCGCGGGCCGGAAATGTTGGCTGCAAAGACGCCGCCGATCGTCGGCTCGCCCTCGGTCGCCATCAGCGGCCGGTGGTCCATCGGCTCGAAGGTCATCATCTGGCCGCCTTCGGTCAGTGCCGCTTCGATCTCGGCAACCGGCGTGCCCGCACGCGCGGTCATCACCATCTCTCCGGGATTATAGGCGACGATTCCGGTGAGGCTGCGCGAAGACAGTGTGGCTTCGGCGGCAACCGCATTGCCGAAGCCGGAGCGCGTATTGCCGCCGACAACCGCCAAGGCCGCGCCGCGCGCCGCATGGTCGCTGATGATGGAGGCCGCCTCCGCCTCCGTCTTCGGATGGAATTCGCTCATGCCGCGTTGCGTCCATCCAGCGGGAAGACCTTGGAGGGATTGAGGATCCAGCCCGGGTCGAAAGCCGCACGCACCGCCATCATCTGGTAGAGATCGACCTGCGCATATTGATGCCGCATCAGGTCGCGCTTCTCGATGCCGACGCCGTGTTCACCGGTCAGGCAGCCGCCGGCGTCGACGCAGAGCCGCAGAATATCGTTGCCGGCCGCCTCCGCCTTGGCCGCCTCCTCGGGATCGTTGGCGTCGAACAGGATCAGCGGGTGCATATTGCCATCGCCGGCATGGAAGACGTTGGCGACCCGCAGACCGTAGCGATCGACGATCTCAGTGGTTTTTTGCAGAACATAGGAGAGCTGGCTGAGCGGCACGGTGCCATCCATGCAGATGTAGTCGGCAATGCGGCCGGTGGCGCCGAACGCGGATTTGCGGCCCTTCCAGATCAGCGCCGCCTCCGTCGCCGACTGGCATTCGCGCACGGTCTTGACGTTATGACTGCGGGCGATGTCGACGATGCTTTTCAGCATGTCGTCCATTTCGGCTTCTGAGCCCTCGACTTCGACGATCAGCAGAGCGCCGACGTCGAGCGGATATCCCGCATGGGCAAAGGCCTCGCAGATCTCGATCGCCTGCTTGTCCATGAATTCGATGGCGACGGGAACGATGCCGGCCGCGATGACATCGGCGACGCAGGCACCCGCCTCCTCCGACGTGTCGAAGCCGAACAGCACCGGCCGGGCACCCTCGGGTTTGGCAATCAGCCGTACCGTCGCCTCGGTAACGATGCCGAGCTGGCCTTCCGAGCCGCAGACGAGGCCGAGCAGATCGTAGCCCGCCGCATCCAGCGCCTTGCCGCCGAGATCGATGATCGTGCCGTCGCTCAGCACCAGCTTGACGCCGAGCAGATTGTTTGTCGTGACGCCGTATTTCAGACAGTGTGCGCCGCCGGAATTCATGCCGACATTGCCGCCAATGGTGCAGGCGAGCTGAGAGCTCGGGTCCGGCGCATAGAAGAAACCATCGGCCGAGACGCTTTCAGAGACGCTCAAGTTGGTGACGCCGGCCTGCACCGTCGCCGTGCGATTGGCAAAATCGATGTCGAGGATGCGGTTCATCTTGGAAAGGCCGAGCACAACGGCGTCTTCCTGCGGAATGGCGCCGCCGGAAAGCGAGGTGCCCGCGCCGCGCGGCACGACGGGAATGCCGTAGCGATGGCAGTATTTCATCACGGCCGCCACTTCAGCCGTCGAGCGCGGCAACGCAACAGCGAGCGGCACGCGACGGTAGGAGACGAAGGCATCGGTTTCGAACGGGACGAGCTCGCGCGCCTCATGGATCAGACATTCGGGCGCCAGAAGATCGGCAAGGTCGGCAACGATGGCGCTGCGGCGGGCAAGAACGTCCGCGCGCGGCTCCAGAAATGAAATGGCCTCGGCCATGTCGTCCTCCTCCTGCATCCGACTTCGACGCAGCCTCTTTTAACGCATAACACGCTTACCGCCTTCCCAAAATCGGCGCAAATGATAAGCATTTATTCCAAAACAGGAAATAGTTGCGAATGACCACAAACCTAGGGGATCTCGAAATCTTCGCCAGCGTCGTCGCAACGGGCAGCATGTCGCTCGCCGGCCGCGCGCTCGGCTTTTCGCCGGCTGTCATCTCCAAGCGCATCAAGCGCCTGGAAGACAGGCTTGGCACGCGGCTGCTGCAGCGCACGACACGACAGATTTCGCTGACGGAAGCCGGCCAGGGCTTCTACGACCGGGTGCTTGCCATCCTCGCCGGGCTGGAAGAGGCGGAAGCCTATATTGCTGGCCGTTCGGCGCAGATGCAGGGCACACTGAAGATATCGGCCCCGACGTCCTTTGGCCGGCTGCACATCGCCCCACACCTGATATCCTTCATGCAGGCCCATCCCGAACTGGCGATCAATCTGGTGCTGAGCGACGAATTCGTCGATATCGTCGGCGGCGGCTACGATCTTGCCATCCGCATTGCCGAACTCACCGATTCCAGCCTCGTGGCCCGCCGGCTGGCGCCGGTGCGCAGGGTGCTCTGCGCTTCACCCGCCTATATCGCTGCCCACGGCATGCCCGAGGATATCGAGGATCTGCGCCGGCATACCTGCCTGCCGGCGCATAATCACGATCCCTGGCGGCTCGACGGTCCGAAGGGAGGGCTGACCTTCCGGCCGGAGGGAAAGCTGATCACCAATTCCAGCGAGGTGATCCGCGAAGCCGTCATTGCCGGTCTCGGCATCGCGCTGCGCTCCACCTGGGACGTCGGCCCCGAGCTTCGGGACGGCCGCCTCGTGCAGGTGCTGCCGGCCTATGAAGGGTCGCACAATGTCACCCTCTCGGCCGTTTATCCGAGCCGGCAATTCCTGCCGGCGAAGGTCCGGGTCTTCATCGATTTCCTGACGGAACTTTACGGCCCCTTGCCCTATTGGGAGCGGTAGAAGAGCTTTTCCCAGGATCGAGGAGATCAGCATGTCCGCCCTTGAAAGCATCCGCTCCGATCTATCCCGCACAACCAGGACGCGGTTCACCGTCATTCTTGGCGACATCACCAAGCTTTCGGTCGACGCTGTCGTCAATGCGGCAAACAGCAGCTTGCTCGGCGGAGGCGGCGTCGATGGCGCGATCCATCGCGCAGCAGGACCGGAGCTCGTTGCGGAATGCAGAATGTTGAACGGCTGCAAGACCGGACAGGCGAAGATCACCAAAGGATATCGCCTGCCGGCAAGGCATATCATCCACACGGTTGGCCCCGTCTGGAATGGTGGCGGCGACGGCGAGGAGGATCTCCTCGCAAGCTGCTATCGCAGCAGCCTCGGCCTTGCTCGGCAGCACGGCCTGAAGACTATCGCCTTTCCTGCCATTTCCACGGGCATCTATCGCTTTCCCGCTGCACCGGCCGCCGGGATCGCGACACGCACCGCCGTTGCCGAAAGCCAAGACGGCGCCTTTGACGAAATCATCTTCTGCTGCTTCGGCGACGAGATGGCCGGGCTCTATGACCGATGGCTGCCGGAGGCTCTGGCCAGGGCCTGACCGCATGGCCTGCTAGCGCGCCAGGTCCAGATAAGCGGAAGCGACCATGGCATCGATATCCTTGGGAACGGGAATGACGCAGGCCTCCTTGCCGAGCCCGCCCTTGGCAACGCGCTCCAGGCAGCGGGCCTGCAAGGTGAAGCCAAGATCCATGGATTCGACGCTGTTGCCGAGCGGACGCGGGCCGGCCAGATTGGCCATATGGCCGCTGCCGAGGATGTGGAGGGCGCGGCCGTCACGCATGCGCACGGTCTCGATATGCTCGGCGGCATAACGATCGACGCCGGCGACTTCGGGGCTGTTGCGGAACGCCTCGACATCGATCTCATGCGGGAAATGGCCGCCATTCATCAGGATTGCGCCGTCCTTGATCAGCGGCAGATCGGCCGCGGTGATGATATCCGGATAGCCTGTGACCGTGACGAGGATATCGGCAGAGCGGATTGCCGCCTCGCGCAGCGGTGTCGAGAAGCCGTCCAGATGCGCCTCCAGCGTCGTCACCGGATCGATATCGACGACGCTGACCGCGGAAAAGGCGTTGCGGAAGCATGCCGCCGTCCCCTTGCCGCAGGCGCCGTAGCCGAAGACGGTGACGCGTTTGCCATTGGTGGAGCGGTTGGTAAAGCGCAGATAGCTCTCGAACAGGCTTTGGCCAACGGCATGCCGGTTTTCCGCGAATTGCTTGATCGGGCTGTCGTTGATAACCAAGATCGGCATGTTGAGCTTGTCGCGCAGGGGCAGCAGCCGGGTGCGGCCTGACGTCGTCTCTTCGGTGCCGCCGAGAAGATTGGCATAGGGCTTTTCGGCGGCGCGAACGAATAGGTCGCCGCCATTGTCGAGCAGCAAGTTCGGCTTCTCGGCAAGGATCGCATCGAGGCTCGCGCCATGCTCATCGGCATTGCTTGTCTGCGTGGCAAAGACGGTGATGCCCTGAGCGCGGAGATAATCGACGGTTTCCGGCTGGGTGCTGTTGAGATTGCCGGTGCAGACGAGGTCCGCACCGCCAGCGCGCAGCGTCATCAACAGGGCGACCGTCTTCGGCTCCAGATGAATGCCGGTGCCGATGGTGAGACCGGCAAAGGGCTTCGTCGCATGAAACTCCTTGGCCGTCGCCGCCAGCAGCCGGCAGCTTCCGGCAACCCAATCGATGCGGGACAAAGAAGAAGACTGATCCATGATGCGCTCCTGGCGGCTGGTTTCATGCCGTGATCTGGCATGCCGGTCGGCGGCCTGTCGATGGACATTGGAATGCACAGCATGGCAGAAAATCTGCCATGCTGGCTCGCTAAGCGCCTGCGGCGATCAACCAATCCGCCAGCCGGGCCAAAGCCGGGTCTTTTGCGTCGCCACTGCGGATGCTGAGGCTGTAGCCGGCCGGCCGGCGAATGAAGCCGTAAGGCGCTACCAAAGTACCGCGCTCGAGGTCCTCGCCGATGGCCGTGCGCGGCGCGATGGCGACCCCAAGGCCGGAGCGGGCGGCGCCGATCGCAAGCAGCAGATCCTCGAACTCACGATTGCCGGCAAACCGGACGGGCGCATGGCCGCTTTCCGCGAACCAGTCATTCCAAAGGCTTGGGGCGGAACGGCTACCCAAGGCGACAGCGCCGGCCAAAGCCGGAACGCCGGCGGCAAGGCCGAGGCGAGCCGCAACCTCCGCAATCGCGACCGGGCCGAACTCATCCTCCATGAAGCGAACGGCCGTGATATCGCGCGTCGGCCTGTATTCGCCACCCATGATCACCGCTTCGAGATCGGGACGCCTGGCCAGAGGCTCCACTGCCGCCATCGGCACGATATCTATGTCGATGTCCTGAAGTGCCACCTGCAGATCGGCACCGCGCGGCATCAGCCACCAGACGGCAAAGGCCGAGGGCACGCCGAGCCGGATGGAGCGCCGGTTCCCGGCCGAAAGCTCCGCCGAGGCCCGCGCCAGGATGCCGAAGGCGACACCGATGGAATCGGCGAACGCCCTGCCCTTCGCCGTCAGGACGAGCCGGCCGTTCTCCCGATCGAACAAAGACACGCCGAAATGAGCTTCCAGCACGTTCAATTGCTGCCTGACGGCACCGCGCACGACGCCGAGTTCGTCGGCCGCCTTCAGGATGCTGCCACGACGCGCGACGGCGTCAAAAGCGCGCAGCGCGTTCAAGGGTGGCAGGCGTCTGGACGAAGCATGTTGGGACATGACAAAGATTTATCTTTTTTTCCAGTATGATAGCGGGCCCGTTTAAGCAACTGCGCCGTCTGCGGCATAAAAATGCTGTTGAATGTCGCTTTCAGCACAATCGCCGGCGAATATCAGAAGGCAAATCCTGCCACTTTTAACTACTCACCACTCAATAAATTTGTGGGGAAATACCATATACCGCCATATGGACCGCAAAACTTTTCCACACGATGTTATTATAGAATACAACCTTCACTCCAGCCCCAAAAGGTGAACCGACAATTGGCCATTTTCAGCCGCATAGCGAATGATGTGCAACTGATGTTTCGGCGTCCGCCGCGACAGCAGTATGCCGCGCTCTGTTATCGGGTGAAGAAGAAGACACGCGATCTCGAAGTGCTGCTGCTGACCAGCCGCGATACAGGTCGCTGGGTCATTCCCAAGGGTTGGCCGATGCCGGGCAAGCTCTCCCATGAAGTCGCGGCGCGTGAAGCCTTCGAGGAGGCCGGCGTGCGCGGCACCGTGGAAACCGCGCCGCTCGGCGCGTTCAGCTACGACAAGGTGCTGAAGGACGGCATTCAAGTGCCGTGCCGTGTGCAGGTCTATGCACTCGAAGTCAGCGAACTCGTCAAGAACTTCAAGGAAAAAGGCGAACGCTCCATCGAATGGGTCTCTAGCGACGAAGCGGTCAAGCGCGTTCGCGAGCCGGAATTGCGCGACCTCATCCTTGTCTTCGCACAGCGGATGACGCAAACATCCGCCGTGGAACAGACGAAGTAAGCCACAATACTCACAAGAAACTGTGCCAGGATGCAGGGTGCATATTGCGCCGCCCGTCGGGCAGCGCAATACGAGAGGTTTCGATTCAGAGAATGGCATGCCCGACCAGCCGGCAACACCAGTAAAGCGGACACTCGACAAGGACCTCGACAGATTCACCTATGTCGAGGATGCGACCCATCATGTCACCAAGCGTCTGGTTGCGCCCGGCATCGGCCTGATCTTCCTTGGCCTCGCCATGGTTTTTGCCGGTATCTACGTACTCGACCAACCGCGCGCGACATTGATCTTCGCCGCCGTGGCGCTCGCCGGCTACATGGCCATGAATATCGGCGCCAAGGACGTGGCCAACAATGTTGGTGCGGCGGTGGGCGCACGCGCGATCACCATGACGCAAGCGCTGATCATGGCGGCCATATTCGAAGTTCTCGGCGCAGCGATCTCGGGCGGGCCGGTCATCAACACCATCTCGACGCATATCGTCGACACCAACCGCATCATCAGCAGCGGCAAGCTCGCATGGCTGATGATGGCGGCACTTCTGGCGGCTGCACTCTGGATCAACTTCGCCACCTGGCTGAAAGCCCCCGTTTCGACCACGCATGCGATCGTCGGCGCCGTTGTCGGCGCGGGCGCCGCGGCCGTCGGTCCGGAACTGGTCAATTGGCGAATGCTGGCGGCCATCTCCGCCGGCTGGGTCGTGACGCCTTTTCTCGGCGGCGCCATCGCCGCCAGCATCCTCTTCTTCATCAAGAGCACCATCATCTATCGCGACGACAAGCTCGCAGCCGCCAGATACTGGATCCCAATATTGATCGGGCTGATGGCCGGCGCTTTCTCCGCTTATCTCATCGTGCAGCTCGTGCCCAAAGGGGCGATCTCAGGCCTGCTGAATATCGCAATCGGCTTTGGCTTTGGCGTCGGCGTCATAACATGGCTCGGCGCGCGACCGCTGGTGGCGGCGCAATCGACCGGGCTCGAGAACAAGAACAGTTCGTTGCGCAAGCTTTTTCGCCTGCCGCTGATCGGTGCGGCAGCGCTGATGTCCTTTGCGCATGGCGCCAATGACGTCGCCAATGCAATCGGTCCGCTTGCGGCGATCGTTCGCGATATCGGCCTCGGCGGCTCGCTCAGCGTAGTGGCGGAAACCACCACCCGGAACGCCCCATACTGGGTCGTCCTCATCGGCGGCTGCGGCATTTCCGTCGGCGTGCTGCTCTACGGCCCGCGCCTGATCCGCCTGATCGGCGAACAGATCACCAAGCTCAATCCAATGCGGGCCTATTGCGTCGCCACATCGGCGGCGCTCACCGTCATCGTCGCGGCCTGGTTCGGGTTTCCGGTGAGCTCGACCCATATCGCTGTCGGGGCGGTCTTCGGCGTCGGCTTCTTCCGCGAATGGTATACCAGCCACTCCAGGCGGAGGCTCGCCTACATGCGCGGCAAGGCTGAAGCCGCCGGCATCCCCTGGCACGAGGCCAATAATACCGACGAACGCAACCCTGACGAAATCCATCGCCGGCGCCTGGTGCGCCGCTCGCACTTCATGACCATTATCGCCGCCTGGGCGATCACCCTTCCGATGTCGGCTGTGCTTGCCGCCGTCGTGTATTGGGTTATGGTCGCGCTCTTCATCTAAGGGATTCGAGAGGTATCCATGCGCGCCAATTTCCGCATGCAGCGGCTGTTCGTGACTTCAGACATCGAGGCGGGCAGTGCCATCGAAGCCGATCAGGATCAGTTCAACTATCTCGCCAACGTGCTGCGCATGGAGGACGGCGCGGAGCTGCTGATCTTCAACGGCCGCGACGGCGAATGGAGAGCCAGCATCTCCTTCCCCTCCCGCAAGCGCATACAGCTCACGCCCGTCGAGGAAGCACGGCCGCAGCCGGCCCCTTCCGACCTGCACTATCTCTTCGCGCCCCTGAAGGTCGGGCGGCTCGATTATCTCGTGCAGAAGGCCGTGGAAATGGGCGCGGGCCTGCTACAGCCAGTCATGACCCAGCATGTGCAGGGCAAGATCACCAATCTGGACAAGGTCAGGGCCAATGTCATCGAGGCGGCGGAGCAATGCGGCATCCTCGGCATTCCCGATGTCGCCGAACCGGTGAAGCTTGCCGATCTGCTCGCCCGCTGGCCGCGCGAGCGGCGCATCATCTATTGCGACGAAGGCGATGCCGGCCAGAATCCGCTGCCGCTGCTGACAAAAGTCAGGGAGAAGCATCTGGCGTTGCTGGTTGGCCCCGAGGGCGGGTTTTCGGAAGAAGAGCGCGCGCTGCTGCGCAGCCTCGATTTCGTCACGGCCATCCCCTTGGGACCGCGCATCCTGCGCGCCGACACGGCCGCCGTCGCGGCCATGGCCGTGATCCAGGCCGCGATCGGCGACTGGAACTAGAGCAATTCCAGGAAAAGTGCGTAGCGGTTTTCCGTCCGGAATTGCGTAAAAACAATAGCATAGAGCGGTCAGGCGGTTCCGTGAAACGCGTAACCGCTCTAGGCTCGCCTCGCCGTCAGCCCACCACGGCGAACGCCGTCGCAACGACCAGCAGGACAGCCAGCGAGATATTGACCGCCCGCGAAACCGTGGGGTGCTGAAGGAAGCGCGACAGAGAGGCGCCGACGAGAAGCCATACGATATGGATGGCGACGATCATCCCCGTCAGCAGCGCGATCTTCACTGTGGTATCGAGCAGCCGCCGATCCTGAAAGACGCTGACACCGGCGAAGACTGCGGCGATCGCCACATAGGCCTTCGGATTGGCGACAGCCAAAAGGAAGCCACCGGAAAATGCGGGAGCGGCGACCTGATCGTCACTGCGTGCCAGCGGCGGCGCCGTCGCGATCCTGAAGGCGAGGTAAAGGATGTAAACAGCCGAAACCACCGTCAGCACGAGCGCGCCATGCGGCACGGAGAGCAATACGGCAACGACGCCGGCTGCCACGGCCAGCAATACCGCAACAGTGCCGACGATGAGGCCGGACACATATCCAAGCGATCGCCGGAAGCCATAGGCAGCACCCATCGCCGTCGCGCTGATCGTCGAAGGACCGGGGCTCCCCATGATGACCAAGGACGCCAGAAGCAGCGTCAGGATGGGATAAAGGCCATTTTCACCGAACATGGATATGCTCCGTTCATTGTCAGTCGAAGCAAACTATCCGCGGGAATGGCTGGAGGTCTTGAACACTTGTGCAAATATGCCGGCGAGTGGCACAGTCGCGATGCGACCTCTAAGACACAAAATCCTATTTTTTTGAACGACCCTTGAAAGAAATTCACTTGCACCGTACCTCAATCCGCGTCAATCACCCTTCCAATTGGCCTGCGGCTGGCGCGGGTTCTCTTTCCGAGATCTAAGGTAATACCATGGCGCGCGACACCACCGACCAGACTCCGCTCTCATCGGTCTCGGAAATGACGGCCTATCTGGCCGCCGGCAGCAGGCCCAAGGAGGACTTCCGCATCGGTACGGAGCACGAGAAGTTCGTGTTCTTCCGCGCCGACAACAGCCCTGTGCCCTATTTCGGCGAAGCCAGCATTTCCGCACTCCTGAAGGGGCTGCAGGAAAAGAGCGGCTGGGATCCGATCATGGATCGCGGCAACATCATCGGGCTCAGTGAGCCCACAGGCATGGGCGCGATCTCGATCGAGCCGGGCGGCCAGTTCGAATTGTCAGGCGCGCCGCTCGAAACCATCCACGAGACCTGCAAGGAATCCAACAGCCATCTGGCAACCGTGCGCGAGATCGCCGAGCCGATGGGCATTCGCTTCCTCGGGATTGGCGGCAGCCCGAAATGGACCCTGGCCGAAACCCCGCGTATGCCGAAATCCCGCTACGAGATCATGAGCCGCTACATGCCGAAGGTCGGCACCCAGGGTCTCGACATGATGTACCGCACCTGCACGATCCAGGTGAATCTCGATTTTTCGTCGGAAGAGGACATGCGCCGCAAGATGCGCGTGTCGATGAAGCTGCAGTCGCTGGCAACGGCGCTCTTCGCCTCCTCGCCCTTCACCGAGGGCAAGCCAAACGGCCTTTCCTCCTGGCGCGGGGACATCTGGCGCGATACCGACAACAGCCGCGGCGGCCTGCTCGACTTCACCTTCCGGGATGATTTCGGCTTCGAAGACTACGTGAAATGGGCGCTCGACGTTCCCATGTATTTCGTCGTCCGCGACGGTCGCTACCATGACTGTACGCATGTCACCTTCCGCCAGTTCATGAACGGCGCCTTGAAGGGCGAGATCGCGGCCTGGGAGCCGACGATGGGCGACTGGACGAACCATCTTTCGACGCTGTTCCCCGACGTGCGTCTCAAGCGCTTCCTGGAGATGCGCGGCGCCGACGGCGGCCCCTGGCGGCGCATCTGTGCCCTGCCGGCCTTCTGGGTCGGCCTGCTTTACGACGATGCCGCGCTGACGGCTGCCGACGAGCTGACCAAGGACTGGAGCTTCGACGAGGTCAATGCGCTGCGCAACGTCGTGCCGGCGCAAGGCCTGAAGGCTGTGATCAAGGGGCATGGCCTGATGGACATTGCCCGCGAAGTCGTCGGCATTTCCCGCATCGGCCTGAAGAACCGCGCGCGGCTGAATGGCGACGGGCAGGACGAAACCGTCTTCCTCGCACCGCTCGATGAGGTGCTTGCGAAGAAGGGCACGCTCGCCGACGATCTGCTGATGCTCTACAACGGCCGCTGGAACCAGTCGGTCGAGCCGATCTTCGAAGAATATCAATACTGATAGCGGATCTGCCTGCCTTCATCGCCTGGACGGCACGACGGCAGAAACCGGTATGCGCTCTCTTTTTTCCCGCTATACTATCGGAATCATGCGCCGCGTGATTCCGAAGCGGCGTTACTGCGGGGAAAGGGACTTCGATGCTGCCACTCTTCGACATGATGATGCAGGCACAGAACGGCGCCGCGACTGAGGCCATGGCCAAGCAGTTCAACCTCGCGCAGGAACAGGCGACCAAGGCGATGGCGGCGCTGATGCCGGCCTTCTCGACCGGCTTCAAGCGCAGCGCGGCGGACCCTTATAATTTCATGGGCGTGATGCAGGACATCACCTCAGGCAACTATGCCAAATATTTCGAGGACATGGGCAAGGCCTTCACGCCGGAAGGCATTGCCGATGGCAACGCCGTCTTGGCGCGCCTCTTCGGCTCCAAGGAAGTCTCCCGTGCGATCGCGGCGCAGGCCGCACAAATGACCGGCGTCGGCCAGGAGATCTACAAGCGCATGCTGCCTGCCATGGCCGATACGCTAATGGGCGGCCTGTTCAAGGAGACCAGCGGCCAGATACCGCCAATGGCCAATCCCTTCCTCAACACGGCGATGGGCGAGATGATGCAAGGCTGGCTGCAGACCATCGGTTTCGCGCCGAAGCAGCGGCCGTCTCCGCAGGCAAACATCTTCAACAACCCCTTCACCCAGGCGATGGAACTGATGTTCGGCGGCGATCCGGCCAAGCACGGGAAGGCCGAACCCGCCAATCCCTTCCTCGACAATCCCTTTGCCAAGGCGTTTCAGGACATGATGCGCAACTTTCCGATGTCGCCAGTCGAGCCGCCGAAGGAAGAACCCAAGGCGAAGCCCGCCGCCGGCGTCGACATGGCCGCCTATACCGACATGTTCAACGCCATGTTCGACAGCGGCCTGGAAGCGCAGAAGAACTACCAGAAGAACATGGAAACGATCTTCGATAGTTATATGCAGAACGGCAGCCCGGCCAAGACGCCCGAAGGCAAGTCCTAGAGCGTTTTGTTTCTTTACGCATTCCAGACGAAAAACCGCTTCGCACTTTTCCTGGAAATGCTCTAACCGCGCTGCCACACGCGGCGTGCAGGCTGGAGGCGACCGATGGGCCTGCGCGGCAAGCGTCGGATAGTCGATATAGCCCTTGGCTCCGGGCGCATAGAAGGTCGAGCGATCCGGTTCGTTTAGAGGCGCGTTGCGGCGAAACGCTCCGGCAATCCGGGTTGGCGAGAAATGCCGTGCCAAAAACCACCGCGTCGGCTTTGCCTTCCCTTAAGAGCTCTTCCGCACGCGCCTGAGTGAGCCCACCGCCGATGATATATGATCCGGCGAGACGCGGGCGGAGCAGCTCATGATAATCCACCGTCGCACCGAGCAGCGCGACATGGAGAGACAACGATCTCAAGCAAACTCGACATCCATTGTTCGAAATTCCGCACAACCCGTACTGATTGCACCCGGTTATCAAACAGCGGGATTGCGCATATCTCTGCTCCATCTTGAATGGAGATAATCATGTCCAACATCAATCAATCCGGCAGCTTTACCCTCGGCGACTATAGCGTCAAACGTCTCGGCTACGGCGCCATGCAGCTTGCAGGCCCCGGCGTGTTCGGGCCGCCCAAGGATCATGAGACGGCGCTCGCCGTATTGCGCGCAGCGGTCGCCGCTGGCGTCGACCATATCGACACAAGCGATTTCTACGGCCCGCACGTCACCAACCGGCTGATCCGCGAAGCGCTCCACCCCTACCGTGACGATCTCGTCATTGTCACCAAGATCGGCGCCCGGAGGGGCACGGATGCCTCATGGCTGCCGGCCTTCTCCCGCGAGGAGCTGACGCAGGCGGTGCATGACAATCTCCGCAATCTGGGGCTGGATGTGCTTGATGTCGTCAACCTTCGCATCATGCTCGATGTGCATGGTCCCGCCGAGGGGTCGATCGAGGCACCCCTGACAATCCTGGCTGATCTTCAGAGGCAGGGTCTCGTGCGTCACATCGGGCTCAGCAACGTCACCGCCAAGCAGATCGCCGAGGGACGTGGGATCACCGAGATCGTCTGCGTGCAGAACCAGTATAATCTGGCTCATCGGGCCGACGACACTCTGATCGACGAGCTTGCCCGCGACGGTATCGCCTATGTGCCGTTCTTTCCGCTCGGCGGGTTCTCCCCGTTGCAATCCTCCACCCTGTCCGATGTCGCCGCACGCCTGAAGGCTACGCCGATGCAGGTGGCGCTCGCCTGGCTGCTTCAACGCGCACCGAATATCCTGCTCATTCCCGGCACCTCGTCTCTCGAGCACTTGCAGCAGAATCTCGCCGCCGCCGGGCTCGTGCTGCCGAAGAACGAGATTGCCGAACTGGATCGCATCGCGGGCGTCGGCGCCGCCTGACGCTCTCTGGATCCGATTGTTTTGGAGCTCCCCCGCCCCGCTCATGGCAGAGGCGGGGGTGTTGCACACGTCACGAGCTTAACCGCATGACGCAGTTTTTCCTCATTCCACGGTCCCTGCCCAATCGGTGGTCCCTGCCCAATCGGTCGTCCGCAAGGGTAATTCCAGCCTGCGCGATATCCCGATGCTCTCCAGAAATATCTCGTCGTGGCTGACCACCAGCAGCGCGCCGTCATAAGCGCGCAATCCCGCCTCGACCGCCGCGATCGAATCGATATCGAGATGGTTGGTGGGTTCGTCGAGGATCAACAGTGCTGGCGGCACCGTTCCACCGAGCACGCAGGCAAGGCCTGCTCGCAACAGCTGTCCGCCGCTCAAGGTGGAGACGATCTGCAGCGCCGCATCCGCCCTGAACATGAAGCGCGCGAGCGCGGCGCGGCAGGCCGTTTCGTCCGCATCCGGATTGATGTCCCGGAAGTTGTCGCGGATCGAAAGCGATGGATCGAGCAGGTTGACGCGCTGATCCAGGATGGCTGAGGAGACGACGCGCACCGTCCCGCTCCATGGCTCCAACGCACCGGAGATGAGTGCCAGAAGAGTCGTCTTGCCCGAGCCGTTCGGCCCGGTGACCGCAATGCGTTCCGGGCCGGTGATGACGAAATCGAAATCGCTGATAATCGGTCGTTCCGGCTGATAGCCGGCGGTGACTTTCTCCATCTTCAGAACGATCCGGCTTGCCGGCAATCCCGATGTCGGCAGCTTGACCGTCAGCGGTTGCAGGATCTCGATCTTTTCGCGGGCGGCTGCGGCATCCTGCAAAGCCTGGGCGCGCCGGCGCTCGGCAAGGCGCGCGTTCTCGCCGCCCGTCGTCTCGCTTCGCTCCTTCAATCCGCCGAGCATGATGCGCGGTATGCCGCCTTTGGCCGCCATCTTCCGGCCGGCCTTGTCCCGGCGGGCCTGCCGCTCGACTGTTGCCTGCGCGCTTCGTGCGACCTCCACTACGCGCTTCTCGGCCTCGGCGAACTCATGCTCGACCGCCGCCAGCTCCAGGGCCTTGCGTTCACGATATTGGCTCAAGTTGCCGCCGTAACGTGTCGCCCCGAGCAAGGTCAGCTCGACGATCGCATCCATCGCATCGAGCAGCTCCCTGTCATGGCTGACCACGATCGCGCCCGCTCTCCAGTTCGAAAGCAGATCGATCACCGAGGCACGGCCGTCGCGGTCGAGATTATTGGTCGGTTCGTCCAGAATGAGGAAGTCGGGATCGTCGACGATCAGCGCCGCAAGGCCACATCGCGTGCGCTGCCCGCCAGACAGGGTGACGAGAAGTGTCTCGGGCGAGACATCGAGCCCGACGCGATGGAGCGCCGAGGCGATGCGGGCCTCCAGCGTCCAGTCCGCCGAGGCGAGCTCTTCGGCCGTTGCCCCGCCAGCCTCCGCACGCTTCAGGACGGCCAGTGCCTCGCTCGCCCCGAAGAGATCGGCGACGGTTTCACCGGCCTGCACTTGAACGCTCTGACGCAGGATGCCCAGTCTGCCGTTGAAGGAGACCGTGCCGGACCGGGGCTGCAATTCGCCGGCAACGAGCTTGAGCAGCGTCGTCTTGCCGACGCCGTTGCGGCCGACAAGGCCCGTGCGTTCGGTGCCGAAGCTCAAATCGAGGTTGGAAAGAAGCGGCCGGCCGTCAGGCGTGGACCAAGAAAGATTGGATAGAACGATGGATGAAGGCATGGATACGAATGTCCCCGATGGCAAGGCTGAACGGCATTGCGGTCGGGTTGGAATCCATTGCGGCACACATCCTGTTTGAATGACTGATGCCCATAAGTTAGGCGACAAATAGTTTCAGTTCAAGCTTGGGCGTCGACGGCATCAAGAAAGCTTATGACTCGCTTCCAGGTGAGGTCGGCAGCCGTGGCATCATAATCGGGCAGGCTGGCATCGGTATAAAGATGGCCGCCGCCGGGATAGGTGAATATATCCGCCGCGATCCCAGACCGCGCGGCCGCCGATCGCCAGGCGGCAACATCCTCCTCCGGTTCGAACGGATCCGGTTCGGCAAGATGGAGCTGAACGGGCAGGCCCTTGCGGGCATTGTCGGCAATTCCGGCGATGCCATGCAGGAAAAGGACGCCGGCGGTCTTCGGCCGTTTCGGCCAGAGGCTCGCCGCAACAGCGGCGCCCATCGAAAACCCGGCGAGCACAGTCGATGCAGGCAGGCCCGCCATCGCCCATTCCGCGCGTTCGCAAATCGTCGGCCAGCCGATTTCGTCCTTGAATTCAAAGCCTTCTTCGATCGATCGGGCGATCAGCCCTTCATAGAGATCCGGTGCGAAAGCCTTGTGTCCGGCCGCCTGCACGCGCTCGACCGCCTCATTTTCGAGAGAACGCAAGCCATAGACGGAGTGGAAGAAGATCACGGTTGCCATCGCCATATCCCTGCAATTTCGATCAGCGGTAACATAAGGCAATTGCCGCTGCAGGCAACTTGTCCGCCCATGGTCTGCCGTCGGAACAATATCCACAAAAAGAAAAAACCCGGTGTTGGCCTGAGGCCGAACACCGGGAAAGAGGCAGGGCTTATTGGCTATCACCCTGCGGGGAAACTATTTTCCGACTTCAGTCGCGGAAGCTGCGGAAGGCGGAGAGGCGCGTGCGGCGACGCGCGGAATTGGTCAGGTGGCTGGACGGGTCCTCGAAGAAGGTCGAGGTGATCAGCGCAGCGTCGAGGTCCTGCCGGGTCAGGCCGATGTCCTTCAGCTGGCTGTCGTTCAGCTCATTCAGATAGTGGATCTCGCGGCGATTGCGGATTGCGCGCCAGCCGGATGCCACATTGGCGAAAGCAAGCATCAAGCGTGCCGTCAACGGCAGCGACCGTGTTGCAGGGCCGAGGTGAAGTGTCCGATCTGTCGTGCGCATTTCCGTAGTCCTTTCCTTGAGGCACACGCTAGCCAAGCCCCTTCCCGATGATCTGGGAAAGGGGCGTCGGCCGGGAGAAGTTCGATAAGAGTTTCTGTTCGATTGGTATGCTGAATTGCATCAGGAAGATGCCAAAGCCCTATTGATCAGTCCAACGAATGTTTCTAATGATAACTATCAAACTCCTTTATAGGTGAGACCATGGCCGCGCCGCTCGACCTCGACCAATTGCAGACCTTCATCGCAATCGTGGATTCCGGCAGCTTCACCAAGGCCGCCGACCGGGTATTCAAGACACAGTCGGCGGTTTCGATGCAGATGCGCCGGCTGGAAGAGCGCGTCGGCAAGCAGCTTTTCATCAAGGACGGCCGCGGCAACCGCCTGACCGCCGAAGGCGAAAAACTGCTCAACTACGCCCGCCGCATCATCCGCCTGAACAACGAAGCGATGGCCGCCTTCGACGACAACCGTCTCGAAGGCACGTTGCGGATCGGCACGCCGGATGATTACGCCGACCGCTACATGCCCGAGATCATCGGCCGCTTCGCCAAGACGCATCCGAACGTCGAGCTCTACATCGTCTGCGAACCCTCGGTCGATCTTGCCGAGCGCATGCATCGCGGCGAGCTCGATATCGCGCTCGTCACGCACAATCCGCGTGAGAGAATGTCCGATGTCGTGCGGACGGAGCCGCTCTGCTGGGTCGGCTCGGCCAACCATCCGCTGCGCGACGATGCACCCATCCCGCTCGCCGTCGGGCGGCGCGACTGTCAGTGGCGCCAGCTTGCCTGCTCGGCGCTCGATGCCGGCGGCCGCGACTATCAGATCCTGTTCACCAGCTGGTCCTGCACCGTGGTTGCGGCGGCGGTGCTCGCCGGGATGGCGGTTTCGGTCATGCCGGAATCGGCACTCAGGACCGGCATGAAAGTGCTGACCCAGGCCGACGGTTTCCCGCCCCTGCCGCCAGTGCAGATCGGCATCATGAAGCGGGCGGGCCTTTCCGTGTCGCTGATGAACGCCATCACCGCCCATATCTCCGCCTGCCTGGACAACATCACGCCGGCAGCGGTCGATGACGACCTCGATGGCGAGGTGAAGACCTACACCCGCTATTCTCCAAGGCTGCGCGCCGGGCATATTCTGCCGGGCTGGTAAGCCACTTTTCGGCAACCGGCGCCTCTTTGCCCGATCTTGCTACGCTGCCGGCTCTGCCAGCAGCGTAGCGCGGATCACCTGTTTCCATTCATGCAGCAAGCGTATCGACATTCCATGGTCGCTCATGATGGCAAAGCGGACGGATGCGCCGATCAGATGGCTGAAGAGCTGCGTGCGCGCCTTCAGGTCGATGCGGCTTTCGGCCGGCAGGAAAGGCTGGATATTACTGAGGAATATTTCAGCGACGTGATTGCTGTGCTGCATGTTGAGCTGCAGGATATCCCTGTCTATCTCCGTTCCCAACCATACGCCCAGATAGGCCGGATCGCCGCGAAATTCGCGGTAGTACCAATCGATCATGCCGCAAACCAGTTCTACGGCATGGTCAAGCGACCTCACTGCGGCGAAGGCTTCCCCGACCTTCTGCTGGATGAGATTGGCGTGACGCTCGAGCAAGGCCCTGACGATCGCGGCCTTGTCCGGGAAATACTGATAGATCGAACCGATCGGGATCCCGGCCACGGTGGCCAGCTCCGTCATTTTCACCGCGCTGACGCCCTTCTCCGCGATCAGCCTGGCGGCAACGGCGAGAATGGCGTCGACACGCTGGATGCTTCGTTCCTGCTGCGGCCTCTTGCGGAACGTGGTGTGGGCGGGGCTATCAGGACTCATGCATTTCCCGTTTCCTTGTCATGCGGAACGACGCGGGGCGTGGAGACGCTATGGCACACACGCGTTCAACGCGCGTAAAAGGGAAAATTCCAATTTTAAGTATAGTCGAGATGCACGTTGCGGCTGCGACGACCAAGGCCGGCCATGGTCTCGGCCTTGGTGCATGATGATTGCCTCATCGGGCGGCATCGACGACGTATGATGCGCCCTACGCCACGTATTTTTTCAGGAACTCGACTGTTCGGCCCCAGGCCAGATCCGCAGCCTTCTTGTCATAACGGGCGGCGGACGTATCATTGTTGAAGGCGTGATTGACGCCGTCATAGACGAAGATCTCGAAGGTCTTGCCGCCTGCCTGCAACTCCTTGCGATAGGCATCGATACCGGCATTGATGCGATCGTCCAGGCCGGCATAGTGCAGCAGAAGAGCGGCCTTGATGTTCGGGACATCGCTCGCCGGCGGCTGCGCGCCGTAATAGGCGACACCGGCTTTCAATTCCGGCGAAATGGTCGCGAAGCGATTGATAAGGCCGCCGCCCCAGCAGAAGCCGACAGCGCCGACCTTGCCGTTGGCCCCGTCGAGCTTGGCGAGATAGGCGAGGCTCGCCTCGGCATTGGCTGCCGTCAGCGCCGGGTCGAGATTGGTGAACATGTCGCGCGCCTTGTCCTCGTTCTCGGGCGTGCCGCCGAGCGGCGACAGGAAGTCCGGCGCCAGCGCGATAAAACCTTCCAGTGCCATGCGGCGCGCCACGTCACGAATATGCGGATTGAGGCCACGATTTTCGTGGATGACGATGACGCCGCCGAGCTTGCCGGCCGCATCCTTCGGACGGACGAGATACCCCTTCATCTCGCCCTTGCTGCCGGCGTAGGTGACATCCTTGCCTTCCACCCGGTTGTCGTCGGCGGCGATGACCTCGGCACTCGCCTTGTTGGCGGCAAGCAGCGGCGCGATGGCGGCGGCAGCTCCGGCCGAGCCCGCAAGCTTCGTCAGCTTTTCCATGAAGCCCCGACGATCGAGCGTCAGATGCGTATATTCGTCATAGGCGTTGATCATCGCCTGCGTCACGATGGGCTTGTCCGTGCTCATGGTCCTGTTCTCCCTATTTTTCTCCGGCAGCCGGCACGTTGCCGCAAGCCACCCGCTGACAAGATAGGTCGCCGGGTCGCGGCGTAACGACAAAGGAAGAACACAAATACGTTACCGCAGGTTGCTATCAGCGATTACGCACGCCGCTTAGGAGAAGGCGAGCCAGACGCCGAGCCAGACCCACATGCCGGCCAGCACAATATAGCCCAGGGCAAAGAGCGGGCTGCGGTAGCGCAGGTTGTTGCTGGTCACATGCACGAAGGCATGCACATAGCGCGTGGCGACGAACAGCCAGGCAAGGATCACGGCAGGCAGGTTATCCGCCTGGGTCACATAGAGCACGATGCAGCAGACGTAAAAGAGCAAGGGAAGCTCGAACTGATTGGCGATGCTGTTGCGCACCACCAGGCTTTCCGCAGGCTCGTCGCCGGCATGGTTTTCGCGAAATTGTGAGGGCTTGATCCGGCCGTCGTTCACCAGAACGCGGCGACGCCAACCCAGCAATGCATAGAGAATGAAAACAAGCACCGCATGCGCCACCATCGGCCAGAACATTTCATAGCCTGTCAAGTCGCCAACTCCTTTGGAATTTCCGAAAGCCGAAACGGTCGATCAGGACGGTCTGGAGCCGTCCGGCGAGAGGTAGCGAAAAATCGCGAAACGGGCCAGCAGAATAACGGTCACTACCAGCGTCAGGAACTTCAGCCTCACGATGATTGGCAGCACGCTTGAAAGAAGCGTTACGGTCGAGTCCGATGGCATCGCCGGCGGATAAAGCATGAGGCCGGCGATATTCTCGGCATAATCGACAACCCCATAAAAGACCCGCAGACAGAAAATGACTGTGGTCGCGCCCGGCGGAAGGGGGCGGCCGAAGAAGAAACCGCCGGGACCGATCAGACGCATCAGGCAGAACAACAGGCCGGCCAGCACCAGCGGAAAGACCAGTTCCGGTCCGAGATACATGGAATGCAGGATTACAGCCGGATCGGGATGATCCTTGAGATAGCGCACCATGGCAATGACATCACCCTGCTCGTAGCCGCCGATGCGCGCATCCAGCATCTGCTGCCCCGCCGCATTGCGAAAGGCAGTGACGAAGCCGGCATAGATCCAGGCAAACAGCGCCAGGCAGAGAGCCGCGAGGATCGCCGTCAGGCCCTGCAGGGACCTGACGCTGCCTTGGGCTTGATCTGCCATCGATCAGACGCCTCCACCCGGATAGTTCGGGCTTTCGCGGGTGATCGTGACGTCATGGGCATGGCTTTCACGCAGGCCCGCGCCGGAGATGCGCACAAAAGTGGCGCGCTCCTGGAAGTCCTTGAGATTGGCGCCGCCGACATAGCCCATCGCAGCCTTGAGGCCGCCGGCGAGCTGATGCAGCACGCCCGAGACCGGGCCCTTGTAGGGTACCTGGCCTTCGATGCCTTCCGGCACCAGCTTCAGCGTGTCGCGGACCTCAGCCTGGAAGTAGCGATCGGCCGAGCCGCGCGCCATGGCACCGACGGAGCCCATGCCGCGATAGGCCTTGAAGGAGCGACCCTGGTAGAGATAGACCTCGCCCGGGCTTTCATCCGTGCCGGCCAGCAGCGAGCCGACCATGGCGGCGGAAGCGCCGGCGGCGATGGCCTTGGCCAGATCGCCGGAGAACTTGATGCCGCCGTCGGCAATGACGGGGATGTTCTGGTCCTGAGCGGCCTGGACCGCCGACATGATGGCCGCGAGCTGCGGCACGCCGACGCCTGCGACGATGCGGGTCGTGCAGATGGAGCCGGGGCCGATGCCGACCTTGACGGCGTCCGCGCCGGCATCGATCAGCGCTCGCGTGCCGTCATAGGTGGCGACATTGCCGGCCATGATGCGGACCGAGTTGGTGAGCTTCTTGACGCGGGTGACGGCGTCGAGAACGCGCTGCGAATGGCCATGGGCGGTATCCACGACCAGGAGGTCGACGCCGGCTTCGATCAGGCGTTCGGCGCGCTCGAAGCCGTCGTCGCCGACGCTGATGGCGGCGGCGGCGCGCAGGCGGCCCTGCGCATCCTTCGAGGCATTCGGGTTGAGCTGCGACTTCTCGATATCCTTGACCGTGATCAGGCCGACGAGGCGACCTTCGCCGTCGACAACAAGCAGTTTCTCGATGCGATGCTTGTGCAGCAGGCGCTTGGCTTCCTGCTGCTGCACGCCGTCCGTGACCATGATGAGGTTTTCACGGGTCATCAGCTCGTAGATCTTCTGCTGAGGATCGGAAGCGAAGCGGACGTCGCGATTGGTGAGGATGCCAACGGGGAGTTGCGACTTTTCAACGACCGGAATGCCGGAAATGCCATGCGCCCTCATCAGGGCGAGTGCCTCGGCAAGCGTCGCGTCGGGACCGATCGTCACCGGATTGACCACCATGCCGCTTTCGAATTTCTTGACCTGGCGGACCTCTTCGGCCTGCTGGACCGGCGTCAGGTTGCGGTGGATAACGCCGAGGCCGCCGGCCTGTGCCATGGCGATGGCAAGACGGCTTTCCGTCACCGTGTCCATCGCGGCTGACATGATCGGCAGGTTCAGTTCGATGTCCTGGGCGATGCGGGTGGCAATATTCGTCTGGCCGGGCATGACCTCGGAGTGTCCCGGCTGCAGGAGCACGTCGTCGAATGTCAGAGCATCCAACCCGGTTGACGTTTCAATAATGCGTGCCATGGCCAAATTCCTTCGTCTGTGAAAAACAGCAAGGCTCCGGAACGAATCGTCTACCGGGCGATCTTGCAAGTGTTGCTTGGAAGTTGGCGAGGGCTGGTAACACGTCTATGACAGGAAGGGAATAGGGAAAAGCGCCCGGTGGATAACACCATCCCCCACACCGTGCCATGAAACTGCAAACGGCGAGTGTTTGGGCGGCTTTTATGGAAATCCGCTCTCTAGGCATGCAACCGTTGCAGGCATCCGGGATTTCGATTGCCGTATGAGGTTCCCTTTGCCATGCTGGGACATACTGGGCGCGCAGCTTTGAACGGAAGAGAGATCGGGGATGAAGACAGTCACCGCCGGAGTCCTGGAAATCGCCTATCACGAAACCGGACCGCTCGACGGCAAGCCGGTCATCCTGCTGCACGGCTTCCCCTATGATGTCCATGCCTACGACGAGGTCGCCCAACAGCTTGCGACAGAGGGCTGGCGCTGTCTCGTGCCGTTCCTGCGCGGCTACGGCCCGACCCGTTTCCTGTCAGATGAGACCTTCCGCTCCGGAGAGCAAGCGGCGCTCGGCGCCGATCTGCTGGCATTCATGGATGCGCTATCCATCCCTTCAGCCGTGCTCGGGGGCTATGATTGGGGCGGACGGGCAGCCTGTATCGTCGCAGCACTTTGGCCCGAGCGCGTTCGAGGGCTGGTGAGCTGCGGAACGGGATACAACATCCAGAATATCGCCATGGCCGAACACCCGGTCTCGCCGGAGGAAGAATGCCGTTATTGGTATCAGTACTATTTCCACTCGGAACGCGGCCGAGCCGGGCTTGCTCAGAATCGTCGCGACCTTTGCCGTTTCATCTGGCGGATATGGTCTCCGACATGGACATTCGATGACGCCACCTTCGAACAGAGCTATCTCGCGTTTGAAAATCCCGATTTCGTTGACATCGTCATTCACTCCTATCGGCATCGCTTCGGTGGCATCCCTGGGGATCCTGCCTTGCAGCCCATCGAGGCGCTACTAGCGAAACAGCCTGACATCACCGTGCCGGCTGTCGTGCTGCAGGGAGCAGACGACGGGGTCGATCCACCAGATGCGATCGACTACGCCGCCAGCCATTTCACAACACCATTTTATGAGCGCCGCATCATTCCCAAGGTAGGTCACAACTTGCCGCAGGAAGCGCCGGCCGCCTTTGCAGCCGCCATCCGTTCCGTCGCGAGATAGGGTGATGATCTATTCCACCACTGTAGCGTAAGGCTTATGTCCGGGAGCCAAGGCAGGACTATCCCCCTGCCCTCACAAGTCGAACTGATAGGTCTTCGGAATGTAGCGGAAGCCTTCCGGCTGCTTCTCGACGAAGCCGACGGCGGGGAAAGGCATGTGGAAGCCGAGGAAGGGAATCCGGTCGGCGGCGATCATATCGAAGATGCGCCGCCGGGTTTTGGCGGCTTGAGTCTTATCCACATCGAAGCGGACTTCCCAGTCCGGACGGCCGACGGACAGGATATAGTGATTGGCGGTATCGCCGGTCATGACAAGCTGCTTGCCGTCCGATTCCAGATGAAACACGAGATGGCCGGGCGTGTGACCAGGCGCGAGCATGGCGGTCATGCCGCTGACGATCTGGTCGCCATCCTTAAGGAAGGTCATCTTTTCGGCGAAGGGCGCCACATTGGCAAGCACGGACTTCTGGCCGCCTTCGGCGGGCGTGCCTTCGCGCGCCTTGTCGGTCCAGAAGCCATATTCGATCTCGCCGGCAACGTAGCGGGCGTTCGGAAATGCCGGGACGCCATCCTCCATCAGCCCGCCGATATGGTCTCCGTGCAGATGCGTCAGAGCGACGACGGTCACCTGTTCCGGCGTATAGCCAACGGCCTTCAGGCCCTCGCGAAAGCGACCAAGACCCCGCGCGCGGCCGGCGGCGCCGATGCCGGTGTCGACGACGATCACGTCGGAACCCGTGTCGATAATGCCGGGCGTATAGCTGTTCACAAGCTTTTCCGTCGGCAGGAGATTCTGCTCCAGCAGTTTGCGAACCGTATCCGGTGCCTGGTTCGAGCCGAAGATTTCCCAAGGGTTGTCCATGACACTGGCACCGTCCTTGATGACGGTGACGGTGCAGGATCCCAATTTGAACTGGTGCGCGTCTGGGGGCGGAACGGCAGTCATGATGTCACTCCTTGTACTGGGGCAGCGTAAGCTGCGCCTATCATCGCCGCCGGCAATGAGGGCCGGGAATATGATCTTGCGTGACCGATAATTTGGTCATGACAAGGCAATCCAATTCCGCTAATACACGGGCGGCGTTTTATGCGTTTAGCATTTCCATGCTCTTAGCATATGTCAAATCCTTCGTTCCGCGCCACGCGGCGGCGGACATCACGAAGACGTGATCTCCGAGCGATCATGGAGCAGAATCCGGGATTGGCAGCGGCTTCGCATAGGACTACAGAGCGGCTGACTGCCTCCCTAGCGGTCCGCCTTCCCGAAGATAAGACCCATCAAGGCAAGCGCCTATGAATCGCATCGTTCCGCTGATCCTCGCCGTCGCTCTCTTCATGGAACAGATGGATTCCACGGTCATCGCGACAGCGCTGCCGGCGATCGCCAACGATCTGCATGTCGGCCCGATCACCCTCAAACTGGCGCTGACCTCCTACATGGTGTCGCTCGCGGTATTCATCCCGATCAGCGGCTGGATGGCGGACCGCTTCGGCGCGAAGAACATTTTCCGCATCGCCATCTGCGTCTTCGTCATCGGCTCCATCATGTGCGCCTTTTCGGGCGGCCTCTTGGAATTCGTCTTTGCCCGCTTCCTGCAGGGTGTCGGTGGCTCGATGATGACACCGGTCGGACGCCTGGTGCTGGTGCGCACCACGCAGAAGAGCGATCTGGTCTCGGCCATGGCGCTGCTTTCCATTCCGGCACTTGTCGGCCCGCTTGCCGGCCCGCCGCTCGGCGGTTTCATTACTACCTATGCCTCCTGGCACTGGATCTTCCTGATCAACGTGCCCGTCGGCATTCTCGGCGTCATCCTGTCGTCAATCTTCCTGCCGGAGGTCGAGGCAACCATGCCGCCGAAGCTCGATGCTATCGGCTTCCTGCTGACGTCCTTCGCGGCGGCCGGCGTCGTCTTCGGCATGTCGGTCATCAGCCTGCCGGCGCTCCCGCCATACATCGGCATCTCGGCCATCGTCATCGGCTTCGTCTGCGGCTTCCTCTATATCGGCCACGCACGTCGCCACCCCGCACCGATCCTCGACCTCTCTCTGTTGAAGAACGGCACCTTCCGCGCTTCCGTCACCGGCGGCACGCTGTTTCGCATCTGCATCGGCGCCATGCCATTCCTGACGCCGCTGATGCTGCAGCTAGGTTTCGGCCTCAATCCGTTCCAGTCCGGCCTGATCACCTTTGCCGGCGCGATCGGCGCGATCTCCACCAAGTTCATCGCGCGCCGGGTTTTTACCGCTGTCGGCTTCAAGACAGCACTTCTTTCGGCTGCGGCCGTCACGACCATTACGACGATCTGCACCGGCCTCTTCCAGCCGTGGACGTCGCATCTCATCATCATCGGAGTGCTGTTGATCGGCGGCTTCTCGCGCTCGTTCTTCTTCACCGGCATCAATGCGCTCGCCTTTGCCGATATCAGCGACAAGCAGGCGAGCCAGGCGACCTCCATGAGCTCCGTCATGCAGCAGATCAGCCTGGCGCTCGGCGTCGCGGTCGCTGCCATGATCCTGGAAACCTCGACTTTCTTCCGCGGCACGGAACTGCAGGTCAGCGATTTCCACATCGCCTTCTTCTGCATCTCGGCCCTGACCGTGCTTGCCACCATTCCCTTCATCAGAATGGATCGCAGCGCCGGCGCCACGGTCTCCGGCCACAAGGCCGGCCTGAAGCGCGTAGCCACCCCGCAGACACAGGTGCAGCAGCCGGCCGCAAAATGATGACGCGTCAGTCAGGCGTCGGCGCCTATTCCGGTCTTTCGCAGACGGCGCTCAGCTTGTTGCCATCGGGGTCGCGCACATAGGCAGCATAGAAATTGGCATGGAAGGAGCGAAGGCCGGGCTTGCCCTCATCGGTGCCGCCATTGGCCAGGGCCGCGGCATGGAAGGCGTCGACATCCGAGCGGCTTTCCGCATGCAGAGCAACCATCGAGCCATTGCCGATCGTTGCGGCGCGGTGATCATAGGGAGTCACCACCCAGAACCGGCAACGGACGTCGCCATCGGCGGCATAGCCGATTTCCTCGTCCGATTCGCGTTGACGCCGGTAGCCAAGGATCGGCAAAACTGCGTCATAGAAGCCGCGAGCACGCGGAATGTCGTTGGAACCGAGCGTGACGTAAAGAAGCATGGTGATGATGAGCCGCCTTCAGTATCGAGGGGACCACATCATCGACCAAAAGCGACTGCTCAATCAAGCGCTTATTGTGCCGTGCTCGACATTGCGTCCCTTGAAGCCTTTTGCCAGCAGGAACATTTCGACCGATTCCGCCCTGGATGCACCCGGCTTCACATGGACGACCTGGCGGAAGTTCTGCTTCAGCAGGTTCAGCAGGTCGCGCTCCGTGCCGCCCTGGAAGGTCTTGGCGAGGAAATGCCCGCCCTCGGCCAGAACCTCGATTGCGAAATGCGCCGCGACCTCGCAGAGATGCATGGTGCGCAGGTGATCGGTGCGGTGATGGCCCGTCGTCGGCGCCGCCATATCCGACATCACCAAGTCCGGCTCACCGCCGACAGCATCGACCAGCCGTTGCGGCGCGTCCGGGTCGAGAAAGTCGAGCTGCAGGATGGTGACGCCAGGCAGATGCGCCATTTCCAGAAAGTCGATGGCCGCGACGCGAATATCGTCTTCCGTCGAGCCGGTCACCTTGGCCGCGATCTGCGACCAGCTTCCCGGTGCCGCACCCAGATCGATGATGCGGCGTGCGCCCTTCAGGATCTGGTGCTTCTCGTCGATCTCCAGCAGCTTGAAGGCGGCGCGGGCGCGATAGCCTTCAAGCTGGGCTCGCTGCACATAGGGATCGTTGATGTGCCGATGCAGCCACTCCCGCGAGGAGGCCTTCAGCTTCTTTTTCTTGACGCGCTGGCCGAGCTTGCGGCCCGTGCGGTTGCCGGCGATGGTTGGCTTACTCAAGTCTGCGGCCCCTTTACGTCCCTCGGTCGATAACCGCGGCGCGAGCGGCCCCGCCGCCAAACGCCGTCATCCGCCATCATGTCGGTAAGCAATCCCTCGCGCAGGCCACGATCGGCAACGCGCATGCGCGGGCTCGGCCAGCGGCGGCGGATCGCCTCCAAAATGGCGCAGCCCGCAAGAACCAGATCAGCGCGATCCGGCCCGATGCAAGGATTGGCGGCGCGGCCGGCAAAGTCCCACGAGAGCAGCTTCGCCTGCATCGCGCTGACCTCGTCGTCCGACAGCCAGACACCGTCGACCCTGCGCCGATCGTAACGCGGCAGATCGAGATGCACACCGGCAAGTGTCGTCACCGTGCCCGACGTGCCGATCAGATGGAAATCGCCGCTATCGCGTGCGGCCCCCTGTACCGGCGGGCAATCGAAATGTTCGAGCATGCGCTCAACCTCGCACACCATCGTCTCGAACAGCTCCGGCGTTACGTCGCGTCCGCCGTGCCGCTCCGAAAGCGTTACCACGCCGACGGGCAGTGAGGTCCAATGGGTGATATGATTGGCAAGCCGGCTCGAGCGGTTTTCGCCGATGCGGATGACGGCAATCTCGGAGGAGCCGCCGCCGATATCGAAAAGCACGACCGAACGCGCTTCCGGCCCGACGAGCGACGAGCAACCGGAGACGGCAAGCCGCGCTTCGGTCTCGCGGTCGATGATCTCCAGCTGCAATCCCGTTTCGGCGGTGACGCGCTCGAGGAAGGCCTCGCCATTGTCAGCCGCGCGGCAAGCTTCGGTCGCGATCAGCCGCATGCGGCGGATCTCACGCGTCTTCAGCTTGGCGGCGCAGATGCGCAGCGCCTCGACGGCCCGGTCCATGGCATCGCCGGACAGCCGTCCACTGGCGCCAAGCCCCTCGCCGAGACGCACGATTCGCGAGAATGCATCGATGACCCGGAACTGCCCCGGGCGCGTCGGCTGCGCGATCAGCAGGCGGCAATTGTTGGTGCCGAGATCAAGCGCGGCGTAAAGGTCGACCGGACGGGAATCGCCTTCGGCATGATGATGCTGCGCATGCCCCTCACGCCGCGGCATCGATTGCCGGTCATGGCGATGATCCTCATGGACCTGCACGTGCCCGGCGGCAAACGCATTCGTCGGGGCGACAATCTGTGCGGTCTTCTCATGCGCCAGTGGCCGGCCCTGCAAGCCGCGTTTGCTGCGGTGCTTGCGCCGGTTCTTGCCGCTCTTGTGCGATGAGGGATGTCCATGATCCGACGCGGCACGATGTTCCGGCGCGGACGAGGGCTGTTGTATCGGAGAAGCGTGCTGCCCATCACCATGGGCTCCGCCACGGGCGCGGCGTCGGCGCTTTCGCTTTTTGGCCGGGGAACCGGCTTCATCCTCTGTTGGGCGCGTCGCCGCCGGGCTGGGCTTGCCTGCCTGACTGGCCTCGGCAGAATGAGCGGTCGGACGGCCATGGCCGCCACGCTTGCGCTTCGCGCGCCGGGAGGATTTACCCTTCCTGCGCTCTGCTTCCGACGCCCCGTCTGCCTGCGGCGCTTTGCCGCTGTCGGGGTCACTCACGTATCTTTTCCACCGCGCCGAGCGACACCTTCCGGCATGCTGCAGGCGCTCATTCGATTTTCGTTGGGCCGAGAATACCAGCAGGATGGGTTTTCGCCAAATTCTTTTTAGATCGCGCCATTTTAGCTATTCGGTCGCGCTGCTTCCAGCATCCCCCTAACCCGAAACGGCGGCCATCAGGGACGAAACAGATTTTCCACCATGAATTTTACAAAGGCTTGTATTTTTGGCGACAATTGACGGCTCGACGGCCAGAGAATGCGGAATTCGCCGACATCCTCGATATAGTCGGCCAGAACGGAGACGAGCTTTCCCTCCGCAATTTGCCTGCCGATGGTAAAGAGCGGCAGGCAGGCGACACCAAGCCCAGCCTCAGCCATACTGATCAGCGGCTCGAGCGTGCTTGCCATCGACGATACAGGCAGCTCCAATTTTCCCACCCCAGCATCGTAGCGTAACGGCCAGCGTTCCAGCCTGCCGGTTGACGGATATTTGTGGTGGAGACACATGTGTGCGGAAAGGTCTTCCGGCCTTTTGGGAATCCCGAAGCGGTCGAAATACTCCTTCGACCCGACAACACGGTGGGAGAATCTTCCGAGCGTCCGCACCATCAGGCGGCTGTCGGTCATTTCGCCCGTTCGCACCACTGCGTCGAACCCCTCTTCGATCACATCGACCAGGCGATCCGTAAAATCGAGGTCGATCATCACGTCCGGGAACGCGCGCATGAATTTGGTGATCGTGGGCATGAAAAGCATGCCGGCGAGGGGCAAGCTCACGCGGAGCCAGCCACGGGGCGCGGCGATAGTTTGCGACAATTCCTGTTCTGCCGCTTCTATCTCGGAGAAAATTCGCCTGCAGCGCTCGAGAAACATAATACCCTCGGCGGTAATCGCGATGCTGCGGGTGTTTCGGTGAAACAGGCGTACGCCAAGCCTTTTCTCCAAGCGGGCCATGGTTTTGCCGATGGCCGACGAGGAAACGCCGAGTATCTCTCCGGCGCGGACAAAACTGCGGGTTTCCGCCGCAATCACGAACACATTCAACGCGGCGATATTGTCCATGGCGAGCAATCCCATTGCGGACGTCAACGTCCATTATCTGCGGATGACTAGCCCATTTTTTCCGCCTTTGTCGCCGGCTATCTCTCGCAACGCGGCAAATTCCGCCCGACAACTTTTGAACGGAGATCGCGTGACCCATCCCCAAAAAGCCGAGTTCCAATTCGCTTCTCAGCCCACCGTGTTCGTCGTGAACGTCATTCATGCCCATCCGGGCAACCAGGAGGAAGCATTCAAAATCATCCAGGATGTCGTGCACTATGTTGCGGAACGGAAGGAAGGATTTCTATGGAGCAACCTGTCGAAAAGTACGGACGGCAAAACCGTCGTGAATATCGAGGCGATCCGCGACGAGAACAATGTCGACGAATTCTTTTCCGATCCGGCCTTTCTCGAAAAATTTAAGAAGCTCGATACCGTCTCTGAAAGCGAATTTCACATCTACAAGGTTTCTGACCTCGTGCTTCCGCGTCCACTCGTGGGCTAAGCATTTCCGTTTCTTCCGACCGCGCATCAGAGATCGGAAGAAACGACCACATCAGCGCAAACTGCCGTTTGCGCTGATGGCAGCCGCGACCGAACGGCGCGATTTGAGCCGATGAACAGAGCACTCTCCAAGAGGCCGGTTATCTCAGGCCGTGAGCCTGCCCATGACGTTATCCGCCAATGCCTTCATCCGATCGATCGGTGCGTGGCCGATCAGCATGAAGGCGTGTGTGGCGCTCGACCAGTAGACGATATTCATGCCGCGGCGATTTTCCATATCCGGCGCAGCCGCTCCCCTGGCGGACTGGACGATGCAAAGGGCCATGGGTCCGGTTTGCGGATCGAGATAGGCAATCTGCGCGAGGGGCTTGCTGTCATAATTCAATATCTCGGCACGCTTGAAGTCGACGCCCGGCATGACGACGGTTTCGGGCGCCAGCAACAGGCCCAGCTTAGCGCCAACTTCGTTCAGCTGCGCTGTCTGCTGCGCCCGGTCGCCGCCCGGTGCGCTCAATGTATCCGCCGTATAGAGGGAGAGATATTCGGCAACCACGGCACGCCATTCGGTGTCTTCGTCCGGCCCGGCGAGACGATGGCCAATGCCGATCACCGCGCGGTCTACCGCAATGGCCGCTACGAAGCTCGCGGCAATTGCCGCAAGGAAGCCTCGGCGGCTGACATCGAAGGCACCGGTCTTGCGCTCCTGGACTGCGGGAATGGCGGCGAGCATGGCTTCCAGCTTGGCAGCGGGGGCCTCGGCAAGCAGCGGCTCGAACGCCTGGCGGAACGGCAGGGCGCTGTGCGACAGGAGATCGAATCGCTCCGCCACGCGCTCGTCGGCGGCGATCAGTCGTTCGATCCTTTCGCGATCGGGCGCATCCAGCTCGCCATCAATGAAGGCGGTGAGCTGCTCGTCCGAGGGCATGTTTCCTTTGTTCAATTCACTCATTTCCGTTCCCCAGTCGCCCGCCCCCCGAAGGCCGTCCGTCGTCCATCGCCCCCATGCCTTCAGCAAGCTTTGCCCGCGCCGCCGCCAGCCGGCTCATCACGGTTCCGATCGGCACAGCCAGAATGTCGGCCACCTCGCGATAGGAAAGTCCTTCGACATAGGCGAGAAATACAGCGGTGCGCTGCGCCTCCGGAAGCGCCTGCACCCGTCGCAACACCTGGCCGGCGAGAATATGCGTCTCTGTTTCCCGCGCGCCGTCGAAAACCAGCGTCTCATCGGCATCGACAAAGCCCTGTCCCAGGCGCACCCGCCGCGAACGAACCTCGTTCAGCCATATGGAATGAAGGATCGCAAACAGCCAGCGATCCAGCCTCGTGCCTGATGTAAACTGGGCCGCCCGCTCCAGCGCCCTGACACAGGTCGCCTGAACAAGATCGTCGGCCACGTCACGCTGGCGCGACAGCACCACGCCATAGCGCCACAGCCGCGTCAGATGTTGGGACAGGCCCGCCCTGATATCCTCTTCGCTCGCTATGGCATCCTCCGCGACATCAGCGCTTGCAGGAGCCGCCGGCCTTCTCGGCGGCTCCGATGCTATCAGACTATAAGCAGAAATTGCGGTACGAGCGACCGGCATGGTTCCCATATTTCTCGCAAAGCTCCCTGCTCATGACATTTGTCGTTGAACCGATCCCGGCCTCAAAGGCTCGACGGGTTCAGGATAGCCGCATGAAGATCGCGGTATTCCTCGCAAGTCGTGTTGCCGCAGAGCGCCTTGATCGTACTCAGCTGATCGTTGGCGAGATCCATCTGACCCTTGATGACGTAGGCTTCGCCGAGATATTCGCGGACCAGCGTGTATTTCGGATCCATGGCGACGGACTTCGTATAGTAGGAAATACCTTCATCGGTGCGGCCGAGCTTGCGGGTGGCATAGCCGCGATAGTTCAGCGCTTCGGCCGTGTTGGGGTTCTGCATGGTGTCGAGGACCGCCAACGCTTCCTGATAGCGATGATCCTTCTTGGCCAGCGAATATGCATAGTCAGCGCGGTTTTCGTCCGTGACGTTGGCACCTTGCTGCTTGACGCATTTCTTCGTCTTCTGGTCGTAGATCTCGCCCTTCTTGCAGGTCGGCGTCGTGCTGGAATTGTCGCCGGCTGCGAAAACCGGAACGGTGAAGGCACTGAGGGCGAGGCCTGCGCCGAGGGCAATGGAAGCCAGGCGGAATGCTGTGGTCGTCATGGAATGTCTCCTTGGCAAAATGGACGTTGCGAGGGGAGAACACACCGCCTGCTGCTTTTATTCGGATCGCCTGAGAATATTTTTTCTTCAGACCTTTGGCGGTCGTCACTCTTTTGTGACCGCCCCGGCATCGAATAGATGTCGATCGTTGCGTGTTTCACAGGGCACGCCCTCCAAGGGCAGCAGGAGAAACTCGTGATCGATACCGTCAAACTTCTAAGCCTTGCCGTCGCAACCCCCGACAACATCATTCTCCAATCGGAGGCCGCCGAAACGGCGGGCCGATTGTTTTCCGAGCGATTCCAGGATTTCAAATATCTGGCCCGCGTCTTCGAAAGCACCGGCATCCGCAAGCGCCATGTGGCGCGGCCGCTTTCCTGGTTCGAACAGCCACATGGCTGGCAGGATCGCATGGCGGCCTATGTCGAAGTCGCAACCGAGCTCTTCCGGCGGACCGCGATAGGGGCGCTGCAACGCGCCGGGATCGAAGCTCATCAGGTGGATTGCATCGTCACGGTCTCTTCCACCGGCGTTGTGACACCAAGCCTCGAAGCGCGGCTCGCCGGCGAGCTCGGCTTTCGCTGCGATATCGAGCGGGTGCCGATCTTCGGGCTCGGCTGCGCGGCAGGCGTTTCCGGCCTTGCCATTGCCTCGAAAATGGCGAGAAGCCGGCCGGGCGCAGTCGTCCTCTTCGTCTCGATCGAACTCTGCTCGCTGGCCTTCCGCCTGGACGAGCTGACCAGACCCAACATCATCGCCACGGCCCTGTTCGGCGACGGGGCGGCGGCCTGCGTCCTGAGGGCCGGAGATGGTGGCATCGCCGAAATCGAATCGACGGGCGAGCATCTCTTCCCCGACAGTCTCGGCATCATGGGCTGGAAGATCGACGACACCGGCTTCGGCATCGTCCTCGAGCAATCGCTGCCAGTCTTTGCCGAGACCCATGTCAGAGCCGCGATTGAAGGCATTCTCGATCGAGCCGGGCTCTCGCTATCGGATGTCGACCGTTTCATCTGCCATCCCGGCGGCGCCAGGGTGCTTGCGGCGCTGGAAAGCGCGCTCGGTCTCGAGCCCGGCTCGCTCGATATAGAACGCGAGGTGATCGGTGATTACGGCAACATGTCCTCCCCCACCGTGTTGTTCGTGCTGGAACGCGCGATCGCCGCTGGATTGCCTGAACGTTCGGCATTGGTTGCGATGGGGCCGGGGTTTACGGCGAGCTGCATCACGCTGAAGAGGGTCGCATGATGCTGTGGCCATCGATCGCTCTTCTGAGTTTCGTGACATTGCAGCGGCTGGCGGAACTGGCCTATGCGAAGCGCAACACCGCCGCCCTCCTTGCCCGCGGCGCCCGGGAATGCGCTGGGGAGCACTATCCCTTCATGGTGGCGATGCATGCGGCATGGCTCGTCGGCCTGTGGCTGCTTGCCACCGGCCGGCCGGTCGATCCCGTCTGGCTCCTCCTGTTCATGGTGCTTCAGGGATTGCGTCTCTGGGTATTGGCCACGCTCAAGGAGCGCTGGACGACGCGTATCATCATATTGCCCGGAGCGCCCCTTGTGACGAATGGGCCCTATCGCTTCCTCAATCATCCGAACTATGTGATTGTCGTCGCCGAGATAGCGGTGCTGCCGCTTTGCTTCGGCATGCCGCTCTATGCAGCGATCTTTTCGCTGCTGAACGGCATCATTCTCACTATCCGCATCCGCGCCGAGAACGCCTGCTTGAGACAGACTGCGGCCTGACCGCATTTTTCATTTGCGCCGCTGAAATTTGGCAGGCATTTTCGATGCTTAGGGCGCAGTCCACGCAACGATATCAAACCTTCCGTGAGATCGCGCTGAGTGCCATGAACATGCGGATAGCAGGGGAAAATGACAAAGGACGCAATCGTTCTCGGCGCCGGCATCGTCGGCGTATCGACGGCAATCCACCTTCAGCGGCGGGGACGCCAGGTCGTCCTCGTCGACAGGAAGGAGCCCGGCCAGGGAACGTCCTTCGGCAATGCCGGCCTCATCCAGCGCGAGGGCGTGGTGCCCTACGGCTTTCCGCAGCAATTCGGCCTGCTGCTGCGCTACGCCTTCAACAATCGCGTCGATGCGCATTACCATCTACGCGCGCTCCCCGCGCAGATCGCCTTCCTTGCCCGCTATTGGTGGAATTCCAACACCAAGCGCCATGAGATGATCTCGCGCGCATATGCACCATTGATCGAGCATTCCGTGAGCGAACACAACGACCTCATCGAAGCCGCCCACGCCAAGGAGCTGATCCGCAAGAACGGTTGGGTGGAGCTCTTCCGCTCGAACGAGAAACGCGACGCGGAGTTTGCCGAAGCCGAACGTCTCAACCGCGAATTCGGCATCGCCTACGATGCGCTGACCAGCGCGGACGTGGCGACGGCGGAGCCGCATCTCAAAGACAGCTTTGCCGGCGCCTTGCGCTGGCGCGATCCATGGTCGGTGGTCGATCCGCATGGGCTGACATCAGCCTATCGCCGTTACTTCGAAAGCATCGGCGGCCGCGTGACGACGGGGGACGCCGTCTCGCTTGGCCGATCCGGCTCGGCCTGGAGAATGGTGACGGCGGAAGGGTCGATCGAGGCGGAGGATGTCGTCGTCGCGCTCGGACCCTGGGCAGACCTGGTGACGAAACGCTTCGGCTATGCCTTTCCGCTCGGCGTGAAGCGCGGCTATCACATGCACTATGCCGCCGAGGGCAATGCCGTTCTCAACAATTGGACGCTGGATGCCGAACGCGGCTATCTGCTGGCGCCGATGAGCCGCGGCATCCGGCTGACGACGGGGGCGGAATTCGCGCTGCGCGACGCACCAAAGACGCCGGTGCAGCTCGACCGCGCCGAGGCCGTCGCCCGCACCGTCTTCCCGCTCGGCGAACGGCTCGACCCCGAACCCTGGATGGGCGCCCGCCCCTGCACGCCCGACATGATGCCCATCATCGGCAAGGCGCCACGCCACGAGGGATTATGGTTCGCCTTCGGCCATGCGCATCACGGCCTGACGCTCGGTCCCGTGACCGGCCGCGTGCTCGCCGAGCTCATCACCGGCGAGAAGCCTTTCATCGATATTTCGGCTTATGCGCCGGATCGATTCGCGCCGTGATCTTCAGCCTAGCGGATTGCCGCAAGGCCCTTGAGAGCAGCTTCGACAATGCCGTCGATCGTGTCGTCGATATCGACGGTGACGACACCAGGCTCGCCGGTCGGCACTTCCAGCGTCTGCAGCTGGCTTTCCAATAGCGAGGCGGGCATGAAATGGCCCTTGCGTTCGCCCATGCGCTTGGTCAGCAGCTCCTTGGAGCCGTCAAGATAGATGAAATAGAGATGGCCGCCGGCAGCAGCACGCAGGCGTTCGCGATAGATGCGCTTGAGCGCCGAGCAGGAAACGGCGATCCCCTCGCCCTTGGCAAGGCTTGCCGTGATCTCCTGGCCGATCTTTTCGAGCCACGGCCAGCGATCCTCGTCGGTCAGCGGGATGCCCTTGCTCATCTTCTCGACATTGGCCGCCGGATGCAGCGCATCGCCCTCGATGAAATGTATGTCGAGCCGAGCCGCCACGCCCTCGCCGATCGAGGATTTGCCGCTGCCGCTCACACCCATGACGATGATGGCAAGGGGAATCTTGGATATTTCACTCATATTGTTTTCTGCCTTGAACCATGGCCGATAATGACAGTCAGGCAGGTTCCACCGTTGACGCATCCAAGTGCCTGGCCCCTCAGCCTAACCCTCTCCCCGCACGCGGGGAGAGGGTTAGGCTGAGCAAGCCAATCGGCATCTGCAACTGTGACGGAGGCAGTGCCGGGCAAAAAGGCGCGGGAAAGCCGGACCTGCCTGTTTCACAACTTGGATCAATCCAGCGGAAAGAAACAGGAAAATTTATGCGTTCCCTCGCCGGTCAATTCCGGCGCGGTCTGCCGGCATTTGTCCTGCGCGCGCCAGCAGCGCGGGTTGAAGTGGCAGCCGGTCGGCGGGTTGAGCGGCGATGGCAGCTCGCCCTGCAGGCGGATGCGGTTCTTCTCGCGCTCCGGATCGGCGATCGGCGTCGCAGACAGAAGTGCCGCGGTATAGGGATGGCGCGGGCGGCTGAAGACCTCTTCGGCCGTGCCGGTTTCGACCGGTCGTCCGAGATACATCACCATCACGTCATCGGCGATGTGGCGGACGACGGAAAGGCCGTGCGAGATGAAGAGATAGGCAAGACCCATCTCCTTTTGCAGATCCATCAAGAGGTTGAGAACCTGCGCCTGAATCGACAGGTCGAGCGCGGAAACCGGCTCGTCAAGCACCAGCACCTTCGGCCGCAGCATCAGGGCGCGCGCAATGGCGATGCGCTGACGCTGGCCGCCGGAGAACATATGCGGGTAACGGTCGTAATGCTCCGGGCGCAGGCCGACGCGCGCCATCATCTCCTCGGCCTTGCGGCGGCGGGTCGCGGCATCGTCATCGGTGTTGATCTTCAGCGGCTCCTCAAGAATGGAGCCGACCTTCTGGCGCGGGTTGAGCGAGCCATAGGGGTTCTGAAAGACGATCTGCACGGCGCTGCGCAGGCTGCGATCGCCGAGCTTCGCCGGCTTGCCGTCGATCAGCAATTCACCTGATGTCGGGTGTTCGATCATCGTCACCAGACGGGCGAGCGTCGACTTGCCGCAGCCGGATTCACCAACGACGGCGAGCGTGCGGCCCGACTGCAGGCTGAAGCTGACACCGTTCAGCGCCTTGACGGTCGCCTCCGGTTTGAAACTGCCGCGCTTGATGGTGTAGAAACGGGCGAGATCGCGCCCTTCGAGAACAGCGCCGGTCATGCCGCACCTCCTGCTGCTTGCGTGGCGGCAATGCCGGGATGGCCGAGCGGCTTGCCATGTTCCAGCGGATAGTTGCAAAGGGTCCTGCCGAGATCGACGCCCTGGCGTGTGACGCCCTTGTCGCATTCGGGCGTGGCGAAGGAACAACGCGGTGCGAAGAGACAGCCCGTGGGCCGATCGTGCTGACCGGGGACGACGCCGGCGATGGACGGCAGGCGCTCGCCGACCACGGCACGCTCCGGCAGCGCCGAGAGAAGCGCGGCCGTATAGGGATGATGCGGATCGCGGAACAGCGCCTTGACCGGCTGTTCCTCCACTTTCTGGCCGGCATACTGCACCTGCACGCGCTCAGCCGTTTCGGCGACGACGCCCATGTCATGGGTGATGAGCACCAGCGCCATGCCGTGCTCCCGCTGCAGGCGTGCGAGCAGATCGAGGATCTGCGCCTGGATTGTCACGTCGAGCGCGGTGGTCGGCTCGTCGGCGATCAAAAGCTTCGGATTGCAGGCGAGCGCCATGGCGATCATGACACGCTGGCTCATGCCGCCCGACATCTGGTGCGGGAAGTTCGACAGGCGATCTTCGGGCGCCGGAATGCCGACGAGATTCAAAAGCTCGATCGAACGCTGGCGGCGCGCCTTGCGGTCGAGACCCATATGGATGCGCAGGGTCTCGCCGAGCTGGAAGCCGACCGTGAAGCACGGATTGAGGCTCGACATCGGCTCCTGGAAGATCATCGCCATGTCCTTGCCGATGATCTTGCGGCGCTGGCGCGCGGAGATGCCGCGCAGGTCCTTGCCATCGAACATCATGCGGTCGGCGGTGATGTTCGCCGTCCAGGGCAAGAGCCCCATCATGGCGAGCATGGAGACCGATTTGCCGGAACCGGATTCACCGACGATCGAGAGGATCTCTCCCTTGTCGCAGGTGAGCGAGACACCGTCGACTGCCCGGAACAGGCCGGACGAGGTCTGGAATTCAACGGTGAGATTTTCAATATCGAGAAGCGCCATTACGACCTCTTCAGCTTCGGGTCGAAGGCATCGCGCAGGCCGTCGCCCATCAGATTGATGGCGAGGACCGTGATCAGGATGCAGAGACCGGGGAAAGTGACGAGCCAGGGGTTGCTCTGGAAGAACTCGCGCGAGTCGGCGAGCATCGTGCCCCATTCCGGCGTCGGCGGCTGGGCGCCCTGGCCGAGAAAGCCGAGAGCCGCGGCATCGAGAATGGCAGAGGAGAACGCGAGCGTGCCCTGCACGATCAGCGGCCCCAGACAGTTCGGCAGGATCGTCTTGAACATCAGCCGCAGCGGACCGGCACCGGCGACGCGCGAGGCGATGACATATTCCTTGTCGCGTTCGGTCATGACCGATGCGCGCGTCAGGCGCACAAAATGCGGCTGGTTGACGATGGAGATCGCGATCATGGCGTTCGTCAGGCCAGGCCCGAGAATCGCCACCAGCACCAGGGCAAGCAGCAGCGACGGGATGGCCAGGATGATGTCCATGATGCGCATGATGATCGTATCGGTGCGGCCGCGAACATAGCCGGCGAGGAGGCCGATCAGAATGCCGGCGATTGCCGAAAGCGAGGCGACCACGAGGCCGATGAACAGTGAAAACCGTGTGCCGTAGATGAGGCGCGACAGGAGATCGCGGCCGTTGGCATCCGTGCCCAGCAGGAAGCTGCTGTTGCTGCCCTGCGCCCAGAACGGCGGCAGGCGCTGCATGTCGCTGCCATAGGCGGCATCGGGATCATGCGGGGCGACGAGGCCGGCGAAGATCGCCAGAAACAGGACGAAAAGAAAGATCGCAAGGCCGATGACGGCGCCCTTGTTGCGAGAGAAGTAGTACCAGAACTCCGCCAGAGCGGAGGGGCGGTCGGATTTGACGCTAACCGTGCTCATGAGCCGCTCCTAATGACGAATGCGTGGATTGACGAAGCCGTAGAGCACGTCGACAGCCAGATTGACGAGCATGACGATGCCGGCAATCAGCAGCAGGCCGCCCTGCACCACCGGATAATCACGCTTGAAGACGGCGTCGATCATCCATTTGCCGATGCCCGGCCAGGAAAAGATGCTCTCCGTCAGGATGGCGCCGCCGAGCAGCACGCCGACCTGCAGGCCGATGGTGGTGACCACAGGGATCATGGCGTTGCGCAGCGCATGCACGGAGACGACCCGCAGCGGCGACAGGCCCTTGGAGCGGGCGGTGCGCACATAATCCTCGCCGAGCACTTCCAGCATGGCCGAACGTGTCTGCCGCGCGATGACGGCAAGTGGAATGGTGCCGAGAACGATCGTCGGCAGAATCAGCGAATTGAGCGCGGACCAGAAAGCGCCCTTCTGACCGGACAGCAGGCTGTCGATCAGCATGAAGCCGGTGATCGGCTTGAAGAAGTAGATGAGACCGATGCGGCCCGAAACCGGCGTCCAGTGCAGATAGCCGTTGAAGACGATGATCAGCAGCAGGCCCCACCAGAAGATCGGCATGGAATAGCCGACGAGGGCGACGCCCATGACGGTCTGGTCGAACCATGTCCCTCGTTTGACGGCGGCGAAAACGCCGGCCGGAATGCCAAGACAGATCGCCAGGATCATGGCGCAGATCGACAGCTCGAGCGTTGCCGGGAAGAAGGTGAAGAAGTCGGTCAGCACGTCACGCTTGGTGGTGATCGAGGTGCCGAGGTCGCCGTGCAAGGCGCTCCAGATGTATTTGCCGTACTGAACGACCATCGGCTGGTCGTAGCCGAGATCGTGCGAGATCTGGGCATGGCGTTCCGGCGACATCACGCGTTCGCCCGACAGCAGCATGACGGGATCGCCGGGAAGCAGGCGGATGAAAGAGAAGGCGACGATCGATACGCCGAGGAATGTCGGGATCAGCACCGCAAGACGGCTGAAAAGAAATCGCAACATGACAGTTGTCCAAATTTTTCCGGCGGTCAGGCAGATTGCCTGACCGCCGGGTCGCCCGGTTCTAGCCGGGCATTCTCACAGACTTTTTGTTATTCGGCGATATCGACGCCGTCGAAGCGGTGAACGCCGACCGGATCCTGGAAGTAGCCGGTGACATTCTTCGTCATCGGGATGAACTCTTCAGAATGGTCGATGGTCATCCACGGTGCTTCACGCTTGAACACGACCTGGGCCTGTTCGTAGAGCTTGGTGCGCTCCTTGACGTCGGCCGTCTGCTTGGCCTTCTTCACCAGGTCGTCGAATTCCTTGTTGCACCACTGCGCACGGTTGTTGCCACCGACGGCATCGCAGCCGAGCAGCGTGTCAAGGAAGTTGTCCGGGTCGCCGTTGTCGCCGGTCCAGCCGAGGATGGCCGCGCCGTCGCGGTCCTTGGCGGAGGAAAGCTTCAGATACTGAGCCCAGTCATAGGTGACGATCTCGACCTTGACGCCGATTTTGCCAAGGTCAGCCTGCATCAGCTCGGCAGCGCGGCGTGCATTCAGCATGTAGGGACGCGACACCGGCATCGCCCAAATCTTCATGCTGAGATCCTTGACGCCAGCCTTTTCAAGCATCTTCTTGGCTTCGTCAGGGTTGTATTTATCGTCCTTGACGTCCTTGTTATAGGACCACATGGTCGGCGGGATCGGGTTGGTCGCGACCGAAGCCGAACCCTGGAAGACGGCGTCGACGATGGCCTGCTTGTTGACGGCCATGTTGAGCGCCTTGCGCACTTCGACCTTGTCGAAAGGCGCGATCAGCGTGTTGTAGGCGAGGTAAGAAACGTTCAAGCCGGCCTGCTCGAGAACCTTGAGGTTCTTGTCAGCCTTCAGATCCTTGATGTCGGCCGCGTTCGGGTACGGCATGATATTGCACTCGCCGGACTTCAGCTTCTGCGCGCGGACGGATGCATCCGGCGTGATCGCAAAGACGAGATCGTCGATCTTTTCCTTGCCCTTGAAATAGGTCTCGTTTGCCTTGTAGCGGATGACGGCATCCGGCTGGTAGGCGACGAAGGTGAACGGGCCGGTGCCGAGCGGCTGCTGGTTCATCTGCTCCATCTTCTTGTCGGCCTGGAGCTTGTCTGCATATTCCTTCGACAGGATCGAGCCGAAGTCCATGGCGAGGTCCGCGAGGAACGGGGCTTCCGGATGGTTCAGCACGAATTTGACGGTAAGGTCGTCAACCTTGTCGATCGACTTGATCAGCTTGGTGAAGCCCATGCCATCAGCATATTCGTAGGAACCGCCGGCGACATACTTGGCCCAGGGGCCGTCTGCACTGATCTGACGGCCGATGGAGAAAATAACGTCATCGGCATTGAGGTCACGCGTCGGCGTGAAGAAATCGGTCGTCTGGAACTTTACACCCTTGCGCAGCTTGAAGGTGTATTCCTTGCCGTCGGGGGAAACGGTCCAGCTTTCGGCGAGGCCAGGTTCGACCTCGGTGCTGCCGTGCTTGAATTCGACGAGGCGGCTGTAGACCGTACGCGAAGAAGCATCGAACGTGGTACCGGCAGTATAAATTCCCGGATCGAATCCTTCCGGCGAGCCCTCCGAGCAATAAACGAGTGTTTTCGACCAGGCGGACGTCGCCATGACCGAAGTCAAGGCTGTCACTGCCAGCAGGACAGAGATCTTTTTCATGATATCGTTTCCCAGGTTTGTTATTCTTTTGAAGCCGTGGACACCCCAGAGGTTCCCTTCCGGATCGGGCCGATGGAACTTTATTTTAAGTTTGAAAGCAACAAGCGCCGCCTAAATTTTTTCCAAATTATGGAGTTTGGAAATTTTTGGACAAAAAAGCCTTTGAATTGGTAATAATCTGGCAAAATTTTGCGCCGATTTAGCAGTTTCAGAATGATTTGACATTTTACTCTTGCAATCGGCTAACCCTCTATTGCCTCGATAGGAGGCAATACCAACAAAAATCCGCAGCGGCCGGAGGCAACTGCGGATCGCAAACATGATGGAATTCGCGAAGGGCGATCAGGCTGCGGGAGCGGCGATCCGCGGCTTCTTGGCGATCGCCCGGTGATCCAGATCAGTCAGGCCGAGCAGGAAGTTGATCTGCGGACGCGCCTTGACCAGATCGTCGATGGAATATTCCGTCAAAACATCGAAGAAAGCGTTCAAAGCCTTGCGCAGCGCCGTATTGAGACCGCAGCTATCCACCAGCGGACATTCCACCACGCCCTCTTCGAAGCACTCCGCCATGGCGAAGCTATCCTCGGTGACACGAACGACGTCAAAAAGGCTGATGGCGGTCGCAGGCCTGCCGAGGCGCACGCCGCCGTTGCGGCCGCGTACGGTTTCGACGAGACCTGCCTTCGTCAGCGGCTGCAGAATCTTGAAGAGGAAAAGCTCGGAAACGCTGTATGCCTTGGCGATTTCCGGGATGCGGCTCAAATGGCCGTCGTTGGCGGCGCAATACATCAACATGCGCACCGCGTAATTGGTCTGTTTCGTCAAGCGCATGCCGATCTCCTGGAATCGAGGCTGCTTAGGGGGTCGATCCGTATATAGAGACTTTCTTAGTTTTGAACAATTCCAAAATATGAAATTCATATTCACGTTATTCTGACGGCGCCGACTTGCTCATCCGCCCGTCCTCGCCTGCTTCTCCTGCAGTTCCCTGGCATAATCGAGGATCGCCTGCTTGCGCTCCGGCGTACCCGGATGGGTCGACAGCATGCTGGTATCACCATGATCATCGAGCTTGGCTTCGAGGAGATCGAAGAAGCGCGACAACGCTGCCGGGTCTTCGCCGGCGGCCAGCATCAGCTCCACCGAGCGGCGGTCGGCCTGCGCCTCGGCTTGCCGGGAGTAGGAAAGCGCGAGAAGGCCGCCGCCCTGTGTCAATACGTCGTGAACGCCAGAACCCACGTCTCCGGCGATCAGCAACACGAGACCGGCGACACCGGCGGCGCTATACAGCTGGCGGAGGCTGTGCTTGTATTCGACGTGACCGATCTCATGGCCGAGCACGGCGGTGATCATCTCCTTGTCGCCGCCGGCCAGCTCGACGAGCTGATCGGTCAGGACGAGATTGCCGTCCGGCAGCGCGAAGGCGTTGGGGCCGATGAGGCCGCCATCGCGGAAATTCAGATGATAGCGGCCCGCACCGCCCTCAGCGTTCGCGGTTATCCTGGTAAAATCATCGCGAATTTCCGCCTGCTGCGCCTCGAGAAGCTTGCTGGGGCCGAAGGTCACTCGATCCAATGTCTTCAGCGTTCCCGCCGACATCATCTTCGGCACCACCGGCGGCGTTACCAAGACGGCGACCTCCACGAGGGCCGGCACTGCATAGCGATAGATGATCGAGGCCAGGACGAATACCGCCAGGGCGAAGGCGATCAGCCGGGGGCGGACGATCTCGAGCCGATGAACAAAGCTGCTGCGCTTTTCGCCGCGGCTTTGCAGATAGGCATCGACGGCGTCGTTATCGCGGGTTTCGAAAACCGATTCGTTTCCGAACACGATACGGCGCGGGATGGAGCCCACGCGCTGGCTGACGTCGATATCGGAGCGGATGCCCCAGGCAAGCCGCTTGCTCGCGTCTCCCTCTTCGTCAGACAGCACGATGAGCGATCCGCCGACATCCAACAGCCGGGCCGGAACCTCCCGGCTGGAATGCGGCGGATGCCAGATGCCCGTCGCGATCGCTTGCGGATCAGAAGCCAAAGTCGAATCCATCGACATCGAGATATTCCGCGCTGATGGCGTTGCCGGTCGAGCGGATCTGGTCGAAGACCACGCCGATTTCACCGTCGACATGGACAGCAGTATGCTCGGTAAGAAAAACTTGCATGCGCACTGCCGCCCAGGGGCGCATCAATCCGAGGGTTACCAAGGTGACAACGACATTGGAAATCGCAATCCACGCATAGCGCCGGCGACCGAGATCGCTCCTGAGCTGATGGCGATGATCGATCATCGCGGCCGACCAGATGATGTTGCGCACCGTCGCGCGATAGTAGAGGCCGGCCAATATGTAAATCGGGAAAATAAGCACAATCATCCAATGCCACAGGCTGATGCTACCCATTCCCCGACCCATCGAGTTGCCGCTGAAACCGCCCGCGGCAGCACCGAAAAGCCCCAAGATCACGAGGCCGGCGATCACAATCGCGACTACGGTGATGAACGCCTCGTACAGCGCGCCCAATCGCGGCTCGGTCGAGAAGGGTCGATCTCCGTAACGCAGATTGTCGAAGACGTATTTATAGAACCAGCGGGTTGCGACCGGAGACAGCAGCCCGACCGATATCACCGTTACCAGGGTACCCAGGAAGATCGCCTTGAACGCGCCGCCATAGGTCCCGACGAAATCGAAGCGCACATTGCGATAGCTTGTCACGCGCGCATTGAACCTCAGTCCGCGCATGAGAAACCATGGGAATACCACAAGCATGACAGGCCAGATCGCCAGCACCGCCAACGGCGCCACGTGTGAAAGTATATTCACCACGATAAGAAAGCCGAACACGATCAGCCGGCCGATGAGTATCTGTTTGCCCTTGGCATGATATTCGAAGCTGTGGCCCAGAAGGGCGGTATTCCCATAAAAATACCGGTTGCGGCGTACTTTTGCCCAGGCCGAATAGATGCCCAACGTAACGATCGTCAGCAGAATATTGACGATCCAGATGCCGAAATATTCGGAGGCGTTGCCCGTGAAGGAAGCCCTTTGGAAAAAGGGCTTTCCGCCCAACGGATAGCTTTGCTCGACAGTTGCCATATTGTAGTCCCCTACCCCACGAGAGGACGAGCGTTTCCCGGAGGCACCTCACATGAGCACGGGCCGCGGGGAGATGTGTTGCGCGACACACCACTCGCCTTACCGTTGCACTTGAGAGCAGGAAAATAAGCGCCGATCAACGGAAAAATATCCGACGGCAGCATTCGCCCGCCAGGGGGGCAAATAGCCCCCGTAGCTGCAACCTTAATGCCACACTGGCCTGGGTGCTCAGGGCGCGGAGACCCAGACGGCCATTTCGCAGCCGCCCGGCTCGCGGAAGTGAAAGCGTCGGCCGCCGGGGAAATCGAAGGCAGGACGGGTTATGACGCCGCCGGCGAATTCGACTGCGCGCTGGGCCTCTTCCAGATCGGTGGTGCGCACCACAGGCAGCGGCGCCCCGGCCGCTTCCCCCGCATCGCCGTCGATGCCGGCGTCTATACCCGCCGCCTCGATAACATGGTAGGTCGGCCCGTAGCTGACAAAGCTCCAATCGAAAGCTTCCTGGAAGAAGCGCCGGGTTTTCAGGCCATCTTTCGACGGAAATTCAAGATAGTCGATCTGATAGGTCACGGACACCATGCGGTCCTCCCACTGTTCTTGTTTTGTTCTAGAGCAAAACAATGGCGTAGACAAGCTCACTCTACCCAAAACAATCGCAACAAAAAACCGCCGCCCGGAAATATGTCGGACGGCGGTTGAAATCATTCGATAATGGCGATCCTTATTTCATCGTCGGCATGACGAATTCGGCGCCATCCTTGATGCCGGACGGCCAGCGGGCGGTGATCGTCTTGGTGCGCGTCCAGAACTTGATCGAGTCCGTGCCGTGCTGGTTGAGATCGCCGAAGCTGGAAGCCTTCCAGCCGCCGAAGGAATGATAGGCGAGCGGAACCGGGATCGGAACGTTGACGCCGATCATGCCGATGTTGATGCGCGAGGCGAAATCGCGGGCAGCATCGCCGTCGCGGGTGTAGATGGCGACGCCATTGCCATATTCATGCTTCATCGGCAGGTCGAGCGCGTCTTCATAGTTCTTGGCACGGACGACGGACAGAACCGGTCCGAAGATCTCGGTCTTGTAGATATCCATGCTCGGCGTGACGTGGTCGAACAGCGAGCCGCCAACGAAATAGCCGTCTTCATATCCCTGCAGCTTGAAGCCACGGCCATCGACGACGAGCTTGGCGCCCTCTTCGACACCGCGGTCGATCAGGCCGTTGACGCGGTTATAAGCGTCCTTGGTGACGAGCGGACCCATATCGGCCTTGTCATCGGTATAAGGACCGATGCGCAGGGATTCGATCTTCGGCACCAGCTTCTCGACGAGGCGGTTGGCCGTGTCCTCGCCGACCGGTACCGCGACAGAAATCGCCATGCAGCGCTCGCCGGCCGAGCCATAGCCGGCGCCCATCAGGGCGTTGACGGCCTGATCCATGTCGGCGTCCGGCATGATGATCATGTGGTTCTTGGCGCCGCCGAAGCACTGGGCGCGCTTGCCGTTCATGGCAGCCGTGCCGTAAACGTAACGGGCGATCGGCGTGGAGCCGACGAAGGAAATGGCAGCGATATCCGGATCGGCCAGGATGGCGTCGACCGCAGCCTTGTCGCCGTTGACGACGTTGAGGATGCCTGCCGGCAGGCCGGCTTCGATGATCAGTTCGGCCAGGCGGATCGGCAGGGAAGGATCGCGCTCGGAAGGCTTCAGGATGAAAGCGTTGCCGCAGGCGATCGCCGGAGCGAACATCCACATCGGGATCATGCCCGGAAAATTGAACGGCGTGATGCCGGCGCCGATGCCAACCGGCTGGCGAATGGAATACATGTCGATCGCCGGGCCGGCGCCCTCGGTGAACTCGCCCTTGGCGAGATGCGGAATGCCGCAGACGAATTCGCAGACTTCCAGGCCACGGATGATGTCACCCTTGGAATCCTCGATCGTCTTGCCGTGCTCCTTGGAGAGCATCTCGGCCAGCTCGTCCATGTGCTTGTTCAGAAGCTCGACGAATTTGAAGAAAACGCGGGCGCGGCGCTGCGGGTTGGTGGCCGCCCATTTGGGCTGCGCTGCCTTGGCATTTTCGACCGCTGCGCGGATCTCCGCGACGCTGGCGAGCGCGACAGTCGCCTGCACTTCGCCGGTTGCCGGATTGTAGACGATGGCTGTGCGTCCGCTGGTGCCGGCGACGTGCTTGCCGCCGATGAAATGACCGATCTCTTGCATGGATGTGCCTCCTCGTTTTCTTGGATGTATACAGGATCGCACTTCAATTTGCACAAATCAATGAGCTGCTATAAGCAACCGTTGTGCAAAAATTAAAGCCCTGGATGCGCATATGGATTGGGATGATGTCCGCATGTTTCTCGCCGTCGCCCGCACGGGGCAGATTCTGGCGGCCTCCAAGCGGCTCGGCGTCAACCATGCCACGCTCTCCCGGCGGGTGACGACGCTGGAGGAGCGGCTGAAGACACGGCTGCTGGTGCGCCGCACCAATGGCTGCGAGCTGACAGCAGAGGGCGAGATCTTCCTGCATGCGGCGGAGCGCATGGAAACCGAGATGCTGCGCGCGCAGGCAAGCGTCGGCCACCTCGACAGCGCCATTACCGGCACGGTGCGCATCGGCGCGCCTGACGGTTTCGGCGTCTCCTTCCTGGCGCCTAGGCTCGGACGGCTGATCGCGCGTTATCCGGAGCTGCGCATCCAGCTCGTGCCGGTGCCTCGCTCCTTTTCGCTGTCACAGCGCGAGGCCGACATCGCGATCACGCTCGAGCGCCCCGAGCAGGGCCGCCTGGTCTCCTCCAAGCTGACGGATTACACGCTCGGCCTCTATGCCTCGAAAGCCTATCTGGAGCAGGCAGGCCTGCCCGATAGCGTGGAAGCGCTGAAGCTGCATCCGCGCATCGGCTATGTCGAGGACCTGATCTTCACCGCCTCGCTAAATTTCTCCGGCGAGATCATGCGCAGCTGGGATGCCTCTTTCGAAATCTCCACCTCCATCGGCCAGACGGAAGCGGTTCGCTCCGGCGCCGGCATCGGCATCCTGCACGATTACATCGCCAGGCAATTCCCGGAACTCACCCGCATCCTGCCCGATATCTCCATCAAGCGCGCCTATTGGACTGTTTATCACGAAAGTGCCCGCGATCTCGTGCGAGTGCGCACCGTGTCGGATTTCCTGCAGGAACTGGTCAGCGAAGAACGGCGGATGTTCCTGTAAAGGCCCGCCTCGCCCTAAGCATGTTTCGGCGGCTCCTCGTTCTCATCAGGATTGGGCACGGGAATTTCATCCGGCATCCTATCCGGATCCGGCTCCTCAATCGGCGGCTTCGGTGCCCAACCCGGATCAGGCATCGGTGGCGTCTCGGGAATCGGCTCGCGCGGCACGGACATGCCAGTTCCTTCCGTCTTGTTGCTGATATTGGCTAACGGTCGGGAGCAGGCAGGGTTCCATAGGAAGTCTCGCTGGTCCATCGTCGGAGGCCGGCACCGCGTCCTCGCCGTGCAAGACTTTCGGTTTTATTTGCGCATGCGGCCAGCTCGTGCATAAGTAGAGTGGCAGGCTTTCATTTCATTCGAGCAGATTCCGAGGGAGCGCTTGATGCTGAAAGGCGGGGTATTCTTCACGGCGCTTGCCGTTGGTCTCAGCGCATGCACGACTGTCGACTTTTCACAGCTTGCTCCGGCGACGCTAACCGGCAGCCTGTTGGTGATGTGGGTTGGCGAGGGTGATTCCAGCGGAGATGGCAAGTTCGTCTTCGTTCCCGATCCTGCCGATCCCTTGACGTTCCGCCGAGCTGATCGCTCTCTACCCGGCGCCGAAATCCAGCCCGGCTTGATGTACACGGACGGTGGCTCTATTCCGAAGATCGCGCAGGTCTTCAAAGGATTGTCGCCGTGGGGTTATGCGCCGGCCTACATGATCCACGACTGGCTGTTCACGGCGCACCATTGCATTGTGGATGGCGAGAATAGCAAGCGGTTCGACCAGGTACGCAACGTGTCGTTCGAGGATTCCGCCAAGATACTCGGCGAGGCCATCCGGGGGATGGTGAAAGCAAATAAAGTTCAGCAGAACGATATAGCCGGAACAGCCATCACCGCCGCGGTGGGCAGCAGCATTGCTGAAAGCCTCTGGAACAAACAGGGTGCCTGCAGCGCCTCCAAAGTCAAACCCGAGGATATCGCCGCAGTCGAAAGCGCCATCCCCGGCGCCGCGCCGCGCGCCGTGCGAAAGACATTCAGAGTTCCCCCCGAGACGCCCGCAATACCACCACGTGGCCGCGCTACGATCGTGTCGCGGATTACATTCTAAGAGCATCTCCCGGTGAGTCCCAAGAAGCGCGCGACACGGCGCTCAGATGAGGCTACGCTGGACAAGGGCATCCCGTGGTCTAGTTATTTCAGGAGCACTTTGGGGAGTAAGGATGATGAGCGAGAAAAAGAAACCGAAGCAGGCTGAGAAAGACCACAAGGAACAGGACGACTACCTCGAAGAGGCGCTCGAGGAAACCTTTCCCGCAAGCGATCCGATCTCGCCGGGGCATGTCGTAAAGAAACCTGAAAGCAAGGAATAGCCCTCGGCCGGTGCCGGGAGAGCTATCATGTCTGATCGACTGGGGAGAGAATGGTACGGTTGGGGGGTCTCGAACCTCCGACCTCAGGTGCCACAAACCTGCGCTCTAACCAACTGAGCTACAACCGCACATGCTCGCGTCGCCGCGAACGGGGGTGACATACGAGGACTTTGAAATTATTTCAAGTCCTATCTCCCCGCAATACAAAAAAGCTTCAAAGATATCCGGATGGTGGTGCGCCGCCAGCATTTGCACGAACAGGAACCGTCCCTAAACGAAAAGTCCCGCCTTCAGAGCTTTCACCTGAAAACGGGACGTTCATGCCTTGGGAGGCTTTTGGGAAATCAGGCGACCTTGAAGGAAGCCATTGCCTTTTCGGCTGCATCCTTGGCCGGCTTTGCCAGCTTTTCAGCAACCTTCTTGGTGGTTTCCTGAATGGACTTGGCCTGTTCGATGGTGACTTCGGCCTGCTTGCGGATGAAGGAGGTCTGAAGTTCGAACAGTTCGGCAACGGACTTGACGCGAAGCAGGGCTTCCATGTGTGCCAGCGAGCTTTCGGCATTGGTGCGCAGAACGTCGATTGCCTTGAGGCCGATCTCAACGGAACCAGCCTGTGCAGTCTGCACCGTCGCTTCGACGGTCTTGCCGGCTTCCTCGGTGGCAGCCTTCATCTTAGCGAAGGCTTCCTTGGACTGGGCAGCACCCTTTTCCGCGAATTCGCGGAAGGATTCGGAGACCTTGGAAGGATCGAATGCAGCCGTTGAAAAAACGTCGTCTTTCTTTACAGTAGCCATGATTACGCTCCTATACGGGTCCTCTTCGAGGCACCCTTCGTGAACTGTGTGAGGCTTATATAATATAAAAAATTGTGCAGTGCAACATAATTGTGCGACGCACAACGTATTAACCTTTCCGGCCGAAAGATGGGGCCTTTGCTGGACCCAAAAGCGGGGTACGGTTATTAATAAACCGTTAAAACACGAGAGGCGGTCACGCCCGCAAAACAGGTTGGAATATGCCCGCAGTTCAATATCCGTTCATTGACATTGCCGTGCATCCGCGCGTTCGGGAACGCTTTGCCCGTGGTGAAGCCATGGTAATGTTCTCGACCGGCATGGATCGCGTGCTGTGGGCCAATGGCGCCGGCGCCAACCTCTTCGGCTACGACGTCATCTACGATTTCCTCGATCAGGGACCGAAGCCCGGCGACGTCTCGTTCCGCCAGATCGAAGCGACGGCGCGCGGACTTGGCGGCATTGGCGACCAGCGTACTTTCCTGATCCGCATGGCCTCCGGCTTCCAGCGCGCGGTCGTCAACGCGGCGGTCGAACTCATCCGCATTCAGGCGGACGAGGAAGCAATCCTGTTTTCCTCGCCGGTCTCGGCCAAGCCGATGGCATCAGCCGAATGCGCCAAGCGCATGATCGATGGGTTCGACGACCCCGATACCCACATGGCCGTCGTCGGCCGCGACGGCGAAGTGATCGCCGCATCCGCCCGCTTCGGCACGCTGGGCGTCACGCCGCAGACGGCGAGAATGCTGACGACCATGGCCGGCGCGCAGCCGGACCGGTTGATCAAGCGACCGATCCCGACCGGTCGCGGCTATCTGCCGGCCGCCATCGGCAAGCTGTCGGAAATCCCCGCCCTGCACCTGCTGTTCGTCGTCGAAACCGCCCTCGGTCACCTCGATCCGACAGGTAGCCTCGGCGCCGCGTCGGCTTCGGCCGAACCGCAGGCGGAAGAGGCTCGCCGGGAACTGGAAGGTGCGGCCCTGGAGGAAGCTCCCAACCCCGCTGCGACAGCGCCCTTCGGCGACGTCATCGATGCGGTGGCGCATATTCAGGAACTGGACGAGACGCCGGAATATCAGCCGGACGAACAGGCCGAGGCAACTCCGGCCACCGATAGCGCAGCGGAAGACACGCATGCGCTAGCCCTGATGGATGGCGCAAGCGACGCCGATGTCGAAGCGGCCGCCCAATCCGACGAACCGAATATGGAAGCGGCAGATGATGGTGAAGACCATATCGCCGATGCCCCAACGGATGTGAGCGCCGAGCCGGCCGCCGCGTCCGAAGCGCCCGCTGCCCAAGACGATCACGCGGAGAGCTTCACTTTCAAGCGCAACGGCCGCGCCACCCGCTTCGTGTGGAAGATCGATGCCGCAGGCCACTTCAGCGAGGTTTCGCGTGAGTTCGCCGATGCTGTGGGACCGCACGCGGCGCAGCTCGCAGGCGCCGCCTTTACCGATGTCGCCGCCCGCTTCAATCTCGATCCGGACGGCAAGATCGCCGAACTGCTGGCGCGGCGCGACACCTGGTCGGGTCGGACGATCTATTGGCCGGTGGAAGGCACGGGCCTGATGGTGCCGGTAGACCTAGCCGCCTTGCCGACCTATACGCGCAGCCGCGAATTCGACGGCTTCAGAGGCTTCGGCGTCGTCCGTCTGGCGGATACCATCGAAGATCCGACGAAGCGTGGAATGACCCTGGGCGAGCAGGACGACCAGTCCACGCCCCCTGTCGCTATCGACCAAACGGCGGAGATGGAAGAGGCGGCGACCGAACATCCAGCTCCCGAGCCGGAAGACGCAACCGCGACCGAACAAGCCGAGGATATCGGCCATGCAACGATTGAAGACGCCCCCACCACAAGCGAGGAGCCACCGGCTCTGCAGATCGCCGACACGCCGAACCGCCGCGAGTCGGACAAGGTCATACGGCTCTACGAGCGCCGTCCGCTGACACCGGCCGGCCTTTCAGCAAGCGAGCAGGCCGCCTTTCGGGAAATCGCTCGGCAGCTCGAACCCTTCGGCAAGCGCACTGAGCCGCCCACTGAGCAATCTGAGGAAAGCGTCGATATCGCGCCGCAACCGAACGCGGCTGACGAAATCCTGTCCGACACGGCCAAAACGACCGTCGGAAACGACAATGTCGACGCTCAGCATGCCGACGTTGCGGCGGAAGCGAGCGAACTGGCATCCGAACCGAGCCAGGAACCCGCCGACGCTGCGGAGAAACCGGACGATGCCGCCACCGGCAATCCTCCCGCCGAAACGCAAGGCGCCTCAGCCGAGCCGGAAGAGGATTTCGATCCGCTTGATGTTCTGAGCACCGCCATTCCGCCGCGCATAAAAATGCACACCGGCCTGTCGGCTGAGATCGTCGATCAGTTGCCGCTGGCCATCCTCGTTCATGCCGGCGATCGGCTGATCCACGGCAATCCGGAATTTCTGCGGCTGACCGGTTACGAGAGCCTGACGGATCTCGAGCACGTCGGGGGTCTGGACGCGCTCCTGCAGCGCAATGATCTGGAAGGCAAGACCGAGCAGCCGGGCACGATGATGGTCGTGCGCGCCGACGACGCGCTGGTGCCGGTCACCGCGCGGCTGCAATCGATCCGCTGGGAGGACGGCACCGCCTTGATGCTGGCGCTGATGCCGGTGGAGAAGAGCGAGCCGTCTGCCCCGCCGCAACCGGTTGCCGAGGAAGCCCGCCCCGAACGCATCCTCGAAAAGGTCGCCAAGCTGCAGGTCGAGATCGAGGAATTGCGCTCGACGCTGGAAACGGCGACCGACGGGGTGATCATCATCGGCCAGGAGGGCGAGATCCGCTCGGTGAACCGCTCGGCGAGCGCGCTCTTCAACTACGACGACCAGGAAACCCGCGGCAAACCTTTCACCATGCTGTTTGCCCATGAAAGCCAGAGGGCGGTGCTCGATTATCTCAGCGGCCTTTCCGGCCACGGCGTCGCAAGCGTGCTCAACGACGGTCGCGAAGTGATCGGTCGCGAAGCGTCTGGCGGCTTCGTGCCGCTGTTCATGACCATGGGCCGGCTCAATTCCTCCAACGGCTACTGCGCCGTCATCCGCGACATCACGCAATGGAAGCGGACTGAAGAAGAGCTGCGCAACGCCAAACGCGCCGCCGAAACCGCCAATGCCCACAAGACGGATTTCCTCGCCCGCGTCAGCCACGAGATCCGCACGCCGCTCAATGCCATCATCGGCTTTTCCGACATGATGGCCGGCGAGCGTTTCGGGCCGATCGGCCATTCGCGCTATATCGAATATGCGACCGATATCGGCCGCTCCGGCCGGCATGTGCTCGACATCGTCAACGATCTGCTGGACATTTCCAAGATCGAGGCCGGCGAGATGGATCTGGAATTCGCGTCGGTCGGCCTGAACGAGGCGATCACCGAGTCGGTCTCGCTGGTGCAGCCACAGGCCAACAGCCAGCGCGTCATCATCCGCACCGCGCTGTCGCAAGCCGTGCCGAATGTCGTGGCCGACCAGCGTTCGATCAAGCAGATCGCGCTGAATATCCTGTCCAACGCCATCCGCTTCACGCCTTCAGGCGGCCAGATCGTCGTGTCGACCTCCTATGAAGGCAATGGCAGCGTTGTCTTGCGCATCCGGGACACGGGCGTCGGCATGACACGCTCGGAACTGGAACAGGCCATGAAGCCTTTCCGACAGGTGTCGACCAATTCCCGCAAGCGCGGCGACGGCACCGGCCTCGGCCTGCCGCTGACGAAAGCCATGGTCGACGCCAACCGGGCGAGCTTCTCGATCAACTCCGCGCCCAATGAAGGAACGCTGGTGGAAATCACCTTCCCGTCGCCGAGGGTGCTGGCGAATTGAAGATGATCTTAGTTTGATGGTGGTGGAAACGCACCACTATCGGGCAATAGCTGCAGCCAAGGTGCATCGTAACCTTCGGCGGGGCTGCCGCTGTCAAAACCAGAGATCACGCACACATCGGCCTTTGGAAGGTAGGTCTTCAAACGTGTCCAGCCCATCGAAATGATCGATCGGCAATTCATAGACAAGATCCGGTGGTGCAAGCCGCAGGTTGACGGCCATGCGCCGGCGGCCGTCCCTTTGAAGCCTCAAGCCGCGCCAGCTCAATACACAGGCACAGGCTGGGCAGAATAGTATTTCGAGAGAGGGCTGCTTCTCTGCGGCGCGCGTATAGGAGGCAGTCTCTCCGGCGATGGAGAAACGCTCTCCTTCGTAGTCATAGGCCCACAGCGCGCCATAGCGCCGGCAGAGAGTGCAGTTGCATGCCGTGATCGAGCCTGGATCACCCTCGAGGGTCCAACTTGCCTTGCCGCAATGACATGAACCAATGAGCATGAGCCTATCCTGCCGCATATTCGATGGCGGCATTCTGCCTCAGTCCTCGAGCGCCTGCAAATGGCGCGGGCCGGACATTCTCTCTATGCCTATCCCTAGCTCAATTCGTATCGCGCCGGCATGCGCCGCGCCTGACCCAGGCGCAGCACAGCGGAAATTACTCCCCCCGAACCTTCGTCGCCTTGCGCTTGGCTCGCGAATTCGGCTTGCCGGGCGCCGGGGCTGCATCGCTTTTGGCGAAATGCGGTTTGCCGGGCTTCTTCACCCAGGGCTTCTTATCCTGGCGTTCCGAAGCAACGCTCTCGCCTGCCTGCGTCCGTTCCGGCTTGCGGTCTGATTTCCATTTCGGCTTGCCGCCCTCCTGAGGGCGGGCGCCCTTGTCGGCGAAGGGTTTCTTTTTCTCGAAATCCCCTTCCCTCCTCGCCTGCGAAAAATCCGGCACTCCGGCGAGCGGCTTCACGCGGATGCCTCTTTCCAGCGTCTTGTCAGGCCCGATAGCTGCAAGGAAGCGCTCGGCGCCTTCCTGTGAAAATTCGACGAAGGTTTCCTCCGGCTGCATCTTGATCGCGCCGATGTCACGCTTGGTCAGGTTGCCGTTGCGGCAGAGCATCGGGATCAGCCAACGCGGCTCGGCGTTCTGCTTGCGTCCTACAGAAAGCGACACCCAGACGCCGTCGGTGAAATCGTTGCGTCCAGAGGAAGAAGAGCCGGGCGCGTCATCGCGGAAAACAGGAAAATCGTCTCGGCGAGGCTTTTTGCGCTCGCCTTCAGCCGGCACGTCCTGCAGCTCTTCCGGCGCGGAGTGACGCGCCCGATAGTGACGCAGGAATGCGGCCGCGATCTGTTCGGCGCCATGGCTTTCCAGCAGCCGCTTTACCAGCAACTGCTCCTCATCCCGTAGCGGTTCGGAGAAAATCGGATCGGCGAGCAGACGCTCGTCGTCGCGTTCGTTCACTTCATCCGCCGACGGCGGCTTCGCCCAGGTGGCGCGCAGGCGAGCTGCCTCCAGCAGGCGTTCGGTGCGGCGGCGGGCGCTGAGCGGCACGATCAGAGCGCTGACGCCCTTGCGGCCGGCACGGCCGGTGCGGCCGCTTCGATGCAGCAGCGTTTCCGGATTGGTCGGTATATCAGCGTGAATCACCAGATCGAGGCCCGGCAGGTCGATACCGCGGGCAGCGACGTCGGTGGCAATGCAGACGCGGGCGCGGCCGTCGCGCATGGCCTGCAGCGCATGTGTGCGCTCGCTCTGGCTAAGCTCACCCGACAGGGCGACGACAGAGAAGCCGCGATTGTTGAAGCGCGCCGTCAGATGGTTGACGGCTGCACGCGTCGAGCAGAAAACGATGGCATTCTGCGCCTCGTAGTAGCGCAGAACGTTGATGATGGCGTTTTCCCTGTCGCTCGGCGCAACCGTCAGGGCGCGATAGTCGATATCGACATGCTGCTTGGTTTCCGAAGCCGTGGCGATACGCACGGCGTCACGCTGGTAATTCTCGGCAAGCTTGGCGATCGAGCGCGGCACGGTTGCGGAAAACATCAGCGTCCGCCGCTCGGCCGGCGACGTTTCCAGGATGAATTCAAGGTCCTCGCGGAAGCCGAGATCGAGCATCTCGTCGGCCTCATCCAGTACGACGGCCTTCAGCTCGGAAATATCGAGCGAATTACGGCGGATATGGTCGCAAAGGCGGCCCGGCGTGCCGACGACAATATGCGCGCCGCGCTCCAGCGCCCGCTTTTCGGTGCGCATGTCCATGCCCCCGACGCAGGAGACGATGGTGGCGCCCGTCAATTCATAGAGCCATTCCAGCTCGCGCTGGACCTGAAGCGCCAGTTCGCGGGTGGGCGCGATCGCCAAGGCCAGCGGCGTGCCGGCGCGGCCAAAGCGCTCTGCGCCATCCAACAGGGTTGGGGCAAGCGCCAGGCCAAAGGCTACCGTCTTGCCGGAGCCGGTCTGGGCCGAGACCAGCGCGTCCTTGCCGGCAAGGTCGGGATCGAGCATGGCTTTTTGCACCGGCGTCAGCACTTCGTAACCGCGCTTTGCCAAAGCCTGGGCAATCGCAGGAACGATGCCTTCGAATTCGGTCATATCTTGTCTTTCGGAATTCTTCGCGTGCCAAGCGGCACGGATCATCGTGGCCCGCACGTCGCAGGCCTCTTCTTCAAGCCTGCACATACTTGGTCGGTAGGCCAATGTACAGAGCGGGCGCGTATTTGCGTGCGACGGAACGAAAAAAAGGCAGCGAACGCGCTGCCTTTGAAGTTGATGCTGCCTAACGAAAGCTCGAGTCGGTTAACTTCATGTCTCGGGAGCCAGGGGAAGCTCCAATCCGCTCATAGCTCATGCGAACGGTCTCAAGTCGGCTTTTACCTTTGACCAATCTTTCTTAACGCGAAGTTAGCAGAGGGGGGTCATCGTTTGCCCCTCAGTTTTAGGGTACGGCTCAAGTCTTCAGCTCCTCCAGCCCGGCGAAGAGATCCAGCGCTTCCGGATTGGCAAGCGCCTCCTTGTTCTTGACGGGCCGGCCATGCACGACATCGCGCACCGCAAGCTCGACGATCTTGCCGGATTTCGTGCGCGGAATATCGGCAACGGCGATGATCTTGGCCGGCACGTGGCGAGGCGAAGCACCGGTACGGATAAGCGTCTTCATCGCTTTGACCAGCTCCTCCGTCAGCGAAGCGCCGGCGGCGAGGCGGACGAAAAGGACGACGCGGACATCGTCGTCCCAATCCTGACCGATGCAGAGCGCCTCCAGAATCTCCGGGATCTGCTCGACCTGATTGTAAATCTCGGCCGTGCCGATGCGCACACCGCCGGGATTGAGCGTGGCGTCCGAGCGGCCGTGAATGATCAGGCCGCCGTGCTCGGTCCATTCGGCGAAGTCGCCATGGCACCAGACATTGTCGAAACGCTCGAAATAGGCGGCATGATATTTGGCGCGCTCTGGATCATTCCAGAACATGACAGGCATCGAGGGAAAGGCCTTGGCGCAGACCAGCTCGCCCTTCTCGCCGCGCACCGGCTTGCCGTCCTCGTTCCAGACGTCGACGGCAAGGCCGAGACCTGGCCCCTGGATCTCGCCGCGCCAGACAGGCTGCAGCGGATTGCCGAGCACGAAGCAGGAGACGATATCGGTGCCGCCGGAGATGGAAGCGAGCTGGACATCGTCCTTGATGCCTTCATAGACGAAGGAGAAGCCTTCCGGAGACAGCGGTGAGCCGGTGGAGGTCATCAATCGCAGGCTTGAAAGATCATGCGATGTCCTCGGGGTCAGGCCGCTCTTGCGAACGGCATCAATATATTTGGCCGAGGTGCCGAACAGAGCGAACTTCTCTTCCTGCGCATAGTCGAACAGGATGTTGCCGTCGGGCGCAAAGGGCGATCCATCGTAGAGGCAGAGCGTCGCGCCGGCGGCAAGCCCGGTCACGAGCCAGTTCCACATCATCCAGCCGCAGGTGGTGAAATAGAAGACCTTTTCGCCGGGAACGACGCCGCAATGCAGCCGATGCTCCTTGATCAGTTGCAGAAGCGCGCCGCCGGTGGAATGGACGATGCATTTCGGCACGCCGGTGGTGCCGGAGGAAAACAGGATGAACAGCGGATGAGAGAAGGGCACCGCGACGAACTCGACCGCCTTCGCCTCGAACGGCGCGACAAACGCATCAAGGGTTCGCGCATCAGGCGTCGCTGCCACGACCGCGTCGGCGCTGCCGGCATAGGGCACGACGAGGGTGGGTACATTCAGCCGCTGTGCAATGGCGCTGACCTTCGACGTGACATCCTGCAGCTTGCCGCCATACCAATAGCCGCTGCAGGCGATGAAAAGCTTCGGTTCGATCTGGCCGAACCGATCCATGACGCCCTGCTCGCCGAAATCCGGAGAACAGGAGGACCATATCGCGCCGATCGACGCGGCCGCCAGCATGCAGGCGATGGTTTCGGGCATGTTCGGCATCATTGCCGCCACGCGATCGCCCTTGCCGATGCCGAGGGCGCGGTAGGCCTGCTGCAGGCGCGATACCATCGCCGCCAGCCGGTCCCACGACCAGCGATCGCGCACCTTGTCCTCGCCCCAGAACACCAGCGCATCGCCCTCGCCGCTTCTCGACAGCAGATTCTCGGCAAAATTCAGTTCGGCATCGGGAAAGAAGCGGGCTTCCAGCATGAGGTCGCCATTGATCAGCGCCCTCTCTCCACGCTTTCCCTTGATGCCGCAGAAATCCCAGACCGCTGTCCAGAAGTTCTCGCGATCGGCGATGGACCAGGCATGCAGGCCGCAGAAATCGGGCATTGACAGGCCGAAACGCTGGTTGCATTCCTGCATGAAGGAAAACATCGGGCTCTGGCGGCGAAATTCTTCCGATGGCGTCCAAAGTGGCTGTTGATCTTGCATATTTCCCTCCCTGCTTCTCGCCTTATATACCAATGTTGCAGCGCACTATAAAGTCATGGAGTTGTGGGCATTTCCAGTGTGCAATGTTTGCATCCGCTAAACATTTCCTATATCCGGCAAGCATAGGCAGATCGTCCCTATCAGTTTGAGAGTTTCCACGGGATATGAGAGCGTCGAGAAACAATAAATGGTGGTTGACGATGCGATCGGCCTCGCGCTGGCTGCCGAGCGTCGTTCGCACGACCGGTATCATTCTTCTAACAATCCTCATCATCTTTGCTGTCTTCAGAGCGACGGCGCCTTTCCTGATCTCCAGCGGGCTGGTTCGCTCCGGCATCGAAAAGGCGCTTTCGGAATGGACGGGATACCGCGCCCAGATCGAGGGCGATCCCACTCTCGATTTCTGGCCGACGCCGCGCGTGACGCTCAATCAGGTTACGATCCGCGAGCCGACGAAGAACGGCAAGGTACTGGGCCATGTCGACAGCCTATCGGCGGATTTCTCGCTGCTTTCAGCCATCCGCGGACGCGCGCATTTTCATGAATTCCATTTCCTGCGCCCGACCCTCTACATCCGGCGCGACGAGAACGGCCTCATCGATTGGACGAACGAAGGCCGCCTTTCCAAGGCGATCGAGCAGGTGGACGCGTCCTCGTCCAGCCAAGGTGTGTCGATACCCAAGGACCAGGATGCCGCCATCGGCATGCTGACCATCGAGGATGGCAGCGTCGAGATGACGGACGATCGCAGCGGCAACGTCTACAAGATGAACGGTGTCAATGCGGACATATCGTGGCCACGGCTGTCCCGCCCGATGACGGCTGTCATCCTCGCCCGTTTCAACGGGCAGGACGTCAAGCTCAACTTCGATTCCACCCAGCCTCTGTTGCTTTTCGCCGGCAAGAGCGTTGATGCCAGGACCAGTTTCTCTTCGCCGCTGATCAGCTGGACTTATGCGGGCGTCACCAGCATCTCGGATCTTTCGACGCTTGCCGGCAATCTCGAGCTCAGCGTGCCCAACGTGCCTTCCTTCCTGGCGTGGAGCGGACAGCACCTGCCGGCCGCCGATGCGCTGAAGAACGTCTCGCTCAACGCCGATATAGCAGCGATCGAGAACGGCCTGCGCTTCAACAATCTGAATTTCAAGGTCAACGATTCCGCTGCCTCCGGCGTCATGGATCTGAGCTACACCACGGCTGGCAAGCCGAAGATTTCCGGCACGCTCGCCTTCGACCAGATGAACCTCAATCCGTTCCTGGCCGCCTTCTCCATGCGTCTCGCCGCCGAGACCGCCTTCGATGCGCTGCTGAACGGCAATCCGCTGCAGCGGCTCGATCTCGATATGACGCTTTCATCCAACAAGGCGGCGCTCGGCCCCTTCCAGTTCGACAATATCGGCGCGAGCTTGCTCGTCGCCGGCGGCAAGGCGAAATTCGACATCGGCGACAGCGGCTTCGAGGGGGGCTCGCTGACCGCCCATCTGGAGGTCGCTCCAGGAGACTTCGATGGCGGCGGCAAATTGCAGATATCCATCCGCAATGCTGATTTCGGCGGGCTCTTTACCCGGTTGAAGCTGCCAGGCCCGCTGCCGTTGATGACAGCAGGGTCGCTGGACCTCGCGCTCAGCACCTCCAAGCCGATCTGGGTCGCCACGCTCAGCGACGTCGCCGGAAAGATGCATTTCCAGTCGACCACCGGCTCCTTCCGCCAATTCGACATCTCGACCTTCCGGGGTCTGGCGGCGGAAAAAGCCTTCTTCCGAATGAGTGACATTGCCGGCGGATCCTTCGATTTCGACAGCATCAATGTCGATGCAAGCTTCGCAAAGGGATCGGCCGAGGTCCAGAACGCCACGATCGCCGGGCGGAACGAAACCGTGACATTGAATGGTGTCGTTCCCTTCCGCAGCAATGGCCTGGCGCTTTCAGGCGCGATCGACGCAACCGCGCCCGCCGATTCGGAGGAGCTGCCGATGCTGCCCTTCTTCATTGGCGGCACTTGGCCGGATCCGGTCGTCTCGCCGGTGACGACGCTTTTGCAGAAACCGGCCCAGCCGCAAGAGCAATAATCCGCTCCGCGCAACCTTGTCTCAAGCTGCGGCCGCCGCGTGCTCGTCCCTTTGGCGCTGGACCTCGCGACGCTTGGTCGCAATGGAAGCGCAGATGACGCCGATGGCGACGACGCCGATCAGGATGGTGCAGATGGCGTTGATCTCCGGCGTGACGCCGAGCTTGACCTGGCTGTAGATCAGCATCGGCAGCGTCTTGGCACCGGCGCCGGACGCGAAGGTCGCGATTACCAGATCGTCGAGCGACAGCGTCAGAGCCAGGACCCAGCCCGAAAACACGGCCGGCGCGATGATCGGAAGCGTGATCTCGAAGAAGGTGCGCACCGGCGGAGCGCCCAGATCCAGCGCCGCCTCCTCGATCGATCGATCGAACGTCAGCAGGCGCGATTGCACGACGACGGCGACGAAACACATGGTCAGTGTCGTGTGGGCCAAGACGATCGTCCAGAAGCCGCGGTCGACGCCGGACGCCACGAACAGCAGCAGCAGCGACAGGCCGGTAATGACGTCAGGCATGACCAGCGGCGCATAAATCATGCCCGAAAACAGGATTCGGCCGCGGAAACGCGTGTAACGCACCAAGGTGAGTGCCGCCATAGTGCCAAGCACGGTGGCGATGGTCGCCGATAGCAGCGCAATGCGCACCGTCAGCCAGGCGGCGCTCAGCATGGTGTCGTTGCTGAACAGATGCACATACCATTGGGTCGAGAAACCGCCCCAGACCGTGACCAGCCGAGACCTGTTGAAGGAGTAGATGACCAGCAGCAGGATCGGCAGATAGAGGAAGGCCAGACCGAGGGTGACCGAGACGATGTTGAAACGAGACCAGCGGATCATTGACTATCTCCCCTTCTCGTCGGCTTTGGCCTGGAAATGCTGGAAGAAGACGATGGGCACCACCAATACCAGAAGCAGGATGGTCGCCACCGCCGATGCCAGCGGCCAGTCGGTATTGCTGTAGAATTCGGTCCAGAGCACCTTGCCGATCATCAGGGTTTCCGAGCCGCCGAGCAGGTCGGGAATGACGAACTCGCCGACAGCTGGAATGAAGACCAGCATGCAGCCGGCAATGACTCCGGGAATGGAGAGCGGAAAGGTGACGCGCCAGAAGGCGCCGATCCGCGTACAGCCGAGATCCTGCGCCGCTTCGATCAGCGTGTCGTCCATCTTCTCCAGCGCGGAATAGAGCGGCAAGATCATGAAGGGCAGATAGGAATAGACCATGCCGATATAGACGGCCGTATTGGTGTTGAGGATGACAAGCGGTTCGTGGATGATGCCGAGCGCCATCAACAGCTGGTTCAGCAGACCCGTGGTGCTGAGGATCGACATCCAGGAATAGACGCGGATCAGGAAGCTCGTCCAGAAGGGCAGGATGACCAGCATCAGCAAAGTGGGCCGGATCGTGCGCGGCGCCTGCGCCATGCCGTAGGCGATGGGATAGGCGATGATCAGCGTCAACAGCGTCGAGATGCCAGCGATCTGAAGGCTCTGAATGTAGGCATTCATATAGAGCGGATCGCCGGTCAGCCATACGTAGTTGTCGAACGACATGGTCTGCAGCTTGTCCCACCAGTCGGCGAAGCTGTCGGCCCAGGCGAACGACGGATCGTAGGGCGGGACGGACAGCGCCTTGGTCGACAGCGAGATGCGGAAGACGATGAGAAAGGGCGCGAGAAAGAAGATCAGCAGCCAGGCATAGGGAATGATGATGACGAGGCGCTGATAGAGGGAGGAACCGAGCGCTCTCATGATCAGTCCTTCAACAATACGCCGGCATTTTCGTCGAAGGACACCCAGACATTCTGGTCATAGGCGAAGGGTTCTTCCACGGCGCGAACCGCGTTCAGCGACGAGGCCTTGAGCACCTGTCCGCTCTTCAGCTTCACATGGAAAACGGTCATGTCGCCGAGATAGGCGATATCCCAGATCTCGCCTTCGGTGGCATTGACCGACGCGTTGGCCGGCGGGCGCGGCGTGACCCTCAACTTCTCAGGCCGGATAGCGAGGCTGGCGCGGCTTCCCGCGGCCGGTGCCTCGCTGGAGGCGGTGCGCAGCGTGAGGGCGGAATCGACAGCGATTTCGACGATGCCAGACTGCGCGGAGGTAACGTTGCCGTCGAGGATGTTCACATCGCCAATGAAGTCTGCGACGAAGCGGCAATTGGGCGCCTCATAGATTTCCGCCGGTGTCGCCACCTGCACCACCTTGCCGTGGCTCATGACGGCGATGCGGTCCGCCATGGTCATCGCTTCTTCCTGGTCATGGGTGACGACGACGAAGGTGAGGCCGAGGCTCTGCTGCAGATCCATGAGTTCGAACTGCGTCTCCTCGCGCAGCTTCTTGTCGAGCGCGCCGAGCGGCTCGTCGAGCAACAGCACCTTCGGACGCTTGGCAATCGAGCGGGCCAGCGCCACGCGCTGGCGCTGGCCGCCGGAAAGCTGGTTGGGCTTGCGCTTGGCGAATTGCTCGAGCTTTACGAGCTTCAGCATCTGCGCGACGCGATCGTCGATCTCGGCTTTCGGCATGCCGTCCTGGCGCAGGCCGAAGGCGATATTCTTTTCCACCGACATATGCGGAAACAGCGCGTAGGACTGGAACATCATGTTGACGGGGCGGCGATAGGGCGGCGTGCCGGCAAGGTTCTGGCCATCGAGCACGATCTCGCCCGTCGTTGGCTGCTCGAAGCCCGCCAGCATGCGCAGCAACGTGGACTTGCCGCAGCCCGATGCGCCGAGGAGAGCGAAGAATTCGCGGTTGTAGATATCCAGGGAGAGATTGTCGACGGCGGTGAAATCACCGAACTTCTTCGTCACGTTCTTGAAGGAAATGTACGGCTTGGCCGAAGGGTCGCTCCAAGGAGCAAAGGAACGCCGGATATTACCGAGTGACTTCATCATCTATCCCCAAATGGATGCCGGGCGGGCTGTCCTAGAGCATTTCCGCTTTTCTTCGAATCGCGAAAATGCTCCATCTTGTTTTTTCGCATTCCGGACGGAAAACCGCTGCGCACTTTTCCTGGAAATGCTCTAGCACCGGCTCTTCCCCTACCCGGCACGCTCTTCATTCTTACCTTATCCTCCTAAGGAAAGGCCCGGACGTTGCCGTCCGGGCCTCTTCGAATTATTGGCCAGTGGTGACCTTTGTCCACAAGCGCGTGGCGACGCGCTGTGTTTTCGGATCCCAAGGGGTGAGCGTGAACAGCTTGCTCCTGACCTCATCCGTCGGGTAGACAGCCGGATCTTCAAGCACGTCCTTGTTGACGAACTGCTGCGACGCCTTGTTGCCGTTGGCGTAAGAGACGAAGTTGCTGGCCTTGGCGATGACTTCCGGCTTCATGATGTAATTGAGGAAGGCATGCGCTTCCGCGACATGCGGCGCATCGGCGGGAATCGCCATGACGTCGAACCACATCTGCGCGCCCTTCTTGGGGATCGAGTAGCCGATGTTCACACCGTTCTTGGCTTCTACGGCTCGATTGCGTGCCTGCAGCACATCGCCGGAATAGCCGAAGGCGATGCAGATATCGCCGTTGGCGAGCGCATTGATATATTCAGAGGAATGGAATTTGCGGACAAAGGGCCGGATCGAGGTCAGCAGCGCCTCGGCCTTCTTGAAATCCTCGGCCTTGGTCGAATTCGGATCGAGGCCGAGATAGCGCAGGGCGGCCGGAATGGCGTCCGTCGGCGAATCCAGCATATAGATGCCGCAATCCTTGAACTTGGCGGCGAGCTTGGGATCGAAGATCACGTCGATATCGGGCGCTTCGTCGGTGCCGAGAATCTGCTTCACCTTGTCGACATTGTAGCCGACGCCGCTGGTGCCCCACATGTAGTCGATGGCGTATTGATTGCCCGGATCGTAGGTGGCGATGCGTTGCTGCACCGTATCCCACATGTTCGAAATATTCGGCAGCTTGGACTTGTCGAGCTTCTGGAAGACACCGGCCTTGATCTGGCGTTGCAGGAAGTATGCCGTCGGCACGACGATGTCATAACCGGTCTTGCCGGCCAGAAGCTTGGTTTCCAGCGTCTCGTTCTGATCGAACGTATCGTAGACGACCTTGATGCCGGTTTCCTTGGTGAAATCGGTCAGGATCGAATCGTCGATATAATCCGACCAGTTGTAGATATTGACGACCTTGTCTTCTGCCTGAGCGGCCGTCGCCAGCGAAACGACCGCGAAAGCCGTTGCTGCGAGCCGTGCGAACATGGACTTCATAGTCACTCCTGTTTTGTTCAAGGGCATCTTGGCGACACCCAACCCTCTGTTTTTCCCGTTAGACTAGAAAGGAAATCGGAACGCCACAAGGGGGAAAAGCAAGCCATTACGAGCTTTGGCGGATTTGCAAAGGGTGACGCTTCCTGCTTGCACGCGATTGTGAACTCAAGATCCGCTTCCTGCGTGAATGCGGAAACCAGCTTTGCTAACATCGGAGCGTCTCACTCCTAGAATAGTCTCACGCCCGTTTCGCAGCCCTGCCCAGCGGGCAAACCCAACCCATAATTCAAGGGTGCATCATGCAGTACCAAAAATTCGGCAATACCGGCCTCAGCGTCTCGCGCCTATGCCTGGGCACGATGACCTTCGGCCTGCAGATCAAGCAGGAAGACACAGCCCACGCCATTCTCGACAAGGCGGCCGACGCCGGCGTCAACTTCATCGACACGGCCGACGTTTACCCGCTTGGCGGCGACGAGCAGCTTGCCGGCCGCACCGAAGAGATCGTCGGCGGCTGGCTGAAGGGCAAGCGCGACCGCTTCATCGTCGCGACCAAAGCCGTCGGCAAGGTCGGCCCGTCATCCTGGGATCAGGGCGCATCCCGCAAGCACCTTCTCGATGCCATCGACGCTTCGCTGCGGCGTCTCGGCACCGATTACGTCGACCTCTACCAGCTGCATTCCGACGATCGCGAAACGCCGATCGACGAGACGCTGGAAGCGCTCGATATCATCGTACGCTCGGGCAAGGCCCGCTATGTCGGCGTGTCGAACTTCCTGGCCTATCGGCTGGCCCTGGCGCTTGGCCGCGCTGACTTTTTGCGCACCGCCCGCTTCGTCTCGGTGCAGCCGCGCTACAATCTGCTGTTCCGCCAAATCGAGCGCGAATTGCTGCCACTTGCCGAAGAACAACGCATCGCCGTCATCCCCTACAATCCGATCGCCGGAGGCCTTCTCACCGGCAAGCACAGGCACGATGTCGCACCGACCGAAGGCCGCTTCAGCTCGCAGCTGCGCAGCGCCGGTACCAACTACCTGCAACGCTATTGGCACGAACGCGAATTCGCAACGATCGAGAAGCTGCGCGGCATCGCCGAAGAGGCAGGCCAGTCGCTCGTCAAGCTCGCCGTTGCCTGGGTCGCCGCCAATCCGGTCATTACGTCAGCCATCATCGGTGCTAGCCGCCCGGATCAGTTGACGGACACGCTCGCCGCCATCGATCTCAAGCTCGATCCGGAGCTGAAAGCCAAGCTGGATGACGCCACCGTCGAATATCGCTGGGGCGACGCGGCGCGCTGAACAAGAGCAAACCGGCGGTTCATCGCCGCCGGTTCACGCGTAGGTCGGGCGCTTGCCGGCAAACAGCTCCGAATGACTCTTCAACAACCGGGTCATGCGATCGACCACGGTGCGAATTTCCCGGCGATGGCGATCGGCATTGTTCATGACGATCCATTGCCGGTGGCGGAGGGCTGCTATTTCCTCGCCGACGCGCTCCAGCCTCGGCTCCTGATCGCCGACGAAGCAGGGCAGAACCGCGATGCCAGACCCCGCCAGCACCAGATCATGAAGCGACCGCGGGCGGCTGACCGTGAAGGCGATCTCCTGCCGTCGGTTCTGATGCGGCCAGCGCAGATAGGCCGAAACCGCCTCGTCTTCCGCCACGGCGATCCAGCGCTGCGGTCCGGCAAAGCGCATGTTGCGGGCCTGATAGGCGGCATAGGCGACATCGCCGGTCTTGATGGCGGCAAGATTGGCTTCCTCCGGCTCGAAGGCGCGGATACCGATATCGCTTTCGCGATGGGCAAGGCTGGCGCGGCGCTCGCCAAGATGCAGATCGATGCGAAAGCCGTCCCGCTCCGAGCAGATCACCGGCATGTTCTGGCTGAGCAGCCAGCCGACCCAGGTGCCGGCGGCGATCCGGACGACCGCGCCGCCCTGGGCATCGCGCTGCCAGCTATCCACCTTGCGAGCCGCGGCCTCCATCTCCAGCAATTGGTCGAACAGCGCCTGGCCATCGCCGGTCAATGTGTAGCCGGCCTGGCTGCGCTCGAAAAGCAGGCGGCCGATCTGCCCTTCGAGCTCCAGCATGCGCCGGCCGATCGTTGCCGGGCTCAAACCGCTGGTCGCGACCGCTCCCGTCAGCCCGCCGCCACGGGCGACATCGAGGAAAAGTTGATAGGAATCCCATGCCGTGTTTTTCATAATTGAAAAACATAAGGCGAAAACGGCTGTTTATAAAGCAAATTTCTGTGTGTAGTTGAAGAGATGCCCACAACATGGAGATGTCTCATGATGGACAGCATCGCTTTGGCCAAGGCCATCGAACTACAATGCCGGGCGCGCGAGGAGCAATGGCGCCGCAACGAGGATCTGTTCTACCTCGACTATGGGCACGATCCCTGGCCGCTTTTCCCCTGGGGCGGGCGTGTGCTCGACCGTCTGTATGCCGCTTACAAGGCGACAAAAAAAGCGGACCGGCTGGAGATCAACCGGTCCGCCTGCGATGATGATGGTTGCTGCGGTCAAGCCGCTTCTTCCCGCATATAGCCTGAGCTGTATCCGGCTTCGATCTTGAACTGCTGGATGAGATGCAACAGCGCGTCGGCTTCGGTGGCCAGCTCGCGGCTTGCCGCCGTGGTCTCTTCCACCATGCCGGCGTTCTGCTGTGTCATCTGATCCATGTGGTTGACCGAGGCGTTGACCTCCTGCAGCGCGCTTGCCTGGTCGTGGCTGGCGCGGGCAATCATTTCCACATGCTGGCTGATCGTGACGATCTGGCTGCTGATCTGCGCCAGGACAGAACCGGCCTCCTGCACGAACTGCGAGCCGGAATTGACCTCCTGGGTCGATTTGTTGATCAGTCCCTTGATTTCCTTCGCGGCGGCGGCCGAGCGCTGTGCCAGCTCGCGCACTTCCATGGCGACGACGGCGAAGCCCTTGCCAGCGTCACCGGCGCGCGCCGCCTCGATACCGGCGTTGAGCGCCAGGAGATTGGTCTGGAACGCGATCTCGTCGATGACGCCGATGATCTGCTCGATCTGGCGCGAGGCGCCCTCGATGCGTGCCATCGCGTCGATGGCGTTGCCGACGACCACGGAGCTGTCATCGGCGCTGCGCTTGGCTTCGCGCACGATGGCATCCGCGTCCTTGGCACGCTCGGCGGACGAGCGGACGGTGACGGTGATCTCGTCGACGGCGGCGGCGGTCTGCTCCAGCGAAGCCGCCTGCTGCTCGGTGCGCTTCGACAGATCCTCGGCGGAGGCCGCCATCTGGTTGCCGTTGCTCTGGATCATCTCGACATTGCTGCGGACCTGGCTCAGCGTCTCCTGCAGGCGCGACAGCGAGCTGTTGAAGTCCTGACGAAGCTGTTCGAGGCGGCCGATGAAGGGTGTCTCGATCGTGGCGGAAATATCGCCTTGCGCGAGGCGTTCGAGACCGGCTGCAAGCTCGCTGACCGCGAAATCGATCTGGCGGTCGAGTTCGCGCTTTTCAGCGTCGTTGCGCTGACGTTCGTATTCGGAGGCAGCGCGCTCCTCGTCGCTCTGTTCCTCGATGCGGATCTTCGAAATGGCGTTTTCCTTGAAGATACCGAGCGCGCGGGCCATGTCGCCGATTTCGTCGTGACGCTGCTCGCCGGAAATCGCCGTCTCGAGCATGCCATCGGCGATCCGGCGCATGGCTGCAGTGATCTGGCCGATCGGACGCTGCAGGGTGAGGACCAGTGCGATACCGCCGGCGACCGAGAGGATGATACCCAAAGCCGTCGCCAGGATGGATATGTAGTTCGCCTGGTCGCGTTCGGAGCCGGCGCTCTGCTTCTGCGTCTCGGCAAAGGCGGTCAGCTGGCTCCACACCTGGTCGAGTTGCTGGCGGGCACTTGCATATTCGGCAACCCGCTGGGTGATCGTATCGACCAGCTTGCCGCCGGCGTCGTCCATCGACTTGATCGCCGGGCGGATGGCCGCATCGATATCACCGGCGAAATCCATGCTCTTGGCGCTCTGGTTCAGCGTATCGATATCGCCGCCGAGCTTTGCGATTTCCTGGCGCAGGCGGACGAGATTGTCCTTGTTGGTATTGGCGTTGAACTCGGCGAGGACGAGCTGCAGCGAGTAGACCGAATCTTCGAGGCGGCGGGTATCCTGCAGAACGGAATTGGTCTGCGCGACGCGGGCATCCAGCGATACGAAGGTCGTGGTCGCCTGACGCATCATCTGCGTCGCCGTCAGCTGCGTGTAGGTCGATGTCTGGCGGAAGCGCGAGAGAAGACGGCCGATATTGGTAATGGTGTCATCGGTCGGCGCATCGGTGCTTTCGGTGAAAGTGGTCAGATCCTTGATCGTGCTCGTCAGCGACTGAACGACACTCTTCTGGTTCTGCGGCAGCGCAAGGTCGATGGAACGCAGGGCCTTGTTCAGATCCGGCAGCCGGTCCTTGAGAAGCTTGACCTTGTCGGCCGGCGTCGCTCCCTTGTTGAAATCCTCAGCAACCGAGGCAAGCAGATCGCCGCCTTTCAGCAGACGGTCCGCGGCGCGCAATGTCGAGGTCGCGTCGGCCTGATCCTGCCGCATCTGATCTTCCAGTTGCTGGCTGTTGAAATTGACGTTGAAACGGGCGCTGATCAAGGCTCGCTGTGCGTCGTCGATGGTCTTGCGGAACGCAACCTCCTGCTCGTGGAGCGTCCAAAGCCTGCCGACGAGATTGGCCGTGTCGGCCGTCTTGGCGGTTGCGTCGGTCAGATTGTCGCGGCCCTCCGAATCCGCGCCGAGCTGGCCGAGCGTCGCATTGAGCACGCCCTGCTGGGACTTGATATCCCCGTAGAGCTTGTCGCGTTGCTGCGCATTGGTGATGCGCAGGAAGTCATCCATGGAACCATAGAGATTCTTGAAGCCAGTCAGCGATTGCAGCACGCTGTTGGAGATTTCCATGCGTCCCTGCAGCAGGCCGGAAGCATAGAGCCCGGTGAGCCCGACGGCGGAAATGCTGATGACGAAGGGCAGGACGAATATGAGAACCTTCGTCTTGATCTTGAAACGAGACAGTATCCTATCAATCAACATGGTGGCTCAGACCTCTCACCGCTCCCCTCGCCGACGCCTCCGCAGCGCTGGCCGGACGTATCCTCGTCAATCTTGAAAATCTTCGCAGGCGGGGTCCTGAGTGGTGTCAGGAAGCAATCATTGCATCGGCTCGGTCTCGCAGACGAGCGCCCCATAAAACTGCGGGAATTGTCGGTCTGATAGATTAATTTTCAGATAAGGCGCCAGCGGGGCGCCTCGTAGCTGAACAGATGCAAGTCAGAAGGCGTCGAAAAGAATATTGACGCGCAGACAAAAGCCGCCAGGACAATGACGGCCAAGACATGAAAAGCGGCTAAACTCAATAGCCGCGCACGGCCAGATACGCGATGCAGGCCGCGGTAGCACCCATCGCCAGCATCAAAAGCCTCGCGGCCAGGAGCTTGGCGTTATCCCGGGTTTGAGCGATTGCAATGGCGCGAGCACGACGATTGGTTTTGTTCATGAGCATATTCCCATTTTCGCACTGACACGATAACCGGCAAATAGTCTGTTCGGCAACTGCCAATGTATTCAGTAAACATGTAGGAAAGGAAAACGCGAGAACCAGAGGCCGGTTCCATTTTCTGACGGAGCGCACAAGGCATTGAATATGGAGGCTCACGCAGCCTCGCCGGCAACATGACCGGACGCCCATGCCCATTGAAAATTATAACCGCCGAGCCAGCCGGTCACATCGACGCACTCGCCGATGAAGAAGAGGCCGGGCGCGGCTTTCACCTGCATGGTCCTCGAATCGAGGCAGCTGGTATCGATGCCGCCGAGCGTTACCTCCGCAGTGCGATACCCTTCCGAGCCGGACGGCTTTACCGGCCAGGACTGAATGGCAGCCGCGAGCTGCTCCAGGCGCTTGTCGGACTGATCAGCCAGATTGCCAGACACGCCCTCGGCCTCGACGAAGTGCTGCGCCAGCCGCTTCGGCAGGAGCTCGGCAAGGGCTGTTTGCGCCGATTGCCGGCCGTTGGCCTGCTTTGCTTTCTTGAGAAGTGCAAAGACATCGACGTCAGGCTCGATCGCGACGGTAATCTCCTCCCCTTCCCGCCAGTAGGAGGAAATCTGCAGGATGGCCGGCCCGCTGAGGCCGCGATGGGTAAAGAGCAGGGCTTCGCGAAATGCCGTCTTGCCGTGGCGGATTTCGGCAGGCGCGGCGATGCCGGAAAGCGGCGCGAGGCGCTGAAGGAGCTGCGGATCGAGCGTGAGCGGCACCAGGCCCGGCCGCGTCTCGACAAGCGGCAATCCGAATTGCTCGGCGATGCGATAGGCAAAGCCGGACGCGCCCATTTTCGGGATCGACTTGCCGCCGGTCGCGACAACCAGCGAGGGTGCCTCGAAGGTGCCCTCCGAAGTGCTGATGCGATAGCCGCTGTCAATCTGTTCCACCCCGCTTGTTTCCGTGCGCAACAACAGTTGCGCGCCGGCCGCGCGCATCTCGTCGGTCAGCATGCGGATGATGTCTTTGGCGCTGTTGTCGCAAAAGAGCTGGCCAAGCGTCTTCTCATGCCAGGCGATGCCATGGCGCTCGACCATGGCGAGGAAATCCCGAGGCGTGAAGCGAGCCAGCGCCGATTTGGCGAAATGCGGATTGGCGGACAGGAAGTTCTTCGGGCCGGCATGGATATTGGTGAAATTGCAGCGGCCGCCGCCGGAAATGCGGATCTTCTCGCCGGGTGCCGCGGCATGGTCGAGCACGGCGACGGAACGCCCGCGCTGGCCGGCGCGGATGGCGCACATCATGCCTGCCGCGCCCGCTCCGAGAACGATCACATCATACCTGCCGACCACGCTTCAACCCCTAATCATTCGCCGCGCTCACTGATCATTTTTCCATCATACGGCGAAAGTCCGAGCGGTTTTCCCCCTCGCCAATTGGCAAACTGCGGTTATGATGCAATCACCGATCAATCCAAATACGGTGTTTTATGCCTGCGAGAAAGACCCCGCTGAAAGCTTCCGTGCCTGTCTCGAAAGTCCCTACGGTACCTCCTAGCCTGAGATCGGCACGCGGCGTGGCAAACTGGAAGGAAGCAGCCCAGTGGCTGCGGGCGCGCGGGATCGAGGACATCGAATGCATCACTCCGGACCTTGCGGGCGTGCCGCGCGGCAAGATGATGCCGACCTCGAAATTCACCTCCAATACGTCGCTGGCACTGCCTTCCGCGATTTACCGCCACACGATTTCGGGCGAGTATCCGGAGGAAACCGAGAGCTTCCGCTACGAGCCGCGCGACAGCGACCTGAAGCTGGTGCCGGACCTCTCGACGCTTTCCGTCGTCCCCTGGGAAACCGACCCGACAGCGCAGGTGATCTGCGATATCGTCAATTCCGAAGGACACGCGGTTTCCTATACGCCACGCAACCTGCTGAAGCAGATTCTGGGACTCTATCGCGACCGCGGCTGGAAGCCGGTGGTGGCGCCCGAGATCGAATTCTATCTCGTCGCCAAGAATGACGACCCCGATTATCCGCTGCATCCGCCGAAAGGTCGCTCCGGCCGCTCGATTCTCGGCGGTCAGGGCTACTCGATCGCAGGCATCAACGAGTTCGACGAACTGATCGACGATATCTATCACTTCTCGGAGAAGCAGGGTCTCGAGATCGACACGCTGATCCATGAAGAGGGTCCGGCGCAGCTCGAAATCAACCTGCGCCATGGCGACCCGATCGAGCTTGCCGACCAGGTGTTCATGTTCAAGCGCACCATTCGCGAGGCAGCGCTGAAGCACGGCATCTATGCCACCTTCATGGCCAAGCCGATGCAGAGCCAGGCGGGCTCGGCGATGCATATTCATCAGTCCGTCGTGAACATCGAGACCGGCAAGAACGTCTTCACCAATCCGGACGGCAGTCCGTCGCAGGAATTCTTCCACTTCATCGGCGGCATGCAGCGCTATGTGCCGAATGCGCTGGCGATGCTTGCGCCCTATGTGAATTCCTATCGGCGGCTGGCGCCGAACATGTCCTGCCCGGTCAACAATGCCTGGGGCTACGACAACCGCACCACGGCTTTCCGCGTGCCGGTCTCCGATCCGCAGGCCCGCCGCGTCGAAAACCGGCTGCCGAGCTCCGACGCCAACCCCTATCTCGCGCTCGCCGCCTCGCTCGCCTCCGGCCTGCTCGGCATCATGAAGAAGGTGGAGCCGACGGCACCGACCGAGGATTCGGCCAACGAAGGCTCGATCGACCTGCCGCGCGGCCTGCTTGAAGCCATCGCGCTCCTGGAGGGCGAACCGGCCTTCCAGGAGGTCCTCGGCAAGGAATTCATCGACATCTATGCCGGTGTCAAACGCGGCGAGTTCGAAACCTTCATGCAGGTGATCAGCCCGTGGGAGCGGGAATTCCTTCTGCTCAACGTGTGAAGGGATCGCCCATGACACTGCACGAAACATGGCAGAGCCCGATCGCGCCGGGACTTTCCTTTTATCAGGCAACCGTCGGCCCACGCCCGATCTATCCGAAGTTCGATGGTTCGCGCCGGGCCGATGTCGCGATTATCGGCGGCGGTTATACCGGCCTGCAGGCGGCCTACAATCTCGCCAAGGGTGGTGCCGAAGTGGTGCTGATCGACGGCAACCGCTTCGGCGACGGCGCTTCGGGCCGCAATGGCGGTCAGCTCGGTACCGGCCAGCGCTCATGGCCCGAGGAGCTCGAAGAGAAGATCGGCTACGAGCGCTCGAAGGCTCTTTTCGATCTTGCCGAGGATGCGAAGCGCCATCTTCTCGATTTCGCCTCCGAGCACGGTATCGACATCGACTTCCTGCCGGGCCAGATGAATGTCACGCACAAGCCGAGCTACAAGCACGCCTATATGGAAAATGCGGAGATCGCCGCGACGCGCTACGGCTATCCGCACGTCAAATTCATGGATCGGACCGAGACCCAGGAACGGCTGGGCTCCGAATTCTATCTCTACGGCGTCAGGGACATGGGCACGGGGCATATCCACCCACTGAAGCTGCTCATCGGCTTGGCGCGGGTCGCCGCCGAGGCAGGCGCCTCCCTCTTCGAAATGACCAGGGCGCAGGCCTTCCGGCAATCGGGCGGCAAGACCATCATCCAGACGGACGGCGGCGAAATCACCGCCGAACGGGTGCTGATTGCCTGCAACGGCTATATCGACAACCTCGAGCCGGTGACCGCGAGCCATGTCATGCCGATCCGCTCCTTCATCGGCGCCACCGAACCGCTCGATCGCTTCCCGACCGTGCTTCCCGGCAACGAAGCCGTCGCGGATTCGCGATTCGTGGTGCGCTATTTCCGCAAATCGAAAGACGGGCGCCTGCTGTTCGGCGGGCGCGAGGCCTATACATCAGACAATCCACGCGACATAACGCAGCACATCCGCCGGCAGATCGCCGAGATCTATCCGGCCCTGGCGGATATCAACATCGATTATGCCTGGGGCGGATCGGTCGGCATCACCATGCCGCGCCAGCCCTTCGTGCGGGAGGTCATGCCGGGCGTCACCTCGATCGGCGGCTATTCCGGGCATGGGGTCATGCTGTCAAACTATTGCGGTAAACTCTATGCGAAAACAGTTCTCGGGAATGCGGACGAGCTTCACCTCTTCAAGGAGCTGAATGTTCCACCTTTCCCCGGCGGCGCGCGCATGCGGGCGCCTCTGCTTTTCCTGGCGCTCTCGTGGTTTGCGTTGCGCGACAGGTTCTAAAAATCGGAAGATGGATTTCTTCCGCCGGCAATCCACTATAAAAAGCCGAGTCTGAATTTTGCGATGCACACTGGCCTTTTTAAATCGATTAGATTAAAAGGGACCTCAACCAAGACCGATTGAGAGATACCTCATGAGCAGCCAAATCATTCCCGTTGAACCATTTGATTATGTCGTTTTCGGCGGCAGTGGCGACCTTGCCGAGCGCAAGCTTCTGCCCGCTCTTTATCATCGCCAGATCGAAGGCCAATTCTCCGAACCGACCCGCGTCATCGGCGCTTCGCGTAGCGCGCTTTCGCACGAGGAATACCGCAAATTCGCCGACGCCGCCCTCAAGGAACACCTGAAGGGGGGCGAATATGACGAGGCGCAAGTCAAGAAGTTCCTCGCCCGTCTGTTCTATGTTCCGGTCGACGCGCGCAGTGATGCCGGCTGGGATCAGCTCAAGAAGATTCTCGACGAGGGCAAGGAGCGCGTCCGCGCTTTCTACCTGGCCGTCGCTCCGGGGATCTTCGGCGACATCTCGCAGAAGATCCACGACCACAAGCTGATCACCAAGCAGACCCGTATCGTCGTCGAAAAGCCGATCGGCCGCGACCTCGCTTCGGCCCTGCAGCTCAACGACACGATCGGCAAGGTCTTCAAGGAAGAGCAGATCTTCCGCATCGACCATTACCTCGGCAAGGAAACCGTGCAGAACCTGATGGCGCTGCGCTTCGCCAACGCCCTCTACGAACCGCTCTGGAACGCCAATCACATCGACCATGTGCAGATCACGGTTGCGGAATCGGTTGGCCTTGAAGGCCGTGCCGGCTACTACGACACCGCCGGCGCCTTGCGCGACATGGTGCAGAACCACATCCTGCAGCTCCTTTGCCTGACCGCGATGGAAATCCCCTCCTCGATGGATTCCGAAGCCGTGCGCGACGAGAAGCTGAAGGTGCTGCGCGCGCTGAAGCCGATCAACGCTTCCAACGTCGAGCAGGCGACGGTTCGTGGCCAGTACCGCGCCGGCGCATCCTCGGGCGGCCCGGTCAAGGGCTACCTCGATGAACTCGAAGGCGGCGTCTCCAACACCGAAACCTTCGTCGCCATCAAGGCCGAGATCGGCAATTGGCGCTGGGCCGGCGTTCCCTTCTACATCCGCACCGGCAAGCGTCTGGCAGGCCGCATGTCGGAGATCGTCATCACCTTCAAGCCGATCCCGCACAATATTTTCGATCAGGCCGCTGGCCGCACCGTCGCCAACCAGCTGATCATCCGCCTGCAGCCGGACGAAGGCGTCAAGCAGTCGCTGATGATCAAGGACCCCGGTCCGGGCGGCATGCGCCTGCGCAACGTTTCGCTCGACATGAGCTTCGCCTCGGCCTTCAACGTCCGCAATCCGGATGCCTACGAGCGCCTGCTGATGGACGTCATCCGCTCCAACCAGACGCTGTTCATGCGCCGCGACGAAGTGGAAGCGGCGTGGAAGTGGGTCGATCCGATCCTCAAGGGTTGGGAAGAGGCCGGTCAGCAGGTGCAGGGCTATACGGCCGGCACATGGGGTCCGAGCCAGGCCATCGCGCTGATCGAGCGCGACGGCCGCACCTGGCATGACGATATTTAATCCGGGACGACAACGATGACAGCGAATATGCATGCTTTCGCCAATGGCGCCGAACTCGCCGGCAAGCTCGCGGACAAGGTGACCGAGGCCCTCTCGGCCGCCATCGCCGCGCGCGGCTCCGCAAGCATAGCGGTCTCCGGCGGCTCGACGCCGAAGGCCTTCTTCCAGGTGCTGTCCTCGCGTTCGATTGACTGGGGCAAGGTGACCATCACCCTGGTCGACGAACGGTTTGTGCCGGCAGACAATCCGCGCTCGAACCACCTGCTCGTCCAGGAAAACCTGCTGAGGGACAAGGCCGCTGCGGCCAAGTTCCTCCCGCTCTATCAGGCCGTGGCTTCCGTCGAGGAGGCCGCAGCCATCGCCACGGAGAAGACCAAAGTCGTCAGCCAGCCCTTCGATGTCGCCATCCTCGGAATGGGCAATGACGGCCACACGGCCTCGTTCTTTCCGGGCGGCAGCAATCTCCTGACCGCTCTCGATCCGAAGACACCGCGCGGTATCATCACGATGGAAGCGGAAGGTGCCGGTGAGCCGCGGCTGACGTTTACCTTCTCCAGCCTTCAGGATGCCCGATTGCTGGTGCTCCATATCGAGGGAGAGGGCAAGAAGGACGTTTTGGCCAAGGCGGAAGCGCCGGGCGAAGAAACCGAGATGCCGATCCGCGCCGTGCTGCGCCGGGCCGCCTCTCCAGTCGAGATTTATTGGGCTCCCTGACGCAGCCGACAGGCCTCGTCATCGAACTCTGAAAGACCAGCAACAGCTGCTGCGCCGGGCGCCCGCAAGGGCGTATCGGCATCGCATTGACATTCGAACCACGCGCCACGCCCTCTACCAAAACAGATCGAAGCCGATCTTCCGGGGCACCGCGCAGAACAGACGGAGGCAGATCGACCATGGCCGCTGACGCCCGCATTTCCAAGATTACCGCACGCATCGTCGAGCGCTCGAAGCCGACGCGAGAGCGCTATCTGGACCGCCTGCGCAATACCGCGATGAAGGGTGCGCAACGCTCCGTGCTCGGCTGCGCCAACCTGGCGCATGGTTTCGCAGTCTGTTCCCCCTCCGAGAAGGATGCACTGGCGGGCGACCGCGTGCCCAATCTCGGGATCATCACCTCCTATAACGACATGCTCTCGGCGCATCAGCCCTTCGAGACCTATCCCGCGATCATCCGCGAGGCAGCAGCCGCGGCCGGCGGCATCGCCCAGGTGGCTGGCGGCGTGCCTGCCATGTGCGACGGCGTCACGCAGGGTCAGCCGGGCATGGAGCTCTCGCTGTTCTCGCGCGACCTGATTGCCATGTCGGCCGGCGTCGGCCTGTCGCACAACATGTTCGATGCGGCCGTCTTCCTCGGCGTATGCGACAAGATTGTGCCGGGCCTCGTTATCGCCGCCCTCTCCTTCGGCCATCTGCCGGCCGTCTTCATTCCGGCCGGGCCGATGACGTCAGGCCTGCCGAACGACGAGAAGTCGCGCGTGCGCCAACTCTACGCCGAAGGCAAGGTCGGCCGCCCCGAACTGCTGGAGGCGGAATCGAAGTCCTATCATGGCCCCGGCACCTGCACCTTCTACGGCACGGCCAATTCCAACCAGATGCTGATGGAAATCATGGGCTTCCACATGCCCGGCGCGTCCTTCGTCAATCCCGGCACGCCGCTGCGCGAGGCCCTGACCCGCGAGGCCACCAAGCGGGCGCTCGCCATCACCGCCATGGGCAACGAATTCACGCCGGCCGGAGAGATGATCGACGAGCGTTCGATCGTCAACGGTGTCGTCGGCCTGCACGCCACCGGCGGCTCGACGAACCACACGATGCACCTGGTCGCCATGGCGCGCGCCGCCGGCATCGTGCTGACCTGGCAGGATATTTCGGAGCTTTCCGACATCATCCCGCTGCTTGCCCGCGTCTATCCGAACGGGCTTGCCGACGTGAACCACTTCCATGCCGCCGGCGGCATGGGCTTTCTCATCAAGGAGCTGCTGAAGAAGGGGCTGCTTCACGATGACGTGCGTACCGTCTACGGTCATGGCCTCAGCTCCTATTCCATCGACGTCAAGCTCGGCGCCGACGGCAATGTCGCGCGCGAACCGGCACCTGAAAAGAGCGCCGATCCGAAGGTGCTGGCGAGCATCGAGACGCCGTTCCAGGGCAATGGCGGCCTGAAGATGCTGCGCGGCAACATCGGCAAGGCGGTCATCAAGATTTCCGCCGTCAAGCTGGAACGCCACATCATCGAAGCGCCGGCCGTCATCTTCCACGATCAGCTGGAGATGCAGCAGGCATTCAAGGACGGCAAGCTGAACCGCGACTTCGTCGCCGTCGTCCGCCTCCAGGGCCCGAAGGCCAACGGCATGCCGGAGCTGCACAAGCTGACGCCGGCGCTCGGCGTGCTGCAGGATCGCGGCTTCCGCGTGGCGCTTCTGACCGACGGCCGTATGTCCGGCGCATCCGGCAAAGTTCCGGCCGCAATCCATGTCACGCCGGAAGCCGTCGAAGGCGGCCCTATCGCCCGCATCCGGGAGGGCGACATCATCCGCATCGACGCGATCGCCGGCACGCTGGAGGTGCTGGTGGACGCCGCCGATATGGCCGAGCGCGAACCGGTCACCGCAGATCTCTCCGGGAACGAATTCGGCATGGGGCGCGAGCTCTTCGCCCCGTTCCGCCGTGCCGCGGGTCCGGCCGATCAGGGCGCAAGCGTCCTGTTCCACTGAAGCGTCTCACGGCTTAGCGCCGTGAAGCGCCAGCAGCGGGCGATAAGCAACGTCTGCTCAAACGAAGACTGGCGGCGGCTTTATCGGTTGGTTCGGGCAGAAGCCCGATGGCTTCTCCGATAAAGCCTGCCACGTCCGGCGATTTTCCTAGCGCCTTATATTTCCATATTTCGCTGCGTGTCCAACGAGCGCACGCAGCCTCGCTCCGGACAGCATGGAGGGCACGTTCCGAATGGAACGCTGCTCGACGTCGCCGGGTGAAATCCCGCTGGGTACACCAACCTCAGGTTCGGGCAAGCTAGTCTGACTACACCCGCTTTGTCAGGCTGTGAATTTTTATGACTGTCAGTTTTCGGGCCCCGAACATTCACGCGATGCTGGTTATCGGGTGAATGGCTTTCCGTATTAGCTAACATTAAGAGCTGCACGTATGACTTCGATCGTCACCACCCTAAGCACCACTCAGATCAGGTCTCTTTCGACCGCTGCGGTTAAGGCCTGGACGACGGAGGACGTAGCATCACTGTCTACAAAGCAGATTAGCGTCCTTTCTTCGGCTCAAATTGCCGCGTTGGATACGGAAGACGTTGATGTCCTCAGTTCGCAGCAGTTGAACGCCATTTCACAAAACGCCATCGTCGGCTTGACGCTTGATCAGCTCGCTGTTCTTACCGGTTCGGACATCGAAAGTCTGAGCACGCTTCAGATCGCCGCGATCACCACAGCGCAGATCAGCGCTCTATCGACAGATCAGGCGGAAGCCTTGACCACGTCTCAGGTCAAAGCCCTTGGCTCAAAGCAGTTGGCGGCTCTAAGCGCTGCGGACGTGTCGACTTTCTCCACTGATGATATTGCTGCGATCACCAACCAAGCGATATCGGGCCTGGATACGCGCGCCATTGCAGCGCTTTCCACCGATCAGGTTGCCGCCCTGAGCAGCAGTGGGATTACCGGCCTGACGACGAGCCAGATCGCAGCACTGAGCACGGCTCAAGTCGCCGCCTTCACAACAATTCAGATCGCTGCTCTCAAAGCGTCGCAAATCGCGGTGATGAGGACAAACGATATTGCGGTGCTCTCCACCGCACAAATTGCCTCCCTGAGTACGAGTGCTATCGCCGGCCTGACGACGAGCCAGATCGCAGCGCTGAGCACGGATCAGGCCGAGGCGCTTTCCTCCACGCAGGTCAAGGTGCTGAGTTCGTCCCAGCTTGCGTCACTCGGGACGGATGACGTCGCTACATTCTCCGCCGCGGATATGGCGGCAATCACCGTTTCGGCGGTGCCCGGCTTGTCCACGGCCGTTATCGCGGCCCTCTCGACCGATCAGATCGCTGCCTTGAGCACCGGCGCGATCTCCGGTCTGACGACAGCCCAGATAGGAGCGTTGAGCACGGAGCAGGTCGCTGCCCTGACGACGACGCAGGTCGGCGCTCTCAAGGCGACGCAAGTCGCTGTTATGAGTACAGATGACATCGCGGCGCTGTCAAACACGCAGATGGCCGCCCTGAGTAAGACCGCAGTCGCGGGCCTGACCACGGCCCAGATTGCTGCTTTGAGCACGATGCAGGTCACAGCCTTGACGACGACACAGGTCAACGCCCTCAAGGCGGCGCAAGTCGCGGTCATGAGCACGACCGAAATCGCGGCGCTATCGAGCGCACAGATTGCCGCCCTAAGCATAACCGGTCTTTCCGGCCTGACGACGACCCAGATTGCCGCCTTGAGCACGGCACAAGCCGAGGCGTTGACGACAACGCAGGTCGCGGCACTGAGTTCGACACAGTTTTCCGCCATGGGAACGGACGATATCGCGACCTTCTCGACCGCCGATATCGCGGCGATTTCCAGCAGAGCGATATCGGGCCTGAGCACGGACGTCATAGCAGCCCTCTCGTCCACCCAGATTGCTGCTTTGAGCAAGACCGGGATTGCAGGTCTGAGCACCAATCAGATCGCGGCGTTGAGCACGACACAGGCGGCCGTCCTGGCGACGACCCAAGTCGCCGCGCTGAGTTCCAAGCAGATTGCGGCTTTGGGTACGGATGTCATCGCATCCCTCTCCTCCGAACAGGTCAGCGCGCTCAGTACGGTCGGCATCGCCGGCCTGACCACTGGCCAAATCGCCGCCTTGAGCACGACGCAGGCTGCGGCGCTTTCCGCCGCTCAAGTAAAAGCACTGAGCTCGACCCAGCTTTCCGCCATGGGTGCGGACGACATAGCCACGTTCTCGGCCGCCGAGATCGCGGCGCTTTCCAGCAAAGCCATGGCAGGCCTGGGTACCGATGTTATTGCATCTCTTTCCACGGATCAGATTGCCGCCTTGGGCACAAGCGCGGCTGTCGGCCTGACGACAAGCCAAATTGCTGCGCTTTCGACCGCACAGATCGCCGCCCTCAGTTCAAGTGCCATTGCAAGCTTGACGACGAGCCAGATCTCTACCCTGAGCACGGAGCAGGTCGCCACCTTGACGACCACCCAGGCTGCCGCCCTGAAAGCAGCTCAGGTTGCCGCCATGGGTACGGACGACATCATGGCGTTTTCGACCGCGCAGATCGCTGCCCTCAGCACCAGTGCCGTTGCGAACCTGACGACCGGCCAGATCGCGGCGTTGAGCACAGCGCAGGCCGAGGCGCTGTCGTCCTCACAGGTCAAGGTGCTGAGTTCAACACAGCTTGCCGCCTTGAGCCCGGATGACATAGCCACGTTTTCGACCGCCGATATTGCAACGATATCAAGCAAAGCCATAGTCGGGCTGAGCACCGGTGTCATTGCATCGCTTTCCACCGAGCAGGTTGCGGCGCTGAGCACAAGTGCGATCGTCGGCCTGACGACCGGCCAGATTGCGACCTTGAGCACCAGCCAGGTTGCGGCGCTGACCACGACCCAGGTCGCGGTACTGAGCTCAACTCAGATGGCCGCTTTCGGGACGAATGATATAGCCGCCTTCTCGACCGCGGATATAGCGGCGATATCAAGCAAAGCCGCCGCGGGCTTGAGCACCGGCGTCATCGCAGATCTTTCCGCAGCGCAAATTGCCGCCCTGAGCACAAGCGCGCTCGCCGGCCTGACCACCAGTCAGATCGCAGCGTTGAGCACCAGCCAAATCGCGGCGTTGAGCACTGCGCGAATTGGAGTGCTGACGTCGACACAGGTCTCCGCCTTGAATGCCGGCGTGATCACATCCCTTTCCACGGCGCAGATTGCGGCACTGAGTACATCCGGCGTTACAGGCCTGACGACCGATCAGATCAACACGCTGAGTACGGCGCAGATGCAGGCATTGACGACGAGCCAGGTTGCCGCGCTGAATTCTACCCAGATTGCCGCTCTTGGAACGGATGATATCGCCACCTTCTCGACCGAGGAGATCGCGGCGCTCTCAAGCAAGGCCATATCGGGCTTGGGCACGAACGTCATCGCGGCGCTCTCGACGAATCAGGTCGCTGCTCTGAGCGCGGTCGGAATTGCCGGGTTGACGACCAGCCAGATCGCGGCCCTGAGCACGGCGCAGATCGCCGCCCTGCCCACGGTGCGCGTCACGGCGCTCAGCTCGGCGCAGATCGCGGCGCTTAGCACGGATGTCATCGCCTCGCTTTCCACAACGCAGTTCGCAGCCATAAGCACCTCCGGTGTTGCCGGCTTGACCACAGATCAGGTCAACGCTCTGAGCACCGATCAAGTGGCAGCATTGACGACGAGCCAGTTCGCGGCCCTGAAATCCACCCAGCTCTCCGCTCTTGGGACGGATGATATCGCCGCTCTATCCACCGCCGATGTCGCGGTGATCAGTTCAGGTGCGATATCGGGATTGTCCACGGCTGCGATTGCCGCTCTGTCGACCGCGCAGATCGCAGCCTTGAGCACAGCGGGCGTCGCCGGCCTCAACACGACGCAGATCGATGCATTGAGTACCGGCCAGGTCGATGCTCTGGTCACGAAACAGGTGGCGGCTCTGCGTTCATCGCAGATTGCCGCTATGGATGCGGATATCATAGCCTCCCTCTCCACTGACCAGATTGCCGCCCTGAGCACACTCAGCATCACGGGTCTGACGACGAGCCAGATCGCCGCCCTTGGCACGGCGCAGGTCGAGGCACTTTCCTCCGCGCAGGTGAAGGTGCTGAGTTCGACCCAGATGGCTGCGTTGGGTGCAGACGACATAGCCACGTTCTCGACTGCCGACATAGCGGCGATTTCGAATACCGCCGTCCCCGGCCTGAGCACGGCCGTCATCTCCGCACTCTCCACCGGCCAGATCGCAGCTCTGAGTACGACCGGCATTGCAGGCCTGACAACCGATCAGGTCGCCGCCTTGTCCACGGCGCAGATTGCCGCCTTGTCCACGGCGCGAATTGCGGCGCTGAGCTCGAGCCAGGTCGCCGTCTTGAGCACGGGAGCTATCGCGTCGCTTTCCACCGGCCAGATAGCGGCACTCAGCACCGCCGGCATCGACGGCCTCACCACCGATCAGATTGCGGCCCTCAGCACGGCACAGACCGAAGCGCTGACGACGAGCCAGGTCGCAACACTGAGCTCAACCCAGCTCGCCGCGTTGAGCACGGCAGATATAGCAACCTTCTCGACCGCCGATCTCGCGGTGATCGGTTCGCTTGCCATTTCGGGCTTGTCCACGGCTGCCGTCGCAGCCCTGTCGACAAACCAGGTCGCCGCCCTCAGCACCGGCGGCGTTGCCGGGATGACAAGCGACCAGATTCTCGCCTTGAGCAGCAATCAGATGGATGCCCTGCTTACCAAGCAGATTGCAGCGTTGAGTTCGACACAGGTCGCGGCTTTGGGCACAGGCGTTATCGCCGTGCTTTCCACCGCGCAGATCGAGGCTCTAAGCACCTCGGGTATCGCCGGCCTTTCCACGAAACAGATCGCGGCGCTGAGCACCACACAGGCCGAGGCCCTGACGGCTGCCCAGGTGGGCGCTCTGAATTCCAAACAGGTTGGAGTCCTGAGTACGGACGACATCGCGACCTTCTCGACCAAGGACATCGCGGCGATCGGCTCGAGTGTCATATCGGGCCTGTCCACGGCCGCCGTTGCCGCGCTGTCGACGGCGCAGATCGCCGCGCTCAGTGCCTCCGGCATTGCCGGTCTGACCACCAGGCAGATTGTCGCTTTGAGCACTGGCCAGCTTCAGGCTCTCACCACGACGCAGATCGCAGCGCTGAATTCGGCCCAGCTTTCAATGCTGACGACGGACGACATGGCTGCTCTCTCCACCAATGGTATCGCCGCGATCAGCTCCAGCGCCATATCCGGCCTGTCCACCGCTGCCATTGCCGCACTATCGACGGCGCAGATCGCCGCGCTCAGTACATCCGGCGTTGCCGGCCTTACCACCAAACAGATCGCGGCCTTGAATACCGGTCAGGCCGAGGCGTTGACGACTGCTCAGGTCGCCGTCCTCAGTTCTACGCAGCTTGCAGCCCTGACAGCCGACGACATAGCTGTCTTCTCGACCAAGGACATCGCAGCGATCGGCTCCAGCGCCATATCGGGCTTGTCCACGGCAGCCGTTGCCGCACTGTCGACGGCGCAGATCGCCGCACTCAGCACGGCAGGGATCACCGGCCTTTCCACCAGACAGATCGCGGTCCTGACCACCAGTCAGGTCGATGCCCTGCCTACCAAGCAGATTGCGGCTCTGAGCCCGACCCAGGTCGCGGCATTGAGCACGGGCGTTATCGCTGCCCTTTCCACTGCGCAAGTCGCCGCACTCAGCACATCCGGCACCACGGGTCTGACCACCACGCAGGTTCCCGTCCTCAGCACCGGTCAGGCCCAGGCCCTGACGACAGCCCAGATCGGCGCTCTCAGCTCCAAGCAGGTCTCTGCCCTCAGCACAGATGACATCGCCGCCCTGACGACGGACCAGATCGCGGCGCTCAGCACGGCCGGCATTGCGGGCATGACCACCGCGCAGATCGCCATATTGAGCACCGATCAGGCCCAGGCCCTGACGGCTACGCAGGTCGGCGCGCTGAGCTCGAAGCAGATAGCGGCCCTGGGAACGGATGCTCTGGAGACTTTCTCGACCGCCGATATGGCGGCAATCAGTTCGAGCGCCATATCGGGATTGTCCACGGCCACGCTTGCCGCCTTCTCGACGGACCAGATCGCGGCGTTGGGCATAGCCAGCATCGCAGGTTTGACCACAGGACAGATTTCCGCCTTGGGCACCGGCCAGCTCGCGGCCCTGACCACCGCGCAGGTTGCTATCCTTGCCTCCACCCAGATTGCTGGCCTTGGCACCGCAAGTATCGCTGCGCTGTCGACCGCGCAAATCGCTGCCCTCAGCACGGCCGGCATCGCCGGCCTGACCACGGCTCAGATAGGGGCTCTGAGTTCCGACCAGGCCGAGGCCCTCACGACGCCCCAGGTTGCCGCGTTGAGCTCGACCCAGATCGCAGCCTTGGGAACGGACGATCTTGAGACCTTCTCTACCGCCGATATCGCGGCGATTAATTCGAATGGCATAGCGGGCCTGTCCACGGCTACGATAGCTGCCTTCTCGACAGACCAGATCGCGGCGCTCAGCACTGCCGGTATCGCGGGCCTGACCACGGCTCAGATCTCCGCTTTGAGCTCCGACCAGCTCGAAGCTTTGACGACGGCGCAGATCGGGGCGCTTGGTTCCAAACAAACCGTGATACTCGGTACGAAAGGGATCGCGGCTCTGTCGACGGCGCAGATCGCAGCGTTGAGCACGTCCGGTATCGCGGGCCTGACCACCGACCAGATGGCCGCGCTCAGTACGGATCAGGCCGAGGCACTGACGCCGACCCAGGTCGGCGCCCTCGGTTCCAAGCAGATCGCAGCCCTCGGGGCGGATGATCTCGACACTTTCTCGACCGCCGACATAGCGGCGATCAGTTCGAACGCCGTATCGGGCCTGTCCACAGCCGTTATTGCGGCGCTGACAACCGCGCAAATCGCGGCACTTGGCACAGGCGGCATTGCGGGCTTGTCCACCGATCAGGTCGCGGCGCTGAGCATGAACCAAGCGGAGGCCTTGACGCCTGCCCAGGTGGCAGCCCTCAGTTCCAAGCAGATTGCGATCCTCGGAACCGACGCTCTCGGGACTTTTTCGACCGCCGATATCGCAGCGATCAGCGCGAGCGCCATATCCGGTCTGTCCACGGCCGTTATTGCAGCGCTGTCAACGGCGCAGATCGCCGCTTTCGGCACGGATGGCATCGCGGGACTGACGACGGCGCAGGTCGCCACTCTGAGCACCGACCAGGTCGAGGCTTTGACGACAGCTCAAATCGGTGCTTTCGGATCCAAACAGATCGCTGTCCTCAGCACCGACGATATCGCAGCCCTGTCAACGGCGCAGGTGGCGGCGCTGAGCACGGCGGGCGTGTCGGGCCTGGGCAGTGCACAGGTTGCCGCCCTGAGCGTCGAGCAGATCGAGGCGCTCTCCACGGCCCAAATTGCCGCCTTGAGTTCGACAGGCATCGCAGGGCTGAGCACGAGCGACCTCGCAAAGTTCTCCTCCAGCGATATCGCCGCGATCAGCTCCGGCTCCATCCAGGGGTTGTCCACGGACTTTGTCGCATCGCTTTCCACCGCGCAAATCGCAGCGCTGGGCACAGCCAGCATCGCCGGCCTCAGCAGTGTGCAGGTCGGGGCTTTGAGCATCGAGCAAGTTGAGGCGCTGTCGACCGCCCAGATCGCAGCCTTGAGTTCCTCAGGTGCAGCAGGCTTGACGACGGAAGATCTGGGAACCTTCTCCACCGCCGAACTCGCGGCGATCAGCTCGGACTCGATACAGGGTCTGTCCACGACCTTTGTCGCAGCTCTGACGAGCGACCAGATCGCAGCCCTGTCGACCAGCCAGCTCGCCTCGCTGGGTTTCAATCAGATCGCAGCGATGAGCACCGATCAAATCGCGGCTCTGTCGACATCGCAGATCAATGCACTGAATGCATTGCAGCTCGCTGCACTGGACACCGATGACATCGCCGTGTTCACCACGGATGATATCGTCGCCCTCAATTCGAAGGCGATCGCGGGATTGAGCACCAGGGCCATCGCCTCCCTGACGACGGCACAAGCCGAGGCCTTGACCACGAGCCAGGTGAGCGGGCTGACGTCAGCGCAAGTTGCGGCACTGTCGACGCAAGAGCTGGCGACGTTCTCAACCGGCGATATCGCGTCGTTCAGTTCGAACGGCGTGGCGGGACTATCCACGGAAGACATAGCGAGCCTGTCGAGCACACAATTGAGCACTCTCATGAAATCCCAGATGGGGTATCTCAGTCCAGATCAGATCGCGGCCGTCATCTCGAACTATGTGAGTGCCTGATCCGCGCTTTTTGACCAGTTCACGATCTCGAAGCCGTGCTTCGAAGCTCGCACAAGAGACCGGCTCGACCCTGGCCCGGGCGAGAACGTGTGACCGAGGACTCGCAGCCACCGTCAGGATTGCACGCGGTTTCCCGGCGTAGTTCGAGACCGCATAAATCTGTTGATGGCTGACAGGGCCTCCACCGATTTCAGGAGGCATGGCGTGACATGTTCAAGGCAAGCTAGCACAGTTAACACTACTGATGACCATTTCTTAAATGGTTGCAATGCCTGCCGCCAATTCGTGGGATGTCCATGGTCACCAACAATGCATCAGCTACAGTTTCCGCTCGGTCTCTTGCCGAAATTCTGGAGTTAGCGCGCACTCAGCGCCTTCCTTTCAACGAGCTGTTCCAGTTCGCAGAAGCCCGAAGTGGTGCGGAACAAAAGATCGAGGCGGTAGAGGCCTATAAGGTCTGGATCGCATTCAACGAAACCCATCCCTACCTGCATCTCGTCTATTTCAATTATTCCGTTACCTTGCGGCAGTTGGGCGACGTGGCGGGATCGATTAATGCCTTGCGCGCTTGCCTCAAGCTCGATTCGCGTTTTGGTCCGGCGCACATCAATCTCGGACGGGCGCTGGAAGATAGCGGCATCGCCACCCAGGCAATCCTGCAATGGCGCAGTTTCGTGGACATGACCGCGGACAGCACGCCGGACAAGCTCACGCATCGCCTTTTGGCGCTTCAGCACATCGGTCGTGTCATGGAGAACGCCGGCCTGATGGAGGATGCGGAAGCCGTTTTGTGGCAAGCAATCGAACTTCGGCCTGATAAGACCGAGGCTGGACAACATTGGAGTGCGCTACGCCAGCGCCAGTGCAAATGGCCGACTCTGGTGACATCGGACCATGTGTCCATGCGCCAACTGCTCGATGCGATGTCGCCCCTGACACTTGCCTGCTTTTCCGACGATCCGCTGTTCCAGCTCGCAAAGGCCTATCGCTACAACAAGTCTTTCGTAGGACGTCCGGATACCAGCGGCTTCCCGCGCAAGACGCCAAAGCAGAAGACGGGAACCGGCCAGCGCCTTCGTGTGGGTTATGTTTCCTCGGACCTGCGCGATCACGCGGTCGGCTTTGCGCTCCGGGAAGTGCTGGAACTGCATGACAAACGCAGCGTTGAAATCTACGCCTACTACTGCGGCGACCCTGTGACGGGGGACCCGACGCAGACGCGCATGAAGGCCGTCGTCGATTGCTGGCGTGATATCGCCGGGCTCGATGACGCCGAGGCGGCTCGGCAGATCGCCGACGACGACATCGACATTCTGGTGGATGTCAACGGCTATACCAAGCATGCGCGGACGAAGATCTTCGCCTACAGGCCAGCGCCCGTTATCGTCAACTTCTGCGGCTATCCAGGCACGATGGGCAGTCCGTTCCATCACTACATCATTGCGGACGAACACATTATCCCGCCCGAGAGCGAGATTTACTATTCGGAGAAAGTGCTCAGAATCGCCTGTAACCAGCCGATTGATCGCAAGAGGGTGATTGCCGAAAAACCGTCACGCAGAGAGGCAGGGCTGCCGGAAGATGTTTTCGTCTTTGCCTGCTTCAACGGCATGCAGAAAATCACGCAGGAAACCTTTGCGTACTGGATGAAGATCCTTGCCGCGACGCCCGACAGCGTGCTTTGGCTGCTCACCGGCGGCGACGATGTGGATAAGCGCCTGCGCCAGGTGGCCGAGAATGCCGGCGTTGCGCCGGAGCGCCTCATTTTCGCGCCCAAGGCACCGAATGCCAAACATCTCGCCCGGATCCCGCTCGCCGATCTGTTCCTCGACACATTTCCCTACGGGGCGCATTCGACCGCAGCCGATGCCCTGACCATGGGGTTGCCTGTCCTTACATTCCCCGGCAAGAGCTTTGCTGCGCGCTTCTGCCACAGCATCGTTGCCGCGGCCGGCGTGCCGGAGTTGATATGTTCGGACCCGCAATCCTACATCGACAAGGCCGTCGGCTTTGCAAAAATTCCCCGGAGCCTCGCGAAGGTCAGGGAGATCCTGCAGGCTAAACGGGAGACATCGGCGCTGCGCGACATTCCGGCGCTGGCCCGCCGTCTCGAAGAGCTTTTCTGGCAAATGCAGGCAGAGAGCGAACGTGGCAAGACCCCGGTGCCTGACTTGAACAATCTCGACATCTATTACGACATTGGTACGGAGCTTGTTCAGGAGAATACCGGCTTCTTAGACCATCAGGCCTACAGAAGGGCTTACCACGACAAGCTGGCCGCATGGCACGATTATGCACCATTGCCACACGACAGACGCCTGTGGCTGCAGGAAGATGCCGCGCAGCAATGACCGAGGCGTATAATCAAATTGCCTGAGTCAGTTCAAAGCTTTTGACCGGGTCAAAAGACGGGAAATGGAAACAAGCCTCACGTCCGCCACTTTAAAGTAGCGAACAGAGGCAGGAGCGTTGCGGGTGCTTTATGTCTCGGCCCTTTGGCTGCGGAGACCGTCGACCGGTTTTGCTGCCTAGAGCGGTTGTGCGTTTCACGGAATCGCCTAACCGCTCTAGCTTATTGTTTTTGCGCAATTCCGGACGGAAAACCGCTACGCACTTTTCCTGGAATTGCTCTAGGCTCGGATGTCGAGTACGCGGTCGCGATGGGCGGGGTGCGTGCTGTAGACGAAGATCTTGTTCATTTCCTTCTCCGTGAGCAGACGCAGGAAACGCACTTCCACCGTGTTGTTGGAGAAGACCTTCATCAGCACGCAGCCAACCTTGGTGATGCGCGCGTCTGGGATATCCAGATAGAACTGCTTCGGCAGATTATACTGAGTGAGGATCGCCAGGATGGCGCCGCTCTGCGAGATGCGGGTGATGTCGCAGCGGCGCGACGCGAGGTTCATCACACCCTTTTCCGTGTATTCGAGCCGCGCGGCGTTCATCGTATCCTCCATTCGGAACCGCACTTCGCGGTCATACATGAAGGATTCTTCTTTATTGAGGAAATGTTGGCCTGAATTAGCCCTGCCGAAAGCAGCCATCTTAGTAAACCCCTGACGTATATTACGAAGACAAGACTATCAGCGGGTCTTTAACAGAAAGTTTGAGTTCGCCAGCTCAAGTTGAATTTTGTTGCTCGTCTTTGCTTGAGCCGGCGTCGTCTCATAGGCGCAATCTGCTACTGCTTTCGATAGGTATGGCCGTCGGCATTGAAGAGATGCAGCTTCTGCCTGTCGGCGGCAAAGCGCATTTTCTGGCCGCGGTGGATATCGGTAATGCCGGGGATCTTGACGATGATCGGCTCGCCATCAACCAGACCTTCGATATAGAGCTGCGTCACTTCACCGAGCGCCTCGACGATGGCGACCTCGCCTTCGAAGAGATAATCTTCGTTGGTCGCGATGCGCAAATCTTCCGGACGAACGCCGAAGCTCGCCTGCTTACCCCTCTCGGAAGCCTCGGTCGGCAAGTCGAGCGTCACCGACTTGCCGCCCTTCAGCGTCACGGTCGTCGTCGTGCCGGTTTCGGTCACGGTCGCCGGGATGATGTTCATCGCCGGAGAGCCGATGAACTTGGCGACGAAGAGGTTGGCCGGGCGCTCATAGAGTTCGAGCGGCGCACCCACCTGTTCGACGCGGCCGGCGGATAGCACCACGATCCGGTCGGCAAGCGTCATCGCCTCCACCTGGTCGTGCGTGACGTAGATCATCGTCGTCTCGGGCATGGAGTCGCTGAGCTTGGCGATCTCGATGCGTGTGGCGACGCGCAGGGCGGCGTCCAGGTTCGACAGCGGCTCGTCGAACAGGAAGACCTTCGGGTTACGGCAGATGGCGCGACCGATCGCGACGCGCTGGCGCTGGCCGCCCGAAAGGGCCTTGGGCAGCCGCTCGAGATATTGGGTAAGTTGCAGGCTGGCGGCCGCCGCGCGGACGCGACGGTCGATCTCCTGCTTGTTTTCGCCGGCAATCCGCATGCCGAAGGCCATGTTGTCGTAGACAGTCATATGCGGATAGAGCGCATAGGATTGGAAGACCATCGCGATGCCGCGCCTGGAGGGCGGTACTTCGTTCACCTTCTGCCCGGCAATAAGCATGTCGCCCGAGGTGATGCTCTCGAGCCCGGCGATCATGCGCAACAATGTGGATTTGCCGCAGCCGGACGGCCCAACGAAGACGATGAACTCGCCTTCATTGATCTCCAGATCGATGCCATGCAGCACATGCACGCTGCCGTAGGATTTTCTTATATCCTTCAGAACAAGTCCCGTCATCTATTCTTCCTCCTCCCAAGGGCTCAGGCAAGACGCGCGAAATAAGCGCTCCAGGCCGGAATATCGATCTTGTTGCCGTAGTTGTTGGTGGTAAAGCCGTGCCCGGTCAACGCTTGCCAGTTCCCTTCAGGCAAGGCCGCCATCGCTTCGGCGGGACTCATGTTGAACGCGCAGAGAATGGTCTCGCCGTCGTAGGTGCGGGTAAAGATGAGTATGTCGCCCTGCGGATCCGCAAAGGCAATCTCACCCTTGGCAAAGGCCGGATGCTGCTTGCGGAAGGCGAGGAAGCGGCGGTACTGCTCCAGCACCGAATTTTCGTCGCCCTGTTGAACGCTGACAGCGCGCAGGATGTGCTCGACGGCCACAGGCAGCCATGGTTTGACTGTGGAAAAGCCGCCCTGTGCGACTTGGCTGTCCCAAACCATCGGCGTTCGGCAGCCGTCGCGGCCCTTGAATTCCGGCCAGAACTGGATGCCGTAGGGATCCTGCAGATCCTGATAGGCAAGATCGGCTTCGGTGAGTGCCAGTTCCTCGCCCTGATAGATGCATACGGAACCGCGCAGGGTCAGCAGCAGCGCTGCATAGAGCTTCGCGAAGGCATCGCGATCGGCGACCAGATTGCCCCAACGGCTGACGTGGCGCACGACGTCATGGTTGGAGAATGCCCAGCAGGCCCAACCTTCGGGGGCAGCAGCGGCGAAATCCTTCATGACCTCTTCGACGCGATCGGGCGTCAGCGCATCCGGCGCCAGAAACTCGAAGGCGTAGCACATGTGCATCTTGTCATTGCCGGACGTGTATTCGCCGACGATCTCGAGACCACGCTGGCTGTCACCGACTTCGCCGACGGCGGCAATCGCCGGATATTCGTCGAGGACGGCGCGGAAACGCTGCAGGAACTTCAAGTTTTCCGGGCGGTTCTTGTCGTAGAGATGCTCCTGGAAATTATAGGGATTGACCGCCGGCGCGGTCGAGGCGTTGCGGCGCGCGGGCTCCAGCGCCGGGTTGTCGCGCAGTTCCCTGTCATGGAAATAGAAGTTGATGGTATCGAGGCGGAAACCGTCGACGCCACGATCGAGCCAGAAACGCACGACGTCCAGCAGCCTATCCTGCACTTCCGGATTGTGCAGGTTCATATCCGGCTGCGAGGTCAGGAAGTTGTGCATGTAATATTGCATGCGCGTCGGATCCCACGCCCAGGCCGAGCCGCCGAAGATCGACAGCCAGTTGTTGGGCGGTGTGCCGTCCGGCTTGGCATCGGCCCAGACATACCAGTCGGCCTTGGGATTGTCCTTGCTCGAGCGGCTTTCGACGAACCAGGGATGGCGATCCGAGCTGTGCGACAGCACGAGATCGATCATCACCTTGATGCCGAGGCGGTGGGCTTCCGTCATCATCGCATCGAAATCGGCGAGTGAGCCGAAAATCGGATCGACGTCTTCATAGTTGGAGACGTCATAGCCGAAATCGCGCATCGGCGAGGTGAAGAAGGGCGATATCCAGATTGCGTCGACACCCAGGGCCGCGACATGCGGCAGGCGGATGGCGATGCCCTTAAGGTCGCCGATGCCGTCGCCATTGGAGTCCTGGTAGGAGCGCGGATAGATCTGATAGATCACCGCGCCACGCCACCAGTCCTTGTCAACTGCCGAAATCGATTGAGGGGCAATGCTCATGCTGAATAGGTCCCGTTAGAATGGAATAGTCTTGGATCAGCCCCCCTTCACCGACCCGGCGAGCAGACCGCGCACGAGATAGCGCTGCAGACCGAAGAAGACGAAGAGCGGGATAAGGATGGTGACGAAGGCGGATGCCGTCAGGATCTCCCAGTTGCCGCCGCGCGAGCCCAGCAGCGCATTCAGGGCCGCCGTCAGGACCAGATGATCCTTGTCCGTGCCGAGGAACACCATGGCGATCAGCAGATCGTTCCATACCCAGAGGAACTGGAAGATCGCGAAGGAGGCGAGCGCCGGAAAGGACAGGGGCAGGATGATCTTGACGAAGATGTCGAAATCGCTGGCGCCGTCGACGCGGGCGGATTCGATGATCTCCTTAGGCAGGCCGGCAATGTAGTTGCGCAGCAGATAGATGGCCAGCGGCAGACCGAAGGCCGTATGCGCCAGCCATATGCCTGGATAGGTCTTGGACGGCACGCCGAAGATCTGGCCGATCTCGTTATAGATGCGCAGAAGCGGGATCAGCGACATTTGCAGCGGCACGACGATCAGGCCGACGACGAGCGCGATCAACAAGGCGCGCCCAGGGAACTCCATCCAGGCCAGCGCATAGGCTGCAAAGGCGGCGATCAGGATCGGGATCACCGTTGCCGGGATCGTCACCGTCAGCGAATTGATGAAGGACTGGCCGATGCCCTCGCCGCCCAGCACGCTGCGATAATTATCGAACGTGAATTGCGGCGGCGTGGCGATGGTCAGATAGATGCGCTTGCTGCGCGCATCGGCACCGAAAGGCCCGTTCTTCTGATAGCGATAGCTGCCGTCCGCATTGACGGTGAGCGTCTCGCCATTGCCGAGATCGGCGGACGAACCGACCTTGTAGGTGGACGGTTCCTGCACGCGCAGGCCGAAGGACTCGATCCTGCCGTTACCGCTGTTGCCTTCTCCGGCAACCGTACCAGCGATGACATAGTTGGCGCCATCCTGCTTTGCCTTGTCCGGGCCATCGAGGCGCACGGCGGCGGTCTGCGAGGAGCCGGAAAAAGCCGTCCACCAGCCGGAGACGACGATCTGATCCTTGTCGCGCAGTGCGGTGACGAAGATGCCGAGCGTCGGCAGCAGCCAGAGGAGGACGATAAGCAACACCGCGGCATGAACGAAGATGCGGGCGGGACCGATGCGACCGAGATTTCCAAGCATGTCAGCGCCCCTTCGTTTCTGCGTTTGCACGACGAATGTTCCAGATCATGATCGGCGTCACCGCCGCCATGATGACGAGGGCGATGACCGCGCTTCGGCCGGAATCGCCGCCGCCGCGGAACATCCAGTTGAACATCAGGTTCGCGAGCACCATCGTGTTCCACTGACCGTTGGTCATGGTGAGCACGATGTCGAAAACCTTGAGCACGAGAATGGTGATGGTGGTCCAGACCGTGGCGATCGTGCCCCAGACCTGCGGCACCATGATCTTCCAGAAGATCTGCCAGCCGTTGGCGCCGTCGATGACGGCAGCTTCGATGGTTTCCTCCGGAATGCCGCGCAGCGCCGCCGACAGGATCACCATGGCAAAGCCTGTCTGGATCCAGATCAGCATGACCATCAGAAAGAAATTGTTCCAGAAGGGAATGGTGATCCAGACTTCCGGCGTGCCGCCGAACAACTGGACGACAGAGTTCAAAAGGCCGATCTGAGCGTCGGTGCCGCCGCGATATTCGTAGATGAATTTCCAGATGACCGAGGCGCCCACGAAGGAGATCGCCATCGGCATGAAGATGACGGCCTTGGCGATGTTGCCCCACCAGATACGGTCGGTCATGACGGCGATCACGAGGCCGAAGAAGGTGCAGGCGGCCGGCACGACAGCAAGCCAGAGGATATTATTGAAGATCGACTGGCGGAATTCAGTGTCGTTGAGGGCCCAGAGATAATTGGCGCCGCCGACGAACTGATTGCCGTCAGGCCCGTAGAAGGACAGGATGAGGGTCGCGACCACCGGATAGACGAGGTAGACGGCCAGCAGGAAGAGCGCCGGACCCAAGAAGAGCCAGGGCCGAATCAGGCCGCGGCGGGTCAGGTTGACGGCGGCGGTATGGACCTCGGTCCCCTCCTTTGCCGGAAAAATTATGTCCAGAAGCTTGTTGGAGAACCAGAAATAAGCGGCGCAAAAGGCAACGCCGAATATCATGGCCCCAATCGCCGACAGTATCTGCGAAAACATCCTTCCCTCCCGAATTTACCTGCTTGAGGCCACCCGCCCGACATCAACCGCGCCTCGCGGGCGCGCCGTAACATGGTGCATGGCGTCGCCGGTATCTGCCGGCGACGCTTGGCTTGCGATGTCTTACTTGATGGCGTCCCAGGACTTCTGGATCTCGTCGGCAACGTCCTTGGCGGACTTGCCGCCGACGAAGTCGACCATACCGGTCCAGAACGAGCCCGCGCCGATCTTGCCCGGCATCAGGTCAGATCCGTCAAAGCGGAAGGTCGTCGCAGTGGTCAGGATTTCGCCTTCCTTGCGGAGGGTATCGTTGGCATAGGCCGCCGTGTTGACACCCTTGTACGGCGTCAGGAAGCCGGACTGCGCCATCCAGACTTCCTGAGCGATCGGCGTCTGCAGGAACTGGATGAAGGCACGGGCAGCCTTCGAGTCCTTGGTGATGGCAGCAAGCGTGCCAGCACCCTCGACCGGCTTGCCGAGTTCAGGATGCGCGGCATAGGGCGGGAAATAGAAGAAGTCCGCATCCTGGCCAAGCTTGGTGCCCTCCGGGAAGAAGGACGGGATGAAGGAGGCCTGCTTGTGCAGATAGCACTTCGGCGGAACCGTGAAGAGACCCTTCGGGCTATCACGGAAATCGGTCGAAGCAACCGCTGCGACGCCGCCGGCGACATATTTCGCGTTCTTGGCGAACTTGCCGAATTCCTCGATGACGGAGACGACCTTCGGATCGTTGAACTTCAGCGTGTTGTCGACCCAATGATCGTAATCCTGCGGCGCGTTCAAGCGCAGCATCAGATCCTCGACCCAGTCGGTTGCCGGCCAGCCGGTAGCGCCACCCGAACCGAGACCGATGCACCAGGGCGTGCCGCCGTCCTTGACGATCTGGTCGGAAAGCTTGAAAAGGTCCTCCATAGTGGTGGGAACCTTATAACCGGCCTCGTCGAAATTCTCAGGCACGTACCAGACAAGGGACTTCAGGTCGGCCTTGTAGGGGAATGCGTAGAAGGCGTCCTTGCCGTCCTTGCCCTTGTAGGTGCCGTAGCCGACCCAGCTGTCGCCGGCGCCGTAGTTCGTCTTCACCCAGCTTCCCAGCTCGTCACCGAGCGGCGTCAGATAGCCCTTGCTGGCCAGGTTGGCGAAAAGACCCGGCTGCGGCAGGATGGCGACGTTTGGCGGCGAACCGGCCTGCGTGTCGATGACGATCTGCTGCTCGTAGTTTTCCGAGGACGAATACTTGGCGTTTACGCCTGTCGCTTCGGTGAAATAATTCAGGACGCTGGTGAAGAGTGCCTCGTCCTCACCCCGCCAGGGGCCGAAGATCGTCAGCGTCTCGCCCTTCAGATCGGCGTGAGCGGCCTTGAATTCGTCATAGCTCTTCCAATTGAACTTGGAGTCCTGGCCGGGCTGGAACTTCAGATCGGCCGCCATCGCTGTACCCGCCACCAGAGCGGCGGCAGCGACAGTCATCAAAAACAACTTCTTCATGTGGTTGTCCTCCCAAACATAAAATCCACGAGCCGAAACACATTGTCGCGCTGCGCGCTCCATTCCTCAAAGCGCTTTGGCTGCTTCTCTCATCCATTGAGGACGGGACAAAGTCAAGTGATTTTCGGATTTTGACTAATATACATAGCATTTCTCGCGCTGCAGCATAAAATAAGCCCCAATATTTTGCTAATTGTCTTGTTTCAGGCGCGTCGCCTGCTACATATTTGAAAGCGCTTTGGAAGCCGTGGACGTCGCGGGAGGTTACGTTGGCATCTTAGCGGGCGAGGAGTTGGGAGCCGAATTACGTGAATCTGAAACAGCTATCGCAAATGCTGGGGCTGTCGCAGACGACAGTCAGCCGCGCCTTGAACGGATATCCGGAAGTCAATCGCGAGACCCGCGAGCGAGTGCTCAAAGCGGTTCGGGAAACCGGCTACCGGCCCAACAAAGCGGCGCAAAGGCTCGCGACGGGCAAGGCCGGCTCGATCGGGCTGGTCATGCCGACATCGCCAGGCAATTCTTCCGACGTACATTTCAGCGAGTTCCTGACCGGGCTTGGCGAGGAGGCCCTGCGGCACGATTTCCATTTCGTGCTCACGCCCGCGGATCCGAATGACGAAGTCGGTGCCTTGAAGCGGCTGGCGGCCAGCGGCAATGTCGATGCCCTGTTCGTCAACTATATGCGCGGCCACGATCCCCGCCTGGAAATGCTGAAGACGCTCTCCATGCCCTTCCTCGTGCATGGGCGGTCCATCGGCTCGGAACCGGATTATCCCTACCTTGACATCGACAATGAAGCCGCGTTCTATGACGCCACGAAGCTGCTGCTGCAGCTCGGGCACAGGCGCTTTGCGCTGTTGAACGGCCCCATCTATCTCGATTTCGCCATTCGGCGGAAAAACGGCGTCGAGGCGGCGCTCGCCGTGTGGGGTCTGGCTTTGGACGAAGCCCGCGTCAGTCACACTGCCATGACCGATGAGCAGGGCCTGTTCGAGATGGAGCGCATCCTGCAGCTCGAACAGCGCCCCACGGCAGTTCTCTGTTCCAGTACCGTGCTGGCGCTCGGCGCGGTTCGCGCCATCAACCAGGCGAAGCTAAAGCTGGGCGAGGATATATCGCTGATCGCCCATGACGACGTGCTGACCTTGCTCAAGCCGGAAAGCTTCACCGTACCGCTGACGACGACGCGCTCGTCGCTGCGCGCCGCCGGCATACGCATTGCCGAACGCCTGATCGGTGAGATCAAGCATAGCGAGACGTTTCCGGCGCAGGAACTCTGGAAGACGGAGCTGATCGTTCGTGCTTCGACCGGCGTCGCGCCGGCCGACTGACGCAGGCTCAAAACTTCGGCGGCTGCTTTCCGGCTGCCCGATGGGCGGCAATGACGGTATTGGCCATCAGCATGGCGATCGTCATCGGCCCGACACCGCCCGGAACCGGGGTGATGGCGCCGGCGACATTCGAGGCTTCCGCATAGGCGACATCGCCGACCAGCCGGCTCTTGCCCTCGCCGCGCTCCGGTGCGGCAATGCGGTTGATGCCGACATCGATAACCGTTGCGCCCGGCTTGATCCAATCGGCCTTGACCATCTCAGGCCGGCCGACCGCGGCCACCAGGATATCAGCGCCGCGAGCCACAGATGCCAGATCCCTGGTGCGCGAATGCGCCGTCGTGACAGTCGCATTGGCATTGAGCAGCAATTGCGCCATCGGCTTGCCGAACAGATTGGAGCGGCCGATGACGACGGCATTCAGCCCCGACAGGTCCTCGCCATGAATGCGCCGCACCAACAGCATGGCGCCGGCCGGCGTGCAGGAGATCAGTCCGGTTGAGAGATCGCCGG
>NZ_FMAF01000006.1:0-121206 GCF_900094565.1 Martinezella lusitana
CTGGCTGATCGTGCCTACGACAGCGACGCGTTGCGCCAAAACCTCAAAACCCGTGGCGCATGGGGATGTATTCGCCCTATGCCAAACAGGGTCAATATTCCCGTCTTCAGTCCATGGCTCTACAAACAGCGCAACGCGGTCGAGCGGTTCTTCAACAAACTCAAACACTTCAGAGCAGTCGCAACCCGATACGACAAACGCGACGACAACTTCCTCGCATCCGTCCAGCTAGCCTCAATTCGAATTTGGCTCCGATCTTATGAGTCGGTCACCTAGAGCAATTCCAGAAAAAGTGCGAAGCGGTTTTCCGTCCGGGATTGCGCAAAAACAATAGCATAGAGCGGTTGGGCGATTCCGTGAAACGCGTAACCGCTCTATGCCGCGCACTTCGCGCAGTGACCGCGGATTTCGATGGTCGACTTCTCGGCTTTGAATTTCTGCGACTTCAGCCAATCCATCAGCCGGTGATCGACCTCATGATCGTGGAATTCGATCACCTGGCCGCAGCTTTCGCAAATGGCGAAGGCAACGAGGCCGTGACTGTGGCAGTTTTCATCCGGATGGGCGCAGGCGACGAAGGAGTTTATGCTTTCGAGCCGGTGCACGACGCCATATTCCAGCAGCTTATCCAGCGCGCGGTAGACCTGCAGCGGCGCGCGAAATCCCTGATCGCGCAGCTTGTCGAGAATGGTGTAGGCGCTGAGCGGCGATTCCGCCTTGGTCAGGACATCGAAAACCAGGGTCTGGTTCTTGGTGAGCATCGGAGTGGTCATGATGACTGTCCTCTCTGTTCCGCCGCCGGCGCGGCGCCCCTGCGAACGAGGGGCAGCAGACTGATGATAAACAGAATGAGCGCCGCGACCACGATGGACGGGCCGGAAGGCGTGTCATAGCGTAGCGATCCGAACAGCCCGCCGACGACGGCGACGGCACCGAGGAGCGAGGCAAAAATCGCCATCGTCTCCGGCGTCGAAGCGAAGCGGCGCGCTGTGGCCGCTGGAATGATCAGAAGTGCGGTAATCAGCAGGATGCCGACAATCTTCATGGCAATCGCGATCACCACGGCCATCAGCAGCATGAAGAACAACTTCGCGCGCTCCGGCCGCAACCCTTCGGCCTCGGCCAGCTCGGGATTGACGGTGGATGCCAGCAACGGCCGCCACAGCCAAACAATCGCCACCAGCACAAGGATGCCGCCGCCCCAGATCACCAGGATGTCGGACTGGCTGACGGCAAGGATATCGCCGAAAAGGAAGGCGATGAGATCGATCCTGACCCAGCTCATGAAGGCGACGATGACCAGGCCGATCGCCAGGGTCGCATGCGAGAGGATGCCGAGCAGCGCATCCGCCGACAGCGCCTGCCGCCGCTGCAGGAAGAGCAGCAGGATCGAGACGAGTGCCGCGACCGCGAAGACGGAAAGCGTCAGATTGAGCTGGAAGAGCAGCGACAACGCCACGCCGAGCAGCGCCGAATGCGAGATCGTATCGCCGAAATAGGCCATGCGCCGCCAGATAATGAAGCAGCCGAGCGGCCCCGTGGTCAGCGCCAGCCCGACGCCGGCGAAAATGGCGCGCAGGAAGAAATCGTCAAACATGGCGCTCTCCCTCGGCATGATCATGGTCATGATGGTGCTGATGATCGCCGTGATCGTGGTCATGATCGCCGTGGTCATCAGGGTGATGGCCGTCGCCGGCATGGCAATGATCGGTGATCGAACCATCGGCATGCTGCACGCGACCGTCGGGCAGATGCGTGTGGTCGTGATGGTGGCTGTAGATTGCCAGAGATTGCGCCGCGCGCGTGCCGAGGAGTTTCACATATTCGGGGCTCTGGCCGACCGTCTGCGGCGTACCGCGGCAGCAGACATGGCCGTTCAGGCAGACGACGGTATCGGTCGCGGCCATGACGACATGCAGATCGTGCGAAATCAGCAGGATGCCGCAGCCTTCGGAATTGCGGATCGACTTGATGAGGTCGTAAAGCGCGATCTCGCCGTTGAAATCAACCCCCTGCACCGGCTCGTCGAGCACCAGAAGATCGGGCTTGCGGGCGATGGCACGCGCGAGCAGCGCCCGCTGGAATTCACCGCCGGACAAATGCTGCACCTCGGCCTTGGCAAGATGCGCTATGCCGACCGCCTCCAGCGCCGCGCGCAGTTCGCTGTCCGGCAAAGGCCCCGTCAAGGTCATCAGCCGCTGCACGCTGAGCGGCAGGGTCCAGTCGATCGCAAGCTTTTGCGGAACATAGCCGACCTTCAGGCCGGCGATGCGATCGACACGCCCCTCGTCCGGCTTCAGCACGCCGATCGCCACCTTGGCGCTGGTGGATTTGCCGGAACCATTCGGGCCGATGAGGGTGACGATCTCACCTCGGCTCACGGAAAAATCGACGCCGCGCACCAGCCAGCGACCGTCGCGGCGGACGCCGACATCATGGAGCGACACCAGGGGCCGGCTCTTGCTGTCGATGGAAGAGAGCATGAAATTTCCAATTGCGCTATTGCGCCATGCTATCGCACACGTTATAGCATAACGCAATTGATGTAATAACATAACAGACCCATTCAAGGGCACTTATCGCATGAACGCCGCAAAAGCTTTCTTTCCCCTCGCCGCCTCTCTCCTGCTTTCAGCCCTGCTTGTCGGCACCACCGCAACTGCAGCCGATGCCCCAAAGGTCGTCGTCTCCATCAAGCCGGTTCATTCGCTTGTCGCTGCCGTCATGCAAGGGGTCGGCACGCCGGATCTCATCGTCGATGGTGCTGCCTCACCACATACCTATGCGCTCAAGCCCTCGAATGCCCGCAGCCTCCAGCAGGCGCAGGTGGTTTTCTGGGTCGGTCCGGGCATGGAAGCCTTCTTGCAGAAGCCGCTCGCCTCTCTCGGCTCCAATGCCACCGTCGTCGAGCTCGATCAGGCGCCTGGCATCACCAAGCTCAAGTTCCGCGAGGGCGGCGCCTTCGAGCCGCATGACGACGGCGACGAGCCGGTCGCCGGCGAAGACCACGCACACGATCACGAAGAATTCGACACGCATCTCTGGCTCGATCCGCACAATGCGAAGGCGATGGTGGCCGAAATCACCACGTCGCTGGTCGCCGCCAACCCCGCCAACGCGCTGATCTATGAAGCAAATCAGAAGGCATTGAACGACAAGCTCGATGCCCTCGACACCGAAATTGCCTCGACACTCGCGCCGGTGAAGAACAAGCCCTTCATCGTCTTCCACGATGCCTATCAGTACTTCGAGCATCGCTACGGCGTGCGCGTTTCCGGCTCCATCACGGTAAGCCCGGAAACCATTCCCGGTGCGCAGCGCGTATCGGAAATTCACAGCAAGGTCGCCGATCTCGGCGCGACCTGCGTTTTCGCCGAACCGCAATTCGAACCAAAGCTGGTCAATGTCGTGCTGGAAGGCACATCCGCGAAATCTGGTGTCCTGGACCCGGAAGCCGCAACGCTGCCGCAGGGGCCGGATCTCTACTTTACCCTGATGCGCGGCATCGCAAACTCCCTAAAAGCCTGCCTCTCCTGAGCCAGGCTGAATATCGCCGAAGGAAGCGAGCCCATTGTTCGCTTTTTTCACACCAACAAGTGTTATGATATTACATTACAAAGAGATTGTCATGAACAAGAAGCTCCCGGTTACCGTCCTCTCCGGTTTCCTCGGCGCCGGCAAGACGACGCTGCTCAACCATATCCTCAACAACCGCCAGGGCCTGCGCGTCGCCGTGATCGTCAACGACATGAGCGAGGTGAATATCGATGCCGCGCTGGTGCGTGACGGCGGCGCCAATCTCTCACGCACCGAGGAACAACTCGTCGAGATGACCAACGGCTGCATCTGCTGCACGCTGCGCGACGATCTCCTGAAGGAGGTGCGTCAGCTCGCCGAGCAGGACCGTTTCGACTATCTGCTGATCGAATCGACTGGCATAGCCGAGCCCCTGCCCGTTGCGACAACCTTCGAGTTTCGCGACGAGGATGGCAGCAGCCTCGCAGACGTCGCCCGGCTCGACACCATGGTCACGGTCGTCGACGCAGCCAATCTTCTGGCGGACTACGGCTCGACGGATTTCCTTGCCGATCGCGGCGAAACAGCGGGTGACGGCGACAACAGGACCATCGTCGATCTCCTGGTCGAGCAGATCGAATTTGCCGATGTCGTCATCCTCAACAAGATCGGTTCAGCCACTGCCGAGCAACGCGACGCCGCACGCAAGATCATTGTCGGCCTCAATCCCGATGCACGTCTGATCGAAACGGATTTCGGCGCGGTCGAACCGACCGAAGTTCTCGGTACCGGCCGCTTCGACATCGATCGCGCCGAAACGCATCCGTTATGGTATAAGGAGTTGCACGGCTTCAAGGACCATGTTCCCGAAACGGAAGAATATGGCATACGCTCCTTCGTCTATCGGGCGAAGAAACCGTTCGATCCCGCGAGATTCCAAGCCTTTCTCAATCGTTCCTGGCCGGGTGTCGTCCGCGCCAAGGGCTTTTTCTGGCTCGCGACCCGGCCTTACCATGTCGGCGAAATGAGCCAGGCCGGCGCGCTGGTCCGCACGAGCAAAATGGGCCTGTGGTGGGCCGCCGTGCCACAGGAGCAATGGCCCCGCGATCCGTCTTTCAAGCAGGCTCTGGCTCCCTATCTCGATCCGGTCTGGGGCGACCGCCGTCAGGAATTGGTCTTCATCGGCGCCGATCCCATGGACCGGCAGAAGATCACCGCGGAGCTGAATGCCTGCCTGGTCAAGGCGGACCGATTTACGCCGGAGCGCTGGCGAGACCTGCCGGATCCTTTCGCCAGTTGGAACGGGCCAGCAGCATGAAGAAGCCGAACGTGATCAAGTTCCGCTGCTACTGCATGGAATGCAGCAATGAGGACAAGCCCGAGGCCGGCGCTCCGAAACCAATCGAACAGCGCCGGATCAAGAATATAATAGGGAAAACGGGTCAGATCTCCGCCTCGCGGCGGACTCGATCGAAAGATTGCTGATCGGGGCCTGAACGCGGGTTCAGGCTACCATCATGTGGGCGGGGACCGCACTCACTTCATGCATGACCAGCAATGCGCCGATCACCTCGCCCTTGGTGCGAAGCGGTGTCATGCTGCAGTGAAGGACCTTGCCGGGCTCTACGGCATGATAGCCCGGATAGAGGCACTCGACCGCCTCGCCTGCGAAGCAGGAATCGAGCTTCGTCCTGACGCTGCTTTCGAAATATTCGGAACCGATGAATTCGGACATATGCCGTCCGACCAGTTCGATCGGCTTCGATTTCAGAAACTCCGAATTGGCAGCGTTGCTGTAGAGATAGCGATAATCCCGCGTAATGACGGCAACGCGATCCGGCAGACTGTTGAGAATGACATCGTTCAGGACGCTGCCTTCGTCATAGCCAAACAGATCGTCGCGTTCCTTTTTCTTGGACGAAAACGCTATCAAGACCTCGGCCGCAGCATCGCTCGCGCCGCCGAAATAGCGATCGATCAGCACGGACAGCGACGCTGAATTGCGTACAACCCGCGACCGATCGTCCGATTCTTCCCGGATGAGATTGTTCATGAACTGGAGCTGCATGTACATTTCAAGCAGGCTTGTGGCCCTAGAGGCCAAAATAGCCGCTATAAGCGGCTCCAATTCGCGATCAAGTGACGCTACAAGCTCATCGTCGCCAAGTTTTATCGCACGCTGAATCTGGTTACATTTCGTGGAGAAGGCATGAAAGAGTGCCAGCAAAATTGCCCTCCTGTCCCTGACCATAGTCAAACACCGAGGCCTCGTTTCCCGACGCTGACATGCCCAAGGATAATCAGTCTGGTGTCCGCATTCTCACCAGACTTTCTATCATGTGAATTAACACGACTTACCCTCACTTTCAATCCAGATGAGTGGAAGTTCTCGGAAAAGGCGAACTTTCTGAAATGAAAGGCTTACTGGGCCGAATGACTGTATGAAGACTGGACCTGGAGAAACATAAGACCTGCTCTAGCACGAGCTTGGCAGAAGCCTAGAAGACAGTTTTCTTGATGTTCCAGCGATCATGATACCAGAGCCATTGCTCGGGATTCTCCCTCACCCAGCCCTCGACTTTGTCGTTCAACATCTGCGCCGTCGCCGGCAAATCGAGATTGCCCAACTCGTTGCGCGGCATCTCCAGCTTCGGCTCGATTTCCAACCTATAGCGGTTGCCTGGCAGGCGGATGCAACGAGCCGGATAGACCTCGCAGTTGAACTGGCGCACGAGCTTCGGCAGAAGCGGATTGGTTTTCACCTCCCGACCGAAGAACAAGGTCTTCAAACCCTTGCGGAACTTCTGATCGACCAGGACGCCGACGCCACCGCCCGCTTCCAGTTCCCTGGCAAGGGCGAATGATGACCCCGCATGCGATGGTACGAGATTCCCCATGCGTTTCGCGCGAAAGTCAAAAACCTTCTTGGCGACATAGGGATTGTTCGGCGGGCGAAACAGCACCGTCACCTTGAGGCCGAAGGCAGCACCGGCGACGGGCAGCAACTCGAAATTGCCGGTATGGCCGGTAAAGACGATGAATGGCCGCGGATTATCCCTGAGATCGAGAAAGATCGGAATACCCGAAACCTCGACGCGGCCCGGCTTGTCGCTATGGGGATCGAAATCGAAAAGCCGGTCGAGAAAGACATATTCCGCCGCGAGCCGCCCCATATTGCCCCAGCTCGCGAGCGCGATCTTCTCGATCTCCGCCTCGCTCTTTTCCGGAAAGGCGTTGCGCAGGTTGGTCAGCATCAACGTGTGCCGGCGCATGCGCGGACCGATCTTGCGGGTCAACCAGTCGGCAAACCTGATGCCGCCATCCGCCGGAAACAGCTTCAGAAAATTGAGGAAACCGAAGATGACCTGCGCCACCAGCCATTGCCGGAAATTTCTGAGCGAGAGGACGATCCGGGTGATGACGAGCTTCACGCGGCTCAATCCATCTTCAGGATGATCTTGCCGAAGATCTGGCGCGATTCCATCCGTTCCAGCGCCCGGTCGATATCGCTGAAGCTTACCTCGGTGTCGATCACCGGATGCACCAGGCCCCGCGCCATCTTCTGCATGGCGTTCGCCATGTTCTCCATGCGGCAGCCGAAGGAACCGAAGAGCTTCAGCTGCTGCTGGAACAGCATCATCAGGTTCATTTCGGTCGACACACCCGAGGTCGAGCCGCAGGTCACGAGACGACCGCCGCGCTTCATGCAAAGCATGGAGCCGGCCCAGGTATCCTTGCCGACATGTTCGAAAACGACGTCGACGCCCTTTTTCTTCGTCAGCTTGCGCACCACACCCTCGAAGCGATCGGTGCGGTAATTGATGACATGATCGGCACCAAGCGCCTTGGCCTTCTCGATCTTGTCGTCGGAGCCGACTGTCGTGATGACGGTGCAGCCGATCTTCTTGGCAAGCTGGATGGCCGCGGTGCCGATGCCCGAGCCGCCGGCGTGGACGAGGATCGTCTCGCCCGGCTCCAGCTTGGCATTGTCGAACAGCATATGCTCCACGGTACCGAAGGTGACGGGGGCGAGTGCCGCGCCGATCGCATCGACGCCGGGAGGCGCCGGAACCAGCAGGCGCGCCGGAAGATTGACCTTCTCCTGTGCGAAACCGTCGAGATGGAAGCCATGCACACCGCTGACATTCTCACAGAGATTGTCGCGGCCTTCGCGGCAATGACGGCAAAGGCCGCAGGTGCGCGCACCATAGATCGAGACGAGCTGCCCCGGCAGCACGTTGGCCACGCCCGGCCCGATCGCCTCGACCACGCCGGCGGCTTCCGCGCCGATGACAAGCGGCATCTTGCGCTTGGCAAAGGCCATGCCCCGCCAGCCCCAGACGTCGATGTGATTGAGGGCAACGGCCTTGACGCGCAGCGTCACCTCGCCCGCGCCTGGAGCGTCTGGCTCTGGCAGATCGGTGATCTCAAGTTTGCGGTCGTCAACCAGTTGCAAAGCACGCATGACAAAATCCCTCGCCTTTTAGGCGTCCTAAGGCACGATCCCGAAAAGTGCGAAGCGGCTTTCGGACAAGATCATGCCACATCCAATAGTCCTGGAGCGCGGCGACGATTTGAAGATACGTCGTCTCGCTCCTGTGTCTTGTTCTTCAAAGGTCCGATTAAGCCGGTTCAAGCGCCATGACAAGGCTGGCATTCTGGCCGCCGAACCCGAAGGAGTTCGAAAGGATCGCCTTTACCTGTTTTTCACGCTTCTTGTTCGGCACGACGTCGAGAACGATCGACGGATCCGGATTGTTGTAGTTGATGGTCGGCGGCAGCGTGCCGGTCAGCATGGTCTGCAGCGAGAACACCGCCTCGACCGCCCCTGCCGCCGTCAGCGTATGGCCGATCATCGACTTGTTCGACGAAACGGGAATGGCCGAGAGCCGCTCGCCGAAGACAGCGGACATGGCGCCATATTCCATCTTGTCGTTTTCCGGCGTCGATGTGCCGTGGGCGTTGATATAGCCGATATCGCTCTCATCCATGCCGGCATCGGCCAGCGCCGCGCGAATCGTCGCGATCGCCGGGCCGCCGTCGGGCGACGAACGCGTGCGATGGAAGGAGTCCGCCTTGTCGCCCGCACCCTTCATGATGCCGAGGATCTTGGCGCCGCGCGCAATCGCCGCCTCCAGCGATTCCAGCACCAGCGTCGCAGCACCTTCCGCTATGACGAAGCCGTCACGGTCCTTGCTGAACGGCTTGGATGCCTTGGTCGGCGGATCGTTCTGGGTCGAAAGTGCCGACAGCAGCGAGAAGCGGATCAGCGCCTCGGCGCTGAGCGACCCGTCGGTCGCAACCGTCAGAGCCCGCGTCGTCCGGCCCTGGCGGATCGCCTCGATGCCGAGCTGGATGGCGGTCACGCCAGACGCACAGGCCGTCGATAGCGTTATCGGCAGGCCGCGCGTGCCGAAACGGTCGGCAAGGCGCTCGGAAATGGCCCCGAAGAGCGCCGCTTCGTGGAAGACAGCATCCGGGCGCTGGCGCATGGCGGCCAGGAAACGCTCATAGGCGTCGCCCTGATGATCCGCCGGCGGCGAACGATCGGCAAGCTCGAAGCGGGCGCTCCATTCCGGCTCGATCGGAGGCGCGGCAAGGAACAGCGGCGCATCGAAATCACCGGAAATGCCGGCCTGGGCCAAAGCCTCAATGGTTGTCTCGCGTGCAAAGGCATAGGAGCGTTCAACGGCATTCGGCGCCGGAATATCGATGAAATCCACCGTGCCGGCGATACGCGTCGAAAGCCCGTCCGTCGGGAAGCGCGTGATATTATGGATGCCGGAGGTGCCCGACGAAAGCGCGTTCCAATTGTCTTGCAGGCCCTGACCGAGCGAAGTGATGATTCCCATGCCGGTGACGGCAACGATGGGACGCCCCAGATGATCCTTGTAAGCGGATGCGGTCATGATCTTGCTCCTCACGCTTCGGCGGAAAGTACGGCGATGCCTTCGCCGCGCGCATGGCCGACAGTCGTTACCACAGCCTTGCGCGCACCGGCCGTCATCGGCTTTTCATTAGCGGCATCAAATGGCGGCACCTTGGCCTGATTGGCGAGGGAGAGCGCCGCGAAAGCAATCCCGAGCGGAAACTGGCTTTCAAGCCCATGGCCGGAAACTCCGCCGTAGCCGCGAATGGCCGAGGCGGGAAGCTGTGCCTCGAGCACGGCTTTCTCGCGCTGGGCAAGATCGGTAATTGCCGTCGTCCCGGAGAAGATGACGGTCGTATCGCCCTGGCCCTCTTTGGCTGATGTGAGCATACGCTCCAATCGTGCCTCGAACCTGCCTCCGTCACGGCTGCCGCGATCCCCCTCGATCGAATCGATGCTCGCATAAATATGCGCGCCGCGGCCTTCGGCATGGGCGCGGGATTCGAGCACGAGAAACGCGCTGAGCGACCCCATGATCATGCCGCCGCCATTGTCCGGCGTGCGCGACCACAGCGGATGCCATTCGCCGATGGCATGTGCATTGATGGATTCGATCAACAGGATCATGTCGAGCCGCTCGGCCGAAAAGGCGCCGCCGACCAGCGCATGGCTCGATTCACCCGACTTGATGCGATGGAAGGCGGTCTCGACGGCGGAAATGCCGGCGGCTTCCTCGCCCATGAAGGTGCGTGACGAGCCGGTGACCTTGTGGACGATCGAGATATTGCCGGCGAGCAGATTGGAAAGTTGTGCAAGAAACAGGGTCGGCCGCAGTTCGGTCGTCAGCTTCTCGTTCAAGAGCACTTCGCGATCGTTGCGGTTCAAGGCCTCGTTGACGATCAGCGTATCGACATTGAGGTCGCGCTCGCCGCCGCCGGCCGCGACGATCATGTCCATGCTGCCGCAGGCTTCCAGATCTTCCTTGAAGCCTGCATCGTCCAAAGCCAGTCCGGCAGTGAAGACGCCGATACGCTGCCAGTTTTCCATCTGCCGCTGATCGCCGCGCTTCGGGATCTGCTGCGACCAGTCGATCTCAGGCAGCGGATGCACCGGATAGGGCTTGAATTTCTCGGTTTCCACGATGGTCGGGGGCGTCTTGTCCGATGTCAGCAGGGCGACATGCGCATCCTTGCCGACACCCTGACAGGTGACGATGCCGATACCCGTGATCACCACATCATTCTGAGCCTTGCTCATTCATCAATCCTCTTAGAATGCGGCGCAATGCGAGCCGGCAGCATCAACCGTTGGCCGCGATGGCGTCGAGGAGACCGACCTCGCCTGCCCGCCTACGCACGATGTCGGCAAGCGGCACCTCATTAAACGGCACGGTGCGCAGCTTCAACTGCGCATCGCAGATCTTCTTCCCCGCAATGGTGATGCGCGCCTTGGTCACGGCGAAGCCGGAACCATCGTGCTCCAGCTCGGCCTCGATATCGAGCTCGGCTTCCGGCTCGACAAAGGTGCGCATCTTGGCGCCATCGACCGACATCAGAAACGGCATATAGGCGAACTTGGTTACCGCCAGCACCAGCATGCCCGAAGCCTGCGCCATGGTTTCGATCAGCAGAACGCCCGGAACAAGCGGCATGCCGGGGAAATGGCCTTCGAAAACTGGGCTTTTCGCCGGAACGACAGAATGAGCCTTCAACTGGCCCTTGGACAGATCGACGGACACGACCCTGTCGATCATCTGGAAATATTCCAGCAGCATCAACGCCTCCGCTCCAACCCGACAGCGCACGATGCTACGGGCGGGATACGCTATTTAAGAATGAAACCGCCCGGCCGCCATATTCAGGGGCGGCTGGGCGTCAAAAAATGCAAGAATGTTGCTCAGCCCTTGGCGGCGCGCAATTCATCGATCTTGGCACAAAGGTTCTTCAGCACGAAGTACTCTTCGGTCGAAACCTTGCCTTCATTGACTTCCTGCGTCCACTGCTCGAGCGGGATCTTGATGCCGAATTCCTTGTCGATGGCGAACACGATGTCCAGGAAGTCGAGGCTGTCGATGCCGAGGTCGTCGATCGTGTGGCTTTCCGGAGTGATCGTCTCACGGTCGATTTCGCTGGTCTCAGCGATGATGTCGGCAACTTTGTCAAATGTAGCAGTCACTGCCCATACCTCTTGAAATAATAATTCAATCCCCCTCATAGGGAAATCCAGTCCAAAAGCCAATGCTTTCCAATAGAAACCCCGGCAATTTGGCGGATGACTGTTGCGCAAACAGCAAAGGCAGTCCTCGCGCCACCATCGGCCGGATCGCGGCCGACATGCGTGCAAGATGCGGCAGCATTACGGCTATACCAGCCCTTGCGAACAAATTCGCACGGTGTGAGACGCTCACTCGCTGATGACAATCCGCGTATTGCTGAGGCCTACATCCGCAGTCATGGAAAAGAAGGTTGCGGCATTACGGGTCTCCAGCCGCACGCAGCCGTGCGAAGCGGGCTGGCCGAGATGCCTCACCTCATAGGTGCCGTGGACAGCATAACCGCCATTGAAAAACACAGCATAGGGCATCGGCGCGTCGTCGTATTTCTTTGAGCGATGATCTTTCGAAAGCCATTTCGCCGTATAGGAGCCTGTCGGCGTGACATAGCCCCTACGCGCCGTCGAAACTTTCCAGCGATACTTGAAAACACCATCTTCCGAAACGGTCATTGTTTGCGACCGAAGATCGACCTTCGCGAGAACAGTTCCCGCTTGCACTGATCCAGCATGCAATTCCATACATAGACATACGGCTGCAGCCACAACGCTATATTTCATCTTATCCCCTCCGACCGTTTGCTTCCTTCCGAAGCAATTCAGACGATGGGAAAGCCTAACAGGCCGTCAATTATACCATATTAATACATATAGTGAGCAATTCATTAATATAGATAGTCGCTCACAGCAGCAGCAGGAAGCCCAAAAAGGCTAAAAGCGTCAGCATTGAGCATGCCGAATAGAAGATCGAGATTCCTGCTTCGATGTCGCTGACGGTGGCCGTGTCACGGCCCGCGCCATTGATCATCGGCTCACGCACGACCTCACCACCGTAGATCCGCGGACCCGCAAGCTGAATGTCCAGGGCGCCGGCCATCGCCGCTTCCGGCCTGCCGGAATTCGGCGACCGATGCAGCCCGCCATCCCGGACCGCGACTCGGATCGCATTTCCGAGCGCCGAGATCCCGCGCTTGACGAGGGCGCCGACGGCGATCAGCAGGATCGACAATCGTGCGGCCGGCCAGTTGGCGATATCGTCCAAACGTGCAGCCGCCCGTCCAAAGTCGACATAGGTCTCCGATTTATGGCCAATCATCGAATCAGCTGTGTTGAGCATCTTGTAGAAAAACAGGCCCGGCAGGCCGAAAATGCCGTACCAGAGCGCCGGCGCCACGACGCCATCCGAGAAATTCTCGGCGAGGCTTTCGATCGCCGCCCGGCAGATGCCAGGCTCGTCCAAGGTCTCGGGGTCGCGGCCGACGATGCGCGACACCGCAAGACGGCCGCCCTCCAGGCCGTTGCTCCGCAACGCCCGCGAGACCTCGCCGACATGATCGGCCAGGCTCTTCTGCGCCAGGAACACCGCGACCAGCGCCGCTTCGACCAATATGCCGAGCCAGCCGAAGAAGGCGAGCAAGCCGTGGATCGCCCAGCCGACGATAACGGCTCCCATGAGCAAGGCGATGATCGACATCATACCGTTGCGGCGGCGAAGCACGCCGGGCAGATGTTTTGCATTGAACCGGCTGTCGAAGGACGAAATCGCCTTGCCGAACAGCACGACCGGATGCGGCACACGCTGCCAAAGCCAATCGGGATCGCCGACGATGCGATCCAGCAGCAATGCAAGCACGAGAATGAGCAAATGTTCGTCGGCGGTCATGTCGAATAATCCTCTAGTGCCCCGGCGAGTCTGTGATCTGCCTCCTCATCCGGAGCAAGGCCGAAGCGCAGCCAATTGCGCGCATAATCGAACTTGCGGACCAGAATATGGTGGCGGCAGAGATGCTTATATATGCCTTCTGCGCGGTCGTCCGCAACCAGCGCGAACAAGGCCGTGCCTCCGGCGACATGCAGATGGAACCTATGGAGAGCCGTCTCCAGCGCACGGCGCCTTTGTAAAATACGATCGCGCACGGCGCTCGTGTCGCGCTCCATCAACGAGGCAGCGATCGACAGCGCCGGACCGGACACGGCCCAGGGACCCAGCCAATCCTCGAACTGTGCGGCAATCGACGCTTCGGCAATCACGAAACCGAGCCGCAAACCGGCCAGGCCGAAGAATTTCCCGAATGACCGGAAGATGATGAGGCTGGGCATGGAGGCGGCATATGGCGCAAGGCTCGCCTCAGGTTCGATATCGCCAAAGGCCTCGTCGACCAGCAGGATACCATCCTGCCGGCGTTGTCTGTCGTGCAAATCGCGCAGCTGATCGACTGACAGCCTCCGCCCATCCGGATTGTTGGGATTGACGACGACGACGAGCCTGTCTTCAGCAGTAAGATCAGCTATCCCCGAAACCTGGCGTACAGGAAGGCCTGCGAGCGTGAACGCCCGGACATATTCGCCATAGGTCGGCGACAGGATCGCAACGCTGCCGTTGGGCACGAGCCTGGGAAGCAGCTGAATGACCGATTGCGTACCGGGAACGGGCAAGGGCAGGATATCGCCGCTGCGGTAATAGCCCCTCGCCGCCTCCCGCGCACGCTCCTGCAAATGCTGGTCCGGCAGCCGGTGCCAGGCCGAAACGGGCACCTCCGGCAGGGCGACCGGGTTGGGGTTGATGCCGGTCGAGAGGTCAAGCCAGTCTTCCGGGCGTCCGCCATACTGGCGAGCCGCCGCGGTGATGCCGCCGCCGTGGACGATCCTGCTTGTCATGCCGCGTCCCCGGCAAGATCGATCAGGTGCATGTAGGAACCCGCGACATTGGCGCGCTGAAGACCGGCCGCGCCTAAATCGGCGCCAAGCGCATCCCTGACCGCAAACAATCGATCCGCCTCGCCTTCCGAAACGATGGTCGAATAGTGAAACTCATGCGCCGTCATCGGCTTTTCGAAGAAGGAGCCGGCAAGCGGCGTTACGCGCCGGTAGCCCAGATGGCGCTGTCGCTTTTCGTAGCTGGTCACCACGGGCAGGAGACCGAGCATCTCGTGGCGAGCCCCGGCCGCATCCACCAATCCGTCGCCAAGCACCATGTAGCCGCCGCACTCGCCGTAGATTCGCGCCCCGCGCGCCGCTGCATCCCTCACGCCGGACTGGAAATGATAGGAGTTCGCAAGCTTTTCCGCATGCAGTTCGGGATAGCCGCCGGGAAGATAGACGGCGTCAGCGTCCGCCGCCGGCCCCTCGTCCGCCAAGGGAGAGAAGAAGGAGATCTCCGCGCCGCGCCGCCGCCAACCGAGCAGCATATGCTCGTAGCAGAAGGCGAATGCGATATCGCGTGCCACCGCGATGCGCTGCCCGAACGGCATCAGTCGCGCGATGTTGGCTGTCGATGGACGCACGACATTCTGTTGCGCGGCGCGCAGCAACAGCTCGAAATCGCATGCCTTGGACACGATGCCCGCCGCAGCCTCGATAAAATGCTCCAATGCGGCATGCTCCCCGGCCTGCACCAGCCCGAGATGCCTTTCCGGCAGAGCGAGGCTCGCCTCGTTGCCGATGACGGCGAGAACCGGCATCCGCACCGCGTCCAGCGCCCGGCGCAGCATCGACTCATGCCTTTCGCTGGCAACACGATTGAGCACGACGCCGGCGATGCGGATATCGGCACGGAAATTGGCAAAGCCGCTGACAAGAGCCGCAACCGATTGCGACATGCGCGAGGCATCGACAACAAGCACGACAGAAAGACCGAGGAAGGCCGCAAGATCGGCTGGCGTGCCGGAGCCGTCAGCGGCACCATCGAACAGACCCATCATGCCTTCGATCACGAGCATCCGCGCACCGGCCCTGTGAAGTGCAGAATTGGCGGATATGAGTTCGGCGCGCATGGCCCAGGGGTCAAAATTGAGACAAGGCGAACCCGCTGCCGCAGCATGAAAGGCAGGATCGATGTAGTCGGGGCCGGCCTTGCCCGATGCGACCGCGATACCCCTTTGCCGCAACGCTCTCAATAAGCCAAGCGTGAATGTGGTCTTGCCGGAGCCGGATGCCGGTGCGGCAATCAGGAGGCCGCTCATGCCGACACCTTATGTCCGTTTCCAGCCCGCACCTCCGTGACAGGCACGAGCTTGCGTCCTGAGAGAGCGCCGAGCCAATCGAGCGAGGGCCGCAATCTCACCACGTCGCCGACGACGACGATCGCAGGAGGTTCCAGACCGGAGGCTTCGATATCGGCAGGCGCGCGTCCGAGCGTCGTTTCCAACACCTGCTGGGAGGAGGTGGCGGCATTGCAGACGAAAGCAACCGGCTCATCCACCGAACGGCCGGCCGCGATGAGATTGGCGCTGATCTGGGCAATATGTTTCATCGCCATATACATGACGATAACAGGCGATCCCTTGCCGATCGCCTCCCAGTTGATGGCGTCAGGCACGACGCCGGAAGAATCATGGCCGGTCAGGAAGGTAACGGCGTGGTTGATGTCGCGATGGGTGACGGGAATCCCCGCATAGGCAAGCCCACCGATGCCTGCCGTGATGCCGGGCACGATACGGAAGGGAATATCATGTTCCACAAGCATCAGCGCTTCCTCGCCGCCACGCCCGAAAACGAATGGATCGCCGCCCTTCAGGCGCAAAACGCGTTTGCCCGCGCGCGCCAGCTCCACGAGACGCAGCGAAATGTCTCGCTGCTTGGCCGACGGTTTGCCGCCGCGCTTGCCTGCATATTCCAACACCGCCCCCGGGCGGGCAAGCTTCAGGCAGTCTTCATTCACGAGCGCGTCATGCACGATGATATCCGCCTCGGCCAGCCCCTTGGCCGCCAGCAGGGTCAACAGCCCTGCATCTCCCGGCCCAGCGCCGACAAGCCAGACGGAGCCCGGCTCAAGCGCCGGCAGATTCGAAAATGCGGTATCGTTCATCCCATTTGTCCTATGCCCGGATCGCCGAAATTGCAATGTTGAGAACGGGATAAGACGGCGACCGCCGACGTCGTTTCCATCGCTAATACTAGGGGACCGAAACCCTCCGCATGGGTGACGGCGCGCTATGGGCTTTTCTAGCGGCGACAGGAAACGGAAAAAACACCTCGATCGAAGGCATGGTTTCCGGACTCAATCTGTCCGGAAACTCAAATAACCATATGATAAGCTGATGGAACGGCTGTTCCACGGAAAGAGGGATAGCGAAGGCGGCACGCGATCGCCCCTTCGCGTAAGGCTCAGTGTTTCCCCTCGTCCAGGATCACGTCACGGATCAGATCGACAACCTGCTGCGACCGAATGCCCGTGCAGACGATCTGACTCGGCAGACTGTCCCAATCGCCCGGCGGGAAGTGACGGCCGTTCGGCTTGATAATCGTTTGGCCATCGGCAATGCCGCCGCAGACGACGCGCACCGACCCCTCGATCGTGTCGAACAATTCGGGAGCCACGACATAGACGCAGGCGCAGCTGTCGTGGACCATCATGCCGTCTTCGACCAAATGGCTGTAGAAATCGATATAGGATTGCGACAGGTCGGAGAGCAGCTGCACGGACGGCCCGCCCGCCTTTGCCATGTCGGCCAGATAGCTGCGGCCCATCGTCGTCGCACCAGTCACATCGAGACCTACAACGACTACTTTCCAGGATGCCGTCATGATCAGATCGGCAGCTTCCGGATCGCCATGGATATTGGCCTCAGCCACGGGTGACACATTGCCCGGCACATAGAAATTGCCGCCCATGATCACGACGCCCTTCACGAGCGAGGCGATTTCCGGATCGTGTTTCAGGGCCAAAGCGAGATTGGTCATACGGCCGACGGCAACCAGCGTCACCTCGCCCGGATTGGCGCGAACGGTATCGATGATGAACTGATAAGCCGGCCGCGGATCGGTCGGCAGATCGATGGTCTCGGGTACGGCGATATTACCGAGACCATTGTGGCCATGAACGATGGTCGGCCACGGCCGCTCCTGCCGCGAGGGATCGAAGGTGATGCTGGCGCCGCGGGCGACCGGGCATGGAATATTCCACTCGCGCTTGAGGAACAGCGCGTTGCGGGTTGTCGTATCAACCGAGGCGTTGCCGAAGACCGTCGTGACGCCGAGAAGGTCGATACCCGGGTGACGGTGCAGGAAGAGAAGCGCCATGGCGTCGTCGACGCCCGGATCCGTATCGTATATGACCTTATGCATGAGTTTTCCTTGATAACATACTGATAAAACTTGATCTTTAAGCAATACCGCTACATCCGAGATCATGCTTGAGTTACCGGCATACACGAGAACCGAAGTGGGTGAAATACGGCCACAATATCGCACATACCGTTTGCACGCTGTGAGCAGCGGCTAGCCTTCAGCCGATCCTAACGATCGCAGCCGTGGCAAACGCTGACTTGATCTTGGGAAGCACGAGTTCAGCATCGGCGCCGGCAGCCGCCAACGCCGCCGCCTCGGCAACGCCATGACAACCGACATGAGCAAAAACCAGCTCGGACGGGTTCTTCAGGCGGGGCGTCTCCCGCTCCAGCGCGGCCACATTGAAAAAACGCACCGGCAGACGAAAATGCGTGGCGACCTCGAGGATGGCAGGCTCATCAATGCGCGTATCGATCGAGACGACCGCCAGCAACTGCTCGCTTCCGATTCCAACCTCGTGCAAGGCTCGTTCAGCAAGCATGCGCACGTCATTCCAGTCCGTGCCGCGCTCGCAGCCCAGACCAAGAACATAGCGGCGGGGGCAGCCGGCATATGTCGTCATACTCAATCCTCCAGCGGCTGCAATCGACATCACACATCTACCCACCCGTCCCCGACCCGTCAATTTCACCTGGTGTGTCTCGCAGGCAATTGCCTTGGCGCGACCGGAGTGCAAGAAGGCGCCTTGATTTCATGCCCTAGAGTCCCTGCCTTGCAAGACATGACATTTCAACTGCTGCTCCTGCTCTTTGCCGCCGCCTTCTTCGCCGGTTTCGTCGATTCCATCGCCGGCGGCGGTGGGCTGGTCACCGTGCCCGCCATGTTGCTGGCCGGCATTCCACCGCTGCAGACGCTCGGCACCAACAAGGTGCAGTCGATCTGCGGCGCGGCCTCGGCGACCATCGCCTATGCCCGGCAGGGACATGTGCAGCTTCGCGAACAGCTGCCGATGGCGCTGATGGCCGTGATCGGCGGCATGCTCGGCGCGATGCTGGCGACCATCATGCCAAGCGACGTGCTGCGCATCACCCTGCCCTTCCTTTTGATCGCCATCGCACTTTACTTCGCCGTCAAGCCCAGCCTCGGCGATGTCGAGAAGCATCGCCGCATGAGCGCGGGGCTATTCGGCGTAACCCTCGTACCGCTGATCGGCTTCTATGACGGCGCATTCGGGCCCGGCACCGGTTCATTCCTGATGCTGGCCTTCGTGACCCTCGCGGGTTTTGGCCTGCTGAAGGCAACGGCGCATACGAAGCTGCTCAATTTCGGCTCGAATCTCGGCAGCATGATCGTCTTCATCTTTTCCGGCGTCATTCTGTGGAAGGTGGGCCTCATCATGGGGCTTGGCCAATTCCTCGGCGCGCAAGCGGGTTCGCGGCTGGCCATGCGCATCGGCGCCAGGCTGATCAAGCCATTGCTCGTCGTCGTCTGCATCGCCTTCGCGGTCAAGCTTCTTGCAGACCCGACCCATCCCGTGCGGATCTGGCTCGGGCTGTAACAATCGGCATCTTTGATTACCTCCGATGTAATTGATAGTGGTTTGGAGCTCGCCCATGATCGCCCTGCCTGAACGGTTCAGGCGATCCAAAGGAGTTGACCGATGACCGATGCAACCGCCATTGCCGAACGTTATATTGCCATCTGGAATGAGACGGATTCCGAACGCCGGCGTGCCCTTATCGCCGAAGCATGGACCGAAAGCTGCAGCTATATCGATCCGCTGATGCGCGCCGGCGACCGCGAGCAGATCCACGCGCTGGTCACGGCAGCGCACGAGCGCTTCCCGGGCTTCCGCTTCACATTGATCACGGACGGCGACCGCCATGGTGACAATCTCCGCTTCTCCTGGGGCTTCGGCCCGGCTGACGCCGAGCCGCTGATCAAGGGCACTGATTTCGCCATTCTCGAGGGCGACCGCCTGAAGTCCGTTCACGGCTTCATCGATCAGCTGCCGGTGGCCGCATGATGACGACGGCCCGCTCTATCGGCGACCATCTGCGCGAATGGCGGCAACGCCGCCGTTTGAGCCAGCTGGAATTCGCCATCGAAGCCGACATCTCACAACGACATCTCAGCTTCATCGAGAGCGGGCGCTCGCTTCCCAGCCGCGAGATGCTGATGCATCTCGCCGAACGGCTCGGCGTGCCGCTGCGCGAACGCAATCCGATGCTTCTGGCGGCAGGATTTGCGCCCGTGTTTCCCGAGCGCAAGCTGGACGACCCCGCACTTGCACCGGCATGGCGCGCGATCGATATGCTATTGAAAGGCCACGAGCCCTTTCCGGCGCTGGCGGTCGACCGTCACTGGACGCTGGTCGCCGCCAACGCCGCAGTCGCGCCACTTCTTGCCGGCATCGCCGATATCTCGCTCGCCAATCCACCTGTCAATGTGCTGAGGCTCAGCCTGCATCCGGATGGACTGGCGCCCCGGATCGTCAATCTGCCCGAATGGCGTAACCATCTGTTGGAGCGCTTGCGCCAACAGACCACCGCGACAGGCGATCCTGTGCTCATAAAATTGCTGCAGGAGCTTTCCGCCTATCCCGCGCCGCCGGCACAGAAATCAGGCTCCTCCGACCGAGATTTTGCAGGCATCGCGGTGCCGCTCGAACTCCTCACCGAAGCGGGCCGCCTCGCCTTCATCTCGACAACGACTATCTTCGGAACGCCAGTCGACGTGACTCTATCGGAGCTGGCAATCGAATCTTTCTTCCCCGCGGACCCTGAGACCGCCGAATTGCTGAAGACGATGATCCCCAGCAGCTAGCAGCGGCCTCGCCGCCGGTCAGAATTCGACGCCCGGCTGTCCCTTGATGCCGGAGCGGAACGGATGCTTGATCAGCTCCATCTCTGTGACGAGATCGGCGATCTCGATCAGCTCTTCCTTGGCATTGCGGCCCGTCAGGACCACATGCGTCATGTAGGGCTTTTCGGCCTTCAGGAATTCCAGCACTTCGTTGATATCGAGATAGTCGTAGCGTAGCGCGATATTGATCTCGTCCAGCAACACCATCGAGTTACGCTCGTCGCGGATCAGATCCTTGGCCTTTTCCCAGGCCACTCGCGCCGCCGCCACGTCGCGGGCGCGATCCTGCGTCTCCCAAGTGAAGCCTTCGCCCATGGTATGAAACTGGCAGACATCGGAAAAATGCTTTTCGATCAGATCGCGCTCGCCGGTCCACATCGCGCCCTTGATGAACTGAACGACGGCGCAGGGCTTTCCGTGCGCGATATGGCGGAAGATCATGCCGAAAGCGGCTGACGATTTTCCCTTGCCCTTGCCGGTATGGACGATGATCAAGCCCTTCTCGTCCGTCTTGGTCGCCATGATCTTGTCGCGCGCCGCCTTCTTCTTGGCCATCTTGTCGGCGTGGCGAGCATCGTCGTTTTTCGGTGCGTCGGGGGCCGTTTCGGCCAATTCGTCGCTCATGGCATTCTCCCTGATATGATCGATTTCTGTGCCAGCGGCCCGCCTCGCCAGAGGTAGAGCGCCACCAGCGGCAGGCTTTCGGTTCGCATGGCATGGCGGATATTCGAGGGGTGGTGGATGACCTCGCCCGACCAGCGCGGCAGGAAAGACTGCGCATCCTTGCTCCACAGCGCGCCGTCCGTCAGCGGGATATAGATTTCCTCGGCCTGATGATGATGATCGGGGTAATGCACCCGAGGCCCGAGCAGCAGGAAGCCGCCGGCCATGTCGTCGCTTGCGAAATGACCGCGCGTGCCGAAGAGTTCGACCCAACCATATCTCTGGAGGAAATCCGCCCCGAAATCGGCGATGCTGTAGGTCTGAGCCCAATGCAGCATACCGGCGGCGTTGAGAAGACTGTCAAACAAGGCCGCCTCCGCTTCACCGCCCGGCCTGCGCAGCCCGCGTAGATAGGCAACCACAGGCAGATCGCGCGGCGCAAGCGACCGCTCTTTCATCGACCACTGGAAACCCTCGATGAAATACCTCAGCATCGGATCGCTACGCGACAAGAGATAGTCGCGGAAGGCCGCCAGAAGGTCCTCGACCGCACTCACGCCGCAGCCTCCTTGCCCGGTTTCAGGCTTTCCAGATCGAAGCGCGCCGAATTGCTCCTCGGCGTCCAAAGATTGCGGTCGATCGCCTCCAGCAGGCGTTCCTTCAACTCGCGCAGTGCCGCCGGGTTCTTCTCCGCCATGAAATCGCGCACGCGCTGATCGACGACGAAGGCCTGGTGGACCGCCTCGAAATGATGGCTGCGGACGGCTCCGGTCGTTGCCGCAAACGCGAAGAGATAATCGACGGTCGCGGCGATCTCGAAGGCACCCTTGTAGCCATGGCGCATGACGCCATCGATCCATTTCGGATTGACGACACGCCCGCGCACCACCCGGCCGATCTCCTCTTCCAGCGAACGGATGATCGGCTTTTCCGGCCGCGAATGGTCGTTGTGATAGATCGACGGACGAGCACCGGCCAACTGTTCGGCGGCGGCGGCCATGCCGCCCTCGAATTGATAGTAGTCGTCGCTGTCGAGCAGGTCGTGCTCGCGGTTGTCCTGGTTCTGCACGACCGCCTGGATTGACCGCAATCGTTCCTCGAACACCCCCCGCTCAGCCCGTCCTTCCTCGCCGGCGCCATAGGCATAGCTACCCCAGACGAGATAGGCTTCGGCCAGATCGGCGCGTCGCTCCCAGCCCTTCTCGTCGATGAGCGCCTGCAGGCCAGCACCGTAAGCGCCAGGTTTCGAACCGAAGATGCGGTAGCCGGCGCGGCGGCTGGCCGAGGCTGTGTCCAGGCCGGCCGCTTCGAGCCGCGCGATCTCGCCCCGCATGCGCGCTGCGATCGGATTATCCGTCGCATCCTCATCGAGCGCCCCGACAGCCCGGATCGCCTTGTCGAACAAAGCGATCTGCTCTGGAAAGGCATCGCGGAAAAAGCCGGAGATGCGAAGGGTGACGTCGACGCGCGGCCGGCGGAGCATTGCAGGCGGGATGATCTCGTAGCCGGTAACCCGCCGCGAAGTCATATCCCAGACCGGCTTGACGCCGATCAGCGCCAACGCCTGCGCGATATCGTCGCCGCCCGTGCGCATGTTCGATGTGCCCCAGGCGGTGAGGCCGAAAGAAACGGGCCATTCGCCATGGTCCTGAACATAGCGGCGGATCAAGAGTTCAGCGGATTTCTTGCCAAGTTCATAGGCGGCCGGCGTCGGCACCGCGCGACTATCGATCGAATAGAAATTCCGCCCGGTCGGCAACACATCCGGCCTGCCGCGCGTCGGTGCGCCTGAGGGGCCGGGTGGAACGAAACGCCCGTCGAGACCCTTCATCAAGGCAGCGATCTCCGCATCGCCGCAGGCAAGGATCGATGGCTTAAGCCGGGTTTCGATTTCAGCGAGAACGACGCTTGTGTGGGGCCAACTCTCGGGACATGCAATCTCGCCGGCAACGAATTTCGCTGCCAGAAGTTCGATGCGCTCGACAGTATCGCCCTGAGTGCGCCAAGGAGCGTCGAACATGTTGGCCAGAATATCGGGGCGCGCTCGAGTCCATTCGGCGGCCATATCGCAATCCAACGGATCGAATGGCTTTTGCGGCGGGATACCCCCCCTATCCGCAAATTCCACTTCCTCCAACGCGTCTAGCGCAATCGCCCGCTGCAGGCTCTGATCACCGCCCTTACCCAAACCTCTGGGAACCCGCGCCAGTGCCACAGTCAAATCCGTCAGCAGCCGTCCAGACGGCGAAACGCCGAAAATATGCAAACCATCACGGATCTGCATTTCCTTGAGGTCGCAGAGATAGGCGTCGAGCTTGCGCAACGCCTCATCCTCGCCCTCACCCTTGGCGATGCCGGCGTCCTGATCGAGACCGATATCGGCGACAAGATCGAGAATCTGCTTGCGCAGCAGACGGACACGACGCGGGTCGCCGCCCGATGCCTCGTAATATTCATCGACGAGCGCTTCCAGATCCTTCAACGGACCGTAGCTCTCGGCGCGCGTCAGCGGCGGCGTCAGGTGGTCGATGATCACAGCGCTGGTGCGGCGCTTGGCCTGCGTGCCCTCGCCGGGATCGTTGACGATGAACGGATAGAGGTTGGGCGTAGGCCCGAGGATCGCCTCGGGATAGCAGTTTTCCGACAATGCCAGCGCCTTACCCGGCAGCCATTCGAGATTGCCATGCTTGCCCATGTGGATGACGGCATGCGCATCGAAGGATCCGCGCAGAAAGGCATAGAAGGCGAGATAGCCGTGCGGCGGAACGAGATCTGGAGAATGATAGCTCTCCTTCGGATCGATATTGTAGCCGCGCGCCGGCTGGATGCCGACAAGCACATTACCAAAACGGGTGAACGGCAGGGCAAAGGCGCCCTCGCGCGCATAAGGATCCGCCTCGGGATCACCCCAGCGTGTCGTAATCTCATCCTGAATCCGTTCAGGAAGAGACGAGAAGAAATCCCTGTATTCGCTAAAGGAAAGCCTCTCGCGAACCAGTCTACCATCATGGCCGGAATTTGTGGGACCATCCGCCAAGTGTCGCATCAGCGCGTCGCCATCGGCTGGCACCCCAGCGACAGGATAGCCTGCCGCCTGCATCGCTCTCAAAACCTCGATCGTACCGGCGGGGGTGTCCAATCCGACGCCATTGCCCAGACGGCCATCGCGGTTCGGGTAATTCGCCATGACAAGCGCGACGCGACGATCCCTCGGCTGTGTATTGCGTAACCGTGCCCAGTTTGCAGCCAGCCGCGCCGTATAGCGCATACGATCGCCAAGCGGTTCGCTGGCGACGATATTGGCCTCGACACGCTCGTCGTAACGCGCCGCCGCCTTGAACGACACGGCGCGGGCAAGCACACGCCCGTCGACTTCCGGCAGCGCGACATTCATGCCGAGATCGCGCGCCGAAAGCCCCTGCGACGATGCCTCCCAGGCTTCCTTGGACGAAGCCGAAAGGATTGCCTGCAGGACGATCGCCTCGCCTGTTTCGAGAACCGTCGGTTGACGGTCTGCGCCAGGCGCGGAAACTGCAAAGCCTGTCGTGTTGACGACGACATCCGGCTTCAGCTCGGCAAAAACGCTCTCCAGAATGCCGACGGATACCGCATCCTTCAAACTATAGGCGAACACCGGCAACGGCCGCATACCCTCTGCGATGAGTGCTTGCATCATGGCTTCGACAGGCCTGGTTTCGCCGCTCTGGACGAGAGCGCGATAGAAGGAGATGGCGACAGTCGGAACTTTGAGGTCCGCCAACTGCTCCGCTCCCTGTAACGCCCCCTCACCCGGCGCTCCTTCGATAAACTCAGGGGCGCCACCCTCTCCCCGCTGGGGCGAGGGTAATACTGCACCCTCGACTTCCGCCTTCTCCCCCCGGGGAGAAGGTGCCCGAAGGGCGGATGAGGGGGTGCTTCCACACGACGTAGAAACACTCCTCCACTCCTCGATCCCAATCGCACCCCTGCCCGGCCACCAGATCCCGGCCTTCATCAAGGGTGCGGCCGGCATCGGCTTTTCCGCCCCTGACAGCATCGCCTCGGCATAGGCGAGAAACGCCCTGGAGTTCGCCTCCCCGCCCTCGATCAAATAGGACCAGAGCGCATTGAGATCATCGAGCGCGACATTGGAAAAGGGCGTCAGCCCTGGATCGGGTTTCGAATCTCCCGGCAGCACGGCGATCGCCGCACCCTGACGCGCAGCACAAGCATGCAGCGCCTCCAGTGCATAGTGGAAATAGCTCGCACCTCCGAGCGCTCGCACGACGATCAGCTTCGCATGCCGCGCGGTGCGCTCGATATAGGTATCGACCGACATCGGATGCTTGAGGCTCATCAGGCTCGCAAGCCGCAGAGAACAGCTGCCCTCGCCTTGCCCGCGAGCCGCGGCTATCGCCGCAAGCTCGGTATCGGCCGCCGACAGGAAGAGGATATCGCCCGGCGACTGGCCGAGATCGATCGCCTCGTCGCCGTCACTGATCGTTCCCTTCTGGGCTAGGAGGAGATGCATGACTTTGCCTTAGACCAGCGCTTCGATCGCCTTGCGCACGATCCCTTCGTCCATCTCGTGCAGACCGATGACAACCAGCCGCGTCGCGCGCTCCTCGCCGGGCGCCCAGGTACGGTCGAAATAGTTGTCGATGCGGCTGCCGACGGCCTGTACCTGCAAGCGCATCGGCTTGCCGGGCACATCGACAAAACCCTTGAGACGCAGGATATCATGTTCGGAAATGACGCTCTTCAGCGCTTCGATGAAGGCGTTCGGGTCGGCAATGGGGCCAAGCTCGACGACGAAGCTGTCGAATTCGTCGTGATCATGTGGTGTGCCGTCTTCGTGTTCCAACTCATGGTGCGATTTGCGGTTGACGATATCACCTTCGGTACCGATGCCGAGGCCGAGCAGAATGGCTGCCGGCACGTCGCCGTTCTTCGCCTCGATGATCGTCGGCTTGCGGACGGTGCGTGACGCGACTTCCGCACGCACGCGGCCAAGGCCGGCGACGTCGATCAGGTCGGTCTTGTTGAGAACGATCAGATCGGCGCAGGTCAGCTGGTCCTCGAACAGTTCCTCGATCGGGCTTTCGTGATCGAGCGAATCGTCCTCGACACGACGGGCTTCGACGGCATCATGATCGTCGGCAAAGCGGCCTGCGGCGACGGCGGCGCTGTCGACCACGGTGATGACGCCATCGACGGTGACATGCGTGCGGATGTCAGGCCAGTTGAAGGCAGCGACCAGCGGCTGCGGCAGCGCCAGACCGGAGGTCTCGATGATGATATGGTCGGGACGCGCGTCACGCTCCAAAAGCTTGGTCATGGTCGGGATGAAATCGTCGGCGACGGTGCAGCAGATGCAGCCATTGGTCAGCTCGATGATGTCGTCCTCGGTGCAGTTCTCCGCGCCGCAGCCCTTGAGCACGTCGCCGTCGACACCCAGATCACCGAACTCGTTGATGATGAGGGCGATCTTCCTGCCGCCGGCATTCTGCAACAGGTTGCGAATCATCGTTGTCTTGCCGGCTCCCAGAAAGCCGGTGATGACGGTGGCGGGAATCTTTGCCTGGTTCATGTGGATCAACCCTTCATTTTCAGCGGCAATCCCGCCGCGATAAAATAGACTTCGGCGCTTGTCGCCGCGATCATCTGGTGCAGCCGGCCGGCATGATCGCGAAATTCGCGCGCCATGCGGTTTTCCGGCACGATGCCGAGCCCGACCTCGTTGGAGACGAGCACGAGCCGCGCCTTGGCCTTCGGCAAAAATTCGGTAAGAACAGCAAATTCAGCTGCGACGTTTCGTTCGGCCATCATCAGATTGGTGACCCACAGCGTCAGGCAATCGACGAGAACAGCGCGGCCATCGCCGTCGATCGCCGCCAGCCGGGCGGTCAGGTCGAGCGGCTCCTCGTGCGTCGTCCAGAGATCGCCGCGTTCGTTTCGATGCTGCGCGATACGTTCGCGCATTTCGTCGTCCCAGGCTCGTCCGGTCGCCACATAGTGACGGTCAAGGCCGGTATCCGAGATCAGCGATTCGGCGAATCGGGATTTGCCGGAGCGCGCGCCGCCGAGAACGAAAACAGCGCGGGATTGTGAGGATGGCATGAGCTATTGTCGCCCCCATACGAGGGCACGGAGCCGCGCAACGCGGCTAAGACCGAAAGGGGCGCGCTTACGCGCGAGAAATTCGTTTGGCGCCATGACAACCTCCGTGCTGGCAGCGAGACATGCGTCCCAAGATGGGCGCTGTGCCCGGCACGTATGGCAGGTCTCCTGGCTCGCGGTTAAGGCGCAACGAGGGGGCAGACCGAAACCGGTCGCCCCCGATCGTGCACCAGCGGATCTTTCTCGCCTTCCCGGCAATGCATCATGAAAAGACGGACGATTCGTAGATATCGGAGGCGTCCAGCCCTGGTAGATCATGATGCCACACCAGTGGCTTTTCCGGCTTGAAGTTTCTCCGCCTGTTCGCCCCATGCGAACCATCGGCGGGATAGCTGTCAAACCGGACGAAAGACCCTGACCGCTCTACAGTCGCGGGGTCGGCTGTGATGAGAACGCCCGGATTGGGTCCGCCCCTTCACATTCCCTTTTCATCCCATGCGGCATATCGCCGCTCGGAAACCATTCGTTATGCCGGCAATGATTAGGCTTTCACTTAGTTCAAGTCAATCAAGGACATGGGTGCGACATCGGCTGTCCCAGCCGCGAAATCGCCGCATAATCCCGAGAACACATCACTTTTTTTGCCGTATTTCTTTGATGTTAGGAGTTTATAGAGGCTAAGCCCTCATATTCGAGTAGAAACGTATCGTCCGTCCCCAATGTTGCAGAAATTCCAACCCCGTCGCCTGGGCGTCTTCTCAGCCCTATTCGATCTTGGTCGATTTAGAGCGCTGCTCCGCCGCGGCGAACTAGGACTCGTTTTCGCCGGCGCGCTCGTGGGCATCGCGTCCGGCTGCGCCGTTACGGCCATGAGTTTCGTTTCGCGCAAGCTGCACAGCCTCATCTACGGGATCACGGATTACGAGCGCCTGAGCTCGGCGGCAGTGGCGATCCCGGACAAATCGGTGGTGCTGATAGCCCCGATAGCCGGCGGCATCATTCTTGGTATTCTGCTCTATATTCTTTCACGCACCCGCAAGAAGCCGATGGTCGACCCGATCGAGGCGAATGCACTGCATGGCGGACGCATGTCCTTGACCGACAGCATCATCGTCGCCGTGCAGAACCTGATCTCGAATGGGTTCGGCGCCTCCGTCGGGCTTGAGGCGGGCTACACGCAGCTTGCCGCCGGCATCGCTTCGAAGTTCGGCTACAAGATGCAGATGCGCCGCGCGGATCTGCGCATGCTCGTGGGCTGCGGTGCTGCCGGCGCCATTGCCGCAGCGTTTAACGCACCGCTGACCGGCGCCTTTTACGCCTTCGAGCTGATCATCGGCACCTATTCCATCCTGACCCTGACGCCCGTCGTCGTCTCGGCCCTGATATCGACGATGATCGCAAGGCTGCTCGCCGGCGACGACTTCGCCATCGATATCGGCCATTTCGGCACAATAGTGCCGGCGGATTACCTTCCGGCTGTTTTGCTCGGCGCTTTTTGCGCCGGCATCGGCATCCTGATCATGCAGGGCGTCGCCTGGGTCGAGGAACTGGCGCGCAAGAGCTCGATTGCGCCGCCTTTCCGCCCGGCGCTCGGCGGCCTGTTCGTCGGCTTGCTGGCTTTGATATCACCCCAGGTTCTATCGGCCGGCCACGGAGCCCTCCATCTCAATCTCTCCACCGATGTAACCTTGTGGGCGCTGGTCAGCCTTTTCGTTTTGAAATCCCTCGCCTCGGCTGTGTCGATCGGCTCCGGCTTCAGGGGCGGCTTGTTCTTCGCATCGCTGTTCATGGGCGCGCTGCTCGGCAAGATTTTCGCCTATTGCGCACCCTATTTCGATCACGCCACGCTGACGCCAGCCGTCTATGCGGTGGTCGGCATGAGTGCGCTTGCCGTTTCGATCATCGGCGGCCCGCTGACGATGACGTTCCTGGCGCTGGAGATCACCGGCGACTTTCCGATTACCGCGCTGGTCTTGGCTGCTGTCATCACCTCGTCTCTCGTCGTGCGCACGACCTTCGGCTATTCCTTCGCCACATGGCGCTTCCATCTGCGTGGAGAAAGCATCCGCAGCGCACACGACGTCGGGTGGATCCGCAACCTCACTGTGGCACGCATGATGCGCCCGGATGTGCATACGGCAAGCGTCGGCATGAGCATCGAGGAATTCCGCAAAGCCTTTCCGATCGGCTCGGCGCAGCGCGTCATTCTGATCGACGACAAAGAGAAATATTCCGGCATGGTGCTGGTGCCGGATATTTATGCGAGCCCGGTCGAGAAAGATGACGAGGAACATGGCCTTGCCGATTTCATCCGCCATCGCAACGAATTCCTGCAGCCGCAGATGAACGCCAAGCAGGCCGCAGCCATGTTCGACCAGACGAAGAGCGAAGCGCTCGTGGTCATAAACGACCTCATTGAACGCAAGGTCGTGGGGCTGCTGACCGAGAGTTACACATTGCGTCGCTACAGCGAAGAGCTCGACCGCCGCCGTCGCGAGGTTTCCGGCGAGCTCTAGAGCCGTTAAGCGGCTCATGGAATCGCTAAACAGCTTTAGATTATTGTTTTTACGCACTTCCGGACGGAAAACCGTTGCGCACTTTTCCTGGAATTGCCCTAGCTGACAAGGCTGTCGAGCCAGGCAGGATCGAGGACGCCTTCCAGTTCGGTCGCGATCTCGTCCAGCGCCGCGTCGACGCCCGCGCGGTAGCCCGTCCGCTCGCCGTTAAGGCCGAAGCTTTCGAGCAGTCTTGCCCGGTACGCATCGCTGCCGAAAAGCCCGTGCAGGTATGTCCCCATGACGCGGCCGTCGGGCGACAGCGCTCCGTCCGGCCGGCCATCGATGACGGTCGAGGGGCGATCACAATCCGGGCCGCTGGTCACGCCGAGATGGATTTCGTAGCCGGACAGCGGCACGTCGTATTCCCTGGAGAAAGCCTGGCTGTTGCGGACGGTCTTTTCAGGCGCCATTTCCGTCTCGATATCCAGCAGGCCAAGTCCGGGCGTCTCCGTCACCGATCCTTCGATGCCGAGCGGATCAAAGACCATGCGGCCGAGCATCTGATAACCGCCGCAAATCCCGATGACGCGGCCGCCGCGGCGCATATGGGCGGCAATATCAACATCCCATCCCTGTTCCCGCAGATCGAGCAGGTCACCGATTGTCGACTTCGACCCCGGCAAAACCACAAGGCCCGCATCATCAGGCAGCCGTTCACCGGCCCGGACGAAGACGAGATCGACGTCGGGTTCGGCTCGCAGCGGATCGAGGTCGTCGAAATTCGCAATGCGTGACAGCACCGGCACGGCAATTTTCAAGGCGCCGGAGGAGCCCCGTGTGAGCCGTTCCAGCACAACGGAATCCTCGGCAGGAAGGCGGCCGGCCGCCTTCAGCCACGGCACGATGCCATGACACGGCCAGCCGGTGAACGTGCCGATCGCGTCTATGCCCTCTCCAAACAGCGAGACATCGCCGCGAAACTTGTTGATGAGGTAGCCGCGGATCATGCGCCGATCCTCTTCCGGCAAGATATGATAGGTACCCACCAGCGACGCGATGACGCCGCCGCGGTCGATATCGCCGACCAGCACCACAGGCACGTTGGCGCGGGTGGCAAAGCCCATATTGGCGATATCGCCCCGCCTGAGATTGATTTCGGCAGGCGAACCGGCGCCCTCGACGATGACAAGGTCGGTTCCAGCGCGCATGGCCGCGAAGCTTTCCAAGACGGCGCCGAGCAGCTGCGGCTTGAGCGCCTGATAGTCCCTGCCCTTCGCATGCCCCCAGACCTTGCCCTGCACGATGATCTGGCTGCCCGTCTCCGATTGCGGCTTCAGCAGCACCGGGTTCATATGCACGGATGACGGAACGCGCGCCGCCAGCGATTGCAGCCACTGGGCGCGGCCGATCTCACCGCCATCTTCGGCAACGGCGGCATTGTTGGACATGTTCTGCGGCTTGAAGGGACGGACCCTGACACCTCTGTTGGCGAACAGGCGGCACAGCCCGGCGACCAATACCGTTTTTCCGACATCGGAGCCGGTTCCCTGCAGCATGATCGCCTTCGTCATTCTTCATCGCTCCGAGATGCTACAGCCCCTGAAAACACGGAATTTTGCCTTGATTTCGCCGCGATCCCCAACGGCCTGAAGCCACCGGCACGATACAAAAATACATCACGTCGCACCATGCTCTATTTGCGACATCGGATGACGATTTCATCCATTGTTAGTTATACTGAAGAGGATTATCTCCACCGCGAAAACAAACACCGAAAACCGGCCGTTTCGGCCTGGAGGATACCCCGATGCTCTTCATCTTCAACAGACAGAATTCCATCCAGATCGCCTGGAATGGCAAACTGCCGGCAAACCGCCCTGATACCCGCCTGCAGCAGCTTGATACGCGTTTCGGCACAGTCGGCTTCATCCGGACCTATAACGTCGGTTGATAGCCGGTCAAGCCTCAGGTCCTGCGCACGACAAGCCGCCAAGCGACCGCATCGGCGGCTTTATTTTTTCATTCCATATGGGGAAATAAAATCCGGCATTGGCCGGAAGCCGGCTATCCACCCCACGGTCGCCTCCCTGGAACGCGGCGGCCATAAAACGCGAAAACCGCGCGATCCGAGGATCAACGCGGTTTGCCAAAAACGCCGGCTCCCTTGCACAAACGCCGCAAGGTTCGCTTTCTCCGGTACGCACTACCTAAGCCGAAGAAGCAGCGGTGTCCCCCGCCACGCATCGATTGATAAACCGACATCGTTACCGGAGCGTTATTAATTGCTTAAATAAGAATGAATCCGAAAATTTTTTGAAAATTTTCTCATTCTCGTTGCGAAATCGCAAACGACGCAAATGGAATAGAAAACGTCTTTCAAGGACGCGATATTTTAGCGGTATTTAACTTCGCCTATGCTTTAAAGCTTCGTTGAAGCCTCGCAATGCCCATTTTGCAGCCGCGAATAGTAGAAAATAGGCTAATTCAGGCGCTTATATAAGCTTCTCCAACAGGCGCGATAAGTTCAATCAGCCGACAGACTGTTGATTTCTTCATTCAAATCCTTACGCTGCTCGCTGTCGATGTAGAAAATGCTCGGCCGCGACAGGGTTCCGCGGTCGCAAAAAGACCAGATGCACGACAGCAGCAAAGGGGACCGTGCGGGCGTCGTCAGCGGCGTATGAACGGTTGTGGTTGAACCGCGCTGACGGGGATCGACAGACACCATATCCGCTTGGAGTCGATTTCCGTAACGTAACGAGAAATTGGGAGACATTATCAATGAAGAAGCTTCTCGCTTCCGCCATCTTCGCATTCGGCGCCTACGCTTTGGCTGGCTCGGCGCACGCCGCGGAATGCGGCGATGTATCGATCGCCGAAATGAATTGGGCCTCTGCCGGCGTTGCCGCTCAGGTCGACAAGATCATCCTTCAGAATGGCTATGGCTGTAACGTCACACTGGTAACCGGCGACACGCAGCCGACCTTCACCTCCATGAACGAAAAGGGCCAACCCGACGTCGCGCCCGAGCTTTGGGTCAACGCAGTACGCACCGCGCTCGACAAGGCCGTGTCCGAAGGTCGTCTGATCGAGGCAGCGCCGCTCCTGAGCGATGGCGGCGTCGAGGGCTGGTGGATTCCGAAATTCCTCGCCGACGCGCATCCCGACATCAAGACCGTTCAGGACGCGCTGAAGCATCCGGAACTCTTCCCCGCCCCCGAGGATTCTTCCAAGGGCGCGGTATACAATTGCCCGGCAGGCTGGAACTGCCAGATCTCGACCGCCAATCTCTACAAGGCGCTCGGTGCAGAGAAGCTCGGCTTTACGTTGGTCGATACCGGCTCTGCCGCGGGTCTTGACGGCTCGATCGCCAACGCTTTCGAAAAGAAGATCGGCTGGTTCGGCTACTATTGGGCACCGACAGCCATCCTCGGCAAGTACGAAATGGTGCGTCTGAGCTTCGGCGTCCCGCACGACAAGAAGGAATGGGATGCCTGCACGGCGATCCAGGATTGCGCCAATCCGAAGGTGAATTCCTATCCGGTTTCGGACGTCTACACGGTCGTAACGAAGGCTTTCGCATCCAAGGCTGGCATTGCCATGGATTACGTCAAGACCCGCAAATGGGACAATGGCACGGTTGGCAAGGTTCTGGCCTGGATGACGGACAATCAGGGCACGAACGAAGACGGTGCGAAGTACTTCCTGAAGACCTACCCCGATATGTGGACCAAGTGGGTTTCTCCAGACGTCGCCACCAAGGTCAAGGCTTCGCTCTAATCCGCACGAATGAATCGGCGGCAGGCCTGCGTCTGTCGCCGATTTTATATTCGCCGGATGCGACTGACACTCATACCGACAGACCGACGCGGCCACAGGTCGCAACGAGTGCAGATTGGCGGCGGCAAATGTAGTAAGAATTAAAAAGCAGCCTGAAGAACCGGTCGCAGCGCTGCAACACCGTCCGTACATGAAGGCCACATGCACTGACAGGGACAGAGCCGGACAAAGAAGGGGAAATACATGGCTATTCAGTGTACGATCCTGCCAGATGTGCTTTGCAATTTTCCGGCAATAGACGAATCGCTCATACGCCTCGCACGCAAGAATATCGACGATGGGTTCAGGGCATCCGTGCGCGCCTACGGCAATATCATCGACGCCATAGTTCAGCCGCTGCAATGGTTTCTGAACTATCTGGAATGGCTCTTCACCAACACGCCGTGGTTCATCGTGCTTCTCGTCATGATGCTCGTTGTCTACGCCGCCAGCCGCAACCTCAAGATCGTCATAGGCACTGCGATATCGATGACCCTCATCGGCGTCTGCGGCCTCTGGGGCGACACCATGATAACGCTTGCGATGGTGACCGTCTGTACGCTCATCGCCATCGTCATCGGCCTGCCGATCGGCATACTGATGGCCCGCTCCGACCGGATGCAGTCGATCGTCAATCCGATCCTCGACGTGATGCAGACGATGCCGAGCTTCGTCTATCTTATTCCCGTTGTGGTGATTTTCGGCATTGGAAAGGTTCCTGGCCTTATCGCTGTCGTCATCTATGCCGTCCCGCCGATGATCCGGTTGACCAATCTCGGCATTCGCCTGGTGGACAAGGAGGTGCTGGAAGCCGCCGATGCTTTTGGCTCGTCGCATCGCCAGAAGCTTTTCAACGTGCAGATCCCGCTCGCGTTGCCCACCATCATGGCAGGCATCAACCAGACCATCATGATGTCGCTTGCCATGGTCGTGGTCGCATCGATGGTCGGCGTCGGCGGTCTCGGCAAGAACACGCTGCAGGCGATCAACAACCAGTTCTTCACGGTCGGCTTCCTCAACGGTTTCGCGCTGGTCGCAATCGCCATCATTTTCGACCGCACGAGCCAGGCCTACGGCAGAAGGCTCCAGAAGCACTCGGAGGTCATTCATGGCTAGTCACGCGATCCAGATCAAAAGCCTCTACAAAATCTTCGGTCCGCGCGGGCGCGACTTTGTCGACATGGTCAAGAACGGCATCAGCAAGACCGAACTCAACGAGACTCATGGTCACGTGCTCGGCCTGCAGGACATCAACATTGACATGCCGGCCGGCGCCATCACCGTCGTCATGGGCCTTTCCGGCTCCGGCAAATCGACGCTGATCCGTCATATCAACAGGCTGATCGAGCCGACCGCCGGCGAAGTGCTCTATGACGGCATCGACGTCTGCAAAATGAACGAAAACGCCCTGCGTGAATTCCGCCGTCACAAGACGGCGATGGTGTTTCAGAAATTCGCTTTGCTGCCGCATCGCACGGTCATCGAAAACACCATTTACGGCCTGGACATTCAGTGCGTGCCCCGTGCTGAAGGCGAGAAGAAGGGACAATACTGGATCGAACGCGTCGGCCTCAAAGGTTTCGAAAGGCACTATCCGAACCAGCTCTCCGGCGGCATGCAGCAGCGCGTGGGGCTCGCCCGCGCCCTGACCAATGACGCCGATATCCTGCTGATGGACGAAGCTTATTCGGCGCTCGATCCGCTCATCCGCGTGGACATGCAGAGCGTGCTGCTCGACCTGCAAAAAGAGCTGAAGAAGACCGTCGTCTTCATCACCCACGATCTCGACGAGGCACTCCGCCTCGGCGACAAGATCGCGATTCTGCGCGACGGCAAGGTCGTGCAGCAGGGAAGCGGCCAAGAGATCGTGCTGAAACCCGCGGACGACTACATCACCGCCTTCGTCAAGGAAGTGAACCGCGGTCGTATCATCCAGGCTCAGACCATCATGAAGCCGCTCGCCGGTGACCCCGGCGGCAGCCGCGTACCCGGCGATATGACGCTGGAAATCGCCGCCAAACGGATAACCGACGCCGGACACACCGGAGCCGTCGTCACCGATGCCGGTGGCAAGCCCATCGGTGCGATAGACCTGCAAAGCATCATCTCCGCCATGGTGACGCCGACAACCCATGACGCGGCGCAGATGGCGGCGGCTTAAAGACCTCCTTGTCTAACAAAGGAGAGCGCCTGCGCAGGGCGCTCTCTTCCTCTTTATGCAAGATGAATATGCTTATCGCTGTTCGCTCGTTGCACTCATATAAAGAAATGTTTATATCTGCATTTCATAACCGAACATCCGCATATCCGGAGAAGACGCCATGACCGTCGCAACCAATCCCTTGACCGATCTTCTTGCTGAAAAAGGCGTGCTGCTCGCCGACGGCGCGACGGGCACCAATCTCTTTGCCATGGGCCTGGAAGCGGGTGAAGCCCCGGAACTGTGGAACGAGCAGCACCCCGAGCGGATTGCAAAACTGCATCAGGATTTCGTTGACGCCGGCGCCGACATCATCCTGACCAATACCTTTGGCGGAACGCGTCATCGCTTGAAGCTGCACCACGCGCAGGATCGCGTGCACAGCCTGAACAAGGTGGCCGCCGAGATTGCCCGTGCCGTCGCCGACAAGACTGACCGCAAGATCATCGTCGCCGGTTCCGTTGGGCCGACGGGCGAGCTGCTGGTGCCGCTCGGCGCATTGACCTATGAAGACGCAGTTTCCGCCTTCGTCGAACAGATCGAAGGCCTGCAGGCCGGTGGTGCCGACGTCGCCTGGATCGAGACCATGTCCTCGCCCGAGGAAATACGCGCAGCAGCAGAAGCTGCCGTCAAGGTCGGCCTGCCCTATACCTATACGGGTTCGTTCGATACCGCCGGAAAGACCATGATGGGCCTGCATCCGAAGGATATTCATGGCATTGCCAAGGACGTCGGCGATGGTCCGCTCGCCGTCGGCGCCAATTGCGGCGTCGGCGCATCGGATATCCTGTCGAGCCTGCTCGACATGACCGATTCCGATCCGGCCGCGGTCGTGATCGTCAAGGGTAACTGCGGCATCCCCGAATATCGCGGCGCCCAGATCCATTATTCCGGCACGCCACCGCTGATGGCCGACTACGCGCGCCTTGCGCGCGACGCGGGCGCCAAGATCATCGGCGGCTGCTGCGGCACGTCCTGCGGCCATCTCGCTGCCATGCGCGAGGCTCTCGACAACTATACGCCCGGCCCGCGCCCGACTCTGGAAGTGATCGTCGAGCGGATCGGCCCGATGCGCAACAAGACGGCGAACGAAGGCGGAACGGCGCCTGTGCGTGAGCGCAGACGCCGCAGCTAAACGGCGACTTGCCGCGTCAGGCCTTGAAACCTGACGCAAGCGGCCATCATGACAATCGAACAACCAAGACGGCGGTGGCGTTGCACTACTTCTCGCCACCGAGAGGGCGCCCCTCGGTAAAATGCGGCACGACCCGGCTGTCGAATGCCTTCAGGGCCGCGCCGATCGCCTGATGCATATCAAGGTAGCGATAGGTGCCAAGCCGTCCGCCGAAATGGACGTTGGCTTCCGCCTCGGCACGCTCACGATACCGCAGGAAGACCGCCTTGTCCTGCCGCGTGTCGATCGGATAATAGGGCTCGTCCGCGCGTTGGGCCGAACGTGAATACTCCCGCACCACAACAGTCTTTTCAGTCTGATAGCTGCGCTCGGGATTGAAGTGGCGGAACTCAAGAATGCGGGTATAAGGGACCGCTTCGTCGGCATAGTTCATGACGGCCGTACCCTGGAAATCGCCCGTGTTCAGGGTCTCTTTCTCGAAATCGATCGTACGCCAACCCAATTCGCCTTCGGAATAATCAAAATAGCGATCGATGGGTCCTGTGTAGACGATGGGGAGACCGGGCGGCAAAGCGGATTTCAGCGAAAAGAAATCGACACCAAGAGCAATATCGATCCTCGGATGCTTCAGCATCCTCTCGAAGATGGCCGTGTAGCCGTCGACCGGCAGACCTTCAAACTTATCGTTGAAATACCGATTGTCGAACGTGTAGCGGACCGGCAGCCGCGTGATGATATGCTCCGGCAGGTCACGCGGGTCCGTTTGCCATTGCTTGGCAGTGTAGCCGCGGATGAAGGCTTCATACAGCGGACGGCCGATCAGGGAAATTGCCTTCTCTTCCAGGTTCGCCGGGTGGCGCCCCGCCATTTCGGCCGCCTGCTCCGCGATCAGAGCTCGCGCTTCATCCGGCGAAAGGCGCCGATTGAAAAACTGCGAGATGGTGCCGAGGTTGATCGGCATCGAGTAGACCTGATTGCGATAGCTCGAATAGACACGATGCTTGTAATCGGTAAATTCGGTGAACCTGTTGAGATAGGTCCAGACCACCTCGTTCGGCGTGTGGAAGAGATGGGCGCCGTAACGATGAACCTCGATGCCGGTCTGGCCGTCGAACTCGCTATAGGCATTGCCGCCGATATGGCTGCGGCGATCGATCAGAAGCACGTTCTTCTGAAGCTCGTTCGCCACCCGCTCCGCAAGCGTCGCGCCATAAAAGCCCGCGCCGACGATCAATAGGTCTACCTTCGAAAAATCAATCATGCTTTCAAACTTTCGGCGCCCGCAATATCGGCGATGGGTTTAGTGGAGTGCGAAAATGATCATTGGGGAAACTGACAAGGCATCGGCGCACGGGATTGCGCCGACGACATCAGGAAACTGCGGCAGTGCCGTCCGGACCAGGTGGCTCACCGCACGCCGGCATATTTCAGAGGCGTGTACTGGTATGCCTTGAACAGCGCCGCCTGCTCGTCGATCGCCGCCTTGACATTGTATGTCGCGCCGAGCGGGCGCGTATGGGCAACGGCGACAGCATCGATGATCGCCATTCGGGCCGTGGGGCGCCCGAGGAACGATGGCCAGAGGTGATCGAGGCCATAGCCTGATTCGACATCCCTCATGGAGCCGATGCAGATCTGCAGCGCACGCTGCGAGAAGAGCGGACACATGATTTCGACGAAACCCTCATAGCGCACCAGGCTATCGGGTCTCTGAATCGTCAAAGGATGGTTGGGGTAGGAGCCCTGGTCTTGCTTGAGCGATGGCTGTGCGAGATCGAGGCCGTGTTTGTGCGACAGGTGGAACATTCTGTTGAGGTCTTCGCCGTTGCACAGCAGGTCGTCGTCCGGCAACCATATGCGCTCATAGTTCCAAAGCGGGCTGCCCTCGTAAAAGAGGTCGTAGAGAAGCTTGAACTTCTTGCGCTTTGGCAAATGCGCCAGATATTCGTAAGGACTACCGGAAACCTCCGGTTCCTCGGCACCATAATAACCGATGCAAAGATCCCAGTTGCGGGTCGCTTCGTCTATCTTTTCGAACCAGCGCGGGTGCAGAGACTTCGAATTGGCGGGCACGACGACAAGATTGGGGCGCCGTATCCCCTGCTGCGGCTGGGCGCGGAACGTCGCGCGGCGTTCGACATCCGCCGGTGTCGGAAACAGCGGATGGGGAGGATGGTCGACCGGCACCATCAGGTAGGTGGCGTCGACACCTCCGATCACGCCACGCCCCGCAAGCGCCATGAGATTGTCGCCTTCGATATGCGCGGAATCGAAAATGACCGACGGCAGTCCATCTCGGTCGATCAGGCAAAGCCGGCCGCCCATGACATGCCAGAAATCCACGTCAGGTTCAAAATAGTTGCCGATCAGCCCATCCGGCGCCAGCACCAGGAAGGATGAGAACATCCCGCGGTTCACGTCGCCGAAGCTCCAGAATGTGCCGCTCAGCATGTCCTGGGTCAGAGGCGGCGCGTCGGACCACCGCGTCTGGTTTGCCGGGCGCGCGGCATATTCGGACGTGTGCAGGCTGTTCGCTGCCGATGACATGTTGGACTGTCCCCTATTCCTGGACCGAAGCAACGGCGCGATCTGAGGAAGGCGGCTGCATGAACAGCTCCGGAATGTCCGCCCCCAATCGAACTCGTTTGATCGACACCTTGGCGTTCATTCCTTTTGCGAAGCTTACGGCCGGAATCGACCGCCGCCTCATCGCCAGGCGCAATCAATCCAGCCTCGCGAAAGTTGGTCGGCATAGTGTCGAAAGCGGAATTTCTACGCGGGGCAATCGCGCGTTCGGAATATTGCCAAGAATGTCGGCGCTCGGCGGACACGAAGGTCGGTCATGTCGTCCGTCAAGTCGGGACAAAGAACCACTCGTCTCTTTTTACGGTAGAAGAAGATGCATCAGAAGAAGAAGCTGGCCATACTCATCGAAGTCGATAGTTTCATCGGCGACATCTATCATCATCTTTCAAAAACTTACGAAGTCCTGGCGATTCAGCCGAAGACTTACAAAGAGATCGAAACGGCCGTGGAATGGGCCGACATCGTCTGGTTCGAATTCTGTAACGAGCTCTTCGCGCATGCGATCAATCAGAACATCCGCCGGCTCGGCAAACGCGTCATAGCGCGCTGGCATCGTTTCGAAATCGTGGAATCGAGTTTTCCCACACGCATCAACTTCGGCTTCATCGACGACCTGATCCTCGTATCTCACGACATGCTTCGGGTCCTGAGGCACAGGGTGCCGCAGCTCTCGCAAAAGACACGCACACACGTCGTCTGGAACGGCCTCAATCTCGAAAAATTCAAGCCGATCCCGTCACTAGACAAGAAGAAGATCGTTTGGGCAGCCAAGCCGTTCATGCGCAAGAACCAGCCAATGTTCCTGCAGATCATGCATGCCCTCGTGAAGAGGGACCCGTCCTACACCCTGCATGTCGCCGGCGAGCAGGAAGAGTTCGTCATGGCGCCTTACCTGCAGCGTACGACGGAGAAGCTCGGCCTCGCTCGCCACGTCTTCTTCCACGGCTGGCAGCGGGACATGCCTGCTTTTCTAGCCGACAAGGGCGTCATTCTGTCGACCTCCATCCATGAAAGCTTTGGATACAACATCGCCGAAGCGATGGCCGTCGGCGCCCTGCCCGTGATTCACGATTATCCCGGCGCCGAGGAATTCTGGCCCGACGAAATCCGTTTCTCATCAGTGGACGAGGCTGTCGAGAAGATCATTGCCGGACAGATGCATCAGTGGTCGCAATATGTGCGCGAAAAGTTTCCTCTCGCCAAACAATTGCATGAGGTGGACATGGTCATGAACGGCCGGGTGGCCGAGGTCGCGCCGCCGCCAGCAGCTCCGATCGAGCAATATGCCGGTTCGCACCTCAAGCGGCCTGTTCCGCTTTGGCTGGTACAACAGCCGGCTCCCTCGCTGCAGGCGCAGCAGCCCGCGACCGTACCGCAGGCCATTTCGGTGCAGCAGGTTCGGGAGGCTCTTCCGCTCGGCGAGGTTTTTGCGCCGCCGTTGCAGCAGCCGATTCCGACCCAGCCGCAGCCTATCGCCATGCCGCCGGCGCAGCGGCTCGCTCCCGTGCCGCCTCCGCAGCAACAGCCAAAGACGCCGGACGCCCCGCTTGGCTTTGATTCCAGCGGCTATTGGGAGACCCGCTACCGCACCGGCGGCAATTCGGGAGCCGGCTCCTACGATGTCCTCGCCAACTACAAAGGGCTGTTTCTCAACGCCTTCGCCCGAAAGAAAGAGCTTTCCTCCTTTGCCGAAATGGGGTCGGGCGATGGCAATCAGCTGAAATATTTCGCATTCGATCGCTATACCGGCTTCGACGTCTCGAAGACCGTGATCGAGCGCACGCAGGCGATGTATAGGGATAAGCCGAATTACCAGTTCATCTGGCTAGGCGACCAGTCCCTTGATTGGGAAACCCAAGAGGACGCTTATGACTGCGCCTTGTCTCTCGATGTGCTTTACCACCTCATCGATGACGCGATCTATGTCAACTATCTCGACCAGCTGTTCTCCCTCTCCAGGCGCTACGTCGTCATATATGCCTCCAACTTCGACGGCCCCGACATCCGTGGCGCCGCCCATGTCCGGCATCGCAAGTTCACGAGCGACATCGCCCGCAGGTTCCCCCAATGGACATTGCTGAAGCTCGTCGAGAATCCCTACAAGTTCAAGGAATCGACCGAGGCGGATTTTGCGATCTACAGCCGCGAGGAGTTCGAAGATCCGGCGGCGCTCAACGAACTCGATAACATCCGATAGAATTGAGCATGCAAAAAGAGAGGCGCAACGGCTCTGCCGGTTGCGCCTCTCTTTTTTACACCGTCTTTCGCCGACGGCGACTAGAATCCCCGGCTAACTCGCCAATCTGCCAAGCACGAGATGCGGCGCCCGCTTCAGCCTCAGCGATACTTCGGCCATTTGGGGCGACTGCGCACGGACGTAGTTGTATTCAGACTCATCATATCCCGCATAGGACTGTGTGATCAGCGTAAGAAACCGCTCCCGGAGATTGACCGGCAGACGCGGATAGATCCATTGCAGCAGATCCAGCTTGCTGCAAAGGAACCACTGATAATAGGCCTGTTTCATGAGAGGCAGACGCGCGAACAACGCCTCCACCTCCTCGAATGCCGTGAAGATTTCGAAACGTTTTTCGGTGAACACGTTGGTAAGCTGCGCCCGCTCCTCATAGACGCGGTGACCGATGAGATAACGATTCATCATGCCGATCCTCTGTGCATGCATATAGATATGCCAGTGGGCGTAGATGTCATTGTGGACGCGCGTCTCTGAGAAACGCAGGCCCGTTTCCCGGCAAAGCTTGGCGCTGACGATCTTGTTCCAGGGGAAATTGACGGTAAAGAGCAGCCTTGCGCACTGTTGAAGCGTGAATATGCGGATGTCCGCATCACCGACCAGCTGGCGCCAGGCCTCGTCATCGATCTGCAACATCGGACCCAGGCGGTCGTTCTTGTCGGTGACATAGCGATAACGAAACACCATCACGTCGCAGCCATTGGCTTCCATATGATAGATGACCTCGTCGATCGAGCGATGGGCGATCATGTCATCGGCGTCGAGAAAATAGTAGTAGTCGCCGCGTGCCGCCGCCATGCCGGCATTGCGGCTGTATCCGGCACCGCGATTTTCAGGATTGCGCAGCAACCGTACACGCTCATCGCGTCGGGCATACTGTTCGACGATCAGCGCGGTGGCATCGCGCGACGTGTCGTCAACGATGATCACTTCCAAAACCTCGCGATTTTCAAGAACAGCCGTAATTATGTCGCCGAGGGAGTCCTGCGCGTTGTAGGCGGGGATGATGACACTGACTTTGCTCACAAGGCCTCCTGATACTAGATGGGCGCCGGACCTGGGGTATCGGCCATGCTATTCGCCTCAAGCTGCGTAGCCGTCCTTCCGGCAACGCGACCTCGGCAAATTGCGATCGCCACCTAGCAAAACTCGCGGGACCGCTCCTCAAAGCATAGGGGTCGGAACTTGCACTGAACTGGTGCGTGGATGCCCTGCCCGATCGGCGGAGGACCGAACTATCCAGCCCCGCGAAAGCAAACCGGCTTATGCAAAAAGACAAAGTCCGCGCCCAGAATCGCGCCGATGCCGTGGAGAAATCGATGTCTTCTGCTGAAATCCCTGTCCTTTCGATTTGCGTTCCAACCTTTAATCGTCAGTTCTTGCTTGAACGGAACATAAATTTCCACCTGGACGCTTTTCGTAAGCTCGATATTCCTTTTGAAATCGTCATTGTCGACGATTGCTCGACCGACGACACCGCCGCCTATATCCAGTCGATCTCGCACCATCCGGAAATCAGCGCCTATCGCCGGGCACGCAATTCCGGCTTCATCAGCAACTACGCCTTTGCCATGCAGCGGGCTCGCGGCCACTTCGCGGTTTTCCTCGGCGATGACGATCTGCTGATCCCGGAAAAGGTCGTCGAATATCTCCACATCATGGTGGACGACAGGCGTATCGGCATGATCCAGGCGCCTTGGCTTCTGGTTGACGGGCGGCCGGGCGGCGGAGACATGCAGCCTTTCTATCACCTGTCCTACCCCTCGCGGCATACCAAGGGCGATTTCCATTCGATGCTGGAATTCATCCTGGAGCGGCATGTCTTCCCAGAATTCATGATCATCCGGCGCGACATCCTGGCGAGATCCATATCCAGCCCGACCCCCTTTATTTTCTGGGCCTTTCTTTACACCACCCGCGCGCTGGACAAGGCCGATGTGCTGTTCATGCCGGAACCCTTCGCTCGGGTGACTGCGGTTTCCGATGACCCCCGTCTGCAACAGGGCAACAAGGAATGCATGTTCCAGTGGGACAGCTACCGAGGCGGCCTCGAATATCTTGCATCGCAGGCGCTTCGCGACAACCGGCTGCCGCCGGAGTATCGCGGCTCGCTGATGCCGCGCATCACCGACTTCATGCTGCAGCGCCAGGCCGTGGCGATGCGCTTGCACGTCAATGCACAGAACTGGGTCGAAGCCTACATCATGTACCACCGCATGGCGGCCTATCATCCGACACCCCTGCCGGCGGAGTCCTATGACCAGATCCGCAAGCTGGCGGGCATCGCAACAGCGGCAACGGAGGCGATCGCATTCAATGGCGAGCCCGTCATCCTTGAGCCGATCATAGACGACGCTACAATCAATCTTCTCTCGCCCTCGATCCGGGAGCATCTCATCAGGGAAGAACCGCAGGCCGGCGGCTATGACAGGAAGCCAAGGGCATATTTGCGCTTTACGGAAAACTTTCCTGCCAATCCGGGGCCCAAGGACGGCATGTTCGACATTCTGACCTACATCGAACAGTTTGCCTGACGATCACTGCCGGGGACCGAAACTGGATCCGCTGCCGGTGTCGCATTGCGAATGTCCGGTCCGAATCCTGGCTCGGTCGCCAGGCGTGCATTCAGCCGGGCAATAACTCGGTCACCGCGATGATGGGGCCGAGTGGAAACAGGCCGTCCCGCCTTTGCCATTCAGGAATGTAGAGGCTGGAAATGCTGCCGTCCAGAAACAGCGCGTTCGCGCAGCCGAGGTCGTCGCGGAAAAGCGTCGCAAAGTCATGAAAGCGGACGGGACCATCCGAAATCGCGAAAACGACCTTGCCGTCCCCGGTGACACCAACGCCGTTTCGCGTCTTGAAGCTGGTGCTGTCGGCAAGAAACGACGGATGGAGCTTGCCGTCGATGACGAGCATCGGGCCGGACTGGGTCGCGTAGAACGGCTTGATGCCCGAGGTGGCAAAAGCCTTGCTTTCCATCACGCCGGCACGGCCCGGCAGGAGATAAAAGACGCCGTTCGGCAGCAGGTGGAAATTGCCCCACCCCTTGTTGGTATTGATCCTCTTCAGCTCACGACCGTTTTCGACGAAGAGGCCGACGGGAGACTGGTCGTCGAGATACATGCCGCCGTTCATGGCGAAGCGGACATAGACGCGGTCCTGACGCAGATCGTTTTCCAAAGCCCGGAACGAACCATAGGGCTTGCCGCTGCGATCATTCTGGAAAAGCTGGATATCGTCGGTCGCCGGATCGAAGGTACAAACCGTGTAGCCATCACCGAGATGCTCGACCTTGCGGCAGGCCTCGCCGGCCGATGCCGTGGTGGCGCAGACAAGAACCGCGAGGATGATAATCAATCGAATCAAGCTGACAACTCCGGATGGATATCCGCACTTACAACTGGAGGGCCGCCATGTGAAAGGCAAGCTGCGCGGCAGGATAACGATAGCTAGCACCAACCGGACAGGCATTGCGCGCGAGACAGCCCGCCGCCATGCAGCCCCGTTGCCCTTCATCAGCCCGCAGATGCGTTCGACAGCGCTGAACGTCGAACCCGGCGGGCGCCACTGCATCTACGGGACAGGCATCGAGACAAGGCTTATCCAGGCAATGATCGCAAGGATGCGCGCCGCGCGCCGGCGCGCCGTCATCCACTAGAATATCGGCAAAACCCAGGGCGCCGCGATAGCCGTGCCAGAGGCCGTATTCCGGATGGATCAGGATGCCGAGCGGCGAGGCCTTCAGGCCCTCCGCCCGCATGGCCCACTGCTGGAAAGGCTGCCATGGAGGATCCGAGGGAAAATATGCCGTCGCTGCGAACTCGTCAGCGATCGGCCGGATGATCGCCTTCGACCAGTCGTCGAGCGGATCGCGGCGCAGCATATTCTCAGGCAATTGCCGCCAACGCGAGAAGGGCCGCCAGATGGAGCCGCCGACATTGCCGAGCAGGACGACGCTACGCGCTACCCTTCCGTCGGCCAGCACCGGCCCCTCGCCTGCGTCGAAAGACAGGCTGCCGCGAACGAAAACTCCGTGGACGCCGAGCGCCGCACGGAGCTGTTCGAATGTGGCGGGACCGCGGTTCACCGTGGCCCCTTATATGGATAGTGCGGCCGCCAGACTTCCTTCTGGATCAGATCAGCAACGCGTATCGCACCGCCTTGCTCCCTGGCGGCCTCGGGCTCTCTTCAAGTGAAGGCGTCCGGCATCGAATCCTTGCGCTTCTGGATATAGGCCAGCAGTGCCTCGTCGATCGCCGGATCGAGCGGCGGCGCTTCATATTGGTCGAGCCAGGAGCGGCAAAGCGCATTGGCGCGCTCCTCAACGCGCTTCTGCCCCTCGATTTCCCATTGCTCGAAGGAATTATTGTCGGCCAGAGCCGAACGATAAAAAGCGCTCTGGAAGTTCGCCTGCGTGTGGGCGCAGCCGAGATAATGGCTGCCGGGACCGACTTCGCGGATGGCATCCAGCGCCTGACCGTTTTCGGAGAGATCGACACCCTCGGCCATCTTCTGCATCATGCCGAGCTGGTCCTGGTCGATCATGAACTTCTCGTAGGAAGACACGAGACCGCCTTCCAGCCAGCCGGCCGCATGCAGCACGAAATTCGTGCCGGCTAGCAGCGTCATGTTCAAGGTATTGGCCGATTCATGCGCGGCCTGCGCATCCGGCACCTTGGAAGCGCAGAGCGAGCCGCCGGTACGGAACGGCAGGCCGAGACGGCGCGCGAGCTGGGCGGAGCCATAGGACACCAGCGACGGCTCCGGCGTGCCGAACGTCGGCGCACCCGATTGCATCGAGATCGAGGCGGCGAAGGTGCCGTAGAGCACCGGCGAACCCTTGCGGATCAACTGCGTGAATGAAGCGCCGGCAAGCACCTCGGCGAGAATCTGCGTCAGCGTGCCCGCCACCGTCACCGGGCTCATGGCGCCCGAAAGGATGAAGGGGGAAACGACCGAAGCCTGGTTGTGCCGCGCATAGACCTTCAGCGCGCCGAGCATGGTCTCGTCGAAGACCATCGGCGAATTGGCGTTGATGAGGTTGAGCGTAACGCAATTGTTCTCGACGAAATCGTCGCCGAAGACGATCTTCGCCATCGCCACCGTATCCTCGGCGCGCTCCGGCGCCGTCACCGAGCCCATGAACGGCTTGTCGGAATATTTGATATGGCTGTAGACCATATCGAGATGGCGCTTGTTGACCGGAATGTCGACCGGCTCGCAGACCGTGCCGCCGGACGAGTGCATCGAGGGCGCCATGTAGGCGAGCTTCACGAAATTACGGAAATCCTCGATCGTCGCATAACGGCGGTTGCCTTCGAGGTCACGGACAAAGGGCGGCCCGTAGACCGGCGCGAAGATCGTCGCCTTGCCGCCGACATGGGCGTTGCGGGCGCTGTTGCGCGCATGCCAGGTGAATTCCTTCGGTGCCGTTTTCAGGAGTTCGCGGCAAAGACCCTTCGGAAAATGCACGCGCTGCCCGCGCACGTCAGCGCCGGCCTCTTTCCAGAGCGCCAGGGCTTCCGCATCGTCGCGAAACTCGATGCCGATTTCCTCCAGAACCTTATCGGCATTGCGCTCGATGAGCTGCAGGCCCTCTTCGTCAAGCACCTCGTAAACGCCGATCTTCCGGACGATATAAGGAAGCGAAGGGCCCGGCCCGCCGCCGCTGCGCGACGCGCGCCTTGCCGCTGCACCTCTGCCCTCACCGCGCGAACGTCGTCCGCCGCCATCGCCGCCCGCAGCCGGTTGCTCGTTCATATCGTCCATGATGTTTCCTCGCTCCTGCGCATGAATGCGTCTATCCTCACTCTATGCTAGCCGATTCCGTCGGCCGGACGTTCCTTAATGCGCCAGCAATTAGCATAGGACAGACATGGCCGCGACGATATCGCCTCATTTCCGTCCGTCGCGATTAATCCGCGCGACGTCGCTTTCAAAAAGAATTTTGTCATCGTTGAGGTTTATCGCTTATTGAGGCAGTATTTTATACAAGCCTCTGATGCATTTGCACGAAAACGGGATGGAGCGCATGTCTGACGACGAAATCATTCTCTCGGAACTTTCGGACGAGGAACTCGTGCAGCAGATGCATGACGACCTGTATGACGGGTTGAAGGAGGAAATCGAGGAAGCGACCAATATCCTCCTCGAACGCGGCTGGACGCCTTATGATATTCTCACGCAAGCGCTGGTCGAAGGCATGCGCATCGTCGGCATCGATTTCCGCGACGGCATTCTCTTCGTGCCCGAAGTGCTGCTATCAGCCAATGCGATGAAGGCCGGCATGTTTATCCTGCGGCCGCTCCTGGTCGAGACCGGCGCGCCGAAGCTCGGCAAGATGGTGATCGGCACCGTCAAGGGCGACATTCACGACATCGGCAAGAACCTCGTCGGCATGATGATGGAGGGCGCGGGCTTCGACGTCATCGACCTCGGCATCAACAACCCCGTCGAGAACTATCTCGATGCCATCGAGCGCGAACAGCCTGATATTCTTGGCATGTCGGCACTGCTAACGACCACCATGCCCTACATGAAGGTCGTCATCGATACGCTTAAGGAAAAGGGCATGCGCGACGACTACGTCGTTCTCGTCGGCGGCGCGCCGCTGAACGAGGAGTTCGGCAAGGCCGTCGGCGCCGATGCCTATTGCCGCGATGCGGCCGTGGCGGTTGAAACCGCCAAGGACTTCATGAAGCGCAAGCACAATAGCCTGGCTGCACAAGCCTGATTGCAGCGGATTCCAAACTGGCGACAACCGAAAGGTTGTCGCCGACCCGTTGGCATCCCAAATTGGTTATTGGGCAGCCTTCTTGACGGTATGACCGGCGTCTTCCGTCGCGTTGACGGCATTGGCCGTATCCCTGCCGACGCCGCGAATTGTATTGGCGCATGAAGCAAGTACCATAAGGACGGCAAGCGCGGCGGCGATTTTGCTGAATGTCGGTGCAGTCATGATTTGGAACCCTCTCTGAGTGGATATCGATCAACAAAAAGCGGAGACAAATCCTCCGCGTGATAAACGCATGACAACGCGAAAAGTTCATGTGATCGCGTGCGGCGCAATCGCGCGCGAGATACTGGCGGTCACCAGAATAAATCAGCTCGACCACATCGATCTGCACTGTCTTCCCGCGATCTATCACTCCTACCCTCAGAAGATCGCGCCCGCATTGGAGGAAGCCATTGCGAATGCGCGCGCGCGGGGTTTCGAGAGGATCTTCATCGGCTATGCCGATTGCGGAACCGGCGGCATGATCGACAAGATCTGTGAGCGTGAGGGCATCGAGCGCCTTTCGGGGCCGCACTGCTATTCCTTCTTCAGCGGCAACGAAGCCTTTGCAGCGCGCGAGGATGACATCACCTCGTTTTTCCTCACCGACTTTCTCGCCCGGCAGTTCGAGTCCTTCGTCGTCGTGCCGCTCGGCCTCGACCGGCATCCGGAACTGCGGGACATGTATTTTGGCAATTACCGCAAGGTCGTCTATCTCTCGCAAGAGGAGGATCCGGCTCTGCAGGAAAAGGCAAAAGCAGCGGCTGCCTATCTCGGTTTGGATTACGAATACCGCTTCACCGCGTATGGCGATCTTGCCCATGAATTGCTGACCGTCTGATTACGACATTCCACCCCATATCATTGCTTGCTGCCAACGTCGGGCTCCGCCATGTTGCAACGCGTCGAAGGCGTTGAATCGCGGTGGAAAACTCGAGCGTTCGGCATGACGGTGAAGTTTGCCGCTGGTTGCGGGAGGTGCTTTCCGCGCCGCGTCGTTTTTTGGCATGGGCCGCGTCGTGGCGAGCGCAGTCTCCGGGTCGATGGACGTGCATTCTTGATTAAAGAGGAGAATTTTGCATGGCGGATCGCATTGTCGTCTATTGGCGGGACATTCCGGCCCAAGTGATCATCAAGAAGGGGCGGCAGACGGCAAAGCGCGAGCTCTCGCTGCGCTTCACCGAGGCGATCGACATGTGCGCGATGCGCACCGGCGCGGCCGAGACCGACGACTACTTGGCCGAATGGCGCAAGGCCGATCCCGTGCCTGTCTCCGACGATCTGGAAGCCGAGGCGGATAAGGCCGCAAGCGAACTCGAAGCAGCCTTTGACCGGGAGCGTCTGATTGCTCTGGTGAAGGCCGGAGGCCGCGACAATGGCTGACGCCATCCAGAAGCCGGGCAACGCGGCGCCCGGAGCGAAGGCCGCAAGCGGCGCCTATACGCCCGCCGGCGTCTCGCCCAACCGCCGCGCCCGCCGCAAATACACCGTCCGTCTCTGGGCCGTGCGCCATTCGCGCTTCCTCGAATGGTTCTATCATCGCTTCGCCGATGCTTTCCTCCTCCTTCATCCGCTCTGGAAGAAAATCGGCTACGACCGCGTCGAACGGCCGATCACTTTCGTCGAGCGCAATGTGAAGGGCTTTCTGTTCGACTGTCGCATGTGCGGCCAGTGCGCGCTCTCGTCGACCGGCATGTCCTGCCCGATGAACTGTCCGAAGCAGCTGCGCAACGGCCCTTGCGGCGGGGTACGCGCCAATGGCAATTGCGAGGTCGAGCCGGACATGCCCTGTGTCTGGGTGCAGGCCTGGAACGGTTCGCGAAACATGATCCAAGGCGATGCGATCCTGAAGGTCCAGAAACCGGTGAACCAATCGCTGCGTGAAACTTCCTCCTGGCTGCGCGTCACTGCGGAAGCCGCCGCTGCCCGTGAAGCAGCGAAAAAGGAAGCGTGATCGATGGCGCATATCGACGAAAATCCGCTCGGCGTCCACCTGCCGCTCGATCCTCTACCCGGCCATTCATCACTCGGGCGGCTGGAGCGCGTGCTGCGCCGCGGCGAATTCGCGGTCACCGCCGAATTGAACCCACCCGATAGCGCCAACCCCGAAGAAGTCTATGAGCGCGCCGCGATTTTCTCCGGCTGGGTTGATGGCATCAACGCGGTCGATGCCTCGGGCGCCAATTGCCACATGTCCTCGGTCGGCATCTGCGCGCTGCTGACGCGCATGGGCTATGCGCCCATCATGCAGATCGCCTGCCGCGACAAGAACCGCATCGCCATTCAGGGCGACGTGCTGGGTGCTGCTGCCATGGGCGTGTGCAACATCATGTGCCTGACCGGCGACGGCGTGCAGGCCGGCGACCAGCCGGGCGCCAAGCCGGTCTTCGATCTCGATTGCATGTCGCTGCTCGAAACCGTGCGCATCATGCGCGACAACGCGAAATTCCTGTCGGGGCGCAAGCTGACATCGCCACCGAAGGTCTTTCTCGGCGCGGCCATCAATCCCTTCGCGCCGCCCCACGACTTCCGGCCCTATCGGCTGGCGAAGAAGATCGAGGCCGGTGCGCAATTCGTGCAGAGCCAATATTGCTATGACGTGCCGATGTTCCGGGAATACATGAAGAAGGTGCGCGACCTCGGCCTGAACGAGAAATGCTTCATTCTCGTCGGCGTCGGCCCCCTCGCCTCAGCGAAAACCGCTCGCTGGATGCGCTCCAACGTGCCGGGCGTGCACATTCCCGATGCCGTTATCAAACGCATCGAAGGCGCACAGGACCAGAAGAAGGAAGGCAAGCAGCTCTGCATCGACATCATCAACGAGGTGAAGGAGATCGAGGGCGTTTCCGGTGTTCATGTCATGGCCTACCGCCAGGAAGAATATGTCGCCGAGATGGTGCATGAATCCGGCGTGCTGAAGGGCCGCCAGCCATGGAAGCACGAGGCCAACCAAACCGACGCGCTCATCGCAGAGCGCCTGGAACACATCCGTGGGGGCAAGGAAGAGAACCAGCAGGAAATGGCCGAAGCCGCCGCTCATCATCCGCCACACAAGACGCACTGAAATCGAGCAGCGGGCGGAGGAGCCCGGACGGCTTGTAACCCCCATCCCGGCACGATAGACCAGATCTATCGGGCCAACTGACCAGAGGATCAGACATGACGCGCACCATCGTTGCATCCGCCACTCGCGAAATCATCATCGGTTTCGACCAGCCCTTTTGCGTGATCGGCGAACGCATCAACCCAACGGGGCGCAAGAAGCTGGCCGCTGAGATGATCGAGGGCAATTTCGATACGGTTATCAAGGACGCGCTGGAACAGGTGGCCGCGGGCGCAACCATGCTCGACGTCAACGCTGGCGTCACCTCGGTCAACCCGAACGAGACGGAACCTGGCCTGCTGGTGCAGACGCTGGAAATCGTCCAGGGCCTGGTCGACGTGCCGCTCTCGATCGACAGCTCGGTGACGGCCGCCATCGAGGCTGCGCTGAAGGTTGCCAAGGGCCGGCCGCTGGTCAATTCCGTGACCGGCGAAGAGGAAAAGCTCGAAGCCATCCTGCCGCTCATCAAGAAATACGACGTGCCGGTCGTTGCCATCTCCAACGACGAAACCGGCATTTCCATGGATCCGGACGTGCGTTTCGCCGTCGCAAAGAAGATCGTAGAGCGCGCCATGGACTACGGCATCAAGCCCCATGACATCGTGGTCGATCCGCTCGTCATGCCGATCGGCGCGCTCGGCGATGCCGGTCGCCAGGTCTTCGCGCTGCTGCACCGCCTGCGCAACGAGCTGAAGGTGAATACCACCTGCGGCCTTTCCAACATATCCTTCGGCCTGCCGCACCGCCACGGCATCAATGCCGGCTTCATCCCGATGGTGATCGGCGCCGGCATGACCTCGGCCATCATGAACCCTTGCCGCCCGCAGGAAATGGAGGCGGTGCGCGCCGCCAACGTGCTGAACGGCACCGACGCCAATTGCACCAACTGGATCATGACCTACCGCGACTACAAGCCGGCCGAAGGCGGAGCGAGCGCTCCGGCTTCTGCGGCCCCCTCGGCTGGCAGCGGCGGCCGGCGTGGTGGGCGCGCGGCACGAGCCGGTGCCGGCGCGGCGAGGGAATAGAGATGAAGTATCCGAGCCGGAAGCTTTCCGATGATCTCGCCACATTGTGGATCCAGGCGCCCATGGTGATTGGAATGCGCCTGTCGCAAATGTGGATGACAGCGATGACCGGCGGCGGCGTCAACATGACGGAATTCAACCAGATGGTCTCGGAAAAGATGATGGCCGCGGCCGAAAGTGCCGTTGCCACCAATATCGCCATGACCCAGCAGAATATTGCGGCAATGACAAAGGGGGGCAACGCCTTATCGCATCGCGCCGTCGATGCCGTCGCCCAGGCCATGGTCAAGCCGTATAGCAAGCGCGTTCGCTCGAACGTACGCCGCCTTAGCAAACAGAAAGACTGATCCGTGGCCCAAGCCAGCGACAGCGCGAATCCCCTCGTCCTCTTCATGCCCTCCGGTAAGCGCGGCCATTTTCCGGTGGGAACGCCGGTGCTGGAGGCTGCGCGGCAGCTCGGCGTCTATGTGGAGAGCGTCTGCGGCGGCCGTGCCACCTGTGGGCGCTGCCAGGTCTCGGTGCAGGAGGGCAATTTCGCCAAGCACAAGATCGTCTCGGCCAACGACCATCTCTCGCCCATCGGCCCCAAGGAAAGACGCTACGCCGAGGTGCGCGATCTGCCTGATGGACGCCGCCTCTCCTGTTCTGCCCTGATCCAGGGCGATCTCGTCATCGACGTGCCGCAGGACACGGTGATCAATGCGCAGGTAGTGCGCAAAGCCGTCGACGAGCGCGTCATCATCCGCGATACGGCCGTGCATATGTGCTACGTCGAGGTCGAGGAGCCGGACATGCACAAGCCTTCGGGCGATCTCGACCGGTTGAAAGCCGCGTTGGCTGCCGATTGGAAATACGACAATCTCGACGTGGATTTTCACATCATCCCGCAAGTGCAGTCGATCCTGCGCAAGGGAGAATGGAAAGTCACCGCCGCGATCCATCAGGACCACGCCGACGACCATCCCCGCCTGATCGCGCTTTACCCCGGCCTCAAGAACGAGGCCTATGGCATCGCCTGCGATATCGGCTCGACCACCATCGCCATGCATCTCTCCTCGCTGCTGTCGGGCCGGACGGTGGCATCTGCCGGCACCTCCAACCCGCAGATCCGCTTCGGCGAGGATCTGATGAGCCGCGTCTCCTACGTCATGATGAACCCGGACGGCCGGGTCGCGATGACCAATGCCGTGCGCGAAGCGCTGAACGGGCTGATCGACAAGGTCTGCGCCGACGGCGGCGTGTCGCGCCAGGACATCCTCGATGCGGTCTTCGTCGGCAACCCCATCATGCATCACCTGTTCCTCGGCATCGACCCCACCGAGCTTGGCGGCGCACCCTTCGCGCTCGCCGTCTCGGGTGCGGTACACCTGAGGTCGGCCGAGATCGGCCTGCCGATGAATGCCGGCACGCGCGTCTACATGCTGCCGTGCATCGCCGGCCATGTCGGAGCCGACGCCGCCGCCGCCGCCCTCGCTGAAGGGCCGCACCGCCAGGATGAGATGATGCTGCTGGTTGATATCGGCACGAATGCCGAAATCGTGCTGGGCAATCGTCAGCGCGTCGTCGCCGCCTCCTCGCCGACGGGCCCTGCCTTCGAAGGCGCCGAGATTTCCAGCGGCCAGCGCGCAGCACCAGGCGCCATCGAACGTGTCCGCATCGACCCCGTCACATTGGAACCGCGCTATCGCGTCATTGGCATCGAGCCCTGGTCGGACGAGCCCGGCTTTGACGAAGCCGCCGCCACCGTTGGCGTCACAGGCATCTGTGGCTCGGCAATCATCGAGGTGGTCGCCGAGATGTTCCTGACTGGTATCATTTCCGAGGACGGCGTGGTCGACGGCGGCATGATTGCGCGTTCTCCGCGTATCCTGCAGAACGGCCGCACCTATTCCTACCTGCTGCGCGACGGCGAACAACGCATTACCGTGACACAGAACGACGTCCGCGCCATCCAGCTTGCCAAGGCCGCCCTTTATGCCGGCGTCAAGCTGTTGATGGACAAGCAAGGTGTCGAGCATGTCGATCGCATCGGCCTTGCAGGCGCCTTCGGCACCTTCATCGACCCCAAATACGCGATGGTGCTCGGTCTCATCCCGGATTGCACCCTCGACAAGGTGAAGGCAGTCGGCAACGCGGCCGGCACCGGCGCGCGCATGGCATTGCTCAATCGCGGCCATCGCCGCGAGATCGAGGAAACTGTCAGCAAAATCGAGAAGATAGAGACGGCGCTTGAATCAAAGTTTCAGGAGCATTTCGTCTACGCCATGGCGCTGCCGAACAAGGTCGATGCCTTTCCGGAACTGGCGAAGGTGGTGACACTGCCGGAGCGCAAACAGCTTGGCGACGATGCCGGCGGCGAAGGCGGCGGCCGCAGACGGCGGCGCAGCCGCGAGTAACGCTTAACCGGCGGCGGCTCACGCGGCCATTTTTCGCCCGATCTCTATGAATGCCTGCCGGATGCTATCGGCAACGGCCTTCATCGGCCCCGTCATCTGCGATGCCGTCAGCAGGCGAATGTCGAAGGAGGTGAGTTCCGGCAGCCCCTCGTTCGGGCCGAGGATCTCCATATCCTCACCAATGTAGGACCGTGGGAACGGCGCGACCGCAAGGTCGGAGACAATAGCGGCGCGCTGCGCCATCGTGTGGGCGCTGAGATAGGAAACGCGGTAAGGCCGCTTCTGCCGTTCCAGTTGCGCCAACGCTTCCGACCGCCAGATGCAACCGTCTTCCCAGATGGAGATCGGCAGCGGGTCGCGCCGATAGGCCGTGCCGCACTTGGCACCCGCCCAGACGAGACGCTCCGTATAGATCACTTCGCCTTCCGTCGGGAAAGGCCGCGTCGCGCAATTGATCAGCGCCAGATCCAGTCGCTGCTCCTCGATGCGCTTCTTCAGCTGGAGGCTCATATCCACGACGACATCCACCATGATGCCGGGATAGCTCTCCGAAAAGCTCTTCAGAATGGTCGGCAGCAGGCGCTCGCCGATATCATCGGGTGCGCCAAGCCGCACCACGCCGCTGAGCTCGGGCATGATGAAACGCGATACGGCTTCGTTCGACAAGGCCAGGATATTGCGCGCGTAGGAGAGCAGCATCTCGCCATGCTGCGTCAGGCTGACAGAGCGCGCGTCGCGCAGGAACAGCGTCACGCCGAGCTGCTCTTCCAGCTTCTTGATTTGCATCGAAACAGCGGACGGCGTGCGGAAGACCGCATCGGCGGCGGTGGAGAAATTGCCGGTCTCGGCAATGGCTACAAAGGTGCGCAGAACTTCATTGTCAAGCAACGGTATGGGCCGGCGAAACGGTACAGTCATATCGGCAACCTTCAATTTTTCTGATCCTAAGCACCATATCATTTCATTTGTCTGATTGTCAACGAAGCAGCATATTAGCCCTAATGAAACTGATACAGGCAGCTGCAAAGGAGCAAACACCATGGCTGGCACGGCACTCGGCGAAGCCTCTCGCATCTTCACCCTTTTGCATATCCGAAAAATTCAACGGATGGCGCAGCATACGCTCGACGAGATTGCAGCGCGCTTCCCCGCTCACCTGATCGACGACGTCAATGCGCGCGGCCTCCCCCCGGATCGGACGCTGTCCGCCCTCGAACGAAAGCCCGGCAAGACGCAATCGTTCAAGAATACTAATGACAGATATAAGATCTATTCGTTTGATTGATGAATAGGTCGGATCCATATTGTTGCTTGAGGATTGCGATCTTTTGAGCATCTAAAGCCGAAAGGAACCTGGAAATGACAACGATCACCTATAGACATACAGACAGGGTGCAGAGCCCGTTTCCATCGGGTGGCAGCCACATGCCTTTTTTCTCCAAGATCGCGGATCGCTGGCAGCAATGGCGTTCGCTACGCGAGCTTGAGTCACTGTCCGATGATGTACGCAAGGACATGGGCTGGCCCGCCGCGAACGAAACCAACACTCCCAAGGCTATGCGATGATTGCGAATGATCGTAAAATCTGAAGGCGACACTCAACCCCAACGAGTGTCGCCTTTCGAACATTTGTGCATCTGGACGCGCATTCCCACTTAATCTTGATAATCAGCCCCATATATATTTGGTTGTTTCAGTAGATTGCTTGCACTCCTTCATCTGCTTTCTTCACCGCGGCATTTTTTGTAGCAAACGCAAATATTCCTTTGCGGCCGCGATTATCCATGCCAATGTCGCTAATAGACCATCGAGCCGACGTATTTGACGCAAGGAATACGCAATGGTCCTGGAGCATGGATTTTCACGATATGAGCAAGACTCCGATTAAGACGCGTTCCCTGGTTTTCTTCCTCGTTCCGCATTTCACCATGCTGCCGTTTTCCGCCGCGGTAGAGACATTGCGCATCGCCAACCGCATGCTGGGCTACCCCGCCTACACATGGCGTCTCGCCTCCACCGACGGCCAGAAGGTCTATTCCTCCAGCGGCATCGGCCTCGAGGTCAACTCAGCGCTCGCCGACGAACGCCGCTATCTCGGCGGCGAAAACCGCCCGAATATGGTGCTGGTCTGTTCCGGCATCTATGTCGAGGAGTTCAACAACAAGTCGGTCAACGCCTGGCTGCGCGAGACCTATAATCGCGGCGTGGCTGTCGGCAGTCTCTGTACGGGCGCACATGTGCTTGCCCAGGCGGGCCTGCTGAATGGCAAGCGCTGCGCCATCCACTGGGAAAACCTCCCCGGCTTCTCCGAGACCTTCCCACAGGCCGAAGTCTATGCCGATCTCTACGAGGTCGACAGCAACATCTATACCTGTGCCGGCGGCACAGCTTCGCTCGACATGATGCTGAACCTGATCGGCCAGGACTTCGGCGAGAACCTCGTCAATCGCGTCTGCGAGCAGCAATTGACCGATCGCGTCCGCAGCCCGCATGACCGCCAGCGCCTGCCGTTGCGTGCGCGCCTGGGCGTGCAGAATGCCAAGGTACTGTCGATCATCGAGCTGATGGAAAGCAACCTCGCCGAGCCGTTGTCGCTGCTGGAAATTGCCGATGATGCCGGCCTGTCGCGCCGCCAGATCGAACGCCTGTTCCGGCAGGAGATGGGTCGCTCGCCGGCCCGCTACTATCTCGAAATCCGGCTGGATCGCGCCCGGCACCTGCTCGTGCAATCCTCCATGCCGGTTGTCGAAGTGGCCGTCGCCTGCGGCTTCGTGTCCGCCTCGCATTTTTCCAAGTGTTATCGCGAACTCTACAACCGCTCGCCGCAGCAGGAGCGCGCCGAGCGCAAGCTGACCATGTCGACGAACCGCACCGGCATCGTCGTCTGAAAACAGCATCAATCAGCAGCGATTATCGATGCAAGCGGCCTATTCGGCCGCTTCTTCGGTCATCCTGAAGTCGGAATAGACCTGATTGCGGCCGTTATGCTTGGCCATGTAGAGAAACTGGTCGGCCGCATTGAGATAGTTGTCGAAGGATTCGTAGCCGGCGATCTCGGCGACGCCGATCGATACGGTAACGGATAATTCCTCATCATCCGCGCTGACCTTCAAACCGGCGAGATCGATACGCACCTCGTCGCAAAGCATGGTTGCCGCGCGCGAATCCATTTCATTGAACAGAATGGCGAATTCTTCGCCGCCAAGGCGGGACAAAAGGCTCGTGGTGCCTTCGAACAGCGCATGGAGCCGACGAGCGACAGCCTTCAGCACGAGATCGCCAATTTCGTGACCGTAAGTGTCGTTTAGCTTCTTGAAATGGTCGATATCGAGAATGGCAACGGAACTGGGGCACTGTCGGCGCAGGCATTCATTCACCAGCCGCGGGGCGTGATCGTAAAAATACCGCCTGTTGTAAAGACCCGTCAGATAGTCGCTCGCCGCCGCCGCCCGCAATTGCTTGAGCTGCGTCAGCGTCTCGACATTCAAAGCAATGCGACATTGCAGCTCTTCCGGAACGAAAGGGCGGTAGATGAAGTCGCTGGCGCCGGCCTTGAGGAAGCTTGCCGACAACAAACGGTCGTTTGAAGAAGAGATGCCGATGATCCGCATCCTATCCGATCCATAGCGATGGCGGATGCGGCGCGTCAGTTCATGGCCGTTCATGTCGGGCATGTTGTAATCGGTGATGACAATTTCGATATCGTCAAACTCTTCGAACGCCGCCAGAGCCTCGACGCCTGTGCTGGCCTCGGTAACCCTGAATTGTTGTGCCTGCAGGAGGTCTATGAGCATCTGCCTGGCCGATGGCAAATCATCGACAACCAGTACGCGTGTCGTCCGATTGGTGATGGCGCGCCGAACGGCCGCGACGAGATTGTCGAGAGCGAACTCGCTGTCCTTCAAGACATAGTCAACGACACTGCGCTCCATGATGCGATTGCGCGTCGCCGTATCGAAAGACGCCGTAAAGACGATGCTTGGTATCTGATGCTTGACGGCGACGTCCAGCGCCTCGCCGTAGGCAGCGTCGGGCAGGTTTAGATCGATCACCGCCATGGTAAAGCCGCGGCCACCGTCCGCCAGCGCTTCGTTCAACATTTTCAACGAGGCACAATGCGTGACGGCAAGACCGAGTTCGGTTTCAAATCGATGCGACAATACGGCGGAAAACATGCGCGAATCCTCGACCAGAAGTATCTTCTGGCTGCCAGTGCGATAGCTGCTGCCATCGCTGAGGGCTCCCACATGCAGCACCATTTCCCTTCAATTCCTCCCGTGCCATCCGGCACACGAAATACTCAGTCAGTCTCGCATCTGCTAAAACCGCCGATACACCTATCCTGAACAGGATTCGTGAAAAATTGGAACCGCAGATTGCAGACATTTGCATAAAAATGAATTTTCCTCACATTAGGTCGACGCCGCTACGCCGGCCTTGTGGTATTTCATGCTATTTCGCTGACACGCCGCGCTGATTGAATCTGAAGTAACGTGTCGAGATTCTGGTTTACGCGGCAGTAAAACTCCTCGTCGATGAACGGCCGCAGAATGAAATCATTGCCGCCAGCCTTGAGGAAGCGTGCCGAAAGAAGCCGATTGGTTGATGATGAGACGCCGATGATGCGCAACTGGTGCGAACCGGTCGCTGCGCGAATACGCCGCGTCAGCTCGAAGCCATCCATGTCGGGCATGTTGTAATCCGTGACCATCAGGCCGATGTCGCGATTGGCCTTCAGAATCTCCAACGCCTTGACGCCGCCTTCCGCGATACTGACGCGAAAATTGTAGCGTTTCAGCCGGCTGGACAACAGGGCCCGCGCCGTTGGACTGTCATCGACGATCAGAACATGATGGCGCTGGTTGGTGAGAAAGCGGCAGATCGATTCCGCCAGCAAATCCACGGCAAAAATATTGTCCTTGAGGATGTAGTCGACGACATTCTTGGCGATCAGCTCGTCGCGCGTGCCTTCCAGAAAGGTGCCCGTGAAAGCGATCGTCGGAATGGAGAGATCAAGCAGATAAGCCAGCGCTTCGCCCTTCTCGGCTCCCGGCAGGTTCATGTTTGAAATCGCCAGCTGGATCGGCTCCGACGACTTGTCATAAGCAAGCTGCAACTCCTCGAAATTGCGGCAGATTTCGACATCGATGTCCAGAAGCTCTCTCAGCCTGGCCCGGATCATCGAAGTAAAGAGATTGGAATCCTCAACAAGAAGAATACGCGATCCAGCAAGCGACGCGCCGGAATATTGCATCCCCGAAACACCCAGAAATGGCATAATAAAAACCTGCTTTTGAAATTGGCCCCTCTGTTATTGTTTCTAGAACAAAGCTTTTGAATATTTGTTAAGTCGACTGGTTTCCCAGAAATGAAGGAAACGGCCAGATATCGACGAGCATTTCGCCGGTCGGATAGGCGATACCCCAGCTTTCAAAAACTGGAATTGCAGAATAATACGCTTTGAAGCCTTCGACCGGGGCAGGTCCCTACTGCGCTGAACGAGGCGCAGGCGAGCTGGGCCGCTTCGCATGGCCTCCGGCAAGGCGAACCCGCCGGCCCGGCCCGTCCCCTTACTCGGCCGCCGTCCGGCCGCGACGGCGGGCGGCGCTCTTTGCCTCCTGTACCTGCTCCTCGCGCTGAGAAACGACAGGCTCTGCAATATCCTCGCGTTCCTCTTCAGGCCCGTCCGCGGAATCCGTCAATTTACTGCCGGCGGCATCCATCTGCCGGCTTCGCTTGCCATCGCGAACGATGTGCAATTCCTGATGCGGATAGGGAATGGAGATTCCCTCCTCGCGAAAACGCTTCAGGATCTGGATGCGTAGACTGTTGCGGATATCCATGCCGTCGGAAAGATCCGAAAGATAGAACCGCATCTCGAAATCAAGCGAGGACGGGCCGAAGCGCAGGAACTCCACATGCGGCTCCGGATTTCTCAACACCTTCGGGACGCCGCGCACCAAATCCAGCAGGATTTCCATCACCTTCTGCGGATCGGACTCGAAGCTGACGGATACTGGAATTTCCGAGCGCGCCAACCGGTTGCGGTGCGTCCAGTTGCCGACCGAGGCATTGATGAGCTCCGAATTCGGCACGATGATCGACTGTTTGCGGAAGGTTTCGATCTCGGTCGCACGCACCGAGATGCGCTTGACGATGCCTTCGGATGTGCCCGACACGATCCAGTCGCCAACCTTGAAGGGCCGCTCGACCAGGAGGATCAGGCCGGAGACGAAATTCGACACGATGTTCTGCAGGCCGAAACCGATGCCGACCGAGAGCGCGCTGGCAACGAGCGCCAGGCTGGACAGGTCGATGCCCGCGGCAGAAATGGCTATGATCGCAGCCACGGCGACGCCAAGATAGCCAATACCGGTCCTCACGGAGTTGCGGACACCCAGATCCACCTGACCGCGCGCCATGACATTGCTGTCGAGCCACCGCTGGAACCAGCGCGTAATCAGATAGCCGCCGGCAAACAAGAGGATGCCAGCGCAAATGCCAAGCAGCGATATCGATATGTTGCCGATGCGGATCTCGGTGAACAGCCGGTAGGCAATCAGTTCAAGATCCTGGATATGGAAACCCCAGGAGAGCAGGATCAAAGGGATGCCGGTCAAGAGTGCCACGGCATAGGTCGCAAGCCCGGCGATGAGGCCGCCCTGATCGAGCGCGACATCGCCAAGCTTGAGACGGTTTTCCAGAAGGCGCCCGATGATCGTCTCGGCAAAGACACCCTGCTTTGATACCGCCTTGCCGAGCTGGAAGCCGAGATACATGGTCGCGATGACGGCGCTTGTCACGATCATCTGCGTTGCCATGAAGCGAGCGAGGCCGACATAGCCGATGAACGATATGAAGATCACCAATGCGCCGAGAACGCGAAGGATGATCGCCATGCCGTGCGGCCAGCGTCGGCCCGGCGCATCGGGATCGCCGTTCTTGGCCAGCATCGGCGAGCCGAAGGACGCTGCAATCAGGATGAGGCCGATCAGCAGCGCGGCAAAGAAACTTTTCACCACAGTTACGACGACGGGCGATCCCATGGACTCGCTGATGCGGTCGAAGACATAATCCAGACCGTTGACCACGGCCATGGCCTGCAGGCACCAGCTCAATGAGCGCGCGCCCTTGTTCGACAATTTGACGAGACGCCAATGCGGCCTGAACGGCGCAAAAACGGCATTGGTCAGCCGCCCGACGAAATAGACGAGGCCGATAAAGCCGAAGAATGCACCCAGTATCGGGGCGATATCCGGCCGCAGCACATTGAAGTTCGAGAGGAAGAAGAAGGACGTGACAAGAAACGCAACCAATGACAGCGTTCGGATCAAAGTCGACCAGAAGGCAACCGAAAGGCGGCTGATATAGGGCGGGTTCTCGATAGCCTCGTCCTGCACATAATAGCGGCGGAACAGCCGGTAGCCGCCGAAGAGGAAAATCAAGGCCGCGCCGATCGACAGGCAGACGGCGGCCAGGAATGAGGCAAACTTGGCCTTCAGGACGAAGCCGATCCAGCTCGTCACCGCGTCACGGAATTCGACGCCCTCGTCGACGAGCGCCGATGCGGCATCCTGGAATGTCCCTGCGGAAACCTCCGTGCGCTTTAGCAATGTCTCGGTAAACAGCCTGCGCCGCGTCTCCATGAGCTGCATCGAAAGTCGATTGGTCTCCGCGGTCAGATTGTCGGCGTCGAGACTTACGGCGCTGATCTGCTTGCGCTCGGCATTGAGGCGGTCTCGCTCCTGCGTGACGATGACAGCCTCCGGCGGCTGCCCCTCCTTAGGCGCGGCGCCGAGCTGGGTCAGGCGCGCATCGATCTCGGCGGAACGGGGTTTCAACCTTGTCGAAATTGCCGCAACAGAGCGGTTGAGAACGTCTACCTGGCCGGAAAGCGCCACCAGTGCTTCGTCGTCCGCTCCGGCCTGCTTGGCACTGTCTTGGATGGAGCCGTATTCCTTCTTCGCCTTGTTAAGATCGGCAACGGCGGCATCCAGTAAGCCGTTGGCAAGCTGGGGCGGCTGCTCGGCTTGCTGGGGCGGTTGCGACGGCTGCTGATCCTGCGCAAAGGCATCCCTGCCCACTAGTGGCACGGCGGCCGTGGCAAGGCCCAATCCCAGCAGCAAAAGCGGCAGAAGACGCAGACGGAATTTCAGCGGGCGCAAGCAAAGCTCCTCGTCGCAAATAAAGTCATGGGAAACTGAACCAGAATCGCCATGGACATGAAGGACAGATTCGTCCTCTACTGTGATTGCAGATTTCATAGTCTCTACGCGTACGCCTTGTAAGACAAAGAAAGGCGACACAAAGGCGTTCCACACCTTATCGGGCCGGACATACCCAAGGCCGAAGATCGCCGTTCTGACTTTCCGAAGGCTACACCCAAAGACAGGCCCGGAGATAGGCCGAAGAATGCAGCCGGCAATGGGGACGGCCCTGCTCGTACCATTTCGCGGGAATAAGGATGAAGGCTGCGTCCCGACTACAGCCGCAACCGTGCCGATCGGCGTGTCCTGCGACAGCGACGTTTATTCCCGGAGGATGAAGCGGCCGATCTGTTCGTGAAAAATCTGAAAAGTCGGCTAGACCGCCTTGCACTGCGGATGGAAGCGCTCCGCCATAGTCTCCGCGGCCGCATAAGCCTGTGTGACGATTTCAGGCACGAGGTCGATGTCAGGAAGACTGCCGAGCCCTAGCGGACCTATCGCAAAAATTCCGTCGGTCGTTCGTCCATCGACAGCAAGCGCGCCCGTTGCTTCGACGGCAAGGCCGAGGCCAAGTTCGTCCGGCACGGCAAGGCCGGCATCGATCAGTTTGCGCAGCAGCGGCGCATCGAGATCGGGCGCCTGGCACCGACAGTCGATCACCTCATCCGCATAGAGCTGTTCGATTTCCTGCTGTCCGGCGGGCCTCAGCGTCAATCCGGTCGGCGTCCGCCGGATAAAGTGACCTCGCCGCAGCAACGTATTGCCCTCAGCCAGTTCCTGTTTCAGGCGAACATGTAATGCCTCGGGCAGTCGGTTGCGGTGGCTGTCATAGAGTGCCCGCAGATGGCGGTTGAACCGCTGCTTCTGACCGGCAGGCAACGCTCGCCAGAGCGAGCGCGCGTGCTTGCGCAGGCCGTTCATGACGGATTGCCAGCTCTGGCCGTTCGCTTCTGCATCTTCGCAGGCCCTGCGGATGAAGCGGATGATTTCGCTCAGCTGATTGGGCATCCTGTCGGCGGGAAAGACGGGCTCGGCATTGTTGCGCGTATGGCTCTGCGGCAGGAATCCACGTCTGGAAACAATGGTGATCTGACCCGCATAGCCGCCGTCGCGCATCTGCAGCAACGTGTCGACGACGCGCAAGCCGCTGCCGAGCAGCACCGTATGCGGCCGCGACACCAGGCGGCGAGCACGGACTGCCGTTGGGATATTCACCGATTCACCGCTTTGCGATTCCTGGTCGGCAATGCCATAGCCGGTCGCCAGTACGACCATATCGAACGGTGCGTTGGCGGCACCCTCGCTTTCCACCAGAAAGCAGCTGCCGCGCAGGCGACGAAGGCCTGTGACCATCTCGCCGCTGACCTGAACCGTCACGTCTCGCCGAGATGCAAAGGCTTCGGAAAAGCGCTGATAGACATAATCGCTGAAAATGCTCTTCGGAACGAAGATCTGCTGAAAGCCCGGTATGGCCGCCGGGACGGCGCTGCGGAAGGGAGCATTGCCGCACAGCCATTCATTGAAGTCGTCAGGATCTCCGGCTGAAACGGAAAGGTCGCGAACGCGGCTGTTGAGGATTTCGCTGCTGTGGCCGGACGCCAGGGCCTGCCCCCCGCTGACGCTGGAATTCGGATCGAAAAGCTGCAGGTGGAACGGGTTGCGCACCGTCTTCATCAGGGCGATCGCGATCATCATGCCCGAGAAGCCGCGGCCGATAACGGCGATACGGGGCATCGCGTAAGCCTGGGCCGCCGCATTTGCCTTGGCGGAAAAAAATCCCTGAACCGTCATATCAACTCCTGGGGCGAGAGGTGGTCGATCATGCCTTTCTCGGGCTTGCTCACTTTACGGCCTGCGAAACACAAACTCTGATTATAATGTTTGGCGGCCACAGCGCTGCGGCTCATAAAACGCATGAAAGCCGCATCGGTTCTCAAAATTCAGCGCATCGCCTTCAGCCGGGAATACCTTCCCCTCACGAAGCAAGATGCGACACGCAGGCTCAAACCCGGATTCAAGAACCGGACACCTGCAACTGGCTACGCACACGGCTGCCCGTCAAAATAGTCAGGCAACGGAATTGTTCCCATTGTCTACTCATTTAGTCGTATATGAAAGCGTGAAAATGCGCCGTTAGCAAGCGCTTTCTTGCCTACCGAGCCCGGGAACGGATCAGAGCGATGATACCATGACGCGGGTGGCGGCCTGCGATCGCAGGCCTTTTTGCGATCTACCTTCTACGGTTTCGGCAAAGGAAGAGAATAGCTTATAACCTTCCCGCCAACGGCCGAAGCCGCTTTCGATATTGATATGACCGGCGTCTCCGAGATCGTGAATCTCGCTTCCCCAGCAGGCAGCATACCGCCGGAGTGTTGCGAAATCCATGTAACGATCGTCACGGCTGCCGACAACGAGACTTCTGAACGGCAAGGGCCTGGTCGGCATCGCGCCGAATTCGATAGCGCCGGGATGAAGCCTCTCGGTCCTCTCAAGATCACAGGGCGCCACCAGAAAGGCGCCCTTCACTCGCCTGGCAGCCGGCCGATCGGCCAGATCGGCGGCAAGCAGGCAGCCGAGACTGTGTGTGACGAGCCATGCCTGCCCCGCTCGCTCCAGCTCGTTTTCGAGTGCCTGCAGCCACTGAGACAATACCGGCCTCGACCACGAAGCCTGTCGCACGATGGTCGCGGAGGCATGATCACGCGTCCAATGACGTTGCCAATGGCCCTCGGCGGAACCGTTCAGGCCGGGAAGGATCAAGATGGCGCTCATGGGGGATCTCCTGGATGCAGGCGGCCACGTCTTCCGGCCGCGTGCTTACAATTTCTCCATTTGCCGCCTATTATGCCGAAAGGCAGGATCCGAATAAGCAAAGAAAATCCATTGTATACTAGATCCATAGAAATTAAGATCTTACGGATTTGCCCTGCCTGAAGAACCGATCTGGCGCTGGCTGATGGAGTGATGGATGGGGACTGTTTTGCAGTTGCACGAACGCGTCAGGCCACCCGCGCATCGTATTCAAAGTGAAGAGGAAGCGCTCGAAATCGCGCGATCGCTGGCCGTCGGCTTCGCGCTGCAGGCCAGCGATCGCGATATCAACCGTGTCCTGCCCTATGACGAAATCGAGACCCTCTCCCAGTCAGGCCTGTTCGGGATCTCCGTGCCGTCAGAACATGGTGGCATCGATATTTCCAACTCCGTCCTTGCCGAAATCATCGCCATCCTGGCAGGAGCCGATCCCTCCATCGCGCAGATTTTGCAGACTCATTTCCACGTGCTGGAAGCGGTGCGTACCTGCGGCAGTGAGGAGCAGAAGTCGTCCCTTTTTGCCAGGGTCATGGCCGGTGACCGTTTCGGCAGTGTTTCTTCCGATGCCGGCACAGGCGGAGCCGGTCAAAGTAATCTGCAACTGACACATGACGGGCTAGGCTACCGCCTGAACGGCCGGAGCTTCCATTCCGCCAGCGTTCTCTTCTCCGACTGGATCGTCATGTTCATCGCCGATGCCGTGGCCGTCGTGCCGAGGAATACCGAAGGCGTCCAGATCATCGACGACTGGGATGGTTTCGGCCAGCGGACCTCCGGAAACGGAACAACCATCCTGCACAACATCTATCTCAACGTCGACGCGGTACTTTCGCATCATGAAAAGCTTGGGCAGCCTTCCGTCATCGATTCCATCGGCCAGCTCACCCATGCCGGCATCAATCTCGGCATAGCCCGATCGGCGCTTGCGACGACCATCGAGCTCATGCGCGCTCATCCCTCGACGGACAATAGCCTGAAGCATGCTGCGGATGATCCGCTTATTATCACCAGAGTGGGAGAGATTGCCGTTCGCATTGAAGCAGCAACGGCGATGGTGGAGCGCGCCGGCAGCAAGATCGATGCCGCCCAGATCAATCTCACCGAGGATCATGTGATCGATGCCGCACTCTCCGTGGCGGCGGCACAGACCGTGACGGCGGAGATCGCCATGGAGGCGTCCAACACGCTGTTTGATCTCGCGGGCGCGTCCTCGGCACGCATCGGCCTCAATCTTGACCGCCACTGGCGCAATGCCCGCATTCATACGCTCCATGATCCGGCACGACGGACATACAATGCCGTCGGCAACTATCATCTGAACGGCATAAAGCCGCCAAAGAGCTCATCGCCCTGAACGTCGGCTGCGCTGGGTCCAATAAAAAGGAAACGGCCGAAGGGTTCAGCCGATATTCGAAGCGCGGTAGTCTTCCCGTTCCGGGATCTCGATTTGCGAGCCGCCAGCGACGAACTGTTCCAACGTCATGTTATCGAGAATCTCAGCAATCGCGTCGCGGACCTCCGTCATCGAGCGACGCACCTGACAGCGCTCCGGATCCGAACAGTCGTCACAAGCCTCATAGGCCGTGCGGCTGGCGCAGCGGATCGGGGCAAGCGGACCGTCCAATGTGCGAATGACATGACCGATGCGGATTTCCGAAGCCGAGCGCGACAGCGAATAACCGCCGCCGGGGCCCTTCTTCGAGCGAAGCACACCGGCATTGCGCAATTCGAGCAGGATGGTATCGAGAAACTTCTTCGGAATGTTGTTGCGTAACGCGATATCGTTGATGAACGCTGTTTCGCCTGGCCCAAGACGAGCCAGATCCACCAGCGCCTTCAATCCATATTTTCCTTTTTTCGTAAGCATCGCTATCCGCTTTACTGCAAAGTCGATTGTTGGGAACCCGGCTCGGTTCGATGGGACTCAGCCGGCCGATCTTGTCATTAGAGATTGCGGAAGTAACCCCGCCACCCCGGACAAACAAGACAATAACTCACAAATTGTATAGTTTATATGAGTAAATTTAGGCAAATGTATCGCCGAAGCAACGATTTTGCGGCTTTTCTTGGATTTAGGCGGCGCTACTATCCAAATGTGCTCCGCCATGCCCATGTTCGTGCTCGGCAATTGCCAAAGCCACCTGCTCGGCAACGAGGACAGCATGCTCCACCACTTCAGGCAAACCCATGAGCTCACCGAAGGTTCCGCGCGCCAATGGACCCGAGATGAACAACGCCGGCACGATCGCCTCGCTAGCGTCAAGCGCCCGCGATTGGGTGTCGCAAGCAAGTCCGAGCCCCGTGGGGTCCATCGCTAGATATCCGGCCGTCGCAAGACCCTCGATCCAGCCTTGCGACTGCAGGATCCCGCGATGGCCGGGACCGGTGGTAACAACGACGGCATCGAATTGCCTTTCGACACCTCGGTCGGAGCGGCTGAGGCGGAGCCTGCAATCGATGCCGCCGTCTGCGACCTCGATGGAAGCAACCGAAGCCGCGAGCACTTCAAGCCGGCCGGCATCAATCGCCTGTTCGCTGACAGCCTCCACCTGCGGCGCGACGCGAAAACGATGCACGTCCCAGAAGGGCCGCAAATGCCTGACGACACGCCTTCGCTCCTCGACGGATAGCTCCCGCCACAAATGCCGCCCCTGCGCCCGCACCTGATCGATGACCGCGTGCCAGCTGCGCCCCTCGCCTTCCGCTTCCCGGATGGCCGCGCGCACATGCCGTAGGAGATCCAGCGCCGTCCGCGACGGGTGACTGACGAAATCGCCGAACAGGTCCTGTTTCACCCGCGCATGGCCGCGTGAACGCAATCCGCGACGGGACATGGCGGTAATGGGGCCCTTGTGACCGCGCAGATGGAGAGAGGCGATGACATCGGCCGAGGTCAGGCCATTGCCAACCACCAGCACGCGATCATCAGCCCGGACAGCCGCGAGCGCATCCGGCCGCGTCGGATCGGGAACAAAGCGCGGATGATCGGCAAGCGCATCCTGCAGCAATTGCGGCGGCAGGGGCGAGGGATGACTGGTGGCGATGACGAGAATATCCGCATCCACGCGCCGTCCTGCCTCGCCTGTAATCACCCAGCGGCGACCCGACCGTGAGATCCGTTCGACCCCTTGAGCGATATGGGTGAGACGCCCCTCCTCTACGAAGGGACGTATCATGCTGGAAATATAGTTTCCGAAAACGGCACGACGAGGAAACAGGCTGCCATTCGCCGCGACCGCCGCCTCATCACCTGCCAGCGCGTCCTGCTCCTGCAGCCAGCGTTGAAAATGCTCGAGGTCGTCAGGCAGGAGGCTCATCTTGGCCGCCGGCACATTGATGCGGTGAGCGGGATCGCGCGTATCATAAGCAAGCCCCGCCCCCAGACGGTCACGTGGCTCGAAAATGAAAAGCTGGCCGGGCCGCAACAACCGGCGTTGCAGCAGATGGAAGGCAACTGCCGTTCCGGAAACCCCGCCGCCGATGATCGCGACGACTGGCAGATCACGCGCCTGATGATCAGAGCTAATGGTCATAGCCATCTCCTTCCGGATCGATCGCTGCGCGAACTCGCCGCCTGCCGATCAATCGCAATTACCGTTACGAGTGAAAATATACTCTATAAATTTTATTGACAATAGGATCCCGAGACGAGCGCACGCTCCCCCTTGCAACCCGGACAGTGGAATTGGTGCAGATAAGCCTTTGCAAACAAGCGCTTATTTGTGCCTCGCACAACATTGTTTTTGCACCGCAAGATGTAAAAAACTTGGCATGCACCAAATAAAAGAACATACTAATAGTTGTTCTGGTTCGTATTCTCTGTGGGAGGAGAAATATCATGGAACTACTTCGTCTGCTCACCCCCTTCGACTATACGTTGATGCTGCTCCTGGCCGTCATCTTTGTATTCAGCTTGATGGAAGGTGGACATAAAAAGCATTGAGCGCACGCCATTAAGGCGGCGAGATTTGCCCCGCGGCAAGCGCATCCGGGTGATCGTGTTCGATATGACCGAATGATGAAATTCATCGAGTGGAAGAACTCCAGTTCCGCTGTCAAATTCGGGTGCTGCCCGACACCGGTTTCCTGTTAGACGCAATTACTCCCCGATTTCCCGCCATTGAAACCGGCCAAGCGCCCGGTTTCATTTCAACACTTCTCTCCAATGCAGCCTTGAATAGCAGCGCGTCGCTCTACTTACGCTTGAAATTATTACGCTGTAAAAAATAGAATTTCCCCCATCAAAGATCGGTTTTGGCGCCAGCCGACATGATGTTTTCGGCAAGCTTCACGCAAACGACTCCTGCGATACTCCACCTGCATCGGATTTTTTTGAATCAGCGGGGGATATACTTATGGGATACGATTGGGACGGCATAAAAACACGCAGGATGCGGAAGCTGAAATACGCAATTTCCTTTTTCCTCCTTACGATGTCTCTGAGCGCGCCAACCATATTCCTGCTACATTTCCGCTGACGCCACCACCTGCAGAAAGGCGGCCGAAACGCCACATAAATGCAGGCGGAGTTCAATCCCGCAGTATTGCTCTTGAGCTTTCCATGGACCATTGAGATTCGCGTAAGCTGCTTGTTTCCAAGAATTTCGTTAACGCTTCCGACACTAGAATATGCCAAATTAGTGAAGCATGGTGCACGGGAGCCAATGCTATGACGACAGTCTCGCCTGATTCACCTGAAGGCAGAGCATCGACGCGAAAGCGGACGTTTTTTGGTGCCAAGATCATATTCAATGACGGGCGTTCGGTCTTCGATTGTACTGTCAGAAACCTGTCCGATACCGGTGCGATGATCCAAATCGAGAACCCGCTTTCCGCACCGAACTCCTTCCATTTGCAGCTCTCGGACAACAGGCTGTGGGCGTGCCAGGTGCGGTGGCGAAAAATCAACAGCATGGGCATTCAGTTCGTTTGAGGACATGCACTGTTTTGCGCCATAACCGCCGCGCGGTGCCGCATTCGAAGTCTCAACTCCGATCATATCCTGTGAGAGCATAGCCGGGTTCGACTTCAACTCGACCATCGGCATGAGGATCGATATCGGCGGAACCCCGCGCCGTTCTCACGCGTCATCGACTTGCAGCTCATCGGGCCATGAAGAGGCGCATCGAACCGTTCCACCCACCCGATCCCCGCGGCAAGGACGAAAATCGTTAATTGCACGCCACAAATCGCCGCGACACTTGTCATTCTTTATTGCGGGCCTGTGGTCCCGGGATTCTAAAATGCCCATCGCATAACTCCGGACAATGACGATGAGTGATAGACCGTGGCTTTTCCCTGTGTGTGTAATTTGCACACGTACCAATCAAACTCTGAAGGTCGGCACGACCCGGGAGGCTTGGAAGATGCTTCTCGATATGTGGCCTGTTGCAGACGGCCACAAGTTTCTTTCTGCCCTCAAGATCTGCATGGATGTCGAACACGGCATAGGACAGCCGGCTGACGCACGCGATGCCTTCATCGCAGCCGCAGACGAGGCCGGCGTAGCCATCGAGACGTGCAGCGCCTCATCGTCGATAGTAAGCACACGACGAAGCCGCTGGAGGAACGCCAGGTTGAGATCGCGGCCGCCGCTTCTATGAAAAGGAAGGGAACCTGAATTCAAAGCATCGGAAACCGATGCCGGCTTCCGTCCGCGAATAAATCAGCGCTTTCAAGGAGATAATGGTGGGTGATGTAGGGCTCGAACCTACGACCCGCTGATTAAGAGTCTTGTGCTTAATCTATGAAATCAGCACTACTTAGCTCCAAACCATGAACGTTTTCGCGCGCTCTGAATCAATAACTTAGCGGACGATTCCAAACCAAGGATAGCATCAATGTCGATGATTGAGAAGCTGGCGCGGGCGATGGAAGTGCGGAGATGAGATCTGAAGCCAAAGTCTTCATCAATGATGTAGAACTCTCCAACGCCCAGGCCATGGCCCTTCGCGTGGCCGTAACGCAATTGTTTGCGGACATGAGCGCCGATCCATATTCTCTTGGCGAAGATGAGCACGGCGTCGCTATGACGAAAGACTATAAGGATCGCTGCGGCGAGATTTTGGCGGTGATGATCAAGGTTCTTGACTCATCGGCTTCGTAGAACATAATCAGAACGTCAGGGCGGCTTTCACCGGGGAAACCTACGGAGGCCACGACAATGAAATTCTACCACGGGCTATCTCAATGTCTGCCCGCGCCACGTCGATATCCGAGTGAGGTGCGAGGCTTGCGGCATAGAGAAGGATTTCGACCGGGATGCGATACCGGGACGATTCCATCATTCTCTGATTACAGAGATCGAGGAACGGCTTAAATGCGAGTGTGGGGAGAAGAGGGCTAGATTGCTATTTGGGCATCTAGTTGACGAAGCCTAGAGGCGAGCTGGTCGCGGGCTTCGGATTAGCAGGTTACGGCCCAGCCTTCGTCATCCAGCCAATAATATTGCTAAAATACGTGGTCACGAGGAATGACAGGGCCGACGCTCCGATCCCGACGATGAATAAGCCGCCAATACCTCTCTGCCTCCATGCCTTTACATCATCTATGGTCGGCTTCATCTCTTTGACGTCCTCTTGGACGACGGCGAGGCTACCCTCTACCTTCCCTAGCCGGTCGACAAGTTGATCAGTGCGCTGATGCATAGTTGTGCGGTTGGCATCTGTTTTTATTTCAAATTGCCGCAGCGTATCCCGAATATTTCGGATTTCGGCAAGAACTTCACCCATTTGCTGATGAAGGCGCACATCGTTTTCGGCTGGCGTCATTGGTATTCTTTCAATGCTGAATGGAGAGAAGGCCGGCACCAATTGCGCAAACAAAGGTGCCGGCACAGAGAAAGAAGAGCGCGAGCGCTATGCGGGATGGCATTACTGGCCGATCGGCTTTTTTGCCTTCAGGCGCCCATAGAGCGTCACGACAATGCCCGCGACGGGGACAGCCAGGGCAACGAGAAGCTCTTGTGTCGATGCGTTCAGCGTGACGCCGAACCCAGCAGCCGCGAGACCGCCAGCCGTGATGATCTGGCCCCAGATGACGCGAGACTGATACCACGGCTCATTGTTGGTCGAATGAAGAATGGCATCGATGACCGGCGTCAAAGCGTCGATGATCGCCGGTACTGCGGAAAGTTCAGCCTGAACGGTATCCTGCTTGACCACCGAAGTCACTGCCTCGGCCATCTGTGCTTTGATCTGAAGTTGAACATCAGCCATCTTTGTGGCTCCTTTCGAGGATAGATCGCCGGTCGTTAACCGGCTGCTGGCAAAGGGGCGGTCGGATGATTGGTCGCATAAGCCGTGAAGGCGTCATCGAAGGCTTTGTCGGTCGTGAGATCGAGGGCCTTCAGGGCAGCGAGCTGCGTCGCCGTCGATGAGGGATTGGCCGATACCGCGGCGATGATGTTTTCGATCACCGGTTTGACCTCGGCATAGAACTGCGTGATGATCGGCTCGAAAGAAAGGATCGCCGCGACAACCTTGTTGAGCGCCGTCGAGCTGGAGATGCTGGGGATGACTGCCAGGAAGGCATTCAGCGCGGTCAGGAGAATAGAGAGATTCATGGGGATCTAGCCTCTTAGGACTTGGTGGGGATGTTGTACTGGACGAGGATCGCCTGCAGCGCTGCAACCGAAGTGGTGATAGCGTCGATCAGCGTTGAGGGGCCGAGCGTGGCATTGGGATTATCCGCAGCGAACTGTTCAGCAGCATCGCGAGCGATCCGGAGCGATTTCACGGCGGGAACGATCTTGTTCTTGATCGCATCGTCATTGCAGCCGGCCGGCGACGGGTTCGGCGTGCAATAGCGCAAGTAGGCCGTAGCGGCCGTCTCAGCGGCGTTCACGCTGTTGCCTGCCACAATGATGGCCGACATAGGGACTTGGGTGCTGGAGAGCGTCTGCAGGGCCGCACACGAGCCAAGCAAGATCGTCATGGCGGCTACTGCCACCAAGCTTTTGATACGCATTGGGATGTCCTTTGATGTTGAGGGGGCTTATGCTGCGGACTTCAGGCCCGTATAGAACTGGCGGCCGAAGTTCGCGATCTGCTGGGCCTTGTCTTGCCCATTGACGATGTACCGAGCTCCGACCCAATCGGCCGATCCCGGTTCGAAATAGTTGGAGAGCTTGTGACCGGTGAAGATGCCATCACGCATGCCGATCACGATGATCTTGGCGGCGATGTCATCGCTCAGAGCGAGATCGGGATTGCCGACGAGGTCGATGCCGAGGATTTTCGAGAACTTGGCATAGTTGTCGTGGCCTGTAATCTGGACAAAGCCACGTCCGCGATTGCGCCACCCGTCGCCGCTAGCCTCGTTGCCATTGCCCATACGGTTTGCATAGGCATGGTTGGCGATCCGCTGCGGCTGGCGCGCGTAGGCCGCCGCCTGGCTGGCTGTGAAGTATTTGGGAAAGGTCGCCCGCAGGCCATCGGCGCTGTAGTTCAGGTTCTCGACAATCGGAACAAAGCTCCCTCCCGTCTCGATCATCGGGGTTGCGAGGATGTAGGCGACTTGGCGCAGATCCGTGACGTCATTGGCATCCACCGCGTCGAGGATCGCTTCTATGCCATTGACCTGTGTCTGCGAGATCTTTCCACCGAATACGGGGGATCGCACCGCGTCGAAAAATTTCGATCGGTCCATTGTTTGCTCCAATAGAAAAGGGCCGCCGAAGCGACCCTTGTTTGATGATATGTCTATTAATTACTTGGCTATCTTATTGCCAGAGAAACAAGACCAATCGCTAATGTTCTGGGATCGTTACCCCTACCGATGTCTTGCGCTTTCGTAGCCGCAGGATAGTTGAATACGACCTCGACGAGGTTTGAGCCTAGCGATAAGCCTATTTTCTTTCTTGAAAAGGTAAAATCGAAAACGGCTGGTCGCCGCATCGTAAGCGTGTCTCTATTTGCTTCAAGGCGTGACGTTTTCAACTCAACGCCGTTCACGTCAATATTGATGACTTGAGTTCGATGTTGCTCACTCACCATAGGATGAGCTTCAACAGAAACGGTCCATTCATCGCCGGGCGGCAGATGTAGGAGAAATCCAGATCTTGATCCGCTAGACCAAATTCCCCAAGGATCAGACGAAGACGACCATCCGTGCGTCAGATACTGCAACCCGTCGCTTGCGGGGCCGAAGGATATCTTTTTCCGGCGTTCTATTTGAGGAGTGCCGATCGACATTTCTGGCAATGGTTCGTGTGAACGTGACCCGATGGCAATTACCTGACCCTCGATGAGATTGGGATCAACGGTTGTGATATCCAGTTTAAAGCCAATCCTATGGAACATCTTCCGTAGGAATATTTCGCTCCACCCGCTTTCGAACCACCCATATTTGCGGGCCACATACACAGATTCTGGGTCTAGCCTCATTCCCCAATAGGGCCACCAAAGCTTTTGGACGGGCTCAGCGGCCAAAGCTATTTTCCCATCAGATTTCAGAAGCTTCGATATTTTCTCAAGAATTTCCCATGGTTTGATGCCGTGATGTAGAGATGCGAAAAACATCGCCATATCATAGGAACCGGATTCATCTTGATAATCATCAAAATTGGATTGCACTGCCTTTATGGGGTAGCCGAACCGAGCTGCCCTTAAATTTATCAACTCCACAAAACTGGGAGTGATATCGACGGAGGTTACGGTAGCGCCGCAATATGCCAGCAATTCCGAAGACATTCCCGCGCCAACGCCAAGATCCAAGATTCTTGCTGCATCTGGAGGAGACGCAAGACGCAGCGCTATCGCCAATGTTGCAGCATGGCGGCTTACTGATCTTATATCGGTTGAATTGTACGGATTGACCCCGGCGGCATTATCCTGGACCACCACCGGCACAATCTCATTTTCTAGCTGGTCTATACCGCGCCCAGTCAACTCCATGTGCAAGTTAAGTTGCTGACGCAAAAACTCCTCAGAAAATGGATCCAATGTGATATCGACAACAGTTTCGTAGGTGAGTTCAAAATCACTTACAAATTCCAGCCAACCCGGCTTGTGCACCCCTCCGAATCTATCGTCAACGTCTTTGACGTATCGATCTATCTGGGATGAGTGAATTTTCCCTATGGTTTTCATGCTGCCCCCGTTAAATGCACGAGAACATATGAAAATCTAAAATACCCGGCAAGATTATATTTTAGATGAGGCGGAAGAAGCCATTCGTGAATTCTTCCGCCATAATTTCTACTGCATACAGATATAATTGACCTGATTGATTGAGGACGAATTAATTTGTACCGAAGTGGTTGAAATCGCGGTGACCGTCAGATTGCCTGGGGTCGTGGTGCCTTGAGCAGTCAAAACACAATGAGGAGAAGTTGCCCAACTTTTTGCAAAAACAACAGAACATGTTCCGGTTGCTGATAGCACAACAGTACCGGCGTTGTCGCTTCCCGATATAGTCGCGCTCCCGCAGCCGCTTAGAGTTGGGATTGTTCCTAGATTTCCAGCAAAGTGACCGCTGGTGCCGAGATCACTTGATACTTTCAGTGCGGTGGACGTGTGATCCCAGTTGATCGTTGCGCCTGCGCCACCGCCGCCACTATTCGTGCCTTGAAATTGCATGGACATGCTGTCTTGACTAGCGCCGGCCGCAACTGCGTTCACCTGAATAGCATTCCCAGAAATCGTGCCGGTATTAATCCATAACCCATATTGCCACTTGCCAACAGCGGCGTCGATTTCCAGTGCGTGGGAAGTGTAGCCAGTATTCGGAGTTCCCCATAACGCGCCGGTAATGAGAGCCCCGTTGATGAGTCCGTTAACTGACCCGCCCCCAGAAGTTGCTGCATAGTTCACATCGACTTCGATACCGCGTACATTTGCGTGCGTGCCTGTGTTTGTAGCGCATGTCATCAGCGGACAATTATTGCCAACAAAGTTGCCGCCCCACGCATTAGCGGTTCCAGTCGAGTTGTTGGTCAATGCCTGGCCGAACGCGCCGACAGCGTTGAATGTAGTCGACGCTGTAATGGCATGACCAGCAACGCCCGCACCTATGGAATTCGTGTTCGTTGTGGTCGATGCAGGTATATTGACGCAACCAGATATCGCATTTACGACACCTAGCGTATTTGCGCCGAATTCCAGCGTGTTAGGGCATGTCGTCCCAACAGCGTTGCGCCATGAGTCATAAACGGTATTGAGAGTAGCAAAATTTGGTCCTGCATCAGTTCCAATTACAGCATTGTTACCAGAGAATGTCTGGGTTCCAGACCATGTATTTATGCCGTTTAGGAACGGCAGATTTGCTCCACTCGTACCTGTATTCTGAGTTGCCGCAGTGCCGAGTCCTAAGTTTGTCCGAGCAGCGGAAGCAGTCGCCGCGTTCGTCCCCCCTTGAGAGATAGGGATGACACCGCCGACAAGCGTCGGCTTCGTTGCAAGTCCAGTATCGACATATGCAGTCGTTGCAATCTTGGTGGAATTATCGGCCTGCGTCTGTGTCGGCGCGGTCGGAGAGCCGGTAAGAGCCGGAGAGACGGCGAGAACGTTGTTCCCCGTCCCCGTGTTGGTCACACTCACCAGATTTTTGCTGGCATCTGTTGCGACTGCACTCGAAGCGGTCAGGCCTGAGAGATTGAGGGATGTGCCAGACGCGGCCCCAAGAACCGGGGTGACAAACGTGGGCGATGTCGCAAAAACGGCAGATCCTGTTCCCGTTTCATCCGTGATAGCGGCGGCAAGATTAGCGCTGTTCGGCGTCCCCAGAAACGTTGCAACGCCCGTCCCCAACCCGCTTACGCCCGAGGCGATAGGTAGTCCTGTTGCATTCGTCAAAGTGGCAGCGGAAGGCGTGCCAAGATTCGGCGTAACCAACACAGGGGATGTGGCCAAAGCCACGCTTCCAGATCCCGTTACCGCAGTGATGCCGATTCCGTTGATCTGGAGGATATTTCCCGTGGCGGCCGTATTAAACGTCTTATTGGTAAAGGCGTCAGTCGTTGCTTTTCCAACGAGCGTATCCGTGGCAGCAGGCAGAGTAAGCGCTCCCGAGGCTACAGACGTAGCCTGGAGGGTTGTCGCTCCGGAAGTGGACCCATTGAATGTTGCGTTGCCAATTACTACCGGATTTGTGAGAGAAGGATTCCCAAGGGTTGCTCCGGTAATAGTTGGGCTTGTAAGCGTCTTGTTTGTCAGCGTCTGGGTATCGGTTGTGCCGACTAGAAGGCCAGACCCCGGAAAGGTTTCAATTGTGCCATTTATCTGGAATGGGCCGGTGAAATTTGACGTACCGGAATATGTGCCGGTCCCCGTAACTGTAGGCCCGGAAATGGTCGGAGCGGTAAGAGTTTTATTCGTAAGCGTTTGGATATCAGTCGTGCCAGCGATGATCCCGGAACCGGGAAATGTCTGCGCAACGCCTCCAACCGTAAATATCCCGGTAAACGTCGGCCCCGATATAGCCGGCGATGTTAATGTTTTATTTGTGAGGGTGTCAGTGGTGTTCTTGCCGACCAAGGTATCAGTTGCAGACGGAAGCGTGAGCGTTCCAGAGGCAACCGAATTCGACTGCAAAACTGTCTGACCCGATGTGGGGCCGACGAAAATGGCAGATCCAAGCTTCGGGCTGGGATACGTCTGTGCAAAAACCGAAGACGAGAGCGCGAGCGAAAGCGCAATCCCTATCGCATAGCGAAGAAATCTCATGTGTTGTCCTAGCTTTTAAGGGATTAGCTGTAGGTAAGAATCCCGCCGTTCAACCAAAGTGTCGGCGTGACAATGGGAGCGGTCGGAAGATTGGCGATGATGGAGGTCAGGAATGCAACGGCGCTCAGATTGGTCGCGCTGGTAATTCTTCCCTTGGCATCGACCGTTATCGTAAGGAAATGAGTGCTGTCGCCATAGGTCGCAGCCGTAACCGCAGTGTTCGGCAATGATAGGACCAATGAGGCGCCGGCGCCGTTATCCGTGATCGTTACATCTGAGGTGACGGATTCCAAGAGACGGGCATTCGGTAGCGTTGTGGGCACTGCCACTACGAAGGGAGACGTTGCATTGAAATTAGACAGATCTGTCGAAGATATCTTCTCCGTAACGTACCCAGAACCCGTGTCTTTCGCGATAGGAACCCATTCCGTGCCATCGAGAGATACGGCCGGCGGCAGATTATTGATTGTGATCGTTGCCATGATCAGGATGCCCTCTGAACCATGGTAAAGGTCGTAGATCCGTCGAGTTCGCCTCGAGCCAACCAATTCCCCGCCAATTGTGACCCGCCTCCTGCCAGCGTATAGCGCCGATTATCGACGGCACTCAAAAACACCGGAACAAGAGCACATCTATTTGCGGCCCCCTGCGCCATAACAACGGTTCCAATGGGGAAAGTTGTCGTGTTGACATCTTGAGATTGAGAGGGCGCAGCCGTGCCGATCGTATTGATGGCCTGCGATGTCCGGAGCGGGGTCATGATGGCGCTATTATCTGTTCCAGCCTGCGCTTGGGGCTGAGAAGCGATGCGTGCTGTTGTCTGTTGAGTTGTCCGAAGTGGTGTATTGTAGACTGTATTGTCTGTCCCCGCCTCCGCTTCTGACTGCGTTGCTATGATAGGAGGGGTAGTCCCGCTATCAACCAGAACCTTTCCAGACGTCCCGGAGAACATCGGAAGATTTCCATTTGGCGCCCCATCAGGACCATGAACATCGGGGGTCCCGAAGAAGCCAGTCGTATTGCAGGTATAATAGGCACCAGTTCCCTGCTGGACTACGATCGAAGCCGCACCGCCGTTTGACAGGGTGACGGAAAATGCGCCGCTGGTTACATTCGCGATTAAATATGTCCTGCCAATATTCGGGAAAATGATACTGACGTTCGCAGTAAGCGTTCCGGACAGAACGATGATGGAGTTCTGCGCTTGCGTCGTGGTCAGCGTCACATTGATATTTGTAAGGGGAAGCAACAACGTTCCACCGAGAGCGTTATCGATAATCGAAAAGACATTGTTGTTGAGATTCTGACCCCAAACATTGGTGTCTTCTCCTGTTGCTTGAAGCTCAAGATGAAGATTCGGAGTAAACGTTGATGGCACGGCTATTCTCCCAAAGAAAAAGCGCCTTGAAAGGCGCCTTGGAATGTCTAGAACTAGATAACGATGCTTATTCGAGCCATGCCCATCTCTCGCCATTCTGGATACGGCTTATAGTTGTCTGGCTTATTCCAAATCTCGCCACTAGATTGGCTTGAGGAACTTTTCCTCTCAGCGAGCGTATCTCAAGGGCGATTTTCTCGGTTATCTTAGAGCCTCCATGCGCCGAGCCTCGAAGGCGAGTCCCATGAATAAGCATATCTGCCTTATTCTCGGTCGACGTCTTCCAAGAGAGATGACGTTTGGTAACGCAGCCGAGATGGCCTTTCCCGCATGAGTGCGCTGCTTCATGAGTTGGCGTCGGTGGAGCACCGTGAACGTGCTCGCAAACCACGCGACTGGCTAAGCACGAATTTCCGTCGACCCTTACTAATCCATATCCATTAGACATCCGGCCGAATGGCCAGAGGAGACATTCGTCACCATCATAAGAGAGAACAATTTCATGGATATATCTTATTGGATTCCTTGGCGTTGTGCCACTAACGAGTGGATCTCCATGCTTTCTTAACCGTTGCCAATGTTTGTTGCAAAGCTTGCGGCCATAATAACGATTGCCACAACCATGTATCGAACATACACGTAAATTAGCCATATCGAACCTCATGCGTTCGGTTTCGGTTAGGTCGCGCTTGGTGTTGGTAGCACCTTGCGCGGCCGTCTTTTTGTATAACGATAACAGATAATTAGATAATTCAGTGAGTTTTCTGGTTGTCGGCGTTATTAATCCCCGAAAACATTGCCAAGCGCTTCAGTTTCGATGCCAGGGTTAGTTCCGATCCTGTATCGAGCCGTTTTGGGGCCTTCATCATCAGCGTCTTGGCGAGATCAGGATTAAGCATCGCATCTCGGATGAGATCGTTGACGTTTCTAATCCCCGCTTCACGCATGCTGCCAAGAACGTGGCCACCGATGAAACCAGCTACGGTTCCAAGAGGACCGCCACTGAGAAACCCAGCACCACTGCCAACGGCATGCGTCACGAATTTTCCAAGCAATGAGCTTTTCATGTCGTGGGCATTTATAGCTGCTAAGTCTTGAGCCGTATTCGAGCCGCCTGGCAGTTTCGATGAAGCGATAGAGCGATTGGCGCGCTTCAAATCCTGCGCCACGGCACGCATCGTATTCAACTCATCATCATTGAAAACCTGACGAAGCGTCGTGAAGTTTTTTCCAAGGAAGGACTGAAAAGCATCTGATTTTATGAGATTTCGCCCCGATGTCGCTGCCTCTGTATTGGAGACGAGCTTGCTCTCCATATACTCGACAATCGACTTTCGCAGACCAGCGATAGCATCGGGATTCTTTTGTGCTTCCTGAGCAAGCACTCGCATCTGCTGGACACTGTCATTGCGCCCGAAGATAGAACCGACCGTGCGCACCACGTCCGCCGGATCATCAACCTTCAGAAGCTTGCCGACAGCTCCCTTCTGGTAGGCGTCGAGAACGTCCTTGCGCTGCGCTGCTACAGAAGCCAAATTATCTGCCGCCTTGGAAGCAGTCATGAACTTGGCCTGTAGATCCGGAATTGCCCGCAGGGCGCCAGAGTGCGTCTTCTGCCACGCCTCGAACTTAGCGGGGTCCAACGTACCATCAGGACGAGCCGCGCTCTTCCTGAGGCTATCTGCGGCATAATCTGAGAGAAGCTTATCGGCCTTGTCTTTGCCGACCAGTTCGCGCAAGTCGTTGACCGCGCCAAAACCCTTTTCACCGGTCGAGAAATAGCGATCGGGAAGAACGCCGGATGCGGTTTCTGGATTGAAATTCTCGAAGCGCTGCAGACCTTCGGCCGCGCGGCTCGCACCTTCAAACCGAGCGATCGTCCCTGGCGCTGCCTGTTCCAAGGCCTGAAGAGCCGGCGCATGTTGTGCGCGCCACTGATTGAAGATTTTCGATGTAATGACGCCTTGCGGAGCACGCTCACGAAGAGAGGCTGCGGCCATGTTTCTGACTGCATCCACGGCTTCAGGACTGCCTTTTGCAGCAGTGAGAGCAGAGCGAACCGTGTCAGCACCAGCGTTACCGGGCTTCCAGATCGATGATGTCACGCCTGCAGACGGCATCATATATGGCTGTGTCGAGCCTGGGCGCTGGAGGATTTGAGAAACAGGCTTGGCGCCGAAGGTCTGTTTGCGATCGGTTGTAGCAGCCGTCGCCTTTTTCAGACGCGCTGCTGATTCCTCATCGACAAGAGATCCCTGACTTGGTGTAGATCCCGAAGGTCTGCCAGCTTGGCTTCCCGCTTGGCTTCCTGCTCCCATTTCGCCAGGAAGTACTTCTGCTCGTCCAGTGGAAGATTCTCCAAAATCTGGAGCAAATTCTGAAGATCTGGCTGTAGCGGAGCGTTTTGCATCCATTTTCCCTTGGACTTCACGAGCCCATCGCTGGATGGTCGTTTCCTGCGGACTCATTGCTCCTGTAGAAACCGCCTGCTGTTCCTGAGCGGCTTTCTGAGCAATGCTGTCTGATATAGCGTTCTCGACGGCTCCTCGCAACTGTGTGAGCCGTCCATAAGCCGGCTGATTTGGCGATAATGGTGAATTTGCATCGCGCATGGCTTGGGAAATGGCACTACGGAGATTGACGAGGCGCTGGAAAGGCAGAGTTTGGCCGTAATTGGAGATGACCTTCGAAAGCTCAGATTCCACGGGAGCCATCCCAATGCCTGCTTCTGGACCCATATCGCCATAGATGCGCTGTGCGGCCTGCTTCAGCGGCGAAGTGACCGTGATCAGTTTTCCATCGGGATCCACGGCGCTCCAAAGTTGCCGTTCGCGTGCTTTCGTGGCATCAAGCTGATTCTGGATAGCTGTGCGCGCCTGTTCCCCCAAAACTTCTGGACGACCACCTCCTAGCCCTTCGGTCGCCGTACGAGCAGTATTTGTTGCAGATTCGATCTGCGGGTTGACGAGACCCTTGATATCCTCGCCGTATGCCTCAGGCGAACGACCGCCGCCCGTGGCGTCCAATTCATTCCGCGCCCAATTCTGGGCAAAGTCGTGCGTGAGCTGCGTTTCATTGTCGATCTGCTGGAGCTGATCACGAAAGAACCCTGAAACTGCCTCGGGATGGCCTTCAGACTGAATATTCGAGAGCGCATCAAGGCGAGCGGCATTCTGTTCACCACGCAGGCCCTGAAACTGTTCTGGATTCTTGGTAGCAACGGCACGCTCCATCGTTCCCAGACCGGGATCACCAGTCAACTGGAACGTGGTCGGGTTGGAGCCGGGAACGATATTGCGCGGCGCGGTATCGATCGCGTTGATTGCCTCATCCGGATTGGACGCTGCTTCACGCAATGCGGTTCCAGCCATGCGTTGCTGACCGCCTTCAGTGAGCGGAGAAGCATAATCAACAGCGGCGCGCGCGCCAGACCCTACAATCTTCGGAATCGAGGCAACGGCTTCGCCAGCCATGCCGCCGCCGACCCCGCCGAGCAGAGAGGCCAACGGCTTATATTTCTCCGGAACAGCCTCTGCAGCCGTCTGCGATGCTGCACCTGATACGGTACCGACACCAAGAGCCTTTGCCGCGGATCCGATCTTGCCGCCCATCAGTTCCGGCGCAACCATCATCGATCCGAATTCACCGGCAGTTCGGGCAATCCGTTCCGGAGCATTTTTAGGTTCCGGAATGGTGATACCAGTCTTATCAAGGACGGCTGCCCCCACATTCCTAAGATCGGTTCCGGTCGTCGGCTCATAGGCATTCGACGTTGTCGGTTCTCCGCCGCTGATAATCCCGAGATTCCGCGCCAACTGATGAAATTGGTTCTCGCCCGTGTTCGGATCTGAGAACGTCAACGCATTGGCAGTCCCCTGCTCCATCAGATCAGCGGTTGATGCGATGGCGTGCGGGATACCTGTTACCAATCCCCATCCGGCAGATTTGGCAACATCGCCGACAGTCGGCGACGACGGTGCGCTGCTTTGATCTGGGCCAGCCGACGCGCCCTTCCCACCAAAAGCTGTTGGGGCATCATCGAACTGATCGAACGGATTTGCGCCGGCAGGCGGGGAAGCAGCGTTTACAGTCGACGGAGATCCACCTATAGCCGGTGCAGCGCTATCGAATTGATCAAAGGCGTTTGCCACTTACTGGCCCCCAAGAACATACTGCGAGACACTGCGTCCCATGCCGTATTTTGCATCGAAGTCAGGAGCCAACTGCGGATTCTGGCGAAGAGCCGAGATAGCGCCTGCCGGGACATAGCTCGCCAGGGCATAGAGTTCTGGCGGGTTCATCTGATTAAACGCCTGATCGGCGCCGAGAATGCTGCCATATCCCTTTGCCGACCACTGCTGGAGGAAGTTGTAATAGTCGATCTTCCTCTGATTAGCTGCCTCGATGCCGGAGATGATACGGCGGGCACCTTCGGGAGAATTTGCCCCGCCAGGAACAGCGGATACCGACTGGTCGATGATGGACGCTGCTTCACGAGAACCGAGCGTCTTGCCAAGATCAAATCCGAGACGCGTGGTCAGCTTGTTCAGATCCTCGCCGGCTGCGACTGCAGTTTCGTCGATCGGAGCTTCCACTCCCATCCCTTGAAAAGCAGTATTGACCGCCTTTGCCCATTGAACACGGCTTTGGAAGCCAGTCCCCGGAGCGGTCCATGCCGAATTGGTAATAGTCGCCAGATCGTGTTTCATTTCCCCGAGTTGGGTCTGTGCGTTGACGGAACCCTGATATTCGGTACGGGCTTCCTTTAATGCGTCCTTCGTTTCGTCTGCAACGATCTGTTGACCAGTCGGCGAGAAGACGCGAGGGTCCATCTTGATATTGGGTGGCGGCGCAGTTCGGAACACGGGCTGCGATTGCGCTTGGGAAGGCTGTCCTTGCGCCTGTGATGGCTGAGCCTGAGCGGGCGCGCCGATAGGGGTCGTAGGAGCAGCTTTGACCGGTGCGTTATTCGGCTGCTGGGGTGCGCTTGCCGGAGTCCCCTGAGGCGTTCCTGATCCAAGAGATGCCCCAATAGCTTCATTGCTGCCGGTGACCGTGGACGGAGGTCCATTCTTTTGAATGTCATCCCACGTCGTCAGCTTCGGAGGCGCATTCGGATCAGTCATATCGCGAACGATGATGCCAGCTGGCGTCACAGTCTGCTGCCAACGACCCGTCTGTGTTTCCAGATTGGTCTTGCCGGTTTGAGCGGTTTGCAGCCCGATTTCAGACGCGGCTTTCTTCGCCTCGAGTGCGAGTTGTTGGCCTGCTATGTCGACGCGCTTTCCTTCCAATCCGAGCTGCCCGGAGCGCGTGGAAATTTCAGACTGAGCAAGCGCATTCTCACGGTTCAACTGCTGCTTCGCCATGTAGGTGTCAACGCCCTTCATGCCGCCGGTACCGACATTGGTGGCAAAGTTCGGGCTCGTGCCTGCCATCATGCCGAGGCCTGCCGAAAGGAGCGCCATGCGCTGATCGTCACTCAGGCCAAGTCCATGGCCACCAAACAAGCGACTGAGGAAGCCAGGTGAAGATGCTTCATTGGAAAACGAAACACCCTTATTGCTAGCGGGGGCCGATGAAGCTCCTTGCAAAGACGGCATTACGCCGGACGAAGAAGATGTATCGCCTGAATCGGTAGGCTGATACCCAGCCGACGTTGCCGGCATGCCGTTGAACTTGTTCGTCCAAAGATTGGCAAACTGCTGAGCGGTCATGTTGGCACTCCCGCCATTTCCGACAACAGCCTGACGACCGACAATGTCGGTTGCAGGCGCGTCCGGATGGCTGAGAAGATTCAATGCACCGGCCGCACCCTGCTGGTGAGCAAGATAGAGTTCGCCCGCAGTCGGTTCACGGCCAAGACCGTGGGCAAGAAATTTCTGGTTATCGACCGCAAGACGCGCCGCTGCATCTGCCGATGCCATAGGGTCGAATGGATTTTTAAGCCCATATTGACCTGCCGTCGCATTGGTGAACTGAAATTCTCCTTTCGAAATGCCATTATTGGCATTCGGATTGAAGGAACTCTCGATATAGGCCGTCCTGTTAAGATACCCCGCCGGCAAGCCATAGCTATTATTGATCTTGTCGAAATTAGGCGTCATCTGCGGAGCATTGCCGATATTATACTGGTGAGGAGAAGAGGCCTGCGAAGGCGTATCGTGCTGTGGAACAACCCCAGCGACTGGCATATCCCGAACAGTCGTAGGAGGAGCCAATGGAGGTGCTGCAGGCTGTGCGTTCTGCTGCTGAGGAACGACGCCAGCATTTTGAGGGGCCGCTGGAGCCGGAGCCTGCTGGCCGGCGGCATCTAGAACGGCTTTCATCTGGGACGGAGAAATCGTCGCGGGATCGACCGTCGATGCATCCGGGACAACAGGAACCGCCACTACACGCGGGTCGACATAGCCACCGTCATCATAACCGCGACGTGCCACGCCGCCATCGGCAAAGCCAAAGAAGCTGCCGAGAGAGGAGAGAACACCTGGGTTCGATGGCACGGGCGTGGTAGTTATCGGTGCAGAGGTTGACGTGCCGAGGCCAGTCGTGGCCGGCTGCGACAGACCCGCAACGATCCCATTTGGATATTTCTGCTTCAGATTGGTCTCAGCAGCCTTGATGCCCTGCTGAAGCATCTGCTGGCCCTGATCCTGCTGCTGCCCACCTTGGGGTGCCTGCGGTAGAGTGGAGTGGCCCGGAGTTATGCCAGCAGTGGCAACCTGAGGGACATAGCTCGTGCCGAAATTATCATTAGCGCCGGCAGGATTATTGTTGTTCGCAGCAATGCCAGACGATCCGGTATATGGGATAATGCCGCCCTGGGCACGATGCGGTCTGTTCTCTTCACCGACGACGCCACCCTTATTGAACAGGGATGCGAGGCCAAGAACACCACCAAGAACCGCGCTACCGGTATTGCCGGATGGTTGAGTGGACGTGGTCGTGCCGCCGCTTCCAGACCCCAGCCCCTCGACGATATTGGCAAGCCAGGATGTCGTCTCGAACGGATAGGATTTTGCGTTCTGATACTGCTGGTAATTCCACTGCTGCTGCTGGGTGCCAGCTCCGACTTGGGCGGCCGCCTGGGCAAGGTTGGTCTGCATCGCGGTCTGACCAAGATTGGCATATTCCGAGCCTGCCTGCAGAGCGGCATTCTTATCTGACTGCGCCGCACCAAGGGCGGTATTGTAGCCCTGATTATAAAGGCCGGAAATAGTCTGTTGGTTGGCAAGGTTCTGCTGGCGAGCGAGTTCGGATTGGGCAACACCAACACGGTTGCCGCCGAGTGCGCCTTGCGCCGCAGCATTGCCGAGAACGCCCTGCTGCTGTTCGGCATTCTGCTCGTTCATATTTGCCATTGTCGACTGAACGACGCTGTTCAAATATGGGCTCATATACTGGCCGACGCTGGCCGAAGTCGGTGTAGCAGTCGAGGCCAGTGCATTCGAGGCGGAATTAAACGCACCGTTCGAAGAACCGGCAAGATTGGCGATGTTATTGAAGCCGGTGACTTGGTTCTGTTCGAAACCAGATCCGTTTACGCCACCCGTATAGGGCTGATACGGTGTCTGGGAGATCGGCGTTGCCTGATTAATGAGACCCTGATAGGCCTTCATAATCTCCGGAGGCAGCTCGGTCTTGGTAGTCGAAGTTGAACTTTTACCGCCCATTATCGTTCCTTACTTGTCCCACGCGCATGGGCCTGCAAAATGGCGGTTCCAGACGAAGAACGCGCCAGCCTTTTCCAACTGCTTTTCGTAAAGGCGAACCTTTGCCTCGGTTCGATGATTGCTGACGATTCCCACCATCAGCGGTATTTTCATCTCTTCTGATTTTTCCTTGGCCCATCCGAGGAGTTTCTTGGCATAGTCGGAGCGTCTGTGATCAGGATGGACGAAATTCCATGCTTCGTTGAGATACCAAGCCTCGGAATAATAGGGCTGTTCAATGCCGAGATAGATGCTACCGACCGGATCGCCAATTTCGCCGACAACGCCAATCAAGGCACCTTGTCTTCGGAAATACCGCTGCATATATGCCCTGACGCGGTCTGGAGAGAGCGGGAATAATCCATTCTCGTCGTGCAAAAGGCTGATCATGGCAACGATTTTATCCTCGTCGGCCGGAACCGCGAGGCGAACGTCATCAGACATATTCGGCTTTCTATTTGTGGGGAGTTGGGAGTTTTTTCAGGGTTTTGATCGTCTGCTTGCGGGTATGCAGAACGAAATGCTCGAGGATTTTATGCCCTCTCTTCAAATCGCCGCCGCCAAGCTTTGCGATGACTTCAGGAGGGACCACATATTCTCCGCCCGCTGCCATGATAGGCACGGCGCCCCCATCCTTGCGATGGATCGCCGCGGGAGCCGCCCCGCCTGGGAGATTGAAAAGATGATCGAGGATCTTGTGACCATTCTCTGAATTCCCCTCCCCGAGACCAGAGACGACATCGGCCGGGATCACGAAGCTTTCGGCCGGGACATCGATCGGGAGATGATCGGTACGACCAGCGACATGGGATTTCAGCGCGCCTATGGTAGGCGCTGGACGCGTGTATGGTGTCGCAGCGAGCCTCATAGCAGCTCCCACATCGTCTGCGCCGCTTCCGGGTGCTGCGGGCTTAGACATAGTATGGAACCTTGGCACTCGTTCCGTCTGGGAGCGTGACGACGATAAATCCAACAGGATTTGCCGGCAATGTGGCAGAGCCCCCTGTTGCTGTTGTTGCCGTTCCGCCCGTTTGCGGGAATACTGACAAGAGAACCTGGCGCAGACTATTAATGGCCTGGACGCCTTGGTTCAGAATATTCCAGATGCTATCCGATCCTGTCGCCATGTTCATCGCTTTCCATCCGGGGCCGCTCTATATCGCAAGCCCCCCATGCGCCACCAAGATCCCAATCCAGCGCCTTCTATGCGCATGGAAACCTGTCGTCCTCTGAGCCGAGGATTTTTGTAACTGGTGGCGCTGTTGACTTGATATGGTCCCTTGGTCTTTACCTGACCGCTGGGATAATCCGTATATTTTAGGGTGATATTGAGGGTAGCGTTCGGAGCGGAGTTGTATTTCCCATATCGGAAATCAGGGATCATCCAGTCTAGGAACATTAATTCCTCGCCTTGGGAGATCTGCACATATCCCGTTTCGAAATACTCCCCCATCGGAGAGCCATCAGCATCATTCGTAGTCTCGTGCTGGTAGACATAACCATCCGGGGAGCCACCAATCGGCTGCCCAAGGACGGACTGATCGATCCAAGCCGTTCTGGCAAGCTTGCCATAATCCCAGCAGTTGAGGATGAAATTGTATTTCACATAGGAGTCAACTTCTCCGGTACCGTTCGAGATCGAGGGGTAATGCCAGGCAACCTCTCCAAAGCCATTATTGGAAGCGGCGGTTATCTTGTCGATGTTCTGAAGATCGAGATCTTGGAAAACAGTATCCCAGACAGAGCACACGATCGGTTGAACACCAGCGCCGGCATAGAGGTAAAATTGATTGTTCCCCATCCAGTAGACGGTAGAATTCACGACGCATGCTGCATGTCTAGCGATAAGACCGCATTCTTCGGCCAGCTTATTGAACCCGAAGACAAAGGGCGGCTGGATATATTGCATGGCCCAGACATCGATGTCGGTCCAGATGAACCCGAACTGCGGCCCTTGCAGACCGCCGACGATTTTGGAACCTGTCGGAATGCGATAGCCACCTGCCTGTGTGAGGGCCGTTACCGACCAATTCGTGTAATCGCTTGAATCCGACCAATTGATAAGCAGCGGATCTTGAACACCATTCACTGACGATGCCCATGCCACGAGTATTTGTGACGGCTCTGAAACAAATATTCCCCCATTGATGAGAGGGGCCTGAATAACCTTCGTGGCAACAGAATAACCGCTATCTGGCGACCACGTATAAATCGGCCCGTTGGAAGGACATGCGATCAGAATTTCACCCCAATTGTCCAACGTCCAATTAGTTGTCGTGATCGGCGAACCTTCACTTGGCGAAGGTGCTTCACCCGTTCCGTATGTTCCGGTTCCGTACGTATTGACGCCATATCCACCCGGGGGCGGTGCAAAGGCAATGCCGATATAATAGATGATCTGTGCATTGCCGCCATTCATCGGGACTGTCGCGCTCGATGTTGCGGCATTTGAAGCGTTGATCGTGAACGTATCTGCGGTGGGGACAGACTGAACAATGTACGAGCCGCTTAACGTTAAGCCTCCCACGACCGTTGGTGTCGAAATTGCGAAACTCGAGCCGACAACGAATCCATGATTGTCCAGCGAAATCGTAATGCCCGGTGTACCGATGAGAGTAGTAAAGGTCGGGAGGGCGCCAGCGTGGGAAACGGTGCTGGTTGCGTTGGACGCCGCGGTGATCAGATACGTATTTGTCGAAGGAACGCTGTTGATCGCATATGGCCCCTGCAGGATAAGGCCGCCAATTGCAATTGGCGTTTCGATATAGATCGAATCCAAGCTCGAAGGGACGATATTGGTATCGATAATCGTTACGACAGCGCTACCGGAGACCGTCGAGAAATCAGGCGCTATGTTACTGACGGCGATGTGAGGCGTGACATTCTGATAATAGTTTCCGCTCAGGACGCTAAGGGATTCTTCCGCTCCTATTCCAAGATGGGAATCTGCGTTGATGCCCTCCCATGCATGAAGAGCGCGGATCGGCGAGCCAACGGATTGCGGGTAGAACTTCTGCCATCCGCCCATCTTTTCAGCCAGGACCATATTCCCGGCTGCCTTGAAGCGGATAAGCTGTGATGTCTGGATCACACCCATATTCTGCGTCGGCGTAGCCTCGGTATTGACACCGGGCGCCAATGTAATCGTCTGTAAGGGCATGGATTAGACCCGCGAGAATTCGCCGTGAAGCGCCTTAGCGGCCACCCCATAGGCTTTATGGGCTTCTTCGGCGGTGTAGAAGTATCCGATGTGCCGAAGCCTCCCATCGTGACGAATTCTCGCGGACCAATTTTTCGTGCCCTTCCGGTTGCCTTCCCAATAGGCGCCCTTTAGGCCGCTCTTTGTCGTTTTGTAGACGGGAGAATTTGCCTTGTTCTGCCCATTCGTCGCGAGCCGAAGGTTATCCCAGGCGTTGTTCGACTTATTCAGATCTTTATGGTCGATCTGATCGCTAGGCCATTCGCCCATCATATAAAGCCATGCCAAACGATGGGCTGGATATACATTCCCATCGACGCATATTCTGATGTACCCTTTCGCGGAAAGGCTACCTGCCACGTCTCCGACTTTATAACGCGCGTACTTGTTGGGGGCAGATTTTCTCGTAAAAATACCCGGCGATGGGTCATAGTTTACCAGCTCTCGGAGCCTTTCAGCATCGAGATCAGTGCGATCTTCAACAAACACTAATTTACCCTCTTGGAGGTTGGGCTAAGGGCGTAGGAGAAAATGCAGTCCACGAATCTGACCACGATTTCTTTCGTAGCTCTTCGATAGCTGCGGAGCCCTTGAGGGCTTGGTATTGCTGTTCCCAATTGATCGGCATTTGCGGGTCACTGCCGGATGAGGAGAAATTTCTCATATAGCCCGACACGAATACCATCGACGCTGCGATAAACAGGTCATAGAGATAGGTCGTAAGGAAGGTTGTCGTATTCGATGCCGACAATGGCGCCGGCCTTTGCGTCCCGTAAGCCTCCAGAGTGTAAAAATTGTCTGGGGAGGGTCCAAGGATCAGTTTCCATTGATCGACCATCGCGTACATGGTGGGAAGTCCCGTCGAATTAGGGTTCCCCCACAGTGCGTAAATCACCTCTTTCGAAGTCGGGACTAGAGGATTTCTGACCGCAGTACGGGGATCAGTTGCGATGGGGGTCAAAACATTGATCCCTTGCACGGTGACGAAGGTACTTGGCAACGTGGCGTTTGGATTGGCCGTCGTCAAAGATACGCTCGTGTCGCGGAATATTGTCGAGATAAGATCCAATTCTCGATATATCCGCATTTCCGCATAATTTATGATCGCCGGAATGATTTCTTGGAACGTCGTATCGGTGGCGTCCATTGCGATCATATTGTCCAGATCGGCAACGTAGGTGGTGTAATCGACCATCAGTTCGTCACCAGATTGAGACCGTCATTCGTAACGATGTCGATGCCATCATTCGTAATGAGGAAGGTATTGTCATCGATAAAGAAATATTCCGGCCGGGGGTTGCGGATCGGAAGCGGGTCGGCTGAGAGAATGCGGGTTCGCAACTGTTGCTGCGGTTCATCCCAACAACTCTCACAGACAAGAAGACGAAGGTTCTGAAGTCGGTTGCCACTCCATTGCATCTGCCAGCGCAGATCGACGTGGTTGTACCAGCGGCCGCAATCGTCACAGACGGCAAATGCCTGAGGGTTTCGCGAGCTAACTCGCGCTCTACTATGGAATCTCCACGCCACTGGATATTACCTCGAATAATAGGAATTAATTGAGGGCGACAGAAAAAGAGGTACATCCTCCGTGTCCTCTTCCTGGGCGTTCTGAAGCGCCTGCTGTGCCTTGGCTTCGAGCCGCATGACTTGCTCTGGTGCGTAGCTGTGGGCGAGACGGGATGCGAGGCCCCATGCAAAGGCTCCGAACCATCTGTTCGGAAGGTCAAGCGTTTCGCCGCCCTGTAGATTGGCGTCGAAGATCTGCGTCACTCGATAGTAGCGCAGCAGATAGGGCCCATTGCCGTCAGGGACTTGCCAGAGCGTGATCGACGGCGAGAGCAACCTATCGAACCAGAAACTGGTAACGCGTCCCTGCATGTCCTTATTCGGCATTGAGGCGTATTCGGTGCGGGACAATGGCCAGATGATCGTATCGATTGGATTGCCATTGCCGTCATTCACACGCCAATAGATATCGAGAACCATGATCGTGGAAGGATCGACGGGATAGACTGCCTGTCCTTGGACAAGCGGTACCTCGACCAGATCGACTTTCCACAAATTTGGAGTATCGTTGTTCCACTCGGCAAGCATGAGGTTCATCGCCATGCGGGCATCGACCAAATGCTCTTGCGCGATCGCAGCGCGACGAATGCCACACAATCCGTAGCAATAGAGAACAAACTCTCCTATCGCAGGGTTGAAGGAGGAAGAACCGCTGCTGGTCATCTGTTCAGCTCAAAACTATGGCTGTAACTGCGCCGCCGGAGACCGTGAGCGTGGCCTTTGACGTGTAGGTGCCTGTGACGGGAACGGTAAGCTGTTGGCTGTTGGTGACGACTGCTTTCGTCGGTGCCAAAGACACCCCTACGCTTTGAAGGCCACCGGACGAGACATTGACCGTCGCGAAGTCGGTAGACGCACTGACTGAAACAGTACCGAGACTTGTCGTGAAGCCATTGGAAATCAGAGTGTCGGTCTGGGCCGCAAGAGCGATCCAGTTGATAAAGCCGCCTGCGATCGCAGCATTGCCATTGAGAGCACCGCCGCCGCCGTTATTGGCCACTTTGACCGACATGCCATTGGTGACGAGCGCCGCTGTTCCTGGCACTCCTACGTAGGAAAGTTGCCCTGTTGCACCAACGATCGTGGCCGTGCAGCTAACGGATGTTCCGTCAGCGTCCTGAACGGAAACGGCGCCAGCCTGGTTGGTGATGACGGTGCTGCCTGTCGGGAGCTTCGCTGATTGCAAACTGCCGCCACTCACGCCCAAGGTGACCGTCCCGAATTGGACGGTGCCATCTGGTCCTGTCAGCGCCTTAGACTGGCCATCGGTCACCACCGCACCATTTGCGGGGATTGTCGCACCGGGCACAAAAGAAATACCACCCGGTCCGGAAAGACCGTTTGCTGAGATAACGCCGGTCATGGGGTGGACCTCAGTTGATCGAGAAGGATTGACGTGTCTTCAGCTCAAGGCTGCCGCCAGACAGCGTTGCGACATTCAGGCGAACAGCGGAGATCGGGAACAGGTAATTCCCCGTGATGGTCGCGCTCGACCCGACAGGGAACTGCGGATCAGTCGTCCAGCGAACATTCGGGTTGGCCGTGTTGTCCTGCAGCATCAGCTCGTCGAGCGTGTATTCCACACTGTATGTCGTGGTGACACCACCGGCGACATAAACCTGAATGGCGACATTGAACGGGGCAATCGACGGATCGAGATTGAAGGCAACAGACGTGCCTGTAGCGGATATGCTAACGAATCTGGAAAGCGGAGATGGCATTAGCCTATCCTCAACAAAAAAGGAAAAGGCAGAGGCCGGAGCCCCTGCCATCAGTGATGGAAGGATTTCAGTGTCTCGGCGAGACGCGCTCGCTTGGCGAGTTTGGGGTTGTCCGAACGAGCAGCTTTCTCAAGCTTCTTTTCGGGGATTTTCTCGTCCTGTTTCACGCCGAGTTCTTTGTGAAGAGCGCCGGGATGTTTCACCGCCCCGGCAATCCACTTTTCCTTGACCGATCCGCCCGAGGCGTAATCAGTCACCCTCCTTGTCGGAGGCACCAGTCGTCTTGGCGGCCGAAGAAAGCGGGCTGGAATCGGCACCTACGCGGCCACCGGCCTTGCGGCCCGGACGATCAAGGCGCATCTTCGACTTCTTGCCGTCGACAGCGCCCATTTCCTTTGCCTTCTTCTTCACACGGCCGCCGTCCTTGCGTTCGTCGGCTTCCTTGCGGACGTTCGATTCAGCGCCGGCATAGACATCCTTCGGAGAATCATCCTTCGGAACGACACCGCCGTCCTTCCGGCAACTTTTCATCTTACCCTTCATGGCGTGTCTCCTGCCTGGGGCTGTTGAACATAGAACACGGTCACTGTGACCGCGCCTGCTGTCGTTGCTCCAACGGGCGTTACCGTGACGAAGACGCCGTGGTTGGTCGTGATATTCTGCATCGCAGTCAACTGGGCTGCAGAAAGGGTTGGAGCGGCGCGGCCTGCCGTCTTGGCATCGACTGCGCCGACATATTGAGTACCAGCGGCAGCGGTACCGATCGTGAGAGTGGCCGAGGTCGCAGAATCATAGGCAGTCGTCACATCGATATTGAAACCGGTGATCTGACTGCCCTGCGGGAGATCGACACGGCCGGTCACTGCGGTCGTGCTGTTCTGCGTCAACGAAACGCGCTGAGACATGAGGGCATAGCCCTGGTCGGAATAACCAGAGCTAGTGCCGTCAAGCTTCTGCGTGAACGTCGAGAGAGGGCCGGTAAAGGCTGTGGTGGTCATTGGGATATCCTTTCCTTGAGGAAAGTTCTCGACCGGCCGCGGTTAAGCGGTCGGCAAAGAACCCCAAATTGCACGCCAGTCATAATACCCAAACGAGTAACGAGCGTAGCCCTTCACCAGAAGGTTGTCTGTCGTGAAATCGACCTGCATATCCGTCTCGAACGAGATACGATCGAGATAGAGAAGCCCTTCGATATTGGTGAGGAGGAACCATGCGAAGTTGCTGGTCAGGAACTCCGATACCGTATAGCCGTCCGGCAGACCACCAGAGGTGGACAGGATGGCGTTGACATCGTTGTCGGCGGTGCCCGGGCGCAGTTCCGTCTTGGTGAGGCGGATTGCGACAGGCTCGAGAGCATTCGGAACCACGAGCTTGCGGGCGCGTGAGAATGTCTTGAGGCCGGCATTGTCAAGGAAGGTGACCGGGATCGTCGTCATCGCGTTCAGAAGAGCGGATTCGTTCAAATCCACCTGAACAGCCGGCGTGTTGGCGATCGTGCCGCCATCGATCGGATGGTTGCTTGCGATGAGGGAAACACCGTCACCGCCGATTGCCGGATTGTAGACGTTCGCCGTGTTGAAGACGTTCCAGCCGTAGATTTCCTTGGTCTGGGCAAAGGACTGCATCAGGCCGAGGTTGGAAGGCTGGAATTGTGCCTTGTAGAGGTTGTCGTCGATGGCCTTACGCGTGATCGCGTAACCGAGAGCGATTTCGTTGTGCTCCTGATTGTAGATATAGCGTTCGCCGGCCTGGTTGTCGAAGGCAGTCTGGCCGCCTTCGGTCTTGAGCTTTGCGAGACCGAGGTAACGCATGGACGCAGTGCGTTCCAGCGCCATCTTGGAATTGCCCTTGGTGAACACGTTCGGCCAACGGGCGGGGATCTGATCGTACTTGCCGGTAACGCCACGGAGACCGGGAAGGAGGAGATCGCGGATTTGTGCGAGATTGATAGCCATATCCTAATCTCCTCTTAGACGATGCCGGTGAGCGACTTGGTGTCGACGTTGTTGAAGCCAACGACGATCCAGTTGCCGTTCGAAGCGGAATCGGTGCCATTGGCGCCGGGGGGATTGGTGACAAGGCCTCTAATGCGGAACGGCAACGTTGCAGTGACCGCAATTGTTGCTTGGTTCGCGTAGGCACCGGAAAGACCAGTCAGCGTGTTGCCAGTGCCGATCGCGAAATTGATATTCGCACCGACATCGGCCTCAGTGACCGCCGTACCGGCATTACCGGATTGAACGATGAACTGTGCATTCGGATCATCGATGATCAGACCACTGACGGTGGTGTTTGCCAGTGCAGAGCCAGAACCAGGCCAGTTTTTAGCCCAGGTTCTCTGACCGGTGGCAGCCGAAATATAGCTGCAGCCTGCAAAGATGCCGGCGATCTGTGTCGTGCCAGGAGCGGACTGAGCGATAGTGCCGTCCGACTGACTGGTGACGGGATCGTTCAGATAAATAGCGGAAGCGGTGAGCGCGATCAGACGAGTTTTCATCTCGTAGGTTGGCGCAGAACCAAGGCCGCTAGACTGAGCGAACCCGAAAGGAGCAAAGGTGTTAGCCATTGCGATCTCCATTCAGGAAGGAAGAGCATTCCCACCGGCCCGGTAGTTATGTCTCGGATGATGCCGAAGCGGCCCGCCGCGGCAATAGAGGTACGGAAGCCTTACGGATCGATATCCATGGCTTCGTAAGAGGTGCGATTGTAATTCTGCAGGTTGGGAGCTTCGCGCGGCAGCGTGCCGGCGGGTGCTTCACCAAGCTGTTGCTTCTTGACACGAACGACTTCTTCAGCCGAAGCACGATCTTCAGCCTGTGCTTCGCGGGTGAGTTCGATCGGCCGTTCCATCAGCATGAGACCGTCACGGATGATCGGACCCTTGTGGCCCTCTGCGACGAGATCGGGATGGCGTTCGGAACTGACCGGCTCCCAACCCTGTTCGCGCATGAAGATTTCATAGGAAGGATCCGACGCACCATAAACAGTGTGACGTTTCCATTCGTAGCTCGTGCCTTCGGGAATTGCCCTAGGGTCGATATAATATTTGTCGGCGATCTGGCCGCCTTTGCGCTTGCGTTCCCGAATGGGAGCGGTTCTGATCGCAGAGCGCACTTCGTCTTCCTTGCGCGGCCGACCAGGGCCACGCTTCTCAATATCGGCTTCCATGTCAGTGATCCTTAGTGAGTCGTCCCATTCTCGCGCTGGATGGCGAGGAGTTGCTTGGCATATTCGGCGTCGGTGAGACCGGACAGAGCGGCAATCTCACGCTGGGCAGCTGTCAGACGAACGGTATTGGTTCCGCGCGCCTGAGGAGCGTCAGCGGCTCCGCCTCGGCTCACCGGAGCGGCCGGTGCTGCTGCGACGCGTCTGATCTCAACGCCGGTGTCAACAGTCTCAGCGGGTCGCTGTGTGTATCCAAGCTCCTGATCGAGGAACTTGAAATACTCCGGACTATCCACCTTGATATCGTGGAAGAGCGCGCCGTAATGAGCCTTCTCCAGCTTAGAGCGGTTTTGGATGGCATCCGGATGGCTGCGAACCCAGTTTCCAGACTGTGGGGAGAGCGAAGCGGCGAACTGTTCGACCGGGTCGACGGCGTGCTTGACATCCTCGGCACGGCGCTCAAGGGCTGCCTTGCCTTCCTTCATCCGCTGCGCTTTGACGGCGACCTCGGACATAGCCGATTGCGCTTCGGCAGCGGCTTCGAAATCACCCTGCTCCATCGCAATGCGATATTTCTGCTTGGCATCGCTGCGCTCGTGCTCGACATTGGCAATCGCGTTGTCGAGCGCCATCATTTCGGCGCTGACTGCGGTATTGCGAGCCTGGGCATTCTCGCGCTGGAAGCGTTCGATCTCGCTGCCGCGTTCCTGCGCTAGGCGTTCTGCCTCGACCGCTTTAGCCTTGGCATCGGTGGCTTCCTTCTGAGCGGCCGCCAACTGGACTTTCCAGTCCTCGACGCCTTCAGCATTTTTCCCGGCATCGACTTCGATATCGGTAATTTCCAGCGGGTCATTCTCAACGACGATTTCCAGATCGTCATCCGGCTTTGTGCCTTCATCAATAACCATCACGGTTTTCCTCAGTAGATCATGGAGGGATCGGAGATCCGACCCTTGATGTGAACGTCTTCGAGCAACCGGCAGTGGGTCTCGCTGATATCGATGGAATAACCATCCGAGACGCGGTACATGACCCAATCGCCGACCTCGACGCTTTGGCCCCCGAAATCGTTCGAGTTGTCGTTCCGGAAAGCAAGGGGTCCCTTTTTCAGAACCAGTCCCACCTTACCCTGCCATTTGTCCTCATCCTGGGTCTTTTCCGGAATGAAGATGTTGCCGATCTTCGCACCGCGCATGTAAATGCCGACGAGGATCTGATTGTGCATGATCTCCAGCCCATCGATGTCACCGATGGATGATAGGATTTCTTCTTTCGTGCTTTGCGGTTTGTTGGCTGCCATGTTTTCCTCTGGTTAAAGGCGTTGATCGCCCATCTTCCGAACTATTTCGGACAGCACATCGAGGGCGGTTCTGATCCCCGCCACTTCTCCGCACCGATATTTGTAATCAGGAAAATCCGCTGCGATATTGCCTGCAATCGCTTCGATCTTGGATTCGATGATCTCGGACAGTTCTTCCCGAGCCTTATTGAGCAAGCGGATATCTGCAACACTCGCGCTCATGAATTCTCGCTTCGCTGCTTACGCCGCAGAATGCCACACGATGGGACGGCGCCGTTCTTCACGGACGAGCAAGCGCTTGTTCCAGTCGCGAGTTGGGCCAGTTGGAAAAACCCTCATCGTATATGCGGATTATTTCGCTTTGGCGTTCTTGCCGTATTCCTTGATCTTCTCCAGCCGGCCTTCGCCACTGCCGGCGCCGGCCGTCATCTTCGGAACTCGGCCACCATCTTTGCGCATCGGCATGCCGGGCGAAGGAGGCATAGGAGCGCCAGGAGAGGCTTGTGCAGGCATCGGTGGCGGGACTGGTGCGCCACCACCCATCGGAGGCATCATTGGCCCCCCCTGAGGCTTGGGAGAGGCGACGATGACGTTGACCGTCGTCGCGCTGCCCTTCTTGGCTTTGCCGACATTCCCGCCGTTGGCGAACTTACCAGGCCGATCCATGCGCGCCTTGGCGCTCTTGCCGTCGACCTTCGAACCATCGACACGACCGCCGCGCTTGTAGCCCTTGGCATATTCGCCGGATGCTTCACCCTGCGTACCGTCAGGACCGGGAAGGACGTGACCAACGCCTTCATCCGTGCCGAGGTCTGCCGTCGTAATTTTCATGCTGCGCATCTTGTCGGCGCGGCTCTTGTCTGCCTCGCCTCGCATCTGATGGGCCATAGATATTCTCCTGATTATTGCGGGCCGAGAACGCCCATGGATTTCGATGCGTCCTTCACTTCGTTCAAGGCACTCTCATGCTTGGCGAGATCGCCGAGGAAGTTCAGACCAGCAATGCGCTGTTTGGCCTGTAGCTCTTGGGCGCTTGCTGCTGATTGCTGCTGCACCAATTCCTGCTTGGACTGAATTTCCGCTTGGTCCTTGGCGGCGTCCTGATCTGCGATCTTGGCCTTGAGCGCCAATTCCTGTTGCTGGCCGGCGGCCTTGATCTGCTGATCGCCCTGCTTCAGCTTAAGTTCGGCCATCTTCGCCAATGCCAGCGGATTTGGTGGCTGCGCCTGTGGAGCGGCAAACAATGCATCGGCGTCGTCATAGCCAAGCATTGTAATGACGCGGTTCACGACTTCCTTGCTATTGAGCATGCCCTCATAAGCCTTGTCGATCTGGACGAGGGCTTGTGCTTTCATGAGCCGGTGCATGTGAGACGGCGTATTAGGGTCGGCCATCGGGACGATCGATGCGTCTTCAAGCGCGGCAATGAATTTGTCCGCGTTCCAGTCCAGCGTTCCCTTAACAGAGCGCACGAAGGATTCCGGGTTCTCGCGGAAGCATTCCTTGAGGAGTTGAAACTCTTCGGCTTGGGCTGCATGAAGGCGCTTGTGAACAGCACTTTCGATCTTGGTGGCCTGTTCCAGCAGAGCAAGCGTCGTGCCGACCGGAGCGTCCTGCTTGCCCTCGCCTATGCTCAGTTCTGCGGTGCCGCCGACGCGCTGACCGGTTTCCGCGATATTCTGCGTGAACTGCGCGAAAGCCGTGCTGATATCCTTGTAAGGCAGCGGCATGATGGCATCTTTTATAGCCATTCCATTTGTATCAAGCCCAACGCCGCCGCCAGGTGGAATACGAAACTCGTTGGTATTCTGCCGTCCAGCCAGCTTCGCATAGATAAAGCCTGGGAAGTTGGCAAACATGCCGGCATCAAGCATTTCACGCCAAGCTGCCGTCAATGCATTCGTCGTATTCCCTAGGATATGCACGAGGCCGATGTCATAGAAGCCGAGCCCGGGCACGAAGGAATATTTGACGAAGATAATCTTGGCGAGCTTGGTCTCGTCGTCCTCGCGCCAGTTGCGGCGGACTTCAAGAACCTGCCGGCTGTCGCGATCGATGACGACGCGATATGGAAGAGCAAGACCTGTCGGGCCTTTGCCGTCCTTGTCCTCAAAGCCTTTGATGTCGAGCTCGCAATAGCATTCGTAGATGGTATGATCCCGATCCACTTCTTGCATGGCGATCTGCGGATCAATGCCTTGTGTGTTGGCAATCTCCTGATCAACCGCATTGGGCAGCGACGGATTGGCAAACCCGAGCGAGATATCCCGATAGGCGCCGGCCAACTGCATGCGCTTCAATGTAGACGGCTTCATCGTGATCTGGTGCGTTACACGGCGCGAATTGCGCAGATCCGTCGAAGCATCGGAAACAATCAGATCCTTGGCATCGACCGATTCAGAAACCGGACGCCTGCGGATCGGGCAGTTGTAAACCTTCTTAAAGCCGCAGCCACCGAAGCCTACATAGAACAGCAGCCTGTCCGTGTCTGGGTAATATTCCGTGGCCGTCGTGGTCAGATAATAATTGAGATCGCCTTCAAGCGCTTCAGCAAGATCATCATTGATGCCGTTCGCCTTGATCTTGTCGGCAACCTTGATCGGGCCGGAAGACGGAAGCAGTTCACCGCGGGCATTGGCTTGGAAGCGAAGAACCGCCTCGAGCAACAGTGGATGGCGAACCGTGGACATGCCTTCGAGGGCAACGGATGCATCAACGCCGCTCTTCGGATTTTCCATCTTGAGGCCGAGCAGTCGGATACCCTGCGCTCTTGTCTCTAGCCAATCCGTGCGCGACTGATCGTCCTGCTGAATGCCGAGCAGCAAATCCTCGGCGATATGGTTTAGCTCGCTGCTATCGATATAATCCGCGAGATTGGCGTCATGCTTCTTTGCGCCCGACTTATCTCTTCCCGGAGTTTCAGGAGAGAAATCGATCGTAACGCCGCCATCATCCATTTCGATGATAGCGGCACCGGTCGCGGGATCGATCGTGACGCCATCGACAGGACCGTCAGTCGATAAATCGACATCAATGTCACCAAGCAGAGACGGAACTTCCGGCTCGGGCGCACGCATGGCGGACGGTGCCAGCAAACCCATGGGCATAGAAGTAGCCGGCATCTCCTCAAGTGAAGGAGAACGCCCTTTCTTTCGTGTTGCCATGGATTATCGATGTCTCTCTGAAACGAGCGCGCGAACGGCGTCTTCCGTGCCGGCTGTAGCAACGAGCTGGAAGCCGACGAATGCGCCCCACTTGCCAGGTTCTATCTCGCGGTAGGTGAAGCGGCGGACGAAAGGGACGAGCATTATTTCGTGACTGCACTCAAAGCCGCTTCGGCTTCGCGGGTGAAATAGGTCCAGAGCGGGAAAGTATGCTCGGCCTTCGGAGCGACCCAGAGCAAGTGATTGACGCGCTGTGGCTCTCGAGCGCACACCATTACGTCAGGATTAAACCCAAGCCGATCAGCGATAGCCCGAGCAGCCTTCTCGATATCTGAGACAGACGGCTGAGCTTCGATGCCCTCGTGAGCTGCCTTGATGATGCTTTCGGAGATGGTCATCGGAGATTCCTTGGCTGAACTGAACGGGAAAACAAACTGAGGAGGCATCGGTGGCGGCGGAATCGCCGTATCGGAAAGGGCTGGGACCTGCCTGCGGATTATCGGCCGCTACACTTCAACCTCCCACCAAATTGAGAGAAGCCCCCATAACCACGGATTACCCGCCGTGTCGGGATTTCACTGGCTTGTTGATTTGGAATGGAGGGTCGCTACCCCCTCTATGGCTACTATCGGCCTTTCGGCTGTCCCGTCACCATGCACACACTGCCGGGCTGCTCCGTACACGGGGGCAAATTCCCCGCCGCATTCCATGAGCCGCAATATACCACAGCATTAAACTGGGTATAGCGGTTTGCTGTTCACCGGCCCCATCAGATCGCTCTCCATCTCAGCAGCCATTTCCGAGCCGTGGATGAGCAAGCCGGCGTCACGAAGATGCTTCAGAGCCTGTGTGACGCTGTCGCAATTATGGACTAGAATTCCATTCGCAAAGAAGCAGTGCGCGCCTTCAACCTCAAGATTGAACACAGGCATAATTTGGGTGGACGAACGTGTATTTCCCTCTGCGGAAACCAGATTCCTGCACTTGACATTTAGGCCCGCAGAAAACGCGTCTTTTGCTCTTCTTCTGGAATTCATCCCCACACCACCGGCATTTCCCGCTTCCGATGACATTCCGGATATATGGCAAGGCGCCAGGTTTGTGGATGCTTTCATAAACGTGGCTGCGATGCCATTCACGGCCAGCCGCTGAAGAATGCCATGCATTTGCCTTTGGCCGAATGTTGGCGAGATTGGCGCGGACCTTCTCCCTATCGATGTTCTTAGGAAGGCTTCGATGCGTCGCAGCCGGTAAGCACTCCAGATTTTCGCGCTCGAAGTTAAATGTGTCACCGTCACGATGATGAACTTCAAAGCCCGCAGGAATTGTCTGTCCCGAATGATGTTCCCAAATAGCGATATGCAATCCCTTAGGGGATTTACGGCCTTCATTGGTAGTTGATTGAGATAGATAGTATCTACGCTTTCCGCCCATCCTTCGGTATGAGATGCCATCGAATTCAATGACTTCAGGAGCGCTATCTTCAGAAAACCGCAAAGGTCATTCCTTACGAGACGTTTCTGGCAACGAGCATCTGCGAGAGGCTGGTAACCGAGATCCGTAGTGAATACAGGGTGGTTTGATGTACCGTTGATCCCAAATCGATTGACGGTGGCTGATACGCCAGTTTGGCCCGACCAAAGAACGCTTCTCCAGCCATCTGGCGTCAGAACTTCATCGCCGACGTGGATAGATCTGATCGGAATTGGCCCGCGCTTCGTGTCAATAAGGGTATTGCCAGCTAGGCAAAGGTCATCGTGAGGAGCGCGAGGAAATGAAGCCATTTCCGTCATGACCATGTCGGCCCAATCACGATCAGGCGCATAGATCATTTCAGCCGAGAACAAATGCTGAATGCCGTAGGCTCTGGCAACCTTGTCGCCGCCCTTCGGATTGAGCAACTGGACACCATAACCTTCTGCGGCGTGCAGCCTATTCAGTTCTTGTGCTACCGAAGGACCGCTCGCCTTGTTTTCGATCAGAATGCGATCGACCTTGAAGCGCCTACAGGTTAGTGATGTGCGCTCGACAAGCTGATGAAGAGCGAGGCGATCACGCCAGGCATTCATCATGATTGCCTTCGGCATTCCATATCGGTCGTTGAAACAGCCCCAGATCGTCAGTGCCGAATAATCGTTTTCGGTCTTTTCGGTATAGGCTGTGTCGAGCGATGCGACGATGTAATCGCAAGCCGGGAACTTCTTGAACTGCGGATCATCCGGATCGTCTGGGTTTCCCCACAACTGCCACCATTCCCGTTGGAAGATACCGCCGCCGCGAGGTGTAGGAGCTTGCTGATACTGTCCTGCATAGCCATAAGGGCCTAGCAAGTCTTTGAGCGCTGCCGTGACCTTTGGCGAGAACCGCTCTTCCCAAGCTAGCTCGCCGAATTCATCTCGTGGATCAGTCCAGCCGATCGATGTTGAATAACGCCGGCCATCCCATTCCATCGGGATCATCAAATGATCGTAATCTTGCGAGCTTTCGATAATGGTTCCAGATACGTCGCTTTCATGCACGCGCTGCATGATGACGACGATGGCTGACTTCTCCATGTCGTTCAGGCGGTTCGACATGCCTTCGCGGAACCACCGAACTGTTTCCTGACGAACCCTGTCGGATTCCGATTCCTTGACGTTATGAGGATCGTCGAGGATAACCCGATCGCCTCTTTCGCCCGTTCCAACACCTCCGACCGATGAAGCAAGCTTCCAGCCGGTCTTATCGTTGGTAACAAGCTCTTCGCCGATCTTGCGCAGCCCGTATCGATCACCCCAAAGCCGCTGATAGTCAGCGCTGATGAGAAGATCTCTGAACCGGCGGTTATCTCTGTTCGTCAGAGACGCGGCGTACGAGAACGTCACATACCGCAAACCAGCGCGGCGTTTCGGTCCCCATTCCCATGCCGGCCAAAATACGTTGGTCAGCAGCGACTTCATGAAGCCAGGGGGCACATTTATAAGGAGACGATTGATATCTCCGTATGTCACCGCTTCGAGATGTTCGCAGACGGCTTCAAGAGCCCATCCCTCGACGAACTCCGTATTGGGTTCCAGAACGCTCCAATGCCGGCGCGTGAAGGCCAATAGGCTTTCTTCTGCGTCGGCTTTGTCCAGTTCGTCCAGCGCCCAATGAGGATTGGCGAGCGAGAATTGGATTGCCTCTTCGAGCGTGCTCATTCGTCGTCTGAATTATTACCGGTGGCTCTTCGTTCGACCATCTGGCGCAAGAAAGCCCGCTCTTCAGCCGTCATATCTGCCAATGCGCCGGAATGTTTGATTTGGACCGCGCCACCGTTTTTGCCGGTCACTTCATGCTTATCGACGACATACCCGAGCAGCTTGGCCAAATCGACCAATGCGCCCTTCTTGTCGTGCAGCTTGAACTTCACCCGGCGGACATCGCGGGCATCTTCACCGCGGCCGTCCTTGAAATCTTCGACCGTAACCTCCGAGAGAGCCGCAGCCTGGTCGCGCGTCAAACCAGAGAAATCCAGATAAGGATCGCCGTCAGGACCGGCCCGCATATAGTCGAGCATGTTGGAAAAGCCGATCTTGGCAAGCTCTTCAACAATGCGCTCTTTGGTGACGGCTAGCTTCTCGATGGCTCTTTCAGTGACGGCGGCTTTGATTTCTTCAATTCGCTTCAAAATGTTTTCATTTGATTTCAGTCGAGAAGCATTACCTCGGTTGGGTTTGAAACCCGCAAGCTCATATGCTTCATCTGCTGTCTTGCCACCAGCGAGACCTTGTGCAAACTTCTCATGCCGAGCATTCTTCAGGACTGGCATCGGTTATCCGTTAGACTTTCTAGCCACAGTGACGAGCCGCCGGCAATCGCCGAGGACCGCGTTAAGCTGAGGACCGACGTCAATCCCGAATGTCATCGGGTATGGCATGCCCTCTTGCTTTAGAACGGCTATGAGGTTGGAGAGTTCTGTTTGCTTCTCACGCTCGGTCATGGAATATTATTCCTGTCAGCCGGTAGGCCCTGAGCATTTCGCGATATGGATTTTCTCAACAAGTAGCTATAAGCGCATACGGGCACGCGACGTTTCCACAAGCTATACCAGGCGCACAACTGCATTTTCTCTCACCAGCAGGCCACAGATTGAACAGAGACGGCCATCCGAACGGCTCGGCTGCCTTCCGCCGCACATTCACGATCCTGCATCGCCTGTGGCAGCGGTTGACGGCGTTCTCGATCTCTAGACGGCGGTGGGATTCGTCTATGATGACTGTGTGATTCATCTCAGGTCGTCCAGATCGGGCATTTTCTGCGAAAGGTGCTGATCTAGATCAATCGGCCCGAACCCCTGAATATTCCGAGAAAGCATATAGATCGCCTTCATCAGAAGCTTAGGATCAGCGCCGTCACTGTGAATAGTGCCGTCCATGTCTATCGTGGCAACGGGCCTGCTCCTCGACGTGATGGTAAGGGCTGTTTCCTTGCCGCCGTCTGAAACGCCAAGCGAAACTTCCATCTGCACGTCGCTATCGAAGCCGTGGATGACGACTGAAGAAAATCTATCGTATGCAAACCCAGGATCGGCCGCATGCGTTGTACCGAAGAGCGAGAGAGCGGCGGCGACTGCGATACCGAAAGTCCTGAACTTCAACTCACTCTCCAAATGAAAAGCCCGATCGGCATAACTGCTGGTCGGGCTGCGATATGCGGATTTCTCCGGGGTCGGTATAATTCATGACGGGATTCGTCTAAGGCTTATCCGGCGATTGGAATTTCCGGCACCGCATTCCCTTTGTCTCGGGCGGAATGTCTTGCCCCGGCTTGCGCCGCCGTCATGTCCCTCTTGGGAGGAATGGGTATCGGAGAGGAAGAAAACCCGTGCGCACTGAGAATTCTTCCTCGGTAGTCCTGCATATTCGCCTACGGGGCTGGAACCCTCAATTGGCCATTCTAGGCCCTCACGGCTCGGATGCGGCCGCTATAGCTTTCGAATGTTCGGCTACTTGCTATCAAGCCACCTTTTCCGAATGGGTATCGAGAATGGCCTGAAGAGATTACAGGTCCGGGCCACCATCCAATTGCACGTTAAGGATGATGCTTTGCCGCGTGCACTTAGCCCCGCATTCTCGAACTTTTTGAGGCCGTCTCATGACGTTTAACCTGTCGCGGTCCAGCAAGGACTAAGGCACCTCGATCTCGTTGCCTTTCGGCGAATTAGCTCCAAGGGCCGCGGCGACACCGTCTATCCTTGGTTTATTGGCACCCCGGTTAAGGGGAAGTTCTACACCCGCGTGTAGAAATCTCGAATCAAAATAGCCCGACGCGTTTTCACACTTCGGGCCAAGTTCAATGGGCATTACCCATCATGCAATTTCGGTAGTAACTGATTTGCTGGAATCGCGCAATCCCTTATGTTCCATAAGGGCGATTAATCCCCTGCGAAGCCACAACATTTGTTGTTTAGGCATGCCGCGAAGGTGATCGTAGTCCATGATGCAGACGTTGAAGACAGTTTGTTTCACCTGGGGGCCATCGACGCAGCAAAGCAAGATTCGCTCAAGCTCCATCATCTTGTTCGAAGCGGCGCGGGCACGAGCTGCAAACTCGATAGTGGTTTCTCCGGCATGCCCCCCGATGCTGAAGAGCGATTGTGCCCGGGCGCTCGGGAACGGCACGCCGACGAGGCGATAATAACGAGCCATGCTTTCGGCATACTCATCGCCCGCTTGCCGATGCTCTTCCCTGATCGCGCCGTCAAGGAATATCCGGCCGAGGGTATATCCAGCATATGGGCTTTCGACGTTCATGTTTGCTCCTAGCAGCCGGCGGCGCGCCTCGATGACAACGCTCTTCACCTCACGTTCTGTTTCGCTTGGCTTGATCTTGCCGCTCGGATAGCGATCGACATTCTCTTTTGGCGGGCGCCCTGCCCTTGATGTTGCGCGGATACTGCGTTTCGCTTTAAGCCTTGCCGCCTTTGATGCCATTTCATTGCCCTCGTGTACGAGCCGCCGCTCGGGATTATCGGAATCGTCAGTTTGCTTTGGACATATCGGCGTAGGTGCCGAGATTCTCTTCAGATTTTTGGAAATAGATTTCCTGCAGCCGTTTATTCGGATGAAACTCTGGGATAAGATCCGCACGGCTGCCACATGCCGTAAACTCGGCAAACGGAAACGGTACCCAGCTCACCGGGTCTTTTCCTTCGTGCCAGTCTGGGTATCCGAAGGCGTAGGCCTTCCCGCATTCTTCGCAGTTGTTCATTCCGAACGTGACGGTCTTGTTCAGCCCACCGCACCACGGGCAGCAAGCTCCGTTGGAGAAGCAGGTGACCGGCTGCGGAAGACGCCTGATAGCTTTCCAGAACTCATCGTCTTCGGTTTTAAGCGGGTAAGGCCGATTCATCGGAGCGCCTCCGCCACCATCTTGACAACTGCCTCTTCCTCGATCTTCATTTTTGCCTCGACCTTGCGGACGGCATATAAAATTGATGTATGGTCGCGACCGCCGAACATGCGGCCGATCTGCGGAAGACTGAGCGGAAATTTGTCGTAAATCTCCCAGATGAGTTGATGGCGAACCGCGACGATTTCGTGTAATACTCGACCGCCGACAACCTTCGAATACGCCATGCCGATTTCGATGCACCGGTCCTTGAGATAGGCGTGAGCCGGGTTAGCCGCTCTCCAGTTCCATTCCCTGACGTGGGCGTCGAATTCAACGGGACGCAGTTCCCACATCGGGGCTTTCTGAGCGATAAACGGCTTCTCGGTAACCGGTGCTGGTAGAGCTGCAGCCTTCATCACCAGCGCTCGGCGTCCAGCTATCTCAAACCGTTTCCGTCGAGCTTTCGCTTCCAGATGAATTTCTGCTTCTGACCGATAGCGGTTGATTTCAACGTGGATGTTCATCTCACACTCCTTGTGCGTGATTAATTCGAAGATTGGCCTGCTGGAGGAAGCGACGCGATCTTCGCCCAATATTCTTCTTGTTCCGGCGTCATTGGCTCCGATATAGGCGCTAGATACCGTCGTTCTGCGGATGGATTCTGCTGCTTGAACCGGCGCGTCAACTCGCGGATCTTCGCCATTTGCTGTTCATCCGTCTTTTCGCGCGGTTTGGCGTCGATCAAGGATTCCTTCGATAATTGGAGCCGGTTCAGATCACTGCGGACCACCAAAGACTCTTTCCGAGCAAGAGCAGCGAATTCTGGCGGCGTCGGAACAAACGCTCGATTGATCTCATATTCGCCGCGGATAATCTTGGCTGTAGCCTTCTGGACACCGCAGACAGAGACGCCTGAAAGCGCGAACCCGTAGACATCAGGGGCCTTTTCCGGATCCATTCCGCTAGGAAGTGCAAGGCCTGCCGCCAGCAATGATCGAATAGCTTTCGAAACATGGTCTTCAGTGACCGGAGCGAGTTTGTCCGTTAGCTCGCCAATCTGTCGATCCAAGGTCGAGAGTACTGCCGGTAAATTCGTCATCGCTGGGTTTCCCTAGTTTCCTGTCAAAGGCTGCGATTGCTGCGTTGTGGCGTTCTTGGAAGGCTGTTTGGCGCGGTGGCGCTTGCTGTTGCATCGAACGATTGCCGCCACGATCCTGCTCCCTAGCCAGCCAGGACACGACGAAGCGGCGCATGCCAGAGGATGTCTTGCGGTTCCGGGAATTGGCGAGGAGCCATTGCCGCATCGATCTGAGCTGCTGGAGAATGTCTACGCCGGGATAAGCTTCCGACCATTCGGCAACATCGGCTTCGGAAATGGCGACAATTTCGTCTTTCGTCGCCGGAAGCTCGACTGCCGTTTGCGAGGCCGGAGCGGATTTTTCCGGCTCCGGGCCAGCATCCGAACGAAGTGAGGATGATATATCTGTGCTTGGTATATTGGTGTCTTTAGTGTTTCGTTTTTGTTTCGTTTCTATATGATCTGGCGTTTCAGAACGCGTTTCAACATTCTGGAATTTTGCGTAATTACATATAGTTAGAAGCGTCTTTCCTGTTTCAGAGCATGTTTCAATCATGTTCTGAGATGTGAGAAGTTGGAGGAACTGCGCAACACGACGGGTGGATGTCCATCTCCAAGCCGCCTGCATCTCACGAACCGTGACGAACATACTTCCTACAGGAACCTTGTGGACGGACGCGCCGACGCGGTGTGACGTCTCTTTCCAAGCCGCCTTTGTAATGATCCAGATCCATGCCTCACGCTCGCTGAAAGGTTCAGCAGCAAATAGCTCGTGATCAAATATTGAGGCTTGGACGCGGACCCACCGGCTCATGCTGCCATCGCCTCTTCTGCCGCCTGAACGATGATGACGCATTCCGCAGGCAGGTCTTGCGCCCACTGCATGGAAAGGCGCTCACAAAGGCTGTCGTTCTTAATGACGCCGTAATGCTGGAGAGCGTCCAAGCAGGCCTTGGCGCGATTGTCGATGTCCTGGCGGATGTTCTGCCGGCGCAGCGCTATCGAAAGCGAGAACGGAACGTCAATCGGCTTTGACGGGATCGGCTTGATAAACCAGCCGGCATCGCTAAGCCACTTCTCGTAGGATTTCGAGCGATGGCGGGTTTTGCCCCAGCCAGTATAGAGATCCCAAACGCTGGGCGGATATGGAAGATGGAAGCGCATCATGCGCTCTTCCTCTTCGGAAGATCGACGCCAGCTTCTGAAAGCACTTTCCGAATTCTGTTGCCGGAATCCTCGATCATCGCCAACATTGAAATTGGGCTTGACCAGCTCTCGTGAAGGCCGAGCTTGGCAGTGATCGCCACAGCCTTGCAAAGGGCCTCGATATCCCAGGTATCGAGATTGTGACCGTAAGCGGCTTCCATCGCGTGTAAGAGCTTCACAGCAGCATCTCGGCTGCCAGAGCGGCGGGAGACCTCTGCCTCGATGTCCTGCGTCCTATAGCGCTCCCATTGGGTACGCGCTTCGTTAACGGCTTTCGCAATCTCAGCTTTGTCGATCTGACCAGCGCGACGGACGAGAGCAGCGACGAAACTTGCAGTCAGGGGCTTCGCTTCAAGCAACGGCGCTTGACGGGCCTTGCGGATGGCGCCATCCTTAAACCAGTAAATTCCCCATGTGGCAGGGACCTCATCTGGTTTTACCATGTTGGCCGGACAAACGAGCGACCACCGATGGCAATACTGCATGATCGGCATGGCCTTCTCAGGATTCTTCATTTCGTTCAGAAAATCCGATCGACTGACCTTTACCTCAAAGCCAATGATCTCATGGCCGGTCGAAGGCCAGACGCCCATGGCAACTGCATCGGCATAGCTCTTGATGCCGTAGCCAGTCGCGTTCGATACCTCGAAGAACGTCTGATATGCCGGCGCTTCGAAAAGCTTGCCGATCGCTGCCTTGACTTCTGACGATGTGATCTTTGCCGCCGGCTTGGCGTCTTGTTGGGAAGATATTGCTGTGTCTGTCATGCTTGCCTCCCGGCGCGGATCTCGCGAAGCCTAGCTCTGGTGCGGAGATTGTATTCCCGCTGATAGGCTCGAGCTTCTTCAGCCTTCTCTGCGTATAGGCGGTTCATTTCTGTATTGATGAGGTGATCTGCTTCATGCTCTGGAATGTTTAGAGCTTCGCTGATGGCGATGGTGTCGGGACCGAAAAGGGTGAAGGCGCTGGAGAAGGTCATGCCCCGCGCCCTTCCCAGAAGATCCGCGCCGGGGCTGAACCGAGATCCGCCGCATCGGTCGGCTGCCAAATGTACCAAGCGTGGTCTTCTGTTCCGGATTTCCCGTTCATCTCCCAACTGATACGATCGATAAGAACGATCTTCGCGTGGAAGCGCGGGTTATCGCGGAACAGATCCGTCCGGGTTTTCCCGGAATCGAACTTCATGGTGCAGAGGATGAATACCCAACCATCGCAGCGCTGAAGCGCTAGGCGAGCGAAGCGCGCAGCATCGCGGTTCTGTGGGCCGTAAGGTGGATTGGTGAAGATGAAATCGAACTGCTCGACGCTGTCGTGCGGCTTTAGAAAATCGCAGATCAAGTCATGGCGGCGATCATAGGTGACGATATCGGAGGTGTAGACTTCAGCGCCATGTTCGCGAATAACATCAGCTACCAGATGATTGCCGGCGGCAGGTTCCCAACCACGAAGGCCGGATAGATCGAAATGGCGAAGAGCCGCCTCAGTTGCCCATGGCTCTGTCTGGTATAGGTCGTTCTCTTTGCGGGCATATTTCGAAGCGACGACGGTCATGCCGCTTGTCCTTTCCGATCGAGCGCCTTCACATATGCATCCCTGATCTCCTCAAACATTCGAACGTCATATTCCTTGGAGGAGATTTCAGTTTCAGGACGAGGACGCTTGGAACCTCGACCGAAGTTGTCTAGCCATGTCATGGCGCTGGCTATGCGGCGATCAAGCCAAGCAATCATTTCGGAGGGTTCGGTCATGCTGCGATCTCCATCAACCGAACAAGCTCAACTGCGCCGCTGGAGCCTCTTGCGGCAAGCCGAGTGACAAGAGTGCGGAGCGCATACGCTGCTTGAAGAGGGACAACGCCGTTGCCGAGCATGCGAAGTCGGTCCACGCGAGCAATGTCCAGCCGGGAGGCCAGCCCATCAGCCACTCTACGAAAAGCGGGTTCAAGCTCCGGCGCGGATGCGAGAGTGTTGCTCCAACTGGATAGGTCAGCCGGTCCCGGAGCGAAGAGGGGTTGAACCCAAGTCTGCGCTGCGTCTTTTCGCTGACGAGATAAATCTCCCTCGGCACTTCTCCCATGACCATTTCCGCCTGCTGTGCGATCGAGAGCGACGACACGCTGTCTGGCCTCTCCAGCGCGATCGATGACGTCCGCTCCGATGAGACCCGAGGCGTTGCCCACTGAACCGCCTGAGATGGCAACGGCTGGCCGCCCGCTCCGAAACTCTGGTTCGGGCCGCCCTTCTCTGCATCCGAGGCTCTCGGTGTCGACCAAAGCTGTTCCGTCGCGTAATCGAGCCGATCGCCGCGCATATGGCCGTCCGATCGTTCCAACGTCGGCCCGCTCCCCTTCCAGTCGTTCGCCGTAGGGGTCGGCCAGGCCGACCCCTGAGACCGCGAGGATGAAGAACCGCTCACGCTCATGGCTCGCGCCGACTTCTGCCGCCGTGAACAATCCTCCCTCAACCTGGAAGCCCAGTCGTCGAAGGTCTCGCCAGACGCGCTCTGCGCCGCCCGATGAGAGGATGCCGCGGACGTTTTCGATGAGGACGAACCACGCGCCAGACTGGACGATGATGCGACGGGCCGTCGACCAGAGGTCGCGATCGTCTTCTTCTCCGAGCCGCTTTCCGGCAAGGCTATGCGGCTGGCACGGGATGCCACCAATGAGGCCGTCCACTGCGCCACGCCAAGCTCTGCCATTGAAGGTTCGGGCATCGCTCCATATAGCCGCTGGAGCCAGATGTCCCGCTTCCATCGCTGAAACCAGTTGCGCGCAGGAGAAGCCTTCCCTCTCGACCATACAGACTGTTCTAGCGCTTTGAATTGCCAGTTCGACGCCGAGATCGAGTCCGGCCCCCCCCGGTGCAGATGGAGAGGATGTTGAGAGGTGGGGAACATACAGCCACATTCATTTCAGTCCTCACTCACGTCTCATTTTTCTTGCCAGCCACAAAATCAGCCAGCCGCAGAATTTTCGTATCAACCGCCAAACTCCTCTCATGCTCGTACCCCCTATCGACCCTCGCTTTGACAGCCACGTACGCGTTCGCTACTGCCGCGAAATTCGAGAGGAGCATGTCGTTGACATCGCGGTTCCAGAGCCGCAGCAGCAGCGTGGCCGGGACGCCCAACTTCGTTTGCACGCGGTAGGCGGCACTTTCGATCGTGTCGCCGGGACCGCGATATTCCTTTTTGAGGATAAAGCGGCCCATGTCCTTCGCATCTGATGTCGTAAAACTCATACTCATCGACTTGTTATCCCTGTCAGAATTCTTGTTCTGCGCGTCATGAAACTTGTCACTCAAATCATTGATCCTTCGGCATGTTGGCTCTTGTTCAGGGAGCAAGTGCATGTCGAAAGAAATCATCAAAGGAGACGAGGCGAACTGCTTTCCGCATGCGGCGGATGAGTTATCCGCCTCGTCTCAGCCGCCGCATCGGGCGAGCTGTATCATTCCATTTCCACGCAGAGCCAAACCCGCCCTCGGCTCTGCGTCTGAGGGTGTCGACGCCGCATCGACACCCTCTTCATTCACCGAACTTGGGAGCGCTGTTGCCGCCGTCGTAATGAGATTGCAAAGCGCTCGACCGTCGTTGATAGTGCTGGTCTCGACCTCGGGAGAGGAGGGGGATCAAGATCGAGACCAGTCTTGAGCGCGGACTCGGGAGGACGGCCACGCTCATTCGAAATTCAGAAATCCTTGGGTCGGAAGTTGCGGAAGTGATCGAGGTTGTGCTGGTCGCCCTCGTCGGTCCTCTGGTCGCTGTCGTCGGATATTTTTGGAAAGCGCCAACGAAAAAGCTCGGAGCTGCCGAAGATTTTGACGAGGATGCCGAAGGCCAAGCCGAGAAGAAGCGACACAGAGAAATAAGTTGCCATGGTGGTGAAGTCGTCAGACATGACGGCCTCCACGACGTTCTTGGCGGGCGAAGGGGATTATTACCGCCTCATGCTTGGGATGCTTTCGGAAGGCTTCCTTGAGCCAGGGAAGGATCACAGCGATGACGCAGACAATGAAGTTGGCGGCGATGATAATGAAGATCGTCGCTTCGAAAGCGATCTGGGTCATGCCTCATTCTCCTGATACCGATTGGATTCCACCCGTTGATGACCAACGCCTTCGACGGCGCGTGCTGCTTCACATTCAGGTTCCGGGAATTCGTCTTCGAAGAGGCGACGGAAATCGTCTAGCCATTCGTCTCCGACTGGGTCTGGATTGGCTTCACGGCGCTGGATTTGACGAGCTGCGCAGATATTGGAGGTCATGCTGCCCCCCTGTCGAAAATAGGTTGTTCGATGCGTTCCAAGAATTCTTGCCGTGCCTCAGCACCAGCCTTATTCCATGCAGACATTAGGGCCGCGACTTGACGTTCTTGTGCAGATTCATCGTTAAGCGGCGCGTCGGCTACCTTGATCGCTGGCTTGGCGGCGCGTTCGTTCTGACGGATCAGCGCAAGGTCGCGACGTACTGCGGTCATCTGTTCGTTCGGTGGCAAGCGCTTGAGCTTATCGAGATAGATGCCGGTATCAAGTTTCGTGCCGGTAATGAGTTCGATCACTTCTGGAATGACTTTCGAACCGCGCTCGGCGTTGAGCTGGATAATACGTTCAGATTGTCCGGTCGCAGATGCAGTGTTGGCAGTGAAGCGTTCGGAGGGTTTGCAATCTTTGCGAAGGCTAGAATGTTGGTTGCTACCGTTTGCCGTCTCTGGATGAAGCTCGATATAGATGGCCTTGCGCCGCGCCGTCTGGCTGGCGCGTTCTGCCGGAGACAATTCGTTCCGGCAGAGGTTTTCGTCGATCATGGAAAGCTCGGCATGCAGGTCATCATCATTGATGACGATGCACTCGATATCTGCCAGTCCAAGCATTTCGCATGCAGCAAGACGATGCGAGCCAGCGCTAACTTCCCATCGGTCGCCTTTCTCGCGAACGCGAATCGGGCTGATCATGCCAACGGTGGCGATGCTCTCAGCAAGAGCAGACACCGAAGCTTGGTTCAGGGATCGTGCGTCCTGACGCCGGATAATAGATGCGATGGGAAGTTCTCTGATCATCTATCAGCGCTCCACGGTCGGAAGAGCGCCGCCCTTGATGGGCAGATTCGAGACCTTGTCTCCGCGACGGGAAGCATTCCATGCCCGAATGATCAGCTCTGCCTTTTCGTTCGGCTTGAGGCGGCCACGTTCCGACATAAGACGGTTGCGAGCGTAAAGGATAGGACTACGCGGGACGAGATTGGAGCCTTTGATAAGTGCATCCATGAACATGGAGACAGCCTCAGGCTTGCCGCTGACACGCGTAAAGGTCCAGTGCGCAAACGCAAGGATTGCACGACCGCCGACAGCATCAGAGCCCTTGGAAGGGATAGCGGCCAAACTTTCCGCCACGCTTGGATGATCCTCGACGAAGGAAAGGACCTCCATCTTGGTCGGACGGAATGCTTGCGTCTGAGTGATAAAACTGTGGTTGACATGTTGCCAAACGAATTTGGCGGCGGCAGCCAATGCTACGCTATCGACATGCCCGTTCATGCCGAGATAGTCGCCGGTCATCCGGGTCTTGCCCTGATCGACCGTAAGGCGGCTTTCGCGATCTGGGCCGATGATCAAGACGACCCTGATGGCCGTATTCGACGCGAGAACAGCTTCGCAGCGATGCTGACCGTCGTTAAGCTTGCCATCATTGGAAATGATGATCGGCTCTCCATTAAATGCCCAGGCGCCGTTTGCCATGTCGCGTGCATAGTTCTCGACGATGATGGAGCTGAGCTTCCGATTTCCCGGATTGCGGGCAAGCATCACTCGCGCCATGGCCGGAGTGAGATCAATGACCTCGGAAACAACGCCGAACTTGGACTTAGCAATCCGTTCGTCGAGCCAAAGGCCAGCAGTCTTGTCAGGAGAATTTTCAGAGGGAATACGCGCCGGCTTATTGCCGTTTTGAGCGATATCCATTACATGTTGCATTGGAAAAACCTCTTGGCGGGCGTCTTCGGGCGACCCGCCTTTTTCTTTGTGGCGCGAGGCCCGACGCTCACGTTTGAAGGGGTCTTCAATTTGATCAGAAGGAATGGAGCGCATTCAGATGCCGCCTTTCCGAATGGGGGCGCCGATGTTCAGCGCAGTGGTCTGGTATCCAAGACCATACGTGGTATCGGGATCGAACTTGCCGTATCGATCGGCGATCGCTGCGCATCGGTCGCGCTCGCCAAGCAGATGATCGAACGCCCTCCAAACCCGGCAGCAGGCGCAACTCGGTTCGAAGTCGTCGCAGCGATCACCCCATTGACTGGTTATCGCCTCAATGATGAGGTCGATATCCGCCGGTACTGGTTCTTTGAGATGAGAGGGGGTCATGCTGCGGACTCCCTAGCGCGCTTCTGCTGAGCCTCCTCGAAGCCCTTGAGAAGGTCGTTCGCGGTTACGGCGCTATTGGTGGCCTCATGAATTTTTCTGATGATCTCCGGAGCCGGGAAACGCTTCCCGTTCACATATCGACTTACAGCCGCCTGCTCGACGCCAATTCGTTTCGCAAAATCGGCGTGCGATATCTTCGGTTCTTGTGCTCTTAGGTATTCATCTAGGGTCATACCAAACACGATACCAAAATGGCATCGCAAATCAAGCGATATTTATACCAAATTGGATTTTGATAAAAATGCCATGATGGCATAAGTTCGGAACATGAATATGATCAAAGAGTTAAGGGAAAAGATAGGAATGTCTCAGGCTAGTTTGGCCGAGGCTGTTGGCACCTCGCAACCTCAGATCAAGCGCCTGGAGACGGGCCAAAGGAAGCTTACGAAGGAATGGGCTGAGCGGCTTTGCGGCCCTTTGAATGTGACTGCAGAAATTTTGCTGTTTGGCTGGCCGGATGATAGCCCAGCGGAGAATATTGAAACTTCCGATATAACTAATTTTGGTTCCAATGTTTTTGAACTTCCAAATGCAAAAATTAGGGATAAGGTGGTCGGCCTAGGCCGAAAGATACCAGTTTACGGGCAGGCTGTCGGCGGCGTCGACGGAGAATTCCTCATGAATGGAAGTGTTTTGTATGAGGTAATGGCTCCCCCTATAGTTTCAGATATTTCGGGGGCGTATGCGGTGCAGGTTGCGGGGGATTCAATGTCTCCACGATATGAGGACGGCGAAATCTGCTTCGTCGACCCTATGCGCCGCGTGAAAAAAGGTGACTACGTTATTGCCCAGATACGCATGGATGAACACGGCCCGCTTTTAGCGTTCGTGAAGAAATTCATTCGGCATAACAGCATTGAACTCGTTCTTGAGCAGTTTAATCCGCCCAAGGAACTTCGATTCCCAGCATCTGCTGTCGCAACGGTGCACTTCATCGCCCTGGCGGGGAATGCATGAGCGTCAACGAGCTTAAGGTAGCGCTGAAATATGCAAAAACGGATCTGGATAGGGATGCCGCGTTAGCAAAATTTCAACTCGATGAAGACATGCAATTTTTCGATGGGAATACCAAGCATAAATTTGTCTTGGACCAGATGCAGAAGGATGTTCTCATCGCCCATACTCGGCAAGATGCGGCTCATGCTCTCATCACATCGTTGCGCTTGGTGAATGAAATTCGCATTATAAAATGGATTTTGCTGACCGTTTTAGCGATACAGGTTTTCATCGTTTTTCGATAAGATCTATCTCCCTGTTTCCAATTACTCCTACCTCCTAAGCAGAACTAAAAAGATAATACTCCCGTCTATATCAGCCTCCGTCTATATTGTGTTGGTGGGGAACAACACGTAATTGGTTGTTCCAGAACAACAATAAAATCAAAAAGGGATCGCGATCCGGTAGACATTCCCGGAGCGCTTTTGGCGATCGACCTCAATCCAATGGATTGCCTCTAGCTTCTTGATGGCTAGATGAACCGCCGTCCTCTCGCATCCAACATTCCTGCAAATGTAGTCCATCCCGGCCGCGCAAAATGGCGTATCCGGTGTGCCGAACGCGCCGATAAATACGGCCGCGCATCGTTGAACGTGGGTGAGGTGCGTCATCTGGTTCACGCGCCTTATCCAACGCCGCTGCATTCTGAGGAACGGAGCAACCTCAACCGGCGGATATTTCTTCCTTAGCAATTTGATTCTGTCTGTTTCGGTATCGTGTCTTTTTCTCATACCAAATATTTATACCAAGTCGGTATTGACTAGCAATGCCAAAATGGTATTCTCATCTTCATCGAAGCCGCTCCCGACTGACTAGCTAACGCTCAGAGAAACGGGATCGGCATCAACCCCGCACTTCCTAACTGCCCAGGCAGAGGGAGATGCGAAAGGAAGGATGAGGGAAATGACGCAGGAACAGGAACGCCGCGTAATTGAGAGCATCGTTGAATGCAACCGCATTCTTGACCGTGCTCGCTCCTACCAGCCGCAGTTTCAGGATACCGCACTGATCGCTCAGTACGAAGCTCAGAAACTGCGCCTTCAGGGGATGCTTTGAGATGGCTTTCGAGTTCGGAGAATGGGCCATTCCAAACGGTCAAGACTGCCCTGTAGATGACCATCTCGTTGTCGAGATTGAGCGACGAGACGGAACATCAAATAGGGGTCCAGCTGGGTATTGGTCGTCGCCATACCGACACCAGAACTCTTGGTACCACAACGGGTTGTCCTGCGACATCGTTCGATATCGGAAAGTTTATTTCATCGCCTGACCGCCTTCGGAAAGCTGCCGTCACAAGCAGCTTTTCGAAAGCTATCAATCAGTGATGAGGAACGGGAAATGAACACCAAGGAAATTCAGAAGCGCCTTGATCAACTGATGAAGGCAATGATCGACAAGGGCTTGAAGCAGCCATGCGCCCAGTTCGATGCCGAGAGCGGCAACATAGAGTTTCGAGTTTACTTGCGTTGGCAGGACCCGACGAAGCTTGGCAAAGACAGGTATTCTGACGGCCTGTTCAAATTCATCAAAAATGATGACCCGGGAAAGGCCTTCGAAGAGGCTGACGAGTTTGTTGCCGCTATGCCGTCAGGCGATGAAGCTCGTCTTCATCAGTTCATGGGCGCTCTCGCCACCGTGATTGATCTCGGCAAGGACAACGGGATTGAAGTCGAATTCATGAACCCGCTCCAAGCGACGATGAAAAAGCTCTCCGAAAACATTCTGACGGATCAGCGCGCCGCTTAATCCCCACCCCCGAAACGGATGCTCTGAACAGAGGATACGACCGATGGCAGACGACACAATCGATGATGGCGGCTTGGCCTTCCCAGCAAAGCGATATCAGGCGGTCGATATGTTTATCGATGCTGATGGAGCTACGCGCCCCACATTTGCGGATGTTGATCATCCTGGCATGACGCTTCGCGACTGGTTCGCCGGCCACGCTCTGATCGGCCTCATCCCTGCATATCAGGCGGCATACGGGTCACCGACAGCCGAATGCGTGGAGATCGTCAGGGAGGCCTACGGCTACGCTGACATCATGATTGCCGCCCGGAAGGCCGGTGCGTGATGGCAACGCTCCCCCCCTGCAATCTATGCGCCGGCACTGGAAAGACCCTCACCCGGTTTTCCTTCCCGACCGAAAGCTTCGGCTCTGCCCGCTGTTACGTCTGCAAGGGGACTGGAGAGACCAAATCTCAAGCATCAAACGATGCAATCGCAGATCAGACCCGTATGCGCCGGATGGCAAAGCCATTGGCTAGGAAAATGGAGATAATTCAATGACGACGCTCGAATATGATTTCTCCGAAATGAAACTTCCCGGCTATGGCGATGACATCCTCATTCAGGGAACCGCCATCCTCGAAAGCGACTGCGAAGACGACAGCTATTTCTATGTCGCCTCATTGAAGATCGGCAAGACGACGCTAAAGCGGCCGAGCCGGATCAACAGCGCGCACGTCATCGACGATTTCCTCTTCACCGAGATCGTGAAGCAGATCGAAGACGACAAGACCGTTCACGGCAAGCATGCGGCTCTGGAATGGACGGACGCCGTTTCCGGTCTTGTCTCCGACTTCGTTCCGGCCCTTCGCCGTCGTCACGGTATGCCGATGTTTCTCATCCCCGAACTTGCCCCGCTTGGCGGCGTCTCAGCTCAAGCGGCTGAATAGCAACATCATTCAATTTACGAACCCAGAGGGGCATTTTCATGGCCAAGAAGCCAAAGCAGACAGAGGAAGTCGTTACCGCAGAGCAGCCGGTTGTCATGGCTATAAAGGGCTTCAATGCGGATCTGACGTGCACCCCGAATGGTGGGCCGAAGTTTCAGTATGCCGTTGGCGAAACATATACCCATGACGGCAAGGTTGTCGCCTGCAAAAGTGGCTTCCACGCTATCACCGGGCATCCTCTTGCGGTCTTCAAATATTACGCGCCTGCCGGGTCTGTTTTTCATAGTGTCGGGCTTTCCGGCTCCATGCATACCGATGATGACGAGAAGACGGCGGCTGAAATCCTCAAGGTCGGCGCGCAGATCGGCATGAGCGATCTTGTCAAGGAAGCCGTGAAGTGGGTCACTGACCGTGCAACGGTCGAGGAAGGTGGCCACGCCACCGGCTATCAGGGCGCGGCATCCGCCACCGGCACTCGGGGCGCGGCATCCGCCACCGGC
>NZ_FMAF01000006.1:121421-296935 GCF_900094565.1 Martinezella lusitana
GGGCGCGGCATCCGCCACCGGCACTCGGGGCGCGGCCATGTCTTCCGGTTTCGGAGGAAAAGTGAGTGGCGTTGAGGGTAATGCCCTCTTCCTCGTCGAGCGCACTGAATGGAACGGTCCCATTGTCGCCGTATGGGCTGGCATCGCCGGCAAAGACGGCATCAAGCCGAATACCTTCTATACGCTCCGCAACGGCCAGCCGGTCGAGGCGCTGTGATGGAACCCTGCTCTCTACGAGATCTGCACGAATGCTGGTGCCCAGGCGAATGCTCCGCCGCACCTCCGAAGCAGATCGACCTCACCCAACTCCCTATCACCCCGTGGACTGCGAGAGTTCAATTCTACGTCGTTATTCTCGCTTCCGTCTTCATTTCCATCTGTGTCTACGGGGCTTTGTCTAGGGCGGATTACGTCAGCAAGGTTCAGCTTCTCGATAATCAGGAGAATGTTCATGTCGCACGCCGCTGAAAAGAATGTCTGGTCTTGGTGGAGCGACGCGCTCGCCGGCAAGATTGGCCCTATCCATGATGGTCAGCCTGAATGGGGTTTTTATCGTGTCCGTGATGGCAAGAACGGGCCGTGGGTTCCTGTCGCCATCTGGCAGGACGAAGCCGGCGCATTCGTTGCCACTCGCAACGGAACAGAAGTGAGGCACCCGGAGGATATCTGGACTTGGTGCTGCCGTCATCCTGTAACTGAGGAAGCTTTCGATTCTGCGACCGCCGGCAATGGCTGGGCCGACGACGCCCCGACGAATGCCCTAGCTCCGAAGGACCACAATCAGCCGTCCGATCCCTTCGAGGCTCTGACCGAAGAGTTCGCCGGCGAGAAGGAATTGGCAGCCGCATTCCTCAAGACCAAGATCACGACGCAAGATCAAGCCGACCGCGCCGCCGTCTGGTCGAAGCGTCTCGCCGGTATAGCCAAGAAGGCGACCGACTTGCACAAGGTCGCGAAACAGCCGTCGCTCGACGAAGGCCGTCGTATCGACGACAAGTGGCGTGATCTGAAGGAAGGCCCTGCCGACCTGAGCAAGCAGCTCAAGAGGCACATGGATGCTTACCTCCTCGAACAGCAGCGTATCGAAAACGAGCGCCAGCGTAAAGCGCAGGAGGAAGCAGACCGCAAACGTCGCGAAGCCGAAGATGCAGCACGAGCCGCTGCGGCGTCCGAAAACTCCGCCGCGAAAGCAGCAGCCGAGCGACTTGAGCAGTTAGCCGCTGATGCCGAACGCGACGCACAGGTGAGAAATGCTGCGGCTGGCCGCACTGGCGCGCGCGTTGCGCTCCGCACCTTCGTCTTTGCCGAGATCACCGACTTCGACAAGTTGCTGATGGCGCTGAAAGATCGTTCCGAAATCCGCGAACTCGTCGAGACGCTGGCAAACAGAGCCGCGCGCGCCGGTGTTCCTCTCGCAGGAATGGAGATCCGCAGTGAACAACGTGCTGCTTGAGCCAGAACGCTGGGTGCCGGCCCACGGCTACAGCAAGTATGAGGTTTCCACTCACGGACGCCTTCGTCGTGCTCTTCCAGGTCCGGTCACCTTCGTCGGAAAAATCATAGCTGGTAAGCCTGAAAGGCAGAGGAAGGGCTATCTGCGCGCATGCATCATGACTGACGAAGGACGTCCGCGCTCCGTGAGCCTTCACCGTCTCATATGCAGGACATTCCACGGTCCAGCGCCGACAGCAAAACATCATGCCGCTCACCAGGACGGAATAAACACCCACAATTGGCCATCAAACCTCAAGTGGGCGACCCCCAAAGAAAATGAGGCTGACAAGCTCGAGCACGGTAACCGCGCTTGCGGCGACCGCCATGGCGCGGCTCGATTGACTGCCGAACAGGTGATGTCAATCCGCAATTCGGTTGGCAAGTCGCATCTAGAACTCGCCTCAGAGTATGGCGTCCATCCTTCAACGATCACCTATGCGGTTCGCCGCAAAACATGGAGACACCTATGACCGAGACAGCGACCCGCACAATCGTCGCCGTCAAGTTCTCTTGGGAAAAGAGCGGCAAGACATACGACTATTTCGCCGACTTTCCCGTCGAGGTCGGGCAGCGCGTCTATGTTCCGACCAAACACGGCGAGGCAAAGGTTGAGGTCATGGAGATCAAGACCGAATCCGAAATGGCTTCCGCCTCGATCCTTCGCCATGTCGAAGACCTGCGCACCGATGAAGAGCGCCAGGCCAAGTATCCCAATGGACAGCGCATGTTTTCGGAAGACCGGACGATGCTCGACGACAAGGGCAATCGTTCAATCTTCGACGACGTAGATGCTTAGGAGATAATCCATGAACGCTCACGTTCCAGCACTTGAAGGCGGCGGCCAGGTCATGGCCATCATCCCCCAAACGTTCGAAGAAACGTTCCGCGTAGCGCGCGCCGTTGTTGCCTCTGGCCTTGCCCCATCCTCGCTTGTCGGCAAGCTGACCGGCGACGATGCGGCCAGCGCTGTGGCTATCGTCATCATGTCCGGATCAGAGCTTGGGTTGAAGCCGATGGTCTCCCTTCGCAGTTTCACTGTCATCAACGGCAAGCCGGCGCTATATGGCGATGGCCTGATCAATGTCGTTCGCCAGTCCGGCAAGGTCGCCTATCTGCGCACCGGCTGCGATATCGTCGGCGGCAAGATGGTCGGATGGTGTGAAGCCAAGCGCCTTGATACCAGCGAAGACAAGCGCGTCGAGTTCACCCAAGACGACGCAGTTCGCGCTCGCCTCTGGGATGACAGGGCGACGGTCAAAAAGCAGATCTGGGAAAATGGTCAGAAGGTTTGGCGCGACAACGTGCCGAATGATGCGACTTGGTATCGATTCCCTAAACGCATGTTGTCTTGGCGCGCGGCTGGATATTGCCTTCGCGAACTATTCGGTGATGTCCTCGGCGGTATCCGTGATGAGTTCGAAGAGCGCGAGATTGCCCGTAGCAACATGCGTGACGATCCGGAGATGCGCGACATAACGCCGAAAGATCAGTCGGAATCGTCGTCCCCCGCCAAGAAGTCTTTGACGCCTCCAAGACCGCCTAAGGCAAACGTCGAACCCGCCAAGGAAGAAACTGCACCGGTGGATAATTCCCAGCCTCAAGAAGGTGAGTTTGTTCTCGGCGAGTTCATGGAAAATCTGGAAACGTCTCTTTCCAGCGCCAAGGATGAAGAGGCCGCCGAAGAAATCTGGAACGACTTTGATGCGCCGGCAGTGCTCGAAACAGAAGGTCATGCCGACATGATAGATGCGGCCTTTGCGGTTCGTGATCGGGCGCTTGCTCGGCTTAACTCGCTGAACGGAGGCTAAGACCATGGGCGTTTCCAGAACAGACTACCTCATGTGGGCAACTGACGTCGGCGCGAAAGCTTTCAACTGGGATAAGCACGAGGCCGAAGGAGAAGGCCGCCCCGATCGCCGTTTCGATGTCGTCTACGACGGCATGTCAGGAGATTATTGCATGGCCGGAAAGATCATCGCTGTTAGCGACAAGCATGAAGGCTTCTCTCCCAAGAAGATTGATCCCGCTGATATTGGCGTTGACCGTGACGAACTGGCCCGAAAGGTATCGGAAGCCTTTGACCGGGCACTGACCTCCTCCGACTTCTCTCTTGTCCTCTTCTCTCATTACAGTTGAGGTGATCCATGGCAACCAACAACCGCATCATCGAAACCGAACAGGCCCGCGATATGCTGGTCAAGTTCATCGCCGGTAAGAAGCTGCCTTTCGCGTCCAGCATTACGGACGGCAAGCACCGGACCAACGACCAGAACCGTCTTCAGCGCCAATGGGTCATGGAAATATCGGCCCAACTCGGAGACCAGACGCCGGAAGAAGTTCGCGGCTACTGCAAGCTTCACTTAGGCGTGCCGATCCTTCGGAATGAGAACGACGTGTTCAAGGCCGAGTATGACGCCGTGATCATGCCGCTCCCGTACGAGCATAAGCTCAAGCTGATGATGGTGCCGTTTGATTTCGGAGTTACTCGAATAATGACGACGCGTCAGAAGACGGCCTATCTCAACGACGTGCACCGGCATTTCTCAGAACAGGGCCTGATCCTCACTAATCCCGAAGATTTGAAGAACCGGAGAGCCGCATGACATTCACAATCGAACTTACCCAGGTCATCAGCAAGGAAGTCAAATACCTCAAAGCCGAATGTGGCGTCAGGTATTGGGAAGACGGCGAAGTCAATGGCGTGGAAGATACGGACGGCGAACTGATCCCACTTCGCGTCGGGTCCAACTGGTGCCCGATTATTGATCTGGCTACCGGCGTCATCGAGGATTGGCCCGAGGGAACGACGGCAGACGTTCATTACAAGGTCTGCGATGAAGGCCGGTATTTCCTTCTCGATCCCGAAAAGAACGTCGTTCGCGAGATCGGAGGCTACGTTCCGAAGATCATGTCTCCCGGCGGTTCCGGCTATGGCGATTACGTCATCATGACGATCGGTCCTGACGGGAAGATTGTGAATTGGTCTGTCGATCTTGAAGGTTTCGAGGAGGATGCAGAATGACGTGCAAATGCATCGAAACCGTAAATGAAAAGCTGGCCTCTCGCAACACGCGCCTGTCGCAAGCGATCATGTTCGGCGAAGCCAAGCACCCTGGCCTTATGATCGAAACACATCAGATCGATAAAGGTCGCGGTAAGATGAAGGCTGTCTCCATGTTCCTTACGTATTGCGCCTTCTGTGGGACGAAGTATGGGGAGGATGCGGCATGAAAAATCCGTTCCCGGTAAATCTTCAGACGCAAGAAGATGTCCGCAAAGCCGGATGGCAGGCGGAGACCCGCGATGCTGATGGCCACCTCTGCCGTACCCATGTGCCTTTCGAGAGCGACGAGGAAATCGTTTGGCTCGTGCGCGAGGCTCTTAAGTACGGCGAGACGGTGACGATCTGGCCGGCGAAAGGTGGTGCAGCATGACCGTCTATCGTAAGTGCGGCCCTTGCGCCCATCGTAATGGATGCGAGATAAAGGCCAAACTCGCTGAGGCTATCAAGGGCTTTGGCGTCGGCTCTATCATGCATCGTTGCAAGGAATTCGTACCTGAGTTTCAGCCGGGTGACAACGTCATTGTTCGGACTTCTGACGGAGATGCTGATCCATATTGGGGCGTCACGTTTTCGGAATTTCCGGCCCATTTCGTTCAGTACAACGATAGTATGAGCCGCGCGATTGTCTATATCGCACCCGGCACGAAAAGCGACTGTGGAGATTATGAATTCGAGCCGACCAACGGCAAGGAAGGTTTCTGCAGCGTCTCCTACACCCCAATCCGGCAAAACCCTGTCAGCGGCAACGCAAAGGGAATCATCGCTCGGCGCGAAGGCAAGACCGCCATGGAGAAATGCTGCGGCCGACCGATCGGTACGGCCTGCAAGGAATGCCTCGAATGGAGGCATATGCAATGACTTCCATCTCCGAAACCCGCAAGCGCGCGTGGATAACCCGTCGCGAGAAATACGGCCCTATCGGCCACAGGGGATCGTATAGCCGAAATCCTGGCCCATGCCCAGATTGCGCCCGCATGCGCGGCTGGCTTGTCCGTCTGCATGTCGAAGGCACATTGAGCGAGGGACAGGCTGCGAAGGCAACGGGTCTTGGCCGGATCGACCTCCGCAAGGCTGCCGATGATCTCATCAATTCCGGCGCTGTGCGCGATACGCGAGGTGAATCATGAAATCCGCCGAACTCCATCGCCAGAAAAACCCGCACGCTCGATCAACCACCCTCCAGCGCCTCGATAAGCACGACCAGCGCATGCAGGACTTAAAGGACTACGCCACCTTCCTCCGTTGGAAGAAGCGTCTTTCCTGGCTGGTTTGGATATGGAGGCGCGTGTGAGCCCTCGTTATGAAATCACCGTCTGGGATATTTCTGCCGGCGATGTTGTCCGTAAGGAGAGGAGCGCCACGGAAGAAGAGCTGCGTCAGATCGAAGAAATATTCGATGATCCTTGGCACGATATCGTCATCGACGATCAGTGGGAGGTAGACGATGAGAACTGAGTTCCGAACCGCCAAACAGATCGACGCCGATAAGCTGGACCTCCAAGTCTATAACCTCATCTGCGCTTTGGATAGCTTCGCTGAAAAATATGGCGACGACCGCGTACGCGATATGTCTTCACAAATTTACGGCATGCGCCATCGGGTTCGCCGGCATATGCATTCCAAGGATTTGGAGGCATCATCGTGACCTACCGAACCTGCGCTGGCTGCGTCTTCAGATCCGGCTATTGCCATGCTCGCGAAGCTGTAAAGGCTCAAGTCTCTGGCCTCGGCGTCACTTCGCTGAAATGGAGATGCAAGTGGAAGCGCTTGGCCTTCAACCCGGGCGATGCGGTTTTCGTCGAGACGATCGGCTATGAGCCAGAAGGCGACGAGGATGTCTATATCAGTAAATGGCCGGCAACGGTCATTCAAGCCAAGGGATCTAGGCTGATCTGCTTCATTGAGCCAGGCGCTCTTGATGATGGGGAAGTTCCGTTCGAGCCGAAAGCTCACGGCAATGGCCACGTCAAAGTTCCGCTAGCCCGCGTTTCTCATCGCGATGCAGTCCGCGAACACGTCTGCGATTTCTGCAAGCGCATCGTTCGGCTTGCTGGACATGAGGACTACTGCCGAGATGCGCCGCAGAAACAGCGCTTTACTGATCAAGCGGAGTATTTATTCTGATGGCATCCCGGATCGCCTATATCCCAAGAGAAGAGCCTCCGAAGCGCCGACCGGCCAAGCGCGCCGATTATATTAGCTTCATCCACGAATTGCCCTGTGTCGTCACTGGCAGATACGGCGTTCAGGCGGCCCACGTCTCATTCGCCAATACATGGCACGGCCATTTCGGTCGAGGGAAAGGCACCAAGGCTCCGGATCGTTTCGCTCTCCCCCTCATAGCCGAGGAGCACGCCCTGCAGCATAGCGGCAAGCTCGGCACTGAGCAGGCCTACTGGCTCGCCAAGGGCGTCGACCCTCACGAACTCGCCAACACCCTATGGGGCATCTTCTGCGACTACGACCGCGCCGAGGCTGTCGTTCGCTGCACCGCCCGCATCAACCAAGGCTTGGCTCTTGCCGGCCGTCTTAGAGAGAGGATCGAGCAGTGAGCAACAAATATCGCGCCGAACAAGTCGTCTGCATATCCGGCTGGGAATGCGGAACCGAGATTGAAATGAAGATGGTCGTGAACTTCACGGTCAATCCCGGCTCCAAGGCTACCGAGATCGCCCCTCCGGAAGAGCCGACTGCCGAGGTTGATAGCGTTCGCTTCTTCGATGGCAAAGACGAACTGACGCTGCCTTGGTCGATCAGTGATCGCTTTACCAGTGCCGACGGCTTCAAGTCCTGGCTGATGTCGGAAGCGGCGGAACAGCATCAGGTAGCCGTAGAGGATGCCGCCGACTCCCGTCGTGAGATGATGCGGGAGGAACGGTCATGAATCTGTCCGAGCTTATCGCAAAATACGGCGACGACAAGGTTCAGTTTCAGAACCTCGACCAGTGTGCCGAGACGCTGAACATGAACAAGGGCGTCACGAAGATCACCTTTGGTACCGAGCAGCCCCTCAGCCTTGATGGAACGCAAAAGCTCGGCATCGTCGTCTGGATGGATCGGAAGCGCGTCGCCAAAATCATCGCTGATTCCAAACTGGAGGGTTCTTCCCATGCAAAAGCTTGAAGAGCTGATTGCAGCGCTGGAGAAGGCGACGGGGCCAGATCGCTGGCTTGATGCCAAGATCGATGCAGCGTTGCGCGTAGGCACCGTCAAGATGCGCAGCGGTGGCTTTGAGTGGGCGTGGGCTAACTTCCCCACATGGGGGCATCACAAGCAAGCGCGCGGCATGTGTGGCGTCCAGCATACTAACGGTGATCTCGGGCTGATCTGGGGCAGCCTTCCCTTTACCGATTCCATCGATGCTGCCGTTTCCCTAATTGGCGGAGACGAATTCGAGATGACGAACCTCTACGGGGTTGCTCGCGTCACTGTCTACAATCAAGGCGATTTCGGCCCGTCGTATGGAAGCAGCGAGTGCGGCAGTCTTCCGCTGGCCATCTGCATAGCAGCCCTCCGCTCCAAGCTCACTCAGGAGAAGAACAATGCTGAATGAACCGATTGCGCACCTAGTTTGGCTTCAGGGCCGCCGCGCCGCCGATGATGTCGAGGACTACTACGAGGTAGCGCGGGCCGGCGACAAGTCCGTTGATGGTTCGGACCCGTTTCCAGTCTATGCCTCCCCCTCTGATGCTGAACGGCATGAGAGGGCACCAAAATCGGAGATGCTTGAAATTGCCGTTGCTGCGGTTTTAGAGGCCGACAAGGAATTTCGTTCAAATATGCCCAGTGACTGGGAGGGCGACCCGCTGAGCGATGAACTTGACGGATTGCGTCGTATTGTCGAAGCCCTTTCGGACGTCCCATCCCCACCCGCAGCGGTGCAAGAGCCGGTGGCCGTGAAGGCTGTCGCCTGGAGATGCAAAGATTTTGCTGACGGGTGGATACTGGACGCGAGCGAAAGAAGTGCGCGTGAATACCAAAAGAAAACGGGCTGCGTAATGCAACCGCTGTACGCCGAACCTCCGGCCGTATCTGTCGTCGTGGACAATATTTCCGATGAACAACTTCGCCACATTGCAGATAGTAAAGATACTGCGGCATGCCGGTCTCGCATCCGCTCCGCTCTCTCCAACTCCCAAAGCGACCCCGCACCCGAGATAGCTTGCCCCTGCACGACATTCGAGCAGGATGAAGATTGCCCTGTAGGACAGCCTTCATTGTTGTGCAGCGCATGCGGTGGGAAAGGGATAGTCCCCATTGAAACGGTCGTTGCCTTGGCTGCGGAGATGCTGAAGGTCGCCGAACAGGTGGATGAACTTGAAGATCCATTTGCGGCTTGGGAGAGCATCGAGCTTTTCAACAGCCACCACAATCAGATGCAAAAGGCATTGTGTAAAATTGCTGGCATGGTCGATGACGAAGATGCTGATTTGGACGATGCGATCTCCATCGCCAACGCTGCGTTACCCGTCCAAGACCCTCCGCCCCCACCCGAGATAGCCGCGCTTAGGGCTGAGAACAGCAATGCACACCCCGCTAACCAAATCATCGGTCAGATTGAGGAGCTTTTCCCTGATTGGCGCAGCTACCGCGATTTGATCGATTGCATTGAATGTACTCTACACGAACTTCGAAAGGGTAGCCGGTCATGAAGCTCACTCCATTACAAAGGAAATTACTTGAGCGCGCTGCCTCAAGTAATGGCGGTCTAATCACTAGAGGTGGGTGGGAACAGCGAACTGCCGATAAACTCCATGACTACGGATACTTACGCCCAGCGATTTACATGCACCACGATTTTTACATTACATCGGAAGGCCGCGCCGCCCTCACCCCTGAGCAAGGGGAGGCGAAGTGATGAAGAACCGTTGCAAATTCAATCCGTGTTGCGGCGATCCATATAATTGCGAGCCTCCCCCAGAGCATGCTCACAAGCTGAAGCTGTTCGATAAGGCCGATGACGAGGCTCTGTCGTGGGTAACGACAAACCTTACGGCATTGCGGAAGGACAATGGAATGCTTCAATACGATCTGACCGATGTGGTTAGAGCATTCCAAGCCGGACGAGCTGCCCACTCAGAGGCACAGGAGGGGCGTGGGTGACGAGACCAGACCACCATCCGGAAATCACATCGCACATGGCGTCTTTCATCCGGGACCGCCGCAAGGCCCTCGGATTGTCGCTCGATGATGTCGCCAATCGCATGGGTTCTTCCAAAGCCCACATATGGGAATTGGAAAACGGCCGCTCGAAGAACCCGACCCTTTGGATGATCCTCGGCCTTTGCGAGGCGCTTCAATGCTCACTCAATGCCCTGATCGGCAAAGACGTCTCGCAACCGCTTTTCACTGAATCCGAGATGGCGTTGATCGACGCGCATCGGAAGATTTTCGGAGGTCCCTCCCAATGACCACACCACACGATAAGGCTTTGGCTGCGGCCTGCGAAGCGACCATCCTCGGCGAAGATGAAAACTACAAGCCGGTCCACCTCGAATTGCGCGAGGCTGAAATGGCCATCTCCGCCTATCTCTCTTCCATCGGCGGCGTGGTGTGCCAGCGGAATCCATCGGCATGGGCGCATCGACTAAACCTAGAGCTAGACCAGTTCCTCACTGAATTTACCGGGGAGCCTGAACATCCATTCGGAGAGCCTGGCGTCGAGTTCTCCGCCGAGTTCACTGTCAATTCAACACCCCTTCACGCCCCTCTCCCTATAGCTGGAAAAGGCGATGAGTGGATTCTCGTCCCTGAGGAAATGACAAATGAGCTGATCAAGGCGGCGACGAAAGATCGGCAGGTCTTGGTCTTCGAAAAAGGCCGATATTACAATGCGTGGATGGAGTTCGACGAATACGAAGGCGGATGGCTATGGATGGATGAGGCTGATAGCGAGCCCAATCCTTCGCACTACCGTCCTCTCCCCGCTCCTCCCTCCCGATCAGAAGAAGGGAGAGAAAAGCCATGAGCGAGATCAAAATCGGCCAAGTCTGGCAAGAGATCGACCCGAGATTTCCAAACATGCCGCCTAAGACGGTCGTCGGTTTTGAAGAAGGGAAAGTCCTTCTATCGACCGGCGGTCTCTTTGGGAAGAGGAAAACCAAAGCCAAGCCGGAGCGCTTCAATGGCAAGCGCGGAGGATACCGGCTGATTAAAGATACGGAGGGTGCGGTATGAACATAAGATTCAAGCCATGCTCCGTAAATGATTGCGCCCGGAACTCTCACACCGATGAGAAAGGATGCAGAGGATTTTGTTATCCTCACTATCAACGTTTTATGAGAAACGGCGACCCAGAAGCCGGATGGGCTTCCCCAGGCGATGCGATACGCTTTGTTCATGAAAGTGCCGTTCACTATAATGGCACAGATTGCCTTATCTGGCCATTTAGCCGATCCGGCAATAATTACGGGCAATTGAAAATAGATGGAAAACATATCGGTGCCCACCGGTATGTTTGCATAGTTGTTTACGGAGAGCCCCCGGAGCCTGAGCTTGTCGCTGCTCATAGCTGTGGGAATGGTCATTTAGGGTGCGTGGCTCCTAGGCACTTGTCTTGGAAAACCCAAGAAGAGAATAGTGCCGACAAGTTATCACATGGCACGCACAATCGTGGAGAACGGAACGCGCGGGCTAAATTGTCAAACGATCAGGCTAGACAAATACTTTCTCTCAAGGGTTCGAAAACTCAAAAAGAGATAGCCTTAATGTTTGGCATCACTCACTCAACCGTGAGTGAGATCCACCGTGGCACCAAATGGGGATGGTTGAATTCTCTCTACCGCAAGGAGAAGGAGGTGGGGAATGGCTGACCTCCACTTGCGGCACGAGGCTCCAGCCCATTGCTGCCCCTACTGCTTGAAGCCAGTCGGATATATCGGGCGTGGCCTATCACTACTCTTCGGAGCCAAGATTCACAAATGCGATTTCTTGAATGTTGATACCGAGGCCGAGAGATTCAGGCAGCGCATAGAAGCTGCCGAGGACGATATGGTCCGCATTCATCACGAGAAAGTGGATACGAGAGAGAAGCTTAGAGCCGCCGAAAAAGATCGAGACAATCTATTCTCTGCAAACAGAGAGTTGCATCGCCGGGCACAAAAGGCCGAAGGCAAGCTCCAGCGCATGGAAGAAGCGCACCGAATAGCCTGCCGACATGCTTTCACCAAATCTATCGACTACCACCTGTATGCGCATATTTTACTCAATTGCAATCAGAGCCTTTTCCCTAAATTGGTTAGCGATGGCAGCATTTTGCCTGATCCAGCGCTAGACATACGGAATAAAGCGTTGGAAGAAGCCGCCCAAGTCGCCGAACGCCTCGGCAGTCATCTAGTTCGCGGCGAATCCGGCCCCGAGTATGTCGGTGGCAATCTGGACGTAGCAGCCGCTATCCGCTCTCTTTCTGTGGCAAAGGAGCCGGAATGAACCTATACGGCCAAAACCTCACAAAATTTGTGGACTTGAACACTTGGTTTCGCTGGTGGATGTTAAAGTCGTTTCTCGACAAGGGAATTTCTAGCCGCACCATGTGCCGTCGTCTCGGATGGCGCCAGGACAAACTTGAGCGCGTTCTCGTCGCTTCCAACTACACTCTTCGCATCGATGATCTGGCCGTGTGGTTCTTCGCCCTTGATGGGTCAATGCTCAATTTTAAGCTTGTTCCGCTTGATGCGGCACAGATGGGTTTCGCTCCCAATCCTTTGCCAGAACAAACCGCTAACATCGGGAAGGAGCCTACACCATGACTCCGCGGTATTTTATAACGATGGGCGTGATCACAGCCATATTTGGTCTCACTGCTATTTTCCTCACATCCCCGTCAGATTGGAACCTATGGGCAGCTGGTGCCACCAGTGGCTTTTTGTTTGGGATGGGTATTAGCGCAGTTGCTAAGGCAAAGGAGGCGGACCATGACTAAATCAAAAGCCGCAGCAACAATCGTCATGTGGATATCGATCGGCGTTACTCTGTCAGTCTCCGTCGTCTCTTGCCAGCGCTACCACTCTGCTGTCGAAGTTGCCAAGATCGAAAGCGAGACAGCACAGTGGAATAGCCTCCATGAGGATTGCCGCGAGCGCAAGGGTCTGTTTGTCCGATCCTGGGGAGATTGGGAATGTGAGGTGGGTCGATGAAACCGATTTATATTCCTTGCGACTGTAGGACGCCATACCATTGCTTGGTGATCGAGCCAGACGAAGATATCCCAGAAAGTCTGACCGTCTCATTCGTATCGACTAGAAACGGTAGCGTCTGGCACCGGATCAAATGGGCATGGAAGCACGTTTTCGGTCGTGAAGATCTAACCTTCGCCGACATTATTATCAAGCGTGATGACTTTCTGGAAGCTCTGGACTCTGTCGTTCCGGGAACCTCCTCCAATCCTTTGCAAGAACAAAGGGAAAACATAGGTAGGGAGGGGAAATGACCATAAACCATCGCCTTCTCACCAAGACCGAAGCTGCTGCCTACTTGAACCTGAAGCCGACCCAATTCAACAATTGGATCAAGGAGGGGAGAATTCCACCTGCCATTCCTGGAACTCATAGATGGGATCGGGTCGCTCTCGATCGAGAGCTTGACCGCCTATCCGGCATTGCGACAGAATCGAAAGCTGTTTCTGAACTAGATGCGTGGAAGGAACGCAGGAATGCGCGTCGAGCTCAAAGGTCTGCATAAAACCAGCAAGAAATTGGCTGATGGGACCAAGCGCGATTACTATTATGCTTGGAAAAATGGCCCGCGGATCAAAGCTGAATACGGGACCAGCGCATTTTATGATGAGTTCAGAAGGCTGACGAAAGAGAAAAAGTCTCCAGATTCGAATTCCTTTCAATCGATCATCACGCTCTATAAGCGCACGGATCTTCAACAGCGCAAGCCTAGCACCCGCCGTTCGTACCTTCAATATATCAAACTGATCGAAGAGGAGTTCGGGGATATGTCGATTGCGGCGATCGAGGAGACCGGATCGCGTGCCGTATTTCTAGACTGGCGCTCGGAAATGGCGGATCGCCCGCGTACTGCCGACCTCGCTTGGTCAGTACTCCAAAAAATCATGGCATTCGGCGTCCATACCGAGAAGCTGAAGCGAAATCCATGCGTGAAAGCCGGTAGGCTGGCTGAGACTGGCACGCGGCGCGAGAAGATATGGCTGCCGGCAGATATCTCAAAGCTTCGCGAAAAGGCATCACAGCAGATCACTGATGCGCTTACGCTTGCCCTGTGGACCGGACAGCGCCAAGGCGACCTGTTGCGCCTTCAATGGTCATCCTACGATGGGATGCGCATTCGCCTCAAGCAAGCCAAGACCGGCCGACATGTCATCGTCTTGGTTTCTGGCGAATTGCGGGCGACCCTTGAGCGCTTGAAGAAATTGAATGATGAGCGGAAAGTGCCAGCTTTGACGATCCTCACCAATTCGCATGGAAAGACATGGACCAGTGATGGTTTTCGAACTTCTTGGGGGAAAGCAGTTGAAGCGGCCAAGGTGTCAGGCCTCACGTTCCACGACTTGCGCGGAACCTTCATTACCAGGGCTCGACGCGCTGGCGCCTCGATCGAAGACATAGCCGAAGCTTCCGGCCATTCGATCGTGGATGTGCGGAGCATTCTGGAGACGCACTATCTCGCAGGCGATGCAACCGCAGGGGATGCCGTTATTCTCAAGCTTGAAGGGAAAACTTCGTGAACAAATCTCCAAACCAAATCCAAACTTCTCCAAACCTAGTCTGGAAAGTCTTGGATATAAATGGAAATTATGATACCATTTCAGGTAGTTAAATGGTGGGTGATGTAGGGCTCGAACCTACGACCCGCTGATTAAGAGTCAGCTGCTCTACCAACTGAGCTAATCACCCGTACCGCTTGCTGGCGGCGTGACCGGGCATATAAATAGGATCGGTTTGATTGTCCAGCGGCCAGACGAATTTTCTTTGATTATTTGTCAAAAAAATTTCAGAGACCGCCGAAAAGCCAGCAAAATCAAAGCTCAAGAATTCCGGACCCGACGCGCACGGCCTGGCCGCCGATGCGGGCGTTGGCGATCAGGCCGTCGTCGACATCGAGGTGGAGATGAATCAGCGAGGGCCGTCCCATCTCGATACCCTGCTCTATGATGATGGGATGATGCCCGTCCGGGAGCGCGTCGAATTGATTGATCGCGCCCGATAGCGCGGCCACTGCTGAACCCGTCGCCGGATCCTCGACGATACCCATTCCCACAGGAAACATGCGCGCATGGAACTTGGCGGCATGATTGACGCCGCCGCGACAATAGATGAAGGCCGAGGCCAGCGCGCCATCGACGAAGGGAACCGTCTTCTCCCAGAGCTGCAGATCGAATTCCAACCGCTCCGCCGCGCCGACATCATGCACCGGCACCAGCAGGAAAGGTACGCCGGCGCTCCAGATGGACGGCACGTGATTCTCGAAGCCGATCTCGGTGATCTTCAGGCTGAGCGCATTGGCGATATCGGCCCTGTCGAGCGGCAGCAGGATCTGCTGCGATTTCCTCGGCAGGTCGAACTCGGCAAAGCTCGCCTTGTCCTGGCGCAGCCTGATCGCACAGCGCACCGGCCCGACCCGTTCGTCCAGCACGGAAACGAGATCGATGTCGCCGCCATGCGTGGCATGGGCCTTCTCCGCAAGTGCGATCGCCGTGCCCACGGTGGGATGCCCGGCAAAGGGAAGTTCGCGACCAGGCGTGAATATTCGCAGACTGGCCGTATGCGCGGGATTCTGCGGCGGCAGCACGAACACCGTCTCGGAAAGGTTCATCTCCCTGGCGATGGCCTGCATCGCCTCGTCGCTCAAGCCCTCGGCATCGAAGATGATCGCAAGGGGATTGCCCGCCAGCTTCCTGTCGGTGAACACATCATAGACACTGTAGCTGCGCGCCAATCCGGCCTCCATCCAAGTTTCCAGACTTAACCATTCATACCGGCAAGCGACTCCAGCGCAAGCCCAAGCTATTCCGCTTCGCCGAAGAACCAGGCGAGAATAGGCAGCATCGCAACATTGTAACGATGCGCCGTGGGATCGGCCGAGCGGATTGCGATCGCGCCGTCGATCTCATCCTCCTCGGCGACCAACATATGCGCTTCGATCCGCCGCAGCATCTCCTCCGCGGTCCATGGGAAGCGGAAAACACGAAAAAGCGTTACGGAACGGTTCGCCTGTGTAGCATAATAGCCAGGCTCGGCGGCTGCCTCATTCAGATCCAGGCCAGTTTCCTCCAGAACCTCGCGGCGCATGTTACCCTCGACATCGCAATGCCCATCCACGATATCGTTTTCATCCATCGATCCGGCGGCGCAATAAACCTGGCCCGGATTGGCCGTATGCGGCGCCATGCGAATCGCGATGATCGCGCCGTCGGACGACACCGCCACCGCAAATGCAAAGACGTGAAAGCCGCCCCGCTCCCTCTGCTTGCGCCACCAGAGGAATGTGGAAAACGGTGTCACATAGGCTTCCCCCTTCACCACACCATCGGCAAGCGAAAGCCGATGCTGGAAGATCATGCGGCCATCAAAGAGTGCAGGGTTGGCGGCGATCTCCTTCATCCAGTTCTCTCTTGCCGCCTCCAATTCGCTGAGATGGAAAGGATGCTCGCCAGGCAGCACGGCGAGATCGATCCGGGAAACTGGAAACACTGTACTTTCCGGCGGCCAGCCGGCCATGTCACTCTGCAATTTCGGGGCGGTCATACGAGATCCAATGTGATGACAACGGGGCAATGGTCGGATGCCTTCGGCCGGTCCCAGCCGACGCGCGGATATCGCTCCACCTCCTGTCCCGGCGGAAATATGGTCCGGAAAGGCTGGCCCGAGCGGACAATGTCGGGGACGCGCGTAGCATTGGCGCGCGCCAGAGCGGGAGACAGCCAGATGTAATCGAGCTGACAGAGCCTTTGCTCCTGCGGCCCCCGCGCATGATAAAGCGTCCAGCGGTCGAGCTCCTCCCGACGATGCATGACATTTTCGATAAAGCCGTCGCGACTGAAAACGTCGAGCGCACTTTCTCCTTTTTCTGTTCGGTACTCGAAGCTATAGCCGGTGCGGCGCGTGCCGATGACGTCGATCCACTCCTGATAGTCGTTCATGTCGCCGCAGATAGCGAAGTTCTTGGTTGCCGTATGGCCGGCGCCGAACCGGTCTTCGATGATGCGGCGAACGGCCATCGTCTCGGCACGGCGTATCGGTATGGTCGCCCGGCGGCCATCGACGCCCTCCCGCGCCGGCCCCATCGATTTCAGATGCACGACATAAAGCGAAAAAGGTACGCCGCCGATATGGAGATGGAGTTCCAGGCAATCGCGCTTGAAGATCTTGTCTTCCGAATGAAGGCCAAGTTCCGCCAACTCGTCATTGAAAAGGCCGAAATCGCCATAAGTCACCATGGCGTGACTCTTGATGTCATTAAGCACGATCGGCTGGCCGTCACGCGTTTCCTCGCGCATCATCACGGCGACATCGATGCCACGGCTGTCATTGCCTTCGATCAGGAATTTTTGCCGATAGCCATTGCCGACCATGCGGTAGAGATAGCCATATTCGAATGCCTGCAGCGCCGCCATGTTGTCGACCTCCTGCAGGCAGATGATGTCGGCATCCGCGTCGGCAATCGCGAGCGCCGTCATCTGCCGGGTGTCGTCAGCCGCGGCGACCACGCGGGCAGCTTCCAGCTGCTGATAGACATTCTCGTTGCGGACATCGAAGAGCTGCAACACGCGATCCTGGCGCAACTGATTGCGAAAGCCGGTGTAATCAAAACGGGTCAGCAGGTTTTCGACATTGAAGGTCGCAAGGCGCAGGGACATGAAGCATTCCAATTTCTGAAGAAGACTGAGAGCCGGCTTATCCTGCTCGCATTAGCCGGCCTTGGCGGTGACCGTCGATTTGAACTTACCCATGAGATAGGGGCCGGAAAGAACAGGTGCATATTTCGGCGCCTCTCCCGGCTTCAGGCACGAAGGCAGGCAGGCGATTTCGGCAAACCAGTTCGGCTGATGGAAGAATGCCAGCGACTGCCGCCGCTGCATACCGCCCTCTTCCGGCGGCGGATTGACGACGCGATGCACGGTCGAAACCCAGCGATCATTGGTCCAAAGCGCCATCAGGTCGCCGATATTGATGACGAAAGCGCCCTCCACCGGCGGCACCGGCGTCCAGCGACCGTCAGGTGCAATGATCTCCAGCCCCTTGGAACCCGGCTGCGGCAGCAGGATCGTCAGGCTGCCGTAATCGGTATGGGCGCCAGCACGCAGTTGGCCCGGCTGCGGCGGCACATGCTGCTCGGGATAGTTCAATGCCCTCAGCGCGCTGATCGGCGCGTCCACGTAAGTATCGAAGAAATGCTCGTCGAGACCGAGCGCCGTCGCAAACACCCGCATGATCCGCGCCGCCAGATCCTCCATGGAGCTATAATAGGCCTTCCATGCCTCCGTGAAACCCTCCGGTCCCTCGGGCCAGATCGTCGCGGCATAGCAGAAGCCGAGCGCCTCCGGATCGCTCATGCCTGATGGCACGGCGAGCGGACCGCCATTGAAGCTTTCCTTCAAGTCCGGCGGCGTGTCGACATTGCGCGATTTCGCGAGGGCTTCCGTGCCGGGGCCGAGATAACCGTAGGGATAGCCCGGATAGAGCGTCTTGGCCCGCTGCTTCGTCTCGGCAGGCAGATCGAAGAAACTGTGGGTCTTGTCCCAGACATTCGCAATCACCGCATCCGCGACGCCATGATTGGCAATCGCCAGGAAACCGGTCGAGCGGCATATCCGGTCCACCTCGGTCCCAAGACGTCTCTTGTCCTCGAGATGTGCCGCCTCGAAGGCGCCGAGATCGAAAATCGGGAAGCTCTGACTGGACATGCGCGACTCCCATTCGTGACATCGGTCAAATCAAGCATAGGCGGCGGCGGCGAACAACCATCTTGTCTCCCGCCGCACAATCAGAGCCTCCAGGCCGAGCGGATGGCGACGGGATAGACGTCACCCGCCTTTACCACCTCGCGGCTATAGGCCCTGAGCATCTGCCCGTCCGGCAACGAGAGCCGTATCGCGTAACGCTCGCCCTCATAGAGAACCGAAACGACCCGACAGGAAATGCCCTGCGCGTCGGCGATCACATCCTCCGGCCGCACAAGGATATCGGCATGCTCAGAGGCGCCCTCCTGTTCGTTCCAGATCTTCTTCAAGGCGGACCAATCGATGAGACGGGGCCGACCATCGGGCAGGATCAGCGACAGGATGGCGCCCTGCCCGACCAGGCTGCCGACCATCCGCCCTTCGGGCCGGGCATAGATCTCCGCCGGAGGTGCCACCTGCAACAGCCGCCCCTCTGACATGACGGCGACATCGGTCGCCAGCGCCATGGCTTCGCTCTGATCATGCGTCACGTAGATCATCGTGGCACCCGAGCGCTGATGAAATTCACGGAACGTCTCCTCCATCTCTTTCTTGAGATGACGGTCGAGATTGGCAAGCGGCTCATCGAGCAGCACGACGTCAGGCGATGTCACCAGGCAGCGCGCAAGCGCCACGCGCTGGCGCTGGCCGCCGGAGAGATCGGCGGGCCGGCGCTCGGCATAGTCGGCCAAACGCACCGTGGCCAGCGCTTCACGCACCTTCTCGCGGTAACGTTCGCCGGAAATGCCACGTACCTTCAGCGGATAGCCGACATTGTCTGCGACGTTCATATGTGGCCAGAGCGCGTAGGACTGAAACACCATCGCCATGTTGCGCCGCTCCGGCGGCAACATGTTCGCCGCATCCGCCAGCAATCGCTCGCCGAGATGGATGGAACCATCCGTCGGCTGTTCGAAGCCGGCTATCATTCTGAGCACGGTCGTCTTGCCGCAGCCGGAGGGGCCTAGCAGCGCCAGGAAACCGCCCTCGCGCACGTCGAGCGACAGTGCATTGACGGCAGCGCCGCCGCCCGTGCCGAAATCCTTGCAGAGGTGGTTGAGGATCAGCTTCGCCACGGCACCACTCCTTTCGGCAGGCGCTTGGCCATGACTTCGAGCAGCACCATCATGATCACTACCATGGCAATGACGATGACGGACATGGCAGAGGCAAGATCCGCGCTGCCGCCATCGTCGAGATTGTAGATGACGACGCCGAGCGTCTGCGTGCCCGCCGACCAGAGCAGCGCCGAAACTGTCAGCTCGTTGCAGGCAATGAGGAAAACCAGGATCACGGACGCGCCCGCCGCCGGCGCGATCAGTGGCACGATGATATCCGCAAGGCGGCGGAAGAAGCCGGCGCCCGAAAGACGCGCCGCCTCTTCCAGCGCCGGATCGAGCTGCAGGAAAGCACTCATGACCGGCTTCAAGCTGACGGCGAAGTAGGCGGAGAAATAGGCCAGCAGAATGATCCAGATCGTGCCGTAGAGCGTGACGTTGAGGATCGGCAGGGGTGCTGCAAACACCAGGATGAAGCAGACGGCGATGATGATGCCGGGGAGTGCATAGGGTATCTCGATCAGGCAGCCGACGATGCGGCTCAGCATGTCCTTGCGCCGCGTCAGCGCATAGGCGGCAAGAATTGTCACCAGCAGGAGACCGAGCGCCGTCGTCGCGGCGAGAAACAGGGAATTGGAAAAGGCCGTGCGTGTCACCGTCTGCCGAAACAGGATTTCCACGAAGGCGTTCAGCGACGCCGTCTTGAACGTCAGCGGCACGCCATAGGCCGACACCAACGCGCCTGCAACCAGCGCCAGAAAAGGCGCCACGAGCATAACGAACAGGATCGCCCAGAGCACCGGCACGGCAACATAACGCCAGCGGCCGAGCGAAAAGGCAGCGGACGCGCCGGAAAGGCCGATGACACGATAGTCCCGCCCTTTCAACGCCTTGGCCTGCACCGCAAGTCCCGCAACGGCGATGACGGCGATCATAGTCGAAAGCACGGCGATATCGCCGAAAGTCCGTGGGCCGAAATTGGAGAATTTGGTGAAGATCAGGGTAGAGAGCGTATAGATCGAGGCGGGAATACCAAGGATCGCCGGAATGCCGAAATTGCCGATCGAGGAGACGAAGGCGATTGCCGCACCGGCAATGACGCCGGGCAGCGACAGAGGCAGGATGATATCCCTGAAGACGCGCAGGCCCGAGGCTCCCGAAAGCCTTGCCGCCTCGACACCGTCGCGTGGGAGTGCCATCAATCCGGCCCTGAGCGCCAGATAGACCAGCGGCGCATGCTGCACGCCGTAGAGAAGCGCGATGCCGCCGATGGAATAGAGCGGCTGCGGCGAGCCGAGCGGCGGCGCGATATGCAGCGCCTTCAGCAGCGGGCTCGACGGACCGGACATCTGCACCCAGGCAAGCGCCGTCACCTGCGGCGGGATCATCATCGGCAGTACGAAGAGGAAGCCGAGCGCGCCCCTGCCCGGCATGTCGGTCAATGTCAGCAGGAATGCGAAGAGGCAGCCGAGAGCCACGGAAATGATCGTGCCCAGCACGGCCGTTTCGATAGTGTACCGAGTGGAGCGCCACAGCGCGGGATCGGTGATGAGCTCATAGGTGCCGCCGCGCAGCAGCGCCTCGATGCCAACCATCGCCAGCCGCGCCAGCGGCAGAACGCTAAGCAGCAGCACGACGGCAACAACAAAAGGAAACAGCCAGGCCGGCTGGCTGTTTCCCTTACGCACATATCCGTACATCTAAAATCCGGGCCGGATCACTTCGACTTGAAGTAGGTGGAGAAGGTCTTCAGATCCTGATCCGTATTCTTGAGAGCAGCGGCGGCATTCAACGGCAAAAGCTTGATGCTGTCACGTGCCGGAAAACCTTCCGGTAGCGGCGTGCCGCTACGGGCCGGAATATAGCCGAGCTTCAGGAAGCCTTCCTGGCCCTTTTCGGACAGGACGTAATCGACGAACTTCTTGGCGGCGTCGGCATGCTGCGTGCTGGCGAGGATGCCGACCGGCTCCGTCACGGCCGAAACGCCTTCGGTCGGGAAAACGAATTCTAGCGGCGCGCCCTTGGCCTTTTCGCGGATCGGCATGTAGTCGACGATCATGCCATAGGCCTTCTCGCCAGAGGCGACCGCCTTGAGCACTGCGCCGTTGCCGCCCGAAGCGATAGCGCCGTTGTCGGCAAGATTCTTGTAATAGTCCCAGCCCAGGCTGCCGACGCCGGCGAGCGTCTGTGCGTGAATGAGAGCGGCACCCGAAGCAAGCGGGCTCGGCATGGCGACAAGACCTTTCGCTTCCGGCTTGACCAGATCCTGCCAACTGGCCGGCTTCATCGAAGCGGCTGTGTTGTAGACGATGCCTGTGGTGATCAGCTTGGTGGAATAATAGTAGCCATCGGCATCGTAGAGCGACGCGTCGTAGTTCGCGGCTTCCGGCGACTTGTAGGCCAGCAGCTTGCCAGCTTCCTTCAGGCGCTCCAGCGTCACCGTGTCGGCAATCAGGAGAACATCGGCAGCGGGAGCGCCGGCCTGCATTTCCGCCTGCAACTTGGCGATGATCTGCGGCGTGCCGTCACGAACCCAATCGACCTTGATGCCCGGATTGGCAGCCATGAAACCATCGACGGTCGCCTGCGCGTCGGCGTTCGGCTGGCTGGTATAGAGGACGAGGTCGGCGGCGGTGGCGGCGCCGGAGAAAAGAGCGACGGCCAGCAGGCCGGCGAAGGCGGAAACAAAGGTCTTCATAAGACGTCCTCGGCTAGGTTGTAGGAAGGTTCCTTAGACGTGCGGCTTAACATGATTGTGACAGTTGAATTTGAAGAAGATGCGTTTCATATGATGATTAAACCTTGACCGTCGGCGCCTCACGCTATTTCTTGGCACTCGAATTTCAGATGGGATCCGGGAGGACATATCCATGGAATATCGCCTGCTTGGCCGCTCCGGCCTCAAAGTTTCCACCATCACCATGGGCACGATGACCTTCGGCGGGGTCGGCTGGGCAAAGACCGTCGGCGATCTCGGCGTCAAGGATGCAAAGAAGCTCGTGGACATGTGCGTCGATGCCGGCGTCAACCTGCTGGACACGGCCGATGTCTACTCGCAGGGCGCCTCGGAGGAAATCCTCGGCGAGATCATCGGCGGCCCGCGCAAGGACGGCGTGCTCATCGCCACCAAGGCCCGCTTTCCGATGGGGCCTGGTGTCAACGATGTCGGCTCTTCCCGCCAGCATCTGATCCAGGCTTGCGAGGCAAGCTTGAAGCGCATGAAGACCGATGTCATCGACCTTTACCAGCTGCATGAATGGGACGGTCAGACGCCGCTGGAAGAGACGATGGAAGCGCTCGATACCTTGGTTCGCCAGGGCAAGATCCGCTACATCGGCTGCTCGAACTTTTCCGGCTGGCACATCATGAAGGCGCTTGGCGTCAGCGAGCGTGACAAGCGCGAACGTTTCGTCAGCCAGCAGATCCACTATACGTTGGAGGCTCGCGACGCCGAAAACGAGCTGGTTCCGATCAGCATCGACCAAGGCCTTGGCATCCTCGTCTGGAGCCCGATCGCCGGCGGGCTGCTGTCGGGCAAGCATCGCCGCAACCAGGCAACGCCTGAAGGCACGCGCCAGTTCGCCGGCTGGACGGAACCGCCGATCCGCGATGAGAACCGCCTGTGGAATATCGTCGATACGCTGGTGGAGATTGCCGATGGCCGCGGCGTCTCGGCCGCACAGGTAGCGCTCGCCTGGCTGATCGGTCGCAAGGGCGTGACCTCGGTCATCATCGGCGGCCGCACGAAAGCCCAGTTCCAGGACAATCTCGCCAGCGCCGAACTGAAGCTAACCGATGAAGAACGCAAGCGTCTTGATGATGTCAGCCTGCCGCCGCTGATGTATCCCTATTGGCATCAGCGCAACACCGCCAGCGACCGTCTGAGCGAGGCCGACCTTTCGCTGATCGACCCACATCTGGCGAAGTAAGAAGCTGCGTCTCCCCCTCGGGGAGAAGGTGCCCAAAGGGCGGATGAGGAGGTGGCGCGGCACATTCAGTGTCCACCATAACGGTGCGATGCCCCCTCAACCGACGCCACTTCGACAAGCTCCGGAGCCCATCCTTCTCCCCATCGGGGAGAAGGTAAATCAGGCGGCCAATGCCCCGATCTCGCCTGATATCAACTTGCCGAGCCGCGAAATGCCCTCTTCGATCATCTCGTCATTGGCGCAGGAGAAGCTGACGCGGAATGTATTCGCACCAGTGCCGTCGGCGAAGAAGGCCTGACCGGGAACGAAGGCAACCTTCGCGGTTTCGAGCGATCTTGCCAGCAGCTTGGCGCCATCCATGCCCTTCGGCAGGGTGACCCACACGAACATGCCGCCCTGCGGCTTCGTCCAGCTCGTACCTTCAGGCATATACTTCGCAAGCGCCGCCAGCATGCAGTCGCGACGGTGGCTATAGGTCTTGCGGACCTTGGCAACCTGCGCATCAAAACCGCGTTCGGCGACCTGATGGATGGCGATCTGGTTGATCGTCGAGGAATGCAGGTCCGCCGCCTGCTTCATCAGCACCAGCTTGCGGATGACGGGCGCATTGGCAACGACGAAACCGACGCGAAGACCCGGCGCCAAGGTCTTGGAAAAGCTGCCGCAATAGATCGTCCGCGTGTCGTTGATATTCCCCTTGCGCGCGATCTCCAGCGCCAGGATCGGCGGGATCGCCTCACCATCGTAGCGCAGCGATTGATAGGCGGCGTCTTCGATGATGGCGATATCGAGCTCGTCGGCGAGGTCGATGAGTTTCTCGCGGGCAACCAGATCGACCGTTTCACCGGTCGGATTGGCAAAATCAGCCGAGAGATAGGCGAATTTGACCCTGCCTCCGGCCTTCGTGGCAGCGGCGCTATAGGAATCCGGCGTCCGGTTGCCGTTCGGCGTCAGCTGGTCATAGGTCGGCTCGTAAGCATTGAAGGCCTGCAGCGCGCCGAGATAGGTCGGCGCTGTCACAAGCGCCGTATCCTTCGGCGACAGGAAGAGCTTACCGAGATAATCGAGCCCCTGCTGCGAGCCGGAGACGATGAAGACGTTATCGAGTTCGCAGGGAACGCCGAGCGCCTTCATCTGGCCAACCAGCCACTCGCGCAGTGGTTTGTAGCCTTCGCTGACCGAATATTGCAGGGCGGCATTGACGGTCGGGCCGGAAAAAATATCGGCATAGGCCTGCTTGAATTCTTGATCCGGAAACAGCGCAGGGTCGGGAATCCCACCGGCAAACGAGATGATATCCGGCCGCTCCAGCAGCTTCAGCAATTCGCGGATTTCGGAGGCGCGCATACGGCTCGAGCGGGTCGCAAAGATATTTTCCCAATTCAACATGGGGCTTCCTCGTAATTTTTGGTCTTTCCGGCACAAGATCACGCAACAAAAGATAAGTCAACAATACTGACCTAATTTGTTTTCATTGCCTCTCAGAATCGCAATCTTTCCTGATAGGAATGAGCTTCTGAACCCGAGTAACAGAGTCAAAAGAGATCATGAGCACGGATCCGACATCATCGTTTTACGCCGACAACGCCGCCCTCTATGCCGCGCGTAAACGCAATCTTCCGACAAGCCGACTCGACGCGTTTCTTGCCGCCCTTCCGGCCGGAGCGTCTATCCTTGAGCTGGGATGCGGAGCCGGTCAGGATGCGGCCTACATGCTATCGCGTGGCTTCGACATCACGCCGACAGACGGTTCGGCAGAACTCGCCAATGAGGCTGAAAAGCTAATCGGCAGACCTGTCCGGATCATGCGGTTCGAGACCCTGGACGCCAGTGCCGCTTTTGACGGTATATGGGCGGAGGCCAGCCTCCTTCATGTACCGCGATCAGACCTCCCAAATATCTTCGATCGGATTCTGCGTGCTTTGAGGGACGGCGGCATCTTCCATAGCAGCTTCAAGGCCGGCGCTGCTGAGGGGCATGACACGCTCGGCCGCTACTATAATTATCCTTCGGCCGAATGGCTGGGGGCTCTTCTGAATGAAGGCGGATGGAGAGATGTAGCGATAACCGAAGCCGATGGAGGTGGCTTCGACGGCAAGCCGACGAAATGGCTCTATGTTAGCGTACGGAAATAGAAATCGGTCTGAACTTAGTTGTTGCTCTCATCGCCCCAAGCGGCTTGGAGTTGGCTCTGTTGACCCAAGCAAAACTTGCCCTGCCGGCTACTCCAAACCTGCGTTAACGGCAGGGCATCGCACGCAAAAGGGCCAAAGCAGCCTCAATGGAATCGATGCGCCACATATCTCTATCGGCTACATTGTCGACAACCGCCACTATGGCAGCTTGCAATCCATCGCCGCAAAGCCAATCGGCGATCGTCCGCCTTGTCGCCAAATCAAGATCTTCCCAAAAAGAGCGACCATATGGCAGCCCGTCCGACCGACTGATGACGTCAGCGAGTTGAAGGGCAGAATTCGGTGTCAGATTGGACAGCCATGACTTCAGAACAGAATCAATATCCTTTTCGAGACGAATTACGCAGGCGAACCAATTCGTCGCATCGAACTCGTCTGGATGCTGCAATCGTGCCCAGTGCCACGACGCGCGATAAACGTTCTCGATCGCAGAACGCTCTGACACTGGCCATCTACGCCAGTTAGCATATTCCAGCTTCGACAAGATTATCAGCGGATCAAAGCCTGGCTCACTCGGGGTCAAAAAAGCGTGCTGCAGAATGCGCGGCAGATAATGTCTGTATTCCTTGACTCCCCCAACGGTGGTCATGGCGCTCGTGGCGTAGCCACTCAGAGCGTTCCCACTTAAGTTCGCTAAAGGTGCAGAACGCAATTCGAGCAAAATCTTCTCCGCGTCAAGCAATGGCGACGCATCCAGAATTTCAGGAGATGGATATTCAGCAAATGCTGCATAGGCTGCCTGCCAATATCCATGGAGCTTGGTCGCCGCTCGAGCCAAATTGGTTTCATCGGAGTTCATATACAACCCTATAGCGAATTCGCGAATAGCTCGCCAGCCCGGATTAGGTCGCAGAAAATGAAAGGCCGAGGAAGTTTCCCTCCTCGGCCCCGCTTTCAATGCTTCATCGTACGGAAAGCTTAGTTGACGCTCTTGTCGACCAGCTTGTTCTTGCCGATCCAGGGCATCATGCCGCGCAGCTTGGCGCCGACTTCCTCGATCTGGTGGCTGTCGTTGTTGCGGCGGATGCCCTTGAAGCGGGCAGCACCCGAACGGTATTCCTGCATCCACTCGGAGGTGAACTTGCCGGTCTGGATGTCCTTCAGGACGCGCTTCATCTCAGCCTTGGTCTCTTCAGTGATGATGCGCGGGCCAGTGACGTATTCGCCCCATTCGGCCGTGTTCGAGATCGAATAGTTCATGTTGGCGATGCCGCCTTCATAGATCAGGTCGACGATCAGCTTCACTTCGTGCAGGCACTCGAAATAGGCCATTTCCGGAGCGTAACCGGCTTCGACCAGCGTTTCGAAACCAGCGCGAATGAGTTCGACGAGACCGCCGCAAAGAACGACCTGTTCGCCGAAGAGGTCGGTTTCGCACTCTTCGCGGAAGTTGGTTTCGATGATGCCCGAACGGCCACCGCCGACGCCGCAAGCGTAGGAGAGAGCGAGTTCAAGCGCATTGCCGGAAGCATTCTGGTGAACGGCAACGAGGCAGGGAACGCCGCCGCCCTTCTGGTATTCGCCGCGAACCGTGTGGCCCGGGCCCTTCGGCGCGATCATGACGACGTCGACCGAAGCCTTCGGCTCGATGAGGCCGAAATGGACATTGAGGCCGTGAGCGAAAGCGATTGCAGCGCCGTCGCGGATGTTCGGAGCGATGTCGGCCTTGTAGATGTCGGCCTGCAGCTCGTCCGGGGTCGCCATCATCATCAGGTCGGCCCATGCGGCAGCTTCGGCAACGGTCATGACCTTGAAGCCATCGGCTTCAGCCTTCTTGATGGTCGGCGAACCGGCCTTCAGCGCAATCACAAGGTTCTGGGCGCCGCTGTCCTTGAGGTTCAGCGCATGAGCGCGGCCCTGGGAACCGTAGCCGATGACGGCGACCTTCTTCGACTTGATGAGGTTGAGATCGGCATCACGATCGTAATAGACGCGCATTGTTTGTCCTTCCCTTTGCTTGTCTGGGTATAATTTCGATGTCTCAGACGGTCGCCGCTGCTTCCGCCAAAACCTTTTCCGTGCCGTAAAGCTTGAGGAAGGCTGTAACAGCCCTCTCCGCCTGACGGCTGGAATCCTTCAAACCGGGCTCGCCGAGCAGCATGCGGACATGCAGATCGGAAACGATGAGCCCGTAAAGCGTGTGATATGCCTCGTCGGCATCGGTGAAACGGAGCAGCCCTGCCCGCTTGCCAGCGTCGATCAAGCCGCTGGCGCGGCGGTCGATCTGCCGGCGGCCGCGCTCCAGCAAAAGCTTGCCGAGCTTCGAGCCATCGCGGTTAGACTGGCCGATCGCCAGGCGGTTCAGCGCCAGCGAGACGTCGCCCGCCAGAACTTCCAGCAGATCGCGGGCGAAGACAACGAGATGATCATGCAGGCTCGACACCGTCAGCCGCTCGCCATTGCGCTCGAAGGTGCGCACCTTGCTCGCCTGATAGGCGATCATCGCCGACAGCAGACCGTCACGGTCGCCGAACCATTTATAGAGACTTTCCTTCGAGCAATTGGCGGCGCGTGCGACGCCCGAGGTCGTCAGCGCCTTTTCGCCGCCGTCGACGAGCAGACGCAGCGCCTGCTCCAGAACGGCGTTCTGGCGCGGCGAAAACTCGCTCGACTGTCCTACTTCGCTCAGCACGATGGCCACTCCCAAATGCGTACCGTACGGTACGGTTCGTGCCGCGTTATGCAGCACGCCGAAGCGGTCGTCAAGCGGAATTCGTTGCTGCACTGCGCCAAAAATCGGAGCGCGCTTGTCATGGCCGGCGCGTGGTGGATAGAGCTTGCCGGCACATCCGTTTCCTTTCGAGATCCTTTGATGAAAGCCGCGTTCAACCTTCATTACGAGACGTCACCTCCCCGCTTCCCGGCTGGCAGCGGCACGGGCGGGAGCAAACAGCGGGCACCTACCCGCATTGTAGGGATCTGCCTTGTGCTCGGCCTGTTTCCCCTTCCCCTGTTTCCCCTTACAGTGTCGGCACATGCAACGACAAAGCCGCTTACCGGACCCGACGGACATTATTGCGGCAAGCTTCTATCTAGTGGGTTGCTGGTGGATGTCGAGACTTCGCTACAGGCCGACCCAAAGGGCCACATATCGGGGACCTATCGCTTCGATGATGACGGCAATACAACGGCCGGCACCTTGTCGGAAATCGGGACAGCGCACGGCACCGCGCGAACGCTGCGTTGGTCCGACAAATATGGAATGGGTTCGCTGACGATCCGGTTCGATGCCGGCTACGGTCGTTTCGAGGGCCTGTGGGGACCTCAGGATGCCGTTCCCAGCTACACTTGGAACGGCGGCAATTGTGGCGCACCCATCAGCTAGGCCTATTCGGCCGCCACAGCATTATTGCGCATGGCCTCGACATCCTTGAGCGGCGGCAGGCCGTAAAGGCGGCTGTACTCGCGGCTGAATTGCGAGGGGCTCTGATAACCGACGCGATGGCCGGCCGAGCCGACGTCGAGCTGCTCGACGATCATCAGGCGACGCGCTTCGTGCAAGCGAAGCTGCTTCTGATACTGCATCGGCGACATGGCGGTGACAGCCTTGAAATGATGGTGCAGTGAGGAAACGCTCATGCCGACACGCTCAGCCAGTTCCTCGATGCGCAACGGCTGCTCGAAATTGCCGCGAAGCCAGGCAACGGCACGCGCCACCCGGTTGCTCTGGCTTTCCGCCATCGCGACCTGCAGCAGCCGGGGACCGTTCGGCCCGGTTAGCAGGCGATAAAGGATCTCCTGCTCGATCAATGGCGCCATGGCCGAAATATCCTCGGGCTGATCGAGCAATCTGAGCAGCCGCAACGAGGCATCGAGCAATTCTGGCGACGCCGCATTGACCGCAAGCCCACGCAAGGGCTCCGCCGTCACCGCTTGGCGTGGAACGTTGACGCGCGACAAAAGCTCCTTCAGGCGCTCACCGTCCAGCGCCATGCTGAAACAGAGATACGGCGTGTCACTGCGGACATTGGTTACCTGGCTCGATACGGGCAGGTCGAGGGCAGTCAAAATATACTCGCCGACACCGTAATGGTACGTATCAGTGCCAACAGTCAAAGTCTTCCGCCCCTGGACCACAATGGCGTAGCAAGGCCGATAAGCCCCATGCTGCCATACTGTCGCAGCCGACTGCCGGTATAGGTTGAGACCATCTATCGGCGTGCGGTATTCTCCGTCCTCCGTGGCGAAACGGGCAATGATGGATGCGAGTTCCTGATTGGGATTGAAGGGAAGTGTCATGCGCAACCAACTGTTTTTCGAGGAGCTGTTGAGGCTTATCTAGGGAACCTACCCCGAGTGCGAAAGGGTAGCCGCGCATTTAGATTCGCAGGATCGTACATAAAGCTTGCAGGATCGCTCTAACGCTCCGGTCCGCTCCCGATGCATAGTGCGCCATCCCAATTCCACTCCCACCCCATCCGAAAACAAGGAAGTCTCCCATGCCTATCGCAAAGGGTTATGCTGCCACCGACGCGTCGAAGCCGCTCACGCCGTTCACCTTCGAACGCCGCGAGCCGAACGACGACGATGTCGCGATCTCCGTCAAATATTGTGGTGTCTGCCATTCCGACATCCACCAGGCCCGCAATGAATGGGGCTTCTCCAAGTACCCGATGGTGCCGGGCCACGAAGTTGCCGGCATCGTGACTGCCGTCGGCTCCAAGGTGACGAAATTCAAAGTCGGCGACCGCGTCGGCGTCGGCTGCTTCGTCGATTCCTGCACGACCTGCGCCACGCGCGACCTGGATTACGAACACTACATGCCTGGCCTCGTCCAGACCTATAACGACGTCGAAGCCGACGGCAAGACGCCGACTTTCGGCGGCTATTCCGACTCGATCGTCGTCAAGGAAGGCTATGTCCTCTCCTTCCCGGAGAATATCCCGCTCGACGCCGGTGCGCCACTCCTCTGCGCCGGCATCACGCTTTACTCGCCGCTGCGTCATTGGAAGGCAGGTCCGGGCAAGAAGGTCGCGATCGTCGGCATGGGCGGCCTCGGTCACATGGGGGTCAAGCTGGCGCATGCCATGGGCGCTGACGTGACGGTTCTGAGCCAAACGCTGTCGAAGAAGGAAGACGGCCTCAAGCTCGGCGCTGACCACTACTACGCCACCAGCGATGCCGAAACCTTTACCAAACTTGCAGGCAGCTTCGACCTTATCCTCAATACGGTCGGCACCGCCATCGACTGGAATGCCTACCTGAATCTCCTGAAATACGACGGCAGCATGGTGCTGCTAGGCGTTCCGGAACATGCCGTCCCGGTCCATGCCTTCTCGCTGATCCCTGGCCGTCGCAGCCTTTCCGGCTCAATGATCGGCTCGATCAAGGAAACCCAGGAAATGCTCGATTTCTGCGGCAAGCACAACATTGTCTCGGAGATCGAGGTGATCAATATCGATCAGGTCAATGAAGCCTATGAGCGCGTCCTGAAGAGCGACGTCCGCTATCGCTTCGTCATCGACATCGCATCGTTGGCCTAAGCGTCACGGCGCAACGGCTTATAAGAAAGGGCAGCCACTGTGGCTGCCCTTTTTCATTCCTCGCGCATGGTTTCCTTCTGCGTGATCAGCCGGGCGCTGTGCTGCCGGCTGATATAGATCCACAGCCAGCTCCAGGCGACCGCGATGCGCCAGCGGGTGCCGATCAGGAAATAGATGTGGGCAAGGCCCCAGACCCACCAGGCGAGCCATCCCCTGAGCTTGATCCAGCCGAAATCGATGATCGCGGCACTCTTGCCGATCGTTGCAAGGCTGCCCTGATGCCGATAGCGAAACGGCCCGGGTGCCGGCTTGCCCGCCAGCTTCGCCTTGATGACCTTGGCGACATAATCTCCCTGCTGCTTGGCGGCCGGAGCGATCCCCGGCACCGGACTGCCATCCTCGCGCAGGACGGATGCGGTATCGCCGATGACAAAGATATCTTCCTTGCCCGGCGCCCGCAGCTCCTTGTCAACAACGGCGCGACCGGCACGGTCGGCCGGGATATCCAGCCATTTCGCCGCCGGCGACGCTTCGACACCCGCCGCCCAGACGATTGTGCGGCATGGCACGAAGCTATCGCCGATCGTCACCCCTTCCGCACTGCAGGAGGTGACAGGTTTGCCGAAGCGGATGTCGACGCCGAGCGCCTCCAGCGCCTTGAGAGCATAGGCGGACAGGTCTTCGGCGAAGGCCGCCAGCACCCGCGGCCCGGCTTCCACCAGGATGATCCTTGCCTTGCTGGTGTCGATGTTGCGGAATTCCTTCGGCAGCGTCGTCCTTGCCAGTTCCGAGATGATGCCGGCCAGCTCGACCCCCGTGGGACCCGCGCCGACGATGGTGAAGGTCAGGAGCGCGTCGCGCACCGCCGGGTCGCTCTCCAGTTCCGCCTGCTCGAAGGCCAGCAGGACGCGGCGGCGAATGGTCGTCGCATCCTCCAGCGTTTTCAGGCCGGGCGCCACCGGCTCCCATTCGTCATGGCCGAAATAGGCGTGGGTCGCCCCCGTCGCCAGCACCAGCGTATCGTAGGCAATGGTCTGGCCGCCCTTCAGCAGCACCTGATGCGCCTCGCTGTCGACGCCGACGACCTCAGCCAGCAACGTCGTCACCTCGGGCCGATCCCTGAAGAAGCTGCGGATCGGCCAGGCGATTTCGGAGGTGGCAAGCAAGGTGGTCGCGACCTGATAGAGAAGCGGCTGAAACAGATGGTGGTTGCGCCGATCGATCAGCGTGATGCGGACAGGCGCACCCTTCAGATCATTGGCGAGTTGCAAACCGCCAAAACCGCCCCCGACGATGACAACGTGATAATCCTGCATGGCGACCCCTCATGTCTGCGGTTCATCGAAAACGTAGAGTTGCGAAGGATGAGCGGCAATCATCTTTTATGCATGGCACCCCTGCGGCCGCCAGCTGTGATACAAATTAAGATGGTTTCGTCGACTGTGCTTGTTGGATGAGATTGAATGTTTCACGCGCCTCGGTGATACCAAGAAATTGAGGAGCATTTGAAAGCGCGGGAGTCCAGGCGCTTATGCCGTTGCGGCGGCCATAGCCAACTTGGGCATCGCTTCCAAAGCTGATTGTCCCCGTGCCATCGCCTCTCTGATCCAAATCAAGAGCCGGCAACCTCTGCAACGGCAAGGTCAGAAGCTTGGAAAACCAGCCTTCGCGCAAGATTATTATGCGCTGATCGCTGACCGCATACTGTGTCCTGGCGCGAACAAACGCATCCAGCGCAAAACGGCCGATGATGAGGTACAGGCCAATTAATATAAACGGCACGCCCCATAATCTAAAAAAGAGCGGAGCATTGGCCTGGCGCATGGCCATACTTTCCCAGAAGACTGCAAAACCGCCCCATATGAGCGAAAACGGCACTTGCAGCATGTCTTTCTTGCTAAACATGAGGCCTTGTTTCGGCCGGCCTAGCCACAACAACTTTTCACCGGGCAGAAAGTAGTTTTGAATATCTGCATTGCTCATTGCGAATTGCCTCCACGGCGATAACCACGCATGTGATTGTACAACCCAAAAGCACTTGCTCCCCATGACACCTTTAACAAGGTGATATGCAAAATCAGCACGTGATTGTGGCGAACTTACTGCGCATAGCCGACGGGAACGGAAGCACCGCTTTTCAGCTCTTCCATCGAGATTGACGCCGAAACATCGAACAGCTCGACCCTGCGCACAAGCTGCTTGTAGACGACGTCGTAGTGCTCGACACGGGGCAGAACGATCTTCAGAATGTAGTCGTAGTTGCCGGTCAGCCGATGCGCCTCGACGATCTCGGGAATGTCGCCGATCGCCTTGCGGAACGTCTCTATCCATTCGTCGGCGTGATGCGCTGTTTTGATCATCGCATAGACCGTCGTCGGTACGCCCATCTTCTCGCGGTCGAGCACGACGATGCGCCTGGCGATGTGGCCGCTCTCCTCCAGCCGCTGGATGCGACGCGAACAGGCGGAGACTGATAGAGCCACGCGATCGGCAAGTTCCGTCACCGATATGCCGGCATCTGCCTGCAAAAATTCGAGAATCTTTCGGTCGCGCTCATCAAGCATGTGCAGAAATCCTTATCATCACGCCGTCATTTTGCACAAAACATGAAATATGCGCAAATCATTGCAGATTCAATTGCAGGCATCACAAAGTTTGCAAACACAAGGCGCATGAATTGCGGCACCATTCCTCCATTCACAGACAAGAGCGGAGAACAGTAATATGCGCACCATAGGCCTGATCGGCGGCATGAGTTTCGAGAGTTCGGCGGTCTATTATCGCCAGATCAACGAAATGGTTCGCGACCGGCTGGGTGGCCTCTCCTCCGCCGAACTGCTGATGTACTCGGTCAATTTCGAAGAGATCGTGGCCTTGCAGAAGGCCGGGCGCTGGGGTGATGCCGCCGCCCGCCTCGGCGATGCCGCACATCGCCTGCAGACAGCCGGCGCCGAATGCGTGCTCATCTGCACCAACACCATGCACCTGATCGCGCCGGAAGTTGCCGCCCGCATTTCCGTGCCGCTCATCCACATTATAGACGAAACCGCTGCCACGCTGAAGGCTGCGGGTCGCGTCAAGCCGCTGCTGCTCGCCACGCGCTACACCATGGAGCACGGTTTCTATGCCGAACGCATGGCTGAGAATGGCGTCTCCATCATGGTGCCCGGCCCCGAAGACCGCACGGTGACCCACGACATTATCTTCAACGAACTCTGCGCCGGCATCATCAAGGACGAATCGCGCCGGAAGCTGCATGACATCATCGAGCGTGCCAAGGCCGAGGGCGCCGACAGCGTCATTCTCGGCTGCACCGAGATCTGCCTCATCCTCGATCCCAATGCGCTGATCCTGCCCGGCTTCGACACGACGACCATCCATGCTGAAGCTGCCGTCGATTTTGCTCTTGCGGAGGAAGGCGCCCGCAGTAGCCGCGCCGCATAGGTGAAAACCAATTTACTTGACTCAGTCCAATAGATGATGGACATCGTCTCTTATATCTAAGGAGACGATGTTCCATGACTGTTGCTGCAGAATTCGCGACCATAGATGCCGTCCGCGACTTCAATCGCTTTTACACGAACTTTCTCGGCGTGCTGAACAAGGCCTATCTCGATAGCCCCTATACGCTGACGGACGCGCGCGTCCTGTTCGAAGTCGGCTCTCGCGGTGGCGTCGCCGCTTCGACACTGACGCGCGAGCTACATCTCGATCCCGCCTATCTCAGCCGCATCGTAAAGCGCTTTCGCGAGGACGGGCTCATCGAGACGGAGCCCGACCCGAGCGATGCGCGCAGCCAGATCATGAATGTCACCGATAAGGGGCAGGCTCAGTTCGAGGAGTTCGTCCGCCGCTCCCGCACGCAGATCGCGGGATATTTCGACAGGCTTGCCATCGGCGAGCCCGAGCGCATCGTCGAAGCGATGCGGACGATCCAGGATACGCTCGGCACGGACCAGGCCGCTGCGCCCCCTGCCATCATCCGCGCCCCGCGGCCCGGTGACATCGGCTGGATCGTCCAAAGTCAGGCGCGGTTCTATACCGAGGAATTCGGCTGGGATCATCGGTTCGAGGCATTGGTCGCCGACGTCGCGGGCAAGTTCCTGTCCAACTTCAATCCGGCAAAGGACCGGTGCTGGATCGCCGAACGGAGCGGCCTGAATGTCGGCTCCGCCATGGTCGCCGACGGCGGCAATGGTGTCGCCAAGCTCCGGCTGCTCTACGTCGACAAGGCGGCGCGCGGCCTCGGCCTCGGCAAGCTTCTGGTCGACGAATGCATCCGCTTCTCGCGCGATGCCGGCTATGACAAACTTTCGCTGTGGACCAACGACATCCTCGATATCGCTCGCGGCATCTATGTCAAAGCCGGATTCAGGCTCGTCGCAGAGGAAAGGCATCGTATGTTCGGCCCGGAATTGAACGGCCAGACATGGGAGCTCGACCTGTAACCGGCCCATGACCACCAACGCGTCACAAGCAGATTCGTGTACGCAGACGGGCGCTACGAGAACGCGATCCGTATGGCGCTCATATACCAGTAACGGCAACGCAACCGGCGGTCACCTTTCCGACTGACGATAGTCGCCGTCAGGGATAATCTTGCTGCAACGCAAAAATCCGCTTGATTTGGAAACGATCATTTCCTAAAAGAGTCGCATGACAACGGACACCATCGATATCGCGCCCAGACTTCGCGGCCGCCCCAGGGAATTCGATATGAACGCAGCGCTCGACGAAGCACTGCGGGTCTTTTCGGAGCGCGGCTATTATGCCGCCTCGATCAGCGAATTGACTGAGGCCATGGGGCTGACCGCAGGCAGCGTCTACAAGGCTTTCGGCGACAAACGCGGCGTCTTCCTAGCCGCTTTCGATCGCTATCGTCATGTGCGCCAGCAACTGATCGACGAGTCTTTGGCGAGCGCCACAAACGGCTATGAGAAGCTGCGCGCATTGGTGACATTCTTCGCTGAAGCCTCGTGCGGCGAGGTCGGCCGAAGAGGCTGCCTCGTCGTCGGCAGCGCGACAGAACTCGCGCTCTTCGACCAGGAGGTCGCCGGCCGCGTCGGCGTCGCTTTCGATTTTGACGAGCGGCGTATCCTCGATCTGATCCACCTCGGACAAGCGGATGGTTCCATACCACAGCATGTCGATGCCGAGGGCGCCGCCTGCGCGATGCTCTGCCTCACGAAAGGCATGCGCGTAGTCGGAAAGACCGGCCGTAAGCATGAAACAATGCTCGCGGTTGCCGAGGTCACCATGAAACTGCTGGATTGATTTTTCGCTAGAATTTCGGGGAGCCCACTCTCCTGCCCGCCCCATCAAGGAATAGAGCCATGACTGCAAGTGCCGCCGCCAGGACCGAGAGCATGCCGCTCCCTGAGAAGACCATTTCGCCGCTGATGACCTTCATGTTCGCCGCCGCCTGCGGACTGGTGGCTGCCAATCTTTATTACGGTCAGCCGCTGGCCGGTCCCATCAGCCAGTCGCTCGGCTTCTCTCCGGCGGCAACCGGCCTGATCGTGACCCTGACCCAGATCGGCTATGGTCTCGGCCTGCTACTGATCGTGCCGCTCGGCGATCTTTTGGAGAACCGTAAGCTGGTACTGACGCTGGTAGCGCTTGCGGCGATTGCACTTGTCGGCGCCGCCCTCGCCTGGTCGCCGTCGCTGTTCCTGCTCGCCTCGCTCTGTATCGGCCTTGCATCTGTCGCCGTGCAGGTCCTGGTGCCCTTCGCAGCCCATATGGCGCCGGATGCCAGCCGCGGCGCGGTCGTCGGGAACGTCATGAGCGGCCTGCTCTGCGGCATCATGCTGGCCCGCCCGGCGGCAAGCTTCCTGTCAGAACTCCTTTCGTGGCACGCCGTCTATATCATCTCGGCCGCCATCATGATCGGTCTCGCCGTCATACTGCGCGTCGTGCTGCCGACCCGGGTACCGCATACGAGGCTGCATTACGGTCAGCTGCTCTCCTCCATGGGTCACCTCGCCCTGCATACGCCGGTGCTGCAGCGGCGCGCGCTCTATCAGGCCTGCATGTTCGGCGCCTTCAGCCTGTTCTGGACGACGACGCCGCTCTTGCTGGCAAGCCCCGCTTTCGGCCTGACGCAGAACGGCATTGCCCTCTTCGCGCTCGCCGGCGCGGCTGGCGCAGTCGCCTCGCCGATTGCCGGCCGGGTCGCCGATCGCGGCTGGACAAAACTTGCCACCGCCTTCGCCATGGCGCTCGCCATCGTCGCCTTTTTTATCGGCCATGTCTCAGGCAGCGGTTCGCTGCTGGCACTGATCACGCTGACGCTCTCCGGCATCATGCTCGATTTCGGCGTGCAGACCAATCTTGTCCTCGGCCAACGCGCCATCTACGCGCTGAGCGCCGAACATCGCAGCCGGCTGAATGGCCTTTATATGGCAACCTTCTTTGGCGGCGGCGCCATCGGTTCGGCGCTCGGCGGCTGGGCCTATGCCGCCGGTGGCTGGAACCTCGCCTCGTGGTTCGGCATCGCCTTCCCGGTGATTGCGCTCCTCGCCTTCCTGACCGAGCGGGAAAAGTGATCAGGACGGCTGAGGAGCGGAAGCCCGCAGCCAGTCGCATTCGCTGAGGCCGGCGGCCGCAAAGGGATCGACCAAGGTGCCGGAAACGATCGCCGCGAGGATCTGCGGCGCCGGGGGCACCTTGGCGATGGTCGCCACCAGCCGATCCCGGATCCAGGCCAAAGCGGCCGAATCCGACTGATAAAATGGCGTGAATGCCAGCGACAGCAGCTGAAACAGCCGCACATGCATCCGTCGCGCTCCGGCATAGGCGGAAAGTGCTGTTTCTATCGTGTCATGGCTCGCAAGCGCATGCGCCAGCGCCGCCACATCAAGCAGCGCCATGTTGGCGCCCTGCCCGAGTTGCGGGCTGGTGGAATGCGCTGCATCGCCGACGAAGACCGTTCGCCCGCTATAGGGTACTTTCACGGTGCGGTGCGCATAGCGCGCCAGCGTCAACTGCTCCCAATCCGTCACCTGCTCCAACAACGGCTCGCATTCAGGCCAGTAACCACGGATAGTCTGCTTCCAGCGATCGAGCCCGCGCCTGCGAACTTCGTCGACATCGGCGACCTTCAAGCTCCAGAACAAAGCCGCCTGCTTCGGCATATCCGGTTTTCTGCTGCCGATCGGCAGAACCCCGATCATCACGCTCGCCTTGTCGTAACGCTGCGTCAGCGCCGCCTGATCCACGAGCCCATCCGGACAATCGAGCGTCGCCCAGAAGGCGCCATAGACAAGATTGCGCGCCCGCGGCGCCCGCGGCAAAGCCGCTGCTAGCTCTGACCGCGCGCCGCTGGCATCGATGACAAGATCGTATGGTCCGAGACGCTCTCCACCCTCGACAGAGAGATAGCTGCGATCACCCTCTTCCATCACGCCTACGATCTTCTGTCCCGTGAAGATCGGGTGTCTCCGAGCGGAGACTTCATCGTAAAGCGTATCGAAAAGAGCCGCCCGATGGACGCCAAGCCCATAGCGCCCGCTCGGCAGCGCGTTATAGCGCACGTCGAGGACGGTGCGGCCACGGGTGGTTTCCGTGCCGAACAAGCGGTCGATGCGGTTGCCGGTTGCGTGGATGGCCGGGCCGAGCCCGAGTGTTTCAAGCACGGTCAATCCGGTCGGCTGCAGCATCAGCGCCGAGCCGACCGGCGCCGGGCTGTCGAAGCGTTCGATGATGTCGGTAATATGACCGGCGCGCGTGAGAAAGAGAGACGCGGCAAGGCCGGCAGGCCCGGCGCCAACAATGGCGATCTTCAAAGGCTTCACTGCGAGGCTCAGTCCGGCGATTGATCGAAACGGGCGCGCGCTGCGCGCACGGACTCGTGATTGGCCTCTGCCCAGTTCAAAAGCTGTGCCAACGGCTGATACAGCGAATGGCCGAGATCGGTCATGCTGTATTCGACGCTCGGCGGCTTTGTCGGGAAAACCTCGCGGTCGATATAGCCGTCGCGCTGAAGGTCGCGTAGCGTCTGCGTCAACATACGCTGGGAAATATCGGGCACCAGACGGCGTAACTCGCCGAAGCGGTAAGGCCGCTTTGCCAACGTTTCCAGCAACAGCACCGACCACTTGCCGCCGATTTGCGATATCAAATCGCGCACAGGACAATTGCTGAAATCGAGATTGCTGAGGTCGACGTCGCGCAGCGGCGGATCTATGCTGCGCAGATTGACGACGGTGCTGGCGCTCATGCCGGTTCCCTTTTCGTAACTTGGAGCCGAAAAACTGCCTCCTTTACATCTAGAAGTCAATTCCTATTCTAGTGCTAGTCTCTTTTTGAGAGCAACCCAGACCCTTGCAATGCGCGGCGGTCAAACAAGGATAAAGACATGAGCAGCACTCTTCTCGTCACCGGTGCCGCAGGCCAGCTCGGCCAGCGCGTCATTCATCACCTGCTGGAGACATATAAGGTAGCCCCCGGCCGCATCATCGCCGCCACACGCAGCCCGGAGAAGCTTGCCGATCTCGCCGCCAAGGGCGTCATCACCCGCAAGGCCGATTTCGACGATGCCGCCACGCTGCCCGCCGCCTTTGCCGGCGTCGACCGCCTGCTGATCATCAGCACCGACGCACTCGCCGTTCCCGGTCTGCGCCTGAAGCAGCACACGGCTGCCGTCGAAGCTGCAAAGAAGGCTGGTGTGAAACACATCCTTTATACCTCCATGCCGGCTCCGGAAAACTCGCTTGTCTCCTTCGCACCCGACCATCTCGGCACGGAAAATGCCATCAAGGCGAGCGGTATCGGCTACACGATCCTGCGCGACGCCTGGTATTTCGACAACTATATGATGGGCTTGCCGCATAGTCTTGCCGTCGGCAAGTGGTACACAGCGACCGGCGGCGGCCGTACCAGCAACATCAGCCGCAACGATTGCGCGCTCGCTATCGCCGCAGCACTTGCCTCCGACACCACCGACAACGCGACCTATACGCTGACGGGCTCCACATCCCTGACGATCGAAGATGTCGCAAGCGTCGTCAGCAAGATCACCGGCCGTCCTCTGGAAGTCGTACAGGTCAACGACGAGCAGTTCGCCGCAGGCCTGACCGGCGCCGGCCTGCCGAAATTCGTGGTCGACATGCTCGTTTCCGCCGACGCCAACGCCCGCGCCGGCAAATTCGACATCCTCACTAACGACTTCAACAAGCTGACCGGCAAGGAGCCGCAGACGCTGCGCAGCTTCTTTGAGGAACACAAGGCCGCATTGCTCGGTTGATTTATTGGAGCGGCCAGGCAAGACTTTCTTTGCCGCAGCCTCAAGCATAGCCCCTCACCCAGCCCTCTCCCCGCAAGCGGGGCGAGGGAGTTTTCACGCTCTGGACGCAAATTCTAACCGCGTCGCGTCGGAGAACCTGTTCGGTATCATACAAGAAATACCACCAGCCGTTTCCCGGCGCTCCTGAAGACCATTTTGCGCCATTTGCGGCCCTTCGTTCACTGGCGCCCCTCCCAGCCAAACGCACCGCTGTTACGGGTACGCCCGGCAACGGGGCATGCGCGGCTCGCTCGGACTGTCGCCCGGTCAACTCAATCCCTCCTCTGCGAGCGCCTGGATCACGGAAGGCATCGCCTTCATGCGATCCAGGCAGTTCCGCAGATTTTTCGGCAGCTCGATGCCGCTTCTCGGCGCGGCCATCAGGACCCAGAAGAGATAGCAATCGGCGATCGTCATCTCGTTGCTCACCAGGAATGCCTTGTCGCCCATCTGATCGGCGAGAATGGCGAAGGTCTTCTTGAGCTTCTCGCGGGCGCGCTCCTTCTCCGGCTCTGGGAAATCCCTGAAGAATGGGTTGTAGCTTCCATGGATTTCGGAGGACATGAAGGCGAGCGCCTCGAAGGTCCGCCACCTGAGAATGCTATCGTCGGGCACGAGTTTGCCGCTCTGTTCCGCAATATAGGCGAGGATAATCTGGTTCTCCGTGAGGATCGTTCCGTCGTTCATCTCGAGGGTCGGGATATAGCCCTTCGGATTGATCGACAGAAAATCCCGGCCATCTTCCGTCCTTTTTTCGCGGTTGATGCTGAGGAGCTTGTAGGGAAGCCCGGCCTCGATGAGCGCTATGTGATCGGCCAGGCTACAGGCGGCGGGATAATAGAAGAGATTCATCGTGGTCTCCGTGGGTGACCCCATCTCAACATTTCCGGGTCGAAAATAAGGTCTACAATGTTGACCACAGCCATTTATGAGACCAAGAAGTAACCGTCAAAAGCATATTTTTAGGAGCAGGTCAGATGGATGTGACCGGCACGCCCGCAGGAGCTGACTGCAAGGGGGTAAGCGAGATCCTCAGCCGCGTCGGCGACAAGTGGACGATCCAGGTGGTCGTCACGCTTCGCGCGGGTTCACAGCGTTTCAATGCAATCAAGCGGCAGGTGGGCGGCATTTCGCAACAAATGCTGACGAGAACACTCAAGACACTCGAACGTGACGGCATGGTCGAACGCACCGTTCGCCATAGCACGCCGCCGCAGGTCGAATACACGCTGACACCGCTCGGACATTCCTTGTCGGAAACAGCGCGGCATCTCGCCGATTGGGCGGCAGCTCATCGAGGACAGATCGAAGACAACCGCCTTCATTACGACGCCCGCCAGCTTTGATGGATCCGCGATCCCGACGCTTGCAGCCGCTGATTAAACCGCTTGCCCGCAGGCCCGGCGGAAGCGCCGCACCGTTTCGGCCATGCCATATTCCAGCGCATCGGCGGTCAGCCCGTGGCCGATCGACGTTTCGGCAAGTTTCGGAATCCGCTTGAGGAGCGCAGGCAGGTTGGCAACCGTCAGATCGTGGCCGGCATTGACGTCAAGGCCATTGGCGAAGGCGGCATCAGCTGTTTTGCCGAGCGCTTCGAGAATGACGGCAGCGCGTTCCGGGGCGTCGTAGCAGCCGCCGTAGGGACCTGTGTAAAGCTCGATGCGATCGGCACCGACCTCCTTGGCAATTTTCACGGCGTCGGCATCGCCATCGCCATCGGCAAACAACGACACGCGGCAGCCGATCTTCTTGTACTTGGCAACGACGTCGATCAGCAGATCGCGGTTCTTGCGGAAATCCCAGCCGTGGTCCGAAGTCGCCTGCGAGGGATCATCAGGCACAAGCGTCACCTGCTCAGGCTCTGCTGAAGCACAGAGATCGAAGAATTCGTCGCTCGGATAGCCCTCGATGTTGAACTCCGCCTCCGGAAATTCGTCATCGATCAGCGCCCGGATCTCGGGCAGGTCGGAGAAGCGGACATGCCGCTGATCGGGCCGTGGATGCACCGTGAGGCCGCTGGCGCCGGCAGCAAGCGCGATACGACCGAGCCCCGTGACGCTCGGCCAGGGAAGGTCACGCCGGTTGCGCAGCATGGCTATGGCGTTGAGGTTCACGGAAAGCTTGGCAGGCATGATCGAAATCCCTGATTTTCGAAGAGGATAATACCGTCGTTTTATGCCATTGCGGACAGCAAGACCAACGAGATTCGAACATCGACCCATGCAAAAGATTGATGAAGCGCTCGGCGGTCCATCACCGCCCAGTGACACCCGGACAGAGGCTGACCCTATCGCGGTTTGCACAGAAAAAAAGCGGTTCTAGCGGACGATGGTCAGCGTCTCGGCGGCGCGGGTGATGGCCGTATAGAGCCACCGTTCGCGCGTATCGCGGAACGCCCAACTCTCATCGAACAGCACCACATTGTTCCATTGCGAGCCCTGCGCCTTGTGCACCGTCAGGGCATAGCCGTAGTCGAACTCGTCGTAACGCTTGCGCGTCGACCAGGGGATCTCGCCCTCGACATCCTCGAAGGCCTGCTTCAGCAGCTTGATCTTTGCGGCACCCCTGTCCATGTCGTCGTCTTCCGGGCGCACCAAAAGATTGATACCCGGTTTCGCCGTTTCCCTGGATGAGGTCATGACCTGCCAGAGTGAGCCGTTGAGCAGGCCCTTGGCGGGATCGTTGCGCAGGCAGACGAGCTTATCGCCGGATTGTGGATACTCGGCCGTAAAGCCCTTGAGCTCGCGCAGACGTTGATTGTAGCGTTTGCGGGTGCGGTTGGTGCCAACAAGCACCTGATCCGCCTCCATCACCAAAGGCTGCGTAACCTCGTTCTTCGAAATCACCTGCGCCGTGCCATAGTCGCCATGCATGATCTCCTTGCCCTCGCGCACATGCATGGCGAGTTGGATGATCGGATTGTCGCGGGCCTGTCGGTGAATATCCGTCAGCAGATAATCCGGCTCCTCATTGGTGAAGAAGCCGCCGCCGGAGATTGGCGGCAACTGACCGGGATCGCCGAGCACGAGGATCGGCGTGCCGAAGCTCATCAGATCCTTGCCGAGCGCCTCGTCCACCATCGAGCATTCGTCGACGATGATGAGCGCGGCCTTCGCAACCGGGCTCTGCCGGTTGATGGTGAACATCGGCGCGATCGAGGTCTTGCCGGTTTCCTCATCCTCGACGGCCTCTTCGCCACGCGGACGATAGATGAGCGAATGGATTGTCTTGGCGTTGCTTGCCCCGCGCGAGCGCAGCACTTGCGCCGCCTTGCCCGTAAAGGCCGCAAACAGAACTTCGCCATCGACATTCTCGGCAAAATGCCGCGCCAGCGTCGTCTTGCCCGTGCCGGCATAGCCGAACAGGCGAAACAGCGGTGAACGCCCTTCCTTCAGCCATTTGGCCACGGCCTTGAGCGCTTCGTCTTGTTGCGGCGCGAATTGCATGGGCCGACTTGGCAGGATTCGGCCTCAGGAAGCAAGCCGTAAAAAAACACCTGGCGGGCGGGAATAAAATCGGGGCGGAGCGTGTCTCACATCCGGCAGCGCAGAATGCGAGGCCTGGACGAATACCCGTTCATCACCCGAGGAGAGATATCATGAAGACCGTGACATTCCTGGCTGCGCTCGCCGCGGCATCGGCCTTTGCCACAGCCGCCTTCGCCGCAGCACCGGTAAAGACAGTCGAAAGCGCCAAGGGCAAGGTTCTTGCCGGCGAAAACGGCATGACGCTATACACCTTCAAGAACGACAAGTCGGGCGAGTCCAATTGCAACGGTGATTGCGCGAAAGCCTGGCCGCCGCTCATGGCCGATGGCAAAGCCAAGGCGGAAGGTGCATATTCCATCATCACCCGCAAGGATGGGATGAAACAGTGGGCAAAGGACGGTATGCCGCTCTATTTCTTCGTCAAGGATGCAAAGTCCGGCGACGTCGCCGGCGATGGCTTTAAGGGCGTATGGGATGTCGCAAAGCCCTGACGGGAGCGGAAAGGGCGCGGCGGCAATGCCTTCCGCGCCCGATAGTTTCGAGGCGGAGGTGCTGGCGCTCCTCCCCTCGCTGCGACGCTATTCGCGCAGCCTCGCCCGTTCCGACGCCGACGGCGAGGACTTGCTTCAGGACTGCGTGGAGAAAGTGCTGGTGCGGCGCGGCCAATGGCGCGGGCTGAACCTGCGCGGCTGGGTTCTCACCATCATGACCAATCTCTATCGCAACGGATTGCGCCAACAAGCCAACCGCAATTTCGTCGACATCGACGACAACAGCCATTTGCCTGCGACCGAGACGGACAGCGACCCGCTGCAACGGTCGCAGCTGGAAGCGGCCCTCAACAGCCTGGCCGAGGACTATCGCGCGGTACTGATGCTCGTCGTCGTCGAAGGCTACAGCTATCAGGATGTCGCCGGCATGCTTGATATCCCGATCGGGACCGTCATGTCGCGTCTCTCACGCGCGCGCCAGAAGATGACCAGCCTATTGAGCGCCGACAATGTCATTACGCTTCGGAGACCAAAATGACCGAACGCAACCTGACCGTGACCGAAGCGGACCTCCACGCCTTTGCTGATGGTTTACTGCCGCCGGAGAGACACGCGCAGCTGGAGGCATGGCTTACCGAGAACCCCGAAGATGCCGCTGCGGTCGCCGCGTGGCAGGCCCAGAACGAGGGCATCAAAGCCTTGTTCCAACCATATGCGATATCGAAGGACGGCGATCCGGATCTGATCGCGAAAGGCAAGGAAACTTCGCCGAAAAACGAGGCAGCGCAGCATCGGTTTCGCCGCTTGACTGCGGTCGCAGCCGCGCTGACGCTCTTCCTTGCCGGCGCTGCCGCAGGCCATTTCGGCCCGGATCTGTTTGCGCGGCCTGAATTGCAATTGACCGCCATGGAAGCATGGCCGCAGCAGGCGCATTCGGCCTTCATCGTCTATGCCAGCGAGGTGCGCCATCCCGTCGAAGTCGGCGCGGATCAGGAAGCGCATCTCGCCACATGGCTCGGCAAACGCATGAATGTCGCCGGCCTCAAGGTGCCGGGCCTGCAAGTGCTTGGCTTCCAACTCGTCGGCGGCAGGCTCTTGCCGATCAACGGCACGCCGGGAGCCATGTTCATGTATGAAAATGCCAACGGCCAGCGCCTGACCGTGCTCGTCGGGCACAATACCGAAAATACCACGACCAGCTTCCGTTTCGCCAGCAGCGGAGATGTCGAGACCTTCTACTGGATCGTTGGCAGTCTCGGCTACACCGTGACCGGCGAGATCTCCCGCGAGATGCTTCAGCAGGTTGCGGACGAATGCTACAAGCAGTTCTCGTCCTAGACCAACCTAGGCAGTTGTTTTTACGCAATTCCGAACGGAAAACCGCTGCGCACTTTTCCTGGAATTGTTCTAGCGCTGCGGATCGTTTTCCAGCACGATCGGCTTGCCATGCGGCGTCGCCTCCGCCGCTCGCTGCCAGCTTCTCTGCAGGTCGGCGATCACGTCCGCATCAGCAATGCCTTTCGCCACCAGCAGGCCGGAGAGAGCCGCCACCCAGCAATCGAAATAATCGCTGCCGTCAGGCGCGCGGCCCGGTTTGTGCAGCTCGGCCGAGAGCCGTTCCGCCCATTCACTCCAGGCAAACAAGCCTCTCTCATGCAGATGCACGGTCATGGCGAAAGCTTCGGCAGCCCACGGCTCGGGAAAAACCGGCGCGCCATCATCGGACTTTGGCATTTCAGGCGATTGCGCCAGAGGCGAGACGATCTGATAGGCGCTCAAGATAGCTCTCCCAGGCATCGATGGAGACCGTGAGCGAGGGATCGGCACCCTCGCCCCAGATTTCCAGCGCGTCGAAGACAACGGTATAGACCCATTGCGGATTCTCGCCCCGGCCATGGGCATTGTCATCGGGGAACACGAAGGAGCCTTGTACGGCCTCGACCACGCCGGCCTTGGCGCGAGCATAACGCGGCAGCCTTGTGTGGCCAGTCGGATTGAAATTCCTGGTGCGCACGCGCTCGCCGACGGCAAAGAGCGGTGCGGAATCAACAGGCCGATCGCAAGGACCACCCGTGTTGAGCGCCGCATCGACCATCTCAGCCTTCAGAACCCGCTTCGGCACCGCACCCTGGTGGAGAGAATGGCCGGTTTGCAACTCCTCGGCCGTCGCGAAACCATGCCGCTCCAGCAGCATGTCGATGGCTCGGGTCCAGATCTCGTAGTAGCTGGCGGCAAGATAGTTGGCCGGCGGAATATTCTCGCGCGCATGCCGGCTCTCGTCGATGCTCCAGGCTCCAAAGGCACCACAGGAAAGCGTGATGCCAAGAGCGCGTTTTTCCCACTCGGCATGGAAATACGGCTCGTTCGGTTCCGGCGCAACCGGGCCGAACCCCATTTGCCCGCCGAGATCATGCGGCCCGTTCATATCGCTGCCTCCGGGGATCTGGCGAGCGCCGTTCCGATCATGGCATCGCGGCTGACGAGATCGGCCAATTTAGCCTCGTCCAGACGTTCGGAGCCGGCGGGCCGCTGCGGGATGACCAGATAGCGCAGCTCTGCCGTCGAATCCCATACACGGATTTTCGTTTCCTGCGGCAGCGTCAGGCCGAATTCGGCCAGCACGCTGCGCGGATCGATCACCGCACGCGAACGATAGGCCGGCGCCTTGTACCAGACCGGCGGCAACCCGAGCACGGACCATGGGTAGCAGGAGCAAAGCGTGCAGACGACCAGATTGTGCGTATCCGGCGTATTGAACACCGCGCGCATATGCTCGCCCTGCCGGCCGGTAAAACCGAGGCTCGCAATCGCTGCAGTCGCGTCACGCCGCAGCCAGTCGGCAAAGGCGGGGTCGCTCCAGGCCCTTGCCACCACCTGCGCCCCGTTTCGCGGCCCGATCTTCGTTTCATAGGTTTCGACGATGCGATCGATCGCCGCCGGATCGATCAGGCCCTTTTCCGTCAGCAGCGTTTCCAGCGCTTTCACGCGCGCCTGCATGTCGGAATAACTGTTGTCGTGATCATGGTGATGGTGGTCGTCATGATCGTGCATCATGGATCTCCCTATCGGACGGGACTCGAGCTTAAGCTTTAGCCAGACGGTCGCCAAGCATCTTCTTCATTGTTGCAACCGTGCCTGGATGCCGCAACCCACTGCCTTTGCTAGCGCTTTTGGCTAATCTGCCTGTCATGAACATTCTGATTCTCGGCGCAACTGGTTTCATCGGCTCAGCGGTCGCGGCGCGATTGCACGCGGAACGGCATCTGGTTACGGGTCTTGCCCGCAATCCCAGCCGGGCGCGGATCAAATATCCTTCGATCACCTGGATCAAAGCCGATCTGGCGACGATGACGGATCCTTCGAACTGGCAAGTGCCGCTGAGCGGTCATCAGGCCGTTATCAATTGTGCAGGCGCGCTTCAGGACGGGCTTTCGGACGATCTTGCCGCCACACAGGAAAGGGCGATGCACGCCCTTTATGTCGCAGCCAAACAATCGGCGATCGACCTCATCGTGCAGATTTCCGCGCGTACCGATGGCGGCGGCAAGAAGCAACCATTCCTGACGACAAAACGCAACGCCGATGAGGCACTTGCGGCCAGCGGGCTCAACCATGTGATCCTCCGACCCGCCCTTGTTCTCGGCCGTAATGCGCATGGTGGTACGGCACTGTTGCGCGCGCTGGCCGCCATGCCCTTTGCCTTCCCGCTCATCCATGCCCAAAGCCCGATGGAAACGATCTCGGTCGATGATGTCGCAGCGGCCGTCTCAAAAGCAATCGCCGGTCAATTTCCATCCGGCGCAGATATCGATCTTGCCAACGACGATGTGTTGACGCTCCGCGAATTGGTCACACTTCATCGAAACTGGTTTGGCCTAGCGCCAGTGCCAGTCGTAGCTATACCGGCCGGCCTAGCAAGACCGGTCACATGGGCTGCCGATATCGCCGGACGGCTCGGATGGCGCTCTCCGCTCCGCTCCACCGCTATGGCGGTAATGTCCGAAGGTGTTCTCAGCCGACGGAGTGCGCAACATCGTCTCAGCCAGCGTCTGACGACGGCGGCGGAGATACTCGACGCCAATCCTTCCGGCATTCAGGATGTGTGGTCCGCCCGTCTTTACCTGCTGAAGCCCCTGATGATCGCTGGCCTGGCGCTGTTCTGGATAGTGTCCGGAATTGTGCCAATACTGGCTCCGATCACCGCAAGCCGGCATTTCCTGCCCTTTATGTCTCAGGACATGGCGACGACGCTGACGATCGCAACCTGTTTCATCGACATGGCCCTCGGCGTGCTGATCCTGGTGCGGCCGTTCGCGCGCACGGCGTTATACGGGATGCTCGCGGTCACGCTCGCCTATCTCGCCGGAGGCACCTTACTCGAACCATCCCTTTGGCTCGATCCGCTCGGACCGCTTGTCAAAGTCCTGCCGTCGATCCTGCTGACGGTTGCCACACTTGCGGTATTGGAGGAACGCTGATGCTGCTGGAGGAATTTCTTCGTCTCGCGCATGTCGTCGGCGCCACCGTGCTTTTTGGCACAGGCGCGGGCATCGCCTTCTTCATGGTCATGGCGCATCGCACCGGTGATCCCAAACTCATTGCACATGTCGCTGGCACGGTCGTCATCGCCGATACCATCTTCACCGCGACCGCTGCCATTCTCCAGCCGGTAACAGGCTATCTTCTGGCGCAATCGATCGGCTGGTCGCTTCAGGAGGGGTGGATCGCCTTGTCCCTGCTGCTCTACGTTCTCACAGGGATTTTCTGGTTGCCGGTCGTCTGGATACAAATCCGGCTGCGCAATCTCGCACGGTCCGCGTCAGCGGCAGGATTGCCGCTGCCCTCAGCCTATCACCGGCTCTACCGTGTCTGGTTCGCCTGCGGCTTTCCCGCATTTTTTTCCGTAGTCGGCATATTCTGGCTGATGCTCAATAAACCATCCATAGCGCTATTTTAGCATCGGCCAGAGACTGAGCACCAGCAGCACCGCCATCGTTATGTTGAACCGTTTGAGGCGAACTGGATCGGACAGCCAGTCGCGCAGCGCCGAGCCGAAGCCGGCCCAGGTCGAGACGCTCGGAACATTCACAGCAGCAAAAGCCAGGCCGACCAGCAGCACGCTGAAGAGATAGAGCTGCTCATTGGTGTAGGTCGCCATGGCGGTGACGGCCATCACCCAGGCCTTTGGGTTGACCCACTGAAAGGCGGCGGCACTGAGGAAGCTCATAGGCTGGGCACCGCTTTCCCTCTCGCTGAGGCTGCGCGACGTGCCGATCTTCCAGGCAATCCAGACGAGATAAGCCCCGCCGGCGAATTTCAGCGCGGTATAGAGCAGCGGCACCGTGTGCAGAAGCGCGCCCAATCCCAACCCCACCGCAATCAGCAGCACGAAAAAGCCGACGCCGATGCCGAGCATATGCGGGATGGTGCGCCGAAAGCCGAAATTCACGCCCGATGTAAACAGCATCATGTTGTTCGGCCCCGGCGTGATCGAGGTCGTGAATGCGAACAGAAGAAGAGCCAGAAATGTATCCAGCGCCATGGAGCCTCCCCGGACACCGTATTGTAACAAAGGGCGGCATCCAAAATTTTTCTCGTGATTCTTGTCATGCGCGCCGAGTATGGCGACGCATGTCTGGCTTGACACTAATTCGCGCGCAATCCGAAAGCCATAATGCGATTGTCACGGTGACATCAGCCGTGTCGATTGAAATCCGGCGGAATGAAACTATCCTTCCGCTCTCTGCAGTGAGGACATACCATGCGAGACCCCATTCCTACCGTCACCCTACCCTCCGGTGTCACGGTTCCCGCACTCGGTCAGGGAACGTGGAACATGGGAGACAATGCCGCCCAGGCCCGGGATGAGATCGCCAGCCTGAAGATCGGGCTGGATCTCGGTATGACGCTGATCGACACTGCCGAAATGTATGCCGATGGCGGCTCGGAGGAGATCGTCGGCAAGGCGATCGAGGGGCGGCGCGACGAGGTTTTCCTGGTCAGCAAGATCTATCCGGCCAATGCAAGCCTCAGAGGTGCTGTCGAAGCCTGCGAGCGCAGCCTGAAGCGCCTGAAGACGGATCGCATCGATCTTTATCTGCTGCATTGGCGCGGAAATCATCCGCTTGCCGAGACGGTGGAAGCCTTCGAACACCTGAAGGCGGTCGGCAAGATCGAAGCCTGGGGCGTGTCGAATTTCGACGTTGCCGATATGGACGAGCTTCTAGGCGTGCCGAACGGCGGCAATGTCGCCGCCAACCAGGTGCTGTACAATCTTGCCCGACGCGGCATCGAATATGATCTGCTGCCCTGGTGCCAGGAACGCAGCATTCCGATCATGGCCTATTCCCCTATCGAACAGGGCCGACTGACCCACCATCCGGATTTGATCCGCATCGCCAAGACCTACCAGGCCACCCCTGCCCAGATCACTCTCGCCTTTCTGCTGGACCGCGATGGCGTGATAGCTATTCCGAAATCCTCGAACCCGCAGCGCATCGAGGAAAATCGTGGCTCCGTAGACCTCGACATTACCGACGAGGACTGGGCCGTCCTCGATGCCGCGTTTCCGCCGCCATCGCGAAAGAAGTCATTGGAAATGCTGTAGGCTCAGGCCGCCGCCCTCTGCTGCGCGACGATCAGCTCGATAGCCCGGAAGACGGCGATCTCTCGCCAGTCCGCCGGATCGCGATAGGTCGGATAAAGCGAAAAGGCGGCAGCTGCGATCTGGTCGACGGATCGCAGCTTCGTGCGCCTGCCTGCCAACGCTGCTTTCGTATAGACGCCGAAATGATCCTGCGTCACACCCCAGCCGGCATAGAAGGGTGCCGCGTAGCAGCGAACCGGAATGCCGCGCAGCAGCGCATCGAAACCGAACTGGCTCGAAACCGTCCAGACCTCGTCGACGACCTCCAGGATCGACGCCACCGAAACGGCATCATCGATCAGTACCGCCCCACCCTTCGCGGCAGCGTCATTCGTAAGATATCCCTTACGAAGTCCCGCCATGACATCGGGATGGGTGCGGATCAGGCATTGCGCACCGCTTTTCAGCCCATCGGCAAGCATCCGCTCAAAGGAGGCCTGCGAACCGAGCGCCCTGCCAACCGAGACATCGCCGACGACCTGGTCGACCAACAAAATGCGGCGCTTGCCCGTCCGCTCGACTTGGGGCGGCCGATGCGGCAGGTGATTGTACTTCGAGAGCCTGTTGAGAACGATCTGCTCTCGAATGGCCCGGCCGAGCTCGCCCGCCTCGCCGGCGCCCTCGATCAGACGCTCGAGCCGCGACGACGTGTTTGCATCGACAGGTAGTCCGAGATCGTCAATGACGATGGAAAGCGGGATGGTCCCGGCCTTGCCGAGGCCGACGGAACGAAGAAAGCCGTCCTCCAGATGCCAGTGCGGCAGCCGACGAAACCGGGCGATCGCCGCTGCCGTCTTGGCCGGCACGCGGCCACCCCAGGAAACGATGCCGCCTATGCCAGGCGACAGGGTGGATGCGAACTTCTGTGAACCGAAATAGTGACCGAGCCAAGGGAAGTCGTTACGCACGAAGAAGGTAGCGCCGAGGCGCATTCCGGCCGGCGGATGCCAATGCTTCTCGCCGAGATCAGGCAAAATTTCCCCGACGACGAATGCCACCCTTCTTACCCCGCTGCAAATGCGGCCATCGATCCGGCCCGAGCGTCGCAAAGGCTAGGCGACGCCCGCAAACCGGTCAACGACGGATAGGTGTCACATACCCTGCGGGCCGCGATTCATCGCCGCGATGCCCGTACGGCATACCTCGATGAGACCAAGCGGCTTGATGATGGCGATAAACTGATCGATCTTCGACGACTTGCCGGTGATCTCGAGAATGAAGTGCTCGACGGTCGCATCCACTACCTTGGCGTGGAAGGCGTCTGCCAGCCGCAATGTTTCGGCACGCAGCTCCCCGCTTCCGGTCACCTTCAGCAGCGCCACTTCGCGCTCGATCGGCCGCTCCTGGCCGAGTTCGCGGGCGCGCACCGTGAGATCGACGACGCGGTGAACCGGAACGATGCGTTCAAGCTGCGCCTTGATCTGCTCCAGCACCTGCGGCGTGCCGCGCGTTACCACGGTGATCCGCGACAGATGCGCCTGATGCTCGGTCTCCGAAACCGTAAGGCTTTCGATGTTGTAACCGCGACCGGAGAACAGGCCGATGACGCGGGCAAGCACGCCAGGCTCGTTGTCAACAAGCACCGAAAGCGTGTGGCTCTCCGCTGCCGCCGTTTCCGGCGAGATGAAGTAGGCGGAGCCCGTGGGTTGAAGGTGTGCGTTCATTGTCCTTGTTCCGTTTCCTCAGTTCTTGTTCGGTGTGCCAACTCGACATTGGTAAGCTCGACGGTCCGGGACGCGGCGTCTGCCGCGCCCCGGCCATTCGATCAGACCAGCTGACGGCCCTTGGCGTCGATGGCGTTGGCGACGGCTTCGTCGGTGGCCTCGTCCGGCAGCAGCATCTCGTTATGCGCCTTGCCCGAGGGGATCATCGGGAAGCAGTTGGCGAGATTGGCAACGCGGCAATCGAAAATGACCGGCTTGTCGACGTCGATCATCTCCTGGATCATCGCATCGAGATCGCCGGGCTTTTCGCAACGCAGGCCGACCGCACCATAGGCTTCCGCCAGCTTGACGAAATCGGGCATCGCTTCCGTATAGGAATTCGACAGGCGGTTGCCGTGCAGCAGCTGCTGCCACTGGCGCACCATGCCCATGTACTGGTTGTTCAGGATGAAGATCTTGATCGGCGCGTTGTGCTGGATCGCCGCCGACATTTCCTGAATGCACATCTGGATCGAGGCATCGCCGGCAATATCGATGACCAGGCTCTCCGGATGGGCGATCTGCACGCCGAGCGCTGCCGGCAGGCCATAGCCCATGGTGCCGAGGCCGCCCGAGGTCATCCAGCGGTTCGGCTCCTCGAAGCCATAGAACTGGGCCGCCCACATCTGATGCTGGCCGACTTCGGTCGTGATGTAGGTGTCGCGATGCTTGGTCAGTTCGTAGAGGCGCTGAATGGCATATTGCGGCATGATGACATCGTCGCTCGGCTTGTAGGCGAAGGAATTGCGCGCGCGCCAGCGAGCGATGTTTCCCCACCAGTCGCCAAGACGATCCGCGGCCGGCTTCTGGGGCAATGCCCGCCACAGGCGAACCATGTCTTCGAGAACATTGCCGACATCGCCGAGAATGCCGACATCGACGCGAACGTTCTTGTTGATCGAGGACGGATCGATATCGATATGGATCTTCTTCGAATTCGGCGAGAAGGCGTTCAGGCGGCCGGTAATGCGGTCGTCGAAGCGCGCGCCGATACAGACCATGACGTCGCAATCATGCATCGCCATGTTCGCCTCATAAGAACCATGCATGCCCAGCATGCCGAGCCAGTTCTTGCCGGACGCCGGATAAGCGCCGAGGCCCATCAGGGTCGACGTGATGGGGAAGCCGGTCAAGTCGACCAGCTCCCGCAGCAGCTTGCAGGCTTCGGGGCCGGAATTGACGACGCCGCCGCCGGAATAGATGATCGGCTGGCGCGCATTCTTCATCAGTTCGATGGCCTGGTTGATCTTGTTCAGATCGCCCTGAACCTTGGGCTGATAGCTCTTCTGGACATCATGCGCTTCCGGCGGCGTGTAGGTGCCGGTAGCGAACTGGACATCCTTCGGAATGTCGACGACGACCGGGCCTGGACGGCCTGATTGCGCGATACGGAAGGCTTCGTGAATGACGGCTGCGAGCTGGTTGACATCCTTGACCAGCCAATTGTGCTTTGTGCAGGGCCTGGTGATGCCGACCGTGTCGCATTCCTGGAAAGCGTCGGAGCCGATCAATGAGGTCGGAACCTGACCGGTCAGGCAGACCAGCGGGATCGAGTCCATCAGCGCGTCCTGCAGCGGCGTGACCGCATTCGTTGCGCCGGGACCGGAGGTGACCAGCATGACGCCGACCTTGCCGGTCGAGCGGGCATAACCTTCGGCCGCATGACCGGCGCCCTGCTCGTGGCGTACGAGAATGTGCTGGATATCGTCCTGCTGGAAAATCTCGTCGTAGATCGGAAGCACCGCGCCGCCCGGATAACCAAAGATGTGTTCGACGCCATTGTCCTTGAGCGCCCGCAACACGATCTCCGCGCCTGTCATTCGATTGTCGCTCGCCTGATTATCTGTGCCGGTCATACGTTTGTTCCGCTATCTGCTGGAGGTTTGGAAAGATGAAATCTCGATTTCGGGCATAAAAAAAGGCTCCTTGGGGAGCCTGTCGTCTAGCGCATGGGTGGCTGTCGCCGGATGGTTACACCATCCTGCCCATGCGCTTTCCCACCACGATAAGAACCGTCGAAATTTTCATGGGGTCGAGTGATAGACAGAAAATTTCGAAGCGTCAACGCATCAAGCAATAAAAAATCGCGCCCTCTCCCGATCCAAGTAAAAAGCATGGCTTGCCTACAGGATTTTGTTAAGCCGCCGACCCTATGCTCCGCTATCTAACGCTCGAGGTAGCCGTTTGCTCAATAATGATCTGCAGACGTCCGGCAAGGCTGGAGATTTTGATCGCCGCGACAAACTAAAGCCGGGAAATCGCTTTCTCGGTCGCGTTGTCGCGTGCAACGGCTCCAGCGCGACCATTGCCGCCGTCGCCGAGAATGGCGGCACCGATCTCACGGAACTTTGGTCCGTCGGCAAGCTGATCTCCATCAGCGTCGGGGCAAATCGCGTCGCCGCCATGGTCTACGCCATGAACACCAGCAACATCGGCTGGGGCGAAGAGCAGGACAACCTCTTCCGTATCGAAGTGGAGCTGCTGGGCGAAGTCCGTGTCGAGCCCGATGGCCGCGAGGAATTCTCAAGCGGCATTTCCGCTTATCCTTATCTCGGCGCCATCGCGCATCGCATCCGCGCCAGCGACCTGATGCGTATTTTCGATGCCGGCAAGGACAGCAGCTGCGTCATCGGCAAGCTGACGCAGGACGAAAGCATCGATGCCGCCATCCACATCCCGTCGATGCTGTCGAAACATTTCGCCGTGGTCGGCTCCACAGGCGTCGGCAAATCGACCGCCGTCTCGCTTCTGCTGCATAAGGCAATAGGCGCCGATCCGAAGCTGCGGGTGCTGATCCTCGACCCGCACAACGAATTCGCCGCCGCCTTTCCGAGGCACTCCGTCGTCATCGATACCGATACGCTCGACCTGCCCTTCTGGCTGATGCGGCTCGAGGAATTCAGCGAAGTCGTCTTCCGTGGCCGTCCGGCGGTACCGGAAGAGCTCGATGCGCTGCGCGATCTCATTCCGGAGGCAAAACGCGCCTTTCGCGGCAGCGATTCAACCTTGATGCGTCGCCAGTCGGAAAAAGCATCGGTGACGGCGGATACGCCGGTTCCCTATCGCATGGCCGACCTGCTGGCGCTCATCGACGAACGCATCGGACGGCTGGAGGGGCGCCAGGAAAAGCCGCACCTGCGCTCGCTGAAAATGCGCGTCATCTCGGCAATCAACGATCCGCGCTATAATTTCATGTTCTCCAACAACACGATCACCGATACCATCATGGAGACCATTGCCGAGATCTTCCGCATTCCGGGCGATGGTAAGCCGATTTGCACCTTCCAGCTCGCCGGAATTCCTTCGGAAGTCGTCAACTCCGTCGCGTCAGTCCTATGCCGCATGGCGTTCGAGCTGACGCTCTGGAGCGATGGCGCGATCCATATGCTCGTCGTCTGCGAGGAAGCGCATCGCTATATCCCCGCCGATCCGACGCTCGGCTTCCTGCCCACTCGGCAGGCCATTTCCCGCATCGCCAAGGAGGGACGCAAATACGGCGTTTCGCTTGGCATCATCACCCAGCGTCCGGGCGAACTCGACCAGACGATCCTGTCGCAATGCTCGACACTGTTCGCCATGCGCCTTGCCAACGATCGCGACCAGGAAATCATCCGTTCGGCCATACCGAACTCCTCCATATCGACGACGAGCTTTCTGTCATCCATAGGCAACGGCGAAGCCATCGCCTTCGGCGAAGCCATTGCCGTGCCGATGCGCATGCGTTTTTCCCGCGTGGCGGAGAATTTGCTGCCGAAAGCCAATGGCAGCGTGGCGAAAGCCAGCGAGGAATCACCTGACACCGTCGACCTGCGGACCATTGTCAGCCGCATGCGCTCGATCTCCGCTCCCGATATTTCCGCCCTGCAGCAGAGCTACAATGCCGCGAGTGAAGTTATGCCTGAGATCAGGAACGATCTTGGCGATGCCCCTATCGAACAATCCGCAAGGCGCCTGATCGAGGCGACCTTGCCATCGATTGAACCCTATCGCCCGGACATGCTGCCGCGCGCCGACGCTCTGCCGCAGACGGCGGCCTCTATGCAGACATCGATCGACAGCAAGCTCGCGGAACTGCGCCGCGAAATCCGTGGCGACGACACGACTGGCGCTCGCGCGATGCCGACGAGAGACCCCGCTCCGTCCCTGCGGCGGGAGCCCGGCCTTTCGCTGCGCGACAGTATCCTGAAGAAGCCGCTGAGCAGTCTTTACGACAAGGATTGACCGGTCAGCCTATGGGCTGATGCGCTCCCAGCTTTCGTCCATCTGATTGCGAAACCACGTCATCTGCCGTTTGGCATATTGCCGTGTAGCTGCCGCTCCGGTTTCCAGAACGTCCTCTCGCGTCATCTCGCCTCTTAGCATCGCGGCAATCTGCGACACGCCGATCGCCTTCATGACCGGCATCTCCGACGACAGTTCCAGCGCCAGCAGGGCCCGCACTTCGTCCGCAGCCCCCATCGCCAGCATCTTTTCAAAGCGGCTGTTGATGCGCTCGTGCAGCAAGGCACGGTCCGGCAACACCACGATCTTCCGGGCGCGCTCAGGATCGATCACGACTGGCCCGGTCTTCCCCTGAAAGGCGGCGATGGATTGGCCTGTCGCTTCAATCACCTCCAGGGCGCGAACGATGCGCTGGCCGTCCTGAGGATTGAGAGTCTCAGCAACGGCACCGTCGCGGTCGGCAAGCTCGCGATGCAGCGCTTCGGCTCCCTCCGCGAGGAGTCGTTCCCGCAGACGGCTTCGAATCTCGACGGGAATCTCAGGCATGTCGGAAAGACCACCTGTCAACGCTTTGAAGTAAAGCCCTGTTCCGCCGACGAAAACAGGTATTCGCCCCTCATCGCGCAATCGTTCCACCAATGCGGCGGCCTCGCGCAGCCAGACGCCGGTGGAATAGGCTTGCGCTGCCGGCACATGACCATAAAGATGGTGCGGAATGCCCTCCATATCCGCCTGCGAAGGCCGAGCAGTCAGCACGCGTAACGTATCATAAACCTGCATGCTGTCGGCATTGATGACCACGCCGCCATGCGCACGCGCCAATTCAACCGCCAGTGCGGACTTGCCGCTGGCGGTCGGCCCGGTTATCAGGATCGCGTCGATATCGCTCACAAGGTTTCTGCTCATGGCCTTCGTTGCCACGCTTATTGCCAATCCGTCAAATCCCGTTCTTGCTCCGGCCATCGCTGAACAGGCAGCAGATGCCGTCAAGGCCTCAGGGCTCTATTGGCTGGCCGACGGCATCGCTTGCGATATCGCGCTGCGCGACGATGCCGACCTGCGGGCGGCGGAAGCCAACATCCTCGCCGTCATCGGCGGCGCGCCGATCGACCTGGTGATCCAGGAAGCCGAAACACGGCGCAAGAAACTGCTGATCGCCGACATGGACTCGACGATGATCGGCCAGGAATGCATCGACGAACTCGCGGCCGAAGTCGGCCTGAAGGAGAAGGTCGCCGACATCACGGCCCGCGCCATGAACGGCGAAATCGCCTTCGAGCCCGCCCTGCGCGAGCGTGTGGCCCTGCTGAAGGGCCTGCCGATTTCCGTGGTCGACGATGTCATCGCAAAACGCATCACCCTGACGCCGGGCGGTCCTGAGCTGATCGCCACGATGAAGGCGAAGGGGTATTACACTGCCCTCGTTTCCGGCGGCTTCACCGTCTTTACGAACCGCATCGGCGCGACATTGGGCTTCGACGAGGATCGCGCCAATATCCTGCTGGAAGAAAGAGGCGTCCTCACCGGCCTCGTCGAAGAACCGATCCTCGGCAAGCAGGCCAAGGTGGATGCGCTGACCGAGATCGCCGAAAAACTCGGCATTTTGACCGACGACGCGCTCGCCGTCGGTGACGGCGCCAACGATCTCGGCATGTTGCAGCTCGCCGGCTCCGGTGTCGCACTGCACGCCAAACCAACGGTTTCGGCACAGGCTCGCATGCGCATCGATCACGGCGATCTGACCGCCCTGCTCTATCTCCAGGGCTATCGAAAGAGCGACTTCATCAAACCATAGAAACGGCGGAAGCCGCCAATATCGGGTGCCATCGATGATCATCACCGAAACCGAACGCCTCATCATCCGCAACTGGCGCGAGACGGACCGCGATCTGGTCTTCGAGATCAATTCCGACGAGGCTGTGATGGAGTTCTTTCCCTTCCGCCGCAACCGTGCGGAAGCCGATGCCTTCTTCGACCGCGTCCACTCGATGATCGCCGAAACCGGCCTCGGCTTCTATGCACTGGAGGAAAAAGCCAGCGGCGAGACGATCGGCTTTTGCGGGCTGGCACGTGTCGATCACCTTGAGCCCCCCATAGCCAAGGGCACAATCGAAATCGGCTGGCGGCTCGCGGCTCGCTACTGGGGCAAGGGATTTGCCAGCGAGGCAGCGCGGGCGCTGCTCGCGCTTGGCTTCGAAAAGCTCGGTCTCGACCAGATCGTTTCCTTTGCCGTGCACGACAATACCAGGTCGACCTCCGTGATGGAGCGGATCGGCATGCATCGCGTCGCCGGTGGCGATTTCGACCATCCCAACGTGCCGGACACCTACCCACATTTGAAACGGCACGTGCTCTACCGCCTGACTGCGGATGAATGGCGCGTCGGGCGATGACCCTCCTCGAGACGTCCCGGCTGACCCTCCGGCCCTGCCGGGAAGAGGACCGCGATCTGTTCTACGAGCTCAGCTCCGATCCCGCCGTGCTTGCGTTCTTTCCCTTTCGCCGCAGTCGAGCAGATGCCGATACCGTCTTCACCATGATCCGGAGCATCGTCCCGGAACCCGGCTTCGATCTTCTGGTGATGGCTTTGAAGCAGAGCGGCGAAGCGATCGGCCTTTGCGGGCTGTCGAAGCCGCAGCTCGATCCCTATTTGCCGAAGGACGCGGTGGAAATCGGCTGGAGGATGTCAGCACGCCACTGGCGCAATGGCTATGCCACAGAAGCGGGTCTGGCGGTCCTGCGCCACGGCTTCGCGACGCTGAAGCTTGATGAAATCCTGTCGATCGCCGTTCACGACAACCGTCGCGCCCTGGCGGTCATGCGAAGGATCGGCATGCATCCTGATCCGGCGATCGACTTCGACCATCCGCAGATCCCGGACACGCATCCGCAATTAAGACGCCACGTCGTCTACCGCCTGCGTGCCGCCGAGTGGCGGTCGCAGCGGCAAACGGAAAACTGAAGTGTCTACTCGAGAGCAACAGCGATAAAGCGCAAGTCGCCACTTGGAGACGCAATCATCAACTGCGCGTTTCGGCGCCCTTCCCGCTTCAGCGAGGCCACTTTTTCCGATGCGGCACTCGGCGTCTGCACGAATTCCTGCGCGACTTCGACGACAACATCCCCGGGCTTCAGGCCCTTCTCGGCGGCAGCCGAACCCGGTGCAACTTCCGTGATGACGACGCCATCGACGCTATCGGCGATACCGAAGCTCTTGCGGTTCTCGGCCGTCAGCGTCGCCAGCTTCATGCCGAGGATACTTGTGTTTGCCTGGGCCGGTGGCTGAGCCTGCGGCGACTGCTGCTGGTTGTCACCCTGGTCCTGTCCATCCATGCCATCATCATTGCCGCCATCGCCCCCGTCCGGATTGATGACGCCGTCATGATTGCCGTCGCCATCAGGCGCGAGCTGAGGCTGCTTGTCCTTGTCGGTGCTCGCCGCTGCCGCCTGATCGCTATTTTCCAGCCGGCCAAGCGTGACCTTGACGGTCTGCTCCTTGCCGTCGCGGAAGATGATCACATCCACTTCCTTGCCGACCGGGCTTTCAGCGACGACACGCGGCAGGTCGCGCATTTCAGCCACATCCTTGCCGTCGAATTTCAGGATGACGTCACCTGCCTTGATGGTGCCGTTGTCGACGGGGCCGCCCTTGATGACGCCGGCCACGAGTGCGCCCTTCGCGCTGCCGAGACCGAGACTGTTGGCGACATCATCCGTCACCGGCTGAATACGAACGCCGAGCCAGCCGCGACGGGTTTCGCCGAAATCCCTGAGCTGCTTGACGACGCCCTCGGCCAGCTCCGAAGGCACGGCAAAGCCGATGCCGATCGAGCCGCCGCTCGGGGAGATGATGGCCGTGTTGATGCCGATCACCTCACCCTTCATATTGAAGAGCGGGCCGCCGGAATTACCCTTGTTGATCGCCGCATCCGTCTGGATGAAGTTGTCGTACGGACCGGCATTGATGTTGCGCCCGCGCGCAGAAACGATACCGATGGTCACGGATCCACCCAGGCCGAAGGGATTGCCGATCGCCATCACCCAGTCACCGATCCTCATCTTGGAGGAATCGCCGAACTTCACCGCCGTCAGCGGATGCTTCGGCTCGACCTTGAGGAGCGAGAGATCGGTCTTCGTATCGGTTCCGATCAGCTTCGCCTTCAGCTTCGTCCCGTTCGGGAAGATCGCCTCGATATCATCGGCGCCTTCGATGACGTGGTTGTTAGTGACGATATAGCCGGCCGCATCGATGACGAAGCCAGAACCGAGCGAGCTTACCTTGCGGTTGCTGTCCTCGTTATTCCTGTTCTTGAAGAAATCGTTGAAGAAATCCTGGAACGGCGAATTGTCCGGCACCTTCGGCGTCGCCGGGCCGTCCCCCTCGTCCTTCACCTTCTGCGAGGTGGAGATGTTGACGACGGCATCGAGCAAACCGGAAGCAAGATCTGCAACCGAAGCGGGGCCGGCATTCATCGCCGGGTTCATCGTCATCGTCGGCGTGTCCGCAGGCGGCGTCTGGTTGTTGGTGGCTGCCGGTGCCTGAGCGCCCGCAGCCGCGCCGCTATTCTGCGTCTGCGCATAGGCCTGTTCGGCGCCACCGACGACGGGACCGGCAATCAGCGCCATGCTGGCCAGCAAAGCGAACGAACGTCTGAAAGGCAGGCGAATGGTCGGGGCCATCAGGCATCCTCATCGATAAAGGGAAATCTTGAATAAGCATCAACATAAGGCGGAATGATGAAGCGCGAAATCACCTTTTTGCGAAATCCCCGAACCTCAATCCGACCAAGGCATTTATGGCAAAGGTGATGTCGTTTCCGATAAAGAAAAGGGCCGCCGTGAGGCAGCCCTTGGATTTCAGCGGGTTGACGCCTCAGTTCGCCGGAGTCGTCGTCGGACTGGCCAGCGCCGGCGCGCCGGAATTGGGCGCGGTACCGTTGGGACTATCGAAGAACTTGAAGAAGTCCGACTTGTTCGGCGGCAGGACCAGCGTCTTGCCACCGGAAACGAACGCCTTGTTGTAGGCGGCCATCGTGCGATAGAATTCGTAGAAATTCGGATCGCGCGACGAGGCATCGGCGAAGATGCCGTTGCGCTCGGCTTCACCCTGACCACGCAGGACTTCCGAATCCTTCTGCGCATCCGCGATAAGCTCGACGACCTGACGGTCCGCGATCGCGCGGCGGCGCTGGCCTTCTTCGTTACCCCGTGCGCGGAGGAGCTCGGCTTCCGCCAAACGCTCGGCCTTCATACGATCGTAAGTATTCTGCGACACTTCCTGAGACAGGTCAGTGCGGCGGATGCGGACATCCTCGATGTTGAGACCAAGCGTCTCGGCATCGCGGCGCAGATCGTCGCGCACTTCGGTCATCATCGACGCGCGTTCGTTGGAAAGCGCCGCTTCGAAGTTGCGCAGACCGTAGACACGACGCAGCGAGGCGTCGAGGCGGGTTCTGAGACGGGATTCCGCCGCATCACGATCGCCCGACACCGCCTCGCGGAACTTGCGAGCATCGGTGATCTTGTAGACCACGAAAGCATCGACCTCGTAGAACTTGCCGCCCGACACCTGGACGCGGATATTGTCCAGATCGAAACGGAGTTCCTGCAGCTGTATGTATTGAACGCGGTCAGCATCCATGAAGGCGAAGGGCAGCTTGAAGTAGAGCCCCGGCTCCGCCTTGACTGCGCGGATCTGGCCGAAACGCAGGACGATAGCCTGCTCCCGGGCATTGACCACGAACACCGACGAATAAACGAGCAGCAGCAGCACCGCGAGCGCGATGAGAATGGTTGGTAAACGGCTGGACGTCATTATTTGGCCTCCGGCTGAGCTGCAGTGGCGGGCTTGCCCGCCCGCGTCGCGGGCTGCTTGCCGATGTCGTTCAGCGGCAGATAGGGCACGACGCCCTGCTTGTCGTCGATGATGACACTGTTGGAATTGCCGATAACGGTCTCCATGGTTTCAAGGAACAGCCGCTTGCGGGTGACTTCCGGTGCCTTGATGTACTCGTCGTAGATCGAGATGAAGCGCTGCGCCTCACCCTGAGCTTCCTTTACGACACGATCCTTGTAGGCAGCCGCTTCTTCGCGGATCTGAGCCGCGCGACCGCGGGCCTGACCGAGCTGCTGGTTGGCGTATTGATTGGCCTCTTCAACCTGCTGGTCTTCGTTCTGCTCGGCGCGCTGTACTTCTTCGAACGCATCGGCCACTTCGCGCGGCGGTGCTACATCCTCGATCGGCACGGCAGTAATGGCGATGCCGGCGCCGTAGCGGTCCAGCGTATCCTGGATGATGGCCCTCACCTGAACGGCGATTTCCTGGCGGTTATCGCGATAGATGTCCTGGGCGGGACGGCGGCCGACGACTTCGCGCATGGCGCTTTCTGCAACCTGCTGCAGCGTTTCGTCGGGACTTTCGAGATTGAAGAGATAGGATTGCGGATTGGTTACCACAAAGAGAACCGAGAATTGGACGTTGACGATGTTCTGATCGCCCGTCAGCATCAGGCCGGCAGTCGAACCGGCGGCCGAGCGACCGCCGATATTGCGCTGCTGTTCCGTGACCTTCACGAACTCAACGCGATCCATCGGCCAGAAATGGAAATGCAGGCCGGGCATCGAGACTTCCGTGTTCGGCTTGCCGAAACGCAGTTCCACACCGCGCTCATCCGGCTGCACCGTATAGACGCACTGAATCAGCCAGAAAACACCGATAACCGCAGCGATGATAAGAAAGACGCCCGCATTGAAGCCACCAGGGATAAAGCCTTTCAACCGGTCCTGGCCGCGGCGAATAATATCCTCGAGATCCGGAGGCCCTCCGTTGCCGCTTCCCCGCGGCCGGTTCGGTCCTTGCCCCCAAGGTCCCTGATTATTTCCACCGCCGCCGCCGCCGCCCCACGGGCCACCGCCGCCGCCATTCTGATTGCTCCAAGGCATCAAAACCTCTTTGTTTGTTGACTCCCAGCACCGCGCCGAACCCGCAAAATTAGCAGGCCGCAGCGATTGCATCCCGTTATAGGTATCGACGCACCTGCTTTCAACGCAACTTCAGGAAGTTCGGCGGATTAACTGGAAAATATTTGAATTTTCAGGGCAGCCCTTATGCATTTCGCCTAAAATAACTGACGAAACGCGTCGGATAGGTGTCCTTCTCGCCGGCGGGCACGGCAAGCTCGCTGTCGACCTGCCAAAGGGCGGGATCGATGGCCGGGAAGGAGGTGTCGCCATCCACCTCCGCCTCGACATGCGTGATGAGCAACCGGTCGGCCAGACCGATCGCCTGCCGATAGATCTCGCCACCGCCCAGAATGCAGATCTCGTCGACGCCGCTCTCGGTCGCAAGGCGGGACGCGGCATCGATGGCTTCGCTCAGCGAATGCACCACCGTTACGCCTTCGGGCGAAAAGCTTTCATCGCGAGTGATGATGATGTTCGGCCGGCCGGGCAGCGGCTTGCCGATCGACTGGAATGTCTTGCGTCCCATGATGACGGGTTTTCCGAGGGTCATCGCCTTGAAGCGCTTGAGGTCGGACGACTGTCGCCAGGGCATGTCGCCGTCACGCCCGATAATGCCATTGCGCGAAACGGCAACGACGATGGTCTTGATCGGCTGGGTCATGCTTCCTCCCTCAAACAACGTCACCATCGCCATAGGCGAGTCGGCCTCATGATTCCATTGCATGATAGCGCTGACAGACCTTGGAAAGCACCCACCCGCCTGCAATCAACCGCCATTGTTGAGTTTATCGAGCTGTCCGGCCAGCACGCCGCCATCCTCGCGATCATCCGCCATCTTGCGGTAAAGACCGGCCATGCCTTTGAATATCAGCGCGGCGGGATCATCTTCGCCGAGGAAATCCGAGATCTCCTCCATCTCCGCGACCCAGCGATAGGCTTTCGGATACATGTCTGGGATGCCCTGCACAAATTTCGCATCGAGATCCGGCAGGCTTTCCTGGAGCTCGCGTTTCAGGGCCTCATCCGCTCCGGAGCGGATGGCGGCGAGCAGCATGGCGGTCCCAAGGCCCGTCACGCCCTTGTTGATGCCGGCATAGCACATCTTCAGCGCCGATGCGGCGCCGATCGGCCCATCGATGCGGCGCACCTGAAGCCCGCGTTCGGCCAGCATGGCGCTGCTGTTGGCCGCATCTCCGCTGACATAAAGCTTGGGTCCCTTCTGGCCGGGCTTCGGCGGGCCGCCGATGATGGAACCATCGAGAACCACGCCGCAATCGCTGGCAAAGATCGAGGCGACCTGCACCATCGTCTGCGGCGAAATCGCATTGCAATCCATGAACGTCGTCTTCGTGCCGCGTCGACGCACGGCTGCTGCGATCTGCTCGGCCACGCCGATGGCGGCGGCGGGTGGAACGATGGAAAGGATGAGGCCGGCTCCGGCGATAGCGTCCAGCCCGACAACCTCCATGCCCGCAGACTTCGCTCGATCGATCGTTGTCGCCGAACGGCCTTCGAGATAGGTCAGCACCTTCGCGCCATTCTCGACCAAACGCATCGCAATGGCGCTGCCCATCGCGCCGGCTCCGATGACTGCGATATCCACGACCGATCTCCCTCTTCACGCAAGGACGACAACATAGCGCCTCACGATCAGGCCGACGAGCGGAATGCGGCGCGGTAACGATAAGTTTTGCCCATGGGCGATGGGCCAAAAAGCGATCGGCCAAGACATGCACCATAGCTTTTTCTTATAGGCTGCCGACCATTTCGAATGGGCAATCGCCGCGCTTCCCGTCATCCATAGTCGCCGGTCAAGACCTATCAGGGCACGTCAAACACGGTACGGCACCGCATCCGGACCGAGCGGTCTCGATGCGGTGTTGGCCGGAGATGGAGGAAAATGCTGACCCATTTATTTGATGCCTCGCCCACGGCATGCTGCTGTTCGTGCTCTCGTGTGGGCTGGCGGTGGGAGGGTCGTGCCGCACCCCGGCCCTCCTTGCAGGCCTTGTCTGCAATCCTCCCCACCGACTTTTCGCATCTGGAACCACCAGTCGCATGTCGACGATCGCATTCATCGGCTTCCCCAAGACCTGTTTCTGCGCTTCGTCCGCGAAAGGGTGAACGCATCGCCGGAAGCAACTTAGCCGCCGCGACGCTTGCTCTACGCGTTGCGGAGAACAAGAACGGCATAGATGCAGGGCCTGCCGCTCTCGTTCTTGAACACGCAATTCGTCGGCGGGCCGAGCTCGAGGCAATCGCCTGCCGACATCCGATGCCTTGCATCGCCTTCGAGAAAAATCAGCTCGCCCTCCAGCACCCAAATGAGCTGCCGCATGAAAGCATAGGCCGATGCCGGCATGGGAACATCGGCTCCCGCGGGCAATTCGATGCGAACCAGATCCAGCGGCAGGTCCGACTTCGGGGACACATGCCGCCGCTCGTAGCCGGTCTGCGGATCGACCCACACGGGCTGATCCTCCTTCTTCAGGAAACGGCCCTGCTGCATTTCAGCACGTGCCATCAATGTCGACATGCTCAGGCTGAAAGCACCCGACAGCTTGCCGAGCAGCGTTGCCGTCGGACTGCTCTCGCCACGCTCGATCTTGTGGATCATGGCGCGGGAAACGGCGGAACGTTCGGCAAGCTCTGTCAGCGACCAGCCGCGGCTCTCGCGTTCGATGCGAATGCGCGCACCGATGCGCTTGTCGATTTCATCAAGTTGAGACATCGTTTTACTATAGTAGACTTTCCTGAGGATGGCAATATGGAAATCCACAACGATTCCATAGCTAAATAATTGATATATTGACGCAATATGTGAAAGTTAATTCATGCCTTAGGCCGTCCCGTTATCAGCTTGCTGGTTTTTATGATAACATAGTGGACAAGCGCAGAAATCGGCGTATGACAGAGTGAAACGATCAATCACACCAGAATCCAATTTAGTGGATAGCTTCACGGAGCAATCGATGCAAATTCGCGATGCCAATGACGAAGATGTCGCGGGAATAACCGCGATCTACAACGACGCCGTCGTCAACACAGCCGCGATCTGGAACGAGACACAGGTCGATGCGGACAATCGAAAGCGATGGCTGCAGGATCGGCGCAGGCTGGGCTATCCGGTGCTGGTCGCCATTGACGATCGCGGCGAAGTCGTCGGATATGCCTCATTCGGCGATTGGCGGGCCTTCGACGGCTATCGGCATACGGTCGAGCATTCCGTCTATGTCCGAAATGATCAATATCGAAGCGGAATCGGCAGGGCGTTGATGGTCGAGCTGATCGAGCGCGCCAAAACCATCGGAAAGCATGCGATGATCGCCGGCATCGAGGCCGGAAATGTCGCTTCGATCAGGCTCCATGAGAAGCTCGGCTTTCAGCAGGTCGGCTTTCTCCCGGAAGTCGGCACGAAATTCGGCCGATGGCTCGATCTGGCGTTCCTGCAACTGCTACTCGATCGGCGCACTGAGCCCGATTCCCCACCGACAGCCTGAAAGCGCCGGGTACCATGGCAATCACGGCCGCAACGTTCGTTCCCTCGGGCTAATATTCGTTGCCCGGCCGAAACGCCGCCTAGACGGCAACCTCAGCCGCAATCGCCGCGTGCGGCTCGTAGCCTACGACTTCGAAATCCTCGATGCGGTAGCCGTCTATGCTGTCGGGCCGACGCAGCAAGCGCAGGGTCGGGAACGGCCTGGGTTCACGGCTCAACTGCTCGCGGATCGCATCCAGATGGTTGAGATAGAGGTGCACGTCGCCGCCCGACCAGACCAGTTCCCCCACGTCCATATCGACCTGCTGCGCAACCATGGCCAGCAAGGCCGCCTGCTGCGAGATATTGAAGGGGTTCCCCAGGAACAGATCGCACGAGCGCTGGAAGACCATCAGGCTGAGGCGCGGACGCCGGCCTTCGGCGCCGGATATGTTCGACACATGGAACTGATAGACCATGTGGCAGGGATGCAGCGCCATGTCGGCCAATTCGCCGACATTCCACGCATGGAAGATCATCCGGCGGCTGCTGGGATTGGTTTTCAGGTCGTGAATGACCGATGCGAGCTGATCATGCACCCGGCCCTCGGCATCGCGCCACTGGCGCCATTGCTTGCCATAGACCGGGCCGAGATCGCCCCACTCGAGCGCAAAAGCCTCGTCAGCCAGAATTCGCGCCTCGAAAGCGATCTGATCGATGTTCTCGCCGGTGGCCTTGCGATATTTCGCCAATGGCCAATCGGTCCAGATCCGCACGTTTTCCTTAAGGAGGTTGCGGATGTTCGTGTCACCCGTCAGGAACCAGAGCATTTCCTTGACGGCGAGCTTCCAGTAGACGCGCTTGGTCGTGAAGACCGGGAACTGCCCCTTCGAGAGATCGAAGCGCATCATCGCTCCGAGGCCGCTCAGGGTGCCGACGCCCGTTCTATCGATCCGGCGATCACCGTTATCGAGCAGGTGCGCCATCAGGTCGAGGTATTGATACTCCGGGTGGCGAACCATCTTCAGCTCCGAAATCGCTCTTGAAGTTTTCCGGACAGCGCGAGTGCCGCCAGCGGCAGTTCGCCGCCGCGCCCGGCCGATTCCTTTTTCGCAATTCTAGTGACAAGCTGGTGGGAAACCAACCGCGGCTGACAATAATCTCACCGATTCTCTGCCTTCCTGTCGCAAACCGATGTTTCAGCAAAGCATTTATGACAATTGCCCTTCCCTTCGCCCGCGGAAAACACTATATCAGCCATGCCGGTCTTCGGGCCGGCTATGGCGATAAATGAGCGGTGTAATAAACCTATTGGACCCGGGGGCGGTACCCGGCGCCTCCACCAAAAACCGGCCGGCTAACTGGCGTCAGACCGGCTTTTGATGGGGGCGAAACAGGATCGACAAGGGTGTAAAGATCGACTTTTTGCTCGGCATTGTACCGCCGTTATCGGGCTAAAATTGTAGTTGCAAACGACAACTATGCGGAAGCTCGTCTCGCTGCTTAATCGCGGTGTGACACTTCAAATAAAGTCCTAAGGGGTCGCACTCTTAGGCGGGGTTCGAAGGCACCTGGCAACAGAAGCCTTCACCTTATCCTCCAGTGCTATATTATATATGACGAGGCGATGACTCGCGCACGGGGCTTTCCCGTCGACGTTCGGCGTGGCATAAGCCTTACAAAAAGCATGGGCCAACGAAAGACAGGAAAGCATGGCGCAGGATCATATCCGCTACGACATTTTGGCACAGGACGCCCTGCGTGGAGTCATACGCAAGGTGTTGACCGAGGTTGGCGCCACCGGCCGTTTGCCCGGTGATCATCATTTCTTCATCACCTTTCTGACGGGCGCTCCCGGTGTGCGCATTTCGCAGCACCTGAAGTCGAAGTATCCAGAGCAGATGACCATCGTCATCCAGCATCAGTTCTGGGATATGAAAGTCACTGAGAGCCAGTTCGAGATCGGCCTGTCTTTCTCCGATGTCCCCGAAAAGCTGGTCATCCCCTTCAACGCGGTCCGCGGCTTCTACGATCCTTCCGTCAACTTCGAACTGGAGTTCGACGTGCCGTTGGCCGACGACGAGGAAATCACTTCCAGCGAGATCACCGCCTACCCCGTGACGGCCGAACACGCCGAAGAGCCGGCAGCGGCCAAGGACGGCGAGGAAAAGAAGCCTGGTTCCGTCGTCTCTCTCGACGCATTCCGCAAGAAGCAGTGAGCATGTCGGGGAAGCATCCGCTTCCCCTTTCCACATCGGCAACGGGAAAAGATCGATGAACGCCGAAATCGTCAATCTGCGCCAGTTCCGCAAGAAACAGGCTCGTTCCGAGAAAGAAAAGCAGGCAGAACAGAACCGCATCACGTTTGGCCGCACCAAGACGGAAAAGAACCTGACGAAGGCGCTCAACGACAAGGCCACAAAAGAACACGAGGCCGGCCGCAGGGAGACGCTAGAAACAGACGACTGACTACTGCGCCAGAATTAAAAAACTTCCGAAATCAGTTGCTTACCCGTGCATTTTGAATCACGTTACAAATATCCCACCGTTTCCGATTTTTTTGATCGACCCGCCGATGATCCGTAAACATTCCGCGACGCTGCATGGCCATCGCACGAGCTTTTCTCTTGAGGATGCCTTCTGGACAGAACTGAAGGCAATCGCCAATGTACGCGGCACGTCGCTCGCAGCGCTGATTTCCGAAATCGACGACGGACGCGATGCAGAGAGCAACCTCTCCTCCGCGCTGCGCCTCTATGTTCTCAAGTGGCTGAAAGAACGCAACTAGCGTCACTGCTCCAGATTACGGCATCCGGTTGAAACCAATGCCGCACAAAGCCATGCGCTATTGGGCGACACCGGGCAATCCGTTGAAGTTCAATGGCGTTGTCGGCTGCGGCGACTGGCCGTTGAGCGCCGGCAATTGCTGGACCTCGGCTTTGGCACGAGCTTCGGCGGCGGCCTTGGCCTTAGCCTCCTCGTCCGCTTGCTTCTGTGCCGCAGTTTGCCTCATCAAATCGCGCAGCCGGATTTCTTCGGCCCGCCGCTGCTGCTCGATGGCCGCGTCGCGCTGCCGTTGGGCTTCGCGCGCAACGGCCACGTATTTGTAAAGCGAGACCTCGCGCCGGAGCCGCTGCTTTTCGAGGACATTGGCCTGAAGGCGCTCGACGCGCCGGCGCTCGCGCTCGAAAGCGCGCAGCGACAGGAAGCTGGTGACGTCGCTCACGTCCATCGTCCGGCCGGGCGTTGCCAGCGGGCCGGCGAAATCGAGGCGCAAAGCCGGCTCGGCGCCACTCTGCGCCTCGCTTGCGGCATTCAAGTCGATGCCGAGAGAGCCGCGCATACGCTCATCCGGCAAGCTGATTTCGGCATTGCCGGAGAGCTTCGCCACATCGTTGCCGGCAACGATGTTCGTAGCACGCACGACGCCGGAGGAGATATTGAACGGTATGCTCGTGGCCGGCAGCACCGCCTCGCCATTGTTGAGCAGCGTCTGCACGATCGGCAACACCTTTTCGGCCGTGATATCGCCCTGGATCTGATCCGTCGCCGACAGCAAGGGCGGCAGGACGGACAGATTAAGGCCACGCACATGAGTCTCTCCGAGCTTGACCTCGCCCGAACCACTGGCGTTGGCTGCAAGGTCGCCCATGCTCTTGCCGCTGGCTTCGACATTCATGGCCAGGCCAAAGCGGCCGCTGGCAAGTGGCGCACCGTCACGTTGCCAGGCGACCGCGGCAAGATCGCCGTTGGCGAGGCTGAGCTTCGTTTGCATAAGTCCGGTGCCGTCGGAATTGGCGAGCATCAGGCTGCCATTCAGCGTGCCGCCGTTCCAGCCGCCGGACAGATCGTTCAGCCGCAATTCCTCGCCCTTGTAGGCGACATTGCCGGTGAAATTCGAAATCGGACCGAATATGCCCGGCCATACCTGCTTCGCCGAAAGCTTGATGCCGATATCGAGCCCGCTGAAAGCCGGCAATCCGAGCTTGTCCCTGGTCAGCTTGCCGGTTTTGGCGTCCGTGATCGGGCCATAGATCGCCTCGGCCAGCCAGCCGAGATCCACCTTGTCTAGCGCCAATTCCCCGGTCGCCTTTATGTTCGGCGCCTTTCTATCGAAGGTGAGCGCGCCCGACACATTGTTGTCGGCAAACAGCCCCTTCATGCCGGAGAATACGATCTTGTCGGGGCTGACAGCGGCATTGGCCTGGAACTTGACCGGTAAGCCTGTGCCCATCTGCGGGATGCCGATGCCGTTCATGACGAAATAGGGATCGAGATCGGCGCTATCGAGCGATAGTGCGACGTTGCCGTTGAGGAAGCTGTCGGGGCGCACGTCGACCTTGCCGTTTGCAGTGAACGAGGTCTTATCGGTCGCGAAAGTCAGCGCCGCATCGGCCGGATCTGTGCCGCTGGCGGACACTTTCAAGGTCATGCGGCCATTCGCATCGGCTTCGACCGGCAGCGGATCGAGACCGGCCTGACCGAAGAGGATCGACGTCACGGAATTTTCGAGCGTTCCTTCCAGCGTCGTCTTGCCCTTGCCTGCGAACGCCGCCAGATCGGACATGCGGTAATCGAAATTGACGCGGCTGCCGTTGGACACGCCGGCGAGCGTCACCGTCAACGCATTGTCCTGATCGCCGCCGAGCGTCACCGCGCCGCGAAGCGCGGTGTTTCCGTACCAGGCGGCGTTGCGCACCAGACGATCCATGACAGGATGATGGGGCAGATGCTGGCGGAGCATTTCGAAGAAGGGGCCGGGATCGGCCGCCTTGAAAGTGATTTCGCCCGATCCCTTATAGCTCGCGGGCGAACCGTCGGCGCGGCCCGTCGCAGTGATCTCCGCGCCGGCGACATTGCGTACCGCAAGCTTGTCAAGCGTCAGTGCGCCATCCGCGATCGAGAACGATGTATCGACATCGTCGGCCGGCACGCCGAAGGCGACGAATTTCGCAGCCTGCAGATGAGCGGTGATCCGGTGATCAAAAAGGGATTCGCCGGCGTCCTGACCGGTGAACAGGCCGGTCAACGCTCTCAGCGCATCGAGATCGAACGCATCGCCGGTAAGATCGACGGCAAGCTTCGGCGCATCCTTGTCGTTCGGCGCCTGGCGATCGAGGCGGCCCTTGAGCGTAGCCGAACCGATGGCGATCTCCAGATTCTCGAAGCGCTGCTCTTCATGCCGCAAGCTGACGTCAGAGGAGAAGCCGGCCTGGTGCAGTTGGCGGATAGACGGATCCACGGATCCCACCAGCCAGGAGGCGAGGCCGGAGGGCTGGCTGGAGGCGACGACGAGATTGCCGATGAAATTCGGCTCGCCCTGCAGCATCAGATTGCCCCGCGCTTCGACCTGCGTGCGCCCAGGCAGCGTGCCGATCGCATGATCGATCTTCCAGCCCGTTCCCGCCGGCTCGAGATCGAGCTGCACGTCGCGAATGGTCGTGTCGCCGGCAACAATCGCGGGCAAACGGAAGGTCGCCTTACCGGGCACTTGCGGCACCGGAATTTCTGCTGCGGTCTCAATCAGGCTGTTCAAACGCTGGCGAGCCGAAACGGCCGGGTTCCGGTTGGTCTTGCCATTGGGACCCTTGCTGTTACCCAGGCGATTGACGTCGATTTGCTGGCCATCGGCGGTCAGCAGAAACTCCGGCTTGGTCCCGGTATCCAGTGTCGCCTCGCCCGTCACCACGTAGGGATCGTCGGCAGCGCCGACTTCCAGCCTATACTCGGGAACGCGAATACGATCGTTGGTCAGCTCGAAACGGCCCTTGATGCGAGGCTGGACTTGCTGGTCGCCAGAATTGCCAGAACGTTTGTCGTCGACCCCGGCGTTGAACGAACCCATGTAGTCCGGTTTGCTGTTGACCAGCTTCAACTCGCCATCAAGATCGACGTTGAGCGGATGCCGGTCGGGCATCAGCCGGGTGCGAACGCGCAAAACGCCGTTGTCATCAGGCTGGCTGCTGGAAATACTGAAGTTACCGTGCTCGCCATCGAGCGCCGCATCGCCTTCGATCCGCCATGGCCCTGCCAGCGATTTCGCCGACATCTCAGCATTGAAACCGGTAATATGCCGGGTGCGGCCGGATTGCTCGTCGATGAACAGGATATCGCCATCGTCCACATGCACGCTTTCGAGCACCACCGACTTGGCGGGAATCTCTGGCTGGCTGCCGCGCATCCAATCCAATGTGCCGTCCTTTGCCAGCCGCAGGTGCACCTTCGGTTTCGACACGCGCATATCGAAGATCAGCGCTTCGCCCGAAAGAAAGGGCGCTAGCTCGGCATCCATGGAGAATTCGGCAATCTGCACCAGAGGCGTACCATCGGCCTCCTGACCAACGCGAACATCATGCAGCGTCACGGAGGGAAAAGGCAGGAGGCGCGCATCGACGGTGCCGTGAACCGTCACCTTCTTGCCGATGATACGGCTCGCCTGATCCTCGAAATTCTTACGAAAATCGGTCCAGTCTATGAAGATCGGAGCGAGCAGCGCCACGAACAGCACTACCACAAGCAATCCACCCAGAAAAACCAGGACCTTACCTAACAATGCGCACCGTCTCCAATCTTCATTCCAAATATACGATAGACCGTAACCTATCGGAGCACATACACCACATCGCCCCGGATACGCACGTTTCTATCCGATCCCATTGCAAAATCGCATCATTTTTCCCGAACGATGCGGCGTGATCTAGCGCATCCTGGCCGCTTTCCATGACAACGGTCAGAAAAGGGTGGCTCAAGCCTAGCGCCATTCACGCGGGTAGCAAGCCAAGATCATGGGAATGCTCCACCTTTCAATGCGTATGGAATATCTTACCAGGGTTGAAAATGGCATCGGGATCGAGCGCTTCCTTGATCTGTCGCATCAAATCGACGGCATCGCCGAGCTCCTGTTCAAGGAATGACATCTTGCCCTGCCCCACGCCATGCTCGCCTGTGCAGGTGCCATCCATGGCCAGTGCACGCGCATTGAGGCGGGCAACGAAAGCCTCGACCGTCGCGATACCTTCCGGGGTCTTGTCGTCGAACAGGACAAGCACATGGAAATTGCCGTCGCCGGCATGTCCGACGATCGGCGCCAACAATCCATTCGCCTCGATATCGGCCTGGGTCTCCGCGACGCATTCGGCCAGCCGCGATATCGGCACGCAGACGTCCGTCGACAGTGCCGCCAGGTCAGGCGCAAGGGCGCGCGCTGCCCAATAGGCATCATGCCGCGCCTTCCAGAGCTTGTTGCGCTCCTCCGCATTAACAGTCCAAAGGAATTCACCACCGCCGCACTCGGCTGCGATCTCGGCGAATTGTGCCGATTGCAGCGCAACAGTCTCGTCGGTGCCGTGAAATTCGAGGAAAAGCGTGGGCTTCTCGTCAAAGGTCAGGCCGGAATAGCGATTGCAGGCCCGAAGCTGCATGGCATCGAGCAACTCGATACGGGCAACGGGAATGCCCATCTGGATCGTCATGATGACGGCATCGCATGCCGCCTTGATATCGGGAAAGGCGCACGCGCCGCCGGCGATCTTCTGGGGAATTCCCTGCAGGCGCAACGTCACCGACGTCAGCACCCCAAGCGTTCCTTCCGCGCCGACGAACAGCCGGGTCAGATCATAGCCGGCGGACGATTTCTTGGCGCGGCGGGCGGTGCGGATTTCCTCGCCATTGGCGGTAACGACAGTCAACGCCAGCACGTTGTCCTTCATCGTGCCGTAGCGGACCGCATTCGTGCCCGAGGCGCGAGTGGACGCCATGCCGCCGATCGAGGCATTGGCGCCGGGATCGATCGGGAAGAACAGGCCGGTGTCACGAAGATACGTGTTGAGCTCCTCGCGGGTCACGCCTGGCTCGACGGTGCAATCCAGATCCTCGGCGTTCACTTCAAGAACCCGGTTCATCCGGCTGAAATCGAGGGAAATTCCGCCTTGTGGTGCATTCACCTGCCCTTCCAGCGAAGAGCCCGTGCCGAAGGGGATGACAGGCACTTTATGCTCGGCGCAGACCTTGACGACAGCCTGCACGTCGTCGCGCGTTTCGGCGAAAACCACGCCGTCGGGAAGCTGCGCGGGAATATAGGTGGTCGTATGGGCATGCTGGGCGCGGAAGCTTTCGCCGGTCTGGAAGCGCTCTCCGAACGTCTGCTTCAGAATGCCGAGAACGGCTGATATCCCCGCCTCGTTGCGTTTTCCCGCCTTAGCATCAGCCAGCACCATCTTCCGAATCTCCCATCGCGAGCGTCAAAGGACGTTAACCTTTTGTCGGTTCTATGGGACATAGATGTGGCGGTGTCCAGCCATGAAAATGATCCACCGTTCTCGCGCCACATCGCCCCTTGCTTCTATTGCATGAGTGCCCGTTTGCAGCGCCCCGGATAGACGCGTGCAAAGAAACGCCGCGACCTTAAAATGCGTATTTTTTAGGCAAGCGCCGGCAAACTATCCATCGAAAACGAACCCCTCTCGCGAGGACACCGGCAGCCGCCTGAGATGAACGTCGTGCCGGCGACTGGCATGGGTCTTGCGTTTTGCCCTCCAGCTTTCACATAGCCCGATTGGAAGGACACTCGATGAAGCGCAGACAATTGCTCATGGCACTCGGCATCGCGATGCTCGCGATGGGATCGCTTTCCGCCCCGCACACAGCCCGGGCGGATGCCTTGAGCGACATAACATCGCGCGGCACGCTCCGCGTCGCCGTTCCGCAGGACTTTCCGCCTTTCGGCAGCGTCGGCACGGATATGGCGCCGATGGGTTATGACATCGACATGGCCAACCTGATCGGCGAAAAACTTGGCGTGAAGACCGAGCTCGTGCCGGTCACCAGCGCCAACCGCATTCCCTACCTGCAGACGAACAAGGTCGATCTGGTGATTTCAAGCCTCGGCAAGAATGCCGAACGCCAGGCCGTCATCGATTTCTCCGACGCCTACGCGCCCTTCTTCAACGGGATCTTCGGCCCCGCCGACATCGCCGCCACCAAGCCGGAGGACCTTTCCAGCAAGACGATCGGCGTCACTCGTGGCGCGATCGAGGATCTGGCGCTGACGAAGGTCGCGCCGCAGGACGCGACGATCAAACGCTATGAAGACAATAACGGCACCATCTCCGCCTTCCTCTCCGGCCAGGTGCAATTGATCGCGACGGGCAACGTCGTCGCGGCGGCAATCCTCGCCAAAAACCCGCCGAAAAAGCCCGAGATGAAATTCCTCATCACCAACTCCCCCTGCTACATCGGCTTCAACAAGAGCGAGCCGGCCCTGCAGAAAAAGGTCGATGAGATCATCGCCGCCGCCAAGGCCGATGGGACGCTGAACAAGATATCGCAGAAGTGGCTCGGTGCCGATCTTCCCGCCGGCTTCTGATCAACGCACGACGGACCGCACCACTGGCTGGCGGCGCGGTCCGTCCGAGCGAGGTATCTTCCCATGCGCTATCATTTCGACTTCGGCTGGCTCGCCGAATATTACCCTGTCCTGATCAAGGGCATCCTTGTCACCCTGGAGCTGACCCTGATCGGCGCCGTGCTCGGCATCATCCTCGGCATCGCCTGCGCCTGGGCGCGCGCGCTCGGCCCACGCTGGCTCAAGCCCGTCGTTGCAACCTATGTCGAGCTGATCCGCAACACGCCTTTCCTGATCCAGCTCTTCTTCATCTTCTTCGGCCTGCCCGGCATCGGCGTCCAGATGAACGAGATGACCGCAGCCAACCTCGCCATGGTCATCAATCTCGGCGCCTATAGCTGCGAGATCATCCGCGCAGGCATACAGGCAACGCCGCGTGGCCAGTTCGAAGCCGGCGCGAGCCTCGCGATGACGCCGTTCGAGACCTTCCGCCATGTCGTTCTCGTGCCGTCCCTGCAACGCATCTGGCCGGCGCTATCGTCGCAGGTCGTCATCGTCATGCTCGGTTCATCGGTCGTCTCGCAAATCGCGGCAGAGGATCTGACCTTCGCGGCAAACTTCATCCAGTCACGCTCGTTCCGCGCCTTCGAAGCCTATTTCGTGTCCACGGCGATCTATCTGGGGCTGGCGATCCTGCTCCGACAGGCGCTCGCGGGCGTGGGCGCATTGATCTTTCCACGCAGGGCCAGCCGATGATCCAGTTCACCACATGGGATATTCTCCGCGGCCTGCTGTTGGCCACGCGCTGGACGATACTTCTGTCGCTGGTCTCCTTTGCCGGCGGCGCCATCGTCGGCGCGATCCTGCTGTTCCTTCGCATCGGCAAGCGCAAGGCCGGTCGCATCGCCGTCGAATACTTCGTCGAGCTGTTTCAGGGCACACCGCTGCTGATGCAGCTCTTCCTCGCCTTCTTCGGCCTTGGCCTCTTCGGCATCGACGTGCCGGCTTGGCTGGCCGCCGGCGCAGCGCTGACCCTCTGGTCGTCCGCCTTCCTCACCGAGATCTGGCGCGGCTGCGTCGAGGCCGTCGCCAAGGGGCAATGGGAAGCCTCCGCCAGCCTCGGCATGGGCTATATCCAGCAGATGCGCTATGTCATCCTGCCACAGGCGCTGCGCATCGCCGTGCCGCCGACGGTCGGCTTCTCCGTGCAGGTCGTCAAGGGCACTGCCCTCACCTCGATCATCGGCTTCGTCGAGCTGTCAAAGGCCGGCACCGTCATCACCAACGCGACCTTCCAGCCATTCACCGTCTATGGCTTCGTCGCGCTCATCTATTTTGCCCTCTGCTGGCCGCTGTCGAAAAGCAGCCAGATCCTGGAAAGGAAGCTCAATGTCGCTCATCGAGGTCACTGAAGTCCGCAAAAGCTTTGGCAGCAACGAAGTCCTGAAAGGCATCAACCTCGATGTCGAGCCGGGCGAAGTCATCGCCATCATCGGCAAGAGTGGTTCGGGAAAATCGACGCTGCTGCGCTGTATCAACGGGTTGGAGACGATCAACGACGGCTCGATCTCTGTTGCAGGCGCGCAGCTTCTTCCAGATGATCTGCATCTGAAAGCATTACGTCTGAAGGTCGGCATGATCTTTCAGCAGTTCAATCTGTTCCCGCATCTGAGTGCCGGACGCAACGTCATGCTGTCGCAGATGGTCGTCAAGAAGATCGCCAAGGCCGAGGCGGAGGCCATGGCGCGGCGGATGCTCGACCGCGTCGGTCTCGGGCACAAGTTCGACGCCTATCCGGACGAGCTCTCCGGCGGCCAGCAGCAGCGCGTCGCCATTGCCAGGGCGCTCGCCATGCAGCCGATCGCGCTCCTCTGTGATGAGATCACCTCGGCCCTCGACCCGGAGCTTGTGGCTGAGGTTCTCGCCGTCGTGCGCGAGCTGGCAAGCGAAGGAATGACGCTGCTGATGGTGACGCACGAAATGAAATTCGCCCGCGACGTCTGCTCCCGCGTCGTCTTCATGCACCAGGGCCGAGTGCATGAGATCGGCCCGCCGGGCGAAGTCTTCGCCAACCCGCAGACACCGGAGCTCAAGCAGTTCCTCGGATTTCACTGAGGGCCGGTCAGCCTCGCTGTCCGGCTCCCCGCACCATGCTGCCCCATGCGCCCGGTGCGATGCCGAAGGCTTTCTTGAAATGCCGCGTCAGATGGCTCTGATCGGCAAAACCGGTCGCGGCGGCAACCTCGGCGATCGACTCGCCGTTGCCGATCATCACCTTCGCCTGCTGCAGCCGCCGCATCAGCAGGAAGCGGTGCGGACTGGTCGCGAAGGCGGCGCGGAAATGCCGCGCGAGCGCAAAACGGTCGAGGCCGGTGATGCGCTCGAGTTCCTGTGAACGCACGTCGCGCGTGACATGCGCCTCGAGATAGTCCCGCGCTGCCTTCGCCTGCCCCCAGGCGATGCTGCCCAACGGCCTCTGTGGCAAGCGCGCATGCTGCACGAGGCCGTCAGCAAGGCGGGAGACGAAATCGTCGACAAAGAGCTCATCCAGTTCGCGATCGAGCTCGCCGAGTGCCGCCAGCAGCAGACCGGCAAGGCGGTTGTCCTCAATGACGGGTTCGTCGACGAAGGGCAGCCCGATACGGGCAGCCGCCAGGCATTGAAACAGCACGGAAGGCTCCAGATAGAGCATGCGGTAGACGAGGCCGTCATCGGTTGCAGCACCGCCATCATGCAGTTCGTCCGGATGGAGGACGATCACCCGCCCCGGCAGGCTATTGCGCTGCTCGCCACGATAACGAAAGGTCTGCACGCCGCGCATGGTGACACCAAGCGCATAGGTATCGTGCCGATGCAGTTCGAAGGCATCGCCGCGAAACTGTGCCTGGATGCGCTCGATACCCGGATAGGGGGGCGCCGACAGGATGCGGTTCGCCTCTGGCGTCACGCACAAACGTTCAAGACGCTCGAAGGTCTCTACGGCTACATCCCCGCGCAATGTCCCATGTCCAGACTGCATGAAAGTGACCACCAATGTTCGATACCAAAATCGCCATCGTTCTGCGAAACGATCTTCAATCCTGGCAAAAGCTGAATGTGACCGCGTTCCTGACAAGCGGCATTGCCGGACAAAGTCCGGAAATCATCGGCGAACCCTATCGCGATCGTGCCGGCAACGTCTACAACGCATTATCGATCCAGCCGATCATCGTCCTCTCGGCCAATGAAGACAGCATCGCGACCATCCATCGCCGCTCGCTGGAACGCGGCGTCACTTCTTCGCTATTCATCGAGGAGATGTTCGCGACCGGTCACGACGTCGCCAATCGCGCCGTTTTCTCCGAATTCGCTCCTGAAGATGCCAAGGTCGTCGGCATCGCGATCCGCGCCGACAAGAAGATCGTCGACAAGATCACCAAGGGTGCAAGCATGCACGCGTGATAAAAGCGCGCAAGCAAAACGGCCGGGTCGTGAGACCCGGCCGCACTGGTTGAAAAGACTCAGCCGTTTTGGGTGATCGGTGCGATCTGGATCTCGACGCGGCGGTTCTGGGCGCGGCCAGCTTCGTTTGCATTGGACGCGACCGGCTGCGACGGGCCGAAGCCGATGGCGGACATGCGGCGCTGGTCGATGCCCTGGCTGCCGAGGTAGGAGGCAACCGAGCCGGCACGGCGCTCGGACAGATCCTGGTTATGCTGCAGGCTACCGGTCGAATCCGTGTGGCCGTTGACGTCGATCAGCGTACGATTGAACTTGCGCAGGACGATGGCGACGGAATTGAGGGTCGCAAAGAACTCCGGCTTGATCGCATCCTGGTCGACATCGAAGGTGATCGCCGACGGCATGTTCAGGATGATGCGGTCACCCGCGCGGGTAACCGAAACCCCGGTGCCCTGCAGCTGCGCGCGCAGCTCCGATTCCTGCTGATCCATATAGTTGCCGATGCCGGCACCTGCGAGCGCACCGACGCCGGCGCCGATCAGCGCGGCATTGCGGCGCGAAGCCGGGGAATGACCGATGAGAAGACCGGCAACCGCACCGACGCCGGCACCGAGTGCTGCACCGCCCGCCGTATTGGACACCTTCTGCTCGCCCGTATAGGGGTCAGTCGTGGTGCATGCATTCAAAAAACCTGCCGCTAGGGCAAGGATGGCAATTTTCTTGATCATAGAATCGTCGCTCTCCGGTTCGATGGCCGCAGCAGATATGAAGCATTGCGGCAATATGATGAAGAGAAATCTTATCCGGACCTTTGTCCCCTGTGCATAGCGCAAAGGCACAGCTTTTGCGGAAACCAATCGCCGCCCGCGATCTGCGGGGCTGACATCAACCCGTTTCACCCCGCTGCGGCGTAGGCCCGACAGTCAGAGATTCTGGAAGAGCTGCAAAACCGTATTGTAGCTCGCATTGGCGATCGAAAGCGATTGCAGCCCGAGCTGCTGCTGGGTCTGCAACGCTAATACCTTGCTCGACTGCTGTTCCATATTGGCATCCACGAGCTTGCCGACGCCGCTCGTCAACGAATCGCTGAGATTGCCGGCGAACTGGCTCTGAAGGTTGATGCGTGTCTCCAGGGAGCCGAAGGCCGAGCCGATCGTATTGAGCTGCTGCAACATCGCCGTAACTGTATTGACCATATCGACGATAGCGCCCTTCGTCGTATTCGCATCGAGTGAAATTTCCACCTGGCCGCTCGTGTCGCCATTCTTGCTGTCGATCAGTACATAGTTCTTCGCTGCCGCGGCATCCGTCGCAAAGGCCGTCGAGGTCAGCACGCCGTAGCCGCCGGTTCCACTCGACTGATCATCGATCAGGTATCGCGCATCCGCTGGGACGATGGTGCCTCCCGTCGATGCCACGCCCTCGTAGTTCAGCATGCCGATCGAAATGCTTCCGTTGGTGTGGCGGATGAGAGAGCCCGGCACCTGGTGCGGCTCTGTCGGGTCTTCGCCGTCCTGCAATACGATCCAGTTGACGCCGTTGAAGCTTGCCGACTCCCCGACGCTTCGAAGCTGCTGCTTGAGTTCGGTAATCTCGTCATTGAGCTTCGTCTTGTCGACGCTCGTCTCAAAGGCGCTGACAAGCTTCGTTCGGATCTGCGTCACGATGTCGATTGCACTGCTGACGCCCGTGGAGGCGGTGCTGACCGTGGATGCGGCAAGGCCAAGCGCATCATGCACCGCCGAAATGGCGCCGACATCGGTGCGAGTCAGAGTCGAAATTTTCCAGTATGTAGCGTCGTCCTTCACCGTCTGCACACGCAGACCGGACGACATCTGCCGTTCGGCATTGTTCAGTTTGACCTGGGTGTCCCTCAGCACTTCCAGCGCTGTATTCACAGAGGGACTGACCCTGATGAAAGTCGAAAAAATACTCACGGCACACGAACTCCGGACGCAACAATACGCAACAAATACAATGAGACATTGGAACCTTGCCGCGGGCGCTCATGCGCGCGGGCCGAGAGTGTCGGCAAACGGGAAGCCAGGCAAAAACAACACCTGAACTCCGGCGGTTACAGGTCACTATCATTAGCAAACATGCTTAATAAACAGCTAATCGTAACACATGATTTGCCATAAATAAGCGCAGAAGCTGCAGCGGGCGCAACTCACCCGTGCTCGACCTTCATTCCGCAGCACGGAGATCGGCCAGTTTCGCGCGGAGCGCCGCGTCCGACATTTCCTCATGCAGGCGTTGCTCCTCATGTGTCTGCGGCTTGGCGAAGCGGGCAATAAGGAGATAGGCGACGGGCGTGATGTAAAGCGTCACCAGGGTCGCGAAACCAAGCCCGCCGACGATCACCCAGCCCAGTGCTATGCGCGCTTCCGCGCCCGCGCCTTCGGCAAACACCAGCGGCACGCCACCGAGGATGGTCGCAATCATGGTCATCATGACGGGACGTAGGCGGAGCGCGCAGGCCTTTTCGATTGCTTCGCGCACGCCCTCGCCCTTGTCGCGAAGCTGGTTGGCGAATTCCACGATCAGTATCCCGTTCTTCGCCATCACGCCGACAAGCAGCACCAGCCCAATCTGGCTGTAGATGTTGAGGCTCGAACCGGTGATGACAAGCGCGAAAACGGCACAGGCAAGGCCAAGCGGCACCGTGGACATGATGATCAGCGACGACAGCACGCTTTCGAACTGCGCAGCAAGCACCAGGAAGATGATGACGATGGCAAAGCCGAAGGTCAGCGCCATGCCGCTGGAATTCTCCTCCAGCGTTGCCGCTTCCGCCAACGGCATCAACCGCGCGCCAGGCGGCAATAGCGGTGCCGCGATCCTGGTCACCTCCTCGACGGCTTGGCCGAGCGACATGCCGTTCTTGAGGCCGGCGGTGATCGCAACCGACGCAAGCTGCTGCTCGCGGGTCAGCTGCGGCGCAACAGCATTCTCCTTCAAGGATGCGATAACCGACATCGGCACGATCTTGCCGTCGCCGGTCTTCAAATAGACGTTCTCAAGATCGGTCGGATCGTCGATCGGGCGCATCGTCGAGGTCAGCAGCACCGGATAGGACTCGCCGGCGACGAAGACATCGACCACGGAACGCCCTTCAAGCAGCGACTGCAGCGCGACCGAAAGACCTGTAATATCGACCCCGAGATCGGAAGCGCGCTCGCGATCGATGGCGACGGAAACCTGGGCCTGGGTCGGTTCGTTGTTAAGACGCGGCGTGTCGAACTGGCCCGTTGCATCGAGCGCCTGCACCAGTTTCAGTGCCGATTCGGTCAGCGCCTCATGATTATTGCCGATAAGCGCCATCTGCACGCCACTGCCGGCGCCGCGAATGCGCAGGCTGTTGGCCTGAATAACGTTGCCGCGCAGGGCCGGCACATTTGCCGTGGCGCGGTTGATGTCGGAAACGATGTCCTGCTGCGTGCGATGACGTTCGCTCCATGGCGCCAGGGTCAGCACCATGAAACCGCTATTCTTCTGGCCGTTCATGCCGGAGATTGCGTAGATATTGCGGATATCGCCGCTATCCATCAGCGGCTGCAGCCGCTCCTCGACGCGCTGCAATTGATCCTTCGTGTAATCGAGACCCGCCCCCTGCGGCGTGGTCAGGCGAAGCATGACCATGGCCCGGTCTTCGTTTGGCGTCAGTTCGCTTTTGACATTCATGAATGCCAAGACGGCGGCAGCCGAGAACAGGGCGCAGAAGACGATGACCACAAGCGGTCCATTGAGACAGGCCCGCAGCGTCCGACGATAGACGGTGGCAAACAGCTCGCCGAAACGGCCGAGCATGCCGTGATCCTCGCGCATCTCCTTGGTGAGCATGCGCGACGCGAGCATGGGGCAAAGCGTCAATGCCACGATCGACGACAGGCCGACGGAGAAGGCAAGCACGAAGCCGAACTCGCGGAACAGGCCGCCCACCTGCCCCGGCAGGAACGACAGCGGAATGAACACCGCAGCAAGCGTGGCCGTCGTCGCAATGACGGCGAAGAAGACTTCGCGCGTGCCGAGCACGGCGGCGGCCCGCGGCCCGATTTTCTCGGCCCTGCGACGGACGATGTTTTCCAGCACGACGATGGCGTCGTCGACCACGAGGCCGGTGGCAAGCACGATCGCCAGCAGCGTCAGGATATTGACCGAGAAACCGACCATGTAGAGCGCGGCGAGCGTACCCGTCAGCGCCACCGGCATGGTGACGACCGGGATCAGCGTTGCCCGCCAGTCTCTGAGGAAGAGGTAGATAACGACGGTGACGATCAGCGCGGAAAGGATGAGCGCCAGCACGACCTCGTGGATCGCTCCCTGAATGAACACGGCATCGTCGCTGGTGATGACGATACGCGTCCCCTCGGGCAGTGACTTCGAAAGTTGCGCGACAACAGACTTCACGCCTTCCGAGATATTGAGCGTATTCGACTGCGCCTGACGAATAATGCCGAGGCCGATCCCCTGCACGCCGTTGGAGCGCAGCGCGGTCGTCCCGTCGCGCGGACCGAGCGTTACGGTAGCGACATCGGAAAGCCGCACACGGTCCTTGACCATCAGCCGCGCAAAATCCTCCGGCGTCTGCAGCGCAGCCGTAGCGCGCACGACTATATCCTGACGGGCGCTTTTCAGCGACCCCGCCGGCACGTCGAGCGCGGCCGTCGCAAGCGCGGTCGTCAGATCGCCGATCGTCAATCCTCGCCCCGCCAGCGCTGCCTGATCGACATCGATCCGGAAGACTTTCTCCTGATCGCCGTAAAGCTCGACATCGGCAACGCCTTCGACCGAAGCCAGCCGGTCGGTAATCTCCTTGTCGACGAGCTGCGTCAGGTCGTCCATCGTCAACGTGCTGGAGGTTACGGCAAGGCGCATGATCGGCTGCGAATCCGAATCCGCCTTGACGATCTGCGGCGCATCGGCCTGATCGGGCAATTGCTCGGTGATGCGGCCGATGGCATCGCGGACGTCGTTGGCGGCGACCGAGAGATCCGTGGCGTCGGAGAACTCCAGCGTCACCCTGCTCTGTCCGAAGGACGAGCTGGAGGAGACCGATTTCAGACCGCTGACGCGAGCGACAGCACCTTCGATGACCTTGGTCAGCTCCTGATCCACCGTCTGCGGCGACGCGCCGTCGAATACGGTTCGCACCGTGACGACGGGACGGTCGACATCCGGCAGCTCACGCACCTCGACCCCGACATAAGCGGCAAGGCCGGCAACGACCAACAGCGTATTGAAAACCAGCGCCAGGATCGGCCGGCGCACGAAAAGCGCGGTGAAGGACTGCTTGCCCGAACCCGCGCCGGCTTCCTTCATCTCATCGCCCTGCCCCGTCATTGCGTGATGACCTCCGAGGCCTGGGCGACATCGCGCGCAAACCGAACGTCGCCGCCTTCGGTCACACGCTGCAATCCTTCGATGACGATGAGATCGCCATCGCGAAGATCACCCTTGACCAAGACGGCATCCGGATTGCGCTGCACGATGCTGACACGCACCTTCGACGACTTGCCGTCGGCAACGCGCCATACATGCGCGCCCTCTCCGTCCCACTGCACCGCAAGCGGATCGACGGAGGGATAGGTTTCGCCGGAGAAGCGCATGCCGACATTGAAGGACATGCCGGCCCGCAGCTCATCGGCGGCGTTGTCGATGCGGGCGCGCACGCGCAAGGTCCGGCTGGCGCCATCGATACGATTGTCCACCGCCTCGACCACACCGGCGAAGACGCGCCCCGGCAGCGCAACCGATGTCGCTTCCGCCGGTTGATTGACCTTGACCGTATTGGCGAAGCGTTCCGGCACCCAATAGTCCACCAGGATCTCGGAGCGGTCGTCCAGTGTCACGATGCTGGTCGTCGTCGTCACGTTGTCGCCGACGACGACCGGCACGATCCCGACGATGCCGTCGATCGGCGCAACGATATCGCGGCGCTTCAAGGCGAGTTCCGCCGATTGCAGCGCCAGCTTGGCCCCCTGCTCGACGATCTCGGCATCGAAGACATCCATGCGCGACACGCTGGACTTGATATTGCGATAGAGCTGGGATTTCTCGGATGCGCTCCTCAGCGCTACTTCCGCCTGGCCGCGAGCGATGACCTGCTCGTCATCGTCGAGGCGGGCCAACACCTGTCCCTGCTTTATCCGATCGCCGGACTTGATGAGGATTTCCCGGATCGTGCCGGCTGCCTGCGGCATGACGACGACCGAACGAATGGCGTCGCCTGTACCGATGGCGCTGAGGCGGTCATTGACGATGCCGCCGACCACCGGCTCCGTAACGACGAGCGGCACATTCTGGCCGCGGCGTGCACCGCCATTGGCAGCACTAGCCTGCTTCTCGCCAGTGTCGCTCTTGCCGGGCGCAACAACCGCCACCACGGCTTCTGGAACGCCAGCTCCCCGCAACAGGCCAGCTGCGCCCGGCACGAAGGCCACGGCGGCGGCAAGACCTGCCACCAGCAAGAAAAAACACAAGGAAAGCTGCTTCCAGGCGGTCATGCACGTCTCCGGCTCGTTGTGTCAGAGGCGATGAAATCGCGTCGTCGGTTTGGCATGGCCTCGTCGCGTCAAGCGCGCTTGCCGAGGCCAAGTTCGGGTTGGCTTCATAACGCACGATTGTGCCCGATTTTCTGCAATATCGTTTTTTTATACATATGCGGCAAGCTTTGCCGCAGACTATGACAAAGTTGTAATATTTCCGCAGACAACGAGGCGTTTCATTCGCACTCCCACATCTCCCGTTCAGATGCGGGAACAGCCTCCCCGTTACCTGCTTTACCTGTGAATGTGCACTTTTTGTTCTATTTTCAGCCCGTTTCTTTTGCCTTTCAGGGTAGAATCATTACATTGGGCCACATGACCATCGGACATGACGACATTCCCTTCTTTGACGAGGAGCCGGAGCATCTGGCGCCGCGCCGTTCTGCGCCGGATGCAGGCAGCATCGGCGGCGGCATTGCGGCCCGTGCCATGGCGGCGCGCGACAGCCACCGCCGGCCGGACTATCTCGCAGGCCTCAATCCGGAACAGACGGAAGCGGTGGAGACGCTCGACGGGCCCGTTCTGGTGCTTGCCGGCGCCGGAACCGGCAAGACGCGTGTGCTGACGACCCGCATCGCCCATATCCTCTCCACCAACCGCGCCTTCCCCAGCCAGATCCTCGCCGTCACCTTCACCAACAAGGCGGCGCGCGAGATGAAGGAGCGGGTCGCCCTGCTCGTCGGCGGCGCTGTCGAGGGCATGCCCTGGCTCGGCACCTTCCACTCGATCGGCGTCAAGCTTCTGCGCCGCCATGCAGAGCTGGTCGGCCTCTCTTCCAGCTTCACCATTCTCGATACCGACGACGTCATCCGCCTGATCAAGCAGCTGATCCAGGCAGAGGGCCTGGACGACAAGCGCTGGCCGGCCAAGCAATTCGCCGGCATGATCGACACGTGGAAGAACAAGGGTCTTGGCCCCGCCGAGATTCCCGAGGGCGATGCCCGCGCCTTTGCCAACGGCAAGGGCCGCGAACTCTATACCGCTTACCAGAACCGCCTGAAGACGCTGAACGCCTGCGACTTCGGCGACCTTTTGCTGCATCCGATCAATATGTTCCGGCAGAATCCTGACATATTGAAGGACTACCACCAGCGCTTTCGCTATATCCTCGTCGACGAGTATCAGGACACCAACACGGCGCAATATATGTGGCTGCGACTCCTGGCCCAACGGCCGAAGGGCGAGCTGCAGAATGTCTGCTGCGTCGGCGACGACGACCAGTCGATTTATGGCTGGCGCGGCGCGGAGGTGGACAATATCCTGCGCTTCGAAAAGGATTTTCCCGGCGCCAAGGTGATCAAGCTCGAGCGCAACTACCGCTCCACCGAGCACATCCTCGGTGCCGCCGCGCATCTGATCGCCCATAATGAGGGCCGGCTCGGCAAGACGCTGTTCACCGACCGTACCGACCCTGACGACATCAAGGTGCAGGTGCACGCCTCCTGGGATTCCGAGGAGGAAGCCCGCGCCATCGGCGAGGAGATCGAGCAGCTTCAGCGCAACAAACACAAGCTGAACGACATGGCGATCCTGGTGCGCGCCTCCTTCCAGATGCGCGAATTCGAAGACCGTTTCGTCACGCTCGGCCTGAACTATCGCGTCGTCGGTGGCCCTCGCTTCTACGAGCGCCTCGAAATCCGCGACGCCATGGCCTATTTCCGCCTGGTCTGCCAGCCGGCCGACGATCTCGCCTTCGAGCGCATCGTCAACACCCCAAAGCGCGGCCTCGGCGACACCACGGTGCGCGCGCTGCACGACTACGCCCGCGTGCGCGATATTCCGATGCTGGCGGCAGCGGCCGACATCATCGAGACCGACGAGATGAAGCCAAAGGCGCGCAAGGCGCTGTTCGACGTCGTGCAATCCTTCCGCCGCTGGCAGGGCCTGCTCGAAAATACGCCGCACACCGAACTTGCCGAACAGATCCTCGAAGAGTCCGGCTATACGGACATGTGGAAGAACGACAAATCGGCGGAAGCGCCCGGACGGCTTGAAAACCTGAAGGAACTCATCCGCTCGATGGACAGCTTCGAATCCATGCGCGGCTTCCTCGAACACGTCGCCCTCGTCATGGACGTCGAGCAGAACGAAAACCTCGATGCCGTCTCGATCATGACGCTGCACTCCGCCAAGGGCCTGGAATTCGACACCGTCTTCCTGCCCGGCTGGGAGGAAGGCCTTTTCCCTCATCAGCGCTCGCTCGACGAGAGCGGCCGCGCTGGCCTCGAGGAAGAACGCCGCCTCGCTTATGTCGGCCTCACCCGCGCCAAACACCGCTGCCACATCTGGTTCGTCTCCAACCGCCGCATCCACGGCCTATGGCAATCGACCATCCCGTCCCGCTTCCTCGACGAACTGCCGGTCACCCATGTCGAAGTCGCCGAAGTCGAGCAATCCTACGGCGGTTACGGCCGTGGCGGCTATGGCCAGTCGCGCTTCGACAAGGCCGAGCCCTTCGCCAATTCCTATTCCACCCCCGGCTGGAAACGCGCCCAGGCCAACAAGACCGATGCGACCCGCGACAACTGGGGCAGCCGCTCCGGCCACGCCGTCGAACGTATCGGCTACGGCGAAAGCGGCCCGAAAGTGCGCACCATCGACGGCGAGCTGGTGGCCAAGTCCACCTCCTCCGAACCCTCCAAATTCGCCATCGGCGACCGCGTCTTCCACATCAAGTTCGGCAATGGCAATGTGTCGGAGATCGAAGGCAACAAGCTGACGATCGAGTTCGACCGTGCCGGACAGAAACGTGTGCTGGATGGGTTTGTGGAGAGGGTTTGATTACCTAGATCATCTGGTTTGGGACCAGAGGGCGCACACGAATGCGAAGGCCTACGCGAATACAGAGCAAGGCCCCGGACGCACTGTAGGGCTCCCCATCTCCTAATACCCCCTCATCCTCGGGCTTGACGCGAGGATCCACGCACAAGCATTGCGATCGGACGCATTGTGCCCACTAGAACCACGGGCGCGTCACACACCCGGATTCGCATGGAAGTATGGGTGCACGCGGTTCGTCTGGTATGAAGATCACGCAGACATCGTTTCGGCCATAAAGCGGGAAAAGTCTCTGAGACGCTGGCATCGCCAATGGAAGATCGAGCTGATTGAGAAAATGAACCCCGATTGGCGCACCCTATATTATGAATTGTGGTAGACGCTCAATCAGCCGCCCGCCCCCAACATCCCAGCCCTGCAAAATCCGCATCGCTAGCAAGCTACCAATCCGGTCCTAATCGATTATATCGACTTTGGCGGCTTCGGGATTGCGCGTTTCCCGCGGTATCTCGGCAAGCCGCTGCCAGCCTGCATCTCGGCCCGTTCGGGCTCTCGCCCGGGCCGATCGTCGAAGCCTGGCAAAAACAAAAACCGAGGATAAAAAAGTGGCTGGCTCAGCAACAAGCTCTGCGCCCACCAGCGCCCGTGCATCCGCACACCAAGGCCAGGGCAGTTATCAATTCGCGCTTATCGCACTCACCTCACTCTTTTTCATGTGGGGCTTCATCACCTGCCTGAACGACATTCTGGTCCCGCACCTGAAGAGCGTCTTTCAGCTCAATTACACCCAGTCGATGCTGATCCAGTTCTGCTTCTTCGGCGCGTATTTCATCGTATCGCTGCCGGCCGGAGCGCTTGTGAAGCGCATCACCTATAAGTGGGGGATCGTCGCCGGCCTCGCTATTGCCGCCGTCGGCTGCGCGTTGTTCATTCCTGCCGCCAGCTATCGCGTCTATACCCTCTTCCTCGGCGCCCTCTTCGTGCTTGCCACCGGCATCACGATCCTGCAGGTCGCCGCCAACCCCTATGTCACCGTATTGGGACCTCCCGATACCGCCGCAAGCCGGCTGAACCTGACGCAGGCATTCAATTCGCTCGGCACAACGATTGCACCGCTCTTCGGCGCCATGCTGATCCTGTCAGCCGCAACCGTTGCCGCAACCAACGCCACACCGGAACAGATCGACGCCATGCGCCTTGCCGAGGCGGGTGCGGTGAAATTCCCCTATCTACTGCTTGCGGTGGCTTTCCTGGTGCTTGCCGCCATCTTTGCGGCGCTGAAGCTGCCCGAAGTCGAAGACGAGGAAACGGTCGAACCGATGCGCGGCGGCGGCTCGGCCTGGCAGTATCGCCATCTCGTGCTCGGCGCTGTTGGCATCTTCCTCTATGTCGGCGCCGAAGTCAGCGTCGGCAGCTTCCTCGTCAACTTCTTGAGCCAGCCTGACATCGCTCATCTCTCCGAGGCCGATGCCGCGCATTATGTCTCCTATTTCTGGGGCGGCGCCATGATCGGCCGCTTCATCGGCTCGCTGATCATGCGCCATATAGACGACGGCAAGGCACTTGCCTTCAATGCCGCTGCGGTCATCATCCTGCTCCTGGTCACCGTGCTCACGACCGGCCATGTCGCCATGTGGTCGGTGCTGGCAATCGGCCTGTTCAACTCCATCATGTTCCCGACGATCTTCAGCCTGGCGCTGCACGGTCTCGGCAAATATACGAGCCAGGGCTCCGGCATTCTGTGCCTGGCCATCGTCGGCGGCGCCATCCTGCCGATGATCCAGGGCGGACTTGCCGACACCATCGGCATCCATCTCGCCTTCCTGATGCCGATCATCTGCTACGTCTATATCGCCTTCTACGGCCTGAAGGGCCACAAGCCCGCGTAAACCTTTGCAAACCATTGCGCCTCGTCCGGTCCGCCGGCGGGGCGCAAAAGGCTTGATCCGAATCCCGTCGCTTGGCATCGTGCAGTGCAACAGAGACGGAAGGACAGGCCTCATGAAAGCACTGCTGCTCATCGACATCCAGAACGGCTTCTGCCCCGGCGGCAATCTTCCGGTGCCCGATGGCGATCAGGTGGTGCCTGTTGCCAACGCGCTCATCGATAGCGGCAGATACGACCTGGTTGTGGCATCGCAGGACTGGCATCCGGCCGGTCACGGCAGCTTTGCCTCGGCCCATCCCGGCAAGAAGCCTTTCGAAATGGGCATGCTCTCTGGCAAGCCGCAAATGATGTGGCCAGACCATTGCGTCCAGAATACCGAAGACGCCATGTTCCACCCCGATCTCAACGCCGACGGTATCGACTTCGTCCAGCAGAAGGGCCAGAATCCGGCCGTTGACAGCTATTCCGCCTTTCGCGACAACGATCAAGCGGCGCTCACCGGCCTTGCCGCACGTCTGCGCGCCGAAGGGGTGACTGAGCTCGATCTCTGCGGGCTGGCGACGGATTATTGCGTGAAGTTCTCAGCGCTCGACGCGGTCGAGATGCTGCCGGGTGTCACCGTTCGCTTCATTGAGGATGCGAGCCGCGGTATCGATCCGGCCGGCGTCAAGGCGGCGATCGACGAAATGCGCACGCGTGGCGTCGCCATTATCGGCAGCAAGGATGCGCTTGCGTAAAATCGCGACGGCCCGGCTAAACCTTCTCTAAAGAAAATGGTGCAAGCTGTTCCCGATCAATGAGATATCGGGATTTTTCGCGTGCAATCGATCATCATCAACGGGCGTTTTCTCGGCCAGCCTCTGTCCGGCGTACAGCGCTTTGCGCGCGAACTCACGCTGGCGCTCGACCGTAAGATCTCCGCCGGCAATGTACCCGCCGTATTAAAGGGTGCAAGCTGGCGGCTGGCCGTTCCGCGGCACACCCCAGTCGATCTTGGGCTTTCCGCCATAGTGATCGATTCCTTCGGCTCCGGCCCCGGCCATGTCTGGGAGCAGACGGCGCTGCTGGCGCGTTCGCGCGGCGGCCGGCTGATCGGCTTCGGCGGCAGCGGCCCTATCCTGCACCGCCGCCAGGCCGTCGTCATCCACGACGTAACGATCTTCCGGCACCCCAAATCCTTCAAGCGCAGCTACCGCCTGCTGCATGGCGCACTCGGCACGGTGCTAACCCGCACCGCCAAGATCGGCACGGTCTCGGAGTTTTCGCGCCAGGAGCTTGCCTCGGTCTTCCGCGTCTCGTCCGGCGGGATCGATGTCGTCTACAATGCCGTCGATCATTTCGCCGCGATCGAGCCGGATGAGACCATCGTCCAACGCCTCGGGCTGCAGACCAACGGTTTCTTCCTGCTCGTCGGCACGATGAAGCCGAACAAGAATCTCGATTTTGCCATGCGCGCTTTCGAGGCGCTCGGCGACGAAAGCCAGAAGCTCGTGGTCGTCGGCGGCACTGCGCCGACCGTGTTCAAATCGGATGGTCCGCAGTCGAGCGATCGCCTGCTCTTTCCGGGGCGGCTCAGCGATGCAGAGATCGCCGCGCTGCAGCGTCACGCCACCGCCTTTGTCTTTCCGAGCCTCTATGAAGGCTTCGGCATCCCGCCTCTCGAGGCCATGACGCAGGGCTGCCCGGTGCTCGCGGCCGATATTCCCGCCGTGCGCGAAGCCTCCGGCGACGCGGCGCTCTATTTCGATCCAACCAGACAGGCCGAGCTTATCACCGGCATGCGAAGGATCGCCGAGGACAGCGCCCTGCGAGAGAACCTGCGTCGACGCGGCCGAGAAAACGTCGCCCGCTTCTCCTGGGACCGCAGCGCCGATCGTGTACTCTCGATGCTGGAAGATCTTTGAGCGCGAAGAGCATTCCGGACGGAAAACCGCTACGCACTTTTCCTGGAAATGCTCTAGGACCGGGCTTTCGGCCGGAACATCGTAACGAAATAGCTGTAGAGCCCGAGCAGGCAGAAGAGCGCACCACCGATTACGCCCGCCGAGACCGATATCCAGAGTGAATAGGTGAAGCCCGCAGTCGCAAGCACCGGCACGGCGAGGCCGACGGCGGAGAGCAAGACCGGCTGCCAGACGAAATCGAAGGGCAGCGATATCAGCACCTTCACGCCGACCGCCATCGCAATCAGCGCCCCGATCATGCCCCCGGCCATCAGGGCCGCATCGCCAAAGGAGCCGAGATAGCCGCCCGCCAGTGTCCCGGCATTCAACAGCACGCAGTCGATCGCGGCGAGCAGGAAAATCGCCAGCAGCCGATGCTGCAGATGCGCCGGCGTCGGCAGCATGTTGAGTGTCAGGGCGCGGCACACCGCAAGGCCGGTCACGAAAGGCGCCGCCACGAGAAACTCGTTGCGCAGGCCGGCGGAAATGACGAATTGCCCGATGGGCTGCAACAGCGCGAAGATGCCGGCCGCCGTCATCAGAGTAAAGCCGGTCAACAGCGAGTAGTAGTCGCCGAGCTTCTTCCTGAAAGCCGGAGTTGCGCCCTCGCGATCATAGGCGGTAACCACATCCGGATATTGAATGGCTTGCAAGGCTGAAACGATCAGCACGAAAGGCCGTTGCAGCAGATCGAACGCCAACAGCGCGCCGGCAGCCCCCCCTGCGCCCAGCACCGACGTCAGGATCGACTTCAATGCCAGTGGCGCCAGAATGCCGATAACCGATGCACTGGCCGCGACGCTGCCATAGACGAAGTGCTTGCGGACCAGCGGCGGCTCGAAATGCGCCGCCTCGCGCAGGCTGTTGCGCGTGAGGAACCCAGCCCAGATACTGTAGGCGACATAGCCGGCCAGCAAGCCGGCGACCGTGCAGGTGAAATTCGGCGCAACGGCCGCACCGGCCAGCGTACCGACCGCAAGAATAGTGGCGCGCGAACCCTGGAGGCGCGAAAAGGCGCGAAACTCCTGGCGGAAGCGCAACATGGTGAGGTGGAGATCGCTGCCGCCCTGGAAGATAGCGACCATGCCACCGAACACGGCAATTTTGCCGGGAACCGAAAAGAAAATCGACGCAGATGCCGCCACCAGACAAATCGCGGCGCATACGGTGAATTCGATCGTCAGCGCGCTTCGCTCCAGGGCCTCGCTTCCGTGCGTCGACCCCGGATAGAAACGGCTGCAGGCAAAGCGGATCCATTCGAAACAGAAGATCGCCGCGAACTGGCTGATCGAGATGAAGAGCGAATAGGCAGCGTAATCAGCAGGAGCCAGCAGATGCGCGACCGCGATCAGCAGCCCGAAGGCCACCGCCGCCTGATAGAAATATGCCGCCAATGCCACGATCTTCGCCATGTGGGCAGCTAACAGCAAAAGATTGAGAAAAGCGCTAAGCTTGAGGGGAAGATTCGGAAATTGAGTGGCAAATGCCATTGATGACGACGTGACTGCAATCGCAACTTGGGGCCGCAAGCAGACATCTAGCTCGCCCGTGCTAAAGAACAGCCGTCATCACCAAAGAGTAGAGACGCCGTTTTGACGGAGCCTAAATTACTTGCAGGCGGCAACCCGCAAATACCCAAAGGCGAAGGCAATGGGCCTGTCCAGGCCTATATTGCGGCGATGCCCGGTTGGAAGCAGCACGTCGGACGCGCCATCGACGACGTCATCGAACGCACCATTCCCGGCGCAAGAAAAGCGGTCAAATGGAACACACCGTTATATGGCGTCGAAGGCCAAGGCTGGTTCCTTGGTTTTCATTGCTACGAGCGATATGTGAAAGTGACGTTCTTCCGCGGCGCATCGCTCGATCCGGTACCGCCGGGCCAGTCGAAGCAGAAGGATGTTCGCTACCTCGATATCCACGAGGATGACCTGATCGACGATAGCAGTCTTTCAGACTGGATCAGGCAAGCGAGCGCATTGCCTGGTGGAAGGCTCTAGAACCGCCCTTCTCATTCACCCTTGGCTTCGTTCCTCCATCGGATAGCTCTAGGTAAAGTCACAGACGATTGAACCCCAACGCCAGTGCACGGATTGCCGGCGATGCGCTCCGGAGCCATGGGGGCCGATTGGCATTGAATTGCCTTTTTGCACTGCACACGTTAGAAGAGCCGCCAAATTCAAGGGATGGAAACGGGCGGTGGGGGACAGCGCGGCCCGCGGAGGAGTGCCATTATGGAGATCGTCAATACGATAGCCGCCTTGCGCGAGCGCCTTGCTGCGCATCGCAGAGCCGGCAAGAGCGTCGGTCTGGTGCCGACCATGGGCTACCTGCATGCCGGCCATATGGAGCTGGTATCCCGCGCCAGGATGGAAAACGATATCGTTGTCACCTCGATCTTCGTCAATCCGTTGCAGTTCGGCGCCAACGAGGATCTGGCGAAATATCCGCGCGATCTTGAGCGCGACAGCGCCGTGCTGCGGGACGGCGGCGTCGATTTCCTCTTCGCGCCCGGCGTGACCGACATGTATCCCCGGCCGATGGAAGCGGTGGTTGACGTGCCGAACCTCGGTGCGGAGCTGGAAGGCGCGGTTCGCCCCGGTCACTTCGCCGGTGTCGCCACTGTCGTCACCAAGCTTTTCAATATTGTCCAGCCCGATAGCGCCTATTTCGGCGAAAAGGATTATCAGCAGGTGGCGATCATCCGCCGCATGGTCGAGGATCTGGCGCAGCCGGTCCGGGTTGTGCCGGTGCCGACCGTCCGCGATGCTGACGGATTGGCATTGTCCTCCCGCAACGTCTATCTCTCGCAAGAAGAGCGTGCCGCCGCTGTCATCGTACCGAAGGCATTGGCGGAAGCCGAAAGGCTCTACGATCTCGGCGCCGACGATCCCATCGCATTTGAGGAGGCCTTGCGCGCCTTCATCGAAAAGGAGCCGCTGGCAACTGCCGAAGTCGCCGCCGTTCGTCATCCCGATACGCTGGCGGAGCTGACGAAACTGCAGGGCCAGCCCGTGCTCGTCGCCCTCTTTGTACGCATCGGCACCACCCGCTTGCTCGACAACCGCGTAATCGGCCGCAAGCAGGCCGCCAGCGAAAAGGCCGCCTGAGATGAGCACTGTCGGACAAACCAAACGCATGACGCCCGCCGCCATCGAAGCGATGAAGGGCACGCGCCCGATCGTCAGCCTGACGGCCTATACGACGCCGATCGCCCGCCTGCTCGATCCGCATTGCGACCTGCTGCTGGTCGGCGATTCCCTAGGCATGGTGCTCTACGGCATGGAGACAACGGTCGGGGTGACGCTTGACATGATGATCGCGCACGGCCAGGGCGTCATGCGCGGCGTCAAGCATGCCTGCGTCATCGTCGACCTACCTTTCGGCTCGTATCAGGAATCGAAAGAACAGGCCTTTCGCAATGCCGCACGTATCCTCAAAGAGACCGGCTGCGATGGCGTGAAGCTGGAAGGCGGTGAGGAAATGGCTGATACGATCGCTTTCCTCACGGCCCGCGGCGTCCCCGTCTTCGGGCATGTTGGGCTGATGCCGCAGCAGGTGAACGCCACGGGCGGCTACCGCTCGCTCGGCCGCTCTGACAAGGAAGCCGACAAGATCCGGCGCGACGCCAAGGCGGTCGCCGATGCCGGCGCCTTCGCCGTCGTCGTCGAGGGCACGATCGAGCCGCTTGCCCGCGAGATCACCGCCTCGATCGGCATCCCCACCATCGGCATCGGCGCATCCCCCGCCTGCGACGGCCAGATCCTCGTCTCCGACGACATGCTCGGCCTCTTCAACGATTTCAAGCCGCGCTTCGTGAAGCATTTCGCGGAGCTGGCACCCGTCATTTCAAAGGCGGCGGAAACCTATGCGGAAGAAGTGAAGGCGCGGACGTTTCCCGGCCCGGAGCATACCTTCCAGCCAAAAAAATAGAGCCGGGTTCAACCCTTGGCTGGCTCCTTCTCCAGCAGGTAGATCGCCTCGCCGAAATCCTCCATCTTGCTCATCAGCGCGGCATGAGCATCCCGCAGGCCCTGATTGTAGTAATGGGGCCCAATCTCGGCGGTGAAGAAATCTAGCAGGAATTCGGCGGGCAGCGTGCCGAGCGTCTGGTCGAACTCGTCGGCGAAATAGCGCTGAAGGCGGGCGACCATGGCTGCCTTCTCTTCCTTGGCAAAAGTGATCTTCTTCATAGTCAACGCCTCCCATTTTGCGAACAAGCCCAATAAGATGGATCAAGGAAATCAATTCACCCATCAAGTAAATTGAATTGCCGCCTCTTCGCGCGCAGCTTACAGCTCCGCCATTGAACAGCGCGCGGGAGCGGACACGCAAGGGGTGCAATCATATTTGTGATCCGCGCCCGGGGATGCAAATCCACTGTCCGGGATTACGTGCCGGGTTTTCCATGAAGGACAGAGCGGACCATGAGTCGCGCGGAATTTCTTGACGGGTTGAAGGGTGGCATCCCCGTCGGCCTTGCAGCAGCGCCCTTCGGCGCCTTGTTTGGCGCCTTGGCGCGCGATCAGGGCATGTCGCTCGGCGAATTGACCCTGATGAGCGGCACCGTTTATGCCGGTGCCAGCCAGATGGTGGGGCTGGATCTCTTCGGCCACAACGTCCAGGCTTGGCTCATAGTGCTGTCGATCCTGGCAGTGAACTTCCGCCACGTGCTCTATTCGGCGGCGATTGCCCGCTATATCAGGCATTTCTCGGCGGTCGAAAAATTCTTCACCTTCTTCCTGCTGGTCGATCCGCAATTCGCCGAGACGGTCAAGCGTCATGAAAGCGGCAAGCCCGTAACTTTCGCCTGGTATTTCGGCTTTGCGGCAATGGTTTATGTTCCCTGGGTACTGGTGAGCCTTGCCGGCGGTTCGCTCGGCAGTCTCATCGGCGATCCGAAATCCATCGGCCTCGATATCCTGCTGCCGATCTATTTCCTCGGAATCGTCATAGGCTTTCGCAAGCGCGATAACTTCCTGCCCGTCGTGGTGGCCAGCGCCGCGGCTTCGGCCCTCGCCTATCGCTATGTCGGCTCGCCCTGGCATGTCAGCATCGGAGCGCTCGCCGGCGTCGCCATCGCCGCTATTCTGCCGCCGGTGAAAGCAAATCGTAAGCCCGACCTCGTTCACGAAAACCACGAGGTCTGACCATGCTCGACTTCAATTCGCATATGGTCCTGCTGATCCTGGCTGCAGCCGTGGTGACCTTCTTGACGCGCATCGGCGGCTACATCCTCATCGTCAAGATGACCCGCATCCCGCCGCGCGTCGAGGCGGCGCTGAATGCGGTGCCCGCTGCAGTGCTGACGACCCTCGTCGCACCGGCCTTCTTCATCGGCGGCTGGGATACAAGGGTGGCACTATTCGCGGCCCTTCTGGTGGGCTTGCGCTATCCGCCGACATTCATGTTGATCGTAGGCTGGATCGTCGTGATGGCCTGGCGGCATTTCATCGGCGCTTGAAATGCCCGCAGCCGATCCCGCCCCTCACACGAGAGGCGGGATGGCATGGTCTCAATGGCTGAGTTCGAGCGTCGCGTTCTCCAGCCAGGCCCGGATATCCGCATCATGGATCAGCGGCATCAGCGCTTCACGAGTCTTGGTATGATAGTCGTTCAGCCAGTGCAGCTCTTCATGCGTCAACAGTTCCACAAGGACCAGGCTGCGGTCGATCGGGCAGAAGGTCAGCGTCTCGAAACCCAGCATCGGCATATCGCCGCCTTCGATCTCCTCCGGATCGCGAATGTAGATCAGGTTTTCGATGCGGATGCCGAAATGGCCGGGGCGGTAGTAGCCGGGCTCGTTCGAGAGAATCATGCCGGGCAACAGTTCCTGCGTCGATAGCCGCGAGATGCGCTGCGGCCCCTCATGCACCGAGAGATAGGAACCGACGCCATGGCCGGTGCCGTGGGCAAAATCGACGCCGGCTTTCCAGAGCGCGATGCGCGCCAGCGGGTCGAGATCGCAGCCGCGCGTGCCCTTCGGGAAGCGCGCCGTGCTGATCGCGATCATTCCCTTCAAAACCAGCGTGAAAAGGCGCTTCTGTTCTTCGGGGACGGTGCCGACTCCGACCGTGCGGGTAATATCGGTGGTGCCGTTGATATACTGGGCGCCTGAATCGATCAGGAACAGCTCGCCGGCTTGAATCAGCCGGTCGCTCGCCGTCGTGACGCGATAATGCATGATCGCGGCATGCTCGCCGGCGCCCGAGATCGTATCGAAGGAAATGTCCTTCAGCGGGTTCTGCATGCTTTCGCCGACACGGGCGCGGCAGGCTTCCAGCCGTTCGGCGGCAGCGATTTCCGTCACGGTGCCCGGCTTGGTGGTTTCCAGCCAGTAGAGGAATTCCACCATGGCGGCGCCGTCCTGCAGATGGGCTGCCGCGGATCCGTTGATCTCAGCGGCATTCTTGCAGGCGCGCGGCAGCTTGGCGGGATCATTCCCCTCGACGACCTCGCCACCCTCGCGGCGGATGATATCGGTGAGCGCATAGGAAGCGAGGTCCGGATCGACCAGGATGCGCCCACCATTCGCAGCCGCGAGAGCCAGCCGCTTGGCGAGGTCAAACGGCGGCAGCTGCTTGCAGATCTGCGCCAGGTAGGCCTCGGCCTCGACCTTGGTCTTGCGCTTGTCGAGGAAGAGCTCGGCCTCGGCCTCGGCATAGATGATGGCGCGTGCCAGCGGATGCGGTGTGTGCGGCACGTCGCTGCCGCGAATGTTGAAGATCCAGGCAACCGAGGACGGATCGGTGATCAAGGCCGCCTTGAGGTTCTTTTCCTTCAGACTGGCTGCGATCGTCGCCAGCTTGTCTCTCGCCAATATGCCGGCCTGGCCAATATCCTGAATGATGACGCCGCCGAGCGGTTCGTCGGGCCGGTCGCTCCAGAGCCGGTCCAGCGGATTGTGGGGCAGGAAAACCAACTTGCCGTCGATTTCGCCCAGCGCCTTCTCCAGCCGCCGCACTTCGGCGCCCGTATGCAGCCACGGATCGATGCCGAGCCGGAATCCCTTCTTTGCATTGCGCGGCAGCCAGACATGCGGCGGCTCGTTCACCAGGTCGCCGCCGGTAAAGACGGTGCGATCCACCTGCTCGGCGAGCTGCGTCACATAACGACCGTCCACGAAAACCACGGCTTGGCTGTGTGTCACAAGTGCAACACCCGCCGACCCAGTAAAGCCTGTGAGCCATGCCAGACGCTCCGAGCAGCTGGGCACGTACTCGCCTTGATACTCATCGGCACGAGGCACGAGGAAGCCGTCAATGCCGAGATCGCCGAAGGCGTTGCGCAATCCGGCGACACGTTCGCGGCCGAATTGCGGGGTGGAGGTGACGTCGAAAGACTGAAACATGGCTTGATCCGAGACTGATGGGAATCCGTGAAACTGAGTGCTGCCAGTATGTTAGAGCATGATTGTCGGAAGTGCGACGTGATTTTCGGCTGCGGGCGAAAACTGTCGGCTGGGCGGCAAATCGAGCCCGCAGCATCGCAGGTCTCGAACCTGGCCCGTTAACGAATCCGCCCATTTCATGAGCATCGCTGGTCAATTATGACATCTTCACGGCATGCAATATGCATATGACGCATGGCTCCCATGAGGCGTACCCCCTGCCACGCAAGCGGGCGAGTCGCTATATCCAGCGCATCGAACGGGGCTCACAACGAGCCCAACCAAAAAGGACTAAAAACAATGCCTATCTCCCGCTCTGCATATGTTAGCCCGGCGCTGGCTGGCGAGCGTCGCACCGTACGCCACTCCGTCGGCTCGCTTCGTCAGCTTGAAGTCGAAACGTCCAGGGCAATCGGCACAAGCCGTGGCGATCGCCACTAAGAGTTCATGAGCTACGCGTTCTAATTCGGTTGTGGTCCGGTTCTCCTCCTCCCTCCCCGGATCATGATCAGAACGGTAGAGCCCGCTTGAGCACTCCTCCACACGCTCGCGGGTAAGATCGGTCTAGGCCGATCCAAGGCGGTGCCTCGGCACCGCCTTTTTTTATTTTCTCTCGTCGGAAACAGGATTACGGAAAAGCGACCGGCTCAAGGCCGGTCGAGATGGATGGTGACCCAGCCGTTGCGCCAGATGGTGCGCACATGGCGCAGCTTCGCACCATTATAAGCAGCAAGAACCTTCCAGCGCTGTTCGGCGAGAATGCCGGAAAGAACGACCGAGCCGCCCGGCGCCAGATGGGCCACAAGTTGCGGCGCCATCTTGATCAGCGGACGCGCAAGAATATTGGCGATGATCAGATCGAACGGCCCATGACGCGAAAAGGCCGTGGAATGAAAGCCCGGCGCAGTCTCGAGCGCGATGCCTGAGGAAATGCCGTTGCGGCGCACATTTTCGCGCGCGACACGCACGGCGACCGGATCGATGTCGGTGGCAAGAACCGGAATATTGCGCAGCTTGCGCACCCCGATCGCCAGCACGCCGCTGCCGGTGCCGAGGTCGAGGGCATTGCGCACACGCCGGCTGGCGAGAACCTTCTCGATCGTCTCCAGGCAACCCGCCGTCGTGCCGTGATGGCCGGTACCAAACGCTTGGCCGGCATCGATCTCGATGGCGATGTCGCTCGAGCCAATCTTGTCGCGGTCGTGCGAACCGTGCACCAGAAAGCGCCCGGCGCGAACCGGCTTCAATCCCTCCAGCGACTTGGCGATCCAATCGACATCAGGAATGATTTCCTTTTCGACGGCAAGCTCGGGAAAGGTCGGCTTCAGCAAGGCGGCAAAGCGAGCGCGCACGTCGTCTTCGTCATCCGCGTAGAGATAGATCGAGGTTTCCCAGATGTCCCTCTTCTCGTCGATCTCGCTGGTAGCGATCGGCAACTCTTCGTCTTCGAACACCGGCGTCATCAGATCGAGGATCTGCTCTGCCTTCTTCTCGGTCGTCGTCACATAAAGGCGGATTTCACTCAACTCGTCGCTCTTTCTCGTTCTTACTCGGCCCAATCGATCCAAGGCGGCTTTGGCGTATCGTAACCGGCTACACTCCGAAGCAGGGCCAGCCGGGCCGGGCCGAATCGCAGGAGTAGCGGTGCCAACAGATTGCGCGCCTCAATGGCCAGCGGATTTATCATGGTGATCAGTCGCGTCAGGCCATAGGTCTGCTTCAACACCTGCTTCACGGCGGGAATTCTCAGCGCCGAATACTCCTGTTCTCGCCCTTCCGCAATGAGCCAGCCAAGCCAGCAGGCATCTTCGATGCCGAGGTTCATGCCGCGCGCGCCGGCTGGCGAATGAATGTGGGCAGCATCACCGGCCAGAAACACATTGCCCTTCGCCATCGGCTCGACATGGCGAAAGTGAATGCGGAACTGCGAGGCCCAGGTCTTCTCGGCAACCTTGGCCGGATGAACGATGCGGCTTTCGAAACCCTCCAGCGTCGAAATATAGCGTATGACATCGGCAGCGACAGGCAGGCGTCCGATCATGCCTGGATCGAAGAGCGAGATCTCGGCGACATGCGTATCGACCGGATCTTCGTAGCGGAAATCCGCGAGATAGAAATAGGCCTCCAGCGCCTCCCCGGGGAAACCGGCACCCAGCGCCTTGCGCACGACAGAATGCGCACCATCGGCACCGACGAGGATATCCGGCCGAACCGTTTCCATCGCGCCGTCGGCATGCCTGAGCGTAACCTCCGGCTTCCTCAAATCGGCCACCTCGCCCGCGACAACAGCCGTTTGCCATTCCGGCGCAATGCCGTGGGCCGAAAGCGCCTCGATCAGCAAGCGTTCGGTGCGGCCCTGCGCCAAAGCATGAACGGCGCTGAAACGACCGTTCACCTGCCGGGTATCCAGCTCGATGAGAGTTTTCTCTCCCGAACGAACACGAAAATGTTCGATGGGTTGAGCGGTGGCGATGATGCGTTCACCGACGCCGCAGGCGGAAAGCAGCGTCAGCGTGCGTGCATTGACACCAAGAGCTCGGCTCTCCTCGGCGGGTGTCGGGCCAGTGCCGTCATCGATGATGCGCGGCGCGAAGCCGCGTCGGGCAAGCTCAAGCGCGGCGGTTAAGCCGACAGGCCCCGCCCCGGCAATCAGGATGGATCTGGATTTCGCTTGGCCGCCAACCCCGTCGCCCATCTTGGCCCCTATCCCTTCTTGATCAGGTTCTCCAGCTTCTTCACCGCCACGTCCGGATCCTCCTGGTAGGCAATGGTTCCGGCAAAACCGCCGGCCGAATCCAGCAGGAAAACCGAGGCGGTGTGATCCATGGTATAATCGCCGCTCGGTTGCTTTTCGTCCACCGGCACCTTCTTGGCATAGACACGGAACCCCTTGACCATGTCCATCACCTTCGAGGGATCGCCCGAAATGCCGGTAATCCGCTTGGATACGTTGGAAACATACTGGTCCATGATTTGAGGCGTATCGCGCTCGGGATCGACAGTCACGAAATAGGCATTGAGCTTGGTGCCATCGGGATCGACCTTCTGCAGCCAACCGTCCAGTTCGAACAGGGTCGTCGGGCAGACATCCGGGCAATGCGTATAGCCGAAGAACACGGCCGAAGGCTTACCGCGAAACGCCTGATCGCTGATTGGCTGGCCACTCTGCGAGACGAGCGTGAAAGGCACGCCGTAAGGCCCCGCCGCTGCCGCCTCCGGCGCCCTGCCATTTCCGAAGCTCAGCCAGCCCAATATCCCGGCCACGATCAACACGGCCACCCAGACACCAATTCGCACGCTTTTCATGACTGCAATTCCTTGATCGGCCCCCACCGTCCATCCCGCCTGAAAAATGGCGAAGGAAGGTCCTCCAGCCGGTGTAACGGCTCGTCGTGGAGGACGCAATTCAACAAGACGTTTTGACGGAGCCGAAATCGTCGCAGCAGGGGGCCGCTAAGTCTCAAGCGTCCTCCCGGCTCTTCCTTGCCGTTTCGGGTAGACCGCGGCGAAATCTGCCTGTGTGTTAAACCAATCCTAACCTGTCCGCGCCAACATCAACCACAAAAGCAAGACTCGACTTCGCCGGCCGCAGGCAAAGCGCGGCAGACCGATTTCTTTCAGAAGGGCATGACGCCCGCCGGATCAGCCAGGCGTTTTCCGCCGAAGCCACCGGATGCTGCCGCTGCCCAAGCCGCTCCAGCCGATCCCTCTTTTTCAATCGCTAGCGTCGCGTGCCGCCGACGCCAAACGGGAAGTCCTCAATCATGACGAACGCCATCAAACAATCGGGCGCCTACCTGGAAATCGTCTCCTTCCATCTCGGCGATCAGGAGTTTTGCATCGATATCATGGCCATCCGCGAAATCCGCGGATGGGCGCCGGTAACGCCCATGCCGCATACGCCGCCTTACGTGCTCGGCCTCATCAACCTGCGCGGTGCCGTCATCCCCGTCATCGACATGGCCTGCCGCCTCGGTATGAAAATGACCGAGCCATCCGAGCGCTCGGCGATCATCGTCACCGACATAGCTGGAAAACTCGTTGGCCTCCTGGTCGAACAGGTCTCCGACATGATGACCATCAAGAGCGAAGATCTGCAGCCGGCGCCGGAGATCATCCCGGAAACACAGCGCGCCTTCTGCCGCGGCATCGTGGCGCTGGAAAAGAGCATGGTCTGCTTCCTCAACCTCGATACCATCATCGCCGATCAACTGGCGCAGGCAGCCTGATCTCAACACATTGCCGCAAAAGAGAATCGCCCTGGGGCCAAGGCTCCAGGGCGATCGTTTTTGTTCGACCGGCGTTGGCAGGGGTGTAGCCAATGCGCCAGCCATGCAGGCCGTGAACAGACGGAAGCATCGCTTCACTGTTCGTCTTCAAAATTGCATCAAAAAGATGCAATCCGAAAGCAACTAGAAGGAATTCGACAACCAAAGAGTATGACTTTTTTTGGTAATAACCCTCTAACGGTTGTCGATGTGGTATTCTGATAGCTTATTTGGGTTTCCCGTTCTTCCAGCTAACATTCTGACCGAACAGCGGTATTGTCGAAATCGTCATCTTGGCCGAGCCGTCCGTCAATTGCCGCGAATGGATGAGATAGACCAGCGTATCGTTCTTCTTGTCGTAGATTCGGGTCACGACCAGCTTCTTCCAGATAAGCGACAATCCGGCGCGAAACACTTCCTCGCCACTCTGGGACAGATTGATATCGCCGATCTCGATCGGGCCGGTCTGGCGGCAGGCGATGGAGTTGTTGGAAGGATCCTCGAACCAGTTGCCCTTGCGCAATCGGTCTATGACGCTGCGGTCGAAATAGGTGACGTGGCAGGTGACACCGGAGACCCCCGGATCAGACACGGCATCGACCAGAATATCATTGCCTGTCCAATCCACTCCCACCTTGCCGACGACTTCGGCAGAGGCGGAAACAGGAGCCAAAGCCAGGAAAGACGCGGCAATGGCGGCACAGAATTTCGGTGAACTCATCGGTCATCCTCCAATATCAGCCGCGGAGCTAGAGCGGCATCGCTAAGGTAAGAGTGCCGGTGAGCTATGCAAGAGAAGGCCGCCAATGCCACTGCCTACGAACGACCGCTCAGCGATGGGCGCCGACGGCAGCTCCCATCGCGAGGCGCCATCGCCAGGGCGACAGCGCCTCAAACCACGTCGAGAGCATTTGGCTTCATTTGCTTTCGATCGCGACCCCGCCCGTCTCCAACAGAGACTTGAGGTTGGACAATATCTTCGGCCAGCCGCCGGAGACCGCCTCGATGAACTTGGAATTCTCAAGCTCGATCGTATGGGTGACCGTCAGTTTCACCGCACCGTCGGCCGGCTCAAGCTCCATCACGCAGCGCGACCAGCCCTCGGCTTTCAGCTCCGGCCTGAACTCGTTGCGCCATCTGATGGCAAGACGTCGTGGCGGCTCGAACTCGGCGATTTCGCCCATATCGGCGATACGGCCATCGGGAAAGAGCATCTTCCATGGCGAGCCGACCTTCCAGTCGGTCTCGTGCGTCATGTCGAACCAATACTGCCTGATGAATTCGGGCGTGGTAAGCGCCGACCAGAGTTTCTCCGGCGCAGTGCGGATGAAGGTGACGTAGACGAACTTGCTTCCAGTCATGTCATTTCTCCTTGTTTCAATAGTCGTGCTTGTTGGGGCTATTGGCCGCCCTCGCCTTCGAGCGCCTTCTTCAAGGCCGAAAGCGTGCTCAGCTGCCGATGCTCGAACTTGTTGATCCAGCGCTCGGCGATCTCGTTGATCGGCAGAGGATTGATAAAATGCAGCTTCTCCCGACCCTGCTTTTCGGAGGACACCAGATTGGCTTCCTCCAGAATGGCGAGATGCTTTGCCACCGCCTGGCGGGTCATTCGCAGATCCTCGCAAAGCGCGCTCAATGTCTGGCCGTTGCGATCATAGAGTTGATCCAGCAACTGTCGCCTGCTTGCATCCGCCAAGGCCTTGAAGACCGCGTCATCATTCATATCAATACGGAACCATTTGGTTGCCTCTTTGGATCTTATAGGCAACCAAATAGTTGCCTGTCAAGCAATCTTTGAGAGAACGTGCTGTCGTAGTCGGGGATCGCAGAAATGATGGGAGTCGATTGACAATGACGCTTTCGCATCGGATCATCCGCCTCATGATCGCAAACCGCACCACCACGACGCATCTTATCACCACCTCACCCCTTGCAGGGCGAGTGGAAGCTGTGTTGCGCTGAGCGAACCGCGATCCATTTCAACCCTGCCGAGGCGAGCAGGGTTGAAATGGTCCTTGCTCTCCTCCCTTATCCCAAGGAGAGCCCATGAATTCCGAACAGGCAGAACCAAGCGAACGACGATCCGGCAAAATCGGACCCGTCGAGATTCGCGCAGCGCGTCCGTCCGATGCCGAAGCGATCACATCGATCGCCAACCTCTCCGGCTTTCGCGCCGGCACGCTGCGCCTGCCCTTCCAAAGCATCGAGGAGACGCAGCAGTGGCTGGATAAGCCTGCGCCCGGTGCGATCAACCTTGTGGCTGTGCTTGACGGACAGATCGTCGGCAATGCCGGCCTCCGCCGCCTCACAGGTCGGCGGATTCACGTTGGGCAAATCGGCATGGGCGTGCATGACGATTTTACAGGCCGCGGCGTCGGCTCCGCACTCCTCGCAGCCCTCATCGATACCGCCGACAACTGGCTGGCGATCAAGCGCGTGGAGTTGACTGTCTATGTCGACAACGCACCGGCGATCCGGCTCTATGAGAAGTTCGGATTCGAAACCGAGGGGCGGCTCAGAGCCTTCGCATTCCGCAATGGCGAATATGTCGACGCTTTCACCATGGCGCGGCTGAGACTTTGAAAAATTCCGGCGGCGGATGCAGTACCGCCGCCGTCCTCACCCGCCGATAAGGTCGAGCCATTCGTCCTCAGTCATGACCTGGACGTCGAATTCCCGCGCCTTGTCGAGCTTCGAGCCTGCGCCCGGCCCTGCCACCACGATATCGGTCTTCTTTGAAACCGAGCCGGAAACCTTGGCTCCCAGGCTCTCGGCCTTGGCTTTCGCCTCGTCGCGGGTGAACTTTTCCAGCGATCCGGTGAAGACAACGGTCTTGCCGGCGACGGGGCTGCCTGAAGTCACCGGCTGCTCGGCCTCCTGAGGCTGCACCTCTTTGAGCAAGCTTGCGATCACCTCGGTATTTCGAGGCTCCTTGTAGAATTCGACGATCGCGCGCGCTACCACTTCGCCGATGCCTTCAATATTGTTGAGATCGTTCCACGCGTCGCCCGAAAGCGAGGCCGCTTCCTTCATCGCCATCTCGAAGGCTTCGTAGGTGCCATAGGAGCGTGCAAGCAGCTTCGCCGTCGTCTCGCCGACATGGCGGATGCCGAGCGCGAAGATGAAGCGATGGAGCGCAATCTGGCGCCGTTCGTTGATCGCGGCGTAAAGTTTGCCAACGCTGACCTTACCGAAGCCGTCGATGTTCTCCAGCTTGGTAAGCGACGACTGCTGACGCCTTTCCAGGGTGAAGATGTCAGGCGCAGTCTTTATCTGCAGCGCCGGGTCATCGCTCGCAAAGAAGAAGTCGATCTGCTTCGAACCCAGTCCTTCGATGTCGTAGGCATTGCGCGAGACGAAATGCTTGAGATGCTCGGTCGCCTGCGCGCGGCAGATGAAGCCGCCGGTGCAACGGGTCACGGCATCGACCTTGCCGGTCTTTTCGTTGATATCGCGCACGGCATGGCTGCCGCAGACCGGGCATACCCTAGGGAATTCGTAAGGCACGCTCGACGCTTCACGCTTTTCCAACACGACGTCGACGATCTGTGGAATGACATCGCCTGCCCGCTGCACGATCACCATGTCGCCGACACGAATATCGCGGCCGTCGCGGATCGGCTCGCCCTTGTTGCCGATACCCCTGATGTAATCGGCATTGTGCAGCGTCGCATTGGTGACGACCACGCCGCCGACGGTGATCGGCTCCAGCCGCGCGACCGGCGTCAGCGCGCCGGTACGGCCGACCTGGATGTCGATATCGATCAAATGTGTGAACGCCTGCTCCGCAGGGAATTTATGCGCCGTCGCCCAGCGCGGTGAGCGCGAACGGAAGCCGAGGCGAGCCTGCAGTTCCAGGCTGTCGACCTTGTAGACGACGCCATCGATGTCATAATCGAGATCGGGCCGCTGCAGGCCGATCTCCTGATAGTGGCCGAGAATGTCATTGACGGAATTCAGCCGCTCCATCAGCGGATTGACCGGGAAACCCCATGTCTTGAAGGTCTGCACCATACCGAACTGCGTATCGGCCGGCATGTTTGACATCTCGCCCCAGGCATAGGCGAAGAATTTCAGCTTACGGCTTGCCGTTACCTTTGCGTCGAGCTGGCGAAGCGAACCTGCAGCGGTGTTGCGCGGGTTGACGTAGGTCTGTTTGCCCTCCGCCTCCATCTGGGCGTTGAGCGCCAGGAAATCGCTCTTGGCCATATAGACTTCGCCACGCACCTCAACGACCGCAGGCGCGCCCGCTGGCAGGGTCTGGGGAATTTCCTTGATGGTTCTGATGTTGGCGGTGACATTCTCGCCGGTCGTACCGTCGCCGCGTGTAGCAGCACTGACCATTCGCCCGTTCTCGTAGCGGATCGACATCGAAAGGCCGTCAATCTTCGGCTCGGCTGTAAAGGCGATCGAGTTGTCGGGCAAACGGCCGAGGAAGCGGTAAACGCTCGCCACAAAATCCGCCACGTCCTCCTGCGAAAACGTATTGTCCAGCGACAGCATCGGCCTTGCATGCACGACGGGAGCAAAGGTTTCCGAGGGTGCGGCACCTACTCGCCGCGAAGGGCTGTCGGCTCGAATGAGCTCCGGAAACCGCGCCTCGATGGCATCGTTGCGCCGCTTCAGCGCATCGTAGTCCGCATCCGAGATCTCCGGCGCATCCTTGCTGTGATAAAGTGCATCGTTGCGCGCAATCTCCGCGGCCAGATAGGCGAGCGCGGCGGCCGCTTCCTCTTCGGTCAAATCCTCGACGGGCTTCTGTTCGGTGCTCATGAATCGACACTCCCCGATTTCGGAGATGTTTTAGAGCACTTCGAGAAAAAGTGCGAAGCGGTTTTCCGTCCCGAATGCGCAAAAACAAGGAGAAAAATCGGGCAATGGGACGAGGGCTGGAGTGCAGGGATCAGCCGTTGCCTGCCAGCAGCCGCTTTGCAGCCGCCCTCGCCTCTTCGGTCACCGATGCGCCTGCTAGCATGCGGGCGATTTCCTCGGTGCGGTCTTTCGGCGCCATGGTGGCAACCCGCGTGGAGATTTTTTCCGAGCCATCCGAAACGGGGCCTTTGGAGATCAGCAGATGAGTCGCAGCGCGTGCCGCGACCTGCGGCGCATGGGTGACGGAAAGTACCTGCACGCGATCGGAAAGGCGCTTCAGCCGCTGGCCGATGGCATCCGCCACCGCACCGCCGACGCCGGTATCGATTTCGTCGAAAACAAGGGTCGGCGCGGAACCTCGGTCGGCCAACGCCACCTTCAGCGCCAAGAGGAAACGCGACAGCTCGCCGCCGGAAGCGACCTTGGTGATCGGGCCTGGCCGCGTGCCCGGGTTGGTCTGCACATGGAATTCGACGACATCTATGCCATCGGCCGTCGCCGCTTCCGAATCGCTGGTGATTTCAACCATGAACCGCGCCCGTTCAAGCTTCAGCGCCGGCAACTCCGCCATCACGGCGGCGGCAAGCGCTTCACCGGCATGGTGGCGCTTATCGGAGAGGCTGCGGGCGGCCGCATCATATTCCGCCTTGGCAACGGCAAGCTCGCCAGCCAAACGCGCCAGTCTTTCCTCCCCGGCATCCACATCGGCAAGATCGGAGATCATCCGAACGGCCAGTGCCGGAAGCTCGGTCACCGGCACCGAATATTTGCGCGAGGCTCCGCGGAGCGCAAATAGACGCTCCTCGACCCGCTCCAGTTCCCGCGGATCGTATTCCGTCTTGCGGAGCGCGGCCTCGACTTCCATTTGCGCGTTGGAGAGCTGGTCCAGCGCCGCATCGAGCAGCGCTACGGTGTCTTCCAGCAAGCCTGGCGCCTCGTGGCTCTTGCGCTCCAGCCGGCGCACCAGCGAGGCAATGTGCGGCACGGGAGAAGCATTGCCGTTGAGGAATTCGGAGGCTTCAGCGATGTCGCCGGCGATGCGTTCGGCCTTCATCATCCGCGAGCGGCGCTCGGCCAGATCATCCTCCTCGCCATCCTGCGGCGATAGCTTCTCCAGCTCTTCGACGGAAGCGCGCAGATAGTCCGCCTCACGCGCGGCGCTCTCTACCTGTTCCCTGTGCTTTCGCAATGTCCGGTCGGTATCGCGCCAGACCTTATGAAGCCTGCCGACCCCTTGCGCTTCCTCGGCAAGACCGGCAAAGGCGTCAAGCAGCATGCGATGCGCATCCGTATCGACAAGCGCACGGTCGTCGTGCTGCCCATGAATTTCGACGAGAAGCTGACCCACCTGGCGCATGAGCTGAACGCTGAGCGCCTGATCATTGACGAAGGCCTTGGTGCGGCCGTCTGCGGACTGGATACGGCGAAAGATCAGGTCGCCGTCGTCGTCGATACCATTGTCGCGCAGCAACTTGCGGGCCGCGTGCTGCGTACCGACATCGAAGACCGCGGTCACCTGGCCACGATCCTCTCCATGACGCACGAGACCGCCATCGCCGCGCCCACCTAGGGCCAGCGACAGGCTGTCAAGCAGGATGGATTTGCCCGCGCCCGTTTCGCCTGTCAAAACCGAGAGCCCGGACTCGAAGGCAAGATCCAGCCGCTCGATCAGGACGATATCGCGGATCGAAAGCTGGATCAGCATCTGCGCTCAATCTCACGTCCCAAGTATAAGTTTCTTGCCCGCTCTGGAAATCCAGGAACCAGTGTTTTCGCTCGGCTCGACGCCGCCGCTCTTCAGCAGCTTATATGAGTCGGCATACCAGCGGCTATCCGGATAATTGTGGCCGAGAACAGCTGCTGCCGTCTGCGCCTCCGGAACGATGCCCATGGCGTAATAGGCTTCGACCAAGCGCGCCAGAGCTTCCTCGATCTGATTCGTGGTTGGATACTGCTCGATGACCACGCGGAAGCGAGCGATCGCGGCAAGATAATCCTTGCGCTCGAGATAGTAGCGCCCGATCTGCATTTCCTTGCCGGCGAGCTGGTCGCGGGCAAAGCGAATCTTCTCCTGCGCGTCGCTGACATACTGCGATTTCGGATAGTTGTTGACGAGCTTGGTCATCGCCTCCATCGTCTGCTGCGCGGCGCGCTGATCCTGGGTCACGTTGACAATCTGCTTGGCGTAGGACGAACCGACGAGGTACTGGACGTAGTCAGCATCCTCGGAGCCGGGATATTGCTTGAGATAGCTATTGCCTGTCTGCACGGCATCATCATAGCGACCTGTGCGGTACTTCACGAAAGTGCTCATCACCAGCGCCTTGCGCGCCCATTCCGAGAATGGCTGCTGCTGGTTGATGGCATCGAACTTTTTACCGGCCTCCGTCATATTGCCTGCCTTGATGTTGGCAAGGCCCTGATTGTAGAGCAGTTCCGGCGGATCGGTCTCGACACCGAGCTTGGTGATGTCGATATCCTTTTTCGTATTACAACCCGTCACCACCGCACCGGTACCAGCGAGGAGAAGCGATACGAGCAAAGCCCGTGTTGTAATCTTCATGCTTTCAGACCTTGCAAAACCCATCGGATCACTGTCCCACTAGCCGTCGTTGCGGAGACGGCATTCTCTCGCTGGCGTTTCTAGCCGCAAAAACACCATCAGGGCAACGCAATGATGATGCATTAACGCATTTTTGTGGCGAAGACCGCATATCAGCGGGCTTAATCACTGTTTTGACTGGGAATTCTTTCGCCGGTCTCCCTGACTTCCATGTCCTGCACCGACTGAAGGCAAACCTCGCGAATCTCCCGCCAAAAAAAGAGCCGCTCCTCATCGGAGCGGCGTCGTTTCCTGTCTAAGGTCTGAAAATCACGCCGACCAGGGCGCGAATTCCGGCGCGTTGACCGGAACGAAATCGCGGCTGTGAGCACGCTGACGCGGCGCCGATGTTTCGACGACATCGTAGGCGCTGGGATCGCTGAGCAATGCCTTCAGAGCATTCGCATTCATACGATGACCGCCGCGATAGGAACGGTAATGACCGATGAACTGCGCACCTGCCATCGCCAGATCGCCAACGGCATCCAACGTCTTGTGGCGAACGAATTCGTCCTTGGCGTAACGCAGACCCTCAACGTTGATGACCGTATCGTCGTCGGAGATGACAACGGAATTTTCCAACGACGAACCCAGCGCGTGACCCGAAGCCCAGAGGCGTTCGACATCGCGCATGAAACCGAAGGTGCGAGCGCGCGACAGTTCGGTCTTGAAGGTCTCGGCGGTCAGGTCGCCTTCCCATTTCTGCCGGCCGATCAGCGGGCATTCGAAATCGATCTCAACCTCGAACCGCGTGCCGTCATAGGGACGGAATTCGCACCAGGAACCGCCAGCCTCGATACGCACCGGCTTGGTAACCCGGATGTAACGGCGCTTGACGCCAAGCGAAACGATACCGACCTGCTCGATGGCCTCGATGAACGGAAAGGAACTGCCGTCCATGATCGGCATTTCAGCGCCCGTAACTTCGATGGCGACGTTGTCGAGACCAATAGCGTAGATAGCCGCCATGACATGCTCCACAGTCGCGACGGAGCGCGACGGCGAGAAGCCGAGAACGGTGCAGAGATCCGTATTGCCAACCTGCGAGGAAACGGCGCGCAGTTCCGTCACGCCGCCATTGTCATGCAGACGCTGGAAAACAATGCCGCTACCAGCCTCGGCTGGATAGAAAGTGATCGACACATCGGCGCCCGAATGAACGCCTATACCCGAAAGTGTCACGGGGTTTGCAATGGTGGTCTGAAAACCCAGCAATCCGATTGCCATATAAGTTCTGCCTTCGTCTATCTGATCCAGGCCGGGCGGTCATCTTCGGACGCTTACCTTATTGCCGGTTCAGTCTGTTAATCATGCTGCGGGCGCCACATACGTTCATCATTGAATGTGATTCCGCAGGCTTGCTTGGTAACTACATACGCGCCGAGGCATCGCATTCCAAATCACTGTTTCTTTCGCTTTGTTACGAAAGCAGTTGCTTGAATTTGCAGGATAATTTCAGATACGACAACGAGTCTGAAATATGGAAAACCGGGATCTTTCGACCCCGGTTTTCTCAAAGATGGTTAGCAACCTATTAAAAGGCCGCCCAATATTGGCTCAGTTCGACTGACGACGCAGGAAGGCCGGAATTTCGAGCTGATCGTCTTCATGGCTCGTCATGCGTGCCGCCGGAACCTGGCGGCCCTGATCGTCGAGCTGGCCGCGACGCGGTGCGTAGAGGCTCGCTTCCGGCGACGGCGCACGACGCTGCTGAGGAGCGGCAGCGGCCGGAGCCATCATATCGTCGAAAGCAGGATCTTCGTCGCGACGACCAAGCGAATTGGTGATTCGCTTGAGGAGGCCCATGGGACCGCGCTCTTCGGCAGCCTGAGCGGCGACCGGCTGGGCGCGATGTTCCATCTCGGCCTTAACCACCGGCGGGAAGTCTTCCACCTTCGGCATGCGGACCTGCTCGGGAGCCTGACGGATGATCGGCTGCTGCTGCATGACCGGCGCCGGCTGCGGCTGAACCGGAGCCTGACGGACGGGCTGAGCTTCCGGCGCTGCCGCAAAGATGCGGCTCTGCGGACGGAAGTTCTCCTCAGGCGCTGAAGCCTGCGGCATGACCGGCTGCTGCTGAACTTGAGGCTGACGACCCATCTGGATTTCAAGCTCGCGTTCCAGGTCGGCTTCGGCAGCACGAATGGTCTGGGCGACCGGATCGATGGTGCGAGGAGCCGGAGCGGTGTGGGCCTGCGCGACATGGGCAGGCTGAGCTGCGGCCGCTGCCGGGGCGGCGGCCGCGGAAGGACGGATAGCCGGCTTCGCGACCGGGCGGAATTCCATGCCCCTGTCCGCCGCTTCGTTCATCGCACGGTCGATACCCGTTGCAACGACGGAGACGCGGATGATGCCTTCGAGCGATTCGTCAAAGGTGGCGCCGAGGATGATGTTGGCGTCCGGATCGACCTCTTCGCGGATGCGGGTCGCAGCCTCATCGACTTCAAACAAGGTGAGGTCGCGACCACCGGTGATCGAGATCAGCAGGCCCTGTGCGCCCTTCATCGAGGTTTCGTCGAGCAGCGGGTTGGCGATGGCGGCTTCTGCAGCCTGCATCGCGCGGCCCTGGCCGGAAGCCTCGCCGGTACCCATCATGGCGCGGCCCATTTCGCGCATGACCGAGCGGACGTCGGCGAAATCGAGGTTGATGAGACCTTCCTTCACCATCAGATCGGTGATGCAGGCAACGCCCGAATAAAGAACCTGGTCGGCCATCGAGAACGCGTCGGCGAAAGTCGTCTTGTCGTTGGCGATGCGGAACAGATTCTGGTTCGGAATGACGATCAGCGTGTCGACCGACTTCTGCAGTTCCTGGATACCCATTTCAGCAAGCCGCATGCGACGGCCGCCTTCGAAGTGGAACGGCTTGGTGACGACGCCGACGGTCAGGATGCCCTTGTTGCGGGCGGCCTGCGCGACAACAGGCGCTGCACCCGTGCCCGTGCCGCCGCCCATGCCGGCGGTGACGAAGCACATGTGCGTGCCGTTGAGATGATCGATGATCTCATCGATGCATTCCTCGGCAGCTGCGCGGCCGACTTCCGGCTGCGAACCGGCGCCGAGACCTTCCGTGACGTTGACGCCGAGCTGGATGATTCGCTCGGCCTTCGTCATCGTCAGCGCCTGCGCGTCGGTGTTGGCGACGACGAAATCGACGCCCTGCAAGCCTGCCGTGATCATGTTGTTGACAGCATTGCCGCCGCCGCCACCGACACCGAACACGGTGATACGCGGCTTAAGCTCGGTGATGTCTGGCTTATGCAGCTTGATAGTCATTGTACCCGTTCCTTCTCTCTATGGCCGCATCGCCACGCCGGCCAATTCACTCGATTTCACTTGCCTGACGCCTACCCCGGAAAGATTTGCCGGGATCAGGCATTCAAAAACTCTCTTTCAGCCATTGGCCGACACGGCCGATCCGGCTGTTGTTACCTCCAAGCGACGAGAGCAAGCCGCTGCTCGGCGCATGTGTCTCCATGTCCGCAACCTGCGGATAGATCATCAGGCCCACCGCCGTCGAAAAAGCCGGCCCCTTGGCCGCGGTCGGCAGGCCGGACACGCCCATGGGGCGGCCGATGCGGACATTGCGGGCAAGAACGCGGCGCGCCACATCCGGCAGGCCGGTCAACTGGCTGGCACCACCGGTCAGGACGACGCGCTTGCCGACGATCGGGCTGAAGCCCGAGCGCTGAATGCGATCGCGGATCAATTCGAGGGTTTCCTCGATGCGGGCCTTGACGATGCGCGACACCAGAGCCTTCGGCACCTGTGTCGGCTGATCGCGCTCATCCTCGCCAATCGGCGGAATGGAAATCAGCTCGCGCTCATCCGAGGAGTTCGCCAGCGCGGAGGCATGCACCACCTTCAGCCGCTCGGCATCCTCGATGCGGGTCGAAAGGCCGCGGGCAAGATCTGTGGTCACATGATGGCCGCCAAGGCTGACGGCATCGGTATGCACCAGCTTGCCTTCGGCAAAGACCGAGATCGTCGTCGTGCCGCCACCCATATCGATTGCGGCGCAACCAAGCTCGACTTCGTCATCGACGAGAGCAGCAAGGCCGCTGGCATAAGGAGTTGCCACCATGCCCTCGACCGACAGATGCGCACGATTGATGCAGAGCTCGAGATTGCGGAGCGCCGCACGCTCCGCCGTCACGACATGCATGTCGACGCCCAGCACATCGCCGAACATCGCCAGCGGATCGCGAATGCCGCGCTCGCCATCGAGGGAATAGCCGGTCGCCAGCGAATGCAGGACGGCACGCTCCTGGCGGATCGACTGCTGGCAGGCCGCGGCCAACACTTTCTTGAGATCGTTGCTTTCGACTTCCTGACCGCCCAGATCGATCGTCGCGGTATAGATATCGCTGCCGAGGCGTCCGGCGGAAACATTGACGATCAGGCTATCGACGGTAAGGCCCGCCATGCGCTCAGCCGCATCGACGGAGAGCCGGACGACGCTTTCCAGCGCATCGAGATCTGCGATCACGCCGGTCTTAATGCCGCGAGAGCGCTGATGGCCGATGCCGATGATCTCGATATTATGCGTGCGGTTCGGGAGAACCTGGCTCTCCTCACGCGGTGTCAGCCGGCCGATCATGCAGACGACCTTCGTCGAGCCGATGTCGAGGACAGATACGATATGCGACCGCTTCGAGGACAGCGGCTTCAACCGAGGCAGGCCAAAATGGGACGAACCGAACAAGCTCATGTATCCTGCCCTGCTTTCTTCAAAGCCTTGTTTCTGGCGTCGACAGCAGCTTCACGGCGAACCGCTGCGTCTGGGGTCAATTCAATGGCGGTACGATCGCCGAGACGAAGATCAACGGCGGCGATGTCGCGCTGCAGAAGGTTCTGATCCTTGTCGAGCTTGGTCAGCCGGGCGAGCGCGCCATCGATATTGTCTTCCGGCAATTTGATGATCACGCCGTTGTCGAGATAGAGATCCCACCGGCGACCGGCGACGCGCACAAACGCCCTCACATGGTCGCGAATATCCTGCCACTTGGCGAATTCATCATCGATGGAAGCGGCTGCCGTTTCAGCATCGCGGCCGACGAAGAGCGGCAGCTTTGCGAACTTGTTGTCGCGCAGTGGCGCGATCACGCTGCCGTCCTTCTGGATCAGCGAAAGCTCGGAGCCATGCTGCCAGATGGCATAGGCCTTGCGCTCCGTCAGCTTCACTTCGACAGTTCTGGGATAGACCTTGCGGACCTCGACGCTCTGCACCCACGGCAGATTGGCGATCTTCTGGCGAGCCGCATCCGCATTGAGAGCGACCAGCGACGTCGTACCATCGAGACCGAGCAGCTGCAGGATCTCGATTTCCGACGTTTCGTCGTTGCCCGAAACCTTCACGTCCTCGATGGCGAAACCGGCAGCCGACGTTGTCGCCTCGGCGACAGCCTGGCTGTGCCCGCCGATCGACATGCCGTAAAGACCCGTCACAGCAAGGAGTACAAGGGTGGAAACCGTGCCCGTATGTGCTGGAATGTTAACGCGGCCCGAGCCGAGACTGACCAGGAAGCGTACCGTGCGGCGCATCGGGCGCGGCAGCACGAACGTATCCTCGACATCGTCGATGGCGAGCGGGACGCGATGACGGGACCGCCTCATATTTTTGACCGTCAGCGCAAACAAGACGCGTCCTCCACCATCCACCGGAGAAATTCACCAAAAGCGTAGCCGGCGTGAGCGGCCATTTCGGGCACCAATGAGGTAGGCGTCATGCCCGGCTGAGTATTGATCTCCAGCCAAACAAGTTCACCCTCTTCGGAAAAGCGATCGTCAAAACGGAAGTCAGACCGACTGACGCCACGGCAGCCGATAGCTTCATGCGCCCTTAACGATAATGTTTGTATGTTTTGGTAAAGATTTGGTGAAATTTCCGCCGGAAGCACATGTTTTGATCCACCATGGGCGTACTTGGCGTCATAATCATAGAAACTGTGGCCCAGCGGCACGATCTCGGTGACGCCGAGAACCTTGTCGCCCATCACCCCGCACGTCAGCTCGCGACCCGGAATATAACGTTCGACCAGTACTTCATCGCCATAGCGCCACTCCGAAGACGTGACGATCTGCGGCGGATGCGCCTGATCCTCCTTAACGATGACGACGCCGAAGCTTGACCCTTCGCGCACAGGCTTGACGACATAGGGCGGCTTCATCGGATGCTCGCCGGCAATGCCGAAGCGATCCATGACGATCGAACTGGCAACGGGAATGCCGGCCGCTGCGGCAACCGTCTTTGCGCGGGATTTGTCCATCGCGAGAGCGGAGGCGAGCACGCCGGAATGCGTGTAGGGGATCTGCAGATATTCCAGAATACCCTGAATGGTGCCGTCCTCACCGAAAGGGCCGTGCAGCGCGTTGAAGACCACGTCGGGCTTCATTTCGGCCAGGCGGCTGGCGACGTCGCGATCCACGTCGATGCGGGTAACCTCAAATCCTTCGGCTTCGAGGGCATCAGCGCATGCCTTTCCCGAGGAAAGGCTGACCGGCCTTTCCGAGGAAAACCCGCCCAAAAGGACAGCCACATGCTTGCCACCCATCAATACCCCCAGTGTTTACAGTCTCTTCTCTGCGTTCGCTCGACCTCGCCTACAGCGATTCTCGCCCCGCTTTCCATGGTCCGATTAGAACGACATTAAGGTTAATGAAGCGTTTACTTTCGTTAACTTTCGGTCGCCCTGCCGATGGCCGGTTTTCTCGAATCAAATCGGTCTAAAGAATTCTGCCATTGGAATCAGAGAGTTGCTACTTTTGAATGTCGACATTTAGTTTTTTTTAAACAAAGAGGCCCGCATCGAGGGGTCCGATGCGGGCCTGAAAATCTTAAACCGACGCTGATCTCATTCGCTGTCGTCGACCAATTTCCAGACGAGTCCCCCTAAAGCGCCACCCACGATCGGCGCCACCCAGAACAGCCAAAGCTGCTGCAACGCCCAACCGCCGACGAACAGGGCCTGACCTGTCGAACGGGCCGGGTTGACCGAGGTATTGGTGATCGGGATCGAAATGAGGTGGATCAGCGTCAGCGAAAGGCCGATCGCGATCGGCGCGAAGCCGGCCGGCACCTTGCTGCTCGTCGAACCGAGAATCACAACCAGGAAGAACAAGGTCAACACGATCTCGGCGACCAGTGCCGATAGCAGGGGGTAGCCACCCGGCGAATGTTCTCCGTAGCCGTTTGCCGCAAAGCCGCCGAGCTGGAAGTCGGCCTTGCCGCTCGCGATCAGATAGAGCACGGCCGCCGCCACGACCGCGCCGACAACCTGCGCGACAATATAAGGAATGAGCTGCCCGGCGGGGAAACGACCGGCAACCGTCAGACCAACCGAAACGGCTGGGTTGAAATGGCCGCCCGAGATACCGCCGACCGCATAGGCCATGGTAAGCACCGTCAAACCAAACGCAAAAGCAACACCTAGAAAACCGATACCGAGGCTCGGAAATGCCGCGGCGAAGATTGCACTGCCGCAGCCGCCGAATACGAGCCAGAACGTCCCAAGAAACTCAGCAATGAGTTTTTTCTGCATTAACCCTTCTCCTGTGCCCGCAACCGAAGCGAAAGTCAGCCATTTTTAGAAAAAGATCTCGGGAAGGACTCGCCGAAGACACGCCCACTCATTGGCAAACATTCGCCCAGTTGCTCGCGAATCAACCATTACGGTTAAACAATAGCATGCAACCGGTGATTTCTTGTTCATTTAGCGTTTGCGTCGAATAAAAATTGCGCTAAGGACACCTTTTACTCGCTAAGGTAACCTTAGCGTCATCTAAAATGGTGGGACCATGACTGACGCGATAACTCCTTTATCGCCGACCCCCTCGTCATCGAACAATGCTGTTGCGAATTCCCCGGCACGTGTTCTGATCGCGAGCCTCATCGGCACAACGATCGAATTCTTCGATTTCTACGTCTATGCAACGGCGGCGGTTATCGTCTTCCCGAAGCTGTTTTTCCCTGCAAGCGATCCGACCTCGGCGACGCTGCAATCCTTCGCGACCTTCTCCATCGCCTTCTTCGCGCGCCCGATCGGCGCGATGATCTTCGGCCACTTTGGTGACCGAATCGGCCGAAAGGCGACGCTCGTCGCGGCATTGATGACCATGGGCCTCTCGACCGTAGTAATCGGTCTGCTTCCGACCTATGAATCAATCGGCGTTGCGGCTCCGCTCCTGCTGGCACTTTGCCGTCTTGGCCAAGGCCTTGGTCTCGGGGGCGAATGGGGCGGCGCGGTGTTGCTCGCCACGGAGAACGCGCCGGAAGGCAAGCGCAGCTGGTACGCCATGTTCCCGCAGCTCGGCGCCCCCATCGGTTTCATCCTTTCAGCAGGCCTCTTCCTGACCCTGCGCGAAAGCATGACGGATGCCGACTTCCTGAGCCATGGCTGGCGTATCCCCTTCCTGATCAGCCTCGTATTGGTCGCAGTCGGCCTCTATGTCCGACTGAAAATCACCGAAACACCGGAATTCCGCCGCGCCATCGAAAAAGAAGAGCGCGTTTCCGTTCCGATCGCTGTCATCTTCCGCTCGCACCTCCGCAGCCTCTTTCTCGGCACGATCATCGCGGTCGCGACCTTCGTGCTGTTCTATCTGATGACGGCATTTACCTTGAGCTGGGGCACCAGACCGGCGGGCACCGGGCCGCTGCCGGCAGGTCTCGGCTATTCGCAAGGCCAGTTCCTCGTCGTTCAGCTCGTTGGCGTCGTCTTCTTCGGCCTGATGATTCCGATCTCCGGCCTGCTCTCGGACCGCTATTCGCGCCGGCTGGTTCTGGTGCTCACGACCATTGGCATCTTGATCTTCGGCCTGTTCTACTCGTCGCTGCTGACTGCCGGCCTTGCGGGCGCCTTCGCCTGCTCGATCATCGGCCTGGCGCTGATGGGCTTCACCTACGGTCCGATCGGAGCGGCATTGGCTGCACCCTTCCCGACCGCCGTGCGCTATACCGGCGCCTCGATGACCTTCAATCTCGGCGGCATCGTCGGTGCATCGCTCGCGCCCTATATCGCCACTTGGCTCGCAACGAACTACGGCCTGGTCTATGTCGGCTACTACCTGACGGCCGCGGCAGCGCTCTCGCTGATTGGCATCGTCCTGTCGGGCAACGACGAAATCTGAGGATATTGCGATAACCAATTGAAAAGGCCGGGTGAAAACCCGGCCTTTTCAGTTGAATCAATTTGTGAGCTACAGACGGATCAGAATACCCTACTCCGTCGTGACGCCCTGGAACGGACGAACTTCCCTGCCGGGCATGAAGCTGCCGAGGCGCTTGATTTCCCATTCCAGCTTGACGCCGGACTTCTCGAAAACCTCGCGGCGAACCTGCTCGCCCAGATATTCGAGATCGTAACCGGTTGCCTGCTCCATGTTGATCATGAAATTGCAGTGCAGCGACGACATTTGCGCGCCGCCGATGACGAGACCGCGGCAACCGGCCTCATCAATCAATTTCCAGGCGGAAAAACCATCCGGATTCTTGAAGGTCGACCCGCCGGTCTTCTCCCGAATCGGCTGCACGGTTTCGCGATGCGCCCGCACGGCATCCATCTCTGCGCGGATCTTGGCCTTGTCCTCGGGATAGCCCTCGAACAGAACATGGGTGAAGATCAGATCTTCCGAAGCGTCGGAATGTCGATAGCTATAGCCCATCTCGGCATTGGTCAGCACATGCTTCTCGCCCTTGCGGTCGACCGCGTGCACCTGGACGACGCGTTCGCGTGTCTCGACGCCGTTAGCGCCGGCATTCATGCGCGCCGCGCCGCCGATAGTGCCCGGTATGCCGTAGTAGAAATGGAAACCGCCAATGCTGTTGTCCATCGCCATGGCCGCGACGTGCTTGTCCGGGCATGCGGCGCCCGCCAGGATGCGGTTATCGCCCTGGAGCTCGACAGAGCCGAAGCCCTTGGCCGAAAGCCGCAGGACAATTCCCGGGATGCCGCCATCGCGCACCAATATGTTCGAACCCACGCCAACCACCGTCAGCGGCACTTCTTCCGGCAGGATCTTCAGGAACGCAATGAGATCGTCCGTGTCGTGCGGCTGGAACATCAGCTCCGCCAACCCGCCGGCGCGGAACCACGTCACACGATCCATCGGCGCATCCGGCGTCAACCGACCCCTGATGTCCTTTACACCGTCGCCGAGCGACGCCAGAAGCTTTTCCCCATTTACCTGTTTCATGCGGACTTACCCGAGAGGCCTTCCAATTCCTTTGGCAATGATGCTGCCCAATACGTAATGCTGCCAGCCCCCAACAAAACCACAAAATCACCCGGTCGCGCAATCTCCGCAACCATGGCGGCAAGATCTTCCTGCGATGGCAGATAGCGCGCGTCGCGATGGCCACCAGCCTTGATGCGCGAAACCAGCGTCTGCGAATCTACGCCTTCGATCGGATCCTCGCCGGCGGCGTAGACGGGTGCCAGGAAAATGCTGTCGGCATCGTTGAAGCAGGCGGCGAATTCCTCGAAGAGGCTCGACAGACGCGTATAGCGGTGTGGCTGGTGGACAGCGATGACACGGCCATTGCAGGCTTCGCGCGCGGCCTTCAGCACCGCCTTGATTTCGACAGGGTGATGGCCGTAATCGTCGAAGACCTTGATCCCGTTCCATTCGCCGGTCAGCGTGAAGCGGCGCTTGACGCCGCCGAAAGACGCCAGACCCTTGGCGATCGCCTCGCTGGAGATGCCGAGCCGGTTGGCAACGGCAACCGCCGCCGTCGCATTGGAAATATTGTGCCGACCGGGCATCGGCATCACGAGGTCTTTGATGTGGATCACCTTGCCGGTGCGGCGCCTGCGGATTTCGACGTCGAACAGCGACCGCGTGCCGTCGATGCGGACATTTGCAAAGCGCACATCAGCCTGCGGGTTCTCGCCATAGGTGATGATCTTGCGGTCCTCGATGCGACCGACCAGGGACTGGACTTCCGGATGGTCGATGCACATGACGCCGAAGCCGTAGAACGGCACGTTTTCGACGAACTGCCGGAAGGCGGCGCGGACGGCATCGAAATTGCCATAGTGATCAAGATGCTCCGGGTCGATATTGGTGACCACAGCGACGTCGGCCGGCAACTTCAGGAAGGTGCCGTCCGATTCGTCGGCTTCGACCACCATCCATTCGCCCTCGCCCATGCGCGCATTGGTGCCGTAGGCATTGATGATGCCGCCGTTGATCACGGTCGGATCGAGCCCGCCGGCTTCGAGCAGCGTTGCCACCAGCGACGTGGTCGTGGTCTTGCCATGCGTGCCGCCGATGGCGATGGCATTGCGGAAACGCATCAGCTCGGCAAGCATCTCGGCACGGCGCACCACCGGCAACAGCTTTTCGCGCGCGGCAACGAGTTCCGGATTGCTCTTCTTGATGGCAGTGGAGACAACAACGACTTCGGCATCGCCGAGGTTTTCCGCCTTGTGACCGATATGGACCGGGATGCCCTTGTCGCGCAGCCGCTGCACGTTGGCGCTTTCCGATTGATCGGACCCCTGCACGCGATGACCGAGGTTATGCAACACCTCGGCAATGCCGCTCATGCCGATACCGCCGATCCCGATAAAATGTACAAGGCCGATTGCCTTCGGCAGCTTCATGCGCCTGCCCCCTTGAATTGCTGAATTGAACGTCCCCCGGCAATAGCCTCAACCATGTCGGCGAGCAAGTTTGCCGCATCCGGCTTGCCTGCCTGTTTGGCGGCAGCCGCCATCTTTGCGAGCTTTTCCGGCATCGTCATCGAACCGCGCAGAATGGTCGAAAGCTTCTCCGGCGTAAGCTCGGATTGCGCGATGACCTTGACGCCGCCGGTTGCCGCAAGCGCTGCCGCATTGGCGGCCTGATCATGATCCAGCGCATGCGGATAGGGCACGAGGATCGCCGGGCGGCCGATGACGGCGAGCTCGGATACCGTCGAAGCCCCGGAACGGCACAGAACCAGATGCGCCGCACCGATACGCTCGGCCATGTCGGTGAAGAAGGGCGCTATATCCGCGCCCATCTCCAGCCTTCTGGTGCAGCTATTGACCGTCTCCATATCCTCGGGTCGCACCTGCTGTGTAATCCGCAGGCGCTTGCGCAGCGGCTCTTCCAGCAGGCTGATGGCCGTTGGCACCGCCTTTGAGAAATACTGAGCACCCTGACTACCGCCGAAGACGACCAGGTTGAAAGGATCATCCGGTACAGAAGGCACATAGGGCCGCTTGGCAGCCTCGATGACGGCCGGGCGCACCGGGTTGCCGGTCGTCACCGTCTTTTCCGAAAAGGCGCCGCCATCTTCCACCAGGAAACCGCCCGCGATCGCGCGTACCCGCGTCGCAAGCATCTTGTTGGCACGCCCCATGACCGCATTCTGTTCATGGATCATCGACGGCACACCCATGCGGGTGGCGGCCAACAGCGGCGGAACGGTCGGGTAGCCGCCGAAGCCGACGACGCAGAGCGGCTTGATTCTATTGATCAGCTTGCGCGCCGCGCGCATGCCCGTCCACAGCGTCAATAAGGCGCCGGCGACCTTCAAGGGATTCTTGGAGCCGATCGTCGCCGAGGGCACGACATGGATCTCATCGGCAGGAAACTTGCCGGCATAGCGTTCGGCGCGGCTGTCGGTGACGAGGTGCACGGAATAGCCGCGCTCCTTCAGCTTATAGGCCAGCGCCTCGGCCGGAAATACGTGACCGCCGGTTCCGCCGGCGGCAAGAAGGATAGTACCTTTACTCATAATCTTCGCTCCCGCGAATACCCCACTACTCGGGGCATATCCCTAATATAGGAAGCCGCCTCGACCGCGTCATCAACGCGGGCCAAGCCTCCCTCATAGACGGCCGCCTCTGGAAAAGCGACCAGAGAATGAGCAAGAGAGAGATGTCGGGGCTGGAGCACAGGCAAGTTCAAGACAGTCACTCCGCAGGCAATCCATGCGTCACGCGGAACTGGCTGCGATCCTGCGCCCGCTTTTCCGGGCGGTGACGCGTCAGCGCCAGAATGAAGCCTGCGGTCACGCAGATCGCGGTCATTGATGAACCACCATAGGAAATCAGCGGCAAGGTCATGCCCTTGGCCGGCAGCAGCTGCAGGTTGACGCCGATATTGATGATCGACTGGATACCGATCTGCAGCACCAGGCCGGCAACGGCGAAGCGATTGAAGTCGTTCTTTTCCTTGTAGGCATGGGACAGACCCCGCAGTACCAGGAACGCGAAGATGCAGACGAGCACCATGCAGAAGATGACACCGAACTCTTCGGCGGCCACCGAGAAGATGAAGTCGGTGTGGGCGTCGGGGATGATGCGCTTGACGATGCCTTCACCCGGGCCGACACCGAACCAGTTGCCGTGAACGATCGCTTCCTTGGCGGTATCGACCTGGAACGTATCACCCTCGCCGGTCATGAATTTATCGACGCGGAGCGCCACGTGGGGAAAGACGTAATAAGCGGCGACGAACCCGCCGGCGCCAAGCCCGCCGAGCACCGAAATCCAGAGCCAGGGCATGCCGGCCATGAAGAACATGCCGCCCCAGACGGCTGTCGTCAGGATCGTCTGACCAAGGTCCGGCTGCGCGACAAGCAGCGCAGCGACAATGCCGAAGAGAATGATGGCGAAGAGATTACCCGGAATTTCCGGCTGGCGCGCATGCTCGGCAAACAGCCAGGCGCAGACGACAACGAAAGCAGGCTTCATGAATTCCGACGGCTGGATCGACAGCGCCGCGATGTTGACCCAGCGTCGCGACCCCTTGACCTCGATGCCGAAGAACAGGGCAAAAAGCATCATTGCCAGCGAGACAACCAGCAGGATGACCGCCGTGCGCCGCACCTGCCGCGGCGTCATAAACGAAATGCCGATCATCGCCGCGATTGCCGGAACGAGGAACAAGGCGTGGCGTTTGACGAAGTGGAAGGGTTCAAGCCCGATGCGCTCCGCCACCGCTGGCGAGGCCGCGAAGGAAAGCATGAAGCCGATACCGATCAGCAGGATGAATAATGCCAGGAACACACGGTCGATGGTCCAGAACCATTCGGCCAAGGCCCCACGCTCAACGCGGCTTACCATATCATATGCCTCCTGTTGCTGAACCGATCAGCATGGTGACACCCTCGATCGCAGCCACATGACTGACGAAGGCGTCACCCCTGACCTCGAAATTCTTGTATTGATCGAAGCTTGCGCAGGCCGGTGAAAGCATCACCGCTGCGGACTCATGTTCGTCCCTGTCCGCATCGGCGGCCGCGTGCGCGACAGCGCGTTCCAGCGTGCCCGATATCTCGTAGGGCACCTGTTCGCCGAGCGTCGCCGCAAAGGCGGGCGCCGCCTCTCCGATCAGATAGGCTTTCGCAATACGCGGAAAGAGCGGCGCCAGGGTCGTGATCCCGCCCTCTTTCGGCAGGCCGCCGGCGATCCAATAGATATTCTCATAGCTCGAAAGCGCCGGCGCCGCGGCATCCGCATTGGTCGCCTTGGAGTCGTTGACGAACACGACCCGGCCGCGCCGTCCGACCGGCTGCATGCGATGCTTGAGGCCGGGAAAGGATTTCAGCCCGGCGCGGATCTCATCGGGAGAAACGCCGACCGCCAGGCATGCGGCAATCGCCGCAGCGGCATTCTGCGCGTTATGGCCGCCACGCAATGTCTGGATTCCATCGAGATCGGCAATCTCGCTCGTCGCCCCGACAGATGCCTGCATGATGCGGCTGCCTTCGGCATAAAGGCCGTCAGCAAGCACGTGCCGGCGTGAAATCCGCGTCACCTTGCCGCCGGCCCGCTCGATACGATCGGCGATCAATGAAGAATGACTGTCATCGACGCCAACGACGGCCACGCCGCTGCCGGCGACGAGCCGCTCCTTGATATCGGCATAGTGCTGCATCGTGCCGTGCCGATCGAGATGATCGGGCGTCAGGTTCAGCAGAATGCCGGCCGAGGGATTGAGCGTCGGTGCAAGATCGATCTGGTAGGACGAGCATTCGACGACGTAATAGCGCCCGGCCTTCGGCGGATCGAGCGTGAGGATGGCCGTGCCGATGTTGCCGCCAAGCTGCGTGTCGCGACCGCTCGACTGCAGGATATGGGCGATCAGCGCCGTCGTCGTCGATTTGCCGTTGGTTCCGGTGATGGCGATGAACGGGCAATCCGGCGCGTGCGCCCGGCGCTCGCGGACGAACAGCTCGACATCGCCGATGATCTCAACGCCTGCGGCATGCGCAAGATCGACAGTCCAGTGCGGCTTGGGATGTGTCAGCGGCACGCCGGGCGACAGAACGAAGACCGATAGCCCGTTCCAGTCGATCGTCCTGAGATCGGCGACCGCTATTCCTCCCGCGGCCGCTGTAGCCACGCTGTCCGGATTGTCGTCCCAGGCCGTGACCTCGGCACCGCCGGCAACAAGCGCACGCGCCGTCGCAAAGCCCGAGCCGCCGAGGCCGAACAGGGCGACCTTTTTTCCTTTCAGCGTGGTGACAGGGATCATCGATGCCTCACCGCAGCTTCAGGGTGGAGAGGCCGACCATCGCCAGAATGACCGCGACGATCCAGAAGCGAACCACCACCTGGCTTTCCGTCCAGCCCTTCTTTTCGAAGTGATGGTGGATCGGCGCCATCAGGAAGACGCGGCGCTTGGTCATCTTGAAGAAGCCGACCTGGATGATGACGGAAAGCGCCTCGACGACGAAAAGACCGCCGATGATCGCCATGACGATCTCGTGCTTGGTGGCGACGGCAACCGAACCGATCATGCCGCCCAGCGCCAGCGAGCCGGTATCGCCCATGAAGATGGCAGCCGGCGGCGCATTGAACCACAGAAAGCCAAGGCCGGCGCCGATGACTGCGCCGAGAACCACCGCCAGTTCGCCCGTACCCGGCACGAAATTGATGGCGAGGTAGTCAGCAAAGACGAAGTTGCCGGCGAGATAGGCGATGACACCGAAGGAAGCCGCCGCGATCATGACCGGTACGATTGCAAGCCCGTCAAGTCCGTCGGTCAGGTTCACGGCATTACCGGCGGCAACGATGACGAAAGCCCCGAAAAACACAAAAAACATGCCGAGATTGAGCAGCAAGCTCTTGAAGAAGGGGAAAGCGATCGACGAACCGAAGGTCGAGCCGGCAGGACCGGAGGACAGTGCCGTGGTCATCATGAAATACACGGCAATGCCTGCAATGACGAATTCGATGCCCAGGCGAGCGCGACCGGAGAAACCCTTGTCGCTCTGCTTCGTCACCTTGAGATAGTCGTCATAAAAGCCGATCGCGCCGAACCCGAGCGTGACAAGCAGCGTGGCGACCACATAGACGTTGGCAAGATCAGCCCACAGCAGAGACGATACGACAATACCGGCAAGGATCATCAATCCGCCCATCGTCGGCGTGCCGGCCTTCTTGAAGTGCGTCTGAGGACCATCGGCGCGAATCGGCTGCCCCTTGCCCTGACGCACGCGCAGGGAGGAGATGATTCGCGGCCCGAAAAGGAAAACGATAAACGCGGACGTAAAGAGGGCGCCACCGGTACGGAACGTGATGTATCTGAACAGATTGAGAAATCTGAAATGTGTACTAAAAAAATGAACGTGGTCCGACAGTTCGGCTAGCCAGATCAGCATAAGAGCCCTTTCTAAAGCCCCTGATGGGCGTGGGTGCCCGTGTCGGAAAATGCGGGAAACTTGTCAAGCAAGCCTGCCACGATCTTTCCAAACCCCATACCCAGCGACGATTTCACCATCAAGACGTCACCGGGGGCGACAGAATTGAGCGCGAATTCCGAGAGTTCCTCCGTCGTCTCACGATATTCGACATGAACACTTTCCGGCAGCTCATCCCTCAAAGCCGCCATCTCCGGACCCGCCAGCCAGACATGCTCGATACCGGCCGCCAAGAGCGGCCCGGCAAGGTTTGCATGCACTCGCTGGGCATAATCCCCCATTTCCAACATATCGCCGAGGACGGCGATTCGCCTGCCCGTCCGACTGCCGGCACCCGCATTCGGCGACGTCGTCGCCAGCAGCGCGATAGCCGCGCGCATGGATGCGGGATTGGCATTGTAACTTTCATCGATCAGCGTGAAGTAGCCGCTGCCGATCGCGCGCTTGTGGCGTTGTCCCCTGCCCTTTTCCGGCCGCAAGTCCGCCAGCGCTTCGACAGCCTTGTCGAGATCTGCCTCGACGAGCATGACGGCGCCGAGCACGGCGAGCGCGTTTTCCGCGATGTGACGGCCCGGCGCGCCGATCGCCACTTCCATCGTCTCACCGCCGATCGTCAGCCATAGCGTCGAATTCTCTTCCGAGGCATTGAATTCGGCGAGACGCACGTCGGCCTTGGCATGCTGGCCGAAGCTGTGCACATGTTCGATACCGGCTGCTAAAGCAGCCTGTTCCAGCATCTCGAACTGATCGTTGTCGTGATTGAGGATGGCGTGACCGCCCGGCACGACACCGTCGAAAATCTCCGCCTTCGCGGCGGCTATTTCCGTGATGCTGTTGAAATTGCCGAGATGCGCCGGTGCGATCGTGGTGATGATCGCGACATCCGGCTGCACCATCTTGACGAGCGGCCTGATCTCCTCGGGATGGTTCATGCCGATTTCAAAGACGCCGAAATCGGTGTCTTCGGGCATGCGCGCCAAGGTAAGCGGTACGCCCCAGTGATTGTTGAAGGAGGCGACGGAAGCATGCACCTTGCCCGATGGAGCGAGCGCGCGACGCAGCATTTCCTTCGTTGTGGTCTTGCCGACCGAGCCGGTAACGGCAATGATCTTGGCCTGCGTCCGCTGGCGTGCGGCGACACCCAGGCGGGCGAGCGCTGCCAATACGTCATCCACGACGACCTTCGGCACGGTCAGCCTGCCCATTGCCGGCAGCCGTGCCTCGCTGATCACGATGAATGCCGCACCGTTCGCCATGGCCTGGTTGGCAAAGTCATGACCATCGACGCGATCACCCTTGATGGCGAAAAAAGCCTCGCCCGGCTTGATGGAACGACTGTCGATGGAAATGCCCGTAATGCCTTCGGGCAGCGCTCCGACGAAGCGGCCAGAGATTGCGGCAATCATATCCTCAGTTGTCCAAAGCCAGTTCAAGGTTTCAAATCCTCCAGTGCTTTTCGCAGTTCGGCGTGATCGGAAAAGGGCAGCGTGACGCTGCCGATCGTCTGACCTTCCTCATGCCCCTTGCCGGCAACGATCAGCGTGTCACCGGATTTCAGCATGCCGACCGCCTTGCGGATGGCTTCGGCGCGATCACCGATCTCGCTGGCGCAGCCAGCCGCCGCCATGATCTCTGCACGAATGGTCGCCGGGTCTTCCGAACGCGGATTGTCGTCAGTGACGATAACGATATCGGCGAGACGGCAGGCGATTTCGCCCATGATCGGCCGCTTGCCGCGATCACGATCGCCGCCACAACCGAAGACGACGATGACGCGGCCTGTCGTGAACGGGCGCACCGAATTGAGGACGTTTTCCAACGCATCCGGCTTGTGAGCGTAATCGACATAAGCGAGCGCGCCGTCACCCGTATGGCCGACGAGTTCCAGACGGCCCGATGCGCCGACGAGCTTCTCCAGCGCCGCCATGGCGACGGGAGCGGCGACGCCGGTGGAGATGGCAAGGCCGGCAGCCACCAACGCATTGGCGACCTGGAAATCACCGGCCAGCGGAATATGAATCTCGAAAATATCGTCGCCGAAATGAACTTCGGCGGTCTGCTTGTGACGGAAATGCTCGACGCGCTTCAACACCAGGAAATCACCCTTGCGCCCGACCGTGCGCACATCCTGCCCGGCATCGCGTGCGGCGGATATTGCCTGGGCCGACCATGCATCGTCCGAAAAGATCACGGCCGGCGAACCCTTCGGAAGCAGGTCCCTGAACAGCCGCATCTTGGCGGCCATATAGTCTTCGACCGTCGGATGGTAATCCATGTGATCGCGACCGAGATTGGTGAAGGCGGCGGCGGCAAGCCTGACGCCGTCGAGACGGAACTGATCGAGGCCATGGCTGGAAGCCTCCATGGCCGCATGCGTTACCCCCTCGTCGGCAAGCTCTGTGAGCAAATGGTGCAATGACACCGGGTCCGGTGTCGTCAGCGAGCCGTAGTCGTTGCGCGTCGGCGATATCACGCCAGTGGTGCCGATCATGGCTGCCGGATGGCCGGCATGAGCCCAGATCTGGCGCGTGAAGGAGGCAACCGATGTCTTGCCGGCGGTACCTGTCACGGCGACCATCGTCTCAGGCTGTTTGCCGTAAAAACGTGAAGCGGCGACGGAAAGAAAGCGGCGAGGTTCGGAAACGGTCAGCAGCGGCACGCCGGCGACGGCGTCGCCATGGCCTGCGACAACGACGGACGCGCCACGCGAAACGGCATCGGCGATGAAACTTGTTCCATCCGCCTTTGTGCCGGCGACAGCTACGAAAACCGTGCCTGGTACGACCTTACGGCTATCGGCGGAAAGGCCTGTTATCTCAAGATCGCCAAGTGTCCCGCCGATTTGTCCGTTGAGTTCCGGAAACGCATTTCCGGCGATATCTCGCAAGTTCATCGAATATACTTTTCATTTTTGATCGGTCCGCCCTCTCGCGAATCGACCCGTGTATTCTTTCACGCTTAATAAGACGCCAGCAAGGCCGAGTTATCTTTTCCGAAGCTGGGTTGCACCCCAAGGATAGGCGCCGCCCTGGCGATGATGTCGCGAGCGATCGGCAATGCCGTAAAGGCCGAGATCGTGCCGCCGCCTCGCTCACCGCTCTTCGGCTCATCGATGAAGGTCATGACCATGTATTGCGGATTATCGATCGGGAACGCCGCCAGGAAGCTGTTGAAATTCAACGTATTCGAATAGCGGCCGTTAACAACCTTGTCGGCTGTGCCGGTCTTGCTGCCGACGTTATAACCGGGAACGCGAGCGTTGCGACCGGAGCCCCTGGTGCCGTTGAATTCAAGCAGGAAACGGATGTCGTCGCTGGTGCTCTTCTTGACGACCATCTTGGCAATGGCATCGGCCTGGTCACGCGTGCGCGGCAGGAAGGTCGGCTCGATCAGCTTGCCACCGTTGACGAGGGCTGATGCGGCAACCGCTGTCTGCAACGGCGTGGTCGAGACACCGTGGCCGAAGGAAATGGTGATCGAGTTGATCTTCTTCCAGACGCGAGGCTGGCTCGGCGCCTTCACTTCCGGCAGTTCGGTGTCCATCTTGTTGAGCAGACCCAAGCGGGTCAGGAATTCCTTGTGCGGGTCGATGCCGACAAGATCGGCGATCTTCGCAGTACCAATGTTCGAGGAATACTGGAAAATTTCCGGAACGGTCAGTACGCGATGCTGACCATGGAAGTCGTGGATGATGAAACCGCCGATCCGGATCGGATTGGTGGCGTCGAAGGCATCACGCAACGTCACCTTGCCGGAATCGAGCGCCATCGCCATGGTGAAGGTCTTGAAGGTCGATCCCATTTCGAACGTGCCGTTCGTCATGCGATTGAGCCATCCTTCGGTCGCGCCTTCGTTCGGATAGTTCGGATCGAAGTCGGGAGCCGAGGCCATGCCCAGCACTTCGCCCGTGTGGATGTCGATCACGGCAGCGCCCGCGCCCTTCGCCTGAAAATTCTTGACCGCGTTGACGACCGCATCACGGACGATGCCCTGCACACGCAGGTCGATCGAAAGCTTCACCGGCTGCAGAGGCTGGTCGTTGGTCATGCCGGCGGCGGCAAGGTCGGCAAGACCCTGATCGTCGATATATTTCTCCATGCCGGCAACGCCGCGGTTGTCGATATTGACGTAGCCGAGGATATGGGCGGCGGTCGAGCCGCCCGGATAGAAGCGGCGCTTCTCGGGGCGGAAGCCGATGCCGGGAATGCCTAGCGCCAGAATCTGACTCTGTTGCTTTGGCGTGAGCTGGCGGCGCAGCCACGCAAAATGCGAGGTCTTGGCGGCGAGCTTCTTGTATGTACCCTTGGTATCCAGATCCGGCAGGACCGTGCGCAATTCTTCGACGGCCTCATCGGGATCGATGATCTTGTTCGGCTCGGCAAACAGCGAGACGGTACGGATGTCGGTGGCAAGCAGGGCGCCGTTGCGGTCGACGATATCCGGGCGCGAGGCCATCAGGCGATCCGGCGGCAGGATGCTCGACGTGGTGTCCGGCGGCGTCATGGCGAACTGGGCAAGACGGCCGCCGATCACGCAATAGACGGCAATGAAGCTCGTCACCAGCAGAACGACGCGGCTTTTGGCTTGATTGGATTTACGCTTGCGAGCCCCTTCGAAGGTCGAACGGGAGAAGCTGTCGCTCGGGCGGTTGTTCCCGTCGGTGGAGAAGTGCGCCTTGCTCTTCAAGATCATGATGCGAGAAAGAAAAGACATTATTCGTCCACCGATCCCGTTGCGATGTTGTCGACTTCAGGTTTTTTGCGCTTGGCCAAAGCCGGCGACTTGGGCCGTGGCGCCGGAGCGGCCGCCACATCGGCGATGGCCTTCCTGATCTCGGCATCGGTCGTATCGCCGTTCTTCGAGGCCGAAGCGACATTGCCCTTGGAGCCGGTTCCCTTGCCGCTCTTCGTGCTGTCTTTCGCATCCGCAACTATCGGCGGCGGGACCTGCGAGCGCAGCATCGGCAACTCGTTCGGCTGAACGATGGCCGTGGAGAGGGTCGGCTGCAGCTGAAGCTCGTTGCTGTAGTTGTTGACGAGACGCTCGAGACGATTCGGCTGCGAGACCAGTGCCCAGTCCGCCTTGAGGAGCTCGATCGTATCCTTCTCGAGCTTGATCTCGGACTCGAGACGGTGAACCTCTTCCAGCTTCAGCTCGGCTCGGTGCTTGATCGTATAGGTCACGCTGGCCATAGCCGTCATGACTCCGATCAGCACGATGTCAAAAGTCTTCAGCATATCAACCTCCGAGCTTTCCGAGACTGGCGAGATTGGGCAGATCGAAGATCGAAAGATCGGCGGCCTCGGCGGGTGCAGAGGTGCGAACACCGGCGCGCAGCTTGGCCGAGCGGGCCCGTGGATTGGCCTCCGCCTCCGCATCGCTGGCGGACACCATCGATTTGCCGATGGGCTCGAAGGTTGCTGGCCGCTCATGCACGATCGGCATGTGGCGCGATCCCACGGCACGACCGGACCGATCGGCGAAGAATTTCTTGACGATCCGGTCTTCCAGGGAATGGAAGGTCACGACGACAAGCCGACCACCCGGCTTGAGCGCGCGTTCGGCGGCGAACAGCGCCTGAGCCAACTCGCCAAGCTCGTCGTTGACGAAGATGCGAAGCGCCTGGAAAACGCGGGTAGCGGGATGAATCTTGTCCTTGGCCTTTCGCGGCGTCACGATCTCGATCAGGCCGGCCAGATCGCGGGTGGTCACGAAGGGAGCTTCGGCACGCCGCTTCTCAATCGCATGCGCGATGCGTGGCGCCTGTTTTTCCTCACCCAGAAAGACGAAGATGCGAATGAGGTCCGCCAGCTTGGCGCGATTGACGACGTCGGCCGCCGATACGCCGCTTGCCGACATGCGCATGTCGAGCGGGCCACTCTTATTGAAGGAAAAGCCGCGCTCGGCCTCGTCGATCTGCATGGAGGATACGCCGATATCGAGCACGATCCCGTCAAGGCCGCCCTCAGGCGCATGGTCGGCAAGCTGGGAGAATTGCGATTGAATGAGCTTGAGGTGCCCCGCATGGGCTTCAACGATCGCCTGCCCCGCCGCAATCGCCGTCGGATCACGATCGAGCGCGATCACATCGGCACCGGCTGCAAGCATGGCCGAGGTGTAACCGCCAGCCCCGAACGTTCCATCGAGGATAACTTTGCCGGGCGCAGGCGCCAGCGCCTCGAGCACTTCGGAAAGGAGAACCGGAATGTGACGAACTGGTCCGCCACCGGCATCAGTCAAACCTCCGCCTGAATTCGCCACCATTCCGTTTCCCCGCTCTATTCCGAGCGCCTGCCCGCCAGCCTGCGCTCCTCTCGTGCCTGCGCCTGCAAGGCCTGAAAAGCCTCCGGTCGCCACAATTGAAAATGATCCGCCCGCCCGACGAAAGTCACTTCGCCAGTAATGCCGGTGAAGTCGCGGATGAAATCCGTGATCATCAGCCGCCCCTCGGCATCGAGCTTCATAAAGACCCCGCCCCCGTGAATCAGGAGCGACATCTGGTTCGCCGCCGGCGAAAAAGGATCGTCCGCCGCAATCTGCCGCTCGAATCGATCGAGCAGATCGAGGCCGCCGACGCTGATCGCCGGAAACACAAAATCCTGGAAGCAATACAGCTCCTGGATATTGCGCTCGGCCAGCACGGAACGGAATGCCGCCGGCACGGAAACCCGCCCCTTGACATCGATCCGGTTGGTCGCATTCGACAGGAAGCGGTTCATGACGCGAAACACCCGTCCCCCATGATCCGCAAGCAATCACGCACTCACGGACACAGCCAAAATCGGACACAGCTTCGCAAGCCGAAAGAGCCGACGCCCCTTCGACACCCCCCTGGTGAGGGCAATCACGGCTTTGCGATGATTGGGCTCTGATTTGCCCGTTTGCAGTGTTGTTTTGGGATACCATGGGACCATATGGGCGTCAATGGGATGAAGCCGCATCGGGCGCGGCCACACCCTGAATATTCATAAGCCGTTAAGTTTAACGAAAGGTTAGGATCGCCTTCAGCGGGCGCTCCGAAACGGATTGTTTTCACAAGCGAAAACCCTCGCCCGCGATCACCGGAAACCCCGGGAAACCGGGGCGTCCGGCGGCCCTCGAAATTATTTGCGGAGAGCGAAAAGGCCCATCCGAAAAAAGGGGCGATGATTTGCCAGTTGGCCTGTAAGCCGGGTTCTGTATGGCTCCGGCCGAGGCCGGAACGTGGCAGCCATTCATCTGGGACGGCGCTTGCGCGACGCCTCTTGCAACCCACCCGGATGACCGGCCCGGAAACAGGCTGGAGCGCTCGCGCGCTCCGCGTCATCCCTATTCGGTTTTGCTCCCGGTGGGGTTTTCCGTGCCGTCGCTGTTTCCAGAGACGCGGTGGGCTCTTACCCCACCCTTTCACCCTTACCCGATCCTGAGACCGGGCGGTTTGCTTTCTGTGGCACTTTCCCTGAGGTTGCCCTCGCCGGACGTTATCCGGCACCGTGTTTCCGTGGAGCCCGGACTTTCCTCACCTCATCGCCTTTCGGCATTGATGAAGCGCGGCTGCCCAGCCAACTGGCACTGGCTCATTAACTGAGACTTCAGGCAATTGCCACCTAAATATGCGGCCCGGTTTCCGTCCGATGCTAGCTGCGGAAATGCGCAGAGAAATCCGTGCTGTAGCCTTCATCCTTGATTCGACCCGCGAGCAGCAGTTCCGCTCCCAGCCGGCCGATCTCGTCCGAGCTCTTGGCAGCCGTGCCGCAGCCGCCGGTCAGTACCGCGACGCGCGGCGAAGAGGTGTAGCCGATCATCGGATAGCCTGATGGAGAATAGGAGACGGCGCAGGAATTGGTGAAGGCCGGCGGGCGGGCCACGCTGGGAACGAGATCGTGGAATCTCCGCACCAGATGTTCGCGCGCCTTGTCGCGGCCGGCGGTGCGGAACCAGGCCCGGAGTTCCGGTTCGCTCTCGAATTGAAGGTCGTCGGGATCGCCGCCGATCTTGATGTAGTATTTGCCGTCCGGGTAGCGGATCGGCGGCAGCATATAGATGCTGTCCACGTCATCAAGCGCTACAGATATCAGTGACGGCATGCCGGAAAGAACCCCGGCTTCGGCCTCGCTAACCTCGAAAAAGGTCACGGTGCGGCCATAAACCTTCATCTCAACCGGTCGCGGCAACAGATTCTCGGCAATGGAGAATCCGCCTGCGGCCATCAGGATCTTCTCGGCGCTGAACGTCTCACCTTCGGCGGTCGTGACAACTGCCAGGCCGCCCTCATCACTGATCGACAGGGCGGTCTGCTTGATCACCCGCGCTCCCGCCTTTTCCGCCAGCAACGACTGCGCTTTCACCAGCCGCCGTGGGCTGATATGGCCGGCCCCGCGCGCCTCGTAGACGCCTTCGCTTCCCGATGCGAAAGAGAAGAACGGAAACTTCGTCTTGAGCCCGGCATCGTCGAGAATGTCGGCCTGAACACCCAGCCGCTCCGCCGCATCCACCACATCGCCGACATAGCCGTTATCGGCGCCGCGCTTCGGGCCTGAGACCAGGCAGCCGACAGGTGCATAGAACTGAATACCGCTATCCCGTTCGATTTCCGCGTAGCGGCTGATCGAGCGGTTGGCGAGGCGAGCCCAATCGGTATCGGGGTCGATCGTACGGGTAATACGGCCCTCGTCGTAGTGACTGCCGAAGACACCCTGATGGCTGGCGCGGTCCTCGGGTTCATCCGGCCCGATGACGGCAATGCCATCCGTTTGCCCAGCGAGATGACGGGCGGCAGCCGCCCCCATCATTCCCCGGCCGACGACGATGAACCTGAAATCCGCTGCCATGCTACGCCCTCTCAAATAACAGCGGATTCGATAGCATGGAAAGCGATTCAGCCCCACCCGCAATTGCTCAGTGGACGGCTGTCAGTCCAAAAGCGCCAGCACCTTGCCGCAATAGCGCTTCGAGACCGGGTTCATGCGCGTCGCGCCATGGCCGGCATTGTATTTGAGAATGGTATTGCAGGTCTGCCCGCCGCCGAGATCCTGAGCCATGGCAAGGTATTTCATACCGAACTTGATGTTCGTTTCGGGATCGAAAAGCCCCTTGGCCCGGCCGGCGTACCCCATCAGTCGGGCCGTTGCCGGCTTGATCTGCATCAGGCCGATTTCCCCGGCACTCCCCCGCGTTTTCGGATTGAAATTGCTTTCGATCTGAACGACGGCAGTTGCCAGTTGCACCGGCACGCCGTTCTGCTTTGCATATTTGGCAATGAGATCGGAATAGCGATTCTGCCGCACAAAGGCATTTTCAGCGTCACGTAATTCGGCGGGAACGTTCGGCACCGGATAGCCGGTGGTACGATAAGCGATCTTCAAAGGAACCGTTTGACTTTTCTCGCCCCGCTGACCCGCAAAGGCGCAATCATACCCCGCCAGCAGCACGCCCACGCATGCTGCAGCCGCAACAATTAAATTTTTCATGTAGTCTTTTGTCTCCAGGCGCGGGACCGCGGACGGCCTCAAGCCGTCATGTCCGGCTGGAGGCAAAAAGAGCCGCCGGAGTGCACAGTCCCCATTAGTCGTCTACGGCCGCGCGACACACAAAACCAAACTGCGCGACCGCCGTTCAGCGAGCGTCGTTAGACCAGTGCAATGCGGAGATAATAGGGAAATGATGTGGCGCAGCAGGGGGTTACGCTTTTTCGCACTGATAGCCGGCTACAAAGATGGCCAGCACCCCTCACCTTTCTATGAAAAGCGAGGCAGCGCGGACAGAAGACGATGGAGCGTATCGATCGTGGAAAAATCGGCGATACCATCCACACGCTGCGGGCGGAAATGGCGCTGGAAAGCCTCGACGTCTCCCTTCAGCCTTTCCGAGAATTCACCAGTGATTTCAGTTTTATAGCCATAGAGCGAGAGCATGGATTGCAGTGCTTCGATCGGCTGGCCCACATCCCCCTTCTGGAAAAATCGACCGCCGGTAATCGCAGCCGGCTCAACCCAGTGCCCGACGCCCTCAGCGGCGAGCCGGGCCCAGGGGAATTTCTCGCCCGGATCGACCTTGCGCACGGGGGCTACATCGGAGTGTCCGAGCACCCGCTCGGGTGCGATTGCCCAGCGTTGGCCGCAATCCCGACACAGTTCGATGACCGCTTCGATCTGCGCATCGGGGAAATCCGGCAGCCCGCCGGGATGGCCAGCATTGGCTATTTCAATACCGATCGACAGTGAATTGATATCGGCCTCATTGTGCCAGGTGCTCTTCCCCGCATGCCAGGCACGACGCTCCTCCGGCACGAGTTGAATGACCCGCCCGTCCTCGAAGACGAAATAATGGCTGGATACCTGGCTCTCCGGGCGACAGAGCCAGTCCAGCGCGCCCTCGGCCGTGCCCATGCCGGTGTAGTGCAGAAGGATCATGTCCGGTTTGCGCCCATCTCGCCGCTCGCCGTGATTCGGCGAAGGCTGCACCATGGCGCGAGCGAAATCGGCCGGAAAGGCATTCATGCGGCGCGGCGTTCTTTCTCGATTTCAGCGTAAGCGGCGTTCAGGGCGGCCATACGCTCGTTGGCGATGAGGTGGAACTCCTCCGGCACACCGCGCGAGACGAGACGGTCAGGATGGTTCTCATAGACAAGGCCGTGATACCGGCGGCGGATCGTCGGGAAATCATCATGGCGCGATACGCCGAGTATCTTGTAGGGGTCGCGTCCACCGCTCACATGGCGCGCCATGATCTGATCGAACCGTTCTTCGCTCATATGGAATATCTCGGCCACATGTTGCAGGAAGGCCATTTCCTTTTCGTGGATCAGCCCGTCAGCCTTGGCAATGTGAAACAGGCCGTCGAGCACGTCTTCCAAAACAGGGCAATTCTTGGTGCAGGTCACGCAAAGCGACGAGAGCCGCTCCGCATAGGCTTCGTAGCCCGCCACATCCTGCCGTGCCAGATTGTAGAGACGCGCGACGTTCTTGGCCTGATCCGGCGGAAACTCGAATATCTCGCGGAACGCGTTGACCTCGTTTTCGGTCACAATGCCGTCAGCCTTCGCCATCTTGGCGGAAAGGGCGATTATCGCGACGGAAAACGCCACCTTGCGGCGGGTTTCCGGATCGCCCTCGAACAAGGTTCGAATAGCCTCGACTACTGCCGACAGGGCATTGCCAGCGGTGCCACCGATAGCATTCAGCAATTTTTCCCAAAACGACATATTGGTCCCGACGGCTCTCATAGACAGTAGAATACCTTGACCAAATAATGCCTGCCATTGCAAGCAGTCCATTCGTCGCAAGGCGGAAAACACTTTTCACAATTTGGTAATGATGGCGTGTTCCAAACCGCATCCGACCGCGCGTTCGCGAGCAGACAAAGCGCGCGTTTCTTAAATTCTTTACTTTACAGCCATGCACGCCTGTCGCATCCATTCCCACCGCAACCATTGAAATGAAGCAGCTTGACTGCAAGGAGGATCTCCATGGCCAAACAGAAAGTCGCAATGCTCACTGCCGGTGGATTGGCGCCCTGTCTTTCTTCCGCCGTTGGCGGGCTGATCCAGCGCTATACCGACGTGGCGCCCGATCTCGACATCATCGCCTATCGGTCTGGCTACCAGGGAGTTCTGCTGGCTGACAGCATCGGGGTGACGCCGGCCATGCGCGAGCGTGCGCACCTGTTGCATCGTTACGGCGGCTCTCCGATCGGCAACAGCCGCGTAAAGCTCACCAATGCCGCCGACTGCGTCAAGCGCGGCCTGGTCAAGGAAGGTGAAAACCCGCTGCGCGTCGCAGCCGAGCGTCTCGCCTCCGATGGCGTCACCATTCTTCACACGATCGGCGGCGACGATACGAACACCACGGCCGCCGATCTTGCCGCCTATCTCGGGGCCAACGGCTACGACCTGACCGTCGTCGGCCTGCCGAAAACGGTCGACAACGACGTCGTGCCGATCCGCCAGTCTCTCGGCGCCTGGACGGCAGCCGAGGTCGGGGCGCATTTCTTCGACAATGTCAGCAACGAACAGACCGCCGCACCGCGCACCCTCGTCATCCACGAGGTCATGGGACGGCACTGTGGCTGGCTGACGGCGGCCACTGCCCGCGCCTATATTCAAAAGACCGCTGCCAACGAATATATCGACGGCTTCATGATGAATGCCGAGATGAAGAGCATCGACGGCCTCTATTTGCCTGAGATGGCCTTCGACATCGAAGCCGAAGGCGAGCGCCTTCGTTCCATCATGGAAAAGACCGGCCAGGTGACGCTGTTCGTATCGGAAGGTGCGGCCCTCGACGCCATCGTCGCCGAGCGCGAAGCCGCAGGTGAAAGCATCAAGCGCGACGCCTTCGGCCATGTGAAGATCGACACCATCAATGTCGGCGGCTGGTTCCAGAAGCAGTTTGCCTCGATCATCGGCGCCGAGCGCTCGATGGTACAGAAATCGGGTTATTTCGCCCGCTCCGCGCCGGCAAACGGCGAAGATCTTCGCCTTATCCAGGGCATGGTCGATCTCGCGGTGGAAAATGCACTCAACAAGGTATCCGGCGTCACCGGCCACGACGAAGGCCAGGGCGGCAAGCTGCGCGTCATCGAATTCCCGCGAATCAAGGGCGGCAAGGCATTCGATCTCTCGCAGCCGTGGTTCGCCGACGTGATGGACCACATCGGGCAGAAATACACGCAAGCCTGATTGATCGGCGATCAGGCGGCCCGATCGGTGATCAAGCGGCCTGATCGATGATCAAGCGGATTGACGGATCGTAAATCCGATGTCTTTGCTGGCGGCGAAAAAGGAATAGAGGAGGATTCCATGTCCATCGAAACCTGGCTCGCTTTCGCCGCCACATCCTGCATCATGCTGGCCATACCGGGGCCGACCATTCTCCTTGTCATCTCCTATGCTCTCGGTCACGGTCGCAAAACGGCGCTGGCGACCGTGACGGGCGTGACGCTTGGCGACTTCACGGCAATGACCGCCTCGCTCGCGGGCCTTGGCGCCATTCTCGCCGCATCCGCATCGCTGTTCACGATTCTTAAGCTGATCGGCGCGGCTTATCTCGTCTTCCTCGGAATCAAGCTCTGGCGAGCCCCGATCGTGACCGGCCCGATGGGCGATAACGACAATCTCCCCGAGGAGAAGCCGTTAAAGATCATGTTGCACGCTTACGTTGTAACTGCCCTCAACCCGAAGAGCATCGTTTTCTTCATCGCTTTCGTGCCGCAGTTTCTCGACATGTCGAAGCCCTTCCTTGAGCAAACGCTTATTTTGGAGGCAACTTTCCTCACTCTCGCCGCATTGAATTCGCTGCTTTACGTCTTCGTCGCCGACATGGCGCGCGGGTTTATCCGCAAGGCTAGCGTGCAACGCGCCGTCAACCGCACAGGCGGAACCCTGTTGATTGCCGCGGGTGCAGTGACCGCCGGATACCGCCGGATGGCCGCTTGACGCCGTCCAGGGTTGCGGCGCGATCACGGATAGGTTAATGGGGATTCATAATTTTATCGATCCTGTGGCCGAATTGTGCGGTCCTGTGGCCGATTTGCATCGCAAATAGGTTTGGTTTTTTCGAAAGTGACAGAATGGTAGCGATCGGATTTCCCGGCCTGAAGCGCAGCGTTGCCTTGTCGGCAATGATGTGCGGCGCTCTTGCAGGGTGCGCAAGCACTCAGCAGCAGGCGTCTCAGGCAGAACTCCCGTCGGCACACACCAACGTGCCGCATCCGAATACGGCCCCGACCGCAACTGGCGTTGCCTCGTCCACGGGCGGCGTTGCGATGGCTTCAGCCGCTCCTGCATCTTCGACGGTTCCCGTATCGAATGAACCGCAGCAGGCAGCGTTGGCAAAATCCGGCCGTGTAACGGCGGGTGCGGTCAACCAGCAGCAGATCGACGCCGCTCAGGCTCGCTTCGGTGCTCCGGCGACAACCGCGAACGCACCAAGCCAGGGAACGGTGGCCATTGCGGCGGCTACAGGCATGTCTGCAAGCGGCACCTCGACCGCAGCCGCCTATGCCGCATCGGACGTGCCGCTCATACCCTCCGTGGTCGCAATCCCGATACCCAATCCGGCGCGCCCCGGCGACGCGGCACTCACGCCGGTCTCGAGTTCGGTCGCTGATGCGGCGGCAACCATTCCGATGACCTCGGACGTCGCCGCCATCCAGGCCCCAGTGCCGATGCCCCGCCCCGATTCCCGCCCCGCGACGGAAGTCGCCTTCGTTTCGCCGGCGCAGATGGGCCTGCCGCGCTATGCGGATAACCGCATGCATTACGATTTCAACTTCGACACCACCGGCCCCACGGTCGTTACGGCTGTCTTGACCAGCCCGAGTTATGATTCCGATGTTCCCGCCGCTGAAAAAAGCTACGTTTCGAGGCTCATTCAGAAGTACGCCAAGATCTACGAGATCCCGGAATCGCTGATCCATCGCGTTGTCCACCGCGAGAGCCGTTACAATCCGAAAGCCTATAATCGGGCCGGATATTTCGGTCTCATGCAGATCAAATACAACACGGCCAAGTCGATGGGCTATGAAGGCCCTCCCTCAGGCCTGCTCGATGCCGAGACCAATATCAAATACGCCGCCAAATATCTGCGTGGTGCGTGGATGACAGCAGACAGCAAGGCCGAAAACAAAGAAACGAATGCCGTGCAGCTCTATGCCCGCGGCTATTACTACGATGCCAAGCGCAAGGGCCTGTCCAGCGTCGCCAACGGCGACTATTGATTTCTCAAGGAAGCTTTGGAAAGCCGGCCTAGTTTGTGGCCGGCTTTGTTGCATCCAGGATCCGCTTGAGCAGAATTTGCGGCCTGTAATCCGCCCAGGCCGGCGTCAATCCCATCCGCACCACAACAAGATTGGCCGAAGGAACGATGGCAACAGTCTGGCCATCGTGACCACTCATCCAGAAAGTATCAGGGGGCAAGCCGAATTGCGCGTTCGAACCGCCGGGACCGGCGAGCCAGGCCTGAACTTGCGAATACACCCCTTCCGAAGCCGTCGTCGGCGTGCGCATGGCCCCCACAAAGCCCTCCGGCAACAAGCGCTGTCCTTTCCAGACGCCATCCTGGAGCAGGAATTGCCCGAAACGCGCCCAATCGCGAGCGGTGGCGTAGAGATAGGAACTGCCGACATAGGTGCCGCGCTCATCTGCCTCGAGCACCGCACTGTGCATGCCAAGCGGCCCGAAAAGCGCCTCGCGCGGATAGGATATGGCCGCACTCAGGTTCGGCAGCCGGTTCATCCAGAGCCTTGAGAGTAGCGTTGCCGTACCGCTGGAATAGTTGAAGCGTTCTCCAGGCGCGGCCACCTGGCGCGCATTGGCCACGATGCTGGTCGTGTCCGGCTCGAGATAAAGCATGCGGGTCACGTCCGATACGTCGCCATAGGCCTCGTTGAAGGCAAGACCGCTTTCCATGGCGAGAAGGTCGCTGAGCTTGATATTCTTGCGCGCATCGCCACTCCATTGCGGCAGGAGATTTTGGTCGTCGAAAGACATGCGGCCGGCCAACATGAGGCGGCCGATGATGGCGGCGTTGACTGTCTTTGTCATAGACCAGCCAATCAGGGGCGTTCCCTCGTTGAAACCGTCGCCATAGGCCTCGGCTACGATATGCCCGTCTTTGACGACGACAACGGCGCGCATCGCTGGCCCGGCAAGATCCGGGTTTGCCACCAGCTTAGCAAACTTGGCGTCTTGCTCACCCGAACCGAGCGTGACCGTATTGCCATCAGGCCAGAACGCATCGCTCTTCGGCGTCTTCAGCTTGTTCAGGAAGACCGCGCCGCGTGCTGCCTGGAGATCGCCATCGGGCACCGTCGTGCAGCCGAGCGCACCGCGATAGAGCGCATAATTAGGCGCAAACATTCCAAGGAAGCGCGCTCTGACGACGCCTTCGTCGCGATCGACCGAAACATGGATAAGCTTCAACGCCGGATTGCCCGGTGCCTGCACGTCATCCGCCAGCACCTGATCCGGGTCCCGTTTGGCGACAAACGTGTTGGAACACACCATCTTGGCGGCATAGCCATCGCCGACCCTGAGCAATTCCGGCGGGTAAACAGAGAGCCAGACGGCTCCGCCTGCGACAATGACCAGCAGCAAAACAACAAATGCTCCGATCACTCTCGATATCAAACGCATGTCACATACCCTCCAAAAGGTAGGCGGAGACAAGCAGGAAACGCAGCAAGATGAAAGAGCTATCGTCGCTGCCGCCACTCAAATATGTGCAGGGCCATATCTCGACCGAATCTGCCAACAGCCCGCGTCATCAGACTGTAGCATTGCCGGGTTAAACGCGCTGAACCCTGACAAATTGGTGACAAGACTCAGATGACGGAATTCGCCCCAGACGCCGGTCTCCAAAAGAACCGGAAACTCAAGGACGCTCTGCTGCAACATAAGGCGCTGTCCAAGGCCGGCCTTTCGGAGCGCCTCTTCGGCATGCTGTTTTCCGGTCTTGTCTATCCGCAAATCTGGGAGGATCCTGATGTCGACATGGAGGCGATGGAACTCCAGCCACATCACCGCATCGTTACCATCGGCTCTGGCGGCTGCAATATGCTCGCCTACCTTTCGCAGAACCCTTCCTCGATCGATGTGGTCGATCTCAACCGCCACCACATTGCTTTGAACAAGCTGAAGCTGGCAGCTTTCCGGCTGCTGCCCGGCCATGCGGATCTGGTGCGTTTCTTCGGCACGCCAGGCGTTGCCGCCAACAGCCAGGCCTACGACCAGTTTATCGCGCCGCGGCTGGACGAAGCTACCGCTTCCTATTGGGGTGGCCGCGACATGTATGGTCGTCGCCGCGTCACGGTCTTCAATCGTAACATTTACAAGACCGGTCTCCTCGGCCGCTTCATCGGTGCCGCGCATGTGCTGGCGCGCCTGCACGGCGTGCGCCTCGCCGGGATGACGGAAGCCCGCACTCTCCGCGAGCAGCGCCAGTTCTTCGAAAACGAGATCGCCCCGATCTTCGACAGGCCGGCGGTTCGCTGGTTGCTCGGTCGCAAGAGCTCGCTCTTCGGTCTCGGCATTCCGCCACAGCAATATGATGAGCTTGCAAGCCTTGCCGGCGATGATTCGATTTCTGCCGTATTGAAGCATCGATTGGAAAAGCTGGCATGCCACTTCCCGATGCGGGATAACTATTTTGCGTGGCAAGCCTTCGCGCGCCGCTACGCCGGCCAGCATCAGGGTCCCCTGCCCACCTACCTTAAGCCGGAGCATTATGCCGCAATCCGCGCCAATGCCGACCGCGTCGATGTCCATCACGCCAACTTCACCGAACTCCTGGCCTCCAAGCCGGCAGCCTCCCGCGATCGTTACGTCTTGCTCGACGCGCAGGATTGGATGACCGATGAGCAGCTCAACGGCCTTTGGGCGGAAATCACCCGCACGGCGCGCGAAGGCGCTCGCGTCATTTTCCGCACGGCTGCGGAAAAGAGCATCATCGAGGGCCGCCTGTCACCGGCCATCCGCGACCAGTGGGTCTATTTCGAGGAGCGTTCGCAGGAGCTCAATGCCCAGGATCGTTCGGCGATCTATGGCGGCTTCCACATTTACGGGAAAAAAGCGTGAGCCAGGCGGATACGGGCACGGAAACCGGCTCGAACAATCATGCAAAGCTGATGGACGGCATGTACCGTTATCAGCGGCATATCTACGATCTGACCCGCAAATACTACCTCTTCGGACGCGACCGCACGATTGAGCAGCTTAACGTGCCCCCGGGTGGCTCATTGCTGGAAGTGGGCTGCGGTACGGGCCGTAACATGCTGCTGGCCTACCGGCATTTCCCTTCCGCGAAGCTTTATGGCCTTGATATCTCGCAGGAGATGCTGATTTCGGCGCGCAACAATTTTCGCGGCCTGAAGCAGATGCCGGATTTTCGCGTTGCAGACGCCACCACGTTTTCACCCACCGATTTCGGCACTGATGGATTCGACCGCGTGATGGTTTCCTACGCGTTGTCGATGATCCCGGATTGGACGAGCGCAATCGATGCATCGCTTGGTGCCGTCGCCCCCGGTGGCGAACTGCACGTCGTCGATTTTGGCCAGCAAGAAGGTCTGCCGGGCTGGTTCCGGACCCTTCTTAAAGGATGGTTGAAGAAATTCCACGTCACCCCCCGCGCCGATCTTCTGACGGTACTGGAAGAGAAGGCAAAGGCGCGCGGCATGACGCTCAAGACCGAAAAGATCGGTCGTGGCTACGCCTGGAGAGCCGTCGTCGCCAAGCAAGCCGCATAAGCGGCGGCGGAATTCGGCGAGAAATACGGTGCCATCGTGCTTCAAGCATAAGAATTTGCTTGAAGATAACGCATTTTTTACGTTGATATGGTGAATAAAGTGGCAAGGCCGGCTGACAGCAGCTTGGCCTGCCGCTCTTTTGGATTTTCGGGGACCACAATACGGAAGCCAAGTCTTGGGGCAGCCAGATCACTCGCGTCATAACGGGATACTCATGCGCCGGCTTCTGTTGTGCTTAATGCCGCTTGCCCTTTTTTTGAATGGCTGCACGATGGGCTACGACGCTTTTTCGACGGCGTCGCTTCCCAAGACCAGGTTCAGCGATACAAAGCCGCAGGATTTCGGCCGCGACCATCCTGACCGCCATCCCATCCACGGCATCGATATTTCCAAGTACCAGGGCGATATCGATTGGCAGGCCGTCAAGTCTTCCGGCGTGGCCTTTGCCTTTATCAAGGCGACGGAAGGCAAGGACCGCATCGATCCGCGCTTTACCGAATATTGGCGCGAAGCTGCCGCTGCGGGACTTCTTCACACAGCCTATCATTTCTATTATTTCTGCTCGACTGCCGACGATCAGGCGGACTGGTTCATCCGCAACGTACCGAAGGACGCCACAATGCTTCCGCCGGTCATCGACGTCGAATGGAACCCCAGCTCGCCGACCTGCCGCACGAGACCGGCCCCTGAAACGGTGCGGACGGAAATGAAGCGCTTCATGGATCGCCTCGAAGCCTATTACGGCAAGCGCCCGATCATCTACACCTCGGTCGACTTCCACCGCGAAAATCTCGCTGGTTATTTCAAGGATTACCACTTCTGGGTCCGCTCGGTCGCGAAGCATCCCAAGGAGATTTACGCGAATCGTGACTGGGCCTTCTGGCAGTATACATCCACCGGCCTTATCCCCGGTATCAAAGGGCCGATGGATATCAATGTCTTCGCCGGTTCCGAGCAAAATTGGCACAGCTGGGTGGCGGCAGTACAGAAGCAAGGAAATTCTTGAGTTTGACGCTATTTCTCTCTTGCTTATGTCACAATCTTCTGTGAAAGCGACCCTATTCTATCACTAGAGAGGATCGCCCATGGACCGTTACACCATTCGACGCAACGCACTCGCGTTGATCTTCGCCTCAGCCATAACCGGCGCGGCGATGGCTCAGAGCGCGGCCCCAGCCGCCGCACCGAGCACGGATGGCGTCAGCGCTCCCAAGGTGGCTTGCGGCGGTGATCTTGCACCCTTCCTGGCTGGTGTGAAGGCTGAAGCAATTGCGGCTGGCGCCGATGCCGCGGCGGCCGACAGGACCTTGGCTGGCGCGCAAATCGATCCCAAGGTTCTCTCCATGGACCGTGGTCAGGGCGTATTCCGCCAGACCTTCCTCGAATTCTCGCAGCGCACCGTCAGCCAGGGGCGCCTGGATATCGGTCGCCAGAAGATGAAGCAGTATGCCGACGTCTTTGCAAAGGCTGAAAAAGACTACGGCGTCGCCCCCGGCGTCATCACAGCCTTCTGGGCGATGGAAACCGACTTCGGCGCCGTTCAGGGCAACTTCAACACCCGCAACGCGCTTGTCACCCTCGCGCATGACTGCCGTCGGCCGGACTTCTTCCGTCCGCGTCTGATCGCGCTGATCGAATTGGTGCAGCGCGGCGATGTCGACCCGGAGACCACGACAGGTGCATGGGCCGGCGAAATCGGCCAGACGCAGATGCTGCCGCCTGATATCATCGCGTACGGCACCGATGGCGATGGCGATGGCCACGTCAACTTGAAGACAAGCGCGCCCGACGTCATTCTAACGACGGCAAGATTCCTCCAGCATCTCGGCTTCCAGCGCGGTCAGCCCTGGCTGCAGGAAGTAACCGTGCCGGATAATCTGCCCTGGGAGAAATCCGGCATCGGCGGCACGCTCACCGCCGCCGACTGGTTCCAGCTCGGCGTCAAGCCGCGCGACGGCAACACAAGTTTCGGCTCGCTGCCGGCCGCCCTCATCCTGCCGCAGGGCCGCAAGGGTCCGGCTTTCCTGACCTATCCGAACTACAACGCCTATCTCGGATGGAACCAGTCGTTCATCTACACGACCTCCGCCGCCTATTTCGCCACCCGTTTCGCCGGTGCTCCGCCTTATAACAAGGGCACGCCGGAACCGGGCCTGAACGATGTCGATATGAAAACGCTTCAGACCAAGCTTGTGGCGCGCGGCTACGATGTCGGCAAGATCGACGGCATTCTCGGCTCCGGCACGCGCATCGCCATTCAGAAGGAACAGTTCCGCCTCGGCATGCCGGCCGATGGCTGGGCGACTTCGGCGCTTCTCGGCGCACTCTGAGTTTTCCTGCTTCCCTATCAAAAAGGCGGCCGCAAGCCGCCTTTTTAATTGAGCTCCTCTCTCCCCGAACGCTCAGAGAAACCCATTCTGCCCGGTGTCGCAGGAAACGGGTGGGACCCCGCTCTCTCCCGGTTTACATGAGCCGAAATGGGAGGAACGGCGATGGACAGCGAAAACCGAATGAGTGCACTCACCTGGGGCCTGCTGCTATTGCTCGGGCTGATCTGGGGCGGGTCGTTCTTCTTTGCCCGTATTGCCGTTCACCATGTCCCACCCTTCACACTCGTCCTTCTGCGATTGTCGCTGGCAGCGGCGGCATTGCATGTCTATCTCGCTGGCCGTTTCGGGATCTATCAGGCGCTGCGGAGCCATTGGCGGCAATTCTTGATGCTCGGCCTCATCAACAATGCGGTACCGCACACATTGATCTTCTTCGGCCAGACAGAGATGGGAGCGGGACTTGCCTCTATCCTCAACGCAACCACACCGATCTGGACGGTCCTGATCGGCAATCAGTTGACGACGGACGAGCGGCTGACATCGGCCAAGCTGGCCGGCTGCCTCGCCGGGCTCGTCGGCACGGTCATCCTGCTCGCGCCAAGCGTGACCAACAGCGCTTCTGTGCCCTTCTGGGCGCTGCTGCTGCCGATCATCGCGGCAATTTCCTATGGCTTTGCGGCGATTTACGCCAAGCGCTTCAAAGGCATCGCGCCGACCGTCGTCGCGGCGGGCCAGCTGACCGGCTCCTCGCTCATCATGTTGCCGGTCGCCCTGGTCATAGACCAGCCTTGGACGCTGGCGACACCGCCGGCCGCCGCGATAGCAGCCATTCTAGGGCTAGCCCTGCTATCGACCGCTTTCGCCTACATCCTCTATTTTCGCATCATGGCGCTTGCCGGCGCGACGAACGCCTCGCTTGTCACCCTCCTGGTGCCGCCAAGCGCTATGCTGCTCGGCTTTCTTTTCCTGGGTGAACGGCTCGGCTTCACCGAGATCGCCGGCATGATGCTCATCGCGCTGGGCTTGCTCATCCTTGATGGCCGCACCTACGCATGGATAAGGCATGGCATGCGCGCCGGCGCGGCATAATCCGCACCCCTCCACCCGAAATAAGTCATACACGGCGTTGGGAATAGGTATGCGTTAACACTTATTCACAGCGGGCCAGGCGGCAAACAAGGGAGATTTATTTAATGAAATCAATTCGCTAAGGCGAAACCATGAATCAAAACGCCAACCGGATACCGCGCCGCAGCATCGAATTCTCTTTCCAAGCGACACATTATCGACATAAAATTTAACGGCTGACTGAGGAGGAAGACATGGGATTGACGCGATCCATCAACGTCCTAGTGGTTGGTGCGGCCTTCATTTTCGTCGTAACGATGCTTTTCATCTAACGGCATGACGATCACCGCAGGCGACCGAACTCCGAAAAGCTAACAAAACGACTATTCCATTAAAAAAGCGCATGCCCGGGAGGGACATGCGCTTTTTCATGTGTTGTGTGGCAACCTTAGGCGGCAGCGCCCGCCCGAGCATCCACCTTGCGCTGGAGGCCCAGCCGCTCGAGGACGGCAGAAACGAGAGGCGAGCGGTTCATCGTATAGAGATGAAACTCGTGAATGCCGCGACGCATCAGATCCTGGATCTGTTCGGCGGCGACATCGGCCGCGACCTTGGCGCGCTCATCGGTATTTTCGTCGAGACCATCGAAACGTTCATCGAGCCAGGACGGAATGCTGGTACCGCAGGCACCGGCAAAGCGCTTCAGTTGCGTCAGGTTCTGGATCGGCATGATGCCCGGCACGACCGGGATCTTGATGCCGGTTGCGCGAACGCGATCATGATAGCGCTCGAAGGCATCATTATCGAAGAAGAACTGCGTCAGGGCGCGGTCTGCGCCGTTGTCAGCCTTGCGCTTCAGCATATCGATGTCGGCTACGGTATCGCGGCTCTCCGGATGCTTTTCCGGATAGGCCGATACGGAAATATCGAAATCCCCCCGCTCACGCAGCGCGGTCACCAGTTCGGCGGCATTGGCATAGCCGCCCGGATGCGGCTGGTAGGCGGAACCGACACCGCCCGGCGGGTCGCCGCGCAGGGCGACGAAACGGCGGACGCCGGTGGCGAGAAATTCGTCGATCACCCGATGCGTATCCTCGCGCGTCGCACCGACGCAAGTCAGATGCGAAGCAGTCGTGAACGGCGTCTCATGGATCATCTTTCGAACGGCCGAGAGCGTCGGCGCCTTGGTCGATCCGCCCGCTCCATATGTCACAGAAACGAATTCCGGCTCCCATTCGCTCAATTCCGAAACCGTATTCCATAGCTGCTGCTCGGCTTCTTCCGACTTTGGCGGGAAGAACTCGAAGGAAATGCGGATACCGCCCTGGCCATTTTCGGATTTAGAAGACATGTCAAACTCTCCCGGCAAGAATGGGGGACGATTGGCGGTCCTGCTCGGCTGCCATCAGCAACCGCGGGTCGCGCGCCAGCCAGATCGTGACTGTCAACGCCTGACCGCTTTCCCTCCCCGAATGAAGGTCCTGTACCTGCTCGACATCGAGCCCGGCCAATTTCAGCCAATCGGATATGGTCTGATGCGAGAAACCGAGACGCAGATGCGCATGCTCATCGCGCAGATATTCCAGCCCGTGCGGCGCGAGATCGATGATGGCAAGCCGACCGCCGGGCCGCAGCATTCGCGCCGCTTCCGCAACCGCGATCTGCGGCTGATCAAGGAAATGCAGTACCTGGTGAATGGTGATCAGATCGAAATCCTGCTGCTCGAGCGGCAGGTTGAAAATATCGCCCTGACGCACCGACGCGGCCATGATGTTGGAACGGTCGAGATTGGCGCGGGCTACGGCCAGCATGTCGCGGCTGGCATCGATGCCGATGGCGCGGCGATAGTGACCTGCCAACAGCTGCAACATCCGGCCCGTGCCGGTACCGAGATCGAGAAAGGAATCGATCGGCTGCGGGCCTATCAATTCGATCAGCGCCTTGTCGACATCCTCATCGGCGACATGCAGACGGCGCAGCTCATCCCACTCGGCAGCATTCCGGCTGAAATAGGCTTGCGCGCGCTCGGCGCGAATGCGCTTCACGGAAGCAAGTCGCTCCCCGTCGCGCAACAGCACGGAATCCTTCTCCGCCGTATGGCGCAGAAGCGTTCGTGCCATCATCACCGCCTTGCCGTCCTGCTTCAGGCGGAAATAGGCCCAGGCGCCCTCCTGATAGCGGTCGATCAGGCCCGCTTCTCCAAGCAGTTTCAGATGCCGCGAAATGCGGGGCTGTGATTGGCCGAGAATTTCGGTAAGATCGGTGACTGTCAGATCGCCGGCGGCAAGGAGTGCCAGCAGCCGCAGCCGCGTGGGCTCGCCGACGGCTTTCAGCACGTCCACAACCTCATCCAAGCCGAGCTTCACAACATCAGTCATTCCACACCCAATCAAGATATAAAGATATCTTTATGTGATTTGGGCGCGTTCTGCAAGAGCCAAACGATCGCCGACGCGGTTTGACGTCGGAAATCTGTTAGTTTCTGCCGAAAACGGAACACCGAATGCCGGCGCGAGATAAACAAAAACCCCGGTCAAGCCGGGGTTTTCGAAGAGCAAAAGCAGAAGCTTATCGCGTCAGGCGCTTATAGGTGACGCGGCTCGGATTGATGCTGTCAACGCCGAGACGGCGCATCTTGTCCTGTTCGTAATCCTCGAAGTTACCTTCGAACCATTCGACATGGCTATCGCCTTCGAAAGCGAGGATATGCGTGGCCAGACGATCAAGGAACATGCGATCGTGGCTGATGATGACGGCGCAACCGGCAAAGTTTTCAAGCGCGATCTCGAGAGCGCCAAGCGTTTCCGTATCAAGGTCGTTGGTCGGTTCGTCGAGCAGCAGAACGTTGCCGCCGGCCTTCAGCATCTTGGCAAGATGCACGCGGTTGCGCTGGCCGCCCGAGAGGTTGCCGACCTTCTGTTGCTGGTCGCCGCCCTTGAAATTGAAGGTCGCGCAATAAGCGCGCGAATTCATTTCATACTTGCCGAGCTTGATGACTTCGGCGCCGCCGGAGATCTCTTCCCAGACGGTCTTGCCGCCATCGAGTGCGTCACGGCTCTGGTCGACATAGCCGAGATGAACGCTGTCGCCGATGCGGATGCTGCCGCTATCCGGCTTTTCCTGGCCGGTGATCATGCGGAAAAGCGTCGTCTTGCCGGCGCCGTTCGGACCGATAACGCCGACGATACCGCCCGGCGGCAGCTTCAGCGACAGACCTTCGATCAACATCCGGTCGCCATAACCCTTGTTGATGCCTTCCATCTCGATGACCACCTGTCCGAGACGCTCACCGACCGGAATGATGATCTGCGCATCGCCGGGACGCTGGTTCTCGGCGGCATCGACCAACTCGTCATAAGCGCGGATACGGGCCTTGGACTTCGACTGGCGGGCTTTCGGGCTGGAAGCGATCCACTCCTGTTCGCGAGCGATCGCCTTCTGGCGACCGGCCTCTTCGCGACCTTCCTGCTGCATGCGCTTCGCCTTCGCCAGCAAGTAGGAGGAGTAGTTGCCTTCGTAGGGAATGCCGCGACCGCGGTCGAGTTCGAGGATCCAGCCGGTGACGTTATCCAGGAAGTAGCGATCGTGGGTAATCATCAGCACGGCGCCCGGATAGGCACGCAGATGCTTTTCCAACCAGGCGATGGTTTCGGCGTCGAGATGGTTAGTCGGTTCGTCGAGCAGCAGCACGTCCGGCTGCGACAGCAGCAGCTTGCACAACGCCACACGACGGCGTTCGCCGCCGGAGAGTTTGGTGACGTCGGCATCGCCAGGCGGGCAGCGCAACGCATCCATTGCCATCTCAACCTGGCTTTCCAGGTCCCAGAGATTCTGGCTGTCGATGATGTCCTGGAGCTTAGCGCCCTCTTCCGCCGTCTCGTCGGAATAGTTCATCATCAGTTCGTTGTAACGATTGAGGACGTCAGTCTTCGCCGCAACGCCTTCCATGACGTTTTCGAGCGCCGTCTTCGCCGGATCGAGCTGCGGCTCCTGCGCCAAATAGCCGATGGTGGCACCCTCGGCCAGCCAGGCCTCGCCGGTATACTCCTTATCGAGACCGGCCATGATCCGCAGCACAGTCGACTTACCTGCACCGTTCGGACCGAGAATACCGATCTTGGCATCGGGGTAGAAGGAGAGATGGATATTCTCGAGAATTTTCTTGGCGCCATAGGCCTTATTCAGACCGGCCATATGATAAATGAACTGACGTGCCATAGCTTGGGTTACTCCACGGGCGAACAACATTGTGAATTGTGCCGCTATGTAGGCGAAACCCCGCCCTCGGGCAACGGCGAAACCTTGTCCGAGGGCATTATCCGAGTCATAAAGCCCGTATTTCCTCAGAAACCGGCCGCATCCACCACGCCGCGATCGCACCCGAACGACGTGCTGCCGGCACCCTGGATCAGTTTGCCAAGCCGTGGCTCGCCACCCTGCTGCGGATCGATCGCATCTTCGGAGAGGCCGATCGTCAATTCCGAAATCATCCTGGTATTGCCGACCCGGCGGCAGCTCATCTTGATGCGCGCATTGGCACCCTCGCCGAAGCTCTGGTCGAAGGCGGCCTTGATGGTTTCGGCATCCAGCTCCTTGCCGATATTCTCAGCGAAAAGATCGCGCACGGCCGATGCATTGAGTTCGGCGATCAAACCGGCAGCGGTCGAGAAAAACTGATCGGCGCTGAGCTTCGTGCATGTGCCGTGCTTGATCCATTCATGGCGTTCGAGGCCGGACTGGGTGCCCGGCATGACCTTGTCGAGCTTTGCCTTGACTTCCTGCGACAGCTGAACCGCCGGTAGATCCTTCCAATCGCTGCTGCGGTCGGCCTGTTTCAAATCGTCCGAAACGTCGCAATATTCCTGCCGCATCGGCCAGAGGCCGTGCAGCGAGAAATTTGTGGCGTCATAGTTGTTCGACGATTGGTTCCGGCATTCCGCCTTCTTCTGGTTCGTCGCACAAAACGCCGGCTCCCAGCTCGCCGCCAGTATAAAGCGCGTCCGCCCTCTGCTCTGCTCCTGCGCCGCCGCGCTGGCGATCGTTCCGGCCGAAAGGAGCACAACCGCAAATATCCGAAGCAAATGCTTCATTTCATGCCTCCAATTAGAACATTATAGGAACAAATAAGCAGTTTGATTGAGTAGATGCAACCCTGAATCACATGGTTTGCGAAGATTTATTTCTGTGGGCTTCGATCGTTATCCGTTGCAATCAACCGAATGATGACCTTTCGTCCAAATGGGGAGGAACCATGCATGTTCGCCGAGACGCAACGCCTGGAAAGCCCGACGGGCGCGACGATTGCCTATCATCATTCGCCGGCTAAAGGCGATGCACGCGGCATCCTCCTGATATCTCATGGCCTTGCCGAACATTCACGCCGCTACGCAGCTTTTGCTGAAGCCATGGCCGCGCGCGGCTTTCATGTCTATGCCCATGATCATCGCGGCCATGGCGAGACTATTGCTGCCGACGCTCCAATCGGCCGTTTCGCGCGAAGAAACGGCGTCGGGCAGGTCATCTCTGATGTGCTGGCCATGCGCGAGCTTGCCGCGACGGCCCATCCCGGCCTGCCCATCATTCTCTTCGGTCACTCCATGGGAGGATTGATCAGCCTCAACACGGTCGTCACGCATCCGGACAAATTCGATGCCGTCGCGGTCTGGAACTCCAACTTCAATCCCGGCCTCGCCGGCCGCGCCGCCCAGCTCATCCTGAAGACGGAGCGCATGTTCAAAGGATCGGACGTCCCCAGCGGGCCGTTGCCGAAACTGACCTTCGCTACCTGGGGCAAATCCATCCCGAACCGCCGCACCGAGTTCGACTGGCTTTCGCGCGTTCCCGAGCAGGTGGACAAGTACATCGCCGATCCGCTCTGCGGCTTCAATGCATCTGTCTCGCTCTGGCTTGACATATTCGAGCTCAGCTTTCGCGCCCCGCAGAAAACCTATCTCGACCGGCTGCGGCGTGACATGCCGATTCATCTGACGGGAGGCGGCAAGGATCCCGCGACCGACAACGGAAAAGCGATTTCCTGGCTGTCAAACCATTTGAAAAATGCCGGCTTCTCTCATATTACAACCGCGATCCATCCGGACATGCGGCACGAGACGCTGAACGAAATCGGCGCCGCCCAAGCCATTTCCGACTTTGCCGACTGGTGTGAGAAGGTGACGGCAAGGAACTGATTCTCAAAGGAATTCTACAATGAATGCCAGCAGCGGCACCTCGCTTCGATTGCCGCAGTCGGAGCTGACCTTCGGCCTGTTGATGATGTTCCTCTCCGTCGTCCTCTCGCCGATCATCGACATATTCTCCAAGCTCGCGGCAGCCACCATTCCGCCGGCTGAAGTCACCGCCGCGCGTTTCATCCTCCAATCGCTCTTTGCGCTGCCGATGATGGCCATGCTTGGACAATGGGGCGTATGGACATGGCGTCGCAGCGGCGTGCATGCCATCCGCGCCGGCGTGCTCACGCTGTCCATGGTTTCGTTCGTGACGACGCTGCAGGTCATGGAAGTCGCCGATGCCATCGCCATCTTTTTCGTCGAGCCGATGATGCTGACCATTCTCAGCAGCATTTTCCTCAAGGAAACCATCGGCTGGCGGCGCTACACGGCCTGCGCCGTCGGTTTTTTCGGCGCGATGCTGATCATCCAGCCGAGCTTCGAAGAGGTCGGTTTCGTGGCGCTTTTGCCCGTCGTCACCGCGCTCTGCATCGCCGTCTACGTGATGATCACGCGCGTCGTCTCCCATAGCGAGGATGCATGGTCGATGCAGTTTCAAACGGGCATATGGGGCGTCGGCTTCAGCCTGATCCTGCTTGCGATTGGCCGTGCGACTGGTTCTGCCATCCTCGACCCCGTCCTGCCGGACCTGATTGCCATGCTTTATCTGCTCGGCGTCGGCGCCAGCGCCGCCGCCGCCGGCATCCTCACCGTACACGCCTATCGTGCCGTGCCAGCCTCGACGCTTGCGCCCCTGCAATATTTCGAGATCGTCTCGGCGACGATCTTCGGCTGGCTGGTCTTCGGCAACTTTCCGGATGCGATCAAGTGGCTCGGAATATTCATCATCATCGGCTCCGGGCTCTACATTCTCTGGCGCGAGCGGCGCTTTGCTTCCAAGCCGGTATCCGATACATCTGCAACAGCATTCACGCCTTAAGCGAGAGAGCGGGTCGACATGACAGACCAGAAAACCAAGAAACCTCCGCTGTCCGGTATTCGAGTCATCGAGCTTGCTCGTGTGCTCGCCGGCCCCTGGGCGGGGCAGATGCTGGCCGATCTCGGCGCCGACGTCATCAAGGTGGAAAATCCCGACGGCGGCGACGACACGCGCCAATGGGGCCCGCCCTTTGTCGAGGGCAAGGATGGCGAAAATCTCTCGGCCGCCTATTATCATTCGGCCAATCGCGGCAAGCGTTCCATCGTCGCCGACCTCAAGAACGCAGAGGGTCAGGAGCTCGTGCGCCGGCTGGTGAAGACGGCCGACGTCGTGATCGAGAATTTCAAGCTCGGCGGCCTGGTCAAATACGGCCTGGACTACGAAAGCCTGAAAAGGATCAATCCGAGGATCGTCTATTGCTCTATCACGGGCTTCGGACAGACAGGGCCTTATGCCGGCCTGGCAGGCTATGACTACATCGTCCAGGGCATATCCGGCTTCATGTCGATCACCGGCGAGCCCGACGGCCAACCGATGAAGGCAGGCGTTGCGATTGCCGATATCTTCACCGGTATCTATGCGGTCTCGGCAATCGAGGCCGCCCTGATCCATGCGCTCAAGACCGGTGAAGGCCAGCTCGTCGATATGGCGCTTCTCGACGTGCAGTCGGCCGTGCTCGCCAATCAGAACATGAACTATCTGATATCGGGCAAACCGCCCGTGCGCCTCGGCAATGCCCATCCCAATATCTCGCCCTATGAGGTCGTTCCCACCGCCGACGGCTATCTCATTCTGGCTGTGGGCAATGATGGGCAGTTCCGCCGCCTGTGCGCAATTCTCGGCATCGATGCCCACGCCGACGACGAGCGCTATGCGACCAACAAGGCCCGCGTCGCCCACCGCAACGAAGTCCGGGCATTTATATCGGTGAGGACGCTGACCTGGAACAAGGCGGATCTGCTGAAGGCCTGCGAGGACAATGCCGTACCGGCCGGCGCCATCAATACGATCGAGGACATGTTCGCCGATCCGCAGATCAAGTCGCGCGGTTTGCGGATCGATCTCGAGGACAGCGTCGGCACCATGATCCCAAGCGTGCGGACGCCGATCGTTCTGTCGGAGACGCCCTTGACCTATACACGGCCGAGCCCGCGCCTCGGCGAACATCAGGAGGAGGTTCTGGCCGAATTGGCCGAACTGGAGGGAAAGGCGAAGATATGAAGCGAACGGGCGGCCAACTCATTGTCGAAGCTTTGAAGGCCAATGGCGTAGAGCGTATTTCCTGCGTGCCGGGCGAGAGCTTTCTTGCCGTGCTTGATGCGCTGCATGACAGCGACATCAAGGTGCTTGTCTGCCGTCAGGAGGGTGGTGCGGCGATGATGGCGGATGCCTGGGGCCGGCTGACGGGAGAGCCGGGCATCTGCATGGTCACCCGCGGCCCTGGCGCAACCAATGCCTCCGCAGGCCTGCATATCGCCCGGCAGGATTCGATCCCGATGATCCTCTTCATCGGTCAGGTTCAGCGCGACGCCCGCGAGCGCGAGGCCTTCCAGGAAGTGGAATTCCGCCGCGCCTTCACCGAATTCGCGAAATGGGTCGGCGAGATCGACGATGCTGCCCGCATCCCGGAATTCGTCACCCGTGCCTTCGCGGTCGCGACGTCGGGGCGTCCCGGCCCCGTCGTACTGACCCTGCCCGAGGACATGCTCCGCGACGAGGTCGAAGCGCCGGAAGCCAAGCCATATATGCCTGTCGCCGCATATCCCGCCCGCAGTCAGCTCGCCGATCTTCATCGGCGCCTCATAGCGGCGGAACGCCCGATGGTCATTCTCGGCGGCACACGTTGGAATGAGGAGGCGGTTGCCGGCATCCGGCAATTCGCGGAGCGTTTCAGCCTGCCGGTCGGCTGTTCCTTCCGTCGCCAGATGCTGTTCGATCATCTGCATCCGAACTATGTCGGCGATGTTGGGATCGGCATCAATCCGGCGCTCGCCAAAGAAATCAAGGAGGCGGATCTGCTCATTCTTCTGGGTGGGCGCCTCTCCGAGATGCCGTCCTCCGGCTATACGCTGGTGGATATCCCCTACCCGCGCCAGCAGTTGGTCCACGTCCATCCCGACCCGTCAGAGCTTGGCCGCGTCTACCGCCCAGATCTGGCGATCTGTGCGAGTCCCACTGATTTCGTCGCGGCGCTGGCCGATCTGGATGCACCGAGCGAAACACCTTGGGGCGAACGCACCGAACGCATGCATGCCGCTTATCTTGCCTGGTCGAAGACGCCGGAGAGAAGCCCCGGTGCGGTTCACATGGGCCGCATCATGGACTGGATCGAAGCCAATACCGCTGATGATGCGATCTTCACCAACGGCGCTGGCAACTATGCGACCTGGCTGCATCGCTTCCATCGCTTCCGCCGTTTCAACACCCAGGCGGCCCCCACCTCGGGATCAATGGGCTACGGCTTGCCGGCAGCGGTCGCCGCCAAGCAGCTGTTTCCGAACCGCGAGGTGATCTGCTTTGCCGGCGACGGCTGTTTCATGATGCACGGCCAGGAATTCGCGACTGCCGTTCAATATGATTTGCCGCTGATCGCGCTGGTCATCAACAATGGCATGTACGGCACCATCCGCATGCATCAGGAGCGGGAATATCCCGGCCGTGTCAGCGCCACAGCACTGAATAACCCTGATTTTGCCGCCCTCGCCCGCGCCTATGGCGGCCACGGCGAGACGGTGATGACGACGGAGGAATTCGGCCCGGCATTCGAGCGGGCCCGTGCCAGCGGCAAACCGGCGATCATCGAGATTGCGCTCGATCCGGAAGCGATCACGCCCTCGCGCACCCTGACGGAAATCGCTCAAACGAAAGGCCGGTGAGCGCGAGCCCACCGGCCTTCCAAACCACGCCGCGTCGACTTAGAGCGCGGCCGTCACGATGAATTCGACCTTGTACTTCGGTGCAGCGAGCTTGGCTTCGCTGGTCGCGCGAGCCGGCGTGTTGGCCGGATCGACCCAGGCTTCCCAGGCGGCATTCATTTCTGCGAAATAGGAAATATCGGAGAGGTAGATGAGCGTCTGCAGAATCTTCGACTTGCTGGAGCCGGCTGCTGCGAGCAGGCGGTCGACTTCGGCCAACGCCGACTTGCACTGATCGGTGACGCTTTCGCCTTCACCAACCTGGCCGGCGAGGTAGACGGTGTTGCCGTGGATGACAGCGCCGCTCATGCGGGTGCCAACGTCGATACGCTTGATGCTCATGGTTTTCTCCTGATGTTGTTCTTCGACAGGTAACGGAAAGGCACGGCCGGTGGCCTGCCCTTTAATCTCAAGATTGGGAATGCGCCCGTTCAGCCGCGAATATGATGCGTCTTCTGATAGATCGCCGTCGAGCGCGCGCCGGAACGGCAATAGCCGAGCATTGGCCGCGGAAACTCGTCCAGCGCATCGACCATACCCTGCACGGCTTCTTCGGTAACGCCCATGGGGCCGACAGGCACATGGGTGATCTCGAGGCCAAGTTCCTTGGCGCGAGCTTCAATGGCTGAGAACGGCGTCTGGTCCGGGCTTTCATCGTCCGGGCGATGGCAGACGATCGACTTGAAACCCATGGCCTTGATCTGGTCGAGATCCTCTACGGTGATCTGGCCGGACACCGAGTATTCATCATCGATCGGGCGGATATCCATGGTTCATGTCCTCTCTAAAACCGAGGGCTTTGATCTACGCCGCCCCACGGCGAGCGTCAACCGCTCGACACCCTCAAACAAAGGCAAAGTTGAGCATGAAATTGCGGGCTTCGTCGGGCTCAAGAATATTGAATTCACCAGCCTCTTCCAGCTCCGCGCGCGAGACCCAGCGATGCGAAACCGGCTCGATGCCGAGAACATGCGCCGGCGCACGCTGATTGCGCCAAACCTGCAGGAAAGGCAGCGTGTCGGTGCCAAAGCGCACCCTCAATGTCTTGCCGCCGATCGCCGCGATCGGACCGAGGCTGATCTCCGCCCAGTCCTCGCCTTTCTCCAGCGCCGGCACACAGAAAATGTCGCCGGGTTCTTCGCCGAATGTCCAAGGAAAGCCACCATTCTCCAGCATCTGGCCCGACAGGCGCGTGCCGGCGTCGAACCATTTGCCACCGATGTTCATATGATACATGAGGAAGACGGGCATCGCCTCGGTACTCGTATTGACGAGACGATCGGCAAGCGAAACCTCGCCGGTGGCACCGTCGATCCGCCAATGACGTTCCAGCCTTGCCGTGCGGCCTTCAGCGGTGACGACGTCGATGTCCGCGCGGCATTCGGCATTGCCGTTCTCGAATTTGGTCGAGAGAATCCTGGCCGGATGAGAAGAGAGCGAACCATGCAGCGGATAACGTCTTCCCTCAAAACTATCAGGCATCAACTCTGGATGGCGAATGTGATCCGGCCCGCAGGTGAAGAGGAAGCCCTCCAGGGAATGATCGATGCGCGGATCGCCGTCATCGGGAATGGCGCGTCCGGGCGCAAGATTGTTGCCCTCCACGATGCAGGCGCCGATATCCAGCACGGAGCTTTCGTCCAACGTCAGTTTTGGCCCCTTGGCCGCGGAAAAATCCATCATTTTCTAAAATCCTCCCTGATCGGCGCTCCCGCAAGCATCGTCCCATGATGGAGCGCAGCGAGAATAAGCGGTGAGTTGTCTTACCGAATGTTAACTTGAAGCCTTGATCACGCAATTTTTTATATTTTATTCAGCATGATAAACTAAATCTCCATACTGGCGTCAAAATTGCCATGTGTGTGTCAGCCGAACTACATCCGAGGATTCGACAGACGTGAACGGGTTCGTGAAATTCAGCCTTTCCCTGGCAATGACTGCCACGGTGTCCATGCTTGCGCTCACCGACGCGCAGGCACAATACTATCGCAGCGGAAACAACAATACCGTTCTCGTGACCCCGGATGGCCGGATTCTGGATCAGTACCCAGATCAAGGCGCAGGCGGCTACGTCATGGCGCGCGATGGACGCGGCAGGCGGGTTCTCATCGACAGCTATGGCAACGTGGTTGCCACGGAGATGCGGGCCAGCACCTATTATCCGCGCGCGCCGGCTCGTGACGCCTATGGCGATAACGGATATGGCGCCGGCAACCGTTACGGCGACACGCAACTTTCTTCCAACGGTGATGGCTATCGCGACTATCGTCAATATCGCAGCGATGGCTACGGAAATTACAATGGCTCTGATCAGCAGGACCGCAACGTCGTGACCGGCGGCATTCCGCGCGACGGCGACATCCAGCGCGAGCCGCTCGACAACCAACCGCTGCCGGGCACGAAGGCGCAGACCCAGCAAGGTCAGACCAACCCGAGCGACAACGACTACGCAGCGATAGACCCGCAGCAGGGGACACCGGATATCGTCCGCAAGCCTCCGGCCGATCCGGTCATTACCCTCAAGGGCAAATCGAAGGCGGAGATCACGGCGCTCGAGGTCTTTCTCGCACGCCAGGGCATCTCGCCGGGCGCGATCGACGGCCGCATGGGCGCGAACGTCACCAAGGCTGTTTATGCCTATCAACAGATGACCGGCCAGACGCTGGATCCGAACAACACCGACGGGATACTAGAGCAGCTGCGCATGTCCGGCGGCATGCCGATTATCAACTACACGATTACCGCTGCCGACGCGGCTGGCCCCTATGTCGCGTCCATCCCCGAGGACTATGCCGCAAAGGCTCAAATGCCGTCGCTTGGCTATACATCGACGACGGAAATGCTGGCGGAACGCTTTCATATGGATGAAGGCTATCTGAAAGAGCTCAATCCAGGCGTCGATTTCACCGTTCCGGGCAACACGATCAAGGTCGTCAATACCGGCCCCGCCAAGACCGGTACGGTCGCAAAAATCCTTGCGGATAAGGGCCGCAAGCAGGTTTTCGCCTATGATGCCAACGGAACGCTGATCGCGGCCTATCCGGCCAGCATCGGCTCGACCGACACACCATCGCCCTCCGGCACGGTCACAGTCGAGCGCGTCGCCTTCAATCCCGGCTATACATACAACCCGAAGATCAACTTCAAGCAGGGCGCGAACGACAAGATCCTCGACATTCCGCCTGGTCCGAACGGCCCGGTCGGCACCGTCTGGATGGCCCTGTCGAAGCCAACCTACGGCATCCATGGCACGCCTGAACCCTCGAAGATTGGCAAGTCGCAGAGCCACGGCTGCGTTCGTCTCACCAATTGGGACGCAACCGAGCTCGCCAAGATGGTCAAGCCCGGCGTGGTTGTCGAATTCGTCGATTGATCGCAGGTAGAACAAACAAAAAGGCCGCCGGGCGATCTTCCGGCGGCCTTTTTTATAGCTACAAAATGGTCGACGCGTCGCGATCCCTTCCGGCGCGTCGATGGTGTTCTAGAAGCAATCGCGGAAAAGTGCCTTGGTGTTTTCCAGCGTCATCGGCACCGGATTGCCGCCGGCGCTTGGATCTTCAATCGCCATTGCCGAGAGTTCATCGATCCGATCCGGCGCGATGCCCATAGCCGAAAGGCTTTCGGGGACGCCAAGTTCGGCGCGCAATTGCAGCACGTAGTCGTAGAAGCCGTCAAAACCACCGGAAATGCCGAGGTAGGCCGCGGCACGCGCAATCTTGTCTTCAATGGTTTTCCGGTTGAAGCGCAGGACCGCCGGCATAACGACGGCATTGGTCATGCCGTGATGCGTGTTGTAGACGGCACCGATGGGATGCGACAGCGCATGAATGGCGCCGAGCCCCTTCTGGAAGGCGACAGCGCCCATCGCGGCGGCGCTCATCATATTGGCGCGAGCTTCGAGGTCTGTTCCCTCCCTGTAGGCGCGCGGCAGGAATTCCTTGACCAGCCGCATGCCTTCCAGCGCGATGCCGGCCGACATCGGGTGATAGAAAGGCGAGGAATAGGCTTCCAGGCAATGAGCAAACGCATCCATGCCGGTGCCGGCGGTGATGACTTTCGGCATGCCCACAGTCAATTCCGGATCGGCGATGACGACGCCCGGCAGGAATTTCGGATGGAAGATGATCTTCTTCACATGCGTCGCGGAGTTGGTGATGACGCTGGCGCGGCCGACTTCCGAACCCGTGCCTGCCGTGGTCGGTACAGCCACGATCGGGGCAATGCCCTCGAGGCTGGCGCGGGTCCACCAGTCGCCGATATCTTCGAAATCCCATACCGGCCGCGTCTGACCGGCCATGAAGGCGACGCACTTGCCGAGGTCGAGACCGGAACCGCCGCCGAAGGCGACGACGCCGTCATGACCGCCATCCTTGAATGCCTTCACGCCGGCTTCGAGATTCTTCTCGTTCGGGTTCGGATCGACATCGGAGAAAATCGCGCGGCCGAGACCCGCGTCTTCCATGATGTCCAGCGCCGTCTTGGTGATCGCCATGGAAGCAAGTCCTCGATCGGTGACCAGGAGCGGCTTCTTCATGCCCAGGCTCTTGCAGGCGTCCGCCAGCTCCTTGATCCGGCCGCGGCCGAGCTTGAAGGCGTTCGGATAGCTCCAATTGGCTGAGATAGTGCTCATGCTGTTACTTTCTTCAGGTGATAGGATTTAGGACGCGTCAGATTGTGGAAGCCGATGATCGACAGCGAGCCGCCGCGGCCGGTTTCCTTCACTCCGGTCCAGCAAAGTGCCGGATCGAGATAGTCGGCGCGATTCATGAAGACGGTGCCGGTCTCGATATCGTGGCCGATGCGCGATGCGCGCTCGACATCCTTGGTCCAGAGCGAGGCGGTCAGGCCATAGGGGCTGTCGTTCATCAACTCCAGCGCCTCGGCATCGCTCTTCACCTTCATGATGCCGACGGCCGGACCGAAGGTCTCTTCGCGCATGAAGGCCATCGAATGATCGACATTGACGAGGATCTGCGGCGCGAGATAGGCGCCACCGTCATCGGCCGGGAACAGCTTGGGATCGACCAGCGCCTTGGCACCCTTGGCGACCGCATCGGCGATCTGCTCGCGCACCACCTTGGCGAAGCGCTTGTGCGCCATCGGTCCGAGCGAGGTTTCCGGATCGAGGGGATTGCCGAGCTTGTAGTTCGAAACCCAGGCAACCGACTTTTCGACAAAGGCGTCGTAGAGCGATTCATGCACATAGATGCGCTCGATACCGCAGCAGCATTGACCGGAATTGTAGGTGGCGCCGTCCATCAGCGTATCCACGGCGGCGTCGAGATCGGCGTCCTCCATGACATAGCCCGGATCCTTGCCGCCAAGCTCAAGGCCAAGGCTGGTGAAGGTGCCGGCGGCGGCGCGTTCGATGGATCGTCCGCCTTCGACGGAGCCGGTGAAATTGACGAAATTGAAGCTGCCGGCGGCAATCAGCGCCGAGGTCGTTTCATGGTCGAGGAACACGTTTTGGAAAACATCGGCGGGAACGCCGGCCTCAACGAAGGCCTGCACCAACCGCTCACCGACCAACAGCGTCTGGCTGGCGTGCTTCAGAATGACGGTATTGCCAGCCATCAGCGCCGGCGCGATCGTATTGATCGCCGTCATATAAGGATAGTTCCAGGGGGCGATGACGAAGACGACGCCCTGCGGCTCGCGTTCGATGCGCCGCGCGAAATTCGCGCTGTCCTCGACCACCAGCGGCGCAAGCGCATCGGCGGCGATCGACGCGACATAGTTGGAGCGCTCGTTGAAACCGCGATACTCACCACCATACTTGATCGGTCGGCCCATCTGCCAGGCAAGCTCGGGCACGACCACATCGGCCATCTCATTGAGCCGGGCGGCACCCTTCAGCACGAGCTGGACACGATCCTCCAGCGGGCGACGGGCCCATTCCTTCTGCGCCTTGCGGGCGCGGGCCACTGCTTCCTTGGCGGCATCCAGCGACAAGGCCGGACGCTCGGCATAAACCTCTCCATTCACCGGAGAGACGCATGTGATCATGGTCATGATCGAATTCCTGTTTTCATCATCAATAATTTGATTGCCGGATGTTCCGCAACCTGCCTCCCGCACCATCGCTCAAAGGCGAAGAAGCGGGTGCGCAGATCATCCCAGCGCCCTGCCCGACTATAAAATGAAAATCGGGTTGGAGTCAGGTCGAAAGAGCCTTACGCCCTTTCGAATCCGCGCGCCACTTCCCAATCCGTGATGCGACGATCGTACTCTTCCTGCTCCCATTCGGCTGCGCGGGTGTAGTGATCGATCACATCGTCACCGAAGGCTGCGCGCAACATCTTCGAATTCGTCAGCGCCACGGCGGCATCGCGCAAGGTACGCGGAATTTCACGAACCTCGCGGGCACCATAGGCGTCTCCCACAAAAGGCGCTTCCAGCTCCAGCTTGTTCTCGATGCCGTCGATGCCGGCGGCAATGAGCGCAGCAAAGGCGAGATAGGGATTGAGGTCGGAGCCGCCGACGCGGCATTCGATGCGGATGCTCTTGGTCTCGGCGCCGCACAGGCGATAACCGGCCGTGCGGTTGTCGGTGCTCCAGATCGCCTTCGTCGGGGCGAAGGTGCCGGCGACGAAGCGCTTGTAAGAGTTGATATAGGGCGCCAGGAAATAGGTAATTTCGCTGGCATGCGTCAAAAGACCGGCGACATAATGCTTCATCAGCGGCGTCATGCCGTGTTCTTCTTCCTTGTCGAAGAACAGCGGCGTCTTGCCGTCGGTGCTCCAGAGCGACTGATGAATATGCGAGGAGCTGCCGGCGGCGCTGTAGTTCCATTTCGCCAGGAAGGTGATGGCCTTGCCCTTCGACCAGGCGATCTCCTTGCAGCCGTTCTTGATGATCGCATGACGGTCGGCCATATCAAGTGCATCGGCGTAGCGGACGTTGATTTCCTCCTGGCCGGCCGAGGCTTCGCCCTTGGAGTTTTCGACCGGGATATCGGCGCCCTGCAGGCCCTTGCGGATCGCCCGCATCACATCCTCTTCCTTCGTGGTCTGGAAGATGTGGTAGTCCTCATTGTAGCCGCTGACGAGATTGAGGTTGCGATATCCGGACTCGCGGGCACTATCGTAAGTTTGATCGAACAGGAAGAATTCGAGTTCCGAGGCCATGTAGGCCTTCATGCCCATCGCCTCGAGGCGCTTGATCTGCTTCTTCAGAATGGCGCGCGGAGAATGAGCCACTTCCTCATGCGTATGATGGTCGAGCACGTCGCAGAGGACGAGCGCGGTGCCTTCCAGCCACGGGATCCGGCGCAACGTCGCCAGATCGGGCTTCATCGTATAGTCGCCATAGCCCTTCTCCCAGCTCGTCGACTTGTAGCCGGAGACGGTCTCCATCTCGATATCGGTCGCCTGAAGATAATTGCAGCTATGCGTTTCCTTCCAGGCGCTCTCGACGAAGAATTCGGCCTGGAAGCGCTTCCCCATCAGGCGGCCCTGCATGTCCACCTGGCATGCCAGAACGGTGTCGATGCGCCCTTCGGCCACATCCTTTTTGAGGTCGTCGAACGTATAGCTAGTGCTCATAATTAAACCGCCTGAAAGATAGAAGAGTGATCGGCCGGCGGCGCTGTGAGACATACTGCCCCAAGCCGCTCGTCGAGTTGGATGGGGCCGCGACAACGGCCCCCGCCGGATTGATGATGAATAAGGATCATACCTCGCCGACGGCCCGTTCGGCGGCGGCGATATCGGCCTGACGCTTTGCGATCATGTCACCGATCGGCGGCCCCTGGAAGCGACGCTTTTCGAAGGCGAACCAAACGATCGCGGTCAAGACCAGGAAGCCGATGGTGATATAAAGCGCCCATTCGTTCGGGGGCTGCACACCGATGATGAAGATGATCGCCATGGCAAGGATGACAAGAACCGAGACCACCTTATAAAGGCCGATCCCCATGTTCCACGGCCCCATCTTCGGCCATTTCGCAGTTCCGATCGCCTTGATGCCGAGTACGATCGGCACGGCGAAGGAGAGGAAAAGGAAGATGACCGTGCACGACACGACGATGGTGTAGGCCGAAGAGCCGGCGATCGTGACGAGCGAAGCGCCCCAGACGAACAGCACTGAGAGAACCGCAGCCGTCCAGATGGCGACGGAAGGTGTGCGAAACTTCGGGCTGACGCTGGCGAGCGCCTTCGAAAACGGCAGGCCGCCATCACGCGAGAAGGCATAGATCATGCGCGATGCCGATGTCACTGTCGCAAGGCCGCACAGGAGCTGCGAGATGAAAATCGCAACATAGAGGATGTTGGCGACGACAGGATTGGTAATGCTGTTGATCGTCCAGAAGAAGACGTTCCAGCCCTGCTTCGACGCCTCATTCATGTCCGGGATCGCCAGAAGGAAGGCGAGGAGCATGATATAGCCGAAGAAAGACGACCACCAGACCGAGGAGACCATGCCGCGCGGCACGGAACTCGACGCCTTGACGGTCTCTTCGGACGTATGCGCCGAGGCGTCATAACCGGTGATCGTGTAGATCGGCAGCAGCAGACCAAGCGCGAAGATGTACCAGACATTGTCCGTCTTCGGCCAAACCGAGGCGTCACCTTCCGGCGTGCCGGAGTAGTTGGTGAAGGTCCAGATGCGGCTGATGTCCCAGCTCTTCACCCCGATGAGGCAGACGATGGTCAGCGCAATCGCGGCGGCGAAGATCAGGTAGCCGGACATGTCAGTCAGTTTTGCCGTGAGCTTGATGCCGAAATGATTGATCAACGCCTGCAGGCCGGTGATGACGGCGACGAAAATGATCTGATTGGCAAAACCCGCCGAAGTCGTGGTATCGACGGCAATGCCGAACCATCCGGCGATGGAGCCGCTGAAGAAGCCCCAGGTGCCGACATTGATCGCGCCAAGCACCGTGATCAGGCCGAGAAGATTGAGCCACGCCGTCAGCCAGCCGGTGAACCGGTTGCCGAGGATCGAGCCCCAGTGATAAAGCCCGCCGGCCGTTGGATAGGCCGAGGAAATCTGCGCCATCGAGAGCGCGAAAACGCCCGAAATCAAGCAGCCCAGCGGCCAACCGATACCGATTGCAGCACCGCCCGCGCCCGATGTCGCCTGCGCGAGCGAGTTGATGCCGCCGGACAGAATGCAGATGATGGAGAAGGAAATGGCGAAATTCGAGAATGAACTCATGCGCCTTTCCAGCTCTTGAGCATAGCCCATGGAGTGCAGGATGTGGACATCCTGTTTCTTGTCTAAGTCTGTGTAATCAGACATGTCATTCCCCCTAAATCCCGGTTATCCGCGGAATTGCGGATAACCATGTGTCAGGTGAGCCGCCGGCATTTTGCCGTGCGGCCTGATCGCAGTTGAACTGCTCCCCGGGGTCTTTTTCTTTTTATGCTCAGGCTTCCAGACTGCTCTGGAGGAGCCCTGTCAGATAATCAGCCATGACCCCTTGGCCGACGTCGTCTCCGATGAGGTCGTTGCGGACCTCGATCATTACATTATGCAAGCCGTTGGCGATCCCATGCAGTTTCAGCGTATGGGTGACACCATCTTCCGGACCGTAAGGCTGGTTGCGCTCCGTGTGAAAGAGCGGCGCCTTAGCCGCCGCGTCCAGTATGCGGTCCGCCAGCCAACGGTCTTCATCATGCAGGATGCCAAGCTCAACCGCCCTCTGCCGACCATTATAGACCGGCGTAAAGCTGTGGATCGTCACGATCACGTTTTCTTGTCCGCTTGCCGCCCTCTTCTTGAGCATCGAGCGAATTCGATCGTGAAACGGTATATAGAGAGCTTCCGTACGCGCCTGGCGATCCATCTCACCGAGATGTTGATTGCCGGGAATGGTATAGATTTCGCTGGTTTCCGGCATGGCGCCGGCGCTTTCCGGCGGGCGGTTGCAGTCGTAGATCAGCCGCGAGAACCGTTGAGAGACCAAGGTTGCATCGAGGCTCGCGGACATCTTCCTTGCAACCGCAAGTGCGCCCGGATCCCAGGCGATGTGGCTGGAAAGCGCCTCGATGGAAAGCCCGAGATCGCCGAACTTCTCGGGCAAGGCGCGCGAGGCATGTTCGCAAATGATGAAGACCGCGCTGCTTCCATCCGGTCTTTCGACCGCAACGCAATCGCCGTCCGCTTCCGTCAAAATGCCTTGCTGCGCGAGCATTGGGGGGCCTTATCGCCGCTTAATAAAATCTTTATAAAGAAAAGAATTCTTCAGCTTTTGACCACTGTCAACTGGAAACTGAAATTATTTCTTCATTTGTGACATTGACTCGAAATGTGACAGCGTTGTTATATCCTTGCAGGAGATCGGCATAAGACCGTCCCGGGGAGCAAAAATCGAGTGAGCAATGCGTCGAAGACAGTTTCTGACGTGATCAACGCGCGTTTCGACACGCTGACGCGGGCCGAAAAGCAACTCGCCACGAGCCTGCTTGACAACTATCCCGTTTCGGGGCTTGGCAGCATCACGACAGTCGCCGAAAATGCACGTGTCTCGACGCCAACCGTCGCACGCATGGTGCAAAAACTCGGCTACAAGGGCTATCCCGACTTTCAGTCTCACCTCCACCAGGAGGTTGAGGCTACCATCTCCAACCCGCTGACGAAGCATGATCGCTGGGCATCCAATGCGCCTGGCACGCATATTCTCAATCGTTTCGCCGATGCGATCATGGGCAATTTGCGCCAGACGCTTTCCGATATCGATGCTGCGACGTTCGATAGCGTGGCTGCCCTGCTGTCCGAACGCAAACGCGGGCTCTATTTTGTCGGTGGCCGCATCACAGGCGCTCTTGCCGAATATTTCTTCACCCATATGCAGGTCATTCGCCCCAACACGACCCTGCTCTCTCCAAACTCCAGCGCCTGGCCGCAATATGTCCTGAACATGAATCCGGGCGATCTGCTCGTGATCTTCGACATCCGCCGCTACGAGCAGGAAATGGTCAATCTGGCAGCCGCCGCGCGCCGCCGCGGTGCCGAGATCATCGTCTTTACCGACCAGTGGGCGACACCGGCCGCCAAGCATGCCAGACACACGTTTCGCGTGCAGATTGAAGCGCCGTCGGCCTGGGATTCTTCCGTGGTGACGCTCTTCATCGTCGAAGCTCTGATCGAGGCCGTGCAAAGTTCGACATGGGACGAGACGAGCGAGCGCATGAAAACGCTCGAGGGTCTTTTCGAGCAAACTAAACTGTTCCGGAAGCTAAGTTAGAGGGAAACGGAAGCAAAAAATTGCGTGGTGCGAGGCGGTTGGACTGCAGCGACTGTCATACTTGACCGTTAAAAGCAAAACCCTTCGCATTCTTAGCAAACTCAACGCTTTGATGCCGTCACACAACCTTCACGTAACGTCATTAACAGCAACGCCAGACACTGATAACCCAAAGGAGGAAATGCAGTGATTTCGAATATTCATCGTCTTCTGACAATCTCCACCGCGATGCTCGTCGCTTCGACGGCTATCGCAGCCGCAGAACCGAGCGCCGATCTCATCGCCGCCGCCAAGAAGGAAGGCACGCTGACCACCATCGCCCTGCCCCACAACTGGTGCGGTTATGGCGACCTGATCGCTGCATTCAAGGCAAAGTACGGCATCGAAGTCAACGAACTGAATCCGGATGCCGGTTCGGGCGATGAAGTCGAAGCAATCCGCGCCAACAAGGGCAACACCGGCCCGCAGGCTCCCGACGTGATCGACGTCGGTCTCTCCTTCGGCCCGACCGCCAAGAAGGAAGGCCTGCTGCAGCCCTACAAGGTTTCCACCTGGGCTTCCATTCCGGACAGCGCAAAGGATGCCGAAGGCTACTGGTACGGCGACTATTACGGTGTTCTCTCCTTCGTCACCAACAAGGACGTCGTGAAGAACCCGCCGAAGGATTGGGCCGACCTGCAGAAGTCGGAATATGCGAACACCGTTTCGCTCGCCGGCGACCCGCGCACCTCGAACCAGGCTGTCCAGGCCGTTTATGCAGCTGGCCTCGCTGCCGGCGAGAAGGATGCCACGAAGGTCGGCCAAGCCGGTCTGGATTACTTCGCCAAGCTCAACAAGGCCGGCAACTTCGTTCCGGTCATCGGCAAGTCCGCATCGCTGGCTCAGGGCGCAACCCCGATCGTCGTTGCATGGGACTATAACGGTCTTGCATGGCGCGACAGCCTGAACGGCAACCCGCCGGTCGACGTCACCGTTCCGGCTTCGGGCGTCATCGCAGGCGTATACGTCCAGGCAATCTCGGCTTTCGCTCCGCATCCGAATGCTGCGAAGCTCTGGATGGAGTTCCTCTATTCCGACGAAGGCCAGATTGGCTGGCTGAAGGGCTATTGCCACCCGATCCGCTTCAACGATCTGGCGAAGAACAAGAAGGTTCCGCAGGAGCTTCTCGACAAGCTGCCGCCGGCTGCTGCCTATGAAAAGGCTGTCTTCCCGACGCTCGACGAGCAGGCTGCCGGCAAGGCCGCCATCACCACCAAGTGGGATTCTGTCGTCGGTTCGAACGTACAGTAATCAGACCAGACATGACCTCCCCGCCTGGGCGGGGAGGTTTTCCGTATTCAAACGCTGCGGATTGGCCCACTCATGAGCACAGTGACAACATCAACGATCAGTTCCGCACCCCTGATCAACAAACGCGTGGTTGTCGACTGGCTGGGCATCGCGCCCTTCCTGATCTTCGCACTGCTGTTTTTGATTCTTCCGACGATCTACCTGATTGCGGGCGCATTTCTGACGCCTGACGGCAGTTTTACGCTGAAGAACATCGCGGATCTGTTCACCAAGTCCATCTGGGACTCCTACTGGATCAGCATCAAAGTATCACTCGCATCCTCGCTCGGCGGCGCGTTGATCGGTTTCTATCTGGCCTGGGCGCTGGTCATGGGCGGACTTCCAACCTGGCTCCGCCATGCGTTTCTGACATTTTCGGGCGTCGCTTCCAACTTCGCCGGTGTGCCGCTGGCCTTTGCCTTCATCGCCACGATCGGCCGCCTCGGCCTCGTCACTCTGCTGATGAGCAACTGGTTTGGCTTCAACCTTTATTCGAAAGGCTTCAATCTCTACAGCTTCCTCGGCCTTACCCTCACATACATGTATTTCCAGATTCCGCTCATGGTGCTGATCATCACGCCCGCACTTGACGGGATGAAGAAGGAATGGCGCGAGGCCGCCTCCATTCTCGGCGCGACCAACAAGCAATATTGGCTCATGGTGGCACTGCCCATCCTCTGGCCGAGCCTACTTGGCACGACGTTGCTGCTTTTTGCCAACGCCTTCGGCGCCATTGCAACAGCTATCGCGCTGACCGGCAGTTCGCTGAACATCATACCGATCCAGCTCTATGCTCAGATCCGTGGCGACGTGTTGCACAACGCCAATCTCGGATATGCCATGGCCCTCGGCATGATCGTAATAACCGGCATATCCAACGTCATTTACATCATCATGCGCGTACGCGCGGAACGGTGGCAGAAATGAAGCTGCAAAAACTCTTTGCCTGGATCGCTGTCGTCATCGGCGCCATCTATTTCATCGTCCCCCTCATCGGCACGCTGGAATTCTCGCTGCGCATGCGCCGTAACGCCTATAGTTTCGACGCCTACACATCGGTCTTTTCCGACTCTCATTTCCTGTATGCGTTCGGCTATTCCATGCTCATGGCCCTGCTGACCATCATCTTCGGCATGCTGCTGGTCGTCCCCACTGCCTATTGGGTCCGCCTTCGTTTGCCGCAGATACGTCCGATCGTTGAATTCATCACCTTGATGCCGCTGGTCATTCCGGCGATCGTCATCGTCTTCGGCTATCTGCGCCTCTACAATTCATCTTCGATACTGCCTTTGACGGGCTTCGAGCAGGCGACGAACTTCCTCTTGGTCTGCTCCTATATTGTCTTGTCTCTTCCTTATATGTATCGTTCGGTGGATACGGCGATGCGTACGATCGACGTCGGTACCCTGACGGAGGCAGCGGAAAGCCTTGGCGCGAAGTGGACCACTATCTTGTTCCGCTGCATTTTTCCCAATGTCATGAGTGGCGTTCTCTCCGGCGCCTTCATCACGCTTGCGATCGTCATGGGCGAATTCACCATGGCCTCGCTGCTCAATCGGCCGGCATTCGGCCCGTACATGCAGCTGGTCGGCGCCAATCAAGCTTATCAGTCTTCCGCGCTGGCAATCATCGCGCTTGCTGTCACCTGGCTCAGCATGGGCCTTCTGCAGCTGGCTTCCCGCTTTTCAAAACTGGCTCCGATTAAGGCGTAAGGTTCCCACTATGGCTTTTCTCGAACTTACACACATCAAGAAGTCCTTCGGCGACATTCATGTCGTCCATGATTTCAATATGCAAATCGAGAAGGGAGAATTCATCTCCTTCCTCGGACCATCAGGCTGCGGCAAGACGACCGTGCTGCGCATGATTGCCGGCTTCGAGACCCCGACCGCCGGCACGCTGACCATCAATGGCAAGGATCAGCGGCCGCTGAAGCCGAACCAGCGCAACATCGGCATGGTGTTCCAGGCTTACGCGCTGTTTCCGAATATGACCGTGCACGACAATGTCGCCTTCGGCCTCAAGGTCGCCGGCATGGCAAAGCCCGATATCGACAAGCGCGTCAAGGAGATGCTTGCTCTCATCAAGCTCGATCATCTCGCCACCCGCTTCCCCTACCAGATGTCCGGCGGTCAGCAGCAGCGCGTGGCGCTCGCCCGCGCCATCGCC
>NZ_FMAF01000014.1 GCF_900094565.1 Martinezella lusitana
CTGTCGACCACGCAGGCCGCAGCGCTTAGCGCCAAGTCGATCACCGGTCTTACCACCGCTCAGGTCGGTGTACTTGGCTCGGCCAATGTCGCGGCACTCTCCACGGCTCAGGTCGGTGCCCTGAACTCCACTCAGATCGGTGCCTTGAGCAGCGCTGAGCTTGCTGGTCTGTCGACGGCGGATGTCGCCGCCATCAACACCGCCGCTCTCGGAGGACTGTCGGAGGCCAATGTTGCAGCCCTGTCGTCTGATCAGGCTGCTGCCTTGACGACGGCTCAGGTCGCGACGCTCAAGACCACGCAGATCCATGCTCTGACGTCGACCCAGGTCGGTGCGCTCAGCACCTCGCAGGTTGGAGCTTTCAGTTCGACCCAGGTCGGTGCTCTGACTACCGACAATGTCGCCGGCCTGTCGACCACGCAGGCCGCGGCCCTCAGCTCCAAGTCGATCACCGGTCTCACCACCGCTCAGGTCGGCGCACTCGGCTCGGCCAATGTCGCGGCACTCAGCACGGCTCAGGTCGGTGCCCTGAACTCTGCTCAGGTCGGTGCCTTGAGCAGCGCTGAGCTTGCTGGTCTGTCGACGGCGGATATCGCCGCCATCAACACCGCCGCTCTCGGAGGACTGTCGGAGACCAACGTTGCGACACTATCGTCTGATCAGGCTGCTGCCTTGACGACGGCTCAGGTCGCGACGCTCAAGACCACGCAGATCCATGCTCTGACGTCGACCCAGGTCGGTGCGCTCAGCACCTCGCAGGTTGGAGCTTTCAGCGCGACCCAGGTCGGTGCACTGACCACGGACAACGTCGCCGGTCTTTCGACCACGCAGATTGGTGCTCTCAGCACAAAGTCTGTGACGGGTCTGTCCACCGCCCAGGTCGGCGCACTGAGCTCGACACAGGTCGAGGCTTTGAGCTCGACACAGACCGCAGCCTTGACTTCAAGTCAGATAGGTGCGCTGTCGACGGCCGATATTGCGGTCTTCTCAACCGATGATATCGCGGCTATCACCACCACAGCCCTTGCCGGTCTGTCGACGACGGATATCGGAAGCTTGTCGAGCGGTCAGTTGCAAGCGATCACGACAACACAGCTGCAGGCTATGAACACTGATCAGGTAGCAGCCGTCATTGCGGCTTATCACGCCGCCTAATCCAATCGCACAGCGATTGCGGTGCGATTAGTCTCGAACGACACGAAAATATTCACGGCGCCTACAAGGCGCCGTGAACTTTTTATCGGCTATGTGGCGGAAGCCCAGCGAGCGGTTGCAAAAAGCGTCAGTCTCAACCGTTGATGCGGCCACAGTTTATGAGGCCGCGTCTACGAAGCCACGAAAAACGCGGTTTCCCGGATGGTCCGTTCCGGCAAATAGCTCCTGGTGCCATTGAAGGCCAATCGCAAACGCGTTGGATACGATTTCGATGGCCTCCACGATACCGTCTTCTGCGCAGGCACTCGCAATCACGGCGGGCGAAAGCTGCACGACCGCTTCGCGGTGAAAAGTGTTCACCTCAATGCGCAGCGTGCCGATAATGTCCGCCAGCCGCGAGCCTGGAAGGATATCGACGAAATGCAGTTGCCCTCGCTTGTCGTGCTCGGACGCAGCAGGAACGGATGCGCGTAGGTCGGGTGTGAGGCGACATCCGCTCAGGCAGGCAAGCATCTGCATCCCCGCGCAAATGCCGAGGACGGGCTTGTTCCTCTCAAGGTAGCCCTCAACCATGGCTCGTTCGACATCGAGGCGTTCCGATGGTGGAGCTTTGGAGACTTCGCCGGGGATATACCAATCGTCGGGATAAGCGAACCGGCCGCCCACAGACACCAGGCCATCAAACTCGTTCAAAACAACATCCACGACTTCAGGCAGATAGGGGATGCCGAAAGGTAGGCCTCCCGCATCCCGAACAGCCTGAAAATATCCCTTCGCCGCTTCGTAGCGGGTGCCGCCTGTGCTCGTGTTCTCATCGAGAATGATGGCAATGCGGGGCTGACGCATGAGGTCCGGTCCTCCAACCTTTGCTCGTTTCAACATAGATTCCCCTACGTCAAAATGAGCAGCCTTTAAACAAGTACAGGCGTCTGTATAAACTCGGATCTAAATCGAGCGCAATTTCGTTGGGCTCTCGGCATTCGTGCTAGTCTGTCGACCTTCCAATTAAAGCGATGGGACGACCGATACCCTGCGGGCAAGAGCATAAGCTGGGCTCCGTCGATACGGTCTTTCTCACTTTTATCCGCAGCAGGCGCTCTTTTGCGATGAAGGACCGCAGCAGCTAACGCCTTTTCCAGTTTCCTCAGCAAGCCAGCGATCGCGGGGCTTGCAGCTTGCCGGCCGTGCCGCAAGCTCGATATGGACCTGACCGGCGCGAAGGTTAGGGTAGGCTGCCTGGTAAAGCTGCATCGGCTGCACGCCATCGCTCACCTCAAAGGTCAGCTTGGCCGAGCCGTCGAGTTTCACATGTTCGGACACTTTGCGAATGATCGCCGCGAACTTGCCGGCCGGCATATGGGTGCGATCATCCTCGTCAATATCCCAAAGCTGCACGAAAATCTCCGTCCAGGCTTCCGGGTTGGCGCCGCAGTCGAGCGCGGCGAACTGGCCGGCTTTGACCTCGGTCACATGATAGCCACCCTTCACAGGCCGACCGTCGTAGTGGAACACCAGTGGCAGATCCTTCGCTGTCGCCAGCGTTTCGAGAAGCAAACCAAGGCTGATATCGGTGCGCTGAATTTTCGAGTTGTCGATCGCATTCATTTGCGGTATTCCTCGTTTGAATGATTCAAGGATGATTGAAATATGGACCAGCGTCAAGCCCTCGGCGCCTTCGCCGCCCTTTCTCAGGAAACCCGCCTGCAGATCGTGCGCCTGCTCGTTGTTGCCGGTCCGGAGGGCATGGCTGCCGGCGCCTTGGCCGAGAAGGTCGAGGTCTCCCCGTCGAACATCTCCTTCCATCTCAAGGAGCTCGAGCATTCCGGGCTGATTGCCGCGCAACGACAATCCCGCTCGATCATCTACACCGCCCACTATGAATCCCTGGGCGGCCTGGTCCGCTTCCTGATGGAAGATTGCTGCTCCGGTCACCCGGAAATTTGTGCACCCGCCGCGGAGGTCGCGGCCTGCTGCACGCCTAAAATGGAGGAGACACTGCGATGACCACCGACCGCGTTTACAATGTTCTCTTTCTCTGCACCGGCAATTCCGCCCGCTCGATCCTGGCGGAGTCGATCCTCAACACCGAAGGGAAGGGCCGTTTCAAGGCCTATTCGGCCGGCAGCCAGCCGAAAGGCGAGGTCAATCCGCACGCATTGAAGGAACTCGAAGCACTGGGCTATTCGTCTACGGGCTTCCGCTCGAAGGGCTGGGACGAGTTCGCCAAGCCGGGCGCACCGGAAATGGACTTCATCTTCACGGTCTGCGACAGCGCCGCCGGCGAGGCCTGCCCGGTCTGGATCGGCCATCCGATGACTGCCCACTGGGGAATCGAGGATCCCGCCGCCGTCGAAGGCAACGAAGTCGAGAAGGCTCGTGCCTTTGCTCAGGCCGCAAGATACCTGAAAAACCGTATATCGCTGTTCGTGAACCTGCCGCTCGCTACGATCGACAAGCTCGCATTGGAAACGCACCTGCGTCAGATCGGCGCGACGGAAGGCGCCAGCCAAAAGCAGACCGAGGCAAACTGATGGCCGGGTTCGATCTGACGCGCCGGCTGGTCGCCGAGACCCTTGGCACCGCGATGCTGGTCGCGACCGTGGTCGGATCGGGCATCATGGCAACGTCGCTGACGCAGGACGTCGGGCTCGCGCTACTCGGCAACACTTTGGCGACGGGCGCCATCCTCGTCGTGCTGATCACCGTGCTCGGACCGATCTCCGGCGCCCACTTCAATCCGGCGGTATCGCTGGTCTTCGCAATGTCGCGCGTACTGCCGAAGCGCGATTTTGGCGGGTATGTCCTGGCACAGATTGCTGGAGGGGTGGTCGGCACGCTGGCTGCGCATCTGATGTTCGACCTGCCGCTGATCGAGCTGTCGAGCAGGGTTCGCACCGGTGGCGCGCAATGGTTCTCGGAAGGCGTTGCAACCTTCGGGCTGGTGGCGACCATCCTTGCCGGCATCAAGTTCGAACAGAAGGCGGTGCCGTGGTTGGTCGGACTTTACATCACCGCCGCCTACTGGTTCACCGCCTCGACCTCTTTCGCCAATCCGGCAGTGGCCTTGGCCCGCTCGCTGACCAATACCTTCTCCGGCATTCGCCCGGTCGATCTTCCGGGCTTCTGGGTGGCGGAGATCGCCGGCGCGGTCGCAGCCCTTATCCTGTTCACTTGGCTGCTGCAGCCACGTGCGTCATCAACCGTATCGTCAGAGGCAAAGCTATGAACGTCACCATCTATCACAATCCGGCCTGCGGCACCTCGCGCAATACGCTGGCGATGATCCGTAATGCTGGCATCGACCCGACCGTCATTGAATATCTCAAGACGCCGCCATCGCGTGAAGAGCTCGCCAAGATGATCGCCGACGCACGCCTCAGCGTGCGTGAAGCTATTCGTCAGAAGGATACGCCCTACGCCGAGCTCGGTCTCGACAATCCTGCCTTGACCGACGATCAGCTGCTCGATGCAATGTTGAAGGACCCGATCCTGATCAACCGGCCGTTCGTGATCACACCGCTCGGCACGCGCCTGTCCAGGCCATCGGAGGTCGTGCTCGAGATCCTGCCGGAAACGCACAAGGGCGCCTTCACCAAGGAAGACGGCGAGAAGGTGCTCGATGCCGAGGGCAAGCGCATTGTCTGATCTGCCAGCCGCTTCGCCGGCACATCTGCGCCACATTGACTTGGAGACATTGCGGCCGCCGTTCTCCACGCACAAGCCCCGCATCCTGATCCTCTACGGCTCGCTGCGCGCCATCTCCTACAGCCGTTTCCTCGCGCATGAGGCCGGCCGGTTGCTCGAGCACTTCGGCTGCGAGGTGCGGATATTCAATCCGGAAGGTCTGCCGCTACCCGACGGCGCGCCGGTCAGCCATCCGAAGGTGCAGGAACTGCGCGAGTTGTCAGCATGGTCCGAGGGTCAGGTCTGGGTCAGCCCGGAACGCCACGGTGCGATGACTGGCATCATGAAGGCACAGATCGACTGGATACCGCTCTCGGTCGGCTCCGTGCGGCCAACGCAGGGCAAGACGCTGGCAGTGATGCAGGTGTCGGGTGGCTCACAATCGTTTAACGCCGTCAATCAGTTGCGGATTCTCGGGCGCTGGATGCGGATGATCACCATCCCGAACCAATCGTCGGTCGCCAAGGCCTTCCAGGAGTTCGACGCCGACGGCCGGATGAAACCATCCTCCTTTTACGACAGGGTCGTCGACGTCTGCGAGGAACTGGTCAAATTCACCTGGCTGACGCGTGACGCATCAGATTACCTCACCGATCGTTACAGCGAGCGGAAGGAAGAAGCAGAAAAGCTCGAACAGCGTGTGAGCCTGAAATCCATATGACCACCAGCAACGAACGGCCACCCATCGCCGCAATCCTCGCCCTCGGTCTCACGCAGATCATCGGCTACGGAACGCTCTATTACAGCTTCAGCATCCTCGCGCCGGATATGGCGCGGGATTTGAACTGGTCGTCGGAATGGATTTTTGGCGCGCTATCAGCGGCTCTCCTGATCGGCGGTCTCGCCGCGCCAACGATGGGCAAGTGGATCGATCGCTTTGGCGCCGGCAGGATCATGACGGCCGGCTCGGCGATCGCGGCTGCGGCGCTTACCGCCTGCGCGTTTGCTCCCGGCAAGGTCGCCTTCGTTGCCGCGCTGATCGCGATCGAGACTGCATCCAACCTGGTGCAATATGGGGCGGCTTTCGCATTGCTCGTTCAGATCAGGCCGAAGGTTGCCCAGCGCAGCATTACCTATCTGACGCTGATCGCCGGCTTTGCTTCGACGATCTTCTGGCCGATCACGACGGCGTTGCATACGCATCTCTCCTGGCAAAACGTCTATCTGATCTTCGCGGCGATCAATCTTCTGGTCTGCCTTCCCATTCATGCGTGGTTGTCGCACAGCGTCAGCGAAATCCGCAAACGGGAGAAGAACGAAGCGCCAAGGCATGTCGAACCAAGCCTTCCGCCGTCGATCCGGACGCCGGCCTTCATCCTGATGGTCATGGGGTTTGCCTTGGAGAGCTTCGTCAATGCAGCGCTGCTGGTCCATATGGTTCCCGTGCTGTCCGGACTTGGGCTTGGAGCCATGGCCGTGATGGTCGGCATGCTTTTTGGCCCGTCGCAGGTGCTGAGCCGCTTCACCAACATGGTCTTCGGGGGTGGTCTATCGCAACTGACGCTCGCGCTTATCTCCGCTGTGTTGTTGCCGGCAGCTCTTGTCGTTTTGATAGTCACTGCGCCGTCGGTGCTGGGCGCACTGGCGTTTGCCGTCGTCTTCGGTCTTGGGTCGGGGCTGAACAGCATCGTGCAGGGGACTTTGCCACTGGCACTATTTGGAAGTGAGGGCTACGGAAAGCGGCAGGGACAAGTCTTAGCCATTCGTCTGATGATCTCATCGACCGCACCGTTTATTCTGGCGTTCATGATGGAAAACATCGGCGTATCCTGGTCTCTGTCTGTCGCCGCCGTACTCGGCACTGTCGCCGTTGCAGCGTTCTTCGGCATCATGCGGCTGATGCGGCCATTGACCAGACCCCAACCTCTTCTAAACGGACGGTAACCTTCCAACTGGAAGGAGATGGCAGCGCCTCTGCATCTGAGAATGAAATCACGCAGGCCTCTGTTTTCGGCGCGGTCTTTTCCATAGCGGCAGATGACGTGAAGATGGGCTCCCCCGGTGCAGGCGATCGCTCCCGGCAAAAATTTTTCCCGGCCTCTGTCGGAACCCCCTTCTGTTGGCCGTCCTTGGAGCATTAAACGCTTCAACCCGGAGGGATATCGTGGAAAACGCTCAATCGGCTTGGCAGACCGCCGCCATTCTCATCGCCCGCCTAATCTTCGCTGCCGTCTTTCTGATGGCCGTCTCATTCAAATTCATGGATATGGGCGCCACTGCCAGCTATATCGCCGCCGCCGGCTTCCCGTTCTCGCAGTTGTTGGCCTGGTGTGCAGCGATCCTCGAAGTGCTGCTGGTCATTGCCTTCTTGACTGGCGCCTTCTTCACCCCGGCGGCGATCGTTGCTGCCGTTTATGTGATCTTCCTCGGATTCTCATTCCATGGCCCGTCGCACTGGGGCGGCAACCAGGCGGAGTTCGGCTTCTTCGTCGACCACTTTACCTTTGTAGCCGGTCTGTTCTTTGCCGCCGTGCACGGGCCGGGGAGCGTGCTTGCCGTCAGGGCAGGTTGGCCTGGCGGGGCGTGAGCGTCCGGCTTTACATGGACTGAAGCCGGATCCTGAACCGCACGTAGACCCTTATACGACGAGCGGCGCAGATTGCCGGCGTTGGTCCAACCACGAAATTCGATCTCGCAATCGGTGTTGGTTGGGCGAAGACCAGACTTTTGCCCTTAAGCGGCACCACCGGTTGTTTTGTCTTGGGCCTGCCCAGCGTCTGTATGTTCGATAATGACTTCGGCGGCGTTCCCATCAAATTCACCCTGGATCCGGTGTCCGATCGACAGCAACTTATCGTCGCGTGATCGGTGAACGGTTCACATCATCTCAGCTGGTCGGATAGCCGAGCCGTCACTGAAACGGCTCAATCTGTAGGGTGCCGGATCGACGAAAGGGTCTTCGTCAAGAGCCAATTCGCTTGCGAGGCGTCCGGCGCCTGGTCCGATGCCGAAGCCGTGGCCACTGAAACTGGAAGCGATGACGAGGCCGGCCACCTTGTCGACCTTCGATATGACCGGGATCAGATCCGGCGACGTATCGATCATTCCGCCCCAGGAGCGGGCTACACCGATGCCTCCAAGAGCCGGAAACTCCTTCACGGCAGTTATCAAGGCTTGCTTGACCAGTTGGGCATCCGGCGCCGGGTCCAGGATCCGTATTTTCTCGAACGGCGATACCTGATCATTGTCCCAGCCGCCCCAAGCCTCGGGGCCATTCCAGAAACTGCCATTGAGCCTATATTTGAGTTTCTTTGCGATCTTGCTGCGATACATCTGATAGAATTTGGTAGCGTAGCGCATGCCTTGTGGGGCGATGCTGACCGTCCCGCGGCCGGGAATGGCAAGCGTATAGGTTCCATCGATGCGTCGCCGCAGCGCCAGATCCGAAACGTGGGCGCAGCCCGCACCGAGGACATCGGGAGCAGCCGTCGTCTGCAAGGCCGTGCCGCCAATGTTTGCGGCCGGAAGATCGATCCCGTGATGGCGGCAGAAGCGGGAGGTCCAGGCACCACCGGCGCAAACAACCGCGCTCGCCTTGATCAGGCCGTGTTCGGTCCAAACCCCTGCCACTCGCCCGTTGGTAATCTCCAGGCCGCGAGCGGCGCAATTCTGATGCAGCGAGACGCCGATCTGCTTGGCGCCTTCGGCCATGGCTGGAGCGGCCAAGCTTGGCTCGGCCTTGCCATCGGTTGGCGACCACACGCCTCCGAGCCAGGACGAACTGCTGAGGGGCGAGCGCTTCTTCATTTCGGACGCGGTGAGGATTTGGCTGTGGAATCCCTGTTCCCGCGCCGCTGCACCCCATTTCTCCCAGCGATCCAGGTCGGCCTGATGGCGGGTGCAGTATAGGATGCCGGCACGGCGGAAACCGAGGTCGCGGCCGAGCTCCGGACCGAGCTGCTCCCATCGCTGTAAGCTGTACATGGCCAGCGCCAACTCATACGGGTCGCGGTTCTGCTGCCGGACCCATCCCCAATTGCGGCTCGATTGCTCGCCGCCGACGATACCCTTGTCGATCAGCGCCACGGACACTCCCTTGCGGGCAAGCTCATAGGCAGTGGATACGCCAACGATACCTGCTCCGATCACGACGACATCCACTTCGCTGGGGAAGCCTGGGCTGTCGGAAACTGCTTCGACGTCAGTCGGCATGGCTTTCGGGTTCCTTTCCGGAAGTACGGGGACGAGCGATGGGGCCAGCGCCTTCGAGCAGGGGTCGAAGAAGCCGCTCGATGTCGCCGGGGTCGGGGGTGTGGCGATATTCGATGGCGGGCATGCCTGGTGGAAGCAACTCCAAGACGGCTTCGGCACCGGAAGAATAGACAACGACGTCGTTGTCAGTGAGCGCCGCCCCCAACTCATCGCTGTCGACCATCGCCGCATTGAGCACTGCGACATGAGGTGCGAACCGGCGGACGCCGGAGCTCAAAATCGGCAGAAAGTCCGGGAAGAGCGACACGGCGATAACCCGGGCGCGGGGATCGATCGACGCGAGCGCGCGGCGCGTATCCTCTGATGGGATCAGGCCGATCGCGACGACGCGCTGCCCCGGAAGCAGAGCAGACACCTCCCGCTGGAGCACGAGCGAGGCCACGACAAAGTCGGCAGCGGCGGCCCGGTGAAGCGCGCCTTCGTCCTTGGTGAGTGCGTCGAAGGTGACAGGCTCGATCATCACGCCCGATCCGAGTATCGAGGTGGCCACTCGAGCATAGGCTGCGGTGGTATGGGCGAAGTTGCCGACCATCACCAGCTGCCAGGTTCGCCCGCCGCTGCTCCTCGCGGTCAAGCGCGTCGCGATCAGTCCTGCGATGTCGCTGTTGCTCAGGCCCAGAGCCAGGCCCTGATCCAGGACTGCGTCCACACGCCTGTGAAAGTCCTGGAGGCGCTGGTCGATTGGGTCCGCGGGGCGAGCGACGAACGTGCCAGAGCCCACCCGCCCCTCGATGAGCCCGGCCTCTTTTATCTCGCGGTAGACCTGGACGATCGTCATTGGCGCCACGCCGGTCTCGTCCGCCAGATCGCGGACGGACGGAAGGCGGTCGCCCGGTTTCAGGTCGCCAGACGAAATTCCCCATTGAATCAAGCCCCGCAATTGGACGCCGAGGGGCACCGGCAGGGCGCGGTCGAGCACGAGGCGGATTGGATTCTGCGTTTTCATTGTTACATAGTAATAGAACAATATTAGGCTCGTCAATGACGAAGCGTCCAGAAACGCAGCGTGTGTGCGCTATCTTTCTTTGGTCGCGTGCGTTGACAGATCAGCAATTGATACATAATCGTTATATAAAACTATAACAAATGAGAGCCCTTCCAGGATGACAAAATTCCTTCAAGCCGTGCCGCCGCGGAGAATTTTGCCCGGGCCGCCGCTATCGCCGTCAGGCTGCCGTCACCTCATCGATTTCTGCATATCCGCCAGCTAGGAGACCAGCATGCAAAACCTACCTGAACTTAAGACCGGGCGCCCACGCATCGAGCAGGGATTCCTGCGTCCGATACCCGAGATCGAGATTCCCTTCGGCCTTGTTGAAGGGGCTAAGCCGGGACCGTGCCTCATCGTCACTGCAGGCGTGCACGCTTCGGAATATTGTTCAATCGAGGCTGCTGTCCGTCTGATGCATACGGACCCGCAGAAGCTCTGCGGGACCCTTCTTGTTCTCCCGATTCTCAATGTCACGGGGTTCCGGGCGCGCAGCATCTACGTGATGCCGGAAGACGGCAACAACCTGAACCGCATGTTTCCCGGACAGCCGGACGGCAGCGCGGGCCAGCGGCTTGCACACTGGCTCGTGACCGAGGTATTCCCGAAGGCGGACGCCTATCTCGACCTGCACGGCGGTGACATGAGCGAGAGCCTGACGCCTTTCACGATCTATCCCGGCGGCCACGCGCCGTCCGAAGCGCTGGCCGCTGCCTTCGGCCTGCCGATTTCGGTTGGATCGCAATCGAAGAGCAACACGATCAGCGCGGCCGGCGCGCTTGGTATACCGAGCGTGCTTGTCGAGATCGGCTGCAACGGTCTTTGGGACGAGGCCAGCGTTACCGCCATGATGGATGGAATCGGGCGCATTATGCATCACATGCACATGACCGAAGGCGCCACCAACCCAGTCATTGCCCCGCGGCTCATGACGATGAGCGTGCCGCTCGCACCCGTGTCCGGCCTTTGGTACAGCGCGAAACGCCTGTCCGATCCAATCGCCATCGGCGACAGACTCGGCGAAATTCGCGACGTGTTCGGGACCGTGCTGGCGACAATCGTGGCCGAAAAGCCAGGCGAAGTCCTTTACCAACTCACCACCCTGGCTGTGAACGCCGGCGAGGCGCTTGTCGGCATCGGTATTCCGGTCGAGACGACGTCCTGACGGGAAGCAGCGGCCATCGGCATGCCCCGCCGTCGACAACGATGTCACGCCCGGAGCATGCGATCCGCCGGGCGCCGGGGTGAATTTGCATATGCCAAGGGAGCCGCGCGTGAAGCCGGCGGCGACGCCGCGGCAATAGGGTGATCCGCTGAGCGACATCCTTCTCCCTGTATCTCCTCGCGGCGCCGGATAGCTGAGCCGCCCATGCCTTGTCGCAAGCTGTTGCTTGCAGAAAGCCGAATGCAAGAGAATGCCGCCACTATCGGAAACGGCTTGGTGGAGCGCCGTTCCTGTCCTTGACCCGTCGTGAAAAATGCGCCGGGCTCCGGAATCCGCAGCGATGGGATATCTCGTCGATTGTCAGGCTGGTGGACTGCAGCATGTGGATACCCGCATCCAGCCTTCTCTCCCACAAATAATGCATCGGCGGCACGCCGAGATACGTCTTGAAAAGATGAATGAGGTAGTTTGCGTTTGTCCCGGCGAGGCTCGCGAGCTTTGCAACCGTCCACGATCGTGAATATTCACTGTCGAGCGCCTTTTTTGCCACGATAACCGCCTTCGGCAATGGCCTCGTTCGCCCCGCAAGCTGGGTGCCTCGAATATATTCCGCAAGGATCGTCCGGCCGAGCGAATTGCGCATGTGGTTGGTGACATCATGCTCGGGCGGGGAATAGGATTCCTGCGGCAAGGAGAGAGCGCCGGCGAAGAGCGATGGCATCAAGGGAGGAATCGGCTGGGCGGCCGGCAAATTTTCCAGTACCGACCAGTCGTCCTCCGACAGCGCATCCGGGGAGAAGTGGCACCACATTGTCTGAACCTTTTGGTCGGTGTTCGACAGCGCGTGGAGATCGACGTGATACGCCTGCAATGTGGCGCAGGGCGCATGCACAACACGCACACGGCCGTCGACGATGAACCGCACCGACCCCTTCATAACGAGCGACACCTCGACACGTGGTTCGCCGAAATAGGTGCCGGCAGGATTGTTGTCGCTTGTCGCCTTATGAAAGTGAAAATTATAGTCTCGACTTAAAATCTCCATAACTCGATCCTTCCTCCAGAACAGCCCGCATCCGATGCGTAGAACCCAATTGCACTCGGTCGGCTGCGGGTTGGTGTGAGAACCTCGGCCTTTGCCAGTTTACGACGGCGTTCCATGTCGATAACAAGCAATATTCGTGCCTAACTCATCGCATTCTATGTGAACGCTGACCCGCCTGTCTCACTGCAGTTAGGCATTCGTGCCAAGCCCAAAAGTAATCCCTATGCAGCGACCGAAGCCTCTCGGGTGTCGGAATGCGCATATCTTCCTGAGTTCCAATCAACTTCACGAAGCCGCAGTCATGGCGCCCGCCTTTTCATGACGATATCCAGTTTCATCGCGCTCGATAGACAGCAAAAAGCTGCCAACGCGACGTCAAAAGCAGGGGAACGATAGGCAATGACAGGCAATGTTTTTTCGGATCAGGAGGGCTCAAAACTATCGGCCCTCAATCGATATTTCCGCATCGAAGAGCGGAATTCGTCGATATCGCGCGAGGTCGTAGCCGGTCTCACGACCTTCGGCGCGATGAGCTACATCATCGTGGTCAATCCGGCGATCCTGTCGGCCGCGGGCATGAATATGCATTCGCTCATCATCGCCACGGCCCTCGCTTCGATGGTGGGAACCTTGATCATGGCGCTTTGGGCCAATCTGCCGATCGCGCTCGCCCCGGGTATGGGATCCAATGTGATCTTCGCACAAGTTGTCGTGCTGCAGATGGGAGTATCCTACCAGACCGCCTTCACCATGGTCCTGATCGGCGGGATCCTGTTTACGATCCTGTCGCTCACCCGATGGCGCGAGCGGATCGTCCGCGGTTTTCCCGAGCCGATCCGGCTGGGCATACAATGCGGCCTCGGTCTTTTCATCGCCTATCTCGGCCTCAAGAACGCCGGCTTGGTGTCTCTGGCCCACGACCGTCTTTCCTTCGGCAATATCGCCGAACCGGCCGTCATGCTGTCGCTCGTCGGCGTGCTGGCGACGCCGATGCTGCTCGCATTGCGGATACCGGCCGCCTTCCTGATCTCTATCGCCGCTCTGAGTGTCATCGGCCTGTTCATCACAGCGCATGGAGCGCCACTGACCACCTTTCCTGATCGCATCGTCGATTTTCCGATCATCCCGAAAGAGCTCTTCTTCGCCTTCGATTTCCATGAGTTTTTCACGCACTTCTGGCTCGTTCTGCCGATCACGCTCTACTTCTTCATATCCGATTTCTTCTCCGCGACAGCCACGCTGATCGGTGTGACGCGCCGCGGCAAGATCATGGATGAGGACGGCAACATTCCGAGCGCCCGGCAGGCCTACACCGCTGACGGCTTTGCCTCGATTATCGGTGCTGCTTTAGGCACATCGACCGTCGTGGCTTACGTGGAATCGGCGGCGGGCGTCGAAGCAGGCGGCCGTACGGGCCTGACCGGCATCGTCGTCGCAGTTCTCTTCGGCGTCTCGCTTTTCTTCTGGCCGCTCATCGGCATCATTCCGGCCCAGGCGACGGCTCCGGCCCTGGTGATGGTCGGCGTTCTGATGATGGAAGGCATTCGCGACCTGGACACGTCGCGGCCGGAGAATGCCATTCCGCCTATCCTGATCCTCCTGATCACGGTCGTAACCACCGATCTGATGATGGGATTGGCGATCGGTTGCTTCGTCTACTCGCTGATCGTTCTGGCGACGCGTCAGTGGCAGAAACTCACCGCGATGCTCGTAACCCTCGATGTCATCTTCATCATCTACATCATTATCGCCCATCGGGCTTTTTAAGGAGCGCGCACGATGAGCCTTCCAAACGACCTCATCCTCAGCGCAAAGGACGATATCGCCATCCGCCAGGATCTCGTCCTGGTGGCCTTGGGCAAAAGACCGGCGGATCTGGCGATCCGCGTGGGCCGCCTGCTGAATGTTCATACGCGCATGTGGGCTCTTGACCAGGAGATCGTCGTCAAGGGACGGCGCATCGCCTGGGTCGGCCCTGCCGGCCAATACAAGGGAGAGGTTGCCGGCCGAGTACACTATCCGGACCTGTCGGCCGTTCCCGGCTTCGGCGAAGTGCACAAGCACATCGAAAGCACGCACCTGACGCCCGAATATGAGGCAGCCCTTGTCCTGCCGAGAGGCAACACCTGGACATGCGAGGCGAGCCACGAATTCGCAAATGTCGACGGCCCCAACAATACGGCATTCTGGAAGACGGCCCGCAGCCATGGCGTACCACACAAGGTCTTCATCCAGCCCGGCTCCGCAGTGCCTCCGAGCGGATGGGAGAGCACCGGCGGCCATTACGGCTATGAGGAGCAGCGCGGTTTCCTGACGGAAGACCTGTCCGTGGTCAGTCTCGACGAGGTCATGGATTGGCCGGCGGTCTGGGATCCGCAAAACCCCGCCTATGAGCGGATATGGGGAATGATCCGCGCAACGGTCGAACAGCGCGGCGTTGTCGAGGGGCATGGTGCAGGTCTTGTCGAGGCGCATGAAACCAGTGCCTTCGCCGCGTCCGGCATCTCTTCCGACCACGAGATCTGGAGTTTCGAGGACGGCTGGGAGAAAATAAACCGTGGCATCTTCATTGAGATCCGCCCCTATAATTTCCCCGAGGTCTTGCCGGGCCTCCTTGAGCGCGGCCTTCCCGATTGGTGCAATATCGCCTTTACCACGGATGACCGCAGCGCCTCGGAAACGCTGAGAATAGGCGCGAGCGACTACAATCTTCGGTCCGCGATCGAGCACGGCGTCCCGCCCGAAACCGCCATTCAATGCGTCACGCTCAATCCGGCCAGACATATGCGCATCGACGCATGGGTGGGCAGCATTACACCCGGCCGCTATGCGGATCTCGTGCTGCTCGACGATGTGGGGTCCGTTTCCATCTCAGCCGTTTACGCAGACGGCTTGCTCGTTTCCGAAGGCAAGCAATATCTCGGACCGCAACCCGACATTTCCTGGCCGGAATGGGCGAGCGAAACGCTGAACATCGGACGCCTCCTGACTGCGGCGGATTTTGCCGTTCGGGCTCCCAGCGACCGCCACAGCGTACAAGCCGCCCTCCTGCGCCCCTTTCACTGGAATCAGGACTTTCTGACCACGGAACTGAAGGTTGAAAACGGTGAGGTCCAGCGGGACACGGCGCGGAAGATTACGAAATTCGCAATCATCGACCGCTATAGCGGCAACGGAAAGCTGGCATCGATGTTCTGGCTGGGCTGCGGTCCGGCGGATCCGGACACTGCGCTTGCTTGCTCCGTCGCCCATGATTCACACAATGTCTGGACGGTGGGCTCCTCCGACCGTGCGATGGCGATGGCCGTAAATCACCTGCAGGAAATAGCCGGCGGATGGGTGCTGGTGCATCGGGGTGAGATCGTAGCAGAGGTTTGCTACGAGATCGGCGGCCTGATGACGGCGCGCTCGGCCGAGGAACTTGATCGAGAAATGCAGCAGCTATACTCAGCCGCGGAAAAGATCGAGTGGATGTACGAGCCTTCCGCTACCAAGATCTGGAAACCGGGCTTTCCGGAAACGCTGATATTCGCCACCCTGACTTGCCTGCCCTGGCGCTGGGTATTCGTCGCGCCGAGCGATGAGGTGCCGTCAGGACTTGTCAACGTCAACACAGGCCAATCGCATCCCGTCGTCTGGTGAACCGAACGGCGAGTATCGACCTGGGTCGAGTTGTCGATGGTTTGCAAGGTCCTCTGGCTCAAATCGATATAGCCCAGATCATAGTGCATGGAGCTGACGGAGCTTCGTGACGATCTCTTCCGCTTTATGTCGCTGCCATTTCAATGCGCTCCTGAGGCCCATAAGCCATACCTAAAAAAGGATCGCTTTTCAGCGGCAGACCAGGTTTCAGAAACGTGAAGAGCTGGTCCGAGTTCAGTGTCCCGTCAGTGAAGGGTGATAGCCATGACTGTCAGTTGGTTATGCTCAAAAGGAACCAGCGCGTTTATGAGATTTGCCAATAGGATAGACGGGAGAATATTTCCCGCGAGCTAAAGCGAATGATGGAAATCTTGCCGAACGAGCCGACGCTTGACTCAAGAACGCCAGGCATGGTCGACATCATTGGCAAGGCAAAAATTATCCGCTCGATCTACGAGGGTCGTGACATCGTGCCCCTGTGGAACGACCTCCTTGCCCGGGTAACGGCCGATCATTCCGATGCAGCAGCTTTGTTTGACCTGTCGATCATTATGAATTCGGTAGGCCAAAAAAGCGAGGCCGCGATCGCCCAAAGGGCTGCGCTTCGGCTTTCGAAGACCTACCGGCTGACATTCGGTCGTGGCACCGGCCTCAACGTCCTCGTCTTCGTCGCAAAAGGCGACTTCACGGCTAACGCGCCGATCGAGCTCCTGCTGGAAGAATCAAACGTCAACGTCCTACTCCACTATGTCGATGCCAATACGCCCAACCTCGATGTCATCCCGAACCATGACATCGCCTTTGTTGCCGTTGCCGAATCGACCGACAATCTGCCTGTGCTACTCAATCTCGAAAGATTGCTGCGGGACTGGCGCGGCCCAATAATGAACAATGCGCCGCGCGTTGTCATGGGCTTGTCTCGCGACGGCGTCGCCGAGTCGCTCCGGGAAGCAGTTGCCGTCGTGACACCAGCCATTGCGCGAATTCCCAGAAACGTGCTTCAGGACATCGCCGACGGTGTGTTGGGCCCGGAGGCTGCCGCCGGTATCGCCAGCTACCCGTTCATCGTCCGCCCGCTCGACACCCATGCCGGCCACGGCATGGAAAAGATCGTTGACCCCCGGCAGTTGCTCGGCTTCTTGGAAGCGCATCCCGACCCGTTATTTTATATTGCTTCATTCATCGATTACAGCAGCGAGGACGGCAAGTTCCGCAAGCAGCGCATAGCCTTTATCGACGGCAATGCCTATGCCAGCCATATGGCTGTCTCCGAGCATTGGATGGTGCATTACCAGAACGCCGGCATGTCGCATTTCGAGGACAGGCGCGCTGAGGAAGCCGCCTGGATGACGAGGTTCGACGAGGACTTCGCTATCCGCCACGCAAACGCCTTCGCCGAACTCGGTCGGTGTTTCGGACTGGACTATTTTGCCATCGACTGCGCCGAATTGCCCGACGGCCGCCTGCTGGTGTTCGAGGCCGATGTTGGGATGTACGTCCATTGCATGGATTCGGCGGAGCTGTTTCCCTACAAAGGGCAGGTGATGAAGAAGTTATTTCAAGCGTTTGAAGCTGCCCTGGAACAGCGCGCTCGGCAACGCGACCAATATTAGAAACATGAGCCGCCAGTTCTGACAAATTCGGCACGAGCTATCTTGAGCCGCGCTGGACACTCTGTTGCAGGGTGGCCGAAGCGGAAAAAAGACGAGTCATCGCAAGCGAAGCCCAGCAGCCGTCACGCCGCAGGCGAGGTAGACCCGCGCATTCGCACCCGGTCCCGTCATGCCTCATCCACCGACCGATTCAGCGCCTTCATCGTACCGAGACAATAGGCGGTGACGATCGTGCCGCTCGGGCCGACTTTGCGATAATCCATGTCTATCTCCACGTTGAACACAACCGCGGCATCAACGGCGGCTGTCATTTCGATGCCGACAGCAGTGAAAGAGAGAGCAGCGAGCCGGCTCTGGAAGCCCTCTTTGGCAAACCCCTCGGCGGTTGCGAAACCCATGCCTGGGCCGGAGCCAATACCCGGAAATCCCTTCATCTTTGAATTCCTCGTCGTTGCGATGCTGCATATATTTACCGAGCGGGAGATGGATAATCAGGTTGTTGGACATTAGATTTATGCAAGAAAAGCGGAATAGCGCGAACGCGAGGGATTGGAGGGAACGGAAGACGACGGAGGCATCACAGATTTCGGACACTCAAAAGGCCCTCATCCTGAGCCAAGTGGATGAAGGTGCGTCGGTCGCGGAGACCTGCCGGAAGGCGGCCAGTCAAGCGTCCATATTGCGATATCGCGCGGCGTGCCAAGCGTAGATCGGGATGCATTCATGTGCGCGAAAGGGAAGCGGGGTAGCGAACAGCTTCCGCCGCGCAGGGTCCGATCCGCATTAGGTGTTCTTGCAAAATCCCGTTCAAATCGTATGGTTCACCAGTCTCGATTGAACGCTAGTCCAGCGGGAAGTAGTGCTGACAATGTGTTGTTGCGGTGCGTGACCACTATGATTGCAGATCGAGGTGCGTATGCGCTTGTTACTAGTCGAGGATAGTGCGCGTCTACGCGATTTGCTGGCCGAAAGTGTCCATCGGGCCGGTTGGCGCCTGGATAGTGCGGCGACGGTTGGCGCCGCACTCCTGGCAACACAAACTGTCAGCTATGACCTGCTCTTGGTGGACTTGGGCTTACCCGATGGCGACGGTTTGGATCTCATACGGGAACTACGCCGTGACGGCTTTATCCCGCCCATCCTCGTCGTCACCGCGCGCAGTTCGATCGAGGATCGCGTGGCGGCCCTCGATGGCGGCGCCGATGACTATCTCGTCAAACCGTTCAATCACATCGAATTGCTCGCGCTCTGCCGCGCCCTTCTGCGCCGCAGAGCGCCGCACTACATTGAATCCATTGTCCTCGGCGGCCTATCTTTCGATCCCACAAATGGTGTCGTGGCGGCAGGTGGCGAACCGCTCGCAGTCGCACCGCGCGAACGGTCCGTTTTGGAACTGCTGCTTCGAAACGCCGGTCGGGTCACTCCTAAGCAAATAATCGAAAGTAAGCTCTCCGAATTTGGCGACGACATCTCGACCAATGCTGTGGAACTGGCGATTTCGCGCTTGCGCCGCCGCCTCGCCCCGTTCGATTTGCCCATCAGCATCGAAACGATACGCGGCATCGGCTATTTGCTGCGGGAAAAGCGGCAAGATGGTTGATCGGTCTGTCCGGCCGCCAACGCTGATCCGCATCATCACGCTGCGCATCGCGCTTTTTGCGGCGCTCGCCATGGCGATCCAGGCCGCACTCGTCTTTGCCGATTATTATTTCGACAACAAGCAGTTGGCGACGTTGATGATCGAACGTGAAACCGCAGAGCTGTCGAAGGGTTTCGAACGCCGCCATGACGAGGCGCCCTACAAGCTGCCGCACGACCTCCACCGCTACGGCATCCGGGGTGGCTTCTATATCACCCGTATCCGCACACCCTCCGGTCAGATTCTCTATACAAACTGCGATGCGCGCTGCGACAATCACCTTCTGCCGCAGGAGGTCAATCCGCCGGACCTCTGGTCTCGTATGCTGAGCGACGGCAAACCGCTCGCCGTCGCCGGCGGCAAGACCTATGAAATCCATGGAGACAAGATTTTTGTCGAGATCGCGATCCTGCACGACAGCGATGGCATCATGTGGGCGGTGATCGGGCGTGAGTTTGCGGATCATCTCGCCACCCCGATGGCGATCATGCTGTTTTTCGTTCTCGGCGGCACCTTATTGTCAATCCGCCAGGCTCTGCGCCCCGTTGCAAAAGCGGCGCAAGAGGCCGGCCATCTCGATCCACTCGACCCCAGCCATCTGATCAACCAGACCAGCATGCCCCGCGAAATTGCCGATCTTGCTGCTGCCGTGAACCGGAGCCTTGCGCGCATTGGTGCGCTCGTGAAGTCGCAGCGTCTGTTCACCACGGCTGTTGCGCATGAAATCCGCACGCCGCTGGCGATGATGAAGCTGGAGCTTGGCAATATCGAACATCCGCGAGCCCGAAAAATCGAAGCCGATCTGGATGCACTGGCGGATTTTGTCGGTCAGATCACGGCGCTAGGGCGGCTCGAAAGCGCTGACCGTGCGGTGTTCCAGCAGGTCGACCTGGCAAAGCTAGCCGATTGGGTGGTCGCCGATATCGCCCCCCTGGTCTACGACCGCGATCATACCATCGCCTATAGCAATTTAGGCGCGGGCTCAATCGAAGGCCATGCGCCGCTGCTTGCCGACGCGCTGCGCAACCTTATCGAAAACGCCACCAAACATACCCCTGATGGCACCACCATCGAAGTCGTTGCAGGTCCTGGCCCGCGTCTGACGGTCAAGGATGATGCTGGTATTTTTGACGCACCAGCCGAGCCCCCGTTTGGCGATCTCAAGGCCGACCATATGGGTATCGGCCTTGAGATTGTGCGCCGGATCATGGCGCTGCATGGCGGGCGGATGGAGATTGAGGTGGATCCTGGCCGTCGCACCGCCACGACCCTCCTGTTTGACCAGCCAAAATCCTAGATTGAGGCGAAGAAACTGCCGCCAAACAGCGTCACTGTGCCATAAACCAGGCCAAAGGCTGTCAGAAGACAGACAGCCGCTACAGGCAGAGATCCACCCGTCGCTTCCTTATGATCGACATAGGCTTCGCGCCTTTTGCGGCCGGTGATCATGGCGCCGATGAGGTTTTCACGCTTGACGAACTGGTAGTAGAAGTTCGCGACGATATGCAGCCCGGCCAAGGCAAGGATGGCGAAATAGAACCACGCAGCATGGATCGAAGCAGCCCAACTGGAAACCGTATCACCCACCAGTCCAGCAAATGGCCCTGAAGCGGTCACTCCGTCGCTGGAGAACATCCCAAGCAGAACTTGCACACCGCAAACGACGATGAGACCGATAACCATCAGACCACCCGCGGGATTGTGGCCGAGATAGCGCCCCGCACGGTTTAGCCGTAGTGCCTTCAGGTAAGTCCATACGGCGGCCGGAGAACGCACGAAACCGGAAAAACGAGCCGTTGAACTCCCGAAAACACCCCAAAGGGCGCGATAGACCACCAGCACGAGAACGCCGTAACCGGCCGCTTTGTGAACGGTCATATCCGGATCGTTGAAACCGCTCGAGACCCAGGCCACCAGGATTAAAGCGACGAGCGACCATTTTAACAGACGCGTGGGAAGGTCCCACGCACGAACGACATCACCCTTGGCGGATGAAGTCTTGCCGCTATGTTCGGCGGGTGGCTGGGAGTAAGGCTTATAGGCTGATCTTTGTTCGCTCATACGGAGTGTCCTGTTCGGAGAAATTTGCAGCGGCTATTTGTAAGTCGCGTGGCAGGACTTGCACTCGGTTGCCACCGCCGCGAATGCCTTGCGGAACGAGGCTTTATCTTGCGCCTGCTGGCTCGCGGTGTTGGCAATCATGGCCATCTTGCTGAAGCGGGCATGGAGATCCTTCTCCTTGGCGCTGCCCGGGTTGGTAAACATGGCGTCGGCGGCCTCGGCATCCGCCGCGTAGCGCCGCAGGACCTGCTCGGCGGCTTTGCCGTCGAAGTTGGCAAGGACCGCCTTGGCCGAAGTCGTGTTATCGCCCATGCTGCCCATGATACTCTTAAGTGAAGCGGCAACGGCCGGCACCGCCAGTACGGCGAGAACAAGTCCGGCACAGATGTAACGATTCAGCTTGGAGAATGATTTTTGCGATTTTGTCATGACGCTCGATTTTTGTTGATTTCCAAATGGGGTACTTTTGGCCGGAACCGGATGATTGACGGCAACGACCAAACTGCAGCTCTCAAGAGCCCTGACATCTAGGGGAGCAATTGCGGCGAAATGCGCGATCACACCTCTTCAGCAGACCGCTTTCATCGTCCTATGACAGGCTTTTGACAGGTTCGCCTGTTGCGATCCATTGATTGGAAACCTGACGTCGCGTGGCACTTGGACGTAAGAATGCGACCGTTTGGATTTCGTTTGGCAGGCAATTTGAGATTCGCGATGAAGAGAATCTCACATTAAATGGGCATTATCCTGTCTTGCTCGACGGATCACCGCCGTGGCCCCGACAATGAGTAGGCGCCGAGTAAAGCTGTCGCTCCGCTGATGCCCACAAGCGTCTCCTTGCCGCCACTGCTATGCGAGCGCGGTGTCAGGCCAGGACACGCTGCAAGGGAACGGCCCGAGGAAAACAGTGATGCATCGGGTGCCGCCGCAACGATAGCGCTTGCCGTGATCGGGCCGATGCCGGGATGCCCCGCCAGCCGCCACAAAGAGTTGCGGGCAACGCGTTGAAGGCGAGATAGCGAACCCGTCAAGGCATAGGGTTATGCGTGGTCACGCGGCAGGCGTCCAGCCCAGGCTCGGGGCCACCGTCTTCACGAGGTCGGTCAGCAGCCGTACGTTCTCGGCGAGACCGAAGGCGGGCGGAAGGAAGAGCACAATCTCGTCTGCGGCGGCGAGGCCGGGGTCGTTGAGGACCGCCTCAAGCACCTCGTCGGGGGAGCCATGGAAGACCGGGGAAATCTGAGCCCCAGGCGGCTGATTGGCTGGCGCAAGCGCGCCCTTGGGACGGGACGCCGCGATTCCCTGGGTGCGGCGCTCAAGGTCGTAGGCGGCGTACTTCTCCCGGAGCTCGGCAGTGGTGCCGACCAGGATCGAGGCGGCGACGGCGACCGACGGCGGCTCAGTGCCCCACGTCTCGCGCCAGGTGGAACGGAAAGCCTCGATGCTGCGGGCCTGGTACTCTCCGAAGGTCTCGCCCTCGGCGTGGTCGTGTTGTACGGTTCCGGAGATGAGCCCGATCCCGAGCTCGGCAGCCTGCACCGCGGAGCCCAGGCTGGCGGAGCCCTGCCGAATCCGAGACCGCAGGGTCGGGCTGTGCGGCGTCACGCGCAGCTCGGCGCCCTCTGGGACATCCTGGCCCGCCCCGGCGACGGTGTGGAGGACCTCGCCCGTGATCGCGGCGAGGAAGCGCGACTGGCGGCGCTTGGCCTCCGTCCGGGCATCGGTGTCGACTGTACCGAAGACGGCGTCGAAGGCCGCATTGGCGCCGGTCGAGATGGCCAGCTCCAAGCGCCCACCGATCAACAGGTCGGTCGTGCCAGCGGCCTCGGCGAGCAGGATAGGGTCCTGGTAGCGCATCGGGATAACAGCCGAGCCGAGTGTGATATGCTTGGTGTGCTGGCCGGCCGCGGCGAAGAACGGAAGCGGTGAAGACAGGTAGTGGTCGAAGTGTCGCTGGTAGGCCCAGCCCGACTGATAACCCAACCGCTCCGCGGCCTTGAACAGCTCGATCCCGTCGCGCAGCCCCTGTGCCGGCCCGGCGTCATCGTTGAAGGACACCCGAGTGTTGAAACCGAGTCGCGTCTTCGGTCGGAACGATGTGGACAGCGTTCTGGCGGGCGCAATCACGTTCATGCGATTTTTTCCTCGTTGAAGATCCGCCGGGGTTGCGGGTGTGGCACGCGGGCGATGCGAGCGGCGCCGGACGGAATCGACTCCAGCAGCGACCGGGTGTAGGGCTGCTGGGGGTTTTCGAAGATGTCGGTGACGGTCCCGTGTTCGACGATACGCCCGCGCTGCATCACCGAGACGGTGTGGGCGAGTTGGCGCACCAGGGCCAAATCGTGGGAGACGAACACATAGGTCAGGCCAAGCTTGGCTTGCAGCGAAAGCAGCACCTCGACGATGTCGGCCTGGACGCTGACGTCGAGCGCCGAGGTCGGCTCATCGAGCACGATCACATCCGGCTTGAGGACAAGCGACCGGGCGATGGCCACGCGCTGGCGTTGGCCACCTGACAAGGCTTCCGGCTTGCGTGCAAGCAGGTGCTCGCCGAGCCCGACATTGGCCAACGCTTCGCGGACCTGCGCGGCCCGCTCCTCGCGGGTTCCAATCTCGAATCGGTCCAGCGGTTCGCGCACCAGTTGCTCGACTTTCCAGGTCGGGTCCAGTGAGGTGAACGGGTTCTGGTAGACGAGCTGAAGGTGGCGCCATACCGCGCGCAGCGACTCGTGCGAGCGACCGTTGAGCTGTTCGCCGGCGACGGTGATGTTTCCGATGTCGGGTTGCTCGAGCCCAAGCAACAGCCGGATTGCCGTCGTCTTGCCCGAACCTGATTCGCCGACAAGCGCGTGTGTGGTGCCAGCCTGGACGGCAAACGACACGTCATCGACGGCCGTTAATACCTTGCCGTCGACCGTGAAGGTCTTCGTGACGCCGCTGACCTCGATCTTCGGCGCCTTGTCAGCCTTGGCCCCGATGAAGCGGAAGGCGGGGTCGCGCAGTGCACGATAGCGATCGGGGTTGAGGGCCGGAACGTCGGCGTGCAGCTTCTTCGCGTATGCCGAAGCAGGCGAGGAGAAGACGGCCGCGGTGTTGCCGGCTTCCTGGATGACGCCGTCCTTGAGCACCACCAGCGAGTCCGCCCGTTCGGAGGCGATCGCCAGATCGTGGGTGATGAGGAGCAGGCTGATTTCCAACTCGTGCTGCAACTTGGAAAGCAAGTCGAGGATGCGCTTCTGGATCGTGACGTCGAGCGCGGAGGTCGGCTCGTCTGCGACCAGCAGCAACGGCCGTGGAAGAACTGCAAGGCCAATCAGCACACGCTGCAGCATGCCGCCGGACAGTTGATGCGGGTGGGAGTCATAAACTCGCTGGGGATTGTCGAGCCCAACTTGAGCGAATGTCTCCAAGATCAGCGCCTTGCGGAGTGTTTTATTGGGCTCGTCGATGAGCGCGGCAGCCTCCATCGCCTGGGCGCCGATCGTCCGCACCGGGTTGAGCGAGTTGCCGGGGTCTTGCGGGACGAACCCGATAGCACGTCCCCGCAACGGCCGGAAACGCCGCTCCGAGAGCCCCAGCACCTCTTGGCCGTCGAACTCGACGCGGCCGGTAGCGCGCCCACCGGTGGGAAGCAGTCGCAGCACGGCTCGGGCAATCGTCGATTTGCCCGAGCCCGACTCGCCGATGAGAGCGAGGCTCTTGCCGCGGCCGAGTTCAAATCCGACGTCGCTGACGACTTGGTGCGGTCCGTAGGAAACCGACAACCCGTCGATCCGGAGCAGTGAGGCCGATCGCTGCAGCGCCGACCCGGTGGTGTCAGTGCGAGTGAAAAGCTCAGTCAGTCTGTCTTGCGGAGCCATCGGCTGATCCTGTTTACAGAGAGGACGGTCGCGATTGTGACAAAAGCGGGCGCGTAAACGAGCCACGGCCATTTGAGATAGTCCTTGCCGATCGAGATCAGCAGGCCCCAATCGGAGGCGGGCGGCGGGTCGCCGTAACCGAGAAAAGCGAGACTGGCGATTATCAGGATCGAGTCGCCGAACTGCAGCACTGCCAGCGGCAGCACCGAGCGCGATGCGTTTGGCAGCACGTGGCGCCATAGGATGTGCCAGCGCGACCCGCCCAGCAGAAAGGAAGACTCGACGAACGTCGCCTGCCGGGTCTTGATGACCTCGGAGCGCATCACCCGGGCAAAGAGGGCCACCGCCGAAACGCCCGTTGCGATAGCGGCGTTCGTGGTGTCGAAGCCGATGGCCGTGACGACGATGACGGCCAGCAGGAATTTTGGAATTGCAAGCAATACGTCGACCAGGCGGGCGAACACGGTGTCCACCCAGCCGCCGAAGAAGCCGGCCAGCAGGCCGATGAGGCCGCCAGCGGCAACGCCGATGACTACGGCGATCAGCGCGCTCGCCACCGAGGAGGCTGTGCCATAGACGACACGGGTGAAGAGGTCGCGACCGAGGTGATCGGTGCCGAACCAGTGCGCCGCGGTGGGGCCGAGCAGTTTTTGAGCAGGAATGCCGTTGATAGGGTCGTAGCTCGTGAACAGGCTTGGGGCGACCGACCAGGCAATCGCGATCGCGACGATTGCGAAAGAGAGCGCGACGACCGGCGGCATACGGAGGGTTGTCAGCCGGCTGATCGCCGTGACACGCGAGGTCGAGTAGGCAGAGGCGAGGGTCATGATGTCACCGCCTTGGAAACGCTGACGGCGCCTTCATCAGCCGTGGTTGGACGACGCTCGGGAGCGCCGAGGAGCTTTACGCGCGGGTCGAGTAGCGGGTAGGCGAGGTCGGCGATCAGGTTGACGATCACGAAGACCACCGCTGCCAGCGAGACGACCGCCTGAAGGACGGGCAGGTCTTGAGTGCTCACCGAACGCTGCACCAAGCTGCCAAGACCGGTGCGTCCAAAGACCGTCTCGGTGATCAGCGAGCCCCCGAGCAGTTCGCCGATAGTCAGCGCGATGACGGTGACGACCGGGAGCGAGGACGGCTTAAGCAGGTGCTTGGCGAACAGGCGCATTTGCCCGAGGCCACGGCCTCGCGCGACAGCGGCGTATTCCTGCCCGGACTCATGGTCGAGGTTCGCGATCAGTACTTCGGCGATCTGCGCGGAGATGGGGATACCGAGGGCGATCGCCGCAAAAAGGGTCGCCCAGACGCTGTCGGGCTCAATTACGCGAAAGACGCCAAGCTGGAAACCGAAGAGGTGGATCAGCACCAGGCCGATCACGAAGTTTGGCACTGACAGGAACAATGACGGGAAGCCTCGCAGCAGGCCCTGGCCCAACCGTTTCGGAACAAACTGTGTGCCATAGGCGATCACCGCCGCCAGCAGAAGCGCGACGATGAGGCCTGCGGAAGCAAGGACCAACGTCGACGGGAGGACCTCGGCGATCAGGGTCGTCACAGGCCGATTGGTCCGCATCGACAGGCCCAGATCGCCGGTCACGAAGCCGGAAAAGGATGTCCATAACTGCACCGGGATCGGCCTATCCAGACCCTGAGCGGCGATGATCTCCTTAATCTCCTCTTGCGTGAACCCATTCTGAGGATTGTTCAAGACATTGGTGATGGGGTCGCCGGGCAGGATGCTGACAACGACGAAGGTGAAGACATAAGCCAACAGGATTACGACGATCGCCTGCACGAGGCGCTTTGCACCGTAGTTTAGATAGGCTTTGCTCATTGCCGGTCACCTTCTTGCGTTGCTCGGTCGAACTGCGGGTTACGCGCTTTTCGTGGCCGTGTAGTAGCTGGCGTAGGCGACGCCGTTGTAGACCGCGCCCTTGAGCTTGGGAGACTGAACGTAGATCCGCTGGACGATCTGTGTGCGCGGGATGAAGTAGCCCTGATCGAGGATGTATTTCTGCAACTCGTCCAGGAGCGGTTTTCGGGTTTCGGTAGAACCAGCGCTGGCGATCTTGTCGCGCAGCTCGTTGAGCGTCTTGTCGCTCTCGTCGAGCGCAAACCAGTTCTCGCCGTTGTTGGCGTTTGTCAGGATACTGGCGACGGTGCCTGCGTCGATGAAGCTGCGCGTCACCTCGTAGGCAGGCACAGCCGGACCGCCGTATTTGACCTTCTGGCCGAATGTGACGACATCGTAGGCACGGATTGAGACTTTCCAGCCAATCTTGCTGAGTTGCTGGGCGATGAGTTCGTCGACCGATTTCGATGTTGCGAGGTAGGGGTTGGAATACAGCGTCAGCAACAGCGGCTCGCCATTCTTGGTGCGGATGCCGCCGGCACCCTTTATCCAGCCCGCCTCGTCGAGGAGCTTTTCGGCTCTATCGGGGTTATAGGCCAGCAGGTTGCTTTGGTCGGTCGCTCCCGGCACGTTGCTCTGGATGAAGGACGTCGCAAGCTTCCAGTCCGGCGTGTAGACGGTGTCGATGATTTCCTGGCGATTGATGCCGGCCTGGAGGGCCTGCCGTACCTTCACGTCATCGTATGGCGCAAGCTTGGTGTTGATCGCCCAGCCGTTCACGAAGCCAAGATAACGTGGCGTCGCGATGGTGAAGCCCTCTGCCTTGAGAGACTCCAACTCCTGTGGCGAGGCGTTGTAGGCGACGTCCGCCTGGCCGGACTGGACAGCGGCGACTCGCAGCGAGGGCTCGGACACCAGCTTATAGGTGATTGTGTCGAGATAGGCTGGACCGGTATGACCGACCGCCGCGGGACCCCAGTTGTAATCCTTGCGTTTGACCAGCTTGACGAAATCGCCTTCCTTCCAGGAATCGACCACGTAAGAGCCGCTGCCGGAGGTTTTGCTGAGGTCAGCCTGCTGCGCGGCCGGCTGCGCGATGGTCTTGGGGGAGATCAGGATGGAGCCGTGATAGCCGAGGGTCGGAATGAAGCCGAGCGCCGGCTTTTTGAAGAAGACCTTCACCGTGGTCGCGTCAACCGCCTCGGCATGGTCGTAGGTTTTGGGGAAGAGACCAATCGGGTTGATGCCCTCGTTCTTGCGGCCGGCATACCAGATGTCGAGGTTGGCGACGACGGCCGACGCATCGAGCGAAGTACCGTCGGAGAACGTCACGCCGGTCTTGAGATGGAGGGTGAACTCGGTAGCGCTGTCGTTCTGCTCCCACCGCTCGGCGATCCAGGGGCTGACATTGCCGTCGGCGTCGACGTAGAGAAGCTTGTCGGTCACGTGTCCCCAGATGTGGCCTTGAAAACTGGAGATCGCACTGTTGTTCGGGATCCAGGTATCGCCCAATGAGTCGATGAGGAAGGTGATGTCCCCGCCATTGGTCGGCTCGCCGGCACTTAGAGCCGGAGTGAGGCCTGCCATCGTCACCAGAGCGCCGGTTGCCACGGCGGAAGTGGTGATCAGCAGACGACGCCGAGAGAGGGACAACGAAAAAAGGCGTTCGGTCATGGAGAGATCCTGATGGTCGGGTTCTGAGAATTCGTGAAACAGAGCCTATGCAGGCAGACCTAAAGGAGAAAGACCAGTTGTTCTTTTTCTACTAATTTTATAGATTATTTTGTCCGATTTTCGCATGCGCAAGGGTCAGCTTTTTTCAGGGCGTGTCCGCGAGGGTGCTGCGGGTTCAAAACCCTCCTTGGCGTTCAGGGTCTCGGTACGGATCCTATTGGGATCGGTTTTGTACCTTGGGCCCGTCGAATATCCGCACCGGCGGCGCCTCGCCAACGAAGCGTTCGACCTCCACCCTTGTAAGCTGTCCGGTCGAGCCCTGAGCCAACTGCGAGGTCCCAACATCGTGGGTAAGGATGTTCGGATTGCCGTGAATGCACATTGCGTTGTCGGCGGTCGGGTCGTCCGGCTCGAACCATGCGCCTGTCGCCAACTGCATGACCCCCTTACGCACGTCCTCGCTTATCACCGCTGCGGCGAGGCAACTGCCGCGAGCGTTGAACAACCTTACGATCCCGCCATCCGCGATACCGCGCGCGGCCGCGTCGGCGGGGTTGATGCGAACCGGCTCCCGACCCTTGATTTTGGTGGAACGGCTGAAATCTCCATAGTCCAACTGGCTATGTAGCCGTGAATGTGGCTGGTTGCAGACCAGATGCAGAGGATAGCTCTCGTCCGCCTTGGTCTCCGCCCTGGGAGGATACCATCGCGGATGGCCTCGGCAGTCGTCGTAGCCGAAGCCCTCGATCGTCTGCGAAAAGATCTCGATCTTTCCGGATGGCGTCTGCAGCGGGGATCCGGACGGATCATTGCGAAAGGCGCGGGCCGGGCCGCCATCGTCGGGCTTGAGCGGCAGGCGAATTTCTCCGCGTTTCCAGAACACCTCGAAATCGGGAGCCTCGTGTCCACCGGCTGCTAGCGCCGAGCGCGTGGTCTCGAACAGGAAGGCGAGCCAATCCCGGCTGGTGCGGTTTTCGGTGAACTCTTCGAATTTTCCGAGACGGCGCGCTATCTCGGAGAAGATCTCATAATCGTCTCGCGCTTCCCCAACCGGCTCGATCAGCTTCTTCATCGCGATCATCAGAGGATCACGGTCCGCCGCGCCGATATCGTCACGCTCAAGCGTGGTGGTCGCAGGCAGCACGATATCCGCGTGACGCGCGGAGGACGTCCAGGCCGTCTCATGCACGATGATGGTCTCTGGTCTCTTGAACGCCGCGCGCAGCCTGTTGAGATCCTGATGGTGATGAAAGGGGTTGCCGCCCGCCCAATAGACGAGGCGGATATCGGGATAGCGCATCGCATGGCCGTTGTAATTGAATTCGTCGCCGGGATTGAGGAGCATGTCGGCGATACGGGCGACGGGAATGAAATCCGGCACCGGATTTTTGAACTGGCCAAGGGTCGGCAGTGGAACGGCAAGCTGGGCCTTGCCGATATTGCCCAACGCACCGAGGGAATAGGCGTAGCCGCCGCCCTCCAGTCCGATCTGCCCGAGCATTGCGGCCAGCACGATGCCCATCCACACAGGCTGCTCGCCATAGTCGGCGCGCTGGAGGGAATGGCTGACGGTGATCAGCGTCCTTGCGTGTGCCATGGCACGTGCGAGGTTCTTGATATCGTCGACGCCGATGCCGCAGATGCCCGCGGCCCATTCCGGGCTCTTTTCGACACCATCGGCCCGGCCGAGTAGATAATCCTCGAAACGCTCGTAACCGACCGTGTAGCGATCAAGAAATTCGCGGTCGTGCAATCCCTCACTGACGAGCGCATGCGCGATACCGAGCATCAGTGCGACATCTGTGCCTGGTATGATCGGCAGCCACTGCGCATTCAGCTCAGCGGGAAAATCGTCCCTCAACGGGCTGACGAGGACAAAACGCGCACCGCGCGCCCGCGCACCGTTGAGTGTCTGGCGTACGATATGCGCGCTGATGCCGCCGCCATGCACATCCGTGTTCTTGAGCGCCATTCCGCCGAAGGCGACGATCAGCTCGCTGCTCCGCTCGATGGCATCCCAGGTGACGCTCTTGCGGTCGAAATGGTCGTACGGCCCCAAGACATGCGGAATGATGACCATTGCAGCACCGGAGCTGTAAGTATTGACGGATCGCACATACCCGCCGAGCACATTCAAGAAGCGATGGATCTGGCTCTGTGCATGATGGAAGCGTCCCGCGCTCGACCAGCCGTAGGAACCGCCGAATATGGCCTGGGCTCCAAAGTCTCCGTAAACGCGCCGAAGCTCCTTCGCAACGAGGTCAAGCGCTTGTGGCCAGCTGACTTCCACATAATCATCCGCGCCGCGATCCTCAGCATTACCTTTCTTGCCATCAAGCCAGCCGCGTCTTACGGCCGGACGGCGTATGCGCGCGGGGCTATGGGCGACCGCCGGCAGATTGCCCAGCAAGGGGGAGGGATGCGGGTCGGCCGGATGGGCGCGGATTTCGAGCTTCCCGTCCTCGTAGCGGCCCGAAAAGGCGCCCCAATGGGAGCTATGGGTTCGAAACGAATTCATCTGCAAGCTCCATGCTATCAAGGCGTTTCAACAGGCCACCGATGTCACTCAGGCAGGACATACCGCACCATGATCCTGTTGATGGTGTCGACCTCATCGAGTTCGTCGCAGTTTTCCAAGCGAACCGGCCCAACCGAGATCTGGCGCTAGGGCAGGATACCGAAAGTGTGCGTGGTTTTGCGCGACATCCCGCCCTGACTTTTTGATTTGGAGACGGCCGGAGGATTTCGGTCAGGCCACCAGTTTTTCACCCGACAGATGGCGCTCCAGAAAGGGGAGGCTATCCTGCCCCCAATAGAGCTCGCCTTCATAGCGGAAGGTCGGAAGGCCGAAGACGCCCGCCTCCTTTGCAACTTCGCGATTGTTGCTCCAGAACTCGGAGATGTCGGGAAATGCCGCGCGAGCTTCGAGCGCCGCACCGTCAAACCCCGCACCATTGGCAATTGCCTTTCGCACATCGGCGTTGCCGATATCCGCACCGTTGCTCCAGAATGCTTGTTGCAGCGCCCGGGTGAGTGCGACCCAATCCATCCCTTCGAGCTGGGCTGCCAAAACAAGAAAGCCGGCAGGGGTTGGGTCAGTGAGCGCGGATCGATTGGTGAAGTCGAGTGTTTTGCCGCGAATTGCGGCCCAGCGCTGGAGATCCTTCACCCAATATGCGCGCCGCGCGTCCGGCCGTTCACGCGAGTAGATGGCTCCGTTTTCGACGATCAGCGGAATAAGGTAGGGGTGAACCTTGGCGCCGAACCGCGCCGCAAGGTCGATAAACGGATCGAGACCTATGTACGACCACGGCGATCCGATCCCGAAAAAATAGTCAATGGTTTTGGTCATAAGGTTTCTCTCCAGAGGAAATAGATTGGCCGGTAGCCATATCGAAGACGGACAGCGCGCAGTCACGCGCCACCAGAACGGCTTGGGGATCACGGCCGACGGCGACTGTCGCCAGCGCCCCTTCGTAAAGCAACGACATGTGGGCAGCACTCTGTTCCGTCGAACGCTTGGCAGCCGCCATGATGGCGCGGAAGATGTTGCGCACGGCATTCTTATGCTCGCGGGCGACAGATACGACGCGCTCGGAATCGCCGTGCTCGGCGACCGCCAAGGCAAATGCGCAGCCGCGGAACTCGGGACTATCGGCCTTTTCGAACAGGCGCTCGAAAATCAGGGCAATTTGGTCCCGCGGCAATAGCGTGGCGGTGGAAGTCACCTCTCTCAGCTGAAGGAGTACGCGCTCGTGACGCTCCTCGAGATAGGCTGCGACAAGATGATCCTTGGAGGGAAAGTGTCTGTAGAGCGTTGCTTTGGCGACGTTGGCCTCGTCGACGATACGGTCTATGCCCACGGCGCGGATGCCTTCCCTGTAGAAGAGGGCGCCAGCGGTGGTCAGGATATGCTCGGCTATTTTCATCGTGTTGGTCCGGATGCCTTCTCACGCAAAACCCCGGGATCCACCCGTCTGATGTGCTTTCGGTCTCGAATGGGTAAGGGTGGAGAAAGAAAGGTGGTTCTCGGCAAGCCGGCGCAGATTAGCGAAAGGAAGGAGCGCCGTGAAGCCACCTTGTCGTGCCGCCGATCCGGCAATCTCCTGGGCGGCACGGTTATAGGGCGTAACTATCCCATGCAGGCGTCCGAGAAGGACGATCTCTCCGTTTAGGTAGTCGACTTCGCTCGACGCGCCGCGCGTGAAACTCTGCCAGGTCGACTGCTGGCCGGCCCGAATGCCGGAGTTTTCGGCGATCTTCCAGTGCGCTGCGCTGACTGTACGCTCCGAGTGTGACGCGAAAGTATGGCCCGCCGCCTTGAGAACCGTCTCGGTCTCCTGGACAAGGGCCGCACTGAATGCTGCTCGCTCATCTTCGGCGCCGTCGAAGAGCTCCAGCACATTGCGTACATTGTGAAGAAGCTTCGCCGCTTTCCATCGCTGAATATCACTGGTCGTCTCGGCAATGTAGTCGGACCGGTCGAGATCCGCGACGAGTTTGGCAGCCGTCTCATCCGTTCCATGCGGATAACGGCCAATGGTGACGACGGCCACCTGGGGGTCGCCGCCGACTACGACCCGACCGGTCTCGGTGAACCGGGCAGGGGTCAGGATGCTGGCGCCGTAGACATTCGGAAAAAGTCTGAGAGCGGCTGCTTCCGCTGCCAGGCCATTTTGAAACGTGACGATTGGCAGATCGGATGCTGTCAGCTCCTGCGAATATTCGATTGCCCGCCAGGCCCAGAAGGCAAGAGCTTCCGCAACGTCCTGCGATTTCACCGTCAGCAGCAGGATATCGTCTTGCCGCAGTGATGGTGGCTGGGCAATATCGAAGGCTTTTAGCCGGATTTGCCGCGTCCCGGGGGGGCGCTGGTAGGCAAGGCCATGATCGATGATATGTCTTATCTGGGCACCACGGCCGACAAGGGCATAGTCGAGGCCCGAAAGCTCGAACTGCGCGGCAAGGCTGGCACCGACAGCGCCTGCTCCGATAATGATGTAGCGCGTCATGCTCGTCTTCCGGGAATGGCGTTCAGGAGTTCTCGTGTGTTTTCGATTTGCGGGGAGCCGGAGATTGAATCGGGAGTTTTTTCCTCGGTGAAGACGGGCTGTTTCTCCTCGTTTTTTCGGTTCCACAGGACGCATGATGAGCGCCCGAGGATCGAAACCGCGGTGTCTTCCTGGGGCGCGTGCACGAGAACCGATTGGACGTCGCGGAAATGCCGCTCGATTCCCAGATCACCGTTGAGGCCGGGATTGCCAAGCGTGCGAACGGCAAGTTGAACCGCGTCGCGTATGTTGCGCGCCGCAAGAAGGCGCGCCCTGATGAGAGCTTCCGGTTCATCCAGTGAATGGTCGAGCGCGTTGAACAGGATTTGTCTTGCTCCGCCCACGAGCAGGTCGATCTCGCCGGCCGCGGAAACGAACCTGTCCGTTCTTGCAATCGGAAAGCCGAGATTGGCGGGTATCCGTTCGTGACCGAAGCGGATGAACGCCTCCTGGGCAGCTTCTGCCGCTCCGAGATATATGGCGGTCAGCGCGACGGAAGCGGCGGCATGGGCACGATTGTCCTGCGCGCCAACGGAGACGTCGACCAGATCGACGACATCTTCAAGCGGCACCTCGACATCCTTGAACTCTACGTCGTGCGAGCCGCTGGCCCGCATTCCCAGGCTCTTCCAGTTCTCGATCACCTCGATGCCGGAAAGTTTCGATGGAACGACGAAAGTGCCGACCCGTTGCGGTGTTTCATCGGTGCGAGCCCAGACGAGGAAATGGGTCAGGCCGAGAGCACCCGTGACGAAACGTTTGCGACCGGAGATCGCCCACCCACTGGCGGTGCGGCGTGCCAATGTGTCGGGAAGTCCGCCGCGAGCGGGGGAGCCAAGGTCAGGCTCTACCCGCGCCGCGTTCAACAGGATCGGACGATCCCGGGCGTCTTCCAACAAACGTCGGTAAAGCGGCTCCGGCCACCGGCTGGCTGCCGCCTGCCCGAGATGAGTGAATATGGTCATCGCACTAATCAAGGCGACGGAAGGATCACCCCGGCCAAGCGCCGCAAGGATCCGTCCAACGTCGGCAATGCTCGCGCCCTTGCCCCCGAAGCGTGTCGCCACCGTGCTTTCGAGAAGACCGGCAGCATGAACAGCTTCAATGCCGGGCCAGGGAAAGGCGCTCGAGGCGTCCGCCGCGGGTGCTGCGGCGGCAAGCTTGCTGGTTACTTCCGCCAGATCGATGGTGCTATAAGACACTTTGCATTAGCCTCTTTGAAGCAGCGAGGAATGCCGTCGCGCGGCGCTCACCGCGCGATGGCTGATCTTTGCTGGCATAATCCGAGTGGTGTTTGTTGGTGCCTGTGACGACGGATCAGGCGACCGCTTGCTGCGGCGCCTCTCGCTCCGCCAGACCCGCCCTGACGAGTGGCAAGACATAGCGGCCGTAGTCGATGGCATCGTTCAGATTGTCATAACCGCGGATCGAAATCAGATCGGCGCCGAGATCGACATAGTCGAGGATCGAGTCCGCGATCGTTCTTGGCGAGCCGACCAAGGCAGTGGACGCACCGCGCGCATTCGTCGCCGTCACCGTCGGGTACCAAAGAGCCCGATCGTGCACATCGCCACGGGACGCAATTTCCAGAAGGCGCTGCGAGCCGACATTCTGCGGCGAAGGGGCGGTCGGCGGAACCTTGCCAAGACCTTTGGCACGATTTTCCTTCAGCAAGTCGAGTGTGCGATGAGCCTTGGCCCAGGCAAGCTCATCCGTTTCCGCAATAATTGGACGGAAGGTGACCCAGATCCTCGGGCGATCCTTACGTCCGACCCGTGCCGCTTCGGCGTAGACGCGATCGATTTGCTGCTTGGTCTCCGCCAGCGGTTCGCCCCACAGTCCGAAGATATCCGCAAGCTCGCCGCCGATGCGGTAGGCCTCGTCCGAGGACCCGCCGACTGACACCGGGATGGTGCCGTTGACCGGACGCACTCGGCTATGAAACTGCTTGAATTGATAATACCGCCCATCGAAGTCGAAAGGTTCGCTCGCCCCCCAGGCGCGACGCAGGATGCGGATATACTCCTCCTGCCGTTCATAGCGCTGATGTTTGTCGAGGAAATCGCCTTCCTTGGCCTGTTCCTCATCGCTCCCGCCGGCAATGAAATGGACAACCACGCGGCCGCCGCTGAGTTGATCGAGCGTCGCGAGCGATTTTGCCGCAACCGTCGGATAGATAGTATTCGGACGAAGAGCGATGATGATCTTGATGTTCTTCGTGTGCGCCGCGACAGTTGCACCAATGGTGAAGGGATCGAAAGACGCGGTATCATAGGGGATGAGGGTGTAGTTGAAGCCGTAATCGTCGAGCGAACGGGCATAGCGCGCGAGATATTGCGGATCGAGTGCGGGGTTCTCGAGAGGACTTATCTCGGTCGACGCGTTTGGAAACGTGATGCTGATGAATTCGGTCGGCATATGATTATCCCCATGTTTGGCTCATCGGATCGTGTGTGGATGCTAACGCGACCTCGCAGTCGCAGAAAGACAGGTCATTCTTTTTCTATAGAAATAGTAGAATTTTATCCTGCCTAGGCAGGGTTGATGAGTTGCGGGCAGCCTTGAGCAAGTCGATTTCAGACATCGGGATTCTGTCTCAACATCTCGTGCCGGTAGTTCCCGATCATACAACGCCCAGCCGGAGGGCACTGATGTGGAGACCGTCTGCCGGATGCAATGGCAAGGAGGTCCTCAATCGTATGTTGGCCTGTGCCCGCCCGAAATCTGTTGGCTGCAAGACGAAGGCGAAATGATCGGCGCCGTCAAAGACTGAATTGTGGTCAGCAATGGATCCGTGCACCAATGCTGTGGCAGTTTAGTGCCCAACGATTGGGAGGAAGGGCATAAGCCTTTTCAACGAAAGGCTTGCGAAAACGCTCTCGGTTGCCGTTGCGGATATAGCGCTGGGACGGGGACAGCAACGCCGCGATAACAGGCCCGATATCGTCGGGTACTCTGGCGCGCCCGAGAGCTTTCTGCGACGCGATGAAAGCATTCACCTCAGGTATGTTTCGTGTCCGAGCCGACCCAATTCGCTGCGCAGAGAGGCGGCGAAGGCGTCGAAAGAACCGACGTCAGCGGTATCAAGCGTACGGCGACCGCTTTCCGGCCGAGACCGCGGCTACCGCCGGTCACAAGAGTAATCTTGGGTGAGGAGTTTTGACTGGACATGATGGCTTTCTTTCCGATTTTTTGGAGAGAATAGCGATCATGCCGGCGTCGCCCATGACCCCGTTTATGTTCCGATTTTCCTGTCGATTTCAAATTGTTGCAGGGGATCTCAACGGGGTCGTTGTGCAGAACCGGTTCACACCGTGTGCGCATACGAGGTTGCCCTTATCCATGCGCGAAGTCTGCGGCATGCCGGCTAGGAACATGCGATCTCCATATGACCGCCCTAGAGTTGGCATTTAGGATCAATCATATCCTCCGCGGACCCGCCGTGGGATTTGTTTGCTCCGATTATTCTCGCCAGAATATAGAAGCCATGCTGCCCGTCCGGCAACGTGGAGCCAAAAACGCCAACGACCACGTTTTCCATATTTGAGCGGGCTCCATCAACACCGTCTGCGACAGCCGTCAACGGGTTCAAATTTGAGAGGTCATCGGCCGCATGGAATGTTGCCCACCAACCGGCATTGGTTCTCAAGTTTGTAAACCGGACACTTCCGATCTCTGCCGCATGGGTCTTCAGCAACGCGCGAAAGCGAGGTGTCTCGCATCCCATGTGTACATGAAGACGATCTTGTGTACGCCAACTGGCGGGGTTTATCGCTAGCGCAAAATCCTGCGGCGAAACCTTCCCTGCGCGCAGGCTTATTGCGGCTGTTCGCTCTTTCCACGCTGCGTCAAAATAGTTCGGCGCTCCCGCGGCCAGAAGGCGCGGGTCTTCGATACCGGGCACATCGGCTAGCGGCGCAAGAATGGTTCGCTCTTTGTCAGCCGGTTCGCGAAGAACGACGTAGGCGGACAATGGATCCTGCGCCTGAACTACTTTGAGGCACGGATATGGCGATCCCGTCAGGGTAGAGTTGATCTCGCAGGCTTCAACGACCAGCCCCAAGGCAGAGCGGCTGGCAAATGAGCTCATGATGATGACTGCAATAACGAGAGAAATAGAGAGAACGACAGGACGATATTTCATACGTGATTTCGAATTTCTGCTGATGAGCCAGTCATGTCCGAAGACATGGCTCACGATAGCCTATCTTGAATCCCTTGCGATAGACGCGGAAGAACCACGGACCGCCAGAATTCGGCGGAGATTTCCATTCCGCTGTCGAAACATTGATATTTCCAGAATCTTTGTCTGGCAAGGCAGGAAGGGGTCATTTGCAGGAGGGCGCGATTTACTAAGGAGCTGCACGGGCGATATCAGCAATGCCGGTTTGGATGATGGGACGCGGCGCATGCGCATTCGTCCGATCAGCTGTAAACGTCACCGTTTTCCGCGGGCTATGTCCTCGGCGAGATTGTGCAAATTCGCCGGGGCACAAAAGCCGCGAAGTGGTTGCAGAATCGGCTCCTGTGCAAACAAGGCTGTTGGCCTAAGCGGATTATAACCGACAAGCTTTGCTCGTGCGCCGCCGCAAAGCGAAAGGTGATGCCCAAGGTCGAACACTGCCACGGAAATAAGCGTGGCCTTTACAGCCGATCATGAATGAACCGAACAACGAAAAGCCCGTTGCCCGACTTGGCTACGGGGCTTTTCTTTGTGTCTTCGTCAGAGCGCGCCGTTCTTCGGCGGGATGACGTCGTTCAGGTGATAGTTGCCGACGACGTGGTATTTCCAGCGGACCGGGTCGTGCAGCGTATGGGTGCGGGCGTTGCGCCAGTGGCGGTCGAGATTGAGGTCCAGTTTGACCGATGCGGTCCCGGCAAGCTCGAACAGCGTGTTCGTCGCTTCGATGGCGATTTCCGTCGTCAGCACTTTGGCTGCCGCGACCGCCAGCGTTGCCTCCACGACCTTCTTTTCCGTGGTTTCGACCTGCGCCGCGTCGACCTTTCTGCCGGCGCGCTCGAGAGTTGCGGTTGCGGCCTCCAATCGAATGGCGATCTGTCCGATCCTGGCAATCGTCAGCGGATCGTCTGATGCGCGCTCGACGCCACTGTCCATCCAGGGGCGCGACTTGGTTCTCACGAAATCCAGCGTTTCGGCGAATGCGGCCCTGGCAATGCCGAGATCGATGCCGGCATGGATGATCTGGCCAACCGAGCCGATCGTCGTCGGCCGCTCGAAGCCTTTGTGATGGAAAACGGCACAGTCGGCATTGACGTAGACATTGTTGAGTACAGTGGTGCCGCTGCCGGTCGTACGCTGTCCGAAGCCGTCCCAGTCGTCGATGACGTCAACGCCCTCGGTGCCCTTCGGAACGAAGGCCATCACCAGCTTGTCGTTCTCGTCGAGCGCGAAGACCGTGACCCAATCGGCAAAGAGAACGCCTGTCGAATAGAATTTGCGCCCATTGATGCGGTAGCCCGGGCCGTCGCGGGTGATGCGGGTGTTATAATGTCCGACCGTCTTCGTGCCGCGTTCCGACAAGGCGTTGCCGAAGCGGTCGCCGGCCAGCACGCGGCCGAAAAAGTAACGCTTCTGCTCCTCCGAGCCGTCGACGCGCAATGCTTCCAGGATATAGAAATGGTTCTGCGGAATCTGGCCGATCGAGCCGTCGGCCTGCGCGAGGATAGCGGTGATCTCCGCCAGCACGGTATTCGAGACATCCAGTCCGCCATACTCTTCCGGAACCGTGATCGCCAGCAGTCCGGATTGCGACAGCGCATCCATCTCGGCAAAGGGAAGCTGCCTTTCGCTGTCGCGATCGGATGCCGTGGAGGCAAAACGCGCGGCAAGATCGCGAGCGACGGCCAGCGCCTGCTGCTCAGTCTCAAGCAACGTTGCCTGCGGATGCGTCGAGTTGAGATGGTGCAATTGCGCGTTCATAGGCCGACTCCGGTTTCATCGGCGCCACGATGCAGCATTCAAAGCCGGGCTTCGAGGAAAGGCATTTCGTTTTTGTGAAGGGGTCCGGTTCGTGTTTTCTTTATCTATAGAATAGATAGATAATAACTGCGTTCGGAGCAATGTCGCACATGCGCGTTAAGTGCGCCTGCCGGTCACAGGCGGCCCCTCCGCCAGTCGTCAAAACGGGCATGCGCCAGGGCAAGTGAGGCGACGAGCGGCGTGAAACTGTGAAAAGGTAGCGAGCGGGCGGGCTGAAGCGGGATCGGCAGGGACTCCGCTGCTTCGCCAAGTGCCAGTCTGGCAAGTACATGACCCAGCTGAGCCGTCATGGCGATCCCCCGACCGTTGCAGCCGATGCCGCCGAAGAAGCCGTCACCGAAACGATAAAGACGCGGCAGGAAGTCCGGCGTCATGATGGCAATGCCGGTCCAGACGACTTCGACGCCCGGATGGCGCGGCAGGCGGAGTTCGGACACAAGACGGTCGACAACGGCGCGACCGACCCGATCGAAGGCGCCTATCGGATTGATGGCCATGCCGCCACTGATCAGCCTGTTGTCACGATCCAGCCGGTAGGTGAAAAGGTTGGAACGCGTGTCGCCGACCGGGCGCCGATGCGGCGCGATACGGGCAACGGTCTCGGTGTCGAGCGGCTTGGTCGCCACCTGATAGACCCTGAGTGGCACGCCGGTGCGTCCTATGCGCGCCGCGACACCGCCGGTGAAGGCGTTGGTGGCGAGCAGAACGCTGTCTGCCTCGATTTCCCGATCCGCTAAAGCGACCTGCCAAGCCCGGCCATTTCGGACGATACTGTCGACCTTGCTATTCTCGCGGACGATGCCGCCACGCCTCGTCACGGCGCGCGCAAGACCGTAAATATAGTTCAGCGGATGAATGGTGCCGCCGGAGTGGTCGATCAATCCGCCGGAATAGATGTCCATTCCCGTTTCGGCATGGATATCGCGTGCCTGGAGGAATTCGACGGGGCGACCGAGTTCCGTCCAATCGCGAGCGCGCTGTCGCAGGACATCCGCCATGTCTTCGCCATAGGCTGGCTGCAGCCAACCGGTTTGCGCGGCATCACAGGCGATCTCTTCTTCGGCGATGGTCGCATAAACCTGGTCGGCTCCCGCTCCGACGAGCGATAGAAGAGCATCGGCCTCGTCGCGAGGCAGTTTCTGACGGACAGCGGCCGGGTCGGCCTTCGCAAAGTTGGGAACGACGAAGCCGGCATTCATGCCGCTTGCGCCGGCGCCGAGCTGTCCCGCTTCGAGAACGGTGACGGAGCGGCCGGCGCGGACAAGATGGAGTGCTGCCGTCAGGCCCGTGAAGCCGCCGCCGATCACGAGTACGTCGCAACGTGAAGGCACATCGTGAGCGAGGTCAGGAGCCGGGCCTGTCGTCAGCGTCCACAGCGTTGGGTTGATGGGGCGAGCAATATGGCTGGACATCGGCGAGCGTTCTTCCAAAGTCTACGCTAGATAGCCGTTGCCGAGCGGATCGCTCGGATCGACAAGAAGGGTGCTTGCTGCGGTGATCCAGGCGGTACCCTCCACCTCTGCCACTATGGTCGGCTGCTCCGCTTTTGCGGAGTCGGGCCTTGCGACACCGTGATAGATCGTTCCGACGAGGCCTTCCTTGACGAAGCGCTCGCCAAAGCCGAGTTCGCCCTTGGCGACCAGCGTCGCCATGCGGGCGCAGGTGGCCGTGCCGCACGGCGAGCGGTCGAAGGAGCCGGCCGCCGAAATCGGCACGTTGCGATGCTGGGCCTGCGGATGGTTCGGCGCATCTGTCCAGACGATATTGCCGATAATCGGTTCTGCCCGTCCATCCGGGTCGGGAAGTCGCTCGGCAAGGGCGGCTCTGACGACGGATGCCGCCGCGATGAGCGCCTTGATCTTTGCGACATCGATGGTCGTCCGCGCGGCCGAGACCGGCAGGAAAGCGTACCATTGTCCGGCATAGGCGAGATCGACCGCGACCGCGCCGATGTCGGGAAGGTTGAGATCGACCGCCTTCAGAAAATAAGCCCCCTCGAAGACAAAGGCGACCGATTTGCATCGGCCTGTTTCCAACCGGGCGCGTAGGGGAACCCGCCCGCCCGGCGTTTGCAGGCCGAATTCAAACATGCCGGTAAAGTCTGGTGTCGGAGCCTGCACGAGGCCGAGCTCAAGCAATGTCGTTGCTGTCCCTATCGTCGCATGCCCGCACATGTCCGGATAGGCGGCGGCATCCATGAAGACAACGCCGAATTCGCCCCCGGGCCGATCCGGATGGATCAGCGCGACCGAGAACATCGAGCGATGCCCGCGCGGTTCCATGACCGAGACGGTCCTGACCCAATCCCGCTCATCGCGGAGCATGTCGCGCGCCACCAGCGGCGACATGCCTGCTTCCAGCCCATGTCCGGCAAGGATCACGCGTGTCGGCTGGCCGCAGGTATGGGAATCGACGACGTCGAGCACGCGTTGGTAGCTGTCCCGACATGTCAGCCGCTGTAGGGGATTGCTCAAGGGTTTTCTCCAGGCGAGGCGCCCGGTTGGAGCACCTCGCAGTTTTGCCGATGACCTTTCGCCGGCTTACTTGATCTTGTCCTTGAGCGCCGAGACGTCCTCCATCGTCATTTGGCTGTCGGTCGTCACCTTGCCGTCAACGATCTTCCAAAGGCGGAAGGGACCGGTGATATCACCATACTGATCGAAGGAGACCGGTCCGATGACGCCTTCGTAGCGGATCGGCTTGCCATCCTTGATGAGGCCGAGGCCCTTGGTGAATTCCTCCTTGCCGGCGTAGATCGGCGTTCCCTTCGGATCGACGACCTTGAACATGGCATCCTTGAGCTTGGACGTGTCGTCGCCGGTGATCGCGAGGGCAAGTCCGACGATGGCGCCGGCATCATAGGCGCGGTCGGCGGCCGGATTGGAGGGTTCGATGCCCGAGAAATCCTTGTAGTTCTTGTTGAAATAGTCGGTCGACGGCGTCGGTGTCGTGCCCGAGGACGTGCCATAGGCATCCTTCAGATAGTCGGCGCCGACGGAATCGATGAAGTCCGGGCTGTTCATGCCGTCATTGAGCAGGAATTTCTGCGGGCCACCCTGGGAGATCCAGGTGCGGGCGATCGTTGCGCCATCAACAGGCGTGCTGACCAGATAGAGTCCATCAGGGCTGCCGGCCATGCCGGCGGTGACTTCCGACGCGTAGCTCGACTGCTTCTCATTGTAGGGCGTGGTGGAGACGATCGTACCGCCGAGCGCCTTATAGGCCTTGGAGAATTCCGCGACCATGTTGACGCCGAAGTCGCTGTTAACGTGGATGATCGCCAGCTTCTTGAAGCCCTTGTCGATGGCATATTTGGCGGCGGCGATGCCCTGCAGTGAATCCGAGGTGATGGTGCGGAAGAAGATGCCGTTGGTCTTGCCGTCGCGGCCGAGTGCCGTCAGCGTCGGCGAGGAGGCGGCGGGCGATACCTGTACGATCTTGGCAGGCGCGGTCACCGAGGTCAGGATCGGGATGGTCACGGAAGATATAATGCCGCCGATGATGGCTGGCACCTTCTTGACCTGCACGAGCTGCGTCGCCGCGTCGACGGCGACATTGCCCTGGCTCTGGCTGTCGCGCGTATCCGTCACCAGATCGCAGCCATGCACGCCGCCGGCGGCATTGATGTCGCGGAAGGCCATCTCGACGGATTTTGCGCCAGCCTGGCCGTATTCGCCGGCCGGGCCGGTGAGTTCCATCACCAGGCCGACGGTTACCTTGCAGTCGGCAGCATTGGCAGCACTGGCCGCAGCCAGAAGAGCCAGGGCCGTCGTGATTTGAAATATCGTCTTTTTCATCTTTGTTCCCCTTGTTCGGTCAACGATTTTCATTGCGGTTTTTGCGAACCTGTCAGTTGTCCGGCATCTGCAGCCAGGTTTCATGCAGATGCTGCCATTCGACGCCGTTGGGTGCCGATGAACTTGCGGTGAAGAGAGCGCTTGCCTGGCGCCGGCTATGCTTGCCGGCGCGCCACTGCGCTTCCACATAGGTCAGAACGATCGTATCCGCCGTCTCGAAGCCGGCGCTGATATCGGTGATTTCGATGGTAAAGTCGCCGCGATAGGTCGCGCGATTTGCGCGGATCAGTTCGATGGTCTCCGCGCGGTTGAACAGGCGCCCGGTCGGCGGGATCATATGGAAGGACTGGCCAAAAGTGCGATCGCAACGGGCAAAGTCGACGCTATCGGCGGTCGCTGCATCATACCACTCCTCGAAGAAGCGATGGAAGGCAAGGACCTCTGCACGGGCCTTCTGAAAGAGCGGCGATTCCTGGCTCATATCTTCCCCGCATTCAGGTTGTAGTGCATGATCGAACCGTGCCTGCCGTTGCGATCCCGCTCCAGCATGTAGACGTCGCCTTCAGGTCCTCGGCTTTGGCTAATAATCGCAGCGATCTGCCTGCGGTCTTCGTCGTCAAGCGCGATGTCCATGATTTTCGCGTTGGCAAGCGCGTGTGCCTGATTGCGGGCGCCGACGATGACTGCGGCCACTTGCGGCTGCTCCAGCACCCAGGCGCTGGCAATCGTGGCGATATCGACGTCATAACGGCCGCCGATCGTCTTCAGCGTGCGGAGCAGCGACTGGAACAGATCCCAGCCGCCGAAATCGTCGATGATCAGCTTGTATTTGACCAGTGACCGGTTCTCGAGCGGCATGTCGGGTTCGGATTGGCCCAGCCATTTGTCGCTGAGGAAGCCGCCCGCCACCGAGCCGTAGCAAAGGAATTTCACGTTCTTTTCGGCCGCCAGCTGCGACAGGCCGTTGAGAGGTCGCTGGTCGAGAACCGAATATTGCAGCTGCTGGCTGACCAGGGGGATGCCGGCCTCAAGGATTTCGGCGATATGCGGGGTGTCGAAATTCGTCGTGCCGACATTCCGCACCTTACCTTCACGACGTGCCTCATCGAGCCAGCCGAGCGCGTCGAGATAGCCGGGCAGTGCATAATCCCACCAGTGGAACTGCACGAGATCGAGCTGCTCGGTCTTGAGCTTGCGCAAGGATTTGTCGACGATACCGCGGATATAGTCGCGGCTGATCGTGGCAAGCTTCTCCAGATCCGGCACGAGCTTGGTATGGACGTTCATGGCTCTTGCCGCTTCTGCGCCACGTTCATTGCGAAGCCGCTCGCGGGCCTCGCCGATCAGCTCCTCGACCCCGGTATAGATGTCGGCGCAATCATAGGTGCGGATCCCGACGTCGAAGGCGGCGATCAGGTCGGTGACGGCTTGGGAGCGATCGACGGCGCCATGTCCTCCGGCCAGCTGCCAGCCGCCGCGGATGACGCGCGAGATAGAATATCCGGGGCTCAGTTCGAACGTCTTGGCACTCATTTACGATCATTCTCCTTCAGGCAACGGCTCGGCCGTCGTGTCGGCATGGCTGAATCGCCGCTTACCTGTTCTGACGATCCGCAGCCGGCTCGCGCAATTCGGGTCGGGGCAGGCGATTTCCGCGTCCGAGGTCATCCAGTCATTCTTGTGGGTCGGCCGCTGCTTGGCCGCGAGCAGCGGCAACACGGCGGAGATCGAGTAGATCGAGAAGCCCTGACCCGGCGGCAGCGACAGCATCTCGCCCTTCAACTCGAAATAATCGCCAGGTTTGGCGCCGCAATAGATCGGCTTGCCTTCGGGAACGACCGCCTCGATCCTGAGGTCGAAGAGCTCGAAACTGTCGTCGGCTTCGGCTGCCATCTCAGATCTCCGCGCGCTCGAAGGTGACGTCGCAGGCGCCGTTGCGGCGGATGATGCCGCAGGCCGCGGCGAACTGCTCGCGCTCCTCGGGCCTGACCTGTGCGACGACGCTGCCGGCAAGCCAGCCGATCGGGAAAAGCAGACGAGCGCCCTGTCCGTAGAATAGGCCGATGTCGAAGATTGCGTCGGGATTGCCGCCCCACATGCGCGGCGGCACATAGCTCAGCACGATGTCGCCGGGCTGCGGCGTCAGCGTCGCATTCTCGGCTGGCAGGGCTGCGGCATAGGAGGCGCCCGTCAGGTGTGCGGGCGGGATCGGGCAGGAGATCTCCGGGCCGGTCCACATGGCGTGAATGCCGGCAACGATGCGCGCTTCACTGAGATAATCCCAGATAAAGGCTGCGTTGTCGGGCGCTTTGGCGTCGAGCATCGGTGCGAAAACGCTCAGGCTGGAGCGCGGTTCGGAAATCTTGATGGCGCGTTGGCTCATGCGGGTATGCCCTTCTTGGAATCGGCTTCCAGCTTGTTGCGCAGGAACACGAAGGGGCGGCTGATATCGGCGACCAGCGCTTCGCGTGCTTCCCTGGCGTTCTGTGCAGCCATCGCCTTAACGATCGTGCGGTGATAATGAGCGGTATCGACCTCGCCCGCCTCCGAAAAGGCATAGATGGCGACGCGGATGCACGGGCCCGACTGCAGCCACAGGCTCTCGATCATCGGGATCAAGACGGCCGAGCCGCAGGCGCGGTAGATTTCGAAGTGGAAGGCCTGATTGAGCGTCACCTCGCGGTCGACGTCCTTCTTGTGCTTCAGCGCGCGCATCTCATCCCATTCGCTGAGCATGCTCTCGATGGTGGAGATCAGGTGCGGGGTCATGCGGGTTGCGGCCAACGCAATGGCCTCGCCCTCGATCAGGATGCGGGCGCGCAACAGGTCATCCATGCGCTCGAGCGTGATCGGCGGTACACGCACCGAACGGTTGGGAAGGGCTTCCAGCGCCTTTTCGGTGATCAACCGGCCGAGAGCTTCACGTACCGGCATGGTGCTGGTCATCAGCGCATCGGCGAGCCCCCGGATCGTCAGTACCTGGCTGGGCTCGAACAACCCGCCGATCAGCGCGCGGCGCAACTCGGAATAGACGCGGTCCTGGACGGTCTCGCGGCCAACGGGCGCAAGCTGTGCGGCAATCGGATCGCTCTTTTCGGCGGTGGCCTTTTGCATTCGAAGTCCCTTTTTTGGCTTGCGGAGTGGATTAAAGCTGATTAGCGTGATCAATGCAAGTGTGATCACAAATCAAATAATCAGGGAGCGGCAACGACCGGCTTCCGGCCAGAGGGATCTCATGAGTACGACAACTGAACGGCATGGGGAGGAAGCCCGGCCTGTTCTGACGGCCAAGAATGTGGTGCGACGTTTCGGCGGCGTCACCGCAGTCAACGACGTTTCATTCCATGTGCGGCAAGGCGAGATTCTCGGCTTGATTGGTCCGAACGGCGCCGGCAAGACGACGATGTTCGATCTGCTGGCCGGCAGCGTTGCCCCGAGCAGCGGCGAGATCATTTTGAACGGTGCGCCGGTCGCAGGCGAGCCCGCGCATCGCCGCATAGGCCGTGGCCTCGGCAGGACGTTCCAAATTCCGCGCCCTTTCCCCAATTTGAGCCTGCTCGACAATGTCATGCTGGCGGCGCAGGGTCAGGCCGGCGAGCGCCTGCTGTCGAATTTCCTGCGTCCCTGGAAAGTTGCAGCGGAGGAAAAGGCGGCTCAGGCGAAGGCCATGGAACTGCTCGACCTCGTCCACCTGACGCGGTTGACGCATGAGCCGGCCAGGGTGCTTTCGGGTGGTCAGCGCAAGCTTCTGGAGCTTGCCCGCATCATGATGGCCGATCCCGCGCTCATCCTGCTTGACGAACCGGCCGCCGGCGTCAATGCGACCCTCCTGGAGACCATCATCGACCGCATCCGCGACATCAACCAACGCGGCGTCACTTTTCTTCTGATCGAGCACAATATCGATATGGTCACGCGCCTTTGCCACCGCGTGCTCGTCATGGCGAGCGGCCAGCTTCTTTGCGAGGGCACGCCGGACGAGGTCGCCCGCGATCCGCGCGTCATCGAAGCCTATCTCGGAGGCGCGGCATGAGCGAGCCTGTCCTCATCGTTCGCGATCTCGTCGCCGGCTACGAGCCGGGCGTACCGATCGTACGCGGCGCCTCCATCACGGTCGCTGAAAAGGAGATCGTCGTCGTCCTCGGCCCCAATGGCGCCGGCAAGTCGAGCTTCATCAAGGCGATTGCCGGCCTGGTGCCGATCGAAAGCGGCAAAGTGGAACTCTCTGGCAATGATATAACGAGCGCGCCTGCTCACAATATGGTGCGGCTCGGTCTCGCTTTCGTGCCGCAGACGGAAAATGTCTTCCCACTGATGTCGGTGGATGACAATCTGAGGGTCGCTGGCGGCATCTTGAAGGCGAAAGAGGTGCCTGTTCGTATCGAGGAAATGTACGCAACCTTCCCGGATTTGGCCCGTCATCGCCGCATCGCAGCCGGCAATCTCTCGGGCGGTCAGCGGCAGATGCTGGCCGTCGCGCGTGCCCTCATCGTGCGCCCAAAGCTGCTCGTACTCGACGAGCCATCGGCAGGTCTCTCGCCCAAATTCGTTTCGATGGTCTTCGAGATGCTGACTGATATCCGCAAGTCGGGCGTCACCATTCTCCTCGTCGAACAGAATGCGAAGGCCGCCCTTTCGATCGGCAACCGCGCCTATGTCCTCGTCGAAGGCAAGGACAGGCATGAAGGGGTGGCGTCCGAGCTGTGGAACGACCCCGTCGTCGCCGAGCTCTATCTCGGCCAACGCCCAACCGTCTCTAAAGCAGGAGGTGCGGCATGAACCTGCAATTCATCGTCGATGGTCTGCTGACAGGCTCGATGATCGGCCTTGGTGCCATCGGCGTGACACTGACCTACTCGATCCTGCGCTTTTCCAATTTCGCCCACGGCGATTTTATGGCCTGGGGCACCTATGCGACCCTTGCCGTTGTCAGCGCCATTGGCGCTATCTTCGGCAAGGTCGCGCCGATCGGACCACTTTCCTTCGGCTGGCCGCTGATCGTTGCGGTAATAATTGCCATGGGCTTTACCGGACTTCTCGCTCTGGCGCTGGATAAGGTCCTGTTTTCCAGGCTTCGCTCCAAGGGGCAGTCGATCATTGTCGTCATGGCAAGCTTCGGCGCCTCCATGGCCTTGCGCAGCTTGCTCGAATTCCTCTTCACCTCGCGGCCGACCTATTTCAGCCGTGCCATCCAGATCGCCATGCCTGTCGGTTTAGGCATTCGCATCACGCCCGACCAGATCGTGCTTCTGATCGTCACGGCTTTGCTGGTTCTCGGCGTGCATCTGCTGATCACGAAGACGCAGACCGGCCGCTCCATGCAGGCGCTCAGCCAGAACCCGGCGCTTGCCCGCGTCGTCGGCATCGATGTCGCCAAGGTCGTTCGCGTCACCTGGCTGATTGGCGGCGGTCTTGCCTGCGTTGCCGGCGTCATGATCGGCATTCTCGTGCAGATCCGTCCGCTGATGGGTTTCGACATGCTGCTGCCGATGTTCGCAGCCGCCATTCTCGGCGGCATCGGCAGCGTGCCGGGCGCTGTTCTCGGCGGCCTGATCATCGGCCTTGCCGAGGCCGGTGCGGTGCAGCTTATCGGCGCCGAATGGCGCGCCGCCGTCTCCTTCATCATCCTGATGGCGGTGCTGTTCATCCGGCCGATTGGCCTTTTCGGAGTGAAGGAGCGATGATGGACATTCTTGGCTATGGCGCCTTCTTCCTGACGACGGCGCTGATCTTTTCCTTCATTACCCTCGGACTGAACCTGCAATGGGGTCTGACCGGTCTCTTCAACGTCGGCCTTGCCGGCTTTGTCGCCATCGGAGCCTATACGTCGGCGCTTCTGACCACTCCGGACGCCGCCGGTCGCTTCGGCGGGTTCGATCTGCCGATCGCTGTCGGTTGGCTCGGCGGGATGATCGTTGCCGGTCTGGCTGCTGCTATCATCGGGGTCGCCACGCTGCGGCTGAAGTCGGACTATCTTGCGATCACCACCTTCGGCGTTGCTGTCGTCGTCCAGCTCGTGGCGTTGAACGCACAAAGCCTGACGGGCGGCCCCTTCGGCATCGGCTTCATCCCGCGTCCCTTCGCAAGCCTTGCCGAAACGCCATTGCTCTTCAATTTTGCCAATCTTGGCGTCGTGGCGATCGTGATGCTGGTCGTCTACCTGGCTCTCGAGCATCTGTCGCACAGCCCTTGGGGACGCGTGCTGAAGGCGCTCCGCGAAGATGAACGTGCCGCCGTTTCTCTCGGCAAGAGCGCGCGCTTTTATCGCGTGCAGGCCTTTGCCGTTGGCGGAGCCATCATGGGGCTTGCGGGGGCCCTACAGGCGCATTTCGTCGGCTTCATCGCGCCGGACAATTACGTTCCGATCCTGACCTTCCAGGTCTGGGTGATGCTGATCGTCGGCGGCTCGGGCAGCAACAAAGGCGCCGTTGTCGGCAGCATTCTTGTCTGGGCGATCTGGGCAGGGTCTGGCGCGCTGACGAGCGCGCTCGTCTCGCCGGAACAGCAGGCTCGCGCAGCGTCCCTGCAGATCGTGGCGATCGGCGTGATGCTCTGCGTCATCCTGTTGGTGCGTCCAGGCGGGCTCTTCGGTGATATGCCGCGGCGGCGGCGTGCAGCCGCGCAACAGCCTTCGCTTGCTGCAGATGAAAGCGGTGTGTCCTGACGTACGCGGAAGGCGGGCGCTGAGCAAATCCGCGCCGCCTGTTGGTTTCGACGATATTGCCGACATGACAGATGCAGGCTTTGCCAATCCTTGATAGCATCGGCATTGCAGAGGCAATCCAGCGTCGTGAGCTGATGGACCCTAAAATGGTCGGTTGATGTCGCTGCCGCGCACGTGTGATTTTCGGCGAGAATCGACGAGAAAGTACATGGTTTCATATACAAAATTTCATTTACATATAAACCGAAATGTGATGATCTTGATGCGCCGGTGTCCTTATGGCCGGCTGCAATGGGGAGTACGTCGCGCAGGCGAAATATCACACAAATAGAACGGGGAATGACCGCATGCCTTATGATGTCATCATTGTCGGTGCCGGAGCCGCGGGCGCAGTGCTTGCCGGCCGGTTGACGGAAGACCTAAGCAAGAAGGTGTTGTTGCTGGAGGCCGGCCCCGACTATCGCAGCAGCGGACAGCCAGCCGAAATGGAAAGTCCGAACCCGTTCAACCTCCTTTTGCCGCGCCGCTTCCAGGAAGCCTACATGTATCCGGATTTGATGGCGCGCCGGACGAAAAGGCAGCCGCATCGCGTCTATTGGCGCGGCAAGGGCATGGGCGGCTCGACCGCCGTCAACGGTCAGATTGCCATTCGCGGCCTGCTCCATGCCTTCGACCGTTGGGCCGATATCGGCTGTAACGGATGGTCCGGTACCGATGTGCTTCCATTCTTCAACCGGCTCGAGGACGATCCTATCGATGCGGACTACCATGGTCGCGGCGGGCCGACACCGATTTATCGCGCGCCTGTCGATACATGGGGCAATGTCGATAGGGCGATGCGCGACAGTGCGCTGGCTCTCGGCCATAGCTGGAACGATGACCTGAATGACCCTGAAGCCGAAGGCGTGTGCTGCTATCCGATCAATAGCCGCAATGGCAAACGCGTTTCGGTCAATGATGCCTATCTGGAGCCGGCGCGCGGCCGTGCCAACCTGACGATCGTCGGCTCGACGACCGTCGACAAGGTCATTCTTGATGGCCGCAGGGCGACGGGGGTGAGCGCCATCGTCAATGGTCAGGCGAAGACATTCCTTGCGCCGCTCGTCATTCTCTCGGCCGGTTCCATTCACTCGCCCGTCATTCTGCAGCGCTCCGGCATCGGCCCGGCGACATTGCTTAGAAAACGCGGCGTCGAGGTTGTCGCTGACTTGCCGGTCGGCGAGAATTTCTTCGATCATCCCTACTGCCGCATCGAACTGAAGCTGAAGAGCGAGTTTAAGGCGACCGATGTCAACGCGCGCCATACCAATTGCTGCGTGCGCATGAGCTCGGGTCTTCCAGGCGCGCAACGCGACGATATTCTCTTCGTGTCGATGAACCACGGTGGTATCGGCGTCGAATCCGACAGCGCCCAATTCGGCGAGGCAATGATCAATCTGATCCTCATGGAGGCCAAGAGCCGCGGCTCGGTCAGCCTCCGCTCGGTCAATCCGCTCGATCAGCCCGTCGTCGAGGAGAACATGCTGTCCCATCCGCTCGATCTGGCGCGCATGCGCGCCGGTTACCGCCATCTCGGCAGGATGGCAGCGCAGGCGCCGATCCAGGCCATCACCGAAGGCATATTGCTGGGTGATTCCGATCTGCCGCTCTCCTGGCTCGACACTGCCAGCGATGTAGCGGTGGAGGATTTCCTGCTGACGCAATCTTCCGATGCACAGCATGGTATCGGTGGCTGCAGCATGGGGCGTGCCGGCGCCGGCGTCGTCGATCCGGAATGCCGCGTCAACGGCTTCGAAGGTCTGCGCGTCATCGATGCGTCGATCATGCCGCTCGACTGCCAGGCCAACACCAATCTCACCACCATCATGATAGGCGAGAAGATGGCTGACAGCCTGCGAGGGGCTGTCCATTGAAAGCGGAGGGCGGACGCATGGCGATGGATGCTTACGAACGGCTGAGTGCCCTGGGGCTCACGCTGCCGAAGACGCCGAAAGCGGCGGGCAATTATATTCCGGCCAAGTTGTGCGGTGAGATGCTCTATCTCGCCGGGCAGGGGCCGCAACGCCCTGACGGGTCCTGGTGCGTCGGCAAGGTCGGCAAGGATGTGAGCTTGGAGGAAGCCTATCAGCATGCGCGCCTCGTCGGCCTGCAATTGCTCGGCGTCATCCACGATGCCGTCGGCGATCTCAACCGTGTCGAGGTGATCAAGCTGCTCGGTATGGTCAATGCGGTTCCCGAGTTTGCCGATCATCCGAAGGTGATCAATGGAGCATCGGATCTGCTCATCGAAGTGCTGGGTGAGGCGGGCCGTCACGCTCGTTCCGCCGTCGGCATGGGATCCCTGCCGAACGGCATCACCGTGGAGATCGAGGCTATCCTGCGCGTGCTGCCGCGCGACTGATTTTTGACTGTTTTCCCCAACTGGCCTTCGTTTGCTCTGTGTGCGAAGGCCATTTTTTTATTGCGGCCCGGCGTGTTGCCGGGCCGGCAGCATTCCTGCTTATCGCGAAATATCGATCGTCATCGTCTTCAGATCGCACATTTCCATGAGTGTGTGCCGGCCGCCTGTGCGGCCAAGCCCGCTCCGCGTTCCGGCTGCGCCGCCGGCGGGAATATGCGGCTCCCAATAGCAGCTTTTCTCATTAACGTTGACGATGCCGACGCGAAGGCTTTCGGTAAAGAAGAAGGCCCTCTTGATCGTGTTGGTGAATACTGCCGCCGACAGGCCGTATGGGCTGGAGGCCGCGAGCTCCAAAGCCTCCTCATCCGTATCGAACGTCAGCACCGGGGCGACCGGGCCGAAGGATTCCTCGGTGTTCAAAAGGCTCTCGCGTGTCAGTCCGGTCACGACTGTCGGCTCGAAATAGAGGTTGGTCGGCAATCCCACGGCTATGCCACCGCCGGTCACGACGCGTGCCTGATGAGCATGCGCATCGGCCATATGGCTCAGCATCTTGTCGAGCGATGCCGCATTGTTGAGCGGCCCCATCGTTGTCGACGGGTCGAAGGGATCGCCCATGCGCACCTTGCCGGCCGCGTTCATCAGCCCATCCACGAAGCGATCATGCACGGATCTATGCACGAGAACCCGCTCGGTCGCGGTGCAAATCTGCCCTGCATTGGCAAAGCACCCCGCGCCGATCTCGGCCGCCGCCATGTCGATATCGGCGTCGGCAAGCACGATGGTCGGACCATTGCCGCCCATCTCGAGCAGCAGCGGCTTGCCGGCGCCACGGCGAGCGATTGTCGCGCCTGTGGCCGAGCTACCGGTGAAGCCGATGGCATGTATGCCCGGGTGGATGACGGCCTCATCGCCAACTTCCGCGCCATCGCCGAGAACGAGGTTTATGACACCATCAGGCACATCGGCCTCGATCATGCATTCCATCAGCGCTACAGCGATCAGCGACGTCGTCGGCGCCGGAACCCAGACGACGCTATTGCCGGTCGCGACGGCCGGGCCGAGATAATAGAGGCAGGGCAGGGCGGCGGGGAAGTTCCATGGCGTGATGATGGCGAAGACGCCCTTCGGCTGCAGGAAGCTGAAGGCGCGCTTGTTGGCGTCTGCGACCGGGAAGGCAGCCGTTTCCAGCCATTTGATCTGCTCGGCAGCATTGCGGAAGCCGAGGGCTGCTGCGGCAATCTCGCCTTTGGCCTCGGCGTGGAAAGGCTTGCCCTGTTCAAGGCACAGAAGCCGGGCGAGTTCCTCGGCGCGGCGATCGATTTCGTCGGCGATCTTCATGCAAAGGGCCGCGCGCGCAAAGACGCCCATCTTGCGCATGGTTTCGCGCGCGGCCTCTGCGGCTGCCACCGCGCGCCCGACATCGGCGCGGGTCGACAGCGCCAGATATCCCAGTCTCTCGCCCGTTGCCGGACTGTCGACCGCAAGAAAGGTGCCGGTGCTGCCGGCAACCCATTCCGAACCGATCCGGTTCTTGCCGACGCGCGCGCCCGATTCCGTCTCGCTGACGATCGGCATGCCGCGCAGGTGCGGACCGTCGATCGAGGATTTGAAATGGAATGTCATGAAGGCCTCCTTTGACCGTAGTCCTTTTGGATTCTGAGGATCGTGGCGCGGCTACGCTCGACGGCGGCGGCAAACAGCGTTTCTCCGGCTTGCCGGGATGCTTCCGATGGTGTGCCGATGACGCCATTGTCCCGGATGGTTTCGAACGGCCTCCACACGGTAACGGCAGAGCCGGCAAACAGATGCGGATCCGGCCAGGAGGGCGGTGTCGTGCCCTCCGGAATCAACGGTTCGCGGACGCTTGCCGGCACGACATGCATCATCAGGGAGGTTTCGAGCGCACAGGCATGGCCGGTGCCGCCGGCCGCATCGGGCAGGACCTCGGCCGCTATGTCGGCGATAAGGTCGAAATAAGAGAAGCCGGCTGACGTGATGCCGCGCTGCCCGAGCTTGGTGATCGCCACCTGCATGGCAGCGCGGTTGCCGCCATGGCCGTTGAGGATGACGGGGAGAAAGCCGTCCTCGGAAAGGCAGGTGCAGAGATCGACCAGAACGGCGATGAATGTGTCGGGGCTGAGACTCATCGTTCCCGCGAAAGCGCGATGATGATGGGAGGAGCCATAGGCCAAAGGCTCGCAGACGCGCATACCCTCTTCGCCTTCAGCCGTAGCGAGCGCGACGGCATGGGCAAGCCAGATATCGACGCCGAGTGGCAGATGCGGGCCGTGCTGTTCGACGGCGCCGACAGGCAATATTGCGACCTGTCGTTTCCGTCCGCTTTTGCTCAGCGCCTTCGCGTCCGGCGAGGTCATGAAGGCAAAGCCGGTTGTGTGCTTGATGGTGGCATCGTCACGAGAGGAGGTCATCGTGAAGCCTCCACGAGGCGAGCCTTCGCGTGTGTCATGGCGGCGTCGGCAAGAAGCGCGGCGATGATGATGGCGCCCTTGTAGAGCTCCAGGCTCGATGGGTCAGTACCGAAGATGCGCAGGGCCGTCGTCAAAAGGCTGACGATCAGCGCGCCGACCACGGCGCCCCAGACCGTGCCGCGGCCGCCGAAGATGCTGGTGCCGCCAAGAACGGCCGCTGCGATCGCATCCAGCAGCAGTGATGTTCCGCCGATATTCGGCGTGACGACGGGAACCCGGCTGATCATGATGAAAGCCGTCAGAAACACGAAAAGGCCGGATGCGCAGTAGACGAGGATAAAGTGTCGCGTGACCGGGATGCCGGCCAGTTCTGCCGCCGCGGCATCGGAGCCGAGGGCGTAGGTTCTTAGCCCGAAGGCGCTGCGGCGCATCAGCACGGCGGCGACGAGGATGATGGCGAGCGTTGCGAAGATGACGTTCGGTATGCCGAGGGTGCGTTCGATGCCGATGAACTTCAAGGCCGGCTCACGCAATACCAGCACGCCCTTGGAGGCGACGCCGAGCGTCGCGCCCTGCAGCGCCACCATGGTGGCAAGCGTCGTCACGAAGGGCGGGATTCTCAGCAGCGCGATGACGAGGCCATTCACCAATCCGACGAGGAGCATGACGACCAGCGCGATCACCAGGGCAGCAGGCAGGCCGAGCCCGGAATCGATCAAGGTCGCGATCAGCACGGCGCAGAAGGCAACGCCTACGCCGGCCGACAGATCGATGCCGGCGGTCAAGAGCACAATCAGCGCGCCAAGGGCGAGCACCGCAACCGGTGTTGCCTGCGACACGATATTGATCAGGCTCTGCGTCGAGATCACGCGCGGATCAGCGGCCGAGAAGACCGCCAGCAGCACTGCGAGCAGGATGACCGGTGAAAGATCGAGGATACGCCTCAGCCGCAGATTGTTTGTCGTTGTCATCATCTGTCCCGCCTCAAATGTGCCAGTCTTCCACCGCTTCGCGCTTGCCGGTGTCGACGCTGCGCAGGATGGCGTCATTGACGGCAACAGCCCTCAAGGCATCCTCGACCGGCATGACGAAGGGTTTTTCGAATCGGACCGCCGAAATGAAATGCCTGACTTCCTCGTAGAGATCGCCGACGATATGTCCGTTCGTCGTCGGCCAGTGCTGGCTATCAGGCAAAGACCAGGAGCCGCGCGATAGCAGCCGCAGACCATGGTCGCGGACATCGAGATCGATCAGGCCATCGGTGCCGACGACTTCGGTGCGCGCCCATATGCCGGTCGGAGCGGTATCCGGCAGCGTCCAGCCGAAATAGAGCTGGCCGCTCATGCCGTTCGACATTTCGACCGTCGAGAAAATCGCGTCCTCCGAAGCGATGCCGAGCGAGGGCATGAGCTTGGAGACTGCGCGCGAGTAAACCGAGGTGACGTCGGCGCCGCTGATCCATTGCAGCATGTCGATGTCATGAATGCCCAGATAGAAACAGACGCTCGACTTGCCGTTCATCCGCTGGCCGACGTCGCGCTTGGTGAAACGGCCGCTGCTGGCATGGATCGGCTGGCCGATGCGGCCTTCACGCACGGCAACTGCTGCCTCGCAATAGCGGGGATCGAAGCGAAGAATATGGGCGACGAGCAGGCGCGCGCCGCTTCTCTTCGCCGTTCTTGCAATGGTCTTGGCCGCGTCGAGCGTATGGGCCATCGGCTTTTCGAGAAGGACTGGTTTGCTTGCCTCGAGGAGTTCGCAGGTGACGGCCTCATGCAGCCGGTCGGGTGCGGCGACGATATAGGCATCCGCCGCGCCGGCGCTGAGCGCGGACGCCACATCTGCGAAATGAGGAACACCGAATTCATCCGCTGCCTGTCGGCCGAGTTCGACATTCGGATCGATGATGGCGGAAACCTCGGCAAGGTCGCTATCGGCCACCACGCGAGCATGCAGACGTCCCATGAAGCCAGCGCCGACGATCGCTATGCGCAGTCTGCTCATAAAACCTCCTCACGCAACGTGTTGCGGTGCGCTCTGGGCGTCATTCGGATTGATATTCGGGGGCTGAATAGTTTCGCTGAAGGCGAGCGCCATCACGTCCTCTTCGCTGGCGCCGCGCCCGAGTTCGCCGACCGAACGCCCCTCGCGCATGACAATGATGCGGTCGGCGACGCCGAGCACTTCGGGCAATTCACTCGATACCATCAGGATGGCGGCGCCCTGCCGTTTCAGCTCGGCGATAAGGTGGTGCAGCTCGGACTTGGCGCCGACGTCAACGCCGCGCGTCGGCTCGTCGAGCAGGATGATCTGCGGCTTCGTCGCCAGCCATTTGCCGATGACGACCTTCTGCTGGTTGCCGCCGGAAAGCTCGATTGTCCGCTTGTCCGGCTGTGCCGGCCGCACACCGAGGGAGGCAATCAATTCGCCCGCCAAGCGGCTGATCCGGCGCGGCGACAGCAGGCCGAAGCGGCTATTGCCGCGTATCCAGGCGAGCGAAAGGTTGTCGCGGATGGACATGGTGCCAACAAAGCCTTCGAGGTGCCGGTCCTCCGGGATATAGACGATGCCGGCGCGGTTCGCCGCCTTGATGTCGCCGCCGGATTGCCCCTTGCCAAAGATCTCGATGGACCCGCCGTGCAGCGTTTCTAGACCGGCGATCAACCGCAGCACTTCCGAACGGCCGCTGCCCATCAGTCCGGCAATCGCAACGATCTCGCCGCGATGGACGCAGAGCGAGGCGGATTTCAGCAGCTTGCCGTTCGAGGCATCCAGCACCTCCACCGCTTTTTCGCGAATATCGGCCTTTAGATAGGGGAAGATGTCGCCGAGATCGCGGCCGACCATCATCGAGACGATCTCCGCTTCGTTGGTCAGCCGCGTCTGCCGTTCGCCGATGAACTTGCCGTCGCGCAACACGACCACGCGGTCGCACTGGCTGAAGATTTCCTCCATCTTGTGCGAGATGTAGAGAATTCCCGCTCCGCGTTGCCTGAGCTTGGCGATAAGCTCATAGAGATGATCCCGCTCGCGATTGGAAAGCGCGCTCGTCGGCTCGTCCATGATGAAGAGCCAGGCGTCGGACAGGACGGCGCGGGCGATCTCCACCATCTGCTGGCGGCCAACGGAGAGGGTCCGCAGTTCGGCATCGATGTCGATATCGAGCGACAGCTCCCGCATGATCGCGGCGGCTTCGCGCCGCATGCGGCCACGGTCCAGCAGGCCGAGGCGCGTATGCGGCTCGCGGCCGACGAAGAGGTTCTCGGCGACCGTCAGATCGGGCGAAAGGCTGAAATGCTGATGGATAACGCTGATGCCCTCGGCATCGCTCGGTGCATGAAAATCGACCAGACGACCGTCGATGGCGATATCGCCTTCATCGGGCCGGTAGACGCCGGAAATGCACTTTACCAGCGTCGATTTGCCAGCACCGTTCTCGCCGGCGAGCGCTACGACCTCGCCCGACGATATAGCGAATGAAACGCCGTCCAATGCCTTGACGCCGGGGAATGACTTGCCGAGGGCGCGCAGCTCTATGCGCCGACCCGCCGGCGCTTTCGCCGCGCCATTCTGAGGCGGAGCGGCCTTTGTCGCCTGGCTTTTGCGCCGGCCGCTTTTGACGAATGCAGTGATGCTCTCCGGCTGGCTGGCCAGCACCGCAACGAGAATAAGGGCGCCGGTGATGTAGTAGATGACGATCTGCGGCACCTGGAGAAAGGAAAGCCCGGTATTGATCACGCCGAGAAGCAATGCCCCGATCGCGGTGCCCCAGATGGAGCCTTGCCCGCCTGAAAGCTTGGTGCCGCCGACGATCGCTGCCGTGATGGCGGTGAATTCGAGGCCGGTGCCGGCCAGCGGCTGGGCCGAGCCGAGACGGCCGATCGTCAGGATGGCGCCGAGCCCGGCGGTGGCTCCGGCGATGAGATAAACCGAGATGCGCACAAGGCCGACCGGCACCATGGAGGCCCGCGCCGCATCGGCATTGCCGCCGACGGCATAGATCCAGCGGCCATAGACGGTGCGGGCAAGGACGAACCACCAGGCAAGCAGGCAAACGGCTGCGACGATGATGGCAGCTGGAATGGGACCGAGGCTTTCGCGCCCGGCATAGAGAACGATGGGATTGTCGATCGCGATGCTCGATGCGCCCGAAAGGCTGAGCGAAAGCCCGCGTGCGAAGGCCATGGTCGCGAGCGTTGCAATGAAGGGAGAGATGCCGGCAAAGCCGATCAACACGCCGTTCAGCAGGCCTATGACGGAGCCGGCCAGGATCGCGGTCAGGAGTGTCGCCGCAGCCGAGCCGGTCGCTGCATAGACGAGACCGGCGGCCACACCGGAAAACGCCAGCGTGCTGCCGACGGAGATATCGATGCCGCGGGCAATGATAACGGCCGTCATGGCGAAGGCGATGAGTGCGATGACGGCGCTCTGCTGGGCGATGCTCACGAAGTTGCCCGCCGTCAGGAACCGCGGGTCGATCCAGCCGAAGACGACGACGGCAATGGCAAGAACGATCACCAGCACCGGCTCGTTGCGGCGGAGCAGGGATGAAATCCGGTTTTGAAGCATGGTCGGCCGCCTCTCGAACACGATGCGCATCGCCCGGAGGGGCGAGGATTCAGGATGTTCATGGAGTGGGGACCGCCGGTACGGATGCGTACCGGCAGCCCTGCGTCGGACTTATTTCCCGACGGTCATTGCCGAGGTCGGAACCTTCGGTCCAAGCTGCTCCGTATAGTTCTTGGCTTCCACCGCTTCCTTGTCGGTGTTGATATGCTCGAAATTGAGGCCGGCCTTCTTCAGTTTTTCCGCTGTCGCGTCCGAGGTCACGAAATAAGTCGGCATAAAGAGATCGTTCGGCATTTTCTCGCCGTTGGCAAGACGTGCGGCGACCGCAATGTTCCAATAGCCGACGCGATAGGCGCCGGTGAGCACATCCATGACCATCTTGCCGTTGTCGATCAGATCCTTCATCTCGGCATCGCCGTCATAGCCGCCATAGATCAGGTTGATGTTCATCGAGCTGGCAACGGAATCGGCGGCAAGGCAAAGGCTGTCGGAAATGCATGCGATGGCTTTAAGATCCGGATAGGTCGTCAGCCATGTCTGCGCGGCGTTGGTTGCCTTGGCGGCATCCCATCCGGTCGGCTCGATGCCGACGATCTTGATCTTCGGAAACTCCTTCTTCATCGTTTCGACGAAGCCCTTCTCGCGCGTATCTGAAACGAAGTTGCCGCGAGAGCCGACAAGCAAGGCGACTTCGCCCTCGCCGCCGAGCGACGTGCCGACGGCACGGGCGACCATCGACATATTGTCATAGTCGGGATAGAGCGTCGAATAGTTGCCGCCGGCCTCGACCTTGTTGCCCATGGTGATGACCGGGATGCCGGCAGCCAGCGCCTTCTTGATGGCAGGAACGACAGCATTCTTGTCGATCGGGTCGATCAGAATGGCGCTGACGCCCTGGTTGACGAAATTCTCGATAATGCCTACCTGCTTTTCCAGGCTGCCCTCGGCGCTCTGCCAGGTGGCCTTTACGCCATAGTCCTTGCTGGCGACATCGCCGGCTTCCTTCATGCGGACGAAGAACGAGTTTTGCAGGTCGATCGCTGCCAGGCCAAGAACCTTGTCCTTGGCGATCGATGGTGTTGCAAGCGCAAGCGCGAGCAGGGCGACGGATGCTTTCAGAAGTGCGCGCATGTTTCTGTTCTCCTCTGCCTTGAAGGCTTTTCGTGATCATGGCGGGCGATTGTCTCGCCTCTTCTTCACATTCCGCCGATCAGGCATTCGTCCCCAGTGACGCGTCCTGTCGGCGACTATGGCGCTTTGCGCTCATTCTTATACAGCACTTTCTAAATGTGCTAGAATTATTCAACCTTTACGCGTTAAAGCCATCGACTCCCGAGCCGCAGACGAGGCCGGCGATGCGGGCTCCGGGTGGCGGCACGAGGGCTCCCGACATGACGGCGGCCAATGAGGCAGCGCCGCTCAAATCCGCAGCGATACCGAACTCGAACCATAGCAGTGCAGCGGCACGTTGCATGGCATCGTCGTCGACCAGAACGATATCATCGACATTGCGCCGTGCGATCTCGTAGATGCCCTCGTCTGTGCGGCCGCAGGCCATCGTTGCGACCCTGGTGGTGACCTCGGCAAGACGCACGACCCGGCCGGCATCGAAGCAGGCGCGCAGCGTTGGCGAGCCGACAGGCTCGACGCCGATGATCCGCGCCTTCGGATTGACCGTCTTGATGACCTGGGACATACCGGCGATCAGGCCGCCACCGCCGATTGCGACGATGTAGAGATCGGCCTCGGGCAATTGTTCCACCATCTCCAAAGCCACCGTTCCCTGGCCTGAAACGATGGCCTCGTCCGCAAAGGGATGCATGCAGAATGCGCCTTGCCGTTCGGCAAAGGCAAGTGCGGCCTCCTGTGCCTCGTCCCATACGTTGCCGGCACGGCGAACCTCCGCGCCCCAGCGACGAAGCTTCTCTTCCTTGATGGGACTGGCATTGCTCGGCAGAAAGATCGTTGCCGGAACGCCGGACTGATGCGCCATGTAGGCGGTGGCGAGACCATGATTGCCGCCGGAGGCCGCCACGAGGCCCCGCTGAATTCGCTCAGGCGGCAGCGACCTTACGCGATTTGCCGCGCCGCGAATCTTGAAGGAGCCGCTCACCTGCAGGCATTCGAGCTTCAGGTGGAAATCGTTGCGCAGATCGAAGCCGGCGCAATGCTCGAGCTTGATCGTCGGCGTGCGGCGTACGAAGGGGGCGATGCGAAGGGCGGCGGCCTTGATATCCTCATAGCTCATTGCTCAACGCCTCCGGATATTCGTTGGCAAGCACGAAACAGCAATTGCCGGGGCGGACCCGGCCGGGCTGGCGCTTGGCGAAAACGATACCATCGATCGGATGATGGAGGATGACGGGTTCCCGGGCCGGCGAGCGCAGGAAATGGATCCGGCCCGCGATCTCGCCCTTCTTGACGGCGGTGCCGAGCTCGCTGATCGGCTCGAACACGCCGTCGTCCTCGGAAAGTACGTAGCCCTCCGTGCCCGGCACCTTCAGTACCCGCGCATTGGCGCCGGCCGGTACATCCGGCGCGCCTTTCAGCACGCCCGCATGCTTGAGGATATTGCGGATGCCACGTCGGCAGATGGTGAGCGCTTCCTGGCTGACGAGGCCGCCGCCGGCCATCTCGCTGCCGATGACGATCAGGCCCTGCTGGTTGGCTGCCGCAGTCGACGTACGGGTGTCGCCGAGATTGTCGATCATGACGACGGTCGGTGCGCCGAAGGCGAGGGTGGCCCTTATGTTGCGCCGATGCCCCTCCGTCGTCGGAGACGGCTCGATGATGGCGCTTGGGAGGATCATCAGCGACGATCCGCCGGAGTGGAGATCAAGGAAATAGTCCGCGATGGGAAACAGACAATCGTTGACATAGGCGGCAATCTGGCTTGTCAGCGTGCCGTTGAAATCGCCGGGAAAACTGCGGTTGAAATTGAGCCCGTCGATGGGCGATGTCCGCTGGCCGGCCTCGACGGCACGCACGTTGATGGCCGGGATCGCGATGATGCGTCCGGCCACGTCGGCGGGATCGATTTCGCGCAGCAATTCGCCGAGCGCGATCGGCCCTTCATATTCATCGCCATGGTTGCCCGCTTCGATCAGCACCGTCGGCCCGGTACCGTTCTTGACGACGGCGATCGGCACCTGAACGACACCCCAGGCATCGTCATGCGGCGATTGCGGCACGCAGAAATAGCCGATCTGCTTGCCGGAGCGATCGAGATCGACTGAGGTGAAGATGCTGTTGCGACGCGGTGTCAGCGGCTTTCGCTCCGAAGCGCCCGATTTTACCACACTGAAATTTGTCATGGCGTCCGCTCATCTATCTTGCTGGAGGTATCATGGCGGTTTTATATATGGTGTCAAGTTTGAATATGAAACGAATGACAAGCGCTACTGCAGTTCCTATGGTTGGTGACCCATGGAGGATTCGATTCATGAGCAATGGTTCCAATGAGGGCGGCAAGCTTTCCTACTCGGCTCCAGCCCTGACGAAGGGGTTGGAAGTCCTGGAACTGCTTGCCGAGGCCGACACGTCCCTGACGATGAAGGCGATCGCCGACGGCTTGGGCCGTTCGAAGAATGAGATCTTTCGCATGCTCGTTGCCCTGCAGGAACGCGGATACATAGAGCGCGATGCCGAGACGGATGCCTTTTCGCTGACGGACCGGCTTTTCAAGCTCGGGCTGCATACGCCGAGCACCCAGGACCTGATGACGGCGGCGATGCCGGAGCTGTCCACGATCGCGCTGGAAAGCCAGCAGTCGCCCCATCTCGTCGTCATCAGCCACGGGCTGACCGTCGTCACCGCCGCCGTGCCCGGCGGCGAGGACATGTCGTTCACGCTGAGGCTGGGTTACGGTCGGCTCGCAACGGATTCAACCTCCGGCCAGGTGATCCTTGCCTTCCAATCACCCGCCACGGCGAAACGGATCATCGATGAATGCCAGGCGCGCTCAGCCGCACCGATCGACCGCAAGGCGCTGGACAAGCAGCTGACGGCCATACGCCGAAGAGGCTACGAGCTGCATAACAGCCGTGACTTCGTCGGCATTACGGACATTTGCTGTCCCGTCATCGATGCCGATGGCAATGCCATCGCGTCGATTATCATCGCCTATATCAATCGTCATACGCGGGAAAGCCGCCACGCCGCCACGCTCAGCGTCCTGCAAGCCGCCTGCGACCGCATCTCCGCGCGGCTCTCGCCGCGTCTGCGCTCGCCCAAGGAGATGGGTGCTGGCGGTTGATGCATGTCGAGGCATGTCGCGTCGGTGATATCACGCGATAGGCCATAGAGAGGATCGACCGGATGAGTGCCGCTGCAGGACATGATCGCATCGAACCGCAAGAGGTTGCGAGCCTGTTGAGCGCCATGGTGTCGATCCCCAGCATCAATCCCGACTTCCTTCAGCCGAGCTTGCCGGCGGGCTGGTTCGGCGAGGCAAAGCTGGCCACGTTCATCGCCGACTGGTTGAGCCGCGAGGGGATCGAGGTCGCGATGGAGGAGGTCCTGCCTGGACGCCCCAATGTCGTCGCCCATCTGCGTGGCCGGCCAGGAGCGCCGGCGATGATCTGGGAAGGGCATACCGATACGGTTCAGGTGGAGGGCATGGCGTCGCCCTTCCAGCCGCGCATCGAGGGCACGAGGCTCTATGGCCGAGGTTCCGTCGACGACAAGGGATGCCTCGCCATGTTCATGCTGGCTATGCGGGCGCTGAAAAGGCGCGGCTGCGGCTGCGATCTCACCTTCGTTGCCGCGATCGATGAAGAGACGACCTTTCGGGGCGTTCAGCACCATGTGCGTGCTCACCAGCCCTATGATCTCGGCGTTGCCGGCGAGCCGACCAGCCTTGCCATCGTCCGCGCCTGCAAAGGTGTCATTCGCTGGGTCATCGATGTGCGGGGGCGGGCAGGGCACGCGTCAAAGCCTGAGGACAGCGTCGACGCCTTGGCCGTTGCTGCCGATCTCCTGCACCATCTCCGTGGCTACATGCGCGCGACCGATCGAACGCATCCGCTGCTTGGCCGTCGCAGCCTGACCTGCACGCTGATGCAGGCGGGCGAAGGAGCAAACACCGTGCCGGGTCATGCTTCCTTGACCTTCGACTTCCGCACCCTGCCTGATCAGACCGGTGATGAAGCCTGGCAGGAAATCGCTGACGTGGTGAACGCCTTTGCGCGGGGTCATGCCGCCGGCGCCGACATTCTTATGCAGGCTCCGTTCGTCGATTCCGTGTCGATGGAAGTCTCGCGAGATGCGCGCATCGTCCGGGAGCTGTCGGCGGTTCTCGCTAAGGCGGGTCTGCCTCATGAGGCTATCGGCGTGCCGTTCGGCTCGGATGCCTCCAAGCTTACGCGCGCGGGAACGCCGACCGTGATCTTCGGTCCCGGCCGGATCGAACAGGCTCACGCCGCCGATGAGCATGTCGACATGGAGGAGGTCGCGCGGGGCGCCGATATCCTCGTCTCGCTGGCAAGCGGGCTCTAGCCGCGCCTAGCCCTTGACCGCACCTGCCGTCATCGAGCCGGACAGCTGCCGATACATCACGATACCGAGCAGCGCCGGCGGCAATGCTCCGAGGATCATGACCGCCGATGCCATGCCCCACTGCACGCCGCCGCCGCTGGCGGCAAAGAAGAAGGAGGCGCCGACGGTCATAGGCACGGCGCGGCTGGTCGTCAGCATCAGCCCGAAGAGAAACTCGTTCCAGGCGGTGATGAAGCCGAAGATGAAGGTGGTTACAAGCGTCGGGCGGATCACCGGGCGAATGATACGGATCATGATGTCGAAGACGCTTGCTCCATCGACGGTCGCGGCCTCGTCGAGCTCCACCGGCACGTCTGATATCGCGTTGACCAGCATCACCAGAGCCAGTGGAATGTTGACGATCGTGAAGATGAGGCCGAGGCCGATCTGCGTGTCGAGCAGGCCGAACCATTGATACATCATATAAAGCGGGATCGCGAAGACGATCAGGGGAACGGCGCGAAGGTTGATGACGAGCGGAAGCAAGAGCTTTTGGCCGGTCTCGCTGCGCGCGATCACATAGGCCGCAGGGAAGGCGAGCAGGATCGCAAGGGTCGTGCCGATGAGGGCAGCTGCGGTGCTGTTGGCGAGATAGAGGAAGATGTTGAAGCGCTCGGTTTCCGTCAGCACCTTCAGATAATTGTCGAGGGTCGGTTGCTCGATCCATAGGCCGGGATTGCCGGCGATCTCGCGCGTCGTCTTGAACGAGGTGATAAGGGTGACGAGGACGGGGAAGTTCATGGCAAAAACCACGAGGCCATAGACGATCCAGCGCAGCGACTTAAGCATCCTATCTTTTCCTTCGGGCGCTCAGCCAGTTCAAGCCGTAGAGGACCAGCAGCGAGCTGATGAACAGCACGACGGAGGCCGCTACCGCCTTGCCGATGGCGCCTTCCTTGAAGAAGGCCTGGTAGATGTAGATCGAAAGCGACGTCGTCGATCCGCCGGCGCCGCTGCCGGTCAATGCATAGACGTTGTCGAAAACGCGGAAGCCGTCGATGAAGCGTATGAAGAAGGCGACCGTCAGCGTTGGAAGCATCAGCGGCAGGTCGATGCGCCACAGCCGCTGCAGGCCCGTGGCGCCGTCGAGGGCGGCCGCCTCGTGGACGTCTTCGGGAATGGCGATATAGGCGACGTAAAAAAGCAGGAAGGCGAATGGCGTCCATTGCAGCACTTCGATCACGATGAGCGTGCGAAAGGCATTCGCATAATCGAGGAAGGCCGGGCTGTCGCCGAACCATTCGAACAGGTAATAGGGCACCGGTCCGGCGAATTCATGCAGCACGAGGCGGTACATCAGGCCGACCATGGCGGGCGCGACCATCAGCGGCAGCATCAAGGGTGCCATCAGTACCGGCCGTGCCGACAGGAGCGGCTTTAGGAAAATCGCTAGGAAAAGGCCGAGCAGGCACTCCGAAACCGCCGTGATGATGCCAAAGCGCAGCGAGAACCATACCGATTGCCAAAATGCCGCGTCCGTCAGGGCCGCGGCATAGTTGCCGAAGCCACTGATCTGAGGGCTGCGCAGCGTTTCGAATGAGACCGTGGAGACGGAATAGAGAAGATTGAGAAGTGCCGGAAAGCCGAGGAACAGCAGAAGAAACCCGACAAGCGGTGCCAGGTAGAGCCTGCCTTCGGCGCGTTTTACGAGAGCCATATTGTCAGCCACAGCGGCCGGATGCCGTAGAGCCGGCATCCGGCCCTGTCCCTATTTTTTCAACAGATCCTGCATGCCTGCCTTGGTGTGGGCAAGCGCATCCTCAAGGCTCTGCTGGCCGGACCAGTAGCCGGTGAATTCCTTGGCCTGCAGTTCGTACACAGAAAGCGCCTTTGCGGAGGTGGCGCCTGTCATCACGTAGCCGTATTTGCTGGCAAATTCGCCGAGCTTGACCAGATCAGGACGTTCCTTGGCCACCTTGGTGACGACATCAGGCGTCAGGGCGGGGGAGCCACCGGCACGGGCATAGGCAAGGGCCGCGTCCTCCGAGGACAGCCATTTGAGGAACTTGATGGCGCCTTCCTTATTCCTGGCGTTCTTGTTCAGGCCGAGGCCGAGACCGTGGATATGGTCGGCGCGTCCATTCGGCCCGGCCGGCGGCGCGACCATGCCGGTGACATCGGCCACCACAGGCGACTTCTTCACATCGGTGAGTTCGGCCGCGGCCGCATTCCATTGCAGCGCGGTCGCTGCCTGCCCGGAACTATAGGCGGCATTGGTCTCGGCATATTCGTAGCTCAGTGAATCCTTCGGCGAAGCGCCGGCGTCATAGAGTGTCTTGTAGAGCGTGAGGCCGGTCTTGTAGGCATCGGAATCGACAGTGACGTTGCCGCTCGCGTCCGTCCAGTCGCCGCCATAGGAGCGCGGCAGGGATTGGAACACCATCATGTTGAAGAGGAGGTTCTTCATCTGCAGCACGGTGCCGTAGCGCACCGGGCTTTGGCGGTTCACCTGCTTGCTGAAATAGAGTGCGGTCGCCGCCCAGTCATCCCACGTCCAGTCATCCGGCTGCTTGGGCGCAAGCTCCTTGCCGAGATACTTCTTTGAAATCTCGGCATATTTGGCCTTGGCATCAGGGTCGGCGATAAGCGCGTCGATGAGATCCTTGCGGTAGTACATGAAGTGCAGTGAGAGGTCAGTCGGCACACCATATTGCTTGCCGTCGAACTGCATCGTCTTCAGCACGGCGTCGCCGAAAACCTTCGGCGCGTCGGCATTGAGTTCGATCGGCTCCATGTAGGGTGCATAACGGCCGATCGAATAGGTCGCCACGAGATTGACATCGAAGGCATTCGAGCCGGCGGCCATATCGGCCTGCAGCTTGTCGAAGAAGCCGTCGCGATTGAAGAACAGAAGTTCGATCTTGTCGGCATCCGCCGCCGTCTTGTTGTAAAGGTCGGTGGTGGCGCGCAGTGCCGTTTCCTCCGAACCACCAGGCCAGCCGAGTACGACCACCTTGGCGTTCGCCAAGCCCGGAAGCGCTGCCGCTGATAGCACAAGGGCGAGCACTGCGGACGATATGTGCTTGAATTTCATCATTGTTCCCTTTCCTTTATCGTTGTTTCTTGAATCGAATTGGGTCCGTCTACCCGTTGCGGCTGGCAAGATCCGCCGCGCCGATGATGCCGGCGCGTGGGCCGAGGCTTGCGGCGACCAGATGCGGCGCGAGGTGCGGCGGGAGCGCCACGAGATGCGCGCTGATGGCGTCGAGATAGCCGGATGACAGACCAATGCCGCCGCCGATGACGATGCGTTTCGGGGCAAACATCATCTGAATGTCGCGGCACAGGAGCGCGACGCGCAGCGCCGATTGCGCGACGATCGTCTGCGCCCAGGCCGCGCCGTTGCGAGCGTGCTCGAAGATCTCGGGCGCCTCGGCCTGATGTCCGCTACGAGCGGCCTCGGTTGCCATCCAGCGGCCGGAAGCGACATCCTCGAGTGGAGCTTCGCCGAGCGTCGGGCTGCGTAGCAGGCCGAAATGGCCAGCAAGACCGAGCAGGGGGCTTCCGTTGATGACGACACCGCCGCCGATGCCGGTGGATATGGTCAGGAACACCGTATCCTCGTTGCCGCCGGCGCCGAACCTGTGCTCGCCCCAGGCTGCGGCCTGGGCATCGTTGACGGCAAAGGCGGGTTTGCCGAACAATTTGCTTGCCTGCGCGACGAGCGGGTAGCCATCGGGGATCGCGAGCGTTGCGGGATTGAGTGCCGACCAGCGCCCTTCGTCGATAAGGCCGGTTACGGCAATACCGACACGCTCGTATCGGCCGCTCCAATGCTTGGCCTGTTCGGCGATGGCAGCCAGCCAATCGTCGGGACCCGCTTCCCGACTGGTGGCAATGGTTGCCTCGGCCAGCACCTGCACGCCGCGTACCAGGGCCGTAAGTGTCTTCGTGCCGCCGATATCGATCGCAAGCGTCGCCGCGTCGCGCTGCGAGAAGGCGGTCGAAACGGCGTCGTGGAACCATGATGTCACGTGCTCGGTGCGCGTGATCGCCGATCCGACGACAACAGCACAGGCGCCGGCGCGCACGGCGTCGGCCGCCTGCTGCGGGGTGCGGATGCGGCCTTCGGCAATGACATAGGGTGTCAGTTGCCGCATGGCGGCGATCAGCGCGATATCCGGCTCCGCCGGTTCGGGGCCGCCGACATAGCCCGACATGGTCGAGCCGACGAAATCGGCGCCGGCGGCCAGCGCCCGTTTCGCATCGTCCAGGCAGGAGCAATCGGCCATGGAGAGCAGGCCCCTGGCCTTGATGGCCGCCAGAAGCGCCTCGATAGTTGCTGGGCGAGGCCGATCCGTGGCGTCGAAGGCGATAATATCGGCACCCGCATCGGCGAGCGCCTCGACATCGGCGATGAAGGGTGTGATGCGCACCGGACTGTCATCGAGATCGCGCTTGACGATGCCGATGATCGGCGCGTCGACGGCTGATCTGACTGCGGCGACATAGGCTGATGATTCGATGCGCAGGGCTCGCGCGCCGGCTGCGAGTGCCGCGCGCGCAAAGCCGGCCACGAAAACAGCCTCGTCCATCGCGCCATCGGGCACGGGCTGGCAGGAGACGATAAGACTTAGATTGAGATCTTCCTTGCGCATTCGGCACCCCTTTCGAAGGGTCACGATAGAGCAAGGTCACCAGAAAGCAACCGGTTTTAAACTGGTATTATCTCTGGAGCTCGAAGACGAAGTCGTAGACCTCACCCTTGTAGCGCGTCTCGCAATATTCGACGATCTCTCCATCGGCGAGAAAGCAGCGGCGTTCCGTCGTCAGGATCGGTGCGCCCGGCTCGCAGCGCAGATGCTGTGCATCTTCAGGAGAAGCGGCCCGCGCCCGCATTCTCTGGACGGCGCGCAGGGGCAGAAAGCCGCGCTGGGCAAGAGCTTCGTAGAGGGAATCGCCAACGGACGAAGGTGAGGGAAGAAAGCGTACGGGCACGGCCGCGTGCTCCACCGCAATCGGTGCGCCATCGGCGGTCCGTACCCTGCGCATGCGCAGGACTTGCGCGTTTGCGGAGATGCCGAGCGCCATCATTTCAGCCGGGGAAGGCCGGGTTAACTGCTTGGAAAGCCAGATGCATCCAGGCTCCATTCCGCGCGCCCGCAGATCTTCTGAGAAGCTGGTCAGCGTGGAAAGCGATTTTTCGACCCGGGAGCCGATTTCGCTGCGTGCGCCTTGCCGCCGGCTCACCATGCCCTCCTCTTCCAGCATGGCGAGTGCCTTGCGGACTGTCACGCGCGACAGCGACAGGGCCTCGGCGAGTGACCGTTCGCCTGGCAGAGCCGAGCCGGACTTGAAGGCGTGGTTGCGAATGGCGGTTTCGATCGCCGTCTTGAGCTGCTTGTACAGCGGCATCCCCGGCGCGCCGGCTGCGAACTCCCTCCTGACCAGGTCGATGATATCAGTCGCCAAGGCAAACCTTCCCTTCGATCGCACGACTAGGAGCGAAATTTCGTCCTGTCCGATACTGGTATTATACTGTACGGCTTTTTGCGATCTGTCGAGCGAGGAAAAGAGTGATACGGACGCCAGGTGGGCCGCAATGAGGGCTGCCTTATGGTCTTTGCGGCGCTATTGCTCGACGCTCCGTCCGCGCCACGATGCCCGCTTTGCCGGCGCTCTGCAATTGCCCTTTTTGAGCGGCATGAGGGATGGCCGCCTTATTGCCTTGGCCCGCTCTCAGCCACCGAAGAATCGCGTCAAAACCGGGTTGAGCCGCGCGTTTGAACTCCGGGCTCATTTCCGCATCCATGCCGCAAAGCGTTGCGATTTCCTGCCAGTCCACTCTTCCGGCCCGCAGCGGAGGACGCGACTGGAAGACGACAAGCCCGATCATGAAGCCCTTGAGGTTTTCAAAGCTGCGGGGCTGCAGCAAAGGTGCGAGCCTCAGGTCGCAAAAATCCGAGATCTTGCGTTGGAAAACATCAGAAGCAGAGCTTTTCTTTACGGGCATTGTTCATTCCTTGCATACGACCTCGTCCAGAGGCCGGGGTGTGCGCGCTAAAGCACGGAAGTTAACGAAACGCAAACAACCGACCGTTTAGCCGCTTTCAATTCTACGATGCGTTGGCAATTGGCAACTCTAGTGATGAGCTGATCCTGATCGGACATCCCGGCTCTCGCACGGGATCAAGGGCAGATCATGGCGCCCTCGGTTTATTTCGGTTTCGGTCGATCAAAACCATGAAGAAACTGTAACTTGCCTCCCATGCCATTGAGAGCGACATTTGCCTCGCGCCGGATTGATGAGGTGAAGCAAATGTCAGTCTTGGAAATATTAGTGAGACGCCGTATGCAGGAAGAATATGCCAAGGGCACATCCCCCGAGCGGATTACCCGGCTCCTGCAGGAATTCTTCAACGGGGTGGAAGCCTCCCAAGCAGATGCTGCCCCGCACCGGTCTTTCGGCAATCGATAGCAATCGACACATAGAACGAAAGCGGCCGGCCCTCGACGTTTCTCCGAGAGCCGGCCCCTTTGTGGATCAAACACGTTCCGAAGGTGCCGCCTCCTATTGCGCGCCGTTCGAGCCGGGCAGGCTTTCGATTGCTGTCAGGATCTTGTATGCGGCCTTGACGCGTTCCGGGATCGGATAGTTCTTGTTCGCCAGCAGGACGATCCCGATTTGTCTGGCCGGAATGAAGGCCGCATAGGCGCCAAAACCGTTGGTCGAGCCGGTCTTGTTGAGCAAGATATCCTTGCGCGGCTGTTGTGGTGGCACGAGCCGGGTTATCTTATGTGGCTTCAGCGCCATGTCCGATGAATTGCCTGACAGTAGCCGGGTGAGCGTCGTCGGATAGGCGTAGATTTCCCAGCCCAGCGCCTGTGTCGTGTTTCCTACCGTGTAATAGCCGACATGGGTCGCGGCGATCGCGCGCTGAAGGGTTTCGTCAAGCCGAGAGCCGTCCATATTGGCCTCGAGAACGCCGACCATGTCAGCCGAAGTGGTCTTTACGCCATAGGCTTGCGTGTCCAGGACGCCTGGCGTCACGCGGATCGGCTTGTCCTGCTTCGAATAGCCGTAGGCATAATTGCCCATCTCGCCCGGCGGGACGCGGACATAGGTATGATTGAGGCCGAGGCCCGCGAAGATCTTTTCCTGCATCAGCGCATCGAATGGCTTGCCCATGGCTTCGGCGGCGAGATAACCGAACAAGCCGATGCTGGGATTGGAATAGAGCCGATGGGTGGCCGGTGCATAGGATGGGTGCCAGTTGCGATAGTAGGCGATCATCTTATCCTGATCAGTCACATCATCCGGAAACTGCAGGGGCAGGCCGCCTGCCGTGTATGTGCCGAGATCCAGAAGACTGATCTTGTCGAAGCTGCCGCCGGTAAGCGCGGGCAGATACTTCGACGCCTTATCGGAAAGTGACAGTTTTCCGCTGACCTGAGCGTAAGATCCGAGAACCGCGGTGAAGGTCTTGCTGATCGAGCCGAGCTCGAAGATCGTGTCGTTTGTGACCTTCTGACCAGTCTCCTTCGAGGCGACGCCATAGTTGAAGAAGTAATGCTTGCCCTTGATCGTGATCGCGACGGCCATTCCCGGGACATCGTTTTCCGTCATGACCGGCCGGATTGCATCATTGACGGCTCGCTCCAGCCGATCCTGATCGTTGCCGTCTGCCGCATGGGCGTTGACCGCATAGAAAAGGCAGCTGGCGATCATGCCGAGTTTCGGTAGCGAGATGGGATGCATGTGCAAGATAATGTCCTCATATTGGTGGACAGGCCGCGCAGACGATTGCGGCCTGAGGTCATGGATCCGGGGTTGATGGGCACGGTCGGGGTTGCAGTCGATGCCGCCTGGGGGTCATTTGGCCCCTGCAATCACCTCGCGACGCAGACTATGGCGCCCCCTTGTGCCCTAGACAAACGATCAATTCTGGGCTTAGGCATGAGAAAAACTTGGGCTTAGGACATAATGGACATTTCACAACTTCCGCTGAACGCGCTCCGCGTTTTCGAAGCCTCGGCGCGGCATTGCAGCTTCACGCGGGCCGGCCTTGAGCTTCGGGTGACGCAGACGGCCGTCAGCCATCAGGTCAAGGCGCTGGAGGATGTGCTCGGGGTAACGCTGTTCAAACGGCTTCCGCGCGGACTTGCATTGACCGACGAGGGCCATGCCTTGCTGCCCGTGCTGACCGATGCATTTCGCCGCATGAGCGCCACCTTGAGCCAGCTGGAGGAAGGCAACTTCGACGAGATCTTGACAGTCGGCGTGGTCGGCACCTTTGCGATCGGCTGGCTTTTGCCTCGGCTGAGCTCGTTCAAGGCTCAGCATCCGCATGTCGATCTGCGTCTGAAGACGAACAACAATCGTGCTGACATGGTGCTCGATGGGCTCGATTTCTTCCTGCGTTTCGGCGATGGGGCATGGCATGGAACCGAGGCGATCCATCTGATGGATGCGCCGCTGTCGGCGGTTTGCACGCCCTCGATCGGCGCGCGTTTGCGCACGCCGGCCGACCTTGCCGATGTCGAGCTGCTGCGCTCCTACCGGATCGACGAGTGGGCTCTCTGGTTCAGGGCGGCAGGCCTCACGCCGCCCAATCTTCGCGGTTGGATGTTCGATTCTTCGTTGACACTGGTGGAGGCCGCCGCGCGTGGTGTCGGCGTGGCACTCGTCCCCGTCGTCATGTTCTCGCATGAGATCGAGGCGGGCAGGATCGTGCAGCCGTTCCGGATCACCGCTGTCACCGGAAGCTATTGGCTCACACGATTGAAATCGCGCGCGGAAACCGCATCGATGAAGGCGTTTCGCCAATGGCTGACAGCCGAGATCGAGGATCTGCCGTCATAGGATTGGAGTTGCCCGCCGTTTCGGATCGGGATGAAGGACGTTGCTCCTGTTCGCGGCCCCATGTTGGGCCACGAGATTTCGCTTCGGCCGATGAAGTCTACGGCGGTCAGTTCTTTGCCCATTGGGCGGCGGCATCTCTGGCAAAGGTGCTGTAGGAGCGTGGTGCGCGACCGAGCAGCCCGGTGAGACGACGAATGTCGTCCGCCGTGGCGACCGCGCCATCCGTCTGGTAGCGGCTGAACATCAGGCGCAGGTCGAGCGCATGCCAGGCGGGCAGCATGGTCTTCATACGCTGTTCCATCGTAACAAGATCATCGCCGCCATAGCGGATGACGCGGCCGAGCGCTTCGCTCCAGATGGCGGAAATGTCCTCGCCCGTCAAACTGTCCGGACCGACCAGCGTATAGGTCTCGCGGCCGAGCGGTGCGGAAGCTTGCTCCCGGCGGATTAGTTCGAGCGCAGCCGCCTCGCCGATATCGCGAATATCGACCATCGAGATGCCCTTCGACCCCACAGGTACGCCGTAGGCACCGGCATTCAGCAACAGATCCCTCTGACGAAGGTCGTTCTGGATAAAATAGGCTGGGCGGAGAACCGTGGCCGAGAGATCGAGAGCGTCGATCATCCGCTCGACCGTGTGTTTGCCGGCGAAATGCGGAACGTCGGCATAGGCCTCGCCCTTGAACACCGAGAGATAAACGATGCCTTTGACGCCGGCCTCGCGGGCGACGGTAAGCGCGAGCATCGCCTGGGTCAGTTCGTCGGCAACGTTCGGGGCGAGCAGGAACAATGTGCTGACGTCTTTCAGCGCGGCGCGCAATGAATCCGGGTCGGCCAGATCGCCGCGGACCGGCGTTACGCCCGAGGGAAGCTGTGCAGCTTCAGGCGAGCGCGTCAGGGCGCGGACATCGACATTGTGACCCTGCAAGTGGGCCAGGACCTGGGACCCGATGGTCCCTGTGCTGCCGGTAACAAGAATAGCCATTTTAAAAACTCCTCAAGATGTTGCGAGAGACCCGATGTCTCGAGAAGAAAGATAGCCGTTCCAATTTCTATTTGGAGATGGCTATATTAAGACAGGTCGTCTCAATTATGGAACACGAGTATGGATCTGCAGGCTTTGTCCGACTTCAATCTGGTCGCTGCCCATGGCGGGTTCGGTCGCGCCAGCCGCGTCACCGGAAGGCCGAAGGCGACGCTGTCGCGTCGGGTTGCCGAGCTCGAGCAGAGCCTCGGTGTCAGGCTGATCGAACGCGGATCGCAGAGCCTGCGCTTAACTGATGAGGGACGGGCGCTCCACGAGCGCACCGATGGGCTGCTATCTGAAATCGCCGAGGCCGGCGAGGCGGTTGTCCTCGGGGCCTCGACCCCGAGAGGACGCCTGCGTGTCAGCGCGCCCGTGGTCTTCGCCCATGTCGCGCTCGGTCGCATCGGCGCGCGTTTTGCCCTGGCCTATCCCGAGGTCCAGCTCGAGATCGTCGCCGAGGATCGCAAGGCCGACCCGGTCGAAGACGGCTACGACCTGATCATCCGCATCGATCCGGCACCGGACGAACGGCTCGTCGGTCGCCGCTTCCTCAATGACGAACGCCTGATCGTGGCGCCACCGGGCATGCGGCGCCCCTCGCCAACGGCAGACGGCGAAGAGCTTGCCGTGAAGGCCGTCTTGCTCAGTGCATCCTCACAGACGGCCGTCTGGCGACTTGGCTCCGGAGCAGAGCCAGACGTGGTGCTGAAACCAGAGCCTGTCCTTCGTCTTTCATCGCTTTTGATGGTTCGTGATGCCGTTTTGGCGGGTGCCGGCGTGGCTTTGTTGCCGAAGCTTCTTGTCGCTGACGATATTGCGGCGGGCCGGCTCGCTTATTGGGGAACCCTCAGAGGTCCGGCGGTGGAAATCTGGGCACTCCAAAGCTCGCGCCGTCTGATCGGCGCCAAGGTCCGCGCGTTTCTGGACGTGCTGGAGAAAGCCTTTCCGGAGAAGGTGTTCGTCCCGACGATATGATGCGGTGGCGGCCCTGACGCTTGGGCTATCCACTCAAGCAATATCAATGGCCGGCGCCATCAACGCCAGCCGAGAGCGGGCGCGACGTGGGTGAGGATCGCCTCGATCACATGCGCGTTGTATTCGACACCGAGCTGGTTGGGGACGGTCAGAAGCAGAGTGTCGGCCTCTGCTATAGCCTCGTCCTTCCTGAGTTCTTCGATCAGTTGATCCGGTTCAGCGGCATAGCTGCGTCCGAAGATTGCCCGTGTCTTGTCGTCGATGAAGCCGATCTGGTCCGCGTCCTTGCCGCTGCTGCCGAAATAGGCGCGGTCGAGATCGTTGACCAGTGCGAAGATGCTGCGGCTCACCGAGACCCGCGGCTCGCGCTTGTGGCCGGCCTCCTTCCAGGCTTCGCGGAAGACCCGGATCTGATCGGCCTGCTGGACATGGAATGGCAACCCGCTCTCATCGTTTTTGAGCGTTGAGCTTTGCAGGTTCATGCCGCGCTTTGCTGCCCAGACAGCGGTCGCGTTCGAGCTCGCCCCCCACCAGATCCGTTCGCGCAAGCCCTCCGAATGCGGTTCGAGACGCAGGAGGCCGGGCGGGTTGGGAAACATCGGTCGGGGGTTGGGTTGCGCAAATCCCTCGCCGCGCAGGATGTCGAGCAGCACGTCCGCATGCCGCCGGCCCATGTCGGCGTCGCTCTCGCCCTCGGCCGGCTCGTAACCGAAGTGGCGCCATCCATCGATCACCTGTTCAGGCGAGCCGCGGCTGATGCCGAGCTGCAGCCGGCCTCCGGCGATCAGATCAGCTGCGCTTGCATCCTCGGCCATGTAGAGCGGGTTCTCGTAGCGCATGTCGATGACGGCGGTGCCGATCTCGATGCGGCTGGTCTTGGCCCCGACGGCCGCCAGCAGCGGAAACGGCGAAGCGAGCTGGCGGGCAAAATGATGCACGCGAAAATAGGCGCCGTCCGCGCCCAGCTGCTCGGCAGCGACGGCGAGATCGATGGATTGCAGGAGCGTATCGGATGCCGAACGCGTTTTCGATTGGGGCGAGGGTGTCCAGTGGCCGAATGAAAGGAATCCGATCTTCTTCATGGTCCCGCTCCGCAACGTTTGGTTCGCTCAGCTTTGCTTCATGACATGATTTCGGCTGCCGATACAAGCGGAGTGAAGGTATCCTGGCTGCGCGAGCCGCGCCCTCGGTATCCAAATAAATAGGCCCGCCGTTTCCGGCGAGCCCACGGGAGGCCGATGCTGCCGCCGCGCCTGCGGTCTCCAGCTGAAGATCGTTATTTCGCTGGCTGGATCGAGCCGATGATACCGAGCACTTCCTTTTCGTGCTTGGCCTGGTCTTCCTTGGAGCCCCAATAGGTGAGCACGAGGATCTTGTTGGGCGCCGGCGAAAGGACGCCGAGATTGATGTTGACGGCTCCGTCTGCATCGGTGCCCTGCCAGTTCAGGATCGACAGCTTCATGCCATTGATTTCGTTGCTGTCGTCATCCTTGCGGGTGCCGGCGTCGATCTTGACGCCGTTCTTGTCGAGGAAATCGACGGCATCGCCGATGACCTTCTCGACATTGTCGCCAGTGGCAACATCGAGGGCAAAGTAGATGGCGGCATCAGGCGAATTGGCGTCGATGCCGGATTCGGTTTCCTTCGGCTTCCAGCTGTCGGGGATGGTGACGCTGGCAACGGGCGCTTCGCTCGGAAAGGCGAGCGTCTTGGCATTGGCGAGCATTGGAAAGACTGCGAGCGCAGCGGCGATGAGCAGCATCTTTTTCATAGGGGGCTTCCATTCTGTCTTTGAGTTTAGGTCGCCGATCAATCTCAGCGGATACGTGAGGTTGGCATGGTTTTCGGCAGTGCGGAGACAGCCGGAAAAGGGGATGATTGACCGCAATCAGCCGGCCGAAGCGATCTCGAAATCCTGATCGAAGGAACTCGTCTTTCCCGAGGTCATGTCATACAGCGTATAGTGAAGCTTGTATTTGCCGGCCGGTGCACCGTCGACGTTCAAGGTCATGTCGAGCTTGAACTCCAAATTCTGCTTGTGGCTTTGAAGGTCGCTATCCAAGAAGCCCTTCTTGCTCCACACGACCTCGCCGCTGGCGTCGATAATGTCGAGGTCGGCAACGAGGTGGAGTTCATAGAGACTGTCCGGAAGCTGCTTCCAGCCATAGCCGATCGGTTCGGCATAGCTGAAGATGGGCTCGCCGGGTTTGAAAACGTTTGAGTCACGTTTCTTGTAAACCCCGTAACCCGTTGAAGGCTCGGCCACGAAGATGACGTTCTGTTGTGAGAACGGCACCTTGGTCCAGGCTTCGATGACGGCCTTTTGTGCAGTGGCCAAATCCGCCAGAGGATCGGCATGGGCAACGGCAGCAAAAGTCATCGCAAAAATCAATATAAGCACTTGCCGCATCGCAGTCTCCAATCGGTCTGCTGATAATGATTCCGGCAGGCGCCGGAGAACGGGTAAAGCCATCGTCTCATTGCGTAATTTCGAGGCATGATCGACTTGCCCCAATCGAAGACGGTGGTTGCCGGCGCATCCCGCCTGCCTCATTCGTGGATGGTATAGCTGCCGAGTTCGCACAGGTTCTGGGTGTCCGTCGTCGTATCGAGGCTGGAACCTTCCTCGAACTCGAACTTCATGTCGTACTTGCAGACAGTCCGACCGTCGCCGATGGTGATATCCATGCTCTCACCGGGGTTCAGTACCTGCTTGCCGAAGACATCGTCTTCCCAATTATTGACGCCGACCGGGGACGTATAGAAATTGGTGAGCACGGATTTGGTGCCGTTCTTGAGCGTGAACGTCAGGTCGTCGGCGCTTGCAGCACCGGCAAGGCAAAGAAGCGCTGCCAACGCCGCAAGGGCGAAGCGAAATTTCGTCATCGAATTGATCCTTCGGTGAAAGCTGATGCGCGTCTTTTTAAGCGTTTCAGCGGCCGTGAGCTATATATATTGCACGCCAAGCTCGGCCCATTTTTGGGCTAAAACGCAACCCGGATCGAGGCGTGGCGTCGGCCTGTCGCCCGGCGACAAACGCGGCACTGCCGCGAGCTACTCAGTCCGCACAGAAGCGAACAGAGACCTGTAATTGGGAGTGGGCCGCGGCATGCGACCCGAAGTGGAGACCCCGCTGTCGAGCAGGGTCTCGTTCAGCGTAAGTTGACGCCCGCCATCAAGGCAGGAGGCTGCGCTGCAGGCTTTGGCGCTGTGCCTCCTGAGCGGCCTTGAGCTGGGCCTTGGTATACATCAGGGCATGCTCGGCAAGGTCGCGGCCATCGTCCCAAAGGTTGCGCCAGATGCCGAGGATGCCTTCGAGCGGCTGGCCGACGACGCGCGAGGAGAAGGATTCGAAGGTGATCGGGCCTGTGTAGCCGGAGCGGACAAGGGCGCGGAAAACGCCGGCAAGGTCGATCGTGCCCGAGCCCATGTAGCCACGATGGGAATCGCCCGTGTGGAAATATCCGAGATGGTCGCCCGTCTCGAGAATGGCGGCCTGAATATCCGATTCCTCGATATTCATGTGGTACACGTCCAGATGCACCTTCACGTTTGGCATGCCGATGCGCTTGCACATCTCGACGGCCTGCGCGGCGGTGTTCAGCACGTTGGATTCGTAGCGGTTGACCACTTCGAGGACGAGCGTGATGTGGCTTCGCGCCGCTGTCTCGGCCACCTGACGCAGGATCTCGACCGATTGTGCGACGCCTGCCGCCGTGGTCGGCTCGGAATATTTGCCGAAGGCCGAATGCAGGATGCCGCCGATATATTCGCCACCGCAATCGCGGCAGACGGCGATGGCCTGCTCGAGCTTTTCCTTGCCGCGCCGTCCCTTCCCCTTGTCGCCGCTTGAAATGTCGCTGTCGAAATCGAGGCCGAGCGAGAAGTTGATGCCGATGCCGTTCTTTTCCAACTGGCGACGGGTAAACTCCGGATCGATCAGGCTCGGATCCAGCGCCGGTGCCTCGATGAAATCGTAGCCCACCTCGGCACTACTGGCGATTGCGCGGGCGCATTCCTCCTTGCTCCAGCCGGCTTCCCATACCAGCGCGTGAACTCCCAGCTTGTTCATGATCTTCCTCCCGGTTTCGTGGATGCAAAATGAATTGCTGCAGTGCGGAAGACATGAATCGTTTTATACTTGAAAGCGTTCATGTTGACACCGCACTTGCTCAGGTATAGCTTACAATAAATCGTTTCACCAGAGTTTTCATATTATCATTGGCGAGGGCGTAGTGGGGGAGGGCAAGATGTCGAGACAGCAAAGCCCTTCCATCAAGATGGTGGCCGACAGGGCCGGCGTTTCGGTCGCGACGGTCTCGAACGTCCTCAACGGCAAGCCAACGGTTTCTCCCGATTTTGCCCGGCGCGTGAATGATGCGGTGCGCGAGCTTGGTTACGTCGTCGATCTCGGCGCGTCGCGGCTCCGCTCGCGCAAGGCGCAGCTCGCCGGCGTCGTTGTGCCGGATCTTACCAATCCGATGTTCGCCTCCTTCGTTTCCACGCTGGAGCATCTGGCGCGCCTCGCAGACTACGATCTGGTCGTCGTATCAGCGCGCAACAATGCGGAGGAGGAGGCTGACCGGCTGCGCAAGATTCGCGCCTGGCGCCCCGCCGGCCTGATCGTCATTCCCTGCGATGGCGCCTTTGCCGAGCGCCTGCCGGATGGCTTCTTTGCACCCGTTGTCCTTGCCGACCGCATACCCGATGCCGCCGGCTTCGATCTGATTGCCGTCGACAACGGGCCGTCGGCCGGTGCCATCGCTGCGCATCTCGATCAACAGGGCTATGAGGATTGCCTCGTCGTCGGCACCAGTCTTTCGATCAGTAACATACGCGAGCGTTGGGAAGGCGTGCGTGCGTCGGCCAAGCACATGCGGGTCGAGATGCTGGAAATCGGCATCGATGACGCCCATGGCGCACAGCTTCTGGAGGAGCGTCTGCGCCATCGCCCGCTGCCCGGCGCGCTGTTTTCGCTCGATCAGGGCACGACGCTTTTGACCTACTGCACCATGGCTGAGATCGGCCTTTCCGTGCCAGGCGATATCGCCTTTGCGAGCTTCGACGAGATGGAATGGATGCGGCTGGTGACGCCCGGGATCACGACCGTGCGTCAGCCTGTCGAGGAAATGGCCGAGCAGGCCTGGGCGCTGCTGTTGCGGCGCATGACCGGCTCTGCCGGCAAGCCGGTCACGCGGCGCTTGCGCTGCGCCGTCGAGATCCGTGGTTCGACACCGCGGAACCCGCTTGAGGAGGCGGGCAAACTGAAACTGGGAGGAAGAAAATGGAAGTTACAAGGCGAACCATACTCACCGGAATAGGCGGCGCCGTCGTTGTCGGCACCCTTGGCGGCACGATCGGCGTAGCCCAGGCGGCTGAACCGCAACTCGGCGTCGTGGTTAAGATCGGCGGCATCCCGTGGTTCAATGCCATGGAAGTCGGCATCAAGAAGGCCGCGCCAGAATTCAAGACGAACGCCTGGATGGTCGGGCCGACACAGGCGGATGCTGCTCAGCAGGTCCGCGCCATCGAAGACCTGATTGCCCGCAAGGTTGCGGTCATCGGTATCGTGCCGAACGATTCCGCAGCGCTCGACCCCGTTCTCGGCCGCGCGCGGGCAGCTGGTATCAAGGTGCTGGCCCACGAAGGCCCGAGCCAGAAGGAAGCGGATTGGGACTTTGAGCTCACGACCATCGAAGGCTATGGTCAGGCGCATATGGACCTGATTGCCAAGGAGATGGGCGGGGAAGGCAAGTATATCGTCTATGTCGGCTCGCTGACTGTTCCGCTCCACAACGCCTGGGCCGATGCGGCGATTGCCTATCAGAAGCAGAAATATCCGAAAATGCAGATGCTCGGCGATCGCTTCGGCGTTGCCGAAAGCCTGGATGAAAGCATCAAGACCACTCAGGATCAGCTTCGCGCCAATCCGGATCTCAAGGGCATCCTGACATTCGGTTCGCAGGGGCCGATCGGCGCTGCCCGCGTCCTCGACGATCGTGAAAAAGCCAAGTCGATCGCGCTGGTCGGTGGCTTCTCGCCGGGGCAGGGCGTCAAATACGTCAAGTCCGGCACGATCCGCGGCGGCTTCATCTGGAATCCGATGACGGCTGGCGAGATCTTCGTTCAGCTCGCTTCCATCCTGGCGGCCGGCAAGGAACCGACCGACAATATGGAGCTGACCGGCGTCGGCAAGGTGCGCGTCTATCCGGACAAGAGGCTCATTCAGGCGCAGAAGCTTGAATCCCTCGATAAGCAGAATATCGACCGGCTGGTCGCGCTCGGTCTCTAGGCGTTCCTCCCGAGGGCCGGCGGTTGGCCTGAGTGCCGCCGCCGGCCAACCCAAACAATCGGAGTGGATCGATGAGCGATGATGTTCCGTTTCTTCGTTTAACCGGGCTGTCCAAACGGTTCGGCGGCGTGCGTGCATTGGAGGAAATCGACTGGGACGTTCGCCCAGGCGAGATCCATTGCCTTGTCGGCGAGAACGGTTGCGGCAAGTCGACGCTCATCAAGACCGTTGCGGGAGTGCATCCGCCCTCGGCCGGCACCATCGAAATCGAAGGCAAGCCGGTTCTTCCGCTTGATCCGGCTCGTGCCAAGGCTCTGGGAATCCAGGTGATCTTTCAGGATCTGTCCCTGTTTCCCAATCTTTCCGTTGCAGAAAACATCGCCGTCGAAAACCATCTCGATCGGCTCTTGAAGCCGGTCAGCTGGAAGCGGATGCGCGAGAGTGCGAGTGCAGTCCTCGCAAGGCTCGGCTTTACCCTCGACCTCGATCTCGTGGTATCAGACCTTTCGGTTGCCGAGCGCCAGATCGTCGCCATTGCGCGCGGCCTCGTCGCCGAGGCGCGGCTGATCTTCATGGACGAGCCGACGGCCTCGCTGACGCGGACGGAGGTCGATCGTCTGCTCGGGATCGTCGGGCGGCTCAAGGCCGATGGCATTGCCGTCGTCTTCGTTTCCCACCGGCTTGACGAGGTGGTCGAGATCGCCGAGCGGGTGACCGTGATGCGCGACGGCCGCAAGGTCGGCACCTGGCCCGCCGATCAGGTGAACGAGAAGAGGATCGCGCATCTGATGACCGGGCTCGATATCGATCACTGGATTGTCGCCCGCGATATGGGCAAGGCCGAGCCTGTCCTTGAGGTCAGCGGTCTGTCACGTCGCGGCGAATTCGCCGATATCGATTTCACCCTTCGTCGCGGCGAGGTGCTGGGTATCTCCGGATTGCTGGGGTCGGGCCGCACCGAGCTTGCCTTGACGCTGTTCGGCATGCATCGCGCCGAGCACGGCAGCATTCGCCTGGAAGGCCGGCAGCTTGCGCTTCGCTCCAACCGTGACGCCGTGCGCGCCGGCATCGCCTACGTCTCCGAGGATCGTTTGAGCCTTGGCGTCATCCTGCAGCAATCGATCGGCGACAACATCATGCTCGCGGTCATGCGGGGCATGGCAAACCGGCTTGGGCTCATCCCCGGCAACGCACGCAGGCAACTCGCCGACGATTGGGTGCGGCGCCTCGCCATCAAGGTCCCGTCAGCCGATCGGGCCGTGCAGACGCTTTCGGGAGGCAATCAGCAGCGGGTCGTTCTGGCGAAGTGGCTCGCCACGCGGCCGAAGGTCCTGATCCTCGATTCCCCCACCGTCGGCGTCGATATCAAGAACAAGCAGGGTATCTACGATGTGGTCGCCGATCTGGCCCGCCAGGGCGTTGCTGTCATCCTCATCTCCGACGAGGTGTCCGAACTTTTCGCGACCTGTGACCGTATCCTGCACATGCGCGCCGGCCGCATCGTCGGCGAGGCGGTGCCGGGCGAGATCACCGAGGCCAACATGAAGGAGCGCATCTATGCATGAGGATAGCCAAATGGCCGCCGGATCGTCCTTTCTCGTGCAGTTGCGGCGCCGCCCGGAAGCGTGGCTGCTGGCGGTCATTGCCGTGGTGGTGATCGTCTTTTCGCTGACGGCGCGTGATTTCCTGACGCTTGCGAACATCATCGATCTGCTTGAGACCTATTCGGTGCAGGCGATCATGGCGATGGGGCTTTTCGTCGTCCTGGTTTCCGGCGGCATCGACATCTCCTTTGCGGCCACGGCATCCGTGGCGCAATACTGCGCGGCGCTGCTCGCAACGCAGCTCGGATTTTCCGCGCCTGTCGTCATCCTCTGCGGTCTGGCGATCGGTGTCGCGCTCGGCTGCCTGAATGCGCTGCTCGTCCACTATGTGCGCATCACGTCCATCATCGCCACGATCGCCATGATGAGCGTCAGCTTTTCGCTGCTCATGTATTTCTCGGGCGGCAAGTCGATCTATACGCTGCCGGACTGGTGGACGAATCGCATCGTGTTCTGGCGGATGGAGACGGCATCGGGCGATATCGTCCGGGTGACGCTTCCGATCGTCGCGATGGCGGTCGTCACCCTGTTTACATGGGCATGGATGACCCGCTCTTCGGTTGGGCGTCAGCTCTATGCCATGGGTGGAAATGCCGAGGCCGCGCGGCGGGTCGGCATGAATATCGGCCGCCTGCAATTCGTCGCCTACGGCTATCTCGGGCTGATGGCGGCGATCGCCGGGCTCCTGCAGGCCCACCGGGTCGGCGAAAGCGTGCCCAATGCCATGTACAATACCGAGCTTGCCGTGCTCTCCGCCGCTGTTCTCGGCGGCGCCAGCCTGACGGGCGGCATCGGCACCGTGCCTGGCGTGCTGCTCGGTATCGTGCTCCTGGCCGTGCTGCAGAACGGGCTCAACCTGCTCGGCGTCTCCTCCTATTTCTTCCAGATCGTCATCGGCGTCACTATTCTGGTTTCGACCTCGATCACGGTGATCAGTTCACGGCCGGGCCGCCGCCATCGCATCATCGCGGGAGCACCATCCAATGGCTGAGCCGCCGCTTCTCTATAACCTCAACAACGGACTTTCCGACCTGATGACTCGCATGAAGGCGGGCATTCCCGGCGCACATACAGGGCTTGTCGTTCTGCTTGTCCTGCTGGTTGCCGGCTTTTCCCTGTTCATTCCGAACTTTGCCTCGGTCGGCACTCTGCAATCGTTCATGTATCAACTGCCGCTGCTGGGGCTGCTGTCGCTGGCCATGATGGCGCCCCTGATAACAGGCGGCCTCAATCTGGCGATCATCGCCACGACGAACCAGTGCGCGCTTCTGACGGCCTTCATCATGCAGAGCCTGATCACGCCCGATAGCAGCGCCGGCTCGGCCGCAGCCGTCATCGTTCTGGCACTTGTCGCCGGCCTGGCGCTTTGCCTTCTCATCGGCCTCGTCACCGGCACGCTCATCGCCTATACCGGCGTCCATCCGATCCTCATCACGCTCGGCACGAAATCGCTGATCGACGGCATCAGCATCTATCTGACCCGCGGCATGGCCCTTTCGGGTATACCGGACGGATTTGCCCGCATCGGCACGATGACGATCGTCGGCGTACCGCTGATCTTCCTGCTATTGATCGTGGTGGCGGTGATCGTCAGCATCATATTGCGGCGCACCGCTTTCGGCGTCGCCTGCGCCATGATCGGCTCCAACATCGAGGCCGCGCGCTATTCGGCGATCGACACGCGTCGCGTGCTGGTCGGCGTTTATGTGATGTCGAGCCTGATCTGCTTCTTTGCTGCGCTGGTCATGCTGGCAACTTTCAATTCGGCCAGCGCGGATTATGCCCAATCCTATCTGCTGGTGACGATTCTTGCGGCCGTCCTCGGCGGCGTCGATCCTTTCGGCGGCTTCGGCACGGCCGGCGGCCTGATGCTGGCGCTTGCCATCCTGCAGGTCATTTCCTCAGGCTTCAACCAGTTCGGCCTCAGCAACTATCTCACCGTGGCGATATGGGGCGGCACCCTCATCTTCGTCGCCATGGCTCAGACGGCGCGTCCCTATCTCATGGGATTGCTGCCCTCACGTTTTGATGGTTCGAAATGAGCATCGTCGCGGTCTTCGATATCGGCAAGACGAATGTGAAGCTGTCGGCGGCGAGCGACGACGGCCGCGTCTTGGAAACTCTGTCGACGCCGAATGTCGTAAAGGACGGTCCGCCCTATCGCCATCACGATCTCGACGGGCTGGACGACTGGCTGATCGACAGCCTGGCCGCGCTCGGCCGCCGGCATGATATCGGCGCGATCGTCACCTGCGCCCACGGCTCCGGCGGCGTGCTGGTCGACAGGCAAGGCGCTGCGTTGCCGATGATCGACTATGAGCAGCCCACGCCTGCCGACGTTGATGCATACTACAGGAAGATTGTCGGCTCCCATCGCGAAAGGGCGAGCGCCGTCATGCTCGGTGCGGCACATCTCGCGCGGCAGATGCTGTGGCAGGAGATGCACCGGCCCGAGACTTTTGCTGGAGCCTCCGCCTATCTTGCCACGCCGCAATATTGGGCCTTCCGCCTGTCCGGCGTTCTCGCAAGCGAGGTGACGAGCCTGGCCGCGCAATCGCACCTCTGGGCATCGGCCGACGGGCGGCCGTCTGCTCTCGTAGCAAATCGCGGCTGGCAGCGGCTCATGCCGCCGATGCGACGCGCCTGGGAGACGCTCGGCCCCATAAGGCCGGACATTGCCAAGCGTACCGATCTTAAGCCGACGACCCGCATTCTGTGCGGTGTGCACGACTCCTCGGCCAATTTCTATCGCTACCAGGCGGCGGATCTCTCCGACGTCACGGTCATCTCGACGGGAACCTGGATCGTGGCGCTGACCGATCGTACCGGCGTCGATTTCAATGTCGAGCGTCCGGGGCACTCATGCAATGCCGATGTGTTCGGCAATCCGATGCCCGGCATGCTGACTATGGGCGGGCGCGAGTTCGCCGCCGTCGCCGCGACTGCCTCCGGCCCGGCCTCGCTGCTGGCCCTTCAGCAGATCGTCGCATCCGGGACTTTTGCAGTGCCGACATTCGGTTCGGATGACGGGCTCTTTCCCGGCACGGCAGGCTGCGGCCGTCTTGAGGGGCCGCTTGCCCGCGACGAGAATATCCGCTTCACGCTTGCTGTTCTCTATTCGGCGCTTCTGACTGCGGCCTGCGTGGATGATCTGCCGCCGGCGAAAACGGTGGTTCTGGACGGCAATTTCGTCGTCGATCCCCTTTATGGCGCCGTCGTCGCGGCGCTGTTGCCGGATCGGCGCGTGCTGGTCAGCCTCAGCACGACGGGAACGGCGACGGGTGCCGCCATGCTCGCCGCGCACGAAACACGGGCATCGCCCGTGACGCTGGCGGCCGAGGCGCCGGATATATCAGGCCTTCCCGACCTTTCATCATACCAGAGGCGCTGGCGTGCCCTGGTCAAGACAATGGAGCAAGCATCGTGACGACATATGACGACAATAGCCTGCGCGAGGACATGGTGGCGGTCTGCCGCCGGATGAACGCCTCCGGCATCAATCAGGGAACGGCCGGCAACGTGTCGGTGCGCAATCCCAAGGGGTTTCTGGTCACGCCGACTTCCCTGCCTTACGACATGATGCGGCCCAATGATCTGGTCCAGATGTATTTCGACGGCAGCTACGAGGGTGAGCGCCGGCCATCATCCGAATGGCGCTTTCATCGCGACATTCTAGCTTCCCGCCAGGACATCGATTGCGTGCTGCATTGCCATTCGGTCTATGCGACCACGCTTGCGGTGCATCACAAGACCATTCCGAGCTTTCACTACATGACGGGCGTTGCCGGCGGCACGACGATCCGCTGCGCACGCTACGCCACTTTCGGCACCCAGGCGCTCTCGGATGCGGCGATCGAGGCCCTGCAGGACAGGCTTGCCTGCCTGCTCGGCCAGCATGGCCAGATATCGCTTGGCAAGACGCCCGCGGCTGCACTCGCCTTGGCGATAGAGGTCGAGACCCTGTCGCGCCTCTATGTTCAGGCGCTGACGCTCGGCGAGCCGCCCATTCTTGATGACGAGGAAATGGCGCGCGTGATCCAGCAGATGAAGAATATGAGCTATGGGCAGGCGCCGGATCTGGATGGTGTCAACGACGTGGCAAGACGCAAGCAGTAATTCGAAATCGCAAGGCAAATCTCGTCCAGCGTGTCCCGGTATATCGGCTGTCAATGGTGTCCTCATGCCGAGCGGGGAGGCGCCTGCGATGATCTTACGTCGATATCTCTTGTGAAATCAAAAATCCTGATATAAATGAAGCTTATTGATGGGGCATTCAGGATTCGATGAAGCGCGGCTTTCTGACAATTTATGCGGGTGAGAATGCCGCGGTTTTGCGGGCGCTTTCGGCGCCGGCGCGCGTCGACATGTTGAAGCTGCTCTGCGCCAAGGGCGCCATGAACGTCAACGAGATCGCCCGCGAGCTGGATCTGCCGCAGTCGACCGTCGCCACCGGCATCATGATCCTGGAGGAGGCCGGTCTTGTCGAAACCAAGGCGGCCAAGGCGCGCAAGGGTTACCAGAAGATCTGCACGGCGCTTTACGACGAAATCCTTGTGAGCTTCGAGGATACGGCCTTCAAGCATGATGAGGATGTGATCGAGGTTGCCATGCCGATTGGCCTCTATACGAGCTGCGAGACGCATGCGCCCTGCGGCCTGTGCTCGACCGAAGGGGTGATCGGGCTTCTCGACGTTCCCGACTATTTCCTCGATCCGCAGCGTATGCAGGCCGGCCTTCTCTGGTTCGGTCGCGGCCACGTGGAATATAAATTCCCCAACAATGCCAAGATCTTGAACAAGGCCGTCAATGCCATCGAATTCTCGATGGAGCTGTCGTCCGAAGTGCCGGGCACCAATCCCGACTGGCCATCCGACATCACGATCTGGGTCAACGGCGTTGCCGTTGGCACCTGGACGTCGCCGGGGGATTATGGCGACAAGCGCGGGGCCTTCACGCCGGGCTGGTGGAAGCTCGAAGGCTCGCAATACGGCAAGCTCAAGACCTGGCGAATTTCGAAGAAGGGCACCTTCATCGACGGCGTCGTCGCGTCCGACGTGACCGTCGACGACCTCGCCATCAGCCAGCATTCTTCAATCCGTCTGAGGATCGGCATTGCCGAGGACGCGCGCCACACGGGTGGCGTCAACATTTTCGGTCGTGGTTTCGGCAATTATGGCCGAGATATTCTGATGCGCATCGACCTGACGTGAAAAGAAATCATATTTTCTGATATATAGCGCGCAATCGGGCCGAATCTCGAATTTGTCATATTTTTTATAGATAATTGTTTTATCATCATATTTCTGCATTCGTAGACTGCGAATACACGATTATTTACGCGGAATGCTCCCTCAATGGCGTTGACGACCCTATAAAACTGTATCAAGATCAAGGTATAAGAACGAGATATATGATACATAAGGGAGGATAGCCGTGAAGGCGGACGTGGTCATCCATCGCGATTTCCGAATTGCCGACATCGACGATCGACTTTACAGCTCGTTTCTGGAGCATCTGGGCAGGGCGATCTACGGAGGCATCTATGAGCCCGGCCATCCGACCGCCGATGAGCACGGCTTTCGCCGAGATGTCATCGAACTGGTCCGCGAGCTGAATTCACCCTACTGCCGCTATCCCGGCGGCAATTTCGTCTCCGCCTATAATTGGGAAGACGGTGTCGGACCTCGTTCGGAGCGGCCGGTGCGCCTCGATCTTGCCTGGCGGACGCGCGAGAGCAACCAGATCGGCGTCAACGAATTCGTCGATTGGTGCAAGAAGGCCAATACGAAGCCGATGCTCGCCGTCAATCTGGGGTCACGCGGGCTGGATGATGCTCGCAACTTCCTCGAATACTGCAATCATCCCGGCGGGACCTATTGGTCGGATCTGCGGCGCAAGCACGGTTGGGCTGATCCCCATGGAGTCAAACTGTGGTGCCTCGGTAACGAGATGGACGGCCCATGGCAGGTCGGCCATAAGTCTGCCTATGAATATGGCCGTCTGGCCGATGAAACGGCAAAAGCCATGCGCGGTTTCGACAAATCGCTGGAACTGGTCGTCTGCGGCTCGTCGAATTCCGACATGAAGACCTATCCCGATTGGGAAGCCCAGGTCCTGGAACAGTGCTACGACAGCGCCGACCATATCTCGCTTCACATGTATTTCGCCAACCGCGAGAAGAACACGCTCAACTATCTCGCCAAGGCTGAAAAGCTTGACCGCTACATCGTCACCATCGGCGGCGTCATCGACTATATCAAGGCAAAGAAGCGCTCGAAGAAGACGATTGGCATCTCCTTCGACGAATGGAACGTCTGGTACCATTCCAACCAGCAGGACAAGGATATCCTGGCGCGCGACGAATGGCCGGATGCGCCGCACCTGCTTGAGGATGTCTATAATTTCGAGGATGTGCTGCAGGTCGGCGGCATCCTCAACACCTTCATTCGCCGCTCCGACCGCGTGCGCATCGCCTGTATCGCCCAACTCGTCAACGTCATCGCGCCGATCATGACGGAGGATGGCGGCCCGGCATGGCGGCAGACCATTTATTATCCCCTTTATTTCGCCTCGAAATACGGTCGCGGTTATGCGCTGCGCCTGGTCGCCGACGGTCCGACCTACGACAGCGACGAGGCCGACGACGTGCCCTATCTCGATGTCTCCGCGGTTCACGACGTGGCGGCCAATATGGTCACGCTGTTCGCCGTCAACCGGCATCCGGACAGTGCACTCGACCTCGACACCCGGCTGGAGGGCTTTGCCGGCGCCCGCGTCGTCGAGCAACATGAGATGGTTCATGAGGACTTGGCGGCGGTCAACACGGCATCGCGGCCGAATGCGGTCGTTCCGACCAGCACCAGCGATGCGAAAGTCGAGGACGGCCGGCTTCGCGCCACATTGAAGCCGCTGTCCTACACGGTGATCCGGCTGTCGGTATGACAGCTGGCGGCCGCAAGATCGCGAGGAGGCGGTCCCGGTCGGCCTAGGCAGCGTAAGGAGAAGAAAGTCGCGGTCCGCCCGGCAGTGTCCGGGCGCAACGCGCAATCGATAACAACGGGAGGAGATCATGCAACAGTGGAAGAAGCTTGCTTTCGGCGTCGCACTGGCCACGTTCGGCCTCATCGCGGCAGCCAAGGCTCAGGATTATACCGCCTTGCCTCGCAAGGAGACGCTGATCGTCGAAAATCCGGAGGGAACGGTCAAGAATCCCGGTTGGTTCAACGTCTGGGTCAATGGCGGCGGCGGCGTTTCGACCGGCCTGCAGCAGTTGACCATGGACACGCTCTGGTACATCGACCCCGAGAAGGGGTTGGGCGGCTCGGCGTGGGACAATTCGCTCGCCGCCGACAAGCCGCAATATAATGACGACTTCACCCAGATGACGGTGAAGCTGCGCAAGGGCCTGTACTGGAGCGACGGCGTCGAGTTCACAGCCGACGATGTCGTCTACACCGTCAAGACGCAGATGGACCATCCGGGCATGAACTGGAGCGCGGCTTTCTCGGTGCAGGTCGCAAGCGTTGAGGCGCCGGATCCCTATACCGTCGTCTTCAAGCTGAAGAAGCCGAACTCGCGCTTCCACGCCATTTTCACAGTGCGCTGGAACGGCGCCTGGATCATGCCGAAGCATGTCTTCGAAAAGGTTGCCGATCCGGTTCGCTATGATTTCGCCAATCCGGTCTCGCTTGGCGCCTACAAGCTGAAAACCTATGATCCGCAGGGCAAATGGTATACCTGGGAAAAGCGCGACGACTGGCAGCGCACCTCGCTTGCCCGCTTCGGCGAACCCGCTCCGAAATACGTCACCTATGTTGATCCCGGCCCGCCGGATAAGCGCACCATCGCTCAGCTCGAGCATAATCTCGATATCATTCACGACAACACGCCGGAGGGCATGTTCACGCTGAAGGAAAAATCGAAGACGGTCGACAGCTGGTTCCCCGGTTTTCCCTTCGCGCATCCCGATCCGACCTTGCCGGCCGTGATCTTCAACAATCAGGATCCGTTGTTCCAGAATGCCGATGTACGCTGGGCGCTTGCCTTGCTCATCGATATCAAGGCTGTGGATATGGCGAGCTATCGTGGCACCGCGACGCTCTCCGCCCTCGGCGTCCCGCCAACGGCGATTGCCATGACGGACTATCAGGCGCCGCTGCAGGATTGGTTGAAGAGTTTCGAGATCGATACTGGCAAGCGCAAGATCAAGCCCTATGATCCGACGATCGGCCAGCAGATCGCCGATATGCTGCGCAAGCAGCCGAAATATAAGGATCAGATCCCGACCGATCCGGCCGCCATCAGCGCCGCCTTCGGCTATGGCTGGTGGAAGCCCGATCCGCAGGCTGCCGCCGAACTGCTGGAAAAGGCCGGCTTCAAGAAGGTCGGCGGCAAGTGGATGACGCCGGATGGACAACCCTTCAAGATCCGCTTGACGGTCGAAGGTGATACGCGCTCTGTCTTCACCCGAGCTGGCACGTTGATCGCCCAGCAATGGGCGGCTTTCGGCATCGACGCCAAGGCAGTTCCGACCGTCAATCTCTGGCAGGTCGCGCTCCAGCCAGGCGATTTTCAGGTGGCTATCGCCTGGAGCGTGGAGACCTGGGGCGGCGATCCCGATCTGTCCTTCTTCCTCGACAGCTGGCATTCGGAATTCGTTGCCAAGAAGGGTGAAAACCAGGCGCCGCGCAATTGGCAGCGCTGGTCCAATCCGGAACTCGACAAGATCATCGAGAACGTTCGCCGCGTCAGTGCCGATGATCCGAAGGGCGTCGAACTCGGCAAGGACTATCTGAAGCTCGTTGCCCGGGAAATGCCGACCATCCCGTTGATGTCCTATAACGTCTTCACCTCGATGGATACGACCTACTGGAAGGGCTATCCGACCATATCGGACCCCTACACCGACCCCGTTCCCAACTGGGCTAACTCCCGGTTGATGATGGTCAAGCTGAAGCCGGCTCAGCCGTAGATCTCCCAACCCTGATGCGGCAGCCGCCGCGTCAGGCACCTTTCGCCGGACACTAGGCACGTCCGGCGAATCTTTTCAGTAAAAGATGAAGCGCAAGCAGCAAGGAAGACGGCCGGCATGACGTCCTATCCAGTTTTCGTATTGAAGCGATTTGGTCAGTTCCTGCTCGTTGTCTTCCTTGGCATTTCCGCGACCTTCTTCATCACCCATATGACGCCGATCGATCCCGTCGAGGAAAGCATCGGCGCTATACAGCAGATGGGGCAGTCCGATCCCCGTGCCGTTGACTTGATGCGCCAGTCGCTTCGCGAACTCTATGGGCTCGAAGGCTCCGTCTGGCAGCAATATCTTCACTTCTGGGGCCGCCTTGCCACGGGTGATCTCGGGCCGTCGCTATCGGCATTTCCAACGCCCGTTTCCACCATCATCGCAAGAGCACTGCCCTGGACAATCGGCCTGATGACCGTCTCGGTGATCATCACCTTTATCCTCGGCAACATGATCGGTGCGCTTGCGGGCTACTACCGCAAGAGCATGGTGCTGAAGGCCGTCAGTCTCGTCTTCATCGCCATGCAGCCGATACCTTATTATATCCTCGCCTTCGTGCTTATCATCCTCTTCGGCTATCTCTGGCCGATCCTGCCGATCAATGGCGGCTATGAGATGAACACCGATCTGCGGCTGTCCTTTTCGCTGGTGCTCGACATTCTGCGCCACTCGATCCTGCCGGCGCTGTCGCTGATCCTCGTCGGGACTGGCAGCTGGCTCATTGGCATGCGGGCGCTCGTCTCCAATATCATCACCGAGGACTATGTCGTCTTCGCCGAACTCGGCGGCGTGCCGAAGCGCAAAATCCTGCGCTCCTACATCGCCCGCAATGCCATGGTGCCGCAGTTTACCGGCCTTGCCATGTCGCTCGGAGCGGTCTTCAACGGCACCGTCATCACCGAAATCGTCTTCGGCTATCCGGGCATCGGCAATCTGCTGATCTCGGCCGTGCATGCCGGGGACTACAGTCTCGTCCTGGGGCTTAGTGCGCTGTCGATCGTCGGCGTCGCTGCCGCAGTCTTCATCATCGACATATTGGGTCCGCTGATCGACCCACGCATTAAGGTGGAGTAGGGCCATGCTGACGATCGTTCGCGACCTTGCCCGCCAGAATACCGAATTCCTTTCCGGCCTCCTGCTGCTTGCCATCATTGTCGGGCTGGTGATCCTGTCCTACTTCTCGCCCTACGGTCCTTCAGATATCTATGTGTTGCCGCCCGACATGCCGCCCGACGGGCAATATTGGCTGGGCACGACCTCGCGCGGCCAGGACGTCTTCTGGCAGCTCACGACGGCGCTCCGCAATACGCTCTATTTCGGTATTGGCGTTGCGTTCCTGTCGCGCATCATCTCGCTGGTGGTGGGACTGGTGGCGGGCTATGCCGGCGGCATCGTCGATCGGGTGCTGATGGCGATCAATGACAGCATCATGGTCATTCCGCAGTTCCCGGTGCTGATCCTGTTCTATTTCGTGCTGAAGGACGGAATGACGTGGACGGTGCTCATCATCGTCATGGCTTCGCTCGGCTGGTCCTATGACGCGCGCCTGATCCGCTCGGTGGCGATCAGCCTGAAGACGCGCCCCTTTACCACGCAGAGCGTCTATTCCGGCATGAGCATGTCCAAGATCCTTGTCCAGGAGCATCTGCCCTATGTGCTGCCGATCGTCTTCGCCACGACCATGAACAACATGATCTGGTCGATCGGCATGGAGATCACGCTCTCGGTGCTCGGCTTCACCGATATCGAGACACCGACCATGGGCATGATGATCTATTGGGCCAACGCCCATTCGGCGCTGATCGCCGGAACCTGGTGGTGGGTCGCAGCACCCGTCGCCGCCATCATCGTGCTTTTCATGGCGCTCTTCCTGCTGTCGATGTCGATGAACGAATACAATGATCCGCGCAGTCGCTTGAACCGGATGGGGGGCTAGGAATGGAGCCTGTGGTCGAGGTCAACAACCTCAAGGCATATTACCGGGCCTTCCTCTATGGTGTCGATCGTGAAGTGCGCGCTGTCGATGATGTCAGCCTGAGGATCGGTCGCGGCGAGATTTATGGCGTCGCCGGCGAATCCAGCAGCGGCAAGACGACATTGATCAAGACGATTGCCGGCGCCATCCGTCCACCGCTTCGGGTGGTTTCCGGTTCGGTGAAATTTCACTTCAATAGCGGCACGCAGGATATCTACGCCATGGCGCCGGAGCAGCGGGCGGCGCTTCGGTGGCGGCATCTGTCCTATATCATGCAGGGCTCGATGAACGTGCTCAATCCCGTCCGGCGTATCCGCCATTCGTTCACGGATTTTGCCTTTCGCCACATGAAAGTCGATCGCGGTGCCTTCTTTGATCGGGTCGGCGCTCATCTGCAGCGCCTGAAACTCGATGCCGATCTCCTGAATGCCTATCCGCATGAATTGTCCGGCGGCATGCGCCAGCGCATGACGATTGCGCTCGCCACCATCCTGACGCCGGAATTCATCATCGCCGACGAGCCGACGACCGCGCTCGACGTCATCGTGCAGCGCGATGTCCTGCAGATGATCCGGGAGATACAGCGCGAGATGGGGTCCTCCTTCCTGTTCGTTACCCATGACATGGGGGTGCATGCTGCCGTCTCCGACCGCATCGGCATCGTCTATGCCGGCCGGCTGGTCGAGGAGGCGCCGACGCGCAAGCTCTTTCATCTGCCGCTGCATCCCTATACGCAGCATCTGGTGGCGAGCCTGCCGCGCATCGGCGATCTCTCCACCCGTCCCTCGCTCGAGGGCAGACCGCCCAATCTCGCCATGCCGCCGGAAGGGTGCCGTTTTCATCCGCGGTGTCCCAAGCGCATGGATATCTGCAGCCGCGAAGCGCCGCCGATGGTGAACGTCGAGCCGGATCGTCGCGTCGCCTGTTTCGCCGTGACAGGAGCATAGATTTGAGCGACCTGCTTTCCCTCTCGCATGTCACCAAGCTTTACCGTCAGGGCGGAATGCTGAGCCGCCGGCATGTCACGGCTGTCCGCGACGTCAGCTTGAGGCTTGGCGAGGAGCCGGAAATTCTCTCCATCGTCGGTGAATCCGGCTCCGGGAAATCGACCATCGCGGCGATGATCCTCGGCCAAACGGCGCCAACGTCGGGCATCCTGAATTTTCGCGGCCGGCCCGTTGCCGTTCATGGAAAGGTTGAACGGCGCGCCTTCATGCGCGAAGTTCAACCAGTCCTTCAGAATCCGTTCGAAGCGTTCAATCCGCTTAAGAAGGTTGATCGATATCTCTTTGAAACCGCGCGAAATTTTTCACCTGATGGTATCAGGCCAAGCCAGGCCGATATCGAACGCATGGCCGACAGGGCGCTTGTCCATATCGGCCTGACGCTTGCCGAAGTGAAGGGCCGGTTTCCGCATGAATTGTCGGGCGGTCAGCTGCAGCGAACCGCGATCGCGCGCGCGCTCATACCGCAGCCCAGACTGCTGGTGGCCGACGAGCCCGTTTCCATGGTCGATGCGTCCCTTAGAATGGCAATCGTCAACCTCTTCAGCCAGCTGAAGAAAGAACTCGGTCTGTCGATCATCTATATCACCCATGACCTTGCGACGGCCTATTACATCAGCGACCGGATCATCATCATGAAGAAGGGGGAGATCGTCGAGGAGGGCGGGGCGCGTGCCGTTCTCGACAATCCGCAGCATCCCTATTCGCGCGCCTTGAAGGAGGCGGTGCTATCCGCCAGCCCGGATATGGAGCCAGCTTCGCTAGTGTGATCCCACAGGCACGGGTTTGCTTTCAGCGCGCAATCCGCGTCGAAAGGATGATGGACGATAGCGTCCGCTCGACGCCGTCGATCTTGCCGATCTCATCGATCAGATGGTCAAGCTCGGAAATCGACGGAGCCGCGACGATGGCGATCAGATCGAAGGTACCGCTGACGGAGTGAAGCGTCGTCACCTCATGGATCGCGTCCAGCGATGCCGTCACTGCCGAGAGCGCCTTCGGCGCAATGGTGATCAGAATGTGGGCGCGGATGAGACCTGAAAGATAGGCCTCCGACAGTCGCACGCCATAACCCGCGATTACGCCTTCCCTCTCAAGCCGCTCGAGCCGAGCCTGAACTGTCGTTCGCGACAGCGACAGCTTCTTGGCCAGTGTCGCCACCGGCACGCGGGCATTCTGGCCGAGCAACGACAGCAGCTCGCGATCCTTCCCTGTTACCTGCATGGCTCATCCTGCATTCTGTTCAAATGGATAGTCATATTGCTTAGATTTATACAACGAAACGCGTTTTCTGTCGCTATGAATCGTCCAGCTCCTGCCTACACTTATAAAAATCCTATAGTGAAACACAGGGGAAATATATGAAAGAGATAGTGGTGATCGGCGCAGGCAAGATCGGCGGAGCGATCGCTCTGATGCTGGCCGAGACCGGCGATTACAAGGTTATTGTCGCCGACCGCAGCCAGGAGCAGCTTGCCAAGATCGACCACCATCCTGCAATTTCCACCGCAGCCGTCGATATCGCCGACAGTGAAGGGCTGGTGGCCGTTCTGACCGGGAAGTTCGCCGTGCTGTCAGCCGCGCCCTTCCACTTGACCGGCTTTGTCGCCGAAGCTGCGCTGGAAGCCGGCGTTCACTATCTTGATCTTACCGAGGATGTCGCCACGACGAGGAAGGTAGAGGAGCTGGCCCAGGGCGCACGCACCGCCTTCATCCCGCAATGCGGCCTGGCGCCAGGCTTCATCTCGATCGTCGCAAATGATCTCGCCAAGCGTTTCGATAGCCTCGACAGCGTGCGCATGCGGGTCGGCGCGCTGCCGCAATATCCATCCAACGCCCTGAACTACAATTTGACCTGGAGCACGGACGGCCTGATCAACGAGTATATCGAGCCGTGCGAAGCAATCGTCGAAGGCAAGCTCGTGACGGTGCCGGCCTTGGAAGAGAGAGAGGAATTCTCCCTCGACGGCATCACCTATGAGGCTTTCAACACCTCCGGCGGCCTCGGAACGCTCGCCAAGACGCTGGCCGGTCGCGTGCGCACGATGAACTACCGCACGATCCGCTACCCCGGCCACCAGGCCATCATCAAGGCGCTCTTGAATGACCTGAACCTCAGGAATCGCCGCGATGTGTTGAAGGATCTGTTCGAAAACGCGCTGCCCGCGACGATGCAGGATGTGGTCGTCGTCTTCGTCACCGTCTGCGGCTGGCGCGACGGGCGGTACATGCAGGAAACCTACGCCAATAAGGTCTATGCTGGTGTCGTTGCCGGCAAAAAGATGAGCGCCATCCAGATCACCACGGCTGCCGGCATTACGACCGTGCTTGACCTGCTTTCCCATGGCAAGCTTCCCACCAAGGGCTTTGTTCGTCAGGAGGAAATCGATCTCGGCGACTTTCTCGCCAATCGCTTCGGGCAGGTCTACGGCCTGGAGAAGCTCAGGGTGAGAGAAGCGGTGTAAGCCGAAGTCATTGCTTGCTAAACAAGTGGCGCCGCAACGGGCGCCACATTCGTTTTGGCGACGAAGCTACGGTCGCAACGCCGCGCAAGCCCGCTCGATGCGATCGAGAGCCTCTACAAGATCGGCTTCCGAGGTCGCATAGGAAATTCGGAAATAGGGCGACAGTCCGAATGCCGAGCCGGGCACGACTGCGACATGGGCCTCTTCGAGCAGATAGGCGCAGAACTCCGCATCCGTTGCGATCGTCTTTCCGGACGGCGTTGTTTTCCCCAGCACGCCGCCGCAGCTCGAGAACGTGTAGAAGGCGCCTTCCGGCAGCCGGCAATCCAGGCCTTCGATGCCATTGAGCCGGTTGACCACCAGATCGCGCCGGCGTTGGAAGCTTGCCGTGCGACCTTTCAGAAAATCCTGCGGGCCGTTCAGCGCCGCAACGGCCGCTGCCTGGCTGACGGAGGAGGGACAGGACGTCGCCTGGCTCTGGATGACGGCCATGGCCTTGATCAGTGCCTTCGGGCCGCCGGCATAGCCGATGCGCCAGCCGGTCATGGCATAGGCCTTGGAAACGCCGTTGACGGTCAAGGTCCGACGCTTGAGGCGCGGTTCTATCGCGACCGGCGTCGTGAAGCGGAAGCCGTCATAGACGATATGCTCATACATATCGTCGACCATCAGCCACACATGCGAATGGTGCAGCAGCACCTCGATGAGCGGATGGTAATCGGCTTCCGAATAGGCCGCACCCGACGGATTGGACGGCGAGTTGAGCAGGAGCCAGCGCGTCTTCGGGGTAATTGCCTTCTCGAGTTGATCCGCCTGGAGACGGAACCCGGCCTCGGCATCGCATGGGATCAGCACCGGCACGCCGCCGCAGATCTCGACGATATCGGAATAGGAAGTCCAGTAGGGCGTCGGGATGATGACCTCGTCGCCCGGATCGATTGATGCCATGAAGGCATTGAACAGGATCTGCTTTGCACCTGTCGCCACGGTGATTTCATCGAGGGCGTAGTCGATGCCGTTCTCACGCAGGAATTTGCCGGCGATCGCCTTCTTCAGCTCCGGCGTGCCGTCAAGGGCGGTGTATTTCGTTTCGCCGCGATCGATGGCGGCTTTCGCAGCCTCTTTGACATTATCAGGCGTATCGAAATCAGGTTCCCCCGCTCCGAGGATGATGACAGGCAGACCGTCCCGCTTCATCGCATTGGCGCGCGCGCCGATCTGCAGGATCGTCGAAACGCCGATGGAGGCGATGCGCGAAGCGGGCCGAAAACCCGCCTCCTCGGTGTTGGTGGCGACCGTCATGAGTCTTACTCGATGTCGAAGGAAACGCCCTGCGCCAGCGGCAGGGCCTTGGAATAATTGACGGTATTGGTCGCCCGGCGCATGTAGGCTCTCCAGGCATCCGATCCGGATTCGCGGCCGCCGCCGGTCTCCTTCTCGCCGCCGAACGCGCCGCCGATTTCGGCACCAGACGTGCCGATATTGACGTTGGCGATGCCGCAATCGGATCCATCAGCCGCAAGGAAGCGCTCGGATTCCTGCATGTCGCGGGTGAAGATCGACGACGACAGGCCGGCCGAGACGGCATTGTGTTCGTCTATAACAGCATCGAAATCGTCATAGGGCATGACGTAGAGAATGGGAGCGAAGGTTTCCTCGAAGACCGGGCCGGCCTGCTTCGGCATCTCGACCAGTGCCGGCTTGGCATAATAGCCATCGGCATGGCCGACATCGACGCGCTCGCCGCCGGTGATAGTGCCGCCATGCGACTTTGCTTCTGCAATCGCCTTCTGCATGGCGTCGAATGCTGTCTTGTCGACAAGAGGCCCGACCAAGGCCGAGGAATGCAGGGGATCGCCGACCGAAACGCTCTGATAGGCCTTTTTCAGGCGCGGTACGAGTTGGTCGTAGACGCTCGTATGCACGAAAAGTCGGCGCAGCGTCGTGCAGCGCTGGCCGGCGGTGCCCATGGCGCCAAAGGCGATGGCGCGCAGCGCCATGTCGAGATCGGCCGACGGGCAGACGATGCCGGCATTGTTGCCGCCGAGTTCGAGGATGGCGCGGGCGAAGCGCTTGGCAAGCCGCGGCCCGACATCGCGGCCCATGCGGGTCGAGCCGGTCGCTGAGACCAGCGGCACCTTCGGATGATCGACCAGAACTTCGCCGATCGCGCGGTCGCCGATCAGAAGCTGGGACAGGCCTTCCGGCGCATCGCCGAAACGGGCGAGGGCGCGGTCGAGGATTGCCTGCGAGGCCAGCGCCGTCAGAGGTGTCTTTTCCGAGGGCTTCCAGATGACGGCGTCGCCGCAGATCAGCGCCAGAGCCGCATTCCACGACCAGACCGCAACCGGGAAATTGAAAGCCGAGATGATGCCGACAACGCCGAGCGGATGCCAGGTTTCCATCATGCGATGGCCCGGGCGCTCGGTGGCGATCGTCAGGCCGTAAAGCTGGCGGGAAAGACCGACGGCGAAGTCGCAGATGTCGATCATTTCCTGCACTTCGCCGAGACCCTCGGAACGGATCTTGCCGGCCTCGATCGAGACCAGACGGCCGAGGTCGTCCTTGGCGGCACGCAGTTCTTCGCCGAGCAGGCGGACGAGTTCGCCGCGCTTGGGTGCCGGCACCAGTCGCCATTCACGGAACGCGGCGTGCGCCTTCTCGATCCGCTGGGCGGCCTCGTCTGCCGAAACGGTCTTAACGTCGGCAATCTTTTCGCCAGTCACCGGCGAGTAGGAGGGCATGTTGCCCTGCGTATAGAGCGCCTTGTCGACGCCGAGCTTTTCGAGGATGGCGGCGGTCTCGGCCGCGACGGAAAGGTTCTTTGCTGCGATGTTCATCTCATAACTCCACTTGTCTCTGATCCGGGCCTGCGGCGCGACCGTAAAGGTTGCGCGATCTCACTCGGCCGCGTCTCGTTGGGATAGTGCCCGCAGGCAGGCGTCGATCGATGCCTGCTCGATGCCGGCATAATGGTCGAATTCGTTCAAGACCTTCATTCCGAGGTCGGTTTCGAACCGCTTCTGGTTCGGGCTGGCAACGAATTCCTGCTGCGCGCTGTCGCCGAGGTTGGATTGGAAGATGCCGGCGGCACTGACGGGCAGGAAGTCCTCGTAGACGATCGGGTCGAACTGGATGTACCCTTCTTCGATCAGGGTTTCGAGGGAGAGATCGCCCCTTGCGGCTGCGGTCTTCCCCTTGGCCGTCAGCGAATAGGCGAAGTAGCCAAGTTCTTCGCCACGGATCGCTGCCCAATCGTCAGGGAATTCGGCAAAGCTCTGCGCGAGCGCGGCCTCGTAGTCGCGTGCGTTCGATCCGTCGGCTGCGGGCCGCACGATCTTGCGTGACTGATCAAGCAGGCGATCATAGAGCGCGCGACCCTTGGGTGTCAGCGCGATGCCACGCTGCTCGATCTCGCCGAAGCGGGCGGTGTGCGAGCCGCTTTCCCATACGCCGTCGGCATTGCGGAAGGATACCGGCTCTTCGAGCGCCTTGAACGAGGTCTGGCGCAGCAGGATCGGGCAGGCGCGCGTCGGCGGGCCTTCGACGATCGCCTTCGGCGCGATGCCGTAATCGGACATCAGCGCCTGCACTTGGTCTATATCCAGCGTGCGCGGCGTCAGATGGTTGATATGCGGGCCCTTGAACGACACAACGTCGGCGATCAGGCGATGGGCGTCATGGAGGCGATGGTACATGGCGGCATCGACATTGGCTTCGTCGTGCCAGCGGAAGGTCTCCAGCACTTCGTCCACGAAACGGCTGGCATCGGCCATGGTCAAGCCGCCGGCGCGTTCGGCCTTTTCGGTGAGAGCGATGGCGTCTTCGGTGAAGATTCGGCGCTTCGAGAGAATCTGTGCCGATGCCTCACGCAGGTCTTCGTCGGCGATGAGATCGAGCCGCAGCAGCGAGGTGAAGACGCGGAAAGGGTTGCGCTTCAGTTCGGCATCGCCAATGGGCCGGAATGCCGTTGAATGCACGGGCACGCCTGCTGTGGAAAGATCATAGTAGCCGACGGGATACATGCCCATGACGGCGAATACGCGCGCCATCATTGCGAGTTCCGCTGCCGTCCCGAGCCTAATTGCGCCGTGTCGTTCCTCGGAGATGCGGTCGAGATAGTCGGTCGCCTGCAGGCGTTCCTTCAATTTGGGCTGGGCAGCCAGCGTTTCGTCGTTGACGCGGCCCACCAGCTCCATGAGCGTGCCATAGGCGGGAACTTCGTCGCGATACATGGCGGACATGGCGGCCGAAAAGGCGCTGCGTATATCGCTGGTCGAGACGTGATCAGACTTCATGGGCGATGTCTTCCTGAAAGGCTATATCATTCCTATCTCGCAGGATAACTCTTGTCTGGCGGCCAGTCTTGTGAGAGAAAATTCTAACTTGATGCTGAAATGGAATGATCGTGCGCCGACGCCTCGTCCCCGATATCGTCAATCTGCAGGCGTTCGAATGTGCGGCGCGGCATCAGAATTTTTCGCGTGCCGCCGAAGAACTGAATCTAACCCAAAGCGCCGTCAGCCGGCAGATCAGCGATCTCGAGCAGCAGACCGGGTTAAAGCTCTTCGAACGCGTGAGGCAGCGTGTCGTGCTTTCGGAAGCCGGGCTTCGTCTGCTGCCTGAGGTCAAGGACCTGCTCCTTCGCTCGGAGCGTCTGATGATCGGCGCCGTCGCGGCAGGCCAGATGAAATTGTCGCTGAAGGTTGCGACCTTGCCGACCTTCGGCACGCGATGGCTGGTGCCACGCCTCGGCCATTTTCTCGAGGAGCATCGCGATGTCGCGATCACGGTGGAATCGCGCTCCAAGCCCTTCAGCTTCGACGAGGATAGTTTCGACCTCGCTATTCATTACGGTCTGCCGGCCTGGGCTGGCGCTGTTGCGACATTTCTTTGCAACGAGACCGTTCTGCCAGTCGCTGGCCGGCAGCTTGCCGAACGATTGAATCTCGGCGGTCTGGAGGATCTGTCGCATGCGCCGCTGCTGCATCTGACGACGCGCCCCAAGCTCTGGGCGCAGTGGTTCGATCTGCAGAGATTGCCGACGGAGCATGCCTATCCCGGCGCCCGGTTCGATCAGTTTTCGATGATCATCGCCGCAGCCATTTCCGGGCTCGGTGTCGCGCTCCTGCCCACCTATCTGATCGAAGAGGAATTGAAGACGGGCGTGCTTTTACCTTTGTTCGATCTGCCGATGCCGACCGAGAACAGCTATTATATCGTCATGCCGGAGAAGAAGCAGACCAACGAGATCGCGATGCTTTTCCAGAATTGGCTGGTAAGTCAGGTAACACCACGGTCCCAAGCGGCCGGCAATAGGGTGTAGTCTCAGGTCGTCATCGCTCAATAAATTTTAGGCTTGAAATTCTTTTCGGCGCGCGTCACACCTTTGCTTGTCGCATCGTTGCCGGCTGCCGGGGCGCTGCAAGATGAGGTCGGAGGAGAGGCCAGCATGAAGACGCATCCGCTGAAGGGACCGAACCGGCTGAAGCTTGGCGTGTTTTCGGCGAACGCCGATGGCGGCCTGGCGATTACCGACGTACCGGAGCGTTGGACGGCTGGCTGGCAGGACAATCTGACCGCCGCACAGATCGCCGACCGGGCCGGCCTCGAATTCTTCCTGCCGATCGCCCGCTGGCGTGGCTTCGGCGGCAAGAACCGGGTGCGGGAATGGTCGTTCGAAACCTTCACCTGGGCCGCGGCACTTTCGGCCGCAACCGAGCGGATCGGCCTGTTCATGACGGTGCATGTACCGCTCGTCCACCCGCTTTATGCGGCAAAGTCGCTTGCGACGGTCGATCACATCAGCCAGGGGCGGGCAGGGCTCAATATCGTCTGCGGTTGGAACCCGAAGGAGTTCGGCATGTTCGGCGTGCCGCTGGTCGAGAAGGGCTACGATCAGGCGGCGGAATGGCTTGAGATCGTCGAAAAGCTCTATGCCTCCGACGAGCCGCTCGATTATGCCGGAACCTACTACAGTTTGAAGGAGGCCGTCAGCCGGCCGGCGAGCCTGCAGACGCCGCGCCCCGTGACGATGAATGCCGCATTCGGCGGTCCCGGCCGGGATTTCGCTGCCAGCCATTGCGACTATCTCTTCACCACCTTTACCGAGATCGCCGAGGCCGGAAGGCATGTGGCCGATATCGGCGAGCGCGCGGAAAGGAACGGCAGGCAGGTCGGCGTCTATACGGTATGCCATGTCGTCTGCCGTGAGACACAGGCTGAGGCAGAGGACTATTACACCCGCTATGCCGTCACCATGGCCGATCATGCCGCCGTCGACCAGCACATGGCCGGCAAGAAGGAGTTTTCGCAATCTCATGATCGCGAGGCCTATGAGCGCTATCGACAGCGCTTCGCCGGCGGGGCCGGCAGCTATCCTCTCATCGGCAAGCCGGAGCGGATCGCGGACGAGATGATCGCGATTGCCGAGCAAGGCTATGCAGGCATCGCCTTGTCGTTCGTCAACTACACCCAGGAGCTCCCCTATTTTTGCGATCGGGTGCTTCCGTTGCTGAAGAGGGCCGGGCTTCGGGCGGAATAGAGCGGCGGAGCCAGCTTTCGATCGCAGTCGCCCTGGAGAGCATCGGCGATCCCAGGCATTGTCATGATGTGCGGCAAATGTGCACCGCAGCGAAAAACATGAGCCCAAGGGGTTTACAAGCGTGGTGGTGGATGGGATCGTTTAAGCGAAGGTGCTGCTGGTTTGCAGTGGCGACGTTCCTTCGACCGGACGCCTAAGCTATGGGCTCCGCTGCGCTTTGATTCCGGGCGCTTAACCGAGAAAATCAATCCGAGGCTGGAATGCGGCATCTGCTGCGCGTTCGGCTGTTGTCTTAGTGCGCCCTCAGCGTCGTTGCGCCGGGGCAGAGATAAATGGGTTTATGAATGAGTTTTTTTGCACAGCGCGCCTTTCTTGGCGTTCTTGCAAGCGTGATGGCGCTGTCGCAGGCCGCCAATGCCAGTGATCTTATGATCTGGTCGCCGGTAAAGGTTGCACCTCAGACCTACAAGACGACGCTGGGCTTTCGACTGCCGATGGCGTGGGAAATGAGTGCAGGTGTCGATCTTGGCTTGGGCGGCACGGCAGGCGGAACGATCTTGCGCAGCAGCGAGCTTGCAACCCTCTGGGGAAGAGCGGTCGACGATCGCAGCCGCTTCGCCACCGTCTCGCGGCGTGAAGTCGCCTTGCGGGTGGATGCGCTCAATGGCAGTGGCATGCTCTATCTCGGCCGCTCGCGAAATTGGATTGTGTCAGACAATCTGGACATGCGCACATCGAGGTCTCTGAACGTGAACTATGTGGGCGCAAGGAATGGGCCGACGTCGATCACCGCGACGCAGGCGGTGGCGATTGCCGTTCCCTGGACGGGGACGTCCATCTCGGCGAGCGGCAATCTGATGGATGGCGACAGCGTCTTCTCGAGCACGGTTGTGTTCCAGCAGCCGCTGGCATCGAACCTCAATTTCTCCGCTTCCTTCACGAATCCGCTGACGATGGCGCCAACTGGCGATGTGCGTTTCGACTACCGCATCAAGTGGTAGGCAAGGACGTGCGCCGTGGAATTGGCGACACCTGCGGATTTTGAGTGCGACGGGAACAAATATCTCGTGCTGCAGTTTAGGGACAGCAAGATCGCTTGATCCTGCACGGGGCGCATTTGCCCTATTAGAGCCTGCCGTTGGTTCAACTCCCTGCCGGCGGCAGGCTCAGTCGTAAAACAACCGACCCGAAAAACCGCGGATCTGATTGGCAGGCCGCCTGCGCCGGGCTTTCGCTATTTGATCGGGATATCCGCCGCCGCAAGCCGTGATTTGAGATGCGCGATGATGTCATGGCGCGTTTGCGTCCAGACGGCGGTGATGGTCCAATATTCGATTTTCATCACCGTTTGATCGGCGGCGAAATCGTCGAAATAGACCACTGGCGCAGGCTTGGTCTGGATGCGTTGATCCGCCTTCAGAACATCGAAAATGGTTTTGCGAGCGAGATCCGTGTCGACCTCATTGCCAAAAGCGAGCGACAATTCCTGACGGCGATTAGGCTCACGGCTATGATTGATGATGGGTGTGTTCCAGAGCGTGGAGTTCGGCGCCATGAGATAGAGACCGTCGGCCGTCTTCATCTCCGTTGCGAAGAGCCCGATGTCCCTGATGAATCCCTTGACGTTAACCGTCTCGATATATTCGCCGACCCGAAACGGACGCAGCACCAACAGCATGATACCCGCGGCAATGTTTTGAAGCGTGCCCTGAAGCGCCAGGCCGATCGCCAGACCGGCGGCACCGAGAGTGGCGATAATGGAAGCGGTCTGAACGCCGAACTGACCAAGGACGGTGATGAACACCAGTATAAGCAGGCTGTAGTGCAGGAGGTTCTGGAAGAAGCTCGCCAGCGTTTCATCGATGCCACGGACACGCGAGATAACGCGATAGGCCGAGCGGCTGATGGCTCCGGCGAGAATCCAGCCCCCAATCAAGAGAACGATCGCGCCCAGGATCGAAAAGCCATACTGAACGGCAAGTGCCGAGGCCTGGTTAAGGGCAGTTCGAGCGGCGACGACAACGTTGGCCGTTTGATCTTCCATTTGAGAGCTCCATCTTTTCCAAAAAGCCAAATGACGCGTGGCGGCTTTTGTTCCTGAGCGATCGACGGCTCCGGGATGGGCGCCCTCGGCCAGCACTGCGGAGGGGAAATCGACGCCGTTACGCTAGACGCCATGCTTTGCGCGATGAGCACTGCGAACGGCTGCGGCGGCGTGGTGGGTCTTCTTATCCTCATACATGCCGAGATCCGCGCGCTTGATCATCGCTTCCATGGTCTCTCCGCTCTGACTCGTTGCGACGCCAACGGCAACGCTCAACGGCGCGCTGGAATAGAACTGATTGTTGATTTTCAACAGCTCATTGATCGTCTCGACCATCGAGGCAGCCGCGACTTCGTCCGCGCCAGGCATGAGAACGGCAAATTCGTCGCCGCCGATCCGAGCGGCATGGTTCGGCAGGGAGACGACGCTGCTCAGCACTTCTCCCATGCGACGCAGCAGGGAGTCGCCGGCATCGTGCCCGCTCTCGTCGTTGGCCTCCTTCAGTCCGTTCAGGTCGATGATGACGGCCGACACCGGCCGAAGCGATTTGCGTTCCAGCCTATTAAGCTCCTCCGTGTAGAAGGCGCGGTTATAGAGCTTGGTCAGAACATCGTGCTTGCCGAGATATTCGAGATAGGCTTCCGCCTTCTTGCGGGCGGTGATGTCGGTCAGGGCGACCTGAACCAGCGACCAGTCGCGTTCATAGCCCGGAAAGACGGAAAACTGGAGGAGAACGTGGCGTTCCGAGCCATCAAGGGCATAATTCAGGACTTCACGCTGATGGAACAGGTGCCCGTTCCACAATTCCACCAATTGACCGCGAAAGTGTTTTTCCATGTCGTCACGGAACACTTCACCGATCCGCTGGTGCAGGGTTTGGCGATCCGGTGCGCAGAAAAGATCGAGCGTCGCCTGATTGACATCAAGCACGCTGATCTCGCTCATGCATTGCCGGACGAATTCCGGGTGAACGTCGAGAAATACCTGGAAATCGACGATGCCGCGGCCGCGGATTTCGTCGAGCAGGATCTTGATGCGGCTGAAATCCTCGACCCACAAGGATACCGGCGAATGTTCGAACATCCCTTCCGCGTAACGGCGCTGCCGTTCTTCCTGTCGCCGTGCTTCTTCGCGTGCGGTCACGTCCTCGGTCGTCAGCAGCAATCTGTTCCATGACGTTTCGTGTCCCGGCAGAATGATGCCGCGAAGCTGGATGTCGAGTCTGCGGCCTGCCAGCGTGTAGTTGACGGCCGTGCCGGAGAATTCGCTCTTGCCCTCCCAAAGCGCGAGCAGTTCGTTCACATGGCTTTCGAGCATTTCGTCCCGGAAGACGTTCGAAAGCCCGCCGACCAGTGCCTCGAAAGACTGCGCCTCGAACAATTCCAGTGTCTTGGCGTTGACCGCAAGGACCCGTATCTTTTGCGAGCATGCCTCGACGCGCCTGATATCGGCGAGCAGATGGGCGCGCAGGTCAGTCACGCCCTCCGTGCGCCAGAGTTCGAACTGTTCCTTGACGCCGCTGAAGTCTTCCAACCACATGGCGACGGGAGCAAGATCGAATACGGTGGCGCTGAAATTCTGGGCGTTCATTTGTAATTCCCTGCGCCGGCAATAAAATCAGTATATCAAGCACGAAGACCGGCAATTCACCAAGTTCTGCTTAGCGACCATTTGTAAAGCTTGCGTTGACACTGGATGATTGGTCAAGCCTGCAGATCGCGGGCAAGCTATTTTCACACCCATCTCAGCTCATTCCCGCCGGAACGGGCAGGGAAGGGAATTCAACCCCATGGCTTGCCAAACTCAGGCGATCGGCGGCCGCACTACGGCCTGTTGAGTCTTGAGAAAGCGTTCGAATGCCTCGAGCGTCTTCTCGCTGACATGATGTTCAATGCCTTCAGCATCGTTTCTTGCGGTATCGGGATCGACGCCGAGACGGCATAGCACGGCCTCGACGACCTCATGGCGGCGACGGGTGGCCGCCGCGAGACGTTGTCCCTCTTCTGTCAGAAAGACGCCGCGATAAGGGCGTTGGGTGATCAGATTTTCCTCTGCCAGACGCTTGAGCATCTTGGCGACCGTCGGCTGCGTGACCCCAAGACGCTGTGCGATATCGGTCTGGCGCGCTTCGCCCGCATGCTCTATCAGATCGGCGATCAGTTCGACGTAGTCCTCCATCAATTCCGTACGTCGGTCTTCACGGCTTTTCTGGAAGGCCTCGGCATGCGACTCGATTTCTGTCGATGCAAGTCGGCTTTCCGGGGTTGCGGGCAGTTTCGTCAAGGCGGCTCACCTCCAGAAGATTAAGAGCAACGTGATAATGTTTAGCCTCGACTATAAATAAATCACATTCGTTATGAAACCCCGACCGGCATGCGATCAACGACTATCCGGTACAGGAATCGGAACATTGCTCGGGGGAGATGTTCCGCGCTGAACAACCTCCCTGAGCAATTCACTCTCCGAAATGGTCAAATCCATGTCCGTCGGACGACAGTTCAGCCGTCAGAACGCACTATCCAAAAATTGATGTCGTCTCGTCGCGTCAGTCACGCAGCAGCGGTAGGAGTTGATCGCCTTGCCGAGCAATCTCCGACAAATACGGTGTGTCGGAGAGGACGAAATGGGTGATGCCGAGGTCCCGATATTTGAGCAGCGAACGGGCGACGTCGGCGGCCGAACCGACCAGCCAGGTGGTGCCGGCACCACCGCCGCCGAATTTGCCAGGCGCCGTATAGAGATTGTCATCGAGGACATCGCCGCGCGCATGCAGATCGAGCAGCCGCCGCTGGCCGACGGCGATCGACTGCCGATGATCGTTCCAGCCGGCCCCCTTGATCTTTGCCATTTCGGCGACTTTCGTCTCGGCGTCGGCCCAAGCCTGTTCGGTGGTGTCGCGCACCAGCGTGGTGATCCGCAATCCGAATTCCAGCGGAGCGAGGTCGCGGTCCAACTGCCTGCTTAATATTTTCAGCCGCTCGATCCGCTCGCGAACATCGTCCAGCGGCTCGCCCCAGAAGAGCTGGACGTCGGCCTCGGTGGCGGAAACCCGCTCGGCTGCCTCCGAGGCGCCACCGAAATAGAGCTTGGGATGTCGACGATCACCGCGACTTTGGATACGCGGTGCTACTGTGGATTCGGTGACACCAAAATGTTCGCCCTCATAGGTGACGTTCTCTTCGGTCCAGAGTCTGCGAACCAGCCGCATGAATTCCTTGGTGCGGGCGTAGCGATGCACCTGGTCGCCCTCGCTGTCACCATAGGCGGAAAGATTGTCCTTGCCCGACACGATGTTGACGCGGACGCGGCCACCGCTCAGGTGGTCGAGCGTGGCAGCGGCGGAGGCAAAGTGCGCTGGCCGCCAATAACCAGGACGGATTGCGATAAGAGGTTCAAAGGTGGTTGTGGCTGCGGCAAGTGCGGTCGCGACGGTAAACGTATCGGGCCGGCTCCAGCCGGTGCCGATCAGCGCGCCTTTCCAGCCGTGGTCTTCCAGTGCCTTTGCGTGGGCTGTCAGCGTTTGCAGGCTGTTGTGGTTTTCGACTGCTGAATCGCCACGGTGGCCGGGTTTGACGTCATTGGGAATATACCAAAGAAACTCGCTATTGCTGCTCATGTCTGGGCCTGCAGGTCTGTATGGATTGGATGGGAGATCCCCGGTGAGGGCTGCCATGGATCAGTCCTTTGATCGTGCCGAGATCATTCGGTTAGAGCTTGCCTTTCCACGGAACGAGAACGGCCTCCAGAATGCGGATGCCAGCCGTAAAGGCGAAGGCGCAGATCGCGATGATGCCGATGCCGACGAAGACGACGTCGGTGGCGAGGAACTGCGATGCCGACATGATCATGAAACCGATGCCGCGGGTCGAGGCGATGAGCTCGGCAGCGACAAGCGTGCCCCAGCCGATGCCGAAGGCGATCCTGACACCCGTCAGGATTTCCGGCAGGGCTGAGGGCAGGACGATGGAGATGAAGAGCTGCAACCGGCTGGCGCCGAGCGAACGGGCCGCGTTGACGCGCTCGAGCGGAAGCGACCGGACGCCGGCCTGGGCCGAGAGGCAGATCGGCGCGAACATGGCGAGAACCAGAAGCGTGATTTTCGAGGTCTCGCCTATGCCGAGCCAAATGATCATGAGCGGCAGGTAGGACAAAGGCGGCAACGGCCAATAGAACTCGATCGGCGTGTCAAGGATGCCTTTTGCCCAACGATTGAGACCCATCAGCAGACCGACGGGGATGCCGACCACAATTGCGATTGCCGCGGCGACGACGATGCGAAACAGGCTTGCGAAAATATGCTCGGATAGTGACGCGCCGGCGTAGCCGTCACGATAGACGACGCCGATCTGCGTCCATACCTCGTCGGGCCGCGGCAGGAAGAGATGGGAAACCAGACCGAGCCTGGAGACAAGCCACCACAGACCAAGACAGGCGATGGCGGCACCGATGCTGATGGCAATGGTCGGCTTGTCGGCGGAACCGAAGCTCGGCATTCGCACGAGCTTCGGTTCCGCCTCCCGCTGAGAAGCCGTGATTGGGCGCGCCTCGATGATATCGCTCATGCCGCGCTCCTGAAATCATCCGCATTGTGAAGGATAGCGCGAATTTCTTCGCGCAGATTGGTAAATTCGGGCGATGCGAGGATCGACTTCGTGTCGCCGCTGGCGGCAAAGCGATGCACGAAATCAAGCTCGAAGCGGGCAACGACGCGGCCCGGTCGCGGAGACATGACCAGCAGCTCGGTACCGAGGAACAAGGCCTCCTCGATCGAATGGGTTATGAAGAAAATACGTTTGTCAGTTCTAGCCCAAACCGAGACCAGCAGCTCCTGCATCTGCTCGCGCGTCAAGCTGTCGAGCGCGCCGAAGGGCTCGTCCATCAGCAATATGTCGGGATCGGGGGCGAGCGCACGGGCAATGCCGACACGCTGCCGCATGCCGCCCGAAAGTTCGTAGGGAAAGGCATTGGCGAAGTCGGTCAATCTAACGAGCCGCAGCAACTCGAAGGCGCGATCTCGGCGTTCTCGTCGTCCCAACCCCGCAAACTGCAAACCAAGAGCCACGTTATCGACCACGGATTTCCAGGGGAGCAGCGAATCCTTCTGGAAGACGACGCCGCGATCGGCTCCGGGGCGGGAAACGGATCTGCCGTCGAGCGTGATTGTTCCTTCTGAAAGCGGCAGGAAACCCGCGATCGCATTCAGCAAGGTGGACTTGCCGCATCCCGATGCACCCAGCGCAACGACGATACCGCGCTCCGGAATATTGAAGGATACGCGATCGAGCGCGTGAACGGTTCGGCCGTCGCGCGCTGCAAAAAATACGCTGGCATGATCGACTTGAAGCATGTCTTCTCTCGGACGTTCGACGCCGGCACGCCCGCCGCACCGGCGTTGGGGAGGATCAGTTGCTGGCGCTGACAAGCGCGTCGGGCGTGACGAAGGCGCTGTAGTTCGGCAGAACTTCGGAGACCTTGCCCTGGCCCTTCAGGAAGGTGGCGGTGTCCTTCAGGATCTTTGCGGCTCCCGACTGGTCGCCGCCACCGAGCCAGGCTGCCGATGCCTGAACGTCTGGTGTCAGCAAGGTGAGGTTCTTCAGCGCCGCAGCCTGTTGTTCCGCCGTTCCGCCAAGAAGCCTGGCAAGGGCCTTGGTGTTGTCGCTGTCCGGCCCCCATGCCGCTTTGTCGGCTGCGAAGGAAGCGTAGTACTTGTTGATCACGGAAGCGAAGGCTTTCAGAAATTGCGGATCGCTTGCGGCAAATTTCGACGTTGCCACCCAGGCGGAAAAGGTGGGTGCGCCCTTGTCTGCCACATCCTTGGAGGTCACCAGCACCTTGCCGTTCTTCTTCAGCTCGGTCAGCGCCGGGTCCCAGACAAAGCCGCCATCGATATCGCCGCGATTGTAGCTTGCGACGATTTCCGGCTGCGGAATGGCGAAGACCTGCACGTCCTTTTCCGTCAGGCCGAGAGACTTGATAAGGGCGAGCAGCTGGTAATGGTCGGTGGAAACTGGTGCCGCCGCTAGCTTCTTGCCCTTGAGATCGGCGAGCGTATTGATGGCCGAGCCGTTACGCACCACAAGCGCTTCGTCGACGCCCGAGATCGACGACAGGTAGAAGGCCTTGACCTCGAGGCCTCGCGATGCGGCCGCCGCAAACGGGCTGGAGCCCACGTAGCCGATCTGAACATCACCCGAGGCGATAGCCGCAAAGATTTCCGCGCCGGAATTGAACCTGCGGAAATCGATCTGATATCCGGCTGCCTTGGCGAAATCGCCGTTGGCGATGGCGACGGAAGAAGGCAGAGCATCAGTCTGATAGCCGACGACGACTTTCTTGTCGGCTGCGGCTGCAGCCGTTGCCGTTGAAATGCTGGCGAGGCCGACGACGGCCGCGGCGAACAGATTCTTGAGGTTCATGTTTATCCCTTTGGCCGGACCATACTTTCCGGCGCTCCCTGAGTTCAATGATCCGAGCCTAGCGAAGAAGGGTGGAATATCGATAGAAATAACAAACTATTTTTATAGACTATAAGGGGAATTGTTTGTCTGAAATGACCGGCGCTGCAGCGTTGGCATCTTTCCGAAAGCAAAAGCGCGGGTTGATGGGAGCCTCGCTTCCCATGGATGTTGCCCCAGTCGACCTCTGCAAATCCGCTTGCCGCCCCTTTAATCGGCTGCTTATTTTTTCCGCATCCGCATGAAGAAAAAGAAAGCTGTTTCTTAAATTCAGCAAAATCTATGTTTTTTATAGATTATGGCGCCAATGATCGTCATTCGGCGCAAACATGGATGAAACGAAACGGCATGTCCTATCTCCTCAGCCTTCTCGACAAGAGCCCGATCGAGCAGGGGCTCAGCGCCACCGATGCGCTCGGCGCCACGACGCGATTGGCCGTCAGAGCCGAAGAACTCGGCTATCACCGCTTCTGGGTCGCCGAGCATCACAACATGGCGAGCCTTGCAAGTTCGGCACCGGAAGTGCTGATCGCCTATCTTCTCGCCAGAACCTCGAAGATCCGCATCGGCTCCGGCGGCGTCATGCTGCAACACTATAGTTCCTACAAGGTCGCCGAGGCATTCAATCTCCTGGCCTCGCTCGCGCCCGGCCGCATCGATCTCGGTGTCGGCAAGGCGCCAGGCGGCTTTCCGCTGTCGACACGCGCATTGCAGGTCGCCATCGATCCGGAACGGAAGCCGAGTTTTGCCGAGCAGCTCTCCGACCTGAATGGCTATCTCGCTGCCGATCCCCATTCTGATGGCGCTTTGGCGACACCGTTTCCGCCGCGCTCGCCGGAACGCTTCCTGCTCGGCGCCAGCGTCGAGAGCGCCGAGCTTGCGGCGGAGAAGGGCTGGAAGCTGGTTTTCGCCGGCCATCTGAACGGCGATCCCGAGAATCTGAATAAGACCTTCGAGGCATATGGGCGTGCGACAGGTGGCAAGGTTCCGATCCTGGCGCTCGCAGCCTTTGCCGCTGAAAGCGAGGCCCATGCTCGCGAGCGCGTCGGCCAGCTTCGCATCGTCAAGCTTTTCCTGCCCAACGGCCAAAGCGTCAATGTCGGCAGCCTGGAGCAGGCGGCGGAATTCGCTCGTCAAGCCGGTGTCACGGACTATCGCACGGAAGAAAAGGTCCCGAGCGTGCTGCATGGCACGGCCGCGCAGATCCGTGACGAACTCGATGCGCTGCACCGCCGTTACGGCGTCGAGGAGTTCGTGCTCGATACGCCGGCGCTGACGGCGGCGGAACGGCTCACCTCAATTGAACTGCTCGCCAAAGAGCGGCTTTCCCTCGTTGCCTGAACAGCCTGTCCCAGGAGGATCAATCATGGCTCAAAAACACGTCACCTTCGGTATCATGCTGCAAGGCCCAGGCGGCCACATGAATGCCTGGAAGCATCCGAGCGTCCCAGCTGATGCCAGCACCAATCTCAACTTTTTCGTCAAGACGGCCCGTAAGGCGGAAGAGTCCGGCATCGCCTTCGCCTTCGTCGCCGACGGCCTTTACATCAACGAGCAGTCGATCCCGCATTTCCTCAACCGGTTCGAGCCGCTGACCATCCTGTCGGCGCTTGCGGCCTTTACGACGAAGCTCGGCCTGGTCGGCACGGTTTCGACGTCCTACAGCGACCCCTTCACCATTGCCCGTCAGTTCGCCTCGCTCGACCTCATCAGCGGCGGCCGCGCCGGCTGGAATGCCGTAACCTCGCCGCTCGAAGGCTCCGGCCGCAACTACAGCCGAGAGCACCCCGAACACGAGCTGCGCTATGAGATCGCAGACGAATATCTCGATGCCACCAAGGGCCTGTGGGACTCCTGGGATGACGATGCCTTCCCGCGCAACCGCGAAACGGGCGTTTACGCCGACAAGGCCAAGCTGCATCGCCTGAATCACAAGGGGCGCTTCTTCCGTATCGAAGGACCGCTGAATATCGGCCGATCCAGGCAAGGACAGCCCGTGGTCTTCCAGGCCGGTGCGTCCGATTCCGGCATCAAGCTTGCCGGCAAGCACGCCGATGCCGTCTTTACCAATGGCGGCCCGCTTGAGGATGCCAAGGTCTTCTACAAGCAAGTCAAGCAGAGCGCGATCGCCCATGGCCGCAGCGCGGCCAAGGTCGGCATTTTTCCCGGCATCGGCCCGATCGTCGGTGCGACGCAGGAGGAGGCGGAGGCCAAGTATCAGGAAATCCGCAATCTCGTTACAGTCGAAGAGGCGCTGGCCTATCTCGGTCGCTTCTTCGACCACCATGATTTCAGCGCCTATCCGCTGGACGAGCCATTTCCGGATCTCGGCGATATCGGCCGCAACAACTTCCGCGCCACGACCGATCGCATCAAGAAAACGGCGCGGGAGAAAGGGCTCACGCTTCGCGAAGTGGCGCTCGACGCCGCAACGCCCCGCACCGCCTTCATCGGGACTGCCGAACACATTGCCGATGAGATCATCCGCTGGGTGGATCAGGAAGGTGCCGACGGTTTCATCCTCGGCTTCCCGGTCATCGGGGAAGGCTTCGACGACTTCGCCAAGCATGTCCTGCCGATCCTGACGAGGCGCGGCTATTTCGATCCAGAGCTGAAGGGCGAGACGCTGCGCGACCATCTCGGCCTGCCGTTCCGCGAGAGTCGTCATGTGGCGCAATCCGATCATATCGAACCTGCAAAGGCCGTTGGCGCCTGAGCCCGGACCGATCCCCATGAACGCCATCGTCAATACCGCTTCGCTCAATGATCCCGTCGAGAAAGGGATTGCCGCTTATCTCAACGAGGTTATCGCGCTGCGGCACGATCTCCATCAATACCCCGAACTGGCCTTTCAGGAGCACCGCACCTCCAAGCGGGTGGCATCGCTGCTGACCGACTGGGGCTATGAGGTCGCCACCGGCATAGCCGGAACCGGTGTCGTCGCCACCCTGAAGCGCGGCAATGGGCAGCGCAGTCTCGGCATCCGCGCCGACATGGATGCCCTGCCGATCGATGAGGCGACAGGGCTTGACTATGCGAGCAGCAATCCCGGTGTCATGCATGCCTGCGGCCATGACGGACACACGTCCATCCTGCTCGCCGCCGCGCGCTATCTCGCCGAAAGCAGCCAGTTCAACGGCACGCTTCGGCTGATCTTCCAGCCGGCTGAAGAGATCGGCGCGGGCGCCCGCAAGATGCTGTCGGAAGGGCTTTTCGATCGCTTTCCGGTCGAGGCCGTCTTTGGCCTGCACAATTGGCCCGGTGTTCCCGAGGGGCAGTTCGGCTTCGTTGCCGGTCCTGCCATGGCCTCCGTCGACCAGGCTGTGATCAAGATCGTCGGCAAGGGCGGTCATGGCGCCGAGCCGCATAGGGCTGTCGACCCCGTGCTGGCGTCGGCTTCCTTCATCACGGCTCTGCAGAGCGTGGTCTCGCGCAACATCGACCCGCAGGACATGGCTGTTGCGACTGTGGGCTCGATTCATGCCGGCTCCGCATCGAACGTCATTCCGGAAAGCGTGGAGTTGAAGCTCACCATGCGCGCCTTCAGCGAACAGGTGCGCGTGACGCTTCAGGAGCGTATCCCCGCGCTTGCCCGCGCGCAGGCGGAAAGTTTTGGCGCGGTGGCGGAGGTCAACTATCGCCTGGGCTTTCCAGCGCTGGTCAACCATGCCGACGAGACTGCTTTTGCCCGCGGCGTGGCAGTGCAGGCGCTTGGCCCGGCTGCCGTCGAAGCGGATTTCCGGCCGCGCACGGCAAGCGAAGATTTTGCGTTCCTGCTGGAGGCCAAACCCGGAAGCTACCTCTTCGTTGGCAATGGCGACAGCGCCCCGCTGCACAGCGCCCAATACAATTTCAATGACGCCATCATCGCGCCCGCCGCCCGCTACTGGGTGCGGCTCGCCGAAACTTTCCTCGCGGATGACAACAGGTGACGAACGACATGAGCGACACGTTTCTTTATACGACCACGCTGGACCCGCGCGCCAAGCCGCTGATCGACGAATTGATTTTCGAATATGACAGCCGTTACGGCAACTATTTCAACGCCGACGGCGCAGCCGCCGAATTGAACCGCTATCCGCCGGAGGCCTTCGCGCCGCCGAACGGCAATTTCCTGCTTCTCGTGCGTAACGGCGAGACGATCGGCGGCGGGGCATTCAAGCGCTATGACGACCGGACCGCCGAGTTCAAGCGTATCTGGACGCGGCATGACCTCCGGCGTCAGGGGTTGGCGCGCAAGCTTCTGGTCGAGCTTGAGGAGCAGGCCGCGCGGCAAGGCTATAAGCGCATCTACCTGACGACCGGTTTCCGCCAACCGGAGGCCGTTGGCCTCTATCTGAACAACGGCTACACCGCTCTCTTCGATACGTCAGTCGATCCTGAAATCTACAAGAGCCTGCCTTTCGAGAAGGACGTCAGCCATCTGGCGCCATCCTATTCAGCCAAGACCTCCGGATCGCAGCAGCGGCTGGCCGCCACCGGACGCTGACGGCGGATTGAAGCAACGATAATCACAAGGGGCAAGCATCATGGCATTGACAACGGATTTTGCGGGTATCGATCCCGCCGCCGGAACAAACGAGACGCAGACTGATTATGCCCGCTATCGTATCGTGCCGGCACGGCATCCCGGACGTACCGCCGGGACGATCTTTGCCGCCTTCGTTCTTGCCGCCGTCCTCTATTCCACCTTCACCAATCCCCGCTGGGGGTGGGGGGTGTTCGCCGAGTGGTTCTTTGCCGAGCCGGTGCTGGTGGGCCTCGGCAGGACGTTGCTTCTGACCGCACTCGCGGCCGTTTCCGGCTCCATCCTCGGCACAGCCCTGGCTCTGGCCCGCGTGTCGAAATCGCCGCTGCTTTCCGGTCTCTCCTGGGGCTATATCTGGCTGTTGCGCTCGATCCCCATGATCGTGCTGCTGCTCGTGCTCAACAATCTCGGCTATCTCTACGAGACGATCTCCGTCGGCATCCCCTTTACCGACAAGGTGTTGTTCGACTATCCAACGACGCAACTCCTGACGCCGTTTGCGGCGGCCTTCCTCGGGCTGACACTGAACCAATCGGCCTTCTTCGCAGAAATCGTTCGCGGCGGCATCCTGTCGGTCGACCAGGGGCAGCTGGAAGCCGCGGCCGCGCTTGGCCTGCCGCGCCGACGTCAGGCGTTCCGCATCGTTCTGCCGCAGGCCATGCGCTCCATCCTTCCCACAGGCTTCAACGAGATCATCGGTCTCGCCAAGAGCACATCCATGGTCTACGTGCTGGCCCTGCCGGAACTCTTCTACACGGTGCAGGTCATCTACCGCCGCAATCTGGAGGTCATCCCGCTGCTGATGGTGGCGACGGTCTGGTATCTCGTCATCATGACGGTTCTGTCGATCGCCCAGCACTATATCGAGCGCTATTTTTCCCGCGGCGCGCTGCGCAATCCGACCCCATTGCCATTCCAGGCTTTCTTCCAGCGCTTCCGCCGCCCGCTGCCTGTCGCTGCCACGAGCGCCGGGGTGGACACCGGGACGCTGACCACTTTTCGGAGCGTAACGGGTCTTCGCGCCAAGGGCGGTGCGGTGCGTATTCACGGCATATCGAAGAGCTTTGGCACGTTGAAAGTGCTCGACAATATCGAGCTCAGCCTGCCGGCCGGAAGCGTGACCGCCATTATCGGCCCATCCGGCTCGGGAAAGTCGACGCTGTTGCGCTCCATCAATCATCTGGAGCGTGTCGATAATGGCTTCATCTCGGTGGACGGCGAGCTTGTCGGCTATACCCAGAAGGGCGAGGTGCTCTACGAGCTGAAGGAGAAGGACATCCTGAAGCGCCGGACCGATATCGGCATGGTCTTTCAGAGCTTCAATCTCTTCCCGCATCTGACCGTTCTGGAAAACCTCATTGAGGCGCCGATCCAGGTGCGTGGTCAGAGCCGGCACGAGGCCGTGGCCTTTGCCCGGGAACTGTTGGCACGGGTCGGCCTCAGCGACAAGATCGATGCTTATCCCCGCCAGCTTTCCGGCGGCCAGCAGCAGCGTGTGGCCATCGCCCGCGCCCTGGCGCTTCGCCCGAAGGTGTTGCTGTTCGATGAGCCGACTTCGGCGCTTGACCCGGAACTTGTCGGCGAAGTGCTCGACGTGATCAAGGAGCTCGCCCGCACCGGGACGACATTGGTCATCGTCACCCACGAGATCGGCTTTGCCCGAGAGGTTGCCGATACCGTCGTCTTCATGGAAGGCGGCCACATTATCGAGGCGGGATCGCCGACGCAGATCATCAACGATGCGAGGCATCCGCGCACGCGCGAATTCCTCGCCAAGGTTCTCTAGCAGACACAAGCTGGTGAAAAATGCCGGGCCGTGACGGGCACTCGGATGATAACGACAAAAACAACAACTTTAAGATGAAATGGAGAAGAGGTATGGCATTCTTTGATAGAGCAAAGTACGTGTTTGCCGGGGCCATCACCGCTGTAGTGATGAGCGGCGCGGTCGCCAGTGCGGCCGAAAAATTCAACCTGAGCCCGGATACATCAAATCGCGTCAGGGCGGAGAAGGATGAAGCGGCAATCAAGGCGATCGCACCCGGCTTCAAATTCGTCAATCCCGGCAAATTCACGGTGGCGATCAACCCCTGGGATCCACCAATCGCAACCTACGCCACCGATGCGAAGACCGTTGTCGGCGCTGACCCGGACATAGCACAACTGCTCGCCGATTCCCTTGGTCTCCAGCTCGAGCTCGTGCCAGTTGCCTGGGAGGATTGGCCGCTCGGCGTCTCCTCCGGCAAGTATGATGCCGTGATCTCCAACGTGACGGTTACCGAGGAGCGCAAGCTGAAATTCGACTTTTCCACCTATCGCAGGGACGTGCTCGGGTTCTACGTGAAGGCCGACAGCAAGATCACCGAGATCAAGGAGCCCAAGGATGTCGCGGGTCTCAAGGTGATCACCGGAGCCGGCACCAACCAGGAGAAGATCATTCTCGAATGGGACCGGCAGAACGTGGCGGCCGGCTTGAAGCCGATCGACGTGCAGTATTACGACGATCGCGCCGCCGCCGATCTCGCCCTGCAGTCGGGTCGTGCCGATGTCGAGTTCAATCCGAACGCGACGCAGGCCTACAAGGCCGCCATCAACGGCACAAGGAAGCTCGTCGGCACCGTCTCGGGCGGTTGGCCGCTCACGGCTGAAATCGCTGTCACGACTAAGAAGGGCGCTGGTCTCGGCGACGCCCTCACGCTCGCTATCAATGATCGGATCAAGGACGGCAAATACGGCGAAGTGTTGAAGCACTGGAGCCTGACCGCCGAGGCGGTCGATCAATCCAAGACCAACCCTGCGGGCCTGCCGAAAAGCGGTTCGTAATGTTGGTCGAGCGGACCGGCGTTGGTGGGGCCCGCGCCGGTCCGCCCCCCATTCATCTGTTATGGAGATACAGAGTTCGTGACGATCCATCCCAGCTTCAGAACCATGCTTGCCGCCTTGGTGGCGACTGCCTTGATCGGCTTTGGCCCGGTGAAGGCATCCGACGACTTCGACCTCAGTCCACAACAGCCCGGACGTGTCCGTGCGGCAAAGAACGATGCGGCGATTGCCGCCATTCCCAGGGGCTTCAAGTTTGTGACGCCGGGCACATTCACCGTGGCTGTCGCCCCCGGCGGGCCACCGCTTGCGACCTACGCGACGGATGCCAAGACCGTCGTCGGTGCCGATCCTGACTACGCCTCCGCCATTGCCGATACGCTCGGCCTGAAGCTGGAACTCGTACCCGTTGCCTGGATCGACTGGCCGCTCGGTCTGACCTCGGGCAAATACGATGCTGTCATCTCCAATGTCGGCGTCACCGAGCAGCGCAAGGAGAAGTTCGATTTCTCCACCTATCGCCAGGGTCTGCACGGCTTCTTCGTCAAGACCGACAGCAAGGTCGCGTCGATCAATGAACCCAAGGATGCTGCCGGCCTCAGGATCATCGTCGGCGCAGGCACCAATCAGGAACGGATCCTGCTGAAATGGAGCGATGAGGACGTCCAGGCCGGCCTGAAGCCGATCGAATTGCAATATTACGACGACGATGCCGCGAGCCTTCTGGCTCTCCAGTCGAACCGGGCCGACGTCATCGTGCAGCCACATGCCCAGCTCGTCTACATCGCTGCCCGGGACAAGAACATCAAACGCGTGGGCACCTTGAGCGCGGGCTGGCCGGATCGTTCGGACGTCGCGATTACCACGCGCAAGGGCAGCGGCCTTGCGGCAGCGCTCACCACTGCCACGAACGGGCTGATCAACGACGGCACCTATGCCAAGATTCTAGACCACTGGCATCTCTCCGAGGAAGCCCTCGCGAAGTCGGAAACCAATCCGCCCGGCCTGCCGAAATATTGAGGAGATAGCCGAATGAGCCATCCAGCCCCATCGATCAGCCACATCGGCTTTCTCACACCGGGCAACTATCCCGATGAGGATCCTTTAGCTGGCCTGGAGCAGACCTTGCAGCTTCTCGAGCATGGCGAGCAGAGGGGATTCGACAGCGCCTGGGTGCGCCAGCGGCATCTCGAGCCCGGCATCTCCTCGGCAAGCGCTTTTCTTGCGGCGGCAACGCAGCGGACGCGCCATATCGAACTCGGGACGGCCGTCATTCCGATCGGCTACGAAAGCCCGTATCGTCTCGCCGAGGATCTCGCGACCGTGGATGTCCTGTCGCGCGGACGATTGAACATCGGGCTGAGCGCGGGTCGCCCCTTGCATGCCGACCTGATTGGTCCTCTCGCCTTTGATGGCGATTGGGAAAGCCACGATTTTTCCCATCAGAGGGTGCTGCGCTTTGCCGGCAATCTGCGCGGGGCCTATATCGGCGATCAGCATACACTCATCAAGACGCCCTTCGGTCCGCAGCGTCCGCGTCTCCAGCCCTATGCGAAGGGACTGATCGATCGCATCTGGTATGGTGGCGGCTCGTTGCGTTCCGCGGCCTGGGCCGGCAAGAACGGCTTTAATCTTCTGATCGGCAATGTAACGACGGGCGAAGAGACCGACGATTTCTTCGTGGCGCAATCGCGGCAGCTGGAGACCTATCGCGCTTCCGGCGGCGAGACGAGACGGGTGGCGCTCGGTCGCGTCATCGTTCCGTTCGACAGCGCCGACGCCATCACGCGCAAGCGCTATACCGATTATGCCGCCGGCCGCTACGAGCGAACGCTTTCACCGCAGGGGGAACGCCGAACGCTTTTCGCGCGCGACCTGGTCGGCTCGTCGGACGAGATTCTCGAACGTCTCCACGCCGATCCGGTCCTGCCCTATGTCAGCGAGTTCCGGCTGGAACTGCCGTACGAATTTCACGACGAAGAATATCGGCAAATCCTCCATGATTTCGTGACGATTATCGCACCTGGGTTGGGATGGAAGGCGGCGCCCCTCCTGCGCCGGTCAGCAACTTGATCGTCACAGGGTCGCATATCCGAGGAAGGGATCGGCGGGAGCACACGCCGATCCGTTCTTCCATGTGGGTCAGCGATCATTCAGGTCTGAATGGCCCGAGGCTGGATGCTGCATGATGTGCATCCAGGCCATAAATGGCGCAGGGCCTCGATGGTGAGGATGTCGCCCGGCGCACGGTGCGTGGGGCGCGCGCCAAGAAGTGATTGTTTTCTTTCAATTCATTTCCCCGTTTTGCCGAGATTTATGTTGGCTTTTAGTTTCGCGTTTTGCGCTTGTTGCGGTCAGGCAACAGATGTCGGCGCGAATTTCTCGCTCGGTGGCAAGAAGTCGATGGCTGCGAGGAACGCGTTTAGATATGTTTCTTTGATATCAGCGAGATTTTAAGGACTTTCGTCTACATTTCTTTCGATTTGGGTACTATTCTCGGTGTTCAAATGGACGATACCGAAATCCTGCCGCCGGAAGTGCTGGCCTCAATGCTGATGCGGATGTTCGAATTCGCGCCAATAGCGATCGCTATCACGACCAGTGATGCGAAGACGTCGAGCTATGCAAAGGTCAATGACGCCTATCTCAAGCTGACCGGGCTCAAATGGGACGATATTCGCGGCAAGAAGCTCGTCTCGAAGGGCGCAGCCATTGACAGCCCGGCCCGCGACCGCCGGCATCGCCTGCTGCAGGAGGATGGTGCGTATGTGCTGGAAGAGGTCGAAATCCGCCATGCGGACGGCAACATCATTCCGACCTTGATATCGGCGCAGCGCACCGTGGTCGACGGCATATCTTTCGACGTGGAAATCATCCTCGACGTATCGGCGCGCGTCCGCCATCAGTCCGAAATCGAACTCGCGCTTCGCGCCTCCGCACGTACCGATGCGCTCTCCGGCCTGCCGAACCGCGCCTGCTTCGACGAGGTGCTGAAGGAAAGGATTGCGGCGCAGGAATCGAATGAGCGGCTGCTTGCGCTTGCCTTCATCGATCTCAATGGTTTCAAGATCGTCAATGACACCATGGGCCACGATGCCGGCGATGAAGTGATCCGCACCATTGCAAGCCGTTTGCGTGACAGTTTCCGAACACATGATTTTATAGCTCGCATTGGCGGCGACGAGTTCATCGTATTGTTCGAAATCGATCCTGCCCTTTTGAACGAGGCGCGCGACATGCTGTTCGAGGCGATCGAGCGCATCTTCAAGCCGATAGCGATCGGTGGTGCCTTGACGGACGTCGGGGCGGCCGTCGGCGTAACGCTTTTGAGGCCGGGAGATACGTCAGCTTCCTTCGTCAAACGCGCCGACAACGACATGTATCTTGCCAAGCAAACCGGAAAGCGCGTCTCTGTCGTCTGGCTCAGGCCGACGGATGCGGTGATGCCGGCTAAGTGGGCTCGAGCCGACTGAAGACGCTTTATTCGATACCGAAGACTCCCACGAAGTTCTTCATGCGGCGAACAGCCAAATCCGGCTTGTCGAGGACATTGGCCTTGTCTGCCAGTCGGAAGATCTCGGCATAGTGATTGACGCCGCGTGCGGATTGCATGCCGGCGGGGAGGCTGAAATGGTTCTGATGTCCATTCAGCCAGGCAAGAAACACCACGCCCGCCTTGTAATATTGTGTCGGCGCCTCGAAAATCTTGCGCGACAGGGGAACCGTGGGTTCGATGACGGACCTGAAGGTCGCTACGTCTCCGGCTGCGAGTGCGGCTAGCGCCTTCGAGGCGGATGGGGCGACGGCGTCAAAAATGCCGAGAAGAGCGTGGCTGTAGCGCTCGCCGTCCCCTTCGATCAGCTCCGCATAGTTGAAATCGTCACCGGTGAAGCACAGGACACCGTTCGGAAGCCGGGTGCGAAGCTGGACCTCCTTGGCATTGTCGAGAAGCGAGATCTTGATGCCTTCGACCTTATCTTGGTTTTCGTCGATGATCCTCAAGACGCATTCGAGCGCCGGCTCAAATTGGGCGCTGCCCCAATAGCCGGCCAGTTGCGGATCGAACATGTCGCCGAGCCAGTGCAGGACGACCTTGTCCCTGGCCTGCGAGAGAATGCGACCATAGACCTTGGCGTAATCGTCAGTGGAGGCTGCGACGCGGGCAAGCGCGCGGCTCGCCATCATGATGGCGCGGCCGCCATGCTTCTCCACATATTCGACCTGTGTTTCGTACGCCCTGATGACATCATCAAGCGATCGCGCCTCGGACGCGATGAGATGATCGGTTCCGGCGCCGCAGGCGAGATCGGCTCCATCGACGTTCCTTGCCTCATCGAGCGACCGTCGGATCAGTTCCTGCGCGCCGGCCCAGTCCAGTCCCATGCCGCGCTGCGATGTATCCATTGCCTCGGCAATCTTGAAGCCGAGGCTCCACAAATGCCGGCGAAAGGCGATCGTTGCCTCCCAGTCGATGGCCGGCCGGCCCCAAGGGTCGGTTTCCTTGCTCGGATCCGAAACGACATGGGCGGCGGCGTAAGCGATGCGATTGAAGCGCGGGGGTGCCGCCGGCCGTGCGACAGGCGTTCCCACCAGTTCATAACCGCGAATGATGCCATCGGAGTTCGGCAGGTTCAAAGTCAGGCTCATGACAATCCTCCTCACAAGATTGAACGACCCATTAATTTGGATCGTTCCAAATTGCAAGAGGCTATTTTGGGGATCTGCTAATTTGCCGAAAAATACTAGCGCTGGCGATTGCTGCTGCGAAGTAGACAGAAATACCTATTTAAAACAATGGGTATCTACGAAATGGCAGAAAAGATGTGGCGGCTATTGATCTGAATTTGGAAAAACGCTCTTGACATAATTGGAACGTTCCAATTAATTGCTTAGAGAATTAGCAGGGAGGATTATATGGCCGGGGGACGGGTTACCGTCATAGACATCGCGAAGGCTGCCGGCGTTTCAAAGTCGACCGTCTCGCTGGTGCTTCAGGGGTCCCCTCTGGTCAATGAGGGCACGCGGGTGAAGGTCAGTGCCGCGATGCGGGAGCTCGGCTACGTCTACAATCGTGGCGCCGCCACGCTCCGGCAGACGGGCGCGAAGTCGAAGATCATCGGTGTCGTCGTCAACGACCTCACCAACAGTTTCTTCGCGGAGCTGGCAGTGGGAGTCGATATGGTCGTTCAATCCGCGGGTTTCGTGCAGTTTCTGTCGAATACGAGCGAAAGCATCGATCGCCAGCGCGAGGTCATTGCGTCCATGCGCGAGCATGGCATTTCCGGCCTGATCGTTTCGCCGGCCCGTGCAACGGAAGCAGCCGATTTCAAGCCGTTGGTCGCAGCCGGCATCCCGGTCGTCGTCGCGGTGCGCAGCCTGCCCGGCGCCAAGGTTTCCTCGATCGTATCCGACAATCACGAAGGAACGGCGGCGGCAGTCCGGCATCTGGCCTCGCTTGGCCATAGGCGGATTTCCTTCCTGGGCGGCTTTCCCAATACGGCCGTTTTCGCCGAGCGCTTGACCGGTTACCGGGATGCAGTGGTGGAAGTCGGTCTCGGTTTTGACGACGAACTGATTGTCTCATCGGCCCCATCGAGGGCCGGCGGTGCGGATGCGATTGCTCGCACCATGGCGATGGGCAATCCGCCGACCGCGGCTGTCTGCTTCAATGATGCGGTCGCTTTCGGCGTCTGCGACGGGCTTCGCGCGCGTGGCATGGAGCCCGGCCGTGACTTCGCCGTCGTCGGTTTCGACGATGTGATCGAGGCGCAGACTGCAGTGCCCGCGCTGACGACGATTTCAGTCGATCCGCAGGGCATGGGCAGGCGTGCGGCTCAGCTTCTTCTCAAGCAGATCAATGCGGGAAAGGTGGAGGCGGAGAACGTGACCGCGGCCGTCCGTCTCGTCGTTCGCGAGAGCTGCGGTGCCGCGCAGAGAAAATCAAGGGAGGAGTTGGCATGACTGTTCGTTGGGGTCTTATCGGCGCAAGCACCATCGCCCGCGAATGGGTCATCGGCGCCATCCGCGCTGCTGGCGGCGAGGTGGTGTCAGTCATGAGTTCGAGCCCGGAGCGCGCACGAGCCTACGCTGCTGAAAACGGTATCGGCCGGTCGGTTTCGCAGGTCTCGGAGCTTGTGTCGGATCCGCAGATCGATGCCGTCTATATTTCGACCACCAACGAGCTGCACCGCGACCAGGCGATTGCCGCGGCTCGCGCCGGCAAGCATGTGCTTTGCGAGAAGCCGCTGGCAATGTCGCTTGACGATGCGCATGCTATGGCACAGGCGGCGAAGGATGCCGGCGTCGTTCTGGCGACCAATCATCATCTTCGCAATGCATCGACCCATATCGCGATGAGGGATGCCATCGCCTCCGGCAAGATCGGCAAGCCGCTGGCGGCTCGGGTGTTCCACGCCGTCTATCTGCCGCCGCATCTTCAGGGCTGGAGGATCGAGAAGCCGGCCGCCGGCGGTGGCGTGATCCTCGACATCACGGTTCACGATGCCGATACGCTGCGCTTTGTCCTCGGGCGTAACCCGGTTGAGGTCACGGCTTTCTCACAGTCGGGCGGAATGGGCAGGGAAGGGCTGGAAGATGCCGTCATGGGCGTGATGCGCTTCGAGGACGGTGTCATCGCCCAGTTCCATGATGCCTTTACGGTGAAATATGCCGACACCGGCTTCGAGGTGCATGGAACCGAGGGATCGCTCATCGCTCGCAACGTCATGACGCAGCGGCCGATCGGCACCGTGATATTGCGGACCGCCGAGGGCGAGCAGGAACTGCCGACGACCGACAAGAACCTCTACCAGACCGCGCTCGAAGCCTTCCACGCCGCCGTGGCGGGGAAGGGGCGTCCTGCCGCTACAGCCGAGGATGGAATCTGGTCGCTTGCAACCGGCCTCGCCGTCGTCGAGGCCGCAAGAGGCGGCGCGGCCGTCAAGATAAAAACCGGACTCTAGATTATGCATATGAGCAAACACATTACTCCGGCCGAAGCCGCCGCCCTGATCCCCGATGGAGCCATCGTCTCGGTCTCATCGTCAAGCGGTCTTGGCTGCCCCGATCTGATGCTGAAGGCGATCGGCGAGCGCTTCGATGAGACGGGGCATCCGCGCAATCTCACGACGCTGCATCCGATCGCGGCAGGCGACATGAGCGGCATTAGGGGTGTCGACCATATCGCCAAGAAAGGCCTGCTCAAGCGCATCATCGGCGGCTCCTATCCGTCCGGACCGTCCACCGCCGAACCGCCGCTCATCTGGCAGATGATCACGGATAACCAAATTCCCGCCTACAATATCCCGTCGGGCATCCTCTTCGATATGCATCGGGAAGCCGCCGCCAAGCGTCCCGGAGTCTTGACCAAGGTGGGAATCGAGACCTTCGTCGATCCCAAGCGTCAGGGCTGCGCGATGAATGCCGCCGCGAGCGAAGAGCCGGTTGTCAAGCGCGTGTCCTTCGAAGGCGATGAATGGCTGTATTTTCCTGCTATCGTTCCGCAGGTCGCGATCATTCGCGCGACGACGGCGGACGAGCGCGGCAATCTCACCTACGAGCACGAGGGCGCCTATCTGGGTGGTCTGGACCAGGCGCTTGCCGCACGCAACAATGGCGGCATCGTCATTGCCCAGGTCAAGCGGATCACCAAGGAAGGTTCGCTGAAGCCGCATGATGTTCGCGTTCCCGGAATGCTGGTCGACTATGTGATCGTCGATCCCGAGCAGAAGCAGACGACCCAGACCTTGTACGATCCGGCGATCTCAGGCGAGATTTTTCGTCCGCTCGACACGTTCCGCGTTCCTGAATTCAACATCCAGAAGGTAATCGCGCGACGCGTGGCGCAGGAACTGCAGGCCGGTAGTTGCGTCAATCTCGGCTTCGGCATCTCGGCAAATGTGCCGCGCATCCTGCTGGAAGAGGGGCTGCATGGGGCGGTCACCTGGGTCATCGAGCAAGGTGCCGTCGGTGGCGTTCCGCTCCTCGATTTTGCTTTCGGCTGCGCATCCAACGCCGATGCCTATATGCCGTCCCCCTATCAGTTCACCTATTTCCAGGGCGCCGGTTTCGACGCTTCGCTCCTGTCCTTCCTCGAGATCGGCCGGGACGGATCCGTCAACGTTTCGAAACTGTCCTTCCGGCCGCATGTGACGGCCGGAGCCGGCGGCTTTGTCGATATCACCGCCCGCGCCAGGAAAATCGTCTTCTCCGGCATGTTCAATGCGGGCGCCAAGATCGCGGTCGCCAACGGCAGGCTGGTCATCGAGAAGGAAGGCAAGCTCAAGAAATTGGTGAACGAAGTCGAGCATGTCACCTTCTCCGGCAAGCGGGCAGTCGAGCAGGGTCAGGACATTACCTATGTCACCGAACGCTGCGTGATGAAGCTGACGTCGGCCGGCATCGTACTGACCGAGATCGCGCCGGGCATCGATCTGCAGACACATATTCTCGAGCAATCCGAATTCCCGCTCACCGTGGCAGCGGATCTCAAGGTGATGGACGCCGGACTCTTTGCGGAAGGCAATATCGGCCTTTCCCTGCCGAAGAAAGACGCCCGCGTTCTGGAGGGGACGTTCCATGGCTAGCGGCACGGTGAAGGTCGAGATAGACGGGCACATCGCAGTCATGACGGTCTCGCGGCCGGAAAAGCTCAATGCTCTCGATCTGGATATGTTGAAGGCACTCGGCAATGCTGCCGATGAAGTCGAGGCAAACGGCGCCGTTCGGGTCGCGATTTTGACGGGCGAGGGCAAGGGCTTCTCGGCGGGCGGCGACATCAAGGCCTGGGGCGGAATGGAACCGCAGGAGTTCGGACACGCCTGGGTTCGATACGGCCATCGCGTTTTCGAAAGACTGGCGACCCTTCGCGTTCCGCTGATCGCGGCTCTTAACGGCCATGCCCTTGGCGGCGGCCTGGAGCTTGCCGGCGTGGCGGATATCAGGATCGCCGAGGAGCACATCAAGATCGGATTGCCCGAGACGGGCCTCGGCATGGTGCCGGGCTGGTCCGGCACGCAGCGCCTCGTCAAACGCTTCGGCGCACAAGTCGTTCGCCGTATGGCGCTCGGTGGAGAAATCTTCACGGCCGAGGAGGCGCGTAATCTGGGCGTCGTCGATGCGGTCACCCCGAGCGGCAACGCTGTCGCCGCGGCCAAGGATTATGCGCAGCGCGTGGCCGCGCGCGGACCTGCTGCATTGGAAATCGTGAAGCTGCTGGTCGCTTCGGCAAACGGCGAGGACAACGGCACCGCCGTCGAGGCGCTGGGGTCTATACTCGCCGCCAAGACAGGCGATCTGAAAGAGGGCGTCGCTTCCTTCAGCGAAAAGCGCCCGGCACAGTTCAAGGGAGAATGGTGATGACGATTCCGGTGAAGCCAAAGGCGCTGAGCTCTCATGAGGCGCGGGATTTCAAAATGCTGATCGACGGCCGGTGGCAGGCAGGCGATGCCAGGCCGATCGAGCGCATCGCCCCGAGCCACGGCGTCGTGGTCAGCCGCTTTCCGGCCGGCAGCAAGGCGGACGCCGAACGGGCGATCGCGGCCGCCCGCAAGGCGTTCGACAATGGTCCCTGGCCGCGAATGACGGCCTCCGAGCGATCAGCTGTTCTTCTGAGGGCCGCCGATCTTATCGCGGCGCGGTCAGAAGAGCTTGCCTATCTCGATGCGATAGAGGCCGGCAAACCGATCAGCCAGGTGCGCGGCGAGATCGCCGGCTCCGTTGATATCTGGCGCTATGCGGCGGCACTCGCGCGCGATCTGCATGGCGAAAGCTACAATACGCTCGGCGAGGGAACACTCGGTGTCGTTCTGCGCGAGGCGATCGGCGTCGTCTCCATCATCACCCCCTGGAACTTCCCGTTCCTGATCGTCGGTCAGAAGCTTCCCTTCGCCCTGGCGGCCGGCTGCACGACAGTTGTCAAGCCATCCGAACTGACGTCGGGCTCGACGCTTGTCCTCGGCGAGATCCTGCAGGAGGCGGGCGTGCCGGACGGCGTGGTCAATATCGTCACAGGAACCGGCCCCGAGGTCGGCGCCGTCATGACATCCCATCCCGACGTTGACATGGTGTCCTTCACCGGTTCCACCGGCGTCGGCAAGCTCACCATGACCAATGCGGCACAGACGTTGAAGAAGGTTTCGCTCGAGCTCGGCGGCAAGAACCCGCAGATCGTCTTCCCGGACGCCGATCTGGACGCCTTCATCGATGCCGCCGTTTTCGGCGCCTATTTCAATGCCGGCGAATGCTGCAATGCCGGCTCTCGACTGATCCTGCACAAGAGCATTGCATCCGAAGTCGTCAAGCGCGTCGCCAATCTCACGCAGAATGTGAGGGTCGGCGATCCGCTGGATCCCAGCACGCAAGTGGGCGCGATCATAACGCCGCAACACTTTGACAAGATTGCCGGTTACGTCGCCAAGGCAAGGGACGGCGGTGCGGACGTGGCGCACGGCGGCGGCACTCTCGACCTTGGCATGGGGCAATTCATGGCGCCGACAATCCTGTCCGGTGTGACGCCGGATATGGCGGTTGCGCGCGAGGAAGTCTTCGGACCCGTTCTGTCGGTACTGACCTTCGAGACGACCGCCGAGGCGATAGAAATCGCGAATTCGATCGACTACGGCCTGTCGGCCGGCGTCTGGAGCCGTGACTTCGATACTTGCCTGACAATCGGCAGAAGAGTCCGTGCAGGAACCGTCTGGATGAACACGTTCATGGATGGTACCCCTGAGCTTCCGTTCGGCGGCTACAAGCAGTCCGGGCTCGGGCGCGAGCTCGGCCGCCACGCGGTGGAGGATTATACGGAGACCAAGACACTCAACATGCACGTCGGCAGCCGCACCAGCTGGTGGATGCCGCAGAAGGAAAAGCTGGCCTAGCCAGCGGAAGACTACGCCTGAGGAGGGCGGGGAATAGATGCGAGAATGGGTCTCGCATCTAAAAATTGCAAAACTGGGAGGTTTTAAATGCGTAAGTTTTTGACGACGACTGCAATGATCGCACTTGCAGTCGCGGGTGCCGGCGCGTCCGCTCGCGCCGCTGATGTAAAAGAGGTGCAGATGCTGCACTGGTGGACATCCGGCGGCGAGGCTGCGGCGCTGAACGTGCTCAAGCAGGATCTTTCCAAGGAGGGATATGCCTGGAAGGATGTTCCGGTCGCCGGCGGCGGCGGTGACGCGGCCATGACGGCACTCAAGGCCATGGTTGCTGCCGGAAACTATCCGACGGCTTCGCAGATGCTGGGCTATACCGTGCTCGACTACGCCCAGGAAGGCGTCATGGGCGACCTGACCGCGACGGCCAAGAAGGAAGGCTGGGACAAGTCGGTTCCGAAGGCTCTGCAGAAGTTCGCCGTCTATAACGGCAAGTGGGTCGCAGCTCCGGTCAACGTTCACTCCGTCAACTGGCTCTGGATCAACAAGGCTGTCATGGACAAGATCGGCGGTAAGCAGCCGAAGACCTTTGCCGAGTTGATCGCGCTTCTGGACAAGGCAAAGGCGGCCGGCGTCGTTCCGCTCGCGCTCGGCGGCCAGAACTGGCAGGAAGCGACGATGTTCGACTCGATCGTCCTTTCGACCGGCGGCCCGGAATTCTACAAGAAGGCCTTCAACGACCTCGACGAGGCCTCGCTGAAGTCCGACACGATGAAGAAGTCCTTCGACAACCTCGCCACGATCGTCAAATACGTCGACCCGAACTTCTCCGGCCGTGACTGGAACCTTGCGACCGCGATGGTCATAAAGGGTGACGCGCTCGTTCAGGTCATGGGCGATTGGGCCAAGGGCGAATTCGTCGCCGCCAAGAAAACCCCGGGGACAGACTACCTGTGCTACCGCTTCCCTGGCACGGAAGGCAGCGTGATCTACAACTCCGACATGTTCGGCATGTTCAACGTTCCTGCCGACCGCAAGGCCGCTCAGGTAGCACTTGCGACCGCAACGCTGTCGAAGAGCTTCCAGTCGGCCTTCAACGTCGTCAAGGGATCGGTTCCCGCCCGCACCGACGTTCCGGACACCGCCTTCGACGCCTGCGGCAAGAAGGGCATCGCCGACCTGAAGGCCGCCAACGAAGGCGGCACGCTGTTCGGCTCGCTGGCCCAGGGTTACGGCGCTCCGCCGGCGATCGCCAATGCCTACAAGGACGTGGTCTCAAAGTTCGTCCACGGCCAGATCAAGACGTCTGACGAGGCCGTCAAGCAGCTCGTTCAGGCGATCGACGACGCCCGCTGATCGGGTCGAGAACGGCTTCCCCGCCCTGGCGGGGAAGCCTCCGATAGCGAGCATATCATTGGGAGGAGATGGACCTCATGAGCTCAGTTGCTACCACGGAACCGGTGTCGGCGCGGCGGCCCGCGGTTTCTCTACGCGCGCGCCTGCAAGATGCCCTGCCGAAGATCGTTCTTGCGCCGAGCTTCGCGATCACGCTTGTCTTCGTCTACGGCTTCATTCTCTGGACCGTCTATCTGTCCTTCACCAACTCCAAGACCTTTCCGTCCTATGCGTTGACCGGCCCGCGCGCCTATCAGCGGCTCTGGCGCTGGACGTTCGAAAGCGATCCGCCCTCGTCCTGGTATACCTCGATCGTCAATATGGGGATCTTCGGCTTCCTCTATATCTTCATCTGCCTGGCGCTTGGCCTGCTGCTGGCGATCCTGCTCGATCAGAAGATCCGCGGCGAGGGCGTGCTCAGGCCGATCTTTCTTTATCCGATGGCGCTTTCCTTCATCGTGACGGGTGTTGCCTGGAAATGGTTCCTGGACCCGGGTCTAGGCCTCGAGCAGACCTTGCATCAGTTCGGCTGGACGAGCTTCCATTTCGACTGGATCAAGAACAAGGATTTCGTCATCTACACCGTCGTCATCGCCGGTGTCTGGCAGGCGTCCGGCTTCATCATGGCGATGTCCCTCGCCGGTCTGCGCGGCATCGACAGCGAGATCATGAAGGCGGCGCAGATCGATGGCGCCTCGCCCTTCCAGCTCTACCGTCGCATCATCATTCCGCTGCTAAGGCCGGTATTCCTGTCCGCTTTCATCGTGCTCGCGCACATGGCGATCAAATCCTACGACCTTGTGGTGGCGCTGACATCGGGCGGCCCCGGCGGCTCGGCCTGGCTGCCCTCCAACTTCATGTATGAATATACCTTCAAGCGCAATGAAATGGCCGTTGGTTCGGCCAGCGCCGTGATCATGCTGATGACCATCTCGGCGATCATCGTTCCCTATCTCTACTCCGAACTGAAGGAGAAGGCGCGATGAGCTCCGTTGTTTCTCCTGCCGTCGGGCTGGCGCATGGCGGCAATCGCGGCCGATGGATCGGCCGTGTCGTGATCTACGGCCTGCTGCTGCTCTTTGCTCTCTTCTATCTCGCGCCGCTCTTCGTGATGCTGGTCACCTCGTTCAAGACCATGGACGAGATCCAGAACGGCAACATGCTGGCCCTGCCGCAGTCTCCCACCTTCGACCCATGGCTGAAGGCATGGGGCGAAGCCTGCGTCGGCCTCACCTGCGCCGGCATCAAGGGCTATTTCTGGAATTCCATCAAGATGGTCGTGCCGGCGGTGGCGATCTCGACGATCTTCGGCGCCTTGAACGGCTACGTGCTGACCAAGTGGCGCTTTCCGGGCCATACGCTGGTGTTCGGCTTGATGCTGTTTGCCTGCTTCATCCCGTTCCAGTCGGTGCTGCTGCCGATGGCGACGATCCTCGGCGCTCTCGGGCGCTTCGGCGTGACGCTGCAGGATGCGACGGGTTTCAGCTTCGGCTTCGGCAATTCGACGGTCAACCTGGTCTTCGTTCACGTCGTCTACGGTCTCGGCTTCACCACGCTGTTCTTCCGGAACTACTATGAAGCCTTCCCGACCGAACTGGTGCGGGCAGCGCAGGTCGATGGCGCGAGCTTCTTCCAGATCTTCCGCCGCATCATGCTGCCGAATTCCCTGCCGATCATCGTCGTGACGGTCATCTACCAGTTCACCAACATCTGGAACGACTTCCTGTTCGCCTCGGCCTATGCGGGAACCGGTGATTCCATGCCGATGACGGTGGCGCTCAACAATGTCGTCAACACCTCGACCGGCGTGGTCGAATACAACGTCAACATGGCCGCCGCCATGATTGCCGCCGTCCCCACGCTCATCGTCTACATACTCGCTGGCCGCTACTTCGTGCGCGGTCTGATGGCGGGCGCTGTCAAAGGATAATCGCTATGGCTTTTCTTGAAATTTCCGGACTGAAGAAGCGCTATGGCGCACTCGATATCCTGAAAGGCATCGACCTCGAGCTTGAGAAGGGTGGCTTTCTGGTTCTCGTGGGACCGTCCGGTTGCGGCAAGTCCACGCTGCTCAATACCATCGCCGGCCTGGAGGCGATCAGCGAGGGTGACATCCGCGTCGACGGGCGTTCCATCGCCGGTCTGCATCCCTCCAAGCGCGACATCGCCATGGTGTTCCAGAGCTATGCGCTCTATCCGAACATGACGGTGGCCGGCAACATCGCCTTCGGCATGGAGATGCGCGGCGTGCCCGCCGAAGAGCGCAAGAAGGCGATCGACGAGGTCGCCAAGGTCCTGCAGATCAGTCATCTGCTCGATCGGAAGCCGAGCCAGCTCTCGGGCGGCCAGCGCCAGCGTGTCGCCATGGGCCGCGCCCTGGTGCGCGATCCCAAGCTGTTCCTCTTCGACGAGCCGCTGTCCAATCTCGATGCCAAGCTTCGCGTCGATATGCGCACGGAGATCAAGCGCCTGCACGCGCGGATGAAGACGACCATCGTTTATGTGACGCATGACCAGATCGAAGCCATGACGCTGGCGACAAAGATCGCCGTTCTCAAGGACGGCGTTCTGCAGCAGTTCGGCTCGCCGGCGGAAATCTACAACAATCCGGCCAATATGTTCGTCGCCGACTTCATGGGATCGCCCGCCATGAACCTGCTTTCCGGAACGATCGAGAAGGGAAACACCGGGCTTTCCGTCTCGCTTGCGCGCGCGGATGGCGAGCCGATCAGACTGCCGATCGCTGCGGGCCGCGAGCAGCTGGAGGCGCATGCCGGACGTGCGATCGTCTTCGGCATTCGCCCCGAGGCGCTGACCGATCCGGACGGCGCCGATCGCAATGCGAAGACGGTGGCCGAAAATGATTGCCTGATCGAGGTGGTCGAGCCGGCGGGCTCCGACACATTCGCCGTCATCAAGCTCGGCGGCAAGGAGGTCGTCGCCCGGCTGCGTGCGGATGCACGCATCCAGGCAGGCCAGCACGCACGCCTCGCCTTCAATCTCGACAAGGCTGTTTTCTTCGATCCGCAAAGCCAGATGCGGATTGCGTGAGACGGCATCAGAGATATCGACATGAGCAAAACACCTGACATCGTCATCATAGGTTCGGGCGTCGGTGGCTCGACGGTCGCGGCCGGACTGGCGGCGACGGGAGCCGAGATCCTGATCCTCGAGGTCGGCGATCATATCGCCGATCGTCCCGAAAACCGGGACCAGAGGGCGATCTTTCAACGGGGCCATTTTCGCCCGAAGGAGACCTGGTACGAGGCCGGCGGCGCCGGCTTCAATCCGGGAAACTATTACAATGTCGGTGGCAATTCAAAGTTCTATGGGGCGGTCCTCGTCCGTTACCGCAGGGAAGACTTCGAGGAGATACAGCATCGCGAGGGTGTGTCTCCCGCCTGGCCGTTCTCCTATGACGTGCTGGAACCCTGGTACAGCCGCGCCGAGCGCATGTATCAGGTTCGGGGACGCCTCGGCGAGGATCCGACCGAACCAAATCATTCGCTCGGCTATGATTTCCCGCCGGTTCCCGACGAGGCGCCAATCGCCGACGTCAGGGCGCGGCTGAAGGAAAAGGGCCTCCATCCCTATTCTCTGCCGTTGGGCATCGATCTCGAGGCCTGGCTTGCCAAGGCCAAGACGCCCTGGGATGCCCATCCGAATTCGCATGACGGCAAGATGGATGCTGAAACGGTGGCCCTTGCCGTTGCCCTGAAGCACGGCAATGTCCGCCTTCAGACGGGTGCGCGGGTAACAAGGCTCGAAGCTGCGGCGGACGGCAGGATCGCCAGCGTTGTCTACCAGATGAACGGTGAGCAGATCAGGCTTTCACCCAAGCTCGTCATCCTGTCCGCCGGCGCGGTGCAATCGGCGGTGCTTCTCTTGCGCTCGGCCAATGACCGGCACCCGAAAGGGCTGGCGAATTCGTCCGACCAGGTCGGACGGAACTTCATGAACCACAATTCCTCGGCGGTGATCGGCGTGTCGCCGACCTATCGCAACACCTCCGTCTACCAGAAGACCTTCGGCTTCAATGATTTTTATCTCTCCGACGGAAATGGCGGCCCGCCCCTCGGCAATGTTCAGCTGTTGGGCAGGATTTCCGCCAAGGTACTCAAGGGTTCGCTGCCGAAGGTGCCGGAGTGGGTGCTCGGACAGATGACGAACCGGGCGATCGATTTCTATGCGATGAGCGAGGATATGCCGAACCCGGAAAGCCGTGTCATGATCGATGGCGATCGCATCGTCCTGCAATGGCAGCGCACCAACTGGGACGCCCATCTCGCACTGGTCGCCAAGCTCAAGGACATACTGAAATCCATCGGTTTTCCGCTCGTGCTCTCGCGTCCCTTCGACAAGCGTACGCCGTCCCATCAATGCGGCACGGTCCGGATCGGCAATGATCCGGCGAGCGCACCGCTCGACATCTATTGCCGTGCCTATGACCATCCGAACCTCTTTGTGGTCGACGCGAGCTTCCTGCCGACCTCGGCAGCCGTGAACCCAGCGCTCACAGTTGCCAGTCAGGCTCTGCGCGTCGCCGATCACATCGCATCCAAGGACCTGAACGCATGACAGACAAGGTTGAACGGCCGGTCGCGGTCATCACCGGAGGACGGAGGGGCATTGGCCTCGGCATAGCGACCGCGCTCGCAAAGGCCGGTTACAGCATCGTCATTACCGGCATCGGACCCGAGGAGACCGCTGACGAGGTGATCACCGGGCTCAAGGCTCTTGGCGGTGATGCATTCTACATTCAGTCCGATCTGTCCGATGTCGGAAAGCATGACGCAACCGTCCACGCCATTCTGGGGCGCTTTGGCCGCATCGATTGCCTCGTCAACAATGCCGGCATGGCCGCGGTCGTGCGCGGCGATTTTCTCGAGCTGCTGCCCGAGAATTTCGATGCGATCCTGGCGACCAATCTCAAGGGCACCGTTTTCTTCACCCAGGCTGTGGTCAAGGCGATGCTGGTGTCAGGCAGTCGCTCGCACCCGCGCTCGATCATTAACATCACGTCCGTATCGGCGGAGGCGAGCTCACCCGAACGACTGGATTACTGCATCAGCAAGGCCGGGCTTGCCGCCTTTTCGCAAGGGCTCGCCTTGCGTTTCGCCGAATCCGGCATCGCCGTCTTCGAAGTCCGCCCCGGCATCATCCGCACGGACATGACCGCAGGCGTCAGCTCCAAATACGACACTCTGATCGAGGGCGGGCTGGTGCCGATGAAACGGTGGGGCGAAGCAGAGGACATCGGCAGGATCTGCGCCGCGCTCGCCTCCGGCGACTTCGCTTTCGCCACCGGCACGGTGATCGATGCGGATGGCGGTCTGTCCATTCCCCGTTTGTAGACAGGATTTGAGATATGCGTTTCGACTATATCATTACCGGCGCTGGACCGGCGGGATGCGTTCTGGCCAATCGGCTGAGCGAAGACCCGGATGTCAACGTGCTGCTGCTGGAGGCGGGAGGCGGAGACTGGAACCCGCTCTTCCATATGCCGGCAGGCTTTGCCAAGATGACCAAGGGAGTGGCCAGCTGGGGCTGGGAGACGGTACCCCAGAAACACATGAAGGGCAGGGTTCTTCGCTATACGCAAGCCAAGGTCATCGGCGGCGGTTCGTCGATCAACGCACAGCTCTACACGCGCGGCAACGCGGTGGACTACGATCTATGGGCCAGCGAGGACGGCTGCGAAGGCTGGGACTATCGTTCCATCCTTCCCTATTTCAAGCGCGCCGAAGACAATCAGCGTTTTGCGGATGATTATCACTCCTATGGCGGGCCGCTCGGCGTCTCCATGCCGGTTTCCGCCTTGCCGATTTGTGATGCTTATATTCGTGCCGGCCAGGAACTCGGCATTCCCTACAACCATGATTTCAACGGCCGCCAACAGGCCGGCGTCGGCTTCTATCAGCTGACGCAGCGCAATCGCCGCCGCTCCTCCGCCTCGCTCGCCTATCTTTCACCCATCAAGCAGCGGAAGAACCTGACGGTCAGAACCGGCGCGCGCGTGGCACGCATTGTCCTCGAAGGGGCGCGGGCTGTCGGTGTCGAAATCGCGTCGCAACAAGGGTCGGAGATCGTGCGGGCGGAGCGGGAGGTCATCGTTTCCTCAGGTGCGATCGGCTCGCCCAAGCTGCTGCTGCAATCCGGTATCGGCCCCGCCGATCACTTGCGATCGGTCGGCGTGAAGGTCCTGCACGACCTTCCGGGCGTTGGCGGGAACCTGCAGGATCATCTCGATCTCTTCGTGATCGCGGAGTGCACCGGCGACCATACCTATGACGGCGTGGCAAAACTCCACAGGACGCTGTGGGCCGGGCTCGAATATATGCTGTTCAGGACGGGGCCCGTGGCGTCTTCCCTCTTCGAGACAGGCGGCTTCTGGTATGCCGATCCCGAGGCGCGTTCTCCCGACATCCAGTTTCACCTCGGCCTCGGCTCGGGGATCGAAGCGGGCGTCGAGCGCCTCAAGAATGCCGGCGTCACGCTGAATTCAGCCTATCTTCATCCCCGATCCAGGGGGACGGTCCGGCTCTCCTCATCGGACCCCGCCGCCGCTCCATTGATCGATCCGAACTACTGGTCGGATCCTCACGACAGGGCGATGTCGCTGGAGGGGTTGAAGGTTGCGCGCGAGATCATGCAGCAGGCGGCCCTCAAGCCGTTCGTGCTTGCCGAGCGCCTTCCAGGCCCGAAGGTCGTCACCGACGAACAGCTTTTCGATTATGGCTGCGCCAATGCCAAGACCGACCACCATCCGGTCGGCACCTGCAAGATGGGCACCGGTCCGGATGCCGTTGTCGGCCTTGACCTGAAGGTTCGTGGATTGGAAGGGCTGCGGGTCTGCGATTCCTCTGTCATGCCGCGCGTTCCCTCCTGCAACACCAATGCACCCACGATCATGGTCGGCGAGAAGGGCGCGGATATCATTCGAGAGCTTCCGCCGCTCCCGGCGCAGATTTTTGCCCATGAGCGAAACGACGCGCGCCCGAGGGCGCGTGTCGCTATCCGTTAGGCAAAACGGTTGTTGTGAACGGGCGGGTTTCGGGACGAGTTGCTTGATATCCGCGAGTGATCCGCCACGGGTGTCAGGCTTCGATCCGCCGCCGCTTCCCGCCGAGCAGGCGCAGTGCGTTCATGGTGACCAACACCGTCGCTCCGGTATCGGCGAGGATCGCCGGCCAGAGACCGGTGACGCCGACGATCGTCGTGACTAGGAAAACACCCTTCAGGCCGAGAGCGATGGTGATGTTCTGGCCTATATTGCTCATCGTCCGCTTCGAAAGGTCGATCATCTCGATGACGTCGCCGACGCGGCCATGCAACACGGCGGCGTCGGCCGTTTCGAGCGCGACGTCGGTTCCGCCGCCCATGGCAATGCCGACGTCGGCGGCGGCGAGCGCAGGCGCGTCATTGATGCCGTCGCCGACCTTGGCGACCCTAAGGCCCTGGCGTTTCAGCTCGCCGACGATGCGCTGCTTGTCTTCAGGCAGCAGCTCCGCCTTGACCTCGATGCCGAGCGTCTTGCCGATGGCCTGCGCAGTGCGCCTGTTATCGCCGGTCAACATGATCGTCTTGATGCCGGCATCCGCAAGTGCCTTCAGGCCCGCCGCGGCATCGGCCCGCGGTTCGTCGCGCATTGCCAGCAGGCCGGCGGCCACGCCCCTGACCACCAGAACGGAGACGGTCTTTCCCTCGTCGTTGAGTTCGGCGATCCGTGCCGATTGTTCCGGGGCAAGGGAAACTCTGTCGGCGGCCGCCTGCGGCGAACCGAGGAAGACCTCGATGCCGTCAACCGTGCCGCTCACGCCCTTGCCGCCGATCGCCTTTGCATCGATGACCGACGGCACTTCCGTACCGTCCGCGGCGGCGCGATCGAGGATCGCCCGGGCGAGCGGATGGTTCGAGCCGGTTTCGAGAGCCGCCGCCAATCGCAGCACCTCTGCGTCGCCCCTGCCGAGGCCGACGATATCCGTGACCTTGGGCTTGCCCTCCGTCAGCGTGCCTGTCTTGTCGAAGGCGACTGCGGTCACCTTGCCGATATTCTCCAGCACGGCGCCACCCTTGAGGAGCAGACCGCGTCTGGCGCCTGATGACAGCGAGGCCGCGATTGCCGCCGGCGTCGAGATGACGAGGGCGCAGGGGCAGCCGATCAGCAGGATGGCCAGGCCCTTGTAGACCCATTCGCCCCAGTTGCCGCCCAGCAGAAGCGGCGGGACGACGGCGACGAGCGCGCCGACAACGACGACGCCCGGCGTGTAATAGCGCGAGAAGCGGTCGATGAAGCGCTCGGTCGGCGCCTTCGATTCCTGCGCCTCCTCGACCAGCTTGACCACGCGGGCGATCGTGTTGTCGGCAGCGGCCGCCGTGACGCGAATGCGCAGCGCCGCATCGCCGTTGACGGTACCGGCAAAGACGGTCGCATCGGCCCCCTTGCGCACGGGCGTGCTCTCACCGGTGACGGGCGCTTCGTCGATGGCGCTTTCGCCAGACAGGATCGTGCCGTCGGCGGGAATTCGGTCCCCCGGGCGTACCAGGATGACGGCACCGACGGACAGGCTCTCCGCCTGTACTTCGCGGGTCTTGCCGTTCTCCTCGACGAGGGCGGTTTTGGGAACCAGCTCCGTCAGCGATTGAATGCTGGCACGGGCCTTGCCGGCCGCAACGCCTTCCAGCAGCTCGCCGATCAGGAAGAGGAAGACAACGGTTGCTGCTTCCTCGCTGGCGCCGATGATAACAGCGCCGATCGCCGCGATCGTCATCAGCATCTCAATCGAGAACGGCGTTCCGACCATCGCGGCCATGAAGGCGCGCCGGGCAATCGGCAACAAGCCCACAAGCATGGCGGCGGTGAAGATCCAGCCCTCCAGTCCAGGCACGAGTTTGCCAATGGCCCAGGCCACGGCAAGTGCGATGCCGCTGGCGATCGTCAATCGGCCCTTTGCAGATTTCCACCATGGTCCGATGTTCGGCCCATGATCGTGTCCATGGAGACCGGCAACGGTCGCCGCGTGCCCATGTGCGTCGTGGCTGTGTCCCGGATGAGCATGCTCGTGGCTTCCGGTTCCACGATCGCCGTGGCCATGGTCATGATTGTGATCTTTGTGATCATGGCCTTGTGCCTGGTGATCATGATGGTCGTGGCCACAGCCGCAGGCATGGCTTTCGTCTTCCTTGGCCGCAGGCGCGCTATTTTGAGGAAGCGGAATGATCTTGTAACCCAGTCCCGTCACGCGCTTGGCAATTGCCGGCGCGAGAGTGTCATCGCCCTGATGTTTGACTGTCATCGTGCCTGCCGTGACCGATACGGAAACGTCTTCAACGCCCTGCAGGCGACGAACGGCCGTGTCGATCTTCGCAGCGCAGGAAGCGCAGTCCATGCCATCGACGCGATAGCGGCTCTGTTGTGTTGTCGAAGTCATATTCGGGTTCCAGATTGGGTCGTGGAACCATTGCTACATCCTCTAGTAACTAGAGGGACAAGAGCATTTTTATGGAATTTTCGCGGTGGCCGCTTGCTGTCGGCGGCAATCTATCGGCATGGAGTGCGGCTATGCAGTCTCAGCGCCGCTGCTGCAACTGACCCGCGCGCGTGCAGCAGCTGGACACGCTCCGCAACGAGACGCATGTTTCGAGGCGAAGTGTTTGAATTTACTCGCCGGCTATCTCACCGAACGCTTTGCGGCCAGGGGCGACTCATGGAGTGGGAATGGTTGCTCGTGCAAGGAGCCGGTGGCCGATCCGGGAACCGGCGGGCGGCGAGCGCTGCCTGAAAGCTACGGTTTCAATAGAACCTTGCCTGCCTTGCCCGGTGTCAGCGAGGACTTTACCGCCTGGGCGATCTCCGTGATATCATAGGCCGCTTCCACCGGCAGCTTGACATCACCTGATGCGACGCGCGCGATGAGTTCTTCGATCAGCCGGCGGCGCTCGTCGGCGGACATGGCGGCGCTAATCTTGCTGCCCCAGAACCCCTTGATCGTCAGCTGTTTGAAGATGACGGCGCCGGATGCGATCTGCATCGGCTTGCCGGCTGCTGTGCCGAAGGAAACCAGGAGGCCGTTCTCGCCCAAGAGGTCGGCAAGGTCGTTGCTCGCCACGCCTCCGACGGAATCGACGGCGGCACGGATCGGTGCGTCGCCAATGATGGCGCGCACCTTGGCCTTCCAATCCGGAGAGGCGGTCGAGACCGCATTCTCGATGCCGAACGCGGCCAGCTCGTCTACGCCGGCATCCCGCCGGACGAGATTGACCGCGTGTACGCCGCGACTATGCGCCAGCATGGCCAGGGTCTTGCCGACTGCTCCGTTCGCTGCATTCTGGATGATCCAATCGCCACGGCCGACATCGAGGAACTCCAGAAGCGCAATAGCACTGAATGGCATGGCAATGAGTTGGGCGGCGGCCTCGTCGGTGATGACATCGGGCACGGGAACGAGGCTTGCAGCGGGCGCGATGAATTGCTCGGCCCAGGTTCCATGGACACCGGCCGCAACGACGCGCTTGCCGACCAGCGTCACATCGACGCCAGCGCCGACAGCATCGACGATACCCACCGCCTCGCTGCCGCCGATGGCGGGCAAGACCGGCTTGTAGCCGTAGGCGCCGCGGACGGTCCAAAGGTCATGATTGTGAATGGGCGACAGAATGGTGCGAATCCGCACGCTTCCCGCAGCAGGTTCGGGAAGGGGCATGTCGGCGAGGCGAAGGACCGTGGTAGGATCGCCGAAGACATCATGGATGGCACTACGCATTCTGTTTTCCTTGTATGTTCATGTGCTGGTCCGGGCCTGGATCAAAGGCTGCCGGGTAGGGAAAGTGCTTGCTCGGTGGCAAGCATTGCCTGGTCGAGCGGTGTCTTGTCCTTTCCAAGCTTGGCCAGGATCGCTGCACCAAGCCACAGGCTGTAAAGCGACCGGGCCATCTTTTCCGGGACGCATGAAGGCGCGATGGAACCATCGTCGCGACCCTCGGTGATTGTTTTGGTAATGCGCCGGATGAGATCCTCGACGCCGCCGAGCAGGATCACACGCATGCCTTCGGAAAGGTCGGAGATCTCCGCTGCGAGTTTCACGACGAGGCAGCGATCCGCGAGGCTGGCCGCATGATCGTCGGAAACCCATGCACGCCAATAGTGCATCAGCCTTTGACGGCCATTGCCCTTCCAGCCGAACAGAGCGTCGAGCCGCTCTGCATAGTCGGTGCAATATTCCTTCAGCAGGGCGCAGCCGAAGGCTTCCTTGGACGCAAAATAATAATAGAACGATCCCTTCGGCACTGCACTTTGCTCGAGCAGTTCCTTCAGGCCAACGCCGCCAAAACCCTTTCGCAGGACCAGTTCTCGCCCGATCGCGAGGATGTGGTTGCGCGTCAGATCAGATTTCGTTCTGGTGGTCATGATCCGTGCGTAACAAATAATCGACCGGTCGTCTACGACGCCGGGATTCTTTGCCCGTCATATCAGCGAAAGTGCTGCCAGCGAGAGGATCAGTGCCGGAAACATCACGACGATGCCGAGCTTCAGAAAGACCCATGCGCCCATATGAAGGCCTTCGCGACGCAGGGCAGCGAGCCACAGGATCGTGGCGAGCGAACCGGTCACCGACAGGTTGGGACCGAGATCGACGCCGATCAATACTGCACCTGCTATGGCGTCCGGAACATGGGCCGCCTGTACTGCGCTGCCGGCGAAAAGGCCTGCCGGCAGGTTGTTGACGAGATTGGAGACGATCGCGACGGCAAGGCCCGCCGCGCCGACTGCCTGCCCCTGGGATTGAGCCGCAAGCGAAGCCAGCTTGCCGGACAAAAGAGCGGTCAAGCCGGTATGATTGACCGCCTCGACGATCACGAACAGCCCCGCAACGAGAGGCAGCACGCTCCAGCTGATGCCGCGGATGGTCTCGACCGGGCTCTGCCGGGTGAGCGCGAGGACGAGGATGGTCGTGGTGACGCCGGCGGCGAATGTCGGGATCCCGAGATCGACGTTCATTGCCGATGCCCCGATCAGAATAACGGCTGTCGCCACAAGTCCCCATCCGGCCAGCCGGGCGCTGTGCGAAAGGGCGGGTTCCTCGACGCTGCGTGCGATGCTGTCCTCCGCCAATGCGCGTCTTTGCGTCCAGTAGAGACAGGCGAAGGTCACGACGATCGAGACGATCGACGGCAACATGAAGGTCTGCATCCACCGCGATAGGGGCGGCATCTCGCCACCGGCGAAGATGACGAGGTTGGCCGGGTTGGAGATAGGCAGCACGAAGCTGGCGGCATTGGCGATGAAGGCGCAGATCAATAGGTAGGGCATGGGGTCCTTGACCCGGGCCGCGCGGCAGGCCGCGTAGACGGCGGGTGTCAGGACGACGGCGGTCGCATCGTTCGAGAGAAACACGGTCACGACAACGCCAACGACATAGACGAGCAGAAACAGCCGCCGAGGCGAGCCTTTGGCATGCGAGGTGGCGATCGCCGCCACCCAATCGAACAATCCTTCCCGCCGGGCAAGCTCCGACAGGAGCATCATGCCGATCAGGAACAGATAGACATCGAAGCCCTTGGACACGCCGGCCCACACGTCTGCCGGCCCGATAAGCCGGAAGGCAAGCAGGAGCGCCGCGCCGAACACGGCCCAGACCGCTTCCGGCCATCGGAACGGACGTGTGACGACCCCTATGGCGGTCAGGCCGGCGATGCTCCAGGTGATGGCGGCTTCGGTCATATAGATCGTCTTGGATAGGTGACGGGAGCGGGTATGTAACACTGTTGAACGGCAGCGCAAGCGGTCACTATGGCGTCGCTCAACAGAAGCGGTCAGAATCATGTGGCGCGACGGAGCGCTACGTCTGCTTCCCTTTGCCCTTTGTTGTTGCGCTATGGTCGGATTTCTCGGCTCGATCGATGAGAACGGAACATTCGGCGTGCCGGGTGACGTACTCGACCGTTGAACCGAATATGCGGTCGAGGATATCGGACGCATGAGTTGCCAGGACGATCAAATCAGCCTTCTTCTCCTTGGCGACGATTAACAAGGTTTTCGATGCAGTCCCCATGCGTACGTCGATGGAGGCGATTATACCGAGACGCTTACAGAGTGCATTGAGCTTTTCCTCGGCTTCCCCGATGACGGAGACCGCCCATTTATCCGGGCTCTCGTCTCCGGAAGGAGAGCGTTCGATGACATGCACGATGGTCAACTCGCCGCCCGGCGTCAGGAGAGCCTGAGACGTGCGCAACAAACGTTCGGCGCGCTCGCGTGATCCGAGCCCTATCGCACAAATGATTTTCGCATACATCTCAATCTCCATAAAATGCGTCGATACCGGGCGGTCGCCTAAGCCGGCCCGCAAGTTCTCCGTCAACTCTCGCTTGCGCAAACCGATCCGTACCCAACACATCGATAACGACGGCGCCCGTCAAGTCTTGTATCGGGAATGATGCGGAGCAATACACAGCCGCGCTTTGGGATTGAAGGAAATCGCGTTGAACAGCCTGTACGAATAGTCGAAATGCCTCGTTCTGCGTCAATCTGCCCTCTTTGTGGCGGTGCCCTGCGACATCCTGCGCTTTTGTGCAGTGCAAAAAATGCACTAGTACTATTTCGCGAACAACTTGCCATGGCAGCAACCCATCGGCGAGCCGGCGTCGCTATTCTGGCGCTGACAAGGAGCGGAAAGCCAGTCATATTAGTTGGGCTACGATATCATCGGTTGCAGCAAGTGTGTTCCGGGTTCGGCGATTGGCCCTTCTTGAGGGCATGGAATTGGAAAGGGCAGGCTAGCGTGAGTGTTTCCTCTACCGGCGATGGAATGTTGGAAAGACGAGAGGCTGGTGGCCCAAGCATGTCTGCAAGCGCCGATGCTCGTGGTGCAGCCGCCCGCCGGTCCGCGGAACGGCTCGCCGGTTTGGGCTTTGCGTCGGCTTTGCTCTGCTTATCTTCTCTGGTGTGGATAGGGCAGGCCGCCATGCTCGCCGTTGGCGTGGGAGCGATCAGCGAAGGTGGTGGGGTGTCGGATCTGACGATACCCGCTGCCATCGTCTTGGGCCTTGGCATCCTGCGTGCCGCCCTGGATGCGGCTGGCGGGCGGCTGGCTTTCCAGGCGGCACGCCGGGAGCTGACCGCGCATCGTTCGGCTGCAACGGCAGCACTCGCACTCCGCTCGCCCCTGGATAGCGCCAGGCCCGCATCCGGTCTGGCGGCGAGCATGCTGGGTGAGCAGGCCGAAGCGATTGTTCCTTATCTCCAGCGATTTCGTCCCGCACGCTTGAAGGCAAGCGTGGTGCCGCTCGTCATGTTCGTCTGCATCCTGCCGATTTCCTGGGTAGCGGCCGTGATCCTCGCTCTCTGCGCACCGCTGATCCCGATCTTCATGGCGTTGATCGGCTGGCGTGCCAAAGCCGCCAGCGAGAAACAGCTCGCCGAGACCGGCGGCATCAACGCTTTTCTGCTCGACCGGCTGCGCGGACTTGCCACCATTCGCGCTCTCGGTGCTGTCGATGCGACGGCGCTGCGATTGCGTGGGGACGCGGAGTCGTTGCGGGTTCGCACCATGGCGGTGTTGAGAATCGCCTTCCTGTCGTCGGCGGTATTGGAATTTTTCTCCGCTCTCGGCGTTGCAGCGATGGCCGTCTATGTCGGCTTCAGCCTACTCGGCTCGATCGACATCGGCACTTGGGATGGTCGCCTGACATTGACGCAGGGGCTCTTCATTCTTCTGCTCGCACCCGCCTTCTTCGAGCCGTTGCGTGAATTGTCGGCAGTCTGGCACGACCGGGCAGCCGGAGAAGCGGCCCTTGCGGCGCTGAAGGATCTGGCATCGTCGCAACAAACGATTCTCGGCGGCAGCGATGCGAAGCCGTGCATATCCACCGGCCCTGCCTCGGTCGAGATCCAAGGTCTGGTCTTCCGCCATGGTGCGGAGCGGAGGGCTGTCATCGATCATTTCGATCTCTCCGTCGCTCCAGGCGAACATATCGCTCTATGGGGCGCCAGCGGCTCCGGCAAGACGACCATTCTGTCGCTGATTGCCGGCCTGGCGCCGCATGAAGCCGGCGTGATTCGTGTCGGCGGCATTCCGCTGCGGGATGATACGGCGGATGGCTTGCGCCGGCGAATGGCGTGGATCGGGCAGTCGCCTCATGTGTTCGCTGGTAGTGTCATAGGGAATATTGCGCTGGGACGAACCGGCATCGATGGTCATGCGGTTGCAAATGCCCTCCGGAATGTGGCGCTCGACGAGGTCTTTACTGCCGAGAGGGTTGCAGCGGTCGGAGAGGGCGGTCTCGGTCTTTCCGGCGGCGAGGCATTGAGGCTGGCGCTTGCCCGGATGATGGTCGGCGAACACGCCGACATCATCCTTGCCGACGAGCCGACTGCCCATCTCGATGCGCAAACGGCGGCTGCCGTGACGGATGCGCTGCTTGCGCTTGCCAAGGGCCGTGTGCTGATCGTCGCCACACATGATCCGGTGCTGGCAGGACGTCTCGGCCGTGTCGTTCGTCTGGAGGCACCGGCGCGGAGGGTGGCTGCATGAGACGCTCTCTCTCTATCCTTCTTCCGGTCATCAGGCTGTTCTCGGTCGAGCGCGGCGCGAGCCTTGGTCTCGGCGCCGGCCTGTCGGCACTGGCAACGCTTGCCGGTACTGCGCTGCTCGGACTATCCGGCTGGTTCATCACCGCCTCGGCCTTTGCCGGCCTGACGGTCACCAGCGCCATGGTCTTCGACGTCTTTGCGCCTTCCGCCGGCATACGCCTGCTTGCGATCGGCCGCACGGCGGCTCGCTATGGCGAGAGAATCGTGACGCATGATGCGACGCTCAAGGTGCTCGCAGCGCTGCGTGAGCGGCTGTTTCGCGGCTGGGCGCAGCCGGCTGCCGCCGCAGCGATGATGCGCCGGCCGGCAAAGCTGCTCTTCCGCTTGACGAACGATGTCGATGCGCTCGATTCGCTCTATCTGCGCGTGCTGGTGCCGGCCGGCGTTGCCGTCCTTGCCGCTTTCGCGGTCATGATCGCGCTCTGTTTCATCGATCCGCTGTTTGGTGGCCTGGCGGGACTGTGGCTTGTTGCCATCTGTCTTGGCCTTTCGCTCGCGGCGGGACAGTTTGCGTTGAAGCCGGGGCGGCGTCGCGTCCATGCCATGGAAGCCTTGCGCGCCCGGAGCATCGATCTCGTCGCCGGCCAGACGGACCTTGCAATGGTCGGGCGGTTGCAGGCGCAACGGGTGGCCATTGCCGTGGCCGATCAACGGCTGGCGCAGGCCGACGATGCCCTCAACCGGATCGACACCGCTGTCGCTGCAGGCTTTTCGCTGGCCTCCACATTACTTTTGACAGCAACGCTCCTGACCGTCGCCCTGCTTGCCAAGCAGGGAACGATTGGAACGCCTGCCGCCGCTTTCGCACTGCTGGTCGCTTTCGCCGCCACGGAGCCCTTTGCGGCCATGCGTCGTGGTGCCCTTGAACTCGGGCGGACGTTGCTTGCCGCCAAACGCATTGCGCCCCGGCTGGCGCCGGTTTCTGCTGCGCCGGGGATTATCGGGCCGGACGCGGAGCATGCCTTCCAGATGGCAGGTGTCGTCGTCGGGCATCAAGGCACGGCGCTGCCGGTCCTGCGCGATCTATCCCTGTCGCTGGCGGTCGGTGAACGGTTGGCCATCGTCGGCCCGAGCGGTGTCGGCAAGTCGACATTGCTGGCGCTGCTCGCAGGCGAGATCGCTGCAACCAATGGCACGGTTGCCTCTCTGCCGGCGGCGACGCTGACACAGCGCAGCGAGCTGTTTCAGGACACGGTGCGCGACAATCTGCGGCTGGCGGATCCGCATGCGGACGATAGCCGGCTGCGCCGCGCGCTCGCCACCGCCGGTTTGCTCGAGGATATCGAAGCCTTGCCGCGCGGCCTTTCGAGCCGTCTCGGCGAAGGCGGCAGCGGCCTGTCCGGCGGACAATCGCGCCGGCTGGCGCTTGCAAGGCTTTTGTTGCGCGACACGCCCCTGTGGCTGCTCGATGAGCCGACGGAAGGCCTCGATGCCGGCACGGCTCGCGCGGTGCTTGTACGGCTGGTTTCGGCGGCCGCCGCGCGCAGCCTTGTCATTGCCACGCACATCCGCCGCGAGGCCGATATCGCCGATCGCATCGTGCTCCTGGACGGCGGTCGTATCGCCGCCACAGCGCTGCGCGGCACACCGGAATTCGACATGCTCCTCGACCGGCTCCGGCCGGACTGAGGGGCAAAGTAGCATGCCCGCGGCGCGTCGGATGGCGCCGCATTCCTGTCAGACACACCGTAGGGGGTGGGAGAAAGACTATGGAACTTGATATCGTGGCGCTATCGCGTCTGCAGTTTGCCATGACGGCGCTGTATCACTTCTTGTTCGTGCCGCTGACACTCGGCCTGTCCGTGCTGCTTGCCATCATGGAAACGACCTATGTCATGACCGGGCGGCAGATCTGGCGGCAGATGACGAAGTTCTGGGGGACGCTGTTCGGCATCAATTTCGTGCTCGGTGTCGCCACAGGCATCGTGATGGAATTCCAGTTCGGCATGAACTGGAGCTACTACAGCTATTATGTCGGCGATATTTTCGGGGCACCGCTGGCGATCGAAGGCCTGATGGCCTTCTTCCTGGAGGCGACCTTTGTCGGCCTGTTCTTCTTCGGCTGGGACAAGCTGTCGAAGGTCGGCCATCTGGTGGCCACCTGGGCTGTCGCGCTCGGCTCGAACTTCTCGGCACTGTGGATCCTGATCGCCAATGGCTGGATGCAGAACCCTGTGGGGTCGGCGCTCAATCCGCAGACCATGCGCATGGAGATCACCAGCTTCTTCGATGTCGTCTTCAATCCGGTCGCCCAGGCGAAATTCGTCCACACCGTTTCGGCAGGCTACGTCTGTGCCTCGGTCTTCGTGCTTGGCGTCTCGGCCTGGTACATGCTGAAAGGCCGGCATATCGAGATCGCCAAGCGCTCGATGACGGTCGCGGCCTCCTTCGGTCTCGCCTCGGCACTGTCGGTCGTCGTCCTTGGCGACGAGAGCGGTTATCTGACGACCGAGCATCAGAAGATGAAGCTCGCGGCGATCGAGGGCATGTGGACGACCGAGCCGGCGCCGGCTGCCTTCACCGCCTTCGGCTTCCCGGACCAGGAAGCGCGCGAGACCCATTATGCCGTGCATATTCCCTGGGTCATGGGCCTGATCGGCACGCGGTCGCTGACGACGGAGATCTCCGGCATCGACACGCTCGAGAAGCAAGCGGAGACCCGCATCCGCGACGGCATCAAGGCCTATGACGCGCTGATGAAGATCCGCGCGGCAAAGCCGGTGGCCGCCGGTACGGCAGTACAGGACCCGGCCGCCGAGCAGGCACGTTCCTCCTTCGCGGAT
>NZ_FMAF01000037.1 GCF_900094565.1 Martinezella lusitana
ACCTCTGCGAGAGCACCGTGAAGGTTCATATCCGCAACATCATGAAGAAGCTCAATGCGACGAACCGCACGGAAGTTGCCTACAAGATCCGGGAACTCGTGCAGTAACGCTTTTCATCGCGCCGGCGAGCTTTGGTTGCGCCCACCATGTGGCATCGCCAAAGATAGCGATCGTCGGCGTGAACTTGATATGGCGACAGACGAAGCGGCCTCAGCCAAGGCATGCGTCATCGCCAACGCCGGATTTTGCGGCTTGAAAAGATTTGAGCCGCTGGGCAGGTCGACGCCGGCCCGCTAGCGCAGCGCTACAATTTCATGACATTCCGGCGCTTGTCGGTTTCATTCTATGCGGCATTCAGGTGAATGCAGCCTAGGAATTTCAAATGGACACCCGACTGCGGCGGAGACTTGAGCTTGCCCGTGACAAAGGTCAGCCTCTGCGATTTTCTCTTCTTACAGTTCTTTTTGAAGCGGAGAGCGCATGGGCGGTTTTCGTTGCGCCAACGCGGTCTTGCTCTGGATCATAGAAGCATATTTGCTGTCTGTCAGATCGCTTCCGGGCATTGAGGGCGACGTCAGCTTTTCGGATCAGCTCAGTGTAGTCCATGGGAGAAGAGCGCCTCGACCCTGCGCAGGTCCGGGCTGCGCGCGTGCCGGGTTGGTCCAGGTCACAATTGGCAAGGAAAGCCGACATCTCGTTCCCGGCGATCCGCCGAATGGAAATTTCCACTGCAAAGGATCGAAACGAAGCGCCGGCACCTGTCCGCCAAGCCTTCGAGCTTCAGGGAATACGTTTCCTTCGCGACGGCAAAGGACGAATCTCCGTCGGATTGGGCGTAAATCACAGCCATGAATGGGATGGATTTTTCCACACACCGGCGAACGACTATGATGGCCTCGCCGCCCGAGCAGGATGCGTATCCGGTTCAATACTGATCTGGTCGCGCCCCTTCATTTTGGCGGCGTAAAGTGCGAGATCGGCTCTTCGGTAGAGCTCACCGACGTCGTCGCCACGCACGGCACAGGCAATACCGGCGGAAAACGTATAGCGAAAGCCAGCGTGCTCAGGTAGCGGCCGTGACTGCCGCACCGCGAGCAGCATACGATGGACGATCACCTCCGCCTCGTCCGGGGTCGTGTTCGGAAGAATGAGGACGAACTCTTCGCCACCGACCCGCCCGAAAATATCCGTCCTGCGGACCAGTCTTTGCAGCGTGATGGCGAAATCCTTCAGGATCACGTCGCCAAAAGCGTGGCCGAAGCGGTCGTTGATGTATTTGAAATTGTCGAGGTCCAGCACGGCAAGACATCCAACCGGCTCCGCAACACCGCCATGACTGCGCACCAGCTCGTCAAGCTTGGACATGACGAACCGCCGGCTGGGAATCCCTGTCAATTCGTCTGTCTGTGAAGCCTTGAGCGCGAAGTCGCGATCTTGCCGGAGTGTTCTTTCATCGGACCGGATGGAGGTGATGTCGCTTGCAACACACAACATCCAGCCGCTGGGCTGCATGGTCTCCGTCATCCAAAGCCAGCGGCCGTCATGGAGATCCGTCTCGAATGCCCGAAACCCGCTCTTGCCGCGCCTGGCCAGCGTTGTCAGCAACCAGCTCTCGAAATCGTCGGTCTTGATGATCGTCCCGCGACCAGCATGGAAGTTGCGCCGCATGAGCTCTGGCCATAGCGGATACTCATCCTCCTCTATGAACCACGCCGAGCGAAACGCGCGGTTGGTAAAGCGAACACGGTCATCCTGGTCGTAGACCGCAACCAGCACCCCCGCAGCTTCCATCAACTGCGCAACCTGTAGCATCGTTTCATTATCGACCAAGGCCGTCATGCCCTCAGAATGGATCGTCTCCGCCCAAGCTTTAATCGCGAGCGATGAAAAAACAAATAGGCCGGCCATGCAAAACCAAACAAGCGCCCAAGACCGGGCGGGAAACTTCCCACGCTCATCGTGATCTGCACAAGGCCTGTGGGCGAAAGTCATACCGCAAACGTCAAATTGGCGAAGCTCGATTGAACGCTTCCCCTGTCTCAATCGTGACATCGTCGAGCGGGCAATCGCACCCAAAGAGGCTGGATTGCCGGGTGCTAGTCAACGATCGCCGGCCCGGCTCTCGCGGCTGCCTGTATGAGATCGGCATGGCCTGGTGCCGGCGTCGCGATCAGGATCGCATCGACATTTGGGGACTTGATGACGTCGGCAACCTCGGCGCCCGTGCGGTCGTGAGGCGGCCAACCTCGCCTCGATGCACGAACGAATGCGGCCGGGCTGAGACACGTTTCAGCCCGGCCGCATGATCGAAGGCTCTTGGCGCCGACGTTAGGATGCCAATGCGTAGAGACGGGACCCGGGGACCGCGGCACTGCGTGTCTTGAACCGCTGCACGAGGTCCGCGAGGTTTTCCGTCTCCTGCGTCAGGCTCTGGGCAGCCGCCGTGGTTTCCTCCACCATGGCTGCATTCTGCTGAGTGACCTTGTCCATCTGATCGCCGGCGGCCGAGACCTCTCTCAGGCTGGCAGCCTGTTCACGCGCGGCAACCGCGATTTCCGCAACCGTGCTGCTCATCGCGCTGACTTGCTCGACGATCTGCGCAAGCGACGTTCCGGATTCGCCGACGAGTTCCACGCCTGCCTTGACCTGCGCGGAAGAGGTCGAGATCAACGCTTTGATCTCTCTCGCGGCACTGGCCGATCGCTGGGCGAGCTCACGCACCTCCTGGGCGACAACGGCAAAACCCTTCCCCGCCTCGCCGGCTCGCGCGGCTTCCACACCCGCGTTGAGGGCAAGAAGATTGGTCTGGAAGGCGATCTCGTCGATGACGCCGATAATATTGCCGATCTTGGACGATGAACTCTGGATTTCCGTCATAGCCGCGATCGCACGGGCGACGATCGCCCCGCCGTTCTCGGCATTGGCGCGCGCGGTCGCCACCGCGTTCTGAGCATGACTTGCCCCCTCCGCCGTGCCATTGACGCCGCGCGTCACATCGCCGAGGGCAGCCACCGTTTCCTCAAGCGAGGCAGCTTGCTGTTCCGTGCGGCGGGCAAGATCGTTGGAGGCCGTCGAGATTTCCGAAAGGCCAGATTTGATCGTGCCGACTGCGCGGATGACGGAATCGAGAGCCTCTTCCAGACTGGAGACCGAGTTGTTGAAGTGATCCCGAATACGGACGTAACGACCGTCAACCTCGCCGACACGCACGGTAAGGTCGCCCTTCGAAAGTGCATCGAGACCCAGAGAGATCTGCTGGAAGGCGTGCTCCATCACCTGCGCATCGGCAAGCCGCTCGGCTTCCTGGCGCAGGCGCTCTTCTTCGGCCGCAAGGCGAGCCCGTTCGGCATTGGCTTCCGCCATGAGCTTGCCGCGTCCCGTCTCCTGGAAGACCTTCAGCGAGCGCGCCATGGCGCCGAGCTCATGACGATGCTCGGTACCGTCGACCACCATTGTGTCGTCGCCGCGAGCAAGCCGCTCCATCGTCTGCGCCATATTGCGCACGGCCGAGGAAATCAGCTGACCGACGAAATAGGCGAGCACGAGACCAATCACGATCAGCAGGCCACTGAACATGAGCGTCGAGCGCGTGGCGGAGGCAACCGTCGTCTCGACCGAGCCATCGAGCGTCTTCTGTCCATCGATGATTGTGGCCTGCAGATTCTGGAAACCCGTTGCGATTTTCGGTGCCAGAACATCAAGCTCGCTCGCACGGATCTTGTTGGTCTGCAGCAAGATATCCCTCACGTCGCCAAGACGGCTCGTGTAGTTCTGCATCAACTGACCAGCGCCCAGAACGCGCTTATGCTGCAGTTCACCCTTTGCCACCTTGGCGGCGGTGTCGTTCAAAGCCATCGCGTCGTTCAGCGCCGATTGCGCAATGTCGTAAGATGCTAGATCACCGGAGTAGATGAAGCGCTCCGAGAAATAGAGGCTGCGATTCAAGGCCTCGAGTGTTGCGGCGGTCGCATGCAGGAGAGCGACGTCGTTCTGTCGCCAGGCGCTACGCATGACGTCATTGAGCGCGATACTGGTCCAGGGGCCGAACTCGGTAACCTTGGAGATCAAGGCTTCGCGCCTTGCATGCAGGGAGACGATCTGCTCGAAGGCCGTGCCATAGGCCGCAACATCCTGGCGGATGCTTGCCATTCCTGTCTGCAGAGCGTTGTTTTCGGCAAAGCGCTGGTCGTCGGCGGCAAATGCCTTAACCCCGGCACGGAACCGGCTCACGACATCCTGCGTCGGGGTGGATCGGAAAGCTTCCACCGACATCTGGATTTCGTGCAGCTGATTGCTGTAGTCGGAAATAGCAAGGCTCTGGCCGGCGGTGCTGCGGTAGGAAGAGAAGATGGACGAAAGTCCGTCCATGCCGGAAATCGCACTGACCGAGAGTAGGCTCATGAGCAGGATCAGCGGCAGGAAGCCGGCCGTTATCTGCGCGCGGATGCCAAGTTTATTCCAAAAGCGCAACATCATAATCCTCGTTTGCTCACTGGGTCTTCGGCAAGTATTGGGCGATGTTCTGGGGCGTGACGAGCTCGAAGGGCACGTTGTTTTCTCGTGGCACCTTTTGCCCGCTTATGAGCTTGATTGCAGCATCGACCGCTGCAGCGCCCTGCCCGGAGGCACTCTGAAGGATGGTGACATCCAGATCGCCCGCTTGCATCGCCGCCAGCGCATCATCGGTCGCATCGACGCCTGCGACGACGATGTCCTTCATCGACATGCCGTTTCGCTTCATGGCACGGATCGCGCCGACCGCCATCTCGTCGTTATTGGCGATAACAGCGTCGAACTTCACGCCAGCCGACAGCCATTCCTGCATTTGCTGATCGGCGTAGTCGCTCGACCAATAGGCCGCCTGCCGCTCCACGATCTGGAGACCTTTGCAATCAGGCGTGGCGATGACATTGTCGATGTCCTGAGTGCGTGCCCGCGCGGCTGCGTGGAAGGGTTCGCCCATCAGCACCACGACGCGTCCCTTGCCTTTCAGGAGCGAGCAGACTTCCTTCGTCTGCATGGTTCCCGATTCCGCTTCGTTTGACGCGACCACGACCTGGTTTTCCGGGAGATCCGACAGGTTCGAGGGGACGTTGTTGATATAGACCAGCGGAATATGGGCATCGGCGGCAAGCTTGGTCATCTGCGGGCCGAGGTCGCCATCGGAAACGGCCAGGATGATGGCGTCGACCTTATCGGCTATGAACTGCTGGATCTGCGCCTTCTGAGCCTCGTTGTCGCCCTTGGCGTTCTGCACGACAAGTTTCAGCCCAGGAATCGTCTTTCCCTGCGAAAGGACTCCGTTGAGCAATGCGGTTCTGAATTTATCCAGACCGGACATCGACACGCCGATCGTCTGTGCGCTTGCAGTCGAGGCGGATATCGCCATCACGAAAGCAGCAAGTATGGCTTTTCTCATTATCCATCTCCATAAGACGCGCACCGCGTTGAAGATTTATAATGAGTTTTTAGTTAAATTTTACTTTACGATAACCAATCTAATTAAGAATATCATAATGTATTCAATGCAATCAGCACAATATGTTATTTGCAAAAAGCTTTTCTTTGGTTGTATTATTCGCAGGCAATATTCTCCATTAGAGAAAGATTGCGTATTGGCCCACTCTATTTAATCTTCGAGGTCTTCGTTGCTTTGGACTGGAGCTGGACAGCCAAGCTTCGAGAGCGCAGCCGTTCGAGGCGCCTTACAGGTAGCTTCCGCAGTATGGCCGTAAGTTTCCCTCAATTCCAAAGTCCCCCCACTTTCGTCGTTGCCGACAGAGGTGAACCTCTTCGTCACAAACAGTCGTATCTGAGGCGCATCCTCCAAACGGATGATGCGAAGATCAAGCGTCCCTTTTCCCATTCAGCTCTCCCTGATTGCAGCCTTGCAACGCCTGTATGATTCAACAATGTCAATAGACCCCGGAGTTCGCGGGTTGCCCGAAGAGCGGACAGGATTTTCGTGGTCGCCAAAATGACCATTTCCTAAGTCTGAGAGCCTGAAGCCGCTCTATCCCATGGCAGACCGGATGATTTTCGAAAGGCGCAAAAGGAACTTAGGTCTCGACGAGGCGACAAGCTTCCAGGACAGAACGGCTTTCGCCATGCGGCGAGGCAGGATGCCTGCTGAGAGAAACCAGGCTGCCTGCATCGCACGACGTCGTAGGGATGTCTTCATTTCCAGACTTGCGACCGCCCCGGCAGTCGCCAAGGAGAACCTGGAATCATCGGTTATGGGGTGCTGGTCCCGATCGATGCAAAGGGATGCCAAACGCTCTTCCAAATGAACGGGATCGCGGAGCCCGATATCCGGCGGCACCTCCAAGCCGATCTCCGTTGCCTGATCCGACAAGGCTTCCAGCCGATGAAAATCATGCTGTATGCGCCAGCGCGCGCGTTGGCCGAGCTTTTCGGCGAAGACCGAATGATTGGCTCCATGTATGCGGTAGGCGCCAAGGCAGTCGTCGATCGATGTGACGTCCCCATGCAGCGGCGCGACGGTTGCCAGATACCCGTCGGCCCCTTGCCTGAAATCCTGCTCCGGAACCGGCATGATCCTGTCCAGGACCGAGCGCTTGAACGCCAAACCGCTCGTGACGGTCGTCTGATAGCGCCCCTTCCGCAGCAGCTTCGGGGTGACGTCACCGGAATCAAACGGCAGCTCCGAAGGCGGAAACACATCCTTCACGTGCATATGTTCATCGACGATATGCAGCCTGAACTGCATCTGGGCAGTCTTCTCTTCCCAAGCGTCGACGACCTCGGATATGGCGTTTGGATAGAGATAATCATCGGCATCGAGAAACAGCACGATCTTGCCGCTGCTCGATGCAAAGCCGGTGTTGAACGCAGCGGCATGCCCGCCGTTCACTTCCCGCAGACGAGTCTTGATTCGCGGGCCATAGGACGCAACGACATCGGCCGTGTCGTCCGTTGAAGCATCATCGACGACAATGACTTCCGTATCGTCGTAATTCTGCTCCAGCGCACTATCGATGCTGCGCCGGAGAAAGCGGGCGTAATTGTAGTTCGCAATAACAATGGAAACTGGAACACGGTCTTGGATGGAATACATCGCATTGAACCTCGCAGATTTGCTTTGGTTGCGGCGAACCTTCTCATTCAGGTCCTTATGGATAGGTAGGTTCCCGGCAAGCGCAGCTTTTGGGGCGCAAATGCTGTCTCAGAGACATGCCGAGCAACAGGTGCCAGGGATCATGCTCGATCCGTTTGCACCTCTGCGAGCCTCTTCAGTTTTGTGGCTTTTGAATGACTGGCCAAGAAATAGGACTGCCTTGACGATGCATTCTTCGAATAGGCGGGTGTTGCGACGACTGCGCGCGTTTGATTAGCGTGGACACAACGACTGGATGCAATTCTACTCGCAACACGACAGGTGCATCCTGCCCATGGGTAGCTAGGATGGCCTCATGACTGCCCGTTCGGGTGGGTTAAATAAACTTCTAGTAGATGGTAGAATAAACGCTACCGGGTCGGATGCCACCCCCAACCCGGCCAGTGCCGCGTCCGACGAGACTACACCCCCAGCAGTGTCGTCGGACGCACCCATGCACAGGCGATGGGTCATCCAAGCTCTTGAAAACAATTATGCCGTCTTTGGGAAGGGCCAAGCGGGGACACTCCGCAATACCGGCCCTTTGTATTTTGCGCGAACACTTAGATCGCAGATCGCGTAACCCCAGCTGACCAGTTCGTTCGATACGTCGTCACCGAGATTGCTTAACCGGGTAGGTGCGCCCGTAGGGGGCGAGACTTGCAATCGCCCCTCGGTGGAAAGGGGCAACGCATCAATAAGGTTCATGGACCATCGCCTCGTTGTCGGGGCAGGCAATTGCCGCGACCAGGATCATCAAGTCTTCAATGCGAGAAGAGAAGACGATCCTTTGCGGCTTGAGAACCCGCCGTGTAGAAGCGACGAAACCAGGCATCTTGCCCGGCAGCCGGGGGTCGCGCGAGCGTCAAGCTGTTGGGCGCGCCCGAACCCTGCATTGCGGCACGAAAATGCAGATGGTCGAATATCCGCAGGGCCTCGATGGCGTAGGATGTCGCAACCCGCTGATCCTCGATCATGACAAGATTGTCGCCATTGCCCGTTTCGCCGCTCGGCGACAGATTGGACGATCCGGTGAACACCTTGGCGGTCGGCAGGTTGAAATCCGTCACGACGAACTTGTCATGCTGATGAATGCCGTTTCCACCACCCCATTCGGTCTTGAAGGGCTCCGGCGCGTGGCTTGCGAGATAGCTGAAATCCACCAGGCCGACAGTGCCGTCGGGCTTGCGGATTTCGAGCCCCCCTTCCTTATCGGAAATGCCATAACTGAACACGTCCTTGCCCATCAGCCGATCGACCGCCTGGCGCACCGAGCCCGAGCGAATCTGATTGAGGAAGGCGATCGCATAGAACACCGACGACGACGCCTGGTCGATCGCCGCACCCACGGGACTGAGCGACAGATCGCTCGACTTGTGCGGCGAGAAGCAGAAATGCGCGGCAGGCATGCCGGCGGCCTGAACGAGGTTCCACTTGCTGCTTATGCTGTCCTGGCTGAAGGCCGCCAATCCCTGGAAGGTCAGATCGAAAGCACGGCCAAACAGCTCGGCCGCGTCGCTCGAATGAAAGACGAGGGCATTGTTTGCCTGTATGTAGAGACCGCGGTAACTGAAATTGGTGGAGCCGAACAGCACCTTGATGGGTTGGCTGCCGCGCCGGACGACAAAAACCTTGTTGTGCTGCAAGGTCTTGAAATGCATCCGTTTTACGGCATTCGACCCGGCCGAGGCGGCGAGGCGCGCAGCCGCCTGCGATTCAGCGCTGCCTGCTGGCTTGTGTGATCCCGAATCGTCTATGATGGCGCGAACCCGGGCACCGCAACTCTCAAGTTTGGCAACGATGTCGCGTTCGTTGAAATCATAGGCGAAGACATCAATGGCGAGATTGGGATCGTTCACCACCTCGTCCAACAGACCGAATATGAGGTCATAGGCTTCGAAGCCGAGCCATTGGTAGACGTCGCCCTGCAGCTTCGTAAATGTCAGGCCCTGATCAGGATCGCTCGGGATTACATTCGGATTGTTGCCGAATTTATCGGCATAGGCCTGCGAGGAGGCGAAGTTGCGGGTGAAACCGACGTCGAGATAATCGCTGTACGTCATGTGGTCGAGCGAGATCGGAAGGTCGGCGACCTGATCGCCACTGCGCAATGCGCCGGCGGCGTTCATGTGCATCTTGGTCACCCTATAAAGATAGTCGCCATCCGTTGGATCATAGGGAAAATCGATCCAGCGGAACTTCTGGAAGGGCGCAGAGGTCGACGGAAAATTGCGGAAGCCGTCCACGCCCTTCCCTCCAGGGGTATTGTAGTCAAAATTCAAGCGGTTCTTCAGGGCAGCATAATCGGCCGAACCCGGACTCTTCACTTCGATCGCGAAGCCGACGAAATCGTCCTCGGGGTCGGTAACGTCCATCCCGATGAGACACATGCGTTCGCCTCGCCAGAGCTTTACCGCAAGGCTGCCGTTGGTACCTGTGTTCGCAAAAGCCATCTCAATCCCCTCGTTTCGTTGTAAAGAAGGTGATGCTCGTCTCACATGCGCGGCTGCTGAAGGCTGCGAAGGCCTGTTAAGATCAGACTAGAATGGTTCGGACACGTCCGAGACAGTGGGCACGCCATCGCGGAAATCAGCGACAAGAACCAGATTGAACACGGTCGGCACCCATGGATCGGGATAGCTTCCCTCGGGCGCGCCAAGCGCCTGCATCAATCCGGGAATATGACCATGATGCCAACAGATCAGGATCGTGCCGCCGTCAAATTTACGCTCGGAAAGCAGCGCCTCGGCCAAGGCAGCATAGTTCTCATCGGCATAAGGCGTGTACAATTCGCGGCCCAAGGCATCGGCGAAAGGCTGCACCGTCTGAACGGGTCGCTCGCTGTGTTTCGATATGGCTGCGGCGAATATGAAATCGGGGGGACCAAAGGTTTCAGGATACCAGGTGACAAGGGCTTTAGCCCGATCCTGACCTTCAGGCGCCAGATTTGGATCGGCCTGGTCGCCGGGCTTTTCGGCATGCCGCATGATCAATATTTTGACAGGCGCCATTTCATCCCTCCTTGGCTGCTGTCACCCTCCATCACTACCTTAGACTGGATTTACGATATTCGCTCTGCAACCAAGAGCAATGGCAATTGTTGGGTTTAACAAAAGTTTCATCTGGCTGCAGTCTTTGCAGCAGCCAACTGACTTGCTGCCTTGGACGTCGCCGCGCCCGTAGGGACCAAAGCTCCGGCTCATGGTGGCGTGGCTCCCGGCACATTGGGAACCGGCGCAGGCTTTTGAGGACTTCCAGGCGTGTTGGCAGCGCCGGAACCTGTTTGCGTCGACCCGGTTGCGGTCGAGGTCTGCGATTGGCCCTGCTTTGCATTCGTTGCGCCGACGCTCGGCGATGCCTTCATGGTTGCCGCCGTATAGAACTGAAAACCACCGAAAATGATAAGGATGACAACAAGCACGCCGTAGACTGTGCCGACAATTTTCCGAACCCGATTATAGTCCGACACGCTCTTCTGGATCGGCGTCTCGCTGAACTCCTCGATTTCAGAGGCCGTGAGCACCTGGTTCAATCGCAGGGTCCATATTGTACGGGCCTTGTCCTGGCCTGCGAAGTAGCTGCCGTTCACGAATGTCTGGACGCGAAACGACAAGATCAGGAACACAGCGGCGCCAATGGCAAATAGGCCAGCAATCCAGGCGTTGGGTGTCCTCGAGGCGTCGGAGAGAATCTTGATCACGAAGGGCGTTGTCGCAACGGCTAGATCCTTCCACAATGCGCCCGTCATATCCTGCGCTCGCTGGGTCGCTTTCTGCGCTTCGTCCACGACTGTCTTGCGCAAGTCGGCAAGCGCCTTCAACGTTTCCTTGCTGCCGGCCTTCACATAGGCCGCGTAGGCTGCCTTCGCGGATTCAAGACTCCCGTCTCCGAACGCGGCGAGTACCCCTTGACGATAGCTGCGCGCCCACTCCGCCGCGAGCAGCACGTGACGGGTTTCCGTGTCCCTTTCACCGCCTGTAAACACCCAAAGCACACCGTCACTAAGCCGCTCAAACAGCACAACCAACTCGGCAGCGGAGGCGCTGACCTTTCGGCTGGGCGGACCGGAAAGCTGATAGACCGTGCTGGCAGCGTCCTTGTAAACCTGGTCTGAAAGCGCCGCCATCAGTCGGGGAGCCGCCAACAAGCGCCAGGCCGCGAAGGTGGGCGAGGATTGCTGCGGATGATCCTGAAGCAGCCACGGGCGTATGTCCCCGGGCACGAGCCCTACGCTGCTGGCATCATGACTTATACTTCGAGGATTGGGAAATTCCGTCGCCCGATCGAATGGGATTGGAGGCTGCTCGGTCCAAGGCTGAAACCTCGCACCATAGGAGGTGAATGCCTGATCCGCGGTCAGGTCTGCAGCGCACACATGAAGGCAGCTATCCAGGTTTTTTGCCGGGCTGATCAAGGATTTTCCGTAGAAAAGCCGGAGAACGGCAGCATCCATGGCCTTGTTGAGCGTAATGGCGAAAACCGCGTTCGCAAGCGGCACCTCGTCGTCATTGAGGGCGGTGTCCGTCCCCTCTCGCCTGATGGTGACGGAGCTGAGAAAGGCAGGCATATTGGCGCGCAACCTCTGCCACTCTGCACGCAAACCCGCATCATCAAGTCTTGCCCTGATGGTGATCAGCTCCGCGTGCTCTTCGACCTCCTTCGTCGGACGCGTGCGAAGAATAAGATCGAGGATCTCAGTTGGGGTCATCGGTTTCAACCACCAGCTTGTCGTGGATGACAATCATGCCGTCGTCGGTCTTTTCGATCAGCGCGCGGAATTCGTTCGGAACCCGGATCTCGATACCGTTTGCGGTCTTGTAGTACAGGGTCTTTGGTCCCTTCACCTGATCGGGAACAAGCTTCATCGGTACCCCTGAGATTCGCTCGACACTGAGGGCACGGTTGAACTTGCCGAGCAAGGCGTTGTCGTCCGCAAGCTTGTGCCCGACGACTGTCTCGAGAAACGACCGCTGGTCTTCGCTATCGATCCTGCCGCCACCCGAAGCAGCGTCGTAGGTCCGCTTGGTCAATTCCTTGACCACCTCGCCATCGACGAGTTCGGGATTATCGCCGATCACCTTGCGCGTCACATCCACGAGCTTCTTCGTCAGCTCCGCATCGCTTAACGTCTGGCGCGCGCCAAGAAAGGCTTCGAAATATTGCGCGACCTTTTGCTGGTTGCGCCTGTCCAGCACCGTTAGCTCGCCACCCTTGTCCGTGAGTTTGATGAGGGCCGCCTTTTGCAGCGCCGCCTTGTTCTGGACGAAAGTTCGCTGAATGGCTTCAAGGCTGACCGTCTTTCGACCGCCACTGCCATCCTTCAGGTCGTAGGCGACAACTGTTTCATCGTCATATTTGAGAAGCGCGAACGATCGCGTTGCTTTTGCCTTCAGGACAAATAGTAAAATCGCACCTTCAGCCGCGGTCCCGCCATGATGGCTTTGAAAATCCTCGGCCAGCTTTTCGCTTTCCTCCTGGAAGAGCCCGCCGTTCGATGCGATGCGGCCAAGACGCTCGCGCGTCGAAGATGCATCCGAAAAAGCATAGGGCAAGCCACCATTCACAGACCTGATGCGGTCGACGAAGAAACTCTCGAACTCGCCGGGATTGACTTCCTCCAGTTTGACCAGGCCGTTCTTCGGCCCGACCAGGTGGAAGATCATCCTTTCGATCTTGAGCTCATTCAATTCGCTGTCATCGAAAAAAGCCAAGCGCCCCTCCCAAACCTACCGGTGAACACTCAGAAAACAGGATCAAAGTGATATAAGGCGATCATCAAGCCTGGATGACGTTGCTCGTGCAGCCATGCTTTGTGCCACATGCCGAGACACATGGTACGGTGCTCAATGGTACTGCCGGCGCAGCCGTCCAGCCGGCGACGGCGCTTTCAAGATGCACTGCCAAATTCGCCCCGTTCGAGTGAGACGCCGTTGCCAGAACATCGCCGCCCGCGACGACCTGCGCCGGTGTGGTGAGCGACCATGCTCCGTGTCTCCATCCGGCACCGTCGTGTGCGGTGACCGCGACCGCCGTCGGGTGGCTGATCGACGTCTTTCCGTGCTTGTTGTCCGGCCCAAAGCTGTAGAACAGCCTTGCATGCAGAGCCATCGCAGCGGGAGGCGCCCCCTTATGGCTCATATCGGCGCCATGATGAGGGACCGTCAGCGCCGTCAAGGTATAAGCCGGGCCGGCGCCGATCTCGCCATAGCCTGCGTCGCCCGTCAAAAGCCAGCTGGCCTGACAGTTATCGTCGTCAAGGTAGCAGGCGATCCCGCTGCCGTTTCGCGAGGTGCCGCTGCAGCGCTTGATCGATAGGGTCTGCCCAGGGCCGTTGCTGATCGACCGTACCTTCCCCGGCGCTCCGGACCAGATATGGAGCGTGCCACCATTCTTGAGGATGCGGTGAGCAAATGCGTGATGGCGCGGCCCCAGATTATATTGGCGCGGCGCAAGCCATTTTCTTGCCCTTGCTCCATGATCGCTGTTTTCCCCGGCCCAATGATCGGTATCCCAGTGCGACAGGACAATCGAAGGAGAACCGCGCCAGCAAAACCGAAGCGGCCTTGGTCGTGTTTGACGATTGCCATAGGCGCCCGCGCCGAGGTCGAAATACAGCCGGGCGGTCTCGGAACTATCAAGCAGACCGATAGCGCTGCCCTGCCCGATATCATACATCGCAAGCATGTCGATCGTACCGACACCGGACAGAATAGCGTCAACGTCCCCATCGGCAGCGTCAGGCCACGCATCCACGTCGAATGCATTCGACAGTGCCGCCGCCGTATCGCCCGTAACCTGCAACAAAGAGAGCAGGTACGCTATAACCGGGGCTGCCAGTAGCGATCCATAGACATCGACGGGAAAACGTCCTGTGTCACCGAGCTCGATATCGAGCCAATCCTCTTCCCCGAAAGCGATCAGGACGTCCCAATATCGATCACCCTTCTTCGACGTTACCTCGATGTTGTATATCGGCATTTCATCGAAGGGGTCTTTAGGGGGACCAAGGTAACCTTTAAACAATTGTGACCAGAAATCACGCATCTCGTCGCGCGTATCAACGGGCTTTCCCAAATCCATCCGTTCATTGAGCGGAAATCCGAACCAGCCAGCATCGACGGCGTCAAACGAGAAAACAGCCTCTTGCGCCGTCGTTAAGTCGTCCGGCTCGTGATGGTCGAGGCGAGCGTAAGATCTCAGCGGAAAGTCCGGCCACGCATCCTCGGGATTGATTGAGAAGATCCGATTCATTGCCCTTCTCCTGCAATGCCGAAATCCGCCCTATATTTGCTCGTCATGCAAGAATAAGCAAGTTTATATTTCGCGCGGAAATAATTATCTTACCTGCCGATAGTATCTAATTTTCAAAATTCAGTTGTGTTCGCAGCATCCTACACAGGCTGATTGGCCTGATCGGATGACAGCCGGCAAGCCGGCCTGGAGATTGCCTTGGCGCACGCTTTCTGAGTTTCCGGAAGTCACACCAATTCACCTGCGATCTATCTTCGGTCGACTTCGCCATGAACTCGCAGGCAATACACTCTGCGCCTAGGGGCGCAGGTCATTCGACGGATCACAAACCTGTAACTGGCATTGGCGTCCGCCAGCGGAGTTCAGGGCAAGGCGCTCGGTAAGCTTGCTTGGGCAGCGATCCGGGCCATCGACAAATCGGTCAAACAATGGGACGCCGCGTGGAGATGAGTAGTGAATAACCACAGCTCCACGCTGACGAATGGCCGTTTGAAGTGACTCACAGCTTGCGGCAACGGAGGGAGCCCCTGCCTCCGCAACGGCAGGCGCAATACATATCGCGAAGACGAGCATGCCAATCGAATGTTTCATGTTGATCTCACAATTGTCGTTCGAGAAAGTTGCAGACAACAAAGCATATGGAGAACCATGGAGCACTCCGTTTATTGCTGCGAAACCGATATTGGCCGGATAATACTCGAATAAATTACAGCTCACATTGGAATGTCAAATTTTGACGAACCGGTCTGCCGCGCCCGGGATACCCAGGCGCGGCGTCCTCGATCATTTAACCTGAGTGACGACGAGCTTGCCGTTCACGCGCTCGGCAACGAACTCGATGGCTGCACCTTCCTTGAGCTTTTGCAGCAGCGCGGGGTCTTCAACGCGGAAGACCATCGTCATTGCCGGCATATCGAGGTTCTTCAGATCCTCATGCTTGATGGTAACCTTCTTCGCCTTGGCATCGACCTTGTTGACCACGCCCTTGGTGAATTCCTGAGCAAATGTCCCAAAGGCTGTGCTCAGCAAGAGCAAGGTGGCAATAGCGGTCGTGATTGCGATTCTCATATCTTCGTTCCTCCGTTCAATTGTTATTTCGCCGCGACCATGACATCGCCATGCATGCCGGCCTCGTAGTGACCCGGCACGAGGCAAGCGAACTTGAACTGGCCATCCGTTGTAAACTTCCAGATGATGTCACCGGATTGACCGGGAGAGAGCCGGATCGAATTGGCGTCGGCGTGTTCCATTTCCGGGAATTTCTCCATCTGCACCTTGTGCTCGAGAATCTTGCCCTGCTGATCAAGCACGAACTCGTGGTCGACGGTTCCGGCATTCTTGAGCGAGATTCTGACGGTCTGATCCTTGCGCACCTTGATGACATCAGGGGTGAAGATCATTCTGCCGTCGTCCGTCTCTTTCATGGTGACGCGGATAGTCTGTGTCGCCTTGGCTTTATCTCCGGCCTCGCCGACGGCCATCTTTTCGTCATGGCCGCCGGCGTGACTGCCAGAGGCGACTGCAGGGCCGGCCAAGGCGGCGAACACGAGCGCGAATGCATATTTCTTCATGGTAGATCCTTATGTGTGTGATGGGAGATAGCAGCGCTCAGCCCTTTGTGGGCTTGGGCGTGATCTGCATTTTGGCGTCTTTGATCTTGGTCGCGTCCGGCACTTCGCCGGTCCATTCCCAAGCCTGCGTTCCGGGTGGGTTTTCGTACCAGCCCGGATCGGAGTAATCGTCCGCGGAGACGCCCTCGCGGACCTTAACGACGGAGAACATTCCGCCCATCTCGATGGGGCCATGCGGACCCCAACCGGTCATCATGGGGATGGTGTTTTCAGGGATGGGCATTTCCATTGCACCCATGTCGGCCATGCCCTTGGTGCCCATGGGCATGTATTCGGGCTGGAGCTTGCGGATCTTCTCCGCCACTCCCCTTTTGTCGACGCCGATGAAGGTCGGGATGTCGTGGCCCATCGCATTCATCGTGTGATGCGATTTATGGCAATGGATCGCCCAGTCGCCGAGATATTTGGCGTCGAATTCGTAGGCCCGCATCGCACCGACGGGGATGTCGATGCTGACCTCCGGCCAGCGTGCCTCGGGCCTGACCCAACCGCCATCCGTGCAGGTGACCTCGAAATCGTAGCCGTGCATGTGGATCGGATGATTGGTCATCGTCAGATTGCCGACGCGGACGCGAACACGGTCGTCTTTGGAAACCACCAGCGGGCTGATGCCGGGAAAGACCCGGCTATTCCAGCACCACATGTTGAAATCGGTCATTTCCATGACCCGGGGCACATAGGAGCCTGGATCGATGTCGTAGGCATTGAGCAAGAATACGAAGTCACGGTCGACCGGCATGAACTTCGGGTCTTTGGGGTGGATCACGAAGAAACCCATCATGCCCATGGCCATCTGGACCATCTCATCCGAATGCGGGTGATACATGAACGTCCCTGACTTCACGAGATCGAACTCGTAGACGAATGTTTTGCCGACGGGGATGTGGGGCTGCGTGAGGCCGCCGACGCCGTCCATTCCGGACGGCAGGATCATGCCGTGCCAGTGGACGGTCGTGTGTTCCGGCAGCTTGTTGGTGACGAAGATGCGAACCCGGTCACCTTCGACCGCCTCGATCGTCGGTCCCGGCGATTGACCGTTGTAGCCCCAGAGATAGGCTGTCATGCCGTCCGCCATCTCGCGTTCCACCGGCTCGGCAACCAGATGGAATTCCTTGACGCCGTTGTTCATGCGGTGAGGAAGCGTCCAGCCGTTCAAGGTGACCACCGGCTGATAATCCGGGCCTGAGTTGGGATGAATTGGCGGCTGCATCTCGGCCGACCCCATTGTCGGGGCATCCGGCAGGCCCATTGCCGATGTTTTCGTCCATGCTGCGGTTGAAAGCAGGGCGGCACCTGCTCCGATGATCTGTCTTCTGTTGAACATGTTCGGGATCCCTAGTGTCCTGCGCTGCCGGCATTCGGTGTCGACGCGGTTTCGCCCGGCCCGGCCGCCTCGCCGGAGCCGCCGCCATAAATCGCCGGCATGAGATTGGCGTCCGCCAGCCAGAAGTCGCGCTTGGCGTTGACGGAGAGCAGGATGGAGTTGATCTTGTCGCGCGTGTCGGTCAGCAGCTCGAAAGTGTTCGAGATCATCCCGTTGTAGGTCAGGAGCGATTCTTCCTCGATCTTCGTTCTGAGCGGTACGACGTTGTTGCGATAGTGCTTGGCAATCTCGTAGTTCGATCGATAGGCCTCATAGGCTGACCGAGCTTCCGAGCGAACGTTGACGGCCTTTTCCGCAAGCTGGTTTGCGGCGCGCATGTAGGCCAGCTCGGCTTTTCGCGAGCGGGCCTTGCCGGTATCGAAGATCGGTATCGCGAAGTCCAGTTCGACCTGGCCGGACGTCTCGACCTTCTTCTTGCCGTCCTCGATTGCCCGCTCCGTCTCAAATCCGGTCAGGATTTCGAGGTCCGTCACATATCGGGTGGCCTCCGTCAGGCCGTAGGATTTGGCGGTGGCATCGAGCTCCCATTTTGCCATCTGAAGGTCGATGCGTTTTTGAAGCGCTTCGGCTTCGATAGTGTCTCGTTTAATCAGCGTCGTCGGAAGAGCAGGAAGCCTGTTGGGTATCTGATAGTCGGTCGAAGGGCCCCATAGCCCCATCAGCCGCGCCAGCTCTTCCTTGCTCAGCCTGGCCGCCAGTCGAGCCTGAGCCGTCTGCCCCGCAAGTTCCGCTGCGAACACATGCTCGCGGGCTTGCGAGCCCTTGGTCATCGCGCCGGTTTCGCCAAGCTTGGATGCCAGCTCGGAGGACGCATCCGCGGCAAGCTGAGCACGCTGGAGCTGCCCCACATTCTCTGCCGCGGCGACGGCGTTGATCCAAGCGCGGCGGGTATCCGCAGCCAGTTTTAAGGTCGCGACTGCAGCTCCCAGCCTCGCCTGCCGGAACCGAGTGCCGGCAATCTCGACATTCTTCTTATGGGTAGCCAAAGCCAGAATGTTCGTGGCGATCATGCCTTCAATGGTCTTGAAGGCCTCCAGTTCCGGGGCTCCCAAACCACTGGTTCCAATCGAGACCTTGGGATTGATCAGCATGGTCGATTGCCAGGCGTCGGCGGCGCTGTCGCCAAGATCCGCATAGGCTGCCTGCAGCCCCTTGTTGTTAAGCAGGGCGATCTGGACGGCGGTCTCGGCATCCAGGGGCCGCTTGCCGATCAAGCCCTTTACCTCGTCGGAAACGGCCTGCGCCTGAAGCTTGTTCTGTATCCACACGGCATGCTTGGCAGTCGCGGCGCCTGCGGTATTGGCGACCGTCTCGAAACCCGCATCCCGTTTTGCATATTCGGTGGATATGCATCCGCCGAGAATAATCGGGAGCATGAGGAGGGCCGCGTTCTTGAGGCTGAGCGTCATGATGCATCTCCTTTTGAAGGAGACTGCAACTCGTTTTGCCTTTTCCACTGTTTCGGATCGGCGGGTTGGCGTGCGACATATCCTGTGAGCGGAGTGCGATATTGGATCGACCGTGCCGTCGAGAGAAGGTCTTCGTCCGGCGTGGGAACGTCAGTGGGAGGCATGGATGAGCAGCCGCCGACGATCAACGGCAGTGCCACCACCAGAATGATAGGTCTCATGTTCTTTTCCGAATAGGAGTGTGTGTCCGGAAGGTCGTCGGCTCAACGAAGCCGATAACGATCCGATGCAGTGCCCAAGACAGGCAGTCTCGCTATTCAGATAGTCGGGGGGCGGTGAAGCGTCGGCAGTTCGCCAAACGAGCGCTGGTCGTTCATGAACTCGCGGATGAAGGAAACGACAGGGCCGCCGAGCCTGGGCTCGTCGCACATGATCGCGAAGCCGCCGCAGAAGTCCTTGCAGCATTCCTTCTTGACGAGTTTCGCAGCGCCCTCATCATCCGAGGAGGCAGAACCATGACGATGGTCGTCAGCGGATGCATGCTCCATATGATGGCCGTCGCTCGGCGGCGTCACATCGGACATGGTCTTTTGGATTTCAGGAAAAGCCGAACCGTGCATTGCAGCGTTGGCGCTGGACATGGTGTATCCCGCCAGCGATACGATGATCGCCAGCCGCACAAAAACCAGTATTGCGCTCTGTGCAATTCTGTAGGTTCTGTCCATGCCGCGACGATTACTATTAAAACCCCCCAATTACAAGAACAGCGACGGCGATGTCACATTGTTTTAATGACCGAAATTGGCATCGGTTCGTAAAGCCAGGCGGGCACAGCGCCTAGGACAAGGCTGCCACCTCATCCTTCACCTTGGGAGAATTCCAGCTTTCAGCCTTTACAATCGGCTTTGTCGGCTTTTGGGGCGATAGGGAGACGATTGCTATCGCCGCGCAAGCCTACGCGTCCTTCCATCTGGAAAACGTCGCTGCCTGTCCGCACCTGATCCCATCACGATCGACGAGCTGCCAGACAATACCGTCCTCGATCCAGAAACGCCGCCCGGATTTCGCAATCCTCAGCCCACGATAGTCGGAAATAAAGCCATTGCGCGTCACCGCATCCAACAACCGCTGGCGTTCCGCGCGATTGGGAAGCTCCGCCGAAAGACGTGAAGGCAGGGTCACAAACTCGTCCCATGGATACTCAAAGCAATTTTGCCCGGCTTTGTTGGCATAGATGAAGCGCGGATCGGCGTCCGTATTGTGGGCCACGACCACGAAAGGAGCCTCGTGGTAGAGCCAATCCGGTCCGAACTCCTCGTTGACCAGAGAAACCCCAACGATGCGGTGAAAGCTCTCCGTCAACAGTTTGAAGAATGCGTGATCAATCGATAAATTCACGCCACTCACTTTGGGCTCGCTAACCATTCATTCCCTTCCTGTCATCATGGGCATCGCTGGTGAATACACCCCTCTCCTGCCCTATCGGCAAGCATGATTGCGGCCGGCGGCAGAAGGCCGCACCGCTCAGGCCATCCATTTGCGGTGCTCGGCAAAGCGTTCCACGAGGAGGTCGATGAACAGCCGCACCTTGGTCGGCAGGTGGCTGCGGTTGGGGTAGATGGCATTGATGGTGAACTCCACGGGGCGGTAGTCCGGCAACATGCGAACGAGCCGGCCTGCTGCGATCTCCTCGAAGACGATGAAACTCGGAGCAAGGAAGATCCCCTGGCCGTTCGCCAGCAGATAGCGCAGCATCTCGGGGCTGTTGGAGACGACATTGCCGGAAACTTTGACACTTTGCTGCCTGCCGTCGGCATCCTCGAAACGCCATTCGTCACCATAGGGATAATAGGCGTATTGCAAGCAGTTGTGTTCGGCGATCTCGGCCGGTGTCTTCGGCATGGGATGTGCATCGCGATAGGCCGGCGAGCAGACGAGCATATGACGCCAGGGCGTGAGCTTGCGCACGACCAGCGTGGAATCCGGCGGCGACACAGCGCGGATTGCAAGATCGTAACCCTCCTCGATCATGTCGACCATACGTTCGCTAACACTGAAATCGAGCGAGATCAGCGGGTAGAGCGCCATGAATTCGCTGACGACAGGTAAGAGGAAGCGGACAACCGCCGTGCTGGAATGGATCTTCAACGTACCGCGCGGCGTGGTGGCGAGTGCGCCGGCCGCCTGGTCGGCCTCCTCGAGATCGGCGAGAATCTGCGAGGAGCGCTCGTAATAATATTTGCCGGTTTCCGTCAGGCTGACCTTGCGCGTGGTGCGGTTCAAAAGCCGCACGCCGAGGCGATCCTCCAGCGATTGCACATGGTTGCCCACCATTGTGACGGACATGTTGAGCCGGCGGGCGGCGGCGGAAAAACCGCCGCATTCCACCACCCGGCCAAAGACTGCGAGGCTGGTCAGCCGATCCATATTGCCCTCGGATTATCCGCTGAGAGTTGATGATCCTTCCAGATTTAAGGAGATTATCAGAAGGACCGTTCGGACGCATCTTCATCGCATCAAACAGGACCCCATGCAAATGGGGCGCGATATCGAAGGAGAAGGACAATGGTCGAACTACCCCGCAACGAGGCGTTCAGAAACGCAAGCCAGGCCGAGGCCGCTCCGGCGGGCGAAGCGGCAAAGTCTCCCGTCGCCGAGGCTCCGCATGCACCGGTTGCCGAGGCGCCCGCCTCTGCCGCTGCTACGACCCCCAAGACCGGCCGCAAGCTCATCAAGCGCGGCGTGCTTGTCGCCGCACTGCTGGCCGGCGTCGCCTTCGGTGCCGACTTCGGCTACCACTACTGGACGGTCGGCCGCTTCATCGAATCCACCGACGATGCCTATGTGAAGGCCGATTACACCACGATCGCCCCGAAAATCGCCGGCTACATCAAGGAGGTGCTCGTCAACGACAATGACACCGTCAAGACCGGCCAGGTGCTTGCCCGCATCGACGACCGTGACTTCCAGGCCGCTCTTTCCCAGGCGAGGGCCGATCTCAAGGCCACCGAGGCCGCGATCGCCAACATCGATGCGCAGATATCGCTGCAGCAATCGCTGATCAACCAGGCGAAGGCGACGGTTGACGCTTCGCAGGCCTCGCTCGATTTCGCGCAATCGGATGCCGCCCGCTCGGCCCGGCTGATCAGCAATGGCGCCGGCACGCAATCGCGCGTCGAACAGACGCAATCGACCCGCGATCAGGCTACCGCCGCCGTCGAGCGTGATCAGGCCGCCCTGGTGGCGGCTCAGAACAAGGTGCCGGTGCTGCAGACCCAGCGCGACCAGGCCGCCGCCCAGCGCGACCGCGCCGCCGCGGCGGTCCAGCAGGCGGAGCTCAACCTTTCCTATACGGACATTGTCGCCGCCGTCGACGGCACGGTCGGCGCCCGCTCGATCCGTCTGGGACAGTACGTCACGTCAGGCACGCAGCTGATGGCGGTCGTCCCGCTGCATTCGGTCTATGTCATCGCCAATTTCAAGGAGACGCAGTTGACCTATGTGCGTCCCGGCCAGTCGGTCGAGATCAAGGTCGACAGCTTCCCCGATGTCGCCATCAAAGGCCACGTCGACAGCCTCTCGCCGGCGAGCGGGCTGGAATTCTCGCTGCTGCCGCCGGACAATGCCACCGGCAACTTCACCAAGATCGTCCAGCGCATCCCGGTGAAGATCGTCATCGACGACGAACACCCGGCAGGGCTGCTGCGTTCCGGCATGTCGGTCGAGCCGGAAATCGATACCAAGGCTGCGCAAACCGCGCCTGCCAACGCCGAAGGATTATCCAGTCACGCTGGATGATCCTTCCCATTCTTCGCCGATTATCATCTCAATATCGTCGTGAGATTATTTCCGCATCAGTCGGAAGGAGAAGCATCATGGCCACTCTTCAGATCGCCGCAAACAACAATTCCACCGCGGCAGCCGCCCCGGTCGCCCGACCCGTCATGAGCCCGCTGCGCATGTGGACCGCCGTGATCGGCTCCACGCTCGGCGCCTTCATGGCCGTACTGAACATCCAGATTGTCAATGCCTCGCTTGCCGACATCCAGGGCGCTATCGGCGCTGGAACGGATGATGGCGGCTGGATCTCGACATCCTATCTGATTGCCGAGATCGTCGTCATTCCGCTCAGTGCCTGGCTCGCCCGCGTCTTTTCGGTCCGCATCTATCTACTGACCAATGCCATCCTCTTCCTCCTCTTCTCGGTCGCCTGCGCCTTTGCGGCAAACCTGCAGCAGATGATTGTCCTGCGTGCCATACAAGGCTTCTCCGGCGGCGTCCTGATCCCGATGGCGTTCACCATCATCATCACGATGCTGCCGAAACCCAAACAGCCGATAGGCCTTGCCCTTTTCGCCCTTTCCGCGACCTTCGCGCCGGCCATCGGCCCGACTATCGGGGGCTACCTCACCGAAAACTGGGGCTGGGAATATATCTTCTACGTCAATCTGGTGCCCGGCGTTCTGATGGTCGGCATGCTCTGGGCGTCGCTCGACCGTGCGCCGATGAACCTTTCCCTGCTCGCCAGGGGCGATTGGCCGGGTATCATCACCATGGCGATCGGCCTTGCCGCGCTGCAGACCGTGCTTGAGGAAGGCAACAAGGACGACTGGTTTGGGTCGCCGTTCATCGTGCGCCTGTCCGTCATCGCCGCGATCTCGCTGACACTCTTTCTCATCATCGAGCTCCGGGCCGCCCATCCGCTGCTCAATCTGCGCCTGCTGGTACGTCGCAATTTCGGCTTCGGCATCGTCGCCAATTTCCTGCTCGGCATCGCGCTCTATGGTTCGGTCTTCATCCTGCCGATCTACCTCACACGCATCCAGGGCTACAATTCCGAGCAGATCGGCATGGTGCTTGCCTGGACCGGCATTCCGCAGCTGATCCTGATCCCGCTGGTGCCGCGGCTGATGAAGCGCTTCGATGCCCGCCTGTTGATCCTCGTCGGCTTCGCGCTCTTTGCCGCTTCGAACTTCATGAATGTCTACATGACCGGCGACTATGCCAGCGATCAGCTCTTCTGGCCGAACATCGTGCGCGCAGTCGGCCAGGCGCTGGCCTTCACCCCGCTCACCGCGATCGCCACCGCCGGCATCGAACAGGAGAATGCCGGCTCGGCCTCGGCGCTCTTCAACATGATGCGCAATCTCGGCGGCGCAGTCGGCATCGCGGCGCTGCAGACCTTTCTGACCAAACGCGAGCAGTTCCACTCGAATATCCTGACGAATTCGGTCTCGGTTTTCGAAGACGCCACCCGCGACCGCGTCGCCAGGCTCACCGGCTATTTCCTGAACCATGGCGTCAGCGACCAGGCGCTTGCCACCCACAAGGCAGTCGTCGCCATCGCTTCCAGCCTGCGCAAACAGGCCAACATCATGGCCTTCAGCGACACTTTCTTCCTGCTCGGCGTAGCACTCGGTGTCGCCCTGCTTGCCAGCCTGTTCCTCAAGAAACCCGGTCACCTCTCCGGTGCCGGCGCGCACTGAGCGCCGCACCTGAAACCGGAGGAGATAGTCATGACCATGCTGCTAGACATGCCCGAAACCGCAATTCTAAATTCCAGGGTCACACGCGCCGGCGTCAATACGGCAGCGACACTGAGCCTCATCGAGTGGCTGACCGGCGACGAGTGCCACGCTCTCGATGAGCCCGATCTCGTCTCCGGGCTGGGACGCCGTTTGCAGGCGCTCGGCGTTCCTGTCGATCGACTGACACTGCACCTGATGACGCTGCACCCTGAATTCATCGGCCGCACCATCGCCTGGGCACCGGGCGCGCCGATCGAGATCCACGACCGCGAACACGGGATGCGCCTGGCGCTCGCCAATACACCGCTCCAGAAAGCGCTGGAGACCCGCGAACCACTGATTGTCGGTCCAGGCGAGAGCCCGCATGGCCACTGGCAGCACATTGACATCTTCTCCGGCCGCGGGCTGGTACAACTGATGATAGCGCCGCTGTGCAACGCCGATGGGCCGATCAGCTGCGCGGCGTTCGGCACGAAGCGGCCCGGCGGCTTTACATCTGCCGAACAGCAGGTGATCGAGCGCATCCTGCCGGCACTGCGCAACACCAGCGAACTGCGCGTCCTGCGACAGTGCGAACTTAGCCTGCTCGACACCTATATCGGCCCCATGACGGCAAGCCGGATCCTTGCCGGACACATCCGCCGCGGCGAGATCGAATCCATGGAAGCAGCGCTTCTGCTCTGCGACCTTCGCGGCTTCACGGAATTGTCCAATCAACTCCCCGGCAGCACCGTCCTCGGACTGCTGAACGCTTATTTTGACAAGGTCGTGCCCGCGATCACCCGGGAAGGCGGCGAGGTGCTGAAGTTCATGGGCGATGCCGTTCTCGCCTTCTTTCCGGGCATCGATCCGCTCGGAGCCTGCCAAGCCGCATTGGTGGCCGCAAAAGCCATCCTCGATGAAGTGGACGACTTCCAATATGACGGTATCCGCGTCAAGGTCGGCATCGCGCTGCACTACGGCGAAGTCAGCTACGGCAATGTCGGCTCCGGCAACCGGCTGGATTTCACACTGATCGGCCCCGACGTCAATGTCGTCAGCCGCATCCAAAGCATCTGCAGCGAAAGGGGCGACGCGCTCTTGATGTCTCTCTCCTTCCGCGAAAAAGCGCGCATTGGAGACTCGGTCCCGATCGGGCCGCAGCGGCTGAAAGGGTTCGCCGATGCAATGGAGCTGTTTACGATTGCGCATTAAGGAAGCGTGTCAGAGGAACGCTATATATCCGACCGATCTCCTTGGTTCATACCATGGACCGTCGCATGCCGCAGTTTATGGCATTCTTCCAAGTCGGATCAGACCTCTGCTAAACTTTGACTCTCCCCGGTATTTTCTACCGGGGATTCAAGGCGGCAACGCGATCGAGGGCTGCCGAGAACCCATGTAGCGACACCTGAAAGCTCAGCGGCTTGTCCGCATCGGCGGTAACCTTGAAGTTTAGGCGCGAGCCCGTCCGCAACTTTGCAAGTGTCGCGGAATCGATCGCCAACAAGGCAATGCATCCTGTCGGCAAACAGGTGCGGAAACGCATCGGCTTTAAAGGCGGCTGATCATCGACATTCGGCGTTACGCCGGAGTCGAGGACGATGCCGAACGGGAGGAGAAACGTTGCGATCGCACTGCCATCGGGGCGCATCTGCATCTCGACGGCAAGCAGCCTCTGACCGTTCTGCTGGGTCTGATCCTGCGAAATCACGCATGCCGGCGCCTTGTCGCGCAGGTTGCATGCAACCCGCCAGTCCTGGTAGGTTTCCTGCACGGTCGATGCGCCGTTTGGCATAGCTGACTGGGCAAAGGCTGCCGGAGCAAGCATGAATATGAGGCTCGAACAAAGAAGGGCAAACCCCGAACGAGACATGCTATCGATCGTCCTGTGGGGTCGGGTAGATGTCGCGATGAGCAAGGGAGCACGTCTTTCTGTTACAAGGAGGACACCATCCTCGATTGGGTCTATAGGGCGGTGAAGGACGAAGGGCTGAGGTCCGCGCGACCGCTCGAAGCATGGCCTCCGTGGCTTCCATCCCGGTGGCCGCACCCGGTCACGATCGGGTCATGTACACACCCACTCGCGAACCTTGCATTGCGACCCTGAGCGCCCGCATGCTTTGAGAGCAAGGTCCTCGGCTTCTTGGCGCGTCGGTGCCGAATTTGCGCTCCACGGCGTGATGCGATTGTTTTCCTGCTTGCCGATGGCGAGCACGCCGCAGTGATAATACGGAAATCCAGTGTTGTCGTCGTCATCCCAATGCCGGTGATTGCGGAACACGCTGACCACGACACACTTGCTGCCGCCGTCCCGCTCGCAATGCTTGAGGGCGATATCCATGGCTTCCTGTCGCTTGTCGGCACCCCAGAAGAAACCGTGCTTCTCGTCTGGCGTGGAGTAGGCGATTGCGGCCCATATGCCGCGCTCGGGCGGCGGAACGGGAACCTCCGCCTCCGTGGAGAGGTCAGCCGCGCTCGGGTGCCCTGTGGAGGCGAGCAGCATGCCGATCGCCGCAATGCTGGACCTGAATCTCATTTGGCACCTCCTTGCTTCCCTGCGGCCGACGCCACGGAGATAACGATGCAGCCGTTTCCGGCCGGCAGGAGCATCGCGTCGCCTCCGCTATTGCCAAGTTCGTAGACGCCGACCTGTCCAAGAGTGTTGATGAGCTTGCTGCCGTTGGAAAACTTTGCCGAAATATCCGCGCAGGAGGCCGTGAACGGCGCCACGCGGACCATTGAGCCTTCGCAACCGGATGCGACCGGCGCAGCGAAGACGACGCCCGCGGCCGGGCCGCTATAGCCCTGCGTGGCATAGTTCATGCCCACGAGTGCCTGCACCGCATGCTTGTCGGCGGCCCCGTTATTCCAGACCGACTGGACATTGTATTGGGTGCCGTTTGTCAACAATTCGCCGAGCGCGGGAAAGACGGTGGAGCAGGATTGCAAGCCCGCCTGTTTGGCGTGCTGCAGAAACGGCGTGTCGGCCAGGGCTTGATTGGCTTCGTTGGTCGCCGCAACAGCCGGCTGCGATATGAAATTCTCGACCGCATCATAGTGCATGACGATGGCGGCGGCGGCACCGACAACGGCAATTCCGAGCAGCGAGAAAATGACTGCTTTCCGCCAGTCGCGCCTCGGCTTCCCCTGGTCGCTGACCGTGCTTTGGCTCTCAGTGCCGTTCTGGTTCCGGGATATTATTCGATCATGGATTGATTGCTGATTCATTGAATATGGATCCGTCAATTTATCGCCTTAACGGCTGTGGAAAGGCCCTTGAGGGTGGCGGTCACGCTGATCGTCGTCCCATCCGTCGTCAAATAGGAGATCATTGGCGCCGCGTTTTTCGAAATCTGTTCACGCAGTACAGGCCCCACCGGCAGCATGCCGACGCAAACCGCTTTGTTGCATCCTTCGAGTTGGACTTGTATCGGTTCCTTGCGTCCCTCGAACCTCAGCGAGACAAGGCCGTTGCTCGCGGCAACCGGGGCGGTGCGCAAGATCATGTAAGGATTGCCTGTCTTGTTGGCCGCAAGCGACCAACTGAACGCAACCTGTCCTGCCTGGTTCTCGATGATCTGGGTAACATTGCAAACCCGTTGGCGGATCTTCAGGTTTTCGTCGCAAATCAGTGTCCAGTTTTCGAACGGACGAATGGTCCTCTGATAGTCACCAAGCTTCAGTTCCGGAGGCACGACGACTTCGGAAGGCTTTATTCGATAGTCGGAAGAGGCCGCCTCCTGTCCGGCCGCGGGCGGACCGAACAGGAGCACACAGGCGATGAAAGCCACAACGCCGGAAAGCGTTCCCTTGACCATATCGGACTCAATTCAAAGTGACGCTGAGACCGGCGCCGATACCGACTTGCCCGCCGGCTGCCGTACCAGACAAATTCCCTCGAACTCGACCGTTTTCACTGGTGTAGCCTGCGCCGAAGGCCAGGGCACCTTCTCCCCGCCACAGGCCGCCGCCGACCGCCACGCTTACCTTGCCCGGACGATCGTCATAACGAAGCGATGCCGCGGCAAGCCCTATCGCGGCCGCCTGCCTCGCCTCCGAGCGTACGTCGCCAAGCTCCTGGTTCAGCCGACCGAATTTCTGGTCCGTATAGTTGTTGGCCGCAGTCAACGTGTTGGCGGCAGCGGTGTCCGCATACGATTTGACCTGAGTGACGCTATCGCCCAATTGGGCAACATTCACGGCATCCGTGGGGGCGACGCCCTTGCCGACGTTGGAGATAACCACCGGCGCATTCACGTCACCACCCTGCAGCGTGATGCTGTTCTTCTTGCTGCCGTCGGGATTGAGGTCATACGTGACGGCATTTTTGGTGATAGTTCCAACACCGGTCTGCAGACTTTCAACCGCGGAATTGGTGGCATAAAGCTGCGATCCGTTTATGGCGTCCGTACTGTCAGCCGAAATGCGGCCTGCCGCGACATTGGTTATGGTCCGCTCCGCGCCTTGAGCACCAACGCTGACGGTACCGACAGGCGTGGTCCCGGCAAAATCGTAATGCTGTCCTTGAATGGTCGTTCCGGACGTGCCGACAGCCGCTTGTGTTACGGAACCGGAGCCCAACGCCACATCACTGGCATTGTTGGCCTGCGCGCCCTGGCCGAGGGCAACAGCCCCCTGTCCCACGGCGGTGGCTCCATGTCCGGCCGCCAGGCTGTTCGTTCCGCTGGCGACGCTTTCCGGGCCTATCGAGACGCTATCAGTGCCGGAGGCCTGAGAGTCCGCCAGCGTCGAATTGGCATGGAAATACTTGATCCCGCCGCCATTGGTAATGTTGGTCAGCGTGCTATCGACCGCACCGAAGGCGTCATAGACGGTCGAATAGCTGTTGCCCTGGACGTTGTAAGTCGGACCGGTGATCGAGCCATCGGGATTGACCACTGTGGTGCCACCGAAGAGATTGGCGACATTCTGCGAGACGCCTCGCAACTGCGAGACGTTGACCGCATCCGTATTTGCCGAACCGGCGGCAAGATTCGTCAACTTGCGCTCCGCTCCCGCCGAGCCGATCGATACCTCGCCGACCGAGGTCTGCGGGCTCGCAACAGCGTAAGCCGTGTAGTTCGTCTCGGCGCCGACGGTGGTTATCGATTGCGCGCCGAGCGCAACGCTATTGATGTTGTTGCTTTGCGCACCAGCGCCGAGCGCGACCGATTGAATGCCCGCTGCCGTCGAATTCGTGCCGAGTGCCACGCCGTCAGCCAGCATGACGTGGGCGTTCTGGCCGATTGCCGTTCCGCCGGGTGCCACCTGATCAACGATGGCACCGTTGCCGATACCGATGCCGTTGTCCCCATTGACCACCGTGGTCGGGCCTACCGCCACCGACTCGGCGCCGACGGCGAGGGAATCGCCGGCGGCCGAGTTCGCATGGAAGTATTTGCTCGGCGTCGTTGCGACCGAAGCGATGGCGCCTTGGAGCTGTCGAACCGTGACGGCATCCTGAGCGTTGGTGCCGTCAGCGACGTTGATGATTTGCCTGTAGGACGTGCTCGAGCCGACCGATACTGCGCCCAAAAGTGTTTTATCGGTCGTATTGTATTGAATGAAGTTCGTGGGACCAGCCGCGATCTGGCCAGTGGTCGGCGCCAGGGTGCGATCGGAAATCGATCCGGAGCCGAGGGCGACCCCACCGTCGATGGTCGCCTGGCTGGCCCGTCCAAGCGCGAGCGAACTGTCGGCTACAGCGGTAGCGTTATATCCGACCGCGGTGGAGCCGACGCCCTGAGCGGAGGAATCGCTGACGGCAAGCGTGCTGTCATTGGTGCGCACATATCGGATGCCCTTACCATTCGCATCCGTATAGGTCGTCGATGTGTCACCGGCGATATTGTTGATCGTATTGCCGAGATTGGTCAGATTGCCGTTGATGGTCGTAATGTCGGTTGTGTTCTGCGTCACCTGCTGGTTGGTGGCAAAGAGCTGCGAACCGTTGATCGCATCTGTCGAACCATTGTTGAGGCGGCCCGCCGCAACATTGGTGATGGTGCGCTCAGCGCCCACCGCCCCGATACTCACTGTCGAGGAGGGTGTCGTACCGGCGAAATTATAGGTAGTGGTGCCGATCACGGTGCTGGCCGTGCCGACCGCTACGGCGGTCACCGAGCCGGAACCCAGCGCGACATCGCCGGCGTTGCCGGCGGTCGCGGCGGTGCCGAGAGCAATCGAATCACGACCGGATGCCTTCGGACCGCCGCCAAAGGCGTTGCCGATCGCGATGGCACCATCATTCGTGGCCTGTCCCGCACCAATGGCAACCGCCCCGGTCTGCGGCGAATTGCTGAGCGACGCGGCAAGCGCGCCCGAACCGAGCGCCGTGTCGGATGACGCCCGTGCCGCGGCACCGGTGCCGACCGCAACACCGTTCGCGCCGGCGGCACTCGCACTGACGCCAGCAGCAAGCGCGTTGGCGCCGGTGGCCCCGGCGTTGTTGTAGTTGGTGTCGGTTCCCGGCGCCGTGCTGTTGACGCTATAGTCGTGAGTCGCACTTGCGGTGATCTGGTCCGAGAGCGTATTGGCAACGCTGTAGAGCTGCGAGCCGTTGATCGCATCGGTCGAGCTGTTGTTGATCCGCCCGGCCGCGACGTTGGTGATGGTCCGTTCCGCCCCGACCGCGCCGACGCTGATCGTCGAGCCCGGCGTGGTACCTGCGAAGCCCGAATAGGTGACGCCGTTGATCACTGCATTGGGCGTGCCGACCGCGACGGCGGTCACCGAGCCCGAGCCGAGCGCCACGTCGCCGGAGCTCGCGGCCGCCGTCGCGCCATTGCCCAATGCGATGTTGCCGACGAAACCGGATGCGCCTGCGGTGGAGCCATTGCCCAGCGCCACGGAGCCCTGGCCGATCGCCTTGTTGTTGTTGCCGATCGCGACTGCGCCGGCCGCCTGGTTGGCGGCGCTGGCACTTGCCGTTCCATCGCTGTTGGCGATGTTGTTGGCGCCGCCGGTGAAGGCGCCGGTGCCGCTGGCATAGCTCGGATCGCCGATCGCGACCGCGCCGTCACCGTAAGCGGAATTGCCCGCGCCGATGGCGACGGCCTTGCCGCCGGCTGCGGTTGCGCTGGTGCCCATGGCGATGGCATCGGCGGAAGAGGCCTTAGCATTGTTACCGACGGCGATGGCGCTCGTCGCCGATGCATTGGCGCCGATGCCGAGTGCAGTACTGGCGACTCCGCTGGCATTGGCGCTGACGCCGGCAGCCAGAGAATTGTCTCCCGCTGCAACCGTTCCGGATCCGTACGCGGCGGCATTTGTACCACTGGCGAGAGCCGTCCGTCCTGTAGCAACGGCATTGTCGCCGCTGGCGTTGGCCCCGGCGCCCGAAGCAACCGACACGGCGCCACTGGCACTCGCATTGTTGCCAAGCGCGACGCTGGACGTCCCGGTGGCGGCAACGGTTGCGCCCGAACCTATCGCAACAGCGCCGCCAGCAGCGAGCGTCTGCGCCTGGTTACCCAAGGCAACACCGAAAGCCCCCGATGCAACGGTAGTAGGACCGATGGCGAGCGAATTGGTCCCCGAAGCGGCGGCTGATTGGCCGAGAGCGATGGTACTGGTTGCGGTCGCCTTGCTTGCGCGCCCCACTGCAACAGCGTCGGTTTGGGACGCTGTCACATCCGTGCCGATGCCTATGGCACTCTGAGCCGTGGCACCTGTTCCTGCGGCGGTGCGCGAGCCGAGATAGATCGAGTTCAGCCCGCTCGCAGTGGCCCCGGCTCCAATCGCCGCCGCATTGATCCCTGTCGCCATGGCGTTGTGGCCGATCGACGTCGTATCATTGGCGCTGACGCCAATACCGGCGTTGGTTCCAAGCGCGATATTGTCGTTGCCCGTGACGAGGCTGCCCGCGGAGGCCTTTAGGGTGGCGTCGTAAGCGACAGTACCGTCGCCGCTTCCGAACGCGAGGTTGCGCGTCCCGGAGACGCCGGAGCCGGCGCCTCTCATGACGCTGGCGATACCGCCGCCGATCGCGCTGTTCTGGGCGCCGCTCACGAGCGTGCCGGCGGCGATGCCCACCGCAAGGGAATTCGTATTGGCGGTGGTTGAGCCGGCGCCGGCGCCCTGTCCGACGGCAACCGTGCCGTCGCCGCTGGCCAGCGTCTGCCCGCCGAGCGCGAGCGCGGTGTTCCCCGTCGCGCGAGCCAAATTGCCGACAGCAGTCGCTGCGGGACCGGATGCGCTGGCCTGAGAGCCCGCGGCGTAAGCATAATCGGCGGTAGCGCTGGCCGCATAGCCCACAGCGGTAGCGGTAAAGCCGCTGGACACCGAGTTGTCACCGAGCGCGGTGCCGGCTTGCGCCGCGCTGAGGACGTTTGCACCCGTTCCCACCGCCGTACCGCCTTGCGCCAGCACCTTCGTCCCGAAGCCCAACGCCGTTCCATTATTTCCCTGCGCGCTGGCCCCGGAGCCCAACGCGGTAGCGGAACCGCCGCTTGCGGTAGCGCTGACGCCGACGGCAGTGGCGTCGGAGGCGGTGGCACTGGCCGTGGAGCCGATGGCAGTCGCGTTTTGCCCGTTTGCAGTGGTGTTGACACCGTAGGCCGAAGCCCCATCCGCCAATGCGCGGGCGTTTCCGCCTACGGCTAGAGCATTGACTCCAGTCGCGTTCGCGAAGACACCCATGCCTATGGCGTTGAGGCCATTGACACCCATCGCGTAGCCGATGGCGATCGAAGCATCGCCTGTTGCGCTGTTGGAGGTGCCCAACGCCACGCTGTTCGCACCATTCGCTTGGGTAACGTTGCCGATGGCGACGGCGTTGCCGCCTGTCGCGGTTCCACCGCCGGCGGCATACTGCGCCAGAGCCGGTGTGGCAATGCCCCCGAATGCGATCGCAACCAGTGCCACCGCTCCACCAATACCCAGCATCCCGTGCCCCAGACGGCTCCGCTTGAAGCCGAGCACGCGAGATGCCATCCGCAGCACCGCCATCAGTCGGCGGCGACCCATGCGATTGCCATCACCGCCCGAAATCCAGCTTCGTGCAAATCCGTTACGCGATTTGGTCTGCAGATGTTCCCCAACGCACTTGCTCATGCTGCTTTCTCCTCGCTGCTATCTGGACGACCAAGCACGCGTGAACCCGCATCGGCGGCTGCATCGTCGTTGAAATTATGCGCTTGCAGAAGCGCGCGACCCATTTTGGCGGCCTGACTTTCGAGCTGTTCACGGACAGTATCGGCCCATGGCTGCGTCAGCTCCGGAACGGAATACAAGGCAGCCTCGGCCCGATCGGGCGGAAGCTTCATCGTCACCAGGGCGCGGCAGACATCGAAATGGAATAGCGGCTCCCCTTCCCCATAGGCCGGAGAGGTCAAACCGAAGACGAGGCAGGCAAATAGATAATCGACCTCCGCGCCGGTCAGGCGGCTGGCATATCGATCTTGCAAGGCAGTCCAGGCTACCTCGATCTTCGGAGCAAAGATTTCAAATTCAGGGAATTGAATGTCCATAAACCCACCGAATTAATACCATAGCGAGTTTGGCCATATTTGCGGTGTTGGTATTTTAGAAAACTACGGACTGTTTATAAGAAATTCCGGTCTTTACTCGGCGAACAGTAAGTGTGTCCGCTTTGCCACACTCAATTCGGCCTGTTCCGCTTTTCATTGGACCATAGCGCACCGGTGTCGAGCGTCGGCCGACGAACCACAAGCACGCCACCAGATGAATGATTTTTCAGTGTAGACGCGGGCGGAACGAATGGCGTCGCGCCCATATAGCCATGAGCGGACCTGCTCAAAATAGCAAATTCCACCAGAGCCAGGACCGATTACCGTGCAAATCGTAGCTCGGTCGGCGTTCTTCCCCTGTACTTCTTCATGGTGGCGGCCAAATGGCTTTGATCCGAAAATCCGGCCATGTAGGCAACTTCGGTAATCGCGAACCCACTATCGACAAGCAGTTTTTCCGCAAAATCCAAGCGCAGGTTAATCAGGTAGCGATGCGGCGGCACTCCAAACGTCTTGGCGAACCTCACTATGAAGTGATTCGGTGAAATTCCCGCTACCGACGCGAGCTCGGCGATATGTACCTTTTGCGTAAGATGTTCCATGAGGTATTCTTGAACACGTCGAGCGCTATGGGCGGAGAGCCCGCCCTTGGGTGACGCAGACTGCTTCTTGCGGCGTGTATAAGTGCGAAGCAGATGAATACCGAACAGCGTCACCAACGAGTCCAGATAGAGCTCATTCGGACGTGCTTTCTCAGTCAGCTCGCCGGAGACCCTCTGGGCTATATTGAGCGCCCAGAGATCGACTGTACCGAAAGCAGGCGGCTCAAGCTCTACATCGGCGAGATCGAACTCATGAAGAGCTAACTCGGACAGCACTTCGGGAGGTATAGCTACGACGAGATTTTTTCTGGTCGCCAACCAGGAGAGGCTACTATCGACGCCCGCAGGATTAATGGCGATACAGCCGACCGGCGCATCGTACTCCGTAATTTTGTCGCTACCGAGCGAGGCTCTCAACTTGCGCGCGGGCGCCAGCACAATTCCAACAGAATGCTCCTTGGCCAGGAACTTCTGCGATCCGGGGCTGCGAATGGAGTGTATCACGCTCCCTCGCATGGTGGCCTTTCTCGGACCTGCGCTTTCCGGAATTATATCGAAGACATATCGTTCCGCCAGCCCACGATCAACATCACCGTAAGCGCCTCGCTCCCGAGGCTCTTGCGTATCTCTCATTCTGTATCGCCCCGCCCGAACGAAATCATCTATGCACGAACCAGCAGGCAGGACTCCAAGCGTTGCTTGACGTCCCTTCTTTTCCCAACCCCACTTGCCGCACAGCGCCGCCAAAAATCAGCTGAACGCGCGCAGTTTAGATAGGACAGAACAGTTAATTGTGAAGGCGGAAATGTGTGTGACGCAAAAGAAAGAACCGGTTGCTTGCACCTTTCGTCGATCAGTGCCTGGACGTGGTGCCAGCCGGCCGATCGCTCTCCAGATTGAGATCGAGCTTCCTATCTTACCGCAAGAGCCTCTGGTTACAGATCACCGCGACGGTCCTCATAGAGATCCCATGCCAGGTCCGCCAAGGCCAAAAGAACATCTTTCTGATTCCACCCGGCCGCAACCGCTGCTTGGATAATTTCATCGACGAGAGGCCGCAATTGGCGCTGGCACTCGGTCGAGATGTCGGCAGCGGCTTCATCCGCCGGAGGTTCACCGAAGTTGAACTTAACCATCAATGCTCCCACGCAATCAATATGTCGGTTACCATATTCACTACACAAGATAAATAAAGCAAGAAACGTAGAATCCTTGAAGGGTGGCTCCAGATCACCGCAGTTCTATGCTTCACCGCAGCAACATGGGTCAGGGCCGCCTTAAAGTATGACTTAACGCTTCATGGGGTGGCTTGTTTTAAGTACTGTTATGATAGCATTTTTGCTGAACGTTCTACGAATCAACAAAACGGCCTTGATCCCGATCACATCACACTTGTCTAGGTTGTTTTCGGCGTGCCTGCGCTGAACGCACGCGAAAGCGACCGGCATGAATGACGAGCAGGCGCGACCAAGAGCCTGCGGCTTCCCTTCCGGACGGATCTTTATGATTGTTACGACCTATGAGGGCCGCCTTGGGAGAGCCTGACGCGTCCAAGGGGCCTTAATACTGCGCCAATCCACATTGCTGCAAAGAGGCTGTCGCTGCGGCTCTGTCCCGAAAGTCCGATACCACGGTTGCGCCCGCGCTTGCGAGGATTTCCGCCTTCGGGCCTGTTCCTACGCCGAGGAAGTGCAACCCCAGGGCCGCGGCAGTCTTCAGGTCCCAAATTCCGTCACCGATCGAGACAACCCGGCCTGGGGTGAAGGCGTAATGTATTCGAGCTGCTTCGATCGCCTGCACGACCAGTTCTTCCCGCGTCACATATTCGGAAGCGGTCACGAGCAAATCATCCGCAAACTTGACACCGATCGCGGTCAGTTTTCTTCGTGACATTTTGCGCAGCCCACCTGTCGCGAAGGCAACAGCCCAACCCGCATTTCTCAGATGTTCGACAAAGGCGGCCGCACCAGCAATTTCGGCAATGATCCGCCCCTGGGCGCGATCACCGTTTGGCCAGCCTTGTCGCCTTCAGGCTCGACGGCATCCGTTACGACAGATGGTTGAACAGGCAGTTGTCGCGCAACACCCGGATTGTCCGCAGCGGCTGCCCGCTTGGAAATGCTGTTCGAGATTCGCACCGTCGTCCCGTCCTGGCTCACCACCAGCTCGGAAATTCGCGACCGACCGACGAATTCGATCAGCATTTTGATCTTTTGCAGATCCATGATCTCTCCACCATACACGGCGTTCGAACTGCCTCCCCGCGCCAGGCTGGAAGCGAGCGCAAGGCACGGCCGGCCAGTCGAAGCGATCAGGATAGTTACACAACGCCCCGCATGATGGGGGCAAACAAAGTTTCAATGGAGCGTCATCTCCGGCTAAGGACCGGCGGTACAGCCGGCAGCCGGCAATGAGAAGAATTCGGCTATGCAGCCAACCCGCTGAACAAACAAAAACCCGCGCCGGAAGGGCGCGGGGTGCTGAAGATAGTAGCGAGCCTAACGGCGCGAACCGAAGGGGCGGAGCGTCATGTGGCGGTTGACGTCCTTGTAGAGCAGGTAGCGGAACGGGCCGGGGCCTCCGGCATAGCAAGCCTGCGGGCAGAAGGCGCGCAGCCACATGAAGTCGCCGGCTTCCACTTCCACCCAGTCCTGGTTCAGGCGGTAGACGGCCTTGCCTTCCAGCACGTAGAGGCCATGCTCCATGACATGGGTCTCCGCGAAGGGAATGACGGCACCGGGCTGAAGGGTGACGATCGTCACATGCATATCGTGGCGGAGATCGGAAGGATCTACGAAACGGGTCGTCGCCCAGCGCCCTTCCGTGCCGGGCATGGTGGACGGCGTGATATCCTTCTCGTTGAGGATAAGCGGTTCGGGATGATCCAGCCCTTCGACGGCCTCATAGGCCTTGCGGATCCAGTGGAAGCGGGCATGGGCGGTGCTGCGGTTGTGCAGCGACCAGGTCAGGCCCGGCGGCAGGAAGGCATAACCGCCCGGCTGGAGAATGTGCTTGCCGGCCGGCAGCGTCAGTTCAACCTCGCCATCAACGACGAAGAGCACGCCTTCGGCTTCCGGATCCTGCTCCGGCCGGTCGCTACCGCCGCCCGGCGCCACTTCCATGACATATTGGGAAAAGGTCTCGGCGAAGCCGGAGAGCGGGCGGGCAATCACCCAACAGCGCGTGTCGTTCCAGAAGGGCAGGAAGCTGGTGACGATGTCCTGCATCACCCCCTTGGGGATGACCGCATAGGCCTCCGTGAATACAGCTCTTCCTGTCAGGAGATCACTTTGCGGCGGATGGCCGCCAAGGGAAGAGTAGTAGTTTCTTTGCATCGTCTGGGCCCTTCGTTCTCAGAGTTCCGGGAGGCTGCGGCATTCGCCTCCATATTAGATGGTGTCAAAGCCTTAACAAGGATATCCGGGGACACCTGCAAGCTTCCATGCGCAAGACTACTCCGGATGTGGGACAATATCCTCCCTTCGTTCCACCGGATCTTTCGTGCTGCCGCGCTCAATCAGGAACTGAAGGTGGTGAATCGCCGTACTTCGAAGTCGGCGGAAATATTTATCAAGATTCTCACAGGCGTCGAGGTCGGCGAATTCGTTTTCGCCAACCCGCCTTTTCAGAACATCGGATGGAAGGCGTATCGAAGTAGATCGCCTCCTGGGGGTTCGGTACAAAGCAAGCCTCGGGCTCAGCGCCAATTGACGCCGCTGCTCATCGTCGGTGCGGGAGCATCCCCCGCCAGCCGCCCTGCCTTAAATCGCCTCCCTCGGATGCGGTGTATCTTCATAGGCGCCCCAGATCGATTGATCCAGATTGATGGCAGCGCCGGTCATCAGACCGGATTCCCTGGAAGACAGATAGGCGACAGCGCGTGCAACCTCGGCCGGCTCGACAAGCCGGCCGAATGGTTGATTGGCAGCCGCCTTCGCCAACCAGTCGTCGCCAGCGCCATGATACTCCCGTTGGATGCGGTCCTCGCCATCGCTTGCCATCCAGCCGATATTGAGCGCATTGACCCTGATCCGGTTTCTCAAAAGGGCGAAGGCAGTGTTGCGGGTCAGCGTGTCGAGCGCCCCCTTGGACGAGCAATAGGCACTGATGAAGGGCTGCCCGGCCATCGACGACATCGAGGAGATGTTGACGATCGTGCCCTCGATGCCATTGGCGATCATGTTCTTGATCGCGTCCTGCATCAAAAAGAACGGCGCACGCACATTGACTGCGAAGATCCGGTCGAACAGCTCCGGATCGGTATCGAGAATCGTGCCCCGGTCGGTGATCGCGGCAACGTTGACTAGGGCGTCGATCCGGCCGAACCGCTCGGCCGCTGTGTCTATGACCTTGCGGCAATCCTCAACCCGGCCGAGATCAGCTGCGACGAAGACGACCGGCGTGCCATATCGGTCACCGATCTCCCGTGCCTTGGCCTCGCCCTTGGCGGTGCTGCGGCCGCAGATCGTAATCCCTGCGGCGCCGCGCTCGGCAAAAAGACGTGCGACTTCCGCACCCAGCCCCTGCGTGCCGCCGGTGACGACGGCAAATTTTCCATCCAGGCGATTCATCGGACCTTCACGCCTCCCTGCGTGTTGCGTGAGCCGCGATCAGCTCCGCAAAGCGCCCAGCATCCACCTTGGCGTCGATCGCCTCGGCCATGATCTGGGCCTGCGTTTTCGGTGCAAGGCCTCCGACCGGCGGATCGCTGTCGAGATTGGTGGGGAAGGCATAGCCTTCGGCCGTCGATGCGATCACATTGGCCGCCTCGGCGCGGTTCAGCGCGCCTGCCTCAAGCGCGGCGAGCAGCGCAGGATAGACTGTGACCGACATCCGGTTCCGATTGATGCTTTCCATTGCCCGTCCGAATGCCGATGACACCTGCAGGAGATTTGCCATGCGGTAGATGTCCTTTGAGACATTGTTGCCGGCGCCATGCATGACCGCCGGATTGAAGAAGACGGCATCGCCCTTCTTCAGCGGCAGCTGCACATGGTGCTCCGCGAAGTGCGCCTGAAACTCCGGACGGCCGAAGGCGATGTAGCCTTCGAAGAACGTCTGAGAATAGGGCAGAAACAGCGTCGGTCCGCTTTCGAGCGGCATGTCGCAATGCGCGACGGCTCCTTGCAGGGTGAGCAGAGGCGAAACGGCGTGGATATGTCCGGGATAGGCCTGCATCTGCTGGGGCGTCATGAAGCCGAGGTGGTAGTCGCGATGCGGCTTCTGCGCGGTGCCGGCTGGATTGACCCGGTTCATCTGCGCGGTCATCTGGTAGCCGGCGCCCAGCCAGGCTTCCGATACCATGGCGACGGCGGTGGAGGCATAGTAGCGGGTGAAATTCTCCGGATCCGCCAGGCAGTGCTTCTCAAGCGAGTTCCAAATGCGGTCATTAGCGCCGGGCTTGGCAAAGTGGTCGCCCGCGCCTTTGCCTTTCTCGCGCTCGTCGCGGACGATTGCATCGAACACGGCAGTGGCACGATCGACAACCGCACCGTCGGGCATGGCATTCTTGATGGCGATGATGCCGGGACCGGAGGTGAATGCTTCGACCCATTCAGCCATCAGCGCGCGGCGATCATGTTCATCTCCTGCGGCGTTCCGGACCTTCTCGCCATCATAGATGAGGATGTTCTTCTCGATTCCGTCGGCAAAGGGCCAGTCTGCCGGGTCAGCAGTCTTTTCGACCAAAGTCCTGAAATGATCGAAGCTGCCGCAATCGGCCGAAAGCCAAACTTTCCGGCTGCGCCGGCTGGCGAGCGTCTGAGTGTCCATGGTGATCTGCTCCCGAAGTGGTGTTGGACTTATGCATTGATCGTAATATCCGCCCGGCCTATGAGAAAGGCAGAAAAGCCCTCAAAAACACCTCAAAAGGAAAACCGGTGACATCACGCTTTCCGCTGAAGGATATCGCCTTGCAGGCCGGCCTCAGTCTGGCGACCGTCGACCGGGTGATGCATGAACGAGCGGGCGTTCGCGCCGTCACGCGAGCGCGGGTCGCGGCGGCAATTTCCGAACTGGAACGGCAGTATCTACAATCGGGCCTCGCCGGGCGGCGCTTCGTCATCGATGTCGTGATGGACACGCCTCAGCGCTTTTCCACGGCGGTACGCGAAGCATTCGAGGCCGAACTACCCGGCATGCGTCCCGCTTCGTTTTCCGCACGATTTCACGTCGCCGAGACGATGAGCGAGCAGGAATTGCTGTCCATCCTGCACGCCATACGCCGGCGCGGGAGCCATGGTGTCATCCTGAAGGCCGCTTCGACGCCGGCGATTGCCGAGCTTGCTGCCCAGCTCATGGCGGCAAAAATTCCGGTCGTCACGCTGGTGACCGATCTGCCGGCAAGCTCCCGGATTGGCTATGTCGGCATGGACAACCGGGTGGCGGGTGCGACGGCGGCCTATCTGCTCGGGCGCATGGCGGGAGGGCGGACGGGCAAGGTGCTGGTGACACTGTCGAGCAGGCTCTTTGCCGGTGAAGACGAGCGCGAACAGGGATTCCGCAATGTGCTCGCCGAGCGATTTCCCTGGCTTTCCGTCGCGCGGATCTCCGAAGGTTTCGGCGTCGATCGCACGACAGAACTGCTCGTTCGCGATGCGCTGGAACAGGAACCGGACATTCGCGCAGTTTACTCGATCGGCGGCGGCAATCGCGCCATATTGAAAGCCTTCACCGAGGCCCGGCGCGAATGCACGGTCTTTGCGGCTCATGATCTCGATCAAGATAATATCAAGCTTCTGGCCGCAGGCGACATTGCCTTCGTCATTCATCACGATCTGCGGCACGACGCGCGCAGCGCTTGCCAGCTCGTGCTTGCCTATCACCGGATGCTGCCGGCCGATTTCCAGGTGGCGCAGTCGCGGGTTGCGATCGCAACACCCTTTGATCCCTCGCACTGACACGCAGATTGACGAAGACACGATGACTTCGTTAGCTGATCGGCACGGGAAAGAAAGAGCGCGCGGATTGGCGAGGTGTTGGTCCGAATTCTGCAACTGTCATTTCGTGCGCGGGCCGCCTCTGCGCGATGCGCGTTCGCCACGACTATAGGCGCCCTTAACGGCTGCTCAAAGACGCAGACGAAGCGGTGTACCCAACGTGACCAATTTGCCATCGATACAAATAAGCAAGCATGTGCAGAAACGCCGCAGCATATCCCTCAACGCGGGCGGCGGATCGCTCGCACCTTGCCGCTGCCGCCGCCACCGGCGAAAAAGAGGTCGCCGCCGTTGGATTCGAGGCCAGAGACGCCGGTGCCCTCAGGCATTTCCAGCCGTTCCAGCACTTCGCCCGTCATCGGATCGATGCGGCGAACGTCGCTTTCGTCGCCGTCCCAGGTGCCGTGCCACAACTCGCCATCAACCCATGTGACACCCGTAACGATACGGTTGGATTCGATGGTGCGCCTGATAGCACCGGTTTCGGGGTCGATTTCGTGGATCTTGCGGCCGCGGTGCTGGCCCACCCACAGGCTTCCCTCGCACCAGGCGAGACCCGAATCGCCGCCGTTGCCGGGCGCGGGAATGGTGGAGAGCACCTTTCCGCTCTCGGGATCGATTTTGTGAATCCGGTCCTCGGCGATCTGGTAGAGATAGCGCCCGTCGAAAGCGGTGCCCGCATGCGAGGCGACGTCGATCGAGCGCACCTGCGCTCCGCTTTCTGGGTCCAGGGCGTGCAGCTTTTCGCCAGAGGCGAACCAGACATGCCGGCCGTCGAAGGTAACGCCGTTTACGCGGGGCGCATTCTCGAAGGGGCCATATTCGCGAATGACCTCAGCTTGAGACTTTTTCATAGTATCCATCCTCCGGTCAGCATCTGTTGAATTCGGCAGCTCCAACCCTAGTCGCTCGGCAGCGGTCCCGGGAGTAACAATGTTGTCGGGAAGCCGACGACCGGCGGCATCATCCAGCGACAAGCGCGGCCATTGCCGATGCTTTGCACCCGCCCGGTGGCCGCCAGTGCATCGAGCGCCCGCTGCACCGTGCGCGGACTTGTGGCCAGCGCGATCGCCAGCGCCGAACTCGACCAGGATTCGCCGTCGGCGAGCAGCGCAAGCAGAGAGGCGTGCTCCGCCTCGACAGGTGGCGCCAGCACAACGATATCGCGTTTTCCATGCGGCGTCAGCGCAAAGCCGTGCGTCGTCGCGCCAATATCGGCAAAAGGTTCCAACGCAGTGCGCAGCCTGCCGATCTCGACTCTGAGCCGTGCCCGGTGGGATTCGTCGGCATGGCGGGCGTGGAAAGCGCGGGAAAGCAGCACGGCGCGCGACGCGTCCGCGGGAGCAGCCTCGGCAAGCACCCGCGCCAGTGTAAACAGCACCGGCCGACTCGCCAAAGACACGACTTCACCGCCGCTGCGCACGACATTGCGGCAGGCGTCGATGACCAGCGCTCCGGAGGACAGCAGAGCCTCCACCTCGCCGAGCGAAAGCAGGCGCTCCCTGCCGTGTGCGATTAGCCGGGCCGCCGGTGCGTCGAGAACGCGCGCGGCGTCGCGCACTTCGATCGTGAGCGCGGGAATGCCGGCCTTGCGTGCTGCCTCCGCCGCTCGCGCCAGGGCACCACGGGCCTGCTCGGTACGAAGGCGGCGGATAGCGATACCGGCAACCGCAAGCTCATGGCTTGCCCTTGCGGCCGGCGGTAGCGGCGAGGGATCAAGTTTCGCGAGCATCCGTTCGGCCTCGTCGAGATGACCGATAAGCAGCAGGCGGCGTATCTGCAGGTTGCGGGCGTGAGCGGCATTGATGCGGTCGCCATGCTTGTCGAGGACGGCCCGCGCCGTCTCCAGCGTCTTTTCCGGCCAACCGAGATCTCGCGAAACGAGGGCAATCTCCGCCTCGGCCACGACGCAACGGGCGCGGGCCACCGCCTCGCGGGGGCCGAAGGCGCGCGCGGCGCTCTTCAGCAGCGTCTTGGCGCGGACTAGGTCGCCGAGCTGCGCCATCGCAATGCCGCGAAGCGCCAGCGCCGGTGCATCGTCGCGTAGCGCCACGCGTTTCATCGCGCCCAGCGGATCGCCTGACGCAAGCGCCTGTGCGGCGGCGATGATCAGCGAGTCCATCGAAATCCCGTCACACTTGTAACTCCCACCCGTCCTGCTTCCAGCCGTAAGTTATTCCCCATCGGCCTGCAAGATGCCGCGCCGGATAGACAAACCTAGCAGACACAGGAGATCAACCATGACGATGCACAGGACAGGAACGCGTAAGGAGTGGCTTTCGGCGCGGCTTTCCCTGCTGGAAGAGGAAAAGGAGCTGACGAGGCGCAGCGATGAAATTGCCGCGAGCCGCCAGCAGTTGCCCTGGGTAAGGGTGGAAAAGGACTATCGGCTCGAAACAGGGGATGGCACGGTTCCGCTCTCGGCGCTCTTCAAGGGGCGCTCCCAGCTTCTCGTCTACCACTTCATGTTCGGACCGGACTACACGGCCGGCTGCCCATCCTGCTCGTCGATCGCCGATGGCTTCAACGGCTTTGCCGTGCATCTTGAAAACCATGACGTCGCCTTTTCCGCGGTATCCCGGGCGCCGCTTGCGAAACTGCAGGAATTCAAACGTCGCATGGGCTGGACCTTCGACTGGGCCTCGTCGGCCAACAGCGACTTCAACCACGATTTCAACGTCTGGTTCACACCGGAGGAGCAGCGCGACGGCAACATCGAATACAACTACCGCCGCGAGCCGCCGATGCCCGAGCCGCTGGCGGGCAAGACGGTGCAGCAATGGGAGTTGCGCGGCAGCGAAGGCCCGGTCGCGCAGATCGCCTCGATGACAGGAACGGATGTCGCGACTTACACGCGCGACCGGCCGGGTGTCAGCGCCTTCGCTATGCAGGATGGCGAGATCTATCACACCTATTCGTCCTATGCCCGCGGACTAGACGGCCTCTGGGGCATGTATCAGTGGCTCGACCGGGCGCCGCTCGGCCGCAACGAAACCGGTGTCTGGTGGCGTCATCACGACCGCTATGGAGCCTAGCCGATGTCCAGATTGTCTGAAATCCACGAAAGGGCCGGCGCGCGTGCCGCCGGCCTGCTGCAATATGCGGGCATCGGCCGCTGGCTTCAGCTGGCCGCGGCGCCAACCTTCGCCGCAATGGCGCTGCTGACCGCCCGCGATGGCGCAGCCGACATGATCTGCTCGGTGCAAGGCGGCTCGCTGTTTGGCGGAATGGCGCCGATGTATCTCCTAATGAGCCTGTTCCATGCCGGAGCCTGGCTGAGGCTTCTTGCAGGAGAAGAGAGTGCGCGAGGCCCTTGAGCGACCCTCTGCCTTGCTGCTCGAGCCAATCAATCCGACTATCGGAACATGGTCACCGCAGCGGAATCCAGAGCGGGCTCTTCCAGGCCTTCAACGCATCGAGAAAGACTTGCAGCTTCGATGGCAGGAAGCGCCGTGTCTGATAAACCGCGTGCACGAAGATTTCGGGCGAGGACCAATCCGGCAGGAGGCGGACGAGTTCGCCGCGTTCGATCCGGTCGTCACAATAATTCGAAGGCAACAGGCCTACGCCGTGGCCCTTGTAGGTAAATGCGCTTACCGACTGGAAATCGCGGCTCGCGATCGGTCCCGAAACCTGCACCTTCGCCGATTTGCGGCCGTTGACCAGATGCCATTCGGTTTCATTGTTGCGGCCATTCAACAGGACGCATTGATGCTCCCGCAAATCCTCGGGTTTGGTGGGTAGGGCACGACCCTGCAGATAGGTCGGCGTCGCGACTACATAACGGACGCTCTTGCCGACGCGCTGCGCAATGATCGTCGAATCCTGCAATTCTCCGAAACGGATGGCGAGATCGACATTCTCGGCGATCAGATCGAGAAACGTATTGGTGATGAAGAGATCGACCTGGATGCGCGGATAGTTTTTCAGAAACGCAGAAATGAAATCATAGAAGGGTTCCTGCCCCAGGACCACCGGCACGGAAATCCGAAGCAGGCCCTCCGGCTTTCTCTGTGCGTGAATGAGCACCCGCTCGGCATCATAGAGGTGGTTGAGCGGCTCGTTGCACTGATTGAAATAGGCGCGTCCCTGTGCGGTGAGGTTCAATTTGCGTGTCGTGCGCTGCAGGAGCGTCACACCCAGCTGCTCTTCGAGCGCTGTTACTCTGCGGCTCACCGTCGAGACCGGCATGCCGAGCGCATGGGCGGCCCGGCTGAAGCTCTCGAGCTGCGCTACTTTCACGAAAACAGCGATGTCGTTCAGATCAGTCATCTTCTGATTTTTGCATAGATGGAAAATTGATTCCATATATTTCCATCTAATCACGTAAAGCCCAAGTGGGCATATTCCTCCCACGAGAGCAAACCAACCACCTCATCCTCTCTCGATCGGTCCGGCCTTCCGGGCCGATGCATGGCGGTGAGGTCGCTTCGTGAAATGGAGAACGACAATGCAAACAGAAAAAACAGTAGTGATTACCGGTGCTTCGCAGGGCATTGGTGCCGGCCTTGCCAATGCCTTCCTCGACCGAGGCTATAATGTTGTCGCGACATCGCGGCGCGTCAGTCAAACCAACGAGATCAAGGCCTCCGACAGGCTGGCTCGCATCGACGGCGACATCGCCGATCCCGCCACGGCTGAGCGCGTCGTCGAGACCGCGCTCGCCCGCTTCGGGACGATCGACGCTCTGGTCAACAATGCCGGGATTTTCTTCACCAAGCCGTTCATCGACTACACCCTGGAAGATTACCGCAAACTATCCTCGACGAATCTGGAGGGTTTTCTGCATCTGACCCAATTGGTCGTGCGCCAGATGTTGATGCAGAAGACCGGCGGCAGTATCGTCAGCATCACCACGCCTCTGGTTGATCACCCGATCGCCGGCGTCAACGCTTCCGTCGCGATGGCCACCAAGGGTGGTATCGAGGCACTCTCCAAGAACATCGCCCTCGAATACGCAAAGGAAGGAATTCGTGTGAACACGGTAGCGCCCGGCGTCGTCGACACGCCGCTTCACAAGGATAATCCGAGGGATTTCCTTAACACGCTGTCGCCGATGCACAGCATTTCCAGCGTCCGGGAGATCGCCGACGCCGTCCTCTTCCTGACAGAGGCTCCGCGTATAACCGGGGAGGTGCTGCACGTCGACGGCGGCGCACATTTGGGAAAATGGTAAGCGCTGGCGAAGCGCCGGCCGCTGGCGCAGAACAGCGGCTGAAGGATCTTGGTATCGCGCTTCCTCCGCCTCCCACGCCGTTCGGCGCCTATGTGGAGGCGGTGAAGATCGGAAAGCTGCTGTTCCTGAGCGGAATGCTCCCGGTCGTTGACCGCAAGCCGCAATATGTTGGACGCGTTGGCGGCGAACTATCCGCAGAGGACGGACGCAAGGCGGCCGAGATCGCCACCTTGAGCGCGCTTGCCGCCATCAAGGAATATCTTGGTTCATTCGACAAGGTGGCAGGCATCGCCAAGCTCGGCGTCTATATTGCGACGGAAGGCGATTTCCGGGATCATCCGAAAGTGGCCGATGGCGCATCCGAGCTCCTCCTCAAGGTCTTCGGCACGGAGATGCTGTCGGGCCGGATCGTCCTCGGAGTGGTCAGCCTGCCCCTCGGCATGCCGGTTGAAGTCGAACTCGTGCTCGAGCTCGCAGAGTGAAACACCGCGCCCCGGTCCGGTCGGGGCGCTTCACATCCGTCCGCGCCACGCCCCCTGTGGTTGCTTCCTGCAGGGGGAAAGCTCGCGGGACGATGATGGAACAAGCTGTGGTGACTTCGGCGTCCAACCCGCCCGCTTCCCAGGCTCGCCGCGCGCCAAGCTGAACCCTGTCGCTCTGCGGCATGCTTGATGCAATTTGACGTTACGGTTTAGGGGCGATTGATTCATACGAAATACGGTGAGCGAATACCAATTAAGGCTTATAGTAGTATATCCACAGATTACATACATTTATCAAATATTTCTCTATTAATACTTATAATATTCGAGCATATATTATGTTTATACATTTTGTTTCTGCGTGATGCAGTTGCGCATCTACTACCTATTGATATGAAGAAATTACAAAGCATGACCGAAATATTGGATTTCGGCACGTGCATTTCCTTCTCTATCGTATGCGCGGGGGGCCGTCGGCTTCCAATCAAGGGGGAACAGCCGGATCAATGAACGTAGCGGGTGGTCGTCAGCGTCGTTCCGATCAGGCATATCGATTGGAGAAACTAATGAATATCAAGAGCCTTCTTCTCGGCTCCGCTGCTTCACTGGCAGTAGTTTCCGGCGCTCATGCGGCCGACGCTGTCGTCGCTGCTGAGCCGGAGCAGCTTGAGTACGTCCGTATCTGCGATGCTTACGGCGCCGGCTACTTCTTCATCCCGGGCACCGAAACCTGCCTCAAGATTGGCGGCAAGGTTCGTACCGAAGGTCAGTGGTACAGCGCGTATGATCCGAACGCCCGTTTCGGTACGCTCTGGCACACCCGCGCTGAGCTGCAGCTGCAGACCGCGACGGACACCGAATACGGTCCGCTGAAGACCAACACCGAGCTGCGTTGGGACTGGGACGACGGCGGCTCGACGTTCACCAACCTGCTGCATGCCAGCATCAGCCTCGGTGGCTTCACCGTTGGTAAGGAAGACTCGCAGTTCAACGTCTTCACCGGTTATGCCGGCGACGTCATCAACGACGACGTGGTTTATGACGGTCCGTACGAGCTGAACCAGATCACCTACAACTACGATGCAGGCAACGGCTTCACGGCTGTGATCTCCGTCGAAGATACCAATTCCGGTACGGGCGCTACTGGCGCTAACGGCGAAGACAGCTCCGACCATTACGCTCCCGACGTTGTTGCCGGTGCCGGCTTCAAGTCTGGCGCATGGGGCTTCAAGGTTGTTGGCGGCTACGACTCGATCGTCGAAGAAGGCGCCATCAAGGCTCGTGTCGATGCTGACTTCGGTGTCTTCTCGGCCTTCTTGATGGG
>NZ_FMAF01000007.1 GCF_900094565.1 Martinezella lusitana
GAGGCAACAAACGGCCTCAATGAATCCGGTGTTCGAACTGAAATGATGCGAGCTGCTGTTTCTGAAGCGAATTTCTCATTCGTTAATGACTGTCCGTTCATGGTCGATACCCCCAACCTTTAGTGTGACCCTTATTCTTCTTGTGACCGCCCGAATATTTCTATTCTTTGGATAGCAAAGCCCTTGTCTAAATTTCAGCATTGCTTCTTGCTTCATATTGCTCCCCTCAATCTAGGTTTATCTTATTACAAACTAATACTATATATATTTTTGCGCGCATTAACATATGTTAATAAAAACTAGGAATATTGAGGTCACGAATTCTTACAACTCGAATACAACAATAATCTTGGCCGACTTGTTCACATCACATGCTTATCAAAATAGGACTCATCGAAATCGACGAGCTCCATGAGGCGTTGACGATCGAGAAACGCAACGACACCGTTGCGGAACGAAAGAAGGCCTGCCTCGCGCAGATCCCTGAGCACACGGTTTATATGTACGGTCGATAGACCGACGGCGTCGCCGATGTCGGCTTGCGTCAATGGGCAGTCGAAGCCGTCGGAATTCCGATGCTGCCGCGAGGCTCCAATCCGGGTCGCCAACTCGAGTAAAAGATAACCGGTTCTCTCCATTGCATCGCGCCGGCCGATATTGGCAAGCCCCTCGGACATACGGGCCTGGCGTCGCATTAATTCCGTGAGGACAACGCGATAGAAAGAGGCGGGCGCTTCGATCTTCGGAAGCGATGTGAAGTCCGGAAAGACTATGACGCTGACATTGGTGATCGCCTGTACCGTCTCGCGTGAGAGCACGGTCAGCGGGGTCGAAACCATGTCGCCGCGCAATACGAATTCGGTGACGATGCGCGTGCCATTCGGCATCATCTTGCTGGAGGCCGCCCATCCCTCCTGGATAAAGAGGAGGCGCGGCGCATCGCTCTCATAATCGCAGATGATGTTACCGGCAGCAAAGGTACGCGGAACGCCACCTAAACTCTGTATATGATCGATCGAGATCTGCGCTGCCATGATATCGGCCCCTCAAACCGAAAGCATATCCTGAACGTTCAAAAAGACCATTCGCAAATATAAATCTCGCTATCCGCGGCAATTTTATATCATATAAAATCAGATGTGTCTTTGATCGAAATCGATCTACAATCATGACCGCGCTGCACTATTATAAGTATATGAAATACACTTTCTGTAAAGAATAAAATAGGATGGTGAAATAGGAAAATCTGAGCGAAGAAACTCACATTAAAGTATTACATGTGGCTGCCTTGATTATACTTTGTGCATGGCCTGCAAGTCATCCCCGATCAGATGTCGGCGCATATTCATGATTCCGGCTTCGGCTTCGGCCACGGTGGTACGATGACGATTCGATTCGATTCCCTCGGACTCCGCGGCTTTCAACAACCAAGCGATATGAGGGGGGAACAATGCTGCGTTGCCGACGAAATATGCCTCTCGCCCGACCGAATTGAAGAAGCCTTCGACCTTCCCGTCCCAGCCCAATCCTACATGCGGAATCCTCAGAGCATAGGCGGCGATACAAGCATGCAGCCTGTGCGCCAGAATAACGTCGGTCGAATGAAGTATCCGGACCAAATCATCTGGAACCCGCGGGCGTTCAGCGAGATCCAACATTCCGGCTGCAATGACACGATGCATCGAGACTGAATTCCGAATCTGCTCGGCAAAGACTTGATCTTCTTTGGCGCCGTTACAGAACAGGATCACCCGATAACCATCATCAAGAAGTAGTCCGATCAGATCCCGATAATCTCCAATATTGCAGAATGGGATTTTCGACATGTTCCGGCTGGCGTGTCGCTGCAGGATCATAGGATCCGTCACGCAGAGGCCGACCGTCGGTTGGAGCCCTTGCGATGGCATGCGACGTTCATGGCCGGAAAATGCCTGGACCAACAATCCCGGATCGCGAACAATCTTGGCGGCTGGCCCTTCAGGAAAATGCTCGCGCCAATTATCTTGGGCGAAGCCGTCACGCACGGAAAGATGGACGAGCTGAGCCTGCTTCAGTCGAGCGAAGAGATCATACGCTTTCTTCGACCAGCGCTCGCTGACGCCCACTGCGTAGATCGCCAGTGGCCGATTGTGGCGACAGACGCAGTCAAGGACCTGGCCGACTTTCAATGGAAAATTGAGATCGTCATCCTGGAACAGATTACCGCCGCCGATCACCACCGCATCCGCCGCCGCAATCTTGGCGTCCCACTGGTCATGGAGTTTGCGCAACTTCCGCTCCAGCATGAAGCGAACCAACCGTTGCCGCGCGAAGACAGGTAGCCGCTGTAGCAGCTTGAGCGCATATCGGCGTTGCCCGCCGCGGCCTGTCCCGAAATCCTGTCGCCCCGCAAGATCGACGGTCTCGACTTCTATATGGTCCGCCCTGTTCCTCAATGCGGTCTCGACGCATTGCGCCAGAAGCCCGTCGCCCAGATTTTCGCTGTATTTGACGTTGAAGACGACAATCTTCATTGCAGTTCTCCGACAACACCGAACTGCGGCTTGCGCGCGATACTCATCTGGCTTGCTGTGGCTGTCAGGGCGGAAATACCGCCTGCAAGGATGTAGAACATCAATCCCAGATCATAGACGGTGCCGGAGGTTGCAGCCGAAATCAGGACGGTGATGAGCCCGGCTTTGGCTGCGCGCACAACCGCGGAAACCTTACGGGACGGCAAATGTCTGGATCGCGTGTCGGCTGCCATCAGCATGGCGACGAAGCTTGCAAAGATCAGTGTGCCGATGACCCCGATATTGGATAGGAGCACGAGGCCGAAACTCGACGCCCGGGCGCTGCCGAGGCCGGCGCCGAAGCCACTCGTGTCGAGGAATGCCTGGTAGGCCATGGCGTTCCACATAAAGCGTTCGCGCCCGGACTGGCTGTCGGCCTTCGAGAAGAGCATCTCGTCGAGAAAATCATGCAGGTTATGAGCAAGATCAGGCATGACGATCAAGACGAAAAATACGACGAGCGGCATCGCCGCCAGAATCGACACAATCATGACAGGTCGCCCCGCGCCCGGTTCGCGACGAGAAGCCAGAAAGGATTGCAGACAAAGGATCGGCAGCAAGACAGCGAGCCCAACCAGTGCTGTCGCCGACGTCGAAAGGATCAGCGCTGCAAGCAATAGCCCGGCGACAATGCCTGTCGTGGTGGAGCGGATACCGCTCAGCCACAGGCTGGTTGTCATAGCAAAGAGAACAAGCGTGAAGTCCGCAAAGGCGGAAGCTTCGGGAAACGTCCCTGAAATCCGCTTGAGGCCACCCTTCTCGGCGCCGGTCAACAGAGCGTAATTGGCCGTTCGGACGAAGCCGAGAAGAAAATCGGTGTGGGTGAAATGGGTGACGATATCGGCAAGCGCGAAGCCGAGGTTGACACTCGCCACAACCAAAATGCCGTTGATCAGGATTCCAGGGGTGCCGTTGCTTCGGAAGAAGGCAAAGGTCGCGGCGAAGCAGATGAGGCCCCCCACCGCATAGACGGATTGGGTAATATTGTTCGACGAGAATTTCAGCGGCACCAGCGCAATGAGATTACGTGCGCCGATTGACCGCTCGACCGACATAGTCTGCGTCACGCCCTGAAACAGGCGCGGAAAGAAAATGGCCGTTGCCAAGCCAAAGGCGGTCAGAAGCAGTAGGAGGAAGCCCGGACGCGGGGGTGCCAGGGCGGCAAGGAACGGCCCTTCTCCATGCGCCATGAACAACCGTGCCGTGAAAAATAACAGAAAGAGGCTCGGCACCAGAACCGATGCGCCGCCGAGGCCGGGCACGCTGAAGGCCGCGGCTGCGCCGAAGATCGTCGACAGTATCATGACAACGAACGACCACCGCACAGGTGCGGCCAGCATCGCAATGCCAACGATCAATGTCACCAGTCCCATTAAATTCATAGGTTGTAGCCCCGAGTTCCTGCCTCATTGTTGCCACAAGCTATCATGCCGGTATGCTGCTGTATTTCCGCCATGCCTAAGCCTTTTGGTGGACGCGCTAGCCGAAAAACGTTCTATGCCGGACGAGCTGCGCCGTTCATGCTGGCAACATGGATCACACCTCGCGCAGACATATCTGGCCATGCTCGAACGACCGCCGCACATTTCTCCGCGCCGGGCTCGTAGCGGCATTTGCCGCAATCGCAGGTATTCCGGCCGCACATGCCAGTGATACCGGAGATGGGCTCGACCTTGGCGCTATGGCGCTGACATTCGAGGACAATTTCGACAACCTGAGCGTTTCCGCTTGGGGGCCGGGCACTCGCTGGATTGCTCATACGCCCTGGAACGGCGACTTTGGCGGCGCGCGCTTCTCCGATCCGAACGGCGACTTTCCCTTCACGGTCGAAGACGGCATGTTGCGCATTACCGCGGCGCGTGATGGCAAGGGCGTCTGGCGCTCGGGCCTGCTTGCCTCTGTCGATAGCAAGGGCAATGGCTTTTCTCAGCAGTATGGCTATTTCGAAATGCGTGCCCGCTTGCCCGACGGCCCGGGTGTGTGGCCAGCCTTCTGGTTGATCGGCAAGGACCGATCGAAATCCACCGCCGAAATCGATGTCGTCGAATATTATGGCGACAAGCCGGGCGCTTACTCATCGACCGTTCACGTCTGGCACAAGGACGGCCGACACGATTCCGATTATGCCCGCATCAAGGTCTTTGGGGCGGCAAGCCCCTCGGAAATGCACAGCTATGGCGTGAAGATCGATTCCGACTTCATTCGCATGTATTTCGACGGCGCGCTGGTCTGGAAAACCAAGGTTCTGCCGGAACATCGCCAGCCCATGTATATTCTCGTCGATCTCGGCATTGTCGAGGGAGTGACGCGGATGGTCGCCTCCGATCCTTCCTTCATGTTCGTCGACTATGTCAGGGCCTACCAGTTCAAGTAGCTGTCGCCGCAACAATATCCCTCCCCAAACCGTCTCCTGGCCCGCGTGCGCTCCACATCGCGGCAACATCCACATCCCTGCCAGAAATTGGTGTGTTCCTCTTGCCGGCGCCGTCCATAATGCTTTCGGTCAGGTTGCAACTGCTCCTTCGATCTCTTTCGACGAAATGGCTACATCACCTAAGGCTTAAGACTTTTGTGGGTGGCAATGGTCATCCCAATGATCAACTGGTGATTTTCCGGCAGCGTGAAATTCTGCGGATGGCGATGAGGCACGCATGTCGTGCCAGCGCCGGCCGCAAGACAACCCGGAGGGTAGCAATGATCGATCGCGAGTCTCTTAAAAATGCAGTTGGTGCTGCAAGTATGCATTACGATCGCAACCGCTGCCTTCACGACATGGTGCACGCCCAGGCAGAGGCCGCGCCACAGGCAACGGCCCTGGTTTTCGGCGACACCACGGTGAGCTACCGCGACCTCGATCGGCTTTCCGACGCGCTTGCGACGTATCTTATAAAGCTCGGCGTCCGGAAGGCAGATATCGTTGGCCTGTTCCTTCCACGCAGCCTCAACGCCATCATCTGCAAGCTGGCCATTCTCAAGGCCGGCGGCGCGTACCTACCTCTCGATCCCGCCTTTCCAATCGAGCATCTCGACCATGTCATCGGCGAATGTCAGCCGAAGGTCATTTTTGCCGATGCAGCCCATGGCGAAACGCTCGGCTCGGTTCCCAGCATGGCCGCAAGGGTTATCGAGGCCGGCGCCATCATCGCGGAGATGGCAAATCGAGCCCATGCTCCCGCCCCAGCCGTCAAGGTCGGCGGCGACGATCTCGCCTATGTCATGTACACGTCCGGTTCGACCGGCAGGCCGAAAGGCACCATGATCTCCCACCGCAGCATTGCGCGGGTCGTGCTCGATCAGACCTATGTCGACTTTCGGCCTGAAGACGTCGTTCTTCACACCGCCACCATCGCCTTCGACGCCTCGACCTTCGAAATCTGGGGAGCCCTGCTCAACGGCTCCGCCTTGGCAATCATGCCGGACACCAGCTTCTCCGTCGCCCGCCTGTGCGATTTCATGCGGACGACCGGTGTCAGCATCACCTTCCTGACGACCGGGCTGTTCAACGTGTTCGCCGATCACGCCCGCGGACCTCTGCCGAAGCTTCGCCATGTTCTGTTCGGCGGCGACGTTGGGTCGGCGGTTCATGCCCGGCGCTTTCTTGAGCGTCATCCCGGCTGCAAGCTCACCAATGCCTATGGCCCGACGGAGACGACCGTCTTTGCGACCGCGTTCCAGGTGCTTCCGAACTTCTCCGACAAGGAACTGCCGATCGGCAAGGCGATCGCGCATACCGGTATTGCCGTCCTCAACGAGGAATTGCGCGAGGTTGGCCGGGGAATCGAAGGTCAATTGGCGATATCGGGCGACGGCCTGGCGATCGGCTATTTCAAGCGGCCCGAATTGACGGCCGAGAAGTTCGTGACGATCGACACGAAAAACGGCAGGACCCGCTACTATCTGACCGGTGACATCGCCTTCCTGCAGGCCGACGGCACGGTTGCCTTCAAGGGTCGCCGGGACCGTCAAGTCAAGATCAATGGCAAGCGCATCGAACTGGATGAGATCGAGGCGGCGCTGAGACGCGATCCGCGTCTTGCCGACGGCATTGTTCTTTGTCATGAGCAGGGTCCAAATCTGAAACGGATCGTCGCCTATCTGTGCCCGAAAGAGGATCGCGCGGGCGCGGGTCCCGATCTGGGGCCGAGCGTCATGGCGGCGCTGCGCGCGGTACTTCCGGCCTATATGATCCCGAGCGCCGCCGTTATCGTCGATGCTTTGCCATTGACGCCCGCCGGCAAGGTCGATCGCTCCAAGCTTACTCCGCCGGCAATTGAACCCATCGCGACGCCCATGGGCGCAATTGCCAAAAGCCGGACGGAAGAGCTGCTGACGACGCTGTGGCAGGACGCATTGGGCCTCGGCGCAGTTGAAATCGACAGGAACTTCTTCGATCTCGGCGGAACCTCCCTTCAGCTGATGGAGATCCACGCCGGCCTGGAAACGGAGCTCGACCATCCCATCGACGTGGTCGCGCTGTTCCGCCATCCGACAATCCGGGAATTGGCGCGTCACCTCGACGGTAAGGCTCCGGACCCGATACGAGCAGCGGCGGCCGCTCAGCGCGCTGCACTTCAGCAAAAGGCAATATCCCAATTCCGCAGGAGCTCCTCATGAAGGCAAGTCACCATGGCCAGGGCGAAGAGCCTGATTTCTTGGATAGTGAGGATCTGGTCGGGCAGGGTTCCGGGCACATAGCCATTATCGGCATGTCCGGTCGCTTCCCAGGCGCGCCTTCGGTGGACGAGCTATGGCAATTGGTTTGCGAAGGGCGGGACGTCTTTTCGCGTTTTTCGCCGGACGAGATCGAAGACGCCTTCACGGACGAAGAGCGGTCGCAGCCGAACTATGTTGCGGCAAGACCTCATCTTCCTGACGTCGGGATGTTCGATGCGGAGTTCTTCGGCATGTTTCCGCGGGAGGCGGCGGTGACCGATCCGCAACATCGGGTCTTCCTGGAAATCTGCTGGGAGGCGCTTGAAAGCGGCGGATACGATGCGCAGCGCTACAACGGCATGATCGGCGTCTTTGCCGGATGCTCCATGCCGACTTATCTCATCAACAATGTTCTGCGTGACCGCGCCAAGGCGGAGGAATTCACCTCCAATTACCAGATCGGCTGCTTCCATGAGCTTGTCGGCGCTCTCAATGATACGCTGGCAACGCGCGTCGCCTATAAGCTCGATCTTCGCGGCCCTGCTTTCACGGTACAATCGGCTTGCTCGACCTCGCTTCTGGCCGTGTCGCAGGCCTGCCAGAATCTGCTCACCTATAGCTGTGACATGGCGCTGGCCGGTGGGGTGTCGATCACCATTCCGCAAAGGCGGGGCTATATGTACCAGGATGGCGGCATGGCCTCTCCGGATGGAACATGCCGACCTTTCGACGCGAACGCTGCCGGAACGGTGTTTGCAAGCGGCGCCGGCGTCGTTCTTTTGAAGCGTCAGGAAGATGCACTGCGCGACGGCGACCATATCTATGCGGTCATTCGCGGCTATGGCATCAACAATGACGGCAGCGACAAGGTCGGCTTCGTCGCGCCGAGCGCCGAGGGGCAGGCCGAGGCAATCGCCGCAGCACTCGCCAATGCTGCCGTGGAGCCGTCGACAATCGGCTATGTCGAATGTCACGGCACTGCGACACCGCTTGGCGACCCCATCGAGTTCAACGGGCTGAAGAGGGCTTTTGCACAGAATCCGCCGACGGCCGCAAGTTGTGCACTTGGCTCGATCAAGGGCAATATCGGACACATGGACGCCGCCGCTGGCGTCACCGGCCTGATCAAGGCGGCGCTGGTGCTGGGCTCCGCCAAGATCCCGCCGATGGCCAACTACAAGCAACCCAATCCGCACATCGATCTCGACCACAGCCCCTTCTACATCCCGACAGCAATGATCGACTGGCCACAGGGGCAAGGTCCCCGGCGGGCCGGCGTCAGCTCTTTCGGCGTGGGCGGCACGAATGTCCATGTTGTCCTAGAAGAGCCGCCGCGCAGGCGCCTTCAAGCCGAAGAGCTTGGAAGACGATATATTCTGCCGCTCTCGGCGCGCAGCAAGCCCGCCCTCGCGACGATGCGGGCCGCTCTTGGCGATCATCTCGCCAAGAACCCGAAAATTTCCGTGATGCAGCTTGCCCATACGCTTCAGGAAGGGCGCCGCGAGTTCAGCCATCGCCTCGCTATCTCTGCCAGCAGTGTCGAAGACGCCATCGGTCGGCTGACAACGGAGAACTATCAGTCTTTCATTGCAGCGGACGAACCGCCCGTCGCCTTTATGTTTCCAGGGCAAGGCGCACAATATGTCGGCATGGGCGCTGGCCTTTATAGGTCGGAACCCGAATTCACCCGCTGGATCGATCGTGGCGCCGAGCTTCTGAAGATGACGCTCGGGCTCGATCTGCGCGACTACATCTGCCATACCGGGCCGGTAACCCAGGCGATCACCGATGAGCAGCGCGAGACGCGCATCGCCCAACCCTGCCTCTATCTTGTCGAATATGCGCTGGCACGGCTGTGGCTCAGTCGTGGCGTGAAGCCCTATGCCATGATCGGCCATAGCGTCGGCGAATTTGTTGCCGCCACGCTTGCCAACGTCATCTCGTTCGAAGACGGCTTGCGGCTGGTCGCCAATCGTGGGCGCCTGATGCAGCATCAGCCGCAGGGAGCCATGGTTTCGGTTCGCGCGGATGTCGAAACGACCAGCTCATACTTGCGGGGCGAAGTCGAAATCGCCGCAATCAACGCGCCGAAACTCTGCGTCATCTCGGGGCCGTTTGCCGATATCGATAGGGTTTGCGGCGAACTCGAATCCGCCAATATCGCCTTCAGCCGCCTGCACACATCGCATGCCTTCCATTCCGCGATGATGAACGACGCCGCCGAGGCACTGCGTCAGGAAACGGAGAAGGTTACCTATGGCACTGCCACCATGCCCTTCATCTCCTGCGTCACCGGCGACTGGCAGACAGGGGAACTAGGAACCTCGCCCGACTACTGGGCCATGCATTGCCGCGACACTGTCCGCTTCGCCGATGGTCTGGCGACGCTATGCCGTGACCGCAAGCCAATCCTTCTTGAAGTTGGCCCGGGGCGCACGCTTTCCGTCTTTGCCGCGCAGACAATCGCGCGTGACGATCTGGCGGCGGTGGTGCAATCACTGCCTGAACACGACCGCGCTTCCGCTGCGGCCGAAACGCTCGCCGAAGCACATGGCAAGCTCTGGATGGCGGGTTGTTCGCTCGTCTGGCCAGCTCTCCCGATCGCCGCCAAACAGCGACTGGTCTTGCCAACCTATCCTTTCCAACGCCAGCGCCATTGGATCGACGCCCCCGCATCGGCACGACGGGCGTCGGCACAGCAGATCAGCGCCATGCCAGGCAATCCCACCATCACCATCCCCGTCGCCTCAGACGTCAACCTCGCCGAGGAGAACAAATCAATGAATGTCGCAGCACCAATCTCCGCTTCCCACCGCGTTCTCACATTGGAAACCAGCCTCTTGACCCTGCTCAGCGACATGTCGGGAGAGACGCTCGGTCCGGATGAGCGGGCGGTGACATTCCTGGAGCTCGGCTTCGATTCACTCTTCGTCGGACAATTCGCGCAACGAATCGAGAAAGACTACAAGATCAAAGTTTCTTTCCGGGAGTTGCTCAGCGCGATACCCTCGGTCGCGGATCTGGCGCTCTATCTTGACGAGCAGATGCCACCGGACGCGGTAAAGGTGCCCGAGCCGCCGATGGTCGCGACACCTGTCGCAGTTGCACCGGCATCGGCTGCACCAATGCCCGTACAACTGCCGATACCAACGACGATTGCCGCCGCTCCAATACAGGCGATGCCGGGTGCTGGGTCGGATCTTGCCACGGTAATGCAATCGCAGCTCCAGATGGCGCAGTCCCTGTTCGCGCAACAATTGCTGATGCTGCAATCCATGCAGGGCGGCTCTCAACCCGTTGCCGCCCCCGTGCCCGAGCCGGTAGCCGTAAGCCCACAGGCGGCACCGCCCGCACCCATGCCGGCACCCGCAGCTGCTGAGCGCGTCCCTGCCGTTACCGTCGAAAGCGATTTCGGCACCGAACGCATCAAGCTGTATCGCCCGAACGCAAAGAGCCTGGCACCGGAGATCTCCGCGACCAAACAGGCCTTCATTGCCGACCTGACGGCGGCCTATGAAACCAAGAACGCCAAGTCGAAGACCTTCACGCAGGAACATCGCAGCCACCTGGCCGATCCACGCTCGGCTTCGGGCTTCCGGGCGGACTGGAAGGAAATGGTGTTCCCGATCGTCTGCGAGCATTCGAAAGGCGCTTACATCTGGGACGTCGACGGCAATAAATATGTCGATCTGGTCAACGGCTTCGGGCAGACGGCCTTCGGTCACGCGCCCGATTTCGTGATCGATGCCATCAAGGATCAGGCTGACCGCGGCTTTGCCATCGGCCCACAGACGCCGCTGGCCGGCGAGGTGGCGAAGATGATCGCCGAGGTCACGGGCCATGAGCGCGTCACCTTCTGCAATACCGGTTCGGAGGCTGTCATGGCTGCCATGCGGCTTGCCCGCGCCGTCACCGGCCGCGACCGTGTCGTGGTCTTTGCCAACGATTATCACGGCCAGTTCGACGAAGTGCTGGTCAAGGGCCGCAACCGCTCCGACAAGCCGATTGCCTTGCCGGTCGCCTCCGGCATCCCGATGGCGTCCGTCTCCAATATGACAGTGCTGCGCTATGGCGCGCCGGAAAGCCTCGATTTCATCCGCGCCAATGCCGACGAGATTGCCGCCGTCATCATCGAGCCGATCCAGAGCCGCCATCCGGAATTGCAGCCACGGGAATTCGTCCTCGAGCTGCGCGATATCGCCACCAAATCCGAATTCGCCCTGGTCTTCGATGAAGTCGTCACCGGCTTCCGCGTCGATCCCGGCGGCATGCAGAAGATCTGGGGGATCAAGGGCGACATGGCGACCTATGGCAAGGTTGTCGGCGGCGGAATGCCGATCGGCGTGCTGGTCGGAAGCCCACGCTTCATGGATGCGCTCGATGGAGGCTACTGGGCTTATGGCGACGAGTCCGTCCCCATGACCGCTCCGACCTTCTTCGCCGGTACCTTCGTGCGTCATCCATTGACGCTCGCAGCCGCCCACGCCGTCCTGCATCACATCAAGGGCGAAGGATCAGCCCTTTACGGTCGGGTCGTCGAGCGGACGGAAGCCTTGGTGGCAGAGATCAGGGCCGATCTTGCCCGGCGCGGCATGGCCGATGTCGTTCATGGTTACAAGAGCTGGTTCGCGACCGACTTCTCCAGCCAGGATGCGCTCGGGGCGCTCTTTTATGCCCAGATGCGCCTCAATGGCGTCCACATTCAGGACGGCTATCCCTGCTTCCTGACAACGGCGCATAGCGAGGAAGATTTCCGCGCGATTGCCAAGGCTTTCCGCGACAGTCTCGATGCCATGCAAGCAGTCGGGATCTTCACGCCCATCCAAGACCACATCGCCCCTCCGGAGCAGATCCGGGCTGCGGTCCCGGCACCCATCTCGCCACCTCAATCCGCGCCGCTGACGGAGGCGCAAACGGAGATCTGGCTGGCGGCCCAGGCAGGCGATGAGGCATCCTGTTCGTTCAATGAGTCCTTCTCATTGACGCTGGAAGGGGCTTTCGATGAGAACGCATTCCGCAAGGCCTTCGACACGGTCGTTGCCCGCCATGATGCGCTTCACATCCGCTTCGATCGGAGCGGCGAGCACTTTCAGTTCATCCCTGGTTTCAAGCTCGATCTGCCGTCTTTAGATGGTGTCGACCAGGCAGGCCTCGCTCAGATCCTCGATGATGAGGCTCATACACCCTTCGATCTGATCAACGGACCGCTGGCGCGCGCCTGCGTCGTCAAGCTTGCGGCCGATAAGCATGTGCTGGTCTTCACCGCCCATCACATCATCTGCGACGGCTGGTCGATCAACACTTTCGTCGATGAACTCTCAACCGCCTATGGCGCCTACCAGGCGGGCACCGCGCCGCAGTTCCAACCGGCTTTGTCCTTCGCCACCTACTCGACGGACCTCGCACCCAGACCGGAGAAATCACAGGTCACCGAACAATTCTGGCTCGATCAGTTCAAGACGGTTCCGGACTTGCCTGACCTGCCGCTCGACCGGCCTCGGCCGGAATATCGGAGTTTCGCTGGTGGAACCTGCACGGGCTACATCGACGCCGATGTCTACAAGGCTCTGAAGAAGAGAGGCGCGAAATCCGGGGCGACGCTGTTTTCCACGCTGCTCGCCACGCTGCAGGTGATGATCACGCGTCTGTCCGGTCAGGACGATATCGTGATCGCGATCCCCTCGGCCGGTCAGAGCCTGCTCGACGGGCAGATCCTTGTCGGCCATTGCGTCAATCTTCTGCCGCTGCGTCAGGCAGTGGCACAGGCAGAGCCCTTCCTGGCCCATCTGAAGGCAACGCAGCAGCTGGTTTTTCAGGCCTTCGAGCATCAGGACTACACCTACGGCACGCTGGTGCGCCGGCTGAACGTAAAACGCGACTCGCGGCGCCTGCCCCTCACCGAAATCCAGTTCAATCTGGAGCGCATCGCCGGTGGATCGGCCTTCGGCAACCTCAAGCCAACGATGGAGCCGAATGCCAAGGCGTTCTCCAACTTCGACCTGTTCTTCAACATGATCGAAGCTGCCGATCACATTCGTATCGATGTCGATTACAACGCCGACGTTTTCGACCGCACCACGGTTGAACGATGGATCGGCCATTTTTCGACGCTGGCTGCGGCTCTGGCAAAGGACATGGATCGGAAGATCTGCGAGCTGCCGTTGCTGTCGGCACAGGAGCAATCCTGGTTGATCGATGACCTCAACCATACGGCGGTGCCCTACGATCACGATCAGTTCATGTTCTCGCTCTTCGCCAGAAGGGCCGCCGAGAGCCCGAATGCCGTCGCCGTTCAACATGCTGGCCAGGCAATGACTTACGGAGAACTCGAGGCCCGCTCGAACCAGCTCGCCCTTTACCTGCAGATGGCAATTCCCGAGCCCGGCCGACGTGTTGCGCTTCTGGTCGAACGGTCGCTAAATATGATCGTCGCCCTTCTCGCCGTCATGAAGGCAGGGCATGTTTATGTGCCGATGGACCCGGGCCATCCCGAGGCGCGCCTGCGTCAGACGCTGGATGTCGCCCGCATCGGGGGCCTGATTTGCGACAGCGACGACATGGCTCGACTGGTCGCCGCCAACACCCCCGTCATCCGCCTTGACAAGGATGCCAAGGCGATCGGCTCGATGACCGGCGCGCCCTTGAAGACCTTATCCTTCGACACGTCGGGTCCGGCCTACGTCATCTTCACCTCCGGCTCCACCGGCATGCCGAAGGGGGTCGAGGTCTCTCACCGGGCGCTCACCAACTTCCTTCTCTCCATGGCAAAGGAACCCGGCTTCAGCGCCGAAGACACGCTCGTTGCGGTGACGACGATCTCCTTCGACATTGCTGGGTTGGAGCTCTACCTGCCGCTGATATCGGGCGGAAAGGTCGTCATCGCCGACCGCAACCAGGTTCAGGACGGCTTCGCACTTGTGAAGCTCATCGAGGAGCACGACGCCACGGTCTTGCAGGCGACGCCAACGCTTTGGCAGATGCTGGTGGAGGCCGGTCTCAAGGAGCGGAAGACGCTGAAAATGCTCTGCGGCGGGGAACCCTTGCCGCGGGAGTTGGCGAGATCGCTGTTGGCGATCGGAGGCCAGCTGTGGAACATGTATGGCCCGACGGAAACGACGATCTGGTCATCGTTGCAGCGCATCACGGATGCCGATCAGCCGATCACCATTGGCCACCCGATTGCCAACACGCAACTCTACATTCTCGATCGGAGCAATAGTGTTGCGCCGATTGGCGTCATCGGCGAGCTGCATATCGGCGGCGATGGATTGGCGGAAGGATATTTCGATCGCCTTGATCTCACCGAAAAGGCCTTCGTCCCGCATTGCTTTACCGTCGGCAAGCCGAAGCGGCTCTATAAGACCGGTGATGTCGGCCGGCGTCTTGCCGATGGATCCTTACAGTTGCTTGGCCGGCGCGACCAGCAGATCAAGCTGCGTGGCTTCCGCATCGAACTCGGCGATATAGAAGCCGTCGTCGCGAAAGCGGAAGGCGTGCGTCAATGCGCCGTCGTCCTGGCCGAAAACCAGAAAGGTGACCGCTCGCTCGTCTGCTACATTGTGCCGGCCGCCAACGGCAAGGATATCTCCTCTGCCGATATCGCCGCCCATGCGCAGTCCAGCCTCCCGGCTCATATGGTTCCGGCCTTCTGGGTGATGGAAAGCGAGCTGCCTCATACCGCCAACGGCAAGCTCGACCGCAAGACGCTGCAACAACGTGGGGTGCCGCAGCGTGAAGTGGCCCAGACCAAGGCCCCGCCAAAAACCGAGATGGAAGAGCGGCTGCTGACGATCTGGCAAGATGTGCTCGATCTCGGCGACATCGGTGTCGACGACAATCTCTACGCACTGGGCGCCGATTCACTTACCATCTTCCGCATCGCTGCCCGGATGCGCGACGATGGCCTGCCGCTGGAGGCAAAGCACTTGCTTCGCCATCCATCGATTGCGGCGCTGGCGGCCTTTGCCGGCAGCTTGGAAGAGGCTTCACCCGATCCTATTCAGCTCCACGTTCCATCCTTGCGAGATTTTCGTAACGGCGCACGCCGCGGCCTGGGGACAGCACTATGAGCATCTTTGACAACAGCCCCGACGGTTCGCGTACCGAACCGCAAATCATCGGCGAGTTTCCGTGCACGCAGACGCAATTGCGTTGCTGGATTATCGACCAGCTCAGCCCGGGCAATCCCGCACTCAATGTCGCGGTTCGCTGGGAAATCCGCGGCGCCTTCAAGGCGTCAACCCTTGAGGCGGCTTTCCGCAAGGTGGTTCAGCGCCATGAGATTCTCAGAACTCGCTTCGTCGAACGGAATGGCCATCCCTTCCAGCAGGCAGTCAGCGAGATCAATTTCAAGATGTCGGTGATCGATCTTCGAGGCATGGCGCCCGAGCAGCGCCAGGCAAGAATCCTGTCGATCGGCGAGGAGACGGCGCAAGCCCCGTTCGACCTGAGCACGCCCGGCCTGTTTCGCGTCACCTTGCTGATGGCCGAAAACGAGCGCGGTGTCTTGCTCATAACAGCTCATCAGAGCTGCTTCGACGGCTGGTCGATCCGCGTCCTCGGGCGGGAGGTTGGTGAAATCGCCGCGGCGATTGATGCCGGCAGGCAGCCGGTATTGCCCGAGCTGCCGTTGCAGTATGGCGACTACGCGCTCTGGCAGCAGGAGTACCTGCAAGGCTACGGCTTCGAGACGGAAAAAACGTTCTGGCGAGAGACGCTGAAGGATGCGCCCTATTTCGAGGTCGCTCCCGATCGCCCGCGCGGCGCCGTCAAGACCAGTCACGGCAATATCCTGTCGATCGCCCAGCCTCTCGCCTTCAGCGAGCGCATGGATGCCGCCGCCCGCGCACACCGTGTTTCGCAGTACAGTTACGGCGCGGCCATCGTCAGCGCTGTCCTCCATCGGCTGACGCAGGCCCCGACCGTCCTGTTCGGCTCGCAGGTCGCCGGCCGCGAGCACAGTGATCTGGAAGATCTGATCGGCGTCTTCATCAACAATCTGGTGCTGCGTTTCGATTTTGCTTCCGATGTTTCCTTCGCCGAGCATATCCACGCGGTCAGCGAAACGGTCGAAGGGGTTTTGAACCATCAGCGTATGCCGTTCAACAAGCTGGTCGAGCTGATCAACCCCGTTCGTGATCCCGCCCGCAATCCGCTGATCTCTGTGAATTTCAATCTGCAGAAAGCGTTTCTGGAGGATCGTCGCTATGGCGGCTTCGAGCTGATCAGCTCGGCCTCGCAATCGCCCGGCGTCATCTACGATCTCAGTTTCATCATGATCGGCCGACCGACCGGCTGGCGCATGTCGATCGAATACAATGCCGATCTCTTCGAGGTCGAGACGATAGAAAGCCTCTTACAGTTGTGGCGGCAAGCTTATGAAATTGCTCTCGAACACCCAGAGGCGCCGCTTTCTTCGCTCATTGCGCCTGAGCGGCAAACGGCGACCCACGTCAAGGATGCGTCGGTCGGCGGCTCCACCGCAAGCAGCCCGTCAACCGATACACAAATGGAAACGCTTGCTGCTCTCTGGAGAGACATCCTACAAGTTCAGCAGATACGACCGGAAGATGATTTCTTCGCGCTCGGCGGTCATTCGCTTCTGGCGCTACGGCTTCTTTCGGCAGTCCGAACTACGTTCAATGCTCCGGCGACACTGGAACTTCTATTCAAAAAGCCGACGTTTGCTGGCTTTGCTGCAGCGATCTTCGACCGCGGGGAAGCGCAGGCGTCCCGCGAAGAAGCCGCGAACCCGTGGGAGTTAGTCACCTGCAAGCAGGGTACCGGAACGGCGGCGGTTTATACGCTCAACCATCCGTTTCTCTATTACCGTTTGGCCAACGAATTGCCGGCTACGGTATCGGTCCACAACGTCAACATGTTTCATGCGGATCTCGAAAGCGGCCTGGCCGATCTCCCGATCGAAGATATCGCACGCCATGCGATAGACACCATGCAAATCGATGCGAGCGCCGGGCCCGTCGCGATCGTCGGCCTCTGCGTCAACGGCATCGTCGCGATGGAGGTAAGCCGGCAGTTACGCGAAAAGGGCATCGAGGTCGGCTTTACCGCAATGATCGATGCATGGGCGCCGGGCTATTTCGCCTCGCTGCCGAAACGGGAGCAGAAACGTTGGGGTCGGGAGCGGCGGAGCAAGCGCCTTGCCTATTTCACCAAGAAACTGCTGCTGGGACGCATTCGTCTGATCGACTATCTCAAGGAGTTCGAAATCTCTCTCGCTCTTCTGAGGCTGTTTGGCGTCAAGGCAGGTGAATATTCCCCTGAGGAGCAGGCCAACGACGCTGTCACCAAATTACTGGTGATAGCCGCACGTCGCTACAAGCCGGCACAAGTCAGGGACCCCAGCGTGATCCTGTTGCGCAGCCGCGCCAACCATCCCCGGGCTCGCAAGTTGTTGTTTGGCTGGGGCGAGGCCGTCGCGGCAGACACCATGGTCGTCGATATCGATGGCTGGCACGAGGATTCGCTTACCAGCAACGGTATTCGCGATCTGGCATCGATCTTCTCTCAAAAGCTCATCGGCAAGTAGATGTCAGTAGTTTGGGCGGCAACGGGCGAGGCCACGCAAGGAAACACAATTATGGATGTGACCAAGCCGTTGAGGATTGGCGTTCTCATTGCGCACGGGCGCGCGTTCGAGAATTGGGAACTCATGGTTCTCGATCGGATCCTTGCCGATCCGCGTTTGGAACTCGCGGCAGTGCTCATCCATCATTGCGCGTTCAATGAGCACAAGACCTCACGACTATTGTCGTGGGGTGCGTGGCTGGAGGCGAAAGCCTTCGCCAGACAGCCGGCCTATGTCTCAAAGCACTTCGACACCAGCCGCCATTTCATAGATTGCTACGACGCCGTCGCCAATCAAGACGGCACCGGCGGCAACATGACGCCGGCATTCCTGCAGCGCCTGAACCTCGATCTCGTCATACGCACGACGCCGGAAGGCATGCCCGATGACGCGATCCGCCTGCTGCCGTTCGGCGAATGGGCCTTCAATTTTTCCGACCAGCGGTCCGTAGATACAGACTGGTTCGGCTATGCCGACATTCTCGCCAAAGCTCCGACAACCAACCTGCTGCTCTATGCGAAATACGGCGGCGAGGCCACCAGGGTCGAGATCGCCAGAGCGGCATTCAACATCAAGCTCAGCGCCGCCAGGGGCAGTGCCGTCGTGCGCGAGCGAGGTGTAACGCTCCTGCTGCGTGAGCTCACGCGTCTGGCCGATACCCGTCAGTTCGACCTGCCTCGCGTCTACGGGCAGCCGGATGTTCCCGCCCCATCATTCAGCGATCTCCTTCGCTACGCCCGTATTTTGACAGGTTCGGTCTCAGCCAGAGCATTCAGAGCCATCAAGGCTCGACTTCGTTCCGATTCCGCCATCTGGACACTTTATACGGGTCGCGGGCACATCGGCGATTTCGATCCAAGCCAGGCGATCGAAATCCCTCCGTCCGAAAGCAGCATCAAGGCCGATCCGTTCCTGTTCCAGCATGAAGGCGAGTGCTATCTGTTCTACGAGGCCTACGCGCGCGGCGACCGCAAGGCGCATATCGCCGTCGGCCGCTTCAACGGTGATACAGTCGAACAGGTCGGCGTGGCGCTGGAGCGCCCGTATCATCTTTCCTATCCCTGCGTGTTCCGCGACGGTGATCAGATCTTCATGATACCGGAAACCCATCAGGCGCGGCGTCTCGAGGTTTGGCGCTGTAGCCAATTTCCCCTGAAATGGGAACTTCATGCTACCGCTCTCGAAGGACAATCGCCTGCCGACAGCGTCCTGACGCGGCACGACGGCAAATGGTGGCTGTTCACCAACCTCTCGGATTATCATGCCTATGAGGACCACTGCAGCGAGCTCTATGTGTTCGAGGTCGACGGTCCCGAACTGACGCGCATCGAACCGCATAAACACAATCCCGTCGTGATCGGCAGCACCGTGGCCCGGGGTGCGGGGCGCATCTTCGAACACGACGGCAGGCTCTTGCGGCCGTCGCAGCGCAATACAAACGGCGTTTACGGCTACGGGCTTAACATCATGGAAATTGAAGAGCTTACGCTCGACGATTATCGAGAGCGTTGCATTCGCACGATCACACCCGGATTCAAACCCGGATTGCGCGGCTGCCATCATTTCGATGCGACAAACGGCCGTTACATTCTGGACGCCAGATTAGGCACATAGAGCATTTCCAGAAAAAGTGTGAAGCGGTTTTCCGTGCGGAAATGCGCAAGAACAAAAGGATAGAGCGCTGCCGTGACCTTGTTTGGAACGGAAGCGCTGTAGCTACATGTCCGCGTCTCGATAACGCAGATGGACGGGATGCCCTTTTGTCGAGGCGACGACGGCACCGGCAAAATTGACCGGCGTCTCAAGCTCCAGGATGCTCCAGTTCGATGGCGCATCCGGATCGCCTTCCAGCCGCTCAAGTCTTGGCTCGCCGAACCCGTCGAACGTGACGTCGAAGCTGTCGAGCGGTAGCGACAATCCGCGTCCATGTGCCTTGACGAATGCCTCCTTGCGCGTCCAGCAGCGATAAAAGCCATCAAGGTAAGTTGCCGCCGGCAGGGCTCGCAGGGTCTGATATTCCTTACGCGAAAAGAAACGCCTTGCGATGTCCTCCTTCAGGAAGCGGATCTCCTCTATATCGACGCCAAGGTCATAGCAATCGGATATGGCAAGGACCGCAAGGTCGGCGCTGTGACTGAGATTGAAGTAGAAGGGCGGGGTACCGTCGATGGTAAGGTACGGCTTCCCATAATCGCCATAGGTGAAGCATATCGACTGTGGCGAGAGTCCGAGATATCGTCCCAGCACGGAACGCAGTTGCGCCCTTGCGGCGACGAAACGCCGCTTGTCGCGTTCACGGGCGAAGTGCATGGCTCTCGCGCATTCATCAACTGATAGCAGCACGGTGCAGGCGCCAAGTGCAGGCGGCGGCACGTCCAAGCTCCAGGTCCAGACGTCGATCGTATCGGGGCCAATGACTTCCATGCTAGGTCGTTGCGTAAAAGAGGCTGCCAGCGGTCGGTGGCGTCGATCTCGCCATGCGTCGCGCCATGTAGGCGACCAGGGTCACCGGGTAGTTCTCGCCAAGGCTGATGCGACAGGTGCGCTTCAAGATATCAAGCGTTTGCGCGCAGGACTCGGGCGTATATTCGATCCGGCGATCCGTCCAGAGAAAGGGATTCATCGCTGGGTGGCCGGTGCGCTGCTGCAAGACCGGCTGCCAGTTGGTGTAGACGTGACGGCTGGAATCATAGAGGCGATAGACGCCACGCTTGTTTTCCTCGGCAAATTGCTTGGCATCGTCAGACGTTTCGAAAATGACGTGCAGCCCGGCAGCGTTGCCGATGTCATTGTGCGGGCCAATGCGCAGCCGCTTGTTCTTCGAAAGAATTTCACTCATGACGTCGTAACGCTCGCGCATGCGCGCGATCATCGGGTCGAGCCGTTTCAATTGTACGTTCAACATGGCGCCCTGGATCTGGCTCGCCTTGAAATTCACGCCGAGCATGGGTGGCTCATTGGCATTGTCGAGATGGCCGCGAAACATCGAGCCGATGTCGTGATACATCCGCGCACGCGCAAACAAGCGCGTATCGTTCGTAACGACGGCGCCGCCCTCGCCACAATTTATATTCTTGAACTGATTGAAGCTGAACGCACCGAAATCGCCGATCGTGCCGACCCGCTTGGTCTTGTAGCGCAATCCCACAGCCTGACAGGCATCCTCGATAACAGCCAGATTGTGTTCTCGGGCAATGCGCATGATGGCGTCCATGTTGCAAACCATGTTCGACATATGGACCGGAATGATCGCGCGAGTCTGGGGTGTAATTTTTCGAAGGATGTCGGCGGGGTCCATGGTCAGCGTCTGGTCAACATCGACCAGGATCGGGACCGCGCCGGCAGCCAATGGGGCGGCGGCTGTTGCAATCCAGGTATAGGCCGGCACCAGCACTTCGTCGCCAGGGCCGACGCCGGCGGCGATCAGCGCCGAAATCAAGGCTCCCGTGCCGCTGCTCATCGTCAGCGCATGGCGCACGCCAAACTTGGCGCAGAAATCAGCTTCAAAGCGTCCGAGCGGGCCACCGGTCTCGTCGCTGTAACGCGCGAGCTTCCCGGAAGCAAATACCGGCGCAAGCGCCAACCATTCACGTAACCCCACTTTGGCCATAACTCTCACTCCCCAGGGAAATCGACATTTTCCTGAAGAGCCTAGCGCTTGTTCCCGCCGTTTTCAGCATGGCTTTCCGACTAAGAAGGGCGCGATGTTCGATGAATATACCTATCCGAAATCGGTAGTCGTCGTCGCCGCCTATGCCAATTGAACGATTATCCGGATCGCTGCGATGCTGGTAGAAAGTAAAATAACACGCGGGAATACACGGGAATACTATGATGGCGATCGTCGATCTCAGATCAATATTAGATAATATTCAGATGGCTGCGGATGTGGCTATCATCGGCGGTGGGCCGGCAGGTATCGCCATCGCTCGAGAGCTTGCCGACACACGGATTCGCGTCCTTGTCATCGAGAGCGGCGGTACCGACTACCAGGCAGAGACCCAGACATTGAGTGCGGTTGAGAATATCGGGGAACCTCGAGCCTCAAAAAGCGTCGAGCCGACGGGACGCGGCTATGCCGGCAACCTGGCATGGCTGAACGACGTAGCGGCCTTCGAGCTGCGCGACCGTATCCTGGGTGGCAGCAGCCATACCTGGATCGGCAAGTGCGCCGCCTTCGACGAGATCGACTTCGCCCACCGGCCCTGGCTCCCGCTTTCCGGTTGGCCGATTGCACGCTATCAACTGCTGACAGCCCTTGATCGGGCAGGGGAACTGCTCAACCTTGGCCCCAATTTCTATGATAAACGGCTCTTTGGCCTGCTCCATTCGCGCCCAAGCGAACTTGGCTTGGACGAACAGTTTCTGCGTCCCTTCTTCTGGCAATTCAGCCACACGTTGGATCGACACGGTGAGCCGACACGCTTCAACCGCCTCGCCTGCGATATCGCTGCGGCAAATGTAGATTTCTTGACGCACGCGACGGTGACTCAGATCAATCTCGACGATCAGGGCCTGAGGCCGACATCGCTGAGCGTGGAAAGCCTCGCCGGCAAAAAGGCGACCGTCCATGCGAACACGATCGTCCTTTGTGGCGGAGGTATCGAGAACGCGCGTCTGCTGCTGGCCTCAAATTCGGTGATGGGTGCAGGCATCGGCAATCAGCACGACGTTGTCGGCCGCTATCTTTGCGACCACCCGCGCACCTCGCTTTGCAGCTTCACCGGGCATGACATCGACGCCATCGCCGAGCATTTCAATTTCTACGGTCTGACGCATGAAGGCCGGACGCATTTCTATCTGAGGGGATTGTCCTTGAGCCCCGAAATGCAGGAGCGGGAGGGTCTTACCAATTGCGCTGCCTATCCCGTGCAGATCCACGCCGATCACGACCCCTGGGGGGCGCTCAAACGCTTGGCCCATGGTTCCAGCAGGGCATTCATGCAGGATCTTTTCGCGATCGGAACGTCTCCGGCCCTGATCACGTCCGGCCTCTACAACCGGCTGATCCGCAAGCGGGGTCTGCCGCATCGCTCCACAGAACTGCGTTTCGACGCGATGGCGGAACAACGGCTCGATCCTGAAAGCCGCGTTACGCTCTCGAAGCAACGGGATCGGCTTGGCCAGCCTTTGGCACGCGTCGATTGGAAGATCGGCTCCTGCGAAATCGAGAGCATCAAGCGGTTCGCGCAAATCATGGTGGACGAATTTGATCGCGTTGGTTTGCCGCGGCCGCAATTGGCGGACTGGATCGAAGCCGACGACGGTGGCGCTGCCGCCTTCATGGACATGGCCCATCCCTCATGCACGACCCGCATGGGTACCGATCCATTGACCAGCGTCGTCGATCCCAACGCCATGGTCCACGGTATCGACGGATTGTTTGTCGCCGGCAGTTCGGTGTTTCCCACACCCGGCCATGCCAATCCGACATTGATGCTGCTGACGCTGGCGATCCGGCTTGCCGATCATATCAAGCGCCGCCACGAGATCGAGCAGTCGCCTAAGGCGTCTATCCGCGACCGGCAGCTATCGACGCATCACACCTAGGGCTAGGGCTAGGGCGTGTACCCACAAACTCGGTTCATGTGCGCTTCATTCCGAAAGCGACGCAATTGCTGCTTGGCAGCGGAATGTCGCGAACTGCCGGAATGGCATATTGCAACACCTAGACCACGGCCACGATGACGTGGGCCTGGATCTTGGCAGCAACCTCGCCGGGACCGTGTCTAGCTGCGATCGCGGATGCAGCGCAGTCGGTCGCAGCCTCCAGGCTTCCCGCTTCCCTGGCCTCGATTTCGTTGCGAAGAACAGTTCCCTGACAATAAGCAACGGCCGGAACGCGGGGCGAGGATGCACGGCTTTGTTCGGCTCTCGTTTCGATCACCACACGGGAGAAACCCGCGTCCGCCAACTCGGTGCGGATCAGCTCCGTATCGTGGTAGCCGTGCGGCGTGCGTGCCAGAAAGCGCGGCGGATCGTTCGGAAAAATCTCTGCGAGAGCATTCGTCACCTCATCCGCAAATACATTCTCCTCGATGCGATCCCACACGTTGAACAAAAAACGTCCTCCGGGCTTTAGAACCCGCCTTGCCTCCCGGTAGGCAGCCGAGCGGTCGGGGAAGAACATCGCGCCGAATTGACAACAAACGAGGTCGAAGACCGCATTTTCAAACGGCAGCGCCAGAGCGTCCGCTTGGCGCCATTTGATGCGGGTGTCGGGAGCTTGCCGCGAAGCGGCGTAGTCGAGCATCGGTTGATTGAGGTCGGTGACGATATAGCTTGCGCCGGCGGACAGTTTTGGCGCCAACGCGCGCGTGACAACCCCGGTGCCCGCGGCGATTTCCAAAACAGCGTTTGGCGAAAAGGACGCTGCTCGTTGTGCAAGATCCGCGGCGAACGGCTCGAAAATCAACGGCACCATATAACGGTCGTAATTTTCCGGAATCGAGCCAGCGAATACCTTGTCCGTTTCCAACATTGGCACCACCCTCCGTCCGTTTGGTAGCTCGTGAGATTAGCACATAATCGTCCGCTTTTGTCGGTTTCGACCGAGAGGCGTCAAACGGCATATGCGGCTATAGCTCCGCGAACACGGAAGCAAAATCAGGCTATCGGTGCTGTCATCATGGATGCGGTGGGTTGATGATAGCGCCGGCGCGTTCGTCAGGCTCGTTTGCATCCGCCTATGGCTGCGCGTTGTGAGTCCGCGGCCTAGTCCAACCGAAAGTAGAAGCCGGCGCTTTCGCTGCGTCCCAGCTCCGGATGCGTGTCGATCACGTGCGACAGCGAGGGGATCGACCAGCGATCGACCAGCCGGTAGCCGAGCCGGGTTACATCATCGATAAAGGTAGCCTCGTCGCGCATATGATAAGGCACATGAGTCTTACCGATCCGCTCGAGCGTAACAACGGCTCCGCCCTTGCGAAGGGCAACCTTGTTGAGGATCAGGTGGGGCGGCAGACTTGGTAGGCGCTTCAGCAGATCGGATAGTGGCATATCAAGATATTGCATCAGCCCGGACCCTAGGAACAACGGCGTTGCGCCGGCGTCCTCGATCCGGTCGACAAAGGAAAGGCCGGTCAATCCGTCACGCTCGGCCAGGCTTCGGCCGGCTCGAACGATGGCTGCCAGATCGTAGACGATCCAGCGAAAGGAGCCATCCAGCGACAGCAACGGCCGAAAGGCGCGATATTTCGTTCCCATGTGCCCGCCGGCATCGATGAGACCATCCACTGTCGGCATCAGGCTCCGCATCCAGAACAGCACCGGATAGTCCCATGGCGCCACCTGGCACATTTTGGCAAAGGAGACGCTTGCGATTTCCTCGTGATCATAGCCGGCCATCGGCTGCCGGCGGGCGGCTGTCATGGCCGCCTCAAAGGTGCCGTAGGCGCCTGTAAATCGTCGTGGGAGAGGCGAAAGATAGTGCAGGCGCCCGACTGCCGCCCGCAGGGGTGAAAACGCGTGTGCAGCCCTCTGTGCCGCGCCCTTGAGAATAGAACGTGTGTTGCCGGACACGGATAGGGTTGTCATCGTGATCTCCTCGTTACGGTTGGCTGGGCGACAGGATCGAAGCCGTGTCCCCGATCAGCTTCTTTAGAGCCGCAAGCACCAGGACGTAGATCGCTCCTCCGATCAGCACTTGCAGCATGAGCGTCAGGATCCGCCGCATGTTCCAGACTTCGGCGCAGCAGCCGAGCCCATAGACTGTTGCCGCCATCAGTAGGATCGCCACGGCGATGTAGCCGCTTTTGCGCATGACGCGCCCCCAGCCAAGGCCGCCGTAGTTTCGCTGCAGATGCATCGACGTCAGAAAGGAAATCAGGGCGGCGGCACATTGGCCCCAGGCGGCCGCTTCGACACCGAAGGGCGCCAGAAGCAAGATGAGGCCAACCGAGGCCGCGGCATTGAGCAGCATGGTCGGAGGCATGCGGCGGATATTGCCCGATAGCGACAGGAGCGCCTCGGTGACGTAACCCGGCGTCAGCAGGACCTGCTTCATCGACAGGATCGTCACGAGAATTGCCGCCGGCGCCCATTTATCGCCAAGCACGATGTCGATCAGATTGGACGAGATGAGCGAGAGGCCGAGATAGATCGGCGCAGAAATCGCCATGAGGACTGTCATGAAAGCCGTTGCGGATGCGCCGATATCGCGCTTAGGCGTTCCGTTGGAATCCGGTATCATCGCGGAACGGCGAAACAGCGTCCAGGCAAGCATGCGCGCCGGCTCGCCTATGAGCTCGGAAAAGGCCGCAATGATGCGCTCGGCGACGCGGTAGTAGCCTGCCTCGGCAAGGCCTAGAAAACTGCCGATCGCCAGCGTGCCGGAATAGGAGCGCAGGAAGAGGATCAGCCGGTTCGACAGGATATGACCGGAGAATTCGAGAATCTCCCGCGCGAAAGGCCATGTCAGGTGGAGCTTTGGATACCATTTGAGCACAATGGCGGACGCGCCGAGGCAAACCAATTGCGCTGCAAGCCGGCCGGCTGCGAGCGAAAATACACTCCATCCCGCCCATAGGCCGAGCATGGTCACGCAAAGTCCGACCACTTCGCTCGCTATGCGGATGGCGGCCTGTTTGCGCAAAAGCCCTCGCGCAACCAATAGCCCGTCATAGACGACATAGAGTGATGACGGCAGGAACCAGCAGCTGAAGAGAACAAGGAGAAGCGCCTCGTCGGATCGTGGCAAAAGGAACCAGGCGAGAGCAGCAGCCGACAGGCCGGCAATCGTGACCAGCACGCCGGCGATGATCGATATCGTCCCGATCTGATCGAGTTCACGATCGGTGCAATCCCTCTTCATCACGAACTCGCCCCATCCGCCTTCCGCGATGACGACGAGCATGACCACGATGGCGGAACTGTAAGCGTAAAGACCGAATTCGGCCGATTCCAGCATGCGTGCGGCAACGAGGAAAACGAGCAGCTGCACGATCTGCGAGACGACCTTCGAGCCGAGCGTCGAAGCACCGTCCCCGACTATTGATGGCAGGCGGGAAAGAAGCCACCGCTGCACTCTGGTTCGGCTGGAAATTTTGGGATGCAACGGCAGGCCGTCCATCAGCGCACCGCCTGTCCCAGGTCGCGAAAGAACAATATGTCCCTCTCGACCCTTGGCCTCCCAATATTGGTACTATATTGAGTGAATATCGGTGGAATAATCCAGTTTTGCGTCAGAAAAAATTTGTAGGGTTCCCATTCAGGACATGATTCCATGCCATGGGGTGCTGCGTCTAAGAGGGAAAAGCCGAGACTATACGACTTTGTTTTATAGAAAATACCGCCTTGGGAGCCGCGACCGGATCGGGTTTGTCGGCCAGAGAGAATGGGCTTGTCGGTAACTATCATGAAACACCATGCAGAGCAGCGTATGAAAGACGACAACCAGGATCGCGATCGCATCATCGAAGGGCGGGCACGCCCATCACATCGGAAATACGCGGTTCGTTGGATGATCGTGATATTCTGCCTGATTGTATGGATCGCCGTTGCCATGTTCTTCATTTGGTAAGACGTTCTTTTTCATTGCGGGCAAGCAGCACGACGCCGACGGTTCTGATGAGAATAGCCAGGTCGATGCGCAGCGAGCGGCTGTGGTAATAATCCACATCGAATTGCACGCGCTCTTCATAGGTTGTCTCCGCGCGGCGATTGACCTGCCAGAGGCCGGTTATGCCCGGTTGCAGTGCCAGATAGCAGTAGAGGTGCGCGCCATAGCGTTCGAGTTCCGAGGCCACGACTGGACGGGGTCCGACCAGGCTCATCTCGCCGCGCTGAACGTTCAATAGCTGCGGCAGCTCGTCCGCGCTGCTCATGCGCAAATATTTCCCAAGCCAGTGCACGCGCGGATCGTTCATCAGTTTCTGTGTCGAAAGCCATTCCTGTTTTCGCTGCGCATCTCGTTCGAGCAGTTCCGCCAGCCGCCGGTCGGCGTCCTTGCGCATGGTGCGGAATTTCAGACATTCAAATGGTCGGCCGTCACGGCCGATGCGGGTGTGGCGATAGATGATGGGACGGCCGTCAACCAGGAGCAATGCGACTGCAATGACGAGAAACGCCGGTGCAAGAAACAGCAATCCCGCGCCCGAAAGAATAAGGTCGACAAGGCGTTTCGAACGGCTGCGCCGTACTGTCCGTTTCAAATCGCGAAGCGATTGCTCGCCATGGGCAAAGCCATCAAAAGCCGATAGCATGTTTCAGACCCCTTACCACCTGCTGAATCCTTTTCTCAAAGCTGGCAGTTGCCATCGCCCTTTACAATTGACCCTACGGGCATTGACCTAGTCCCATTGGCGTAGAGCCGCGAACACAAGGCTGACCGCCAGCTTAGCTTGTCTCGTCGACAACCTGACGGGCGACCGGAAAATCACTGAGCGCGGGCACATTTTCGCCCGTCCTGGTGGTGTTTGCCCGCTTCAGGATGTGCTCGTAGAGGACGAGCAGCGCATCGCGCCATGATGCCGGCGTGTGCGCCAGCTCGCCGGACTGGCGGATGCAATTGACGCTCATCCAACGAAGCAGCATGTCGTCATTGGCCAGCCGACGCATCCCGCTCGCGAGCGTTTCCACCTTGCCGCTCTGAAAGGTCAGCCCGCATCCAAGCGCCTCGAGCTCGTCGCCCAGGAGCGCTGCATCCGGAAGGATGACCGGGATGCCGCTGGTCACGGCCTCCAGCGCGGCAAGCCCGAAAGGTTCCGGAACGCGCGAGGACACGACGAGCGCGCGCGCTTGAGCAATGATGTCCCGAATCTCATCCTTGGTTTTCCAGCCGTGAATGACGACTTCGGGATAGTCTTTTTCCAGACGCGCGCGGCCGGCACCGTCCCCGATGACGTGGAGTTTCACGCCGGCAAGCCGGGCTGCGATCGCAGCGTCTTCAAATCCCTTTTCGGGCTCCAGCCGGCCGACAAAGAAGAAATCGCGTTTCTTCCAGGGATCCATGGGGTGTTTCAGAAACGGTTCGACGGGATTGCGGATTATTTCAATATTGGCTGTCCGCATCTGGCCGCGCTCGAAATAATCGAGCATGCGCTGGTGCACGACAACGATATTGGCGGGTATCTGCCGTGTGGGATAAAAATACTCCCGCAGCAGATGACGCGCCGACCGCCAGACTTTCTCATCGTATCCGCGCTTGTCGCAGTTCGTCGTCAGACATTGGACCGACATGGGCGTCAGCGGACAGACCTGATTCTTGCGATAGTTGGCAAATCCGCCATTCGGACAGGACAGGAAATAGTCATGGGCGTGCAGGATGACACGCTCGCGCACAGGCCACAGCGCTCGAAAGATCGAAGGCGACAGAATCTTCGTCCAGCCGTGCACATGGTAGATGGTGCCAGGTGTATCGACGCGGGCGATAAGGCCCTGGAGGGCGGCATAGGCATGCCGGCTGTATAGGCCGCTGACGAGGGCGTGCATACGTGCCTGTTGCATCAGCGGCTGGGCGTCGAGATTGATGGTATCGGCCGCCGGCGGATCGGAGCCGGCGGCATCTCCGGCAAAATAGGTTACCGGTATCCCTGCGTCCTGCAGCAAACCAGCCGAAAGGATTGCAAGGTTCGATGCCCCCCCTATCCTGGCGGAGCGATCGTTAATGATGACGACGCGATCGAGATTGGCGGGGCGCACGGGGCTATTCCAGCATTTCGATGTTTTGTGGCGCCAGCCTGCCCTTCAGCAGGTCGTGGAAAGCCATGATGTTACCCTTGAGCCGTCCCTTACGGTCGACCCAGGGCTCCGGCCGCCAGGTTTTGAAGAGATTGGCGACCAGGTTGCGGCCGATCTGCGCCGTTGCGTGCGGCACGCTCATGGTACGCTTGCGCATCAGGTAGAGGGGGTTGGCAATCTGAGAATAGCCAAGACGGACACCGGCCGACCGGCCGCTCTTGGTGCCGAGATGAACACCTTCGAGCTGCTTGGCACTGACCACCTGACCATAATGAGCGGCAAGCCGGCTGAAGTCGACGTCCTCGAGCCAGCCATAGGATGGCAGGTTCTCGTCAAAGCGCAGGCCGGTAGCGTTGATGATGGCCATCCGGATTGCCATGTTGCAACCATAGGCGTTGTAGACCGGCTGAACCTGCATCGTAGGCTCCGAGCGCCGTCGGCGCTTGGCTTCGACCAGCCGCAAGCCGTCCCGAACGGAAATGCCGGGGCCGGTGATACCGTCGGCCAATACTGTGCCCGTGCACATGACGACATCGGGCTGGAACTGAAACAGCCGTTCGGCTTCTTCGATATAGGTCGGCGTCATCAGGAAGTCGTCGTCGAGGAAGAGGACGATATCCGCATCCCGAATATTGTCGAGGATGCGATTGCGTTGACGGCAAAGGCCACGTTCGGAGATGAGCACCCGCACGGGGAAGTCGAGATTGCGAAGGCAGCTCGGATCGATATCCTCCGGCGACGAAAGGCAGACGACGACCTCGTCCGGCTTGCGGCTCTGGTTGGCGATATGGGGAAGGATGGACGACAGGATGTCCCGCCGGCCGGTGCTGGCGATGCCGACGACGACCTTGAGAGGGCGACCCGCCGTATAACCCACGAGGCGTCTGGTAGAAAAGCGCGTCTCGCGGCCCCGTGACTTGCGCCACCAACGGCGACGTTCGCCATGTTGCCGCTTCTCGTAGCTGCGGTTCGCGATGATGCCGAGGATGTTGATCGACGTGGTGCCGAAGCTTGCGAGCGCATCAGACAGCCGCTCGACCGTCATCTTGTTGGTCTGCCCGACGACAACGACGATACCTTCGAGATAGGCGCAGATGACCCGCGTATCGGCGGAGTCCTCGAAGGCGGACATGTCGACGATGACGACCTTGTATCGCCGCCGCAACAGGTCGATCTCAGCCTTCAAGGCAGGCAGGTGCCCGTACCGCTGGAAGGAGGCGACCGACTTCTCCGTCTCGTCGACGGTGACGACAGGAACACCGCCGTGGGCCTGCGCGGAGGACCTCTCGGCCTCGGGCTCATGATCGGTCTTCGCGACCAGCATGCCGCTTTCATGCGCTACGGCATAGCGGCGCGGCACATCATTTACGCTCAGCACCTCCATCCCGAAATCCATGCCGGATTCCATCGCCACGCAACTCAGCCGCGCGTTGAGAAAATCGGCATCGATCAGCACCACGGAGGCGCCTTCGTGCTGATAGAGTTGCGCAAGATTGGTCGCGACCGTCGTCTTGCCTTCGCCGGTGCCGACCGAGGTGATGCCGATCACCATGGGTGCATTGGGCGGGAAGGAGGAATCGATCGAGTGCTTGACGCCACGCAACGCTTCGGAGAATTGCGAATAGGGCGTGTCGAGCACGGACCTCAGCGGCAACATGGTTCGCCGCCATGAAGAGCCTCCTGCCACTATATTGCCGGGCACGAAAGATGGGCTGGTATAGACGGGGACATGACCAAGCAAACTGAGCCCCAGCTCCCGCCGGAGCTTCTCGCTTGAACTGACGCGTCGATCCAGGCCATCCCGCAGGAGTGCCGCCATCAGGCCGGCCGTAAGGCCCAGCATGGCGGAGAAGGGGATTACAAAGGACGATTTCGGCCAGGCCTTGGTCAGCGGTGCGGCGGCGGCCGTCACAACTCGGACGTTGCCGAGCGGGAAGGATTCCTTCTGCATGGCGCCGATCAATTGCTGGAGAATGCTTTCATACATGCGGCGATATGTCGTTGCCCGGCTTTCCATTTCGGACAGTTCCACGCGTGCGAGGTTCTTGTCCGTCCCGGTTTCCTTCAGCGAGGTCAATTCATCACCCAGAAGCCCTTCCCGGGTCTTGGCGACCTCAAGATTCGCGCTATAGACGGCTTGGATACGGGCAAATTCCTTGCGCATTTCGTTCTTCTGCCGGTCAATTTCCTGCTGCGCGGCGATAACGGCGGGATTGTCGGCGTCATATCGGCTGATAAGGTTGTTGAGCTTGGTGGTCGCCACACCGAGATCTTCCTGCAGCTTCTGGATGCGGGGATTGTTGATTGTCTCGTCGACGTCGCCCTCGACCTTGCCGCCCGCCAGCAGCTGGTTGAGCGTGGCAAGCTTGGCGGACTCAGCCGCTGTCTGCGCCTTCGCCGCGACTGCCTGGCTGCTGATCTCGGACAATTGTTGCTGATCGAGTGATGAAGAGTTGCTGATCTCCATAATGCCGTTCTTGGCGCGAAACTCTTCCACACTCATGGCCGCTTCGCGTGCCTGCCGACCGACCTCGATGAGCCGTGTTTCAAGCCATTTGGCACCACTTTGCGCCGCGGAGGCGCGTTCCGACAACCCCGTCTTGATATAGGCCTCGGCGATCGCGTTCGCCGCCAGCGCAGCCTTTTCCGGATCGATGGAACTATAGCCAATCTCAAGAATGTAGGATTGGCCGACCCGGGTGACGGAGACCCTTGAGAGAAAGGAGGCCATGGTGCGGCGCATCAAGTCATCGTCGCTCGGCACGGCCTTGGCGCTGGCATCGCCGTGCTTGAAAAAGCTGATGAAGGCGCGCAGCTTGTCGTGGAAGGCCGCTTGCCACGACACGCCTCCGACGATCTCCGGATCCTCGCTGAGATTGAGTTTCTCGACCACGGCGCGCGCGGTCGCTTCGGACTTGACGATCTCGACTTGGCTGGCAATTTCGGCTGCCTCGATGATGACAGTGCCCGTGAACGCATCCTGGGACACGATACGCCCCTGGTCCGGGTCCATGACGACGCGCGTTGTTGCCAGATAGACCGGCTGTGTCGTGGCCATATAGAAGCCACCGATGCCGAGTCCCGCCGAGGTGAAAATGGCGAAGATCAACCAATGACGCTGCAGAAAGCGCCAGATATCGCGAAACGAGATGTATTCGCTGCCCCCCGAGCGCTTGGTATCCGATGGCGTACCGCGCAAGCCCTTACCGATCTCGTGAACTGCCATAATTGTTCCCCAACCTTGGTTTGATTGTCTTGATTGTCATTGGGATTGCGTGGGATCGACCGAGGACAGCACCGTACCGTCCAGGTTTCCGGAAATGTTGTAGCGAACGTCCAGAACGTCTCCGGGCTGCAATTCCGTCGTTTCCGACACTTGGGTAGCGGCGGCGTCGCCGCCGCCTCGCGTAATCCAATATTCGCGCGGCTGAAGATCGAGCGACTGGATGCTCTGGCTGCGGGAGAGCGATGCGCCGGCGATCTGGAGCAGCTGCAGCGTCGTATTGCGCTTGAGTTTCGTGTCCTCGATATCTGTCTCGGTCGTCTGCAGTTGCTGCCCGGCTTCGGTCTTGCGCTGACCTTTGAGGTTCAGGGCGTCGCGTTCGGTTTCGCTCAGCTTCTGCTTGGCCTGCATCGACGCGACGACGAGGTCCAGCTTGCCGGCCTGCATCTCGGCAACGATCCGCTCCAGCGAGGTCTTGCGTGACGTCGTCAGGATCTTGGTATCGACCAGCTTCGTAATATCGCTCAACTCGTCCTGGGCGATCTTCACCTGCTCGTCCTGCGAGCTCATCTTCTCATCGAGAATGTTGATTTCGTTGTGCAGCAGCGTCTCGAGGTCCCCCGCGGATACGAGCTGCTGACGCAGGGCGTCGGCACGGGCATTGAACAGATCGATCTCGCTTATCATGATCTGCTTGATGACCGACCCATCCGGTGCGGCCTTGATCTCCGGCGGGAATGTGATGGTCGGCTGATCGTTGAGTTCGGCCATCAGACGAGCGCGCCGGGCACTGAGCTGCTTCAATTGCAGCTCCATGCGATTGATCTCGCCGGCATAGCTGATCTGCTGCGCCTCGGAATAGTCGCCCGTCTGACTGGAATGGCGCTGGCTACCACCGGCCATGGCGATGGCCTGTTTGACTGTCAGGCCCGGACGGAATTCCAGTTCGCTTGGCTTTTCGACAGCACCGGAGACGTAGATCATCGGATATTTGACCACCTCGACCGAGGCGGTGGGCGCGACGGCAAGACCGGTGATCTGCTTCAGCTTGTCGCCGATGTCGGCGCTGACGATGCTGGTCGTCTTGTCGTTGACCTGCATTTCCCCGATCATCGGAATAGAGATCATACCGGATTGCGAAACGACATATTCGCCGTTCAGCGCCGTCCATTCCTTGTATTCGCCTGTCGCGGCGATCCATTCGACGATCGCCACCTTGATCCGCGTCTGCGGTCTGATGTGGTAGGCCGTGTCGGCCGCAGCGCTGGCTGTGTCGAGCAAACCTGCCCCGGAAAGCGCCAATGCCAACACCCATGGCACCAGGGCTCCAGAGGGCTTGCGGCCGAATCGGGGAGAGAAAACGGAAGTTGAAAGCATGGGCGAGATCTCGTTGTTATGTCGCTTGCGTCGCCACAAACCGGGACAAGCGCTATGCAACGAGATCATCAGCTGAACGCATAACGTGTAAATACCCCGCGGCAGCGCTTGGGCTAATCACTTCTGGCAGGACATACAGGCGCCTCGAACATCCCTAGGCCGGCTTGCACATCCTTGCGTGCAGGCTTTCCTCGTCAGTTAACTCTTTCGGCTGCCCACTTCGGCCATTTGGATGCGATGGCGGACCGATATGGGTTCTGTCGCAAAGGTTGCCGCCCGCACAATGTTGTTGCGACCCAAGGAGGGAAAAGAACAATGCGGGTAGCAATCGTTCATTATTGGCTTGTGTCGATGCGCGGCGGCGAAAAGGTGGTCGAAGCCCTCTGCGACATGTACCCGGATGCCGACATCTTCACCCTTGTCTATGATGAAAGTCGCGTCTCGGAGAAAATCCGCAAGCATAAGGTCACCACATCCTTCCTGCAGCGTATCCCGGGCGCCATCAAAGCATACCAATCGCTCCTACCGCTGATGCCTTTTGCGCTGGAGAGCTTCGATCTCACCGACTACGATCTGATCATTTCGAGCGAATCGGGTCCGGCCAAGGGCATTATCCCCCCGCCACACGCAACACATGTCTGCTATTGCCATTCACCGATGCGCTACCTTTGGGATCACTATCACTTCTATCGGTCCCATGCCGGTCTGGCGTCGCGGCTGATGTTGCCCGTGCTGGCGCCGTTACTGCGGTCCTGGGATGTCAGCACAAGTTTGCGCGTGGATCGCTTCGTCGCCAATTCGCACCATGTCAGCGACCGCATCAGCAAGTATTATCGCCGCCCGGCAACCGTCCTTCATCCGCCCGTCAGCGTAGACGATTTTACGCCGTCAGCTGTCATCGACGACTTCTATCTCTGCGCTGGCCAATTGATCCCCTATAAACGTATCGACCTGGCGGTAGAGGCCTTCACCCGAATGAACCGCAAGCTGGTGGTGATCGGCGAAGGCAAGGAGATGGAGCGCCTGAAGCGAGCCGCAGGCCCCACCATCACCTTCCTCGGGCGCGCGCCGTTTGCGGTGTTGAAGGAAAAGCTTTCCCGCTGCCGTGCGTTGATCTTTCCGGGCGAGGAGGATTTCGGCATTGTTCCAGTCGAAGCCATGGCGAGCGGCAGGCCCGTCATCGCCTATGGCAGCGGCGGCGCACTGGAAACGGTCGTTCCGGGCCTCAGCGGCATGCTGTTTGGCGAGCAATCCGTCGAAGGCCTGATCAAGGCCGTGCGTGATTTCGAGGAGAATGAGCATCTTTTCCATCCCGAGGCGCTACGGGCGCATGCAGGTCAATTCAGTCTTCGCAATTTCATGGTGGGTATGCAGGCCATCATCGATGAGGAACTGATGATGCGAAAGACGGTCCAGCACCGCAGAGATTACAACATCGCCGCCATGCAACGCGCGTTCGAAGCGCAGTTGCCGGCGCTCGTCACCGAGCCACGTAGTGCAACGCTTCAATAGATCCGGTAGCCTCTCGATTGCGAGCGGTCATGCTGCTCTCATGTGTAAGCCGCAAGCTTGAAACCGCCGTCGGCAAGAAGAACAAGCGGGGAGCGAGTTCAGCGGATGGATCCGCATGGTCATTATACCTTTGGCGTAGGCGGTTGTTGTTCCCTATCCAAAAGGCGTACAAAGAAATAGCATGTTCACCGATATTTTATGATAGCTTGCGATAAGAGAATCTCGTTTTTCATACTGTGGGGGGATCAAACGCGTATTCTCACTTTGGGATCGAAGGCTTGTCTGGGCTCTTTGCTGGCCATTTTTGCTGTTTGCGCAAAACAGGCTTCGGCCCAGGACCAAGCCGTTTTCGCCGGCCAGGTCGACTTTTCCTGGCAACAATTCTCAATTCCGTCCGTAGGTTCCGGCACGCTTCCAATGGGAGAGAAGAGCGTGACGGCTTCCGGGCCGACAACGGGATTTTCGGCAGGCGTTCGTCTATCGCCTGACCCCGATGCCTTTTCCCTGATGTGGACCGGAAGCTATTTTGATCTTTCGGGGCATTCCAGTTCGACGAACGCTATTTCGAGCAACCCGTTCATTATCACGGTTGGCTCGCCGGGTTCCGGCGAAATCGATCTCTCTACGATTACGGACAGCTCCGGCGCATCAGCGCTTGCGAATGTCAATTTCACCGATAGCACCGGTGCGACGACCGCAATTTCCAGTTCCGCCTCCTCTCCGGCGGGTCCGAATTCCGTAACGCAATATGCGGTGAGCCCGACTGCCGCCGGCGCTGCGTTTGCGGCGCTGGTCACTGACGGCAGGGGACCGAGCGCTGCGTCCTACGGCGCCTTTGCGGATGGCCAGGGTTTGATTTTCGCGGGCGTCGGAGATTTCGGCGCGAGCACCGTCCGCACATGGTCTTTCGTCCATGCGACAGGCTATACCCAGACCGTCTGGCTTGCAAAGCCACTCGCGCCGGACAGGGATTTCACGCTCAAGGCTGGATTGACTTATCGCCGTAGCCGCGAAAGCTATGGAAACGGCATGGCCTTCGACCTGGCCAGCAGCGTTTCGGGTACGAGCATACCGACCGTAAGCCTGTCGGAGGCCGGCAAGTTTAACGTCGAAGCAGGCGGCCCCGTCGTTGGTTTCGACGCGCGTTTCCATCCGCCCGCTCCTTTCATGATCGGCGTCAGCGGTACGGCGGGAATGGCGTTCTTCGGAGCGCGATCGAGACTGACCCACACGGTCGTCCTGCCTCAGGTGGCTGCAATCGAAGATACGGCAAGCGTGCGGCGCGACAGCGGTGTGATGGGGCTCACCGGCATGGAAGTCAGCCTCATCTTCCCCTTGGAGGAGCGCGTTGAACTCCGCGTGTCCGGCAGCGTTCAGTCAACATTCGGCGCACCACGGCCGACAGCGGGCGATATCAAACGGTACAATACCAGCCAATATGGAGTAGGAGTGTCCTTGGCGGCGCGGTTCTGAAATAGAAGCGAGCGCTTTCGGACGCGCCGGCAATTTTGTCAGCAAAGACACACAGGAGACGAAGCAGATAGAGATAGCTGGTCTCGAATATCGCCCGATTTGCCGCCGGACGCATGCAGCAGCCCATATGATGACCGCGCTGCTGCCGTGTCCTTTTGGCAAATCGCCAGAATAATTCGGGGAGAGAAACATGGCCGAAGAATTCAAACGAAGGATGCATCTCTACATCATTCAAACGATCTATGAGGCCGTTTGCAACCCCGAGGGATGGAGCGATGTCGTTGGCGAAATCAGGAAGATCACAGGCGCAACCAGCGCCTTTTTCATGGGAATAGGCCCCGGCGCGGAACAGAATGCCAGTGTCGTCAGCAAGCACGTGGACAGGAATCTGCTCATCAGAGCCGATTTCGTCGACATCGTCCATACCGTAACAGCAAGTCTCGGCCAGGGTGGAACCGTCGCCCTTGATATCAAGCGGAATGGCTCCACCTGGCAGGCATATCTTGCCGACATGTTTGATTGCGAGGGGCAGCTGGTCATTGCCATTATTACCAAAGAAGGGCAGCGGCGTTTCATTCTCGGCCTGAACTTCAGCTACGAAGATCAAGCCGATGTCAGGCTTGCCAATGAATTACTCATGGCACTGACCCCACATCTTCAAATCGCAATGGGCATTCATCGACAAATGCTGAAGGATCGGGAGAAGGCTGAACGGCTCGACCACTTCTTTTCCCAGTCCGCGACGCCCCGCGTTATTGTCAGCGATGATTTCAGGATTATCGAAAGCAATAGGGCCTTCGAGCGTCTGATCGAGAAGAACGGTTCGTTCCTGAAAAGATCGGAAGGCTTTCTCACGGTGGCTTCATCGGCTCTGCGTCAGGAGATCGACAGGCTTCTGGCGCGATCGCAGCAGCATGCTGAAACGGGCCATGCCAATATCGCCTGGGTAAAGGAGGCGGAAGGTGGTTTTGGTTGGTTGTTGAAAGTTGAGCCTCTTGGATCCAAGTCGCTCAATGTGACGCCATTTGCGAATCTCGGTTTCGGCAACGACGCGAAGTCCATGCTGAGTTTCTGCAAGATGGGAGACCGCAACGGATTGACACCCGCCGTAGTCGGCAGCGTGCTTGGTTTGACCACGGCCGAGGCCAGCCTTGCCTGCGAACTTGCGCAGGGAAATGCCCCAGCAGAGATCGCTCATGCTCGCGGCGTCGCCAAGAACACGGTCCATAATCAGCTGACTTCGATCATGGCGCGGCATGGATTTCATCGACAGGGGCAACTGCTCTCTTTTCTGTCAACGCTGTCTCTCTTTATCGGATAGTCCATCTCCACCAGGCGGCAGGCTGTTTTACCTACGCTGCGAAGTGTTGAGGCAGCCCCTCATGAACGTCAGCCCAAGTCATCTCTTAAAACCGCTATTAGCTTAGCCTGATTGAGGCACTGCAGAACGCCGGGGACGTCGATAGCCTGCAATAACCGTCAATGGGGACGGATATTGAAAGGGGAACATCCATGTCCATGAAAACTCTGATTCTTTCCGCCGCTATCGTATTTGCCTCGACTGCGGCCTTTGCCGGCGGCAACGTGTCTGTAACGTCGCAGAGCGGCACAGGCAATATGGCTGCGACCGGACAAGTCGGCCACGGCAATTTTTCTGGCATCGGTCAGGTCGGCAAAGGAAATTACGCCCAATCGCTGCAGAGTGGCAAAAACAATATCTCGGCAACGGCTCAGTTCGGCAAGGCCAATCAGTCCTATACGAACCAGGCTGGCAAGGCCAACCTCTCGGCGACTGTCCAGTTCGGTCATTCCAACTATTCTGAAACGGATCAGTCTGGCAAGGGCAACATGTCCGTGACGGTCCAGCACTAATGCGCTTGGGAGAGCCGGCGCTTCGCCCGGCTCTCCCAAACTGTAAGGAGCTCGAAGTTCGATGGTAAACGCCCTACCGCCCGCAGACACTTGCAAGATCGAGTACCAGGATATCGGTGGCATGACGCATCTTGCCGCCGTGCTGATCCCCGCCAAGGCACGCGAGGGAAGCTACCAGTTTCAGGTCCAGTCGACTTCGGAGGGAGGCGTGTCCTCCAACATGCAAGGGGGAGAGTTTTCTGCCAAGGGAGGACATCGCGAGGATCTGTCCAAGACTATCGTCGGCAGCACACCCAGTAGCTGGGCCGCGGAGCTGCAGGTCTTCGATGCATCCGGAAATCTGATTTGCCGTTTTGCCTTGCCGGAAAAAAAATAAGCGAGACGCGATGAGGCACCGAGCCATGGTCCGAAGAAAATCGCGCAGATATTGTAACTTTCAAGACGCTCGCCAAAGCCCCCGGCTCGTTCGGGGGCTTTTTTTGTTGGGTGCATGATAATGGATCACACGCAAGCATAAGCTTGACCTGTACTGGCATTCCGCGCGCCGTCACCATCGATCTCCTCGGCAATGATGGGGTATCCGCGCCGTCTGACTTTCCACCTTTCATTCAGGCTATGCGGGGCGGAGGATATGCGGGCGGGTGGCAAGGTCGATGCGACCAGGCTCGACGAGCATTCCCGACGTGGAGCATCACATCAACAAGGACTAGAGCAGGCGGTTGGACGTACCTCCAAATCGATTAGATGCAACGTGCAATTCCGACCAAATATCCTGTCTTTGGAGGGGGCGTCGAATATGAACCTGCTGGATATAGTCTAAGTGATTAAGTTGCTTGCGCAATTGGTGTCATGCTCACGGCGCGTCCATCGCTCTCCCCCTTCCTTTTGCTGATTTGACAGGTCCGGCAGTGTCGTCGCTAAATTCGGATCAAGAGGCCCGATTTATTGAGGCAAGCGGGCTCACTCGCCGGCTTGCTTCGTATCTGAATAATGACTTGCAGATCGGCACTTTGTCATCCTGACAATCCGGCATGCGGTACTCAACCAAACAGCGGTCTCAATAATAACATTAAAAAAGGGAGCAATTGCAATGCAGGCACGAGACATCGGAACGCCCCGGATCCTCCCAGCCCGACGTGCCGGCATCGTTGAGCATCCAACTGCCATCGTCATGGCCGGCGACAAGACCGGCAGCCCCGGCATCAATCCCAGCCGAAGAGAAGTCCTTTGGGGTGTATTGGAGATAGGCGATATCGATCTCGGTTTCGATGACGGTTTGAGTTTCGAGATCTCCCAGCGATCACTGAGGGATGCAAATCGGAACCGGCCGGCCTCCACCGTCGGCACAAATGACACGAATAACTATGCTGACAGATCCTACCGGGCGGTCGATCAATCCGGCCGGCAACTTCTTCCCAACCGGCGTAATTCGAACAGTTAATTCCGATGCCCGTTAATGGCGACCTTGGTCGGTGGAGCAGCCATTGCGCGTTCAGCAGGGACAGGGCTGAGATAGGCAGGCGCAAGCAGCCAGATCATGCTATAGGAAGTGCCTGGAAGCACAGGCAACGCCTTTCGATTCTTTCGTGTTAAAATATACTAACGCTTTAAACTTGCACAAAAGCGCGCTGCACATGCTTGCAGAGTGACGCTTGCTTTCGGCGAGGTCGAGAAGGTTGCTTTTGACTATCGGTAAGGGTTCCGGCGAGCGTGGCTCCGTTAGCGATTTGTCAACAGCTTTTTCGCCCGTATATGTTGTAGCGCCAATTAGCTATTTTCTAATTAAACATCTGGTAATATGTTAATTTAAAATAGTCGCCAAGCGCCGATAAAGTTATGCCTGCGCCCGTACGATTGATGTGACTGCGATAATGGATGCATAAGCGCCGATGCGAACGGGCTAGTTCAAGTTGGATAACGGCCACACGCCGGGTGGCTGTTTTGGGAGGACTAGGCCCTATGCCCGAAAGCCGTGTGGATCGGTCGCAGCTCATTCCACAAGAGTCCGAATCTGAGAGCGGTTTCGACGCGTTGATCTCACTCTGGGACCTCGATCTCAAACTGGTCGATTCCTCCAAGAAGTTTAAGGAGCATGTTGGTCTTGGATCTCGGACAGGCATAACGTTGCGGCAGGCCTATCCTGCCTTGGCGAAGCCCGCCCTTGCGGCCATCGTCCAGCTGGTGATTGATACCGGCCAACCGCGAACCATCCGGCTCGACGCTTCAATGCCCAAGAAATGCGACCTGTTGTTGTTTTATATCCGGACCGGTCTTTTGGTCATCGAGATCGACGGTGCGGATGCCAAGAAGAAAACGTCGTCTGAAGACGGTGAACGGGCACGGCTCATTCATCAGGCAACACATGATGTTTTAACCGGATTGCCGAATCGCCGCCAATTCAGCGCGGAGTTGGAAAAGCTGCTGCCGGCCAGCGGAGAAGCAGGACCTGCCCTGATGCAGCTCGATCTGGACGACTTCAAGCCCGTCAACGATACGTTGGGGCACGGCGCCGGAGATGTCATCCTTCAACTTGCCGCCGAAAGAATAAAAAAAACCCTCGGTCGAAATGGGACGGTCTACCGCCTCGCCGGCGATGAGTTCGCCATCATACAGGTTGGTTCGCAACAACTCTTCGAGGCTGAAAGATTGGCGGACGCTCTGGTCGCCGAATTCAAGAAGCCGTTTGTCGTCAACGGTATCTCGTTGTTCGTCGGCGTCAGTATCGGGGTTGCCGTCGCGCCACGAGACGGCAATGAGGGAGAGCAGCTGATGAAAGCTGCCGACGTTGCCCTCTATGCGGCCAAGAAGGAAGGCCGGCGTAGGGCGCGAACATTCGATCCGAGCATGCTGGTCGTGGTGGAGCAAAGGGAGTTGCTGCGTCGCAGTCTGCGCGTGGCGCTCCAACACGATGAGTTCTTCATCGAGTACCAGCCGCTGGTCGAGCCTCCATTCACCGTCGTCGGCTTCGAGGCGCTGATGCGCTGGCGGCATCCCACCCTGGGGATCATTCCTCCGGCAGCCTTCATTCCCATGGCAGAGGCCGACGGCCTGATGAGTGAAATCGGCCAGTGGATGTTCGAGGAAGCATGTAGGGAGGCCCTTACGTGGCCCGTGAACTACAGCCTGGCCGTCAATCTTTCCCCTGCGGAATTCCTGACGCCGGGTTTCACCGATCGGGTCTCGCAAACACTCGACGTGGTCGGATTTCCCGCCGAGCGCGTCGAACTCGAAATCACTGAAGGAGTTTTATTGGAGCGCACCATCAACAATCTCGATACTCTGAACACGCTCAACGTGCTCGGAATCCAGATTTCACTAGACGACTTTGGGACCGAGTATTCTTCCCTGAGTTACCTCAAGAATTTCCCGTTCGATAACATCAAAGTCGACCGGTATTTTATCAGGGACCTTTTGCAGGACAAAAAGAGCCAGACCATTGTTCGCTCTGTGATCACTCTGGCACATGGCTTGAACATGCGCGTAACCGCGGAGGGGGTCGAGACGGCGCAACAGGCCGCCTGGCTCCAGGGCGAAGGCTGTGACCGATTGCAGGGATATTTTCTCAGTCCGCCGCTCGATGTCGACCGGCTTCATGACTTTATAAAGCAAAGGGCGCGCGTGCACCCGGCCGTGACCTTTGATGAGGTCGAGGCCAGACCCTGATTTTTCTGAGGCACATTTCATCTAGGAGGTTTCGCTTGAACACCACGGAAACGCCGGCAGATGCTGCCTTCGAGCCGATGCTCGAGCTGGAAATGAAGATGGCCGCCTTTACGGCGGATTGGCTGAACTGCGATCAATGCTCGACCTATGTCGCCGGTATGGTCAGTCTTGATCGTCACGATCCCATCCGCCACGCCAATGTGCTTTCGTCGGCCCTGAATGAGCTCTTCGAGATGTCGTTCCACGCTCGGGAGCGCGATGGTGCTTTTGTCTGTCGCTTCTACCGACGCGACGAAACGGAGCGGATAGAACTGACCTTTCCCTGTTCGCCTGAGAAACGTCGCTTCTACGATGCGGTCGTGACGGGCTTGAAGAGCGACGAGGCGCTTGCGAATTATCTCGATGTGATCACGAGTGGTGCCGCGCCAGCCGAGCATGCGATCCTTCTCGGTCTGGCCATCAACTACGACGCCGACATCACGCTCTTCTATAGGGATACCGGAATGTTGACCTTTGTCGTGGATCTGCCGCTCGAAAGGCTACTCAATTGAGCACCTATTCGTCCCACCGCTTCACGGCGCAATTCGACGTCAACAATCAGGAGTTCTCTCTCTGCGGAGTGCTCAGACCCCATTCGGTCTCGGAACTCGCCGATGATCTGGCCCTACTGCGAAACGGCGTCGAAACGGTGAAGGGCGTCTGCTATATCAATTTGAAGCGTGTCACCCATATGAACAACACGGCGTTCCGCGCCTTGGCGCATGTCCTCATCGACGCGACCCGCTCAAGGCCGGATATCAAGCTTACCGTGGTTGCGTCGAGCGTCGTCGCATGGGCGTCCCGGTTGTTCCGCCATCTAAACGATCTCTCGCCCAATATCACCGTCGAGATCTACGACTCTGCCTTCTATCCGGGTCAGACATTCGTCGAGAACCAGAGTTTCATCCCGATCCTCAGGACTCAAACCAAGATGACCTGGCGGCATGAGCGCGAGATATTGCCGCGCCACGGGCTTCGCGAGGGTATGCATATTGCCGATATTTGCTGCGGGATCGGCGATTTTGCGATGCTCTTGAGAAAGGACTTCAAACCGGCCCGGATCGTTGCACTCGACCACTCGATTCCAAGCCTCGCCTACGCCCGGACAGTGGCGGAAAATTTCGACGTCCAAGACATCGAATATACCTATGGTGACGCATCGCAGATGCTGTTCGAGAGCAACCAGTTCGACTTTGTGACCTGCCGGCACTCTTTGCAAATCTTCGACCGCCCGGATGTGCTGCTGCGGGAGCTCTATCGTATCTGCAAACCGGGTGGCAGGGTTTACATCACCAACGAGAAGAACTCCCATTGCCTTGGAGAGCCGAAAGCCGAGAGCATCCAGTGGACATATAACGAGGTTGCCAAGCTATTCGCTCATTTCGACATGGATGTCGAAATGGGACCGAAAGGTCGTCGCATGTTGTTGGATGCCGGTTTCAGGAACGTGCAGATGGAAAGTTTCATGGTGACCAATCTCGACGACGATCCCCAGGACTTCGCTGACATCATCACGGCATGGCGGAATGTCTATGCCGATGAGATGGCGGTCAGGAGAGGCGATTCACCTGAATTCATCGATCGGTTTAAACAGGGATTCGAGGACCACATCTTTGCCGCGCTTCACCCAAGAGGCTATGCCGGCTGGCCTATCTGGGCCTCATCGGGACAAAAGCCGCTATGACGATGCCACCAACCGCTAAACCGAGACTCGGTCTGCGTTCCTTTCGCGCCAAATTCCTCATCGTTGTCGGAGGTGCCGTCCTTTTCGACCTGCTGGTCAGCGGCGGTCTTGCACTTTGGAATGTGCAGCGTCTCTCCCGCAACGCGACCGCCCAAGTGGGCGAAGGCCTCGAAAAGGCGAGCCAGGATTATATCCGCTCCTATACCAATTCCACGGCCGCCCAGGTCGGTCTGCTTCTCGACCAGGTGCATTCCGATGTGAGCGCGCTGGCAGGGGTGCTCCAGGGTCAGATCGATCATCCCACAAGGAATGGAAATGTCGGCACAGCCTTGGCCAAAGCTGCCCCCGATGCCGTGACGGTGACCTACGATCCCGTTGGCCAGTGGGCGCAAAATCTTCCGGGAGGGCCCTCCGTCATCAGTGTTTGGGGTTACATGCTGGACAAGGACCACCATCCCTTTCCGCAGGTACAGGCCGACATTGAGACGAGCGCCATACTTGATCTTGTCGCTCCATCGCTGCTGCATAACGGCGCGTCGAAGCTGCAAATGTACTATATCGGTCCCAGGGAGCGCCCGATCTTCCGGACTGCGCCTTACACGACGCAGGCGCAGACTTTCGACCGGCTCTACCCAGGCCACAACAGTGCTGATTTCTGGACTTTCTTTTTTCCTGGCCTTTATGAATCCTGGCAGCAATGGGCTTTGTCTCCCTCGTCGCGGCCGGTTGCCAATTACATTACCCAGACCGCTCCCTACACGGACGCGATTACCGGAAAACTGATCGTCAGCTTCTTCCATCCGCTTTGGACAGCGGACAGGCATGGAGTGGCAGGTGCCGCCGGCGCCGATATCACCCTTACTCAGCTTGCCGAGATCGTCGAGAATGTGAAGGTTGCCCAAAGCGGCTTCGGCTTCTTGACCATGTCGAATGGAAATGTCGTCGCAATCAATCCGGTCGGAGAGAAGGCCATCGGTTTGCGAGCGGCGAATGACGCCGCCAACAAGGGCGTCACCGGTCTCGACCGCTCGCTGCGGAACAGCACGCAAAAGGCCATTGCGACCATGCCGCTTGATGCCGATGGTGCCATCCAGCACATCTCGCTCACCGAACACGGCGAAGAGGTTCCTTATCTCGTAGTCGTCAAGCAATTGCGTCCCACCAATCTCTGGGTGAGTGGGCCCATACAGCGCGAGGTCATGTCGCTTGGAATCGTCGTGCCAGAGCGCGAGATCTATGCTTCGCTGATTGCGGCCAAGGAGGAGATATCACGCGCGACCAACAGGATTTTGCTTTATCAGATCCTCGCGGTTCTCGTGTCGCTGATGATCGTCACCGCTGCGGTCTTTGCGGCGTCGAAGCGCATCACCGGCGGTATCAGCGCGCTGGCGGGTGCCGCCAAGCGCATCCAGGCAAAAGACTACTCCGTCAGGGTCGACATTCCAACCAGGGATGAGGTGGCTGAAGCCGGCGTCGCATTCAACCGGATGGCCGAGGAGATCAGCTTTCACACCGAAAATCTCGAGAAGCTGGTCGTGGAGCGGACGAAGGAGATAGAGGCGGCAAAGGAGGAGATCTCCACGCTCGCCAATCAGTTGAAGAGCGAGAACCTGCGCCTTGGTGCGGAACTCGATGTGGCGCGGCATATTCAGCGCATGGTTTTGCCGCGTGCCAAGGAGCTGACAGCCTTCAAGCATCTGGAAATCGCCGCCTACATGCGCCCGGCCGATGAGGTCGGCGGTGATTATTATGATGTCCTGCAGCATGGAAACAATCTGAAGATCGGTATTGGCGACGTGACCGGCCACGGGCTTGAGAGCGGCGTGCTGATGCTGATGGTTCAATCGATCGCTCGTGCGCTGCAGGAGGCCGGCGAAATGGATCCGGCAAAATTCCTGGCCGACCTCAACCGCACGATTTTCAAGAACATCGAACGAACGGAGACGGACAAGCACATCACCTTATCCTTCCTCGACTATGACGGTAAGAGATTGACGATATCGGGCCAACATGAGGATATGATCATTATCCGCCAGAACGGCGAGGTCGAGCGCATAGATACCGGCGACCTCGGTCTTCCGGTTGGCCTCGAAGCCGATATTACGCAGTTCATCGACACGCGGGAAGTATCGTTTGAGAAAGGTGATATGGTCGTCCTACATACGGATGGCGTCACCGAAGCTGAAAATCCCAGCGGCGAACTGTTCGGCTTCGAGCGGCTTTTGCAGGATGCGCGTCGCTTGCATGGCGGAACCGCGGAAGAGGTAGTCAAGGGGATACTCGACGATCTGATGGCCTACATCGGCACGCAAAAGATTCATGATGACATTACCCTCGTCGTCATGCGGCATAGGTGAGAGCATGACAGTCGTACTATATGGCCAAGAAAATCTCGTTTCTTTCGATACAAGCCAAGCTCTGCGGCTTCGCCTGCTTGACGGACCGCTACGGCTCGCGTGGCGGCATTCAGCTATAACCTCGGACTTTATCGCAGAAACGATAGCGCTCGGCTTTCGGTCTTCCGAACGCCACTACAAGACCATAAGGCATGACATAGGCTATCTTACGAATGAGCTGATCGAAAACGCCATCAAGTTTCGCACTTCCGGTGAGATCGTTATCGAGGCTCTGACGGATGCCCATAACTTTAGAATGCGGATAGCGAACTTCGTCGACGACGATACTACCGCTCGATTTCAACAATTGTTGTCGAGGGTGATAGCCGGCGATCCGAACGAGCTCCTCATAGAACAGATCGAGGCGGCTGCGCTTGAAGGTGGCAACACATCCGGATTGGGACTGTTGACTTTGATGAGCGATTACCAGGTTCATCTAGCCTGGCGTTTCGAGGAAGATCGGCCGCACAGGCGAACTAAGCTGGAAACCTATGCTGCGATGGCAATTGCGCTATCGTGAACCCGCGAGAGGCATGTTGTATGGAAATCAAAGAAGAAGCGTTCCGCGTCTGGTCCGAAGGCAGCACCTTGTATTTTGATGGAACCATGCGCCTGGCGGGTCCGGATGCCTATGCGCCGGTTTATGATCTGGCTAAAAAAGTGCTCGACGAGGGCGGTGGCAAGGCTACTTTCGATCTGACCGGCCTGCACTTCTTGAATTCTTCTGGTATCAACTTGCTTGCCAAACTGACGATCGAGGCGCGCAAGCATCCAGACATTCACCTTACCGTTTGCGGCTCTTCACAGATTCCATGGCAGATGAAGTCACTGCCAAATCTGAAGAAGCTTCATCCAAGCCTGGATCTACGTCTGACATAGTGGCCTCAAGCAATGAGCTAGGCCAAGTGATGTTGACGTCACATATTCTGACGTGCCCGGCACACATTTTATCCGCAAGGGCTGCATGACCACGCAGCATGGGTCCCGGATCAATCATCCGTAGAGCACCGGGCTGGCGGTTGAGTTGACTCTGTCGTTCACTCGGCAGACAACAGGCAATGGCTAAGGAGGAAACACTGATGGCTGACGAGACTAACACGGGACCGCTTGCTGCAGTTACGGGGATAGAGGCAGAGGTGAAAACGCCGAAGGTCAAGAAGCCGAGAGCGCCACGGCGCCAGAAGGCGGTTGCCACACCGGTTCAGGCTGAAGCAAAGGCGACTGATGCAACGTCGGCTGTGCCAGCTGCAAAGCCCAGGAGATATAGCGAGCAGGAAAGAGGCGAAAAGCTCAAGCTGATAGGAACGCAGGTCGCCGGGGGTACAAGTACGCTCAGGGACGCGATCAAGAACGCCGGCATATCGGAGCAAACCTACTATCAGTGGAAACGGACAGTGAAGGCCGTTGACCAAGGAGGGGATAAGCCTGTTTCGGTCGGCAACGGGTTGGCCGATCTCGTTCAACTCGAAGAAGAGAACCAAAGGCTTCGCAAGATTCTGGCGGAAAAGCTGCGCGCAGAAAATGCGGAGCTGCGCAAGAGGCTCGGACTGGACTAATCCAAGATCGGAATGGAGTGGGCGGTCAGTCTCTCCATTGAATGCCGGACATTGTTTGACGCCGGCATTTTGTAGGCTCGCCTCCAGCGAGCTCCATCAAGGTGGACAATCGAAAAGACAAATGTTTCGCTTGTGGAATCACGTCAGCTACGAGACTGTTGATGCGCTGGGCAAAACGTCGCCCTTGCGCTCCAACCAGTTGAAGCGCGCGGTGAGGAGCTATATTTGTCCGCCAGCAAAATACAGCGGCGCCGATCGGCGTCGGTTTTTCACCAGTTGCTTAAGGTTGGGAATATATGAGAACGCCACAACGGAGTTTCGTTGTTGAAGTCAAGTCGGGGCGACGACAGTCAAAGACACGGGTGAGCTCGATTTGGGGAGACACTGACCTCAAGGCTCTGGCCCGCGAAGTCCATGATAAGCCATCGCATCCGTTCAGCTCGAATGACGTATCCGGCACGCCGGATGCGGGTGAAGACAAGCTACCTGATCCGAGCAATGCGGGTTCTGTCGGCGAAGATGCGGAAGATCTCGATGTTGCACAAACGTTGATACCGTCGACCGTGGCTACGGAGTTTGACGCGCCGAAGCAGCAGGCGGATCGCCCGAACGTCGAAGCTGTCGCACAGATGCAGGAGAGCGAGCCGGCACCGCAGCCTCAAGCGGCTTCGGCGCGCGCTGCGAGGAAACGCACCAGGCACGGCTCCACTCATGCGAATGCGCAGGCTTCCACGGGTGCACACGAGAAGCAAAGCGCGCGATCCGCGACTTTCGAGGATCCGACTTCCTTGGACGAAGTGACCGCGCTTGAGGCAGAAAACAAGCGGCTCAAGAGGCTGCTGGCTGAACAGCTTCGAGCCGAGAATTTGCGGCTTAACAAGATGCTTGAGCGGTTTGATGTCACATGAGGAAACCGCGTCCTTCAATGGCCGTGGCGTTTACCCTGCTGATGTATCCTGAGTGTTCCTCAGCTTGATCGTATAGCAGCTGAGGGGCTTGGTTATGATCGGTATCAATAGCCGCTATCATGGACGACGCCCATAATCTCTCCGCGGCGGGATACGCTCACCAGGAGATTGTCGTCGCCTCGCGTTGCCTCGACCAGGTAGCGAATTTCGACGTGATTTACGTTTTTTACGCGATAGCCACGGCCCCCAGGAGACGGATCACATCGTCCGGACCGAAGTTGCCGCGGCGCTCTCCCCACCTGTTACGCGCATCGTGATGGTTGTTTCAGGCATGAAGGAAATTCTGCTCCGTGTCATCCTGGGCGGAATAGTCGTCCGACGACTGATCCTGGTGAATGACGACTTGAGCAAGTGCCGGGGTGATAGGGCCAATTATCGTGGCGGCAGCCAGGCCCAGCGTGATGAAGGCAGCCTTCATGGGTATAATGAAGGCTCGTAAGTCATGTCCGCGGCCACGGCAGGCACCGCGGAAGAGAGAGCCAAGGCGGCGATAGCGAATATCCTGAAATGCATTATTGAGATGCCTCATCTTTGTTCTGCAAAAGAGAGGGCACTTGCGAAACGCATCAGCCCGCCTCGTGACGAGTCACTATGTGCCGGGCCCATGTTGCGGAGAGGAATCCGAGGCCACTTCGTGTCCGCCTCATCAATCGCGTAAGGAAGACTCTGCGCTCGCAGTTTGATCCAGATTTTCGATCAGCCGCTTCCCAGATGGTTCCTGTGTAGCCTTCGTAAGCACGATGCAGCTACTCCGACCGTCGAGCCGACGGCGGAGGGATTGAAAATTGCGCCATCGAACGGCTCGGCTCCGACACCTATGCCTATGTCGTTCATGGTGGCTATCAACTGACGACCGTCCGGCTGCCGGGCAATGTTCAACTAAGCGTTGGCCAGTCTGTCAGTCTCACCATCGCTCGGGAGCAATTCCATCTTTTCGATAGAGACGCCCATTGCATTTCGGTGAGCCATTAGGCCGGCTATGAAATACGATCTGCCATGATGCGCTCGTCTCCGTCTTCTGGTTGCAAAGCTTGATCCGGATTGGGAGGAGTTGCCTTCTGTCGAAATCTAAGAAGCAACTCCTCTCCATCTACGGACGCTCGCGAACGCTCCATGATATCGCGCTCGGCAGCAGCTTGCTTCCAATGTTCCTGATCGCATCCAGACGGACGCCCGGCCGCTTCCCAGATGGCGTAAGCACGCTTGCTAATCCATGCAAATCTGTCGTCAGCCATGTTTGCTCTTCCTCTGGCAACGTGGAACCTTGATTGAAGGACAGCCGGTCCAATGGGCTGCGGCTTCATGATGCTATGCTTGATTTTTCCATCACATACGCATTGTGCGCGCCGACGACGAAGACATCGTGAACGTCCGTCTCTGTCATGATGTCTTTCGTCGGTCGGTTGCCCTCCGAACTCTGACCCGCACCAATTGTTCCCGAGTGTTCCGCCTGGAAGTGCACATGCCGGCTATGCCAGTGCCTGGACGGTCAACCAGGCTCTCTCCCTCACTCGCGCTCGTCGAGGTCGATCTGGCCTTTCTCAGCCAGGATCGGCAGGGCGATGTTGTGCTGCTGCTCGTTCACCTGCACGGTCACCAGCGTTCCGCCGCGTTCGAGAGCTGTGGCATAGGCGGCGCGCTGCTTCTCATGGAAGAAGATTCCCGTCAATGCGTCGAGAAAGCCGAGATGGTCGATAGGGTCCGTGTCAGGGCGGTTACCCGGCGTCATGGTGACGGCATCCTTGGGTATGCCGGCATCCATCAATGCTTCGGCCGCAGCCTCCGCATCATATTCATCGTCGAAGAACGCGGTCAGCGTGTAGGAGCCGGTCTTGCCTTCGCTGCTCATAGTATCTCCTCCATGTGCATGATTTCTTCGTCATAACGAAGATCGGAGGTGAGGGTTCCCGAGTAAAGAAATCGGCCGGCATGGAACAAAAAGAACCGCGATCAGTTCGTCTTGCGATAGCTTTTAAAACCGTTGCGAGCCCCCAATGCTCGAAAAACTTCCTTTGTCCATCACTGGCCCGTCGCTCGCGCGCGATCATGCCGAAGCGGCGACGCTCGATGATCTGCGCCGCGATGCAGATGCCTGTATGCGCTGCGATCTCTATCGCGATGCGACGCATCTTGTCTTCGGCGAGGGGCCGCAGAATGCGGAGATCGTACTTGTCGGCGAGCAGCCCGGCGACAAAGAGGATCTGGCAGGCAAACCGTTCGTCGGGCCGGCTGGCCGTCTTTTGGATCAATGTCTGGAAGAGGCTGATGTCGATCGGGGCCGCTGCTACGTCACCAACGCCGTCAAGCATTTCAAATACCAGATGCGCGGCAAGAAGCGTCTTCATGCAAGGCCCAATGCCGGGGAGGTGCAGCGTTGCGCCTGGTGGCTGGGGGCTGAACTTGAGCTCCTGAAGCCGAGGCTGGTGGTGGCGCTCGGTGCAACAGCGGTATCCTCGCTGCTCGGCTCGAAGATCAAGGTCATGCGCGACCGCGGTCACATTATTCGCCCAGCAGGGGAGGTTGATATTCTGGTGACCATTCATCCCTCGGCGCTTTTGCGGATCAGGGAGCCGGACGAGAAGGAAAGAAGTCGGCTCGCCTTCATTCGAGATCTGAAGAAGATCCGAAGTTTTCTGCGGCATTGACCACCGCCATCTGCCTATCAGCCGGGAACCGAACCGTGCAGGACAACAATCAAAGGTCATGTCATGGCTGACAATCAACCCAATATCATGGAAACCAAGCCAAATCGGCCCAAGCAGAAGATCCCCGCGAATGCGGATAGTCCAACCCCTGCGCCGGAAACGAAGCGGCCGTCTTTCATCCGTCGCCACCCCTTCTGGGTTTTGTGCGGCATTGTGGCGCTGGCGGCCTCGATCGTTGCGTCGTGGTTTGCCTGGCGGGTCTATTTCTATCCCTACGAATCGACGGATGACGCGTTCGTCGATGCACGCAGTTTTTCGGTTGCCGCCAAGGTCTCCGGCTATGTGGCGGTTGTTCCGGTGACCGATAACCAGCATATGCAAGCTGGCGACGTCATCCTGAAGATCGATCCGCGCGATTACCAGATCGCACTCGATCAGGCGAATGGGCAGATTGAAGTCGCCAATGCCTCGGTCCAAAGCACCAGCGCACAAATCGACGCGGCCGACGCTGCTATCGACGTGGCAAGAGCGCAACAAAATTCGGCAACCGCGGCCCTTCAATATGCGCAGCAGGAAGCCAATCGTCAGCAGCAGCTGGTCAAGAGTGGATCAGGCAGCGTGCAGTCGGTGCAACAGGCAACCGCGACTTTGCAGCAGGATCAGGCGAGCCTTGCACAGATGCAGGCGAACGTCACGTCGGCGCTGAAGAACAAGGCGGTCTCGGAGGCCCAGAAATCCAGTGCGCTTGCCAGCCTCAAGCAAGCCCAGTCGCAGGCCGAGGAGGCGCAACAAAACCTGAGCTATACGACGATCACCGCAGCCCAGCCGGGTCGCGTCGTTCGCCTCACCGGCGCCAAGGGTCAATATGTCGAGGCGGGGCAGGCGATCTCGATGTTCGTTCCCGACGAAATCTGGATCACCGCGAACTTCAAGGAGACACAGCTGACGGACATGCGGCCGGGCCAGCCGGTGGATGTGACGCTCGACGCCTATCCCGATCACACGCTGCACGGCAAGGTCGCCTCCGTCCAGCCCGGTTCCGGCACGGCGTTCTCGCTGCTACCCGCTGAAAACGCCACCGGCAACTATGTGAAGGTTACCCAGCGCGTGCCGGTCAAGATCATCGTCGACACATGGCCTGCCGATGTCGCCATCGGTCCCGGCATGTCCGTGGTCCCGACGGTTACGGTTCGCCCGAGGAACTGAGATGAGCGGGGCAAGCTCAGCCGCCGGCGGGACAGGAGTTGCCGCCCACGCCACCAATCCGTGGCTGATCGCGATCGTGGTGTCGCTTGCGACCTTCATGGAGGTGCTGGACACCACGATTGCCAATGTCGCGCTGCGCTATATCTCCGGCGGTCTTGCGGTTAGCTCCGACGAGGCATCCTGGGTGGTGACGACCTATCTGGTGTCCAACGCCATCGTGCTTGTTGCCAGCAGCTATCTTTCCGAGCGGTTCGGGCGGCGACGGTTCTACCTCCTGTGTCTCGCGACATTCACGATCGCCTCTATCCTGTGCGGTCTTTCCTGGAACCTGCAGACATTGCTGATTTTCCGGGTCATCCAGGGGTTTGCCGGTGGCGGTATGATCCCGACCTCGCAGGCCATCCTCGCCGATGCCTTTCCGCCGGCAAAGCGCGGCCAGGCCTTCGCGCTTTTCGGCGTGGCCGTCGTGGTCGCACCGGTCGTGGGTCCGACGCTTGGCGGCTATCTGTCGGACAACTTCTCCTGGCACTGGTGCTTCCTTATCAACGGTCCTGTCGGCGTTTTCGCCTTCGCCCTTGTCTACATCTTGTTGAAGGAGAGCCCCGAGACGGCGCAGAAACGTCAGGAGTTCCGAAAGAAGGGAGTCCGTTTCGATCTCGTCGGCTTTTTGCTGGTCGCGACCTTTCTAGGCTCGCTCGAACTTACCCTCGATCGTGGGCAGACGGAGGATTGGTTCGGTTCCGGCTTCATCATTGCGACGACGGCGATATGTATTTTGGCGTTTGCTCTCGCAATTCCCTGGGTGCTGACGAAGGCCAACCCGATCGTCGATGGATGGCTGCTTGGCACCCGGCAATTCGGATCCTGTTTCATCGTGATGATGGCAACCGGCGCGATCCTGATCGCTACCACACAGTTCATTCCGCAGGTCGTGCAGCAGAACTATGGATACACGGCAACCTGGGCCGGTTTGGCGCTGTCGCCCGGCGGCCTCGTCACCATGGTGATGATGTTCGTCACAGGTCGCCTGAATTCGTTGATCCAGCCGAAATATCTGATCGCCGTCGGCGCGGCGATTATCGCGATGTCGATGTGGCAGCTGACGCGGCTTTATCCCGGCCTGAACTTCGGTTTCTTCGTCTGGTCTCGCCTCTATATCGGCCTCGGCCTGCCGCTGATCTTTATCCCGATCACCTCGGCCTCCTACTATGGCCTCAGACGGGATCAGACCAATCAGGCGTCTGCCATGATCAATGCTGCCCGCAACATCGGCGGCTCTATCGGCGTCTGTATCGCTTCCAACGTGCTGGCGCATCGCCAGCAATGGCATCAAAGCCGGCTGGTGGAACATATCGTGCCGTCCTCGCCCGCCTACCACGAAACGCTGCAGACAATGTCGCGCTATTTCGCGGAAAGAGGAGCAACGACGGCGGATGCCACAGCCCAGGCGACTGCCTGGATCGGCCAGCAAGTGCAAACCCAGGCAAGCTTCCTGGCCTATATTGATGTGTTTCACGTGCTGATGCTGGTAGTGCTCTGCGCCATCCCGCTCGCTCTGATCCTCAGCAACGTCAACCTGAAGGAAGGCGGCGGTGGAGGAATGCATTGAGGCTGTAAGCTCACCTTTGTGCGCCGAGAAGCGGCCGCAGCGCGTCCACCAACTCAATCTTGCCGCGGCGGATCTCGCCTACATCGCTTTCCGCATCTATCCTGCCGGCATTGTGGGCGACATAAAGCTCGACCAGCAGCCGTGCATAGTCCTCGGAAAGACCCGCTCGTATCAGCACGGTCCGCCATTCCGTTTCGGGCAGCGGCTGGGCGACGACGTTGCGGCCGGCCAGAAGGCCAATGGCGGCGGCGACGTCATTTGGCGTGTAGCGTCTCGGACCCTCAGCGTGGACGATTCTGAGTTTTGCGTTACTGTTATCCAGCAGCAGTTCGGCTGATATCGCCCCCACATCGAAGGCAGAGACGGTGGGGAGCAGCTTGGTCAGCGGATGATAGAAGCTTGGCAATCGGCCACTTTCGGCGGCGGCTTTTGCAAGACGTGACCAATTCTCCATATGTTCGGCCGATCGCAGGAGGATAAGCCTGGAAGGCAGCTTTCGCAGCCGCGTCTCCAACGCGTGAAAGATCAAGGTGACGCCTGTGCCGGAGCTTTGCTCCGCGCCGTAGTCGGAGATGGCGAGGACGAGCTGAGGGTTGGCTGCCGCCAAAGCCTCGCCCAGTGAATCGATCAGTTGCAACATTCGCGATTGCGCATGCTCCGCACGAATATCGACCGGGCAGATGACCTGGACGGCGCGGGCGCCATTCATTGCCGTCGCCAGGGCCCGGCGATCATGCAGGTCGGCAATGGCGATCTCGCAGCCGAGGTCGGAAAACTCCCGCGCTTGCGAGGGATCGCGCAGCACGGCGCGGACCGGCGCCCCGGCTTTGCGCAGGGCGGCAATAGTCGTGCGGCCGATTTTCCCAGTGGCGCCTAGAATGACGTGCATCGTGTCTTCTCCTGTTCGTCTGCCAGCAAACCTATCCATTGACGCACGCTGGTTCGCGCAGGTTCGGACAGCCTATTGCAGGTTCGGACGACAATCGATGTCAGGAATGCATTCGGGTTATCATGCCGGGCGTGAGCCCGAGAATGCGCCGCATCCAGTGCGCCATGTGGCTTTGGTGGGCAAAGCCGGTCTCCAATGCGGCCTGAGCGACGGGTATGTTTGCAGCCATAAGAAGCAATCTGGCGCGCTCGACCCGGCGCGTCAGGACATATCTATGGACCGGCATGCCGAAGGTGGCGCGAAACAGTGGTTTCAAATGCGATACACTGAGCCCTGCGACCGCGGCGAGATCGGCAAGAGACAATGATTGATCGATATGATCCTCGATGAATTCCGCGAGACGTCGTTGTTGTCGGCTGGTCAATGTCGCGCGTGCGTCGGCAGGCTCGAACCGCTTTTGCCCGTCGCTTTCCACCAGGCGGATTGCGAGAGCCATGCCCAGCATGTCCGCATAAGTCCTGTCGGATGGTATGATCGCCTCGATCTCCGCCTTGATGGCCCAGGCTATCGACTCGATCCGTGGATCACGAAGCTGGAATTTAGGTGCCAGCGAAACGGTTTCCGGATCCCGGCCGAGCTCGCGGGCGGCGGCATTGAGGAGTTCCGGCCGGATGTTCAGCCGCAGAATGGTGCAATCGCGATCATCTTCCCACCAGCCATCCAGTCCCGCGGGAACGACGTCGATATCGCCGTGTTTCTGCTGCCGGCGATAATGCCGGCCGTCGCACTGGCAGTGGGCATTCACGGCGCGTCCAAAATGAATGCCCAGCCGGTGCGTTCGCGATCCGGGCACATGTGTGCGGCCGGCCTGAATATGCAGGAACTCTGCCTCCAGACCTGTCCAGCCGCGATCCCTGCTGGAAAGAAGGGTACTGGCGGCATTGGCGTTGCTGAACCGATCCATGATGTCGTCTTCCGGCTAGATCCGACGCCCACAGTCTGGGGCGACCTTATTTCTCGAATATAGGGACGCCCGCGCATCCGGTCGAGCCGTGTTCTAGCTCCTTATAGATCTGGGAGAGGTTGCCGATCGGATGGGTGAGAAGCTCGCCTGCCATTTCGTTGGCTATGGAGAGAAAGCGGAAAAATCTCCATATTCTTCGGTGCCATCGCGTCCGCTTGGCACGACCTGCAACCTCATGAGGCTAACGTCGGACTGAGCGCGATGTTCCGATTTGAGCATGTAGGGATCGGTGAGCTCATCCTTGGTGACGATCCAGGGCCCGAGCACATTGACACCGCCGAAGCTCTTGCCCTTGGAGCCGCGCCTTTACGAGGTAACGCGGGCACTCGGGTTTTCACGCGCAAAACCGCGGCCGCGAGCGAAGTTCAGCCCTCGAAGCCAAATCTTTCGCTGTCGAATTTATCCTCGGCAACCGCGGAAGCACTGTGCCCGGCGTCTGTTGCATCTGCTTCCATGGGGAGCGGCGCACCGACCAGATCGGGAAGCGTCATTTCCATCGCAGTGCCCGGAGGCTGCAAGGCCCATGCGACAAGGGCCCCTGTGGACATGGCACCGACCCCGGCCGATACCTCCTGTGCGGCGGTGGTCGGCAGATCCGCCATGGGCTGCATCCTCGCCATGGCATCGTTCAGCGAAGCTCCCGAGCGATCCGCAACGAGCAGGTTGCCCGCATCGTTGCGTCCCACCACCAGGCTCGCAAGGGCCGTGGGGACGGTTCTTTCAGGGGCGGATGTCGGGATCACCACGATGCTGTTCGGTCGCGAAGCCGGCAGTGGGACGGTATAGGATGCGAGGTCGGCGAAGGGTCGAATTTCATTCTCTTCCGCTATCCGTTTGCCGAGTTGAAGCTCCAGTCCATTGCCGGCCCGGCTTCGCGGCGTCGGCAGCATGGCGGTGACAAGGCTTCTGCCGGCCAGAGGGTCGGAGGAGGTCGCCGGGGTTTCGGCGTCATCGTCCTCATCCGCAATGGCCGCAATCCTGCTTCCCGCCAGGCGGACGCGTTTCTTTGATTCCGCGACCGCGACTTCGTAACCCGGCAGCGGCCTTCCATCTGCTGGCAGATGCATGGTCTGCCCCGTTGGAAAGAGCCGCGCGAGCTCCTGGCGCGACATTCTGGGCCAGGCACGGACATTGCCGACGTCCAGATGCACGAACGGCGATCCGGATGTCGGATAGAAGCCGACGCCGCCGACCTGCATCTGCATGGCCACTGCGCGCAGGGTCGCAAGCTTCACGCCCGGTATGTAGAAGTCCATCGCCTTGCCAAGCGTGTGCTGGCTGTGTTTCGCGACACCGGAACTCCGCGATCGGTTTCGCAGCATGCTGTTTGTCGAAGGCGAGCGATAGGCCGAGACGACGTGAATGGGTTCCCTTGCGCCACTGCGGCGATAGACTTCCCAGACCAGATCGAGCAAGTCCGGATCGATCCTGGTCGGCTCGTTCTTCCGCCAATCGCGCAGGAAGCGGTTGATCTGCGCCAGGCCCTTCGGATCGAATTTGCCGCCCCGCTTGAAGACGATGGTTGCCCGTTCGCCGGTATGCGTGAAGAAGAGCTTGAGTGCTCGGTCGTCTGCCGCTGCCTGCGCAGTTCCGGCTAAAGCGCCCAGCACCAGCACTGCAATCAGCGCCACTCGGCAAGCGACGAAGGACAGGGCCATTGCTAAAGTTGTCGTCGGAATGGAAAGGATCGCTAGGTGCACGGATACGACTTTCGCCCTTGGTAAAAGACACAGGAAATCAGAGGCGCCGCATCTGCGACATCGCTTTCGCTACAATTATGGTCAACAAATGCCTAACGGATGGTTTATGGCGCATAGACGCGACGTAAACCGTCGGCCTGGCGCTGCGGAAGCAGGCTGGTTCCGGTCCGAGCAGCATCGGCCTGCGCGGCTAATCGGGCCTAAAGGTGACTGCGCTTACTCGGCGAGCAGCCGCGCGTCAGGCCGGCGGGCGGCCGATATCAGGAGCCGCCTTGCGCGGATTGCGGTCCATTGCTGGTCGATCAGCACCCCAATCAGGATAACGCCGCCCATGACCGCGAAGTTGAGCGAGGAGGGGATGCCGAGAAGATTGACGAGGTTCTGCAGCTCCTGCAGCAGGATCGTGCCCAAGACCACGCCGATCAGAGATCCTTCGCCGCCGCGCAGCGAAAAGCCGCCCAGCACCGCCGCTGCAATGGCGTAGAGCTCGTAGAACTGCCCATGGCTCGCCGGCGAGATCGAACGGGTGTACATCGCGAAATAGATCGCGGAGAGCGCCGTCAGCACGCCGCATATGACATAGGCGATCATCACCATCTTGGCGGTGCGAATGCCGGAATATTTCGCGGCTTCCTCGTTCTTGCCGATGGCATAGAGATAGCGTCCATACACGGAGCGATGAAGGACGATCCACATGACGGCCGCGATAATCACCAGCGCGATGAAGGTGTTTGGCACGCCGTAAAATCGGCCGGCGGTCAGGAATTCCAAGTCGGGAAAGTTTTGGCCGAAGGCGAAACCTGCCGTGCCATCAGCCGTATAGAAACGCGCCGCCCCGCGATAGATCAACAAGCCGCAAAGAGTGACGACGAAGGGCTGGAGGTTGAGCCGCGTAATGAGCCAGCCGTGGATTGCACCGAAAATGCCACCAAGGATCAGGATCACTGGCAGCGCGATGGGCCAGGGCATGTTCTGGACGGCGACGAAATCGATGAAGAGTACGCCGAGGAAGGCAACGAGGGAGCCAACGGAGAGTTCGATCCCGCCGGTGATGATCACGAAGGCTTGCCCGATCGATAATATCCCGAAAAGGCCGATGAGATTTGACGTATTGGCCAGGTTGATCGGCAGAAGGAACCGCGGATTGATGATCGCGACGACAATGCCGACGGCGATGATCAACAGGAGCAAGCCCAGATCTTTCTTACTCATCGTATATCCATTCGATTTGGCCGCAGCCGTTAGTGTATCGCCTTGCCGACGGCCAGCAAAAGCACGTTTTCCTGACTGAACTTATCTTTCTCGAGTATCCCGGCGATTTGCCCCTCATGCATGACCGCGATACGGTCGGAGACGCCGATGACCTCCTCCATGTCGCTTGAGATCATCAGGATCGCCACGCCGGCGTCGGCGAGTTTGCGCATCAGGCCGTAGATTTCATTCTTTGCCCCGATATCGATGCCGCGGGTCGGTTCGTCGAAGATCATCACCTTCGGATTCATCGATAGCCACTTGGCCAGGACGACCTTTTGTTGGTTGCCGCCCGAAAGCGTGCCGGTGCGGGTCGACACGGAAGGCGCCTTGATACCAAGCCGCTTGCCCTGGATTTCCGCGGCGGCATTTTCCCGCTCCGACGAAACCATGAACCGAGACGCGTGAACGGGAAGATTGGGCAGGGATATGTTCTGCGAGATCGGCAGATCGAGAAGGATGCCGTTGAGCTTGCGGTCCTCCGGCACCAGGAAAATGCCATTGGCGACCGCTTTCGTCGAAGAGGTAAGCTTGACGTCTTTGCCATCAAGCGCCGTGGAGCCGCCATAGTTTTTGTCGATCCCGAAGAGCACACGAGCGAGCTCCGTTCGGCCCGATCCGACGAGGCCGGCCAGCCCAAGGATCTCTCCATAGTTGATGGCGAGATCGACCGGCCGGGTCGGATAAGCGGCGGTGCGAATGGCCGTGACCTTCAGCGCGACATTGCCCGGCGGCCGGTGGGCTTCCGCAACACGCGCGGTCAGTGCCCGGCCGATCATCAGCTTTACCATCCGGTCGTGATCGATCAGGTTTTTGGGGAGCGTCCCCGCGAGCGTTCCGTCTCTCAGAACGATGACGCGATCGGCGACGCGCTCGACCTCATGCAGGCGGTGGGAAATGAAGATGACGCTGATGCCATCTGCCTTGAGCGCCGAGATGACGGCAAGAAGCTTTTCGGTCTCGGCAAGCGGCAAGCTGGATGTCGGCTCGTCAAGGATCACAAGGCGAGCGTTGATGGACAGCGCCTTTGCGATCTCGACCATCTGCTGTTGAGCAAGCGACAGCGAGGCCACCGGCGTGTCCGCCGAAAAATTCGCGCCGACGCGCTTCAAGAGCGGCGCGACCATCATGCGCAGGCGGCGTCGGTCGACAAGCTTCAGGGGGCCGCCGCGCAGCGGCTCGCGGCCGAGGAAAATATTGGCTGCAACGTCGAGATTTTCGAACAGGTTGAGCTCTTGATGCACAAAGGCAATTCCAGACGCGATGCTGCTTTCAACGCTAAGGGCAGCATGTTCCGCTCCGTCGAGCAGAATGGTTCCGCGGTCGGGCTTTACGACGCCACCCAGGATCTTCATCAGCGTCGATTTGCCGGCGCCGTTCTCGCCGACGAGCCCGATCACTTCGCCGGGGCTGACATCCATCGAGAAGTCATCAAGCGCAACGACGCCAGGATAGGTCTTGCCGATGCCCGAGAGGCTGAGAAAGGGCGCCGTCGTTTCTGTTGATACCAGTGTGTCTGATCGTTGGTTCATAACGGATATAGAGCCTGCAGGATATGCGATGCGGCTTGAATGCCGATCTCAGCTTCGCGCGCGATCAAGGTGTAACAGCGCCGGATCAATGGCCGGCGCTGTTACAGGAGATGATCTTCAGTTGCCGGCCATCGCCTTCAAATTTGCGGCATAGGCGTCGACGTCATCCTTGCCGATAATCTTCGTCGGGATGATGATCAGCTTTCCAGCAGGAATACCCGATTTGTCGCCCTTCAGATAGGCGGCCATCAGTTTCATGCCCTGATAGGCCCACAGGTAGGGCTGCTGCACCACCGTGGCGGCAATCGTGCCTTCCTTGACACCGCCGAGCGTGATCGGATCGTCATCGAAGCCGACGACGGTGATCTGGCCGAGCTTGCCCGCTTCGCGCAGCGCCTCGTAGATGCGTGGCGTATTGTAGGAATAGAAGCCGACCATGCAGGTGACGTCAGGGCTGGCAACAAGTGCATCCTCGACGTTCTTCTTGGCTCTGGTCTGGTCGATATCGTCGCCGCGCACGTCTGTCAGCTCGATCTTCGTGCCGGCGATACCGTCCTTCATGCCCTTGATACGCTCCTTGGCATTGTCGGCACCGAGCAGGCCGACGAAGCCGATGCACTTGCCACCGTTCGGCATGGCCTTTTTGGCGATTTCGGCAGCTTGCTTGCCGGCATCGACATTCGACGAGCCGATATAAGCGACGCGGTTCGTATCCGGCGCATCGCTATCAGTCGTAAACAGGGCGGTCTGCGAGCCGATCTTGTTCAGGCCATCCGTCGAGGTCTTGGGATCGACAGCCGAAACCATGATGCCCTTGACGCCAGCTGAAACCAGGTCTTCCATCAATCGCTGCTGAATCGCGACGGAAGACTGCTCGGGATATTTCAGTTCCAAGTTGAAATCCGGCAGCTCGGCCTGTGCCTTCTTGACGCCGGCTTCGGCGGCCTTCCAGAAGTCGGACGCGCCGTTGACGACGAATGCCAGCGTCGGCTTGTCGGCAGCATAGGCGACCGTGGCCGTTGCATAGCTCAGCATCAGCCCTGCCGCAAAGGCGGCAGCACCACGTGTTACGTATTTCATGATAATCCTCCCATAGACCCGTTAGCAGGATCCAGTTGCAACTCGCGGCAGACCGGTCCTGAACCCCCTCCTAGGGCCTCTCGCAAGCGAGACACGGCACGTCCAACCACGCGGTCAACGGTATACAACTAATTTCAATTAGTAAATAGTATTACCTTAATGACCATGGGGCATTTCCTCCGACGTTGCGACACAAGTGTCGTTTTCCATCAAGCTTTTGGGCAAAGGACGGCTTTGATACGTTGACAATTCGCTATTCTACCCTTCGACAGTTGCCGAAATCCTCTCAACAGTGCTAATAAAAATTAGCGCGGGGCAAGGCGGTGGGGAAATGTCCGCCAGTTTCGCTTCAGGGGAGACGAGATATCGCTATGAAAAGAACAATCGCCGCAGACGGTGGGCAAGCGGCCGACGGCAACACGGCGCCGAAGCGGAAGGGCCGCCGTCTGGGCAGCAGGGTTACGATGACAGACATAGCCAAGGCTGCCGGATGTTCGCAGGCTGCCGTCTCTTTCGTCCTCAACAATACGCCCGGCATGCGCCTGTCACAACAGACCCGCGACAGGGTCATCGAAGCGGCCCGTCAGCTCGGTTATGTCGCCCCGGTGTTTACCACGCCGCCGGCGCTTGCATCCCAGTCGAAACTGGATGGCGTCATCGGCTTTGCGGTCGACCAGCTTGCAACCAGCCCGGAGGCGGTCGTTGCCATAGAAGGCGCGCGTCAGGCGTCGTGGAATGCCGGCAATGTCCTGCTCGTCGCCCAGACGATGAGCGATCCGGTCATGGAGCCGCGGGCAATAAAGGCGCTTACCAATAGCGGGATTTCGGCCCTTATCTACATGACGATATTCACCCGCGAGGTGGAACTCCCCGACTATTTGTACGACCTCAATATTCCGCTTGTTCTCCTTAATTGCTACACCTCGGACTATGCGTTTCCGGCGGTCATCCCGAGCGAAATCGCGGGCGGCCAGACGGCCACCCGGCATTTGATCTCGCACGGCCATCATCGGATCGCGACGATCACCGGCGAGCCATGGATGCAGGCGGCTCAGGACCGGCTGACGGGCTATCGCAGGGCTCTGGCAACGGCCGACATTCCATTCGACCCCGAACTGGTGATCGAGGGCGACTGGTCGGCGAGTGCCGGCTATTCCGCGACGATGAAGTTGCTCTCGCTTGCCGAGCGCCCGACTGCAATCTTCTGCCAGAACGACCGCACCGCCATCGGATGTTATGAGGCTCTCAAAGAGGCGGGGCTGCATATCCCGAAGGATATGTCAGTGATAGGTTACGATGACGAAGACATTTCCCGTCATCTCGTGCCTCCTCTGACGACCTCCGTCCTTCCGCACATGGCAATGGGCCAATGGGCGATCGAACATCTTGAGACAGCGATATTGCCGCGGGAGCGCCGTTATCAGATTACCAAGCTGGAATGTTCGCTTGTAAAACGGGCGTCCGTCGCTGCCCCCGCCGGTGTGCATGCGATTGCTGGCGCAAGGGCGGCCAATCGCAGAGCGCGAAAAGTCTGATGCATTGGCAGCTCGGCTTTCGCGGAAAGACGAGATCGCTCTCCACATCGGTGGATTGTCTAGGGGCTAAGCCCATTGGCCGCCAAGCCACAGCATCGCTTCATCGGCAATCCTGAACTGCACGGCGACTTCTTCAGCATATGCCATCGGCCGAAAACGGGCTCGAATTGGCAGGAACCGCCCCCTCGGATCGATTGCCGAGGGCGGGTGCCGACTGCCATGTTGCGGCCAACGAGACGGTTCGCCCCGCAGCCTTTTCAGCACCCGGCAACCTCGATCTCGGTATCGTTCAATCTTTCTCAAAGGAACCCATCGATGGCAGACGAACCGAAGATGATCGCGGGCATCGCTATCCCGGACAGCGCAATGACAAGGGCCGCAACCGAGCTGGTACGGGATACGGAAACGGATCTCCTCTACCACCACTCGCGTCGCGTTTTCCTCTTCGGCGCCCTGGCGGGCAATCGAAAGGGGCTCGGTTATGATCCGGAGCTTCTCTATATCGGCGCCATGTTCCATGACATGGGCATCATGGACGAATATGCCAGCGAGACGGACCGCTTCGAGGTCGACGGCGCAAATGCAGCCCGAGCGTTCCTGACCTCCTATGACGTCTCCGAGCGCGATGTCGATGACGTCTGGGATTCGATCGCGCTTCATACCACTCCCGGGATCCCGCAGCACAAGAGACCAACCGTGGCGCTCGTGACCGCCGGCGTGGAAATGGACGTGCTGGGCATCGGCTATCATGACGTCAGCGATGGCCAGCGCGAAGAAGTTTGCCGTTGCCATCCGCGCGGGCTGAAGTTCAAGCACGGCATCCTGACGTCCTTCTGCCTTGGCACGATCCGTAAGCCTGAAACGACGTTCGGCAACGTCAAGGCCGATGTGCTTTCCAAGATGGACCCGACCTACAAGCGCGGAGATTTTGTCGAGATGATCCTCAGCTCTCCGTGGGAAAGTTGATCGGGCTTCACTTCGGAGCCTTGAACTGATCTCGGTATTGCACCGGCGAGATGCCGAGATTTCGTGCAAAGACCTGACGCATGCGCTTCGGGTTGCCGAAGCCGCATTCGTACGCGATCACTTTGAGAGGGTCGTCCGTTCGCTCGAGCATGTTGCGCGCGGCGTCGATGCGGGCCTTTTCGAGGAATTCGGCTGGGGGATGTCCCGTGCCGGCAACGAATGCCCGCGCAAAGCTGCGGACGCTCATGGAGGCGGCAGTGGCAAGGTCCGCCACCGAGAGCCGCTCTCTCAGGTTGGACATGACAAACGCAGCCGCAACGGAGATCGGAGATTTCTCGTCCGAGAGCGTTTCCACATAGGGGCTGAACTGCGATTGGCCGCCCTGACGCTGGGCCACGACGACCAGTCGCTTTGCGACAGAAAGCGCCAATGCTGATCCGTGATCGTCGCGGATCAGCGACAGGGCAAGGTCGATGCCGGCCGTCACTCCGGCGGAGGTAATCATCGGCCCGTCGCGCAGATAGATCCGGTCGACTTCAACATCCGCCTTCGGAAAGGTGGATGCAAGACGCCGCGCATTTTGCCAGTGCGTGGTAACCTTGCGCCCATCGAGAAGCCCTGCCGCTCCCAGACAGAATGCCCCGGTGCAAACCGAACCGAAGATCCGACTGGCGGCGGACAGGCGGCGGACGCAATCGATCAGGTTTTGCGGGAACTCGGTATCCGGAAGGGCGGGGCCGCCCGCGATCAGGAACAGGTCGTAGGGCCCGGCTGCTTCGTCATAGGATAGATCCGCGACCAGCGTCATGCCATTCGATGCGCGAAGGGGAGCTCGGTCGGGACCAATCAATGTCACCTGGTATCCATCGTCGCCGGTGAGAAAGACGGTCGCCTCGGCGAAGACATCGAGAGGTCCGGCCACATCCAGCATCTGAACGCCGGGAAAAATCAACATTGCTACCGTACGCATCCGCATCCCCATCACGCCCCTTGGCCACTTTTGGGTGCGTAAAGCCAATGTAAAATCGGCCACGGCTAAAATGCCAGCATATTCATGATGGTCCGCTCAAGGCAGCCGCTTGCCGCGTACCGGCTCGAACAGATGCGCTTTCTTCACATCAATCTTGAGCGAGACGGACTGGCCTGGCGACACCGAGGGGCGGTCCCTGACGGCCGCGACTCCTGGGATAGAGATGTCAGCATACTCATCGCGCATCATTCCCGTTCGTTTCAGCGGGTTGAAAGCGCTGGCGGCGGCGGCGCAGCGGTTGTGCCGGAGCCGAGCGAGCGCTGGACCATCACGCTGTCGGCCCAGCGGCCGTAACGATAGGCGACGCCTGGCAATAAACCAACGCGCGCGAAGCCGAACCGTTCGTGCAGGGCGAGCGAAGCAACGTTATCGGCATCGATATAACCGATCATCTGCCGGAAACCGGCGGCTGCGCAGGCGTCGATCAGCCCGCGCATGAGCAGGCTCCCAACGCCCTGGCCGATATGGTCGTGATGCACATAGATCGAGTGCTTGACGGTGTAACGATAGGCCGGGCGTTTGCGGAACAGCACCACATAGGCGTAGCCTACCACCACTCCGCCTTTGATCGCGACGACATGGGGGAAGCGGCGGTTCTTCAAATTCTTGCGCCGCTCCCGCAGATCGTCCGGTTGCGGCGTGTCGCTATCGTCCACCCCATCCTCGATGCCGCGGCGAATATGGCGGCGATAGATCGCCAACATGGCATCAACGTCGGTTTCCCGGGACGGGCGAATGACGATTGTTTTGTCCTGCTCCATGATCGAACCCGAATTTCCCAGCCTATTCGGCAACGACATAGGTATAGAGCCGGACGCGGCCAGATGCATCGGTCTCGCGATAGAGCCCTTGAATCTCCACCTCAAATCCGGGGAAGGTGTTGAAGCTGGTCTCAAACATCTTGAGATAATCGATCATGGGTTGTGCCTTGTCCGTCAAGCGTTCGCCCGGCACAATGGTGGCGATGCCCGGGGGATAGACCACGAACGGCGTTGTCGCGATGCGGCCGGCGATGGCGTCGATCGGCAGATACTCCACATCATTGCGCACCAGGCAGCGCGCCGCATCATGGGGCGAGAGGACGATCGGCGGTAGGTGCGCAGCGGAAAACTGCATTGCCTGAAGCGCGCTGACATTGGCTTGGCGGAAGAAGCGGTGCATTTCTCCGCACAGATCGCGTAGCCGCACCCCTGCATAGCGGTCCGGCCGGCGGCGATAGAATTCGGGGATTGCCTCCTCCAGCAGCGCATTGTCGTCGTGGAGTTTTTTGAAGGCGACGAGGCCGCTGATCAACGTACCGGCTTTACTGGCTTCCACGCCGGGGGTGAGGAGGAACAGCAGGGAGTTGAGGTCGTTCTTCTCCGCCACGATACGGTTTTCCCGCAGATATTGCGCGACCACAGGCGCTGGGATGCCATGCTCGGCATAGGTGCCGTTCGCCCGATCAAAGCCCGGGGTGAGCAGGGTGAGCTTGTTGGGATCTGTCATGGCGAAGCCCGGTTCCATGCCGGAAAACCCGTGCCATGCCGCATCGGGAGTCAGGTGCCAGAAGGCAGGATTGGTGGCGAGTTGATCGGTGGTGACGCTCTCCCAAGGCACATCATGCGCCGCACCGGGGCTGGACACATCCGGGATCGCCACCCGGTCGGGCACGAAAGGTTCGAAGAACCAGCGACGCTCGGGGCGATGCTCCTTTTCCTCAAACTCGCGTCGCACGGCCCGGATCTTCTTGCGCAGCTCGATGCCGAGACGGATCGTGTCGTCCCACAACACCACGCCCGAGCGACCCTTCATCATCTGCGCGCCCACGTCGAGCGAGGCAAACAAGGGGTAGAAGGGCGAGGTCGAGGCGTGCTGCATGAAGCTCTCGTTGAACCGCCGATGCTCCACGCGGCGCTTCTGGCCGGAGATATGCCGATCCTTCATGTGTATCTGGGACGCCTGCGAGAAGCTCGCGAGCTGTTTATGGGTAGATTGCGTGGCGATGATGCCCGGCGCGTCGGGGCCAAGATCACCAAGGCCCATGGCAAAGCGTCCGGCATATAGCGGGTGAAATTTCATGAAGCCCGCCCATGCCTCGTCGAAGAGGATATAGTCGCACAGGTGCCCGATGCGCTTGAGGATCATCTCGGCATTGTGGATCGTGCCGTCATAGGTGCACTGCTCCACCACCGCGACGCGGAACGGACGCGGCTTCTTATAGGCATCGGGATCTTTCACCAGCGGATGAGTACGGATGCGCTCTCGCAGGGCCTCCTCGTCCAAGGCTGAGAAATCTATCGGACCGATCAGCCCATGGACGTTGCGTTTGGTCGGCAGGTAGACCGGAATGCCGCCGGAGATCATCAGAGCGCCATGATGGGCGGCTTTGTGGTTGTTGCGGTCGAACAGCACCAGATCGCCGTCGGTCACGAGTGCGGAGAGCGCAACCTTGTTGGAGGTGGAGGTGCCGTTCAGTACGAAATAGGTCTTCTCGGCGCCGAAGATCTTGGCTGCCTCCTTCTGTGCAGCAAGTGCCGGCCCCTCGTGGGTCAGCAGGTCGCCGAGGTCGAGCACCGAATTGTCGAGATCGTCGCGGAACACCGCTTCGCCCAGATGCTCCATGAACACCCGACCGATGGGGCTGCGGCTGTAGAACACGCCGCCATTGTGCCCAGGGCAGGTCCAAAGCTGGTTGCCTTCCTCGGCATAGTCTACCAGCGCGCCGAAAAACGGTGTCTTCAGCGTCTCGGCATATTGCTTGAGCCGGCTGATAAGGTTCTTGGCGATGAAGGCAGGCGTTTCCTCGGAGAGGAAGACATAGCCGTCGATGAAGTCGAGCACCTCCACCGGCACGTCCTCGAAGCGTTTACGGCGGATAAGCAGGATGATCGGGAATTCGAGGCCGCGGCGGCGCATCAAATTGATGAGAGAGGCAGTCTTGCCCTCGAGCCCCTTCTTGCCCCAATCGACCATCATGCAGCCGATGGCGGCGTCCGTCTGTACGGCGATCTCTGCGTCTTCCAGATTGCGCGCGCGCACAACCTCGAAACCTGAGCGTTCGATTTCCTCAACGATCTGGTTATAACGGGTTCCTTCCAAATCCTCGTTGTCGAAGGCCGGCGTCGCGAACAAAAAGTTAAAACGTCTGAAATATTCCATCTGGCCACCCGTTCTTGATTCGGCACGAGGTGTCGACGCATTTCATGACATGGTTGTGACAGGGTACCGAATGTCCGAGAGACCGCAACAGTCTTTTCGGAGACAGAGCCGTGAGGACTGCAAATCTCCGCACTTGGCGCGAAGGGACAGCTATCTCTGTGAAAAAGCATCGAAGAAAGACCCCGTCGAGAGGGCGCTTAAGCTATTGAAATAGATTCGGCTTTCCGGACTGATAGGGATCACGACAGGCGTCGGTCACGATCTCGCAGATGACCTGATTTTGCTGTCAATTTCAAATCGTTGTCGAGATTTTCAACGGGTCGGCGTTCCGAACCTGTTTACACTGATGTGTGGCGGGCAAGCGCTTTATGCTGGTCCGGGGCTATGAAGGGTCTTGTAAACAATCAATATATATTATATGAAATTATATAATGACTGTTTGGAGCCGTGTTATGAACCTTGTTAACGTCAACGACCTGGTGACTGTGTCGGATCAACCAGACCCAACTGCCTTCGTTTCCCTTGTCGAACAGGGGTTTGCCGCCGTCATTAACGCCAGGCCGGATGGTGAAGAGGCAGGCCAACCGGGCAATGCCTCGGAATCCGCCGCTGCGCGATCGGCCGGCCTTGGCTATGCGTTCGTGCCGGTCACGGGTCGGACCATCACCGAGGCCGATATCCGCGCCTTCCAGAAAGCGATAACCGATGCGAAAGGGCCAGTCCTGGCCCATTGCAAGAGCGGGACACGGGCGCTCACGCTCTACGCGCTTGGTGAGGTGCTCGATGGGCGGATGAAGAGCGAGGATATCGAACTTTTCGGCAAAGGCCACGGCTTTGACCTGTCCGGCGCGGCAGGCTGGCTTAAGCGGCAGGCCGGGAAAGCGCCGCGCGTCAGGGGTTTCTACGATGCACGCACCGGCAGCATCCAGTATGTCGTCACCGATCCGGCGACGAGAGCCTGCGCCATTATCGATCCCGTGCTCGACTTCGACGAGAAGTCCGGCACGACCGCGACCGTTCATGCCGATGCGATCCTGGACTATGTGCGGGCCGAGGGGCTTACGGTCGAATGGATTCTCGACACCCACCCCCATGCCGACCACTTCTCGGCTGCACACTATCTGAAGCAGAAGACCGAAGCGCCAACCGCGATCGGCTCCCGCGTGGTCGACGTGCAGAAGCTCTGGAAGGGCATCTACAACTGGCCGGAGTTGGCCACGGACGGCTCGCAATGGGACAGGCTTTTCGCCGATGGCGACACATTCAGTGTCGGTAGCCTTGAAGGCCGCGTGATGTTCTCGCCCGGCCACACACTCGCCTCCGTCACCTATGTCATCGGCGACGCCGCCTTCATCCACGATACGATCTTTATGCCAGATTCGGGTACGGCACGCGCGGATTTCCCAGGCGGCAGCGCCAAGGCTCTTTGGAACTCGATCCAGCGGATTCTGGCGCTTCCCGACGAAACGCGGCTTTTCACCGGCCACGATTACCAGCCGGGCGGGCGAAATGCGAAGTGGGAAAGCACGGTGGGCGAACAGAAGCGCGACAACGCGCATTTGTCTGGCATGACGGAGGACCGATTCGTCGCGCTTCGCGAAGCACGAGACCGGACGTTGCCGATGCCGAAGCTGATCCTCCATGCGCTTCAGGTGAATATTCGCGGCGGTCGGTTGCCGGAACCGGAGGATAACGGTCGGCGCTACCTCAAATTTCCGCTTGACGCGCTGGAGGGGGCCGCATGGTGACGGGAATCGAAAGATCGGCGCCCGCCGCTTTGGCGCCTGAGGAGATGGCAGGCCGGGCAGGCGAGGTCGCGAAACTTTTGAAGACGCTGGCGCATCCCGTGCGGCTGATGCTCGCCTGCGCGCTCGCCGAAGGCGAATATTCGGTTAGCGCGCTGGAGGAGAAACTTGGCATCCATCAGCCGACACTCTCCCAGCAACTCGGCGTGCTGCGTGAGGCGGGCATCGTCGAAACACGCCGGGAGGCCAAGCAGATCTTCTATCGTCTGACGGAAGAGAAGGCGGCGCAACTCATCCAAGCGCTCTACGCTATTTTCTGCGGACCGGAGGGGCGGAGATGACGCCTTATCTACCCTCACTTTTCGGCGGGATGCTCCTCGGTGCCTCCGCCGTTCTGCTGCTCGTTGTCAACGGTCGGATCGCCGGCATCAGTGGGATCGTCGGCCGTCTCCTCGGCGGATATCAGGTTCCAGCCAACATCGCGTTCGTCGTCGGTCTCATGGCCGGCCCGCTCCTTTACGCCGCAACCTATGATCGTTACCCCGCAGTGACGATCGCGGCCCCTTGGTACCTTGTGCTTGCCTCCGGGCTGCTTGTCGGCATCGGCACCCGCATGGGCTCAGGTTGCACCTCCGGTCATGGGATTCTCGGCCTCGCTCGTTTCTCGAAGCGCTCCTTCGCGGCGACCGCGACCTTCCTGGCCGCGGGAATCATCACGGCGACCACCATGGGGATACTGAGATGACAGGTCTATCCTACGCGCGCCTCGCTGTTGCCTTCCTTTCGGGGATGATCTTTGGCTTCGGCCTGTCGCTCTCCGGAATGGTCGACCCCGCGCGCGTCCTCGGCTTCCTCAATTTGGCCAGTGGCCATTGGGATCCGAGCCTGATGTTCGTGCTCGGCGGTGCGGTACTCATCGCGGTACCGGGCGTCATGCTCCAGCGCCGCATGAAAAAGCCCGCCCTGGACACGCGGTTCCACCTGCCTGAAAAGTCCGCCGTCGATACGCGCCTCATCGTCGGCTCTGCGATCTTTGGCATCGGCTGGGGAAGTGCCGGCTTCTGCCCGGGGCCGGCTGTCTCCGCGCTTTCGATCGGGCTGCCGTCCGTCCCGCTGTTCGTTGTCGCCATGGCGGCGGGCATGATCCTCCATGATCGGCTCTTGACGAGGAAGCGGCTGTGACGACCGTTTCCATTCTCGCAGCAATCGGCTCGGCCGGCTTCACCGCTCTTTGAGATCAGGCAAGGACGTCGCGCCGCTTTCTTCCGACCGACTGGACATCGATGAGGTCAGATCGGCATCCGACGCAGAAGGAACTTCTGAATCTTGCCGGTGGACGTCTTCGGTATCTCTGCAAACACGATGCGCGTGGGGCATTTGAAGCGGGCGATGATTGTTTTGCAGTGGTCTATCAGCTCCTGTTCGGTTGCTTGCTCGCCGGGCTTGAGCTCCACATAGGCAACCGGAGTTTCCCCCCATTTCTCGTGAGGCTTGGCCACAACAGCGGCTACCGCAACGGCCGGATGCTTGTAGAGAGCATCCTCGACCTCGATCGACGAGATGTTCTCGCCGCCGGAAATAATGATGTCCTTCGAGCGGTCCTTGATCTGGACATAGCCGTCCTCGTGCATCACGCCAAGATCGCCTGAGTGGAACCATCCACCGGCAAAGCACTCGTCATTCGCCGCCGGATTTTTGAGGTAGCCCTTCATCACCATGTTGCCGCGAAGCATGACTTCGCCAATGGTCGTTCCATCCGCCGGCACAGGGGTCATGGTTTCGGGATCGATGACATTCAGTTCGGAGAGGGCGATATAGGCAACTCCCTGCCGTGCTTTCTTGGCAGCCTGCTCGGCGCTGCTAAGGTTATCCCAGGCAGTGTTCCATTCATTGACCACGGCCGGACCATACGTTTCAGTCAGTCCGTAAAGGTGTGTCACTTCGAAGCCCGCATTGGCCATTGCTGCCAAAACTGCTTCCGGCGGCGGTGCCGCGGCCGTATTGAAAACGACCTTCTGGGAAAATGCGCGCCGATCGCTGTCCGGCGCGTTGACCAGCGAGGACATGACGATGGGTGCACCACACAGATGCGTAACGCCGTGATCGGCAATGGCATCGAATATCGGCTTGGCGCGCACCCATCGCAGGCAGATATGCGTGCCGGCCTGCACCGCGACCGTCCAAGTGAAGCACCAGCCATTGGCGTGAAACATCGGCAGTGTCCAGAGATAGACGGGATGCTTGCCCATGCCGGCGTGAATGACATTTCCGAGCGATGCAAGTGCGGCACCGCGGTGATGGTAGACTGCGCCTTTGGGATTTCCGGTGGTGCCGGATGTGTAATTCAGGGAAATGGCATCCCACTCGTCAACGGGCTCGGCCCATTCGAATGCCTCGTCACCACCAGCTCGAAACGCCTGATAATTCATGGTCCCTATTGGCGCACCCTTCTTGAACGGTGCGTCCGCAGGAAATTCGGCATCGTCGAAGCCGATCACCAGCGGGGTGACCGCGGCGTTCTCCAGCGCCTGCCGCATGACGTCGGAAAACTCGGTATCCACGATGACGACCCTGGATTCGGCATGGTCGAGCTGGAATGCGATCGAGTCCGCATCCAGCCTTGTGTTGATGGAGTGCAGCACGGCGCCGCCTGCCATCGGCACGCCGTAATGCGCTTCCAGCATCGGTGGCGTGTTGGACAGCATCACCGTCACCGTATCGCCTTTTCCAACGCCGTGACGTGATAGCGCGGAGGCGAGCTTCCGGCAATTCTTCCAGAATTGCGAGTAGCTTATTCGCTGGCTTCCGTGAATGACTGCCGTTCGCTCGGGAAATGTGCGGGCAGCCCGCTCCAGATAGGATATAGGCGTCATCGGGCTATGGTTTGCCTCGCGCCGACCCAGATTGTCGTCATATTTGTTCACTGTTGCGCTCCTCCCAGATTGCAATGAGACTAGACGGCCGCTGTACCCCTCATGATATTTTGTGATGGCGACCGTCGCCCCTCCACCCCCAATCATATGCAATATCTTCGCTTCGGGATGATATCTTCCGCAAGCATGTTACGATTGATTGTAGCGTCGATCTTAGTGATCACGCCCGAAGCCTTTTAAATCAAGGTTTTTCGTGAAAGATCGCCAAACGCTTCCGCTGCGGTCAATGCCATTCGAGGCCAGCGTCGAAAGCTCCGGCACGCTTTATCTGGGGGCTTCCGCAATCTCGCTCTAAGCGATGTCGATAGGTGCTGGCATTGCAGGCGCGGTCGGTGGCACCGTCCATTGCCGTAGGAGCGCTCCTGAGGCACCCTTGCTTGATCGCTCTCGATCCGTCGATCATCGATCCCTGCCTCATCCCGATGCGATCGGGATGAAGGCGACGGTGTCGGGTAAGGATAATCAGGCCGCCGCCATTGTCATCTCAGTGCGTGCTGCTGTTGCCGGCGGCCGGTTGGCTGTCGACGATCCAGCGGCGGTGCGGGCCGAGCGCCAGCAGGAGCACAACGGAGAGGAAGCAGCAGCCGGCGAGAATATAGAAGCCGATATCGCCATTGCCGGTCGCGGCATCGACATAGGCCTTGATCTGCGGCGAGGCGAAGCTGCCGAGATTGCCGAGCGAGACGATGAAGGCGATGCCGCTTGCGGCACCGACGCCACCGAGATAGCGGGTCGGCATGCTCCAGAACACCGGCTGCGATGAGGCGAGCCCCGGCACCGCGATGCAGGCGGCAATTACCATGACCCAGGGGTTCATGGTGAGCCCGATCATACCCAGTGCAATGGTCCCGACCGTCAGCATGGCGATGCAGACGATGCGGTGATTGTCGTGCCGGTCGGCATAAACAGTGAAGAAGCGCGTTGCGATCAGGGCGCAGAGCCACGGCAGACCCAGCAGCACGCCGACCCAGGTATTGACGCCGCCGCCCATGGCCTGCGCCAGCCGCGCCGGCAGGTAGAAGGTGATCGGGCCGACGCCCACCTGAATGAAGAGATAGATGCCGATGAAGGTTAGGACCCGCCAATCCCTAAGCACGCTGAAGACGGAATGCTTCACCTCGGAGAGCTTGCCGCGCTCTTCCGATTCGATAACGGTGACGAGCGCCTTTCTTTCCTCTGTGGTCAGCCATTTCGCTTCGCCGGGGCGGCTCGTCAGGAAGAACAGCGCCAGGATGCCGACGATCGTCGCCGACAGGCCTTCGACCGCAAACATCCATTGCCAGTTGGTAAGACCCAGCACGTCGTGATGGGTGAGAAGCCAGCCGGAAAGGGGCGCGCCGATCACCAGCGCCAGGGGCACGCCGAGATAGAAAAGACCGGTCGCCCGCGCCCGTTGCTTGGCAGGGAACCAGTAGGTCAGATAGAGCAACACGCCCGGATAGAAGCCGGCTTCGCAGACGCCGAGCAGGAAACGGACGATGTAGTAGCTCGTCGCCGTGTGGGCAAAGACCATGCAGGCCGAGACGATACCCCAGGTGATCATGATCCGACTGAGCCAGAGACGGGCGCCGACGCGCTGCATGATCAGGTTGCTCGGTACTTCGAAGGTGGCGTAGCCAAGATAGAGAATACCGGCCCCGAATGCATAGGCCGCATCCGAAAGACCAGTGTCGGCCTGGTAGGCCGTCTTGGCGAAGCCGACATTCGATCGATCGAGAAAATTAAGGATCAGCATCAAGCCCAGGAAGGGCAGAAGACGGATGGTCGCCTTGCGGACGGCGCTCTGCAGCGCCGGATTGTCGTCTGTCATGTCACTCCTCCCGGAACGCGGCGCCTCCTGCCCGAGACCGCTTTCCGTCCTCACACCGGACTTGACAGGTCCGGCACCTCCACATCGGCCCGCCATGGCGGTTTGCCAATTTGCATATACGCAGACTATATTCATCTGTGAAAAGGTCAATAGGAGTCGTTTCGCGTGATCGAAGCACCGGGGAAAGCCGTGAAACGAGGACGCAGCGCCGTTGCGATGCTCCCAAATCCACCAATGTTGCTTCTTGAGGGGGTGTGATTGACTGGTTTTGATCGTTCACATAGGGCTTGCGACGAGCGACCCGCATTCGCATGCGGGCAGGGTCAAAGTCCCGGAGCATACCATGCGTCCTGCCGGAATCGAACGCCCGCTGATGAAGGCGACGGTCGGCCGACTAGCCTATCAGCCACCAAAACAGCGTCCCGAATACACAAATGTACAACGCGATGCGGACGAGACCCTCGTTCACGTTGCCTTTTCCAACGATGAATGTGGAACAGTCTTCTTGCATAATTGTCCCGCCTTGCTTGACAACGCTCTAACGAAATTTCTGTCGTGGCGGTCGCGCCTCAGCCGGCGTCTAGTGCGGCGAAATGCGATAAGCGCAACGGCGAGCGCCGTGAAGAATGTGCTCCTCACGTTCTACCGTGCAGCCGTCGCCAAGGACATCGCGAAACACCGCCAGTTCCGATCTGCAGAAGCCCTGGCAGGTCGTTGCGGCCGCGCATATCGGACAGTGGTTCTCGATCAGGAGCCATGCGTCGCCTTCATTCGTCCGACGCCATTCGGCCATATAGCCTTCGGCGGATCGTTGCGCCGCAAGGGCTGCAATGCGCGCCTCGAGATCATCGACGCCTTCGAGGACGGCCGAATAGGTGGCTCGCGTCTCGCCTTCTCTTGCGGCAATCAATTGGTCAAGCGCGGCTTCACCGAGCGTGTTGCGAACCGCCTTGATCAGGCTGACGGCAAGCTCTCCATGCGTATCGGGAAAAAATCCGTGCCCGCGCTCCGTCAGCTCCCACTCCTGTTGCGGCCGGCCGACGCCCTTGGCTTGAGAACGAGCCTCGACGAGGCCATCCGCTGCCAGCTTGACAAGCTGCTGGCGCGCATTCTCCCCGGTTGTTCCAAGAGCAGTGCCAAGCGCCGCAGAGGTTTGCGAACCGCGCATCTTCAAAAGCGTGAGAATCCGCTCGGATGCGGGCCGCCCCTGGCGCTTCTCCGCTTCCGTGTCAGTCGAGCCAGCGAGGTAATATTCCAAAGCCATGCTTGGTATATAGTCGAGCCGCGAACAGCCATCAATCCCGATGGGCACCTCTAACTCGACTTTGGATGATGATTCAATTTCACCGCGCACAGATGCCTGACCGGATTGCCTCTCCATCAACTCGATATTCGAGCCGGAGCGATACCGTTATATGCGGAAAAATATAATGCTAGCGGTTAGGCCTCTTCCAGGAGAATCCCATACTCAGACTCCATCGCCCGATCCCCGTCGCGAAAATCGCTATTGCACTCGGCAGCATAGTGTTCTCGACGCCCGCCTGGGCTGACCGTGTGGTGACCGATCAGATCGGCCGTCAGGTGCATATTCCGGATGTCGTGAACCGCGTCATCATCCTGCAGCACCAGACCCTCAACATCGCCGTCCAGCTCGAACCGCTCTGCGGCATCGCGGTTCGTTCGGCGAAACTCGGCAGCGGCCGGTGGGAGGAAACCGCTTTCGCGCCGCTGTGCCGGCAAAGGGACAGGAAAGGAAGCTGTCGCGACAGGGGCAGGAGATATTGCGAGACGCCGGATTTGTTTCGATCGACTGATCCGAATAGCCTGCCTGTGCATCGAAATGCCCGCTGGTGGGATCAAGCCCTGACGATGTGGATCCCGTAACTCCTCACGCTCTCATCTCCCACGATGTCCCTCATATGCAAGGGCACGTCCGATTCCACCGACCAGCGGTCTTTTACAACAAGGTGCTCTGGAAGATGGTCGACGATGCCCGAGATGACCTTTTCGTAGTCTACAATGATCGCTTCGCGACCGATCAGGCGATCGATCAAACTGGCATCGCTCGCCACGTGGCCGTTTTCGCAAAACCAATAGGATATGAGGTCCAGCTCCGAATTCGACGGCAAATCGGGAGGCAGGGTCTGGTTGAGAAAGCTGAAATCGCCGGCGCAACCGGAATCCGTCAGCACCGTTTGCGCGATGTTCAAGTGTAAGGGCGATTGATCGACGAAGGTCAGGTGCAGCCTCGGGTTCGTAGCGAGAAATGCGAACGTCAATCCGAAGACGCCCGAGCCGCAGCCTAGGTCGCGCACGTTTTCGTATTTCACCGGTTCGATATTCGCGGAGAGCAAAGCTAGGCAGCATTTGAGAGCGTTTTTAATTCCATACGCTTTCGTAAAAGTCTCAGCCTGCGTCTCGTGGTCAAATATGAAAATTCTTGCTGCGCTTTCGACCTCTTCTCTGAGCGCCAAAGCCTCCTGATCGGCTTTGAAGATTCCCGACTTTGCCTGCAACGCCGCGGCCAATTCAGCCAGCTCGACCGGAAACGTCCCCTGTTGCATTTTCATCCATCATTTTGGTTAGGCTCACGCCGTCTGGTGAGCAGTGATAATGTCGATATATTGGCCCGCAGGGCGTTTTAGATATGAATTCTATTATGCAGATCGATAAATGAACTTCGCCGGATGTGAACGCATCCATTTCATTCTCATACAACGAGACGAGCGTGTTCTTCAATGTCGAGCAACTCGTCGTCGAGGTGGAGAAGAGAAGAAACATTGCGCGGCTTTTGTCGATGGATGTGCTTGACGGCGAGCGGTCGTCCGACATAACTGGATGCGACGGTTCCCCAAGGAAGACTCTACGGGGATTAATAGGGAACACGGTGAGGGCGACCCAAAGGGGACCTAGACCGTGGCTGCCCCCGCAACTGTAAGCGGATTGCCGGTCATCCCGGAGCGACCAGCTTGCTGGTCATCTCCCAGGGTCTTCGGACCATGCCACTGCGCGGAAACGGCGCGGGAAGGCAGATGATTGTCAGACATCCGCGAGCCAGGAGACCTGCCGTCAATCACGATCCAATCAGCCGGGCGGGGATGCCCGGAAAGGGACAGAGAATGATTGACCTGAGCCTTCGATATTACCCGGCACTCTTCGTTCTTGATTGGGATTTCCGCAACCGGCTGCGGTGTGCCTGAGCGCTGTTGCGCTGACGTCACTCAGTTTTTCATCCCTATCGAGATCTTTCATGCGCCATTTTCTGACGACCATTACATTTGCGCTCGGCCTTGCCGGCTTCGCAGCTCCCGGTTTTGCAGCGACCCAGTATCCCCTCACCATCAACAATTGCGGCCAGCAGGTCACCTTTAAAAAGGCTCCAGCTCGGATCCTGTCTATCGGTCAAGGCATGACCGAGATCCTGCTGTCGCTCGGCCTTGCCGACAAGATCGTCGGAACGGCCGTCTGGGTCGGGCCTGTTCTGCCACAATATGCGGAAGCCAACGGCAAGATCCCACGTCTTGCCGATAATGACCCGAGTTTCGAAGCGGTTGTCGGCAAGGAACCGGACCTCGTTGCCGCCGAATTCGAATGGCATGTCGGTCCGCAAGGTTCGGTCGGCAAGCGCGAGCAGTTCTCCGGGCTTGGCATCAACACCTACATCGCGCCGACCGACTGCGTTGCCAAGGTCAATGCCGACGGCGGTGACGGCGTGCGCAAGGAACTCTTCACGATGGACCTGATCTATCAGGAGATCGATGAACTCGCGCGGATTTTCGACGTCGGGGATCGCGGCGATGCGCTGATCGCTGACCTCAAGAAGCGTCAGGCGGAAGCAGTGGCTTCAATTGCCGGCGCACAGGCCAAGAACCTGCCGATCGTGTTCTGGTTCTCGAGCAAGGAAGTCAACGGCGATGCCTTCATCGCCGGCAAGAACAGTGCGCCGGCGTATATCCTCAAGACACTCGGCGCCAGGAACGTCGTGACGACGGAGGAGGAATGGCCGCTGGTTGGATGGGAGACGATCGCGCAGGCCAATCCGGCCGTGGTCGTCATCGCGACGATGGATCGCCGGCGCTACGCGGCCGACGATCCCAAGGTCAAGCTCGATTTCCTCGAGAAGGACCCGGTCACGAGCCAGCTCGATGCAGTCAAGAACAAGCACTTCGTGATGATGGACGCGCAGTCGATGAATCCCACCATCCGGACCATCGACGGCATCGAGACCCTGGCCAAGGGCATCAAGTCCTTCGGCCTGGCGCAATAAATGCGCGGGATCGCAAGACGGCAGAAGCGGTGGGCGCTATTGGCGCTCACCATCGCCGCAATCGTGCTTCTGGCGCTCATGATCAGCCTTGCCGTGTCGATCGGCGAGATTTCCATTCCGCTGGCCACCACAGCCAAGGCCGTTGCGAACCGGCTGCTGGGGACGGATTTCGAGTTGAGCCGTATCCATCAGGGTATCGTCTGGGACTACAGGCTCAGCCGGGCGCTTGTGGCCGCCAGCGCCGGCGCCTCATTGGCGCTGAGCGGCGTGATCCTGCAGGCCATGCTGCGCAATCCGCTCGCCGAACCCTATGTGCTCGGCATTTCAGCAGGCGCCTCGACCGGCGCGGTCTGCGTCATGATCCTCGGTCTCGGCTCGGGAATCCTGGGCCTTTCGGGCGGGGCCTTCCTCGGCGCGATCGCGGCCTTTCTCTTCGTCGGCCTCCTGGCTACGGGCGTCGGCGGCACAAGCGAGCGGATTATCCTGTGCGGCGTCGCCGGCTCGCAGCTCTTCAATGCACTCACCTCCTATATCGTCACCACATCGGCGAATGCCGAGCAGGCAAGGGGTGTCATGTTCTGGCTGCTCGGCTCGTTGAGCGGCGTGCGCTGGCCGGATGTCTATCTTTCGGGGCCGGTTGCCATTGTCGGCTTTGCAATCTGCATGGGACATGTCCGGGTTCTGGACGCCTTCGTCTTTGGCACCGATGCTGCGGCTTCGCTCGGCATTGCGGTGCGGCGTGCACAGATCGTCCTGCTTGGGACGACGGCGCTCATGACGGCTGCGGTCGTCAGCATCGTCGGCTCGATCGGCTTTGTCGGTCTCGTCATCCCGCATGCGGCCCGTTTTCTGGTCGGCCCCAGTCATGATCGGCTGCTGCCGGCGGCGGCGCTTGCCGGCGCGATCTTCATGGTCGGCGCCGATATCGTCTCGAGGATCATCATCCCTCAGCAGATCCTGCCGATCGGCGTGGTCACCGCCTTGTTCGGTGCCCCGGCCTTCGCAATCATTCTCTATCGCGCCCGGAGGACGGCATGAGCATCGCGGTCGACAAGGTAACCTTCGCGGCCGGCAACACGCTGATCGTCAACGGCATCAGCCTGACGGTGGAGAAGGGAAAGGTCCTCGGTCTGCTCGGACCGAACGGTTCCGGGAAGTCCAGCCTCCTGCGGCTGATCTGCCGCTTGAGAAAAGTACGCAGCGGCATCATCCGGCTCGGCGGCAACGATATCGCGGCCATCCCGCGCGGCGATATCGCCCGCCGGATCGCGCTGGTCGAGCAGCAGGCGACGACGGAGACGCAGGTGACCGTGATAGACGTGGTTCGCCTTGGTCGCACGCCGCATCGCGGCCCATTGTCGGCCTGGAGCGCTCGTGACGATGCGGTCGTCCTCGATGCGCTTGGGCGTGTGGGCATGCAGGGCAGGGCGGCGCAGTTCTGGCAGACCTTGTCGGGTGGCGAGCGTCAGCGCGTCCATATCGCCAGAGCCCTTGCGCAGACCCCCAGCGAACTGCTCCTGGACGAGCCGACGAACCATCTCGATATCCAGCATCAGCTCGATATTCTGGGACTGGTCTCGAAGCTCGACGTCACCTGCATCATTGCCCTGCACGATCTCAATCTGGCGGCCATGTTCTGTGACAGCCTGGCCGTGCTGCAGGAGGGCGAGGTGGTTGCGGCCGGAGCTCCCGAAGATGTTCTGACGGAGGAACTGATCGGCCGGGTCTTCGGCGTGCGCGCCCATGTCCAGAAATCTTTGGTCCACGGCCGCTGCAACATTCAATACATGACGGGTTGAATGTATTCGAACAGTCACGATACCGCGTGGTTCCACGCGAATGGAGTTCGGGCCAATGTTCGACTTTCGCAGTGTCGTCTTTGCACGCCGCCCATGTCGTTTTCACCGGCGCCGTGCGCGTGTAGAAGGATGCTGGCTGATGTGCATGGAGCGCATCCTTTGAGCTGCATTTGAACCGACCGTGACGGCTATCTCGAGCATGTCGTGTCGGAATCTCGTTTAGCCAATCGTCTTCAAGACAGACAAGCTATGGAGAACGGCGATGACGATTACTATTACCGCCTTTGAACGGTCGCCCGATCGCGGCAAGGGTCTGGCGCGTGACATGCGCGTTCGTTGGGCGCTCGAAGAAGTCGGTCAGCCTTACGACGTTCGTCTTCTTTCGTTCAAAGCGATGAAGGAACCCACACACCTCGCGCTTCATCCGTTCGGGCAGATTCCGACCTATGAAGAAGGCGATCTCGTCCTGTTCGAGTCGGGGGCGATCGTGCTCCATATCGCGGAGCACTATCAAGGCCTGCTGCCGGACGATGCCAAGGCCCGGGCGCGCGCCATCACATGGATGTTTGCCGCGCTTACCACGATGGAGGCGCCGATCGTCGATCGCGAAGTCGCCAAGCTCCTGGAGCGTGACGAGACCTGGTACGAGCAGCGCCTGCCCATGGTCGAGGAACGCATCCGCAAGCGGCTGAGCGAACTTTCCGGTCACCTCGGCGATGCCGACTGGCTCGACGGCAAGTTCAGCGCCGGTGACCTTCTGATGGTGTCGGTGCTGCTCAGGTTGAAAAGCTCGGGTCTACTGGACGAATATCGGAACCTCTCCGCCTATGTTGCTCGCGGTGAGGCGCGGCCCGCATACAAGCGTGCTTTCGAGGCTCAGTTGGCGGTTTTTACCGCCGTGTCGACCGGCTGACGAAGGTTCGCTCTGGGCCAGGTGTTGCCGTTAGCGGCACTTGCTGCATTGGATCGGAACAATATGGCGTCTTCCTATGCGCGCGCCCGCGTCGGTGCGGTGAAGGCTGCGATCGTCGCCTCGTCATGGCCCGCTTCGCCGAGGAGGCGCTTTGCAAGTTCCGTGGCGGGGCCGCTCAGGGCACTGTCGGGCCGGATCAGGTGAAACGAGACGTGGTAGTCTATCGCCCTGTCGGAAACCGGTACCAGCCTGCCGCTTTCAATTGCCGCATCCGATAGCGGCGGTCGTGCCAATGCAACGCCCACGCCCTGAACGCAGGCATCGATGACGAGATTGTAGTCCTCGAACCGCCGGTCCTGTCCACGCGGCAGGTATTCGACGCCCTCCGGAGCGAGCCAGCGCCGCCAGCCCTCGATGTTCGAATCGTGCAGGATCGGCATGGCGAGCAGCGATTGCGCATCGCGATTCTGCCCAAGCCTTTCCGCCAGCGAAGGCGCAGCGATCGGAAAGGATCTTTCGTGCCAGAGGGGCAGAGCGCGCACACCGGCCCACGGCCCCTTGCCGCAGCGGATGGCGAGATCCGTTCCCTCGCCAAAGTCCGCCAGACGATGTTCAAGGATCAGCTCGAGATGAATGTCGTTGCCTTCGAGCTTCGGCAGGCGGGAGAACAGCCATAACGACGCGACGGAAGGTGTGAGGGAAAGACGAACCGTCGCCTTGTTGCGCCGGGGAAGCCAGCGCTCGCCGCTGTCGCTGAGAAGGGCAAGGGCCTCCTCAGCGCGGGCAAAGAAGCGCATGCCCTCCGGAGTGAGGCTCACGCCGCGCGGCTGCCGCGCAAAGAGCCGCACACCGAGCCAGCGCTCCAACCGCGATATCTGTCTTGAGACGGCGCCATGGGTGATGCCGCCTTCTTCGGCAGCTGCCGAAAAGGAGCCAAGGCGGGCCGCGCGTGCAAAGGTTTCAAGTGTATCGAGCGGCGGCAGTGCTTGCGAGCTGTGAACCATAAACACAGCTGATCATTGATTGCGGTGCTTTTCAAGCACGTATTGGGGGCCTATTCCACTCCCATGCAAATGGATGGGAGTCGAGCATGAGCATGTTGACGAGCGACGTGGGGGTAAAGGGCAGGTTTGATCTGGTGGCCTTTTCGGCTGTTGTCGTCACGATCATCTTCTGGGCTTCTTCGTTCGTCGTCATCCGCATCTGTCTCGGGCCCCTGACGCCGATAGAACTTGCGACGGCCCGTTATGTGACGGCGGGCGTCGTCGCTCTTGGCTATCTGGCATTCAGATGGAGCGTCCCGACAAGAGGGGATCTCCTGCGGATCTCGATTGCCGCAATCCTTTTCATCGCCACCTATGCGGTGCTGCTGAATACAGGCGAACAGACCGTGCCGGCGGGGCCTGCGAGCTTCATCATCAACACCATGCCGGTGTTCACGGCATTGATCGCCATGTTTGCTCTCGGAGAGCGCTTCGGCTTCTGGGGGTGGATCGGCACGGCGGTTTCCTTCGGCGGCGTGGCGTTGATCGCTGCCGGAACGGGCGATGGGTTCAGCTTCGATCCAAACGCCATGCTGATCCTCGGCGCTGCTCTTTGCTCGGCAATCGCCAGCGTCCTGCAAAAGCCCGTTCTCGGGCGGCTGCCGGCATTGACGGTGACTGCCTGGGTGCTGTTCATCGGCTCCATTCCGCTTCTTCCGGCCGTGCCCGCCACCCTCAGAGCCTTGGCCGCCGCGCCGGCAGATGTGAACTGGGGCGTTGCCTATCTCGTGATCTTTCCGACCGCGGTCGGCTACGTTACCTGGGCCATCGCCCTGAAGCGGCTTTCGGCTGCACGGGCATCCAACTTCCTCTACGGGGTACCGCCGACAGCAACGCTTATCGGCTTCCTCTGGCTGGGAGAAACTCCCTCGACGATCGGCGCGATCGGCGGCGCCCTGGCGATCTTTGGGGTCGTCGTCGTCAACATGAGACGGCGGAAGTAGAGAGCGTGGCGTAGATGACAGCCGGCACCATGCTGCATGTCTGCCGTTTTACCGTTGCCGTTTCGGCAATGAAAGAGCCGCAAATCAGCGCTTCTTCAGAACGCCTTTGTTTGTCATAGTTTGGCTCAAGGCGGCCGCAGAGCGCGCCGCGAGGCGAATTTCATGGCTTATGTCATCACCGAACCCTGCATCGATATCAAGGATGGCGACTGCACCGTCGCCTGTCCTGTTGACTGCATCTACGAAGGCGGCCGGATGTTTTATATCCAGCCGCAGGAGTGCATCAATTGCGGGCTCTGTCTTTCCGTCTGTCCCGTCGACGCTATTCTGTGGGATCAGGAAATGCCGGCGGAGCGGCTGTTCCTCCGTGACGTCAACCGTGATTTCTTTGCCGACGAAGTGACCGGCTGGGGTGCCCCCGGCGGCTGGGACAAGAGCCGGACGACCAGCCAGGACCATCCCTTTGTCGCCGCCTATCGCGGACCTTCCGAAAACCGCTTGTGAGACCATGTGAGGAGCCTTCTCGTGACGCAGACCCGGATAGCCGGCGTGATTGCCGCCGTGCCAACTCCTTTTGACCATCACGGCGATATCGATGGCGATGCTTTCATCGAGCATGCTCGCTGGTGCCTGGATAATGGCTGCGATTTTTTGAACGTGCTGGGGACGACCGGGGAGGCCAATTCCCTCTCGGCCTCTCAGCGCAGTGCGCTGATGGCGACCGCGGCCCGTGGGCTGGACGGCGGCAGAATGATGGTCGGCACCGGTACACCGGATCTGGAAACCACGGTCGCGCTGACGAGGCGGGCCTTCGACCTCGGCTTTGCCGCCGCTCTCGTCCTGCCGCCCTATTATTATAAGCCCGTGGACGAGGATGGGCTGTTCGCCTGGTTTGCCGAACTCGCGAGGATGACGGCCGAGACGCCGATCGCGATCTATCTCTATAATTTTCCGCAATTGACCGGCATCGAATTCTCGCCAGCGCTTTCGGCGCGGCTCGCACAGGCCTTTCCGGAGCGGATCAATGGCGCAAAGGACAGCTCCGGCAATCTCGCCTATGCGCGCGAGCTTGCAAGGATCAGCGATTTTGCCGTCTTTCCCAGCAGCGAGGCGGCGCTTGCCGATGCCGATCGCGATGGCTATGCCGGCTGCATCTCGGCGACGGTCAATATCGACCCTCGCTCGTCGCAACGGCTATGGCGTGATCAGCAGGATGCGTTGCTCTCCGAACGCGTTCGCAATCTGCGGCAAGCCATTGCTTCCCACCCCCTTATTCCCGCCGTCAAATATCTCGTCGGCAAACGGAGCGGAAATGCGATTTGGAACAAGGTGCTTCCGCCGCAATTGCAGATCACCGATAGGGCCAGGCTCGAGAGCCTCGATGCATTGCGGATTGGAGCGTCGGTCGATGCATGAGGCTCCAGTGGAGCAACATCAGGAGACACCAGGCCAGGCCGCGTAATAGGCTCTCGTCGCTTCGGACAAGGCGCGGACGAGGGGGCGTTGCTGCTCGAGCCTAGGCAAATCGGTCTTCGCCTGTGCTTTCAACTCCCGCAGGGCGGCATCGAAATCGACGCCAGTCAATTTCCCGTCGCGCATCACCTCACGTCCCGAAACAATCAGTCCCTTGGCATATGCGGCGCTCATGCGCGTCAGCAGGACTTCCGCCTCGTCGATGTCGTCGAATAGCGCGTCAGCGATCATGGCCTGATAGTCGACGACGGTAAAATCATCGGCGTCTTGTGCATCGATGACCTGGGCACCGGTCCGGATGGCGGCGTCGAATAGCTGTCCTGCCGTCAGCCGGCGGATCAGTCCGCGGCCTCCATGCACGAGATGGAGCAGCCGCATCTCCCGCCAGAGGTCCTGATCGTCGTCAAACCCGGTGCCGTCGAGGCCGATGGCGAAGACAGGGCCGCCGGCTTCGGCGATCGCAGCGACCGGCGCCACCCCAGAACGCAGGCGCAGGTTCGCTGTAGGATTGCTGACAAGCTGGACGCCGCGCTCGGCCAACAACGCATATTCGTCGGGGCGCAATTGCACACCATGCGCGACTGCCAGGCGCGGCGACAGGAAGCCGATCCTGTCGAGATAGTTGACCACGCCTTCAGGAAAGCGTCGGTCGAGCCAGATACGTTGGCGCGGACTTTCCAGCAGATGCATGTGGATGCGCCTGTTGCTTACGGCGGACGCCTCCGCAATCGACTCAAGCAGCGCGTTTGAGCACCATTGCGGCCCGATGGGTCCATATTGCACATCGACCAGCGAGCTGGAGTTTGCTGCCGCAACTGCCTCGACCGCTGCAAGTTGCGTGCGGATCGGCGCATAGGCAGGAATGGTCGGCTCCAAGGCCTGCCAATCGCTTGCCGACAGGAAGGATTTGAGCCGTTGCGGCCCTCCGTCATAGGCCCAGGCATCACGGTCGAGCAGCGGGCAGGACAGCGCAAGCCGGATGCCGATATCGCTGGCGGCGCGCATGACATCCTTTGCCTCGTCGACAAGGCGGTCGACATTCAGTGAATTATGGCAATGCATGGTGGCGCCGACGCCGGTTCTGGCGAGCCGGCCGAAGGCGACGAGGGCCTCCAGATAAGGGTCCGTGCGCGGACGCAGTCTCAGACCCGGTATCCATACTTCCAAAGCATCGTCGAGGGCGCCGAAATCCATTGTGCGGATACCGTAGCCGTGATCATGCGCGTTGACCGGCGAGGGCAACACCAGATCGCCGGATCCGACGTTGGCGGCTTTCAGCGCCGGCGGTAGCTCCGCCTCGCTCTCGATCCTTCGGGCCGGCGCATGGCCGGGATTGAGCAGCAACCGCACCGATATCACCGCTTTCCTTTATCTTCCGACCACGGCATTGATCTTTTCGCCGAATTTCGCCAGCTCCTCGCCCATCGCCTTGGCGACGACCTCGGTCGCGTGGGTGAGCTGGCGCCTGCGCGACACGACGATGCCGACCTCAAGATTGTGCAGTTTCGAGCCGGCGATCGGGATCGCGACGGCCTCTCCCGCCTCCAGCTCGCGCAGGAGGCCGAGCGGCGTGAAGAAGGCGACGCCTTCGCCGGAGAGGATCAGGGGCTTGAGCATCATCTGATTGTTTGTGGCGACCAGCGTGCGGCCGACTCGGTTGAGCGCGCCGAGCTCAACCGCGATCATCGAGCTCATGACTTCGTTATCGAGCTGCAGCAGCATGTTGAACTGGGCGCATTCCTGCAAGGTCACCGACCTTTGCCGCGCGAGCGGATGGGTTCTGGAAACGATCACCATCAACGGCATGGGCACGCCATGGATGAGCTTCATGTCATGCGGACGGGCGAGATCGAAGGTCACGCCGATATCGACGTCTCCCTCGGCGAGGAAGCGGAAAATATTGTTGTAATTGTCGGTGCGGATCCGAAAATCCACTGCCGGATGCTTCTTGTGGAAGCTGGACACGAATTCCGGCAGGAACTGAATGGCGAGGCTGTCGAGCGCGGCGATGTGGACGCGGCCGGTGCTTTTGCCGTGGAGATCGCCGAGATTGGATTTCATGATCTCGTATTCATGCAGCGTTTCCTTGGCGTGCCGCAGCACGATTTCTCCTGCCGACGTCAACCGCAAGCCATCGGAGAAGCGCTCGAACAGCGGTGTGCCGAGCTCGTCCTCCAACTTCTTGATCTGGCGGCTGACGGCGGAGGTTGCGACATGCAACTCGTCGGATGCCTTGCGGATCGATCCGGAGCGCGCGACCTCGGCGAAATACTTCAGGATGCTGGCATGCATGAAAAGCCCTCGGCAATCTCGAAGCTATAGCATGCCTACTTGCCGCGCCAAATCGGAGCGCGCTTCTCCTTGAAGGCAGCGACACCCTCCATGGCATCCTCGCTTTTCAGTGCCTTGATCAGGGCCGGCGTTCGCAGGGCCTGGGCTTCCGCCGGGCTCAGATGGGCGGTGCGGTTCACCGTTTGCTTGATGGCGCGCAACGACAGCGGCGCGCAGGCGACGATATCCGAGATCCAGCGATCGACGGCGGCGTCAAGCTCTGCAGCCGGCACGACCTCGTTGACGATGCCGAAGCCCGCCATCTCGTCGGCGCTGAATTGCCGTCCGGTCAGCATGACGGCCATGGCGCGATTGAAGGCGATCTTGCGCTGCAACAGGATCATGCCGCCATCGAGCGGCATGCGGCCGACGCGCGCCTCAGGCAGGCCGAAGCGGGCGGTTTCCACGGCGACGACAATATCGCAGCCGAGCACCATCTCGAAGCCGCCGCCGAGCGCATAGCCGTTGACGCGGGCAATGACAGGCACGTCGAGCGAGCGGCGAAAAGCGAGGCCACCAAAGCCGTTCTCGCGTCCGACAGCCCAATAGTCGACCCCGGAACTGCCGCTGCCGCCTTTTAGGTCGGCGCCGGCGCAGAAGGCTCTCTCGCCTGCACCGGTCAGGACAACGCAGCTGATATCGTCGCGCCGTTCTATCTCGGACCAGATCGCCTCAAGCTCCGCCTCGGTCTCGGCGTCGACGGCGTTCATCCGGTCCGGCCGGTCGAGCGTCACGCGCGCAACCCGATCCTCGACTGAAAAGGCGACGCTCATGCCGCGTCTCCCTGGAGTTCGGAAAGCGAAGCCAGGATTTCGTCATTGTGCTGGCCAAGTCGCGGTGGCGCGATCCGCACGGTCACCTGCGCTGAAGACATATCGATCGGCGAGCCGATGAGGCGGATCGGACCGGCCGCCGTCTCGCCGGCCTCGAGGATCATCTTGTTGATGACGGTTTGTTCGTCCTTCAGCGCTTCCGGCAGTGAGCGCACCGGCGCGCAAAGGATATCGACACCCTCCAGCCGCTCGATCCAGTGCGCCGTACTGTTTTTGGCGAAATTGTCGCGGAAGATTGCCTGCAATTCCGGCCGCAGCGCCATCTGGGCGTCGAAATCCTTGTAGTGCGGATACTGCGACAGGTCCTCAATTTCAAGCGCCTCGCAGATATCGCGCAGCGGATTTGGCTTGAAGGCCCCGACCATGACGATGGCGCCATCCGTGGTTTCGAAAACGCCGGTCAGCGGGAAGGCGCCCCAGTTCAGGTCCTTCTGCCGCATCAGATGCGTCGTGCCTTCCTGCATCTGCATGGCGATCATGGAATTGTAGAGGCTGACGGCCACCTGCTGGCCTTCGCCTGATTTGTCGCGCTGCAGGAGAGCGAGCAGGATCCCCTGGACAAGATGCATGCCGGCCGAATAGTCGGCGAGCGGCGTCGCGTAGATTGACGTCGGATGGCTGCTGTCGGACTTGCGGCGCATGACGCCGGAGACGGCCTGCGCCAGCACGTCCTGGCCGCCCTTGTGCTGGTAGGGGCCGCTTAAGCCGAAGCCGGTGCCGACGGCATAGATCAGGCGCGGGTTGATCTTTTTCAGGTCTTCGTAGCCGAAGCCCATGCGTTCCATGACGCCAGGGCGGAAATTGTTGACGACGACATCGGCCGTCTCGATCAGCGTCAGCACGGACTTTTGTGCCGTCGGATCTTTCAGGTCCAGCGCCAGGCTCTTCTTGTTACGGTTCAACGAGCAGAAGACGGGATTGTTAAGGCCGTCCGGATCGGAGCCGAGCGACCAGCGGGAGAGATCGCCAATCTTGACCTTCTCGATCTTGATGACCTCGGCACCATAATCCGCCAGGACCTGCGTGCAGGATGGGCCAAGCATCACCTGCGTAAAATCGATCACGCGAATTCCGTCGAGTGGCAAAGTCGTCATTCTGCAGCCTCCAAATATGTCGCGTTCTCCGAGGGAATGTCGCCGGGATCGGCTCCCTGAGCCCGCATCTGCTTCTGTATTGCGCTGACATCGGCCTTGCGGACGGTCGTTCCCGCGTTGAGGGCGACTGTTGCCGCGACCCCTGCCGCCTCGCCCATCGCCATGCAGGGCGGGATTTCACGGCTGGCCTTCTGTGCTTGCGGGGTTGCCGAATAGTGCCGGCCGGCGACGATCAGTTGATCGATCTCCTTCGGCAGCATCGCCCGGTAGGGCGTGTAGTAGTCGCGGCCGCGGCAGACCGTATCGGCGAAGTGACGGCGCGACATGACGTCGTCCTTGGTGACGACGTAAGCGCCTTCCAGCTGTCGTGTCTGGCGCACGCCGGTCTGCGGTGCGAAATCGACGACATAGGCATTCTCGAAGCCCGGCATCTTCTGGCGGGCAAATTCGAGCAGCTTGGCTATGCGCGAGCGGCCTTCGATCTCGGCCTTGGTCAGATCCGCCACTTTCAGGCCGCTCAGTGTCGGCATATGCGGGCAGTTCAGCCAGACGATGCCCGGCAGCGGGGTTTTCAGCCACCAGAAGGACCAGCAACCGCCGATCAGCCGCTTGGCCTCATGATCGAGCGCCTTGAAGGCTTCGGGCTCCTGCCGCTCGAAGCGCTCGGCGGCCTCCGTATCGACGCCGCCCCAGCGCGAAACCGTCGTCAGGATGAAATTGGATTCGATATGTGCAGCGCCGGCGCTGGCGGCCACATCCAGATCGCCTGTCGTGTCAATGACGACGTCGCCGAGGATGGCCTGCATGCCTTCCTTCGTCTGGCAGATCACGCCCTTGATCGTCCCATCCTCGACGATAGCCGAGGAGAACCAGCTATGGGTTCTAAGCTTGATCTTGGCTTCACCGATCATGTCGTAGGCGGCGCGCTTGAATGCGTCGGGATCGAATGCCGCCGAAAAGCAGATCGGATGCGGCATCGCCTGGGTGTGGAAGTCGAATAGACCCCAACGCGCCCAGCGCTGCCAGGCCTCCGGCGTCTCCCTGAACTCGATCATGCGGTCGCGATCGGTCGGCGTGACGCAAAGGCCCCAGACCTTCATCCGCTCGATCATTTCCATGCAGATGCCGCGCACGGTAATCTCAAGCTCGTTGATCATGTCGTCGAGCACCAGCACCATGCCGCCGGCGGCAAGGCCGCCGACATAGGGATAGCGTTCGAGAAGCGTGACGCTTGCGCCGTTCCTGGCGGCTGATACCGCTGCTGCGATGCCGGCCGGGCCGCCGCCGACCACCACCACATCGGAGCGATCGACGACAGAGATATCCCGTGCAGGCTGATGAATAACCTGTGTCATTGGTGTTTCCTTGATGTTGTTCTTGAGCGCTCAGTGCTGGCCGGCCGGTTTCCAGCGGACCATCTTCGCCTCGGCGATCGACACGATGAAAAACAGGATCACGGCGAGCAGGGCGGCAATCACCACCGTTGCGTAGAGAAGCGGCGAGCGGAAATTATAGGTTGCCTCGATGATGAGCGCGCCGAGCCCGAAACTGGACCCGATCCATTCGGCCACGATCGCCCCCATGACGCTGCTGGTCGCCGCGATCTTCAGGGCGGCGAAGAGGAAGGGCAGCGAGCTTGGAAGACGAACCTTCCAGAGGATTTCGGAATTGCTGGCCGAAAGAACCCTCATGAGATCGAGCATTGCGGGGCTCGCCGAGCGAAGCCCCTGAACCATGTTGACCAGCGTCGGGAAGAAGCAGATGAGGCCGGCGATGATGATCTTGGGGGCGACGCCGTTGCCGAAGATCAGGACCAGGATCGGCGCGACGGCGATGATCGGGATCGCCTTGATGAAGACCGCAATTGGATAGAAGGCCTTCTCTGCGGTTGCGCTGTGAACGAACCAGATCGCCAGCAGGATCGCAACGAGATTGCCGAAGACGAAACCGAGGACGGCTTCGAGCAGCGTCGGCAGGAGGTTGCGCGTGAGAGTCGCGGCATTGTCGCGAAACGCATAGAGGACATCGACCGGCGCTGGCGCCATGAAGGTCGGGATCTTGAAGATCCAGATGACGGCCTGCCACAGCACGATGCAGCCGAGTGCGGCGAGGATCGCCGGCATGTTCGAAGACAGGACGCCGATGGTCGCGTCGAGGAGAGCCACCTTGCGCGGCGCCTTGGTGACCCCACGGATTTCGGAGTGCACGGCGTTGCTCATATGCATTCCTCCAGCAGGGCGCGCAGATGGGCTGTAACCCTGATGAAATCCACCGTGTCACGCATGGAAAGCGCACGGGGATAGGGCAGGTCGACCTTCATAAAATCCTTCACCCGGCCGGGATGGGCCTGCAGCATCAGCACATGCTGGCCGAGGAAGGCCGCTTCCGGGATGGAATGGGTCACGAAGATGATGGTGGTTCCCGTTTCCCGCCAGATGCGCAGCAGTTCCTCGTTGAGCTTGTCGCGGGTGATCTCGTCCAATGCGCCGAACGGCTCGTCCATCAGCAGGATGCGCGGCTTTGTCACCAATGCGCGGGCGATCGCCACACGCTGCCGCATGCCGCCCGACAGCTCATGCGGCAGGGCGTTCTCGCGTCCTTTCAGGCCGACCAACGCCAGCAATTCCATCGGATCGGCATAAGAGCTCTTGTCGTGCCTGCCGACTTCGAGCGGCAGGCGGACATTGTCGATGACGCTGCGCCATGGCAGCAGCGTCGCCTCCTGGAAAACGAAGGCGAAATCGCGGCCTTCGCGTGCCTGGCGCGGCTGCCGGCCGAACACCGAAACCGAGCCGTTGCTGATGTGAACGAGGTCGGCGATGCAGCGCAGCAGGGTCGACTTGCCGCAGCCCGATGGTCCCAGCATGGTGACGAACGAGCCCTCGGGAATATCGACTGAGACGTTGGACAGGGCGGTGACCTCATTGCCCCTGTCTCCGAAGCGGATGTCGAGATCGCGAACGGAGACCGCAAGCCGTGCGGTTTCGGCACGCGGCATCGGCTCCTTGATGGTGGCGGCACTCATCATCGTATCACCCGATCTGTTTGCGAATGTCGGTCGTCGCATCGAGGATCGCCATCGTGGCAACATCGTCGACGGTCGGAACCGTGCCGGCAAACTGTTTCAGGTCGGCATAGGCCTTGATCTGAGCCGTCCAATTATCCTTGTTCATCGCGCCCCAGCCAGTTTGCTTGGTGCTGTCGCCGAAGGAGAAGTCGATGACCGAATGGACTGCTTCCAGTTCGCTTGCCTTGTCGAGATTGGGATAGGCTTCCACCAGCATGCCGACGGCTTCTTCCGGATGGTCGCGAACATAGCCCCAACCCTTGGCGGCTGCCGTCGTGAAGCGGACCAGCACGTCGGAATGCTTGTCCAGCTGCTCGTCGGTCGTGTAGTAGACGTTGGCGTAGAGCTGCAGGCCGGCATCCCAGAGCATCATGTCGACGCGATCATCTCCCAGCACCTTCAGCGCATTGGTATTCGTCACCCAGCCGGTCACCGCATCGGCCTGGCCGGTGATCAGCTGGTTCATGTCGGAGCCCATGTTGACCATCTTCACCTTGTCCTCCGGAATGCCGTTCTTGGCGAGAAGGGCGCGCAGCAGGATGAAAGCGGTGGGCTGAGTGGCGATCGTCTTGCCGATCATGTCCTTCGGCTCGCGGATCGGCGCCTTTTTCAACGAGAAATAGGTAAAGGGGTGCTTGCGATAACCAGCAAGAAACGCCTTGACCGGCATGCCGGCCGAGCGCGCGAGCATGACAGAGGGGCTCGAAGAAATCTGGCCGATGGTGGATTGTCCAGCGGCCACGCCGGCCACTCCATCGACATTCGGGCCGCCGGGCACGATGGTGAGATCGATGCCCTGTTCGGTGAAGAAGCCCTTCTTCTGGGCCGCGACTTCACCGATCAGGCCGTTGGAAGCGAGCCAGCCGAGCTGCATGCGGACCTCGGCGACATCGGCAGCCTTGCCGGCGCGAATACCGATGAAAGTCTGCGTCGCGGCGAGACCCCCGACCAACGCAGCATTGGATAGGAAGCGGCGCCGATTCATCATGAATTGAGACATTCTGATAGTTCCCCTGTTGATCGGGCGATCGGACTTTTCGTCTCGTTATCCACCGATGGAGCGATGATGGGGGAATTCAGCGTTCTAATAAAGAACAATTATGCGGATTATTGATTGCCGAAAAGGCAACGCAAAGGGCAAGCGCGTCAGCCGGCGTTTTACGTGTACGAAGTCGGCAAGATGTCGCCAATGCGCTGCGTCACCACGCGCCGCGCAGGCGGCGAATAGGCCCATAAACCTGGGCGCTGGTCAGGCCGAGCGTTTGAGTTCGTCGGCCTTTGTCTGATCGACGCGGCCGCTATAGGGCAGAATGCGGCGCAGAACTTCCTGGGCGAGAGCCTGGGCATTTTGCCGGGCCTTGTCGAGATTGCTGACGCTTTCCGGGTCGATCGAATAGAGGGTTTGGCCATAGCCGAAGACTTCGCGATAAGCGGCGCGCTCGATGATGGGCGTGGAGAGCACATGGACCCGCCGGCTCGAGAGCAGTTCTTTCACCGACTGTAGTGCGCGCGTGGTGACCATCGGATTGACGCGGGTCAGCACGACCGAGTGCGGGATACGAATATCGGCGCGATCTTCCAGATACTGGAGAAGCTCGATGACATTGGTGGCGCCCTCCGCATCCATGGCGGATCCCTGGACGGGGATGAGCACATAGTTCGAATAGCCGAGCGCCTGTGCGAGCAGGGGGCTGCGGGCGCCGGGCAAATCGATGAGAAGGAAATCGACCTCGTCGCGCAGCTTGCGTGCATGCTGGCCGAGATTGGCGGCTGTCACATAGGGAATGACGGATAGCGAAGATGGCGCCCTGTCGCCCATCCGCTCATACCATTTGGAAATCCACAACTGCGGGTCGGCGTCCAGCACAGCCACCGAAAAGCCCATTCTGACGAGCTCGCAGGCGACGATGACGACGGCGGTGGTCTTGCCGGCGCCGCCTTTCGTATTGGCAAAGGTCAGAACGGCCATGGGCACTCCGTGGGGTGATCGGTCGGGCAACGCAATGGGATGGGCGAGGGGCTGTCATGGCTTGTGGAGATGGTTACGCATTTATGGTTAACAAACCATTTTGAATGAGGCTGCAATCCGCCCCGGCAGTGGCTTTGCGCACCGTTACCATCAATGCCGTTTATCGGCAGCCAGGATCTCGCGGGCGATCTGATCGAGCGCCACGGTCCTATCGACACCACCATGGGCGATCGCTTCCTTGGGCATGCCAAAAACGACGGATGTCTCCTCGTCCTGGGCGACGGTAAAGGCCCCGACCGCGTGCATTTCCTTCATGCCGCGGGCGCCGTCGTCACCCATGCCGGTCATGATGATGCCCATGGCGTTGGCCGCAGCCGATCGTGCAGCGGAGCGAAAGAGGACATCGACGGACGGCCGGTGCCGGGAGACGAGCGGACCTTCCTTAATGGAAACGACATAACGAGCGCCCTGCCGTTCCAGCAGCATGTGCTTGCCGCCGGGTGCGATCAGAACGTGGCCGCGCAGCACAGGGTCGCCGTGTTCGGCTTCCTTGACCTCGACTTCGCAAAGGCTGTTCAGGCGTTTGGCGAAGGCAGCGGTAAATTTCTCCGGCATATGCTGCACGATGACGATGCCGGGCGTGTTGGCCGGGAGTGCCACCAGCAGTTCGCGCAGCGCCTCCGTGCCGCCCGTGGACGCGCCCACGCAGACGATCATTTCCGTGGTCTTGGCCATGGCCCTGCCGCTCGGCGGCGGCAGCACCGCATCGGCTGTCAGCTTGGCAGTCGGTCCGCTTGCGGCAACCAGGCGCCGACGCGTGGTTCCAAGCCGGGCTGCTGCGGCGCCCTTGACGGTTTCCCGGATCATCGCGGCCGTCTCCGCCAGATGATCGGCGGCCGCGATCTTGGGTTTCAGGATGACGTCGACGGCGCCGGCCTCCAGCGCCTGCATCAGGGTTTCCGAACCGGCCTCGGTCAGGGAGGAGCACATGACGACCGGAATGGGGCGCTGCGCCATCAGCTTGCGCAGGAAGGTGATCCCATCCATGCGAGGCATTTCGACATCGAGCGTGATGACATCGGGAATTTCTTCCTGAATCTTCTTCGCGGCCACGAAGGGATCGGCGGCGACCCCCATGATCTCGATGTCCGGATCCGCCGAGAGCACCTGTGTCATCACTTGGCGCACGCTGGCGGAGTCGTCGACAATAAGCACGCGGATCTTTCTGGCCATGTGTCAGACCTTTCTGAAAACCGTGTTGGCGACCTGCTTCACCGGCAGGTTGAGCCCACTGATAGTTTCGGAATGACCGACATAGAGAAAGCCGCCCGGAACCAGCTTGTCGCAAAGCCGGGACAGCACCTTTTCCTGGGTCGGCTTGTCGAAATAGATCAGGACGTTGCGGCAGAAAACGATGTGAACCTTGTCGCCGATATCATAGGCCCGATCCATGAGGTTGAGACGGCCGAAGCCGATTCTTGCGCGTAATGTCGGATGGATGCGCACTTCGCCGCGTTGCGGGTCGCGGGCCTCCATCACATAGCGTTCGCGCCTTTGCGGATCGACCGGATCGACCATCGCGATCGGATAGACGCCCCTGCGGGCCGCCTTGAGGACATCTGTGGAAAGATCGGTGGCGAGAATGCTGTAGTCCGGCGCACCGTTGGCTTCGCGATAATCCTCTATCACCATGGCTATGGTGTAGGGCTCGGCTCCGATGGAGCAGGCTGCACTCCAGACGCGCAGCCGGCGGTGGCCGGCTGCCAGAAGCTCAGGCAAGGCGGAGCTTTCCAGATGCTCGAAATGCTTCGGCTCCCGGAAAAAATCGGTCTTGTTGGTCGTGACCGCATCGATGAGGTGTATGGCCTCGCGATCGATGCCGCCGCGCTTGAAGAGGTAGTCGCAATAGTCATCAAGATCGATGATGCCGGTTGCCCTCAACCGGCGCCTCAACCGCCCCTCCAGCATGGTGCGCTTGCCGGGTGGCATCTTGATGCCGCTATAGTCGTAAATGTAGCGGGCAAGCTGGTCGAAGTTCCGCCGGCTTAACCCGTTGTCACCGTAGTCTCTCAGATCCTGGGCTGGCACTTTAACTCTCACTCAAATGACGGCGGATCCGGCAACGGTCCGACCGGCGTCCGCGCTGACCAGCGAAACCGCGTCGGCCGGCGAAAAGAGTTTCGCCAGGTCGATGATGACAACGAATCCAGTTTCCCGGCGCACGACGCCCGCAATATATTCGGACGGCCAACGCACCCCGATATCGGGGGCGCTTTCGACCGATTGATGTTTGAAGGACGTGACCTCGAAGACCCGGTCGGCAACGAGGCCGAGCGTTAGCGCCTTGTCGGCGATTTTCACATCGATGACGAGGATGCGGGTATGCGGGGTCTTTGTCGTTCTGGACATGCCAAGGCGCAGGCGCAGGTCGATGACCGGTACGCCTTGGCCTCGCACGTCGCGCAGGCCGAGCAGATAGTCCGGCCCATGCGGAATGCGGAAGGCATCCTGATGATCCAGGATCTCTCTGACCACCTCGACGGGAACGGCAAAGCATTCGTCGTCGAGGCCGAAGGTCACATATTGGGCTTCTGAGTCGGGCACAGCCATTTACGCGCTCTCCTTGAATTCGGCATCATCGGCGTCAGGCCCACCCATGGACATGTCGAGGGAGAAGCCCTTGAGGCGGGCCTGCTGTGCGGCGACGCTGTTGTCGGCGCGGGCAGCCGGTGCCTTGGCAATCGGGGCCTTGGCAGCAGACCTGGACTTTGCCGGGCTGATCGCCTGATGGACAGGATGGTGCGCGGCCTGGGCCTTGCGTGCATTCGCCTGATCGACCTTGAAGAAGGCGATCGAGGCCTGCAGCTCCTCGGCCTGGGCGGCAAGCTCTTCGGAGGTTGCCGACATCTCTTCCGAAGCGCCGGCATTCTGCTGCGTTACCTTGTCGAGCTGCTGGATCGCTTCGTTGATCTGCGAGGCGCCGATATCCTGCTCGCGGCAGGCAGCCGAGATCTCGGCGACGAGTTCGGCCGTCTTGCGGATGTCGGGAACGAGACGCGAGAGCATTTCGCCGGCCTCGGTCGCGACCGTGACGGTTTCGCCCGAGAGGCTGGAGATTTCGGCGGCTGCGGCCTGGCTGCGTTCGGCAAGCTTGCGCACTTCGGAGGCGACGACGGCAAAGCCTCTGCCGTGCTCGCCGGCGCGGGCGGCTTCCACTGCCGCGTTGAGGGCGAGCAGGTCGGTCTGGCGCGCGATTTCCTGAACGATGGAAATCTTCTCGGCGATGGTGCGCATGGCGTTGACGGCGCGGTCGACGGCCTGGCCGCTGACCTCGGCATCCCTGGCGGACTGGCGGGCGATCTTTTCCGTCTGGGCGGCATTGTCGGCGTTCTGCTTGATGTTGGCGGCCATCTCCTCCATCGAGGCCGAGGCCTCTTCGGCAGAGGAGGCCTGTTCGGTGGCACCCTGCGAGAGCTGCTCGGACCCGGCCGATAGCTGCTGGCTGCCCGATGATACGTTGTCGGAGGCAGACAGCGCATCGGCGACGACACCACGCAGCCGCTCGATCATCGCGTTGACATGGCCAAGAAGCTCGCCGATTTCATCCCTGGTGGTGATTTTGGCGAATTCCGTCAGATCGCCCTCGGCAACCGTCTGAACCGTGTTGACGGCGCGGTTGATGCCCCTGTTGATCGAAAGAATAATCGCGATCGCCGAAACGAGCGCGATGATCGATGCCGCAGATGCTATGGCGATCAGGATGGACCGTGCGTTTGCATAATCGTTTGCAGCATCCTGGTCGGCCTGCTTCAGCCGGGCGCGTTCGGTTTCGAATGTCTGGGCCAACACACTGTCGATCTTGGCGCTCGTTTCACGCGCCGCGGTGGACGAAACGTGAAGCGCCCCGGCGCTGTCGCCGGCAAGCATCATGCTGCGAATGCGGTCGTCGGCATCACGCCAATTGGCGCTAAGATCCTTGATCTGCGACCAGAGAGGCATGTCCTGATCGGTGGTATTGTCAAGGATCTTGGCGAAATCGGCGTCAAAGGTCGTGCGTGCGGCATCGCTCTTTGCGATATAGTTCTTGGTCTCGTCGACCGAACCGGACGACAGCATGTTTTTCTGCTGCCTCAGCTGTTGGAGAACGGCGATATCCAGATTCTGGGCCAGCCGGAGACGTTCCGCGGGTCCTGACAGAGTATCGGACCAGTTATTGTTGACCTGGCCGAGGGTTGTGATGCTGTAGATGGCCGTGCCAACAAGCATGGCGATCACGACAGCAAAGGTTAGAAGCAGCTTGAGCTTTATCGTAAACCGCATTTGTTAGCTTCCTTGTTCCACAAATTATGCCGTTGCTCTGACCGCACTTGCCCGCTGCGAAGAGAAGATCGCCTGCAAGTTCGGGATGATGATGAATTCGCGTTCGCGCTTTACGAGGGCGTGGATGTAATCGGCGCGCCAGCGCATGCCGACGATGGGGGGCGGCTCGCTCGCGGATAGCGATAGCTGCGTGACTTCGTGAACCTTGTCGGTGCGGATGCCGATCAGCGTCGTCTCGCCGTCGAGCTCCAGCTCTGTCACCACGATGCGGCTGTCGATCGTGACATTGGCCGCTTCCATGCCGAAAGCGACACGAATGTCGGCCAGCGGGATTACCTTGCCGCGGAAATTGATGACGCTGCCGACGAAGGGCAGACTGCCGGGAACGTTGGTTTCGGGCAGCAGGTCCAGAATTTCCTGTACGACGACCGCGTCGATGGCGAAGGTTTCGCCATTGAGGCTGAACGTCAGAACCGAAAGCTCTTCAGCGTCTTTCCAGACAGCGCGATAGTCGGATTTCAAACCTGTCTCACTCATCCTGCTGCCCGCAATTGCGCCTCCTGATGTTGTCCGGCTGCGATCAGATGCGCGACATCGAGGATCAGAGCCACGTTGCCGTCACCGAGGATGGTCGCGCCTGAGAAAGTCGAGACTTGGTCGTGGAGCTTCGACATCGATTTGATGACGGTCTGATGGTCGCCGATGATTTGATCGACGACGAGGCCGACCTGCTCGCTGCCGGTCGAGATGACCACGACTTTTTGATAGGGGTCCGGCTCGGTGCCGGTGCGAAACAGTTCGCGCAGGCGAAGGAAGGGCACCAGCTTGTCGCGCAGCGAGATGAAGCTGCGGCCGCGCGACCGCAGATCCTGTTCTACCGAGAGCTCGAGGCATTCCTCGACAGCGGTAAGCGGGATGACGTAGCGCCCATTGCCCACCCGCACGAGAAGCCCGTCGATGATGGCGAGCGTCAGCGGGATCCGCAATGCGATATCGGAACCCTTGCCGAATTCGCTCGTAATGTCGATCGACCCGCGCAGCGTCTCGATCGTCTTCTTGACCACGTCCATGCCGACGCCGCGGCCGGAGAGGTTGGTGACTTTCTCCGCCGTGGAAAAGCCGGGCTGAAAGATGAGCTGCAGCAGGTCCTTGTCCGAAAGCTGGGCGCCGGGCTGGATGAGCCCGTTGGCCTCGGCCTTCGCACGCACCTTCTGGCGATCGATGCCGCGACCGTCATCCCTGATGGAGATCACCACTTCACTGCCGGTCTGGTGCGCAGAGAGGATGACTCGCCCGGTCATGGGCTTGCCGGCTGCGGCACGATCGTCCGGGCCTTCCAGCCCATGATCGATGGAGTTGCGCACAAGGTGAACGAGCGGGTCGGCGAGGCGATCGATGACCGTCTTGTCGACTTCCGTGGTTTCACCCTCGGTGACAAGCTCGATATCCTTGCCGGTCTCGCGTGCGAGATCGTGGACCAGGCGGCGGAAGCGGCTGAAGAGGCTTGCGACCGGCATCATGCGCAGGACCATCATCGTGTCCCGCAGCTCGCCGGCCAGACGCTCGATCTCTTCCGAGACCGAGCGAAGGCCGAGATCGGCGGCCGAATTTGCCATCTGGCTAAGGCGTGACTGGGCAATCACCAGCTCGCCGACCCGGTCCATCATCTCGTCGAGACGCAATGCGGGAATGCGGACATTGTCCGCCTGCTTTTGCGACTTTGTATCGGCAGGCTGAACCTTGCCTGCCTCCGTCGGCGGGATTGCGGCTTTGGGTGGCTCGCTCGCCGGCGACTGTCGTGGGCTCAGGGCGGCGGGCGTGGGATTGGGTTGTTTTGGAGCCGAATGCTCCGTGAGCTCCATCGTCATCTCGTCCATCACGAAGATGAATACGTCTTCGATCTCGGAGCGCGGCTTTTCGGTTGTCAGATGAATCGTCCAACCGATGTGGAGATCGCGCGGATCGAGGTCTTGAAGCGGCGGAATGGCCCCGATATCAGCCTCAATCCGGCACTCCCCGAGCTCGCGCAACTCGTCCAGAAGACCGAGCGGATTGGTGCCGTTGGCCATGGAGTTGGCTGGGAGGCTGAATTTCAGCTGCCATGCCTTGGCCCCGCCGGCGATGGAGCCAGAGCTGATCGAGGTCGAGGCCGGCGGCGTGATAACGGGCGCTGCGGGCGCATTTTGCGGGGCAGTGGCGCCAACTGCATTACGCAGGTTCTCCAACAGAATGGAGCTCATGGCTTCATGATCGCCGTTCGGATTTTCCAAGAGCGCCTGCATGTGGCCCTGCGCGTCGAGAACGGCGGCCACCAGCTCCTTGGTGGCCGCAGCCTCGCCCCTGCGAACCCGGTCGAAGGCCGTTTCGCAATGATGGGTGAAGGCGGCCAGTTGATCGAAGCCGAACATGGAGCCCGATCCTTTCAGGGTGTGAAGCCCCCTGAAGACCGCATCGATCTGAGCCCTGTCGCTCAAGTCGCGCATCAGATCGAGAAGTCCGGCCTCGATCAGTTCGAGCTGTTCGGCGGCCTCTGTCCTGAAGACGGCGATCGGATCGAGATCGTTCATCTGCCCAGCACCTTGCGCGCGATCTTGACGAGGGTATCGGGCTCGAAAGGCTTGGTCAGCCAGCCTGTCGCGCCGGCAGCCTTTGCCTGCTGTTTCAGGTCGCCGTCCGACTCGGTGGTCAGGAAGATCACCGGCGTTCCCATATAGGCCGGCAATTGCCGCAGGCCGCGGATCATGGTCAGCCCGTCCATATTGGGCATGTTGAGATCGGTGACGATCAGATCGAAATTGCCAGCCTTCAGCTTGTTGAGGCCGTCGGCGCCATCAACCGCTTCGGTGACCGAATATCCGGCGCCGGTGAGTGCAATGCGCGTGGTCAGCCGAATGCTGGCGGAATCATCGACGGTGAGAATATTGGCGCTCATGCTGCTTTTCCTTCTAGCCAGAAACTGTCTTGTTGCCGGTCCCCGCAAAGGAGACCCGCGCGCTGCAGGACGGCCAGAAAATTGCCGTCTGCCGGCTTGTTCAAAGCGATCGTCACACCCGCCCGCTCGGCCGTGTGTCGGGCGGAAAGAAGTAGTTGCGGCAGGGTGAGATCGATGTCCGCGTTGCCATCTATGTCGATGATCAGGGACCGGCTAAGCGATGCCGATTCCTGAAGGTAGACCTGGATGATGTCCCTTGCGTTTGTGATCGTCTTGATGGTCAGTGGACCGCGAAGATGCAGTATTTCCATTTGTCCGCTCATGCCGAACCTCGGGATAGTTGAAATGTGGGCGCGGTTTTCGACGTCTGCTGCGGCGTCACGGGATCGCCGTCGGACAGCTGCAGCTCGAAAAGACCCTTTATATCCGCCCAGCGGCGGCAGAAGGCCGCGACACAGGCGGGATCGAAATGCGTTCCGCTGCTGTTGACAATCTCGCGGAACGCTTCCGCGATCGGCCAGGCGGGCTTGTAGGAGCGCTTGGAGCAGAGTGCGTCGAAGACGTCGGCTATGGCGACGATACGGGCCTCAAGCGGGATGGAGGATCCTGAGATTCCCTTGGGATATCCGGTCCCATCCCATTTCTCGTGGTGGCTTTCGGCAATCCTTTGGGCGGTCTGGATCAATTCGCTTGAGCTGTCGTTCAATATCTCGCTGCCGAATTCGGCGTGCCGCTGCATTTGGCGGCGCTCCTCGGCGCTCAAGGGCCCGGGCTTTGAGAGGATGGCGTCCGGCAAGCCGATCTTGCCGACATCGTGCAGGGCGCTGCCAAGAAAGATCATGCGGGATTGGCGTGCGCCCACACCAAGTTCCTCGGCGATCATCCGCGCGACGATGGCGACCCGGTCCAGATGGTCCGCCGTCTCGCCGTGGCGGGCGGCGATCGCCTTGGAGAGGCGCCAGATGATTTCCTCCTCGTGCCGCTCTACCGTCTTCATCGCTGCGTCGAAATCGCGCTGCAGGCTTGCCGCCTTGGCTGCGAGTGCCAGCCGCTCCTCTCCGATGCTGAGAATGTTGCGAACGCGTATCGTCAGCTCCGTCTCGTCGATCGGCTTGGTGAGGAATTCGGTGGCTCCTGCCTGCATCGCAGCCAGCTTGATGTCAGTCTCCTTGCGGGATGTGATCATGATAGCGGGAACGTGGGCCGTAAGCGCATTCCTACGGACATGGGTGATTACTTCGATACCGTTCATGTCCGGCATCATATAGTCCACGAGAATGAGGTCGGGCGTTTGGTCATCAAGCCGCTTGAGAGCCTCTCTCGGCTGCAAGAACGACAGGACCTCGCTGCCGCTGATCGCTTCGACCGCTTGGCAAAGCTTGGCGACAACGGAAGGACTGTCGTCTATTACGAAGATGCGCATAGTGACCCCGCTAAGCGTCCGCGTTGTCACGCGCGGATCCGCTCACGATTATCGGCTTGGATGTTTGGATGACCTTTCGGATGAAAGGGCCGCGTCACAATGATTGTGAATCTTGGCTCAGGTAACGAAATCGTTAAATGGCTAACGGTGCGTTAAACTCGGCTTCAACCAGTGCGCGACTTTGCAATTAACTGCGATAAAGTGATAGCGTTGCGTTTTTCTGATATAAAATGCACGCTGGAGTATCAGCGATGACGACCAGTGCGTGTTGAAGACGGCGAAACGCCGTATAGGGCGCGATAGCGCGCAGCAAAATATCCCATGTGACTGAAGCCCCAGCGAGCAGCAATATCGGATATGTTCTCGTCTGCATTGCCATGAAGCAGATCATGGTGGATTTGCTGCAACCGCAATCGCTGCACATAGCTCAAGGGGTTCATGCCCAGGTTCTGCCGAAAGGACATCTGCAGTCCGCGGACGCTTTGTCCGGCGTTCCTTGCGATGTCAAGAACGGTGAACTCTTCCCCCAGGTGCGCCCGGATCCAATCCAGCGCCCGCTTCAAATTGCGAGGGCGCGCCGTCTGTGGCGCGGCTTTTGCCGCCGATCTCGGCCATGACTGCACGAAAGTGGCAACAATCGCCTCCTTGAAGAGGGAGGCACCAAGCGGCGAGCCGGCAAAGAGATGATCGTCCGGCTCCAGAAGCAGGTCTGCCATTCGATAGAGCGTTCGCACACCTTTGTCGGCGATGTCGGCCATTCTGTCGAAACGTCCGAAGAACAACTCAGGATCTTCGTCCGTCACATCTATCAGCGGCAGGCAGAGCGCGCGTGGTATTGCAAGTGCGATCTTGCGGGCGTCGCGCGAGGCTCTGAGCCGTATGAAGCCGTGAGACAGCAACATGAACGTCGTTCCGGCCGTTGCCGTGAACTCCTGATCCTCCGTTTCAACCTGAAATGTGCCGCTCTCGACGAAGTGCAGTTCTATGCGGTCGCTGTGACGAAACAGATAACGGATTTCATAACCCGTTTCGGAAAATATCTTCCAAGCCGTCATCTTCCGAATCATCGCGAGCGTCACGTCGATGTGAAAATCCGATGCTTCCGATCCCCGGTTCAGGGAAACCGATATGTTGGTTGCCCTCAGGCTTTCCTGTAGCTCCGCAGGCTCGCAGGACGACCATGCATATTTGTCGACGGCAACATTCATCTTCGTTCAATCAGCTTCGACGGGCTTGTTTGCGGGTAAATCGCAATCGGCACCGATGGCCTGAAAAAGGTACTGGCGCTCTCGAGCGTAATGTCTACTCCCCGGGTCTTGCCCAAAGCTTTAGCGCTCTCAGTCCGAAAGCTGAGGTTGCTGATCGGCCCATTTCACACGTCATGTTAACTCCGTATTTCTTTGTTCGCTTTAGTTTGCGGTAAGCGGTCTTAGGCGGAGTCCAAAAGAATTATGGTGCATGCAGCGACAAGCCGGCAATTTACTCTTCCCGAGGATGATGTCATCGGTCGGTTGGAAGGCGCCCGGCTGCAGATCGAGCAGCGTTTTCTGGACGGCGGCGCCGTCCTTCTCACGGTGACAGAAGTTCTGGCCAAGCTGGTCAATCTGCTGGAAGATATCGGCGGCTCGCTGAAGGAGGAAAACGCAGCCGAAGCGACCGCCCGGCTGCTTCAGACAGTCGATCTGCTCAACAAGTTGCCGCCCGCGGAAGTTCGTCGTCAGGAGTGCGTGGTCTCTATTGGTCAAACCGGGCGGCTTCTCGCCACGCAGGTCCTCTCCATGGAAGAAACCCTGCGGTACCTCAGAACCTTTGCTGCGACAGCGAAAATTGCGGGCGCGCGAATTCCGGATTTCTCCAGTTTTGCCAGCGAGATCGTCGAACGCATTGAGTTCGCCACCGGCGAGGTCAAAGCACTTTCGGGGCAGATCCGCGTGCTTGAAAACGGGATAAAATCAGCGGCGGCAAGCGAGGACGGCTCGCTCGGACAATATCTGGATGAGATACCGTCCATCGTCCAGCGCCTTCTGTCGAATGCACAGGAGATCCAGACCCAGCGCCGCGGTCTGTCGACATTGGCCGATACCGTTGCCGGGCTTGCGCGCCGGATTCAGAACAAGGTCGCCCACACCCTCTCCGCGATGCAGATCGGCGATATCACGCGGCAAAGGGTCGAGCATTGCCAGGCCGTCTATTCGATCACGGATGCCTATCTTGCCTCCCAGGCGTCCCTCAATCTTTCCGCGACTGATCGCAATCGCATCACGGCTCTGACGACGACCCTCGTCTTCGAGCTGCTCAGCGAGACAACGGACGGTTTCAACCGCGAGACCGCAAAAATCGTCGACAACATTCGTAGCTTCAGGGACGATATCGGCACCCTGCTCGACCTCTATCAAACCATGATGTCGCAGAGCGGGCAGGACGGGCGCAGCCCGATCAATTCGCTGCGCGGTGATCTTTCCGCCGCCCGGGCAGTCGTCGATCGCATTGATGTCGCCGCGGCTGGAGCAAATCGGCTCAGCGAAAAGACGAGCGAGATGGTCAAGGAGCTGACCACGAGCATTCTGACCATCCAGCTCGTGCGTCGGGACATCCAATACATGGCGCTCAACACCAATCTGCGCTGCGGCAAGCTTGGCGAAGAGGGGCGGGCAATTAACGTGGTCGCCGGAGAGCTGCGCTCGTTCGCATCGCTTCTCGATGAAGATGCGGAAAAAATCCTTATCGGGTTGGGCATGCTTGAGGGCCAGACTGCCGGCCTGAAGGACTGGCGGCAGAGCGATGACCAGGATAGTTCGTCGGGTTCCGGTGCGCATATCGATGCCGCTTTGCTGCACATTACCGAGGCTGGCGCATCCATGGATGTCAACGTGAAGGAGCTTCGCCGCTGTGGCGAGGATATGACCTCCAAGGTCGCCGAGGTCGTCAACAGCCTGGATTTCCGGGCGGGAATCGGCGAAACGCTCGCATCCTGCACGGAGGAAGCCGGTCGTGATTATTGCGCTGTCGAGGATTTGATCGGGCTCGAAGCGCCGCTAGCTGCCATTTCGGAGCGCATCGCGAAAATCTATACGATGGCGGCAGAGCGCGAGATACATGCGAGTGTTTTTGGCGTGGCGACAGCTCCGGCCAGTCACGGACCGACGACTGGCAATGATGAGGAGTTGTTTGCAGAGGCTCTCTTCTGATCAGTCAGGTCTGGAAATCACCGAATACGTCCTGCCGGTCAGGAGTTTGACGCGCTCGTCCACTTTGCCGCATAGCAGGACGATGATGTTGCGAAGAAGTAGATCCATCACCGCTGTTGTGGTTGGCGCGCAGTCCTAGAGGGGCGCGCGCGAACCCTGGGGGTGACGAGCGATCTTCCCGGAAGGCGATGGCGCTTGCAACTTGTAGAGCGCGCGGTTCGCCATATGCCGACAGCCCCGCAAGCAAATGCCACAATCTGCGGCCCTCAAATTCCGTCGTCCTTTTTAAGCTGTCGAAAATTATCGACTCTGATCGACCGTTTCATCAGATAGGTTGGCGTGCGCTCGAGGAGGCGGAAGATCCTGTCGCAGTGGCGGCGGAGCAGCTGTCACAATAAGAGCCAAACGAATTCGCTGTATGTTGATGGCCGGGTCGTGCCCAGAAGTCCCGCTTGGTGGTGGTTGCGAGCGGGCGTAGCAGCATCGCTGCAAAGCATTTGAGATCACTATCCTCTATAGGTTGAGTTTTTTAATCGACAACTCAACCTGATCTTAAAGATTATGCCTTATAGCGTGAACCATGGAGGCAACGTCACGTCGGCATGATCTGGATTTTATCAGGGTCGCAGCATTCATGCTGCTGATCGTCTATCATGTCAGCCTGATGTATAATTCCAGGGGCTTTCTTCTGAAGGCACCGGACAGCTCTCCCATCTTTGACATTATCCATCTGTGGACCCACCCTTGGCGCATGTCGCTGCTGTTTTTGATCTCAGGCGTCGTCACGGGGATATTGCTGACACGGCAAACTCCCGAGGTGCTGAGGAAGGCGCGAACGAGGCAGTTGCTGGTTCCGCTGCTGGTTGGAATGCTGTTTCTGATCCCTCCCCAAATGTATGTCTGCCTGAATACCAGCCTGGGGGTCGACATCAGCCTCCGAGACGTCTTCTGGCACTATCTGACCCTGACGCCCATTCCGCTGCCCGACGGACGTGAGGTCAATCTCTTCTGGATGCAGCACCTGTGGTACCTCGCCTATCTCTGGACCTATACCGCAATCCTGACGCTTGTCGTATCGGCCTGGCCGAAGTTGCTGCCCCTCGCGGGGGATCGGCTGACGCCCCGGCTGGCGGGCAAGTGGATACTGATATTTCCCGCCATACTGTTCATCTTGCTCAGGCTCACGCTGCGGCCGGCCTTCCCCCCGACACTCAATATCCTCACCGACTGGTACAGCCATAGTATCTATCTGATGTCATTTCTGCTCGGTGTCGTGATGGCCATGCGCAGCGAATGCTGGGAGGCGGTCGTCGACGCGCGAAAACCCGCCCTGATCCTGGCGCTGGGTTGTGCGGTGCTTCTGACGATGCTCTTCCCGGGCCTGCCTGCCGGCGAGCCTGACATGTGGCAGGCATTTGCGGGAAGGGTGCTTGCCGGCACGTTCCAATGGTGTGCGATCGTCGCAATTCTCGGATACGCAAAGGTCTGGCTGAATTCGGAGAACGCCGTTGTCCGCTATCTGAACAGGGCAGTGCTGACCTACTACGTGCTTCACCAGACGGTCATGTTGGTTATTGCCTACTGGTTGCGTGAGTTTGGGTTGATGTCCGCCTCGTCTTTCATCCCGATCGTGGTTGCGACGCTCGCCGTCTGTGCGTTGTGTTACGAACTGAAACGACGTTTGGAAATCTCCTGGAAAGCCAGGATCCGCGCTGGCATTGCCTAACGCATGGATATCTCGATGTTCACCCGGCATGGGCTCCCTGGAGCAATCTCTCTGGTTCAGGGTTAAGAGGGCGTCCGGTGCGCCGACACTCGGCCCCGGCTTTCACGATATCCACTCGCCGCACATTCCCGAGGTCGAGAAGATGACCGATCTTCTGTCCTTGCCGCGAAAGCGTCTTCGGGACTTAGCGCAGGCCTTATCAACATCTTAAATGAAGGATCGGTGATGGAACCTGTTGACGCAAATTTAACCTCGTCTACTATATATAGTGTTCGAGGTTCCTTCGATTCGCAAGGATTGGAGGCTAAGATGGGAATACGGTCGCCGAGCATGATGCTCGTCAAGCCGTAGCTGCCCCCGCAACTGTGAGCGGCGAGTATTTGTTCTGCATGTGCCACTGAGGAATATATGCCTCGGGAAGGCAAGAGCAAATACTTCGACCCGCAAGCCAGGAGACCTGCCTCGAGCAATAGCGTCCACGGGCGGGGTGTCCGGATGGCGAGCGATGGTTTGCGGCAGCTCGCCGTTGCCGTCGCTTTCCCCGAATGGCCCGCAAAGGTTACTTCGAGGTGTGAAGTCCATGTCTTTGAGTATCCTTATCTGCCTGCACGACTGACGGCCGCCTAAGCGTCCGGCAGTCGGTTGTGCCCGCCGCCATTTTTCAGATTGCCGAACGGGTGTCGCCCGACGCCCGGACGATCTCGCACGCCTGTCATATATACGAGGACATCCATGAGCATTACCGTCTACAGCAAGCCCGCTTGCGTCCAGTGCACCGCGACCACACGCGCCCTCGACCGCCAGGGTATCGATTACACCATCGTCGACGTGTCCACCGATACTGAAGCCTACGAGCTGGTGCAGGGTCTCGGCTATCGTCAGGTCCCGGTCGTTATCGCCGGCGAGCAGCATTGGGCTGGCTTCCGCCCCGACATGATCAGCGCGCTCGCCTGAGGAACCGGGCGGTGGGCGAGATCGTCTATTTCTCCAGCAGATCTGAGAACACCCATCGCTTCGTTGCCAAGCTTGCCTTGCCGGCCGCTCGCATTCCGCTCGGCGCGGGTGAAGAGCTTCGAGCGGCCCGTCCTTACGTTCTCATTGTCCCTACCTATTGTGGTGAAGGGGGCAAGGGTGCCGTGCCCAAGCAGGTGATCCGCTTCCTCAACGATGCGGATAACCGTTCAAACATCCGCGGGGTCATTGCCGCGGGCAACAGCAACTTCGGGGCGACGTTTGGTATCGCCGGCGACATCATCTCCACCAAATGCCGGGTACCGTATCTGTACCGGTTCGAGCTTTTGGGCACGGAAGAGGATGTCGTGAATGTCAGACACGGATTGGAACGATTTTGGACACGCTAAGCTCTTCTTTGTCGCGGCACGCGGCCGAAAAACCGCTTCACACTTTTTCTCATCCCGCGAGCGACCGGCCATCGAAGGTCACGGAAACGGCATTGGATTATCACGCCCTCAACGCCATGCTGAACCTCTACGACGAGCAGGGTGGTATCCAACTCGACAAGGACCGCTTGGCGGCCAAGCAGTATTTCCTCCAGCATGTCAACCAGAATACGGTGTTCTTCCATAACCTGCGGGAGAAGCTCGATTACCTGGTGACGGAGGGCTATTACGAACGGGAGGTGCTGGACCAATATTCCTTCAACTTCGTGCGCGATCTCTTCGATCATGCCTATGCGAAGAAGTTCCGCTTTCCGACGTTCCTCGGCGCTTTCAAATATTACACCAGCTATACGCTGAAGACCTTCGACGGAAAGCGCTATCTGGAGCGCTATGAAGACCGTGTCTGCATGGTAGCCTTGGCGCTGGCGCGCGGCAGCGAGCAGCTTGCCCATGACATGGTGGACGAGATCATTTCCGGCCGCTTCCAGCCGGCGACGCCCACCTTCCTCAATGCCGGCAAGAAGCAGCGCGGCGAACTGGTTTCCTGCTTCCTGCTGCGCGTAGAAGACAACATGGAATCGATCGGCCGCGCCATCAATTCCGCGCTGCAGCTTTCCAAGCGCGGCGGCGGCGTGGCGCTGTCGCTCACTAACATCCGCGAGGCCGGCGCGCCGATCAAGCACATCGAGAACCAGTCTTCCGGCATCATCCCGGTGATGAAGCTGCTCGAAGACTCCTTCTCCTACGCCAACCAGCTCGGAGCCAGGCAGGGCGCGGGCGCCGTTTATCTCAACGCCCATCACCCTGATATCATGCGCTTCCTCGACACCAAGCGCGAGAATGCCGACGAGAAGATCCGTATCAAGACGCTGTCGCTCGGTGTCGTCATTCCCGACATCACCTTCGAGCTCGCGAAGAACAATGACGACATGTATCTGTTCTCGCCTTATGACGTGGAGCGCGTCTATGGCGTGCCTTTCACGGAAATATCGGTGACGGAAAAGTACCGCGAGATGGTGGCCGACAGCCGCATCCGCAAGAAGAAGATCAAGGCGCGCGACTTCTTCCAGGTGATTGCCGAAATCCAGTTCGAGAGCGGCTATCCCTACATCATGTTCGAGGACACGGTGAACCGCGCCAACCCCATTGCCGGCCGCATTACCATGAGCAATCTCTGCTCGGAAATCCTGCAGGTGAGCGAAGCGAGCGAATACAGCGACGACCTTTCCTACACGCATATGGGCAAGGACATCTCCTGCAATCTTGGCTCCCTCAACATCGCAGCCGCGATGGACAGCCCCGATTTCGGCAAGACGATCGAAATGTCGATCCGCGCGCTGACGGCAGTCTCCGACATGAGCCATATCTCGTCGGTGCCTTCGATCGAAAAGGGTAATGACGACAGCCACGCCATCGGCCTCGGCCAGATGAACCTGCACGGCTATCTTGCCCGCGAGCGCATCTTCTACGGCTCCGAGGAAGGCGTCGATTTCACCAACATCTATTTCTATACTGTGACCTATCACGCCATCCGTGCCTCGAACCTCCTAGCGGTCGAGCGCGGGCAGAGCTTCAAGGGCTTCGAGAACTCGAAATACGCCTCCGGCGAATACTTCGCCAAATATACCGATCAGGCATGGGTGCCCGCGACCGAACGTGTGGCCGAACTGTTCGAAACGGCCGGCATCGCCATCCCGACGCAGGAAGATTGGGCGAAGTTGAAGCAGGCCGTGATGAAGGGCGGTCTATATAACCAGAACCTGCAGGCCGTGCCTCCCACAGGTTCGATCTCCTATATCAACCACTCGACCTCTTCGATCCATCCGATCGTCTCCAAGATCGAAATCCGCAAGGAAGGCAAGATCGGCCGCGTCTATTATCCGGCCGCCTTCATGACCAACGACAATCTCGATTATTATCAGGACGCCTACGAGATCGGGCCGGAAAAGATCATCGACACCTATGCGGCCGCCACCCAGCATGTCGATCAGGGCCTGTCCCTGACGCTGTTCTTCCGCGACACGGCAACCACGCGCGACATCAACAAGGCGCAGATCTACGCCTGGAAGAAGGGCATCAAGACCATCTATTACATCCGCCTTCGCCAGATGGCGCTGTCCGGCACCGAGGTGCAGGGCTGCGTTTCCTGCGCCCTCTGATTTCCGGTTTGAAAAAGGACATTCCCGTGAACATGCAATTCAAGCCGGTAAGCCGCATTCGCGCCATCAACTGGAACCGTATCGAGGACGACAAGGATCTCGAGGTCTGGAACCGCCTGACCGGAAATTTCTGGTTGCCCGAAAAGGTGCCATTGTCGAACGACATCCCGTCCTGGGCAACCCTGAAGCCGGAGGAGCAGCAGCTCACCATCCGCGTCTTCACTGGCCTGACCCTGCTGGACACAATCCAGAACGGCGTCGGTTCCGTGAGACTGATGGCCGATGCCGCCACGCCGCATGAAGAGGCGGTGCTGTCGAACATCTCCTTCATGGAGGCCGTGCACGCTCGATCCTACTCATCGATCTTCTCGACGCTCTGCTCGACGCCGGATGTCGACGATGCCTATCGCTGGTCGGAGGAGAACGAATTCCTGCAGTGCAAGTCGACGCTGATCATGGAGCAATATGCTTCCGGTGATCCGCTGAAGAAGAAGGTCGCCAGCGTCTTCCTCGAAAGTTTCCTGTTCTATTCGGGCTTCTACCTGCCGATGTTTTGGTCGAGCCGTGCCAAGCTCACCAACACCGCCGACATGATCCGCTTGATCATCCGCGATGAGGCGGTGCATGGCTACTACATCGGCTACAAGTTCCAGCGCGGGCTTGAACGGCTGCCGGAGGAGCGCCGGCAGGAGATCAAGGACTTCGCCTTCGACCTCCTGCTCGAACTCTATGATAACGAGGCTAGGTATACCGAGTCACTCTATGACGGTGTCGGCTTGACCGAAGACGTCAAGAAGTTCCTGCACTACAACGCCAACAAGGCGCTGATGAACCTTGGCTACGAGGCGCTCTTTCCCGCGGAGGCCTGCAAGGTCAATCCGGCGATCCTCTCGGCGCTGTCGCCGAATGCCGACGAGAACCATGACTTCTTCTCCGGCTCCGGCTCGTCCTATGTGATCGGGAAGGCAGTCGCGACCGAAGATGAAGATTGGAATTTCTAGGACTGGGTGATCCGTCCGCACGGCGTCGTGGGTCGCCCTGACGCCGTGGGCCTACTCGGGCGCCGGTTTTCCGCCGGCCACGCCCGGCAAGCCGAAAGCCTGTTGGAAGTAGTTCCGAAATGCCTGCATCGCAGGCGTCAAGGCGTTACCCGCACGCCATGCAAGTCCGACGTCCATGGCCGGTACGGTTTCCTGGATGTTGATCGTCTCGATGCGACGGCCTTCGAGCGACCACGGCCGATATACCATGTCGGAGAGGATGGCGACGCCCTGGTTGTTCGCGACCATGGACCGAACGGCTTCCACCGATGAAGTGCGAAGCGTGACATTCGGTTGGTAGGGGGTCTTGCTCCAATATTTGAGCGATGACTGGGCGGCTTCGTCCACCGTCAGCATGATGTAGGGCTCTTGCGATATTTCCTGCAGCCCCACGCCCTTTCGCCGCAGCAGGTGATGTTGCGCCGGAACCCAGAGCCTGCGCACCGAGCTCAACAGCGTCTCTGTCGTGATCATCGGGTTGAGAATGTTCGAGGTGAGCAGGACGGAAAGGTCGTAGCGGTTGGTCAGCAAACCTTCCTCGATCGATTCCCTGTTCAATTCATAGAGTTGCACCCGCAGTTTCGGGAAGAGCCGGCGTATCCGCTCGATGTGCATCGGCAGGAAATAGCCGATCACCGTGTAGGTGGCCGCGACGACCAGTTCGCCCTCGACATCGGTGTTGATGAAGTTGAGTTGCATCGCCTCGTCGATCTTGGCGAGGATCTCGTAGGCATGCGACAGGAACTGCCGTCCTGACGAGGTCAATTCCATCCCCTGCGCCGTGCGGGCGAAGAGGGGAACGCCGACGATCTGCTCGAGCTCCTTGATGGCGGCGGTTATGGCGGATTGAGAAATATTCTGGCTGATCGCCGCCTGGGAAACCTGCCCATATTCTGCGGTTGCGACGAAATAGCGAAGCTGGCGAATGCTGAGAGCCACCGAACCGTCCCTCCAATAAATTCAGACTACTGCACTGCAAAAATGAATAATGCTGGTCAAAACTGCATCATCTTCAAGAGCAATTTTTGAGCATGCCTTGTAACTATATATTTTATCGCGATTTTTTCCGCATCACTCCGACGCATCATTATCATATTTTCAGATATTACTGCTCAAAAGAATCTATTTTTCAAGCTGCCAATTAGACCCTACCGTACTGATGAGGAAGGCGCCCGCCGAGGGATGCCTTCGGTACCGATCTACCAGTGAGGATTGCGGGTTTGAAGCGAACGGTGGATATCAACTGTGATATGGGGGAGGCGTTCGGCCGGTGGCGTATCGGCGATACCAGCGATGAGCACCTCATAGCGCATATAAGCTCCGCCAACATAGCGGCGGGCTTTCATGCCGGCGATCCCAATCTCATCAATGACACGGTAAAACTAGCCGCCGAGCACGGCGTCGCGGTCGGCGCGCACCCGGGATACAACGACCTGCAAGGTTTCGGACGCCGAAAGATCTCGGGCAGCAACAAGGAAATCGTCAACGACATCGTCTACCAGGTCGGTGCGCTTCGCGAGTTCTGCAGGCGTCACGGCACCAGCATGCAGCATGTCAAGCCGCATGGCGCTCTCTACATGGAGCTTGCTGCCAATCCGGAGCTGTCGGACGCTTTCATCGAGTACATGCGCACGACCGCACCCAATGCGCCCATTTTCTGCATGTGGAACTCAGCGACCTACGAGGCCGCCAGGCTGCTCGGCCATCCGGTCGTCAGGGAACTCTACGCTGATCGCGATTACGACGACAATGGCTGGATCGTCTTTACCCGCGATGCCGGGCGGCCCGATCCCAAGGCGATCGCCAGGAAGGTCTTGCGCGCCTGCACCGAAGGAAAAGTGCGCACCGTCCAGGGAAGGGACATCCCAATCGAATTTGAATCCATCTGCTTCCATTCCGATACGCTCGGAGCGTTGGATATCGTCCGCGAGATGCGCGAGGCGTTGGTGGCCGAAGGAATTCGGATCGCGCCTGTTTCCCAGATATTAGAACAGCAAAAATGAGGGGCTATCATGAGCAAAGCTGAAATCAGATCACCGCTGCCTGGCACCTTCTACAGGGCCTCGTCGCCGGATGCTCCTCCATTCAAGGCCGATGGTCAGGACGTCGCGGAAAGTGACATCGTCGGCGTAATCGAAGTCATGAAGACCTTTCATGAGATCCCGGCGGGGCTTTCCGGAAGGAACATCACCTTCCTCATCGACAACGAAGAGCCGATCATGGCCGGCCAGGTCATCGCGGAGGTAGAACAGTGACGATCAGCTCCGTTCTCATCGCCAATCGCGGCGAAATCGCGGTTCGCATCATCAAGGCCGCCAAGGCCCTCGGTATCCGCACGGTGCAGGTGCACAGCGCCGCCGATGCCGATATGCTGGCGGTGCGGCTGGCGGACGAGGCGATCAATATCGGACCGCCGGCGCCGAAGAAATCCTATCTCAACATCGAGGCCGTCATCGCGGCTGCCAAGGCCGCGAATGTCGATGCGGTGCATCCCGGCTATGGCTTCCTATCGGAGAATGGCGATTTCGCCGATGCCGTCGCGGCGGCCGGTTTGACGTTCATTGGCCCGAGTGGCGATGCCATTCGCCTGCTCGGAGACAAGGTTGCGGCGCGCGAGGTTGCCAAGCGCGCCGGCGTGCCGACCGTGCCCGGCAGCGGCGGGCGCATTTTCGATCTCGCTGAGGCTCACGAGATTGCCGAGCGTATCGGCTTCCCGGTGATGATCAAGGCTGCCGCCGGCGGTGGCGGCCGCGGCATCCGCATCGTGGAATCGCTTGCGGATCTCGACAAGCAGTTTCCGCTTGCCGCGGCTGAAGCGCTGGCCGCTTTCGGCGATGGCGGTCTTTATATCGAGAAGGTCATTTCCCGTGCGCGTCATGTCGAGGTGCAGATCTTCGGCGATGGGGAGAATTTCATCCATCTCCATGAGCGTGAATGCTCGTTGCAGCGCCGCCGTCAAAAGGTCTGGGAGGAGGCGCCGTCGCTCCTGCTGCCGCAGATCGTGCGCCAGAAGCTCTGCGAGAGTGCCGTCGCGTTGGCAAGAGAGGTTGGGTACAAGGGCGCCGGCACGGTCGAATATCTCTACGACGAAGATAGCAGCGAATTCTATTTCATCGAGGTCAACACGCGCATCCAGGTCGAGCATCCGGTGACCGAGATGATCACAGGCGTCGATCTTGTCCAGGAGATGTTCAGGGTCGCCGGCGGCGCGCCGCTTTCCGTCACGCAGGACGATATCCGCCCGCGCGGACATGCCATCGAATGCCGCATCAACGCCGAGGATCCCTTCAAGGGTTTCGTGCCGGCCCCGGGGCTTGTCGAGCGCCTGGTGGTTCCCGAGGGAGACGGCATCCGCTTCGATACCATGCTCTACGAAGGCTATACCGTTCCGCCCTTCTATGATTCCCTGCTGGGCAAGCTCATTGTCTGGGGTGAGACAAGAGGCGAATGCCTGATAAGGCTTGGTCGAGCGCTCGACAACCTTGTGATCGAGGGGCTGGCGACGACCATTCCGCTGCATCAGGCACTCGTCCGCTCTTCGGCCGTGCAAATTGCGGCCTTCCATACGCGCTTCCTGGAAGGGTGGCTTGAAACCGAATTCTCTCCCAAAAATCATATTCGATCGGAGGTCGCCTGATGCCCGCGCGCTATAGTTTCGGAGGGGATGAACACCTCTTCATCGAATGCAGCGATGAGATGTCGCTGGAAGCCTTCTTCAAGAGCCTGTCGATGGCAACAGCCGTGCGGGAAAGCCAGATCAAGGGCGTCACCGAGATCTGCCCCGCCAATGCCTCGTTCCAGGTCAAGTTCAACCCGGATATCATCAAGCCCGACGACATGATGAAGGAAGTCAGGGCGATCGAGGTCGATGCCGAAAAGGCGGAACCCGTGCTCAAGACGCGGATCGTCGAAATCCCCGTCTTCTACAACGATCCCTGGACCCATGAGACCTTGATGCGCTTTCGCGAGCGGCACCAGGAGCCTGAGGGCACCGATCTCGACTACGCCGCCAGGATCAATGGCTACGATGCCGTCGGCAGCTTCATAGAGGCCCATCACGGCTCACCGTGGTTCGTTTCCATGGTCGGCTTCGTCGCCGGCCTTCCCTTCATGTATCAGATGGTCGAGCGGGAGCGGCAGATCGAGGTGCCGAAATATCTGCGCCCGAGAACCGATACGCCGCGGCTGACGGTCGGCCATGGCGGTTGCTTCGGCTGCATCTATTCGGTGCGCGGCGCCGGCGGCTATCAGATGTTCGGCATCACGCCCATGCCGATCTTCGATTCCAGCCAGACGACGAGCTATCTCCGCGATTTCATGGTCTTTTTCCGCCCGGGCGACATCGTGAAGTTCAAGCCTATCGATCGTGCCGCCTATGACCAGGCGGTCGAGGATGTCGACAGGGGCAGGTTTTCGCCGCCGATCCGCGAGGTCACTTTCGATCTTCGCGAATTCCAGAAGGACATCGACGGCTACAACACCAAGCTGGAGGGCACGCTCTATGCCCATTAAGGTCATACATCACGGCGTTTCCACCAGCGTTCAGGATCTCGGCCGCCCGGGCTATTTTCATCTGGGCATTCCCATGGGCGGCGCCATGGATCGCTACGCGTTTCGGGCAGCCAACCTTTTGGTCGGCAACGACGAGGGTGCGGCCGGCCTCGAGGCGGTCTTCATGGGGCCGAAGCTCGAGTTCACGCAAGATGCGCTCGTTGCTGTTACCGGTGCGGACATGCCCGCCAAGCTCGATGGCGAACCGGTCCCCGGCTGGACTGCTTTCAAAGTGAAGAGCGGTCAGGTCCTGACCTTCGATTTTCTGAAGTCCGGCGCCCGCATCTACATCGCGGTTGCCGGCGGCATCGATGTGCCGATCGCCCTTGGCAGCCGGTCGACCTATCCGATCGGCGCACTTGGCGGCTACAAAGGCAGGGCGCTTGCGCCGGGAGACGAACTGCCGGTCGGCCAAGGCGGCCTTGACGGCGAAGGGCGCACTATTGCTGAGGACCTGCGCCGCAAACCGGGAGCGCCGGCGGAACTTCGCGTGCTGCCGGGCCTCTACTGGGACAGGCTGACGGACGCGGCGAAGGCGAACTTCTTTGCCGACACCTGGAAGGTGGCGCCGGAGGCCGATCGCATGGGATATCGCTTTCGCGGCGGTCGCAAGATCGAGTTCGTCGAGCGCAAGCAGTCGTTCGGAGCCGGCTCCGATCCGTCCAACATCGTCGACAGCTGCTATCCCTATGGTTCCATCCAGATCCCGAGCGGCACGGAGCCAATCATCCTGCATCGTGATGCGGTCTCGGGCGGCGGCTATTTCATGGTCGGCACCGTGATTTCAGCCGACATGGATCTGATCGGGCAGCTTCAGCCGCATACGCCGACACGATTCATCGAGGTTTCGATGGACGAGGCCTTGGCTGCACGAAAGCACCGGGCTTCGCTGCTCGATAAGCTCAGATCCACGTTTAACTGAGCATCTGCCCGTTTCGGCTTCTAAACTGCCAATGGGTGCGTCATCCAAGAACTCGCAAGACAAATACACCGGCCCTTGATAGGGCCGGCATTTTCATCGTTGCACAACGAGGCCGTAACCCGCTCTTACTTGTTCAACGCATCCTTCAGCGCCTTGGCCGGCGTGAAGGTGAGCTTCTTTGCGGCGGCCACCTTGATGGTCGCGCCGGTCGATGGATTGCGTGCTTCCCGTGCCGGCGTGTCCTTGACCTTGAACTTGCCAAAGCCCGGGATCGATGTCTCGGCGCCGGAGGTTGCAGCTCCGGTGATGGCGGCGAAGACGGCTTCGACGACAGCCTTGCTCTGAGCCTTCGTCAGCTTGTGGTCTGCGGCAATTTTGTCTGCGATTTCGTTGGTGGTGGTCATCATGCTTCCCCCGGGTTGTTTACGGTTGAATCATTTCCATCGTAATCGCCCAATGTCACGCGCTGCCCGGGTCTCAGAGGGCTCATACACCGGCATTTCCACAATTTCCGATGGGAAGAGCCTCATTTTCGGGCTTTTCCCTACCGGTTCCAGGAGATGCGGTGCCGCTTGTTGTTCTGTCGCGACACCTCCTTCTTTCCACTTTTGCTGATTCTTCCCTCCGGGCACGCACCACGGCGGTCTCGCCAAAAGGCATAATCTGGATGGACAAAATGATGGATCCATCACGTCTCGAGCCGCGTTATGCCAGCGATGCTGGTCATGGGGCCGGTGACGGTATAGATGCCTCACGATGACAAATAACGGGAACAAGCAATGGAAGACGCGATCAAGATAGATAACCGCGGTGACTTCGGTCTGTGGGCCATCGAAGTTGCAAAGCAGATCGTCAGCGAGCAAGGTTTCGGCCTCGCCAAGGCAGCCCGAGACGGTACGGACGAAGATGTCCGCGTAGCCGGCGGCGCCCTCGGGCAGGCGATCACCAACGCGCTCATGGAAGTCTACGATGGTTTGCTCGATGGTGCGGATGAAGACTAGGCCGGAGCGCTGGCATCCCGCTGCCAGCGAGGGGCCGAATGCTCACGCATCATGGTCGATGCGCGGGCGGAGCCGGGAAATCCAGAACGCTGTTCGTGTAGGTTTCGACCAGCGTGCTGAATGGCGTACCATCCGGCAACTTCAGCACTGCGCGATGTTCGAGAAGAAACGGGGGCAGCGTCAGTTGCCCCGTGCCGGCGGACGGCAGATCGGCTTTCATCTCCCATCCTTCGGGAAGAGGTGACCAAAGCAATTTGGCTGACAGGTTCGTGCGGGTGAAGTTGAGTGACTGAACGGCTCGGCCAAAGGCGATATCGGATGTGTTCAGCGCCTCGTTCATGTCAGCCGTCAGTTTTGCCGGCACATACCAATTATCGGCTTCCGACAGGACGCGATCGCCACAGGCGAGACGAACGCGACGATAGGCAATCGGAACATCCGGCCCCACAGCCAGCAGCTCACGGATATGGGCATCGGCCGGCTTATCCTGCCCATGCACGCGCTGCGCCAGGATCTTGGAGCCCGCCGGCGCAAGCTTATGCGCGGCACACCAGCGGTCGAGCGTCAAGGTGGCGCTGGCATTGCTGAGGAGATTGGCATTCAGCGTCTGGAGGACCGCAAGGGCTTCCACCCGCGATGTCGGGGTGTCGGGCCATTGCGACGGAGCGGCTGAATCCTGAGCCATCAAAGCGTGGGCCGACAGCATGGCGGCCGCGGAGCCGGCAAGAGCTGCGACCCGGACGAATGTCGAAAGGCGAAAAGGCATGGGAAAGGAAATCCTCTATATGAATATGTCTTGTCGGTCAGAATTGACGCATCTAACCTCTTGAAAGGCCATGCTTGCAAGCTCAATGGCGGCATAGATGGAGAGGGCTTTCCCGGCGGCAAGGTCCAGAGCGAACAATGGTCTCGATCGTGGCAATGAGCGGAGCAGTGTAGCGAACGACCGGACCCACGACCATCGGCGTCGACCGAGGCACCGCCGGAAGCCGCCCTTGGCGATCTGCGCCGCCACAAGGGCAAGCGCGCTTCCGTACACCACCAACACTCAAAAGCGCCTGAATGCCAAAAGGCACGGGATCGCCATAGGTGGTGACGCACCGGACAAGGTTGCTTTTCGCGACTGTGATAACGACGCAGTCCTTATCGAAGGCGCGTATTTTCTGGCCGCTCTGTTCCAGTGCCAACTTACAATCGCCATTTGGCATCCCCATATGATCGACAGATTGTCTTTCTGCCCAATGACAGGAGAACCAATGTTCAGTGCAGTTCCGCGTTTCGCCAAGATCGCAGCCATCGTCGTCCTCGCTGCCGCATCGTCCTTTGCGAGCTTTAGCGATGCTGATGCTCGCCGTGCTGGCTCCAGCGGATTCGGCAGCCGCGGAACCAGGACTTTCGACACGCCTGCCATTACGCGGACAGCGCCAACCCAGGCCGCTCCGATCGACCGGACGATGACACCCCAGACGCAGACCGCGACGCAGCCGCCGATCAACGCGCAGCCTCGTCCCGGCCTTTTTGGCGGCTTCGGCGGGTCGATGATCGGCGGATTGATCGCCGGCGGCTTGCTTGGCATGCTGATCGGTCATGGTTTCGGCGGCGGCTTCGGCTTCCTCGGCATGCTGCTGCAGATCGGCCTGATCATCGCGGCGATAAGCTTTGCCATGCGCTTCTTCGCTAACCGCCAAAGAACGAACTATGCGGCATCGGCGCCGGGCACATCCTATAACACAAACAGCATGAATGCTTCGCAGCGTCCCTCCTTCTCGATCCCGCCGATCGGTGGCAGCGCGGCGAACGCGAAGCCGGCGGCGCGGCAGGCGAATGACGAGATCGGGCTGAAGCAGCCCGATCTCGAACGCTTCGAGCAGCTTCTCACCAAAATTCAAACGGCCTACGGGTCCGAGGATTACGCCACGCTGCGCCAGCTGAGCACACCCGAAGCCATGTCCTATCTTGCCGAGGAGCTTGGCGAGAACGCGACCAACGGCGTCCGCAACAGCGTTTCCGATGTTCGCCTGTTGCAGGGCGATATCGCCGAAGCCTGGCGCGAGGACAGTGCCGAATACGCGACGCTCGCCATGCGCTATTCGAGCATCGACGCGATGGTCGATCGCACGACTGGAAAGCTCGTGGATGGCGACGATCGCAATCCCTCGGAAACCACCGAGATCTGGACCTTCGTGCGCAGGCCGGGTTCGGACTGGAAGCTCTCCGCGATCCAGGGGACAGGGCCTCACGGCGCCTGAACCCGCATTCGGCAAAAATTGCCCTCGCGAAAGATCGAGGGCAATCGCTGACGCTTGTCGAAGAGATCTACGCACCCCCAAGGCGCTTCAGCAACTCCTCAATGAAGACCTTCAAGCGGGCGCTTTGATGTCTGCGTCGGGCTTGCTGCGAACCGAATGAGGGAAGACGAGCCCTATCGGGCTACCCTTTGGAATCTCCCAGGACACCCAAATGAGACGAATGTGGAAACGATACCGCATCCGTCTTGACTCATTGGATGAGTCCATTAATCTCAATGTGGAAACGTTACCATACTGGGAGGAACTGGATGAAATCCGCGCGGCTCAACCGCCTTTTCGGCGTGTCCGGCAATTGTTTCGACGTCGCCATCGATCATGGCATGTTCAATGAACGGACCTTCCTCGCCGGCATTGAGGACATGAAGACGGCCATCCATGTGATCGCCGACGCCGCCCCCGATGCCATCCAGCTTCCACCGGGGACCGCGCCACTCTTGCAGGCGATCCCCGGCAAGCATCGCCCGGCGTTGGTCCTGCGCACGGATATCGCCAACATCTATGGCAATCCCCTGCCATCAGCGCTGTTTTCCGAAATGATCGACCGCGCGGTGGAGCAGGGCGTGGCGCTCGACGCGGCCTGCGTCGTCGTCAATCTCCTGATGCTACCGAACCAGCCCGAAGTCTATCGCGCCTGCGTGCGCAACGTGAATAGCCTGAAGCGTGAATGCGAGATCTATGGCATGCCGCTGATGGTGGAGCCGCTGGTCATGCAGGATAATTCCAAGGGCGCTTACATGGTCGATGGTGCGATCGACAAAATCCTGCCTCTGGTGCGTCAGGCCGCCGAACTCGGCGCCGATATCATCAAGGCTGACCCGTGCGATAATGTCGAGGAATATCACCGTGTCATCGAGATCGCCCAGGGCCTTCCGGTGCTGGTGCGCGGCGGTGGGCGCGTTTCTGATCAGGAAATCCTGAGCCGCACCAAGCAGCTGATGGGGCAGGGCGCGCGCGGCATCGTCTATGGCCGCAACGTCATCCAACACCAAAATCCTGCGGGCATGACGCGCGCCTTGATGGCGATCGTCCATGACGGTGCTTCCGTAGAGGAAGCCTCGCGGCATCTCGCCTGACGCATTCTGGGAGGAATGGACATGACAAGGGTATTCCGTTTCGGCGTCATCGGTTGCGGCCTGATGGGGCGCGAATTCGCAAGTGCCGCGGCGCGCTGGCTGCATCTTGCCGACGTGAAGGCGCGACCGGAAATCGTCGCTGTCTGCGACACCAATACGACGCTGCTCGACTGGTTCAGGGATCACGTGCCGACCGTGCGGCAGTTTACCGGCGACTATAAGGAGCTTCTGGCCAATCCAGAGATCGATGCGATCTATTGCGCGGTGCCGCATGTGCTGCACCAGCAATTCTATATCGATATCTTGAAGGCCGGAAAGCATCTGCTCGGCGAAAAGCCCTTCGGCATGGATGCGGCCCAGAACCGCGAGATCATGACGGTTCTTGCCGAACACCCGGACCTTCTGGTTCGCTGCTCGTCGGAAATGCCTTTCTTCCCCGGTGCACAGAAGGTCATCGCGCTTGCGGAAAGCGGCGAGATGGGCAACCTCCTCGAGGTCGAGGCCGGTTTCCTGCACTCCTCTGACATTGACCGGCAGAAGCCGATTAATTGGAAGCGCATGGCTGAGATCAACGGCGAATATGGCTGCATGGGCGATCTTGGCATGCATGTCCTGCACGTGCCGTTGCGGCTCGGCTGGCGCCCGACGACCCTGCATGCGCAACTCGTCAAGAAGGTCACCGAGCGTCCTGACGGCAAGGGCGGAATGGTGCCTTGCACCACCTGGGACAATGCGACCATCAGCACGCGCGTGTGCGCTGGGGATCAGGATTTCCCGATGGTGCTCAAAACGTGGCGCATCGCGCCGGGCGAATCCAACACCTGGTACATCCGTATTCTCGGCATGAAGAAGAGCGCCTTCTTCAGCACCAAGTCACCGCGCCAGTGGCAATGGATGGATTATACCGGTGGCACGCAGGCCTGGAGCACCGAGGACCTTGGTTATGGCTCGCTGTTTCCGGCCATAACGGGCAAGATTTTCGAGTTCGGCTTTGCCGATGCCATCCAGCAGATGTGGGCTGCCTTCGTCGATGAGCTGGCAGGCGGGAACGCCAACGGCTTTGGCTGCGCCACCCCGGCCGAAGCGCAGGCACATCACGCGGTGCTGACCGCGGCTCTCAAATCCGGTCGCGAGAACATCGTGGTGCCGGTCGACTATGAGGGGACGGCGATCTGATGAAGCGCTCGGAGATCAATGCAGCCCTGCTGCGGGCAACCAAGACCCTCGAGCACTGGCGGTGGGCGCTGCCGGAGTGGGGATATTGGACTGCGGCGGAGTTCGCCGCCGATCCGCAGGCGACGGCCTATCTGCGCGCCCATCAACTGGGCTGGGACGTCACCGATTTCGGCTCGGGCCGGTTTGCCGAATGCGGTCTGGTGCTGTTCTGCCTGCGCAACGGCATCGTTAGCGTCGAGGGCGAGCGCACGTATGCGGAAAAACTCCTCTTCGTAGAGGAAGGCCAGGTAACGCCGACCCATCGTCATGCAGCGAAGATGGAAGACATCATCAATCGAGCCGGCGGCGATCTCGTCATCGAATTCGCCGCGGCCGACGCCGACAGCAATGTGCTGAAGGACGATGTCACCGTTCCGCTGGACGGACTGCCGCGCAAGCTCGCGGCATGGGAACCGCTGGTTCTTTCACCCGGCCAGAGCGTGACGATCCGCACCGGGCTCTATCATCGTTTCTACGGCAGAAGAGGCGGTGGCCCCGTCCTCGTCGGCGAGGTCAGCCAGGTCAACGACGACAATGGCGATAACTTCTTCCTGGATCCGATCGGGCGCTTTGCCGCGATCGAGGAGGATGAACCACCCCTCAGACCCTTGTGGAACGAGGCAGGCTGATGATGTGGACAGGGGAGGAGGTTCGCGGCAGCGAAAGGCAAGATAAGGGCGGCATCGTTTGCGCGGGAAATTTCATCGTCGACCGCGTTCACACACTGTCCTACTGGCCGAAACAGGGTAATCTCGCTCATATCCTGCATCAGGATCTGGGCGTGGGGGGCGGAGCCGCCAATGTCGTCACCGACCTCGCCTCGCTCGGTTTTCCCGGAAAGCTGGCGGCAGCGGGATGTGTCGGCGCCGATATTGACGGAGAGATCGTCAAGTCGCGCCTGGTCGATGCCGGCATCGATGTCGGCGGGTTGATGGTGCTGTCCGACCGGGCGACGGCGCACACCCATGTCATGAATGTGCCAGGTGAGAACCGCACTTTCTTCTATCACGGCGGTGCCAACGATGCGGTCACCGATGCGCTCGTCTTCCCCGAGGTCTTCGCGAGCGCCGGTTACCGGCTGTTCTATCTCGGTTATCTTATGCTGTTGCCCGGTCTCGACCGGCTCGGTCCGGACGGCCGCTCGGGAGCGTCGCGCCTGCTTGAAGCCGCCCGTCGAGCGGGCCTTACGACCTGTGTGGATTTCGTATCGAGCGAGGATCCGGAATTCGCCGCCAAGGTCGGCGCTTCGCTGCCATATTGCGATTTCCTGATCATCAATGAGGTCGAGGCGGGTCGTGCAACCGGCGTGGCTGTGCGCGATGCGCGGGGAGACCTGATCGAAGCGGGAATTCTGACTGCGGGCGAGCGTCTGCTTGCGGCGGGTGTGGCCAAGGGCGCCGTCATCCATGCGCCGGAGATCTGCTTCTGGTTTGCGCCTGGCGCTTCGCCTGTCGTCACACGTTCGCGGCCCGTCAATCCGAGCGACATCGTCAGTACCGTCGGCGCCGGCGACGCTTTTTGCGCCGCCGTGCTTTACGGCCTGCACGAGAACTGGCCGGTCGGGCGCATCTGTGCCGTTGCCCACGCCGCTGCCGCCCGCTGCCTGGGAGGCGCGACGGCGACGGATGGCATCCCCGACATGGCGGTCCTCGTTGACGACGCGAAGGAAATGCACCCGGCATTTACGGCATAGAGCATCGCTCATGAGGTCGTCAGCATTTTTGGCGATTGATGGTAGTGTACCGGGGGGATTGGCTCATCATGCGGCGATGATCAATGGAATCTGAGGGCTGGAGGAGAAGAATGAGGGCCGTACGCTTGGAATCGATCGGGTCCATAATCATGCGCATCGTTGAGAAACCGGTTGCCCGGCCCGGCGAGCTCATCGTCCGGGTTCTGGCTGCCGGCATCTGCGGCTCCGATCGTCACATGTACAAGGGCGAGTATCCGACAGCGATCCCCGTTACCTTGGGACATGAATTCTGCGGCATCGTGGAGGAGGTCGGCGATGGAATCCCATCATTTGCCGGCGGAGAACTCGTCACCGTGGACCCGAATATCGCCTGCGGCACCTGTGCGGCCTGCAGGCGCGGGCGGCCGAACCTGTGCGCAAGGCTGACAGCCATCGGGGTGACACGCGACGGCGGCTTTGCGGACTATGTGGCGGTGCCGTGCGGTCAGGCATTCACGCTGCCGTCCGATCTCGATCCCGTGCATGGCGCCTTCTGCGAACCGCTCGCGTGCTGCATTCACGCCATCGACAGGGCAGACATCCGACCGGGCGATAGCGTCGCCATCCTGGGCGGAGGTGTGATCGGCCTGCTCATGGTGCAATTGGCCCGCCTGGCCGGCGCCAGTCAGGTGATCCTGATCACGCGACAGCTATCGAGGCGCGAGGCTGCGCTGCGCCTGGGTGCCACGCACACCTTCGATCCAGCATCTTCGGACACGGTCGCTTCCGTTCGAGATGTTACCCAAGGCGGCGCCGACGTCGTCATCGAGTGTGCCGGTGTTGCCGACACCTTGCAGACCGGTCTCAGGATGGCGCGGCGCGGCGGCACTTTCGTGCTGTTCGGCGTGACGCCGGCCGGCATTGAAGTGCCCGTTCTGCCCTTTGACCTGCTCGTCAACGAGGTTGATGTCAGGCCGGCCTATCTCAACCCGTTCACGCATTCCCGGGCCGCGGCAATGGTCGCGAGCGGAGCGCTCGAACTGGACTCCCTGGTGACCAAAGCCATAGGCCTCGAAGAGGTTGCAGGCGTAGTCGGCAGCGCGCCATTGCCGGGCGAAATCAAGGTCATAGTACGACCCTAGCTTTAGGAAATCACCGGCCTATCTTGGCGGTCGGGTACATGCCGCTCGCCTCAGCCGCGGACAGGTCCCGTGGAATCGCGTTCGATCAGCGTCACGGGAATCTTGACGACCATGCCCTGTCGCGGCTCGTGCCCCGCTTGCTGCTCCTCGATCAACGCCTTCAATCGCTGCGCCGCCTGCTCACCGACCTCGCGGATCGGCTGCGCGACGGTGGTCAATCGCGGAAAGACATAGGCAGCTTCCGGCAAGTCGTCGAAGCCGATCACCGAATAGTCGCGCGGAACGGAAAAGCCGCGATCCTGGACGGCATGGATGACTGCGATCGCCGAAATATCGGTTGTGCCGACGATCGCCGTCACTTCCGGCCGGGACTTGAGCAATTCGCGCGCAAGCTCATAGGTTGCCGCAAAGCTATGCTCCTCCGCCATCGCCACCACGGCAGGCGTGATTCCGTCCTTCGCCATTTCCGCCCTCATGCCCTCAAGGCGAAGCTGGACGGGTTGGCTATGCGCGGGCGCGCCGACAATGGCGATCGACCGGTGGCCGAGACCGATCAGATGGCGCGCCATCAGCCGCCCGCCTTCCTCATGATCGGCCATGACGGCATCGTTTGCGATCCCGCCCAGTTCGCGGTCGATGGCGACGATCGGAATATCGGCATCGCGCAGCGCCTCGAAATGCTCGATGCTGCCGAAGGCGCTGGCCACGATGACGCCGTCGATGCGCTGGGACAGCAGCATGGAAATATAGCGCGCCTCGTGCTCCATGTTTTCCGCCGTGCTGCAGATCAGCGTCTGGTAGCCGTGCCGGAACAATTCCTGCTCGATGGCATGGGCGAGAATCCCAAAGAAAGGCACGTCGATCGACGGCAGCATCAGCCCGATCATTCGGCTCGGCGCACCCCGCAGCATGCGCGCGCCCTTGCTCGGTGTGTAGTTCAGCGTGCGGATCGCCGCTTCCACACGTTGCCTGAGCTCCGGGGAGGCGTAGCCGCTGTTGTTGAGCACGCGCGAGACGGAAGAGACCGATGTTCCTGCAAGCTTGGCGATATGTCTGATACTGGTCGTCACTTGCTCGCATTTCTTTGTCTGGCGGCCGATCATTCCGCAGATGGCTGTATATGTTCAACTCTATGTCGGCACCGACTAAATCACCGGCGGCACGTCGCATCAAGCGCAATAGGGGCGATCATTGACAGCGATCGGCAACGTCGGCGTCGATCCTATCAGGTATGCGCAAAGAGCCTCAGGCTCTTTTATCATCCGCAAACATCCTTATCTCAGCGCTACGGCAATATCTGTTGGGGCGCGATGTGCTTTTTCATCCAGATCGACTTTCATTCGGCATCGTCCTGCCGGCGCAACCGCGAACCTCTGCCGATGTCGAGTTCGATGCCCAGTTGAAGCTCGCAAGCCATGCGGACGAATTGGGTTTCGATGCGCTCTGGGTCCGGGATGTGCCGCTGAACAGCGAAAGCTATCCGGATCCGGTCGGACACGCCGATCCCTGGGTCTTCCTTGGAGCACTGGCGGCGGTCACTTCGAACATCGGCCTGGCGACAGGCGCGATCGTTCTGCCTTTGAGACATCCTCTGCACATTGCCAAGGCCGCGCTTTCTGTGGCGGTCCTTTCGCAAGGGCGGCTCGTTCTTGGTCTTGGGTCGGGAGACAGACCGACGGAATACGAGGTATTCGGGAAAGATCTGGAGAAGCGGAAGTCGATCTTTCAGGACAATTGGGAGCGTCTGGCTGCCGTGCTTTGCCCGGATCAGGAGATATTGGACGAGAACGGCCAGGTGCGAAGAGAATTCGCCGTCAGACCGAGGTTGCAACAAGCGCCTATTCCTTTGGTGGCTGTCGGTTCGTCGTCGCAGTCGCTCGAATGGATCGCCCGGCATGCGACCGCATGGATGACATATTACAGGCAATTGCCCGTCCAAAGGGACCGGCTGACGCTTTGGCATAACGCCCAGGCGAAAGTGACGACGGAATTCCGCGGCTTCGGCCAGTCGATGGTGCTGGAGCTCGTCGATAGGCCCGATGCGGCCTACGAAGAGATAAATCTCGGCGGCAGAACCGGCAGGCGAGGGCTGATCGGCGCGCTATCGGCCATGCGTGAAGCCGGTATCCATCACGTCGCGTTCAATCTCGTTTCGGGAGATAGGCCGCCACACGACGTCATGGACGAAATCGCCGGGGATGTGATGCCCGCTTTGAGCTAGGCCGCATCGCCGGCGCTACTGGCACCGGCATTTATAAGATTTTTATATCTTCCACATTCCCGCCGTCTCGAACCTTAATGCGGTTTGGGCGCATGTTATACGGCGAAGATACACACGAGGTGATCTTCTCTCTGTGCGGAAATAAAAGAGGCGCTCTCACCAAGCGCGCCCTGCATCGTTTTCGCAATCAACAAGAACAATCAAGGAATCGCGATCGATGATGGACATTATTCTTGTCGGGATCGGCGTTTTATTCTTCCTCCTCTGTGTCGCTTACACCAAGGCCTGCGACAGCCTCTAGTCGGAGAGACGGCAATGCTTCTCGATTACATTCTCGGTGGCGGCGTGACTATTTTTCTCACCGCCTACCTGATTTACGCTCTCATTCGCCCCGAGCGCTTCTAATTCCATAGCGCTGGATAGGGAAAGTTACCCCCATGACCTTCAACGGATGGCTTCAGATCCTCATTTACATCGGGATCCTTCTTCTGCTCGTCAAACCGCTCGGCGGTTACATGACGCGTGTCTTCACCGGCGAGCGCACATTTCTTTCTTATGTCCTCGGTCCGTTGGAACGGGGACTTTATCGTCTCGCCGGCACGAATGAGCGCGAAGAGCAGCACTGGACGACCTATTCGATCTCCATGATTCTGTTCAGCCTCGCCGGCTTCTTCGTGCTCTATATCCTGCAGCGCTTCCAGGCCAGCCTGCCTTATAACCCGGCAGGCATGACCTCGATCGGCCCGGAGCTTTCGTTCAACAACGCCGCGAGCTTCGTGACCAACACCAACTGGCAGAATTACGGCGGCGAAAGCACGATGTCCTATCTCGTGCAGATGGCCGGTTTCACTGTCCAGAATTTCGCCTCCGCCGCCACCGGTATTGCGCTCGCCATTGCGCTGATCCGCGCCTTCTCGCGCGCTTCCGGCAAGGCGATCGGCAATTTCTGGGTCGATTTGACCAGGGCGACGCTCTATGTGCTGCTGCCGATCTGCATCGTCCTGACGCTGGTGTTCGTCTATCTCGGCGTGCCGCAGACGCTCGGGCCCTATGTCAATGCCACGACGCTTGAGGGCGCGCAGCAGACAATTGCCGTCGGCCCGGTCGCCTCGCAGCTTGCCATCAAGATGCTCGGCACCAATGGCGGCGGCTTCTTCAATGCCAACTCCGCCCATCCTTTCGAAAACCCCGATGCGATCTCCAATCTGATCCAGATGCTGGCGATCTTCGCAATCGGCGCTGCGCTGACCAACGTCTTCGGACGCATGGTCGGCAATCAGCGTCAGGGCTGGGCAATCCTCGGTGCCATGGGCGTACTGTTCATCGCCGGCGTCATCGTCACCTATTGGGCTGAAGCTGCCGGCAATCCGCTGGTGCATGCGCTCGGCGTCCAGGGCGGCAATATGGAAGGCAAGGAAGTCCGCTTCGGCATCACACTGTCGTCGCTCTTCGCGGTCATTACCACGGCGGCGTCCTGCGGTGCGGTCAATGCCATGCATGGCAGCTTCACAGCGATCGGCGGCATGATCCCGTTGATCAACCTGCAGCTCGGCGAAGTCATCGTTGGCGGCGTCGGTGCCGGCTTCTACGGCATCCTGATGTTCGTCATCATCGCCATTTTCGTTGCCGGCCTGATGGTCGGGCGTACGCCGGAATATCTCGGCAAGAAGATCGAGGCCAAGGAAGTTAAGATGGCGATGCTTGCCGTCCTCTGCCTGCCCTTCGGCATGTTGATCTTCACGGCGATCTCGGTCGTGCTGCCGTCGGCCGTGGCCTCCATCGGCAATCCCGGTCCGCACGGCTTCTCGGAAATCCTCTATGCCTACAGCTCGGCGGCGGCAAACAACGGCTCGGCCTTCGGAGGTCTCTCCGGCAACACGCCCTGGTATAACGTCACCCTCGCTATCGTCATGCTGATCGGCCGCTTCTTCGTCATCGTGCCGGCGCTTGCGATTGCCGGTTCGTTGATCACCAAGAAGACGGTCCCGGCTTCCGCTGGCACCTTCCCGACGGATGGTCCGCTCTTCGTCGGCCTGCTGGTCGGCACGATCCTGATCGTCGGTGGCCTGACTTTCTTCCCGGCGCTCGCGCTCGGACCGATCGTCGAACATCTGTCGATGATCGCAGGCCAGGCCTTTTAAAGGATTGATGTCATGAGCGGTTCGCTTTTGACCAAGCTTAGAAAAGTTATCGATCCACGCCCCTTCGACAGGGGGCGTGGCCCAGCCGGGACGACCTGTGCCTCCGACGCCATTCTCTTGGCGATGGTCACCCTGTTCCTCGGCCTCGTTGTCTTCGGATTCTTAATCGGCTGATCGGTGCGTTCCGATCTGACGTTTTCCTCTTCACGCTGGAGCCTCTTATGAGCCAGTTAAAATCAGCGAGTATTCTGGATTCTCGCATCCTCGTTCCGGCGGTCGGCGCTGCTTTCAAGAAGCTGAACCCGCGCACGCTTGCCAAGAACCCCGTCATGTTCGTGGTCGCGGTCGTTTCGGCATTGACGACCGTTCTCTTTCTGCGCGACCTCCTCACCGGCGGCGACAATCTCGCCTTCTCCCTGCAGATCAATATCTGGCTGTGGTTCACGGTGTTGTTTGCCAACTTCGCCGAGGCCGTCGCCGAAGGCCGCGGCAAGGCGCAGGCGGATTCGCTGCGCAAATCGCGCACCGAAACCCAGGCAAAGCTTCTGGCCGGCAACAGCCGCTCCGACTACAAGATGGTGCCGGGCACCAGCCTGAAAGTCGGTGACGTTGTGCTCGTCGAAGCAGGCGACATCATCCCATCGGACGGCGAAGTCATCGAAGGCGTGGCCTCGGTCAACGAGGCGGCGATCACTGGTGAGTCGGCGCCGGTGATCCGCGAATCCGGCGGTGACCGTTCCGCGGTGACAGGCGGCACGCAAGTGCTGTCGGACGAGATCCGCGTGCGCATCACGGCAGCAGCAGGCTCGACCTTCATCGACCGCATGATCGCACTCGTAGAAGGCGCCGAACGGCAGAAAACGCCGAACGAGATCGCGCTCAACATCCTGCTCGCCGGCATGACACTGATCTTCGTGCTTGCCACGGTGACGATCCCGAGCTTTGCGGCCTATGCCGGCGGCTCCATCCAGACGGTCGTGCTCGTCGCCCTGTTCGTGACGCTGATCCCGACCACCATCGGCGCGCTGCTGTCGGCCATCGGTATCGCCGGCATGGACCGCCTGGTGCGCTTCAACGTGCTCGCCATGTCCGGCCGCGCCGTCGAGGCTGCCGGCGACGTCGACACGCTGCTGCTCGACAAAACAGGTACGATCACGCTCGGCAACCGCCAGGCAACCGCCTTTCGCCCGGTTCGGGGTGTGAGTGAACAGGATCTGGCCGACGCGGCGCAGCTCGCCTCGCTTGCCGACGAAACGCCTGAGGGACGCTCCATCGTCGTGCTCGCCAAGGAGAAGTATGCGATCCGTGGCCGTGATATGACGAGCCTGAAGGCAACCTTCGTGCCCTTCACGGCCCAGACGCGCATGAGCGGTGTCGACCTCGAAGGTTCGTCGATCCGCAAGGGTGCGGTCGATGCGGTGCTTGCCTATGTGGATGGTGCTGCCAATGGCGGCAGCGATGGCACCGCAGTGATCTCGCGCACTACCAGCGAGACGCTCCGTGAGCTGCAGTCGATCGCCGACGAGATCGCCAAGGCCGGCGGCACGCCGCTGGCGGTTGCCCGCGATGGTCGTCTCCTTGGCGTCATTCACCTCAAGGATATCATCAAGGGCGGCATCCGCGAGCGCTTTGCAGAATTGCGCCGCATGGGTATCCGCACCGTGATGATCACGGGCGACAATCCGCTGACGGCGGCCGCCATCGCCGCGGAAGCCGGCGTGGATGACTTCCTCGCCCAGGCGACGCCGGAAATGAAGCTGGCGTTGATGCGCGAAGAGCAAGCCAAGGGCAAGCTCGTCGCCATGTGCGGCGACGGCACGAACGACGCCCCGGCACTTGCCCAGGCCGACGTCGGTGTCGCCATGAACACCGGCACAGTCGCTGCACGCGAAGCCGGCAACATGGTCGACCTCGACAGCGATCCGACGAAGCTGATCGAGATCGTCGAAATCGGCAAGCAATTGCTGATGACCCGCGGCGCGCTCACCACCTTCTCGATCGCCAACGATATCGCGAAGTACTTCGCCATCATTCCGGCGATGTTCATCGCCTTCTATCCGCAGCTGAAGGCGCTGAACATCATGGGGCTGGCGACGCCGCAAAGCGCCATTCTTTCGGCCATTATCTTCAATGCCTTGATCATCGTTGCGCTGATCCCGCTGTCGCTGAAGGGTGTTCGCTATCGCCCGATCGGCGCCGGTGCGCTGCTCAGCCGTAACCTGCTGATCTACGGCGCTGGCGGTATCATCGTTCCCTTCATCGGCATCAAGGCCATCGACATGGCGATTACCGCCATGGGCCTCGTTTAAGGAGCTTTTCCATGCTGAATCAAATCAGACCGGCCATCGTCATGATCGTGGTCACCACCGCCGTGACAGGCCTTCTCTATCCGATCGCCATGACGGGCGCCGCCCAGGCGCTCTTCCCCAACCAGGCCAACGGCAGCCTGGTGGAGAAGGACGGCAAGGTGATCGGCTCGGCCCTCATCGGCCAGAGCTTCACCAGTGACCGCTACTTCCATGGCCGCCCGTCGGCGACAACCGGTGCAGACCCGAACGATGCAACCAAAACAGTTGCCGCACCCTACAACGCCGTCAATTCCATGGGCTCCAATCTCGGCCCGACCAGTGCGAGCCTGATCACCCGCATCAAGGGCGACGTAGCGACCTTGCAGGCGCAGAACCCGAACATGCCGGTTCCGATGGATCTGGTGACCACCTCCGGCAGCGGTCTCGATCCGGATATCTCGCCTGATGACGCCTACTTCCAGATCCCGCGCGTCGCCAAGGCTCGCAACATGGATGAGGCAAAGCTCCGCACGATCGTCGACGCCGCAGTCGAGGGGCGCGAGCTCGGTGTTCTCGGTGAGCCAGTCGTCAACGTCCTGGCATTGAACCGCGCGCTCGATGCTTCTATGAATCAATAAGTTGAGCAGGTTGAGACGGCGGCTGCCGTCTCAACCTCGTCAGGAAAGACGATCCGCATATGGCAGATGACAGCCGCGACACACTGAGCAGGCCTTCGCCCGATGCGCTTCTTGAAAAGGCGCGGGCCGAGGCACGCGGTCGGCTGAAAATCTTTCTGGGTGCGGCGCCGGGCGTGGGCAAGACCTATGAGATGCTGATCTCCGGCAAGGCGAAGATCGCCGATGGCGTGGATGTGGTTGTCGGCGTCGTCGAAACCCATGGCCGACGCGAGACGCAGGCACTGATCGAGGGCTTCGAAATCATCCCGCGTGTCAAGGTCGACTACAAGGGGCGGGCACTCGAGGAAATGGATCTCGACGCCATTCTGAAGCGCCGGCCGCAGCTGGTGCTGGTCGACGAGCTTGCCCATACCAATGCGCAGGGCAGCCGCCATCCGAAACGCTATCTCGATGTCAAGGAACTCCTGGACCGTGGCATCGACGTCTATACGACGTTGAATATCCAGCATGTCGAAAGCCTGAATGATGTTGTTTCCCAGATCACCCGTGTCCGTGTGCGCGAGACCGTACCGGATTCGATCATCGATCTGGCCGACGATGTCGAGATCATCGACCTGACGCCCGATGACCTGATCAAACGCCTGCATGATGGCAAGGTCTACGTGTCGAATACGGCCGAGCGGGCGCTGACCAACTATTTCACACCCGGCAATCTGACGGCGCTGCGCGAGCTGGCGCTCAGGCGCACGGCGCAACGCGTCGACGATCAGCTGCTCACCCATATGCAGGCGCATGCGATTTCGGGCCCTTGGGCTGCAGGCGAGCGCGTGCTGGTGTCCATCGATCATCACCCACGCTCGGCGTCGCTGGTGCGCTATGCCGCGCGCATGGCCTCCCGCCTGCGCGCGCCCTGGGCTGCTGTCTATGTCGAAACCAACCGCTCGATCAGCCTGACGGAGCCGCAGCGCGACACGATCGCCGCAACGCTGCGACTGGCCGAACAGCTCGGTGGCGAGGCCATCACCATTCCTGGACGGGAGGTCGCCGAGGAACTGATCCGTCATTCCGCCAGCAACAACGTCACCCATATCGTCATCGGCTCGCCGAAACTGGGGTCCTGGCGTGATTGGTCGCGCCGCTCGGTTTCCTATGACCTGATCCGCAAGGCCGGCGAGATTAGTGTCCATGTCATTTCCGGCAACGACGCGGATGCCCAGGCCGCGAGCCGCGGCGTCCGGTCAGCGCCTGCTCCTACCCCCTTCCAGTTGCGCGGCTATGTGCTGGCAACGCTCTATGTCGCCGTCGCGCTTGGTTTCTGCGTCATCCTCGATCAGGTGCTGGACGTCCGCAATCTGGCACTCGTCTTTCTGATGGCGGTGCTGGCGACCGCGGTGACGCAAGGGCTGCGTCCGGCGCTTTATTCTTGCATCCTCGGCGCACTCGCCTTCAATTTCTTCTTCCTGCCGCCGCGCTACACGCTGACGATCAGCGATCCGGAAAGCGTGCTCGCCTTCTTCTTCTTCCTCGGCGTCGCGGTCATCGCCAGCAATCTGACGGCGACCGTGCAGCGCCAAGCAGCCGCCGCGCGCCAGCGGGCGCGAACGACGGAAGATCTTTACCTGTTCTCCAAGAAGCTCGCCGGCACCGGCACGCTTGATGACGTATTGTGGGCGACGGCTTTCCAGCTGGCCTCGATGCTGAAGCTGCGGGTCGTGCTGCTTTTGCCCGAGAGCGGCACGATCGCGGTCAAAGCCGGCTATCCGCCAGACGATACGCTCGACGACGCCGACATCGCCGCGGCGCGTTGGGCCTGGGAGCATAATCATGCGGCCGGTCGCGGCGCCGACACCTTGCCCGGCGCCAAACGTCTATACGTTCCGCTGCGCACGGGCCGCACCGCTGTCGGCGTCATCGGTCTCGACAGCGATCGCCGCGACGGGCCGCTGCTGACGCCGGAACAGCAGCGGCTTCTCGATGCCCTGGCCGATCAGGCGGCGCTTGCCATCGAGCGCGTGCAGTTGGTGGCGGACGTCGACCGGGCAAAGCTCGCCGTCGAGGCAGACCGGCTGCGCTCGGCGCTGCTGACGTCGATTTCCCATGACCTGAAGACGCCGCTTGCCGCCATCCTGGGCGCTGCCGGAACGCTGCGCGATTATCTGGAGACGCTGCCGCATGAGGATCGCGTCGATCTACTGGCGACTGTCATCGATGAATCCGAACGGCTGAACCGCTTCATTGCCAATCTGCTCGACATGACGAAAATCGAGTCCGGCGCGATGGAGCCGAACTATGCCCTGCACTATGCCGGCGATATCGTCGGCAGCGCCCTTCGGCGCGCAGCGAAGATACTGGGCCGCCATCGCGTCGAGGCGCAGATGCCGGTCGACCTGCCGATGGTGCGGGTCGATCCCGTGTTGTTCGAGCAGGTGCTGTTCAATCTGCTCGACAATGCCGCCAAATATGCGCCTGAGACCTCGGCTATCCGCCTGGAGGCATGGGCCGACATCGACAACATCGTTTTCAGGGTCATGGACGAGGGTCCTGGCATCCCACCCGCTGATCTCGAGCGCGTCTTCGATACTTTCTACCGCGTGCGCAAGGGCGATCAGGTGCGGGCCGGCACCGGTCTTGGCCTTTCCATCTGCCGCGGCTTCATCGAGGCCATGGGCGGCACCATTGCCGCCGGCAACAGAACGGATCGTCAGGGGGCGGTCTTCACCATCCGCCTGCCAAGACCAACGGATATCCCGAAGCTGGATGAATTGAAATGAACACGACTGCCGTCAAGATTCTCGTTGTCGACGACGAGCCGCCGATCCGCAAGTTGCTGCGCGTCGGTCTCGGTGCCCAGGGCTACACCGTCAATGAGGCGCACAATGCCGCCGCAGCCCAGGCCTCCGTCGACGAGGACCGGCCTGACCTGATCGTGCTCGATCTCGGACTGCCCGACAAGTCCGGCCAGGATCTGCTGATCGGATGGCGTGAGGATGGCATGCAGATTCCGGTCGTCATTCTGTCGAGCCGCACGGATGAGGCAGGCATCGTCAAGGCATTGGAAAGCGGGGCGGACGACTACGTCACCAAGCCCTTCGGCGTCAACGAGCTTGCGGCGCGCATTCGCGTCGCGCTGCGCCACCGGCTGCAGCAGCAGGGCGAAAAGGCGATCTTCCAGACCGGCGGCCTTTCGATCGATCTCGTCAAGCGCATCGTCAAGGTCGAGGGCAAGGAGATCAAGCTGTCGCCGAAGGAATACGATATTCTGCGTGTGCTCGCCCAGCATGCCGGCAAGGTGCTGACCCACCAGTTCCTGTTGAAGCAGATCTGGGGGCCGGCGGCGGATGTGCAATATCTGCGCGTCTATGTCCGCCAGCTCAGGCAGAAGATCGAGCAGATTCCCGATCAGCCCCACTATATCACGACCGAGACCGGCGTCGGCTACCGCCTACGCGAACCGGAGTGAGGCGAAGGATTCGGTTCCTGTGATGAGGCGCTCCCATCCAAACGGGTGTCGCGATGAGTATCATGCCAGCATTATCGATTGTCCGACCCTCAAGAGCGACCATGGCCCTTTCCACCATCATCCTGCCCGAGCATGTCTTCATCGGAATGTCGGCCCCGACCAAATGGCGGGCGCTGCAGATGCTGTCGTCGAAGGCGGCCAGCTGTTTTGGCCTGGATGAAGCGACGGTCCTGCGGGCGCTGGAAACGCGCGAGAGGCTTGGAACAACCGGTATCGGCAATGGCGTAGCGGTTCCGCACGCCGCGATCGCCGGCATGACCAGGCCGCGTGGCCTGCTGGTCCGCTTCTCTCATCCCGTGGATTTCGAAGCTATCGACGATATCCCGACCGAATGGGCCTTTGTGCTGCTTTTCGGGGAAGGGGGGCGTAGCGACTATCTGAACGTGCTTTCCGCGATTGCGAGGAGACTGAGGACGGAGGGCGTTCTGACGGCAATGCGGCAGGCAAAAAGCGCCGACGAACTTTATTCCGTTTTCATGTCCGACTCCGTCGCCTGATACCAGTGATTGTGGAGTGTTGTAGCCAAGCGGGAATGTGATTTCACTTTTCTAGATTCTATGGGATGCTGTTCTCTGGAATTCCCCAAAACGGGAACGGTCTTCGTTACTTTATACGACCAAGTTGATAGGGTTTAGGGACAAACGAAGGGGGTCCATCCATGCAGACGATAAAGCTTTCCCGGCTGCTCGCCACCGCAGTTCTGATCGGCAGTTTCTCGATTGCGGCGGTTGCGCCGACATGGGCTGCGGACAAGACGCTTCTGAATGTGTCCTACGATCCGACGCGCGAGTTATATAAGGATTTCAACGCCGTCTTCGCGGCGAAGTGGAAGAAGGATACCGGCGAGACCATCAATATCAAGGCTTCGCACGGTGGTTCCGGCGCGCAGGCCCGCTCGGTCATCGACGGTCTCGATGCAGATGTCGTCACCCTGGCGCTCGAGGGCGATATCGATGCGATCGCCAAGGCGACGCATAAGATCCCCGCGGACTGGAAAACCAAGTTCCCGAACAATTCCGTTCCCTATACCTCGACCATCGTCTTCCTGGTGCGCAAGGGCAATCCGAAGGGCATCAAGGACTGGTCGGATCTGGTCAAGGATGGTGTCGAGGTCATCACGCCGAACCCGAAGACATCGGGTGGCGCGCGCTGGAATATTCTGGCGGCATGGGCATGGGCCAAGCACGCCAATGGCGGCGACGACGCAAAGGCGCAAGAGTATCTCACGCAACTTCTCAAGCATGTACCGGTTCTCGATACCGGTGCGCGCGGCGCAACGACGACCTTCGTCCAGCGCGGCCTCGGCGATGTCCTGCTTGCCTGGGAAAACGAAGCCTACCTCTCGATCGACGAACTCGGTCCTGATAAATTCGAGGTCGTGACCCCGTCTTTCTCGATCCGGGCTGATCCGCCGGTCGCAGTCGTCGACGGCAATGTCGACGCCAAGGGGACCCGCAAGATCGCGGAAGCCTATCTGAACTATCTCTACTCGGATGATGGTCAGAAGATCGCCGCCAAGCATTATTATCGGCCGATCAAGCCGGCAGCGGCCGATCCCAAGGATGTCGCCCGTTTCCCGGCTTTGAAGCTCGCAACGATTGACGATTTCGGTGGATGGGCTAAAGCTCAGCCGAAGTTCTTCGACGACGGTGGCGTCTTCGATCAGGTCTACAAGCCGGGAAAATAAGTCTGAATGCATTCCATAACCCGCAAACGGTGGCGGTTTCGGCAGCCGAGTGTCATTCCGGGCTTCGGATTGGCGCTCGGCGTTACCTTGGCTTGGCTCATCTTTATCGTTCTCATCCCGCTGTCGGGACTGCTGTGGAAGAGCAGCTCTCTTGGCTGGGAGAAATTCTGGGCCTTGGCTCTTGATCTGCGCACGCTTTACGCGCTGCGCATGAGCTTTGGCGGTGCCTTCATCGCGGCGCTCGTCAATGCAGTTCTCGGGCTCATTCTGGCCTGGGTGTTGGTGCGTTACCGTTTTCCCGGCAAGCGCATCATCGACGCCATGGTCGATCTGCCATTCGCGCTGCCGACAGCGGTTGCCGGTATCGCGCTGACGACGCTTTATGCACCGACCGGCTGGATCGGACAGTTTCTGACGCCGCTCGGCATCAAGATCGCCTTCACTCCGGTCGGCATCGTCATCGCGCTGATTTTCGTCGGCCTGCCCTTCGTGGTACGCACCGCCCAACCGGTCATGGAGGAAATCGACCGCGAAGTCGAAGAGGCGGCCGCGACCTTGGGAGCGACCCGTTTCCAGACGATCACCCGGGTTTTGTTGCCGGGACTGGCGCCTGCCGCGCTAACCGGTTTTGCGTTGGCTTTTGCGCGCGCTGCCGGCGAATACGGATCGGTCATCTTTATCGCCGGCAACAAGCCGTATGTCTCGGAAATTGCGCCTTTGCTTATCGTCATCCGCCTCGAGGAATATAATTACGCGGCGGCAACGGCGATCGCGACGGTGATGTTGTTCATCTCCTTCACCATGCTTTTGATCATCAATCTCATTCAGGCCTGGAGCAGGGGGAGGTACGGCTATGGCACATGATCTTTCCGCCGCCTCCGGTGTAGAGCATCCCGTCATTACCGAAAGCCGGGTCGCGCGCATTATTTTCGTGGTGATCTCGCTCGTCTTTCTGACGCTGATGGTGCTGCTGCCTCTGGCGGCCGTCTTCGTTGAGGCCTTCCGCAAGGGCATAGAGGCATTTTTCGATGCCCTGGTCGACGACGAGACTTTTGCCGCAATCAAGCTGACATTGATCGTTGCCGGCATCAGCGTGCCGCTTAATCTTGTCTGCGGCGTCGCGGCAGCCTGGGCGATCGCCAAGTTCGAGTTCAAGGGCAAGGCATTCCTGACGACCCTGATCGATCTGCCTTTCTCCGTCTCGCCGGTCATATCCGGTCTGGTGTTCGTGTTGCTGTTCAGTTCCAACAGCACACTCGGTCCCTGGCTGCAGAGCCACGGTATCCAGATCCTGTTTGCTGTTCCCGGTCTCGTCCTGGCGACGATGTTCGTGACTTTCCCCTTCGTCGCGCGCGAATTGATCCCGCTGATGCAGGAGCAAGGGAACGCGGACGAGGAGGCGGCCCTCTCGCTCGGGGCCAATGGCTGGCAGACCTTCTGGTACGTCACGCTGCCGAACATAAAATGGGGTCTGCTTTACGGCGTTCTGCTCTGCAACGCCCGTGCCATGGGTGAATTCGGCGCCGTCTCGGTCGTCTCCGGTCATATCCGCGGTGAAACCAACACCATGCCGCTGCAGGTCGAGATCCTTTATAACGACTATAATTTCTCGGGAGCGTTTGCCGTTGCCACGCTGCTGGCCATGCTTGCCCTTGTCACACTTATACTGAAGACGTTGCTGGAAATGCGCTATAGCGAAGAGATCGCAGCCAGCCGGCGTCACTGAAGGAATTTTTGATGGAAGTTCGCGTTCAAAATCTGCGCAAGGAATTCGGTCGCTTTCCCGCATTGCATGACGTCTCCCTGGATATTCGTTCGAGCGAACTGATTGCGCTTCTCGGGCCGTCCGGCTCCGGCAAGACAACGCTTCTGCGGCTGATCGCCGGGCTGGAGACGCCGACGGAAGGTCGGATTTTCTTTGGCGAAGAGGATGCTTCGCGAAAGACCGTGCAGCAGCGCAATATCGGCTTCGTGTTCCAGCATTATGCGCTGTTTCGGCATATGACCGTGCTGGAGAACATTTCATTCGGCCTCAAGGTCCGCTCTGCATCGCGTCGCCCGCCACGTGCCGAAATTCATCGGCGCGCTACGGAACTGTTGGAACTGGTGCAGCTCAACGGCCTGGAGAAGCGTTATCCGGCGCAGCTTTCGGGCGGCCAGCGCCAGCGCGTGGCTCTGGCGCGCGCCATGGCGGTCGAGCCGAACGTGCTGCTTCTGGACGAGCCTTTCGGCGCCCTGGACGCGCAGGTGCGCAAGGACTTGCGTAAGTGGCTCAGGGAAATTCACGATCGCACCGGTCATACGACGGTTTTCGTGACCCACGACCAGGAAGAGGCGCTGGAGCTTGCCGATCGGGTCGTGGTTCTCAACAAGGGCGCGATCGAGCAGGTCGGCACACCGGACGAGATCTACGATACGCCGAATTCCCCGTTCGTTTATGGCTTCATCGGTCAATCCAACCGCGTCAAGGTGCGCATCACCAGCGGCGAGATATGGTTCGAGGACAGGCCGCTCGGTTTGAGTACGCCGCATGAGCCGGATGGCGAGGCCTATCTCTATTTCCGTCCGCACGACATCGAGCTTCATGAAGGCGATGGTGGTGCGATCGCCGGCTTGCTCGTTGGAAGCAGGCGTGTCGCCGGCACGCGCCATCTCGAAATCAATATCGGCGCCAGCCACGATCCTATCGAGATCGAGCTGCCGCCGAACAAGGCGGATGCTCTCGACCGCAACCGCATCGCATTCAGGCCGACCCGCTGGAAGCTGTTTCGCAACGGCAGCTGAAATCGATCGCCGTGCTTATAACTGCGCCTCAGTCTTCGGGGTGAGCGGCTGAAGCAAAGCCACCGCCCTGAAAGATGACGGCCGGATCGTTCGGATCTTCCTCGGGTGTCCTCGCGAGAATTTCGGCCCGCCAATGGGCGGCGTTATCCTGCGGTTTCCAGCCGAGGAAGGCGGCATTGCCGTTATCCCACCATTGTTCGTCATTGTCGGAGACGCCGTAGACGATCGTATGTCCGAGCCTGGGGGCTTCGAAGGCGCGTCCGCAGAGGGAGAGAAAATCCCGGACGCTGAACCAGGTTGCCAGCATGCGGGTGTTGCGCGGCTCGGGAAAGCACGAGCCGATGCGCACGGACAGCGTTTCCTGGCCGAACTTGTCGAAATAGAGGCTCGCCACCGCCTCGCCGAACACCTTGGAAACGCCGTACAATGAATCGGGTCGTGTCGGCACCGTGTTGTCGATGCGCTCGTCGCGGCGATAAAAGCCGATCGTGTGGTTCGAACTGGCAAAGACGATGCGCGGTCTGCCGGCAGCACGGGCAGCCTCGTAGAGATTGTAGAGGCCGACGATGTTTCCCTGCAGGATCATGTCGAAGGGCTTTTCAAGCGAAATCCCACCGAGATGAATGATGCCGTCGACACCCCTGAGCAATTCCTCGACCCCGCTGCGGTCGGCAAGATCGCAGGCAACGAAGCGCTCGCTCGGGCGAAGGTCGTTTATGGGCTTGAGATCGGACAGCACGACAGTCTCGGCAATCTGCGACAGAAGCGGCCTGAGCGCCTGGCCGACGCCACCGGCAGCGCCAGTCAGCAGCAGAGTTTTCAGCATGATTATCTCCCGGATCGGTCTAGTCGGTGGGGACGTTATAAGATGGTCTTTCGGCAGTCACCATATATCTGCGGAGCGCCTATTTAAAAGCGAGGAAGTCCGGAATCTGGTGTTATATCAGGCCGTTCGGCGGGAATGTCTGATCAAGCAAGCCGCGACGCCGGCGATCTCTAGGCAGTGCGCGTATGCGCCTGGGCTTCACCGTCCAATGTTTCCAAACTGATCACGGCCTTGATGGGCAGATGATCGGACGCGACGCGCGCCAATGGCGAGTCGTGGACTTCGACCGCTGAGATCATGCCGCGCCGGTTGGCCATGATGCGATCCAATGCCAGAAGCGGCAGCGCCGCGGGGAAGCTCGGCACGGCCGGAGGCAATGGCCCAAAGGCGGCCTGGAAGGTACTGAGCGACGAACGGTCGCCGAGCCGCCATTCATTGAGGTCGCCAAGCAGGATTGTCGGGATTGAGCCGCCGTCATTCATCAGCTCGACGATCAGGCGCGTTTGCTGGGCACGCGAGCGATGCAACAGGCCGAGATGGGCGGCGATGATCCTGATGCTTCCGCCACGCGCCAGTTCTATCTCGGCAATCAAGGCGCCGCGCGGCTCCAGCCCGGGCAACTTTATCTGATGCACGTCACGCACCGTGCCCTGCTTGAACAGCACGACATTGCCGTGCCAGCCATGCGCCTTGGTGACGCCGGCGATCGGCACGGGAATGAGCCCGGTCTCGCGTTCGAGCCTGCGCAGATCGAGCAGGCCCGTGCGTTCGCCAAAACGCGTATCGGCCTCCTGCAGGCCGATGACGTCGGCATCGATTTCATGGATGACCCGGCTGGTCCTCTCCGGATCGAAGCGCCGGTCGGCGCCGACGCATTTGTGGACATTGTAGGAGGCGATCAGGGTGCCTTCTGGACGGGCAGGTTTGCCGGCTTGCTTGGGGCTCGATTTGCTTCTGCTCTTCAGGCTTTCCAGGATGCTCGCACGAAGACTTTCTTTCTTTTTCCGCATATGTCCGTCGACCGTTCCCTTGACCAGACCACGCCGGGCGTATCGGTATGAGTATAGGAAGCGAAGACCGGCCTTGTCATGTAAAAAGGCTGCGATGAACGCAGATTGGCCGAAGGAGCCTTTATTAGAGATAGGGCGAGCCGAGCCAGAGGATCTTCTCGATCAGCCTGACGACAAAAGGCCGAGCCCGGAGCTTTTCGAGGTCCACCGGTTGCGCCGTTTCGAGTATCGCGCCGATATGCGCGTCGATCGTGCCGGCAAAACCGCGGTCGATGACCTCCAGATCCACTTCGAAGTTCAGCCGCAACGAACGGGGATCGAGATTGGAGGAGCCGACATAGGCCCATGTGCCGTCGATCGCCAAAAGCTTGGAATGGTTGAACGGACCTTCGGCACGCCATATACGGCAGTAGCTCTTCAGCATCTGGTCGAACTGCGCCGTCATGGCGCGGTCCACGAGCACGAGATTGTTGGCTGTCGGCACGATGATATCGACTTCGACACCACGCCGTGCTGCCGTCACCAACGCGCTGATGAGCTCCCGATCCGGCAGAAAATAGGGCGACATGATGCGGATCGACTTGCGTGCGACCGAAAGCGCGCCGATGAGCATCTTGTGGTTGGTTTCGATGCTGCGATCGGGGCCGGACGTGACAACCCGCATGAAGACCGGCGCTCCCGGCTCGTTGGATGGCGCTGCAATCCGCCACTCGTTTCCACTCAAGACTTCGCCCGTCGTGAAGCGCCAGTCCTCGGCCGCCGTGTTGAAGAGATCGGCGACTGCAGGCCCCGTCACGCAGAAATGCATGTCGCGGGCGCAATGGTCGGTGGCGAATTCGCGCGTGAAGCCCTGCCGGATGTTCATGCCGCCGGTAAAGGCGATCCGTCCGTCGATGCTCAGGATCTTGCGGTGGGTGCGCAGATTGGCATAGGGCAATCTGAGCCCGATGATGACGTTGCCGTTGAAGACGTCGACGTCGACGCCTCCTTGGCTGAGATAGCCCATGATACTCGGCACGGAATAGCGGGCGCCGACGGCGTCGATCAGCACGCGAACGCTGACGCCGCGTTTGACCGCTTCAATCAGCGCGTCGGCCATGCGCAGGCCGATGGGGTCGCGGTCGAATATATAGGTTTCCATGAGAATGCTGCGTTCCGCGCCGTCTATGGCGGCCTTCATCGCCGCATAGGCCGCATCGCCGCTCGTCAGCATTTCGATCGTATTGCCGGTGCTCATCGTGTAGCGGGCGACACGGTCGCCGAGCGTCTTCATCGAGGCAAAGCGTTCGCCGAAATTACGCCGCACCTGGTCATCGTCTGCGTCGAAACTGGCAAGGTCGCCGCTCGCATCCTTGCGAAAGAGGGCGTCGCGCTGCGAACTCAGCGAAGCGCGACGGATGCGGTTGATGCCGGCGAACATGTAGAGCAATGCGCCGATGATCGGCGACAGGATGACGACGCCGACCCAGCCGATTGCCGCTCGCACATCCTCTTTCGTCATGGCCGCATGAATTGCGGCAGCCGCACCCATGGCAATGGACAGGACGGCAAGAATTTGGCCCCAATGGGCAACCAGAAGGTCAAACATGGCGCAAGTATATCTTTACCCGCGAAAGCTGCAATCTCGGCCGTCCTGCCAAACGGCTATGCCCGGCCGATAGCAGTGCGAAAACCCGTCGTATTAGATATTTTTAATTGAACAGCATTCTTGCTGCCTTCATATTGATGGTGCTTCGGCTGCTTCGCTACCGTCCCCCACGGTACCCATGTTTCTTGTGCGAGGCGCCACTGCGGTTCGAGTGCCGAGATTCGCGGAAACGTGCCATGGCGTTGTCACGGCCATGGTGTCTTGGCTGCTCGGGGGAGGCAAGAAGCCCGCATTTCAGAACGGGCATTGGTCATCAACCATGTTCAATGATGCGAACGGAGGACAGCGGATGTTGGAATCTCGGGACGAATGGATCAAGAAACGCGCATACGCGATCTGGGAGGAGGAGGGCTATCCTTCCGGTCGCGATACCATGCATTGGGAACAGGCGAGCAACGAGCGCATCGCGCTCGAAAAAAGCGACGGCAAGGATGTCAAGATCAGCGCCAAATCCAAGGCGAAGCGCAAGCCGACGGTTGCCGTGGTTGCTGTTGCAAGTGAACCTGCGCCCAAGCCTGCCGCGAAATTGACATCGAAGAAGGCGGCGGTAGCCAAGGTATAGAGCAGGCGTGCTCTTCTCAAGAATGTGGCGGGGACAAAAGCGGCTCGATGCTCAGCATCGGGCCGTTTGCTTCTTAACGCTGCGGCGGCAGAAATATCTGCAGCAATTTCGGCAGTTTGCGTGCCGGCGCGAAACAGATGTCACACATCGGTGCTAACGAGCGAGGAGGGAGCCTCGCGATGTGCAATAGCTATATCCTTTATCTGAAAGTCGTCGTTTCGACGATCGTCGTGGCGCGCTGTCCTTTATCCTCAGCGGATCGTGCCGAGGTGATGCGATGACATCGCTGCTCGTTCTCGCCAGCCTCTATCTTTTGGCGGCACTCGTGCTGATCCTGATCATCGACCGCTCTGTCGGTGTCTTCTTCCCTGCCTCGGCCAAGCACCGCGCCGAGCCGCAGCATGGCCGTCGGGTACGGTTATCGCCGACGAGCCACGATTCCTCGGGTTAGACAACGGAACCTTTTCCGTGATGATGGGTTGGTTTTTCATCCGCAACGAGGAGAAGAACCATGCCACGAGGAGACAAATCCGCCTACACCGACAAGCAGAAGCGCAAGGCCGAGCATATCGAGGAAGGCTATGAAGATCGCGGCGTTTCCGCGGATGAGGCCGAGCGCCGCGCGTGGGCGACCGTGAACAAGGAAAGCGGTGGCGGCAAGAAATCCGGCTCGGGCCGGGGGCATCCTGAAAATCATGAATCGTCGGAAAAGGGCGGCAAGCTCGGCGGACGTGCGGCCGCGAAACGTCCGGCTGCGGAGCGTTCAGCATCCGCAAAGAAGGCGGCCGCAACCCGCAAACGCAACGAACAGCGCGCTCATTCTTAAAGAACCGGCATGCGGGGTTCGCTTTTCCATAGAGGCGCCCTTGAAGCCCTGCTGTCAAGGTCGTTGATAGGCGGTGCAAATGCCGCAGGGGCCGCCCTTCCGTTCCGTTGCGCCGATGCTAAATTCGGCATGGAGAGAGTCGAAGCTGGACCGGCCGGTCGGCCGGGAAGGCAGATCAGCCAAAGGGCCAGACTCCTGCACGAGCCGGTGTATCGATGGTCCCATGGGAGGGAAACCGCATGCCTTATGAGCTTTACTACTGGGACGGCATCCAGGGCCGCGGCGAATTCGTGCGGCTGGCGCTGGAAGAGGCTGGCGCCGATTATGTCGATATTTGCCGCGGTCCGGCAAGCAAGGGGCAGGGTACACGCGCCATGTTGGCTATTATGGGCAGCAAGTCCGAGCCTGGCATCCCGTTCGCGCCGCCGTTTTTGAAGGATGGCGATCTGATCATTTCCCATGTGGCGAACATCCTGATGTATCTCGGGCCGACACTTGGTCTTGCCCCCAGGGATGAAGCGCAGCGTCATGAGCTGAACTCTCTGCAACTGACGATCACCGATCTCGTCGCGGAAGTGCACGACACACATCACCCAATCGCCACCTCGAAATATTATGAGGAGCAGAAGGAAGAGGCCAAGGCTCGCTCGGCTGAGTTCATCGACAATCGCATCCCAAAATACCTTGGCTATTTCGAGCGCGTCCTGCAGCAGAACCCGCATGGGCCGGCGCATGTTTTCGGCAACGGGCTTACCTATGTCGATCTGTCGCTATTTCAGGTCTATGAGGGATTGCGTTACGCATTTCCGCGCGCCACCGCGCATCTGGCGGACCGCTATCCCCATCTTGCAGCTCTGCACGCCGCTGTCATGAAACGGCCGAATATTGCTCGCTATCTTCAATCCGACCGTCGTATTCCCTTCAACGAGGATGGCATCTTCCGGCACTATCCGGAGCTGGACAGGAGCGAGGCGTGAGCGAAGGAAGACTGCTGACGTTATTCTTTCCAGTCTGCTGGGGCATATGGGCATTGATCTGGTTTGTGGCATCGTTCGGTGTCAAGAAGGCGACGCGCCACGAGGATCCATGGTCGCGACTGTCGAATACCGCCCCGATCTGGATCTGCGCCTTTCTGCTGGTGGTGCCTTCATCCTGGCTCGGTCCCCTGTCGCTCCGGCTCGTCCCGCGAAATCTGACCTATTACGGCATCGGCGCGGTGCTAACCGTCATCGGGCTCGGCTTCGCCGTCTGGGCGCGCTATCACATCGGCCGTAACTGGAGCGGGGTGATCACGGTCAAGGAGGATCACGCGCTGATCCGCACCGGCCCCTACGCCATCGTCCGCCATCCGATCTATTCCGGCCTGATACTGGCCATCCTCGGCGCAGTGCTGGCTCGAGGCGATATTGCTGCGTTGCTCGCATTCGCCTTCATGCTCTATGCCGTTCTGCGCCGTGTCGGCATCGAGGAACGCTGGATGAGCGAGACCTTCGGTCGCGACTATGCCGACTACAAGGCCAGCACGCCGGCACTGATCCCCTTTGTCGTGTGATATTAGGTCTTCAGCGGTGAAGCGGCATCGAAGAAGTCGGCCCAAGGATCGCCGCTGGCCTTGCTCAGTCGCGAGGTCGCGTTCCTTACCGTAAAGGAGGCGGGTCCGATCTTATTGGTCAACTCTTCCCAGGCTAACGGCATCGAAATCGGTGCACCCCGCCTTGCGCGCGTCGAATAAGGTGCGACCGCGGTGTTGCCGCGGCCGTTGCGCAGGTAATCGATGAAGATGTGGCCGGTCCGCTTTGCCTTGCTGGCGACCGACAATATGCGTCAGGACTATCGGCGCTCATAGAATGCGCAATCGCCTCGGCTATATCCTTGACCTGCGGCCAGTCCGCCTTGGGCTTGAGGGAGGCAACCACATGCAGACCCTTGCCGCCCGAGGTCTTGATGAAGGAGGTAAGCCCCAGGGCAGAAAAACGCTCCCGTATTTCCTTCGCAGCCGTGATGACCTTGGCCCAAGCGACATCCTCGCCGGGATCGAGATCCATGATGATCATGTCGGGTTTTTCCCAATGATCGGTGGTGGTGCCCCAGGGGTGTATTTCCAGCGCCGCGGATTGGACGAGTGCCGCAAGGCCGTCGAAATCCGCGATCTTCAGGAGCTTGGCGCCGTCCTTGTCCTCGGGATCGGCGATTTCTTCGATATGCGGATTGATGCCTTTCCAGGCATGTTTCTGGAAGAAGCGCGGCCCGCTTATGCCATCCGGGCAGCGCAGCAGCGCCAGGGGACGATTGACGACGAAAGGCGCCATGCGCGGCCAGGCCAATGCGTAATAATCGACGAGATCCTGCTTGCTGACACCGTCGTCAGGCCAGTAGATCCGCTCGGGGTGGGTCAATTGAACGGAGGTTTCGATCCGGTTCTCAATGGGCGTCTTTGCCATTCGCATGCGCTCCATCTTCTTTCGGCGCGATCGCCGCGCCGAGCAAAGATTACCATTGCCCGGCGCAAAAAGTCGATCACCTCTAGCGCCTTACGGCATGAGCTGGCCGCCATTGACCTCGATGATCTGGCCGGTGATATAGCCGGACAGTGTCGGTGACGCGAGGAACAGATAGGCGCCGACGCAATCCTCCGGAGTGCCGACGAAGCCCATGGGAATGGTCTTGCGCTGCAATTCCATCTGCTCGTCATTGGTATAGCGCTCGTGGAACGGCGTTGCGATAACGCCCGGCGCGACCGCATTGACACGGATCTTGTCGTTGACGAATTCCTTGGCGTGACCGTGGGTAATGGTCGAGACGAAGCCCTTGGAGGCGGCATAAAGGATCGCGCCATTGCCGCCGCCGTTGCGGGCGGCGATCGACGTGGTGTTGATGACGAAGCCGCCTTGCTTCTTGAGGTGAGGGTGGGCGGCGCGGGTCGCGGCGAGTACCGAGCGGGCGTTCAAGTTCATCACACGCTCATAGTGCTCGTCGGTCATGGCCGAGGTCGGCAGTCGTCCGAGCATACCGCCTGCATTGTTCACCAACCCATCGAGGCCGCCAAGAGCTTCGGCGGCTTCATTGACGACGCGTTCCGTCTCGCCATCCTGCGAGACATCGCCCTGGATCAGATGCACCGTACCGCCGCTGGCCTTGATCTCGGCAGCCAGCCGTTCGGCCGGTTCGCGGCTGGCATTGAAGTGAAGGCCGACCTTCATGCCCTGCGCGGCGAAGGCGAGTGCAAGCGCTGCTCCGATACCAGTCGAGGCGCCGGTGATCAGCACACGCTTGCCGGCAAGATCGGGAATACGAATGGACGCAAGGGACTGCGCAAGTTCTGTCATGACGACTCCTCCTGAACATCAATCAATCATATGACGAAATCGGTCCTGTCTTAGCAGGCACAGGCGCGGCAAGGCAATCGAGGCGTGACCGACAAAAAGACGCGGCTTCGGGAAGGGCAGGCAGGCAATCCCGTTGAACGAAAACTTCTCCCATTGATTGCTTCGAGCGGTATTGCCGGTTGCAGCTCCTGAACTACGTTCCCATCGGATCGCTGCGATAGGAGCCTCGCCTTGGACAACCCTCCCGAATTGATCTCTCGCCGTCGTCTTTTCTCCGACCCTGAGCGACGTGTGGTTCGCATCAGCCCCGACGGGACGCACGTTGCCTTCCAGGCGCCCTTGGACGGCATACTGAACATATGGATCGCACCGCTCGACGATGTGGGCAACGCCAGGCCGGTGACTGAAGTCAGGGACAGAAATATTGCGGCATGGCATCTGTGGACGCATGACAACCGCTATGTCGTCTATGCCCGCGACCAAGCAGGCGACGAGAACTGGCAGATCTGGAGGGTTGATGTCGAGACGGGAGAATCCAGATACCTAACGCCAAGCCCAGGAGTGACTGCCTACATCCAACAGAGGTCGCTGCATTTTCCGGCTGAGCTGCTTATTGCCCATAACGAGCGCGACAAGCGCTATGTCGATCTCTATCGCGTCGATATAGCCAGTGGTGACGCTGCTCCTGTGCACCTCAATGAAGAGTTCGGCGGCTTTTTCACCGACGATCAATTCCATGTTCGGTTCGCAAGTCGCCAGACCGAAAATGGTGCGACCGAATATCTTCAAAGGAATGGGAAAGGAGTGTGGGAACGGTTCACGCTGATCGACGTTGAGGACGCCCTCACCACCCGACCGATTGAATACAGCAGCGATGGCCGCGAGCTCTATTGGCTGGACAGCCGCGGGCGTAATACAGCGGCGGTTGTCGCTCAGGATCTGCGCGGCGGACAATCACGCGTCCTCGCTGAAGACCAGCAATCCGATTATGTGTCCGTTGTGCTGGATCCAATCACTCGGCGCCCGCTGGCCGCCGCACGCCAGTTCGAGCGGATCGAGTGGCAGGCCCTCGATCCGGAATTCGAAGAGACTTTGGCGTTCCTCACGCAGGATTCTCGCGGGGACTTACTGTTTGCAGGCATGTCGCAGGACCGGAGACATATCCTCTACGCCTACCAGTACGACGATGCGCCGCTTGAATATTTCCACTACGACCACGTCGCAAAGCACAAACGGCGGCTGTTCGGCTCGGTACCGGCTCTCGAAAACGCGCCGCTGGTTCCGATGACGCCGTCGACCATCCGCTCGCGCGACGGGCTGGACTTGCATTGCTACCTTTCACTGCCGGATGGAGCGGAGGCCGGCGCAAAGCTGCCGATGGTGCTGCTGGTTCACGGTGGCCCCTGGGGCCGGGATGCCTGGGGCCTTTCTGCAAATCATCAATGGCTTGCCAATCGCGGCTACGCGGTTCTGAGCGTCAATTTCCGCGGTTCGACCGGATTCGGAAAGGCCTTCGTCAATGCCGCGAATCTCGAATGGGCCGGGAAAATGCATGACGACCTGATCGATGCGGTCGACTGGGCGATCGCCGAAGGCATTGCCGATCCTTCCAGAATTGCGATCATGGGTGGGAGCTACGGCGGATATGCCGCGCTTGTCGGGCTGACGTTCACGCCGGAGAAATTCGCCTGCGCCATCGACCTCGTCGGAATATCCAGCCTGGTCACTTTCATCAACACGATCCCAGAATATTGGAAGCCCTGGAAATCGCTGTGGAAGACCCGGATGGGAGATTTCGATACGCCCGAGGGCCTTCAGTTTCTAGAGGAACGCTCGCCACTCAACAGAGCGGACCGGATCGTGCGACCGCTCCTGATCGCTCAGGGAGCCAACGACGTTCGCGTCAAGGCATCGGAATCCGATCAGATCGTCGCCGCGATGCAGAAGCACGGCATTCCCGTTACTTACATTTCCTATCCCGACGAAGGTCACGGCCTCGGGCACGCGGAAAACCGCCGGTCCTTTGCCGCAGTCGCCGAGGCGTTTCTCGCTGCGCATCTGGGCGGTCGGTTCGAGCCCTTAGGTGATGCCTTCGAGGGCTCGTCTCTCGAGTTCAAGGCGGGTCGGGGCCTCATACCTGGTTTGCAAGATCAATAAGACCGCCGCCATGATGCGCACGGCCATGCGTGAACCTCGACAAGGATCGGGAAGAGGCCTCTGGCGTCGCCGTGTCACGGCGGATAAGGAAGATGGCAATGGAGTCGAGCGCCTGGCCCTCATTGATAATGAAGCGATGGCGACTGCGGCTTTCGACAACAGAGAGAGACCGAATATATCATGAGCAAGAACAAGCTGATCCGTTTCGATATCGCCGATAGTCAGGCCGGCGGCCAGCGGCGTCCTTTCGCCAAGGCCGTGCGTGCCGGGGATTTCGTCTATGTTTCGGGTCAGGTTCCGACCGTCAACGGCGAGGTCGTGGTCGGCAATATCGTCGCGCAGACCGAGCAGGTCATCGCCAATATCAAGGAAGTTCTTGCCCTGGCCGATTGCACCCTCGAGCATGTGGTGAAGGTCAATGCCTGGCTGGACGACGCACGCGATTTTTCCAGTTTCAATGCGGTCTTCCAGAAGCATTTCATCGATCATCCGCCGGCGCGCTCGACGGTTCAGTCGCCGATGATGGTCGATGTAAAGGTCGAGATGGACGTCATCGCCTACAAGCCGCTCGACTGAACTGACGCTCCTTGATTATTTAGAAGCTCCGTTTTGAGGTGTCGCTTCCAAAGCGGAGCTGTCTTGCAGCGAAGGGATTGCGGTGCGCGCCTGCGGCGCCGCGATCCGTATTTTAGAGCGGTTACGCGTTTCACGGAATCGCCTGACCGCTCTATGCTATTGTTTTTACGCAATTCCGGACGGAAAACCGCTACGCACTTTTCCTGGAATTGCTCTAGCCACTCGTCCCGGCGGCGCTGCGGCCATTTCTCTGCGGACAACATCTGTTCCCGGGCGTTTCCCTGTTGAACAAGAGTCCAAACCGGCCAGCGCCCCGTTATCGGCATATGACCGGAGTGAGCCGGACAGCCCGCCAGTCTCTCCATAATTTCGATTGTGACAGATCGCCGCTCAGTCAGCAGCGGCTGCGCGTGATTGCTCACGCCAATGCTTGTTGATTTCCAATCAGCGGATTGACGTGTGCGCAAACTCAAGATTAAATCAATTTGATTGACTACTCGAAATAAACGAGAGGGAACTAAAAATGGGAATGAAGAAAAGCAGATTGCGTAATCTTTTGCACCGGGCTCCATGGCTTGCGACGGCGGCATTGGGCGCCACGCTGGCATTCGGTTCGGGTGTCGCCTCGGCCGCCGAATCAGTGCTGACGATGCACATTGAGGAGCAGACCAGCTGGGTCAGTAACTTCAATCCCTTCGATCTGGCCGGTCGCCGCCAGAGCACGATGGATTTCATCTATGAGCCGCTGGTCATCTTCAACGCCAATGACGGCGGCAAGCCGGTCTGGCGTCTGGCGACGAGCTACAAGTTCTCCGATGATCTGATGTCGATCACCTATGAGCTGCGTCCCGGCGTGAAGTGGTCGGATGGCCAGCCGCTGACCTCGGCCGACGTGAAATACACGATCGACCTGATGCTGAAGAACCCGGCTGTCGACACCGTCGGCGTTGGCCAGACTGTCGCTTCCGTCGAGACGCCTTCGCCGACCCAGGTAAAGATCAACCTCAAGGCCGTGAATTCGGAATTCCCCGAATCCCTGGCCGACCTTGCCGTCGTGCCGGAGCATATCTGGAAGAACATTGCCGATCCGGTCGCCTACAAGAATGAGAAGCCCATCGGGTCCGGGCCGATGACGGAGGTTCGCCGCTTTACTCCGCAGGTCTATGAGCAGTGCCGCAATCCGAATTATTGGGATGCGGCGTCGCTGCATGTCGATTGCCTGCGCCTGCCGCAGATCTCGGGCAACGACCAGATGTTGGCGCTGCTGCCGGAAGGCACGGTCGACTGGATCGGTTCTTTCCTGCCGCAGATAGACAAGACCTTCGTGGCACTTGATCCGCAGCATAACGGTTACTGGCAGCCGCCGGCGGAAACCGTCGCCTTCCAGATGAACTTCAAGTCCACGAATGTCGGCAATCTGGAGGCCTTCAAGGACCTGAACTTCCGTCACGCTTTCAGCCTGGCGATGGACCGCACGTCGATGGTCGATATTGCCGGCTTCGGCTATCCGGTCGTCAACCTGCATGCGAGCGGTCTGCCACCGCGTTTCGAATCCTGGCGCAACAAGGCTGCCGAAGGCGACAAGGATGCCTTCATGGGCTTCGACACCGACAAGGCGAACAAGATTCTCGATGACGCCGGTTACAAGAAGGGCGCCGACGGCTTCCGCACCACGCCAAGCGGCAAGCCGATCGCTTTCCCTGTCATCGTGCCGAATGGCTGGACGGATTGGATCGACGCCGTGCAGATCGCCGTTGAAGGGCTGCGGGCCATCGGCATCAATGCCTCGGTCGCCACGCCTGAATACGAGCAGTGGCGCAAGCAGCTTCTCGACGGCAGCTTCGATGTCGTCATGAACTCGCGCGCCGACAGCGCCACACCGTTCCAGGGCTATTACCAGAGCCTGTCGACGGACTATGCCGGTAAGCTCACCGTCGCCGCACCGCGCTACTCCAACCCGAAGCTCGACGCGCTCTTCGATCAGTATCGGAAGTCGTCCTCCGATGACGATCACAAGAAGATCTTCAACGATATCCAGGTTCTGATCGCCGATGACTTCCCGGTCGTGCCGGTCTTCAACGGACCGACCTGGTACCAGTATTCCAGCAAGCGGTTTACGGGCTGGGTCACCGACAAGGATCCGGTCATGAACCCGGAAAATCACGACAACAACCGCATGCGCCTCATGCATCTCTTGCGTCTGAAGCCGGTCCAATAAGACCTAAGCAAGGGAAGCGGACATGCGTATTTCCAGCCGACGCCTGGGCGTCTATGCGGTGGCTTTGGCCTTCGCGATCGTCGTGAACTTCATTCTTCCCCGGCTCATGCCGGGGAGTCCCGTCGACGCCATGGTGGCCCAGCTCGGGCCGCGGGCAACGCCCGCCGCCGTCGAGGCAATCAAGGCGCGCTTCGGCGAGATCGATCAGCCGATCATGATGCAGTTCGTCGATTATCTCAAAGGCCTCGCGACGCTCGATCTTGGCGTTTCGGTCAAATACTATCCGCAGACCGTGGTGCAGGTGTTGAGCCGTGCCACGCTCTGGACGATCTTCCTGGTGGTGACGGCGATCATCTTTTCGCTGTGCGTCGGCGTCGTGCTCGGGGCGATCTCGGCCTGGCGCCGCGGCGGGCGGTTCGACACTGTCGTATCGCCTCTCGCCGTGATCATGTTCTCGATACCGCCCGTGATCATCGCCCTGACGATCCTCTTCGTCTTTGCGGTATCGCTGCGCTGGTTCCCCGTGGGGTACGCCTATGATCCCAATCTCGATCCGGGCTTCAACTTCACATTCGCCGGCAGCGTCTTCATGCATGCCATCCTGCCGGTCCTGACGCTCTCGCCATTCCTCATCGGCGAATTCCAGACGACCATGCGCTCCTCCATGATCGTTATACTGGGGGAGGACTATGTGACCATGGGGCGGGCGAAAGGGCTCAGCAATCTCGCAGTCATGTTCAGCTATGGCGCCCGCAACGCCCTTCTGCCCGTATTGACCAACCTGGCGCTGATGCTCGGTGCGGTCTTTGGCGGCTCGATCGTCACGGAGATCGTTTTCAATTATCCGGGCCTTGGCCTGACGCTGTTCACCGCCAGCGTGGCCCGCGATTATCCCGTCATTCAGGGCCAGTTGCTTCTGATGACAATGGCGACCCTCGCAGCGAACTTCCTGGTCGACATCATCTACGGCCTGGTCGATCCGAGATTGAGGGAGGGGACGTAATGGGCTTCGCGTTGAAATCAATCTTCAGCCAGAAGAAGGCCCTCTTTGGCTTCGTCATCATTGCCGTCTTGTGCCTGATGGCCATTTTTGCGCCGGTCATCGCGCCGGGCGAGCCTGGTGCACGCGTCGGCCGTTCGCATCAGGCGCCATCGGTCGAGCATGTCTTCGGCACCACCAAGATGGGTCGCGACGTCTACCGGCAGTTCGTCTGGGGTGCCAGGAGCTCGCTTTCGGTGGGCTTTGCGACCGGCATCGCCATTACCGTGATCGGGACTGCCATCGGGCTTATCGCCGGCTACGCCGGCGGCAAGACGGACGCGGTGCTCGATCTCGCGACCAACGCCGTGCTCGTCATACCCAATATGCCGTTGCTCATCCTGCTTGCCTCCTTTGCAGGCACGGTCGGGCCGATGACGATCATGACGATCATCGCCTTGACCTCATGGCCCTGGGGTGCGCGGATGACGAGGTCGCAGACGATGGCGCTGCGCAATCGCGATTTCGTCACTGCCGCCAAGATGATCGGCGAGCCGGCCTGGCGCATTATCTTCGTTGAAATCCTGCCCAATCTGACGCCGCTGATCGGCATCAACCTCGTCGGCAGCATCATCTATGCCATCGTTGCGCAGACGACGCTCGAATATCTCGGCTTCGGCGATCCGCTGAAGGTCACGTGGGGCACTATGCTCTACAATGCCCAGAATGCCTCGGCGATCATGGTTGGCGCATGGTGGGATATCGCCGTTCCCGCCGCCGGTATTGCGCTCACGGGCCTCGGCTTAGCGCTGATCAACTTCACCTTCGACGAAATCGCCAATCCGCAATTGCGCTCAGGCCCGGCATTGACCCGGTGGTTCCGCCTGACCCGAGCCCGCAACCGCATGATGAGGGCTGGCCAATGAGCGACAATCTGCTGGAAATTGAAAACCTCAATATCGACTATCTGGTCGACAAGGGTGACTTCCGGGCGGTGAAGAATGTTTCCTTCAACATCGGCCGCGGCGAGATTTTCGGTCTCGCAGGCGAATCCGGTTGCGGCAAGAGCACCATCGCCTATGCCATAACCAGGCTTTCCAAGGCGCCGGCCTGGGTCAGCGGTGGAAGTATCCGCCTGGATGGGCAGGATCTGCTGCGGATGCCGGAGATCGACCTGCAGAAGATCCGCTGGAAGCGGATCGGCATGGTCTTCCAGAGCGCCATGAACTCGCTCAACCCGCTGATGCGGGTAGAAGCACAGTTTCATGATGTCCTGCACCGCCATACTGGCTGCTCCCGTCAGGAATCCCGCGCCCGCGCCGAGGAAATGTTCAAGCTGGTCGGCATTCCCGCGCATCGCGTCGGCGATTATCCACATCAGTTTTCCGGAGGCATGCGCCAGCGCATCGTCATCGCCATATGCCTGGCGCTCAGACCCGAACTCATCATCATGGACGAGCCGACGACCGCACTCGATGTCGTCGTTCAGCGCGAAATTCTCGAGCAGGTCCTCGACCTCCAGCAGACCTATGGTTTCTCGGTGCTGTTCATCACCCACGATCTGCATCTGATGGCCCAGCTTTGCGGGCGCATCGGCGTCATGCTGAAGGGTGAGCTCGTCGAGGTCGGTGACGTCACGCAGGTCAGCCAGGCGCCCGCTCATGACTACACGCGCAAGCTCTGGAACGCCATTCCGCAGCTTCCAGGCAACGTCCACCTTTCGGGAGCTTTGGTATGAAACCGCAGACACAGGCATCGATTGCCGAACCCGTCATCCAGCTCGAGAACATTCAGCGCGATTTCGGTCCCGTGCAGGCGCTCAAGAGCGTATCCTTCTCGTTGTTTGCGGGGCGTGCATTGGCTCTGGTCGGTGAATCCGGTTGCGGCAAGACTACCTGCGCCCGGATCATCGCGCGGCTCGACAGGCCGACCGGCGGCAAGCTTTTCTTTCGGGGACAGGATCGCACCGCGCGCGGCTCCGGCAACGACGAGCGGCCGTACCGCAAGGATGTCCAGATGGTCTTCCAGGACCCGTTCTCCTCGCTCAACCCGGCCTTTACCGTCAATCATCATCTGTCGCGGCCGCTGCAACTGCACGGGCAGGACAAGCCGAAAGCCGGGCGCGGCGAAGACATAATGCGGCTTCTGGAAAGTGTCGGCCTCGATCCGGCGCTGACGCGACAGAAGTTTCCGCATGAGCTATCGGGTGGTCAGCGCCAGCGCGTCAATATCGCCCGCGCGCTGGCTGTTTCGCCGAGCATTCTGGTGGCCGATGAGCCGACTTCGATGCTTGACGTCTCGATCCGCAAGGACATCCTGGAACTGCTGGCGCGTGTGAAGCGGGAGAACGACCTCGCCATGCTCTACATTACCCACGACATCGCCACGGCTGCCCATGTCGCCGAGGAGATCGTCGTGATGTTTGCCGGTCAGATGGTGGAATGGGGCGACACCGCTACGGTGCTCGCCGCTCCGAAGCATCCCTATACGCAGCTGCTGCTATCCGCGGTTCCGGACGGCGGCCGCCGGTTCGTGACCGGCGGCAGCGCCCGCTTCCTCGAGCAAGCGGAGAAAGTCCGCGCGCTCAGCCGGCCGATCTCGACCGTGGTCGAGCAGGTCGGCACCAATCATTTCATGCGTGCGCTAGCCACATCGAACTAGGGGGATTTCACCTTGGATTATCTGGTCAATCTATCGACCTTGCCGCCGGATACGCAGTCACCCGAGCGGATGACGCAAGCCGGCATCACCATCCGGCGTGCCCTGCCGCCGGAGCTGCGGCTGATCACCGGCTGGGTCGGTGACCATTTCAGCCAAGGTTGGGCGAGCGAGACGACCGTGGCGATGACGCGTCAGCCGCCGACCTGCTTCATTGCCACGCGCAATCAGGAGCTTGTCGGCTTTGCCTGCCACGAGGCGACGGCGCGCGGTTTCTTCGGCCCGACCGGCGTTGCGGAGGAGATGCGGGGTCTCGGCATCGGCCGGGCGCTGCTGTTTGCCTCCCTCACCGACATGAAGGCCATGGGTTATGCCTATGCTGTCATCGGCGATGTCGGTCCATCGGAGTTCTACGAGAAAGCGGTCGGCGCGATGCCGATCCCCAACTCCGCGCCCGGCATTTATGCCGGCATGCTCAAGCTTTGAACGATTTTAGATAAAGAGAGAATGTTCATGTCGATACCGCGATCCCTGGCTCTGCGGCTGGAAACAACCTGGAACCCGCCGGCCGACGGCAAGGAATTTTCCTATGTGTTGCGGCTCAAGAACCTTTCATCCGAGCAGCTTTCGGGCTTCTCGCTCTGCGTCAGCGGCCCCGGCCGCGTCGATCCGGCTGGTATCGTTGAAGGTGCCACGGTCTCCAAACGGCTGTCCAACTTCACCGAGTTCCAGCCGCCTGATGGTTTCGTACTGGCCGCCGGCGATACATGGACCATCACGGTCCGTGCGCTGAGCTGGCAGTTTCGCCACTGGAACGATGGGGCCAATAGCGCCTATCTCGCATTGCCCGATGGCACCACGGTTTCACTTGGTACGGAGCCGACGCGAACATCGTCAAGCAATGCGCCGTTGAAGCGCGGTGCGGAAATCTACCCGGTGCCGGCCAATCCGCCGGTGCCGCTGTCGATCATTCCCTGGCCGAACCGCGTTGCCGTTTCCTCCCGCCGCCCGCTGCCGGCAGGCTTTGCCTTGAAGGCTATTGCTCCGGAAGCGCAGGCTGCCGCTGCAAGTTTCACAGCTCTTGTCGAGCATCTCTTCTCGGCCGAAGGTCTCATCCGCTCCGAGGCGGAGGGGGCAGTGCCGGTGGACCTGCACCAGGTTGAAGGTCTCGGTGCTGAGGCCTACAGGCTGGCGTTCTCGCCGGAGGCCATCACGGTCGAAGCGAGTACACAGACCGGCTTCGTCTATGGTCTGGTCACTATCGGCCAGATCTGGCGCGGTGCGCGTCTGCATCCACAGGCATTTTATTTCCCGGCGGGTGGCGAGATCGTCGACGAGCCGGCCATGGGATGGCGCGGGCTGCATCTGGATGTCGCACGCCAATTCTATGGCACCGCCGAGATCAAGAAGCTGATGGCGGTGCTTGCCTGGAACAAGCTCAATCGCTTCCATTGGCATTTGTCGGATGACGAATCCTGGCGTGTCGAAATCGACGCTTATCCGGCATTGACCGAGATCGGAGCGTGGCGTGGTCACGGCCTGCCGCTGCCGCCGCTTCTCGGCTCCAGCCCGGCTCGCACCGGCGGTTACTATACCAAGGCAGCCGTGCGTGACATCGTCAGCTATGCTGGGGGTTTCGGCATCGAGGTCTTGCCCGAGATCGATATACCGGGCCATTGCTACGCCATGCTGCAGGCAATTCCCGAGCTTCGCGATCCCAATGAGGCTGGCAGCTATTATTCGGTTCAAGGTTTTCCGGATAACTGCATCAACCCGGCGCGCGAAAAGACCTATGAGGTGATCGAGACGATCCTCTCCGAACTGATCGAGCTCTTCCCGTTCAAGACGATCCATATCGGTGCCGACGAAGTGCCGCTGGGCGCCTGGTCCGGCTCGCCGGAGGCGCTGGCGCGGCTGCGCGAACTCGCTGGTGATGAAATTGCACAAGCACATGCCAAGCGATTGAACGTCATCACCAATACGCATGGAGCCGACGATATTCACGGCTCCGGCGCGGCCTTCCTGCAGGCGGAGTTCCTGGAGCGCATCCAGGCATTTCTGGCCTCAAAGGGCTGCGTGACGGGCGGTTGGGAAGAAGCTGCCCATGGCGACAGGATCGACAAGGACAAGAGCTATCTCTGCAGCTGGCGCAATGTCGAAGTCGCGGCCGAGCTTGCCGGTCGCGGATACGAGATCGTGGTTTGCCCGGGGCAGGTCTATTATCTCGACATGGCGATGCGCCCGGATTGGGACGAGCCCGGCGCAAGCTGGGCGGGCCATTCGGACCCGGAGAAACTCTACACCTTCGATCCCGTCGGTGGCTGGACGGACGCCCAGAAAGAAAAACTTCGAGGCATTCAGGCCTGCATCTGGTCGGAGTCGATGACGGATCGGGCCATCTTCGACCGGTTGGTCTTCCCGCGTCTCTCGGCGCTTGCCGAAACCGGCTGGACGAAACCATCGGCAAAATCCTGGGAGCGGTTCAAGGCGCTTGTCGGCACGATGCCGCTGCTATACGGCCTGTATCAATTCTGACAGCTTGATGCATGGCCCTCGGGCGCGGCACTTGTGCCGCGCCCGATTGCGTTTCAGTGATCTGCAAGCTCAATGGCCCTGACCGTTCGTCACAGTTGCTGGACAGTGCGGTGGATGATCGGCTTCTGCAGGACATCGAATTGCGGGTTCGTTTCCGAAAAGATCGGCAGGGCGGCGGCGCCGAGAATGGCGGTATCCTTGCCGGTCGCCCCAACCATCAGGCGAGGGATCGTGCGCTCTTCCTCGGGGTTCACGGGAATGTGCAGCGGTTCCAGACGCGCCGCAAGCTGTGTCATCAGGGTTGTCGGCGCACTGCCGCCAAGCACGATAGTCTGCGGATCGAAGGCAAGCTCGAGAAAATCGATCGTCTGGCGCAGCGGCTGCACCGCTTGTTCCAGCCAGACCTCGAGACCTCGGCTATTGGCCGCGATCATCGCATCGAGATCGTCAGGCAAAAGCTCCTGGGCGTTTTCGATGCCAAGACATTCGTAGGCGACGGATGGCGATACATAGCGATCGAGGCAGCCGCGCTTGCCGCAGCTGCACAGCCTGCCGTGCGGCTCGACGATGATATGGCCGATTTCACCGGCATTGGCGCGGCTGCCCTTGTAGAGATGGCCGTCAAGGAACATGCCGGCGCCGATGCCGCCATCGCCTGCCAGAAAGAGATAGACGAAGCTCCCAAGGCCACGCGCAACACCGTAAAGCCGTTCGCCGATCGCCGCTGCGGTCGCATCATTCTCGACAATGACAGGCACTTTGATATACCGCTGCAGTTCACGAGCGACCGGGAAATCCTGCCAACCCGGCAGGTTGAGCGGGCTGAGCGATGTAACGCCGCCATCCGCATAGCGTCCGGGCAAGGCAATGCCGGCGCCGAGCAATCGGTCACGATCAAAGGAAAAGGCCTCCAGCAGATCTCTAACGATGTCGGCAAGCACCGGCATCGCCTCGGTCGGGCCTGGTTTGTCGACATGGCGCTCGATGCGGGCGCGAACCGAGCCGGAAAGATCCGTCAGTACGCCGGCGGCCCGTTGGCGGCCGAGTTCGAGGCCGATGGAATAGGCCCCATTCGGGTTGATGGTATAGGGAATGATCGGCTGGCCGCGGGCAATTCTTTGCGCTTCCATCGGGATCAGCAGATGCGAACGCGCGAGTTCCTCGACGATGTTGGATACGGTTTGTGTCGTCAGCGCCGTGATGCGAGCAATGGCGGCTCGTGACATCGGCCCGTTGGTGCGAATGGCCTCGATCACGACACGCCGGTTATGCGATTTGGCCTGTTCGAGATTCGTGCCTGAAATTGTCTTCATGAGATGATCGGGAATTTCTGGATCAGCGTTCGAATAGCGTTGTTGCTTGTCACGGGCTGCTGTTGCGTGACGGGGAGGGCGGGGCGTAATTTGCCGTTGCTCGCCCGGTATATAACCACTTTCCATTCTTTTATCGATTGGTTCAATACGAGATGGATCAATGGGCGAAAGGTTGGCTCCCACAGGAGGTTTTTTTGCTCCATCGGCGATCGGAGAAGCCTTTACTACAGCCGCCGTTAGGTTAGAGTCGGGTTACCTCGGCGTTCTGCAGAGGGTTGCCCCGGAGGACTTCGATGATCAGGCTGCTCGGACTTGCGATTTTTTCAACCTGCCTTGCCACCGGAGCGATGGCCGCCGATGCCACTTGCAAGGCACAGGCAGCCGACAAGAAGCTGGCGGGAGCAGCCTTGACCAGTTTCAGCAACAAGTGCGCGAAGGATGCGGCAAGTTCTTGCGATGCCCAAGCGGCTACCAAGAAACTAGCCGGCGCCGCCAAGACGAGCTTTGTCAAGAAGTGCACCGCCGATGCCGTCGGCGGTTGATCACTGACATCAAGCTCTTGATCAGGGGTCCCCGGCCCGGTTGTTCTCTGGGCCGAGAGTGGATTGATGTTTGTGCACGACGATCTGATTGGTCACCCTTTCGACAGATGGCGGACCCGTTCTCCAGGTTCCGGCTGCCCCACCCTCCAAGAATGGATGGCTACAATCGTCCGGCTCGATATTGATCGACGAGGTTTCTGCAGGCCCGAATGGTCAATGCCATGACGGTCAGCGTGGTGCCGGCAATGCCGCTGCCCGGGAAGGCGGAGGCATCCGTCACGATCAGGTTGGGAACGTCCCAGCTTTGATTATGGGCATTGAGGACGGAGTCCTTGCTTGAGGCACCCATACGCGCGCCGCCGGTCTCGTGGATGGCGGCTCCCATGCACATGGTCTTCCGGAACCATTGTCGGAACATGAAACGGCTGAACGGATCGGCATTGGGAAAGGCGCCGCGGCCCATTTCCCTAAGGCCGGTGGGCGAACCGATGAATTCCAGCTCGCCGCCGACGCCGCGCACCATCTCGATCAGCATTTCTTCCTGCCGGCGCAGCAGGGCATGCTCCTCATCGCCCATGACGCAACGGATATGGGGAACCGGAATGCCCCAGGCATCCTTGCGCCTTGTATCGAGCGTGATGCGATTGTCGGCATAGGGCAGCATGCGGCCGAAGCCGAAGAAGGCGAGCCGTGCAGGCTCGTTATCCGGCGTCGGTGCCCGGCCGATGCTGCCCTGATAGTCGAAATCATCGCGGCCCGCATCGCCTTCCCCGAAGCGCGGAACGAAGATGCCGCCCGAGGGATTGTAGAATGGGTCCGTTGGGGCGGAGTCGTCGACTGCCCAGCCTTTTGCTTTCGAGAAGGAGCCGAAGGCCAGGCATGGCAGCTGGTCCATGAAAAAGCGCCCGAGCGTGCCCGAGCTATTCCCCAGTCCCTGGGGATGGCTGGCGGTCGCCGAATTGAGAAGCAGCCGCACGCTTTCGATCGGCGATGCCGAAAGCACCACGAGGGCCGCGCGCGCGGTCTCGACTTTGCCGGTGACACGATCGATGAATTCCGCACCCGTTGCCCGCTCGCCGAGATCATCGGTCGTGATGCGGCGCACGATGGCGTCATGACGGATGGTCAGCCGACCGGTTGCCAATGCCTCGCGTAGCGGCTTCGGCGTGCGCTCGGCATCAGGAGCGATATAGCGCCAGGAAACGACATGCCGCTTGGGCCAACGTCCCTCGACTTCCGTCTTGAAGGTCTCCTCGGCCGGTGTCAGCTTTGCCGGATGCGCGTAGACGCCGTCGGGCAGTGTCTTGATGCCGTCCGGATTGCCATATAGCCCGAGGCTGGATTCGATCTCGGCATAATAGGGCGCGAGTTCTTCGTACGAAACCGGCCAGTCCTCACCCTTGCCGGTTTTCGAGCGGATCTTGAAGTCATCGTCCGTCCAGCGCAACAGCACGCGGCCGAAGCTGTGCAGGCGGCCGCCGCCCTGACGGCCACGTATCCACAGGAATGGCGCATCCTTCGGCGTCGTATAGGGGTTCTTGCGATCGTTGACGAAGAAATGGCTGAAGCGCTCGGTAAAGAAGGCTGCGCGCGCCTGGATGGGCTGGCCCTTGAGCGTGGCGCGGGCTCGCTCCCAGATATTGATGCTGCTTGCAGGCGCCTTCTTTCGATTGGGATCGAAATCCTTCTGCGTGACGGCGGGACCGGCCTCCAGCAGCAATACCGACAGCCCTTGGGCGGTCAATTCCTTGGCGGCAAAGGAGCCGGCGGCGCCGGAGCCGATCACCAGCGCGTCATAGATAGTCTGAGACATGAGTCATTTCCGTATGCTGTGAAAGCGGGTTCAGAGGCGGGCGCCATCGGCGTCGAAAAGGGAGGCTTTGGCGATATCGAGCCGGGGTGCGATCGCCATGCCCGGCTGGAGCGCGGCGTCGCCCATGATGCGATAGGATAGGCTTTGGCCTGCCCAGTCGAACCACAGCACGGTGTCTGCTCCCATCGGTTCGACGACGGAGACGATGCCCGGAATGGTGGGCGAGCCGCTTGCCACACCATCCGGCGCGATATGTTCCGGCCGGATGCCGAGCGTGGCGGGACCCTCCTTGACGGCAGTCAAAAAGGGATAGCTGGCCAGATCAATGGCAAGCCCGTTGCTTTCGAAGACCGGCGTGCCTGACTTTAGAACAATCTCGCCCCTGATGAAGTTCATTGCCGGTGCGCCGATGAAGCCGGCAACAAAGAGGTTGACAGGGCGATGGTAGATTTCGGATGGGCTGGCAAGCTGCTGGATCACGCCATCCTTCATGATGGCAATGCGGTCGGCGAGCGTGAGCGCTTCCACTTGATCATGCGTCACATAGATCATCGTATTGCCCAGGCTCTGGTGCAGCTTCTTGATCTCGACGCGCAATTCGTTGCGCAGCTTGGCGTCGAGATTGGAAAGCGGCTCATCGAACAGGAAGACGTTCACTTCGCGCACCAGGGCACGGCCGATCGCGACGCGCTGGCGCTGGCCGCCCGACAGTTCCGAGGGTCGGCGGTCGAGCAGCTTGTCGAGGTGCAGCAGTGAAGCGGTGCGGGCGATACGCGCCTCGATCTCGGCCTTGGGAAGACCAGCGACGCGCAAGCCGAAGGACAGGTTCTTGCGTACCGACATGCGGGGATAGAGCGCATAGGACTGGAACACCATGCCGATGCCGCGATCCTTCGGTTCGGCCCAGGTGACGTTCTTGTCCGATATCCAGATCTCGCCGTCGCTGATGTCCTGCAGCCCGGCAATGGAGTTGAGCAGGGTCGACTTTCCGCAGCCGGACGGCCCCAGCAACACGAGAAATTCGCGCGGAGCGATGTCGATCGACAGTTTTTCGATGACGGTGTGATCGCCATAGGCGATCTTGAGGTCCTTGACTGACACGGCAGGCTGCATGGCATTACCCCTTCACGGCCCCGGCGGCGACACCACGCAGGAACCAGCGGCCGGAGAAGAAATAGATGGCGAGCGGAACGACGGCGGTCAGGATGGTGGCTGCCATGTTCACGTTGTAGGCGCGCTCGCCCATGGTGGTGTTGACGATGTTGTTCAGCTGCACCGTCATCGGCAGATTGTCGCGCCCGGCAAAGACCAGGCCGATCAGGAAGTCGTTCCAAATGCCGGTGAACTGGAAGATGGAAGCGACGACGACCATCGGCACGGACATGGGCAGCATGATCTCGAAGAAGATTCGCCAGAAGCCGGCGCCATCGACGCGCGCGGCCTTGCAGAGCTCTTCGGGGATGGCGACGAAATAATTGCGGAACAACAGCGTCACCAGCGGCAGGCCGAAGATGACATGGACCAGAACGACGCCGGCCACCGAATTATAGAGGCTCAGATTGGCGAGCAGCCGAACCAGCGGATAAAGGAAGATCTGGTATGGGATGAGGCCGCCGGCCATCAGCAGGCCGAATAGAAGGTTTGACCCCCTCGGCCGCCAGAAGGAGAGGGCATAGCCGTTGATCGCGCCGATGAAGACGGAAATCGCCACGGCCGGCACGGTGATCTTCACCGAGTTCCAGAAGCCGATGCGCACGCCCAGACATTGCGTGCCCATGCAGGCTCCCGACCAGGCCGTCTTCCACGCATCGAAGTTGATAATATCAGGCAGGGCGAAGATGCGACCCTGGCGGATCTCTTCCATCGTCTTCAGCGAGGTGACGAGCATCGTATAGAGCGGCAGCAGGAAGAACAGCGCTGCCAGGATCAGGAAGGCATAGAGCCCGATCTGGCCGGCCGTCGGTCGCGATGGTTTCGGGCCGCGGGGATGAAGAGCTGCCATCAGTGCGCTCCCCTTCTTCTGGCGCGCATATAAAGCGCGTATCGAAACGGTGCGACGGCCATGACGACCGAGAGCACGAGCACGGTGGCGCCGGCGCTGGCGAGGCCGAGGTTCTGGCGCTCGAATAGATTGTCCATGATGAATTTCGCCGGCACCTCGGTCGAATAACCGGGACCGCCGCCGGTCTGCGCCACGATGAGGTCGTAGGCCTTGATGACGCCCATGGAGAGCAACATGCCCGACGCAACGAGCGCTGGCCCAAGTTGCGGCAGGATGATCGAGAGATAGATGCGCCAGACTGGAATGCCGTCGATCTGGGCCGCCTTCCATTGCTCTTCGCCGATGCCGCGCATGCCGGAGAGCGCAATGACCATGACAAGGCCTGCTCCTTGCCAGACGCCGGCGAAGACGACCGTGTAGATCGCCATGTCGCGATTGACGATCCAGTCGAAGACGAAGCTTTGCCAACCGAGCGCCCTGACCGTCGCCTGAATGCCGAAGGTCGGGTTCAGCATCCATTGCCAGATGAGGCCGGTGACCACGAAGGACACGGCATAGGGATAGAGGAAGATGGTGCGGAACACGCTTTCGAAGCGGACCTTGCGGTCAAGTGCTGCCGCCAGCACAAAGCCGAGGGCGAGGCAACCTCCGACATAGAGCACGCCGAAAATCAGCACATTTTCCAGGGACGCGAGCCATCTCGACGTCCGGAACAGCCTGGCATACTGGGCAAAGCCGACATAGTTGGATGACGGAAAGATCGTCGAATCCGTAAAGGATAGGCGCACCGACCAGACCATCGTGCCGATGTAGATGAAGATCGCGGCTATCCACGTCGGCAGGAGGGCATAGGTCGCAGCAAGGGGACGTCTGCGCTTGGCTTGCATCAGCAAACCCTTTCAAAAGGAATGAGGAGAGCCGATCGGAGGGAAGCCTCCGATCGGCCCGTTGCGAGGCCCTATTCGAAGATCGCGAAGAACTTCTCGGCGCCGGAGGCGCTGTCCTCGGAAGGGTTGGTCCAGAACTCGTCGACGAAGTCGTTGAGCGCACCAGCCTGCTGCGGCGAGAGGATCAGGGCCTGGTCCGGCACGATCTTGCCCGCGCTCATCAGTTCCAGCCCCTTTTGCGCGCATATGTCGAGCTTCGACTTGTCGACATCGGTGCGCATCGGCACCGAGCCTTTCCTCAGGGAGAATTCGACCTGCACGGCCGGATCCATGGCGACCTCCGCGAGCAGCGTCTGGCCCTTCTGGGATGCCGCATCGGCGATCTTCGGGAAGGAGAAGGAGTCGGCGACATAGACCATCCCCGGCGATTGCGGCGCGAGCATGCAGCCATAGTCCTTGCCTGGCTGTTTGCCGGCCACAACGAATTCGCCCTTGGCCCAATCGCCCATAAATTGCACGCCGGCCTTGCCGGTGATGACCATGGCGGTCGCGTCGTTCCAGTTGCGTCCTGCAGCCCCTTCATCGACATAGGCGCGCAGCTTGCCGAGAATATCGAGCGTCTTCTTCACGCCTTCGACGGATGCATCGCCCTTTTCCTTGTCGACATAGATCTTGAGGAAGCCGTCGATGCCGACCTGGGTCAGCAGGATCATATTGAAAACCTTGGATTCCTGCCAGGATTGGCCACCCCAGGCGACCGGCAGCACACCGGCAGCCTTGAGCTTGTCGAGAGCGGCGAAGAATTCGTCCCAGCTCTTCGGCTCCTCGGTCACGCCGGCCTTGGCGAAGGCATCCTTGGAATAAAACACCCAGCTTTCGCCATGGGCATCGCTCGGCGAGAGATAGACCTTGCCGTTATAGGAGATGAGATCAAAAATCGATTTCGGCAGGACCTCTGCCCATTTGTCGGCTTTCGCCACGTCGTCGATGGAGTTCAGAAGGCCCTGATTGACGAAATCGGTATTGGCAAGGCCGATCACGGCCTGCTTGGCAGCCGGCGGATCGCCCGCGACCAGACGGTTCTGGAAGGCGGCGTCCGCCGCTCCGAAACCGGCAATGGAGGAATCCTTCCAGACACCGCCGCGCTTTTCGAATTCTTGGCTGATGACACTGAGGGCGGCGGCTTCGCTGCCGGAGGTCCATGAGGTCATTACCTCGGCCTTCGGCTTGTCTTCGGCATAGGTCGGGGTGGATGCCGCGACGAGGGCGGCTCCCACCAATAGCAGTTTCATTCTGTTTTTCATTGTTCCACCTCTTCAAGAAAGCCCTCTTGGCGGGGCCGTTTGGTCTTCAGATCATTGGCATCATCGATAGATCGGCAGAAGCGCCTGCTGTACGAGCGTCAACCCGTTTGCGATGTCGGCGACCGGATCGGGCGCAGCGTCGAGCTCGAGAATGGCCCAGCCTTGATATCCACGGTCGCGCAGGAGCCTGGCCCAGCCTGGCCAGTCGACGCGGCCAAGGCCGAAGCCGCAGAAATAGGGGCGATGGCGATCGTGGATATGCTCGTCGATCGGCGTGTCGGCGGGCATCGGCCCGAGCGCGTCCTTCCAGTGGGCGATGATGACGCGCTCATGGTGGCGGTCGACAAGCTGCAGCGGATCGGAGCCGGCAACGATGATATGCGCCGTGTCCGGGCACATATGTACGTAGGCCGGATCCGTCAGCAGCATCAGCAGATCGACATCGCGCGCGGCTGCAAAGATCGAGTGCGCCTCGGTGTGAAGCGCCAGCCGCACGCCCTTGGCGTAAAGGGTGGCGCCGAGGCGATTGAGGAAGTCGGCAATCTTGCGCGCCTGTTCGAAATCGAAGAATCGTGTCGGCTGGGCGCCAAGCGTCTGGCGAAGCGGCGCGCCGATGACCATGATGTCGCTGCCGCAGGCCTTGAGGAACTCGGCGTATTTCTCGGCCTTGTCGATGATGGCGGCTTGCGCGGATGCTTCGGTAAAATCGCCGGCGGCTTCGAGCTCGGCAAAAAAGCCGCTCGCCAGTGTCAGCCCACGCTTGGAAAGCTCGGCGGCGAAGGCTTCGACCGAGCCACAGGTCTTTGTCGCATCCTGCCAGTTGAACGGCGAGAAGGTAAGCTCCACGCCTGTGACGCCGGAGGCTTGCACGGCATCGAGAATCTTGTCCCAAAACGCGCGCGGCTCGCTGCGTGACAGGGCGATGATGCCGTCATAATCTCCAACGCCCCAAAATCCGGGGTGGAAGAAAGTGACAAGATCGACGCCAAAGCGAAGCCGTTCCGTTGAGGTCATGAGACTATCCGTTCCTAAGGCATGGAAGATCGTTCGCGGAGCTTGCTCCACAGCAAATAATCCATAATGATTTCAATGCACTGCAACTGGCAATCGTTTGCCGTGCTTAGATAGTAGACAAGTCGCTTTTATATGCAAGCAGTTTTTGGCAATCGTTTGCTAAACCTCTGGGATTGCCGTAGCATCCCGCGCAGCAGGCATCGGGAAGGACGTAAAAAAGTGAAAAATAACAAGGATCTGCCCGTGGAGGAGCATTCGGGACCTTTGATGGCGGATGTCGCCCGGCTGGCGGGGGTCGCCATCTCGACGGTCAGTCGGGCGCTGGCCAATCCGGGTCGGGTGAACGAGAAGACGCGCGCCAAGATCGATGCCGCTGCCAAGCAGCTCGGCTATACACCGAATGCCATGGCCCGAGGTCTTCGCGTCGGCAAATCCAACGTCGTCATGATTGTCCTGCCGGGTTCGCTCTACTATGGCGTCTCGCAGGTCATTCCGCAGGTCCTGCAGGGCATCAACCGGTCCCTGAGCCAGAATGGCTACCATCTGATGATCGCCAACCTCGATCGCGACGAGATCTCGGAGCGTCACATCCTCGATCTGGCCTTCGGCGGCACGGTTCGCGGCGCCATCATTCTCTCCTCCGATCTGCCCGTCGATGGCGGCCGGTCGCTCAAGGATTCGGCCCTGCCGATCGTCTCGCTCCTGTTCGACATGAGCCACGCGGCCCTGCCGAGCGTGGTCACGAATGATCGGCAGTCCGTTCGGGATGCGACGAGCGAACTGATCGCTCTCGGCCATAGGCGGTTTCTTTATCTTGCCGGGCCGGTGGGCAACTACCACGACAACGAGCGTTATCTTGGCGTTCTCGAAGCGCTCGCCGAGGCAGGACTGTCCGAAACGGCGGTCATCAGGTCCGGAGGCACCCTCGATTATCAGCACGGTTTCCAGATCGGCGTCGCTGCGGCCGCCGAATTTGCCGATCTCACGCAGAAGCCGACCGCCGTCATTGCCACGAGCGACGACATGGCTATTTCATTCATGAGTTGCGTCCAACGAATGGGCTGGAAAATTCCGGCGGATCTTTCCATCGTGTCGTTCGACGGGGCACCGGTATGCGAATATTCCTCTCCTCCGCTTTCGACGATCGAGCAGCCGGTCGAGGAGATGGGGCAGCTAGCCGTGAGCTTGCTGATGGAACGGATCGATGCGCCGGAAAGGGGAGCGGCGACACGTCACGTCATCTCGAGCAAGCTCATTCGGCGTGAAAGCTTCGGTCCGGCGCGGCCGAGTATCTGACGGCCGCATCTCGCTCCCCACGCGTAAATCGCCGATATTTGAGGGGCGAGATATCGGAATCCAGCTTAGGACATTCTTTTACCATCAGGTCTTACAATCAGGTATAGATGCTAACTTCGAAAGGCCTGTACTGGATAAGATGCTGGGCGCGGAAATCGTCGCATTCCTTGAAGCCTGTCCGATGGCGGCACTTGTGATCGACCCCACAGGTGCCATCGTCTTGGCGAATGCCGAAGCTCGTGATTTTTTTGGCCTTGGAGACCAGCCTTTCGCCACCGTCATCTCGGATCTGCTGCCTGACTGGCCGTTGGCCGCCCCGTCACAGCCGCTTGTCGTGGTCGGCAATCGCCATCGGCGAGACTGTCATGTCAAAGTCATCACCTGGCAATCGGCCTCTGACGTAATGACTGCGGTTCTTGTCGAACCGGAGAGCGAAGAGCGGCAGGCGGCTTTCGCGGCACGCGAGGCGAACCTGCGTCTTCGATACGTCATCGAGATGCTGCCGGAGGCTGTTTGCGTTTTCGACGCAAACGACCGTTACGTTCTCTGGAATGAGAGATATGCGGAACTCTACCCGGACATCGCGGATCATCTGAAACCCGGCGTCGCTTTTGAGGACATATTGAAGGTGAGCCTTGCGAGCAACCGAATGCGGGAGGTTGTCGAAGACAAGGATGCCTGGCTGCGACAGCGCATGCGGAAATTTCACCAGCCCGTTTCACAGGAAGAGCAGCAACTGCGCGACGGACGGTGGCTGCGGCATGACGATCGACGTACCCCCGATGGCGGCGCCATCGGCACGCGGGTAGACATCACCGATTTGAAACAGCGCGAGGAATGGCTGCGCCAGCTGTTCGACGCCAATCCGATGCCCATGCTCCTGTGCGACGGCAGCAGCCTTCAAATCCTGCAGGCGAACCGGGCCGCGCTGGATTTCTACGGCTTCGGGAAAGAGGCATTGCTTTCCTGGAAAGCATCCAACATGCATGTCGAAAGCGAGGCCGATCGATTTGCAAGAGCGCTTCTCGAACTCGGAGGCGACTGCGAGGCCAGAACGGTCTGGCGGCAGAGAATAGCTGATGGCACCGAGCGTCACGTGCTCATCTATGTTCGCGTGCTGCACGAAGGCAAGGAACGCCGTCTTCTGCTGACCATTGCCGATGTCAGCGACCGGATTCTCGCTGAAGCGGAAGCCAACCGTCTCGCCGCGCACGATATGCTGACTGGATTGCCAAACCGGATGTGCTTCTACAAGGCCCTTGGCGAAGCGTTGAGAGCGAATAATGGAAAGCGTGTCGCCGTTTTCTGCCTTGATCTCGATGGCTTCAAGCCGGTCAACGACACCTTCGGGCACGCCGCGGGTGACGATGTGCTCAAGATGGTCGCCGAGCGCCTGCGAGGGGCCGCGAGGGGTCATATGGTGGCGCGGCTGGGTGGCGACGAATTCGCCATCCTGATGGAGGCTGACGAGGGAGATGTAGCCGAGCTGGCACAGGGCTGCATAGCTGCCTTCAAGTCATCCTTCCTCATCGAAGGTGTCCCGGTCGATATCGGCATCAGTGTCGGTGTTTCGGCGGCACCTGCGGAGGGTCAGGATGGGCAAGCCCTCGTTCTGGAGGCCGACCACGCCCTCTACAGGGCGAAAGCCAATGGGCGGAATACCTGGCAGATGGCGTCCGACAGCTATCGACATCGCAATGTTCCGAGACGTCGAAGGTGAGGCTGGCGGCGCTTGCGCGCGGCTCTTGAACTTGGCCCGGCGACCCCTCATCTGATTATCAACTGTTTCAATCTGTCGAACTGACAGCCTCTCGCTTTTTCACAGTTGCTGCCGGTCCTCGTAGCGACGCGCGTCCGCGTCGCAGGAGTTTTTTATGGGATTCATTGATCGCGACATCCAGCCGTCATCTGATGCCGGGCTGCTGGATGCTTATTCTCAATCGGTATCGAGCGCCGTCGATGTCGTCGGACCGGCTGTCAGCCGGATCGAGCGGTTGGGCGGCCGCGCCGGGCATGGTTCCGGCTTCGCCATCTCGCCGGATGGTCTCGTCGTCACCAACAACCATGTCGTCGACGATGCGAAAGCCGTGCGTATCAAGACGCCCGAGGGCGCGACCGTCGAGGGCAGGGCGCTTGGCCGCGATCCGGACACCGACCTTGCGCTGATCCGCGCCAATGACTGGCCCGGTGCATGGGCAAGGCTCGGCGATTCCAAGACGCTGAAGCGCGGTCATATCGCGATTGCCATCGGCAATCCGCTCGGCTTCGAATGGACCGTCACGGCCGGTATCGTGTCGGCGCTCGGCAGGTCAATGCGCGCGGCCAGTGGCCGGCTGATGGAAGACATTATCCAGACGGATGCAGCGCTCAATCCGGGTAATTCGGGCGGGCCGCTGGTGTCCTCGGCGGGCGAGGTGATCGGCGTCAACACCGCTGTCATCCAGGGCGCCCAGAGTATCGCCTTTTCGGTCGCCTCGAATACGGCGAAGCATGTCGTGTCCGAGATCCTGCGGTTCGGTCATGTCAGGCGCGCCTATATCGGCATTGCTGCCGACACGGTGGAACTGCATCGCCGTATTGCCCTGGAAGCCGGCGTCACGCACTCGACCGCCGTGCGCCTGCGCCGCGTCGAAAAGGACAGCCCGGCCGAAAAGGGTGGCTTGCAGGAGGGCGACTATCTGCTCGCCATCGATGGGTATGCCGTGTCAGGCATAGATGATGTCGTCAGGCTGCTTGATGGCGATAAGATCGATACCGAGATCGAGGTTCTGATCTTCAGCGTCGGCGGCCTGATCGAGCGACGGCAAGTGAAGCCGTCGGCTCGCCCGGCAACATAGGGTCGCCGATTGCTACCCTCTGCCGACCAATGGCATTTTCGTCGCCATGACGGTCATCGAAAGCACGTTGGCATCCAGCGGCAAGGTGGCCATGTAGACAACGGCGCGCGCCACGTGCTCGGCCGAAATCGTCGGCTCTGCGGCGATTTCCCCATTCGCCTGCAGCACGCCGGCGCTCATTCGTGCCGTCATGTCGGTTGCGGCATTGCCGATATCGATCTGGCCGCAGGCGATGTCGAAAGGCCGGCCATCGAGCGCCGTCGATTTCGTCAGGCCGGTGATGGCGTGCTTTGTGGCCGTATAGGGTGCTGAAAGCGGGCGCGGCGTCGTCGCCGAAATCGAACCGTTGTTGATGATGCGGCCGCCGTGCGGCACCTGGTTCTTCATCAGCCGGAAGGCTTGCTGCGTGCAGAGGAATGCACCGGTCAAATTCGCTCCGACGATGGCGTTCCACTGTTCGAAGGTCAGTTCCTCCATCGGAACTGCGGGCAGGCCCATGCCGGCATTGTTGACCAGAAGATCGAGACGGCCGTATCGGCTGGAAATGGCATCGAAAAGAGTGCGGACGGATACCGGATCGCTGACATCGGCAGCAACCGCGAAAAATTCCGCGCCGGTCTCCTCCGTAAGCTCCTTGGCGGATTTTTCAAGAACATCCGTCCGCCGCCCGGAGATCACGACCTTGTAGCCGGCTGCACCGAGCGCTTTCGCCATGGCGCGCCCGAGACCCGTGCCGCCGCCGGTCACCAATGCTATTCCATTGTGTGTGCTGGATGAAACCTCGCTCATGCAAGCCTCCCGCCCAGTTCATCCTCGATATGCACCTGCAAGATCTCGTCGAAGCTCTGTTCCGCCTTGAAGCCGAGATCGCGAGCCCTTTGCGCATCGAACTGCGTCGCCCAGCCGGCGACGATCCGCTCGATCACCGGATCCGGTTCCCGCCGGATAAGGGCGACAGCCTTGTCGCCGGCCACCCGACGCAGCGCGTCGATTTCATCCGAAACGAGCGCCGATAACCCCGGCATGGTGAGATTGCGTCGCGGCCCGATCTTCGCAGTATCGAGCGTTGCGGCATGTACAAAGAAGCCGACTGCAGAGCGTGGGCTGGCAAACCAATGCCGCACCGTATCGCTAACCGGCAGAATGGCCTCCTTGCCGACCAGCGGCTCGCGCAGGATGTTCGAGAAGAAGCCTGAGGCGGCCTTGTTCGGGGCGCCAGGGCGGACACAGATGGTGGGCAGCCTGATGCCAATGCCTTCGAAAATGCCGCGCCTGGAATAGTCGGCGAGCAGCAGCTCGGCGATCGCCTTCTGCGTGCCGTAGCTTGTAAGCGGTGCCGTCAGGAATTCATCGCCGATAATTTCGGGGAAAGGCGTGCCGAATACGGCGATGGACGACGCAAAGATCACGCGCGGTGTGTACGCAGTCTTCAGTCCCTGCTGCCGGATGGCCTCGAACAGTGCCCGTGTGCCATCAAGGTTGACGGTGTAGCCCTTATCGAAGTCCGCTTCCGCTTCGCCCGAGACGATGGCGGCAAGATGGAAGATGACATCGGGACGGTCTTCGATGAGCTTGTCTGCGATGCCGGCATTCGCGAGATCCACCGTGACAGCCTTCGAAACGTCCTTGAGAGCCTCCGGCACCGGCGGCTGCACCGCATCCGCGAGCGTCAAGCGATCGATCGACTGTCCGAGAGTCTTCGGCTCGGCTGCGATCCTGTCGACAAGCTTGCGGCCGATCATGCCCGCAGCGCCCAATATCAATACATGCATTTCGGCTCTTCCTCCCAAGGACTGGCGTCGGTCTTCAAAGATAGTTGCCGCCTTCTCCTCGCCAATCCCCTTGCTTCGGCCCAATCGACGGCGGTCAAAACGGTTCAGATATGAATTGCTGCTCTCATCGATACGCCTGTAGCCAGGCCAGGCCAGCTTCCGTAGTGGTTGCCGGCCGATATTCGGCCCCGATGGGCCTGTCATAACCGAGCTTTTCGATAAAGCGCAGGATATAGCGGTAGTCGATTTCTCCGTGATCCGGTTCACGCCGGTCCGGGACGGCCGCGATCTGAATGTGGCCGATGGCGTCCAGATGCTCTTGCAGTCTATGCGTCAAGTCGCCCTGCATGATCTGGATATGATAGCAATCGAACATCAGCTTGATGTTCTGCGCTCCGACCGCGGAGATGATGCCGAGCGCCTGATCCATCGTCTGCAGGAAGTATCCCGGTGCATCGCGGTGGTTCAGCGGCTCAATCAGCACGTTCGCTCCGACCTTGTCTGCACGCTCGCAGGCATAGCGCAGATTGTGAATAAAGGTGCTGCGCCCTTCTTCGCCATTGCTCTTTCCGGCCATCACATGCACGTTTCGCGTGCCGGTGGCGGCGGCATAGTCGAATGCCTGATCGATCGCCCGGCGTGCCTCGTCCTCGCGTCCCGGCACGGCAGCCAGCCCATTGTCGCCGTCCTCGACACGTCCACGTGTCGTGTTGAGACCAAGCATGTGAAGGCCGGTTTCGGTGAGCGCCTGACGCACGACTTCGGCCGAAATGTCATAGGGATAATGGCATTCCACCGCATCGAAGCCGGCTGCCTTGGCGGCCCGGATCGCGTCGGGAAGCGAAAGCTCCTGCCAAAGGAAGCCGAGATTGGCGGAAAAGCGCAGCATGTTCAGTCCCACTCCACATCATAGGTGCGAACCAGATCGGCAATTTGTGCGTCGGTCAGCAGGGAGGGATTGGCCCCTCGCGTCAGGATGGCAAGTTTTGCCGTCTCTTCCAACTCCTCGATGGCATAGATCGCCGCTTCCAGATCCTTTGCCGAGACGACCGGTCCGTGTGCCGCCAGCATCACGGCGCTGCGTTTGCCGGCAAGGCCACGGATCGCATCGCCCATGGCGGGATCACCGGGCATGAAATAGGGCAGGAGTTTCACCTTGCCGAGCTTCATGATCGAATAGGCCGTGAGCGGCGGCAGCATATTGTCGCTATCGATATCGGGCAGAACAGACAGCGCGACCGAATGGCTGGAATGGAGATGCACGACGGCACCTGTCTTCTCCGGTCTTGTCTCGTAGAAGGCGGCATGCAGCGGCATTTCCTTCGTCGGCTTGTCTCCGCCGATCAGGCGTCCATTGGCGTCGAACAGAGACAAGCGTGAAGGATCCAAACGGCCGAAGGAACTGCCTGTCGGCGTCACCAGCAGGCGCCCATCGCTGAGACGGGCGGAGATATTTCCGGACGAGCCCGCGGTCAGGCCCCTGTCGTAGAGCGATTTGGCCATCTGGCATATCTGCTCGCGCAGCTTGGCTTCCTCGCTCATGCCGTCTCCAGCCGGGTAAAGGCATCCGCGAAGAAGGTCTCGCCGCCGAAATTGCCCGATTTCAGCGCAAGTGCAATCGTCTCGCCCTTCACCTCCGCGAAGGTCCAGGGAACGCCGGGTGCTATTTCCGGGCCGATCGTCAGATGGGTAACCCCGAGCGCCTGGGTGATCGCACCTGATGTCTCACCGCCGGCAACGACGAAGCGGCGTGTGCCGAGGCGGAAGGCTTCCTGCGCGAGCTCTGAAAGCGCTTGTTCGACCACTTGGCCCGCCTTGTCTCGCCTCAATCGCTCCTGCGCCCGGCGCACGTCGTCGGGTTCGGCGGTGGCGTAGATGATTTTCGCAGCGTCGGCGGGTTGTTTCTGCAGCCACCGGCAGGCTGCTGCCGCACCTTGCTCCGCGAGGGCGAGAGGATCAAGCCTCAGGCTGATACTGCGCCCCGCATAGTCGGCGACTTGTTTGCGTGTCATGGCAGAGCAGCTTCCAGACAGGACGATCTGGCTGCCCGCGACGTTTGGCAATGTTTGGCGGACCTTGGGTGGCGCCGCAAGGCCTTGCTCCATGTACAGCCGAGGAAGCTGGCCGGCGATCGCGCTGCCGCCCGTCAACAGGAGAAAATCGACCGTGGCGGTGGCGATCGTGCGCAGGTCATCGTCGCAAACGGCATCGACGATCACATGCTGTACACCGTCTTCCGTGAGCTTTTGCAGTCTCGCTTTCAGCGCCGCCGGCCCTTCGGAAACCGCGATGCGGTTGGCAAGACCGACCGTGCCGCGCACCTGTGGCGCCAGAAGCCGCACCAGGCTCGAATCGCGCATCGGCGTCAACGGATGGTCCTTCATTGAGCTTTCCGAAAGCAGCTGCTCGCCGACGAACAGATGGCCCATGAATATGTTGCGGCCGTTTTCGGGAAAGGCCGGGCAGTAGATCGTTTGCCGGGCGCCGATCTCTGCCATCAGCATTTCCGCGATCGAACCGATATTGCCCTCCGGGGTGCTGTCAAAGGTCGAGCAGTATTTCCAGAAGAACCGGGTCGCGCCCGCGTCTTTCAGCCATTCCAGCGCCTGTCGCGCTTGCTCCACGGCAGTCTGGACCGGCGCTGTCCGGCATTTCAGGGCGATGACTTCGATGACGGCTGCATCGGTGTCGTCGCGTTTCCTCTGCGGCACGCCGATCCGCAGCGACACTGGCAGCCCGCTGCGTGAGAGCAGCGCGGCAAGGTCCGTCGCCCCGGTAAAATCATCGGCGATGCAGCCGAGCAGGAGTGCCATCCTCTAGCCCTCCATGCCCGGCAGGATGGCGCCGCTCTTGCGAGCGAGGATCTTTGCGACGGCAGCGTCATCCTCGAGGCCGAGACCTGCTTCGGAAGCCTCGACGAAGAGGCTGAGTGCGGTTGCTGTAAGCGGCGTGAGGGCTCCCGCCCTTTCGGCTTCGGAGGCGACGATGCCAAGGTCCTTGACGAAGATGTTGACCGCCGAGCGTGGGGTGTAATCACCCGAAACGATGTGTTCGCCCCGGTTCTCGAACATCCATGACGAGCCCGCCGAAACGCGGATCACCTCATAAAGCGTCTTCAGGTCGATGCCCGCCTTGGCAGCTAGCGTCATGGCTTCGGCAGTTGCCGCAATGTGCACGCCTGCGAGAAGTTGATTGATCATTTTCACCTGGGAGCCGGCGCCGAGCCGATCCCCCAGGCGGAACACCTTTGCCGAAATGGCGTCGAGGACGGCGGATGCCCGGTCGAAGGCCTCTTGCGGGCCGGATGCCATGACGGTGATCTCGCCCGCCAGCGCGCGAACATGGCCTCCGGAAACCGGTGCGTCGATGACCTGCATGCCGGCTGCTTCCAATCTTTCGGCAATGGCCGTCGTGGCGCTCGGTGCCATGGTCGTGCAAAGCAGAAAGACAGTCGAGGGGCGCGCGGTCTCCAGCGCACCGTTCTGCCCGAAGAGAACGTCTTCGACCTGCTTGCTGTTGATGACGTAGATGAGGACGACATCGGCCGTGTCCACCGCCGAGGCCGGCGTGGTGCAGGCGTCCCCGCCCGCTTCCGTGAAGCGCGTCAGGACATCGCTGCGAACATCGCATCCTTGGACAGCAAAACCTGCTTTGAGAAGCGATATCGCTGCGCCCCAACCCATCGATCCCAGCCCGATGACGGCTGTCTTCATTGCGTCCTGCACGGCGCTACCTCTGCAAATATCAATGATGTTACCGGTACCGGTATCGATACCATGGTCAATTTCCCTTCTGATTGTCAAGGGACGGCAGTTTGCATTTTGGTGGAAACATCCTATGAAGAAGAGCGGCGCCAGCCAAGGTGCGGCTTGTCATCGAGGGCTGCTTGGGAATGCGCAAACCCACTCTGGAAGAAGTCGCGATCGAGGCAGGCGTCAGCAAAATGACGGCGTCGCGCGCCCTTCGCGGTTCCGCCGATGTCTCCAAGGAAACCCGTGAGAGGGTCATCGAGGCGGCGACGCGGATGAGCTATGTGGGCAACCGGCTGGCGCTCTCGCTTTCCTCTCAGCGTACCAATCTGGTCGCCGTCGTCGTGCCCAGCATGTCGAACATCGTTTTTCCCGAAGTTCTGGCCGGCATTTCCGCCGGGCTGGATGGCTCCGGCATGCAGGCCGTGTTCGGCATATCCGACTATGACGTCGCCAAGGAGCGCGACATCATCCGCGACATGCTCTCCTGGCAGCCTTGCGCCATCATCGTTACCGGTCTGGATCAGCCGGAGGAGACGGTGAAATTGCTACAGCACGCGAATATTCCGGTCATCCAGCTCATGGATCTAGATGGCACGCCCATCGATCTCAATGTCGGGCTATCGCATGGCGGGGCGGGTGAGGACATGGCAAGGGCGCTCGTTGGGGCCGGCCGCAGACGGTTCGGCTATGTCGGCAGCGCACTCGAGAAGGATCTGCGCGCGGGCAAGCGCAAGGCCGGCTTCGAGCGGGTGTTGCACTCCTACGGCCTGCACTTCGTAAACCAGTCGGTCGATGACGCCTTTTCCTCGATCGCCTTGGGGAAGCGGCTGACGCTCGCCATGCTCGCGGCCGTTCCCGATCTCGATTGCATTTATTATTCCAACGACGATATGGCGAGCGGCGGATTGTTCGCCTGCATGGAGCTGGGGGTTGCTGTACCCGAAAAGATCCTGATTGCAGGCTTCAACGGGCTGGATCTCGTCAACTCCCTGCCGGCGCCGATCGCGACCTCTCGTTCGCCAAGGCGCGCCATGGGTGAGGTTGCGGCGCAGTTGGTCCGTCAGGCGGTGGCGGGCGCTCAGGATGCCCGCCAGAAAACGGTTGTGTTCAAGCCGGTAATTACAGGAATTGACGGCTACGATGATGCGCCGGACGAGCCGGAGACGGCGCGCTTGCGTCCATGACCAGCATCATGTGGGTCCGGCGCGGTTGTTGCTTCAGCCTTTGTTAGATCGATGGTGATATTGGCACTACATCATCTTCTCAAACCGAGGATATTTGAGAATGCATCGCCCCCAACAATTGCTTTTTGCCCTTACCTTCACTGCCATGACAGCCGTTTCATCAAGCGTATGGGCCGCCGGCTTTGAGAACATTATCGTCTCGACGGAGAAAGATGCCGACACGACGCAGGATAGCTTTGCCCCGGATACACCGAAAATCTTTGTTTCGGCTGACCTCACCGAGGACGTCCCCGCCGGAAGCAAGGTGAACATCGCCTGGATTTCCGTCGATTCCGGAGGCGCCGCTCCACCGAACTACAAGATCGATGAGGTCAATCTCGACATCACATCGACAATCAATCACGTCGATTCCGCGTTGACCAAGCCGAACAGTGGCTGGCCGGTCGGGACATACAAGATCGAATTCTCTGTCGACGGCAAGCCGATGGAGTCGGTCGGTTTCGCCGTCAAATAGGGCCTGGGCTGTTTACGCCTGCAGTATATGCCTGCGCGTCAGCTCCTTGAGCATGTCCACGTCGCGTTTCTCTATCGCGTCGACCATCAGCTGATGTTCGTGGCCCGACTGCTCGATGCGGGCGCGGGTGCGCCATTGCGATACGGGCGCCGATGACGTCCGCTGCCGGATCTCCGTGATCAGCTCGACGAGTTCCTGATTGCCGGCGAGCGCCAGCAAATGCCGGTGAAAGGCAAGATTGGCTTCGTAGAGCTCAAGCATGGTGCCCGTCAGTACCAGCTCGTCGAAGCGCGAGGCGAGCGCCCGCAAATTCGCGACATCGTCCTCGCCGGCGTTTGCGACGATGCGGTCGCTGACCGCCGTTTCAAGGATGACGCGGATGTCGCTGACTTCCTGAGCGCGGCGCCCGTCCTGCTCGTGCACATGATAGCCGCGATTGGGAACATGCTCCACCAGCCGCTTCTGCACCAGCCTGTCGAGCGCGCGGCGCACTTCCGGCCGCGTACAGTTGTATCGTCGTTCGAGATCGATCTGCTTCAGCCACGTTCCGGGCGGAAGCCTGCCGGCGAGGATATCCTGGAGAATGAGCTCGGTCACATCCGGCGTCTCCGCCTCTTTTGCTCGCGCTGTCGCTTCAGCTTCCAGCGAATTCATGTAGCTCTCCCAAGCCTCCGGATTTCCGCGATGACTATCATAGGTTCCGGCTCATCAACAACGACGTGCCCGTTGTCCCTGCCGAAAAAATATTCATGCACATCTCTTGCGCACCCATTTCAATTGGCACATAAATTGGTGCCAATTTGATATCCATTACACGAGGCGGATGCAAGTCCATGCAAAATTCTGATGCGGTCTGGGAAATCGTCGAGAGAAAACGCGCGGCGTTCTTTGCGCTCAGCGATCGGATTTGGGATATCCCAGAGACGAACTATCTCGAATATCAATCCGCCGAAGAACATGCTCGCATGCTTGAGAGCGAGGGCTTCCGGGTCGAGCGCGGACTTGCCGGCTTGCCGACAGCAGTCATGGGAGAGGCAGGCGAGGGTGGACCGGTCATCGCGATATTGGGTGAATTCGACGCGCTGCCGGGATTGAGCCAGGAGGCCGGGATCGCCGAAGAGCGCCCCTTGATCAGCGGCGGCAACGGCCATGGTTGCGGTCATAACATGCTCGGCTCCGGATCGATGCTGGCGGCTGCCGCCGTCAAGGATTTTCTTGCCGAAAACGGTCTGAAGGGCCGGGTGCGCTATTACGGTTGCCCCGCCGAAGAGGGCGGTTCTTCCAAGGGCTTCATGGTGCGGGCCGGCGTCTTCGATGACGTAGATATCGCGATTTCCTGGCATCCGGCAGCCTTTGCCGGCGTCAACAATCCGATCTCGCTCGCCTGCAATGAAATCAATTTCCACTTCTCCGGCCGCGCCTCGCATGCCTCGGCCACGCCCCATCTCGGTCGCAGCGCGCTCGATGCCGTCGAATTGATGAATGTCGGCGTCAACTACATGCGTGAGCACATGCCCTCGACGGCGCGTATTCATTACGCCATCACCGATGCGGGCGGTGCGGCGCCGAATGTCGTGCAGGCGCGGGCGACGGTCCGCTATCTGGTTCGCGCGCGGACCTTGCCGGAGCTTCTGGTGCTGGTTGCGCGGGTCAAGAAAGTAGCGGAGGGCGCCGCGCTGATGACCGAGACGACCGTTCGCAGCGAGATCATCAGCGGCGATGCCAATCTGGTCGGGAACACGCCGCTCGAGGAGTGCATGTTCTCTCACCTCGAACGTCTTGGGCCGCCGGTGTTCGATGACGAGGACCGCGAGACGGCGCGCAAATTCCAGCAGACCTTCAGTGCTGAGGATATCGCGGCCTCCTATGGTCGTTTCGCGCTGAAGCCGAAGAAGGGCCAAGCGCTTTGCGAGGAGATTTTTCCGCTGAATGCCGGTGATGGCACGCTGGTCGGCTCCACGGATGTCGGAACCGTCAGCTGGGTCGTCCCGACCGTCCAGATGCGCGGCGCCACTTATGCGATCGGCACGCCGGGGCATTCCTGGCAGCTTGTCGCCCAGGGTAAGTTGCCTGTGGCGCACAAGGGAACCGAGCATGCAGCCAAGGTGATGGCGAGCACGGCTACCGATCTCATCCGCAATCCGCAGCTCATCGAGGCCGCCAAGGCTGACCACAAGGCGCGGCTTGAGGGCACGCCTTTCGTCAATCCGATCCCGGACGACGTCAAGCCGCCGCTCCCGGAGACGGCCAATGGCTGAGCTGGCCCTGAAGCCCGATCGCGAGCGCCTGATGGCGCATATCACAGAGTTTGCCCGCCGGGTGAAGCTCTCGGGGACGCCTGAGGAACTCGAAAGCTTTCGCTATCTTCAGGCGCAGATGGATAGCTATGGCTATCGCACGCAGCTCTTGTCGCACGACGCCTACATCAGTCTGCCTGGCGCGGCGAAAGTGGAGATCGACGGCAAGAGCTTCCGCTGCATCACGCATTCCATGTCGGTGCCGACATCCGCGGCCGGAGTAACCGGCGTTCTCGTCTATGTCGGCGAGGGTAGCAAGGCGGATTTCGCGGGCAAGGACGTCGCCGGGAAAATTCTTTTGGTAGATGGGATCGCGACCGAGGAAGTGGCAGCACTTGCAAGTGCTGCCGGTGCTCTCGGCCAGCTTCATGTCAGTCCGAACGAGCATCTCTACGAAATGTGCGTGTCGCCGGTCTGGGGCAGCCCGTCGCAGCATACACTGATCAATCTGCCGACCACGGTCATCTGCACCATAGCCAAGGAAGACGGCGATCGCTTGCGCATGAGGCTTGCGAACGGCGAAAAAGTGCAGGCGACGCTGACGGCGGAGGTGGATACCGGGTGGCGCAAGACGCCGCTGCTGGTGGCCGAACTTCAGCCGACCGGCGAGGATGCGCCATTCGTCCTCTTTTCTGGGCATCACGACACCTGGCATTTCGGCGTCATGGACAATGGCGGCGCCAATGCGACGATGTTGGAAGCTGCCCGCCTGCTTGCCCTTCACGCGGCTGATTGGCGGCGAGGGCTGCGCATATGCTTCTGGTCCGGCCATTCGCATGGCCGTTATTCGGGCTCGGCCTGGTATGTGGACGAATATTTCGACGATCTCGATCGTCGTTGCGCGGTGCATGTAAATGTCGACTCCACCGGCGGCGAGGGGGCAACAGTGCTCACCAATTCCGGCGTGATCGACGAGTTGCGGCCCCTCGCTTCGGACGTGATCGAACGTGTCGCGGGGCAGAAGCATGCCGGCAGGAGGCATGGACGGGCTGCGGACCAATCCTTCTGGGGTGTCGGCATCCCCTCGATGTTCGGCAGCCTCAGCCATCAGCCGCCCGGTCCGGTCAAGATGCTGACGGCGCTCGGATGGTGGTGGCATACGCCGCATGACACGGCCGCACATATCGACCCCGATAATCTGATCCGCGACACACAAATCGCCCTCGAGGTCCTGTGGCGGCTCTTGGCGTCGCCCGTCCTGCCGCTGGACTACACCGTCTATGCCGCAGCGCTCGGTGAACAGATCGCGCGCCTGCAGACAGGGCTTGGGGGCCGGATCGACATTTCCGTTTTGGTAAAGGCGGTTGATGAGCTGAACGCCAATGCGAAGGCCATTCTTGAGGCGGGCCATGTCTCCGTCGACAGGGCGGAGCACATCAATGCTTCGATGATGCGCGCCGCGCGCCATCTGGTGCCGCTGAATTATACGAGCGGCGAGCGCTTTCACCACGATTCCGCCCTGCCGCACCCTGCCTGGCCTTCACTGGAGGGGCTGCGTGCGCTGGCCTCGTTGCCGAAGGGGGCGCCGGAGACGGCCTTCTATGCCGTTCATGCGCGCCAGGTCAGAAATCGTGTTGCTCACGCGCTGAGAGAGGCCAATGCGGCGCTCGGATCGGCTCTGAACGACTGATCGCGACAGGCCGCCGAATCTAACAAACGGCTGCGCAAAGTGGCTGTAAAAAAAGGGAACTGAAAATGAAGAACAAAAGCCTGCTTGCCGCCGTGTTCGGGGCTATTGCCGTTCTGGCACCGCTTGCCGCCGGCGCCAAGGATTGGACGCATGTCAAAGTCGGCATCGAGGGCGCTTTTCCGCCCTGGAACCTGATGGACTCCAGCGGCAAGCTCGCCGGTTTCGATGTCGATCTGATCAACAATCTCTGCAGCCGCGCCAAGGTCGACTGCGAGCTGATCGCCGGCGAATGGAATGCGATGATCCCGAGCCTCAATGCCGGCAAGTTCGATCTTGTCATGACGCTCGGCATCAACGAGAAGCGCAAGCAGGTCGTCGACTTCACCGTTCCCTATGCCAGCGGCGTCGCGAGCTTTTTCCTCTTGAAGGATGGCCCGGTTTCCCCGCTGCCGATGACGGGCGAACGGCTGAACCTGAACGACAAGGCCAAGGCCGATCCGGTAATGGCTGAAATCGGCAAGTCCTTGAAGGGCAAGACGATCGGCGTGGTCCAATCGACCAGCCAGGAACAGTTGATCACCGCCTATTTCGGTTCCGATGTCACCGTGCGTGCCTATAAGAGCTCCGGCGAGCGCGATCTCGACTTGAAGGCAGGACGTGTCGATGCCGGTTTCGACAGCGGCGTCTATGAGACCTCCGTTCTGGGCAAACCGGGCAACGAGGACCTGATGATGTCGGGGCCGATGGTCAAGGGCGCGATGCTTGCGACGGAAGTGGCGCTCGGCATGCGCAAGGGCGAAACGGATCTGAAGGCCAAATTCGATGAGGCCATCAAGCAAGCCGCTAAGGATGGGACGATCAAGCAGCTCTCGGAAAAATGGAGCAAGATCGACCTTACGCCCACGTTTGACGCCAATTGAATGCCCTCGCGAGACATCGTCCCTAGCTGAGGCTTAGACAATGATACGATTTGCCAGAATCTGCTCCACTCGGGCAGCACCATGAACCAGCCAGGCATATTCGAACTTGCCGGCTTCGGCCCGGACGGCTGGGGGCATGCCCTTCTCGCCGGGGCGTGGATGACCATCCTTGTCGCGATTGCCGGCTATGCGGTCGGCGCCCTCATCGGGACCTTCGGTGCCTGGGCGAAGATTGCCGGCAATCGCTTTGCGCGCACGGTGGCCGATGCCTACACGACCGTATTGCGCGGCATTCCCGATCTGCTGGTCATCTACCTCTTCTATTTCGGCGGAAGCGCCGTCGTCACGGCGATCGGCAAGCTTTTCGGGGCGGAAGGCTTTCTTGGTTTTCCCGGATTTCTTGCCGGCTCGCTTGCCGTGGGCGTCACCTCGGGAGCCCAGTTCACGGAGGTGCTGCGGGGCGGGTTCAAGGCGGTGCATCCCGGTGAAATCGAGGCGGCTATTGCCTGCGGCATGTCGCGCGGCTTGCGCCTGCGCCGCATCATTGCGCCGCTGACGCTGCGGCATGCGCTTCCCGGCCTCGGGAATGTCTGGCAGGTCGTCCTGAAGGAATCGGCGCTGGTGTCGATCACCGGCGTCGCCGAACTCCTGCGTCAGGCCCAGGTCGGTGCCGGCTCGACCGGGCTTCCATTCGATTTCTACCTGATTGCCGGCGTCATCTACCTGATGATCTCGACCCTTTCGAGCCTCATCCTTCAACAGGCCGAGCGGCGTTTGTCGCGCGGTGTGAGGAGGCGCTGATGGATTGGCAATTCCTTGAAGAGACGTTCGTAAGTCTCATCGGCGCGCTCCCTTTGACGATCGAGCTTGCCGTGACATCGATCTGCCTCGGCGCCATCCTGGCGCTGCTGCTGGCGCTGGCGCGTCTTTCCGGCATCGCTGTCCTCGATTGGTTCGCGCGCCTCTATGTCTTCGTCTTCCGCGGTACGCCGCTGCTGGTTCAGATCTTCCTGATCTACTATGGCCTCGGCCAGTTTCCCGCCATACGCCATAGTATCCTCTGGCCATTCCTGCGCGAGCCCTATTGGTGTGCGGTCCTGGCATTGACCTTGAACACCGCTGCCTATGCCAGTGAGATCATTCGCGGCGGCCTGCTCTCGGTACCGCACGGGCAGGTCGAGGCCGCTCGTGCCTGCGGCATGCATCGCATTATGCTGTTTCGCCGCATCGTGCTGCCGCTCGCCGTTCGTCAGGCCTTGCCGGGCTATGGCAACGAGATGATCTCGATGGTCAAGGCGACCTCGCTTGCCTCGATCATTACGCTGATGGAGGTGACCGGTGTTGCCGCCAAGATCATCTCGGAGACCTATCGCGCGATCGAAGTCTTCGTCGTCTCCGGCGCCATCTATCTTCTGATCAATTTCGTGCTGACGCGTCTCATCCAGCTTGCCGAATACAGGTTGAGCCCGCATCTGCGTCCCCCTCCCTCCAGTACCCGCTCCACCACCGAGGCAGTTGCCGCAGGAGATCCGCAATGATCGCCATACCAGTCGCACTCAGCGTGCGCGACATGCATAAGAGCTTCGGGCCGGTCGAAGTCCTGAAAGGCATTTCACTCGATGCTCTCGAGGGTGACGTCGTCTCCATTCTCGGCTCTTCCGGTTCAGGCAAATCCACCTTCCTGCGCTGCATCAACCTTCTGGAGATGCCCGATTCCGGCGAAGTGAGGGTGGCTGGCGAAACGATCCGCATGCAGCGCAACGCCCGCGGTGCGCATCGTCCGGCGGATGGCCGGCAGGTCGATCGCATTCGCTCCCAGCTTGGAATGGTGTTCCAGAGCTTCAATCTCTGGTCTCACAAGACCATCCTCGAAAATGTCATCGAGGCGCCGATTCACGTTCAGCGGCGCTCGCGGGCCGAGTGCGTCGAGGAAGCGGAAGCCTTGCTTGCCAAGGTCGGCATTGCCGACAAGCGCGACTTCTATCCGGGGCATCTTTCGGGTGGTCAGCAGCAGCGCGCCGCCATTGCGCGGGCGCTCGCCATGCGGCCGAAGGTCATGCTCTTTGACGAACCGACCTCTGCTCTCGATCCGGAGCTCGTCGGGGAAGTCCTGCGCGTGATGCGGGCGCTGGCCGAAGAGGGGCGCACCATGCTCGTCGTCACGCATGAGATGGGCTTTGCGCGTGATGTCTCCAGCCGCGTCATCTTCCTGCATAAGGGCGTCGTCGAGGAAGACGGCAGGCCACAGGATGTCTTTGCCGGCTCGCGCTCCGAGCGCTTCCGCCAGTTCATCAGCAAATGACCAGTCAAGCTCAATCAGAAAAGGGGAACTCGATAATGAAATACCTTACCGGAATTCTCGCGGCCGTGATGATGGTCGCCACATTCGCCGTCTCGACGGTCGTGCGCGCGGAGGAAAAGAAATGGACGCATGTGACGATTGCGACCGAAGGCGCTTTCCGGCCATGGAACTTCACCAAGGCCGACGGAAGCCTGGATGGCTATGAAATCGAGCTGATCAAATATTTCTGCGACCATATGAAGGTCGAATGCACGACTGTCATCCAGCCCTTCGACGGCATGATTCCCGCGCTCAATGCCGGCAAGTTCGATGCCATCATTTCGGGCATGTCGGCAACCGCCAAGCGCGAGGAAGTCATCGCCTTCAGCGATTCCTACGGCACGACCGGCCAGACTTTTGCGACGCTGAAAGATTCCCCGCTTGTCGGCCTGCCGCTGAAGGGCGAAGTCTTTTCACTGGCGACGGACGAGGCCGGAGCGGCTGCGGCGGTAAAGCAGCTCGAGCCGATGCTCAAGGGCAAGACGATTGGTGTGCAGACGGCATCGATCGCAGCGACCTTTCTCGACAAATACCTCAAGGGCGTGGCCGATATCCGCGAATACAAGACCACCGAGCAGCACGATCTCGATCTGAAGGCCGGTCGCGTCGATATCATCATGGCGTCGATGGCCTATCTCTCGACGGCGGCGGCAAAGCCGGGCAACGAGGACATGATTGTTGCCGGGCCGCGCTTCCAGGGCGGTCTTCTCGGCCGTGGCAGCTCCGTCGGCTTGCGCAAGGAGGATACGCAGCTGAAAGCGATGTTCAATGATGCGATCGCGGCTGCCAAGGCCGATGGCACGATCGCCAAGCTGTCGGCGAAATGGTTCGGCTTCGACGTCACGCCGAAGTGAGGCTTTCCATGGTGGGGTGAATGTGATGGACCTGACGGCCGGTTACCGCCGTCGGGCCGTTACTCCGGTGACCTTTTCAGCAATGTACCGGTTGCTCCGCCCTACATTCTGCAACAAGATTTCCCATAAATTTCACCGGTTAGAAACATTCGGAAACAATCGGAGCCAAATGATCGGATAATTACTCACGCAGAGAAATCACCTTTGTTGCGGAGTCCGATCGCCGATGCTTCTTCTAAATCCATGGCGGCGAGAAAAGCTGAGCCATATCGTTGTGACGACCTTTCACGAGGAGGGTTATCGCGATTACGGCAAAAAATGCATAGAGACATTCCTCACTCACTGGCCGAAGGACATCTCCCTCGTTGTCTATGCCGAGAATGTTGTGATCGAGGAGAAGGATCGCCGCCTTCTGGTGTTCGACCACAATGAAACCTTGCCGCGGCTGCGTGATTTTCGCAAAGCCTACGGTGAAAATCCGCAAGCCAACGGACTGCGCCCCTCGGCCAATGGCTTGAAACGCGATTTTCGCTGGGACGCCGTTCGGTTTTCCAACAAGGTTTTTGCGGTCGCCGATGCCATCAGGCGCTATCATACCATGGTCGATCAACTGATATGGCTCGATGCCGATACGATCACCCATAGGGACATTCCAAGAAACTTCGTCGACAAGATCGCGCCGCGTGGAAACCAGCTTGCCGCCTATTTGAACCGGAGAATATATCCGGAGTGCGGATGGGTGGGGTACAATTTGCGCCATCGCGAGATATTGACCTTCGTCGAACGTTTCGAAGGCGCCTACACGTTGGGCTATTTTCTGACCCTGAAGGAAAGCCACGACAGCTTCGTCTTCTGGAAGGTGCTCCAGCAGATGGAGGGCGATGGGGAAGCTCGTTTCAAGCGGCTCGGCTCGAACTTGACGAAGACCCACGTCTTCATCAATAGCGTTCTGGGCAGCTACATGGATCACCTCAAGGGAGACAGGAAGCAGGCCGGAAAGAGCCGCAGGAGCGATCTGAAATGGAACCGGCGCGAGGCCTGGTGGCGATAATGACGGATAATCGCGCTAGCGACGGACTCCGCATCCGCATTTTGTAGGTAGCTACTGCATATAGGCGAGTTGTCATTATCTCGCGCAAGCGGCTAATCTGGATGGGACAAAGAATTCGGAGATTCATGTACACCAATTCGATTCTGCCTGCAGATGTCGCCGTGGTGCTGGGGTTGATGTGGAACATCATCGCCTCGCTCGCCGCCTTTTGGGCCACGGGAAAATATCCACGCATGCGTTTGGTTTTTCATGGGCTCGCCTGCTTCGTTATCCTGCTCTCCCCCTTGACGGCGATGATTCTCGGTTTGCCCGGTCTGCTTCCCGAGGAGGAAGAAAGCCCAGGAGCGCGTTTTGTGTTTTTGCCGCTTATCTTTGAGGCGGCAATCGTCCTGCTGCTATATTGTTTGGCTGGAGCAATGCTGCTTCAAAATCGGTTCATTCGGCGATGGCGGACTGGCGCCGTAGCGATCAATCCCGTTAAGCCACCGCGGAAGTCATCGCGCGCATCTTCAAGCCCCGTCGCATGGTCGCGCCACCGGGGCAAGGGTCTCGGATAAAGCGAGTGCCTATTCTCGATGTGATTTGGGTTGGATCGGTTCTCTTGCCGCCCCGTCCGTTATGTCGGCATGAGGGATCGTCAGAAAGGCCTCCAGCGTCTGTACGATGCTGGTCGACCTGTAAGATATCGAGTCGACCTCGGAGCTTTGCAGGATCAGCGAGCGGATACGATCCATGAGAGCGGCATCCGGTGGTTGGCCGTCACCCACCATTTCGACCTTGATATAGACTGAAGACATAGACCCCCCGTCGCTGTCCCATTGTTTATTTCCAGCCACTCGCAAAGTGTCCATCAGGCGCGGACTGTTGTCATATCAGCAATTTATCATATTGCGAATAGACCCCAGTATGCCATGCTACGGTGCGGCGATTAAGCGACGCTGAATTGCATACTCATGCCGGCGGCAATTCTGTCGAGATCGGTTGATGTGACGCTGGGGCCATGATGCGCCCCGTTTAAAACTCTGCACAGCCGCGGTCGCGTTCAGGCAGAGTTCAGGCGAACCGTCGTATTGCTACCTGTGTCCAATAGATAGGAAATGGGGGTAAGGGAATGTTTGAACGTTTGGTACGACTCTCTCGCGTCGCCTTGGTAGGGCTGGCCGCGATGCAATTGATGACCTCGGTCGCAATGGCGCAATACTACGGCGGCGACGATGATTACGGACCGCCGCGATGGCAGCGTGACCAGGGCCGGGATTGGAATCGCCCGCCAAGAGGCTGGGATCGCGATCGCGAGCGGGGCGGCTGTGACCGCGGCGAACTCATGCGGGCCGCGCGTGCGGAAGGTTTTCGGCGCATCGATTCGGTCCAAAGCGACGGCCGACGCATAGTCGTTCGCGGCTGGAATGATGGCGGCCCCGACCGCATGGTCTTCGCCAACCGGCGCGGTTGCCCGTCTCTCAACTGATGCTCAAAGTGTGCTGTAAGCTGGAGCCGATGGTAAATCGGCTTCCGCTTACCTCCGCACATACACCCCTTCCATTGGCTGGAAGGATGGGCTTGGCCCCAGCTCTTCAGTTATGCTTGTTCGTGGCGCGGACAAAGCTTACGCAATGGCGAATTTTGTTTTCGCGGGGTCCGTGCTGGGGTCATGCCGGGATTTGACCGGCGCGTCGATGCCGTCGGCCTGCCGCTTGATCATGAAATGCCAAGAGACACCCCAGGCATCCCGCACCCGGCCGTATGGCTCCGTCGAACGGCCTATGTGAGCGCATCCCGTAGCCGGTCTGCTTCAGCCTGCGCCTCGCATTCGACGGTAATCTGGGAGTTGTGGTCGAAGCAATCGAATGGCCCCGCCTCGAAGCCCATATATGCTCGATCGCCGAGCGTAAAGCCTGCGAACTTGACGCTACCGGCCGGTCCGTTTGGATCGCTGTCCAGAATGTTCGACACCCACCCGATCGATGAGCCAGGGATCAGCGACGTATAGAATGCGATCGCCGCTTCCATATCCTGCCGAAACCAGAGATGTTGTCATCGGAGGCTTTCTCCTTCGTGACCCGGCCTGGATGGGCACACGGGCTGAGGGAAAGCGGTCGTTTAATTATAATTCATGCCGCCGACGGGCCGCTTTCTTGTTGGTTTTGTTGAGCGGCGGCGCCGGCGGCATGACAGAAGAGTTACCGGAACCCGTACGCGCTCACCCCTGCGACGCGCGGACGGCTATGCAGAACTAATTTCCCGTAACTCTTCCAGCAAGCGCCATGACGTAGTCGTCTGCTATATCTGCCAAGGTCAGAGCGACCTCCGGCTCGTTCCAGCCTGCGGCAAGCACCACCTGCACGAAGTCTCGAAATGCTACTGCAAGGACTTCCTCCCGCTCGACAGCGCGGTAGGCGTCGGTGGTGGAATGTTGCGGCCTGCTGATCTGTATTGTCTGACGGGCGGATACCATTAATATGCTCCCCAAAGATCGTTTTACTGGACGCAGAGTACATTCGTCATGTACTCAGCCTTTTTAGCTGCACGGTTATTCTGCTTCTTTTTTAATGGGTTACGCGTAGCCTGTCGTTAGCCACGCATCCGGAAACTTGCAGCAGCGTACATTTTCGCAATCACTTAACTATGATCCGGAGGCTTTGGAGGGGAGCGGTCGTCAATGCATGCGCTCATGCCGCGCGAAACATCGGCGCGTCCGGCGAATTGATGATTTATGTGAGATGCCCGCAGCGTTCAGCGGCTGTGACCAAGCGTTCTCAGCCATTCTTCGAAAGAATGAGCCCCCTCATCGTCTTGCGATAGCGGGAATGGGCGCCCGAGATAGGGCTGCGAGATAAGATTCCTGGCCTCACGCGGGCTGTAGCCGAACTCCTTGCTGAAGGCGCGGCTGAAATGTGCGGCGGACGAAAAGCCGACTGCATAGGCGATGTCGAGGATCTGTTGCCGATTGGAGGGGTCGCTGAGCGCGGCATGCGCGGATAGAAGGCGGCGCCGCTGAATATAGTGATGCACACCGCCATCCTGTTCGAAGATCTGATACAGTCTGGTGCGGGACATGCCGAGCTCGCGGCATATCTGCTCCACCGTCAGATCGCTCGCGGCAAGATTGCGCTCGACGAACCGCCGCACCCGCTCCATCAGGGCAAGGGTGCTATGGTGTTCAGTGTCGGCAGACTGTGCCGCCGAAGCTGCAGCGCCGGCCCAAATTATCCCGCGCACGGTTTGGACAACATGGGGCAAATCCGTCGCTACAAAGTTTGGAAGATTGGCTACGATACTATCGAGATACTCGATCAGCAATCTGGTGAAGGTCCCCGAAAGGGCAGTATTGTTTTTGATCTCGACTGCGGCAGGGGCGTCGGACAGCAATGCACGCGGCAAAAAGAGCGACAGAGTTTCGGCGTCGGTGGAACGCCCCCGAAAGGGGTGTCCTAGCGATCGCAGTTCGACCTTGCCCGGCTCGCCTTCGCTGACATACCCATCCACCTCCGTCCATGTCCGGCCGCTGCGCAGCACGGAAACATGCCAGTGATCGATGAGATCCGCTTTTACCTTCGCTTGCGAGCGCATGTAGCTGTGTGCTGGCGCACTCTGCTCAACGATCAGCATGCCCCCCAAATTCCATGCCGTGTGGTCGGCGACAAATCCGGTTTCCCGCGGGGCGTTGTCTGGAAGCCGAGTGTCTACGAGGGGCGCCACATACGCCTGCCATGCAGCAAATTGTGTTTCCGGTTCAAGATCATGTGTGGAGAACAGCAACGGCTTCAGTATTGAAGGTGCTTGTGACTCTTCGCCGCCAACTTTCGGCGGACGCGGAAAGCGACGCCTATCGCGCGGCGAGGTCTTCGTCTCCTCGCTCCGCGCATCTTTCTTGGTTTCGACCACGGGAGATTCTTCTTCGCGTCGAAAGTCAGGCAATCTGGCCTCCCCAAATGGCGTCAGGACAGAACAGAATCGTCATCGTGAATCCGCATCCATTGTTAGCGCAAAATCGCACTCTGTTAAATCGGAGGTCGTCCAAGCCTGTTCCGGGTCGTCGTTTTCGCAGAGATAGCCTGCCGTAAGTTGTGCTGAGGCCTCGCATATTACGCCTCCCACACATTCATTTGTTGCGGACTTTAAAAAAAACAAGGCTGGAGGGAATGTTAGCCTATCGCTCCCACGGGGATTACCCGAAGGTTTCGATAGGTCGGCCCGATTCGTTGCCGTTTGCCGCCAGCTAAAGAATACTAACATGTCGACCATATTGCCGCCAAACGGGAGTGATGCATTCACAGGCGCGCTTGTCGTTAAGGCCGACATGCCGGCTACCTGCATCTGACGCGAAGGCATCTGACATATGATGATAGATAGGCGCTCCTTCCTGATCGCAACAACCCTTGCGATGATGTCCACGAGGGTACGGGCGGCACCATCGGATACCAGCATCCCGCTATGGCCAGGCCTGCCTCCGGGCGGCGGCGGACCATCGGGGCCTTTCGAAAGCGATGGCAAGGGCGCCGTCAGCAATATAGCCGTGCCAAGTCTCGAGGTTTTCTCGCCTGCGCAAGCGAACGGAGCCAGCATCCTCATTGCCGCCGGCGGTGGCTATAAGCGTATCGAGATGGAGAAGGAGGCTTATCCGGCTGCCCGCTGGCTGACGAACCGCGGCATCACCGCTTTTGTTCTGACCTATCGCCTGCCGAGAGAAGGATGGAATGACGGCCCGCTGGCGCCGCTTCAGGATGCACAACGCGCCCTGCGCATCATTCGAACCCAGGCGGAGCGCCGTCGGCTGGATCCCTCGCGCATAGGGGCTCTCGGTTTCTCGGCCGGCGGTCATCTGATCGGTCTGGCGGCGGCGCGGTCGGCCTTCGCGTCCTACCAGCCGATCGATACGATCGATCGCCAATCCGCGCGTCCCGATCTGGCAACGCTGATCTATCCGGTCATCACGCTTGAGCCACCCTATGACCACACCTCCGCCCGCCGTTCAATGATCGGCAGTCATCCGGATGCGGAAGCCAGCGCGGAGTGGTCGGTCGAGACGCATGTCCGCTCCGGCTGTCCGCCAGTCTTCCTGGTGCAGGCCGAGGATGATCCGATCTCCAATCCGGCAAATACGCTGATCATGGCGGATGCCTGCCGAAAAGCGGGTGTTCCGGTCGAGCTGCATCGGCTTCCGAGCGGCGGCCACGGCTTCGGCATGGGAAGACCGGGGACGCCAAGTGCCGCTTGGCCCGATTGGTGGGAGCAGTGGCTGCGCGCCAATCGTCTTCTGTCATGAGGAACCGCACGGAAGGCGTTTGCGCTGTCGATGTTTCTCGATGCAGCAAAGGGCGCCTTTCGCGGCCCTTTGCAAAGCCGGTCTGAAACTATTCCGTTTTTGTTGTGCCTTCGAGCGGGCTGGCGGAGTAAGGTCGCCATCATCTTCTTGAGGCATGGATGATGGACCACAAGCGCCACAGAATACGCGAGCTCGGTTTCGCGCCCGGTCATTTCGAACCCGGCCCCCTCAACGCGATCACCGATGTTGCCGGTGTGCATGTGGGGCATGTCACATGCCGGGAAGGCGAGCGCACACGCACCGGAGCGACCGCGATCCTGCCGCATGGCGGCAATCTTTTCCAGGACAAGGTCCCTGCCGGACTTGCCGTCTTCAACGGCTTCGGCAAGTTTGCCGGCGTCACACAGATCATCGAACTCGGCGAGATCGAGACGCCGATCGTCCTGACCAATACGCTGGCCGTCGGGCGAGGCGTAGAGGCTATCATCCGCCACACCCTCGCGCAGCCGGGTAACGAAAAGGTCGTGTCGGTCAATGCGGTGGTCGGCGAGACCAACGATTCGCGTCTCAACGATATTCGCGCCGCTCGCCCGAGCGTCGATGAAGTTCTACTTGCGATCGATACCGCGACATCAGGGCCGGTAGAAGAGGGTGCGGTCGGTGCCGGAACCGGAACGGTCGCTTTCGGCCTGAAAGGCGGAATCGGAACGAGTTCGCGCCTCGTGCCTGTCGGCGCGGAGGCCTATCGGCTGGGCGTGCTTGTCCAATCCAACTACGGCGGCCGCCTTATTGTCGCCGGACGTGATTATGCTGCGCTGGCGGAGCACGACAAGGACGGTTCCATCGTCATCGTACTAGCGACCGACGCGCCGCTCTGTCCGCGCAATCTCGAAAGGCTGGCGCGCCGTTGTTTCGGCGGGCTTGCCCGCACCGGCGCGGCTTTGAGCAATGGCTCGGGTGACTACGCGCTCGCCTTTTCGACGGCAGAGGCGGTGCGGCGTACTCCCGAACGCCGCAAGGGCGTGAGTTTGATCCCTACATTGGGCAATGATGCCGTCTCGCCGCTGTTCGAAGCCGCGATCGAAGCTACCGAGGAAGCAATCCTCAACTCTCTCGCCATGGCGACGGAGACCAAAGGTTTCAACGCCGCGACCGGCAAAGGCTCGGTTGTCGGTACGATCAGCCTTCCCCATCCAGGTCATTGATGACCGTAATTTTCTGATTTCGCATCATACGGAGTTTTCATGTCTGCCGCGACAATCCGCACCGTCTATCTCAACGGTGCCTTCCTGCCCGAGAACGAGGCGCGTCTTTCCATCTTCGACCGGGGATTCCTGTTCGGCGATGGCATTTACGAGGTCACTGCCGTGCTGGGCGGCAAGCTGATCGACAGCGCCATGCACATGGCGCGGCTCCAGCGCAGCGTAGGTGAGATCGGCGGCCGTCTGCCTATCACGACTGACGAGATCGTGGCGATCGAGAAGCGTCTCGTGGAAGCAAACCACCTCACTGAGGGGCTCGTCTATCTCCAGTACACGCGCGGTGTCGAAGACCGAAATTTCTTCTACTCCGAGGATCTGGAGCCGACGCTGGTGCTCTTCACGCAGGCAAAGACGCTCGAACATGTCGCAGCCGTCGAAAAGGGTCTCAAGGTGAAGTCCATGCCGGATCAGCGCTGGGCGCGGCGCGACATCAAGAGCGTCTGCCTGCTGCCGCAGGTGCTGGCCAAGCGCGCCGCCAAGGCGGAAGGCTTCGACGAGGCCTGGCTGGTCGAGGATGGCATGGTGACGGAGGGTGCGTCGTCGACGGCCTATGTCGTGACGCGTGACGGCCGCATCGTGACGCGCGCCAACAGCCACGCGACTTTGCCCGGCTGCACCAGGCTTGCCGTGCTGGACCTCGCGCGCGAGGCGGGATTGGTGCTGGAGGAGCGGCCCTTCTCCGTCGAAGAGGCCAAGACCGCCGCCGAAGCCTGGCTGACGAGCGCCTCCAACTTCATCGTCTCGATCACCAATATCGATGGCGTTGCCGTCGGTGACGGGATGCCTGGCCCGATGTTCAAGCGCCTTCGCACGCTCTATATGGAAAACGCCCGGCGCACCGCGATCTAAGCCTGCCGCAAGGATCGTCCGATCGTCAGGGCTTGTCGAGCATCGACCAGACACGCCCGACGATCGGACGGCGGTTCTCGCGCGAGCGATAGAGGCGGATTTCCACCTCGATATTCCATTCGGGATCGGCGGCACGCACCAACCGGCCATCGGCAAGCTCGGTATTGACCAGGCTTTCGGGGATCCACGCGAGCCCGAAGCCGGCTGCGGCCATGCCCTTCAACCCCACGGACATGCTGCCGACATGTACCCGGTTTTCCGCGGGCAGCCGCTCCCCGAAGGCGCCGGCCACCAGTTGCCCGAAGAAGGACGTCTTCTGATAGCTGACATGGCAGAAGCCGGGCTCCAGGCGATGCAGCGGCACCCCTCCGGCGCCCGCGGCGCTCACCGGCAGGATGGTTTCCCGGCCGAGCGTGTGATGTTCGAATTGTGGATCGAGCAGCATCGGCACATGCGGGTGCTGATAGGTGAGCAGGAAATCGCAGTCCCCGTCGATGAGGGAGTTCAGATTCTCTTCCATGGTGCCGGAGTCCGGGCGCAGATGCGAGACCACGGGTCCGATGCGCGTGTTGAGCCGGCTTAGCCAATCAGGGAAGAAGGTGAAGGAGAGGGTATGCAGCGCGGTCAAGGTCACGGTACGCGCATCCGTGCCATCCTCGTGCTGAAGGTTGCGTCGCGCCTGATAGAGCGCCTGCAGCGTCTGCTCCGCCACGGGTACGAAACGCTCGCCTGCGGCCGTCAGCCGCGAAGGATAGGTGGCTCGATCGATCATGCTCGTCCCGACCCAGCCCTCCAGTTGCCGGATGCGGCGGCTGAAGGCGGATTGCGTCACATGGCGCTCGTCGGCCGCTTTGGAAAAGTTCAGCGTCCGCGCCAGCGCCAGAAAATCTTCAAGCCATTTGACTTCCACTCGAAGCTCCCAAAGAAACCGGCTGTCAAAGCCCGCCTCTCCTTGGCCCGAAAGGGCGGGGAATGCAATCAGCCGGCGCGGCGATATTCAATCATTCGTGCTCGAGCGAGCACCAGTTCGAGCCTGTCCTCGCCTAGAAGGTGGAGGCAGACCCGCTTGGTCCAAGGCCCATCCGTCAGCGTGAACAGATAGCGTCCGGCACCCAGCGCGCGCAGCGGCATGCGCTGGCGCACCGGGCCGACGCCCATGACGACATTGCCGCCTTCGATCTCGAGACGCGCGCCCTCCGGCGAGTCCCAGGCACCGCGTAGCGAGGCCGACACTTGGTGCTCTCCGACACGCAGGAAGCGGCGCTGGGCATGTCCGATTTCCCCGACGATCGCGTCGCCCTCCATCGTCAGGCGCATCGGCGACGAGGCCGAGCGGGAGGAGACCGAGGATCCCTCATCCTCGTAGACGGTTTCGTCGGCATCGAGATAGGTCACCGTGCTGCCGGCGACCTTGATCCACCATGGCCCGTTCTCCGTCACATAGGTGCCATCGCGAAGGGCGGTCGAGGGACGCGGCAAGGCCTCACCCGTCAATGCCGCCATGCACTCGAGTGCGATCTTGTAGCCGTTGGTATCCTCGCGGTTCGATACGACCGCAAAGCCGCCTTTTCGAACCGGATCGAGCAGGAAATAGCTTTTGTAGCCGGGATGGGAACCGCCGTGACCGATAAGAGAGCGGTTGCCGAGCATGGTGCGGCGCAGGCCGAGGCCGTATCCGCTCGGCCTGCCATCGGCGAGCTGCCGTGGTGCAGACAACTCGTCGAGTACTCCGGCAAAAGCCCCTTCGCCGCGAAGTAATCCCATCAACCATTTGGCGAGGCTTTCACCGCTGCCGGTCATGCTGCCGGAGGCGGAAATATGCAGGCCGGCGGCCGAAAGCTGCCAGCGCTCGCCGTCGCGCCAATAGCCTGGAACCAGGCCGGCAACGGGGTCGTTCCAGACATCCGGCGCGTCCAATACGGCATCTGTTTGCGCACCCAGCCGTCGAACGAAGTCTCGAAAGAATACCCCGTGACGCTCGAATGCGGCTTCCACGAGCCGGTAGCCGGTATTGGAATAGGAGATCTCCGTGCCCGCCTCGTAGTTCAACCGCGTCTGGCGCGCCAGGAAATCGAGCAACGGGCCGGCTTTCGTCTCCGTATAGACAGACAGGCCAAGCAACGTCAGGCATTCGCGCGTGTCAGGCAAGCCTCCGCTCATGTCGAGAGCGCGGCCAACGGTGACATCGCGAAGAGGTGCCTGCAGTTCAGGCAGATGCTGTCCGAGCGGGTCGCCGAGACCGATCTTGTCGGAATGGGCGAGCACCATGGCGCAAAAGGCGTGCTTCGTCACCGAGGCATAGCGGACGACGCTTGCCGCGGTGAAGGGGGCGAGCGTCGAAAGGCTTTCCACGCCGCCATATTCGGCAAAGCGAATGCCATGCGCATCGAAGCCGATGACGGCGCCGCCCGGCTCATCGCTTCCCCAATTTTGCGCGAATTGGGCTGCGCAGGACTGCGCCGCCTTCCAGGTTCCCGTTTCGGACATGCATGCCTCGCAAATGCAGATTAGACCGGTTCCGCTTCCTCGAACTCGATGCTCAGACGGCGCAGTTCCTGCGTATGGGGGTGGGTGACGTTGCCGCGCCGCAAATCGTCGGCCGTGACCTGCTCCACCATCTGGCCATCGATCATAACGCCGACGTCGGTGCAGAGATGGGCGATCACGCCGAGATTGTGGCTGACCATCACATAGGTGAGCTTTCGCTCAGCGCGCAGATCGGACAGCAGGTTGAGGATCTCGGCCTGAACCGACACGTCGAGCGCGCTTGTCGGCTCATCGAGCAACAGGATCCTGGGGTCGGCGATCAGCGCGCGGGCGATGGCGACACGCTGGCGCTGGCCGCCGGAGAGCTGGTGCGGATAGCGGAAGCGCGAGCTCTGCGGCAGCGCCACGTCCGAAAGCGCCCTGGCAATACGCTGGTCGACGTCGCCCATGCGGTGAACCAGCGGCAGCTCGCTCAGAATGCGGTCGATCGTTTGGCGCGGATGCAGGGAACCGTAGGGATCCTGGAAAACCATCTGCACCTTGCGGAAGAAATCCGGCGTGCGGTGTTGCGGAGCTGCTTCGTCATTGAAGGCGATGCGCCCCATCCAGCTGGTGTTCAGGCCGGCCATGGCGCGCAATACGGTCGATTTGCCGGAGCCGCTTTCGCCGACGATGCCGAAGCTGCCGCCTTCCTCGACCTTGAAGGAAACGCCCTTGACGACTTCACGCTCGCCGAAACGGATGCGTAGATTGTGGATCTCTATCGTCATTTCAGCCACTCCGGATCACGCTCGAGAATGGGCAACCGCTCTTTCGGGTGGGTGAGCGAAGGAATGCAGTTCAGCAGGCCGCGCGTATAGGGATGAGCAGCAGACAACAGTTCCGATGCCTTCAGCTCCTCGACAACGCGCCCGGAATACATGACCGCCACCCGGTCGCAGAAATGCGAGACGAGCGGCAGGTCATGACTGATCAGCATCAATCCCATCGAGCGCTCGGAGACAAGCTCCTCGATCAGCCGCAGGATTTCCGCCTGCACCGTCGCGTCCAGCGCGCTTGTGGGTTCGTCGGCGATCAGCAGTTCCGGATCGGGAGCCAGCATCATGGCGATCATGACGCGCTGGCCCATGCCGCCTGAGACTTCATGCGGATAGGAGGCGGCAACCGCCTTCGGGTTGCGGATCTTGACCTGCTCCAGCAGATTTACTGCCGCTTCCGCCGCCTCCCGGCGGCTGCCGCCCTTGTGCGTGCGCCATGACTCGGCAACCTGATTGCCAATGGTCTTAACGGGGTTTAGCGAGTATTTCGGGTCCTGCAGGATAAAGCCTGCCCGTTTGCCGCGGATGGTGCGCATCTGCTTTTCGCTGGCCGACACGATGTCGATGCCATCGAAGGAAAGCTTGTCGGCTTCGATGCGGGTTTGCCTTGGCAGGAGTTTCATCAGCGCGCGTGCCGTCAGGCTCTTGCCCGAGCCGCTTTCGCCGACGATGCCGAGCTTCTCGGCACTGAGGCGCAGCGACACACCCTTGACCGCAGGTGCGAAGCCCGTGCGCGTCTTGAAGCCGATGCGCAGATTGTCGATCTCGACCAGCATGGATCAGTTCTCCTTCGGATCGAGCACGTCGCGCAGCGCATCGCCAAGGAAATTGAAGGCGAGCGAGACGAGGAAGATGGCGATGCCGGGGATCGTTGCGACCCACCACTGTTCGAAGATAAAGCGCTTTGCGGTTGCGATCATCGCCCCCCATTCCGGCGACGGCGGCTGTGCACCCATGCCGAGGAAGCCGAGGCTTGCGGCCGTGATGATGATGGAGCTCATGTCGAGCGTGACGCGAACGATCAGGCTCGGCATGCACAACGGCGCGATATGCCGCATGATGATGCGCCAGGAGGAAGCGCCGGTCAGGCGATAGGCGGCGATGAAATCGGCGCCGCGCACGGTCAGGGTTTCGGCGCGCGCGAGCCGAGCGTAGGGCGGCCAGGCGGTGAGCGCGATCGCCAGCACAGCGCTTTCGACACCCGGCTTCAGGGCGGCCACGAAGGCAAGCGCCAGCACCAGTCGGGGAAAGGCGAGGAAGATGTCGGTCAGCCGCATCAGCGCCGTGTCGACCACGCCGCCGAAATAGCCGGCGATGCAGCCGATGGCGAGGCCGATCGGCGCCACGAGCACCACCACGGCGATGACCATGCCAAGCGTCACGCGGCCGCCAAAGAGCAGGCGCGCGTAGATGTCACGGCCGAGCTCGTCGGTGCCAAGCCAATGAGCCGCGCTCGGTTTGGCAAGTCGATTGGCGAGATCCTGGGTGGCCGGATCATGCGTGGCGAGCCATGGCGCGAGAAGCGCAAGCAGGATGAAAAGCAGGATGATCGACAGGCCGATCATGCCGAGAGCGTTGCCCTTCAACCCCAGCCAGATGCGATAGCGATTGCCCCAGGCGGCCTGGCGCCGGGAAGTGGGGGACTCGTCGAGCGCCCAATTGCGGAAGGTTGCCAGCATCATCGCACCCTCGGGTCCAGCAGACGATAAAGGAGATCGGCAACGAGGTTGAGCCCCACATAGATAATGCCGATCAGGAGTGTGGTGCCGATGACCGGGTTCATGTCGCCGTTCATCAGGGAGGCGGTCAGATACTGGCCGATGCCGGGCCAGGAAAAGACCGTTTCGGTGACGACGGCGCCCTCCAGCAGGCCAGCATAGGTCAGCGCCAGCACGGTCACCAACTGCACGGCGACGGTCGGGAAGGCATGTCCCCAGATCACCCTGCTGAGCGAGAGGCCTTTGGCGCGCGCGGTGATCACGAATTCGCCCTTCAGGGCATCGATCATGAAGGCGCGCGTCATGCGGGCGATATAGGCCATGCTGAAATAGGCGAGGATGCAGACCGGCTGCGCCATGTGGGCAAGCGCATCCCGGAAGGCATCGAGATCGCCGGCAAGCAGCGTGTCCACGGAGAGCAGTCCCGTGACCGGCGCGATCATTCCGTCATAGTTAATGTCCTGCCGCCCAGGCCCAGGCGCGATGCCGAGCGCCGAATAGAAGACGAGCAGCGAGATGAGGGACAGCATGAAAACCGGAATGGAATGGCCGGCGAGGCAGACGACGCGGATCGCCTGATCCGTGAGGGTCCCCTGCCGCACGGCTGCCCAGACGCCAAGCGGAATGCCGATGATCGCGGCGAGAATGAGCGCTGCGGTCGCCAGTTCGAAGGTCGCCGGAAAGAAGCGGGCAATATCCTGCGACACCGGGTTTTTCGTCAACACCGACATGCCTAGATCGCCATGCAGAAGCTGATTCAGGTAATGGAGAAACTGTACCGGAAGAGGCTGGTCGAGGCCCATTTCGGCCCGCACGCGAATGACCACCGCCTCCGGCGCATTGTCGCCGACGGCAGCAATGACCGGATCGACCGGCATGACGCGGCCTATAAGGAAGGTGACGACCGTCAGCCCGAGCAGCGTCAATACGATGCTGCTCAGGATGGCGGAGAAGGATTTGAGCCGTCGGGTCAAGCCTTGCTGGTCCCCTGATAGGAATTGGCTTCTGAGAGAGCACCGAGCTGGAAGCCGGAGACGGCTTTGCTGCACGCCGCGGTTTTCATCCATTGGAACATGAAGATGAAGGGGCTGTTCTGCATGTGCTCGCGCTGGAGCTCTTCATAGAGGGCGATGCGCTTGGCCGGGTCCTTCTCGTCGCGGGCGGCTTCGGCCTTGGCGGCGAAATCGTCGTTCTTGTAGCGTGAACGCCACAGGAAGGGCTTGCTCTTGGCGTCGTCGGAATTGTCCTTGTTGATGGTGAAGACTTCGCCGTTGGAGTTCGGATCGAAATAATCGGTGCCCCATGCGGAGAGCGCCATCTCGTGCTGGCGGCCGCGCATCTTCGTCAGCACCTGCCGGTTTTCCGCCGATTGCAACTTCACGCGAATGCCGATCTCGGCAAGGTTCGCCTGGATGGCCTGGGCGAGGTCAGGATAGGGCTGTGCGGCGTAGTGATCCATCGTCACGTCGAAACCGTCGGCAAGCCCGGCTTCGGCCATCAGCGCCTTCGCCTTTGCCGCATCCTTCTGGAACGGCGTGTCGCTGATCGCTGCCGGGAAACCTTCCGGCTCGAAGCTCTGGTGGACCTTATGGGTCAAGGGCACGATGTTTTCCTGCATGCCCTTGTAGTCGAGCGCCCATTTGACGGCCTGCCAGACCTGAGGCTTTGCCAGGTTCGGCACACCCTGATTAAGGGAGATGAGAACCAGCGAGGCGATGCTCTTGGTGACCAGCGTGAAATCGGCATCGTTCTGAATGGTGCGGAGCTGCTCGGAGGTCAGATCGCGGGCGATATCGGCATCACCCTTCTTCAGCATCAAAAGCTGCGAGGCGGGGTCGGTGACATGGCGGAGGATGACGCGCTTCAGATTGCCCTTGTAGGGGCCATGCGGGTTGAGCGTGAGCGACACGGATTCGCTCGCCTTCCAGGCCTGAAGCTGGAAACTGCCCGAGCCGGCGCTGTTCTTCTGCAGCCAGGCATTGCCCATGTCGCCATTTGCCTCATTGGCGAGCACGACCTTCTTTTCGACCACGGCGGCGATGTTGGCCGAGAGGCAATAAAGCAGGAAGGCGATCGCGGTGGGCTTCTCGGTCGTCAGGGTCAGCGTCTCGGCATCCTTGGCGACGATACGGCTTTCGACGTTCTCGGCGGTGAAGCCGAACTGATTGATGATGAAGGCTGCACCCTTGTTCATCTTGATCGCGCGCTGCAGCGAGAAGGCGACATCCTCTGCCGTCACCGGCGCGCCGCTTGCAAAGCTTGCCTTGGCGAGCTTGAAGGTGAAGACCTTGCTGTCCGCATCGGCCTGCCAGGATTGAGCGAGCACAGGATCGACCTTGGAGGGATCATCGGTGTTGGGACGCACCAGCTTCTGATACATGTTGCTGATCACTTCGCCGCCAACGGCCTCGAAGCTTTCATGAGGGTCGAGGCTCGTCATGTTGTCGAGCTGCTGGGCAACGACAAGCACATCTTTCGGCGTCGCGGCAAATGCGGTCTGTGCTAGATCGAGATAGGACAGGAAGGGCAGCGTACCGCTGCCGATGAGAAACTGGCGTCTAGAAACCATGCGAAATCCCCTTTCACTCTTTTGGCAACAGCTCTATGCCAAGCATGGCGAGACTTGGTACGGTTCTGTCGCTATCGTATTTTCGCCAGCTTCTCTAACAGCGCGTCTTGCGAGCGACTAATTCCGTTTTTCGCAGACCCTATGCGCGGTTTGCATTTGCCCACCCCTCCGAGCTTGCCTAGGCAGGCATCCACTACAATTTTTGGAATGAGACATGACAGAATCCTCGATAATTCCAGTATTCGACGGCCACAATGATGTGTTGCTGCGGCTGCGGCGCGATGGCCTCAATTCCGTCAACGCCTTTCTGAATGGCGAGGCTGCGGGGCATATCGATCTGCCGCGCGCGCGTCGCGGCGGGCTTGCAGGCGGGCTTTGCGCAGTGTTCATTCCGTCTCCGGATCAACCCCGCGATGGGAATGGTGACTTTCCGGCTCCCTCGCAGCCCCAGGCGCTGAACGAGACTTTGGCGATGTTTCGCCTTCTTCTCGCAATCGAGGCTCAGTCCGATGGCGCAGTAAAGGTTTGCCGGTCGGCCAACGACATCCGTAGTTCCATCGCCGATGGCCGGTTCGCCGCTGTTTTCCATATCGAAGGGGCAGAAGCGATCGCGGCCGATCTCGATGCGCTCCATGTCCTTCATCAAGCCGGGCTGCGTACGCTCGGTCCGGTATGGAGCCGGCCGAACGTCTTCGCTTATGGCGTGCCTTTCCGCTTTCCCTCGACGCCGGATATCGGGCCCGGCCTGACCGATGCCGGCAAAGATCTGATCCGCGCCTGCAATGAACTGCGGATCATGATCGATCTCTCGCACATGAACGAGCAGGGCTTCTGGGATATCGCGAAATTGTCGAAGGCGCCGCTTGTCGCCTCGCATTCCAACGCACACGCGATTTCGCCCCACAGCCGCAATCTGACGGACAAGCAGCTCGATGCGATCCGCGATACCGGCGGTCTGGTCGGCATCAATTTCGGCGTGCTGTTCCTGCGTGATGATGGCGTCAGAAATGCCGATACGCCGATTGAGCTCCTCGTCCGTCATATCGCTTACATCGCCGAGCGGATCGGCATCGAGCATGTGGCGCTCGGCTCCGATTTCGATGGCACGACCATCCCGCAGTCGCTTGGCGATGCCAGCGGCCTGCCGAAGCTCATCGACGCCCTGCGCGCCCATGGTTTTGACGATCAGGCGCTCGGAATGATTGCCCATGAAAACTGGATCCGCGTGCTCGAACGCACTTGGGGCGCCTGAAACCCGCGGCGGCGCCGCGCGTAGAGCTTTGAACTTGCGAGACGCTGCACCTTATCCAAGCGGGAGTAGCGCCTTGCCCTTCGGCTCAGTTCTGCTGGCTCGACATCAGCGCCTGATGGATCGGCGCCACCCATTTGTCGGTAGCGATATCGTAGGCGCCGAAGCTGCCTTCGAACTGCCAGTAGCTCCAGGCAAAATGGTTGCTTTCCGCTGCCCGCGCCACGCTTGCGGTCCATGCCGCCCGCGATGCGATATCGCCTTTGTCGTAGGCGCCGAACTCGCCGAGCAGGATCGGCCGATCATGGTTGCCCGACCACGCGGCGATCGTTGAAAAGTCCCGGACGATCTGTTCGTGCTCGGCTGGACTGCCCCATTTTACGCCGATCAGCTTTTCGCGGCTTGGATTTGTCCAGGTCGCACCCTGGTGCGTGAAGGCGAAGGGATCGTAATAGTGAACAGTCACGATGATATTGCGGTCGTCTTCGGGAAGCGACAACTTGTCGAGTGAATGGAAGTTGTTGGAATTTGCCGGTCCGATCACCACGCTGCGATCGGGATTCGTCTTGCGAATGACAGTGAGCGCTTCGCGCAGCAACCCGTTCCAGATATCCGGGGTTATCGCCTTGTTCGGCTCGTTCAAGATCTCGAAGAGAACGCTATCAGGTTCATCCTTATAGCGTGGTGCGATCTGGTTCCAGAAGGCAATCAGCTTCGATCTGCAATCCTCGGCGTTCTCAGCGCAGGCACGATAGTCGTGCTCGTCGAGGATGACTTTCAGACCCGCTCCGGTCGCCTGTTTCACCACGTCATCAAGCTTTGCGAGCCATTGCGCGTCGAGGTGGCCGGACTGATCCATATGCGAGAAGGCTTGCAGATTGACGCGGATGTTCTGAAAGCCGCTGTCATGCAGCATCTTGTAATAGGCGGGCTTGAAGCGAGCCTTCCCGGCATCGGTCCAGAGAGGGTCATAGCCGAGAACGTTGACGCCTCGGCCGAGTTTTGTTGCGGCCTGGCCTGCTTTTGTCGAAGGTGCGGCAACGGCGGCGGTGATGGCAAGCAGCGTAAAAAGGCCAGACAGGAACAGGCGCATGCTCACCTCCATGACATCTGAAGCGAACTTCAGCCCGCCTTGTGTCCGAAATAGGGTGCTCCAGCGCCTATCGTTCGACCAGATGGATCGGCAAAGGGTGCATCGGCCGCAGCGTGACCTTCATGATCGGCTTTGGCGAAGGTTCGTTCGGACCGGTGACGCGGAACCTTTGCAGCAGGACGGCAAGGATCGCAACGGCTTCCATCATGGCAAAGCCATTGCCGATGCAGACACGCGGGCCGGCACCGAACGGCATGAAGGCAAAGCGATGGCGGCTCTTGGCAGTCTCGGGTTCGAAGCGCTCGGGATCGAAAACCAGCGGGTCCTCCCAGATGGAGGCGTGACGATGCACGGCATAGATCGGCACATAGAGGATCGTTCCGGCCGGAATCGTATAGGCGCCAAGGGTAAATTCGCGCAGTGCCGCGCGCGAGATGATCGGGGCCGGCGGGTAGAGCCGCATGGCCTCGGAAAAGACCTGTCGGGCATAGGTGAGTTTGCCGACATGTTCGGCAAGAAGCGGGCCGCCATCTGTGGCAGCGGCGATCTCGTCGAAGAGCCTGGCCTGACAGTCCGAATGGCGGGCCAGGAGATGGAGCGTCCAGGCAAGGCCGAGCGCCGTCGTCTCGTGTCCGGCGGTGATGAAGGTCATCAGATTGTCGATGATCTCTTCGTCGTTCATCGTGCGACCCGTTTCCGGGTCGGCTGCACCAAGCAGCATGGACACGAGGTCGCTGCGCTCGATACCACTGCGCCGCCGTTCGGCAATCACTTTAGCAAGGGTCGCCCGCAGGAAGGTCACGGCCGCTTTTGCTTTTTCCTTGCCTGGATGCGGCATCCACTCCGGCGCGCCGAGCAGGCCCAGCGCAAATTTCCAGCCAGTCGGCTTCAGATAGTCGGTGATGTTACGCTCGACTCTGTCGACATCGATGCCTTCGCCGCCAGACATCATCGTCTCGACGATAATGTCGAAGGTGGTGCGCATCATTTCCTGGCAGAGGTCGAGAGCGCCGTCTTTATGCGTGAGCCAAAGATCGCGTCTGCGCTGGGCGGCTGCGATCATGGCTGGCTGAAGTTCGAGAAGCTTTTCGTGGCGAAAGGCACCGGCCACGGATTGACGCTGCCATTTCCAATGAGCGCCATCCGAGGTCAGGATGCCATCGCCAAGTGCTGGGCCGAGCAGGCGGCGAACATCCTCGCCCTTGCCGAGCGCATCGGAATTCCTCACGAGAGCCTGGTAGATAAGTTCTGGATCGGCGAGATAGACCCGTAATTTTCCGCCTAACCGCGTAAAGACGACTGGCTCATCGAAGATCTCGGGTGGCAGCGCATCAAGGGGATTGCGGATCAGTGAAAGGAGCACATGCGGCATCGACCGTGGCGTCAGGGGAAATGCGCCCGGCGATGGATCGGCCGTGTTTACGCGTGCATTCATCCTTCCGCCTCCTTGTTCAGTTCCACGAATGCCTGTAGATCAGGATTAAGGCATTTACCTTAGAACAGGTAAGGTGAATACCTTAGGCATTCAAGAGGAAAAAGCGTGGCGGAAAACAAAGGCAAAAGAACGGAGCCGACAGCACGACCCAGTACGCGCGAACGGATCCTTGTCTCGACATTATCGCTCTTCAACCAAAAAGGCCCCGAGGCAGTGACAACGGCGGAAATCGCAGAGGCTGTCCGTATCAATCAGGGCAATCTCTACTACCATTTCCGCACCAAGGAGTCCCTGGTAGTGGCTCTGTTTTCCCGGTTCGAGGCCGATGCGCTGGCGCTCGTCGCCGAGGCGGACGCCGTGCCCGCGCCCGACTCGAAAGCCTATGCCGGCTTTCTGCGCAAATGGTTCTCCCTCGTCTGGACCTATCGCTTCCTCTTTCGCGACCTTCCGGGCCTATTGGCGACCGCGCCGGGATTGAGGGGGCCGATTCTGGCTGTCAGTGCCGGCATGCGTCTTTCGGTCGATGTCATTTTTCAGCGCATGGAAACAGCCGGTCTCATTAGCGTCGCTGCGGATGACCGGAAGCCGCTATTGGCCAATGTTTGGATCGTCTCAACCTATTGGGCCGTTTATCTCGGGCTGCAGGAAGGCGTTCGCGACCTCAGCCCGCAGCACGTCCATTGGGGGCTGAGCCAGGTCGCGAGCCTCTTGCGTCCCTATCTTTCACCTCAGGCAAAGGCCGATCTCGAGGAGATGCTTTCAGAGCCCCTTGCCTGAACTCTGAATACCGGCATAGCTGGGTGGCCTCGCGAGGTTAAGATGCGCGCGCAACAGCATCGCGAAGATTGCGATAGCCTGTCGCCGGATGCGGTGCGACAAGCCTCGGTCCGCTGCCGCCGAGTTTTTCCCGCAGTGTTCCCGAGCGGTAGTCGGTCTTGTAGACGCCGCGCTTCTGCAGCTCGGGAACCAGAAGATCGACGGCATCCTCAAAGCTTTCGGGCGTCACGGCATAGGCCAGATTGAAGCCGTCGACATCGGTATCCTCTATCCATTCCTGCATCAGGTCGGCAACCGTTTGCGGCGAGCCGACAAAGACCGGGCCGAAACCGCCGATGCCGACCCAATCGGCCATTTCGCGCACCGTCCACTCCTTGTTTGGGTCGATGGTCGTGAAGGTCTCGACGGCGGATTGCACGGCATTGGTATGGCGATGGCGAAGTACCTCGTCAGGCGAGAACTGGCCGAAGTCGATGCCGGTCCAGCCTGATATCAGCGTCTGCGCGCCTTCGAAGGAGGCGTATTGCCGGTATTCGTTGAACTTGCGCTGCGCTTCCGCGTCGGTCTCGCCAAGGATCACGGTCTGGAGGTTGAAGGCAAGAATTTCGCGTGGGTTGCGCCCGACACGCTCGGCCGCTTCGCGAACATTGGCGACATAGCGCTTCAGCACCGGCTTGGAGGGCGCAGCCACGAAGATGCATTCGGCATGCGCGCCGGCGAAATCCTTGCCGCGGCTGGAGGCGCCTGCCTGATAAAGCACCGGTGTGCGCTGCGGCGACGGTTCGCTCAAATGAATGCCGGGAACGGTGAAATGCTTGCCGGAATGGCGGATGGGATGCACTTTCTCGGGCCGCGTGAAGATGCCTTTTTCCCGGTCGCGGATAACCGCATCGTCCTCCCAACTGCCTTCCCAGAGCTTGTAGCAGACTTCAAGATATTCTTCCGCCAAGCCGTAGCGGTCATCGTGCTGCGTCTGCGCAGACTGGCCTATATTCAGCGCGCCGCTGTTCAAATACGAGGTGACGATGTTCCAGCCGACACGCCCCTTGGTCAGGTGATCGAGCGTCGAGATGCGTCGCGCGAAGGTGTAGGGATGCTCGAAGGAGAGCGAGGCGGTCAGCCCGAAGCCAAGATGCTCCGTCTCATAGGCCATGGTCGGGATAAGCTGCAGCGGATCGTTGACCGGCACCTGCGCGGAGTGGCGCAGCGCCGCGTCGACATTGCCGTTCAGCACGTCATAGACGCCGAGCACGTCGGCGATGAACAGCCCGTCGAACTTGCCGCGCTCCAGCGTCTTTGCCAGATGGACCCAATAGTCCATATCCTTGTAGGTCCAGGACTTGTCGCGCGGATGCCGCCACAGGCCTGGTGACTGGTGTCCGACGCAGTTCATGTCGAAGGCGTTGAGCCTGATTTCGCGGGTCATGTTGTTATTCCTGCATGATATGGATCGGCGGCATTCAGGCGCCGACGGCTTTCTTGTTGACGAAGCTGAAGGCGAGCACCGCGAAGATCAGGAGACCGGTGCCGACCTGCTGCCAGTAGAAGTTCAGGCCTGTAAGCAGCAGGCCATTGGCGACGATGCTCAAAAGCAGCACGCCGAGCACCGTGCCGGCGACATTCGGCCGGCCGAGCGGCGAAAAGGTCGTGCCGATGAAGGTGGCGCCTATGGCGTTCAGCATGAAGCCGTTGCCGGAGGAGGGGATATAGACGGTCACCGTGGCCGTCAGGATCAGCCCGGCAAAGGCGGCGATAATGCCGGCGAGAATGAAGGTTGCAGCGACATGGGCTCGGAGCCCGATCCCCGAATAGCGCACCGTCCGCGGCCGGATGCCGATCGCCAGAACCACGCGCCCGAAGCGCATCCTGGCAAAGAGCAATGCGGCACCGACGATGATGACGGCCGCGATCAGCAGCGGCACGGGAATAGTGCCAAGCGTTCCATGGCCGATAAAACGAAATGCCTCGGGCACACCGGATGGCGGCAGATAGACCGGATTGCCGCCATCCGTCAGCAGCTGCTGGATGCTGCGGCCGATGAACAGCGTTCCAAGCGTTGCCAGGAATGGCGATACGCCGATTCCGGAAATCAGCACCGCGTTGAACGCCCCGACCAGTGCCCCGGCGCCAAGGCCCGCCAGAGCAGCCAAAGGCACGGGCACGCCAGCCAGAATGCTGGAAACGAAGGCAAAGCTCGCAAAGTCGACGGATGTCCCCACAGAAAGATCGATGCCACCGGCCGCAACGGCAAAGGTCATGGCGATCGAGACGATGGCGAGCAGCGTGAAATTGTTGACGAGAATGCTCTGCAGATTGCCGGCGCTGAGGAATGTCGGCGCGACCGTCGAGAAGAGCGAGAAGACGGCGATGAGCGCGACGATGAGGCCATATCGGGCAACACCTGCGAACGGTCGTGCTGAAACAGCGGTAGCGGACATGATCAGATCTCCCGTTTGCGCAGCAGGGTTGTCGCCGAAACGACAATCAGGATCAGCAGCCCCTGAACACCGCTCACCAGCGTGCTCGGCAGGTTCAGAAGCTGGAAGCCGTTGATGAGGAAGCCGACGAACAGGGTTGAGATCAGCGTGCCGCCGATCGTCGGCACGAGCCGGCGCGAGAAGACCGAGCCAAGCAGGGCCGTTACGACGACCGGAAGCAGCATCTCGCCGGAACCGGTCGTGCTGCCGCTGAGATAGGATACCGATAGGATGCCGGCGATCCCGCCGCAAAGTCCGCTGGCGACGAAGGCGCCCGCGACCAGCTTTTTCAACGGCAGGCCGGCCGCGCGCGCGGCTTCGGGAAACTCGCCGACGGCGTAGAGCCGCAAGCCGAGCGGCGTATATTGCACGATGGCCGCGGCGATGATCGTAAAACCGATCAGGACATAGGCGAGAATCGGTATGCCGAAGCCATCCGAGGCCGAAAGGATTGTCAGAAAATCGGTCGCCGCCGGAAGAACTGTATTCTGGGTCAGAACCAGTTCCAGGCCGGCGACGACATTCATGACAGCCAGTGTTGCCAGCAAGGGCACGATGCCCGCCAGCACGATCGCCAGCGCGTTGACGGCACCGATCGCCAATCCGGTGGCAAGTGCACCCGCGCCGGCAGTAAGATCATTGAAACCCAGCTGGATGAGCGTTGCATAGACCGCGGCGCTCAGGCCCATATTGGCCGCAAGCGAAAGGTCGATACCGCCGGTGACGACGTTGGAACCGCCAGCGATGAGGACGATCGTCAAGCCGATGGCGAGAACGCCCGAGATGGCCGATTGGCCGAGCACGTTGCCGATATTGCCGACGGTCAGGAAGTAGGGTGCCGTCAACGCGAAGATCACCAGGATCGAGGCGAATGCGAGCAGCGAGCCGAAGCGCAGGGTTGCGGCTGCAAGCTTGCTGCCCGATGGCAGCGATCGCCCGGCCGGAGCCTCGGGAAGGGAGGCAAATTGGACATCAGCCGACATGGCGCAATCCTTCCACGGCGCCGGTCGATGCCGACAGCACTTCATCCGTTGTGGTCTGTGAGGAAACGAGCTCGCGCGTCAGCCGGCCGCGGAACAGCACGAGGATCCTGTCGGTAATGCCCACGAGCTCAGGCAGGTCCGACGACAGCACGATCACGCCGGCGCCGCGTGCGGCAAGCTCGCCGATGAGCGAGTAGATCTCCACCTTGGAGCCGATATCGACACCGACGGTCGGCTCATCCAGCAGATAGATTTCCGACTGGCGGCTTAGCCATTTGGCGATCGCGACCTTCTGCTGGTTGCCGCCCGAGAGCGTGCGCACCAACGCTTCGCGGCCTGCCGTCTTGATCTGCAGGCGCTTGATTAGCTCGTCGGTATCGCTGCCCTCGCGTTTACGGTCGAGAAAGCCGAAGCGCGTGTAGCGGGAAAGGCTCGATAGCGTGATATTCTCGCGCACGCTGAGATCGAGGCCGACGCCGTGGCCGCGACGATCCTCAGGCACCAGCGCCAGCTGATGGTTGACAGCCTCGGCTGGACTGCGCGGCTTCAGGGCCTGCGTCTCGATATCGATCTCTCCGCTCGTCGCCGCCTGCAGTCCGAAGAGGGTGCGCACCAGATCCTTCGCCCCGGAGCCGAGCAAGCCGGTGATTCCGAGGATCTCGCCGCGGCGCAGGGTGAAACTGACATCGTGGAAGCGATTGGCTGCCGAGAGATGACGAACCTTAAGAATTTCGGCGCCGAATTCCACCTGCCGCTTCGGGAACATCTCTCCGATATCGCGCTCGACCATCAGGGTCGCGATCCCGTTGGCCGAGGTCTCGCTCATGGGCAGGGAGGCGACATCGACGCCGTTGCGGAGCACCGTGACATCGTCGCATAAAGCCTCGATCTCGTTAAGATAGTGCGAGATGTAGATGATGGTCACTCCTTCGCTGCGCAGACGGCGGATCAGGCGAAAAAGGATGTCCGCCTCCTGCCGGACCAAAGCAGCGGTCGGCTCGTCGAAGACGAGAAGTTTCGGTTGGTGCAACAGCGCTCGCGTGAGCTGAACGATCTGCTGCTCGGCTGTCGAGAGCTCGCTGATCAGCGCGTTCTTCGGCAAATCCACGCCGAAATAATTGGCAAGGATCTCCCGGGCGCGACGTTGCATCGCGCTACGGTCGATAAAGGGCGTGCCGCCGAGGCGCAGCTCCCTGCCGAGGAACAGCGTCTCGCCCACGGTGAAAGTCGGAACCAGCAGCCGGTCCTGGTGGATAAAGTGAATGCCGAGTTCTTCGCACAGATGCGGCGTCAGCCGATCATAGCCTCGGCCTTCGATTTCGATGCGGCCTTCATCCGGCTTGTGCAGGCCGGCAAGAAGCTTGATCAGTGTCGATTTGCCGGCGCCATTCTGCCCGACCAGCCCATGCACGGTACCGCGGCGTACGGTCAGCGACGCGCCGGCCAGTGCCTGCGCACCGCCGAAGCGCTTCACGATGCCGTCAAAACGGACGACGTGGTCCCGGCTGTCGGCCGCAGGCGCAGGCTCGGTTGCTGTCATTGGAAAAGGCCCTCGCATTATGCGGGGCGATGCGGCGAAAGCCGCATCGCCGGTTCATATGTCAGCCGATGCCAAGCTTCTTGACGACGTCGGAGACGTTGCTCTTATTGGCCAGAAGAGCAGGCACGTAGGTTTCGTGCGCCAGGGTCTGCCCTGCCAGCAGCTTGGCGACGTTGCGGATGGCGGTGCGGCCGATTTCTGCCGGTTGCTGGGCCGCATCGGCACCAGCAGGCGAGTTCGGATCGGCGACCAGCTGCAGCACTTCCGGGCTGCCGTCGACGCCATAGGTGCGGATTTCCGTGCGGCCTGCGGCGGCAAGAGCCTGCGTGGCGCCGAGCTGGGGAATATCCCAGGCGGACCAGATGGCCTTGATCGAACCCTTCTCCGGATACTTGTTGAGGATCGCGGTGATCTGGGCGAAGGCGTCCTGAACCGTGTTGGGAATGACGTCCCGTAGCTCGGGTTGAATGATCTTCACCTTCGGGAAATACTTGACGACATTGACGAGCTGGTCATAGCGGATCGCGCAGGGCGTAACGCCATAGAAGCCGTTGAAAGCGATGATATTGCCTTCGCCGCCGATATCGGAGACGAGCTGCAGCGCCAGATCTTTGCCGATGCCCCAGTTGTCGGATGTGGTGTTGTTGATCGAATTGGTGGACCCGACATCGACGGTCAGGACGGGAATACCCGCGTCCCGTGCCTTTTTCAGCCAGGGATCGATGACGCTCAAGGTGCCGAGAATCTGGACGATCGCGTCCGGCCGCTGTGCGATCAGTGTCTGCAATTGCGACACCAGCTTGCCGTCGTTACGACCGGCATCGACGGCGATCGGCGTGCCGCCGAGCTTCTTCACTTCGTCGATCTGGGCATTATAGGCCTGCAGATCGAAATAGTGGTCGGTTCCCGTTGCGCTGATGGCGATACGCTTGCCTTTTAGAGACAAGGCATCGTCGGCTGCTGCTGCCTTGCTTGAGATCAGCCCAGCGGTCGCCAGGGCTGCGCCGGCAGCGGTCAGTTTCAAAATGTCCCGGCGCCCAAGGCCGGTCGTTTGCTTATTGTCCATTAAAGAATCCTCTCGAGCAATAGAGCATAAAATAGATAGATTTAGGCGCATTACAGAGGAATGGTTTTCCAAAACACGAGCGGCCGGGGAAATTTCCGTGGGCCGCTTCCGGGGCTCAGCGATCAGGGTTTCTGCCGAGCCCATAGGTTAGCGCCAGTGCACCTACGAGAACTGCGCCCTTGACGAAATCCTGCGTATAGTAAGGGGCATTCAGCATGGTGAGCCCGTTCAGCAATACGCCGACGAATACTGCTCCGACGATCGTGCCAAGCACGTTCGGGCGGCGCAGATTGAGGACGGCGTAGCCGATCAACGCGGCCGCGACGGAATCCATCAGCAGGGAGCCCCCGGAGGAGACGTCGCCGCGCCCGACGCGGGCGGCAATGACGATGCCGCCGAGGGCTGCGAGCACGCCGGAAATCACATAAGCAAATGTCTTCAGCCGCGTTGTCGAAGCGCCGGCGAGCCGGGTGGCGAGTTCGTTGCCGCCGGTGGCGAAGAGCAGCCGGCCGATGCGGGTCCGCTCGGTCAGTACGAAAAGCACGATGGCGACGACCGCCATCAACACGACGGCGACTGGCAGGATGGAAAAGAGATTGTAGCGGCCGATCAGAAGGAAGGATGGATCAAAGGCGCCCGTCGCCTTCGAGCCGTCCGGCAGCACCATGCCGGTCGAAATCGAGCGTCCAGCCGTCGGGATCAATTGCAGGCCCGAAAGAAGGAACATCACTGCGAGCGTGGCGAGCAGATCCGGCACGCGCAGGCGCACGATGAGGAAGGCGTTGACGAGGCCGATCACGGCGCCGAAGGTCAGCACCAGAGGCACGGTTGCGAGAGCGTCCAGGTGCCAGACGATCATGGCATAGCTTGCCGCCATGACGCTGGAGGCGGCAATCGCGCCGATGGACAGGTCGAAACCGCCGACGGCAAGGGTGACCGTGACGCCGGCGGCGAGGACCGCAACAACAGACACGGCCTGCAGGATACTCATGAGATTTGCGATCGTGATGAAGGCGGGCTGTGCCGCGGTAAAGCCGACCAGCATGGCCAGGAGCAGGAGGAACACTGCGCCCGCGCGGAGATGGTGGCCGACTACAGCAAGGCGGCCTTTGACGCCGCGGCCGTCCTGTGCGGCCGCAGCCGCAAATCTGTCGTCATCGATCGTTGTCATGCGGAAATGCCCTCAATGGCTGCGGAAATTGTTTTGTTGCCAGCGATGGGGCGCAGCACGTGGTGATCCATCGTGAGAATGCGATCGGCGACCTCGTAGGCTTCCTCCGGGTCGGAGGTGGCAATCAACGTCGCGCGGTCGCTGCGCGCACGGATCGCCTTTATGATGTCCTGCCGCGCGCCGACATCGACCCCCTGAAAGGGTTCGTCGAGCAGCAGGAGCGGGCATGGTTCCGCCTCCCAGCGCGCGATGACGGCCTTTTGCTGGTTGCCGCCGGACAAGGTCCAGATAGAGGCTTGCGGACCCGCTGCCTTGATGCCAAGGCGCGAAATCGCCTTTTCCGCCTCGCGCCGCTCACGGCCGCCGAGCAGGAAGCCATGGGGATACCATTTGTCGAGATGCGGCAGGCTGATCGTCGCCGCCAGGGAGGAGCCCGGCCAGGCATCCGGCATGAGCGAAGAGCGATGGCGATCCTCTCCTGCCATGGCGACGCCGGCTGCGACTGCCTCGCCAGGCGAGCGAGGCCGATAAGGTCGTCCGTTGAGCAGCATATCGCCCCCGGCCAACCGGGTGGTGCCGAAGATCGCCGCCAGCAACCGGCTTTTTCCGGCCCCGAGTACGCCGGTCACGGCAACCACTTCGCCGGCATGAAGGCTGAGGTCGAAGGCTTCGCTTTGCGAAAATAGCCGCGTGCCGCGCATTTCAAAGACCGCCGGGCCCGTGGCCTGCCGCACATCGGGGCGCGCGCTATCCAGCCTGCGGCCGATCATCGCTTCGATAGCGGCAGAAAAGTCGATCGGCCGGGAAACGCTGCCGACCACCCGTCCGCCGCGCATGACCAGCGCGCGATCGGCTATAGCCTCCAGATCCGCCGTCCGATGCGAGATATAGAGGATCGCCAGACCCTGAGCACGCAGCCGCAGGAGGACATCGAAGAGCCTCCGGCTTTCGGTTCCCGATAGACTGGCTGTGGGTTCGTCGAGGATCAGCAGTTCTGCCTTGTTGGCCAAGGCGCGCGCGATTGCCACGAGCTGGCGGTCGGCTGCCGAGATATCGCCGAAATCACGATCGAGCGGCAGTGAGAAGCCGGCTGCGTCCAGCATTGCCTTGGCCTCGCGCCGAACGCTCTTGCGCGAGACGAAGAAGGGTGTTCCGCGCTCGGCGAACCGGTTGAGCAGCAGAACATCGGCGACGGTCAGTCCGGCAGGACCGATGAGATCCGTCGATTGATGGACGGTGACGACACCCGCCCGAGCCGCTTCAGAAGGGCTTCTGGGCAAGAACGGTTGCCCGTTGAGCCGGATCGTGCCGCCGTCTGCGGCAAACACGCCCGACAGAATCTTGACCAGCGTCGATTTTCCAGCGCCGTTGGCACCCATCAGCGCGACGATCTCTCCGCGCTCGATCGCAAAGCGCGCGGCATCGACGGCGCGTGTCGAGCCGAAGCTATGCGTAATATTGGAGACGTCAAGAAGCGCCATTCAGAGGGATCCGGGTTCCTGTTCGAGCGCTGATAGTGCGCAGCATGGCCACCGGATTTCCAGGCAAGCCCTTGCCCTGAAGGCCTGCCGAGGCGAACAAAGAATCTCAGAAGGCCGCGAAATTCGGATGATTTACTCTACTAAAAACATAGAGATTATATCTAATAATTTCATGCGTCGCAGGGTTGGCATTCCGTCAGACGACGCTTCCGATTGATCACGAGGATCGCGACGATGAAATCCCTTCCGCGGCTTGCCCTGTCAGCCGCCATTCCGCTCTTTTTCACGCAAGCAGCAATGGCCGGCGGCGTGAGCGGCGCTCCTGCTCCCTTCGACAAGGGCGGCGTCAAGATCGCTCTCATCAGCTACATTTCCGCCGGCGACTTCTTTCAGGCCTATCAGGCCGGCGCCGAAGCCCAGGCCAAGGCGCTCGACATCGATCTGCGCGTCTTCCCGGGACGTCAGGATGCCGCCGAACAGCGTGAGCAGATCCTGCAGGCGATCAACCTCGGTGTCTCGGGCATCGTCATCGATCACGGCCTGCCGGAATCGCTCGGTGACGTCGTGGAACAGGCGCTCGACAAGGGCATCAAGGTCGTCGCCTTCGACGTCAATCTCAACAATCCGAAGATCCCGCAGGTCGAGCAGAGCGACCACGAGCTTGCCGATCTCGCCTTGAAGCAGGTCGTCAAGGATAATGGCAGCAGCTTCAAGGCGGGCTATGTCTATGTCGCAGGCTTTGCGCCGCTCGACCGCCGCAATGAAGTCTGGGAGACGTTCAAGTCACAAAATACTGGTGTGGTCGAAAAGGCCAGCTTCGGCAATGTCAGCGATACGACGGCAACCTCCACGGCCGACCAGGCAAAGGCGGCGTTGATAGCAAATCCCGACATCACTGTCGTCTTCGCCCCCTATGACGAATTTGCCCGTGGCGTGAAGCTTGCGGCCAACGATCTCGGCATCGGGAGCAAGCTGAAGATCTATTCGGCTGACGTTTCCACCGCCGACATTCAGGAGATCATCGAGCCGGGCAGCCCCTGGGTTGCGACCGTCGCGACCAATCCGGCCGTTGTCGGCGCCGTCTCCATTCGCGCCGCCGCCCTGCAGGTCGCCGGTCAGGATGTTCCGCATCAGATCACCGTCAAGCCGACGCTCCTGACCCAGGAGGGACTGCGCACCGCCGGTGTCAAGACGATCGAGGAGCTGGCGCAGAAGGTTCCGGCGTTCAGCACGAGCGACGCGGTGACCGCCACCTGGATCCCGGACAAGCTTTTCTAAGCTGCCTGCCTCGATTTGCCGGCGGGATCACGAGACCCCGCCGGCTCATGTCATAGAATCGGAGTGATATCATGAGCCAGTCCAACGTCGTCTTCGCGAGCAATCGGAATACCACGCGAGAGGATCTCTTTGCCAGGGCCGAGGAAATTGCAGCTGACCTTTCGAAACGCGCCGCCGAGCTGGACCGTGAAGGCCAGCCGCCGCTTGGCGAAATCGTCAAGCTCAAGAATGCGGGATTGCTGAATGCGCTGCATGCGCCGCAGATCGGCGGCGGTGGTCTCGATTGGGTTGATGGCCTGCGTTTGACCCGCATCCTCGCCCGCGGCGAAAGCTCCATCGGCCAGCTTCTCGGCTATCATTTCGTCAACAGCCAATATGTCTACTGGGCCTTCGACGAGGCGCGCGCACAGGAGCTCGGCAGCAAGACGGTGGCTAACAGCCTCTATTGGGGCGCGGCCGTCAATCCGCGCGATCCCGGCCTCGTGCTGACGCGGCGCGGCAACGGCTATGTCCTGAACGGCCGCAAATCCTTCTCCACGGCGGCGCACGTCTCCGACTATATCAACGCCAATGCCGCCCTCGACGACAAGATCGTCGGCTTTGCCGTTCCGACCAATCGCGCGGGTTACAAGGCCAATGACGATTGGGATAATTTCGGCCAGCGCCTTTCCGATAGCGGCAGCGTCGAATTCCATGATTTCCCTGTTTATGAGGAGGATCTGGACAAGGTCGCAACGACCGGCGATGCCGCTCCCGTCTTGGCTACGTTCAACACGCCGCTCATTCAGCTTGTTTTCGTGAACTTTTATCTCGGGACCGCCGAAGGCGCGTTGCGCGAGGCGGTCGATTATGTCCGCACGACGACGCGGCCTTGGGTGACCTCAGGCGTCGAGCGGGCGGCCGACGATCCTTATATCCTCGAGCGCGTTGGCGAGCTGACCGCCGCCTTGAAGGCGTCTGCGGCCCTAGCCGATAGCGCCGCCGCTGTCGTTCAGGCCAATCTTGCCAAGGGTCATAAGGCGACCGCGCGAGAACGCGGCGAGGCTGCGGCCGAAGCCTATGCGGCGAAGGTCCATGCCACGCATGTTTCTCTTGATGTGACTGCCCGCGTTTTCGAGCTCACCGGCGCGCGTTCGACAGCTGAGAAATATCGCTTCGACCGTTTCTGGCGTAATGTGCGGACCCACACGCTGCACGATCCGGTCTTCTACAAGGCAAGGGAAGTCGGAGAATTCGTTCTCAACGACACGATCCCCGAGGTCAGTCTCTACAGCTGAATACACATGGTTATGGGGTATTTCCCCGTGTGAGCGAAGCGCTGTTTACAGAGAGTTTTACAGTGCTTTGTTTGTTTCTCGCATATCTCTGATGCGGCCTGCTTACGTCGGCAGGCCTCATTCGGCTGGCGAATGGCTTCGCATGTGCCAGACCCGCGATTCCACCGTCGGACGATCTCCGATCCGATTCTCTCATGTCATCCAAATAGAGCCGAATTCGGCAAGTCAGGCCACGCGGCTACAGAGCCGCGAATGTGCTTGCTTTGAATCCGCGGGCTCTGTTGAGGATCAGTCCGATTCCGGATGAGATCGTGATATCGTTGACGTCCGCAACAACGTGACGAAAATCGTGGTAAGTGAGACAAGGACATGACTGACAGGCTAAAAGGCAAGATCGCGATTATTTCCGGAGGGGCGACCGGTATGGGAGGAGCGGCCTCCCGGCTGTTCGCACGGGAAGGCGCAAGGGTCGCAATCATCGACCGGAACGGCGATGCAGCGGCGCAAACCGTCAGCGATATTCGCGCTGCCGGAGGAACCGCCGAGCATTGGATCGCGGATGTCTCCGACGAGACGGCGGTTACAGACGCGGTGAAGGGCGTGGAAGCCCTATTCGGCGCGGTCACCGTGCTGTTCAACCATGCGGGAACGATCGTCATCAAGCCATTCCTGGAAACGACAGTTCAGGAGTGGGATTGGCTTCATGCCGTCAATGTCCGTTCCATGTTTCTAATGACCCGGGCAGTGCTGCCGGGCATGATCGCTGCGGGCGGTGGCTCGATCGTTTGCACATCGTCGATTTCTGCCGTAGCTGCAACGCCGATGGAAGTCCTGTATGACACCACGAAGGGTGCGGTTCATATGTTCGCCCGTGCGGTCGGCGTTGAATTTCGAGACCGAAACATTCGCTGCAATGCCGTATGCCCCGGATTCATCCGAACGCCGCATGGCCTGCGGGAGGTTTCCGAGTTGCAGGCTCTGGGTGTCGACGTGTCGGATGCCGCTATCGCCGCGCAGCAGGGCCGCATCGGCGAACCCGAGGATGTGGCCCAGGCCGCGCTTTATCTCGCCAGCGACGAATCGCGTTTTGTCAACGGCGCCCACTTGTTTGTCGACAACGGCTTCACCGCGATCTAATTGCGGAGAGGCTACGTGGCTGTCGAGCAGATCGATGGCTGAAAAATGGTTGGGGTAACATGCCCTTTTGAGGCGCTGTGCGTTCGAGCGGTGGATGCCTCATTTTTTCGACACGCCTGCGATGCCGTGTTCGACAACGGCACCATGAAACCTTTTGATTTTTAAGCCGTTATCGTGCTTATGACCCACGCTAAATTCAATCCGAAATCGGGCGGCGGTACCAAACCGCGCGGCCTTAAGAAGTCGCGCCAGGAAAAGGCGTCGACTGTCGAGGTCGCGCCGCCGCCAAATGTCATCGAGCCCGATCCAGAGTTGACGCCTGAGGAGGCCGAGCGGGCGCGCAAGAGGTATTTGCTGACGCGTTTCTGGATCAGTGCGCGCGGTTACTGGGGCAGCAGTGGCGACAGCCTCGCTTGGCCGTGCTCAATGGCACTATTGACCCTGATCGGCATCAATGTCGGCTTCCAGTATGGAATCAATATCTGGAATCGCGCGATTTTTGACGCCATAGAACAGCGTAATGCCAGCACCGTATATTTCCTAAGTGCCGTGTTCCTGCCACTCGTGCTCGGAAGCGTAGTCCTTGTCGCTGCCCAAGTCTCCCTTCGTATGGCGATCCAGCGCCGCTGGCGCTCCTGGCTCACTACCGCGGTGATCGCGCGCTGGCTCGCAAACGGCCGGTACTATCAACTGAATCTCATCGGCGGCGACCACAAGAACCCCGAAGCGCGCATCACGGAGGATTTGCGGATTGCCACTGAATCACCTGTTGATTTCACCGCTGGTGTCATTTCCGCATTTCTGTCGGCCTCGACCTTCATTGTGGTGCTCTGGACGATCGGCGGGGCCTTGACTCTGACGATCGGGGGTTCGAGCGTCACTGTTCCCGGCTTCCTCGTCATCACTGCGGTACTCTACGCCGCGATTACGTCCAGCTCGATGGCGCTTATCGGCCGCCATTTCGTCCACATCTCGGAGGTCAAAAATCAGGCGGAAGCCGAATTTCGCTACACGCTGACGCACGTGCGGGAAAACGGCGAGAGTATCGCATTGCTCGGCGGTGAAGAGGAGGAGCGTAACGACGTCGACAAGACGTTCGCCAACGTGCTCAGGCAATGGGCGCTTCTTGCACGCCAGCATATGCGCACCTCGCTTGTGTCGCAGGGGTCGAGCCTGTTTGCGCCAGTCGTACCGATTTTGCTTTGCGCTCCAAAGTTTCTCGAAGGCAGCATGACTCTTGGGCAGATAATGCAGGCTGCCTCCGCCTTCGCCATCGTTCAGAGCGCGTTCGGATGGCTGGTCGACAACTATCCCCGGCTTGCCGATTGGAACGCCTGTGCCCGGCGCATTGCTTCGCTGATGATGTCGCTCGACGGGCTCGAGCGCGCGGAACAGAGCAACGCCCTGGGACGCATCAAGCGCGGTGAAACTGAAGGCGATGCGATGCTCAGCCTGAACGATCTGTCGGTGTCGCTTGACGACGGCACCGCTGTGGTCAAGGAAACCCAGGTCGTGATCGAACCAGGCGAGCGGGTGCTCGTGGCCGGAGAATCCGGTTCAGGCAAGAGCACGCTGGTGCGGGCCATCGCAGGTCTTTGGCCGTGGGGCAACGGCAGCGTCAATTTCCACGCCGACAGACGATTGTTCATGTTACCGCAACGGCCTTATATCCCTTCCGGGACGCTTCGCCGTGCAGTCGCCTATCCGCGTGCCGCCGATGACTGGACGCTGGATACGATCAAGGCAGCCCTCGACAGGGTGGGGCTCGATTATTTGAACGATAAGATCGAGGAGGATGCGCCATGGGACCAGACGCTGTCGGGTGGCGAAAAGCAGCGGCTCGCGTTTGCGCGTCTCTTGCTGCACGATCCCGATATCATCGTGCTGGATGAAGCAACGTCAGCGCTCGACGAGAAGAGCCAGGACAAGATGATGGAGACGGTGATCCGTGAATTGCCGAAGGTCACGATCATAAGCGTAGCGCATCGAGCCGAGCTGGAAGCCTTCCATAGCCGCAAGATCACATTGGAGCGGCGCGAAGGCGGTGCAAAGCTTGTCAGTGATATTGATCTTGTCCACCGTAAGAGAAAGCGGAATTTGCTTTTGCGCCTTTTAGAGAACCGGCCCTCCGCGGAGCGGGACCGCGAGTGAAACGGCACCGTCCCAGAATGGAAATTGAAGTCTGCCTGGTCGGCGTTCCCGGAGGCGCCTGGGCAAGCCTGCACTGTGGAGAGGGCTGTCGTATTGCGCCACCAAGTGGCTCAAAAAACTTCTTGGGCCCGCTATCACGAGGCGAACCATTCTATCCAGAGGAATTGAGCTTCCGCTCGGGCGCAGATCAGAACTCGAAAATGCGTATGCCTGAGTTCACAAACGCCATACGCACGAAGAACGCGCCATCGGCTGCCCGCCTCCCCGGTGGGAAGGGCCTTTGGAAAAGGCCCTTCCGGCAGCATTATTCCAGGATTTTCACAACCTTACGGGTCTTCGGCTGGACGATAACCCGCTCGTGGTTAACGTAGGCGTAGGCGTAGGTTGGATTGTCGGGGACCGGTGTGACAACAACGGTCTCAGGGAGCGGCTGGCCGACAACTATCCTATCTTGCACGACAGTCTCACGGGAAGGCATTGGCTGCTCTTCCACGTAGGTGACGACCTTCTGGGGCGGAGGGTCGATGGCCGTTCCGACGATAGCTCCGGTCACGCCGCCGACTGCCGCGCCCACAGGGCCGCCAACAACTGCTCCGGTAACCGCGCCACCCGCAGCCCCGGTAACTGTCGAGGATTGTGCGAAGGCTGAACCAGCAAGAAGGCCAAAGGCGGCCGCTGCTGAAACGATGACTTTCGTATTCATAGCATTTTCCTTTCCTTTTCCTTTCCTTTTTGGCTCGTACGAGCTTAAAGGGGAATGCCCGTCGCACCAGAATGTTCCTCCTCACAAGCTGCTTGGCGTCATCACGAGTTGCGCCGTAGCGACAAAATCCGTGAAGGGTGACGCGCACGACATAGGCTCAAGGTCTTGTCCCGATTGCCATATTCATCAGATCATTCAGCGCATGAGGCCGGCGGAACGAAGGGCATTTTCGATGACACCCCGGATACCGTCGGCGGACGCAGGTATTGGTCGTTCCGGCAGCGCGTCGTTTTGATGGGGCTCGGGATAGCTTCGTTTGCCAAAGGACGGCGTCAGGCCCCAGGATCGGGCGATATGCGCGGTTGAAGAGACGCCGACATCAAGCATGAACGGACCAGTAACGCCGAGACCGCTCTTGGTGTCGATCGGCGTTCCGTGACCCATACCGTCGATTCTATGGAGTTCGATCGAGACGAAACCGTCCTCCATTTCCCATCCGGTGATGCGATGGTTGGCTTCCGAAACCGAGGATGTGGGCGAAGAGGAAGACACGCCGTGAATGCTTCGCCATTGCTCGACGAGTCCACGGGCGTTCGCCTCGGCGACAATGTGGTCCCGGGTGCCCTGCCAGACAGAGACAATGGGCCACGGCCCTCGATGTGGTGATGCCTCGGTGATCTTGGCGGAAAGGATTGACGCGGATGGAAGGCCGTTACCGCGCATCCGCTCAAAGGCTTCCGGAACGGTAGAGGCGACGTTGTAGGGCAGGCCCGCGATGATTGCGCCGCCCGCGAATACTTCCGGATAGGTCGCGAGCATGACGTTGGCCATCGCGCCGCCGGCTGAAAGTCCGGTGATGAAAACCCGCTTGCGATCTATCTGCTGCTCACGGCATGCCATTTCAATCATCTGAACGATCGACATGGCCTCCCCTTCGCCGCGGCGCGTATCGCCCGGCTCGAACCAGTTGAAACAGAGATTGATATTGTTCTCCCGGCGCTGCTCCGGATAAAGAAGAATGAAGCCATGTTCGTCGGCAAGGCGGGACCACCCAGAACCATGATCGTAGATTTCAGCTGTTTGGGTACAACCGTGCAATACGACGACGAGGGCAGGGGGCTGCTCCGGCGAAGAAGGAACATATATCTTTGCGGCCAGTGCCCCAGGGTTTGAACCGAAGGCTCCGAGATCTCCGAGCCGAGACGTCGCAGCACTATTGCCGAGGTGTCCAACTCGCTGCTCTGCGAGGCGTTTGATCGTATCGGAAAGGGATGTCATTGCATGCTCCAACTATCAAAGCCGGAATGGCAGTGACAAAAGCAAACGCGCACTGCTCCATTTTGTTGCACTGCACAAAACGATTTACAGGATGAAACAGGGTAGGGGGCGAGCTTTCCGGGAATACCCGGCAGTTTTGAAGCCGCCATACTTGCGACAAACCGTTGCGATGGCCAGGAAAGGGGAGCTTGGAAACATTGATCACCAATTCCGTGACGATCGCTCCGAGGCTGGCAGCAGCGGCGGGTGGGCGGTCATGGTTGATGTCCTCAGGGGCTGCAGGTTTGCGGTGCGAAAGCCTTCCCCGGTATGGACGTCGTCGCTCAAGGCAGGAAAGAGAATCCGTTATTCGTGCTCCTTATGAACCGGTTTTTTCACGCAATGTCATTGCGATAGGAAGGCAATTGCCGTTGTGCGGTTTGCCGGCCGCTCAATGGAACCACGTCGACGGCCGAGCGTTTCTCTATGGCTATATCGGGCACTGCTGACATTTCGTCAGGAACCCCGAATGGGAGGAAAATATGAAAACGCTGCTGATCGCGATCGGCCTTTTAGCCGCAACAACTTTGCCGGCTCTGGCAGCCGAACCTGTCAAGATGGTCGACACCAAAATGGGCAAGGTCATGGCTACGGAAAAGGGCATGACCCTCTACACATTCGACAAGGATACCAAAGGTAAATCAAACTGCGACAAGGATTGCCTCAAGAAGTGGCCAGCCTTCCATGCTGCCGACAAAGCCAAGGCAGAGGGTGAGTGGTCGTTGGTCAAGGATGCCGATGGCAAGCAAATGTGGGCTTATGGCGGCAAGCCGCTTTATACCTTTACTGGAGATAAAAAGTCAGGCGACATGAACGGCGACGGCGTTGCCAACCTCTGGCACGTGGCTAAATAGCCGGATAGGCATGGAGTTGCAGAGGGCGGCCCTCGGATCGCCCTCTATTTCGTACTGCAAATTCCCGTACAATGTCTTCGAGGTCCGAAACCCGAACGCAAAGCCCTGCCTTGCGGTTGATGTCGATATGGGGTCCGGCAAGAGAACACGACCCGTTAGCGCGATACGAATGTCGAGGAAATCCGGATACTTCATCGTCCTGGCGCCCAGGAAAAGGCATTGCGGTCGCGCAGGCGACAGAGTTGTGGAATCCGCCCGCGATTTCTTGCCGACGGAAAATGAATACCCGTCAAGCTCCGCAGAACGCGAAGCCCCAGGTTCATTCTATTCTAAGGTTAGCCAGCGCAGGCGCCTGCTTAGACCTACCAATGCCATCAGCGCGGTAGCGTAGGTCAAAGCGCCGGTAGTGATCTGAAGAAAAAGACCGACCCGCCAGGACATGTCTCCCGACAGATTGTGGACCACCATCACAGTCGCGATCATCATTATGCTCGCAGGCAGGATCAGCAGGATAACTCCTTTCGAAATCTCCACCCAATCCACCTTCGCAATCTTCGACTGCAGTCCGATGCAGGTCGCCAGCGCGAAAGCGGCCGTAAAGCATTGAACGATCGCCAACTCTCTCAGCCCAAACCGTGCAAACACGACGACGGCCGCAAGCGATACAGCAACGTTCAACACGGTAACGGGGAGCCGGTACCGGATTCGATCGATGACGGATAGCGACGCCTCGTTGATGTAGCCAGGTGAAAGCAGCAATTGGCGCACACAAAGAAAGGGTATTATGGAGGCTGCAGGCATCCATGCATCGCCAAGTAGAAGACGTACGACAGGTTCGCATACCTGCGCAAGACCGAGGTACATGGGCGCTGCAATGGCAAACAGAATGAGAAGGAATCTCACGCCGGCGTGGCCGATCGAGCGCGCCGATGCGCCAGGCTGCCCGTGCGCACGCCGGAAAACCACCCAGCTCAACGACCGCGCCGGTTCGCCCATCAATTCCGACACGACTGAGACGACGCGCTCTGCCGCACGATAGAATCCCGCATCCGCTACCCCTAGAAAACTCCCCACGACCAGGGTACCCGAATATGATCCGAGAAAGACGACCAGACGATTTCCGACGATCTGGCGCGAGAATGTTACGACTTCGACAAACACAGGTGCCGTAAGCCGTAGACGCGGTAGCCGCATCGTAACGATCATGGATCCTGTCAGCAAAACAAATTGGCAAACTATTTTGGCCGCCGCCAGAGCCGATGCATGGGCATCAAGGTGGAGCAACGCCACTGCCGTGAGCAGGCCTACGACCTCTCCAACGACTCTGACGAGTGCACGTTGATGCAGACGACCGGAAGCGACCAACACGCCGTCGAAAGTGGCGGTTAGCGCCGCGGGCAACATCCAGCAACTTAGAAGAGCGAGAAGCCAACTTTGCGCGACGTTGGCTGTAAGGGCGTAGAAGACCGTGGTACCGATGAGGCCGACGATCGTAAATATTCCGCCACTGCAAAGCGAGATAGTGGCGACTTGATCGAAGCAATCGCCGCTATCTCGCGATTTCATCATGAATTCCGCCCAGCCACCCTCCGCTATCACCACCAGCAGCATGGCAATGGCCGAAACGAAAGCGAAAAGCCCGAATTCGGCGGGGCTCAGCATGCGTGCCGCAAGGAAGAACATCGCGATTTGCGAAACCTGTGAAACGATCTTCGCTACGACGATCCAAACGCCGCCGGACACGATCGCCCGTATAAACTGACGTCTTGTGGGTCCGTCCCAATGCGGTGCTTCGCTGTCCGTGCGGGGTCCAGCGTCCTTGGTCGGTGAAAACATGTGAAGCGTTCCAGATTGATAGATCACCGGTCGCCTCGCCTCGATTGACGATCTCGGCGGCCGGTGCAAATTCGCGAGTTAGTGGTCGTCACGACGAAAGATGACCGAATATCGCCGAGCCCAATCAGCCTCGCTGCGATCGATCGGCTCACGGCCCCAGCGAAGCCACGGCCAGCCGGTTTTTAATCCCTCCGCTTCCCATATCTCTTCCTGGTTCATCAGCACGGGCCGAAACCCGAATTCCGTCAACACTCTCGTTTTAACGTCGAGATCGATCCCGTCGACGACCAGATATCCGTCGCGGGCGACAAGCCTTACCATGTTCCGTAGGCATCGTTCGGCCAAGTGGTCGTCCATCGGCCCCATGAAATTGTTTGCCAGCAGGAAATCCTGCGGCTCGAAAAGCTCCGGAAGCTTATCGTCAGTCGCATCGGCGGTCCGCCAGGTAACGCCTTCCGTCACCCAGTCCCTTACCCGCAACGATCCATCCGCAAGAGGCTCCAGGAGTTTGACGAGTGATGGCACATCAGCGCCGGCGACTTCCGCCCTGCCTGCAGCGTAAAGACCTCCCTCGGCAGCCGGAACATCGGGAAAGTAGACGCCTCGCCGTGCGGCCTCCACCACCGCATCCGATATGTCTGCGCCCTGCGCGGTGACATGCAAATCGCTCCGGAGGCTTTTGATCGTGTAGAGAACGGAATAGAGTTCGGCCCCGGTACTGCACCCAATAGACGCGATCTTTAGGTGGCTGCTACGCGGATAGTGGGACGCGAGTGTTGCGATAGTCGACAACAGCGGCGGGTTGCGCATGAACTGGGTATAGTGCGACTGAAACTTCCCGGTGTGACGGGTGAATTGGCGGTAGATGTATCGTCCGGCACGGAACATGGCCGGCGTTCGCCGGACTGGGTGCGGAAGTGTCTCCCAAAGAGCGCGACACAGGCGAAAGGGAGCCTGACGAAGGGAATTAAATCCAGTGATGGCGAGCGGCATTATATACTCCTTCTAACGTAGCGCCGATCCCAACGAGGATCAGGCAAACAACAGGGTTTCAAATCGGATTGGTGCAAACGCGCGCTAAGAAGCTTTCCTGCGCTATCATCGAAAGACAGGCCCGGAGATTGCCGACCCCATACCGAGGCAGGCCGGCAGGATGCGGCGTCCGGCTGCTATCGTACGCATGTCGGCTCACTTCGGAGTTCGCGTATCGCAGAAGCGAGACTATCTACCGGGAGCAGAAGTGCGCAGTCGTGTCGCGATAGAGCCTACGAGGGATACAGAAAACTCTGTTGCTCTGGAGGAAACAGTGGCAGCCCATGGGGCAAGAAGTATGCCCGGACAATCTCAGATACTGCAAAATAGAGCGAAGGGCAGATCACATCGAAGGTAGAATAAGCAGCGCTGTAGCGTTTACAGGCTTGCATCGACCGCTGGACCCGTTTGGTTCCAGCGGTGTGGCTGGACCAAATACAATCACGCGGAACGCGCGACGATCCAGCAGATAGCTCTATCCTGCCCAATTCCCGATGACCTTTTCCCGTGTGGAGATGCGGAATGTTTGCGGCAAGCGCAATCGCCGCCAAAATGCCGACGATCACGAGAAATCTTTGAGCCAAGGATATCTGAAGATTCTGCATACAGAGGTTTTAGGTCGGCCCATCACTCGCCTCAATTCGCCAAATCGGAGCGGGTCATCGTCAAAAAGGCGTAGCGCCAATTCGAGTACCTCCTCGGTTTAAGATGATGGTAGGGCAATGTAAACTTGACGCTGTGAAAACAAGATCTGGGAGTGAGATCTTGGTTCATGCGGCGTGAGGGCGCCTCTGACATCTGGAGAGAGCGCCATTGGACTATCTCTAGCGATGAGGCATATCTTTCGTCAGCTCATCAAAAGAAGGTGCTCGACGTTTTGCCTTCATGAGCAAATCGAGCTCAATCGCCGAGGGGCCAAACCGAAGGAAGAGGTCTTCGGCGGTGCCACGGTCCAGGCGGTACTTTTTCTGAAATTCCGCCAGTGAATAAGGAGCACCCCTTACGGGGCGTCGTCGTTGAAAAGTCCGTTGTGAATCCATGCCCGACTTCTCCTCGCTGTTTCGACGAAGCAAATCGATAGCGTGGCTGAAAGTTCCACTACGGCCAAAATATTGCAGAAAGGCACGTGAAAATAGATCAAGGAGGAATGCGGTGTCGCGGCGCGCGCTGTTTAGCTTTGACCGGTCACATTGGTTCGAACACATCATGCTTGGTTTATGATCTTCGGCCAGATGTTTGTCGTGCCTAAGCAAGTCGAAAGCAGCAGAGCTTTGCCGGTGGCTCGGATAGTATAAGTGAAACCCGGCGAACGGCTGACACCAGTCCTCTGGAGCGGTTCAGCGATTCATGGAATCGCCAAACCGCTCTATCTGTTATTTTTACGCAATTCCAGACGGAAAACCGCTGCGCACTTTTCCTGGAATTGCTCCAGCACGCGGCACAGTGATTTGTCGGCGGTGGTGCGCTGCTTTCCAAAACAAGGGCGATGCCATACCCTTTCAGCTGCGCATCGAAGTGACGGCTGCGAGCCTCTCCGACACGTCGCCCAGTGCCCGGCGCAATGTCTCAATCAACCGACGTATAGCCTGGCTGAGGGCCGATTGGGATATGCCGAGCCTGATGGCCGCCCGAGTGAAGCTTAAAATCGCTTGCACGGGATCTCAACGGGGTCATCGTGCAGAGCCGGTTCACACTTTTGGCTCCGCGGAAGCAGGTTTCCGCCAGGCTGCGCTTTCGGCGGAGAGTAGGTTATATCTATTTGGAGCGGGGAGCCGGCTTGGGCTTTTTAGCTGTGCTTATGCCTAGCTCGCGGTTCAGTTTCTTTTGTGCGAGCTTGCGCGCACGCCGTATTCCCTCAGCCGTTTCGCGGGCGCGCTTTTGGGAAGGCTTTTCATAATACTCGCGCAGCCGCATTTCCCGGAAAACACCCTCCTGCTGCAATTTCTTCTTCAGAAAGCGTAGCGCCTGATCGACGTTGTTGTCTCTAACAAGGACTTGCAATCTTTTCTCCTGATATAACCGTGCTCATTGTTCGGGGAGAGTCCTTACGCCCAGAGCAGAGGGCTTGGCAATACTGCTTTGGGGCAGCCATCAAGATGGAGGCATACGTGAATCAGTCGTTGATTGAGCGAACATTTTCGCTCTAGGCGTCTGCCTGGTTTTCGGTCTGTTGGCTGTCCATCGTGGTTGGGCGCAAGCTGTCAGTACCTCGTTCACGATCGATCCACCGCATTACCGGCGTGACTGCCACGCCGTGGACGATCACCGAAAAAAGGATGATTAGAAAAACCGTTGCCCAGATGACCTCGATCCCGTTGAACGAAGCTCTTCCGGAGGCGTAAGCCAAATAGTAAATCGACCCTAATCCTCTGATCCCGAAAATAGAAACGATGAGCTTCTCGGCACGCGGCTGTTGGCCGCCGATCGGGCTGATCCAGCCAGCCGCCGGTCTGACTATCGCAAGCGTCAGCACGGCCACAGTGACGACACGCCAGTCGACATGCGATATCAGCGATCCCTCCGCAAGCGCGGAGCCGAAGCCGACAAGTACGACCATCATCAGGAGTCGCTCGATCTGCTCGCCAAAATCATGGAGCTCTCCATGAAAGCTGCTCTGCCTTTCGACACTGCGCAGCGTCAGTGCTGTCACAAACACAGCGACAAAACCGTAACCATGGATCAGTTCGGTCGCGCCGTATGAAAGGCATGTGAAACCCAGTGCAGCAAGTCCGTCGCCGGTTTTAGCTATGCGACTGGACCTCGGAACCTTAAATGTCAGATATCCGAGTATGCGGCCGGTGACCCACCCCAAAGCGATACCTGCCGTCAGTCTCCAGACGACATCGAAGGCGAACCAATGAGCGATCCATCCATGATCATTGCTTCCTTGTGAGGTCACGGCGATAGCGGCCATGACGAAGGGGAAGCTGAGTCCGTCGTTGAGGCCGGCTTCCGAGGTCAGCGCGAATCTGATGTCGTCTTCTTCGCCGGTCTGCGGTGGTCCGACCTGGATATCACCCGCCAGTACGGGATCGGTAGGTGCGAGTGCCGCACCGAGCAGGAGCGCGGAGGCGGCCCCCAGCCCGAGAACACCCCAGCCGAGGAGGGCAATCATCCCGATCGAGATGGGCATGGCAATCCCGAGCAATCGCCAGGTCATCGCCCATCGCCGCCATCCCAGCGGCCGGTCAATCTTCAAGCCAGCGCCCATCAATGCCACGATCACGACGAATTCTGTTAGATGTTCCGTGAGTTCGCGACTGTCGAGCGGGTTTATCCGTGGAAATGGGGCGAGTGGCGTCCACGTCAGAAGCATGCCGATCACCACACAGCAGATCGGCAGCGATAAGGGCATATGACGCAGAGCCAGCGGTAGCCACGCAGTCAGCAGCACGATCGCTCCAAAGATGAACAACGTGACCATATATGTGTTCATCCAGGCTACGTCTCCCGCACCTATTTGATAGCCAACCCTGCCGGTGCCCGCTGCGACGGCTCAGTAAAGCGCTCCCGCGTTGCAGGATTCTCCTCGCGGGCGACATGATTGGTGGCGAGGCTTGTAGTGATGAACGTTGTCGCTCCTGCATCGTTCCGACCGATAACTCTGTTTCCGATGCGCGAACTCGCAAGGCAATAGAGGACCAGCGCGTTCCCCACGCTCAGACGCCGTCTTTTCCTGCTCTTTGATATCGGTCTGACGATAGGACTATGGGCGAATATTTCCTTGTACTCGGAGCGCGGATTCGGTCGCTCGAATTTCACATCTCAGGTGGAACTTTTATTGCAGCTAAGGACTTTCGCTCTGGAGGAGTGTTGCAATGAGCAAAAATACCGACAACCCCCGCCCCGGCCTGAGAACGACGCCGGTTGATCGGCCGGCGTGGTCTCCTTGGATCGCCATTCTTGCGGCTGTTCTGGTCGCGGCTCTGGCCTGGAGCTTTTGGTCTATCATGGGTCCATCGGACTCTCGCGTTCCGCCTGCCCAGACGACGATCCAGCCATCAGCGGCTAATTCAACTCCACCGGCAACAACACCAACTCAGTAAAGGCGATAGGGCGAAGCTCCGACGGTAAAGCATTCCATCCTGCGTTCAGCGGCGAAAGTCTGCGACTGAAGTCGTCCTAAATACCCAGAACATGCTGGGGAGCCGCTGACCCAACTCAAATTATATAATGGAAGCAACGCCGCAACATCTGGGGCGCCCTCGGGTTGCTACTCCCAATGCCGTATTCCGGTGTTTTGCACTTGCTCCAACTTCGCACCGGAGACCGAGGAGAATGCATGTTCTGCGGCTTCCAATTGGAAATGATAGACGTCGGACCTCGGGAGCTTCGCGTCCGCCATGGGGGCTCCGGCCCGCCACTTCTTCTGCTGTACGGTCATCCCGCACCCATATGACATGGGGGGCGGGTCGCAGATCTGGCATAGTTCCGAACGAGGCCATCACTTGCATCTGATCGCCCTGCAGAAATGATGGTGTGTCAACGCGCCTAAAAATACTTCGCCGAAATCAATATCGAAATTTAGTCGGATAATGAACCAAAGCCTGATGAAAGCGTCGTCGTCCAAGGCCCCACCGCTCAATGCCGGCGTTCCGGAGGTTCGTCCTTCTCTTTGTGGTAGCTCTCAGTCACAGTGAGATTAATGGATGGGGAACAGATCCCAATCGGCGTCACGATGCCCCAGGATTTCGGAAGAGATGAGATCCGCCGCAATCTTGCTGAACGTTATGCCGTTGCCGCCGAAACCCATCGTTACGAAAACGTTCTTCATTCCCGGGAGGTTGCCAATCATTGGTAACCCGTTTGGCGTTACGCCGAACGCGGCCGACCACGTAAAGTCGGGCCTGCCAATCGATATGCCGGTCAGATCGCCCAGCTTCTCAATCAGAATTTTTGCCTTCTTCGCGACTTTTGACGAATCCTTATAGGCGCCGTCGCCATCTTCGTCTTCGCCGCCGACTATGACCCGACCATCCGGCGTTGTGCGGAAATAGAGATACGGATCCGAGCCCTCCCAGATGAGATAACGATCAAGCCATTCCGGTCGCTTCAGCCGCGGCCGGCTGGCAAGTGCCCAGGTCGAGATCAGCTTCTGGCTCTTGTTCGCAATCGATTCCAGAAATTCGTAACCCGTGCAGAACACGACATGCTTTGCCGTGATCATTTTTCCTTCGGACGTCGAGACGACGACCTCCTCATCGGTATTACGCACGTCCTTGATTTCAATGCCTGCAGCGATTTCGATACCATGGACCTTCGCGTTTCGAAGTAATGCTGCGGTAAGCTGTGCCGGATCGGCTGACGCTGAAATAGCGCTGTCGATCGCTGCGTGCCGATGAAGTCCATATCGTTCTCGAAGAGTAAAGGAATCGAGTAGTTCCGCTTTGATCCCAGCCTTCGCTCTGACATCGACCTCCATCTGAAGTGCTCGAGCGCCATACTCCTCACCCGACAGGAAGAGTGTGTGCTTCCGCTCAAAGGCACATTTTAATTCGAGGTCCCGGACAAGGCTGATGAGTTCCTCAACCGCACGCGCCGAGCGCTGCCAGACACGCTGTGCCTTCTTCTCGCCAACCATCTTCGCCAGCACATGCAGGGGTACATCAATCTCATGTTGTATCATCGCCGTGCTGGCTATGGTGCTGCCACGTACAGGCTGTCTGCGATCGACGACGAGGATTCTCAATGCCTTTCCCGCCAGCGCATGCGCCATGAGCGCACCGCTGATGCCCGCTCCAACGATGATGACATCGAACGATGTGGACGATGGCCTCTTCCGCGACACCACCGAAATTCTCGGAGAAGCTGCCCACAGAGGTTGGTCGTGGCGCAGGTGCTGCTTATGGGTAAGGGGCACGGGATTGTCCAATGGAGAGGCCTAAACGAGAGGATGCGATGCAATCTGCCATCGCCTGGCGGTCGATCAACGGTGGTAATCGACCATCGTTCGATCTCGGATCTAATGAGCTCGACGGCGATCAACCGTTGCGGCTGGGGGCCTCCTTCGAGAACATGACATCCAGCGAAAAGTTCGAGCCGAAGTCGCTCGAGCGTAGGGTCGCCTGCCTTACAGGCGACCCTATTTTCAAAGTGCTTTCATATCATCGCGTTCGCGACCGCCGATGACTGCAGCGACGGCGCCAATGAATGCACCGATCAGCAGCGACAATGTCCCGAAAAGGGCGAGCTTGGCACCAGCCTTGCGAGCACCCTCTGCAGCCTGCTGAGCCTTTGCCTTGGCGTCGGCAGCATTCTTCAGAATCGTGTCGACCCGCGTTTTAGCGTCGGAGTCGGACAGGCCGGTCTTCGCAGCGACAAGCTGTGTCAGATACGTCTGGTCATCCGGGGAAATGCTGCCGGAAACCGCGCCATTGGCGAGGATTGTGGCGACCTGCGCCGCTGAGGTGTCGGTGACGTTTGCATTTGCCGGAAGCTTCCGCGGGTCGGCCGGCCGCAGCAGGCTGTCGACGAAGTAGGAGCTTCCTCCCACGCTGTCGCCGGCTTTGGAAACTGCCACGGTGGCCGCGCCAGATGTCACTGTGGAAGCGGCCTGGACCCCGGCGCCGACGATCGATGAAAGGGCTGAACCGAGGACGCCAACGACGACCAGCGTCGCCAATGCCCAGGTGAGTAGTCCGTGGGCGGTGTCCCGGAAATAGACCTCGTCCGTATGGACCGATACCCATTTCGTGCGAAGGCGGCCGGTTAGGTAGCCGCCAATACCAGCCGAAAGCCACTGGACGATGATGAGCCAGATAGCCGCTGAGATTGAAACGGTGGCGACCGCAGCGCTTTGCGAGGACCATGGCGACACCATAGTCAGGCCTAGCCCGGATCCTAGCAGTGTCAGAATCAGTGTCACACCGACAGCGGCGAGTGCTCCTGCGATGATCGGGGCCCAATTCACGCCGGAGGCGGAGGATTCAGGTGCAACAGTGCGCGCAGCATTTGCGTCGATTGTCGTCATGATGCGCTCCTATCGTACAAAGAGCATGATGAGGATGATAATCGGGATCGGAATGCCCAGGAACCAGAGAAGAATGCCGCGACCCATGAGAGCCTCCTTAAGATAGATCGGTGAGAAGGGAGAGCCCTGACCTTGAGGCCAGAGCTCATTTCATCAGACGCCTGGCTGGCGATAGCGGGCCCGCTCTTCCTCGATGGCCGCCGGTTCGTACGGATCAAGGCTATCGTCGAACTTGGTCCAGCCTTGCTTGGTATAGGCGTTGCGACGCTCAACCGGATCGACCCAGTTCGACTGCTTGAGAATTGTCTCCGTATTGAGCGCGACTGCGTCCTCGACCTTCGCGGTGACGAGCGTCCCGCCGCGACGGACACCTTCGGCATAGACATGTGCGTCAGCTTCCGGAACGCCGGAATCAGTCAGGGCACCGATCAGGCCACCTGCAGCACCGCCGGCGACTGCGCCAGCGACGGCACCAACCGCGGTCGCCGCAAGCCAGCCGGCCGCTACAACGGGGCCCACGCCCGGAATTGCGATCATGCCCAGGCCCGTCAACAGACCGCCCGCGCCACCAACGACAGCGCCAAGCCCCGCACCCGTACCGGCGCCATTGGCCGCACCCGAATGATCCTTGTCATGATCGTGAGCATTGTTCGAAACGATGCTTATCTGTTCTGAAGGCACACCAGATCTCTCAAGCGCCTCGACTGCGGTTTCGGCATCCTTGTAGTCGTCGAAAAGTGCGGAAACTGTTTTCATTTTAGTTCTCCTGAAATCGATAGATTCGGATGTGCGGCACTCACATCGCGACGATGTTGCCCTGGTAGTCGAGAGTGACCGACACGGACTTGCCGTCTTTGGTTGCTGTTGACTGCCACAGACCCTTGTCATCAAGCTTGAGCGCCGTGACGCCGCTATACCCCGCCTTCTCTATGCGTTCCTTGGCCTGTGCCTCGGTGAAGCTATTGTGGCCTGCGACGGGCGCCGTCGGGTTCTTGGTGTTGGGGGTAGCGACGGCCGGGGTGTTGGCATCGGTCGACGGGGTCGCGGATGTCTGGGCGACAGCCGTCAGCGCTGACGCTCCAAGGAGCGCCGCGGCGAAAATCATCGTTTTCATTGTGTTTCCTCATATTGCCGGATCTTCTTCACGAGACCCGTAAGTCTACAACCATGTGCGCAGCAATTGGTTCCGGCCGGACTAGACGATTGGGTGAGGGGTTGCCTTTTATTGATGCCCGACTGCAAGCCGTGCCGGCGACGACTAAGTTTAGAACTACCTTGCGGTTCACGGGTTTTGCTGGCGAGACCACAGGCCAACCGACATGAAAGAAGGGTATGGTGAGCATGGCGGTTTTTCGGTTTTCCCACCATGGTTAGCGAAACAGCACACGGGCGTACTGCCTTTCCGTCCGCGATTTCCCATCACCGCAAGAATGCTTTCAAGGCCTCCATCAGGGCCCTGGAAATTTCTGCGGGGAGGGCGTCCGCCATCGATCTACCGTTCTCCATGTCATGCGCGCGCGGAATAGCCGCATAGGAGAAGAGGCGGTGATGCGGAGCCAACGTTTTTGGAGCCGGCTCTTTTTCAGTGCAACAGGTCAGAAGGAAGAGGGCCAGCGCGAAGCTGGCCCCAGCATTATTTCCTCAATTTGGAATAGTCGAGCTTCGGGGCCATCGAGAGATCCTGTTTCGAGGTGTCGACATAAGCCTTCCAGGTTCCGTTGTCCGGCGCCAGCGCGATCGACGATGGATCGAGAACCACGTAGGTTTCACCGATGCCGAGGAAGCCGCCGACACTTGCAACAACGCCAATCACCGACTTGCCCCCACCGATGACTACGTCGGATATTTTACCAATGGTTTCGTTCTGCTTGTTGTATATGCCGATGCCGACCAATTTCGACGTGACCAGATCATCGTCCTGGATGTTGACGTATTTTAAGGGGCCGCTCGCCGTCTTGCCCATTGTGATGCCGGGGCCAGCCATGGCGGCGTCTGCGCCGGTTGCAGCAGTCGTCTGAGCGAAGGCTGCGCCACTCATAAGTGTGAGCGCCAAGCCGGCAAGGATCGAACGAATTTTCATGAGATACTCCTGTAAAGTACGGCAGACGAAGGTGCATGCCATTACCGGGAGTTAACCCTTGCGAGCGAAAAACGTTCCCTAGTTCATTGATTTATATTGTTTTTCCTCTTTGTGCGACGACAGCCGTCGGTTGGGCTTTTATTCCGTGTGCGATCAAAGGGATGGAGTCTTATGGATAACTGGGGCATACAATCCTGAGGAGCATCTATCCTTCCGACCTTATAGGCAAGCAACAAAAGCTCAGCACAAACGTGGATGATGATCAGTGTCGACCTCGCTCAGGCCGCCACCATTTCGCGTATTGCGCTGATAATTCTCTCGGGGTTGTAGGGCTTGCTGAAAAACCGCCCATCGATCGGGAGGTTCTCTTCCAGAATGGACCGGTGGCCGGATGTCACGATGATCTTGATGGGCGGCCAGCGATCTCGAACAGCGGCTGCAAGTTTCAGACCGTCCATGCTGCCGGGCATATCGATGTCGGTGAACAGGGCTTGTATTTCAGTATGGTGTTCGAGGACGACAATGGCTTCGTCGGCGTTTGCAGCCTCAAAGACCAGAAACCCGCCATCCTCCAGAGCGCTTACAATGTCTATCCTCGTTAGTGGTTCGTCCTCGACCACGAGAACGGCAATACGGGCATGGGTCATTGAAATATCAATTCTCTTGGGCCACCGCTCTTTTGAAAGTGGTGACAGCAGGTGTGAATTGGCGCAGTTCAAGGTCAGCATCAGTGGATATGTAACGCGGCTCGCCTCGAAATTGATCCGTGCCTTTCAATGTATATCGAAAGTAAGTACATGGTGACCATAAAAGCGCCTGTTCCGGGCATAAGCGTTCGCAACGCTATGTTTCCGATCAAGCGTTTGAATATCTGGATGTGGTCGTGCACCGCGAGATACTGGCAGCTATTGGGCATTTCGTGAGTGGCACGGGTGATTTCGGCGCTCAAGCCGTTCTCAAGACCGTTCGAGCGGCGCGGACCACGGCGTCGGTCGTGATATCGAACTTCTTGTAGACGTCGTCGATCTTGCCCGATGCGCCGAACTCGTGCATGCCGACAAAACGGCCGTCGAGTCCCAGATAGCGATCCCAGGAATCCTGCACGGCTGCTTCAACGGCAACACGTGCCCGGGTTTCGCCGAGAACCTTGCGTTTGTAATCATCATCCTGCTCTTCGAATATCAGGCGGCAGGGCATGGAAACGACCGCAGTCGGAATCCCTTCGCCCTGTAAGACGGCTCGCGCTTGCGTCGCAAGATGCAGTTCGGACCCGGTTGCCATGATCGTGAGGCGTCGCTCTCCGCCTTCGGCGTCGAGCAGAATATAGCCGCCCCTAGCCGAGAGATTTTCGCCACCGGCATCACGCCGAAGAAAAGGCATCGGCTGCCGGGATAACGCGATCAGCGCCGCGCGTCTGGGTGCGTCGAGGATCGCTTCCCAGCATTCGGCAGTCTCGATAGGATCGCCCGGTCGATAGACGGCAAGCCGGGGAATGGCGCGCAGCGCACTCAGATGTTCGATCGGCTGGTGTGTTGGACCATCTTCGCCAAGACCTATGGAATCGTGCGTCATCACGAAGATGGTGCGAATTTCCATCATAGCGGCAAGGCGAATGGACGGTCGGCAATAGTCGGAAAACGTCAGGAATGTTCCGCCGTACGGAATGAGGCCGCCATGTAACGCAATGCCATTCATTGCGGCTGCCATGCCATGTTCGCGGACGCCATAGTGAACATAGGAGCCGGCATAGTGACCGGGTGTGATTTCGACCTGATTTTTCGCTTTTGTATTGTTGGATGGTGTCAGATCCGCCGAACCACCGAGCATTTCGGGAATGGCATCGAACAGATGATTGAGCACGATGCCGCTTGCCTGCCGCGTCGCCAAATCCTTCTCGATGGCAAGCAGCTCGACCTTGGCCGATGCGATTGCCTGACGCCAGTGGGAAGGTAGTTCTCCTTTCATGCGCCGTTCGAAATTTTCCCGAAGCGATTCCGGCATCTCCTTCACACGATCGGCCCAGGCCATCCGTGCCTGTCGGCCCCTCGCGCCGATCTGGCGCCAGCTGTCGAGCAGCGGTTGCGGGATTTCAAATGGAGGGGCGGACCAAGCGAGGATCCGGCGGGCGCCGGCGATTTCCTCTTCTCCCGGCGCGTCGCTATGCGCCTTTTGCGTGCCGGCCTTTGTCGGAAAACCAAAGCCGATGATGGTTCGGCAAGAAATCATCGATGGCCTGTCGGTAACTTTCCGTGCCTCGATGATGGCGCTGCGAATAGCGTCCGTGTCGTGTCCGTCGATTTCCTGCACGTGCCAGTTCGAGGCACGGAAACGGTCGGCTTGATTGTCGGATTCGGCAAGGCTGGTGGCGCCGTCGATGGATATGGAATTGTTGTCGAAAAAGGCGATCAGTCTTCCGAGCTTCAGGTGGCCAGCGAGCGAAATCGCTTCGTGGCTGACGCCTTCCATCGTGCATCCGTCACCGAGGAAAACATAGGTGAAATGATCGACGAGATCGTCGCCAAAGGCGGAATTCATGATCCGTTCGGCCAAAGCAAAGCCAACCGAATTCGCCAGCCCCTGTCCCAAAGGCCCCGTGGTCGTCTCGATCCCGGGCGCGTGGTGATATTCCGGATGTCCGGGCGTCCTGCTATCGATCTGACGGAACCGTTGGATCTCTTCGATCGTCATGTCCTTGTAACCCGTCAGGTACATAAGACTGTAGAGCAGCATCGAGCCGTGGCCATTCGAGATCACGAAACGATCGCGGTCGAACCAATATGGATCGTCGGCATCGAACTTCATGAAGTCTGAAAACAGCACGGCTGCGATGTCCGCCATGCCCATCGGCATTCCCGGATGGCCGCTTTTTGCCTTTTCGACAGCATCCATGGACAGAAAGCGGATGCAATTGGCGAGCTCGCGCAGATGCTGATCTTTGGGAGCCGGTACGGCCTTGTCGGCCGCTTGAGATTGGTTTTGCATTTATTCCTCCAAGGACTTGTTGCCGTGTCATCTGACGCGCAGATGGTGATCCTGCGTAAACCGGGAACTGTTTTGGCTGGCGCCACGCCTGATTTCAGCAAGGAACCCAGAACGCCACTGGGTGGCTTTGGGTTCCTGTTTCGTGCTTCACCGGCTTTGGCGGTGCGAGCGACTAGGCATCCCTTACCCGCTTGCCTATGCCCCCGCCGCAGTCCTTGCCAAAAGGACGGAAATATCGCGGTTTGTGGGGTCTCAAGCATCCTTGTGGGCACCCCATTCCGGCAGGTAAGTCGCCTTCAACCAATGGCGGAGATCTTCCCCATACGGCCGTCGCCGCTCCTGCTAAACTTGATAGGCGCGCTGTCTGAGGTAATTCTCTTTCTGCGTCGCCATGTCGATCCTTGCCTCAGCAGAGAGAGAATAGTGCGTCACGCGTTCATTCAAGGATGCCGCACCTGATCGTGATCGCCAAGTCGTCCAAATTTTTAAACCCGGCAGAGAACAGTCATGCTTTCGATATCAGTATCGCCGCGCCCCATAAGATCTCCGGCACCGTCTCGGTCGGCGTTAACCTGGGGTCGAATTTCTCGCTGACCGGATCGCCGGCGTCGCATCGCGCACTCATAAAATGGACCTATGCGACGAAAAAAGACAATTTCTACTAATCGTTATAGTATTTTTCGATCTACAATCCCTACTCCTGCCGCCTTAATAGTTTCATCTACGAGGCCGCCCGAGTGTACTTTAATTGCGGGTGAAGAAGACCTGTCCTCGGCTTTATTACTGCGGCCATACTATCTGCGCATGAGGTCGCGGTTTTCAAGCATTGCCGGGAAACGGAGTGTACGCGATGAACCATCTGTCGATTGCTGAGAATGATGTGATCACCGAGTCCTCCGAAATTTTTGCTAAAGGTGGATCGCAACCAAATTCGCTTTATCATCCGCTGGCGCTTCAGGATGTTCTCGAGGCATTGCCGGAAGCCGTCTATACGACGGATGCCGTCGGTAGGATCACGTTCTACAACAAAGCAGCAGCTGTGATGTGGGGTGTCAGCCCCGAGCTTGGAGCGAGCGAATTTTTCGGCTCATGGAAGCTCTATCGGCCCGATGGGACACCTCTCCCGCACGACGAATGTCCCATGGCGATCGCGTTGAAAGAGCGCCGCGCCGTCAGAGGGCTGGAAGCGGTTGCCGAGCGGCCGGATGGTACACGTGTGGCTTTCCTTGCACTTCCAACTCCGATATTCGACGCCGCCGGAAATCTTAGCGGCGCAGTCAATATGCTCGTCGATCTGACCGAACTGACCGTTGCGGAAGAGGCGGCCCAAAGGTTTGCTGCAATCGTTGAATCGTCCGACGACGCGATCCTCGCCAAGGATTTGAACGGCACAATCGTCAACTGGAACCGTGGCGCCGAGCGTCTGTTCGGTTACACGGCGGAGGAAGCAATCGGCCAGCCTGTTCTCATGCTTATTCCTCTGGATCGACAGAACGAGGAGCCAGAGATCCTGGCGCGCATCCGCCGTGGCGAACGCATCGACCACTATGAAACGATCCGGCGCCGGAAGGACGGCAGGCTCGTCGAAATATCATTGTCGGTCTCGCCGATCAAAAATCGCGAAGGCCGCGTAGTCGGTGCGTCCAAGATCGCTCGCGATATAACCGAGCGCCGGCGCGCGGAAGAGCAGCAACATCTGTTGATCAGGGAGATGGACCACCGCGTCAAAAATCTGTTCAGTCTTGCAAGCAGCGTTGTGTCCTTAAGCGCGCGAGCCGCGACGACACCGGGCGAGCTCGCATCCGCTGTTTCGGCCCGATTGAACGCATTGGCGCTTGCGCATGCCTTGACGGTTCCCCGCACGTCTGACGCAGCCAGTCGCAACGAGCAGACAACCATGCTGCACGCCTTGATCCAGACGATTGTGGCGCCCTACGATGTCAGCACCGACAACCGGCGATCGCGGGCCATCATTACTGGCCCCGATGTCACGATTAGCGGCAGCGCGGTCACGAGCTTTGCATTGCTGCTGCATGAATTTGCAACCAACGCCGCGAAATATGGAGCTCTTTCCACCTCGGACGGACGCGTCGATATAACATGCGTCGAGGATGGGGAGCACTTTATGCTGACGTGGACTGAGATCGGCGGGCCGCGGGTCGAGCGGCAATCCGATGGTGATGGATTTGGCAGCATCCTCGCCAAGGCGACGGTCCGCAGCCAGCTCGGCGGCGAGATTTCTCGGGAATGGAGACCCGAGGGTTTGTCGATCCGCCTCACGGTTAGGGCAGACCGTCTCGTTGCGTAATCGCAGTCCCTGTTTCGGTCGCGGATCCAATCGACCGTTCCGCAATATTGCCGCGCCATGCCGACCGAATACTTGCCTTCTTGATCCACTCCTTAAATAACGCAATCGAAATGGTACGCGTGAGGCGGTGTTGCTGCCCGAGGCGGGCTCCCACCAGATGAGCGCTCGCAGGTGAGCCAATGGTGGATTTCAACTTTGGCGCAACACAAGGTCAAGGTTTTGACCCCGACCTGGCATTGTTCTGCGAAGTGCCAGAACTATGTCATGATTTCTTCGCGTGATCGTCAGTCGTGCGGGTGGATTGGGACGAATACTCTTTGCCGTCTCGATAAAAGAGAGCGAAAGCGTCTCGCCCCGCCGAGAGCCGGCAAGAACGGCAACGGTGCCCATACTCTCGTGAAACGAGCCAAAATAGCGCCTCGTCCCTGCGTCATATCGGATACTGATGCACATCGATATGCCAAATATGATCGCTGTCGTGCAGCGCCCGTCAAAGACGGCCTGCCGCCCCACGCTATTGCCTTTGAATTCGCACGTCAGCGCGTGGTCTGAGCCATTGGCACGCTCCAACCTGCCAGTTCCGGTAAACTGTCCGTCAAAAGTGCGAAGAAAGTCCGCATCCTGGCTGAGGGCACCGGGTGCCGACCGTGCCCATGTTGTCGTTGTGATTGCGACCAGAAGTAAGACCGTCGTAAATGCCTTGAGCATTGTGGAACGATGAGGCACCGGTCATTCCTCCACGCATCGTCATTTGGATACGTGTTCCGGTTTACCCTTTATCTTGGTCGATGCGAACTCCTCCAGTTGCCGCTCGCTCATGGATCTCTCCATTTCTTTCGAGACTCCCTTCAATTCGCTTTTCGGAGTCTCGCCACGCTTTGCGGACAGCGCTGCGCCGGCAGCCCTTTGTTGAGCTTTGGATTTCGCGGGCATTTCGATCTCCTTTGAAGATTGCCGCTTTCATGGACGGTAGTTCTATAACTTCGGAAGGCATTGAACGTTCCAAAATGCCAACCGAAAATCCCTTCGAGACGCATGCTGCAACCGCAACAACAGAGCCTCGCATCTACCAGGTTGCGAACAGGCCGATAGCGGCGGCAACCATGATAAACGTTGCCAGCCATCCGACGATCTTCAATCCGATATGCAACCGAAATTCGCCCATTGCCGGACGATGGCTCGAGAGATGCATCATCAACGCCATGACGGGAACTGCGACGACGCCGTTGATCACCGCACTCCAGAAGAGCGCCTTGATTGGATCTATCGGACTGAAATTCAGGCCAATTCCGAGGAACGTTGCGATAGCGATAGCTCCGTAGAAAGCCTTTGCCCTTCCGGCCGTGCGTGAGAGCCCCACGGGCCATCCAAAGGTCTCTCCAAGCGCATAGGCGGATGAGCCGGCGAGCACGGGCAGGGCGAGCAGCCCGGTTCCGATGATGCCGAGAGCAAAGATGAAAAACGCAAAGGGCCCCGCTATCGGCCGGAGCGCCTCGGCTGCCTGCGAAGATGTCTGGATATCGGTGACGCCGTGCGCGTTCAACGTTGCTGCGGTCGTCAAAATTATAAACAGTGCCACCACGTTCGAGATGAGCATACCGATATAAGTATCCCACTGGATACGCTGAAACTCCGGCTTCGCTTGCTCGGGCGCGCGTTTAAGCGGTTTTGCCTGCGGGCGTTCTTTGACCTCCTCAACTTCTTCTTCAGCCTGCCAGAAGAACAGGTAGGGGCTGATTGTCGTCCCGAGCACGGCAACAACCGCCGTGATGTAGGGCCCATCGAAGGTGATGTGCGGCACGACCAGATTATAGCCGACGGTGCCCCATGGAATATGCACCACGAAGGCGACGCCGACATAAGCAAAGAGCGAGAGGGTGAGCCACTTTAAAACTGAAACATACCGCGAATATTGCGAAAACACTTCCAGCAGCACCGACGCAAGGCCGAACAAGGCAACGTAGATCAACGCCGGGCCGCCGATCAGCAGCTTGAGTGCCGCCCCCATCGCGCCGAGGTCAGCCCCAATGTTGATGACATTGGCGACCACCAGCAATGATACGACGCTGTATACCACGCCAACGGGATAGTGCCTCTTCAGATTGCCGGCGATGCCTTGACCTGTTACGCGCCCGATCCGGGCACTGATTTCCTGAATGGCGCACATCAAGGGCCAGCTGAAAAGCATGACCCAGCCCATGCTGTATCCGAATTGAGCACCGACTTGCGAGTAGGTCGCAATGCCGCTCGGATCATCGTCGGACGCCCCGGTGATCAGCCCGGGACCAAGGATCTTTAACAGATTCGGACGCTCTGACTGTTTGCTCGCCGCCTCAGGCGATGGCTCGGTAGAATTGGCGTCCATCGAAAATGTCTCACCTCTTGATCGTGCGGCGTCGAACAGCGCTCATACGCTAACGATCAAGGCGACCATTGGTTTCAGTCCATGCCAGCTATTTATTGTTTGGGTTGAGGAGTGTCATGCTGACTTGGTGACTATGGCAGTCATCCGCGTGACAGACCTCGTGCCCAGCAAAAGATCGTTCAAATCCAAACTCCCGCTAACGCGGTTTCTGAAAGATATGCTAGGTGATTTGAGCATCAGTTGTGGGTCGTTACCCAGAGTGCCAGGGAAAAGAAACGCGATGATCCGCAAATATCTCACCAGCCATGAGCATCCGTTGCAGTCGGCCGATTTGGATATCTGTCAGCGGGCTTTCGATGCTCTTCTGATCGAGTTGGACATCGCCAAAGACACAGAAGAAGCGGAGCGCGTGGCTGCCGTTATCATCGAGTTGTATCAACAAGGGGTTCATGATGAACACCAGCTACTCGTTCTCGCTGGTGGAGCCCGCGGCAAGATCTGAACGGGTGTGGGTATAGACAAGTGAATGCGGTGGATTTGCGTCGGTAGTGAGCGGGAAAACTGCCGCGTCAGTCGGCGGGTTCAGCTCACGATTGGTCGCCTGGCGAATGCGCGCGAGGAGTTCGATCATGTCCTTAGGCTGCGGTTTCTTTGACGGATCGAAATGCTGGTAAAGCTGGATCGTGTTCATGCTGACTGCTCCAACCACCGAAGCACTGCGATTTCATCTTCGTCCAACCATCTCAGCATGTTGCTGGATCTCGTCTTCACCTTCACTTGCGTAATTTCGGCTAGGGCGCCGTTCTCGAAGTCTTCAAATACACGCGGGTGGATGTAGGATGCTCGGCACACAGCGCGCGTGTTCACCAGTTTCGCCGCCACGGCATCGATGACTTCGTTCACTTGTCTTGCTCGCGCTGCGGCGGTGTCGGCAGGTTGGATAGCCGCCAGCGTGGAGGCCGCCATACGGGTGGCGCCCCAGGTGCGGAATTGCCGCGAGCTGAAGTCGCCGGCCGCCGCGTCACGAATATAAGCATTAACGTCCTGCGAGCGTATCGAATGACGAACGCCATCATCGTCCACATATTGGAACAGCTGCTGGCCAGGCAACTCCTGCAGCATTCGTATGGCGCGGATGATGCGGCGATCGCTGTAGCTCAGTCGCCATTCCTTGCCGGATTTCCCCTTGAATCGAAACTGGACGCGTGATCCCACCACTTTGACGTGGCGGCTGCGCAAGGTCGTCAAGCCATAGGAGTGGTTTTCCATCGCATAAGCCTCGTTGCCGATGCGGATGAAAAGCTTGTCCATCAGCCAGACGACGGTAGCGAGCGCCTTTGCTAGTCCGGGCTTCCTTCGGCGAAGGTCGATATCGATCCGCTTGCGGATTTTAGGCAATGCTCGGGCGAACTCCGCCAGTTGCGCGAATTTCTCCCGGCCGCGCTCTGCGATCCAATCCGGATGATAGCGATATTGTTTCCGTCCCCTGACATCGCGGCCGACGGCCTGCAGGTGCGATCGCGGATCCGGTGAAATGATCACGTCGATGTATGCGGGAGGAATGGCCAGGGCGGAAAAGCGGTCGAGCTCAACCTTGTCGACGATGCGGTTTCCGCTCTGATCGTAATAGAGAAAGTCTTTTCGGCCCTTCTTGCGGGTAACGCCGCCGTCCAGTGTGGCGAGATAGAAACATCCGGAACCATGGTCACCTTGCGGCGCTGCCGGGTCAACAGCTGCGCGTCCGCGTCCCTCTACGACCTCGGCCGCGGCTGGTCTGGCGGCGCTGTCGCTGCCGCCGCCATTTAGTCCCCATCCCAAACGCGCTTTGCCCTCAGTCGTGGTCCTCTTGCTCGGGCGCATTTGAGATCTTGGGTCCGCGCGGGTGTTTGATGTTCTCTGCATCGCGCGCAGCTTACGCAAGCATACGGATGTGGGGCTCGCGATTCCAATAACGCTTGCCGGCTGCACCGACAAAAGCGGAGAGACCGACCACACCTGCGTCAGGTTGAATGCCGGCTTTGTCGAGCAGAGGCTTGGCCGGTTCATCATAACCGATGGCCTTCAGATGGCCGAAGGCATCCATCACCCATTGCACGGCAGCCCCTTCCTTGACGAGCATTGCCGCGCCCTCCTTCGACAGGATGACCGCCACGGCGTCGAAGAGTTGTGACGGCGAACCGAGGAGTTGCCCGTCGGCCTGGATCGTATTGCCATCTGAAAGTTTCGTTCCCCCCACCTTCGGCGCGACGATGAAGGGTGTGGCGCCGGCGGCGGTCAGAGAGTCGATAAGATCAGAGATTGCCTTGGCGTCGCTGCCCGCGGCGATCATGATGCCGATCTGCCGACCTTCGATCGTGTCCAGCATGTTGCGATGTATGGACAGGGACGGCGAAGGATCGAGATCGATCGGTTTGCGAGCGGGCGGATTCTTGTTGGGCAGGACGATGCCGAGACCGGCGGCGACGCGGTTTGCCAGATCGGCGTCGACATTCATGAGGTTGCCCACCATGCGTGGCGGCACCTGCTCGAGCTGCACCTTCGATAGCTCGAACACGAAGGCGGAGGCGATGTGAGCCTGTTCCGACGGCGTTTGCGATTTCCAGAACAGGCGTGCCTGACTGTAGTGATCGGCAAAGAGTTCGCCGCGTGCCCGCAACTTGTCACCTTGCTCTTCTTCCCCGGCCTGGTGGGCGAAGGTTCGAAAGCCGGTGACCGGACATTCACGCGGCCCGCCAGGCTCGCCGCTTGCGGCAAGGCTGTTGGGTTCGTAATTGGCGCGGCCCTTGGGTACGTTCATCTGCATCTGGCCGTCGCGCTGGAAGTTCATCACCGGACATTTCGGCGCGTTGATCGGCAATTGATGGAAATTCGCGGTGCCGAGCCGTGATTTCTGTGTGTCGAGATAGCTGAACAGACGCCCCTGCAGCAGCGGATCGTTGGTGAAATCGACCCCCGGCACGATATTGGCTGGACAGAAGGCGACCTGCTCGGTCTCGGCAAAGAAATTGTCCGGATTGCGATCAAGCACCATCCGTCCGACGATCTTGAGTGGCAGGATCTCCTCAGGAATCAGCTTGGTGGAATCGAGGACATCATAGGGAAGGCTTTCGGCGAATTTGTCGTCGAAGAGCTGCAGGCCGAGCTCCCATTCCGGAAAATGGCCGGCGGCGATCGTCTCGAACAGATCGCGGCGATGATAGTCGTTATCGGCTGCCTGTAGTTTCAACGCTTCGTCCCACACCAGCGACTGCATGCCGAGTTTCGGCCGCCAATGGAATTTCACGAAGGTTGATTTACCGGCCTCGTTGACGAGGCGGAAAGTGTGGATGCCGAAGCCCTGCATCATGCGGAGCGAGCGAGGAATGGCGCGATCCGACATCGCCCACATCAGCATATGGGTCGCTTCCGGCATCAGGGATGCCCAATCCCAGAAGGTATCGTGGGCACTGCCGGCTTGCGGATAGGCCCTGTCCGCCTCCATTTTGACGGCATGGACGAGATCCGGAAACTTGATCGCATCCTGGATGAAGAAGACGGGGATGTTGTTGCCGACGAGATCCCAGTTGCCTTGCTTGGTGTAGAATTTCACCGCGAAGCCGCGCACATCGCGCGGCGTATCGACGGAACCTGCGCCGCCGGCAACGGTGGAGAAGCGGACGAAGACCGGGGTCTTTTCGCCCTTGCGCTGGAACAGATCGGCCTTGGTGATGTCAGGCAGCGGCTCATAGAGTTCGAAAAACCCATGCGCGCCCGAACCGCGGGCATGCACGATCCGTTCGGCGATGCGTTCGTGATCGAAATGAAAGATCTTTTCGCGCAGCACGAAATCTTCAAGAAGGGTCGGCCCGCGCACGCCCGGTTTCAAGCTGTTCTGGTTGTCGGAGACAGGGATGCCCTGGTCTGTCGTCAAATGATCGACGCCCCCATGCGGCCCCTTGGCAGGCACCTGCTGATGCGTCTCGCCGCCTTCGCCGCGCGAGGTCTCGAAATTCGTGTCCGTTGCCATTGGGGGTCCTCCTTCGGATGTCATTCTGCGGACCTAACGCCCGCTATTCCCGGTTGTTCCGAGCGACGTGCGTTCGTCGCTCATGGGCCGTTCAGGGGGCAATGAGCCCAATGCCAAGATCGTGTTGGTGGCGACGGTAAAGGTGGGCAGGTGCTTCGACGATTGTCGCCTCCAATGTCGGATGCACGATGCCGTCAGGGAAATGGCCGCCGAGCACAGGGGGCAAACAAGCGTAAAACCAGGAATGGTTTTCCGATCATGGATTTCGCGCGACGCGCTATACCCCGACCCTCAGCGGCCTCATTTCCTTGTGGGCGATGTGGTGATTGCCTTTAGAAGACGCTGATCGAAGCCGGGCAATGCCGATGAGAAATTCAGTTCCTCGGCATTTTCCGAAATCGCAAAGCCCGCCCGGCTTTTCAGCCGGGCTGCGTCACAGGCGTTGTCCATTCCTACGGCCGCCGCACGACTCGCATAACCAGCGAGATGACCAGCAGAACCAAGAAGATGAAGAACAGTACTTGTGCGATCGAAGCAGAAGCGCCCGCGATTCCCCCGAATCCGAGAACCCCCGCAATCAGCGCCACAACAAAAAACACCAGAGCATAATAAAGCATGGTGATCTCCTTTTCGGTGTATGAGGAGACAACGGAACTCATCAAAATTGGTTCCAAAACATCCATAATCTTATTGCCTTTGATCTTTCGCGCTTGGCTGCGGGCATTGATCTGCTCAAGCGAGGCAACAATGGAGGTCGGCAATGAAGGCGTCCCACGGCATCTGCTTGTACATCAGCCGAACCCAACGGCGCGTTGAAATAATCTATCGTCCTCATCGGGTTCGGGTGGTTCGGCTGCCTGAAGATAGAATTTCGCAGGAACTGTCAGAACAAACCAAAGACTTGCCCCCAGTAAGAAAAACATCCCCGTCGGGTCGGCTGTTCCTGCGAAAAACGGGAGGCTTGCGGACACGAACAGGACGGTCATTCTCACGGACCATTCTGCCTCCCGTTTTGTGAAGGCGCGCGTCCTGTGGAGTGCATATTCTCGTCGGCTGTAGATATTGGCTACTCTGAACGAGGAAACCAATTTCCAAACCGAAGGGAGCGCGAGCATGGCGAGAGCTGAAGCGCAGAGGACAAGCCCAGAGTCGTGAAGAAAATGTGCGGCGGCGATCAAGAGAAGCGAGAGCACAGCGAGATGCCATGTCGGCTCAAGCCGCTCGGGATGTTGTCCGAAACGAATATGCCAGGCTCGCAAGCCGCTAGCTGCGCCGTCTAGCAACGGTCGATCGATGTAGCTGTTAATCCATTCCATCCGCGGGTCCTCATAATCAGACCTGAACGGAACATCATTTTATTGGGTCATCATCGTGGCAACGCCACTGCCAAGTGTCGATCCGACATCACAACGGTTGGCGCGCGTCGAGTTATGTTCAGGGCAGAGTGGAAAGGTGTGGTTTCGATTTTGACTTAACCGCCAACTCCTCCGCGGGCGCATTCCAAGGGTTCGGATGGGAACCATACAGCTGCCCACCTTTATCTCATTGGGATTGGTCGAGTGCATGCGGAGACGCTGTTCCGGGTCGCTCTCCAGAGCGATCTCGTGAGATGATCACACCAGCAACTATGATGAATGCGAGAATTGCTGCCGTCACAATGGAGACCATCAATGACCGGTATTTTCTTGGCTCGGAATATGGCATCGCCGTATCCTTCTATTGCCGAGGACAGGAGTGCATTCCTCAACACCCTGGGGTCTTAAATGTTCCGAGTGGCCACAGCGAGCCTCCCGTGCGCGACAAACATCCTCCGCCTCGTTGCAGCCGTCAGGGAACTAAGCATGCCGAAGTCCGTTCCACTTTCGCGACGGAGGAAAATCCATGGCGCCACGCTCGTTCTGGAAGGGCTATTTGAAACTATCACTCGTGACCTGTCCAGTCGCGATGGCACCGGCGACGACCGAAAGCGAGAAGGTGCGATTCCATACCCTCAATAGGAAGACCGGGAACCGCATCGTTAGCCGCTATGTCGATTCCGTGACCGGCAAGGCCGTGGACGAGGATGACGAGGTCAAGGGATACGAGCGTGGCGAGAACGAATTTGTCATCCTTGAAGATGAGGAGCTCGACGCGGTGGCGCTGGAAAGCACCCGCACGATCGACATTGAGATGTTCGTGCCGCGCGACAGCATCGAGTGGATCTGGTTCGATACGCCGCATTATCTGACGCCGGATGATCCCGTCGGTGAAGAAGCTTATTGCGTCATCCGTGACGCCATGGTCGCCACTGGCATGGTCGGCATCTCGCGACTGGTCATGTACCGCCGCGAGCGTGCCGTCATGCTCGAGCCGCGCGGACGGGGGATCGTTCTGTGGACGTTACGGTTTGGCGATGAAGTGCGCGATGAGCAGGATTACTTCGGTGATATCGAGAGGCAATCGGCGGAACCCACGCTGATGACGCTTATGGAGAAGCTGATAGACAAGCAGAAGAAGCCGTGGAACCCGAGCATGGTGACCGATCCGATCCAGCAAAAGCTGCTCGATATCATCGCTTCCAAGAAAAAGGGCCGGAAGCGTCCCGCCAAGGTAAAGGTGGAAGAAGAGGCTGCGCCCAGCAACGTCATCAATATCATGGACGCGCTCAGGAAGAGTATTTCGCAGGAAACGAGAACCAAAAAGCGATAGCGGCGCGGTCGTTCGAGTGTTTTAGGCCGCAGGCTTTCTCTTCCGCGGTGACCGGCACAGCGGTTCGGCCGCCGCCTTGAAGTCCGCCCACGGGTCCGAGCGCAAAGCCGCCAGCCGTGTCGGCACATTCAGCACCGTAAAATCGTTCGGCCCTATGGGAGGCGTTAGTTCCTCCCATGATAGTAGAATGGAAACCGTCGCTCCTGGGCGGGCTCGGGTCGAGTAGGGGGCAACGGCCGTCATGCCCCGTTGATTGCGCAGGGCCGTCCCGACCGGTAGGTCTTTGAATGCGGCGACGATATCCCAAACGAGGACGGTTCCGCCGCCATATTCGCCTTTCGGGATTGTGCCTTCGAAACCTCCGTATTCCAGCGGGTGGTCCTCCGTGTGGACGGCTAGCCGTTTGTTGCCGGCAACCAGGCTGGGGCCTTTGGCGACCGCCCAACTTTTAAGAACGTCGTCCATCTCCAGGCGAAAATCATAATGCAGCCGGCGGGCGGCATGTTTTTGAATGACGAAGCTATTGTCCGAACCCTTGCGTTTTCTCGCAGCCATGCCTTTCGGCTCGATTGTTTTCGAGAAGTCGCGTTTGCTGTTATAGGTTTCGAGCGGCATGGTCAGCCCGCCTTGCGCCGTGGTGGCGAGGATGTACAGGTGCGCGATTTCGTCGTTCGGCGCCGCGCTGAGCCGGTTTTGTCCGCCGCCTGCTTCGGCCCTGCTTTATCGCCATCCATGCCGGCGCTCTGGCGCAGTGCTTCCATAAGGTCGGTGACCTTCGCGATCTTCGGGGGCTTGCGTTTCGCAATGGCCTTACCTTCGACTTTCGCCTTCACCAATTCGATGAGCGCTGCTTCGTAGCGATCATCGAATTCGCCGGGCACGAACGTGCCGTGCTTGGTATTGATTATGTGTTCGGCAAGGTCGAGCATCTCGCCTTTGATCTTCATCTCGGGCACGTCCTCAAAGGCCTCTTCGGCGGCGCGGACCTCATAATCGAAATTCAGTGTCGTCGCGATCAGTCCCTTGCCATGGGCGCGGATCAGCATGGTGCGCATACGACGAAACAGGACGACCGCCTGCGCAATGGCCACGACCTGTCTCTTGCGCATGCCTTCGCGGATCAGCGCAAAAGCTTCCTCGCTGGCGCGGGTGGCGGGGGCAAGATAGTAGGAGCGGTCGAAATAGACGTCGTCAATATCAGAGCAGGCGAGAAAGGCCTTAACGCGCAGGACCTTGTCGCTCTCCGGCACTGCGGCGGTGATCTCTTCGGGCTCCAGCGTGATATAGTCATCCTTGTTGATCTCATAGCCCTTGATCTGGTCCTCGCGCGGCACGGGCTTGCCGGTTTCGCTATCGATGAATTCGCGCTTTACGCGATTGCCCGTTGTGCGATTGAGTGTGTGGAAGGAAATCCGATCGGACGTGGAGGTCGCAGTGTAGAGTGCCACCGGGCAACTTACCTCGCCGAATTTGAGAAATCCCTTCCATTGCGCGCGCGGGGCCATGCTTCATGCTCCATTTCCACGTTAGGGTTCAACGGCATTGGATCGGCATTGTTCCGTGCTGTCGGATGTCGTCCCCGGATTGCGAGATCACCTCTCGAATTCATCGTCTTCGCCAGCGCAGAGTAGTTCCACCAGTTCGGCCACCTTGCCACTCGGCAAGGTCCTGCCCTCGCTGATCAGAGCCTCGTCGCTGTTGACCCAGGCCCAGGCCTCCGCGAGCTCTTTGGGCGTTGCGCTTATCGCCGCGATATCAGCCATCAGGGTTTCATCGACCGGGCCAAGAACCGAGACGACGTCTTTTGCCGTTATGGTCATGTCTTTTCTCCCGAAAATACGGGGAGGCGGGCCATTGGAGTGCCTCCCTCTTCCAGTGGGCGGAACGAAATCTCTCCGGCTTTGTTCCAGAATTTAAGATCTGCCGTGAAACGAGTGGGCGGAGGCCGCTATGCCAACGATGATCGAGTTCATGCCCCTAAACCCTTCATGGGTTGATATCATCGGGCGTCTGCTGCTGGTCATTGCCACCGGCGCGCTGATTGGCGTCAACCGCGAGGTCGGCGGACATGCCGCCGGGTTCCGGACGACGATCCTCGTCGGGTTGGCGGCGTGCCTGGCCATGATCCAGGCCAACCTGCTGCTTTCCACGATCGGCAAGACATCGCAATCGTTCGTCTCCATGGACGTCCTGCGCTTTCCGCTTGGCGTGCTGACGGGCGTCGGCTTCATTGGCGGCGGCGCCATTCTCAAACGCGGCGATCTCGTCACGGGCGTCACGACCGCGGCTACGCTGTGGATCATGACGGCGATCGGCCTTTGCATCGGGGGCGGACAATTGGTGGTCGGATCAATTGGCGCCATCGCGGCCTTTATCGTGCTGTCGCCGTTCAAATGGTTCGATGAATTGATACCGCATCAGCACAAGGCGCGCATGGAGATCGAACTCGCAGACGTCGCCGAGATCGCAAAGATCCAGGCAATATTCGAGCCGCTCGGCTACACTTTCCTCTTCATCGCTAAAAGGGAAGGTAAGGCCGATGCCACCGTCCATGTAACCTATCAGGTGCGCTGGAAACACTCTGGCGTCGGCGGCGCCGCGCTGGAGCTGCTTACCGCCGTTGAGGAGCGCTACAAGGTCCTCTCCTTCGAGATGGTGACGACGACCGCGTGATTGGCCGATGCCCGTTGCGGAACATTCTTCATCGGCGTTGGTTTGCCTCTCGGAGCGAAAGGAGAATACTATGGTCAGATTCAAGAACGCCGGGACTAAAGACACATCCTCGCCTTCCAGCGATGTTCGCACCCAACAGGCGCTTGATCAGGCTGCCGGCGGCTCCGGAGACATCGAGTCGATCGCACCGGAGCCAATTCCGGGCTACCCGGAACCTGGCACCGACGATGCCCGCTCGGCGGATACGTTGGTTGGCGACAGGCAGCGTAGCCAAGCGCTGGACAAGGCCCGGGGCCGGATTGCGGAGGCCGTGTTAGCCTCGCAGCCGCGTAAACGCTATGCGACGCGAGGTGCAGCGTTCTTTGCGATCGGCGGCCTCGTCGGATTCCTGCTGCACAGCGTTATCGCAAGCCGATAAGCCGATGATGAAGGCTGCAAGCGAGGAGGGCGTCATGCAAGACCCGCACGAGGAACACGGCATTTCGCAGCGGCGACCGGATGCCGAGATACGTCAGGAAATCCATAAGAGATTGAACGAGGACCCGTTGCTGGATGCCGGCGGTATCTTCGTTTCCGTCAGCCGAGGCCATGTCCTCATCGAGGGATCGGTCGAAAACACAGAGTCCAAAGGTCGGGCCGAAACTCATTCCCGACAGGTGAACAGTATCACTGGCCTCGATAGCAATCTCTGTATCCGTAAGGCGCAATAGGATGCGGAGGCCAACATGCGTACGTTGTTGCTTGTCATTCTGGGACTGATGGTAGCGTCGATCCTCAGCATTGTCGTCATCAAGCCGTTCGTGACCGGTACTAAACAGGATTCGACCATCGGCCTGAAGACCATCGAGCAGCCAGCGCCGAAGCCATAGGTACGCGCCGACTTACCGGCTTTCCGGGCTGGAGGAGACGCATCGTGCCAGATTCCGCCGTGGCTGGCGAAAGCTGCATCTGGTGCTGGATGCCGATAGCGGCGAGATCATTGCCCATATCCAGACGGATCCGGACACCGAAGCCCGTCGGTGTGTCTTTGACCTCGATGAGATCGCTGATGGCGACCGGAATGCCGTGCGACGCCCCGAGGTCGTGACCTGAGCGAAGAATCTACCGCGTGACGTTCGGCATCCTGCATAGCGGTAGCGACGAAATAGGAGACGGCATTCAGTTTCGGCGCGAGGCGTTCCATGCGTTCGATTGCCTGTCTCGTCGCCTCGACCGGTGACAGCGTGCCATCGCGCTAAAGTCGCCCGAGTTCCCACACGCCAAGAAAAGCAGTCTCGCTCATGTGGAGTTTCTCACTCTCACCCAGTTGATAAGACGCCGCCACCCGAGGGGTGGCGGAGATCATCGCAGCTATAGGATCAGTTCTTGACCGTGTCTTCCAGGAAGAAGCGGCCGAGCGGATTCTGGTAGAAGTTCTCGATATTCTTGCGAGAAACGTTGATGTAGGGACTGTAGTAAAGGTCGATCCAGTTGACGTCGTCCTTCGCCATCTTCTGCAGGTCGATATACATCTGCTCGCGCTTCTTCGGATCGAGCTCCAGACGAGCCGCAGCCACCAGTTCCTTCACCTTCTCGTTCTTATAGTTGGTCGAGTAGTTGTTGTTGGAATCGTGGCCGAGGACGAAGGTGGTCTTCTGGTCCGGGTCGAGGATGTCGTTCGTCCAGTAGTTGACCGAGATGTCGTAATCGCCGGCAACCGTCATGTCCCATTCCTGGCTCGGATCGACCTTCTGCAGGGTGGCGGTGATACCGACCTTCTGCAATTGCTGCTGCACCAGCACGGCCGTCTGCTCGTCGACCTCGTCGCCTGCACGCAGAAGATAGGTCAGCGTCAGGTTGGAAACGCCGGCTTCGGCCAGCATCTTCTTGGCCTTTTCCGGATCGTAAGGGCGCTGCAGATTATCGGCGTAATGATAAAGCGCGCCCTTCGGAATGTAGGAATTGGCGACCGTGCCCTGGCCGAAGGTGACGGCATCGACGATCGCTTTCTTGTCGATGGCGAGGTCGAGGGCCTGGCGGACTTCCTTCTTGCCGAGCTCACCATGCGCGTGGTTGATCAGGAGATGATCCTCGCGCGTCGAGGCATCGATGTCGACATTGAGGTTCGGATCCTTCTTCAGCTCCGCCACGCGGGAAAAGGGAACGAAGATCGCCGTATCGAGCTGACCGGCCTGGACGTTCAGCATGCGGGTGTTGTCATCCGGCACGGAGATCCATTCGACGCCATCGAGCTTCACCCGGTCGGCCTGCCAGAAGTAAGGGTTCTTCTTGAGGATAATGCGGTCGCCGCGCCGCCATTCCGAGACGGAGAAAGCGCCGGATCCGATCGGCTTTTCGGCATAGGCGTCGGCGCCGAGCGTCTCCATGCCCTTCTTGGAGATGACGGAGGCATTCGGCAGCGCCAGCGTCGACAGGAACGGCGCGGAGGGATGCTTGAGCTTGATGGTCAGCGTATGGGCGTCGGTCGCGACGGCCGTGTCGATCACCTTGTAAGAGTCGCTCCAGAGCGAGGCCGCATCGTCACGGATGCGCAGGAGACTGAAGGCCGCATCCTCGGCCGTCAGCGGCGAGCCGTCGGAGAATTTCGCATCGCGGATCTTGAAGACGTAGGTGAGGCCGTCATCGGATGTGGTCCAGCTTTCGGCAAGGCCGGGCTCCAGCTTGGTGCCGGTCTTGTCGACGCGGATCAGCACGTCGTAGACGTTCGAGAACACCCAGTTGTCGATGTTCTGCGCTGTCTTGATCGGATCGAACGTGGTCGAATCCTCGCGGCGGCCAATGGTCAGCACGCCGGCTGCTTCGGCATAGGTTGCGGTGAGGGTGAGGCCGGCGACGATAGTCGCGAGCCCGATTGATTTCCATCTGCTGGTCATAAGATCGTTCCCTTGGTTGTTATGGCACGCGTTTGAAAGGCAGGATTTCAGCGACGTTGTTTTCGCCGCGAAGATCGGTGTCGGCAAAGAGTTGCTTGTTCGGATCGATGTCCGGAATGGCTGCGATGAGAGAGGCCGTATAGGGATGTTTCGGTCGCGCGAAGACCTCCTCGGACGGGCCTTCCTCGACGATCTCGCCGCGATACATCACGACGGTGCGTTCGCAGAGATTGCGAACGATGGCGAGGTCGTGGGCGATGAAGAGCAGGGTCAGGTTCATCTTCCGCGTTAGCTCGCGGAAAAGCTCGATGATCTGCGCCTGGATGGTGACGTCGAGGGCGGCGACGCATTCGTCGGCAATGATGAGCTGAGGATCGACCGCGAGCGCGCGGGCAATGCCGGCGCGCTGGCACTGCCCGCCGCTCATGCTGCGCGGCCTGCGCTTGGCGAATTCGCGCTCCAGCCCGACGAGATCCAGCAGTTCACCGACACGGGCGGGGATATTGGCGGACGCGACCTTGCCCTGCACCTTGAGCACTTCGGTGAGCATGTCGCCGATCGTCAGCCGTGGATTGAGTGCGTTATAGGGATCCTGAAACACCATAGCCGCCTCGCGCCGGAGCTTGGCGAGGCCCGCCGTTCTCTGCTGGGCGAGGTCGATGCTGCCGAAGGTGATATGGCCGGAGGAGAGTGGCGTCAGGCCGAGGATGGCGCGGGCAAGCGTGCTCTTGCCGCTGCCGGATTCGCCGACAATCCCGACGGTCTCGCCGGGCATGATCCGCAGGCTGACGCCCGAGACGGCGTTGACCGTTCTGGCGCCGCCGCCCTTGAGGAAGCCGCCGCCGACGTGGAAGCGGACGTGCAGGTCGTCGATTTCGAGAAGCGGCTTGAGCGGGGTGTCGGCCTTTATGGCTTCCGCGATGGATGCCGTCTCGTCCGGCATCGACGGATGGCTCTTGATCAGGTCGATCGTGTAGGGGTGGCGCGGTTGCGACAGAAGCGTCCGCTTCGGACCTTGTTCCAACAGCTTGCCGCCGCGCATCACGGCGATGCGGTCGCAGGTCTGGGCGACGATGCCAAGGTCGTGGGTGATGAGGATGATCGAAAGGCCGCGCTTGTCGCGAATGTCCATCAGGAGCTTGAGGATCTGCGCCTGGATGGTGACGTCGAGCGCGGTCGTTGGTTCGTCGGCGATCAGGATTTTTGGATTGCAGGACAGGGCGACGCCGATCATCGCGCGCTGGCGCATACCGCCGGAGAATTCGTGCGGATAGTTGTCATATTGCCTGATGGGATCGGGAAAGCCGACCTGACCGAGGATTTCGATGGCAGCAGTGCGTGCCTCCTGCGCATTGAGGCCCTGATGATAGCGAATACCCTCGGCGATCTGGTTGCCGATCCGCATGACCGGATCGAGATGGCTGGTCGGGTTCTGGAAGATCATGCCGATCTCGCCGCCGCGCACCTTCAGCATGTCGCCGTCGCTGATTGTCGTCAGGTCGCGGCCCTCGAGCAGAACACTGCCGCCTTCGATCTTCAGAAGTGAGGAGGGAAGGAGGCGAATCAGCGAGCGGCAGAGCAGGCTCTTGCCGGAGCCGCTTTCGCCGACGAGGCCGAGGATTTCTCCCTTGGCGAGATCCAGCGACACCGCATCGAGCAGCGTGCGCTCGCCGCTGTCGAGATGCGCCTTGACGGTGAGATCACGGACGGAAAGGACAGAGGCGCTCATTCGTGCACCCCCAGCAATTCGCCGAGCGCATCGCCCAGCATGCTGAAACCAAAGGCGAGACAGACGATGGAGAGGCCGGGAAACAGCGTGATCCACCAGGCCGTGGTGATGAAGCTCTGGCCTTCGGCGACCATGACGCCCCATTCGGCCAGCGGCGGCTGTACGCCGAGACCGAGATAGCTGACGGCGGCGCCGCTTAGCAGCACGAGCACAGCATCCGACATCGAAAAGACGATCGAGCCGGCGATGGCATTCGGCAGCAGATGGCGGAACATGATGCGGAAGCGGCTGAAGCCGAGGCTGACGGCGGCAACAGCATAGTCGCTGTTCTTCAACACCAGCATCTGCGCGCGGATGAGGCGGGCATAGGAGACCCAGCCGACCAGCGCCATGGCGATATAGAAGCTGCTCAACCCCGGCCCGAGAATGGCGATGATCGACAGCATCAGCACGAGGAAGGGGAAGGCGAGGATGATGTCGACGACCCGCATGAAGACTGCATCGATCACGCCGCCGAAGAAGCCGGCGATGGTGCCGATGGTCGTGCCGATGAGGAAGGGAAAGACCACGCCGATCACGGCGATCTGCAGGTCGATGCGCGTGCCCCAGAGGACGCGCGAGAGTATATCGCGGCCGAAATTGTCGGTGCCGAAGGGGTGAAGCAAAGACGGCGCCTGCAGGCGGACATCGGCATTCTGCAGGATCGGGTCGTAGGGTGCGATCAGTGGAGCGCCGAGCGCCACCAGCAGAAAGAACAGGAGAATGCCGCCACCAATGACGAGGGTTAGCCGCTTGCCGAGCAGATGGCGCCAGGCGACGGAAGCAGGAATAGTTGCCTGAAGGCTCATATGGTCACCCTCGGATCGGCGGCGACGGTGACGATGTCGGCGAGGAAATTGACGAGCACGGTGGCGCAGGCAAAGACCATGGCGATACCCTGGACCACCATGTAATCGCGCGAGAAGATGGCGCGCACCAGAAGCTGGCCGATGCCGGGGAGCGCAAAGACGCTTTCGACGACGACGGTGCCGCCGATCAGCCAGCCGATATTGACCGCCAGCAGATTGATGGTCGGCACCAGCGAGTTCGGCACCACATGCCGCCAGAAAACGATGCTCTCCGGCATGCCGCGCGCGCGCGCCGCCGTCGCCACGTCAGATTTCAGGGATTCGATCATCGCCGCGCGCAGGCTGCGGGTCAGCACCGTCGATAGCGACAATGCGATGGTGAGGCTCGGCAGGATAAGATGCAAAAGCTTGTCGCCGAGCGTCTCGCCGTAGCCGGAGACCGGAAGCACGCCGAGATCGACGCTGAAGAGGATAATCAGCATCAGGCCGAGCCAGAAGGGCGGAAAGCCGATGCCGAAGGTGGAGACGATGCGGACGACATGGTCCGCCGCACGGCCATTGTTGCGGGCGGCAATCGCCGCCATCGGCACGGCGATGAGGATCGACAGGATGACGCTGGCAACGACGAGTGCCACCGTCGGCTCGATACGCGTGGAAATCAGCTTCAGCACGTCGATCTTGTAGAGGATGGACTTGCCCATCTCGCCATTGGCGAGGTTTTTCAGGAAATAGAAGTATTGCAGCCAGATCGGCTGATCGAGGCCGTATTGGGCGCGGATATTGGCCAGCGCCGTCGGCGTCGCGCGCGTGCCGAGGATGTTGCGGGCGGGATCGCCAGGAATGAGACGCACTAGGACGAAGGTGATAACGCTGATACCGAAAATGACGGGCAAGAATTGCAGCGGGCGGCTGAGAACGAACCTATAGCGATGCATGGTGACACTCGCTCCCTTGCCTTCTTCCGTCGTTGAACGCTTCCTGTTGCATCATGCCTGCCTGTGCCTCGCCAGAAAATCGAGAAGCGCTGGATAATAGTCGCCGGGGTTTTCATAGAAGGGCATGTGGCTTGCGCTCGTAAACACCTTCAACTCCGCGTTCGGAATGGCGAGCTTCATGCGCAGCGCGCAGGCGGGCGTCAGTTCATCGTGCTCGCCGACCGTGATCAGTGTCGGCACGGTCATGCGCGGCAGATCCGGGATGCGGTTCCAGTCCTTGAGGTTGCCGATATAGAGGAATTCGTTGGGCCCCTGCATTGTCGTGTAAGGTCCCATATTCCAGTCATCGAGTGAACGGCGCACGGGTGCCGGCCATTCCTGCAGGCGGCAAACATGGCGGTAATTGAGGATCGTCACGGCGGCCATGTATTCCGGATGATCGTAGGTGCCTTGCGCCTCGTGCTTCTGCATCATCGCCACCGTTTCCGGGCCAAGCGCCGCCCGCAGCCGCTCCAGTTCCGAGATAAGGTGCGGCATGTCGGCGACGGTGTCCTCGAGGATCAGCGTCCGAAGGTTCTCCGGATAGGTGAGCGCATAGTCGATTGCGAGCCAGCCGCCCCAGGAGTGGCCGAGCATATGAACCTTGCCGAGGCCGAGCGCCTTGCGAACGGTTTCGCTTTCCTCGACATAGCGGCCGATGGTCCAGAGCGCCGGGTCCGTCGGGCGGTCGGAGGCGCCGGTTCCGAGCTGGTCGAAGGCGACGACGCGGTAACCCTTATCGACGAGGCAGGAATGCGCCTCGCGCAGATAGTCGCAGGGAAGACCGGGACCACCGTTCAGGCAGAAGACGGTCTCCGCGCCGGAGCCGAAGCTATAGGCGATCACCTTGTGCCCGTCGACTTCGACCTCCATGCGTTCATCCGGGTGCATTTCGCGCCACATCAGCTTACTCCGGCAAAGATTCTTCTTGCTCAACATTTGGGCATGATTAAATTTTTACCGTAAACCGCGATCCACACCAGCTATAAGAAGTGATAGGGTCGGAGTTTGGATGTAGCCGGAGTTCTCCATGCTTGACGAAATCGGAACGATCAGACGCAAGTTTACCGCGCATGATACGCTGGACGGACGGATCGACCAGGCTTTCGAGGCGATGCAACAGCTCGGTTTCGAAGCTCTGGTCTACGACTATACGCCGGTGCCCTTCGATCTCGACGGCGAGATCATGGTTCCGTCATTTCTGAAGCTGCGCAATATTTCCGATGACATGCTCGAATACTGGCTCGACCGAGGCTATTTCCGCATCGATCCGGTGCAGCAGGTGGCGCTGCGCACCTCGGCGCCATTCTTCTGGAACTACAATGTCGAGGCCGATACGGCGATTAACCGCTATCTCGGAGAAAATACCGAACCGGTCGCCCGCTACCTCAATGAGCGCGACATGTCCACCGGCGTCACCGTGCCGGTGCACATGCCGCGCGGCGACTATGCGACGGTAACCGGCATCCGATTCGGCGCGAACAAGGATTTCGAGCGCAACGCGCTGCGCTACATCGCCGATTTCGGCCTGCTCGCACATGTCTTCCACGAGACGGCCTATGCGCTGTTCGATTCCAGTGCGCGCAGCGTCGGCAAGATGCGGCTGACGGAGCGGGAGCGGGAGTGCCTGCGTCATTCGGCGGAAGGGCTTTCGGCCAAGGAGATTTCCCGCGTCATCAACCGCTCGGTGCCGACCGTCGTCATGCACCTCAATGCCGCCGCCAAGAAACTCGGCGCCAAGAACCGCACGCAGGCGGTGGTGCGGGCCACGCATTACCGGCTGCTGGAAAACGAGCCATCCTATAACTTCTGATAGCTGCCGCCGGCCTTGAGGCCGCGTTATGCTTTTTCCGTCCTTGTCAAAAAGATGGAGAAACCCGTGGCCGCCGTCGCATCGAAAGAAGCCTTCCTGCCCTTTCGCGAATACCAGACCTGGTATCGCATCACCGGATCGCTCGATAGCGGCAAGCTGCCTCTCGTCGTCGCCCATGGCGGCCCCGGCTGCACGCATGATTATGTCGATTCCTTCAAGGGTATCACCGAGATCGACGGTCGCGCCGTCATCCATTACGACCAGCTCGGCAACGGCAACTCGACGCGCCTGCCGGAAAAAGGCCCCGATTTCTGGACGCCGGCGCTGTTTCTCGAAGAGTTGGATGCGCTGCTGAAGCATCTCGGCATCCAGGATCGCTATGCTTTCCTCGGCCAGTCCTGGGGCGGCATGCTGGGTGCCGAACATGCTGTGCGCCAGCCGAAGGGACTGAAGGCGCTCGTCATCGCGAACTCGCCGGCGAACATGCACACCTGGGTTTCTGAAGCCAACCGGCTGCGTCGCGAGCTGCCGCAGGATGTGCAGGACACACTTCTGAGACATGAAGAGGCCGGCACGATAACCCATCCGGAATATATCGCCGCTTCCCGCGTCTTCTACGACCGGCATGTCTGCCGCGTCGTCCCCTGGCCGCCCGAAGTGGCGCGCACTTTCGCGATCATGGACGAGGACAACACGGTCTATCGCAACATGAACGGCCCGACCGAATTCCACGTCATCGGCACGATGAAGGACTGGACGATCGAGGATCGTCTGTCCTTGATCGAGGCGCCGACGCTGCTGATCTCCGGAAGATACGACGAGGCGACGCCCGATGTGGTCAAACCCTATGTCGATCGCGTCGCCGGTTGCAGATGGGTGCTCTTTGAACATTCCAGCCATATGCCGCATGTCGAGGAGAAGGAGCTTTGCCTCGCCACCGTCGCCACCTTTCTGTCGCAGCATGATTGAAAATGCGTATCGTCTCGCCTCATGATTGGCGGGTGCCCCGATGACGATGAGCTTGGGGGCCGTTCCGGATCGACTGGCCAGCTGTAGAGACAATCGTCGAGCGGCAGAAGGGGATGTCGACGGAAAGCAATGATAATCGCCTCCTCGTCACCGGACAGGACCGTGGACTTCGGTTCGCTTGGACCGGTCGGCAGATCGGCGACTGAGGTTCGCTTCTTCCATTTGGCTACGGTCTTCTGGTTTATGCCATAGCGCTTGGCAAGCGATCTCAGGCTCTCTTGACTATCTTGTATCGCTCGACGGATTGCCTCTGTCGTCGTGGCGCTGCCGTGAAGAATCTGGGCCATAGCGCTTCCCTCCATTCAATGGATAAGATTGCACCATCAAAGTCCGGGATCAAACAGCTAGGCTGGAAGATCTCAGGCGGAAATCACCTGTTTCCCGTCACGCGGCCAAAACCTTAACAGGGATTTTTGCAGAAATTCCGATCTTGTCGTCATTGGACGCGATGCCCTTTCAGGTAGCCGCAAGCTTGCCGTGCTCAATGGGTTTCACATTAAAAATGGGAGGGGTAAGTCATCTCCGGGCGGGTGGATGTCCGCCCGGAGTGTTCCGTTTGTTTCACTTCGAGAAGTTGACATGACTGATCATCCCGTTGCCGTAGCGCCGTCCCGTTTCCAGGATGGCTATGACATCATTACGATATTCTTCCATTGGCTGACCGCTTTGCTGGTCGTCAGCCTTTTTGCGAGCATCGAACTGCGCGGATTTCTTGTGCAAGGCACCTGGATCCGCAGCGAGATGCAACCCCTGCACATTTCTCTCGGCATCTTGTTATTGCCGACCATTCTTCTGCGCAGTCTCTGGCGTCTCTTCTCGCGGGAAGATCGTCCTGCGCCGACCAGTGGACTTATGGATATAGCCGCCAAGCTTGCGCATTTCGGACTTTATGCACTGCTCATTGCACAGGTTGTGCTCGGCTTCGCCGCGACTTGGGCGCGGGAGGGAATTTTCACGTTTTTCGGGTTGTTTCCACTACCGCGGTTGATCAATGTCGATCCCTCGCTGCGCCACACAATCACCGACGTGCATCAGGTCGTGGCCTGGGCAATCATCCTCCTCGCCGCATTGCATGCGCTTGCGGCGCTCGTTCATCACTATGTTCTCAGAGATGATGTTCTGGCGCGAATGTTGCCTGCAGCCCGCCGGCCAGCCGATAGACGGAAGTGATCCGTCGCGGTAATCTTCCGACCAGTCGGTCCATCATGCTTCAAAACGTTTTCGACTGGCCGACCCCTTGCCTGCAGGGCCCGGTTCGTCGTTGGCGGTGGTAAGCCAAGCCGCGTCGCCCAGGGCGACCGTGGGGATACTGCGCAAATGACTCGTCGGTTACGGCTACCCGAACTTAAGCGGGGCAGCTGCGACAATGGCTACATGGTCGATAGCTGCGCCCGAATATCATCTGCGATCGGATGCAGGGATTTCGCATCAGTCGCACCCATGAGACTAAAACCCATCCCGCCATTAGCCCAAGTCCAGCCGCTGACCTTTCCATCGGCATGCTCGACCATCGGTCGGTTCTGATCAACGATCATGTGCCTGGCCAACATTACCAGCCGGTCCCCCTTGTCGTCGTTATACATCAACATGAACCCAGGCCCGTGAACGGTGGAAACGATGCGTCCGCCCATGAGACGATAGCCTGACCGGGACAGGTCCGGCAGCACCGTCTTGGTGCCCAGCGTTCTCGAAGCGATGTCCGCTAAGCCGGAAAGATCGTCTGCCTTGAATTCGACGGGCTGGACAGCGCTGCCGGCAAATGTCGTATAACTCGCAGACGCTTCCTGAGCGAGCGCTGCCATGCCTTCCGAGGGCGGCAGCGAATAGCCGCGAACCGCCCAGCCACCGGTTGCGCCGACAACGATGAGAACCATGGCCGCGGCGGCCATTCTCCAGGCAGGCAGCTTTTCGGACTGCCGTCGCGCAGCGATCTGCGCCAGGTTCAAACGCATTGGAATGGGCTCCTGGGCGACTGGATCCAGCGCGGCCCGCAGAGTTGCGGCATCTGCCTTGAGGGCGGCGGCTCGCGAAGCTTCATCCGGGTTTGCGGCCAGGTAGGCCTCGACTTCGTCGTGTCGCTCCGGCTGGAGCGCGCAGTCGACGTAACCCTGGATATCCTCTTCTGTAATTGGTCGTTTCATCACTTTACAATCCTGAGCTGGGGTTGCCCTGCTATGACATTTGCGCGTGGCGACTCAAGTATGGCCCGCAATTGTTCTCTTGCTCTCGAAAGCCTGGACATCACGGTTCCCGCCGGAATCCCAAGAACCTTTGCTGCCTCTGCGTAAGACAAGTCCTCAACGGAGATCAACAGGATAACGCTTCGATGATCGGGCGGCAGTCGCTCTATGGCCAGGAGAACCTCCTTGCCATAGATGGTCTCTTCCTGTGTGGCCGCAGTTGCATTTGTTGCTTCAGGCATGTCCTCGATCGGTATGGCGTATCCGCGTCGTGTCTTCTGCCGCAGCCTATTGATGGCAAGGTTATGAAGAATGGCGAAAATCCATGTCCGGGGATCATCGTTACGGCGACGGTGCCAGTTGGCGACAACTTTCTCCAGGCAATCCTGGACCGTATCATCGGCCGCTTCAACGTCACGCAGCAGGCCGCGTGCATAACGCCGCAGTGTCGGGATGAGCGGTTCCACAAGAGAAAGCATGTCGTCCACTGGTCACCTTTGTCGTTGAGGGGCCCGCCTCGACGAGGCGGACCTGCACGTTCAATCGGCTTGCACCTGGACAACACTATCCGGCTTGCCATCCAGCGCGGTGGCGACGACCAGATAACGACGTTCATCCTTGTGCTTGGCCTCGACGATCTGTCGGATCGGCCCCACGGTGTTGACGATAGCGGAACCCGCCGGGTTCGTCATAAAAGATGCAAGGCCTTCGAGCGGGCCGCTGCCATTGGCGTTGTCAGACAGGGCGAGTACATACGGTTTTTTGGGATCCAGGCCGGTGACGGACGCCTGCAGAACCTGTGTCAGCCCCTGGTTGAACAGCGTAACGCTCGTCGACTGCTTCTTGTCCTTGTCTCCCTTGGTTGCAAGCTTCAGATGGGCAGCATCACCCGCAGTACCGAGCGGCACGAGATTCTGCATGCCATCGCCTTGAGGTACCGCGTTCGGGACGTAGGCGACAGCCTGCGGCGCCTGGCCGATCGGGATGTTGGCGATAACCTTGTTAGTCAGGGTATCGATGACAGCGAACTGGTCGGCATTTTCGAGCCCGACATAGATCCGCGTGCCGTCTCCTGATGGCCAGATACCGTGCGGCAGGTTGCCCACTGGGATGGTGGCGACCTGGTCGAAGTTGTCGGTCCGGAACACCTTCACTTCGTTTAAGCCACCGACAGTCACATAAGCGAAACTGCCGTTCTTGTTAACGACGAGGTTGACGTGGTTGGTGATCGGTCCGGTGTCTAGCGTTTTGATGAGATCAAAGGGTGCCTCGGCATTGAAGACCTGCGTCTTGCCGACATCCTTCAGCGTGAACCAAACCTGCTTGCCATCGGCGGAAGCGGCAATGTTCGGGCAGAAGGGGCTTGCCTGCTTCACATGGCCGACAATCTGATGGTCTGCGACGGTGACGACGGCGACATCCGGGTTGAAGGATGAGCAGATATAGCCGTACTTGCCATCCGGCGAGAAGATCTGCATGCCGGGGCCAGGAGCAACCTTGATGCGGGTCTTTTCTTCGAAAGTGCTCGCATCGATGACGGAGATATAGTCTTCGCCCCGCACCGTCACCCAGACTTCCTTGCCGTCGGGCGTAAAGAAGGCCTCATGCGGGGAGCGTCCGACATAGGTCGTGTGCTTCACGGCATTGGTTGCCGTGTCGATGAAGGTGACGGAGTTCGAACCGATCGAGACGACGGCGAGCGTCTTGTGATCCGGGGAAAACCCCATGCCGTGGACGAGGACCTGGCCCTTATAAAGGGGGCTCAGGTTGCCGGGCTGCGGATCGCCGAGCTTGATGACGCCAAGCAGTTTGTTGTCGACCGGATCGGAGACCGACACCGTATTGGAGAACTGCTCGGCCGCATAGACGCGGTCCTTGTGGCTGATCGGAATGTCCGGTGTGGATGCGGCGAATGGTGCCTGGCCCGCGAGGGCGGCAAGCGGAGATAGCATGCTGCCGGCAAGCAGGATGGCGGCAAATGATGTGCGTAGCATTGGAAGACCTTTCATTACATTTTCATGCCCGGAGCCATGCCTTGCATAGTTCCGGAGGGCGCAGCCTGGGTGGGTGCGGAAGTCGGAGGCGGCAGGGGATCGCCGATCGCGAGCTTCATCGCGATGATTTCCTGCTGCTGTTCGACGATGATTTCCTGGGCGATCCTGCGGAGCTGCTCGTTTTTGCCGTATTTCAAAGCCGCGATGGCCATGTCGATTGCGCCTTGGTGGTGGGGCGTCATCATGGCTACGAAGTCGCGGTCGACGTCGCCGCTGGGCTTGATGGACATACCGTCCATCATTTTTGTCATAGCAGCGTCGTTTTCAGTGAGATAGGCGGCTTCAGCCGCATTTTGCGCTGACGCTACGACGGCGATGTTGCTGCCGTTGTCCTGCGCCATCGCCTTGTAAGCTGAGAATGCCGCAGCAGAAGCAAGGCATAGAGTCATCAGGTATCGGGAAGAACCGTGCATGTTCATCTTCTTCTCTGTTGTTACGTTGGGGTAGACAGCGTGGCGCGGGGTTTATTCCATCAGGCACGAAATTAATGTCAGGCGGGATCCTGCAGGCCAAATGAAGCGACCAAACCGAGGGCTGCGGCCCCAAGCACGAGCTCGGCCGCGCAGCCGCACGCGAGCAGCGATCGGGCAAACGATCCGTCTCTCCGGATCATCGGCACGAAGGCATAACGGTTCACGATCGCAATCGCCGTCATAAGGCCGACGGCCAGAATTTTCAGACAAAGCTTTTGATCGTAGGGGGAAGAGATATGAATCGGAAGTCGTCCAACCGTGAGCCAGAGGTTGACGATCCCGCTGGTCAGGACGAGAGCGACCGCCACATGTCCGGCCGTTGAAAAGCGCCGCATGGCCTTGATCGAAACCGATCGGAGCTCCGATATAGCTGCCATGCGCAAGATCAACATGAATGGGATGAGACCTCCCAACCAAGCGCAGCCCGACAGGACATGGACAGCGTCAACTGCCTGATGAGCAACACCGCCAAGGCCGCTGTCTTCGGCAGCATGTCCACTCAGGGCAAGTTCGCACAGCATCAATCCTGCGATCAAGACGGATGTTCGATACGCGCGCAGAAGATTTGCCAAAAGCAGCATGATGGCAGTCGCAACCTGAAGTGCCAACGCCTCGCCCACGGCTGTTTCTGCAACGAGATGCAACGTGCTGACATCGTACACCGAGGCCCAATGTCCGGTGATGTCGGCAGTTTGCACAGGGAGTGCAGACACGCTCGTTGCGACCACAACACCGACAGCGACGCTAACCGCAGTCTCCAGAAGCCGCACGAGCGGCGTTACCAAAGTCCGACCGGCAAGGAAACAGGCAAAACCCAGACCGCCCCACAGCAGACAAAGGGCACCGTCGTGTAAGAAACGAAGGCACGTCACAGCGCTTTCCGGCGTCATGGTGCGACAGAAAAGTCATATTTTCCCTCGGTCTTATGACCATCCTTCGAAAGCGCGTGCCATGCAACACTATAGCGGCCCGGCATGAGGGGTTTAATGAACGCGGCGGAGAGCTCGGTATCGTCTGGAGCGCCAAGCACTGGCTCACTGAGCGAAACCGGTGCGCCCCTGTTGTCGGTGATGGAGACACCGGAAAATGCAAGCTCCAATCCCTCGGTGAAATCCATCGATATCCTGGTGGGAGATGCCTGGACTGTCGAGCCGGTCATCGGCATCGACGTTTTCAGATGGGCATGGGCCCAGGCGGGCGCGGCAAGACCGACGATGCCGGTGCCGGCCACGAGAATGCGTGCGACGTAGGTTTTCATTTCGGAGCTGATTGCAATGTTCATCGGAGCACCCTTCGAGTGGCTTTGATCTCGTTACGAATGGGTAGACATCCCGAAAGCCGACTTATTCCGTCGTGCCGCGAAATCCCTGAAACCTGCGGGAAACACCGGAAAAGGTCGGGTTTTCACCGATAACGGCAGCTCCAGTCGTAAGAATGGAATCGCGGTTCCACCGGACCTTGCGAAGTGGCAACCTACGAAGAATCGGAGGGAGCCGACGCGTTACATCCGTCACGAAGAGGGCGATTTTGACACCGCCGCGAAACCAAACCGGTCTCTAATGACGATGGCGCCGGTGGTTGGGCGGACGACGACAGTCTGTCCGCCTGAGAATGCCAATGCCGCAAAGGACCTCATTATGACCAATACAGCCATTTCGACCACGTCCTCCACAGCCAAATGGATGGAGGCGCGCCCAGGAGAACACTCGTTTATCCGGGTTCCGGCAGGCGACATGGCGATCGTGCAACGACCGACAGATATCATCCTTGGTTCAAGTGCCGGCGATGCCCGAGCGACTGTCGTCACCGGCCTTTCGTTGCGTGCTGCCGTAGGACCAGTTGCAACTCAAGTGGGACTTCGAGCGCATTTGATGAGTGACGAAGCAAAGGCATTCGTTGCCGCAGGCGAAAGCTTTGTGGCACACGAGACACTCAACCACTCCAGCCGCGAATATGTCCGAGATGCCGTCCAAGTCAATTCAGCCGAGGGGTTCAATGCACGGGTCCGGCGGTCGGAATTATACCTAAGTATCCATAAACATTAGTCTTCAGTAAAAATTAAGCTTTATGCCCTATTAATAGGGTGTCCGGACATTAAGTCGAGACCGACATGAGGTCGGTACTTCCAGGAACTTCGACGTTGCTTTAGCGAGAGGTTTCTGGCATCGGGGCATCTGGTCAACTCTCCAAACTTTTTACAGCCCCTTGCCGGATTACATCCTGCCACGGAAGTCTGGAGAAATCGCCATGCTTGCAGATAGCGCGAGCAGAAGTGATTGCAGTTGCTGCTATCAGCTGGCTATCCCGCTCAATCGGTCCGGCTTGAATTAGACTACAAATACGATGAGGGGCAGTGCGCTTGCCTCTTTTACAGGGTCGCCAGAGGAGAGATCTGAAGATGTTCGGCAGTTCCAAAGTGTATCGCATGCGGACAAAGTCGTTGGATTCTATTACTGCCAACATCATGATCGCCGACGCCGATCTGAACATTCGATACATGAACCAGGCCGTCGCCGGGCTGCTCAAGGAAGCCGAAACGGAACTGAAGAAGGAACTCCCGCGGTTCGATTTCGACAGACTTGTCGGAAGCAACATCGACATCTTCCACAAAAACCCGTCGCATCAGCGAAACATGCTCGCGGCGCTAAAGACCCAGCACCGGGCCACGATCTGGGTCGGACATCGCGCCTTTGACTTGATTGTTACCCCGCTGCTCGAAGGAAACAAGACGACGGGCTTTGTCGTGGAGTGGGCAAACGCGAAAGAACGACTGCAAAATGTCGACTTCCAGGGCCAGATGGTGGCGATCAGCCGTGTTCAGGGGATCATCGAGTTCACGACCGAAGGCGAGATCGTCACGGCAAACGACAACTTCCTGAAGGCGATCGGTTATCGCCTGGACGAGATCAAGGGTCGCAGCCACAGTATGCTTGTCGATCCGGAATACGCCAAGACACCGGCTTACAAGGAATTTTGGGAGGCGCTGCGCCGGGGCGAGTTTCAAGCGGCTGAGTTTACCCGCTATGGCAAGAACGGCAAAGTCGTTGTCATTAACGCATCCTATAACCCAATCCTGGATTCCAAGGGCAAAGTCACCAAGGTCGTGAAATTTGCAACCGACGTGACCGAGCGAGTTCATGCGGTTACGACCATCGGTGCGGCGCTGACCAAGCTTGCAAAGGGAGATCTCTCCTTCAGTCTCGACGAGCCCTTCGCACCGGATTTCGAAGGACTGCGAAACACAATGAACGAGGCGCTGAGCCAGATGCGCAACGCGCTCGGTGATGTCGCGCATTCAACCGATCGGATTGATACGGGCACGCGCGAGATCAGTCAAAGTGCCGAAGATTTGTCCAAGCGCACCGAACAGCAGGCAGCGTCACTCGAAGAGACCGCCGCAGCCCTTGATCAGATCACGGTCAACGTCAACAACGCCGCAAAGCGCGCCGAAGAGGCCCGTCATGCCGCAGCCACGGCAAGTGAAAATGCCGAGCGCTCCGGCAAGGTGGTCGCCGATGCGGTTGGAGCGATGTCGCGGATCGAGAGTTCGTCCAACCAGATCTCCAATATCATTGGCGTCATCGATGAGATCGCCTTCCAGACCAATCTCTTGGCTCTTAATGCCGGAGTTGAAGCAGCGCGCGCCGGCGAAGCAGGTAAGGGTTTTGCGGTGGTGGCCCAAGAAGTGCGAGAACTTGCGCAACGCTCCGCGCAAGCTGCCAAAGAAATCAAAGAACTGATACGCAATTCGTCCGAGGAAGTCAGCACCGGCGTGAAACTGGTCAGCGAAACCGGAGAGGCCCTGCGGACCATCCAGCACAACATTGTGGCAGTCAATAACCACATGGAGGCGATCACCAGTTCGGCAAAAGAGCAGGCGACCGGTCTATCGGAAGTCAATACTGCTGTTAACCAAATGGATCAGGTCACGCAGCAAAACGCCGCCATGGTTGAAGAAACCAATGCCGCTAGCGCCACGCTCGCCCAGGAGACGACGCGACTGCGTGAACTGATAGGAGAGTTCCAACTGGGTGGGCTAGGGCGGCCGAATTCAGCGGGCATCAGACAATCGGCAGATCATACATCAAACCGAAGGCTCGAGCTTGCGAAGCCAGGCCACCGACCGGTGCCCTCGCCGGCCAGGCACATGCTCACCAAAATAGCCGGTAAAGTCGATGGTGGAGCTGCTGCCGAAAGTTGGGAAGAGTTCTAAGACCGGCCTGATAGGCAGTTTGTTGTTCACCCTCAAAGCTGAAAGCACGCCTCATCACAAACGTTTTGTCTTTTCCAGTCGAATTAAGCAGCAAGGTCGCTCTGGCCGGGAGTCTCCACAAAACGATCATCGCTTTTGCTTGCTGAGGTCAATTGTTAATTCACAGGTCAATTGTTAATTCACGGTTAACCATTCGGCTACACAAATGGGGTACCTAATTCAACAATCGAGTCGAAGATGCCCGTTAGCGCTTTTTCCGTGCTCGCACCTGATGCGCTGGATCCTTACGTAGACCTTCGCTCGGTACCAAAATATCGGTATTTCGGTAAAAACAATCTCATTGATAGATTTCGCGAAGGTGTACCGTTCGACCACATCTCTATATCCGGGCTAGACGTCGATCACTATCGTTTTGGGGACGGGTTTTCGATCGACACAGACCTTCCTCCAGGATTTGTGGAGGCGTACATGGAAGACAAGCTTTTCAAGGTCGATCCGTTTATAGCAGCCACCAAGGCGTCGAAAACCGTAATGGTCGAAAGTGAAGTCTACCAGGACGTAGAAGTCCCGCAGCGGTTGCTGTATTTGCAGCGCATATTCGGGGTTCACAACAGAACCATGGTCCCGATCTTGCGTGAAAATACGGTTTACGGCGCGGTCGGCTTCACCCGCATGTCAGCGTTCACGGAAAGCGAGCTTACCTTTCTCACGCTCATCGCAGAACCCATCCATACCGCCGTAACCAAACCACTGATGGACCGCTTCGCCGTGCAACACCTACGTTTGTCAAAAGGCGAGATGGCGTGTCTTTCTCAGGCGAGCCTTGGGCTGACGAGTGAAGGCATTGGCAAAGCGATTGGTTACCAGGTTGACACCGTCAACAGCTACATCAAGTCTGCAGTGAAGAAGCTTGGGGCGTCGAACAGAACGCAAGCGATCGCAGAGGCGATACGCCGCCGACTGATTTCGTGACGGGGCGTTTTCATCCAAGTCATCAAATTGGGAACCTCAGGGACGATCGTTGATTACGGTCAAGCTCGCAATGTCGGATGCTAACGGCCCTTTTTGCCTCTTGCAAAGAACTGACTAGAGCGTTTTGTTTCTTTACGCATTCCAGATGGAAAACCGCTTCGCACTTTTCCTGGAAATGCTCTAATGATCAGCATCTTCAGGCGAGAGCTTAGCGACGAGCTCTTCCTTCTTCTTGAAAGCATCGGGTAATCTCGAGGTCTCGTCCCGTGCGAACTTCCGTTCTTGGCGCATTTTTGTCGCGCTAGAGCTTCGGATCTAAGGGCATGATTTTAAGATATTACCTTTAGAAGTTTGGCCGTCATGCCGCTGCATTGCTCCCAACCTTTTAGGATTCTGACATGAAGAAAATTATCGCTTTGGCCTTGCTTGTCTTAGCATCTCCCCTGGCCGCACACGCTGCGACCCTGAAGTTCCCCAGCGAAAAGCCCGTCGCAAGTATTACCATTCCGGATAGCTGGAAGCCGGAGGAAACAGAGAGCGGCGTCCAAGGAACATCGGCGGATTCGGCCATCTATCTTTCCGCCGACGTTGCCAGCAGCAAGTCAATGGACAAGGTCGTTACCGACGCCGTCGATTTTCTCGCGAAGAACAAAATCACGGTTGATCCCTCGACCCGGAAGGAGACACCCGTCACCGACGTCAACGGCATGCAGATGACGACCCTCGAGTGGGACGGCAACGATGAAGACGGCCCGGTCAGCGTTGGTCTGCTCTTCGTGCAGACATCCGGTGACAACGCTCTCGTCGTAACCTACTGGGGAACCAAGGGAGAGGAAGACAAGCACGGCGCCGAAGTTCAGGCAATCATCGCGTCGATCAAGCCGATTGAGTGATCGGTGAGGATGCTGTCGGTCCGGTCGCCACCGCCGCTGGCTGGAGGCCCGGATCGGCCGCAGGCTTGTCTCCAAGTTAGTTACCGTCGGAGCTCGAAGTCGCAGGCCTTGGAAAACTGGCTCGGCATCTCGGGATAAGTTCCGGACCTGCACATCGACACACTAAAGGTGAAATCCAGGAATTTTCATTGATCCGACTGCAATGTACGCAACGATTCAACCTGGGAAAATAGCGTATCTATAGGCGGATCCGCACAGCAATGCCGGCTACGTCAAATCGTTGGATACAGTTCTCATGATTAACCACAAGGCGACGGTCCCTCTAAAAGGTCCGTGTCGAAAGTGATGATACTGTCTTCGTCTCGGTCACGACTCTATGTTGCTATTCGCAAATCACCTTTTCCATCTGGATCGCTCCTTGGCCAAGACCCACTAATTCTGTTGGGTCCCAAAGCTTCTCAGACCACCCAGCCTTCAGATAAAAGCCTACCGCGTCAGGGGCAGCATTAACGCGGAGAATGCGGACCCCGCGTCTTTTGGCCTCTGCCTCAATGAAATTGTTTAGCCTGAGACCGTATCCCTTTCGCTGTTTGTGCTGAACGATAGCAACAAGTCTCACTATGCCAGTTTCGCCCCGTTCATCCAGCCGCGCCACCCCGAGCGGCTCTTCGTTCTCAAACAGAAGGAAGGGTGTATTTCCATCGGCGCGATCATCTGGGTGGTTCTCATCGTAAGAGATCGAATGCCGACCCGGCGC
>NZ_FMAF01000034.1 GCF_900094565.1 Martinezella lusitana
ATATTGCGTTGAGAATACGCTCCCAGTGCCCAGCATGGCGCCACCGGTTGAAGCGATTTACGCAGGTGGTATAGGGACCATATCGAGCCGGGATATCCGCCCAGGGCGCACCCGTTCTCAGTCGCCAGAAGATACCATTCAGCACCCGCCGATCATCAACCCTCGCCTTGCCGCGTACCTTCGTTGGAAGAAGCGGTTCAATCACCGACCATTCGAAATCCGTCAAATCAAAGCGAGCCATCACTGCCTCCAAATCAACGGAAGCAGTGAATCACAATCCATTAAAAACAAAAACTATTTTATGGGTATGTGACCTAAAGTATTCTGAACGAGCAGCCTTGGCAGCGCATTGCGCGCAATCAAACTGCGAAGACGGCGAATTTGGCGCCAGATCGACGGTGATTGATCAAGATCATCGTGTCGATTGCTCCAGCTGTTACAAATGAGGTGCGGCCTGGAGCCCCCCATGCCTTCGCGGATTTAAGCCTGAAGGCAAGAGTTGATGCCTCGGCGGCATCTACAACCGGGAATCGGATTGGGTCTGACATGCTTACCTCCGGCAACACCAGGGCTGAGTTCGACAGTGAAAAACACCAACGACATTGCTGCTGACGACCTCACCACCGCACAAGCCGCTGCTGAACTCGAACGGCTTGCAAAGGAAATCGCCGCTCACGATCAGCGCTATTATCAAGAGGATCGGCCAACAATCACCGACGCGGAATACGATGCGCTTCGCGCCCGCAACGCTGCGATCGAACAACGATTTCCACAATTGCTACGCGCCGACTCCCCGTCCTTGAGGGTTGGCGCCGCATCGGCGACCGAATTCCGCAAAGTCCACCATGTCGTGCCGGTTCTTTCCCTTGAAAATGCCATGTCCGATGAAGAAGTCAGCGATTTCTTCGACCGGATCTGCAGGTCGCTCAAAATTCGGGGAACGGAAGCCATCGCCTTCAGCGCGGAACCAAAGATCGATGGTCTTTCGATATCGCTGCGATACGAGAAGGGTGCCCTTGTCACTGGCGCCACACGTGGTGACGGCGCCGAAGGTGAAGATGTTACTGCCAACATCAAAACGGTGACAGAAATACCCCAGCGGCTGCGTGGCGGCAACGTGCCGGATATTTGTGAGGTGCGGGGAGAGGTTTATATGACCAAGACCGATTTCCTGAAACTCAACGCAGCTCAGGTGGCGGCCGGCAGGCAAACCTTCGCCAATCCGCGCAATTCGGCAGCCGGCTCCTTGCGCCAGAGGGATCCGCGGATTACCGCCTCTCGTCCCCTCGGTTTCTTCGCATATGCCTGGGGCGAAATGAGCCGGATGCCGGCGGCTACTCAATCCGACATGATGCGCTGGTTTGCTTCCTGCGGATTTAAAACGAACCCTCTGACCAGGACTTGTCATTCGGATCGAGAATTGCTCGCGTTTCATCAAGAAGTCGAGGAGATGCGGGCGAAACTCGACTACGATGTCGACGGCGTCGTCTATAAGGTGGACAGGATCGACTGGCAAAACAAGCTCGGTTCGATCGCACGTAGCCCACGCTGGGCGATCGCTCACAAATTTCCACCGGAACGCGCCGTAACCGTCCTGACGGATATAGAGATGCAGGTGGGGCGCACGGGCGTCCTGACGCCAGTTGCTAAACTTGAGCCAATCAATATTGGGGGCGTCGTCGTTAGAAGGGCCACGCTTCATAACAAGGATTACATCGCAGGCATCAGCGCAAACCGACAGGTTATTCGCGGGGGACGCGACATTCGCATCAATGATACAGTCGTCATCGAACGCGCCGGTGACGTGATCCCGCAAGTTGTTGACGTCTTGCCGGAAAAACGATCAAAAACCTCCCGACCCTACGATTTTCCAACGACATGCCCGTGCTTCCTGCGGACGGAGGTCGCACGAGAGCTGACACATTCCGGGGAGCAAGGCGCCCATCTGCGCTGTTCGGGAGAATTGGCCTGCCCCTACCAAAAGATCGAACATCTCAAGCTGCTGGCATCCCGTCACGCCTTCAATATCGAAGGTCTCGGAGAACAGAAAATCGAATTCCTCTTCAAACATGGTTGGATTTGCGAGCCCGCCGATATCTTCACATTGGCAGGGCGCGCCAGCGACATCGGACTCGCAGCCCAGCAGGGTTTCGGCAAAAAGTCCGCTCAAAATCTGTTTCGCGCGATTGAGATGCGCCGCCGTATTGCCCTTGATCGCTTCATCTATGCGCTGGGCATTCGCCATGTGGGCGAGACGACAGCCTTAGTCCTTGCCAGAACCTATCGCTCATGGAGCCAATTTGAAGCCGCATGTTTGAAAATCGCGGCGGGCGATGCGGGAGCGAGACAGGAAATGAATGCGCTCGACAAAATCGGCGACACCGTCATCGACAGCATCGCGTCCTATTTTGGCGAGACTCACAATCTCGACATCGTCCGGCGCCTCATCGGGCAAGTAGTTATCCTTGACATGCCTCAATCCGACATTCTGTCGCCCGTGGCAGGACGGATCGTCGTCTTTACAGGATCGCTGACATCGATGACGCGCGAAGAGGCGGAAGAGCAGGCGGAACGGCTTGGCGCCAGAGCCGCAACTTCGGTCTCGGGGAAAACCGACTTTGTCGTTGCCGGCCCAGGCGCCGGATCGAAGCTTGCCGAGGCAAAAAGGCTCGGGGTCACGGTTCTGTCTGAAGCGGAATGGCTGAGGATGGCGCGCGGGTAGGTGTCAGGGCTCAACAACGCAGCTTGTCAGCACACATATTCCTCCAATCGGTCCGACAATCATGCAAATCGTGATGAGTGTGTGAACCACCTGGATAGCAGTCCGCCCGCTTCGTACCTGTTTGACCATCTGCTGGCATCAATGCCCGCAAAGCATCGACCTGCATGTGATGCCGGACTCACCATAAAGCGATGGGGAGCCCACTACCCGCTAGCATTTACTCATCCCTATCTGATTTCAGGAATGCATGCTTAATGTCATCGAGACCGTCCGCTTGAGCTTGAGCGTCCCTCAATAAATCTTCGGCGTAGCTTTGCGCGTCGATTATATCTCGAAAATGAAGTCCACAATCGCGACCTTTAACTTCGATATCGTGCCGTATCTCTGCAATTAGGTCTGCTTTTTCCTGTTCGTCGTGGAGACGAAGCAATCTTGTCATGGAACTCAAAGCGACAAGCTCAAGAACAAGAAAACGACCTTCAATTTCCCCAATCGTTGGCGCTACTGCATTGCCTTTGTCACTTGAATTTTTACCGTCGATTTTTGGCATGGCGAAAATCCTTATGAGGAGACGAAAGCGACTTTTTGCTCTCCTCGCACCTTGGAAGTTCCTGGTTTCCTAGCTCGCCGTGGCGCGCCCACTTACGTCAATCATATCGAGAGCAAAGAAAGTGTGTGTTTTGGGGGTTGCATCCGCCAATCTGGAGGATGGTTTCAAAGCACCAGGCTCCCACCAATCAAGGTGTTGCGCTAGCAGGGACCAGGCCCGATGCTTTTCTTCGCGACTTTCATCGCCATCAAGCTCGACGAATCTCGCATCGATAATTACACTTTTCCAAGAGTGCTTGCTTTTAAGCTGGTCAATTTGAACGCATACATTGGGGTTCGCTCTCATGATATCCAGCTTCTTACCTGGCAAAGTAAATGCGTATAACCTGTCACCGGCGCACGCATATTGAACAGGGACGACATACGGGATATTTGCGTTCGCGCAGGCCAATCTCGCAAGCCATTGTTTTTTTACGAGGGCAATACAATCCTCGTATGCCATCTCTTGGATGTTCATTGCTACTCCTCACTGGTATAGCGGATCTTCCATCAACAACACGATAACGTCGCCGCACCTTCCATTTCGGCAATCGAATGCGCGCATGGAGATCACGAAGGCATGCCGCTGCGAATGCAAATAGTTGCCGAGGCGAAGGACCGTCGCTCTGGATCTCATTGCCCTATAACTGGAGTTTTCCCCGCCCGCTCCATTGCGTCTTTAAACAACTCTTGAGCATATTCCGACGCAGCCGCAATCTGAGCTTCGGGCAGGTTTGCCTCGCGACATTTCCTTTCGATTGCGCGCCGAAGTGCTTCTATGTGTTCGGTTTGACCATCTGCAGCACAGTGCCTCAAAAGCCTCGTTAAAGCGGTGGTCGCCACAGCTTCAAGAACGAAGACTCGCCCCCCAATTTCACCCAACGACGGCACAGCGTTACCAGCCGGGCCTCCGAAACTATCGCGCTTTACTCTCAGCATAGCATCGCTCCTGAATGAGCATACATTATCGAACAATCTTACGATAGTTCTGCTGTGGCGTTAGTGCATTGAGGCAAATCAATATGAGCGGCAAAAGGGCAAAAAATTCCGCCCGACTGTGCGCCGGCAGGTGCTGTACGCGACGGCAGACAGCAACGCTGAATGCCCGCGCGTTTCATGGTGAAGAGCGGGTGGTCGGCTTTGCGGGAGGCCTTCAGTGCTTTCCAGTAGGGTCATGTTGTCGAAGACCAAGCTGATGGAAAGATCACCAGTGAACAATGACATAATGAACCTGCGCTTGCTTGTTGGGAACGGCGTGCATGCAGATTTGTTGCGCGAGATGATCGGCTTTGCTGCTGGGCAGCTATGGAGCCGTAGGTCCGCCACGGTAGCCGGATTCGGCGAGAAAATCAGCCATGCGGTCGATAAAGGTTCTCACGCTGTGCTCATTCTCGATCAGGCGACCCGATCATCCTTCCACCGAGATCGCCGGAATTGAACCCGGTCGAGAATGGCTGGCGGCTTATGAGGGCAACTGGCTGTCAAACCGCACCTTAAGGACTGCGACGACATTGCCGCCCATTGCTGTGTCGCCTGAAACTTGTCGATCAGTCCTGGAGAATGATGTCCATCGCACTGCGCGAACGGGTGCAGGTGATGATCAGCGCTCGTTGATGCAAGATGGCAATGACCGCTGACCTATTCTGACATGCGGAACAACTTGGACAACGGTTGCGTGCTTCTGGATCAGAGGCCGAATGGATAAGTCTCATCCTCGCCGGTAGCCACCTGCGTCGGCAAGGGGACCACGGCACTTGTTTTGTCGAACCAGACGAAAGCATCGTACTGATCGGCCAGCGATGCGTAGCTGTAATGGCTCCAGCGCTCTGTTTCCGGGCGATAGACGACGCCGATGTAGCGCTCGAGTCGCGGCTCAGCCATGCCGCGACGGAGATCCTCGTGCTGTCCGGCGCGAAGGTCCAACAGGAAACGTTCAGTACCGACGTCGTGGCATAAGGCCTCGTAACTATCGGGACGAGATGGCCGTACCGCCTTGATCTCCATTGGCGCGTCCCATTCCGAGGCCGCCGCAACGGTCCCGGTATGGGTGCCGAAGCCGACCAGGGCAGCATCGTGTCCATAGGCCTGTCTGCACAACTGGCCAATGTTCAGTTCGCCGTGCTCCATGCCCATATCGGTGAATCGCGCGTCCCCGATATGGGAATTGTGAGCCCAGACGACAGCCTTTGTCTTTGGACCTGCCCATGCGAGGATATTCCGGAGGGTATTGAACATATGCTGGTCACGCTGATTCCACGATTCGTGAGCGCCGTAATACATGGCCCGATAGTAGCGTTCCGCATCGGCTACAAGACGAGCATTCTGCATGGCGTCGAAGAACTCAGCGCCATCCTTTTTGGCGTATTGGAACTCCTTTTGCAGGAGATCGACGAGAATGCGCGTCACCGGCCGCTCGCATAGCGCATAACCTTCAGTCAGTGATGCACGACCATAGGCGGCCGGCTCCCGCGACCACGGCGACAAACAGGCATAGCGCCCGCGCGCCACCGCCGCAGCCTCTGGATCGACGCGGTCAAGGTAGGCGAGCACCGCGGCGATCGATGCCGTCATGTTGTAGAGGTCGAGGCCATAGAAGCCGACCTTGTCGTTGGGCAATTTTGTGGCGTTGTGATTGCGCAGGAAGCTGACGAATGCATCGACGTCCTTGTTGCGCCACATCCAGGTCGGGAATCGGGCGAACGGCGTTGAATTCATCGGCTGATGTGGGCTTTGTCGCACATAACGGTCAACCGCGGCGGCATCTGGCCAATCGGCCTCGACTGCAACGATCGTGAAACCATGTTTCTCAATCAGCCGACGCGTAATAGCGGCGCGGGCCTGGTAAAATTCCGAGGTGCCGTGAGAGGCCTCGCCAAGCAACACCACGCGTGCATCAGCAAACCGGTCGAAGGCAGTGGGGAAGGCAGGGTCATCCAGCGAAGGCAACGGTTCAGCTGCGGCCCGCAGCAAGGCCGCCACCGACATCGGCGATATTGGCTGAACTCCTGCAGGCGTCGGCACGTGGCTTTGCACCGGCGGAGACAGATAATGCTGGAACCAGGCGCTTGCCATGTCGGTCACCGCCTCAAGTGCGCCAGGCTCCTCGAACAGATGGGTGGCGTTGGGGACGATCCTCAGCAGCTTGTCACATTTGAGGGCAGCCAGTGCCTTGCGGTTCAGTGCAAGAACCTGCTGGTCGTCGCCGCCGACAATGAACAGTGTCGGCGCTTCCACCTCGCCGAGCCGTGGGCTGGCCAGATCGGGGCGACCACCACGCGAGACCACCGCCGCCACGCGGCCCCGAAGCTCCGCTGCCGCCAACATTGCTGCCCCGGCCCCGGTGCTCGCGCCAAACAGGCCAAGCGGCAGATCGGCGATGTCCGGCTCCGCCCCGATCCAGATCGCGGCCTCAAGCAAACGCTCCGCGAGCAACGGAATGTCGAAGACATTGCGGCGGTCTCTTGCCTCATCCGCCGTCAGCAGATCCAGAAGAAGTGTCGCGAAGCCCTCGGCATTCAGCCGGTCGGCAACGGCAATATTGCGCGGACTGAGCCGGCTCGACCCGCTGCCATGGGCGAAAAGGATGATGCCTCGTGGATCCGGCGGTACGCTTAGATCGCCGACCAGACCGAGCGGGGGAACTGCGACCCGGCGCCTGGAGTGATCGGGCGCAGCATCAGCGCCTTCGGCCCACCCTTGTCTCAGCAGCCCGATCGTCTCTTCATCGGTGAGCTGGTGGAAATCGCGATAGAATCCGCCTACCCCTTGAAAATTCCTGGCGGGATTCAGACACACGACAACGTCGGCGTGCTGACGCATTTCGGCCAGCGTTTCTTCCGGTGCGACGGGGATGGCGAGGATGGTCTTGGCCGCACCTTGGCTCTTAATCGCGATGAGCGCGGCTTTGGCTGTAGCCCCTGTGGCAAGTCCATCATCGACGATGATAGCGGTATGTCCGGTCGGCTCCAGTCGCGCGCGGTTACCAAGGTAGAGTGCGCGGCGGCGCTCGAGTTCGGTGAGTTCCCGCTGCCGCGCGCGCTCGAGATAGGCGTCATCGACACCGGTCGCCAGTCGCACGTCCTCGTTGATGACTGTCTGAGGGCTTTCGCCTTCGACAACGGCACCGAGCGCCACTTCGGGAGCACCCGGCGCACCGATCTTGCGCACTAGAACGAGATCGAGCGGCGCACGAAGCGCGCATGCGATTTCCAGCGCCACCGGCACGCCACCGCGCGGCAAGGCGTAAACGACCGGACGATCAGGGGCGAGCGTGATCAATCTGGCCGCCAACTGACGGCCTGCATCGGACCTGTCGCTAAACTGGTAATGTGATTTGACCATAAAAACACTATGTCTAGTCAGTGATCTGCCACATTGATGCAGATCAAATCCTCGCTATGGCCGCATATAGAACGGCAACTAGATCACAGTTCATGGCCGCATTGGATCGGCTGTCGGAAGCTAAAAATGGGAACCGGTTATTTTCCCCGATCTATTTGCGACGAGGGGCTGGTTAGAGGGAGAACTCTAGAATGATCGCGCGGAATTCGCGTGTTTTCTACTGCGCACTTACGACGGCAGCCATGCAACAATCTCGTGGTTCTGACCATTTCTGAAGAAATAAGGATATCCTTGATTCAGATCATATCATTCCAGCGATACCTGGTCTTAGTTTAATGCTTTCAAAAGGACGAAGACCATGATGAGCAAGACCATCGCTCCAGCAGAATGGCAAGCCTATTTCAAAAGCCTTGTAAAGACCCTCAGCGGTAAGCACGTTCGGGTTGAAGTGGTCGGGATTACCTTGGGCGATCAGGTCCTTACCTCGTCATCGCCACTGTTGGGAATGACCTACGAACCGAAGAAGAATACGCTTGAGATCTCCTTGGACGGCCTCGAACACATCATCAATCGCCCCAAGACGATTTCCATCAGGGAAGATGATGGGACCTTGGTGGCGTTGGATATCGTCGATCAAGACGATCGGCATCAGATCGTGACGCTGCTGCCATCGCGGCAGCCGTAATGGGATTGGTGACAGCGAAGCGGATTAAGAGGCGCAACGGATAAATCGGATTTGGCTGCGCGATTGATGGCCTGGTTGCCCCATTGGCTCGTTCGGAAACGTATCGAGTCCGGAGAACTCGTAAGAGTAATGCGCCAGATGTCTTCTCACGCATCGGAAGTGTGGGCCGTCTGGCCCGAGGGACCTCATCTGCCCACCCGCGTGCGGTCCGCTATCGACGCACTTGCAGGGGCATTGCCCAAGGTCGCGTCACCTCTTTGAGTTCTGACGCCGTATGGCGTGTTATTGGAACGCCTGAATCCGCGAGGCTTCGAAAACTCTCGGTGGGTCAGCTCATCGGCGGTCAGTCTCGATGAAGGTTCGTATCCAACACAGGATAGACTTTATAGGTGGTTAAAGTCGCACTGCATCTTGATTGGCCTATTCAACGCGAAACCTGGCGTGGTTGATCCATCGTAGGCCGACCGCTCCACCTTGGAGACTCCCCTTTTCCATCCCGTCATCAGAGCTTCTTGCTCTGAAGCCAGCTGCGGATGACCTGGATAAGTTCCGCCTTGCATTCAAGCGGGAGCCAATGTCCGGCGGGCAGGCTCGTCACGGTAAGGTCTGTGCAGGCCGCGCGCATCGGGTCGCCTTGGCGATTTCCAGCGATGGTGCAGATTTGATCAAAATCGCCGTTAACGAAAAGGATCGGCTGCGAGAGGCGCCCGCCATTGGCCGCTTCGCGGGCGTAGGCGATGTTGGCGTCATCGTTTGTATACAGCGCGCAGGGGCCGCGGAAGCCATGAGCCTTGAACGACTGTACCAGCACCTCGAAGTCCGCTGGGAGCCACAGCGCGGGATTTGGTTTAGTCGGCGGGGCACGATGTGCAGCGCCGAAGCGTCCTCCGTTGCGCGTTACGATCGACATCGGCGAAACCTTTCCAACGACGTCAGGACTGCCGGGTTGATAGGCCGAGGCAAGATATGCTGCATGGTCTGCTTCAAGATCAGCGACTGCCCCATCAAAATTCGTCATGTAGTAGCGGACGTAGTCCCACTGGCCATCCGGATACTGGTCAGCCGGATAGATCGTTCGATCAACCAGCGACACGAGCGTGGGCAGGCTGTTCGCCTCAGGAAAATACGCCCACGACGCCAGCACAACGCCACGGCTGCGCTCAGGCTCATGCGCGGCCAATGCCCCAGCCACGATACTGCCCCAGTCGTGGCCAACCCAGATCGCAGGTTTGCCGCCAAGGTGGTCGTGAAGCTCCGTCATATCCGCCACGATTTCCTTTATGGAGTAAGCGTCTTTGGCTGCCGGGGCAGAAGAGCCGCCGAAGCCGCGCAGATCGGGAGCGACGCAGCGCCAGCCGCCGCCGGCGAACGCCTCCATCTGGGCCCGCCATATCAAACTGATGCTCGGGAACCCATGCAGGAAGAACATCAACGGTCCGTCGGCCGGTCCGCACTCGAGGTAGTGCGTTGTGTGACGCGGCGTATTGAAAATGCGCGACACCAGCGTTGGCGCGGAGCTAGGCGCACCCCATGCTGCGCTGGAGATCGCGTCCGCGGACATTCGCAGGAGAATGGAACGTCGGTCCGGCATTGGCCCGACAGCAACATCGATCGATTGAAGTACGGCTGTCATCGTCAAATACTCCGGTTGGTCCAATGGTCCTTTAGTGTGTGACCCGGAGCCGAAGATCGACCCCGCTGGAATCCGCGACAACGATCTGAAAACGTTGAAGATATTGAAAAAGTAGCGGGGGTCAAGACTTACGCCGGTCGTGGCCGACGCTACATCAATTTACGAATGAAAATCAATAAGTTGCGCCCTGTCGAAAAGGGGGCAAACTTCTCCTTCCACCTGTCATATCGATGCGCGCCGTCCCCTCGGCCTGAGCCGCGCATCGATACATCGGTCCCGTGCTCGGCAACGACGTCACGCGCGACTGCGAGGGGGTGGCTGTAATTTTTTTGCGTCGGCCCTCATGAAGCACCTTGATAAATGGATCGGCGGTCCGTATATTTGGATCAGTGATCCGAATAATAAATGGATCGGCGATCCAGTAGACGCAACGCTTGCGCGTGAACGGCAACGGACACCCCGCCCGACGCGTAACGAGATGTCATTAAGAAAACCGGCAAGGAACACGAACATGAGCACTGTCAGTATAATCGGCTCAGGCGGCATGGCTGCAGCGATCGCGAGCCTTGCCGTCAAGGCCGGACACACGGTCGAATTGATGGCTCGCGACACCGCCAAAGCGCGGACGTTGGCCGATGCGCTCGGCGCCGGTGCAACGACAGGAACGTTCGCCGCCATCCCGGCCGGGGACATCGTCATCCTCGCCGTTCCCTACACGACGGTTCTGGACATCGTGAAGCACTATGGCGAGAAGCTTTCTGACAAAATCCTCATCGACATCACCAACCCCATTAAATCCGATTTCTCGGGCTTCTTGACCCCTGACGACAGCTTTGGCGCGCAGGAGATCGCCAAGGCCGCGCCTGCCGATACGGAAATCGTAAAGGCGTTCAACACCCTGAATGCCCACGTCCTCGCCGCTGGCCCAGTCGAGGGCCACCCGTTGGACGTGTTCATTGCTGGAGACGGCGTGCAGGCGAAGGCCCGCGTCTCGGTCTTCGTCGAGAGCCTCGGACTGCGCTCGATGGATGCCGGGCCGCTATCCATGGCGCGGGCGCTGGAACACGCCTGCATGCTTGTGCTCGGGCTCGTTACCCATGCCGTCAAACACACCAACTTCTCGATCGGCGTCAAACTCCTCGACTGAGCGCCCTAATATCCCATTTTTCGCAAGGAGCATTGCCATGCACGTCTTCGTCACCGGCCCCTCCGGCCACGCCGGCTCGTACGTCGTCCCGGAACTTATCGCGGCCGGCCACGAGGTCACCGGTCTGGCGCGATCGGACGAGTCGGCCGCCGCAGTGTCCGCGCTCGGTGCCAAGGTGCGTCGTGGCGACCTCGCCGATCTCGATGTGCTGAAGGTGGCAGCAGCGGAGTCCGATGGCGTCATCCACCTCGGCTACAGGGCCGACCTCCTCCGGTCCGGAGGGCTAACCGCCCTGCGCGATTCTGAGCTCGCGATCGTGCTGGCATTGGGCGATGCGCTGGCCGGCACGAATAAGCCGCTGATCGTGGCGGGCAGCATCGGCGCGCCCTCGAACGCAGGCCGTGCTGGCCGCATCGGTGCGCCGATCAGCCTCGGCCGACCTGCGACGGAGGATGACCCTGCTTTGCCGAGCGGCCCCTTGGACGAAGGCACTCTGGTGTCTCGCAATATCGTGGAAACCATCGTGCTAAGCTTTGCCGAGAAGGGGGTGCGGTCTTCGGTCGTCCGGATTTCTCTCATCGTGCACAGCCCAACCGATCGTGCGGGCTTTCTCGTCGGGCTGACGGGGCTCGCGAAGCAGAAAGGCTTCGTCGCCTATCCTGGAGCCGGCGCGAACCGATGGCCTGCCGTACATGCGCGCGACCTGGCATCCTTGTTCCATCTTGCACTCGAAAAGGGCGCTGCGGGAAAGACCTGGCACGCGGTGGGCAACGAGGGCGTCCCGTTCCGGGAGATCGCCGAGGCCGTCGCCAAGCGCATCGGCCTGCCCGCCAAGAGCGTTCCCGCCGATGAGATGATGGTGCCGAGATATTTCGGCGGCCTGTCGGCGGTGGTCACCGGTGACTTCGTGGCATCGAGCGCCATCACGCGACAGGCACTCGGCTGGGCGCCTGTCCAGCCCGGCCTGATCGAGGACATGGACAACGGCCATTACTTCCCTGCCGCTTGAGTTGATGTGAGCCTCTCCTCATCAAGCACACCAACATCGCAATCGGCATCAGCCTTCTCGGCTGAGTGCACTCGCACCAACGCCCTCACCTCAAATCGCTCACAAGGAGCAGTTACATGCACGTATTTGTTACTGGCGGCACCGGCCATTCCGGTCCGTACATCATTTCCGATCTCATCGCCGCTGGCCACGCGGTCACCGCCTTGGCACGCTCTGACGCGGCCGCAGCGGCAGTGTCCGCGCTCGGCGCCAAGGTGCGTCGCGGCAGCCTCGAGGATATCGACGGTCTCATGGAGGCGGCCGCGGCCTCGGACGGCGTCATCCATGTCGCGCACCGGCAAGACCTGATTCCAACAGGTGGGATCAACGCTGTAGCCGCCGCCGAACTCCAGATCATGCTCGCCTATGGCGAGGCACTGGCGGGAAGCGGAAAGCCGCTGGTCGCGTCAGGAAGTATTGGCTCACCTGGGTGGGAAGGCTTGGGCCGGCCAGCCACCGAGAAGGATCCGCCCCTTCCTGGCGGCGATCCCTACAAGGGCACCCTGCGGGTTCGTAACATCGTGGAAACCACGGTGATTGGCCTCGCCGAGAAGGGCGTGCGGTCTTCAATCGTGCGGATTCCTGAAATCATGCACAGTTCGACCGACAAGGCCGGCTTCCTTCCGCTGCTGATCGGGCTGGCGAAGGAAAAGGGTGTCGTCGGTTATCCCGGAGACGGTACGAACCGGTGGGGGGCCGTGCACGCCCGCGACCTTGCCACCGTATTTCGCTTGGCGCTGGAGAAGGGGCCTGCCGGATGCAACTGGCACGCGGTTGCCGACGAGGCCGTTCCGTACCGCCAGATCGCCGAGGCCATTGGCGAGCGTTTGAAGCTGCCGGCTATGCCAATTCCTGCAGACGTGCTGATGCTGCCGGGATATTTTGGGTTCCTTGCGAATCTGGTCACGCTCGACACGCCGACCTCAAACGCCATCACCCGCCGGACCCTTGGCTGGGAACCAACTCAGCCCGGCCTGTTCGCCGACTTGGACGACGGCCATTACTTCCCCGCCGACCGATGAGGTGACGACAGGCCGGCTAGTCATGCCGCGCCTGGAGGACAGCAACGTCGTGATGGCGTGATCCGTCCAGGGAAGACGAGCAATACCCCACGATTCAAAAGGAGACTGCACATGAGCACTATCAGCATCATCGGCTCAGGAAAAATGGCGGCGGCAATCGCCGGCCGCACCGCAAAGGCTGGACACACCGTCGAGGTAATCAGCCGTACCGTGGCAAACGCGCAGGCGCTTGCCGACCAACTTGGAGCCGGAGCCACCACAGGAACTTACGGCGCAGCACCTGCGGGCGACATCGTCATCCTCGCCGTGCCATACGCCGGTGCGGCGGGAGCGGTGGCCGACTTCGGGCCAGCGCTGGACGGCAAGGTGATCATCGACATCGCCAACCCCGTCGCACCCGACCTCTCCGGCCTCGTAACGCCCCATGGCAGTTCAGGCGCACAGGAGACCGCCAACGGCCTGCCCGCAGGCGCGCATGTCGTGAAGGCCTTCAACACGATCTTCGGTCACGTCCTTGCGAAGGGTGGACGCCTCGACGCGTTCATCGCAGCCGATGACGCGGAGGCGAAGAGGCGCGTCTCGGCCTTCCTCGAGAGCCTCAGGCTGCGTCCGTTCGATGTCGGCGGCCTGCACATGGCCCAGACGCTCGAGGCACTTGGCCTGATGATGATTGGCCTCGCCAAAAATGGCGCCGGCACCTGGGACTTCGCCATGACCGTCGATATCGGCTGAATCACCGACACCACGTCCTCACGAGCCCGCGATCTCTCCGATGCGTTGGACGAGGTCGCGGCCGGTGATGCCATCGGGGAAGTCCGGATAGATCCTCGTTAGCGGGATCGATGCGGCCCGCCCCGCGCCTCGGTCGACCACCTGAACGGTCAGGCGGAACCGCGCCAGGTAGAGCGCGGCCGTCAATCCCCGCGGAACCGCCGCCGATCACGAGGCAGTCGATCCGCTGGTTGTGCTGCAATTGGCCTCGCTCTATCGCGAAGCCCAGGGTCTGAGGCTCACGGCCATTTCGGAGGCCCGCGCCAGTGCTTGTATGTCGAAATACTCCCGGATCTTCGTCACTTTGCCATCTCGAACGGTAATGGCGAAGACCCAATCGTCCTTGTAAGGTTTGTTCGTCGCGTCGATTTTTCCCGTAGCGACGCCTACCACCACTACCCGATACCCCTGCGCCACGAGTTCGGGGCTTCGGGTATGTTATTTCCACCTCTTCGACCGCCCTTTTAAGCACTGCTGCCAATTCCCCACGCCCGCGGTGGGTGTCTGCCAACGGCCAGTCCCCGCCCGGAATGATCCACTTAATATCGTCTGCAACCAAGACCAGCAGATCGTGCCCGATCTAGTCGGACACGTTGGGGTTCCACGAGGCGGGATCATATCGATATTTGCGTCCCGCCCATCAGTCGAACTTGACCAAGTCCTTGAAGATCAGCTGCCCCCAGCTTTTTCCGCGCGCCTGGACCAGCAGCCCACCTTCCGAAAGCCCGCCAAGTTTGATCGGCGCGAAACCGAGATTTTCCGCGAGCGCACCAATCTCGTCTGCGGCAGCGTCATCGTCGCTCGCCAGAAACACGACTCTCCTGCCGCCATGCACGGCTGGATCTTGGGCAAGGGAGGCAGCACCCAAATGGTTAAAGCCCTTGACCAGTCTCGCGCCAGTGAAGGCTTGCGCGACGAACTTGGACGAAGGCTGTCCCCCCAGTTCCTCAGGGGGCACGCCGTAGGCATTGGTCACATCGATGATCGTCTTCCCCTTCCATGTGGGAAGCGCTTTCGCGACATCCGGAAGCGACTCGAAACGGACAGCCAAGAAAAGGATATCCGCCTTGACGGCCTCGGCGAGTGTCTTGGGAATGATTGTGGGGCCGATCGCTGCCGCGGCAGAGGCAAAACTCTCCGGGTCGCGCGTGGTTGCGACGGATACTTCAACGCCCTTGCGGGCAAACGCCTTGGCCAGGGCCTGGCCGATATTGCCGAAGCCGATAATTGCGTAGCTCATATCTATTCTCCTTGTATCTATCCCGTCCCACGGCGCTCAGTACGATTAATAGAGCGCCGAAGGTCGTGGCGTGGTGCGTCAGAGCTGTGCCAAGCCGCCGTCGACGGCGACTTCGCTGGCGGTCATGAAGCTGCTGTCCGACGACGCGAGAAAGGCGGCCACGGCCCCGATCTCTGCCGGATCGGCCATGCGCTGGAGCGGAGTCATCGCACCGTAGGCCTTCTGACCCTCCTCGCCCAGCGCCTCCTTCGCGAGTTCGGTCGCCGTCGCCCCGGGCGACAGCACATTTATCCGGATGCCGGTGCCCTTCAGGTCCTCGGCCCAGGTCCGCGCGAGGTTGCGCACCGCCGCCTTGCTTGCGCTGTAGGCAGTGAATCCCGGAGCGCCCGTGGTGCCGGCGCTCGATCCGGTCAGGATGATCGAACCGCCCTTGCCCATCAGCGGCAGCGCCTTCTGGACCGTGAAGATCGTACCCTTCACGTTGGTGTCGAAAGTTTCGTCAATGTGCTTGGCGGTGATCTTACCGAGCGGAAGCGGGCTTCCGGCCCCGGCATTGGCGAAGACGATGTCGAGCGTTCCGCGCTCTGCCTTTACCGCTGCGTAGAGGCGATCAAGGTCAGCCTCATCCGAGACCGAGCCCTTCACCGCGCGGGCATTGGGTCCGAGCTCTGCCACCGCGGCGTCGAGCGCTTCCTGCCGGCGGCCGTAGATGAAGACGAAGGCGCCCTCCTCGATGAAGCGTTTTGCAGCGGCGCGGCCGATACCGGTAGCACCACCGGTGATCACGGCGGTCTTTCCATTCAGTCTAGTCATGTCATGCATCCTTCGTTGGGGTTGCGCGGAATAAAGAAACGTTTAGGGTCAGCGCGCCGACCCGCTTTGTTTGCTCCATTGAGGTAGGAGGCCGCGCTCCACGCTATCAGTGTGGAAAATTGCACAAGCGTGGTGCATAATCACACCGCCTGCATCGCGGGGAATTGTGCTAAAGCACCGCTTCAAGACATCAGCATTGCGATTTGGCCAGGAACACAATGACGATCGACTGGGATGATGTTCGATATTTTCTCGCCGTGGCCCGACATGGTTCCGTCCGTGCGGCCGCGGCCCAGCTTGAAGTCAATCACACGACGGTCCTGAGGCGCATCGCGCAGCTGGAGGCCCAGCTCCATTCGCAGTTGTTCGAAAAGTTGCCCGCAGGCTATCGCCTCACCGAAGCTGGCGAACAGGTCCAGGAACTGGCAGAACAGATGGAGGCTTCGTCTAATTTGCTGGTGAGCCGCGTGTCCGGCCGTGATCAGGCCGTGCGTGGTCCCCTGCGAGTCACAATGGCGCCCACCCTGGCGACCCACCTGTTGATGCCTGACTTTGCCGCCTTTACACGACAGCACCCAGAGATCGAAATGGAGATCCACTCTTCTTTAGAAAATGCCAACCTGACAAATCGCGAAGCCGACGTGGCCTTGAGAGTCGTTTTTGATCGCAACTCTTTGCCGCAAAACCTTCACGGCGTGAAAGGTCCCGACCTTTCCGTGGGTGTCTATATGTCTCAGGACCTTCTTGCGGCTTGGAAAGACGGCAAGTCTGGCAACATCAGATGGATATCGAAAAACATAGAGGGCGTGCCGGAGTGGGCCCAGGGCGATGTCGTCGAAATTACCGGAGCCCCGTTCCGGGTCCCGGAAGATGCAGCCCATCTCGAGGCGATGCGGCTGGGCCTGGGGATATCGGCGCTTCCAAGCTTCGTCGGAGATGCTGAACCGTTGCTCGTCCGAGTTCCCGGCACACGTCTCGGCCCTCATGGAACGCTGTGGGTGCTGACACAGGGCGAAACGCGAAAGACCAAGCGTGTCCGCCTGTTCACGGAGTTCATATCAGAGAGACTGCGTGCCCACGCAGGTGTTCTTGCAGGCGACACGTCTCGCCAGGATCAATCGTCCAAACTCGATAGCCACCGACGAACCGCGATCAGTCTGCAGAATGCGTGAGGTAGAAGATTAATCTGCCGGCTAAATGGTGCATCCCCCGTCGGTCACCAGGTTCGCAGCGGCACCCAGTGACGCGACGTAGAGGCGCGGCGGTACTGTCGGAAATTGTTCGGTGAAGGCCCGAAGCGCATCAAATATCTGAGGAATCGGATAAAGCGCGTCGAGCACGATTCTCAACTCGGCCTCCAGGCCGCTGGCTAGGCCGCGTGCTTGTTCGCGGAACGCTCCCGCTTCTTCAGCAATACGACGCGCTCAGGTCACTAGTGCGCAGGCGGCCGGTTGGTGCTTACCGTGGCTTCCACTTCCACGCTTTCCAACAGCGCCTCTGTTGCCATTTGCAAACATACACTATATCTATTGGACCACTGATCCAAATATAAGGATCACCGATCCTTTTAGGGCGAGATATGCGAGCCGACGCTAGGAAAAATTACGACCATATTCTCGCGGTCGCGCGTGACGTCGTCGCAGAGCAGGGCGTCAACGCATCCATGCGCGATATTGCCCGCCGCGCCGGCGTCGGGCTTGCCACGCTGCTTCGTCATTTCCCGACGCGGGAAGCCTTTTTTGAAGCGTTGGTGTGTACGAAGCTGGACGCACTGACGCAGAAGGCAGACGAGCTCGAAATGTCAGCCCGGCCTGACGAAGCACTCCTGTCTTGGTTTCGCGAATGGATAGCATTCGCCCAAGGCCAGAAGGGTGTTGTCGCAATGATGGCGGCCGCACATACGAACCCGGATTCCGCCCTTTATGCTTCATGCGCTGCGGTGCACTCAGCGGGCGCGCGATTACTGGCCCGTGCTCAGGGAGAAGGCAGGGCGCGCGCCGACATGAATGGGGACGATCTATTTGGCTTGATGTCGGCGCTCGGATGGCTCGTCGACTTACCTTCATTTGCGCCTCGGGCCGACCATCTCACTCACATTGTCGCGAGTGCCATCCTGGCAAATCCGTCGAGCAACGATGTTGAGAAGGCAGTGTATTGAACACCGTCCGCATCTAACGGTCGATGCTCGCCCTCAGCCAAACGGGAACAGGCCGCCCGCTGCGCAACCGTAGAAGATCTACCTTTGTTCCAGCCGTGGAGACTACTCAACGCGTACTGAGGAGAATATGATGACCAAGAAGACCTACCACGGCTCCTGTCATTGCGGTGCCGTCGCATTTGAAGCCGCGATTGATTTCGAAAAAGGAACGACGCGCTGCAACTGCTCAATATGCAGCAAGGCACGATTCTGGTTCGCGATCCTGCAGGCCGATGACTTCAAAATAGAAAAGGGCGAGGATAACCTGTCCGACTACACGTGGATTCCGCCCGGCAAATCGAAGGCAAATCTTCACTATCGGTTCTGCGAGACCTGTGGTGTCCGCACATTTGGACAGGGAGACAAGGAATCACTCGGCAGATTCTACGCAGTGTCTATCGCCGCGTTGGACGATATCGGGCAGGACACCGACCAAATTGCCAAGTCGATAAAACATGTCGATGGCCGCCACGATGACTATGAGCACGAGCCGGCCGACACGCGCCTCCTGTGAATGTTGTTGAGAGCAAAATAACTGCGACTGGAGATTGTGGAGATAGGCAACAGCGCGCTGCGCATCAGCAGCCGCTGCCGGTTGTGCTGCCTCGCCATCCTGAGGCTCAGGATCTGGGGCTCGCGGCCGTCTCGGAGGCCCGTGCCAGTGCCTGCGTATCGATATACTCACGGATTTTCGTCAGCTTGCCATCTCGAACGGTGATGGCATACTGCTGCTGTCGACCCCAACAGAATATCGGTGCATGGCTTTGCTGGAAGGTCGCGCTCCAACCTAGAACCTGGATGGGCCTCGACAAACGCTCGATCCGCAAAGACGGCCGGTAAGGACTGGGCGGAAGGCCTTCTCGAAACGCGAGAAAGTAATCTTATCGGCCCGAACAATCTCAAGCCCATCATTGGACACCCGTAGAGCATCGCCAAGTTCTGTTGCTTAGCTGCGCGAAACCTACCCACAGGCCAGCTGGCAGCGCGGATTTTCGGCGCACCTCCCCCGCGTAAGGCCCAATTCGTCCGGCATATTATTCTGGAGAAAACATTTAAATCGCGGAAAATGCAGCAGAGTCAGCGGCATGCAGTTTATCAGAAAATTGATAGTGTTGCCGGCAGGAACATGAAGCCTTTGAAAGTGTTTGCCTCGGATAACAAGTCCGTCGCGTCGCCGACTTTGGACCAGTTGGCCGGCGCCGTATGTTTGAGTGTCAATCACTTCATTCGTGCGTTCCACCAACAGACCGGGGTGACACCGCATCGTCACGTCGTTCTCCGCAGGCTTGAACGCGGGATCACACTCCTGAAGAAGCCAGGGAAGTCTGTCGCCGAGGTTCGACGGTGTCGGCTTCGCAACGTCGGCGCACTTCGTCGCAACATTCAGGCGGACAATGGGTGTAACGCCAGGCGCATTCCAGACTGCTCTCCCGAGCTAATCGTCGGCCCGGGCCGCCGGACGGTGACCGCGAGTTCAATGCTCCACCCACCACGAGACATCGGATGAACGTCGCTCATACGCACTGCGACGTCCCAATTGCTGCACGGTCGTCGTCCGTGCGCAGCAAGGCGTCGCTTAGCAGTAAATCGGGCTCTTCCTCATATGTGGAACGACCCGGTTAGCAAGGTGTTTATTGCGCAAATCGCCGTCGGATGGTGCAGTCATATGTCCGGCCTATTTGGCGCGGTCTATGCTCGAAGCCATCATTCTTGCCAGTCGCGTCCAATCTTCGGGCGCCTTGAGGCAAAGGCCAATCCACTTATTATGATGAGAACCATACCGGCCAGTACAAAGTTGTAGGTGAAAGTAATGTTGTCACTGAAATCAGCGACCCACGGAATTACAAGGAGCACCATGCCTAACAAGACCTTCACCCAATCGGTCCAGATCTCCGGATCAAAAATTCCGGACATTGAGACGATCGCAAGTGCCAGTCCGGCGATCGATCCGGCAACCTCTATCATCGTGGACGCCGAAGTCTGAGGTAGAAAAATGGGAACGACCCAAGGCGCTGCGACTATATAGATTCCAAGGATAAGACTTAGCCAGTTCTGCCAACGTGGTTCATTCATTGTAGTCTCCATTGCTAGAACTATGCCATCCTAATGCATCGGCTATTGGCGTTATTTGAGCTGAGTCAAATATTCAGTCGTCACGCTTTAATTTATCGAAGATAGACTGGTATCGAACTTTCTCGCTAGCGAACGGCGCTCAATCGTTCTGTCCACATTGTGACAAGGGTGTCATGCGGATGTGCCGTCACGACGCGCTCGCCTAACAGCCGGACACCAGCGCGCAGACGAAAGGGACACAATCGGCGACCCCTGCGTCTATATCTCCATCGGCGGCGGAGCCGGCTGTGGGAGTGGCTCGGGGATCTCCGTCATCGTCGCCTCGGTCAGCAGCAATATGCTGGCAACAGAGACTGCATTCTCAAGTGCGACGCGTATAACTTTGGTTGGATCGATAATGCCTTCCTGCAGGAGGTCGACGTAGCGATTGCGGGCGGCATCGAAGCCCACGACTCCCTCGCTTTCGAGCATCCTGGCAACAACGACTCCGCCGTCCACGGCCGAGTTTTCGGCGATCTGCCGCGCCGGAACTTCGAGCGAACGCTTCAGGATCTGAACGCCTGTTCGCTCATCCCCTTCGCAGGCCTCCTCTTCCTGGCTTATAGCTTTTATGCATCGCAGCAGCGCGAGCCCGCCACCGGGAACGATGCCTTCCTCGACCGCGGCCTTGGTGGCATTGATCGCATCGTCGAAGGCATCTTTCTTGGCTTTCACCTCCGCTTCCGATGGAGCGCCGACACGAATGACGGCCACGCCGCCCGAAAGCTTGGCAAGCCGTTCCTGCAGTTTTTCCTTGTCGTAGTCGCTGGTCGTCGTTTCAATCTCGTTGCGGATCTGGTCGCTGCGTCCCTTGATGGCCTGTTGCGTGCCGCCGCCGCCGATAATCGTCGTGGTGTCCTTGTCGACGACGATGCGCGTTGCCGTGCCGAGTTGCTCGAGGGTGACCTTGTCGAGCTTGAAGCCGAGATCTTCGGAGATAAGTTGAGCCCCGGTCAGGATCGCCAGATCCTGAAGCATTGCCTTGCGGCGATCGCCGAAGCCGGGAGCCTTGACTGCACAGTTGCGGAAGGTTCCGCGGATCTGATTGACAATGAGGGTAGCAAGCGCCTCTCCCTCAACATCCTCGGCTATGACGAGAAGCGGCCTGCCAGATTTGGCGATTTCCTCAAGCAAACCGACCAGGTCGCCGAGTGCCGAGATCTTCCGGTCGAAAATAAGGATACGGGCATCTTCCAGGATGGTCTCCATCTTTTCAGAATCCGTCGCGAAATAAGGTGAGATGTAGCCGCGATCGAACTGCATACCATCCACCAGGTCGAGGCGGGTTTCCATTGTCTTGGCTTCCTCGACGGTGATTACACCTTCCTTGCCGACCTTGGACATGGCCTCGGCGACGAGCTTGCCGATGGCTTCATCGTTGTGAGCCGAGATGGCCGCGACCTGCTGCATCTCCTTATCTGTCGTGACCGGCTTGGAGATATCGTGCAGCGCCTTGACGGTCCTGCTGACCGCGCGGTCAAGGCCGCGCTTGAGATCGATGGCGCTGGCGCCAGCCACCACATTTCGATGGCCGTCCGCCAGGATTGCATGGGCGAGTATAGTCGACGTACTCGTTCCATCTCCGACCATTTCCCCGGTTTTCTCGGCAGCGGCGCGCAGCATGCGCGCCCCGAGATTTTCCTCTGGCTCTTTCAGATCGAACTCTTTTGCGATTGTCACTCCATCGTTGCAGACGATTGGAGCGCCCCATTTCCTTTCGATCAGGACCGACTTGGAACGTGGACCGAGCGTGATGCGAACCGCATCCGCCAATCTGGTTGCACCTAGAAGAACCTTGCCCCTGGCTTCCGCATGGAAGAAAACTTGTTTGTGTGCCATTTCCCGTCTCCCGAAGTGGCCATGAGATCGCCTGACGGCTCATCAGTATTCGGTAACACACATTCGCCGGAATGAATTTGACCGACGTCAACGAGCACATGGGCAGGAAACGGGTAGGGCAGAGAAGATTGATCTTCCGCAATGCAGTCCAGTGCTTACGACTTTAGGCCTTTGGTTTATCGAAGATCGAGAAGGCCACAGTGAAGGCATTGTTCATGACTACAATTCTTTCTTCGGCAATGAGGAATTGCGCGGTATCGGGGCGATATGTTCATGTACCGGACCATCCGTTCCGGACAGGCCGCTATCGCGAACGCATGAAGCCGGTTGGAAAGTTCGACCCGTGGTGTGCAGACGCCAAACTCGGGTTTCGGGATTTCTCTCCGTCGCCGATGATCGACGGCGCCTAGGTCAGTTAGCCACGATATCAGCCGCCGGACTTTGGCTCTGCCTAACTCCCAGGCGTCATTGAGCTTCCGAATGCCGAGAAAACTTGGCGGCTCAATATAGGCCGAATACCGCAAGCTGTGCCTTGACCAATCCCAAAATCATTGACGGATAATACAGGGCGATGCTGATTATTCCCGCTGCCATGGCACCGAGGGTGACGAGGAGCAGGCGTAATGAATAGAGCCTTGTGCCGGCAAGTGTTGCCAGGGTGATTTTTGTTAGAAGATTGGCTGCGGCGGCAAGAGCAATCCCGTATGCAGCTGAAATGTCGCCGATTTGCGCCGGAACCAGCCTCGCCACAGTTAATGTGATTGCATCAAGATCGCCAAGGCCGGAGACGAAGGCTACCGCGAGGAAGGACCTCGAACCCAGTGTTGCGAGCGCGGCATGCGTTGCTAAGCTGATGATCATCAGAATGCCGGCGAATCGAAGGACAACCCATATTTCCAGCGGGTTAGCCGGAATGAAGTCGGGCAGTCCGACGTTATTGCGCCAGGCGCTGCCGAGACTGCCCGCCGCAAGGACCGCTGCTGCAGGTAAAAGGACGGTAACTAGTATCTGTGCGGTCTGTGGCGCAATTACAGCGCAAAGCAGTAGTGTGCGTGTCAGGGATACCGCACCTGCCGCCATGGCTCCTGAGGACAGAGTAGTCGACAGCTGCGGCGCTCGGCATGACTGCCGAGCAAAGGAGAGCGTAACTGCAGTAGAGGAAACAGCGCCTCCCGCGATGCCGGTCACAATGATACCAGCCCCGGAACTCATGAGCTTTATCAGGACGTAACCGACAAACGAGATGAGCGCGACCGATATCGTCATGACCCATAACTCGAAGGGATTGATCGCTCCCCAGGGATCGAGGGCTCTGTCGGGCAGAATGGGAAGGACGATAACGGTCATGGAGAGCAGGATCAGGGCGGCGCGAAGCTCGAGCCACGTCAGCCTTCGCAAGAATCCATGCAATGGCTCACGGGCGGCCAGTAAGACAGTAATGGCAACGGCCGCGGCCGCCGTTGCCGTCATGTCGGCGACAACCGCTCCCAGTCCAAGTGCGAATACGGCGAGCGCGGCAATGACACCTGTGGCACTATAGTCGCCTTCCTCCGCTGCCTGCATGTAGCTGAAGATGATCATCGCAACGCTGAAGGCGAGAAAGATCGCTATCGGCAAGAGGGAGCCAACAGCCGGATAGAGGAAGCCACAGAAGCCGCCCAGGAAGCCGGCGAGTCCGTAGGTCCTGATCCCGGCCGTTCGTTTGCCCGCGGGGGTCTCACGCTCTTGCCAACCGCGTTCGATGCCAACGAGAATGCCTATGGCGAGAGCCAAACTTAGGCGTTGGAATGCTTCTATTGTAGTCATTGTAGCAATCATGGTCGCTGACCTCATTTGGCATGGCCCGCTGTTAGCTTCCGTGCCGTTTCGTGGGGTAAGCCGGGGCCTGGAAAGAAAGCGGATCAGCGTTCCGGCCGCATCCGATGCATGCCAGAGTTTCGGATCGTCATTTTACGATGAGAAAACGCCGATGGCCGTCCCGAAATATTCCAAGCAGCAGGAGAGTTTTCTGTTTCTGGGCCAGGTCGGCAACCATCTGTGGTGTCGGGCTGAGCTGTTGATTGACACTGACGATTACATCGCCGGTTGTCAGTCCGGCTGCCGCCGCTTTGCTACCATCAATCAAGGCCGACACCAGCGCTCCCTCGACCTTGCCGTAAGCATCGGAATCGGATCCGAGCTTGTCGAGCGTGACACTCTCCAGCAATCCCTTTCCTTCGACTTCGGCCGGAACAGGCAACTGGTCTTCCGGAAGCGTCGCGCTGAGCGTTGCATCTAGGTCGACCCTACCGGCTGGACGAAGCAGTGACAGCCTCACAGATGTTTTCGGGACGTAAGACGATATCCTCGCATGCAGTTCGCTGGCATCTTTAATCGGGGAATCGTTAACGGCAATGATGACGTCGCCGGGTTTTATTCCCGCCGCTGCACCCGCCGATCCCGAAATGACATCGTTGACCAATGCGCCAATGGATACATTGATCCCCAGAGCTTTCTCGAAGTCTGTATTGTTGTCCTGCACTAGAACGCCGAGGTGGCCGCGGCGAATTTCACCATGGTCAATCAGTTGTTGCATGGTCCCTCTCACCGTGTTGATCGGGATGGCAAAACCGATGCCGATATTGCTGCCTGAGGGGCCGATGATGGCGCTGTTGATGCCGACAAGCTCTCCGTCGAGGTTGACAAGGGCGCCGCCGGAGTTGCCGGGATTGAGCGAAGCATCGGTTTGAATGATGTCCTGATCGCCTTCAACTCCAAGCTCGGCTCGGCCGAGCGCGCTGACGATTCCGAATGTGGCGGTCTGGCCGAGGCCGAAGGGGCTGCCGATGGCGGCGACGTAGTCGCCGACCCGCAGCTTACTGGAATCGCCGAAATGCACGGCGATCAGCCCCGGCGCGCTGATCTTTATGACGGCGATATCGGTCTCGGGATCGGTGCCCACCACCCTGCTGTCATATGTGGAGCCATCGGCAATCGTAACCTTGATATCGGCAGCGTTTTCAATCACGTGGTTGTTCGTCAGAATATATCCGTTGCCCGCGTCGACGATCACGCCAGCTCCCACGGTCTGGGAAATGTGCATCACCGCCGCTGCCTCCCGGGAGGCGCTCTTCGAGCGCTCTTCTTGAGGCACAATCAGCAAGCCTTCATCCCTCGACGTTTCTTTCGAGCGGACGGTTATGCTGACAACACTCGGCATGACCGTCTGCAGCATCGGTGCCAAGGAGGGCTGCAAGGGTGCAGCGCCGGCTTGATGAAAACCGACGAACAACGAAGCAGCTAGAATAGCTATGGTGAGGCCGCGGCTTCGGAAGTTCTGATGAAGACCGCCGATGGAGACGCATACCGTCCACGCTTGTGTTGCCGAAAACCCGGACATCCTTGCCGCCCCTCTTCCTGTAAAAATTGTAAAGTGACGTGAAGGAATGCGGCGTGCATTGATCAGGCGCAAATATCCTTCATTGCAAGCGAACGGGATAGTCGCCGCCTTTGATCTTCATCAATGCGTTTTGTGTGTTCCGATGCGCTACTCTTGGTATGGCTATGGTCCAATAAGCGTTGCCGCTAGATCACCAGGAGGAAGTGATATGTCGAGGAAGGTTTTGATCGCTACAGATGGTTCACCTCACGCGCAGAAGGCGGTTAAAATCGGATCGGAGCTCGCCAAGGGGCGGTATGCAGAAGTTCATTTGGTGCATGTCATGCTTTCTGGTGAGTTGGATGACGATCTCCAGCGCATGATCACAGTCGAACATCTCGATGGCCTGAGGATAGTTGATGACCCCACGATCCCACCCGTCGCTGCGCCCGGCTTTCCAATCGCTTTTCCAATCACAGATCCTGGTGCCTCGTATCGGGCCATAGAGGCGATTGGGACAGATATTCTCAAACGTGCCAAGTATGCGGTCAATGCGCATGGTGTCGATCGCGTCTCAACCCATCTTTTGGATGGGAACCCGGTCGAGGAAATCATGAAAGTGATCGAACGAGAACATCCCGACCTTGTCGTCTGTGGTGCAAGGGGCCTTTCCAGCCTGTCGCAACTCGTTCTCGGCAGCGTGTCCACCAAAATCGCCCAGCGTTGCTCTGCGACTTGCATCACCGTGCATTGATGCCGTGGTTATGGCACTAAACGACCTGCATGGTCCGGGTGACGGCGTATGCCAGGCTCTGGGAGACGTTTAGGGGAAAACAAGTTCAATGTTTGCCGAGCAGCTCATGCTCGTAAAGCTGGTCCATGCTGAGGGACGCGACCTGCGTAAACGAGGTCTGGTTGCGGACATGCCCGTCGCTAAGGATGACGATGTCGTCGCAGAACGAGATCGTGCTGCGATGATGGCTGATCACGATCGTCGTCCGGCGACCGGCACGCAATTTTAGCGTCTCGACGATGGCAGCTTCCGACAAACCATCCATGGCGTTGGTGGCCTCGTCCAGAATGAGGATATCAGGATCGCGCACAAGTGCCCTTGCCAGCGCGATCCGCTGCCGCTGTCCGGCCGACAGGCTGGCGCCCCGATAGCCGACGAGGGTTTTGTATCCATGGGGCAGCGTTTCGATGAACTCATGCGCCTCCGCAAGCCTGGCGGCATGCTCGGCCTCCGCGGGTGAGGCATGCAGTCCATAGGTGATATTTTCGAGGATGGTGCCATCAACCAGTTCAAGGTCCTGGCTGGCGAGTGCGAGCCGGCTTCGCCATTGCGCGGGATCGATACGGCTGAGTGGAAATCCGTCGATCAGAATCTCGCCCTCGTCGGGTTCGACAAAGCGGCAAAGAAGGTTGACGATCGTCGTCTTTCCCGCACCGGAGCGGCCAATGAGCGCGGTGGAGCGACCGTGGCAGATCTGGAAGCTGGCGGAGTGCAGCACCACCGGGCGCGCGGCAGAGCCCGGATATTTGAAGGTCACACGGTCGAATCTTATCTCCCGGTTCAGCCCCTCAGCCGGCGCGTCTCCCGTCGGCGGACGCGGCTTGTCGGAGGAATCCAGCAGCCAGCGGACTTCCTCCAGCGATCCACTCCAGCCTTGCACCTGGCTCCATGCCTGCTGCAAGGCGCGCACATGCGGCTGCAGTCGGTAGAGCAGGACCACGAAGGCCACAATGATCGGAAAGCTGACGCCCCAGGCCCAGGCGCTGACGACGACCGCGAGGAAAAGTGCGGAATGCAGTACCTCGGTCAGTGGAGGCAGCGCGCCCTGGCGGGTCTGCAGAATGAAGCCCGCCTTTCTGACGGCGTTCGATGCGCCGTCGAACACAGCTTTTTCGCGCGCCTCCTGGCCGAAGATGCGGATCAGCCGTCCGGCATGGACGAGGTGCAGCATTGTGCTGGCGAGTTCGTTGTTGAAGGAGGTGACGTTGCGGCTAGGCATCTTCAAGCTGGCGGAGAGGCCGGCATGCGCGACCTGGACAAGGATGAGGCCGACCGCGACGCAGAGTGTCATTTGCCACGACAACAGCAGCAGGAAGGTAAGCAGGATGATGCTCGCAGATGCGTTCACGATCGCAGCAAGCACCGTCTGTATAGCGTCCGATGCCCGCCAGGATTCATTGGAAATGATGTTCAGCAGCCGACCCGGACTTTCCTGCAGGAAGAAGGGATATCCGATCTTCAGGAGCTGGTCGGCGAGCGCGCTGCGGATCGCATGGCCCGCCTTGCCGTAAACAAAGTTAGTAAGCGCGGTATTTGCAAAGGCGATAATGTTTTTCAAGGTGATCAGCGCCAGGATGCAGGCGGCAATCGCCATCATCCGCTGCCGATCGTCCATGCTTGATCCAATCTGCTGGAAGAGAGCGGAAAGTCCACCCAGTCCCGTCGGGTCCTTTTGACCGCCGATGATGCTGAGCATCGGAATGATGAGGCCGATACCGGTGCCCTCAAGCACGGCGCTCATCAGGCCGAACATGACGACGACGGGTAGAAGGCGCATCTGTCGGCCGAGTGCTTGTCGCAGGAGTTGCAGACCCGGCAGGAGGAGTTTCAGCATAAAATCTCACCTCAACGAGCGGGTTGCCTGTTTGATTTGGTCCGGTTCCGGCGACCGGGGCAGCTTCATCACGGCATGTCGCGCGAATTCGACCGCTCCGAGCAAATTCATGTACACAATCGGCCAGTGGGACAAGGAAACTTCCGGATCGAAGCGCGATCCGCCCCACAATTCCCACCAGGCCGAGCGACAAGTCCAGCAGAAATGGCGCAGCAGCCACGGCGCCGTGAACAGGTGCTTCAGGCAAAGGCCGCCGTTTCCGAGGCTATAGCTGCGATGAAGCCCTTCGATCGCTTCGCGTGTACTACGCCCATGATTATGCAGGACCGTCATATCGGGCACATATTCGATCGGGATGCCAAGCTGAAAGGCGCGGACAAGGTAGTCGGTATCTTCCGCCGATTGCAGGGCGCTGCCGGCACCGAAGCGCTCGTCGAAGCGGCCAACCTGCATGGCGACTTCCCGGTGCATCGTCATGTTGCAGCCCAGGACGAAGCCGCCTGGATGGACATCGGGCGTAAAACGGGCTCGGTGCGGCGATCGCTTGATCGTAAATGGCAGATCGAGTGCGTTGCCCAGTTCGACGCGGCCACCTCGGACGACACAGCGCTCTCCGTTCGCGTAATGTCGCTCCAGGTCCCGCAAGTAGTGCAGGTCTATTTCGCAATCGTCATCGATGAAGATCAGAATGTGCCCGCGAGACCGCTCGATACCCGCGTTGCGGGCCGCGGCCAAGCCGCGGCGGTGTTCCACCAGCGGCGTAATCGTCATGCTCGACGTCGCAGCGATGCGGGCCAACCGCTCGGCGGTGTCGTCGGTCGAGCCATTGTCGACCACCACCAACTCACTTGTCATGGAGGCATGCGCGCGACAGGCCGCTTCGATCGCCCGGATGCAAGTCTGAAGCGCTTCGGCACGATTGTATGTGCAGACGATGAAGCTGGCCGTGGGATCTCGACCGGTGGACGGGTGAGGAGGCTTTGCGGACGGCTGCGCGCGCTCCCGCGTGATTTCTGAACGCTCTCCCGCCATGTCAGGTAAGCCCCTGCAGCGGCAGCACGCTCCTCGCCGGCACCGATTGTCGGTATCTTGCCAGGGCGTCGAGACGCAGGCTTGCGTCGCTCCAGAGGCGGCTGCACCAGGGCGCATGGGTGGCGGCGCGAAGCCCGTATCGCTCGCGACGCCGTATCCTGTGCCATTTGTCCGTCTGCGTAAGGAACTGATGCGTCAACCCGGGCTGCTTCTCGTCGGCGATGAGCTGGTAAAGAAAATAGAAGAAGCACATCAATCCTTCCTCATGGCTCGCGGACGACCGCATGCCGCGCGCGGTGATCCTCCCTTCGATGGAGAGGAGACAGTCGGCGACACGCCGAACCGTGTCCGGCGTCACTGTCGTGCCGATAGCAAGAAACGCATCGGGATCGTCGATCAGGGATTCCCGTTGGAGATTCTCGGCGGCGATCTTCAGATGTGTCCGGCGCATCGGCCGCCTGTGCTTGTTGGTGACGCTCTCGTCGTGAACGCGGTAGGCGACGAGGCTCTCATCAATCATGGCCGCAGGGAATTCGCGGGTAATACGTCGAAACAGATCGAAGTCTTCCGCATGCACATAAGTCGCATCGTAAGTCAGCATGTCCGCTGGAATGACGTTGCGATTGTACATCACGGTCGAATGCATGAAGACGGTGTAGAACATCGACAATACATGCCAGTCCGCCGATCGATGGATCGGATTGGGCGTGCCGCGCACGACACGATCGCCGATGAGCCGGTCGACGCTCGTGCCGCTGATTCCGAGCCGAGGCTGTTCCTGGAACAGAGCAATTTGGCGCGAAAAGCGGGTTGGATAGGCGATATCGTCGGCATCCATCCTGGCGATCAGCTCGCCTTTGGCCAGGGTCATGCCTTCGTTGAGGGTCGCAATAAGCCCGCGGTTCTCGCGCGAGACGACGCGGAGCCGGCCATCGGCCTCCTGATAGCGTCGCAGGATGTACAGCGATCGATCGGTGGAACCATCATCGATGGCAATGACCTCGAGACGCTCGTAATCCTGCCGCAGGACGCTTTCCAGGGCGGCGGCGAGATAGGGTTCGCCGTTGTAGACGGGCAGTAGGACAGAAACCAGTGGAACGGACATTCTTTAGCTCGCGCACCTATTGGAGATCGGAAGTTTGGACGGCGTCGCCGCGATAAAGCGCCGTTTCGAACGTCTTCGCGCCGTGCCGTTGTTCCCGCGGCTCGCCGGCTGTGGCGGTCGACGGAGCAAGCGACGGATGGCTGCGCGCGACATAGGGGAAATAGCGCTTGAGGTTGTTCAGCGGCTTTTCGAAAACGAACCATGAGATCGAGGCCAGCGCCAATGTGGCAACGCTTCCGACGATCAAGCGGCCGAAACCCTGCTCGGAGACACTGACCGGAATCCAGGATTGGGCCTTGACGATCAGCGAAAGGACGATCGGATGGAACAGGTAGATGCCGTAGCTTATCCGCCCGACGGCGGTGATTGGCGAGAGTTCGAGCAGCCGGCCAAAGGGAGATCGAAAGCCCGAAGAGCTGCAGCCGACCAGCATAACGAGCGGAACGAGCGGAAAGACCTCCGAGCCGATCCAGATCACCCAATCGAGGATCGGTGTTATCGGATCGGGTCTCAGCCACAGCGCCACGGTGGCTGCGGCCGCCAGGGGTATCCAGCTCATCCGCATCCATTGCGGCCAGGCCTGTGTTCTCTGGCGGTAGGCCGCAAGCAAGGCACCTCCCGCCAGCGCGTCCATCGAGGCCGAAGGGAGCAAGTCCCGCATCAGGGAGGGTGTCCCCGTCAGCGGCCAACAGAGGCGATAGGCAAGCGAACAGGCAATGACGGTGATACAGATCTGTTCAATAAACCGGCGCGGCGCCAGTAAGATCACCAGAGGCCAGACGATATAGAACTGTTCCTCGATGCTGAGGCTCCAGGTATGGCACAAAACCCAGGGCGTCCATTCGTTGTGCATGGCATACCAGTAGTTTGCCAAATAGAGCACGTGCCATTTCAGACTGCCGCGAGCACCTTCGAGATTGACGAACCACACCAGCGCCAGAACAGCGAAATAGGGAGGAAATATGCGCAGCGCGCGGCGGATGTAGAATGCTTTCAGCGCCGTCATAGGCTGGTAGCGGGCATCGGCTCGTGCTTCCAGCAGCAGGCGCGTGATCAGGAAACCGCTAAGCACAAAGAAGAGCCGGACGCCGAGATGACCCCAGATGGAGCCGTCTGCCGCAAAGAAATGTGCATATAGCACAGTGGCAACGGCAAGAGTTCTCAGGCCGTCCAATTGGCGGTCGCGTGCACTCGACATAGACACCCCCGGCTTTCAGCCTTTATCGGACCCTCTCCTCGACAGCGCTGACTCCCCGGTACTCTGCCGCTTGTGTGTACGGTTCTTTTTCCGCTGCGCATGGATCGATGAACTGCCAAGCAATCCGGCCAAACCTGGGCTGTTCTGAGCTGATAGGGCAGTGGTCGATCCTATGTTTGAAATAACGGCCAAGTTTTCTAAATTACGGAAATGTCCCTTCTCCTAGGGCCAAGACTTTGTCATTCACTATGCAGACCGGTCCGCCAGTGGCGGGGGCGGATCAGGGTGCCGCACTGTAATGTTGGGCGTGCCTTACTTCGGTCAACCCCGTGCCTGCATAATACAATTACTGAGGGATTTCAGAGGTATCAAACATTCCTGAGACTGTAGCCGCCGGCATATTTCTCGGCCCGTTCCGCCTTTTTTCCATTTCTGGTGGACTACGTTCGATCTATTCGTTTTAAGAGTTGTCTTTCCGATTGCTTATGGATTGATAACGTGACATCGCGTTCGGGACTGCCGTGAGCTGCCTTACCAGCCATAGCTGAAGGTAGCACCACTGCCGTTATCCCCATCCTGCACCACGTCAGTTTCAGTATTCCGTCCATACTGGAAGATGCCATAAGCATTGTTGTTGCCGTTTTGCCGCAAGGTTGCGGAATGACCATTGCCCCGCTGCTGGATGAAGCCGAGATTGCCTCGGCCGGCCTGGGCGATGCCGGCCGCGTTACCCCGGCCCAGCTGCCGGATGTCGGCGTCTTTCAGACCGCGGTAGAGCGAATAGACGCGCAGTCCGGTTGAGAAAAGACCCGCATCCTCGGCATTGTCCGGTGCGAGGTTGAACGAGATCCGGCCGCCGGCGTGGGCTGGCATAGACAAGGCTGCTTGCCCCAGGCTCCCGGCCAGAAGAGTGATGGTAAGGGTCCTAAACACGTTGCGGGTCATCCTGATCTCCATTTGCCGGCTGCCTTGGCCGATGATCAACTTTCGCATCTTTAAGCTGAACCCAGTCGAAATTGCCCGTTCAGTTGTCGTTCAGTCGTTTCGACCTGATCGAAAGCAAAAGGGCGCCAGAAACCGGCGCCCTTTTGAGGGATTTGCAGAGTGTAGAGGCCGATTAGTCGCCGCCGATCTGCTTCGTGCAGCTGAAACTCTTATCCCCGATCACGACATCCAGCGTCGCCTTGTACTCGTTTCCCTTGGAGTCGAGCGAGACGGAACCAAGGATTGCCGCATGTCCGGCTGTGGCATCAAAATCGCCACTCTGGTTGATCGTGGAACTTCCACCGTCTCCTGATTTATCGACATGGAAGGTGTAAGTTCCGCCGACATGCTTGTCGGCGTGGACGAGCGCATCTAGTCTCACCATACCTGCTCCAGGCGTTACTTTGATTTCGCAAAGCTGCGTCTCGTCAGATTGGTTGGCAGTCGTCATTGCCGCAATGGCGCCGACGGGAAGCAGGACCAGCGCGAGAATCGCCAGCAGGCGGCGTGGATGTTTGACGCAATTTGGCATGGGTCGTCTCCCCTAATGGTTTGCTGCTGCGATCTTGACCTCTTTCACGTCATCGCGCAGCTGCTTACGGGCAAGCCTGGACGAAGGCCGCAACATTGCCGTTGCCGCCCTGACTGACATTGGCGTTGCAGCCACGGCCGACCTGGACGCCAGCCGCGATGTTGCCATTGCCGTCTTGGGTAAGGATGGTCGTGTGGTTGGAGCCAAACTGGCCGATGCCGGCTATGTTGCGGTTGCCGTTCTGATAGGTGGCGCCGTAGTTGTCATTGCCTTCCTGACCGACTGCCGAAAGGTTGTGGCGACCATATTGATGGCCGACAATCCGGTTGTAGCCACCGTTCTGGTAGGTTCTGATGCGGTTTCCGTACCCTTCCTGCGCGCCACCGGCAGAGTTCGACCAGCCATATTGTTCGATACGCACATCGTTGGCCATGGCGGGGGCTGCGGCGGTGAGGCCAACAAGAGCGACGAGTGCGGTTGCAATGAAAGACGTGCGGATCATGACTGTGTCTCCTCAGGCGGATAGGACCGCGGTTGAACGTCCCTCTTTTAGACGCTCCCTTTGGAACGGAAGCTGAAGGCACCATTCAGTCGGGGTTCATTCGCAGAGATGGGATAGACGCTCGGCCATCCGCGGCAGCACGCTTCGCTCTGATGGTTATTGCCGATCTGATCGAAGCTTCAGCCAACCAGATCGACAGGCTCGAGCGCGCAATTCTCGTGGAGGCCAAGCGGGACGAGAACATGCATCGGTTGACCGCGATTCCCGGCCTAGGCGCCATTATGGCAGCGACCAGCAAAGCGCTTGTGCCGGATCCCGGCGAGTTCAAGTCGGCGCGCCGCTTTGCCGCCTGGCTCGGATTGACACTGCGGCCGCATTCAAGCGGAGGTAAGGAGAGGCTGGGACGAATATCGAAGATGGGAAATCCGGAACTCCGGACTCTTCGCGTCGTCGGGGGCAACCGCCGTCTTGCGGGTCGCCCGAAACGGCAATCGGACGCGGCCGTGGTTGAGGGCGCGTCTGAACCAGGGCAGACCCTATCCGCGGGCCATTCCACATATGGGGGCAAGGTCAATGCGGTATCGAGCGCGGTTTTGATCCATGTCAGTTCACGCAGGCTGAATGGCTTGAAGCGGCACAGGTCATCGATTTACGCAAACGCGCACCGCGTCAGCGCCCTTGACTCTTGATATATGCAACGAGATCGGAGATTTCGGAACGCGTGAGCGAAAGATTTATCATGCGTGAATGATGCGGGTCCATCAGGAAGGCTGAAAGCGACGCCCCGTCAAAACGTTTCGACTCGCCAATCTGGGCGAACGTCGGAACCCGGTCCGAGCCGTGCTGCTGTCCGGATGCCACGACGTGGCATTCAGCGCACCAGCGCTCGGCAATCCGCTGGCCATTAACGCGATCAGCCGCCGCGCACTCGCCAAAAAAGAATTCCATGAAGAGAATGGCTACAACGCCCCAACATGCCCGAAACGTAGGCTTTGATCGCATCTGCGCGCCCTTCCCGCTTGGTGCAACTGCAACTTGGTAGCAGCGCACGCCATTATGGCACCGGAGTCCGTATTAGAACAGTGAAAAGTGTTTGAGACGACAGTTGCTCCTCAATCCGCGCGGAACGAATTTGACGATTGGGCCAGAAAAATCATCCAGAATATTCCCCATCTGCGGAACGTATATGGGGCCCGCCCAATCGCAGCAGGTTTGGCAAGACAAGATTCCCGGTCAAAACTGCTGACGTATATCCAGCTTCCTGTCGCGGCGCGTACACCATCGTCGCGAGCCTCGATGGGTTTTCACCGCTTCCACTTCAATGCCCCGAAGACATCGACGCGACGACACATCAGGCTTGAAAAGCGACGGGAGTGACCGTTTTGCATCTCCTGCCGTTCGCTGCAATATTCAGATGTGTATTTCCATTTTTGATGTGCTCTCGTTAGGCAGCCTTTCCCACGGAACGCTGGATCTCATAACCGTCGTTCGCAGATGGCATAGCCCAGGTCGAGCGAGCCATCTTGTTGGCGCGGCCAATCGCCGTTTGCGCGCCAACATGCGTGCCAGCCATGAGGTCTGAGTTTTCGATTGCAGCGTTGAGCGGTCCTTGACCTTGATCAAAGCGTTTTGCCTTTCGACGCCGTAAGTTCCTGTGTGTTTAATGGAGAAAACGTGTCATGCAGAAACAGGTTCTACAGTCAGCGTTCGACCTTCCGATGGCGTCGTTCCTAGCATCGGGCGATAGTAAACAATTTGTCGATTCCGCATTGAAGATGCCGACAACTGTCATCAAAGCAATGCTTCGCTATCAGGTTGAAGGCCTATCCTTTCTTCAGCATCGTTTCCGGTGCGATATCAAGCTGCTGGATGACATTGTAGCTGCGGAAAAGACTAATGAAACCGCGGATGTCATCGGCGATTATTGGCGCAATGCGGCTTCGGACTATGCGAAGGAAGTCAACAAAACCGTCGCCATTAATGCACGATTTGCATCCGACGCCATCGGCGTTATCAGAGAAGAAGCCGAAAATCCCCTTGGAGCTGCGGCTGCGAAAACGGCCGTGCTTTAGCGGGAGCCTCAGGAGCGGCATCCGGCTTCTGTGACGACCCGTGCCGTATTCCTGAAGATTGGAAAGCCGCGGCGCCAGTTCGCGAAAGATCCTGGGGGCCGGGCTGAGAAGCAAGACCGTCGGCATAGACGAGCACCGAGCCCGTCGCGCCACCCGCTGGTGGATGATGCGGCCAGGAGCTACACGCCACTTTGCGATGAGCCCAGAAACCACGTGATACAACGATGATCCGGCCCATGACCGATTTCCTCCCACATAACCGTTACGAACACTTCATCGCTAGGGCCCGAGCCGCGCCTGCGCTGCGGACGGCCGTCGTGCACCCCTGTAGCCCGGAGGCGATCCTGGCGGCGGTGGAGGCGCGCGACGAGGGCCTGATCTCCCCGCTGCTGATAGGACCAGAGGCGAAGATTCGCGCCGCGGCGACCACCGCCGGCATATCGCTCGACGGTATCGAGATCGAGGCGACGGAACACAGCCATGCCGCTGCCGCGCGAGCAGTCGAACTTGCGGCGCAAGGTAAGGTCGATGCGCTGATGAAAGGTAGCTTACACAGCAATGAACTCCTGGGAGCTGTTGTCGCCACTTCATCCGGGCTCAGAACCGAGCGGCGTGTCAGCCATGTCTATGTACTTGACGTACCCTCCTATCATAAGCCGCTCGTCATCACCGACGCTGCGATCAACATCGCGCCGACCCTTACCGACAAGCGCGATATCACCCAAAACGCGATTGATTTTCTGCATCGTCTCGGCGTCGAGGAGCCGCTTGTGGCGGTGCTGGCCGCAGTGGAAACAGTGGAAGCTTGCATGCCGGCGACGCTCGATGCGGCCGCTCTTACCGTCATGGCCAGGCGTGGACAGATTACGGGCGCAAAGGTCGACGGTCCTCTTGCTTTCGACAACGCCATCAGCCTGGACTCGGCCCGCATCAAGGAGATCGTCTCGCCCGTTGCCGGTCGAGCGGATATCCTTGTCGTGCCCAACCTCGAAACGGGCAACATGCTAGCCAAGCAATTGATCTACCTGGCAGGAGCGGATGCAGCCGGCCTAGTGCTGGGCGCCCGCGTACCGATCATCCTGACCAGCCGCGCCGATTCCTTGAAGGTTCGGCTCGCCTCGGCCGCACTTGCCAAGCTCATCGGCCTCGAACGGCCCAAAGGCTTGGTTTGAGCCTATTCATTCTAACGAGCCAACCATTGCGGACGAATTCCGCGAGCCTGAATATTGCTGTCAAAAGCGGCCAGGGCCTCGGGCCAGATTGTCGTTCAAGTTAGTGAAATAAATATCACGTGCTCCCGTTCAGTAAGTGTCACGACAGGCACCGACACGGGTCGTGACCTAATAGACGGCAGCCCATCGGCGACGCGAATTTCAAGCTATCAACACGGAATGTGGCGACAAGGTCGCCGGCCTATCCGTCGGATTGAACGGCACCGGTGCAGGCGCGTTCGGCAAAAGGGCTCCTTCTCGTTTTCGGAGATGGCCGTTTGTTTGCCACCATCTTCAGATGCCTTCAGCTATGCCGACGAACTTTGCACTTCCGATCGCAACTTGGCGCAGAATTTCATCCGCCAGCTCGTCAGGCCGATGCGCCGCATCGAGCTTTGTCCAGTCGATCGCGCTTTTGCCCTTCGAAAGCTGATCTGCCAGCACTTCCACCGTCGCATCCGAAGATCCGCCTGTGCGTGCTTCGACACGCTGCCAAAGTAAGGCTGGATCCGCCTCCAGCCAGAAGCCGGAGAACGGGCACTTTTTCTCATCAGCGGCTCGCTCAATCAGCTCACGGTTACCGGCCTTGTCAAACACCGCATCGGCCACCACGGTACCGTCCCGCGCAAGAATGAGCCGCGTACGCCATGATATCTCCTGATAGACTCTGACTGAGACCTCGGGACGGTAGGCACTTTGAGGCAAGCGCGTTTCCGGAGGAACGCCATGCATGGACTTGCGGATGCGATCGCTCTCGATGATGCGCGCTCCCGGCGGCAGTCCAATGCGCGGTGCCAACGTCTCGGCAAGCGTAGACTTGCCTGCCCCACTGAGACCTCCAAGAGCAATGAGATTCGCTTGAGGCGGCTGCAGCAGGGAGTGAGCAAGCGCGAAATACGATCGCGCCTGGGATACGAGCACCGGCGCCAGGGCGCCGGCCTCCTCCGCCTGCGTGGCAATGACATGGGCACGCACGGCGGCTCGCATCGCCATGAAAAACGGCAGCGCGGCAAAACCGTCATCCTCACCAGTTTCGTCCAGGTATCGATTCATGACGAGATTGGCAAAATCGGCATGTCCACGATGCCAGAGATCCATCAGTAGGAACGCCAAATCATATAGGATATCGATTGTCGCAATCTCATCGTTGAATTCAATACAATCGAAAAGACAAGGGTGGCCATTGAGCAGAAAGATATTGCGCAGGTGCAGATCACCGTGGCAGCGTCTGATCTTTCCAGCCAATTCTCGTTTATCCAGCAACGCAGCAAGAGTAGTGAGCCGGCGGCGGAAGAGCGCTGTCAGTTCCGCGACGTCCTTTTGTGGGAAGGCGCGGCTTGTCGCGAAGCCCGCCTCGTTGATCTTAAGGACTGCCTCCACGTTTGCCGCTCCGCCGCGGTCGTGAATGACCGGCGCCTGATGATGGAACTGCACGATAGCACCAGCAAGTGCTGTCATTATTGCAGAGGTCAAACCACCCGACTGGGCAACCTGATCAAGCAGCTGCGACTGGTCAAAGCGTCGCATCTCGACCACCGCGTCGATGACCTGTCCCTCTCCGTCGAGAGCTAGGCTTCCGTCGGATGCCCGCGTGATTCTCAGAACGCCAAGATAGATTCCTGGGGCCGTCGGGCCGTTCAGTTCTACCTCCCTCAAGCACGCGGCCTGCCTCTTTTCTACGGTGGAGAAGTCCACGTAAGGCAAAAGGACCGCCCGTTTCATCTTGTAGGCGCGATCGCCTGACAGGAATATGCAGGAAATGTGCGTCTCCATCTTCTGCATCGGGCTGCCTTCCCGAGACAAGACACGCTCCAAAAAGGATGTGACCTCGGACTGGTCTTCGACAATCATTTACCAGCCTCATTTGCTATTTCGCTACGGGCCAATGTGACCTCATTTGGCTCTTTGCATCATTGATGTGCGTCAATGATGCAAAGACACGGGTCGCGCTAAAGGAGATGCTGCAGTCATGGCGCGCAAGGGCACGGTCAATGGATCTCACTTCACGACAACAACTTGTCGAAGCCCTGATACCGGTCATTCGAAGGGCTGGCGCGTTGGTACGCTCTCTTCAAAAAACTGGCGTCGCACCGAACTTCAAGCCGGATGGTTCCCCCGTTACACGCGCCGACCTTGCCAGTCATGAGATTCTGTGTGCCGGCTGCAAAGCCTTGGCAGCAGCGATTCCAATTATCAGCGAGGAGGACGAGAACTCCGCAACGCAAGCGTTGAAACCTCTTTCCTTTGTCATCGATCCTCTCGACGGAACGAAGGAATTTGTCCGCGGGCGGGATGAGTTTACCATTAATATCGCATTGGTCGAGAATGGCCACGCCACCGCCGGTTTGATCTATGCGCCCGCACGCGAGAGGCTGTTCTTTTCCTATGGCAATGGATACGTGTTCGAAGAGGCTCCCGATGGGCAGTGCCGCGACCTTTTCAACCGCATCGTCACCCCACGACGACCAATCGTGCTCGTAAGCCGTACGCACCTTGACCGTCAGACAGAGGGCCTGCTTAGCACGTTGCAACCCTGCACGATCCGCAAACTCGGCTCCTCTCTTAAGTTCGCCTTGATCGCGGCAGCGGAGGCTGACGCCTACGTCAGGCTCTCACCAACGATGCTATGGGATTGCGCTGCCGGGCTGGCGCTTGTCGAAGCCGCCGGAGGCACGGTGCTGCGGACCGACGGATCGCCACTACTCGACGAGAAGCGGCGCACGCTCAGGATTGACGGCTTCATTGCGGCTCGAACACCGCAGCTCGCGCAACGCATCAACACCGCACAAAAGCTATCCCTTTAAGAATGGACCCGGGAAACGTCCCTTGAGCTAGGTCAATGTCAAGGATTGCGCCGCCCCTTAGTCTTCCCTCGTTCGAGATATCAACAGAGGAGATCATCTCATGGACGACATCACACTTCGTCAACTCATTCTCGATGAACTGGAATTCGAACCGAGCATTGACGCAGCCAATATCGGCGTCGCCGCGGACAATGGCGTTATTACCCTCACGGGTCATGTCTCCACCTATGCCGAAAGGGAAGCCGCCGAGCGGGCAACACGCCGCATCAAGGGGGTGAAGGCCATCGCACAGGACATCGAAGTGCGGCCGGCGGGCACGCACAAGACTGCAGATGACGAAATTGCAAAACGCGCAGTCAATACGCTTGGCTGGCACGTCACCGTTCCGAAGGATGCGGTTCAGGTCAAGGTCCAGAACGGTTGGGTTACCCTGAACGGTCGAGTTGAGTGGCAATATCAAAAGACGGCGGCCGCCGACGCCATCCGCGATCTCTCCGGTGTCGTTGGCGTTTCCAACATGATCGAAGTGACTCCACGGGTCAGCTCGGCTGATGTCAAGAAGCGCATCGAAGACGCGTTCCGACGCGACGCCGAGATTGAGGCGAAGGGTATCAATATCAACGTCGCCGACGGCAAGGTCACGCTGCAAGGCAAGGTCAAGACATGGTCGGAGCGACAGGCCGCGGAACATGCCGCGTGGTCGGCTCCTGGCGTCCACAACGTCGAGGACCGCCTCTTGGTCGGTTACTAGGCCGATCGCCGGGCAGCTTATCCATCAGCTGCCCGGCGACTGCCGCGATGCTATGATAAACACCCGGAGAACCGCGATGAAGAAGATCGATGAGGATCGGCCTGCCTGGCCGATGACAATAGCGCCTGAAAAAGTCTGCTACTTTATCCTCAAAGCTCGCCAGTTCGACGCCAAGGAAGCCCCGAGCGACGAGGATTCCTCCTCCAATCCCACGGACGACCGTATGATCGACATACTGGAAGACAGCAGCGACGATCCAGTTCAAGAGGAACTTCGTAGCGCCATATGGGCGCTCAGCGTCGACGAGCAAATCGATCTCGTGACTCTTGTTTGGCTCGGTCGCGGTGATGGCACCGTGTCCGAGTGGTCGAGCATACGCCGTGCAGCAGCGGACGCGCATAACAACCGTACGGCTGCATATCTTCTGGGCACTCCATTACTCGGTGACTATCTCGAGGAAGCCCTGTCGATGTTTGGCGAATCCTGTCAGGCCGTGGAAAACGAGCATCTCTAACGATCGCGCAGAATAGTCAAATCGCAACTATGCCGCGGGCTCGCGACAACTCTTCATCTCCGGAGTCATTGCCGAAGCCATGGTGGGCAAAAGCTATGCCGTGCCAGCATCGATTGCGTCACGCCGCCGAACAGGATCACAAAATGACCCACCTCGACTTTGACCCAGCGCAATGACGTCACACGCCGGAATGCCGAGATTTGGTTCGAGGTGCGAGCCTCGATCAATTGTCTTCAAGGAGGAAATCATGAGTGATCTGAAGATACGTCGGGACATCCTCGACGAACTGGAATTTGATCCCAGTATTGACGCAGCCACGATCGGCGTCTCTGTAGAGAATGGTGTCGTGACACTATCTGGCCATGTAAAGAGCTACGCCGAAAAAACGGCGGCGGAAGCTGTTGCCCGGCGCGTGAAGGGTGTCCGGGCGATTGCTGAGGAGATCGACGTGCGTTGGCCCGAGCAGAAAAGGCATGCCGATGACGAGATCGCGGCGCGTGCACTCGATATCATTTCCTGGGATACTGCACTTCCCGACGGCGCCATTGATGTCAAGGTCCAGCACGGATGGGTAACACTCTCCGGCGAAGTGCGCTGGCACTTCCAGCGCATGGCGGCTGAAAATGCCGTCAAAAAGCTCGGCGGCATTGTAGGTGTGACGAATGCTCTAACCATCCGGCAACTTGTGGGCACGTCCGACATCAAGGATCGGATAGAGCGAGCTCTTCAGCGGAATGCCGAGATCGAGGCGGATAGGATAAGAGTTCGCGTATCCGACACCAAGGTCGTCCTCGAAGGCGACGTACATGCCTGGAATGAGCGGCAGGCGGCAGAGCAGGCCGCGTGGTCGGTTCCGGGCGTCGCCATCGTTGAAAATCACCTTCATGTGGGTTGACGCCAAAGGGAGGGGTGAACCCCTCCCTTCCTGTGCCGCCGGCCCCCTTGATAACCCACAGCTGAGCCGCGACGGACACGGGATTGAGGCCAGATGGGTTAGCCTGCCTTGATCGCAATTTTCCGGTCATTCTTCTGCGCGTTGGCTGTCTTTGGCAGAACGACCTTCAAAACACCATTTGCGAAGGAGGCATCGATCTTCTCGGCATCGACGCCGTCGGGAAGCTGGAGGCTGCGCTGGAACGAACCATAGCGCCGTTCGGAGAGGTAGTATTCCTTCTCCTTTTCCTCCTTGCTTTCATGCTTTTCGCCTTTGACCGTCAGGATGCCGTCCGCGAGCGTCAGTTCCACGTCCTTCGCATCGATACCTGGAAGCTCTGCCGTGAGCTCATAGGCCTTATCGGACTCGACGAAGTCGATGGCCGGCATGCCACGCGCGAAAGCATTCGGGAAACGTGCGAGTGTGCGATCGAAAAAGCCAGGGGTGAAGTCGTTGAAGACGCGATCAATTTCCGATCGCAGGCTCTCGAATGGCGCCCATCGCTCCATAGCGGGTGCCGCCTTCTTCTCCGTGCTCACAGGGAGCTTCCTTGCCATATCGGCCATATCATTTCTCCTCTTCGTTGCGAGGACCATTGGAGGACGACCTTGCCCCGGCCCTTTTCCAAATCGTCTTCGTAAGACGCGATATCATCAAAGACAGTGTTGCGACGTTGTTCATTGATCAGCATCAAAATGGCGCGCTGTCGCGCGTCCCGAGGCGATCGCGGTCGTCATCTTGCCGATCATGAAATCGATCGGCGCCCCCTTTGTTTTTGGTTAGGTGATCGGGGTCGTGGACCGATGCCTATCTTCAACTTGAAGGCTTGAACCTCTCCGCAGGCAAGCTCATACGTCAACGATTGCCGGCAAAAAATGAAGAAGTTCCGAGCGGTGTCAACCTTCACAAATTTTTCAACTATTCAAAGTATTGCCGCGGCGACATACATTAATTTGGTGCTTAATGATCAACCACTTGGATATGCCGACGGTCCTCTTCTTACAGAAGACATCTTATATCGCCGGAGCGTTGACCTTAGGGTATCTGCGGCTTACCTCGGCCGAAAGTCGCGGCGTAGGACTATTAGCAGCAAGCTTCATTATCCTAGCGACAGGTTCAACACTTGCAGGATATGCCGAAGTTCATCCCGCGCTTTATGGGCCTCTCAGCCTCATCAACATTGTTCTTGCCGTGCTGGGCTACTGCATGCTGGGATTGGCATTTATCGTGATCAGCAACCCCGATCGAAAGATATACACCACACATATACTCATCCCCGCCGCACTAACGCTGGCAACGGGACTGATTACAGCGTTCCATCTGAACAACACGTATCGGGCGACGACCTTCACTTTTCTCGGTTGCTTGACGATGGCCGCCACGGCGGTTGTCGTGTTTCTCGATGCACATCGCGAGCCGCTTCCAATTCGGAAACTGATTGCAGCAATACTTGCAGCAGCCAGTCTTCTCTCATTGGTCATGGGTCTGGAGTTCTCGTTCAATGCCTTTCCTCTGCTCGATGTGGCGAGCGGCTTTTTTCTGATGATCCTTTCCAAGTTCGTGCTTGCGATTGCAATCGTGATTTTCATCAGCGAGCGCCAGCATATCAAGATTAAACACCTGGCCGACCACGACGCTCTCACGGGTCTTTATAACCGTCGCTTTTTCAACGCGAACACGCCCAGTCAGCCCGGCCATGGCGACGCCATTCTCTATCTAGATATCGATCACTTCAAACAGTTGAACGATCGCTGGGGGCATGCCGCAGGCGACGAAGTTCTCGCGACGATGGCTCGGGCGATGAAATCGATCTTGCCACAGTCGGCATTGCTTGCACGTCAGGGGGGAGAGGAGTTCATAGTTTTTCTCCCTGCAAAAGCCGGAGACGCGTTACTCCATGCCGAGCGGATTCGCCAAGCCGTCGCTGAGCTTCGCTATCCCACACTTGGGGCCGAGATGACTGTGACGACGAGCATTGGTATCGCAAGAGCTGTGCAGGAACATGCGGAGCTCTCGGATCTTTGCCGGGAAGCCGACCGGGCCTTGTATTTGGCCAAAGCCGCAGGCCGAAACCGTGTTTGTGACGCCGAACTCAACTCCGTTCCGGAGCATTGTCGGCGCTTAGGATGATGCAGAACCACGACCAGCCGAGGCCGCTTACTAAGCGGCCGAAATGACGGCCTTTGAATATGGCAAGCGCTCCCCGACATATAGAAGGTTTGATGCCAGACATGGCTTGCAATTCTGCTTACGGCAGACCCCCTTCTTCACGGAACTGTTCTACCCCGGGACTGGAAGACCACAACTATTGAGCAGTTCATTCAGGTAGTGGATTCCTGTATCCGCTGGTACAAAGAAAAGCGGATAAAAATATCCCTCGGCTCTCTCAACCCCATCGCATGCCGAAAGAGGTTCGGACGAACGATATAAAACCAGTCCAAGTTTTTATCCGCATCCCCGAGGGGTCAAATCAAGCCGGAATTCAACAGCCAGACGGCACGCGCTACGATCTCGACCGAAAACAGATGGTTCTTGTAAATCAGGGCTGCCTCGCTCATGTTGCCAGCTATCGCAGCAATATTGATGAGAAATCAATGTGACAGCAACGTCAGCTGATCTCTACGACTACGCGACCACGGATGCGACCCGCAACGATATCTTCTGCTATTTTCGGCAACGCGGACATCGGCTCAATCCGCGTTAATGCCTGCAGGTGTAAAGGGTTTAGGTGCTGGCCAAGGATCTGCCAGGCACGTAGACGTTTCGCAACGGGCGCCATAACGGAATCGATGCCGAGCAGTGCCACATTGCGCAAGATATGCGGCAAGACCGTCGCCGGCAGATCTGCGCCGCCGGCAAGACCGCAAGCAGCCACCGCCCCTCCGTAGACCGTCTGGGACAGCACATTAGCAAGCGTCGTCGAGCCGACGGAATCGACTGCTCCCGCCCAGCGCTCTTTTTGCAGCGGGCCGCCCTTCTCGCTAAGCGCCGCGCGCTCGACGAATCCGGACGCTCCCAGCGAGGCGAGATAATCATGGGTTTCGGGCCGGCCGGTCGAAGCCGTAACCTTGTAGCCCTTGCTGGCAAGCAGGCTCACAGCCACCGAGCCGACGCCACCCGCCGCTCCGGTGACCAGCACTTCCCGATCGTCGACGCCGATCGTTCCCCAATCCTCCAGGGCATTGACGCAAAGGGCGGCGGTATAGCCAGCCGTTCCGATTGCCATCGCCTGCTCCAGGGAGAACTCCTGCGGCAGCGCAATCAACCATTCCGCCTTGACTCGCTGGTATCGGGAATAGCCGCCCCATTCGGTCTCGGAAAGACCCCAGCCGTTCAGCACAACCTTGTCGCCCGCAACCCATTTATCCGAGCGCGACTCGACGACAACGCCGGCAAGATCGATACCGCCAACCATCGGCGTGCGGCGCGCAATCCTTCCCTTGCCGGAAAGGGCGAGACCGTCCTTGTAGTTGACGGTGGAAAACGCAACTTCGACCAGAACGTCATGGTCGGGCAGATCGGCCAAGGTCAGTTGTCGGAAGCCGGCCTGCTGTTTGCCATCAACCGTATCGATCACCATTGCCGTAAAAGAATCTGACATGGAATTCCCTTGAACTTCAATGCTTCTGAGGATGTGAGCCGACTGGGTTCAGGACTGCGCCTGCTCGCTCGCCCGGCGGCCGCGCGCATCGAGCGCGGCGCTATAGCTGTCCCGAACATAGGCGAGGAGATTTGTGAGCGCTGCCGTTGCTTCACCGACATCGCGATTGCTGAGCGCCTCAAGGATCCGCTGGTGGAAGGCAACGACCTGGCGGCGCTCGCGCACCCTGAAGACAATCATGTTCGTGATCGGAATGAAGGATTCGATCACGATGTACATCATCAGCTTCAAGGGGCCATTGCCGGTCGAGTCGACCAGGGCGCGATGGAACCGTACATCGGAAGCGCAGAAATCTTCGTCGCTGATATCCTGATCCCGCTGCAAGGCGATCTCAGTGGCCATAGCCTGCAATCCCTCTTCGCTGCGGTTTTCGCAGGCAAGCCGGCAGCAGATGGTTTCCGTCTCAAGCCTTGCGGCAATGATCTCGTCGATATCGAAAGCACCGATACCGACGAGAAGCGTCGCGGCACCGGTAATCGCCTTCGACAACCCCTCGGGATCGGGTCGCATCACGAAATTGCCGCCTAGGGGGCCGCGGCGCGAATGAATGAGGTTCTGCGCCGCTAGACGCTTCAACGCCTCGCGCACCGTCGGGCGCGAAATTCCAAAACTCCGGGCAAGATCCTCCTCCGTCGGCAAGCGCTCGTCGATCTTCAGGCGCCCGTCCAGGATCGCGGACTTGATATTCTCGGCGACCTGCTTGGCGATACCAGATCTTACCACTTCGTCATATCTAAGATTCATAGAGCTCCATCCTTCGCTCGAAAGCATTGATGCCATGCCTTCGTCGAAAAGGCTATAGGTATTTAAATATAGGTTTGACAAATATCAGATAGGCGATAACCTGCCCTCGATCCAGATAACCAGGGGAACAGAATGGGCGGATCGATCGACCGGGCGCTCGTCGCACGTCCCTTATCTGCGACGTCTTTGCGGCTCTCAGAATTGTTGACCCGCCTCCACGGCAGGCTGGACAAGAACGCTGTTGTCACGGGTCCGGATGTCGGTGACGCCTATTGCGCGGACGCAACGGACGAGCGCGGCGTGCGGCCGGCCGTTCTGTTTCGCCCAAGGGATACCGCATCGGTGTCGGCCATTCTTTCCGTATGCGACGCCCTCGACCAGCCTATCGTCGTGCAAGGCGGACGGACCGGCCTTGCGGGCGCCGCGCGGCCCATGGCCGGCGAGGTAGCGCTGTCGCTGGAACGAATGAATGCAATCGAACCTGTCAACGAGGATGCCGGCACTGTGATCGCCCACGCCGGCGCGACCCTGCAGGCCGTTCAGGAGGTCGCAGATATCAATGGCTTCATGTTCGGCGTGGATATCGGCGCTCGGGGCACCTCCACAATTGGCGGCAACATCGCCACCAATGCCGGCGGCATTCGCGTCCTGCGCTATGGCATGTATCGCGCCCAGGTTCTCGGCCTGGAGGCCGTGATGGCAGACGGCTCCGTGCTGACCAGCCTCAAAGGCCTTTCGAAGAACAATTCGGGTTTCGATCTCAACCAGATATTCATCGGCAGCGAGGGCACACTTGGCGTCGTAACCCGTGCCTGCATGCGTCTTCATCCCAAGCCGCAGTCACTGGCAAACGCATTTTGCGCCCTCCCCTCGCTCGGTGCGGCAATCACGCTTCTGCGGCGTCTGCGCCAGAGGCTCGGACCGTCCCTCTCCGCTTTCGAAGTCATATTCCCGGCTGTTTATGCCGGCGTTCTCAAGCGTACCGCCGCGCCGCCGCCTGTGCCGGCGGGTGCCGGAATGTATGCGCTCATCGAGATGCAGGGACAGGACGAAGCAGGCGACGAGGATCGCTTTGCCGCTGCGCTGATGGAATGCTACGAGGAAGGCATTGTCAGCGATGTCGCGGTTTCCCGCTCGCTGCGCGACTACCATGCCATCTGGAATTTGCGCGATGCCGCGAGCGAATTCATTTTCAGCATGGACCATGTCGCGGGCTTCGACGTCAGCCTGCCCATTTCCGCAATGCAGCGGTTCCTGGACAGGGCCACAGCCAAAATCGCGCATGTCGATCCCGCCGCTTCCATCTACATTTTCGGTCATCTCGGTGACGGCAATCTGCATTTCCTCGTTCGTACGCACCACTATGACCGCGTCGCGGACGCGACCTTTTCCTGTGTCGCCAGCGAAGGCGGATCGATATCGGCCGAACACGGTATTGGCCTTGAAAAGAAGAAGTGGCTGCCGCTGGTTCGCAGCCCGGCCGAGATGGCTGCCATGCGCCGTCTCAAATCCGCGTTCGATCCCAATAACATCCTCAATCCCGGCCGCGTTTTCGACATGGAACCAACGGCACCGGGGGAGCGCGCATAAATGTCCACTCTGCCCGTCGCCGCACACTCCAAAGATCGGCCCACGGCCTCCGCCGTGAAGACGCCCAGCCTCGATGACCGCTACGTGCTCGATCGGGGCAACATCCTCGTTTCCGGCACGCAGGCGCTCGTACGCCTGCCGATGATCCAGCGTCAGCGCGACCTTGCGTGCGGGTTAAACACCGCCGGCTATGTCTCCGGATATCGCGGCTCGCCGCTTGCCAGCTTCGACCGCGAAATGGCGCGCGCGAGGAAATATCTCGACGACCATCACATCCGCTTCCAGCCCGGCCTCAATGAAGACATGGCCGCCACCGCCGTCTGGGGCACGCAGCAGACAGCGATGTTTCCGGGCGCCCGGTATGATGGCGTCTTCGCCATGTGGTACGGCAAGGGACCTGGCGTCGATCGCAGCATGGACGTGATCCGTCACGCCAACGCCGTCGGCACTAATCCGAATGGCGGCGTTCTGCTGCTCGTCGGAGACGATCACGGTGCCGTTTCGTCGACCCTACCGCACCAGAGCGAACATAATCTGATCTCCGCGATGGTGCCGCTCCTGTCGCCGGCCGGCGTGGGGGAATATATCGACTACGGATTGTTTGGCTGGGCGCTCAGTCGCTATTCCGGCGCCTGGGTCGGCTTTAAATGCCAGACTGAAATCGTCGAATGCACGGCGACGGTCGAACTCGATCCCGATCGGCCCGCCATCATCTATCCCGATGGTCATAGCGACCTCTCATTGCGATGGCCGGATGGCCCGCATGCGATGGAACGGCGGCTGGAAAACAAGATGGAGGCGATACACGTCTTCGCCCGCCAAAACAGCATCGACAGAGCGATCTGGGGTAGCACTGCCGGCAAAGCGAGGCTCGGTATCGTTTCGACCGGGAAATCATGGCTCGACCTCATGGGCGCGCTGGCAAGCCTTGGCATCGACGAGCGTCGGGCCGGCGAACTCGGCATCCGGCTTTACAAGATCGGCATGGTCTGGCCGATCGAACCAGAGGGTCTGCAACGGTTCGCCTCCGAGGTCGAAACCTTGTTGGTGGTCGAGGAAAAGCGCGCGGTCATCGAAGACCAGATCAAGGCTCAGCTTTTCAACCTCGCTTCAGATCGGCGCCCAAGGGTCTACGGCAAATTCGGCGTGGATGGTCGACCGCTCTTGTCTGCGGCCGGCGAGATCAATGCGGTCGCGGTCGCAAGAGCGATCGTCTATCTTATCGGTGAGGCTCACACCGATCTGCTGGCCAGATCGCGCGATATCGAGGCGCTCCTCGCGGCAAGTGCCACGGAAACGCCGGCGCTGAAACGCGACCCCTATTTCTGCTCAGGCTGTCCGCACAGCATTTCCACCCGCCTGCCCGAGGGAAGCCGGGCATCCACCGGCATTGGCTGTCATATGATGGTAATCGGGCTGGAAGAGCGCAACACCTCGACCTTTACTCAGATGGGCGGTGAAGGCGGGTCGTGGATTGGCCTTTCCCAATTCACCGACGAGAAGCATATCTTCGTCAACATGGGCGATGGCACCTATTTCCATTCCGGGCTGCTTGCGATCCGCGCCGCGATTGCTGCCAAGGTCAACGCCACCTACAAGATCCTCTATAACGATGCAGTCGCCATGACGGGCGGTCAGAAACATGACGGAGAAGTCTCCGTTCCCGGCATTGTCGGGCAGATGCTCGCCGAAGGAGCGGCCCGGGTCGCTGTCGTCGCCGAGCGGCCCGATGTCTGGCAAGGCAATCTGCCGCGCGGCGTTACGGTCAACCACCGCGACGAACTGGATGTGGTGCAGCGTGAACTGCGCGAGGTGCCGGGCGTTACCGTGCTCGTCTACGATCAGGTTTGTGCGGCCGAAAAGAGGCGCCGGCGCAAGCGGGGCGCTTTCGCCATCTCCGACAAACGCGCCTTCATCAACGAGCTCGTCTGCGAGGGTTGCGGCGACTGTTCTGCTGTTTCCAACTGCATCTCCATCGAGCCGCAGGAAACGGAGTTCGGGCGCAAGCGGCGGATCAACCAGTCGAGCTGCAACACCGATCTCTCCTGCATAAAAGGCTTCTGTCCAAGCTTCGTCACCATCGAGGGCGGGACTATCCGCAAGCCGGACGCCAAGGCAGGCAAGCCAAGCTTCGACGACCTCCCTCTTCCGGCCATCCGAAAGATCACCGACCGGTCCTACAACATGCTGCTCGCCGGCATCGGCGGGACGGGCGTCATTACCGTCAGCGCCATACTGTCGATGGCCGCGCACATTGACGGCCTTGCGGTCCAGACTCTCGACCAAACCGGCCTTGCCCAGAAAAATGGGGCCGTCATCTCGCACTTGCGGGTCGCAAGGGCGCGAGAGCAGATCACATCCGTACGGATCGGACCGGGGGAAAGCGATCTGGTCCTCGGCTTCGATATCGTCGTGTCAGCGGCCCAGAACGCCCTGTCCACATTCGCTGCCGGCCGTACCAAGGCCGTTCTCGACGATCATTTCGCGCCGACCGCCTCGTTTGTGCAGAACACCGCAATCGATTTTCGCCAGGAAGCGACGGTGAAGGCATTGCGCAGAGCGGCTGGGGACAATGCCATCAGCCTTATCGCCGCGACGAAACTGGGGGCGGCCCTGATCGGCGATGCGATCGCGGCCAACATGTTCCTGCTCGGCCACGCCTGGCAGCGTGGACTGGTTCCAATCAGTCTTGAGGCAATCGATGCGGCGATCGAACTCAATGGCACGGGCATTGCGATGAATCGCGCAGCCTTTGGCTGGGGCCGTCGCTCGGTGGTGGATCCGGAGGCTGTCAAACAGGCCGCCGCAATCGATCCGGACGAGGCGCCGGCCAGGCAGACGCTGGACGAGATTGTCGCCAAGCGCATCGAGTTCCTGACGCACTATCAAAGCGCCACCTATGCCGACAAATACAGCAAGCTGGTGACGACCGCCCGCACTGCCGAGGCCCAACTGAAGCTCGGAGAGGATTTTTCCGAGGCAGTGGCGCGCAACGCCTTCAAGCTGATGGCCTATAAGGACGAATATGAAGTGGCCCGGCTGCACAACGACCGGAGCTTCAAGGACAAGATCGCGGCGCAGTTCGAAGGTGATTTCGAGATCAAGCATCATCTGGCGCCGCCGTTCTTTTCCCGAAGGATCGACAAGCGCACGGGCAACCCGGCAAAGATTGCCATCAGCCACAAGCTCACTTTGCCGGCGTTTTCCGTGCTGGAGAAAATGCGCTTCGTTCGCGGCACGCCGCTTGATCCGTTCGGCTACACGCATGAGCGTCGCATGGAGCGAAAACTGGCCGCCGATTATGCGGCGTTGATCAACGACCTCGCAGCAAATCTATCACCGGAAAACCAGCAGCGCGCCATCGCGCTTGCCCAACTCCCCGATCAGATCAGGGGGTTTGGCCCTGTCAAATCAGCATCGATAGAGCGTTTCGAGAAGAATAAGGCGGCCCTGTTGATGCAGGCATCGAGCACGCCATCGCAACCGGGTGACACCAGCGTAAAAAGGAAAAGCATATGAGCATAGCCGAGGGCTTCGAGACCATCCTCTACGACAAGGATGAACAGGACAAGTTCGCGACGATCACCATCAATCGGCCGGACAAGCTCAATGCGATGAACAAGACGACCGTGCGCGAGATCGACCGCGCCGTTGCGCTGGCCGTCGCCGACAAGGACGTCAACGCACTGGTGATCACCGGTGCCGGCCGCGCGTTTTCTTCCGGTTATGACCTGCAAGGCGCAGACTATGACGTCAGCATCGAGGACTGGCATGCCGACATGTCGGAAAATGCCCAGGCGCTTCTGAATATCTGGAAGGCGCCGATCCCCGTCATCGCCTCGGTGAACGGCTATGCGCTTGCCGGCGCGCTCGAACTCGTCATGTCGTGCGATCTGGCGATCGCTGCCGATAACGCCAAGTTCGGCGAGCCGGAAGTCCGTCACAATTCCGGTCCGCCTGCCCTCTTCATGCCATGGCTGCTGGCCACCCGCGACGTGCGCTGGCTGATGTACACGGGCGATCTGGTGGACGCGGAAGAAGCGCTGCGGATGCACCTGATCAACAAGATCGTGCCTGCCGATCAGCTCAAGCAAAAGACCGAGAACCTGGCGCGCAAGCTGGCACGCATGCCAGTTCCGGCCATCAAGTTCGCCAAGTCCTCCATCAACAACCAGCAGATCGCCGCCGGCCTGATGACATCCTTCGATTACAACGTGCATGCCATCGCCGCCCTCCATGTCAGCAAGGACGGGCAGGAATGGATGCGCAATCTTCAGAAGATGTCGCTGAAGGAATATCTCGAATTTCGCGACGCACCCTTCAAGGGGCTCGACTGACATCATCTTCCTCGCTGGTTTGGCGATGCACAGCCACAACAACATGGCTGTATTTAACTCCGGAAAGGATCAGACAATGCAGATGGCCCCGTCCTCAACGCAGGATATGGACAGCATTCCGGTCATAGATATCTCGCCTTTCATCCATCGGACCGCCGGCAGCGATGCCGTGGTCAAGGCGATCGAGGCGGCCTGCCGCGAAACCGGCTTCTTCCTGATCACCGGACATGGTGTGTCCACGGAGGCAACCGCGCGGCTTTACAATCTTGCCCGCGATTTCTTCGACGAACCGCAGGAGTGGAAAAAGCAACAAGGCCGGGGAACTTCGCTAAAGGGGGGCGTCGCCTTCTCCCCCATCGCGGATGAGGCACTGAGCGCCACGCTTGGGATCAAGACGCCGGGTGACTACAAGGAAAGCCTGAATTTCGGGCCGCGCCTTCCGGGTGACGTCTGGCCCACGGTTCCACAAGGATTACAGGCCGCATTCAGCGCCTATTTTGCCGAGATGGAGGCGCTCGCTGGACATCTGCGGCGCGCATTCTGCCAGGCGATCGGGCTTGCGCCGGATTATTTCGAGCCGGCCTTTGCCGACCACCTTTCGGCACTCCGCGTCATCAACTATCCGGAACAACAGGAAAGCCCACTGCCCGGCCAGTTACGTGCGGGCGTCCATACCGATTACGGCTTCATGACCATTCTGCGCTCGGAGGCATCGCCGGGAGGGCTTCAGGTCCGCAGGCGCGATGGCGAATGGCTGGATGCGCCAAACGTCGAAGGCGCCTATGTCGTGAATATCGCCGATGCCTTCATGCGCTGGACCAATGACGAATGGCTCTCGACGCCGCATCGGGTTGCCAATCCACCCGGCGACTTCAAGGGAACGACACGGCGTCAGTCCATTCCCTTCTTTGTCAATCCGTCGAAAGAGACGCTCATCGAATGCCTGCCGCCCTTTGCGGCAAAGGCGCCGGCAAAATACACGCCGATTACCTACGGAGACTATATCGCGCTGAAGACAAGCCAGGCCTTCAGCAAGTCCTGAGCGCAAGAAGCGAAACATCGCCTAGCGCGCAGCAGCGACCGAAACATAACCATGACAAGGGGAACCGAAATGATGAACATGAACAGGCGGCAGCTTCTTGCCGGAATGGGCGGCCTTGCCGCAGCAAGCGTGATCAGCCTTCCTGCGCGCGCGCAAAGCAAGACACTCGTGGTGCCGACGCTCGGGGGTGCCTGGGAACAATTCTGGCGCTCGACGCTGGCACCCGCATTCACGGCAAAGAGCGGTGCCGCGGTGACACTCGATGCCGGCAACGGCCGTGTCTGGAGCGCCAACCTGCGGGCGGCGGGCGCTGAAAACCCGCCCTATTCTATCCTGATGACCAACGAGGCCTTCGCCTCCAGCCTGCGCAAGGAAGGCTTCTTCGAGAAGCTCGATCTGACGAAGCTGTCGAACTACAACGATCTCTACCCTCTTGCGAAGAAGACGGATGGCTGGGGTGCCGTGGCCATGGTCTCGCCGATCGGCATCGCCTACCGAACCGATATGGTCAAAACCCCGCCGAAGGGATGGAAGGATCTCTGGGAAAACCCGGAGTTCAAGGGTCGCATTGGCCTCTACAACTTCGCCAATACGGCCGGCAAGATGGAGCTGATGCTGGCATCGAAAATCTTCGGCAAGGATCAATACGACATCGATGCCGGCTTCAAGGCGCTGGAAAAGCTAGGGCCTGTCATACAGGCGGATTTCAATCTGTCGACGGGCCTTGCAGCCGGCGAATTCGTCGTTGCGCCCTTCGACTTCGGCGAGGTGGCGCGCTTGCGATCCCAGGGGCTGCCGATCGATGTCGTCGTTCCCGAAGAGGGCATGCTGATGTTCGACCAGACGCTGAATATCCTTGCCCATGCCCCGGAAAAGGAACTCGCCTACCAATATGCCGACTTCCTGCTTTCTCCGGAGGGGCAGATACCGCTCATGAAGCAGTTCTTCGTCTCCCCCACCAATTCCAAGGTGGTGGTCCCGGCCGACCTGCAAAAGGACGTGCCGATCTCGGGCGAGGCCATGGACAAGATCCTGACATGGGACTGGAACTTCATGAACCAAAAGCAGGCCGAGTTCTCGGAGACCTGGGCAAAGGTCATGCGCTAGGCGCGCCCTGACGATCCCCTCGCTATGTGCCGGCCCGCCTCTAGGCGGTCCGGCCCCTCTCCCGACATGGTGGCATGGACGCGGTCGCCGCCGACAGAATTTGGAAGATCGATCATGACAGAGGTGAGCATCGAAGCGCTGACCAAGCACTATGGAGCATCTCTTGCGGTCAACGGCATCTCCGTGAAAATCGCAAAGGGTGAGTTTATCTCCCTTCTTGGCCCTTCCGGCTGCGGCAAGACAACTACGCTGAAAATGATAGCCGGCTTCGAGGACGCCACATCGGGCGCGATCCGTTTCGATGGGCAGGACGTCGTGCATGTGCCTGCCGAAAAACGCGACATTGGCATGGTCTTCCAAAACTACGCCCTGTTTCCGCATATGACCGTAGCGCAGAACCTGGCGTTCGGACTGGAGATGCGCCGCAGACCGAAGCGCGAAATCGCCGAGCGCACGGCGCGTGTTCTCGACATGGTACAGCTCTCCGGATATGCCGACCGCTATCCGCGCCAGCTTTCCGGCGGACAGCAACAACGCGTCGCCCTTGCTCGAGCGCTGGTGATCGAGCCCCGAATTCTCCTTCTCGACGAGCCGCTAGCCAACCTCGACGCCAAGCTGCGCGAGGAGATGCGCATCTTTATCCGCGATCTTCAGAAGCGTGTTGGCATCACCACTGTTTACGTGACCCACGATCAGGCGGAGGCGATGACCATGTCGGATCGTGTCGTGATCATGTTTGGCGGGCAGATCGCCCAGTATGGCGCGCCGGCCGATATCTACGATCGGCCGGCCAGCCTCGAAGTCGCGCAATTCGTGGGGCAGGTCAACATCCTTTCCGGTCGGCTGCTCTCCACCGACGCCAACGATATCTCGGTCATCGATACAGCACTCGGTACGGTCAGGATCTTCAATGCTCCAAGGTCGCCCGGTGGGGCCGTGACGCTGGTGCTGCGGCCCGAGGCCGTCGAGCTGTTTCCCGAAAGTGCGGGGCAGGCAGGCGTCCCGGCCACCGTCACTGCGAGCTACTATTCGGGCAGCCTGATCGACTATCTGCTGACGCTCGACAGTGGCGACACCATCAATGTCCAGACCTTCCCTCGCAGCCGTTTCTCTCCGGGCGATCGTGTCACCGTCAAGGCCGATGGCGATCGCTTCTGGGCGCTCGGAGCTGCCGCATGAGCCTTCGAGCGAAATCTCTGAAGCCCTTTGCCCTGATCGCCCCAGCTGTTCTGCTGCTCGGTGTCTTCCTGGTATTGCCGTACATCAACATCGTGGTCATGAGCCTGCGCAATCCGGGGAGCGGCACGCCCTATGCGCCCGGCTTCACCCTCTCAAACTATCTCAGGCTCTTTGCCGACAGCTTTTATCTGGAGCAGACCGCAAACACGTTGGTGATCGGCTTCATCACCACCTTTGTCTGCCTTGTCCTCGGCTTCCCCGTCGCCTGGCAGCTTGCGAAGACCCAAATGCGTTTTCGCGGCCTGGCCTATGGCCTCGTGCTCTCACCGCTTCTCGTCGGCATCGTCATCCGCAGCTATGGCTGGACGATCCTACTCGGCAATAACGGCATGATAAACCGCACGCTGATCGGCTTCGGCCTGATCGATCGCCCGCTTGCCCTGATGTATAACTCCCTTGGGATCGTGATCGCGCTGGTGCACGTCTTCCTGCCCTTCATGATCCTGCCGCTCATGAGCGCGCTGCAGGGGATAGACCCTTCAATCGAAGCGGCCGCCCGGTCGCTTGGTGCCGGACGCATCACCGCCTTTCGAAGAATTGTTCTGCCGCTGGCGATGCCCGGCATACAGGCCGGCTGCATACTGGTCTTTGTCCTGTCGCTCAGCGCCTACGTCACTCCGTCCTTGATCGGCGGCCTGCGCGTAAAGACGATGGCCGTCAGCGTGGTCGACGCCCTTATCGATACGTTTCAATGGCCCTTCGGCTCGGCCATGGCACTGATGCTGTCTCTAACCGGGGCTATGGTGGTGATGCTGTTTGCCAGGCTCACCCGCATGAAATGGAAGGCGAACTGATGGCCAGGCACCTCCTCACCGGCTATTGCCTGCTGATCTATGCCTTTCTGTTGCTGCCGATCCTCGTGGTCGTCGGCGCCTCTTTCAATGCTGGCGCCTTCCTGACGTTCCCGCCACAGGGACTTTCATTTCGCTGGTATGTGGTGTTCTTTCACAACGAGGTCTTCCTCAACGCCATCAAGACATCGCTCTGGGTGGCCGCGGTCTCGACAGTGATCTCCTCGATCATCGGCACAATGGCGGCGATCTTCTATGTCCAGCACGCCGGACGCTGGAAGGAAAGCATCCGCCTCGCCATGCTCCTGCCGCTGCTGCTGCCGGAAGTGCTGACGGCCATCTCGCTGTTGTTCTTCGTCTATTCGATCGGCATGGGCACACGGACGATCGCAGCGATGATCATCGGCCATTGCCTCATTACCCTTCCCTTCGTCTTCATCAACGTTTCGGCGGCCATGGAGTCCTACGAACCGTCCTGGAGCCTGGCGGCCAAGAGCCTTGGCGCGGGACCACTGACGCGGTTTCGCCGCATCATGCTGCCGCTGATCAAGCCAGGCGTGATTGGCGGATGCCTGTTCGCCTTCATCATATCCTTCGACACGTTCACGATATCCTTCATGCTGAAGAATGTCGGCACCGCCACGCTTCCAATCCAGCTCTACGATTATCTGCGCACAAACTTCACACCGGAGGCAGCGGCAGTTTCAACGGTATCCATCGTGCTGACCTTGTTCATCGTCGTCCTGTCGGAGAAAGTACTGGGACTGCGCATCCACCGATTCTAGGGCATTTGCTGCTTTTTCACCCTCCGCTTGGCGACGAACGAATTCGCCGCTGACTCAGCGAGGGTCGTGGCAACCTGAAGGCCGGCGCGGTGGCGTTTTCCGTGGTCGATGATTGGTCTCATCTGACACTTTCAGCCTGCGGGATGACGACCATCGTTGACCGGTCACGAACGATCAGCGCCGATCATTCTCCGCTATCGACGAGCTTCCGAGAGGACGGGGACGTAGAGCGGACTGAGGGTTGCTGCAAACGTTGCCGTCAGGTGGTCGGCATCCTTATAGAGCGGCAGACCGTTTCGCACCGCATCGCAACGACCATGGCTACAGAGAGAGGGAAGAGGGTCGATGAGCGCAGCTCCATAACGTGCCGCCAGACGTGTCAGGATCGCGTGCGAAAGCGCCTGCCGCTTCTCGATATAGTCCAACGGCGGCGCGACGTCCGTCGATGTGCCTCGCGTTATCGCCTTGGCGACGGCCTCAGGCATGTACCGCCCCATCTCCGGAACATCCGAGACCAGCACGACCCTCGTTCCCTGCTTGGTCAGCTCCGCCACCAGGCGATCCAGCGTTTCGACGACGGATGCTGATCGGTCGTCCAACGGAGGCGGCACTGACGGGTCGAAGTAAGGCCCCTCGTTCGGCAACTCGGCATCGTGGACATATTTGGGCCAGTAGGCCACCAGGAAAACCAGCGGAATATGTTGTGCCGCAATCAGATCGTGCACTGCTCCATTGAAGTCGCCGCAGAGCCCGGTATCGCCCCGAGGTGTGAGCTGAACACCCGGCAAAGGAGGGCACGACGAATGTCCTGCAAAGAGGCCGGTGATGCCAACCAGTTTCGCAGCCGCATCGATGGCCGGCGCCATCGCGCCGGAATGGGAATCGCCCCAGACGACAAAAGATGGTTTGGCAGAGCCTTCGAAACCGAGCGGACAGAGCTTGCCTGCATAAATATCTGCCACAGAGGGCCCGGATTTATCGGAGTCGGCAAAACACGGCGGTAGGCTGAATCGGCTTTGATCGTACGTGGAAGCGTACACCGTCCGGGCATCCGCGGGTAGCCGATCCGGCACACCGCGATGATGAGCAACATAGTCTCCCAATCCGACTGAAGCGATCAGGACCCCCGCGGCGCTTGCGAACATGGGTATGCGCTTCACAAAGCTGGCGCGTCCACGGAACGGCTGCTCCACGAAACGCCAAGAGATGGTGGCGAGAACGAGCGATGCGATAACGATCAAACTGCCCTGCAGCAGGGAAAGCTGGCGTCCCGCGACCTCCCGGCTGAATACGATGATCGGCCAGTGCCAGAGATAAAGGGAGTAGGAGATCAGCCCCACAAAAACCAATGGTCGGGATTGCAGGAATCTGCCCGCAGGCCCCGTCTCGTCTCGGCCATGGATAATCAAGGCCGCGCCGAGGCAAGGCAGCAGCGCCGCCGGGCCGGGAAACAGCGTCTGGTCGCTGAAGCCGAATATGGCAATGGCTACCAGGAGGATGCCACCCAGGCCCAGCCCTGCCCGCAGCGCCGACTGCTGCGGCACCGGTATTGCATTGAGGGCCAGCAGCGCCCCAAGGAGGAGCTCCCAGGCGCGAAACTGAAGGAGATAGAATGCCTCGGCCTGCGACCGAAATAGCATCCAAGTGCAAGCGACCAACGATACGGCCAGCAAGCCTGTCACGATGAGCCTAGCACGCCGTCGCGCAAATCGGTTGATCAGCAGCAACAGCAAGGGAAACAGGATGTAGAACTGCTCTTCGACAGCAAGAGACCAAGTGTGCAGCAGCGGCTTCATCTGCGCGCCGATGTCGAAATATCCGCTTTCCTTTTCGAACTGGATATTCGAGGTGAACAGGGCGGCCGCCTTCAAACTGCGGGCGAAGTAGACAAATTCGGCTGGCATCAGCAGAAACCAAGCCGCGATCGAGGAAGTGGCCAGGACAGTAAACAATGCCGGGAAAATCCGGCGGATACGGCGCTCATAGAATCGAACGAGACTGAACTCGCCCTTTGCGATCTCGCTGGAAATCAGCGATGCCATCAGGAAACCAGAGATGACGAAAAATACGTCGACGCCGACGAAACCGCCGCCGAAGCCGGGTACGCCCGCGTGGTACAGAACCACCGGAATAATAGCCAGAGCCCGGAGACCATCGACATCCCGGCGATAGTCAAGACCGCTTGACCCATGTCCGTGCGTTGGTGCTAGAGGCAACGAGCGCCGAAGAACAAGATTCAATTTCAACTCTCCAAATGCACCGCGATGCGCACACAGCCGCAACGTGTCTCTTTTAGGCAAATAGTCCCATTGGCTGACGTAAAACTGAAGATTTGAGCTTCGCGGCCTCAAGCTCGGCGTTCTGATCGACCTCGACGTTCAACTGGGTTTAGCCAGGAAAGCAAGATTGCCTCCCTATGGCGCCGACAGGGGCAGGATACGTTCTGGCGCGGACCTTGAACCCTGGCGTCATCGGAGGCCCAAAGTCTAGCTATGGGTGCCGGTCTTTCATTCTGGACCTTAGCCCTGTTGTGTATCACACTCTTTTGGTGCCCGAGGGAGCCTGGAAGGCGATAAAAAGTTGTTGGCTTGGTGCTTCATTGAAATCCGTAATCACAAGCGACAGCGGATATGCCACTGTTATCCTGGTTGTGAGGCAAAAGCGGGGCGGGCATATAACTTCGCTTGGCGGGACCCGTTGCCCTCTAGGTGACCGACTCATAAGATCGGAGCCAAATTCGAATTGAGGCTAGCTGGACGGATGCGAGGAAGTTGTCGTCGCGTTTGTCGTATCGGGTTGCGACTGCTCTGAAGTGTTTGAGTTTGTTGAAGAACCGCTCGACCGCGTTGCGCTGTTTGTAGAGCCATGGGCTGAAGACGGGAATATTGACCCTGTTTGGCATAGGGCGAATACATCCCCATGCGCCACGGGTTTTGAGGTTTTGGCGCAACGCGTCGCTGTCGTAGGCACGATCAGCCAG
>NZ_FMAF01000035.1 GCF_900094565.1 Martinezella lusitana
GCGCCGGGTCGGCATTCGATCTCTTACGATGAGAACCACCCAGATGATCGCGCCGATGGAAATACACCCTTCCTTCTGTTTGAGAACGAAGAGCCGCTCGGGGTGGCGCGGCTGGATGAACGGGGCGAAACTGGCATAGTGAGACTTGTTGCTATCGTTCAGCACAAACAGCGAAAGGGATACGGTCTCAGGCTAAACAATTTCATTGAGGCAGAGGCCAAAAGACGCGGGGTCCGCATTCTCCGCGTTAATGCTGCCCCTGACGCGGTAGGCTTTTATCTGAAGGCTGGGTGGTCTGAGAAGCTTTGGGACCCAACAGAATTAGTGGGTCTTGGCCAAGGAGCGATCCAGATGGAAAAGGTGATTTGCGAATAGCAACATAGAGTCGTGACCGAGACGAAGACAGTATCGTCATTTTCGACACGGGCTGTGTTCTGTGCTCGGCCTGGGTAGGGCTCATCCTCGAACACGAGCGCGACCAAGCTTTCCTCTTCGTCTCAGCCTGGTCAGAAGCGGGTGCGACGCTGGCAAATGTCCACGGATTGAAGTCAGCCGAAACCTATCTGGTTACCGAGGGCGGGCGCGGGCTGACTCATTCGGATCGTCGCCGACGGCCAGACGATCAACCTACCGCCTGGCATGGCTGTTACGGGCGAAATTAGGACGGGTAGACGGCGCATTCTGGAGCATGTTTTTTCGCCTTTGGTCGAAGTGGCAGAGAACGCAATGCATGAGCGCTAGAACAGAATTGCGCTCTTGAGCGGATACGAACCGCTAATAGCTGTAGTCCTCATACATCGTCCCTCATCTCGCCGCAAAAGTCTGGATCAGCGCAGGTGAGGAATGGCTAGTCATTTAGCTCACGACGGACAAATTCAGCGAACTCTCTTCTGAGAATGGATGGAAACGGATGAATAAATGGTGCATAAGAGTGTTTCGCGAATTGGATGGGAATGGATGAAAGAATGGGATTTCTCAACACAGCGACCGTCCGGATCACGCCCGAAATCCTGTCGCTGATCGCCGAAATAGACGAATTCAAAGGTGCCTGGCGAGCGATCGGCCGGATCGCGCCTGAGCGGCTGTCCAGCCTCCGGCGCGTCGCCACGATCGAAAGCGTCGGTTCCTCAACACGTATCGAAGGAGCACGCCTCACCGACCGAGAGGTCGAAAAGCTGCTGGCAAACATTCGCTTGGGGTCGTTTACAACACGCGACGAGCAACAGGTTGCCGGCTATGCGGAGGTGATGGAGACCATTTTCAGTGCTCACGAAGCTATATCGTTCACCGAGAATCATATCCGTCAGCTCCACCGCGACCTTCTTGCGCATTCGATAAAGGATGAGAGGCATCGCGGCGCCTACAAAACCCTTTCCAACAACGTGGAAGCGTTTAACGAACAGGGCGAGAGCCTCGGTATCGTTTTCGAAACGGCATCGCCGTTCGATACGCCGCGTCGAATGGAAGAACTGATCGCTTGGTTGGATGAGCAAGGGCGTGAAAAACGGCTCCATCCACTTTTGGTCGTCGCGATCTTCGTTGTGGTTTTCCTAGAAATCCATCCGTTCCAGGATGGCAATGGCCGCCTATCACGCATTCTGACAACCTTGCTGCTCCTGCGGGCCGGTTACGCTTACGTCCCCTACAGCTCGCTCGAAAGCATCATCGAGCAAAGCAAGGAGAGCTATTACATCTCGCTTCGCCGCACACAGGGAACGATCCGCGGCGCCGAGCCAGACCGGAATCCCTGGATCGAGTTCTTTTTAAGAGCCCTGCATCGGCAGAAGACCCGGCTTGAGAAGAAAATGGAGCGCGAGCGTATTATTTTAGCCGACATGCCGGAATTATCCGTCGCATTGCTCGAGTTGGCGCGCGAGCACGGGCGGATCACGGTCGCGCAGGCTGCACGGATCACCAATGCAAGCCGTCACACAATTAAGGATCATCTCAAGGCACTCGTGGATCAAGGGCACCTCGCCCTGCACGGTGCCGGCCGCGGCGCTTGGTACGGTCTCTCCTGATGACGGAGGTGTTAAGCTCATCTGAATTGCGGCTCTTGAAGGCGGGTGAACCGAAGACCCACATTTTCCGCCCCCTGAGTCCTCAGTCAGGCAATTGAAAGTCAATACAATCTTGTCTGATACCCTCCCCATGCGTCGGCATCCGTGATGGCGTTTTAGAGATTATCGCCGGCAGCTGTAGCAGACTTCCCATGATTCTGAACTTCCAGATGCTTGCAGCCATCGGAGGGTGGGAGCGCTATTTGGTAAGGTCGGCGATGCGATTGAGCGCGCCGGCAAGGCCCTTTAGCGAGACGGCCAAGGCCAGCGGTTGGGCCGGGCTGGCAGCGGAAACGGTGACGTTGAGGGCCTTGCCGGTCCTGAGCTTTGCAATCGTGTCTGCTTCGAAGGTCAGCGGCACAAGGCAGCCTTCTGGCAGGCAGGTCGAGAACGGCAGAGTATTGCCGAGAACGGCGTCGTCGATCTTCAATTGAGCACCCTGGGGCAACGCCAGTCCCAGCGGCAGCACCAGCGTGCCCCGAAACTTGCCGTCGGAGGCCTTGCCGATCTCGACAGCCAGGACGGTCTGCTTCGTCTGATTGCTGGTTTGGACCTGTCGGGCGAGGCAGGATGGAGCGTTGGCCTGCATCTGGCACACGACGCCCCAATCGTCGTAGGTCTCGACCAGCGAGCTGGCCCCCCCCGGCAGCGGAGCGGCGGTGGCGGTACCGCCGACGAGAGCGAGCATTGCCGCCAGTACTGAAGCCTTCGGCAAATAGCGGGATGAGGTCATTGGAATAGGTTCCTTTCATATGGTTGGGATCAGACCGTGCATGACGGTTCAGTCCGCCGGGACGGCCAGCGTCCGGCGGATTGTATATCGTGGCTACGGGGTCGCCTGGCCCGGAAGCGAGACGCAGCCGTTGCCATTGTCGAGGCAGACGAACGTGCCCTCGAAGCGTGGATCGGTGATCACGTCGTGGCTGCCATCCGCGGTTTCGGTGCCGTCGGAGACCGGCCGGATCGGCGCAAAGCGGCCGGCATCGAAGCTCGGCATCACGGAGCTTGCCTGTGTGCCTGGTTCGGGGTTGGCGGCCTTTTCCACGGTCAGCACGCCTGGAACGAAGTTCATGCGATAATTGGCGGACGCCAGCAGCGTGCCCTGGGTGATCGCATAGGCACCCGGCTCGCTGAGACCGGTCGCGGACGTGGCGAGCCCTCCCGAAAGCCTGTCGCCGTTGACCAGGCCCGCACCCCCGACTGTATAGGTCAGTGCCGGATTGGCGAGGCCATAGCGGCGGCTAAGTGAGTCGGCGGCGACCGCAATGGCACGCTGGTTCACCGTGAGGTCTGCGCCCATGTAGCTGATTGCGTAATTGGCGTTGGCCAGCGACCCTTGCGTGATCGCGTAGGCACCGACATCGGAATATTGCCCCGCCGTGGTCGAAAGCGAACCGGAAAGCGCGTCGTTGTTGACCAAGCCCAAGGCCGTGTAGGTCAGCGCCGGGTTTGCATCGCCATAGATCTTCAACTTCGCTTCCGCCGTCACCGTGAGCGCGCGTTGGTTCACGCTCAGGCTACCTCCGACATAAGTCAGGGCGTAATTGCTCGACGCCGAGAAGGAGCCGGTGATGGCGTAGCTACCGACGTTGGAATACCGCCCTGCCGTGGTCGAAAGTGATCCGGACAGCATGTCGCCATTGACCAGGCCCGCTCCTCCGACCGTGTAGGTCAGCGCCGGGTTGGCATCGCCATAGGTCTTCGACAGCGTATCCGCCGTGACCGTGATCGCGCGTCGGTTCACGCTCAGATTGGCTCCAACATAGGTCAGCGCGTAGTTGCTTGACGCCGAGAAGGAGCCGGTGATGGCGTAGCTGCCGACATTTGCATATTGCCCCGCCGTGGTCGCGAGTGATCCGGACAGCGTGTCACCATTGACCAAACCGTTCGCGGTATAGGTCAACATCGGATTGGCATCGCCATAGATCTTCGACAGCGCGCCCGCCGTCACTGTCAGTGCCCGCGGGTTTACGGTGAGATTGGCACCCGTATAGCTAATGGCGTAGTTTGCATTGGCCAGAGTACCCTGGGCAATCGCATAGGCGCCGACATCGGAATATTGCCCTGCTGACGTCGAAAGCGAGCCGGAGAGCATGTCGCCATTGACCAGGCCCGAGGTCGTGTAGGTCAGCGTCGGATTGGCATCACCATAGGCTCTCGACAGCGCATCCGCCGTAACGGTTAGCGCACGCGGAGTGATCGTCAGGTTGGCGGCATTATAAGTGATCGCGTAATTGGCATTGCCGAGGCCACCGAGAGTGATCCCGTAACCGCCCACATTCGAATATTGCCCAGCCGAAGTCGATAGCGAACCGGAGAGCATGTCGCCATTGACCAGACCCGCGGTTGTATAAGTCAGCGTCGGGTTTGCATCGCCATAGGTCTTCGACTTCGCATCCGCCGTTACCGTCATCACCCGCGGAGTGACCGTCAGATTAGCCGCATTATAGGTGATCGCGTAGTTGGCATTGCCAAGGCTGCCAAGAGTGATGCCATAGCTGCCAACATTCGAATACTGCCCAGCCGCGGTCGAAAGCGATCCGGAGAGCATGTCGCCGTTGACCAGGCCCGAGGTTGTATAAGTCAGCGCCGGGTTTGCATCGCCATAGATCTTCGACTTGGCATCCGCCGTCACCGTTATCGCACGCGGAGTGACCGTCAGATTGGCCGCATTATAGGTGATCGCGTAATTGGCGTTGCCGAGGCTGCCGAGAGTGATCCCGTAGCCGCCCACGCCGGAATATTGTCCTGCTGACGTCACAAGCGATCCGGAGAGCGTGTCGTTGTTGACCAAGCCCGAGGTTGTATAGGTCAGCGCCGGGTTGGTATCGCCATAGATCTTCGACTTGGCATCCGCCGTCACCGTTATCGCACGCGGAGTGACCGTCAGGTTGGCACCGGTAAAGCTGATGTCGTAGTTCGAGTTAGCAAGCGTGCCGAGCGTGATGCCATAGTTGCCGATCCCCGACGCCGTCGTCGCGGAGGTGGCCAGCGCCCCTGAGAGCGTATCGCCATTGACGAGGCCGCTCCCGCCGACGGTATAGGTGAGGCGCGGATTGGCATCGCCATAGGTACGGTGTACGCCGTCGGCCGTGACCGTGATAGCGCGCTTGGCGATGTCGGCAAGTGTCGTGGCCGTGTTGTAAGCAAGCGTATAGTTGCCGGCATCCGCGCCGGCGAGCGACAGGCCGGAGATGGTGACCGTCTTGCCCGTGCCGGCATTCTTGTCGGAAAAGGCGCCGCTGAAGCCATTGCCCAGTGAAAGCGCGTCCCCCGACACCATGCCGTTGAAGACAGCGCCCGCCGTGTTCAGCGTCGCGTCCGTCGTACCGTCATAGATCTTGCCGTTGGCGGTGATCCCGCCGATCGATGAGATCATAGCCCTGGCGATATCGACCGCGTCCGTACCGCCCGCCAGCGTGTAGTTCGAGGCAAGGCCGCCATTCGTGCCATCGCCCAGAGCCAGCGACGCAAGCGTCACGCCTTTGCCCGAACCGGCATTCTTGTCGGCCATGGTGCCGGTGCCGGACAGCGTCAGCGTTTCGCCGCCGACCAGGTTCGACAGCGTGAAGATCGAGGCATCGAGATCCGTCGAACCGTTATAGGTGCGGCTGCCCGAGAGGTTGACGACACGCTGGCCGATATCGGCGAGCGTCGTGGCCGTACTCGTATCCAGCCTGTAGTTCTGCGCGTCGGCTCCGCCAAGCGTCAGTCCGGAGATGCCGACCGTCTTGCCGGTACCGGCATTGGCATTGGAAAAGGCGCCGAGCGCGGTGCCGACCGTCAGGCTATCGCCTGCGATCATGCCATTGAAGACGGCGCCCGCAGTGTTCAGCGCCACATTGGTCGTGCCGTCATAGGTCTTGTTGCCGGCGGTGATGCCGGTGATCGCAGAGATGATGGCAGGGGTTATGGTGCCGTAGCTGGTCGTGTTGGTGATGCCAAGTTGGTAATTGTTGGCGTCGGCGCCGGTTATATAAAGTCCATCGATGGCGACCGTCTTGGACATGCCGGCATTCTTGTCGGAGAAGTTGGCGCTGGTGTAGCCAACATGCATGTCATCGCCGCTGATCGGTATCGTGTAGATATTGACGGTGGCTGCGGTCGTCCCGTCATAGGTCTTGGTGTTGACGCTGGTGCCGCCGAAAGCCACATAGGCCTTGGCGATATCCGCAGTCGTCGTTGCGATGTCGGAGGTGAGCGTGTAGTTGCTCGCATCAGTACCGCCGAGCGTCAAACTGGTGATACCGACCGTCTTGCCGGTGCCGGCATTCTTGTCGGAGAAGGCGCCGGTGGAGGTCGCAACCGTCAGCGTGTCACCCGCAATCATGCCGGTGAAACCCGCACCCGACGTGTTCAGCACGGCAGTCGTGTTGCCATTATAGGTCTTGTTGTTCGCCGTAATGCCGGTGATCGAGGAGATCGTCGCCCTGGCGATGTCGGCCGTCGTCGTCGCAGTATCCAAAGCGAGCGTATAGTTGCCTGCGTCGGCGCCGCCAAGCGTCAAGCCGGAGATGTTGACCACCTTAGTGCCGGCATTCTTGTCGGAGAAGGCGCCGGTCGAGGTCGCAACCGTCAGCACGTCTCCACCCACCATGCCGGAGAAGCCCGCACCAGAGGTGTTCAGGACGACACTCGTGTTGCCGTCATAGGTCTTACCCGCGGCGGTGATGCCGTTGATCGAAGAGATCGTCGCCTTGGTGATATCGGCTGTCGTCGTCGCCGTATCCAGGGCAAGCGTATAGTTGCCGGCATCCGTACCATCGAGCATGAGGCCGGAGATCGTCACCGTCTTGCCGGTGCCGGCATTCCTGCCGGAGAAGGCGCCGGTGACGCCATTGCCGAGGCTCAAGCTATCGCCCGCCGCCATGCCATTGAAGACCACACTCGAAGTGTTGAGCGTCGCGTTCGCATTGCCGTCATAGGTCTTGTTGTCGGCGGTGATGCCGGTAATCGAGGCAATGCTAGCCTTGGTGATATCGACCGTACCCGTGCCCAGAACATAGTTCGAGGCCAGGCCGGTATCATCACCGAACAGCAGGGTCCCAAGCGACAGTGCCTTGCCGGTGCCGACATTCTTGTCGGCCATGGAGCCCGCACCTGTTAGCGTCAGGGTCTCGCCGTTGGCGAGATTGCCGAGCGTCAGATTGCCAGCCGCGACATCGGTGCTGCCGTCATAGGTGCGACCGCCCGTCAGGCTCAGCACGCGCTGCGAAATCGTCAGTGCGCCGCTATAATCGACATAGGCCGTGCGGGGACCGATCTCCGTCACCGAGACGATGTCGGGGTCCGAATAATTATAGGTTCCGGCGTTCGTCGTAGACGCGATGGCGTTGCCCCAGGTGAGTGAAACATTGCCTGTGCCGACTCCCGTCAGCGTCGCGCCGGTGATCGTGGCATTCGAGTCGCCATAGGTACGGGTACCGTTGCCGATCGCGACATAGTCATCATAAAACCCTGTGCTGAGCGAGCGCAGCATCATGTAGCCATCATTCGCGCCGCTCGTCGATTTGCCCCAGATGCCGGCAAAATCCCAGCCGACATTGATGAAGCTGAAGGGATTCTGCATCTGTGCGGTGGTAAGGCCGGTCATGCCGGCGGAGGAGCCGGTATTGATGCCCGAGGCTTGTCCGGTCGTGGCCGTGTCCCAGAACGAAGCCGTGACAGTCGCGTTATTCTCGCCGATCAGCCCGCCGCCGCTGCTGACCGCACCAATGGCGTAGCTGTTGCTGATCGTAGCACTGCCGTAGTTCCCGCCTACGAGCCCACCCACCTTGTCAGAGCCACTGACAGCGCCGCTGGCATAGGTGTTGGTGATCGTGCCGAGGTTGGAGCCCGCCAGTCCACCCACAGCATAGCTACTGCTGCTGACCGAGCCGGTCGCATAGGCGCCGCTGATCACGCCCATAGCGGCGTTGAGGCCCACCAGCCCACCCGCACCGGTAGCGCTGCCGCTGACGACACCGTTGGCATAGGCGTTTGTGATCGTGCCGTAGTTGTAGGCTACCAGCCCACCCATAAAGCCGGTAACACCGCTGACGGCTCCGGCGGCATGGGAGCTGCTGATCGTGCCGTAGTTTATGCCGACCAGCCCGCCAACGTCAAAATTGCCGGAGACCGTAGCGGTGCTGTAGGAATTGCTGATCGTGCCGTAGTTCCAGCCGGCCAGCGCGCCGACGTCGGTGCGGACACCAGCGACCGATCCGCCAACGAGCCCAAGATTGCTGATCGAGCCTGCCGAGACTGAGAACAAACCAACTTGGTCGTAGCCGGTCACAGTGAGGGCGTTGATGGTGTGGTTGTTGCCGTCGAAGCTGCCTCTGAACATCGTGTTGGTGTTTCCGAGCGGCACCCAGCCGCCTGTCGACCAGATGCCGGAGGCGTTGGCGCCCGACGTCTCGCTGGCGTCGATATCGTTGGCGAGCGTGTAGTTGCCGTTAAGGTTCGCAGCGATCAGCGCCAGTTGATGGAGATTCCAGATGCTGGCTACGCCGTTCGAATCCGTGGTCGCGGCCTCCGAGCGCAGGATGGGGCGCATGTCCCCGGCCTGATACCAGACGCCCCCGAAATCCCAGCCGGAATAGCTCGACGCGCTACGCGCCTGCCCGGTGGTGAGGCCGATCGCCGAAAACGTGCCTGAAAAGGACTGGCCGTAACCACTGGATCGGCCGGTTGTGGAGACATCCCAGAAGCTGTTGGTGATGGTGCTGTAGAAATTTCGGCCCACCAGGCCCCCAACAGCGACACTCCCGTTAACCGCGCCGGAAGCGTAGGCGTTGTCTATGGAGCTTCCGGAATCATTGTAGCCCACCAGTCCGCCAACATATGTATTGCCGGTTACGGAACCGGTGGCATAGGCAAATTTGATTGTGCGATCATTGAAGCCGGCCAGGCCGCCAGCGTCCGAGCCCGAACCGAAGATTGCGCCCGTAGCGTAACTATTGCTGATCGATCCATGATTGTAGCCGACCAATCCACCGACTTCATAGCCACCGGAGACCGCGGCGGTGGCGTAGCTATTGCTGATCGAACCGGAATTGTAGCCAACCAAACCGCCAACATCCTGGCTGCCGTTCACCGTACCAGTTGTGTAAGCGTTGCTGATGGTGCCGGTATTGTATCCAACCAAACCGCCTGTATAAGAGTAGCCATTGATGGCTTCGCCGACCAGCCCGATGTTTTGGATGGTTCCCGCCGCGTTACCGAACAGCCCGAGAAAACTAGCCGCTCGATTGACCACCAGGCCGGTAATAGTGTGGCCCGCACCGTCGAAGACGCCGGTAAAGGCGGCGCCGTAGGTGCCGACGGGCACCCAGCCGCCGGTCGACCAGATGTCGGCAGCATTGGTGCCAACCGCGGCGCCCGCGTCGATATCGACCGCGAGTTTGTAGTTACCCGCCAGGTTCGCGCCCATCAGCGCAAGCTGGTGCAGGTTGGAGATGGTGACGACGCCGTTTGCGTCGGCTGCCGCCGCTTCCGAACGCAGGATCGGGCGCAGGTCTCCGGACTGGTACCAGTAGGCGTTGAAATCCCAGCCCGAATAGTTCGATGCGTTGCGCGCCTGCGCCGAATTCAAGCCGCTGATGCCGGAGGTGGAACCATTACCAACACCTGACGACTGCAGGGTCGTGCTCATATCGAAGTAAGACGCCACGACCGTGCCGATGTTCCCACCGACAAGGCCACCTAAATTGCCCATCCCTGAGACCGCGCCGGATGCATAAACCTGGTTCATCGTACCGAAGTTCATGCCGAGCAGGCCGCCAACATTCGAGGCTCCCGAGACCGAGGCAGTCGAGTAGGATAGGTTGATCGCACCTGTATTATAACCAACGAGGCCGCCGGTATGAGTCACCCCTGAAACGCTGCCGCTGATATAGGACTGGACGATCCCGCCGGCGTTTGAGCCCGCGAGCCCGCCGGTCATCGATCGGCCCGAAACACTGGCGTTGACCAGGCCAAGACCAGAGACCCCACCGCCCTGGCCGATAATGCCGAACAGGCCAACGGTGTTGGTGTTCGGCCTGTTTATGGTCAGCCCGGTGATCGTATGGCTCGCGCCGTCGAGACGCCCTGTGAAAGTGATGTTATCATCGCCGATGGGCTTTAGCCCCGCACCATTGTTCCAGATGGCCGTGCCTGAGGCGTCGATATCACCTGCAAGCTTCCAGTTGGCCGAGAGATAGTCGCTGGATGAGCCGATGCCCTGCAGGCCATAGACATCCCTGACCGTGTAGGGTGTGGCGCTGGTGCCATCGCCGCCGGTGACGCGCAGGAACGAGGCGCCGTCGGTGATGCGGAAGTCCTTGGCCGAGAAGGCGGGCAGCGTTCCGCTGTTCTGCACCCAGTTGCCCGCTGCCAGCACGAAGGCGCCGACATTGACGTCCGCCGGAGCAGAAATCGTACCGCCGGAAGAGACAATGAGGCCGCCATTCGCCGTGATCGCGCTGTTGATGTTGATGTCCGATGCCGCCGCGAGCGTCAGCGTGGTGAGCGCGCTCCAGTTGATCGGCGCTGCGACGGTGATCGTGCCGGCCTGCGGATTGGTGGCATCCGACGACGATCCGGTCGTGACCGTGACGTTGGCGGTCGCGAGCGCGTTGGTCAGCGTGTTGACATTGATGACGCTGTCGTTGCCGGTGGCGTTAAAGCCGCCATCCGTGTTGCTGCCTGTCCCCGTCGAGATCGTTACATTGTAGGGATCGAGAAGCAGATTGCCGACGGAACCATGCGCCGCCGTCAGATCGGTAAGACCGGTATAGGAAAGCTTCGCCTTGCCCGATACCTCGGCCTCGCCGCCATTGCCCGAGATTGCGCCACCCTTGGCCTTGATCGTGCCGGCAAAGTTCGTCAGGTCGTCCGACCACAGCACGACATCGCCGCCGGTGCCCGTGGTGACTGCATCGGCATTGATGACAGTATGGGCGTCGACATCAAGCGTCTCGGCATGCTGCAGCGGGCCCTTCCCCTGACGGTTACCGCCGATATTGACCGTACCGCCGCCGGTCTTGCCGGACGCGTTGACCTCGGCGGAGGCAAGCTTGATCGACCGGCCCGTCACGGTGACTTTGCCGCCCTTACCGGCGGCATTGCCGGCATCGAGCGTGCCCGAAACCGCCACTTCGCCGTCGCCGCCGGTGAGCGTGATATCGCCGCTCTTGCCGGAAACGCCGTTGGCCTCGATCGTGCCCGACATGTTGACCGCCTGCCGCGCCATGTCCTTGGCCGCGGCGGCGGTGAGCTGCACCGTGCCGCCCCTGGCTGCGATCTTGCCACTGTTGTCGACCAACGCCCCACTGCCGCCAGCCTTGGTCGGTACCGCCACCTGGAGGAAGCCGTCGCCGGACAGATCCAGCGTCGCCTGTTCGCCGGATCCGAGGGCCGCCTTGCCCATCGGCACAGTGATGACGCCGGAATTGGCGACCGTGCCGCCGATGAGCGCCATGTAGCCGCCGCGATTGATGGTGATGGCACCGGCATTCGTCACCGGGGCAGAGGCGCCATTACCAGTAAAGCTCCTCTTGCCGCCCATGAAGTCGTCATCGGAGATGCCGAGCGTCGAGGCGACGAAGGCGCCTGCCTTGACCGTGCCTGAACTGGTGATCGCAATGCCGTTCGGATTGATCAGATAGACCTGGCCATTAGCATTGATCTGGCCTGATATGGTCGAGCTTGTCTCACCGGTCACGCGATTGAGGATGGCGGCATTGGCATCGGGCTGGACGAAGGTGACGCGATTGGCCTTGCCGACATTGAAGCTCCGCCAATTGACGACGGCGCTACCGCTCGTCTGGTTGATGGTCAGAGCTCCGGCCGATGGCGTCCCGATCGTGGCACTACCTGCTGCCACCTGCCCGCCTGAAGGCAGGGACTGAGCCGGCGCCACCGTCGCGTGGGCAAGCGCCGTCGACGCCAGTAGCGCGAGGAGCCGGACCTTGCGCGTCCGGGTTCCGTGCGAAAGCACTCCATTGCTAAACGTCCGACGGTTCGTCTGTGGGGTCATCGCTGCTATCCTAAAACTGAAACGCCGCCGAAACGGTGAAGCGGTTGTCGTTGGAGCCATCGCCGAAGTGCTCGACACGGCCGTATTCAAGATTGACGTCGGTGCTGTTGAAGCTCGCCTGCTCGGCCGCTGCCAGCCGCAGGCCGAGGCCATAGGCTGCGCCACGCGAGAAGCCACTTTCCAGCGCCGTCGGCTGGTAGAGCTTGACGCCGCCATAGGCGCCGAACAGGTAAGGCGAAACCACCACGCCGCCGGCCGTGGTCGTTCCATCTGGCAAACTGGTTCCCTGCTGCGCCGGGAATTCCGGCCAGCCGAACGGCAAGGTGAAGCTGGCAATGAAAGGGAACTGCGCCTCGGCGCGCAGCACGAAGCCTGAATCGCCCTGCATCGAGCCGGTCGGGAAGCTCGACAGACCCGAGGAGGAGACGAGGCCGATCTGCTCGGAATTGAGCAGCGGCTGGCCGAAGGAGGTCTGCGCCTTTGCGCGGAGATCGAAGACCAGATGCTCTATGATCGGCTGGCGATAGCCGAGATTGACCTCGACCTTCTGGAAATCGGCGTCCGCGCCTTGGCGCGACAAGGGTGTGCCGCTGCCATTGGCGTCGGCCGTGCTGCGTGCGCCAAGCCCGTTGATGCCGAAAGACCCAGTCAGGCCGGCGCTGACAAGCGCATCGCCGGATACATACCAGGAAAAATCCGCGCCCGTGCGCAGGATGCGCAGCCGATCCTTCGACAGTGTTGCGCCGCCGCCGTTGAGAAGCTGCAGTTCTTCGTCCTGCGCATCGAAGCCGCCATTGAGGTTGAATGTGAACTCGCGCGAGCGGATCAGCGGGTAGGCAAGCCGTGCCGAATAGCGGGTGAAGTCCGACATGAACTGCAGCCCGGATGCGCTCGCCTCCGGCGTCGTGCGCGAGCCGGTGGCTTCAAGGTTCAGCGTCAGCCCGTCGATGCCGATCGGCAGGGTTACACCGCCGGCCAAGGACCGGTTGCGCGGCGCGCCGGTGAAATAGCCTTCGTCACCGCCGAAACGCGGCGCACCAGAGGCTCTCAGATAGAAGAGCTCGCCGAAGCCGAACACGGAATTGAAGTCCAGACCGACGCCGGTGTTGTATTTGCCGAGCGCGTCGGTGGAATTGTTGTCGCCCGAGACGAAGCCCGTGACCGGCTTGTAGCGAGCCTCGATCGTCAGCACGCTGCCGCCGGGCTTCGTGCCGCGCGACAGCGTCGAACGCAGCACCGTGCCCGGCAGGTCGCCGGCCAAAAGCAGCCGACGCTCGATCTCATCGTTGGACATCCCCTTCTCGCCCACCAGCGGCGACAGCATTTTCGCAATGCGTTCGCGGATATTGTCGGGAAGATGCGAGGTGTCGATACTTTCGACGAAGCCGTTGATGACAACGATGCGCAAGGTCGCGCCATCGATCAGGCGCTGCGCCGGCAGCACCACACGCACCAGGCCGTATCCCTTGGCGCCATAGGCCCGCTCGAGCTGACCCGCCGCCTCGAAGAGGGCGGCCGCCGTCACAGGGCTGCCAGTCAGGTTCTTCTTCAGGCGCGCTTCATCCTCGGCAAAGCCTGGAAGCCCGCCTTCGACCTTGACGGCCTTCAGGCGGACGGTGAGCTTCTCCGCCCCCTTGGGCGCGACCGGACCGGACGCTTCGGGAATGACGATGCCGCTGTTCTGCTTCTGCAACTGCGGCTCGAAGCTTTGCGGCGTCACCTGCGAGGCCGTCTGCGCAAAGGCAAGGCATGCCGGCGCCATCACTGCAACGCTCGCGGCCAGTCCCCAGTATCGGGAAAAACGGTATCCGAAAGTCAAAATGAACCTCAATCTCAGCGTACGCAGGCTTGTTCGAAGGAATTCCGCAAGGAATGGTCGAAAATTTCCAGCACAACCCCTTCCCGCAGCAGGACTAATAAAGTTGGCTGTGGAGGTCAGCATCCATTTTTGACTTGGGAGATCTTGAGGAGTTTCCGCAGGCGAATGTCGGCAGACGCCAAGGAAGACAGACCGTCTTATTCGCAATTGTGGGCTCCTCGAGAAACCGTTGAGCCACTGCCTAAAGCGTTCGCGAGCGCGCCATCGAGGATCAGCAGCTTTTGCGCCTGAAACGCCGCATATTCGTCGTAGAAGCCGCGCGAAATCCACATCGGCGAATGTCCCGGCCGTCCAGCCCAGCCAAGTCCTCCGATCGCCTGAGCTTCCGAGATCTTGCGGCTTGTATGCGCGCTCGAAAGACCGGTCGCTCGGGCCAGATATGCAATGGAGTTGACGTCCGTGAGATATCGTTCCGGTCCCGGGAAGCTTTGCCGATCGACACCTGCGATCAGCCGGTCCATCACCCAGCCACCCGAATCGATCCAGCTGAAGATCCTGTAGAGCGGTCCTGGCGTGCGCACTTCGGGAGTGAAGAACAGAGCATTCGCCACAACGGGCTGGATCAACGGAAGCAAGCTCTCCCATTGCGTGGAGAATTGCACGTGTCTTTGTCCGCCATCGAGCAGATCGAGCGCCTGGAAATGCAGATTGTACCAGAGGGCGAGGAGAGAGAGGGAATCAAGCGATGGTTTGGCCTCTCGACGATGGCCAGCTACCTGACTGTCGATCGCTTGAATGACGCCATACTTCATCGATTCATCAAAGAAGGTATAGGCTGTATTGCGGCTCGCAAGACCAAGGAAGGTTGCCAGAAGGCCAAGACTTCTACGGCTGAGACCCGGCTCTACATCGCCGATGGGGCGAAAAAAGTGGGCGACTGCGGCGTGGCTTAGGAGCCAACGCTGCTGTGTTGCAAACAGCGCTGCGGCTCGTGGTGATTGCTTATGAGCCTCGAACATCGCCGAAGCCAGGAAAAAAACCGCAGACGGGAAGGCAACGCGCGAAATCATGTCGCTCACGCTGTCCCACGGCAGATCGTTTGTTCCCTCGCCTGCAAGAGCTGGAAATGCCTCCGGAAATTCTATCATCTGCCCCAAGAATGCGATCTCCGGCTAGCGCATCCGCCAACGAAACCACCAAAAGCCCTCGTCAGATCGTTCCGGTCCACTTGCTGACCGGGAGCGCTGCGCCGACCCGCAATTCTTTGGCGACGATTAAAAAACTTCTCACATTATCGAAATATGAGAAGTAAATGCCGGATCGCCCGTCACTTGTCAACGAGAATGTTTCTCATATTATTGCAATCTGAGAAATCGACCGGTGTCGAATGGTGCTCGCGCGCTGAGGCGGAGAATTCTAAAGCGCGCTTCACGTCGTCGCCAAACCACCGGTTTGCCGAGAGGACCTGAGCGAATGCCCTTACCAAGACCGATTAATCCGTCCTACACCTTGGGTGTTCTGACCATCGCCTCCACCTTGTCTTATCTCGACCGGCAAATACTTGGTCTCCTGGCGGAGCCGCTGAGACAGGACCTTCATCTGACAGATCTGCAGATCGGCCTCCTTCAGGGTTTCACCTTCGCCATTGTTCTGGCAACCGCCGGATTGCCGCTGGGTCGCTGGGTTGATACCGGAAACCGTGTGCGGATTGCCGCCGTTGGAATAGCACTCTGGAGCATCATGACAGCCGCTTGTGGTTTTGCAGGCAGTTTCGGAGCTCTTTTGCTGTGCCGGACGGGTGTCGCATTGGGAGAAGCGGCCCTCACACCTGCCGCTTATTCCCTGATCAGCGATTTATTCCCCACCCGGCGGCGCGGACTCGCAATAAGCATTTACAGCACAGGCGCGTTCATCGGAGCCGGCCTATCCCTCGTTTTGGCAGCAACGGTTCTTCATGAATTGTCGAGCGCAGGAAACGTCTTCGTACCGCCCGGCATGCAGCACATATGGCAGATGGTATTCGTCTTCATCGGACTGCCGGGCATCGCTGTCGCCCTTTGGGCTGCAAGCCTTAAAGAACCCCGCAAGCATTCCGGAGCTACTCCGGGCCCTATAGCGGGCACGGTCGAGATCCGCGCCTATTTCTTGGATAATCGGGTAGAACTCGCGAGCCTTTATTTCTGCCTGGCCTTTGCGGCGACCCAAGCCTATAGCTACAGCTCATGGGTTCCCACTGTGTTGATCCGCACCTTTCACATGCCGCCCATCGCCGTCGGCTTTAGCCTTGGGCCACTCTTCATTGCCTCGAGTGTATCGGGGCTGATTTTTGGCGCTATACTCGGCGATGGCCTGGTTCGACGCGGCTTTGCAGCCGCTCGCCCCATCCTTATGTGCGGCGCGGCGCTGATTGCGGCGCTGTTCACCGCGGCAATGCCCTTTGCTTCGACCCTCAACGCCGCGCTTGTCCTGATAGCCATCGCAACATTCCTATCCACAATCATTGTTGCGAACGGTCCTCCCGCACTTCAGGACATCACGCCGTCCCGCATGCGTGGCATCTCAAGCGCAGTCGGCATCCTGATTGTGACGCTTGTCGGTATGGGCGTCGGCCCCACATTGGTCGGGTTTCTCAGCCAGGATATGCTTGGGGATCCGAGCAAGATCGGCGTCGCACTCAGCGTCGTATCGACTGCCGCTCTTATCGTCTCGTCGGCTTTGGCGCTGGTAGCCATCTTCAACTACAAGCTTGAGCCGGACAACACAGCAGCACGCGCGGCATGAAAATCGACCCTATTGAGACAAAGTTTGAAGATCAGGATCGTCAGGCTGCACACTCAATTGCTCCGACGAGAACTTTGCATGACTATCAACAATCCTCAAAGGGACCGCCAGCCGCGTACGGAATGCTCGCTGTTCTTGCTCCATATTCACGACGCATCTTATAGATTGACCCGAGAGAATCGTTGAAAGCGCGTTGCATGTCGGCTTACGAAGTCCTGGTTTCCAATATTACCCAGAGTTTTCTCGATCATGGCTATGAAGCCATGACAATGAGCAAACTGGCAAAATATTGTAATATTACGCGCCGAGGCCTCTATCATCACTTCAGCAGCAAGGAAGAAGCCTTCCAGGCAATGGTTCGCCAAAACAACCAACGGACCCGGCAAGGCAGTCTTAGCGAAGGCACAAGGCTGTTTTCGGCTGGCGCCGATGTGCTTGATATCGTCACAGCGGTACTTGATGTTCGATATGGCGATACGAGAAGAAAATTGGTGCTTTCACCCTTCGCGCTCGAAGTCAATGACTACGCGTTTCGCCTATGTCGTCCGGAGATGGTCGAAGCTGCAACAGTTTTCCAGGCCGATTTCGCTGCATTACTCCAACAGATCATGGCAAATGGCCAATTGACGCTTCGGCCCCCAATTTCGGTCGAGACCGTGGTGCAACTGCTTTGCGACGGCGCCCGTGGAACCAATCAAAGCTTTTTCGCACCATCGCCTGAGGATATCACCGCACGCTACCGGCAGATGAGCCAAGCAATCCTGTTCGGCTGTGCCGAGCCGGCTGGGCTGTGAGGCTGTCCGTCGCCTTCGATGTTGAAGAGCATGCTTGCGGGTTTTGTCGCAAACTTTTGGGAAGGTCGTAGAAACGCTATCGCTGGGCACAGTTATGCAGCGAGCGCGGTGAATTGCTTAAGTGCGGATTGGCCATTGGTTGAAAATTGCCGCTTGCGGATCACGTGGGCCACCTCGATACCATCCAGTGTCGCTGACGCAGACTGGAAAATTTGAAGCCCTTCATCGGGCGGGTCAGCTTCTTGATAAACCGGTGGTCTTGCTCGATCAGCCGGAACCATCCCGGCAACAGCAGCATCCAGTTCATGTTTTGCAAGCCTGCCAGATTGGTCCCGCTCTTGTCGATGACGACCTTTTCGGGCCACCCGTTGTTCTCGATCATGCGAGCGAAGAAGGCGCTGGCCGCAGCCTCGTCGCGGTGCTCAGACAGCATAAAATCGAGGGTTTTGCCGAATTTGTCGACAGCACGATAGAAATAGGTCCACCGGCCTTTGACTTGGATATAGGTCTCGTCCATCCGCCAGGAGCTGCTGGTTGCAGATTTCCGGCGCTGAGCCTTACAGGCAATAAGCGGTGAATATTTCACAACCCATCTGTTCAGCGTCGCGGGGTAGAGATTGAAGCGTCAAACACGGACATTTAACCAATTGGTTGCCATCGCGAGGGCATGACACGCGTTTCCAGAGAAGACGGGCAGTAATCCCCTATGGGGCGGTGAAATTGCTCACTATCACGACGATACCCCCTTCTGATCATAAACATCCTGGAATTCCCGCGGGGACATCCCGATCTGGTCGCGAAAAACAGCATAGAAACGGCTGACGGAGCCGAAGCCCGACTCATAGGCAATTGCTGCGGCGATCTTCTCGCTAGTAACCAGCAGTCTTTGTGCTGTTACTAGCCTTCGCCGGGTGAGGTATTGTGTGATCGTCATCCCAAGCGATTTATGAAACAAGGTCATGGCATATTTCGGATGCAGCGACACCGCGTCGGCAATCGCGGCCACCGTCAATGCAGAATCGGATCGCTCGCTGATGTAACGGGTCATTTCGATGATCTTCCGGTGCGTGTTGCCCGGCGACGCGGCGTGCGAAGGCGAGATGTCAACCAGGTTGATCCACCCTTTTGTATCGGCGCGTCTGAGGCGCAATTCCAGGTGACGATAGTTAAGCTCGGACAAGAACGGATCGCTGGTCTGCAGTTCAAAGCGAATTTGCCGCATCAGGGCGTCATCCATGGGCAGGCGTTCGCCGATCTTGATGAAGCCACCGGCCAGAATGGCTGATTTCAACTCCGGACTGAACGGAGCGAACATGAACATTTCGAGTGGCACATAAATGCATACGAAGCGACTGTGCGGCTTCACAGCAATGGCCTGGTGCGGAATCGCGCCCCAGAAAAAGACGAAATCATCTTCCGTCACCTCCACCATCTTGCCGTTGTAGAGATAGGTAACTGCACCAGCGTAGAGATAATTGATCTCGATTTGATTGTGGGCGTGCGGCTTTGCCATGGGTAGCACCAATTCCCGCCGATCGGCCGAAAATCGATCTTCGGCAACGCCGAATGGAGCCTTGCGCCTCACTGTCATATATGGAGATCCAACTATCCAAGAATAAATTATACCAAACCGCGACGACCATATGCACAAAATTTATATAGAGGTGAAGTGTGATGTTTTTTTCACCACTTTATCGTCCTAACCAGCGAGACCGATTCATGAAGCTTTCCCATTCCTTGGCTTGCCTGCTTCTCGGTACGAGCGCTCTGGCGGCATCCTCTGCCTTTGCCGGAACGGTCGTCCTCAATGCGTCTGTTGCCAGCGCTCCCGATCGCGATGCCGTCAACGGCGCTGTCGCTTCCTTCGAGAAGGCCAATCCGGACATCAAGGTGGAGGTGAACTTCTACGATGAGGAAAGCAACAAGACCGCCATCCGCAACTGGCTGACGACAAGTCCGCCGGACATCATCAAGTGGTATGCCGGAAACAAGATGGCCCAGTTCGTGAAGCCCGGCCTGCTCGCCGATGTCAGCGATATCTGGACGCCACAGGTGAAGGCGGAATTTGGTCCGGGCATGGTGGATTCGATCAGTGTCGATGGCAAGCAGTACGGCATGCCGACTTCCTATTCGACCTGGGCCATCTACTACCGCAAGGATGTATTTGCCGCCGCTGGAGTCGCCCCGTTCAAGACCTTCGACGACCTCGTCGCCAGCTGCAAGGTCTTTCGTGCCAAGGGCATTACGCCGGTGGCGCTGGGATCGAAAGCCCCCTGGCCGCTCGCCGGCTGGTTCGACTATATCGACCTCAGGCAAAACGGCTACGCCTTTCATATGGATCTGATGAACGGCAAGGTCAGCTGGACCGACGACAAGGTCAAGACGGTGTTTGCTGACTGGAAGAAGATGGTCGATGCCAACTGCTTTGCTGAAAATCACACCAATCTCGCCTGGCGCGAAGGGCTGGCAATGATGAACCAGGGCCAGGCAGCGATGATGCTGATGGGCAACTATCTGATCGACAGCCTGACGCCCGAATCAGAGCCGGTGACGGAAGCGATGAGTTTCCCAACGATCGACCCGACCGTGCCGCGCGCCGAGGATGCGCCGATCGAGACCTACCATATTCCAGCCAAGGCAAAGAACATCCCGGACGCCAAGAAATTCCTGGCCTATCTCGGCCAGGCCGACGTCCAGATGCAGATGACGCAAGCCTATCACATCCTCCCTGCCAACCCGAAGGCAAAACCGCCGGAAAACCGCCTGCTGCAGGAAAGCGCGTCGCTGGCTTCCGGCGCGCAGTCCTATGCCCAGTTCATCGACCGAGACACCGCCGATGCCGTCTCCACGATCGCGATGACCGGCTTCCAGGAGTTTCTGGTCCACCCGGATCGTCTTGGCCGCATCCTGCAGAACATAGATCGTGCCGCCAAACGCGCATACCCGAACTGAGCATGCAAGGAATAAGCCTGCGATGGTAAGCAATGTGTCCACGAACACCTTCGCACCAAGCCTATGGAAGCGCTATCAGCGACGGCTCGCTCCGCCGCTGTTCGTCGCCCCTGCCTTGATCATGTTCGGGATTTTCGTCATCTGGCCAGTGCTGGAAAGCCTGTGGCTAAGCCTGCATGACTGGGACGGGATCGGCGAGAACCGCTTTGTCGGGCTGGACAATTACGTCGAGTTGTTCCGCGACGATCCGGTCTTCTGGACGGCGCTGAAGAACAATATCTACTGGCTCGTCGCCTTTCTGTTCGCACCTGCCTTTGGCCTGGCTCTGGCGCTGTTTCTGAACCAGGCGGGGCTGGCAATGCGCTTCGTCAAGTCGCTATACTTCATGCCGTTCGTCATCAGCCAGGTCGTCGTCGGCCTGATGTTCGGCTGGTTCTTCAATGCCGAATTCGGCCTGCTGAACCATATCCTGACCGCCCTCGACCTGCCGAAGATCGCCCTGCTCGAAGACGAGAGGTTCTCGACCTTCGCCATCATCGCGGCCGGTCTCTGGCCGCAGGTCGCCTATTGCATGATCCTCTATCTCACGGGCCTGACGGCCATCAATCCGGAATTGATCGAGGCGGCGCGAATGGAAGGCGTCAAGGGCTGGAAGCTGTTGTGGCATATCGTCTTGCCGCAATTGCTGCCGGCGACCTCGATCGCCGTCATCGTCTCGGTCGTCGGCGCGCTACGATCCTTCGATCTGGTCTCGGTGATGACCGGCGGCGGACCATACGATTCCTCGACGGTGCTCGCCTATTACATGTATGAGCAGACATTCGGGGCGCTGCGCATCGGTTATGGTGCGGCTATCGCCACCTGCCTTTTTCTGCTGATGGATGTCTGCGTCGTCATCTATCTGCTGCGCTCACTGCCCAGCAACAAGAGGTAGCGCCGATGTTTCCTGCTCCCATCACCAACGCGTCGGCCAAGGCACGGGCCGGCTACCACATCGCTGTGTGGATCGGCCTGATCATCTGGATTCTGCCGATCATCGCCGTGGCATTGACATCAATACGCTCCGTCCAGGATCTCAACGCCGGCAATTATTGGGGCTGGCCGACCGAGACGATGTTCGTCGAGAATTACCGCAAGGTCTTCACTTCATCGCCAATGCTGCGCTTTCTCTTGAACAGCACCGTCATCACGCTGGTATCCGTCTGCGGTGCCATCGCACTGGCGACGATGGCAGGCTTCGCGCTCAGCAAATATCGCTTTCCTGGCAGCACGGCGTTGCTAGCGCTTTTCATCACCGGCAACTTCGTGCCGTTTCAGATGTTAATGATCCCTGTCCGAGATCTGTCGATCCATATCATCCCCGTCTATGACACCATATGGGCACTGATCCTGTTCCATATCGCCTTCCAGACGGGCTTCTGCACTCTGTTTATGCGCAACTTCATCGCCGAACTGCCCGATGAATTGATCGAGGCGGCGCGGGTCGAGGGTGTCGGCGAATTCAAGATCTTCTGGCATGTCATCGTGCCGCTGGTCCGTCCGGCCATGGCCGCCTTATTCGTATTGGTCTTCACTTTCGTCTGGAACGATTTCTTCTGGTCGCTGGTGCTCGTGCAATCGGATTCCGCCCGGCCGGTGACAGCAGGCCTGCAGGCGTTGCGCGAAACCTGGACAACCACATGGCATCTGGTCTCGGCCGGTTCGCTGCTGGCAGCGATGCCACCGGTCATCGTCTTTTTCCTGATGCAGCGCCAGTTCATAGCAGGCCTGACATTCGGCGCGACCAAGGGCTAATTTTGAGGAACACCAACGCAATGGCCTATGTGACACTGGAGAAGGTCTCCAAGGACTTTGGCAAGACCCGCGTCATCGATGCCATCGATCTTACCATCGATAATGGCGAGTTCGTCGTTTTCGTCGGCCCTTCCGGCTGCGGCAAGTCTACGCTGCTACGTCTGGTCGCGGGTCTCGAAACCATGACGGGCGGAAGCCTGACGATCGATGGCGTGAATATGACCGATGTCGACTCTGCCAATCGCGGCATCGCCATGGTCTTCCAGTCCTATGCGCTCTATCCGCATATGACGGTGGCAGAGAACATCACCTTCGGGATGCGGATGGCCAAGGTTGCTAAGGCGGAGATCGCCGACAAGCTTTCCCGGGCGGCCAGAATGCTGCATCTGGAGCCGCTGCTCGACCGCAAGCCCGCCCAGCTTTCCGGCGGCCAGCGCCAGCGCGTCGCCATCGGCCGGGCGATCGTCCGCGATCCGAGCGTCTTCCTGTTCGACGAGCCGCTCTCCAACCTCGATGCGGCGCTAAGGCATGAGATGCGCATCGAGATTCTGCGGCTGCACAAGGAGCTCGGCTCGACGATGATCTATGTCACCCACGACCAGGTCGAGGCGATGACGATGGCTGACAAGATCGTCGTGCTCAATCGCGGCCAGATCGAGCAGGTCGGTTCGCCGCTCGATCTCTATCTCAACCCCGACAACCTGTTCGTGGCACAATTTCTCGGCTCGCCCAAGATCAACAGCTTTCCGACGGTGATCGAAAGAATAGAAGCCGATGTTGCCTACGTTCGGTTACCCTCGGAGGTCTTGATGGCCATGCCGCTGAACGGGGCACTGGCTGCCGCCGGCGATGCGGTGACGTTTGCCGTGCGTCCGGAGCACTTCGTCGAGGCCAGCGCAGCCAGCGCCGTCATGCAGGGCGTTGTCGAACTAGTCGAGCATCTAGGATCCGATACCTTGCTCAGCCTGAGGACAGTCGAAGGCACGCCGATCACGGTGCGCACCAACGGCGTCAACCGGATCCGGACAGGAGAAACGATGGCAATCGGATTGACCCCCGGCAACTGTCAGATATTCGACAGCAGCGGCACGGCGCTGGTCCGCAACTCCATACAATAACGCGTTTACTACCCAGGAATTTGTCCATGCTAGGCGTTTGTTACTACCCAGAACATTGGAATGAGGAATGGTGGCCGGAGGACGCGCGGCAAATGCGCGAAATTGGCATCCGCTACGTGCGCATCGGCGAGTTCGCCTGGAGCCGCATGGAGCCGGAACAGGGACGCTACGACTGGGACTGGCTTGATCGGGCTATAGAGATTTTGGCCGCCGAAGGTCTGAAGATCGTTCTCGGCACGCCGACGGCTGCGGCGCCGAAATGGCTGGTCGATCTCTATCCGGATGTCCTGCCCGTCGGCGAGGACGGTAAGGCGCGGCTGTTCGGATCGCGGCGGCACTACACGCCGGCCAGCGAGCAATGGCTGAGCGAAACGCGACGGATCGTCGAGGTGGTGGCCGCACGCTATGGCCGACATCCGGCCGTCGTCGGCTGGCAGATCGACAACGAGTTCGGCGGTGACGATACCGTCCTCTCCTACGGACCGGAAGATGCCGCCGGATTCCGCAACTGGCTCAGCCAGCGCTATCAGTCGCCGCAGAGGCTCAACGAGGACTGGGGAAACGTCTTTTGGTCCATGGAAGTCAATTCCTTTGACGAGGTCATTCCACCGGTCGGCGCAGTCTCCGAGACCAACCCGGCGGCCCGCCTGGATTTCTGGCGCTACGCCTCGGACAGCCTGGCGGAGTATTGTGCGCTTCAGGCGGCGATCATCCGCAAGCATTCACCCGACCGTTTCATAACCCATAACTTCATGGGCTTCTTTCACAATTTCGATCATTTCAAGCTCGCTGAATCGCTAGATTTCTGCAGCTGGGATTCTTATCCCCTGGGCAAGGTCGAGCATTTCCCACTGCCCGAAGCCGAGCGGGTGCGCTGGTACAACACCTCCCATCCGGATTTCTCGGCGTTTCATCACGATCTCTACCGTGGCATCCGCAACGATCGCTTCTGGATCATGGAGCAGCAGCCCGGCCCCGTGAACTGGGCCCACTGGAATCCGGCGCCTGCCAATGGCATGGTGCGTCTATGGACCTGGGAGGCCTTCGCGCATGGGGCCGAAGTCGTCAGTTATTTCCGCTGGCGGCAGTTGCCGTATGCGCAGGAACAGATGCACGCCGGCCTGCAGCGCCCCGACCGACAGCCGTCTCCGGGCGGCCTGGAGGTGGCGCAGGTAGCGCGAGAAATAGAGGTAATGGGCGATCTGCCCCCGGTCGAGCGAGCGGAGGTGGCGATCGTCCTCGATTATGAAGCGTCATGGATCACCCGGATCCAGCCCCAGGGTGACGACTTCAACTACAAGCTACTGCTGCATGCGTGGTATGAGGCAGCCCGGCGGCTCGGTGTCGACGTAGACGTGGTCGCACCCGGACAATCGTTGGCGGGCTACAAGCTTGTGCTCGTGCCGTGTTTGCCGATCATCGATGACCGCAGCCTAGCTGCTTTCAAGGCGACGACCGCTCATATCATTTTCGGGCCGCGAACAGGATCGAAGACAACATCTCATGCGGTTCCCTGGGAATTGCCGCCCGGAGCGCTCCAATCGCTCGTCTCAGTAAAAGTTAGCGAGGTTTCGTCGCTGCGACCGGGTGTTTCGCTCTCTCTCACCGGTAGCAAGGCGTCCGGCGTGGCAACCCACTGGGCCGAGCGTCTGGAGACCGATCTTCCCGCCGATCTTACCTATGAGGACGGCTCGGCGGCAATGGTCACTCAACGCAACTGCTCCTATTTGGGTGCCTGGATTGACGGTGATTTTCTCAGGCAGATCTTTGCGGACTACCTGAAGGCTGAGGGCGTCGCCATGATCGAGCTGCCTGATCACATCAGGTTGCGTAAACGAGGTGCCTTGACGTTTGCCTTTAATTACGGCCCAATGCCGTGGACAGTGCCTTTCGGAGGGATACTGTTTCAGATCGGCAACGAAGTTGTAGGCCCTCACGATTTCGCTTGCTGGGTTGACGGCTAACGTCCTGCCCGAAGCGGGAGAAATTTCAAGTGGAGACGGGCCATACGTTGTCCCTTCTTGCGCTTGTACCCATCGGGACCTACGACCCGTTGGGTCCGATCCTTCAAAACCGCGCGTCGAACGATCGCTGCGTTCGAAGCCATGCTCTGGCTGCGGAAGGGGTTTGGCTTCACGGCGAATGGACCGTCAACGATCAAAACGATCTACTCGCACGCCTCTTCGGGCTCTAAAAGGTTAACAAAGCAAGAAAATCAATCGCGCAGTGCGGTCCCTTTGGCCTCGCTGAAAATTTGCAACACGCCCGCCGCGAAACTATTGATGCCATCTGTAGGGCGCTATGTCGAGACCGTGGCCCTTTGTCGGCTTGGATTGCATTCGACGCTCGTAAATGCATGGTTCCAAGGACCGATCAAATGCTCTTTCCGAGGACTTGAACAACGGAATCGCGAGCGACCTCGATTGCCGCCGCGACCCGACTGACCCGCGCTGCGCCGACCCTGTGGGCGAGCATTACGTCTACCGGCGGTGATCGCCAGTCCGGCAGAACGTGGGCCAGCTTTCCATCCCTCACGTCGGTCTGTACCATGAACGCGGGCACCTCGGCGACCCCGTGGCCTGTCCGCGCCAGCCGCACCAGCATGTCGAAATCCTGGGCGGCAAATTTGGCTTGCCTGTCGATCAACACCTCGTTTTTCGGCCGCGATATGGACTGTAATCGCCACTCCACGCGGGGTGCTCGTCCCGAGAATGCAAGCAGCGGCAGACCGTTCAAATCCGCAGTCGATCCGATCTTTGCGGCTGGATGTGTCGGCGCACAAACCAAGATGCGCGAGAACGACCCCAATCTGTTGGCGACGAGGCTATCGTCATGGACATGCCCGGCGCGGATCGCGAAGTCGAACACGGGGTCTTGTAAATCGTCCATCCCGTAGTTCGGAGACACGACAAGCACGATGTCGGGATAGCGCTCCTGTAGCTCAGGAACGAGCCGTTCGAGAACGGCGCTCCCCAATGCGGGTGGTACAGCAATTTTCACTGTCCCGCGCGGGGTGGTGTAAGTGCGCGCGGCTTCTTCCAACAGATTATCGGCCTCGGCCAGAAGCGATTGCACCCGCGGAAGCATCTGCTCTCCCTCGCGGGTAAGCGCTACCCGCCGGGAGCTTCTCTCGAACAAGCGCCCCCCGAGCCCTTCCTCGAGCCGTGTCAGCGAATGCGATATCGTAGACTTGGAGACCCCGAGGGCAGCCGCCGCAGACGTCAGTCCCCCATAGTGCGCGATGGCCGCGAACACCCGAAGCCCCTCCAAATCAATCGTTCTGCTTTCCCGAACCATGTGTTGCATTGAACCACATTGTTTCATTTCTCGCAACTGATAATTTTCCCTCATCCTCAAGCCATCCAAAGGAGACGATGATGGGAAAGAAAGTCTTGATCACCGGAGCGAACGGCGCATTCGGCGCGTTGGCCGCCCGTGCGTTGCTGAAAAACGGTCACGATCTGGTTGCGACCATGCGTGACCCAGACGAGCGCAACGCCGCTGTCGCAGCCGAACTTCGTGCCGCCGGAGCGAATGTCGTGGATATTGACGTGACCGACGACGTCCGCGTCTCGAAAGGCGTCGAAGCCGCAATCTCGGCGGTGGGCGGTCTCGATGTCTTGATTAACGTCGCCGGAACCGGAACGCACGGCCTGACGGAGGGCTTCACCTCCGAGCAGATGCTGCGTCTCTTCGACATCAACGTCGTTGGCGTCCATCGCATGATGCGTGCCGTCCTGCCGACCTTCCGCGGACAGGGCTCCGGTCTCGTCATCAACGTTTCCAGCTTGCTTGGTCGCCTGAGCATGCCGTTCTATGGACCCTATAGCGCAACGAAGTTCGCCGTCGAAACCCTGAGCGACAGCTACCGTGTCGAACTTTCGCAGCTCGGCGTCGACGTGGTCCTCGTCGAGCCAGGCGGATTCAAGACGTCATGGATCGGCAATCTCGTCCATCCGCACGACGAGGCGCGCCTCGATGGCTACGGCCAATTCGCCAAGGTTCCGGATCATGCTCTCGCTGGCTACGAGCAGTTCCTCGCTTCCAAACCCGAGCAGGACGTCAACAAGGTCAGCGAGGCGATCGTCAACCTGGTCCAGACCCCGGCGGGTTCGCGTCCGAACCGGACGGTCGTCGATTTCATCGGGATGGGAGAAGAGGTGCAAAAGATGAACGACCAGCTCGCCCAGGTGACAAGCGGCATCTACGGGGCATTCGGCGTGGACGACTTGCTGACGCTCAAAGCTTGATTTCGAAATCCGCTGAGCACACGCTTGGCATAGCGCCACGTACTGCTCAGCGGTCGGACTACTGCCTGAGGTGTCAAAAATCTAGCAGTTCGCGGCGTAAGAAATCCTGCTCGTTCAACTCATCCGGCACCTCATTCATAGAGAAAAATTGCAACCCTTGGATAGCTATCTGCGCAACTTTTATTTGCTTTTTCCGAAAGCCACCGCGCGCCTAGTCGGGCGGACTGCCAAACGACATGAGCCCCATTCTGCGAACGAGCATGAAATGGTGCGAACGTTTCAGTGTGCCACGCCTGGTTCTTCATGTGCCCTCACGATGGCGTCCGCTTCCTTGCCGTATAGCTCCTCGAAGTGATCGAAGGTCTTGGAAAAATAACCAATGCCCTGCGTCGCCGAGCGCAGCGCCCGTGCCAGATCGTCAAGTGCGCCGCCCGGAATGAGTGCCCGGAAGATGTCCCATCCCTTGGCGGTTTCATCCCGTTCGAAGCCGAGAACCTGACCTTTGAGAGCGGAGACGCTCTGGACGAGGCTGCCGGAATAGATCGAAGGAATGTGAATTTCGCTGCGGAAGACCGGTTGCATTAAAACGGCCGCCCCTTGGGAAAGCGCCTGTCGCACTCCCATTTTCGACGCAGTTCGGAAGGCGTGTTCCGAACTGTCGACGGCATGGTGCTGACCATCGTACAGCGTTACGCCGACATCGATGACCTTGAAGCCTAGCGGCCCTTTCTCCATCGCTTCGCGCGCGCCTGCTTCGACAGCAGGGATGTAGTTGCGCGGAACGGCGCCACCCTTGACGGTTTCGCTAAAGGTGAAGCCCCGGCCGCGCTCATTGGGGCGAATGCTCAGCTTCACATCCGCGAACTGTCCGGCACCGCCGGTCTGTTTGCGGTGACGATAATGAACCTCAGATGGTTTCGCAATTGTTTCGCGGTAGATCGGGCTGGGCGTTCGATCAGTTACGTCGATATGAAACACGTCGGACAGTGTTCGGCAGAGATCGCGCAGATGCACCGGCCCCTGGACGCAGACGAGATGGGCGCCTGTGCTTTCCTCCTGCAAGACCGTTAGGCCGCGATCCGTCTCGGAAAGTTTTGCCAGTGTTTCGGAGAGCTTGTTTTCATCGCGCTCGCTGCCCGGGACTAGGATCCTTTCAAGCATCGGGGTGGTCGGCTCCGTCCACTCAGGCGGGGCGGCCACCGCGTCTGATGTCAACAGCGAAGGGACGGGCAAGTGGTCGGACTTGACCGTCGCGAAGACGTCCCCCAGCGCAGGCACAACCGCCGAATTGGACTTCCCGTTTGCGAGATGCTGTACGGCGCCGAGGCTGGAGCCGCCCAGTGAGACGCCCTGTCGCAGTCCCTCGCCAAGCGCGCGCACGAGCACTGTCTTACCAACATTCTGGCGATGATAGGCATGGAAGCTCATGGCGGTCAGCTTGTTTTCATCGACATTGCCTGCACGAGCCAGGCGCTGTCGAAGAACCCCCACCGGCGGCGCCTCGTGGCGCAGCGCCTTCATCAGCCTCATCATGCCGTTGCCGTGACTTGCGGCACCGATCAGGACTGGAATAATCCTGTTTTCCCTGAGAACCCGCGATGAAATGGCATAGAGCGCGTTGCTGGGCGGCTCGCGATCTTCGATCAGTTCTTCTAGAAGCCGGTCATCGAATTCGGACAGGTGTTCCAGGAGCTCGCTGCGCGCTTCGTGCTCGCGCTCGGCCGCGCTTTCGGGGATTGCGATCAGCGCCGAAGTCTGGCCTTCCCGATAGCGCCACGCCCGTTCCGAAATCAGATCGCAACTGCCTATGATCCTGTCCCCCTCGCGGATCGGGATCTGGCGAAGCAAAAGCGTGTGGTTGGCGTAGTCTTGAAGCGCGGCGATCACGTCCCTCAGCCGCCCTCCCGGTTCGTCCATCCGGTTGACGAAGAGGATGCACGGCGTCTCCGAGGCCTCGATTACGCGCAGATAGGGCGCGGCGAGCACAGCCTCCTCGGGTGCCGATGAAACGCACAGGATGCAGGCGTCGCTGGCAAGAAGCGCGTGCTGTGCATGCACCAACGCTTCGCTGGATCCTGGCGCATCCAGCGCACACCACGCCTCGTTTCCAAAGGTGAATTCTGTGAGGTTCAATCCATAAGGGGAGCTGGATTTTCTCGGCGCCCCCTCCAGGGAGCCGAGCCTTTCCACGACTGTTGATTTTCCGGTCTGCGAGGGTCCAAGCACGGTAAAGCAGCGCATAGGCATTCCTCCAACTGCCATAAACATAATTTTCAGCCTTCATAGGATGCCCTGAACCGCTGCAAGGCGCCAGAGGTGTTCCGTTTCACAGCGCTTTGACCTGGACTTGCATTTGAGGCTGAGTACGAACGTGAAAAGCGGCGAGGTCGAAAGCCTGCATTTTCTGCGCGTGGGCATGAAGAACTACCGCGCTTTCCTGCAGCTTTGGGCAAAATGGCTTCAAGACGAACGATGACGGGTAGGTTGCACCGCGGCATGATCGGGTGTGAAAGTCCGTTTGAAACAGACATTTCTACTTTTCTACGGAGCCTTTAAGCGGCAAAGGTCCCCGCGATTCTCCGCGAACTGACGCCTCGTGGTGTGGTGCGCATCGCAGCGAAGCTCCACAGCCCCCGGCTGCCAAACGCTTTTGCGGCATTAATGGGATTATGCCACGTACCTAGGTCCGATGCGTCGGATCAGCGTTATATTGGTCCGCCTACCCGTATACCAATATCCGACGCGTCCCTTGTATAAACGATACGTATCGTTTATATAGCGTCCACACGTCAGTCGCCTGGAGGCGTAATGACTAAGCATGCAGCGACGTTTTTTATAGCGGACGATGGGCCGGGCTATGGTGGAGAATATGATCAGGTTACTGAATAGGAACCAAAGAGATGAACGACCGGAAGAGCGGGTCATGGCGGCACCGGCCAATTCGCAAGCGAGCGCACCGCCGTCCGCTGCGCCGGAAACGGCAAATTTGCGGGCGTTAATTGTCCCGGCAACCGCTATTATCATTGCGTTCGTTGCGGTCGGTGCTTCGTCGACGCGCTGGGATACATGGGTGGCGACAAGAAGCGTTCAATCCACAGACGACGCTGCGGTCTACTCCGATATTTCCGCCGTCAGCGCCCGTGTCAGCGGCACTGTCGAGACCATCTCGGTCGAAGATTACGCCCGGGTCAAGGCGGGCGATCCGATATTCTCCATCGACCGAAAGCCCTATGAGGTCGCACTTCGTGGCGCGAAAGCGAGGCTCGCTGCCGTCAACGCTCAACTTGGCGATAACGACACCCAGCACACGTTTCAACTGACGCAGATCGACGTGGCCATTGCACAGCAACAGGCCGCTGCCGCTGAAGAGGTCGAGGCGGAGAAGGAGCTCCAGCGACAGACGAGGCTAGGCATCGATGGGAGGGTAAGTACGGTCCAGAGCTTCGAAAAGGCGACCGCCGCTCAGGAGCGGGCGCTTGCAAACCTGAATGTAGCGCGTGCCAACGTCGCCGCTCAGAGGGTCAAGCTCGACGTCCTCGCCAGACAGCGCGACATACTGAAAGCAAATCTCGATACCGCAGCATCAGATCTTGCCGCCCGCGAACTGGAGCTCGGATACACGAACGTACGGGCGCCAGTCGATGGCATCGTCGCCAGACGAAACGCGCAGGTCGGGAATTACGTTGCTGCGGGCACGCCCCTGATCTCGATCGTCCCGCTTCCGAAGATCTACATCCTGGCGAATTACAAGGAGAACCAGCTGTCCATGGTTCACGAAGGGCAGTCGGTCGATATCTCTGTCGATTTGCTGCCGGGTACGGCACTCCATGGAACGGTATCGAAAATATCCCCTGCGACTGGGTCAACCTTTGCTCTGCTGCCCGCTGACAACGCGACCGGCAACTTCACAAAGGTCGCGCAGCGTCTCACCGTTCGGATCGAACTCGACTCGGATCAGCCAAATTTCGATCGGCTGCGGCCTGGTATGTCGGTCACGACGCGCATCGCCACCAAGGGCGAAGACCATGTCTGAGAACTTACATCGGCGCGACCTCTCTCGCCAGGGCTACATCGCCGTGGCGATGATCATGGCATCGATATTGACAGCGTTCGACGTCCGCACTGCCGGCATTGGGCTCTCGGATCTGCGTGGCGCCTTCGGGCTCGGCTTCGATGAGGGCGCGTGGCTGAGCACCTTTGCAACGGCGCCACAGATCCTTGTGGCCCCGTCGATCGGCTGGTTGATTGCGGTGTTCGGGGTGAAGCGGGTCATGGTCGCTCCGACCATACTCTATTCGGCGATCTCCGTGGTCATCCCGTTCGTCCACGGATTCAATGTCCTGGTCGCGCTGCATGCTTTAAGGGCCGTTTTCCTCGGCATGTTCGTCGGCGCAACGCTGCTAACTGCTTTCCGCAATCTTGACCGCAGGTATTGGATCATCGCTCTTTCCTTCTACGTCCTGCGGATCCCGTTCGCGCAAAATCTCGGCCTCTATACGGCCGGCAGCTATTCCCAGACGATCGGCTGGCAATGGCTGTACTGGCAAGGTGCTATTGTCTCCCCGATGATCGGCATTCTCTTCTGGTATGGGACCAAACCGGCTGGAATCGACCATGCCCTTCTCAGGCGCGCTGATTGGGGCGGTATGGCACTGTTCGGCTCGGCGCTCACGACGCTGTATTTCGCGCTTGATCAGGGCAATCGGCTTGATTGGCTTCAGTCTGGCCTCATCGTGTCCTTGCTTGCCTCGGCTGTTTTTTTGATATGCGCGTTTCTGTGGCACGAGTCTCGGGTCGAACATCCCTGGGCCCATGTCTCGGTTCTTCGCACGCGAAACATAGCGCTCGGGTTCGCCGCCATTGCATGTTTCATGACAACAAGCCTCGGCAGTTCGCTGATCGAACCGAACTTCCTTGCTTCGGTGGCGCGATTGCGGCCCGAGCAGATTGGGGATTTCGAGGCGCCGTATGCGATCCTTCTGCTTGCAGGCGCGACCTTCACTGCCGTGACGCTCGTGCGGAAACTCAAGCAGCGCGCCGCCCTGACGATAGGCTTTACATGTTTCCTGCTGTCCGCCTGGATTGGAACCCAGTTGACGAGCCAGTGGTCACTGCCCGAATTTCGACTGATCACGATCCTCCAGACATTCGGAGAGGAAATCGTCTTCCTTGCAGCCGTCGCAACCCTCTTCAGCAACGTAGACCCCGCGCGAGCCATATCGTTGACGGCCTACGTGCAGGTTATGAGATTGATCTGTTCGGAAACCGTGGCGGCAATCATGGTGACCTGGATCAGACAGCGCGAGCAATTGCATTCCTATCTTATCGGCCTCCACGTCACCGGGACGACGCCCGGATGGGGAACCACGCTGTCGCAACTTGCGTCCAGCATGGGGATGGAATCGAAAGCAGACGTTGCCAAGCGCGGGATCGGCGTTCTAGCCACGATCGTGCAGCGCGAAGCCAATGTCGCGGCCTATATCGACGGGTACTGGATTACGTTCGCGGCCGCGGTCGCTGGATTGATCGTGGTTGCCCTCATGAAGCCCTCCCCTTCGCATCCGCTGACCGCGTGATGTAAGGTCACGACAATTTGCCGATCGCGGCGCGTAGCGCCTCGGTTTCGAACGTGACGTCAAGACCCGTCAGTATCGTGTTACAGTTGGCCAATAGCCGATCGCTCTCCAATCAAAGGATCTCAACATGCGATCGTTATTTGATCAGCTCTTGCAGAGCGGCAAACGATCACAGCCATTCAATTTTGTTCTCAAGTCAAAGGAGTAGGCCGATGGAAGCCCCCTATATGCTGCGCCACAGGACAATCCCCCTTGCCACAGGCGGCAAAGAAATGCCTGCCGTTGGGTTCGGTACCCTCATCCCCGACCCGGTTACGACGAAGCGGGCCGTTGCAAAGGCCCTATCTGTTGGGTTTCGCCATTTCGACTGCGCTGAACGATATCGCAACGAAGAGGCAGTCGGAGAGGCAATTGCCGAGGCGATCGCGGATGGGTCGGTTCAGCGCGAGGATCTGTTCGTCACAACGAAGCTATGGAATACAAACCACCGCCCGGAACGGGTGAAAGCGGCGCTTGAAGCAAGCCTTCGACGCCTTAAGCTCGACTACCTGGACGCCTATCTTGTCCATACGCCTTATGCTTTTCTTCCGGGCGACGAACTGGATCCGCGAGACGAGAACGGTCAGGTCATATATGATGCCGGGATCAGCTTGATCGAAACCTGGCACGCGCTCGAGGCGCTCGTGGAAAGCGGTCGTTGTCGGTCGATAGGCTTATCTGACATCACCTTGGACAAGCTGAAGGAGATCGTCGCGAACGCGCGCGTCACGCCCGCCATCGTACAGGTGGAATCCCATCCCTACTTGCCCGAATGGGAGCTGCTCGACTATTGTCAGGCCAATGGGATCGTGCTGCTGGCATTTGCGCCATTGGGTCACGCGATGGAGCCCAACTTGCTTACAGACCCTGTCATCACCGGGATCGCCGACCGCGTCAATAAGACGCCGGCGCAGGTGGCCCTTGCCTGGGCCGTACAGCGCGGCACCGGCTTCCTGACGACGTCGATCAAACCGCTTCGCATCGAGGAAAATTTCGCAATCTCGGCGCTTCCAGATCAGGAAATGGTACGGATCCGTTCCGACATATCGACGAACGTTCGGTTCAACAGCGTCGTCGAGACAGGCGTTCCCGGTTTCATCCCTCGGGTGAAATCGACGTAGATCGCAAGTTAAGCTCTCCCGGAGGGGCAAGGCCACCGTCAATGCTTCTCCGGCGCGCCGCCAGGCTTCGATCGCCCTCGGAGCTTCAGTTTCAGTTCGTACGACGGCAGTTATAGGAGGCCAAGATGGAAGACCAGAGAGTGAGATTGGCGCTCGAACGGCATTGGGCCGCATCAGACGCCGGCGATTTTGACGTCGAGCATGAAATCTATCACGACGATGCATTGCTTGAATATCCGCAGTCCGGCGATCGGATCCATGTCGCCGCAAGAACCGGGAAAGCTGCTTCGCCCAGCCCAACAAGAAGCGGTTTAGCGTTCGCCGGATTACCGGCAGCAGTAGCCCTATGGGTCACAGAATTCGTTCTGACCTATGACGGCAAACCCTCTTATGCGGTGAGCATCATGGAATTTCACAACAGGCTCGTCGCTAGAGAGACGCAATACTTCACTGAGCAGTTCGCCCCCTCGCCCTCCTGGGCACGTTTGGTTGAAAGATAGAACACGCGCCATTGATCGGTGGTGGCGAGTCGGGATAGGTGCTGGTGATGACCACGAAGACAAAGACCTCGACAGCAAAGAAACGAACCTCGATCGGATCGCGCCGCAGCCCCGACGCCGAAGCGGCGGTGCTTGCCGCCGCCCGAGACCTGATTTCGGAGAGGGGTTATGCGGGATTTTCGGTCGATGAGGTCGCACGACGCGCCGGTGCCGGAAAAACCACCATCTATCGCTGGTATCCAACGAAGGCCGACCTCTTCATCGCCATCTATACGACCGAACGGTCGGCTTCCGTGCCTGTTCCCGACACCGGAAACCTCGTTGCTGATCTCGTGCAATACACGACAAGCCTCTGGCGTTTCTGGGCAGCGCATCCGGCAGGAGCCGCGCTGCGCGGACTGATCGCCGAGGCGCAAGGCACTCCGGAAGCCCTCAGCGCCTTGCGTGACAGGTTCCTTCCCGAACGGACGGCCGACGTCAGACGAATTTTGACTGACGCGGCAAACCGGGGCGAACTGCAGGCGCACGAGGTTGATGACAAGATTTCGTTATGGGTCGGCTTCAGCTGGCTCAAACTGCTGATTGGCGAACTCCATAAGGAGGAGGTTATAAGCCCCGTCATGATGCAGATTGCCGGCCTTTCCAGCCGCCCGAAGCAATGATCGGCATTAATCGGCGTAACCAATCGACAGGAGAACGTAACCGATGTCCTCGGATATCGTTCGTCATCAGAATGCGGAGCAGGCGGCAGTCGGGCTGTCTGACGTTCTTGACTTCCGTCTTTCGGTCGTTTTCTGCGGCCTGAACCCCGCCTTGACGGCTGTCCGGGACGGGCGCAACTTCTCGTCTCCGAGTAACCGATTTTGGAAGGTGCTACATCTTTCCGGCTTCACGCCGCGACTCCTGCAGGCCGAAGAAGAGCAGGAGCTTCTCCAGTACGGATGCGGCATTACCGCCGTTGTCTCCCGCGCGACCAGGAGTGCCATTGAGATAACGACGAGCGACTACAAAGAGGCAGCACCTCTCTTTGAAGCAAAGATGAGGAAGTTCGCGCCCGCGAACCTCGCCTTTCTCGGCAAAGCGGCCTTTGCAGCAATCACATCCAAGCCCGACTGCGACTGGGGCAAGCAAAGCGACTTTTTTGCCGGAGCACAAACCTGGGTACTGCCTAACCCCAGCGGGCTCAACAGAGCTTTCAGCCTGGATCGCCTGAAAGCGCATTACCTTCAGCTGAGAGCGGAGACTGAGCCCACCGCCCGGCATGGAGATCTCTGAGCTGGAAAACGATATGACTTGTCGTGGCTCTTGAACGGATCCGAACCACCGACCCTGCTATTCCAAGCGCGTGGACATCTAGGAAGCCCTGTAACCTCATGTCGCTCTCCCGCGCAATGCGGCTCTGTTCCTCGCGCGACTTGGAACTAACATTGCAGCTACTGGATCGCGAGTTGCGTGAATTGGGCCGCCCGGCGAGGAATGGCGTATGCTCCGGCCATGAGGTGGGCGCTGGCATACGCCTTCGGATAGGGTACAATCAGGCGTTGATGAACGCCAACAGATCCGGATTGATCACGTCAGCATGCGTGGTCAGCATGCCGTGCGGGAAGCCCTTGTAGATTTTTAGGGTGCTGTTCTTCAGCAGCTTCGCCTGAAGTTCCGCGGCGTCCTTGTAGGGAACGATCTGGTCGTCATCGCCCTGTGTGACCAGCATCGGTACGCTGATTGCCTTAAGGTCTTCTGTCTGGTCGGTCTCCGAGAAGGCCTTGATGCCGTCATAGTGGGCTTTGGCACTGCCCATCATGCCCTGGCGCCACCAATTGTCGATCACGCCTTTATCCAGCATGCGGGCGATCGGTGGCGTTGCTTCGGCTGCGCCATGACCATAGCGTTCGACGAAATATTCGCCCTGATAGGCCATGCGGTGCTGGACGGCGATGCCACCGCCCAGAGCGGCAATGCGATCGATCGACTGATCGGAGATCGTCTCGGCATGGTCGAAGAACCAGTTCAGACCTTCGAGAGGGATGTCCTGGTTGACTTTCTCGAAGACGTCGAGGGCACGGCTGATGGTTTCGTCGTAAGTGGCATGCATGCGCCAGGGCCAGCGGTTCTCGGCAAGAACGCGGACGACCTCCTCCAGTTCGCCTTCCATCTCCGGCGGCATGTCGGGACGCGGTTCACGGAAATCCTCGAAGTCGGCCGCGGAAAAGACCAGCATCTCGCCGGCGCCGTTGTGGCGGAAATAGTCATCACCCTGCTTGTACTTTACGGAGCTCGTCCAGTTGAGGAAATCTTCCTTCTCCTGCTTCGGCTTCTGGGTGAAGAGGTTGTAAGCCAGCCGCACCGTCATCTGGTCTTCGTCGGCGAGTTTCTGGATGACGGCATAGTCGTCGGGATAGTTCTGGAAGCCACCGCCTGCATCGATGACACCGGTCACACCGAGACGGTTCAACTCGCGCATGAAATGACGGGTCGAGTTGACCTGATAGTCGAAGGGTAGCTTCGGCCCCTTGGCGAGCGTGGAATATAAGATGCCGGCATTGGGTTTGGCGAGCAGCAAGCCAGTCGGATTGCCATTGGCATCGCGCGTAATCTCGCCGCCAGGCGGGTTCGGCGTGTCCCTGGTGTAGCCGACAACACGCAGAGCCGCGGCATTCAGGATCGCGCGATCATAAAGATGCAGGATGAAGACCGGGGTATCGGGTGCGATCGCATTGATCTCGTCGATGGTCGGCAGGCGCTTTTCGGCAAACTGGTGCTCGGTGAAGCCGCCGACGACGCGAACCCATTGCGGCGGCGGCGTGATCGCCACCTGCCGCTTCAGCATGTTCATCGCGTCGGCAAGCGAGCGCACGCCGTCCCAGCGCAGTTCCATGTTGAAGTTCAGGCCGCCGCGAACGACGTGCGTGTGGTTGTCGATCAGGCCCGGCAAGACGCGCTTGCCCTTGAGATCTATCACCCGCGTCGCCGGACCGGCCAGCGCCATGACCTCGGCGTCGTGGCCGACGGCGAGAAACTTGCCGTCCTTGATTGCAACGGCGCTAGCACTTGGATTTGTGCGATCAAGCGTCTTGATCAGGCCATGATGCAGGATGAGGTCGGCGGTCGTATTTTCCATTGTCTTCGTCCTCGGTTGGAAAGGGCATCAGGCCTTATCGGAAGGCGTCGTATCGGCGGGCCGATCGCCTTTCGGCAGGTGGCCGAACACGTGAGGCTTGATCTGATGCATCCAGGAGACGGCGGCCGGCTCCTTGTTGATCAGGGTCTTGGCGAAGGGAATGATTTGCTCTCCGACGAGGATACCGAGGAGACCGACGAGGGCGATGACGGGCGGAGCCGGCGAACGGACGTTCAGCAGGCTATAAACGATACCGACGAGCAAGCCCGCCCCGAGTGAGAGAAGGTAAATTTTCACGAGTATCTGTCCTGTGGGGTTAGCGCGTTGGCGTCTAGCGTGCGGATGTCTCGGAAACCACCTCGAGAATGACGGAGGCAACCGCGTCCGGTTGAGAGAGCAACGACATATGGCTGGCTTTGAGTTCTGTTGTGCGGGCTTTCAGCTTTTTGGCTAATGCCCTTTGAAGCTCGACGCTGACGGCGCGGTCTTCGGTCGAGACAACGTACCAGTTCCTGCGATCGGACCAGGCCGCCTCGGTCACCTTGTCGGAAAACGTTCCAGCGCCAAGCGGCGGCTGGACAGCAGCCAGGACACGCGCCTCTTCTTCGGGCAAATCCTGGGCGACGTCATTGATCCAGCCATCCACGCTCATCATGTAGCTGCCGCCACGGTCGAGACTTATCTTCCCCAGGCCGGGAGGCGACGGATAGGCAGCGACCTGATCGCCCGTCGACTGGCCGACATCCGGCGCGAAAGCGGCGACATAGACTAAAGCCTTCACCTTGGGATCGTTGCCCGCTTCGGTAATGACCGTCCCTCCCCAGCTATGCCCGACGAGAACGACGGGTCCGTCGATCCCGTTCAAGGCATGGCGGACGACCTGGACATCAGCCGATAGAGACGTCGTCGGATTTTGGACGGCAACGACAGAGGCATCCTGCTTCTGCAGGCGGGAGATGACGGATCGCCAACTGGATGCGTCTGCCCATGCCCCATGCACGAGGACGACGGTGGCGCGATTCGACGATGAAGCGTTCATCGTTCGCTCCTTGCGTTTGAGTGACAACGGATTGGGCGTACCGTGGCGCAGAAAAATCGCACCACGGAGCAAGGCAGGGATTTGGCCGCGACGACGTTATTTTCGGAAGTCGCGGCAGGTTGCTCCGCTCAATGAGCTTCGGAGGCGCCGAACATGGTCTTGGCGTAGATGATGCCGAGGCCGTAGGAACCGCCGAACTTCTTGGCAATACCCGTGGTCATGTCGTAGGTCTCGGTGCGTGCCCAGTCGCGCTGCAGCTCGAGCAGATACTGAAGCGACGTCATCGGCTGTGCGCCTGCCTGAACGATACGGTCCATGGCCCGATTGTGAGCTTCGTCGGATACGTCGCCGCAGGCATCCGCCAGTACGAAAACTTCGAAGCCCTGTTCGATAGCCGACAGTGCAGGTCCGACGATGCAGACGCCGGTCCACAGGCCGCAGAGGACGATGCGCTTCTTGCCGATACGGTTGACTTCTCTAATAACCTCAGCGTCTTCCCAGGTGTTCATCGACGTGCGGTCGAAGAGCTTCTGCTCGGGAAAAGCATCGGTGATCTCGGAGAACATTGGGCCAGAAAAGCTCTTTTCGGCGACCGTCGTCAGAATTGTGGGGACGCCAAAGCCCTTGGCGCCGTGGGCAACGAGAGCCGCGTTATTCCGCAGATTGACAGCATCGATGCTTTTCGTCGCAAAAGACATCTGCGACTGAAAATCGATCATGATCAGCGTGTGATCCTTCGGAGTGAGAAGCTTCGAGCCCGGCGTCGGTGTCGCATTTACAGTCATCGTATTTCCTCAAAAGCGTTGAGCTGAACTGCGTCGGCATTCAGCAAAATTGCGTTGACGGAGGGGATGATGCCCGCTGCCGCAACAATCTTCTTGTCGCTTAGAAGGACGATTTGGATGTTCGGACTGTTTCGGAGTCCACGGATCCCGACACTGAAAAGCTGGCGGGGGCCAGTAAAATCTCGGGCGCAAAAGTGTTCGCGCCTATTCAGAGGCGCCGCCTCGAACGTATTCAGAAATTTTTACGATGACTTATCAACTGATTTTGGTCGGTGCTGCCGCCGCCACGTTGCAGGCGGATGGCCGGCAATATCGGAAAAAGCACGCGTCATATGGCTCTGGTCGGCAAAGCCGCATGCAACTGCCACCTCTGGAATTGACAGATCGGAGAGCAGGAGATCTTTTGCCTTCGAAATGCGGTACTCCATCACCCAGCGATACGGCGTTCTGCCGAATGTTTCCTTAAAAGCCCTGATGAAATAGCTGCGTGACAAGCCGCATATCTGAGCAAGATCGGTGACCGAAACTTGTGCAAAGGCGTTTGTGGTCAGGAATTCGAGTACTCTTTTCTCTTGCCATGGCGCGAGAACACCGTTCTTCTTCGTCGAAAAATACTGGCTGCCATAGGTCTGCGTCAGATGCGTCAACAACACTAAACTGATCTGCTCGAAAAATAGTTGATTGGCCTGATGGCGGCGCACCAGATAGGGCAAAACAGCCTGGGCAAGGCCAAGAATAACATCGTCCTTCGTGCCGGGCCTGCAATCGAACCCGTCGAATTGCGGACGGCCGATATCCTCCAGGAACGAGCGAACAAATGACAAGGGTATGTTGAATCGCAAGTTATCGAATGGCGAGAGATGATGGCATTGCCACTCGTCTCTGAGATCGGTGATCGCGATCGCGCCCTTCGGATGGCCGCCTTCGAAAATAAGCACATTATTTTTCCAAAGCCGATGCATCTTGAAATCGGTCAATTGGATAATGACAGACACCGCTTCATCACGTTTGCTCGGTGGAGCAATCGGGAGATCGTCTCGGTCGTAACTCAAGCGCGTTACGGTGATGGCCGACGCTTTCATCGTCCATCGATTGGGAGCTGGTATTCGAGGCGAATCTACGCCTTCGGATTCTCTTTCCAATGTCCACTCCGGCAAACCCACCCTCACCGACCCCGACGCTACGGTATTTCTCTGGTAAAATCCAACGATTTTTTTACGAAAAAACGGTTCCGGTTGGTTAGCCCTAGTTGATGTAGCCGGCTCGCCAAACTGCCGGCGTTACGCCGGTTTCACGGGAAAAGACCTTGGTAAAATGACTTTGATCCACGAAGCCACACGCGTCCGCGATCATTTTCAGTGATGCCTCGCTTCCGCGCAGCAGCTCCTTTGCGGCCTCCACGCGCGCATGCATCAGCCATTGATGGGGCGTGACGCCGGTCACCTTCTTAAATCCCTGTGAGAAATGATTAGCGGAGAGGCCAGCCGCGGCGGCGATTTCCGCGACGGACAATTCACGCGCAAGGTTTTTCCTCATGAATTCTTTTGCCGCGGTTTCGCGATTATAGGGAAGGATCGCGTCGTCCAGGCCAGCCTCCGTCTCCCCAATGAGGTCCTCGATCAGATGAGAGCATATCGCAATTGCCAGGTGTTTCAGGAGTGCCTCCCACGACGCAGTCCGTCGATCAAAGAGGGAGAGAACGATGTCGGTGAGATTGCTTAAGACCGGATCCCTCTCGCCCCTTCGACACCGCAGCTGGATTGTCGGGCTCGCTCTGGATAATTCCCCGACCTCTTGGATAAGTGCCTTTGGCAGAAAAAAAGTAGCGGAATGAAGGTCTGCGTGTAAGACGATGGATGCTCCTTCGGAGAGGTCGACAAGGCAGACCGATCCTCGCTCAAATCTGCGGGGCAGCGTCCTGGTTCCATCCGGCAAGATATCGCAATGATGCGCCTCCTTGGTGTACACCATCAGGAAGTAGGCATCGCAAACGGGAAGGCAGACAATCGGCCTCTCGCCGTCAGCGACATCCTTGGCGATTCTCGTCACGCAAATAGATGAAGACCTGACAGGCACGGTGTTCAGCGAGGCGGCCTCTGGAAGGCCGAAATACGGACCTAGCGTGTTCAATTCAAGATAGGCCAGGCTCAATCCCGCTCCTCCAAGACGCTTTCACGGGTTCGCGAGACCCGCGAAAAAACAATTGCCCCCACAGACCATATAATTCTCTACCGCATAGGTACGCAACGGTCATCCCACCGAAACTCAGATTTCAACCCCGGTGAGAACCAGCCTCACCGCAACCAATGAAATTATCTTGTACAATCTTACGCCCACGGTCGCAAAGGTCTCGAATCCGCAAAACTGGCTTTAATAACTGTCCAACATCAAGGAATAGCGACCCGCATCAATGCATGTCTCTCATCCAGGGGAAGGCAGCGGGGACCCGGATTTATAACCGACCGGCCGCGCTGCGGATCACAATCGGTTCTCGGCGGCTATTTCCTGCAGATCCAGCTCATGTTCGAGATCGCGCATTACGCGGTCTTGGATTTCGCCTGCCCTATGCATATGCAGAATTTCGGCGCGGCCAGCTTGAAGCGCGACGAGAACCGCCTTGAAGTGGGCCACTTTGATGCTTTCGTGTGTGTCACGGTCAGCTTCGTACTGAGCGGCAACCTCAGCCCGATGCCGGTATTGTTCGAGTAGCCGAGGATGTTTTTCGCCACCATCCTCTTTCCGTGAGCACTCTTGGATGGCGTGATACTGAGATTCCGCCACGCGTCTCCATGCCGAAGCTTCGTTCTCCCGAAAATGCTGTTCTTCGTCGGGACTAGCCACTCGCAACAAGGCTGCAAGAGGGGCAAGGGTCGAGCCTTGCACGAGCACTGTCACTATGATGACCGCAAACGCCGCGATGAGGACGACGTCTCTCCCGGGCGTATGTTCTGGAAGCGACAAAGCCCCGGTAAGCGTCACCACACCGCGCATCCCAGCCCAACTGATAATCGTGGCCGTTGCCAGCGAGGACGTTTTTTCGCGCGTGTGACCTCTAAGCAGCAAAAGGCGTTTCAGTGTCCCTGTTGCGAGCAACCATGCAAACCGCGCGAGTATCACTGTCAGAACGACGGCGGAAACCGGAAGGATTAGATCGCCGATACCCTTCTCGGCACCACCTATTCGGTCAAGCACACCTCGCAACGACAGGCCTACCAGGATGAAAAGCAGGGACTCCAGCAGAAAGACCAGCGCCTTCCAGAACGCTTGAGCTCGCACCCGGGTCGAAGCCGAAAAGGTTTCATGCTGATGAAATCCCAGAATCAGCCCAGTCGTAACGGTCGACAGAACACCCGAACTATCAAGGCGTTCAGCCCCAATATAAGAGAGCGCGGCCAGGAGAAGCGTTGCCGTAATGATCAGCTCGCTGTCGCGTAGCCTGCGGATTACCCAAACTCCTACCAAACCAACAACAAGGCCGATGATCACCCCTCCGGCCGTTACCCACGTGAAGGCGCCGATGGCTTCGGGAATGCTGAAGCTCCCGGTCAGGGCGGCGGCCACGGCAAACCGCAGCAGGACGAGGCCGCTGGCGTCGTTGACCAAGCTCTCGCCTTCGAGAAGTGCCGAAATCCGGCTAGGAAGGCGGAGCCTCTCGAGAACTGCTCCGGCGGCAACGGCGTCCGGTGGCGAGACGATTGCGCCCAATGAGAACCCCACGGCCCATGGCAATTGGGGCAAAAGGAGATGGAAGACGGTTCCGACGGTCAGTGTCGTGAATACAACGGCGCCCAGTGCCAGTGAGGCTATCTCCGCGAAATGCTTCTTGAACTCGTGCCAGACCGTGAAATAGGCGCCGCTCATCAAGAGAGGCGGCAAGAAGATCAGCATGATCATTTCTGGATCGATCTTGATCGTTGGAACGCCTGGCATTAGCGCAAGAACCACGCCGCCGACGATGAGCGCTGCCGCTGGCGGCAAACGCAAACGGCGAGCGATAAGCTCGAGCACGATTGTCGCCATCAGCAGAAGAACTAGAAATTCGTATGTTGATTCAACTGACATGTGGGCTCGAGTTTGACTTAGCCTTTAGCTACGGCACCGGAAATTCGTCCAAGCAACTTCAGCCGGGCCAAGTCGCATAGTGCAAGACGTAAAGAAAATGCTGGCAGCGAGATTGGACGATTGCGCTGGCGTTGGAGAAAAGCACTGCCGATTTCGCCCATCGAGCGCGAAACCCTATTCACTCTCCAGCCTCTCCAATCAGGCTGTCGCGAGCGTCCGGCAGCCATTCTGCGAGTGTTCATTCCTGGCACGCTCGCAATCACCATCTGATGCGATCCGATACGAGAGCGCTCCTTCCCACCTCCGGCCAAACCGACCGCGCAAGCAACCAGGTCGCAACCATGTTCGTGGCCGATCTGAGGGCATTCCGACAAGCTCGAGTGCAATCGACAAGATAATGCAGACGCTCTGATCTTATTCTCCGCTCGACATCATGCCTTATACAATCCCACGGAGATCCGTCATGGCCAAAATTCCGCTTCTCACCCCCGCTGATTGCGCTCTGGTCCTGGTTGATGAACAGGCAGGCCTTGCCTTTGCAGCCGGTTCAGCGGACCGGCAGCTTTTGCGCAGCAACGCCGTGGCCCTGGCGCGAACGGCAACAGCCTTTTCGATACCCGTCGTCGTCAGCACGTCTGCATCCAAGGTCTACAGCGGGCCGCTCATGCCGCCTCTGCGGGCCGTATTAGCCGATATAACCCCAATTGAGCGACGCAATATGAATCTTTGGGAAGACGAAGCGGCCAAGGCGGCAATCGTCGCCACAGGCCGCGAGACGCTTGTCTTCGCAGGGCTGCTGACCGAGGCCTGTGTCAGCTTTCCCGTGCTGTCGGCGCTCGCCGATGGCTATAAGGTTTACGTCGTCGCCGACGCATGCGGCGGCCTGACGTCGGCCAGCCACGATGCAGCGCTTCGACGATTGGAGCAGGCAGGCGCGATCATAACTTCGTGGCTGCAGTTTCTGCTTGAGATGCAGCGGGACTGGACAAGGCACGACACGTACGAGGCCGCACGAAGCATCGTTGTTGACCACGGCGGCGGTTATGGCATTGGACTCGACTATGCCCGTGACATGGTGAAACCCGCCTGAGGAGCCCATGATGACTTTCGATTCCAATCCGACAGCATGACAGATCGTTCCAGCTCGTAGCTTCGACCAGTCGGAGAGATCTTCAGAGCATCTAGCCGTGCCTTGACCGACGCACATTGTGGAGTTCAGCGCAAAATCCACCAAGTTTGCCATTTTGGTCGTGACCCTGCGACTGTCATGAAAAGTAAAGTCTTTCATTGCCTTGTCTCGAGCGTGGCCCAGTCAGCGCCAAGCAGAAGAACGAGTTGGTTCACTGCGGAACTCTATAACGGCTGCATATTGTGATTGTACGAAAACCTTTGGGCCTCCCCGTTCGTCGCAGATGTCGGCATCATCGCGCATAGGCCAGAAGCAGCTCACGCGTCGGCCACTGATCCTTCCGCATGAGGTTCTGCGCATGCGCGGCGACGAACAAATCGTGTTCACGGCCGGCGACCCGCCGCTCAGGTGCGGGCTATCTGGTTCCGACGCAAAGATATGAACGCATCTGTCGGCGAGAGCCGATTTTATAGGAACGTCGAACGCATGAAACGACGTGAGTGACGATGACTAGCGCCCCACCAGATACCGTCTTCGTCACCACCAGCGGCAAGTCAGCGTCGGCGGCAACGTGCGATCACGAAAATGAATCCGTGCGCATCGAACGATTCAAAACTCTGATTGGACGCCGGAATCCGAACGCGCGATTCTGCGTAGATGATCGTTCAACCCTATCACCTTTATATCGAGCGTATCGAGCCGGAGAAGAATATGGCACGGTTCTATGCGCTTGCCGTCCAGCCGACACTCTTTGGAGAAGTGTCGCTGGTGCGCAGTTGGGGGAGGATCGGGACACACGGCCAGCAGAAGGTGCACGTCTTCAATGAAGAGAAGCATGCTGTTGAGCTGTTCCTCGAGCTTCTCCGCAAAAAACGAAATCGAGGCTACAAACCAAAACCAGCTGTGGAAATCCGGACTATCCGGCATTCGTCCTCGCAGCGCGTCAATGATAAACTCATCGCAAGCTGACAGGGATTCCGTCGCGGCCGACAACAGCCTGACGAAGGTCCAGGCCAAAGGCATCGTCGAAGCCGTGTTCAAGGCAATTGCAGAAGCTGCCGGCTCCGACGCTGAGACCTCCATCCCGGGCTTCGAAGAAGCTGATATTTGCGCCTGCGGAGGCGCTCAAGGATGCACTGAACAAATGATCCCCAAAAGGGAAGGCTCGCCTTTCGGCGGGGCCTTCGATGCAATCAGTCCCCGATCGGCCAGGACCAGATGAGCGAGAAGCCTTCCTCGCCTTCGCCCTCGATCAGGGTTGCATGGATCGGGGCGGCGAAGCTTGGCTCGAGTGAGCGAGCAGATGGAGTTGGGGGATGTGATTTTCGTTAAGCGGGATCGCGTCGAAGGAGGAGAGGATCGTTTCCATCACCTCGGCATAGCCTGCGACCTCCCGTTCGTCTCGGCTGGTGAACGAGCCGAGACGGAGGTTCGAGAGCAGTCGTTCGACGTCGCGGTCCCTTAATTTCGCGCCCTCAATACGGGTCGACGATCCAATGCTTTCGCTCGTCGCGACTCGAGACAGCCGTGTGGCAACTTGACGAGAGAACGTGCGAGCGTCGAGGCCGGCGCGGGAGTGTTCTCTAGTACTTCGTCGGTCATGGAGCGAGGCACTCGTCGCATATCCCGCAACCATCGTCATCCATGCTGGATAACGATCGGGCTTTATGACAGCAAAGGCACGTAACCCTATCCGGTCCGGGCGTGTCTTCGCGCACAGGCGGCAGTATCTCGACTGAGCTTTCGGACAGCATATTGGGCACCATTCGATCCATTGCAGAATTGCCTGTAGAACTAGTTAAAAGATAAGAAGCCTCAAATCCTGCACAAGGCCGCAAGCTGCAGGCACGTCCACGATGCCGGCAGCCAGGCGATCATCGACGTCGGCGGGTTTCTCAGAATTGGCGCCAATCCGGTTGCGGTTCCGTTGACGGACCTTGACTTCATGGGTGATGAGGATTGCGAGGTCCATGCGGTCACGACCTCGACCAAGGACCAGCTTAAGGACATGCCTGAGCATCGCTGTTAAAAAATGGACACGGGATGGAGCCGTGGCCAACTGGGCGTGGACTAAGTCCATTACCCACACATGGTTGGAATGGGTTGCTTCCGAGCCTTGACTCGACTTTCTGTGACGCCGACTGCGTGGCGAACTTAATCGCGCCCTTCGCTATCAAGCTGATCAAGCACCATGAGCAACGAAGCGACGCGATTGATCGAGGAAAGGCAGTCCGCCAAACTCGCATAGTTGTCGACCAGCCAATTGAGCGCCGCCTGGACAATAACGAACGCTGCGGTCACCTGGGCGACCTCACCCAGTGACATCGTCCCAACCAAATACTTCGGAGCGCATAGGACCCAGCCGATGACCGGGGCGAGCAATACGTTTCCCTGAGATACGAGGGTCGTACGCATCAGCTGGGCGCACAGCTCACGCCAACGATTTATTACGTCATCTAGCGCTAGACTGAGCGAGTGCTGCTGTTGAATCTCTCCTTGCGACCTCGCCGCCGCCGTGTCGCGTTCACGCAAATTCGAACCAATCGAACGAAACTGCGCCTCGGCAGCGTTCTTGCCGGCAATAATTTTCACCATACGACGACCGATGATGGTCATGGCGAGAGTCATAAGCGCCGAATAGGTCGCAACTGCGATGACCAAATATTTGGGCACCGTCAATTCATGTCCGACGACGCCGATGACGAGGTCGCCACCGACATTCCAAAGTATGCCGATAAAGATTCCCGCACTGAGTACCGCCTTCAGCAGGCCTACTGCCATGCTGACTGGGGCATCAGTTGCAACGCGGGCATCTTCCGCAATCCGATATTCAGCGTTCTGATCCTCGCCGACGGCAAATGGAAGTTTTCGGAACAGGTCATTGGCGAGCCAACGATCAATCAAATGCTGTGTCAGCCATGCACGCCATCGTCGCTGCGTCGTCATCTGCGACCATACACCAAGAACGGCAACAAGAATGCTTGCACCGGCAAGCGGCAAGAAAAGCAGTGCCTGGGCTCTCAGGACGGCGCTGTCACGACGCCCAAAAGCGTCAAAAAAATCGCGCCCCCAATAGTTCAGGCGATATTGGATCAGCAATTGCAGCAACACGCTTGCTAAGAGAGCCGCAGTCGGCAACCATGCCGTTAAGGCCTTTGGGCCTCGCCAGAAGCCCGACGCACTCCGCCAGAAGCGGCTGACCAACGCGCGTCGGCGATCCACCGGAAAACCTGCTGTTGGGGCCGTCTCTCGGACCGACGCTTCGACATTTCTTGGTGGAGGCGGGTTGTGCTTTTGCAACGCAGAGGCTCCCTGGTGGTATGTAGCCGCTTCTGCAACAGTGGGGATGCATCCAGCCTGATCTTCTCTTGCCCGTGAGCTGACACTCCGACAATTCGTGGCACGACTTGCAAACGGCGCGTAACCGGACAAATCGCTGCTTTAGAAGCGTCCCATGTGTCCACCAAACAACAAAATAACCAGGACGACGATAAGCAGAAGACCGACACCGCCCAATCCCCTTCCGCCATATCTACTATAGCCATAGTATCCGCCGCCGCCGAACAGCAAAAAGAGGATCAGGACTATCAATAGTAGAGACATGGGTCGCCTCCTCGGGCTCGCCTCGCGCTTCATTGGAATGCGGCTTTTGTCGATCGCCCAGATATTGCAAATCTGCGATCGAGCAGAGCACGCCGATACAAACGCCTATTGAACTAGCGAACCAAACCTAACAGCATTGCAGAGAACTACATTGATCCGCGTCAAAATTGGCGGACGGAACCTCATCCGCAACGAGCAGCAATGGGCCGTTAAGATCGGTGGTAGACCAGGACGGCCCGGATCGGTGGCGCAGCTCGTATCTGGTGTCTGTGCAGGCCCGCGGACTTGAATCGAAGATTTGGTGCGACACGTTTGACGTCGCACCAAATCCCTTTCTTCGTCGAATGAGATCACCCGACCGCGATTTGATCAATCACGTTCTTGATCCCCGGAACGGACCAGGCCGCACGGTCCGCCGCTGTCCGTTCCGACCAGGTATGAACCTTACCCTTGAGAGTGACGCTGCCGCCGGAAACTTCAACGCTGATGCGTTGGGATTCGAGTCCCGCGTCCCGTTTGAATGCGTCCTCGATCCGCTTCTTCACATCATTGGCACTGACGCGTGGGGTGATCTCGACCATGTTGGATAGACCAACCACCCCAGCAAGGTCGCGAACGGTATCAGCCGCAGCGTTCTTCTGATACTGCCATTCGACTTTACCTGTGAGCGTGACCCAGCCTTTTTGGACCTTGACCTGGACAGCGCCCTTCGGAACGGACACATTCCAGTCGAGCATTTTCACGGCCCGGCTGGCGATGTCTTCGTCTTCCGTTTCATAAGTGCCGAACACCCTGATTTCGATCTCCTCGGCAATGCCGCGAACGCCCTTCACTCGCTTCACGACCCGTTCGGCGGTTTCCTTTTGGGAATACGAGCTGACATGGCCAGTGAGGGTTGCGATGCCATTGTCGACAGCGACGCCGATGCTCGCAGCGTCGATGCTCGGTTCGAATTCAAGTTCATCGAGAATGTTTTGTCTCAGGGTGATATCGTCCATGACTTGCTCCTTTCAGCTCTTCTGGACTTGTAAGCAATCGACGAACGGCGCACCCGTTTAAACCGGAAGCACGACGCCGTCGTTTGCGGATTTCGCGCGCAGTCGGGCTTTCTGCTGGAGCAAAGCCCCACGCAAGGCATCTAGCCGTGCACGCGATTGCTGAATTCGGATTCGCTCTGCGGAGATAACGGCCAGGTGTGTAATTCGCGGGCCCTTGGTAACCGCATCGCTGCCATTATTGCCGGTCATCAGGCCGACGAGGCCCATAGAAGAGACCGCAATTGCCGTTAATATCTTCATCTTTACTCTCCATCAGAAATAAAGAAAGGGCGTTCGGAAAGACACCAAGCACCCCGCGGAAACCTAAGTGCTCTTCAGATTGATTTTTGCAAATAGTAAGCAAAATCAGAGTACTATGACGTTGATTTGAATCAAATTATTGCTCTTCCAATACGGATTTCCTGACTTGTTCTTGCCGGGAAACTGCATGAAGTGCAGGCTGGCTGCGGCACCGGCGCCAACGGCTCGGTCGCCGGCCATCAGCGCAACAGAAGCACTTGCCCAGTGGTTCACTCCTGGTGCCAAATCAATCGCTATGCCCGTCGTTGACCGGTGAACCGCAAGAGCATCACGAACAGACTGATAAAATTGAGATCGAGCGTGAGGGCTCCCATCAGCGCCTTTTTTGATACCGCTTCATCCGGGTCGCTTTCCGCATACGCAGAACATGCTGAAACCGACATACCAATGGTGCGCCACAACGGATGGCGCACCGAAGGCGACTCGCGGGACATCAGGCCGTCTTGACGGTAATCTTCTTTTCCGCCTTCTTTGCTTCGGCGGTCTTTGGCAATTTGACCGTCAGCACGCCCTTGGCGAACTGGGCGTCGATCTTGTCGGCATCGACGCCCTCAGGAAGTTGGAAACTGCGCTGGAAGGATCCGTAGCGGCGTTCGGACAGATAGTAATCCTTCCGCTTGTCTTCCTTTTCCTCGCTCTTCTCTCCCGTGATCGTCAATGTGTGATTGGAAAGTTTGACCTCGACGTTTTTTTCATCAAGGCCGGGAAGCTCCGCCGTGATCTCGTAGCCGCCATCTTTCTCGACGAGATCGATGGCTGGAGCGATCTGCCATTCGGCGCGGGAGATACGGGGCACTTCGAAATCGAGCATTTTCGACGGCAGACGCCAATCGAACGGACGGAAGCCGTCGAACACGCGGTCGATTTCTCGACGCAGGGTCTCAAACGGTGCCCATTGTTCAGCTTTTGCGGGCACAGAGGATTTCTGGATAGGCAGTTTTGTAACGGCGTCAGCCATGGCTCATCTCCTGGAGTTGGACAAATCCCTACAGGCGCCACCGATCCTTGCACTTCCGCCTTAAGTTCTCCCGAAGGCGCAAAAGCAAAAGGACGGCAGATCCTGCCTGCCGAATGTCACTGCCAATACAGGTTCATGACTCTGTCGATGCGTCAGGGGCGCTTCATCTTGCGTCGCGTCACCTAATCTGGCTCGATCCCGCAGGAATTTTAGAGAACGCTCTTCTAAGCAGTCCTTCATTGACGTGGATCAAAACGCGTGACCATGGTTCGTTTCTGCACGGAGGCCGAACAGTCTCATTGTTGCCGCGACCACATGAGGGATCGGTTTACTTTGAGGAAGATCAGGGAACCGAAGACGAATGATGGGAGCGATACCCATCAGGCCCGGGGGATCCACTCGTCCCGCTGTTTGACGTAAAGCCGTTTGACGGCTGCCCAAGCAACACGGTGTGCAATCTGTTCCCGCACCCTGCCGCGGTCGGCATATTCCTCCCATGCATTGTTGAACGCTGCCCGATAAATTTCCTGAGCATGGATCGGCAGATGATCGCCAACGGAAGGAGGCAATTCTCCTATCGAATTGTAAGGCATCGACGTCATTCTCCTTAAAGAATCGGCAGGGCCGGAGAGGGCGAAGTCGCTGAGAATAAGCGCAAAATCGCCGCTGGTCGCCCGCCATAAAGCGCGGTTCAAATGACATTTCTTTCGACATTGGCGGATTTCTCGCGCGAAATCGACCGCTCCACACTAGGTGACCGACTCATAAGATCGGAGCCAAATTCGAATTGAGGCTAGCTGGACGGATGCGAGGAAGTTGTCGTCGCGTTTGTCGTATCGGGTTGCGACTGCTCTGAAGTGTTTGAGTTTGTTGAAGAACCGCTCGACCGCGTTGCGCTGTTTGTAGAGCCATGGGCTGAAGACGGGAATATTGACCCTGTTTGGCATAGGGCGAATACATCCCCATGCGCCACGGGTTTTGAGGTTTTGGCGCAACGCGTCGCTGTCGTAGGCACGATCAGCCAGAAGGATATTTCCGGCCCGAACAGTCTCGAACATATCGGCAGCCGAACGTCCATCATGCGCTTGGCCTGGCGTCAG
>NZ_FMAF01000011.1 GCF_900094565.1 Martinezella lusitana
CCGTTGAAGCCGGTTTCGGAGGTGGTGAAGGTGCCGATGGTTGCCATTGTCGTATTCCTTTGCTGTTTCGGGCCGCGCCCATCGCGGCCTCGATGGCTGTCGCAAGGATCGGGGACGATCGGACCGCACCTGAAAGGCCGGAATGAAATGGAGGGCGGCCAGGAGAAGCTTTGTTGCTTCGCGAGGAATGAGCGCATCGCGCTCAGGGGAAGAAAGTTTCGCAAGGCCGTTGCGGGAAGACGATCGAGGTGAAGCCGGTCTTCGATCAGACATGCCTCATCGAGCCCGCGAAGGTCGTGGCCTGGTGCAGTAGTCGAAGGGATATGGCAATGGCTGCCAATCCACGAATGCCCGTCCGACCGTTACAACCATCGCTCCGCTGTCCTGTCCACATGCCAGACCCAAGCCTCGCTGAACCCCCGAGCGTAGGGCGTTGCATTGCCCATCCTCCGCGCTATCGTCGCGCCTTGCGATTCGTCGCCGGGAGGATTTATGCGTCAGCAGACAAAACCGTTTATCGTTGAAATCAAGCCGTCCCGGAAGCTCAAGCCGATTGACCGGAAAACCTCGATCTGGGGCAAACTGGACCTTGCAACTGATCGTGACGCGCCCACCGCGGCTGACGACCGAGAGTTGCCGGTCGCTGGCGAGACCAACGACCGGCGCTGACAAGTCGTTACGCAGCAAGGCGCTCGTCGGCTGAGTCGGGCTGCAGCGAATGCAGGAACGTTACGGCCCGTTGCGCATGCGCTGCCGCCTGGAAGATCGCCCGTCTGTCGTCGGTCAGGACCTTGAGCCAGGAGTCAAGATAGGACGCATGATCGGGTCGTGGGTCGAGTTCGGGAACAATGCCGAGGTCGGCGCAAAGGAAGCAACTGCCGAGCTCGGCAATCAATTCCTCGCGCGCACGCTCGCTCTTGTCCTTGGCGTAGCGGCTGAGGTCGCGACCGACACGGTGGTCCGGCGCGGTCCAATGGGTGACCTCGTGACTGAGGGTTGCATAGTAGCTTGCAGCGTCCTTGAAGCTCTCGAACAGCGGCATCTGAATGAGGTCGGCGGCCGGCGAGAAGAAGGCCTGGTTGCCGCCGTGGCGAATGGAAGCGCCGGTGTTGCGGAAGAACCAATCGGCATGCTCGATGCGCTGGACCGGATCTGGAACCGGTGCGGGCCGCTGATGATTGTAGTGGTCGGGAAGTCCGTCGATCTGCTCGATGTTGAACACGCTATACGCCTTCAGGAAGGGGATTTCCCGCTCGACTTCGCCGCCGTTCCCGTCGGTTTCGGACTTGGTGAACCGGCTGGCGAAGACGACGGTCGTGCCGGTCTCGCCTTTGCGCACCGCGGCGCCCAGTTCAAGGGACTGCTTGAACGTCATCCATGTGGATGACGTATAACCCCGTGCGATGCCCTCCGACCATAAAAGCAGTACGTTGACGCCAGAATAGGGTTGCCCGTTGTAACGCAGCGGCCGGGTAATGCGGCCTGCCGTGTTCGCCGCATTCCATGGTTTCATCCAGGGCCGCACGCCCTTCGCAAGATCTTCGATGATCTTGTCGGTGATGCGGGTATAAAGATCGCCCCTCTGATTTTCTGTCCTGCTCATATCAAAACCTCCGTTTCGAGGCCGCGCCCGTCGCGGCCCGTTGCGGAGGGTCGAAGGCAGGAGCAGGTCAGTCGGCGGATGCACCGGAACGGCCGCAACAAAGTGGAGGACGGCAAGGCCGTTGCGTCCGCCGGCGGCTCCTGCAGACCCGACGAACGGAACGGGCTGCGCTGCGCGCGCCATCGGCTTCATTTCATGTTGCTCGTTTCCGCCTCCGCGACACGAAAAAAGCCGGTCCCGCCATGGAACCGGCCGTTCTTGTGTCGACTGAAAAGCCGGGCGGAGCCCCGCCCGAGCTATCTAATCGAAGGCTGAGATTTGCGCTTCGGCCGCCTTGCGGCTGAGCGACGTGCCCGGCTGCTCGACCGGCCGGTCGAAAGGCTTCCAGGTCTCGCCGATGACCTGGGCATAGGCAGCGACGGCACCTTCGGCTGCCATTCTGAGCGAATGGGCCTGTATGCCCATGTCGGCGGCAAACTCCCGCTTACGCTGGGCGGCGCTGTCATAGCCGACGGGGCCGTCGAGGTCCTCGTCACGGGCATCGTTCGCGGCCTTGGCCGTGGCATCGCGCGCTTCGGTGACGGCGCGGCTGTAGAACTGGCCGGCGCCATGGGCAGAACCGACATAGGCGCCGACGATCCGCTGCAGGTGGATCTGCATGGCCTTGTCGCCAAGGCCATCGCCGAGCGCATCGGCTGTCTCGATGATCAGGCGCTCATGCAGGTCGCGGATGCCGTCGCTGTCGATGACGGCGGTCCCGAAACTCTCGGCGATCTTCAGCGCCTGGCTGGCGTCGGGGCAGGTGAGCCGGACCATTTCGACGGTGGCGCCCTTGCGAAGTTGCACGACGCGTGGGGATTGGCGAGGAGAGGATGCGGGCTTGGCCATGGTCGTTTCCTTTCGAGGTCGTCCGAAGCGGCTGCGGCCCATGCCGGCTTGCCCTTCGGTGCGGTCAGCCCGAACCGGCGGAAAGACGGGCGCTTCAGGGTCCGGCCCCACCTGGACGAGCGGAGCCGGTTTGCGTGCGAAGAGGGCAAGCTGCCCTCGACGGAGCACGCGAGCCTGCTCCGAGAAGGACGGCGGGGTCCGGCCGCACCGCGGCGCGACAGCGGCCTTGAAGCGCACGGCCGCCGGTTCAGACCGCAGCAAAACCGAAGGGCAAGCCGGCGTGGAGAGGGAGACGACGTCCTCGAAACGAAACTGGAGGCTCCCCCGCAAACTCCGTCTTCCCCACGCGGGCGTGAATGCTCGCCTACCGCTCGGGCGGCTTGGGCAACCGGTAGGATTGCAGCCAGCTCGGACCGTGCGAGTTGCGAAGGCCCCGCAGCAGACCGCCGTCATCATGCGGCGGACCGCCCATCCACGCATTGCTGAGGATCGATTTCCAGCGGCGGCCATGCTTGGCGGCATAAGCCTGAAGCGCCGCTTGCTGATCCGCCGTCAGGGGCGGCATTACTTCATGGCGAAAACGGGCAACACGCGTCTTTGGCGAGGCCTCGGACACTGCTTCCCTGGCCGCGATCAGGCGCCTGAGTTCCGCAACCCCCGCGTTGACGCAGGCTTCGCCCTCGAGGTGATGGAACTGGCGCCAGAATGCGGTTCTCTCGGCTGGCGATGTGCCGATACCGGCTTTTCGCTCCAGTTCTCCGATCGTGCTCATAGCGACGCTCTCCGGGCGGTTGCGACGGGTGGATCGGATTCTACTCGCGCCCGAAATGCCGTGATTGCCGCATCCTGCCGGGCAAGTTTTCGGGTAAGCGCGTCGAGCTCGGGCTGGCGCTCGGCCGTCAGAGCTGCCAGGTTCGCGCGGTAGCGTTCGAGGAAGGCGCCCGGCTCCGGCGGCTTGCCCCGGCGAAAGCCAGCCTGACGTCGGCCAAGCTGCGGAATGAGCGCTGTCATGCGGCGCGTAATCTGCCGCTCGATGAGAGCGAGCTGGTGCTGTGTCTTTCGCCGCGCCGCTTCCATTCTGGCAAGCGAGCCGGCCTGTCGTTCGGAACTGGCCATTACGACGCCCTCCCACGCCAACCGGCGAAGCTGGAGGGTCCGTCATAGACGGCATGCCTCGCCTCATCGATGACAAAGCCGAAGCGGCCGATTGCATACTCATCGCTCGGCACCAGGAAGCGACGCTCTTTCACGCGCTCGCCGCGCTTGCCGCCGATCGTGGCGATCACCTCGGTCATGCCGGCGTTATGGTCTGACCGTAGCGCCGAGATGACGATCCAGTCGCCAGCGTGCTGCCGCGCGAAGGCTCGGGCATCCTTCTCGTAGCACTCGCCGGGTGCAAGGGGGCGACCGGAGATCGCCTCCCAGACATCCGGCCAACTGTCGCGGATCGTCTTGTCCGAGCACTTGCGTTCGTAGGCCGTGAACAGGTCCGGAAAGGTCAGGGCGACGACCGCCCACGCGGCATCCTCCTCGTACCAGCCGCCGTCTGCCCTCAGCATCGGATGGACCCTGGCGTTGCGAGCAGAGGAGAGTTGGAAGCCGCCATGGCCAGCCGTTGTGTGGGAGACGATGCCGTCGGCGTAGACGGTGGCGCTCTGGGACGCACCCCAAGGCGTGCTGCAGGTCATTCGCACGCTCTGTCGGGAAAGCAACCCCAACTCGCGGCTGTGTTCCGCCTGTTCGATCATACGGTCGCGAAACGCCGCTTCGTCGGCGACCGCGCCATGGTGGGAATAGAAATCATCGCGCTTCAGCGCGGCAAGCGGCCGCGACACGCGCCATGCACTGGCGAGCAAATATTGCCCGCCACCGGCAGGAACCATTGCGAAGACGAGATCGCCGATCCGCGCGACAGCCATGTCGTCGGCGGCTCTGGCGAATTCCACCCCTAAATCTTCAGGGGTGGAGGCCTCTATTTGGGGCGTGTGTGCCGGGTTCATGCCGCAGCCCTCCCTTCCATGTGATCGGCAGCAATCTCATCCTCAGTCACCTCGTCGAGAACGGCATGAGGATAGCCGTGCTGGGTGAGCCATTCCTCGGCCGCGTGCCGATCAACGGCGAGATGCACGAGCTCGGCATTGGCGCCGGCGCGATCGAAAACGCGAACCGATCCGAGCGGCGGCCGCTCGATCACTTTGAATGTCAGCGTGCTCTCGAGCGAGAAGGTGCGGTGGATGCGGATGGCGATCACGCCACTTGCGCCGAGATCGCCCTCGTGAAGCGTAAAATTGGGCGACAGGCTCGTGGCGCCGAGGCTGCGCTCGCCCTCCTTGCGGACCAGCCGGCCCTGACTGTTCCGGGTCTTCCAGGCGGCGAGCTTCTTGCTGAAACGCTCGGGCGGTCGGGGAGTGCCATCCGACCAGGCGACGATGGAACCAACAGGGGCGAGGTCATAGATCAGAGACGCGGACATTTGCGCATCCTCCTTTGAGTTTTGATGGTGGTGGAAACGAAACCGCCGCCGGGGCGGCCGGCGGCGGAGGATCATGCGGAGAAGAGGGTCTGCTATTCCGCCGCGATCGCGTAGGCGGTTTCCTCGTCGCTGGAGGGGTCATCATTTGTCGTCACCGCATCAGCGTCAGGATCCCCGTGATCCAGATCCTGTGCGTCTGAAGCGTCGGCGTCGTTGCGAGCGTCCGGCTGCGCATCGCCGCCGATATCGCCGATCGCCTCTTCGACCGGGGCATTCTCCTCGTCGAAGCAATCGCGATGTTTCAGGAGATCGGCGATGTCCTTCGGGTCAGGCGCAAACAGCGCCGCCGGATGGACGAAGGTTGCCTCAGTCGATGTGAAGTGGTCGACGAGGGCTGCGCGGGTTTCGCGGACCCGCGCCCGGGGCTGGAGGTTGGCCTCCTTTGCCGCAGTCTCCAGGGCCTGGCGCGACAGGCACAGAAGGAAGTCCTCTGTTCCCATATTCGGTAGGAAGCCTTCGGCGCCGATCGCCTCGCCGGCGATCCTGGAGACGACGCCGCTGTTCGACATACCACGGCGGCAAGAAAGCACGTCGATGAGGACCGAACGGGCGGCGACACGCACGCTGTCCATATCAACCGACAGCCTGCCATCGGCGGAATAGAGGCGCGCGGCATGACGTTGGAACCGCCTCAGTCCGAACATGGTGTCGTTGGCGCCGGAATCGACCCGGACATTGGTGCCGGCAAAGGCCATGACCAGGAGAGCCATCAACATGTCGTCCTCGATCGGCGCGCGGGCCAGCGCCTCATGCAGCGCATCGGTCCGGAAATCACCGATCATGTCGAAGCCCTTCTGCGTGACGTCGGGCCTTGTCTTTCCGGCGACCGCCGCCTCGTCGTTGGCCTCCTCCGTCCCATCGGCCGCGGTGCCGGTCTGGCCGGCGGACTTCCTGACCTCCGGCATCCGGTAGTGAACGCTCTGCACCTTGCCCTCGCGATCGAGGTACATTGCGGTGCAATCGCCTTTGCCTGGCTTGCCGTAGACGCGTTCGGCCTTCTTCGGCAGGTCCGGCTGGCCCCAATTGTTGACCTCGACGATCGCACCCTTCTTCGGCAGGTTGCTTGCCATCCACTCCTGCTGGGCGCCGAGGAACGCCTCGACATTTGTGGTGTAGCGATTGTCCTGATCGGCCGGGCCGAACAGGTCCTCGGACCACTCGATACCGTAGGCCAGGCGAAGATCATCGCCGAAGCTTGCATCGCGAGCGTACATGCGGGTTTTCGACAGCCCGTTGGCGATCTGCCACCAGGCTGCCGTATCGCCCTTCTTCGGCTTGTGGGCTTTCCAGACCTCTTTCTGCTCCTCGGACGAGGCAGCGGCGATCGTCCTCAGCTGCTGCTCGTTCGGCATATCTCCCTTCGCCATCTGGTCGAGCATCGAAGGCAGAACGTTGGCGAGCAGACGGAGCTTGCGGATCTGGCGGACGGGGAGGGCAAGCGCTACGGCGATCGCCTCCTCGGTCCAACCAAGCGCGACCAGCCGCTCGATGCCGCGCCATTGGTCGACGGGGTTCAACGGCTCACGCGCGATGTTCTCGATCATCGAGCGCATGGCGCCATTGTCGTTGGCCGCCTCGACGACGATCACGTCGATTTCCTCGAGACCGGCGGCGACCGCCATGCGTGTGCGCCGGTGACCCGCTTCAATGACGTAGCCGTTGCCACCGGCTTCCGGGAAAATGACGGGCGGCTGGATAACGCCTACAGCCTTGATGGTCGCCAGAAGCAGGGCGTCGGCCTGCGGCGTCGACTTCGACTGACGCGTGTTGTCGGGGTTGTCCTTCAGCGCACGCGGATCGACCTTCATGAGTTGCATGGGATGCTCCTTCTCGGGGATTTGGACACGGCCCTTCTGCCTGTCCTTCTCGCGTCTTCATTTTTCCGAAGACATCTCCCGGACCGCGGAGCGGGCGGCCGGGTGCAACTGCGGCCGAGCATTGCTGCCGCGAAGGACGAGCGGGGCTGACAGCCCTGCGAAGGCGAGTGGCCGGGATGCGGAGGCGGCGGTTGAGCGGAAGCGGCGACCGGCGAACTGCTCTGCGACGATTCCTCTTCCTTCCTTCCTTTCTCCCTTGCTTCCTTCTCGTGTCGGCGGCAGAAGCGGCGGCTTGCACGCGACTGGACGTCGATTTTGATAAGATGGAAAATAAAAAAATGGGCCAGCGGAAACCGCGGCCCTTGAAGTGTGAAGGTCAATAAACCTCCAGAGGGGAACAGCTGCTGCGGCGGCACTGGGAGGAGAGGCCGCCATGTGCATCAGCTGCGTGCGGTATGAACATTATTTGAGCAGACGGAAGTCATTTATTGTGCAATGCAGCTATGCACATGCTGCACCGCATCCAAAAGACCGCAATCGGCCGATGGTCAAGCTGCCTCTGGCCTGGCGGCCGCTTCCTCGCGCGCCGTAGTCGCCAATTCCTCCTCAACGTCTCGAAGCTGCCGGCGCTTGTCGGTAAGCTCATCTGCAAATGCGAATACGCCGCCTTCGCGCGAGCGATAGGCGCCAAGACGCCGCTCGGCTTCATGCAGTCGATGCCGATACCGCGCCTGTTCATCATCAAAGCCGGCAAGCGCGTGCTCCAGCCGCGAGATCGCGCCGATCGGCGTCACGGTGACGGCAAGATCGACCTCCTGGGTGGCGCCGGTACGCTGGAGGAGGGTGGCGTAGTGATAGCCGTCACCCTTACCGAACCGCTCGCCGGAATAGATCACATCGAAGCCGCCGATCGAAGCAATGGCGACATCACCCTCCTGTTGAAGCTGGACGAGGGTCAGGATTTCCTTCATCAGCGCCCGGCCGGCAAGCTTACGCTCCTCATAGGTCTCGCCCTTGACCACCATCACGAAGGCATCGCCAGCAGTCGGAATGAGCTGTTCGATGTCCCTGGCAATCTCGCCGATACGCCGGATCGAAACCTCGATGTCGCGCTCGGCATCACGGATCTGCCGGCGCACGGCATACTGATCGTCATCATGAGCGGCGCGCAACCGTTCGAGCCGGGCAATGTCGGCCTCGAGCCCCGCCTTCTGCATTAGCCGTTCGTCACCGCTCGCGATCGCCTTGGCCATGGCGAACTGGTTGACGGCTCCTTCGCCGAGGTCTTCCAAGCGGCGAATCGAAGTATCGCCTGAAAGTGCCGCGGCAATGAAGCGGGCCTTGCGCTCGTTGTTCTGCCACATAGCAGCGTCGAGCGAGCCCTGGGTGGCATAGGCGAAGATATCGACCTCGTCATGCTGATTGCCCTGGCGGACGATCCGGCCCTCGCGCTGTTCGATCTGCGAGGGCAGCCAGGGAACGTCCAGATGATGCAGCGCCTTGAGACGAAGCTGCGCGTTGACGCCGGTCCCCATGGTCTCTGAAGAGCCGATGAGGAAGCGGACCTTGCCGGCGCGCACGTCGGCGAACAGACGCTGTTTCGCGTCGCTCTTCTTGTAATCCTGCATGAAGGCGATTTCGGATGGCGGAACGCCCATCCGGACGAGTTCGTCGCGGATCCATCGATAGGCGGAAAAGCCTCTCGTCTTCTCGACATTGATGGTGCCGAGATCGGAAAAGATCATCTGCGCCGCCCCGGGCAGATCGAACTGCTTGCCGTCCGGCCGCAAAAAGGTCCGTTGTGACGTCTCCTGCCAAATACGGAAGGCGTTCTGGACCAGCAGGTTGAGCTTGTTTTCCGGCTCGTTCTCGCTGTCGGGGTCGACCAGGCGGAGGTCAATGGCGGCATGGCGCCCATCGGTGATGACGGAGAGCAGAATGTCATCGCCGGGCTGCGCCGGCCCTTCGCGCATCTCGATCGCCTTGATACGGGCGTCGAGGATGGTCTGGTAGTTCTTGAAAGCCTGCGTCGGCTTGGCGGTGAGAATTTGCCGCCGGCCGGTGGAGATATCAGGCACCCTGACGTAATCGCGCAGATCCTCGGGCATCACCACGTCAGCGAAAGACCGGAACATGGCGATCAGTTCGGGGACGTTGACGAAGGAGGCAAAGCGGCTGACAGGCTTGTATCTGCCCGACGGCTGGATCTCGAGTTCGGTCGTCGTGTCGCCGAAGGTCGAGGCCCAGGCGTCGAATTCATGCAACCCGCGCTCGCGCAACGCGTCGGATCCGAGCAGGCGCTGGACCGAGAACATTTCGCCAAGCGTATTGGTGATCGGCGTGCCGGAGGCGAGAATCAAGGCCCGGCCGGGATTCTTCGTCTCGATGAAACGGGACTTGACGTAGAGGTCCCAGGCACGCTGCGAGCCGTTCGGATCGATGCCTTTCAACGTCGACATGTTGGTGGCAAACGAAAGCTTGCGGAATTCCTGCGCCTCATCGACGATGATCTGGTCGACGCCGATTTCAGAGATCGTCAGCAGATCGTCCTTGCGGGTCGACAACGCCTCCAGCCGTTCCTTCAGACCTTCCTTGAGCCGCTCCAGCCGCTTGCGCGAGACCCGATCCTCGCTGTCGACCTTGGTCAGCAGATCCTCATATAGCTCCAGCTCGTCCTGGATCATCTGTTGCTCGAAGGCCGATGGCACGGCGATGAACCGGAATGCCGAGTGCGTGATGATGATGGCATCCCAGGTTGCTGTTGCAGCGCGGGACAGGAAGCGAGCGCGCTTGTCCTTCGAGAAATTGGTCTCGTCGGCGACGAGAATGCGGGCGTTGGGATAGAGCGCCAGGAATTCGCGGGCCGCCTGCGCCAGGCAATGGCCCGGCACCACCAGCATCGCCTTGGCGATCAGTCCGAGGCGGCGCTGCTCCATGATGGCGGCCGCCATCGTCATCGTCTTGCCGGCGCCGACGGCATGCGCCAGATAGGTCGCTCCCGACGAGATCATGCGCCAGATGCCACGCTTCTGGTGCCCATAAAGAATAAAGGCGCCAGAGGCGCCGGGAAGTTGGAGGTGGGAGCCGTCGAAGCGCCTGGGCGCGATGTTGTTGAAGCGGTCGTTATAGACCCGCGCCAGCCGGTCGGTACGATCGGGATCGGTCCAGACCCAGTTCTGGAAGGCTTGCTTGATTTTCTGCAGCTTGTCGCGGGCGGCTTCGGTATCGACGACGTTCAGTACCCGCCGCTCGCCGTCTGCGTCCTTGAACACGTCGAAGATCTGCGGCACCCGGCTGTTCAGCGCATCGGCAAGCAGCTCGCCGGCGTGACGCCGGTCGGTGCCCCATTCCGATGTGCCGGCCGCCGTCCATCCGAGCTGTCGCGCCTCGACGGTCCATGAACCGAGCTCCGGCAAGTGGTGGATCCTGATCTCGGCGCCCATGGTCTCGTGGACGAAGTCGACGATATCGGTCGCTGGGATCCAGGGTGCACCCAGCCGAGCGGTGATGTCCGAGGGGCGTAGATCGGCGGGCTGTACTGCTTCAAGCCCCCGGACATTGCGCTCGTAGACGGGATCCAACTCGGCCGCGGCTTTTGCGACCGCGAGTTTCGTGCGCACGGCGCCGGAGAGATAGGCGTCCGCGGTCTGCCAGGAGCCATCGGCGGGATCGCGAAAGATGGCATCGCCAAGCTCGTGCCGAACGTCGTCGGTGTCGCGATGCAGGAGTTCGGCGATGTGGTCGAGGTCGATACGACCGCGCTCGTTGAGGACGACGGCCAAGGCATCGGCGGCCGAGGTGATGACCGGCGGGGCAGGGGGCGCGATGACGCGTTCGGAGAAAATCGCTCCGGGCCTGGCGGTATCGGTTTCGAGGTCATAGTCCTCGATCGACGCGACCAGCCAGCAATCCGGATCGTCGAGAAACGGAGCAAGGTTCGGGCGACGGTGAGTTTCGCGAACTTCTCCGCTCCCGTCATCCTCGCTGATAGACACCGTCGTATGATTGATCGGCCCGAAATCGCGCACGAAACTCGACCAGGCGACCCTGAGTCGCACCTGGCACTCGCGCCACGGTCGATCGAGTTCCTGGGCCTTCAGCACCTCGCGCACGGCGTCTCGGATCGGAATGAGCTTCTTGATGATCCGGACATGCTTTTCCCGAATGCCGTCGGCGCTGCGGCCACTGCGAATTTTCACCGCGACCGGTGCGCCATCGATCATCTGCATCAGGCCGTGCCTGGTGTCGAGGAAGAAGCTGCCCTCCCGAATCCGGCTTTGGTCAGGCTTCAGATCGAGGATTTCCGCCAGCTCTTCTTCGAGGTCGCGATCGATTTCGGTCGGTTCGCCATCGTAGATGCCCTCCGGAAGGCGCTCGATAGCCGCAAGAAGTACCGCCTCCAGGCTTTCGCCCGGCCGCGCCACGCAGGTATAGGTCTCGCCGAAGGGGCCGGAGACCAGGGCATGATCGCCGAGCACAGTATCCGCATGCTGCGCGAACCAGCGGTTCACACGGATGGCTCCGTCCTCCGCGGTCGCCGGGCGAATTTCCTCCAAATCAAGCCAGCCGAGATCGTTTGCGGCTTCGCCCGTCTTTCGTTTGCGAAAAAAAAGAATATCGACGACCACATCGGTGCCGGCTTCCCGCCGAAAACTGCCTTCGGGAAGGCGGATGGCGCCGATAAGGTCGGCGGTTTTTGCAACATGCGCCCGGCAGGTGCGGTCGGCCTTGTCCATGGTGCCGGCGCTGGTGACGAAGGCGGCGAGCCCGCCAGGTTTCAGGAGATCGATCGCCCGCGCGATGAAATAGTCGTGCAGCCTGAGACCGAGCGCGCGATAGTGCCGGTCGGAACGAACCGTGCGATCGGAGAAGGGCGGGTTGCCGATGGCAAGATCGTAGATCGCATTGAGGTCCGTGCGCGCGAAATCGCCGTTGATGATGCGCGCCTTCGGCTGCAGCAGTTTCGCGATGCGGGCCGTGACGGGATCGAGCTCGATGCCGGTGACGTAGCTCAGTTCGCGATACTGTTTCGGCATCAGCGCCGGAAACAGGCCTGTTCCGATCCCCGGCTCCAACACTCGGCCGCCGCGCCAGCCGAGACGATGAATGCCCGTCCAGATTGCCCGAATGACGAATTCAGGGGTGAAGTGTGCATATTGGGTGCAACGGGCGAGCGACGCGTATTCGCCCTCGCTGACCACTGTTTCCAGCGAGTTGCCGAGATCATCCCAACCTGTGCGGAAGTCGGTTTCCCCAGGCCGCCGGAACATGCCGTTTGCCAGCTCGCCGGCGCCGAAACCGGTGAAGCGGATCAGCCTCGCCTGGGCGGCCGGAGTCGCCGGCAGATTTTGCCTCTCGATTTCGTTTGCGGTGAGGATGGCCGCGACATTGATGCGTGCTCGCTCCTTCCAGGTCGCGGCGAGATCGCGGTCGCCATCGTCGAGATAGAAGTTGGCGCGCTGCCCCTGCTTTCGCTGGACCGGCCGGTTGGTCGCCGGCAGAGCCCGCGCCGGAGAGGGTGGGGTCGGGTCGGGCTCGTCGTCGTTGGCGGCAAAACCGCCGAACGCCGTGACGCCAAGACCAAGTCCTGATGACAAAGCGCTGCTACCAAACATATCAAGGGTGAATGGATCGGTGCTCATCGAAAGCTCCTTGTGAGCGAGCGTCATCGATCCGCCGCAAGCGACAGTCGAGGAACGCGAAGGGGTGGAAGGGGCGCCTGCATGGGCTGCGCAGCTATCGTGGGCCGGGCGCGATTGCTTCGCGCACGGATGCAATCGGAAACTCTCAAGCCGCGATCGGCGAGGGGAGGTGGCGCAGTTGTACCGGCAGCTTGGCGGCGATCTCGTCGTCGCTGAGGCCTTCCAGCAGCTTCAGAACAGTGCCGTCTTTACCGCCGTAGATCATCACAGTGCGCTTGCCGCGCGAGGCCTCCGGCCAGCGCTCGTCCGCATAGCCGCGAAAGTCGTCCGCCGTGCTGCTCCAGATGTGCTCAAGGCGTTCCGCGCGCGTTAAAACCCGGACCGGGCGGTTCTCGCGCTCGATAATCGGAAGGCGCATGGTCTCGACGGACGCTTTTTCGGAAAGGTCGCAATAGCCGTGAAAATAGCGGATCGCCTCATCGATCCGGAGTGCGAAGAACACTGATGTCACCGAACCGGTCAGGAACTCGCGCATCGCAAACATCGAACCGCAGATCCAGAGCGGCGGCAGGATTTCGAACCATTCGCCGTCATAGAGCGGTGTTGCGTCGTCTCCCCAACGGTTGGGCCGCTGGAGATGACGGTCGAACATGCGGAACATCTGCGGTCGGCTTGGGACGCCCTGGAAGACTTTTCGGATTGCGGGGTAGGGGTTCATCTGCACTCCTTCGGAGGTTTCGGGCCGAAGCGCGGCACTGTCCTATCGACCTTGCCTTCCTCTTCAGTCCTTCATGACCCCTTGGCTGCCGCCGCCATCGCGGCCGTCAGGGTCAAGGGCCGGCTCCGCCGGGCGAAGCCTCCCTTGACGCGGACGGCGCGCATGCGGCACGCCTCCTTCTTCCATCGTTTCCCTCTTTTCCTTTTCCCTGATCTTCAGGGTTTCGTTCCAATCCTCCTCGGACGGCCGAAGTCGAAGCCAGTCGCAGCCTGCATCGTCGGCAAGCGTCCGCAGCCGTTCGGCAAACATCTCGCCCTGCGGATTGGCGTCCGTCGCCGCTACCATCTGGACGGCGGGCTTCGCCGCTAACTTCCGCAACGCTGCCTCCGTGGTCGGCGACCATCCGCCGCCAGTGCTGAGATAAAGCGTCCCCTCCCGCAAATCTTCGATCGCCGCGAGGCTCATGGCATCGATCGCCGCTTCCGTGACGGCCAGGCGCGAAGCGCTGTCCGAACCGAGACGGAAGAGAACCTTGGTTCCTCCGGATGCAAAACCCCGGTATTGCGGACCCCGCGCTTCCCAGCCGGTCAAGACCCCGGCCTGGTCCCGGTGCGCCGCCCACATGCTGCCTTGCGGGCCTTCGCGCAGAAGGTCGCCTTTGACGGTCGCTCGCAGCACGGTCGCTGGCAGATAGCGCTCGCCGTTGAGGTACCGCCACGACGAGGAACCAGGCCAGGGTCGCCTGCGGGACTGCCAACGATCGGGAAGAGAGAGGTCGGATCTCTGACCATCTTTCGCGGGCTGCCACTCCGGCCCCGTGATCTGAAACCCGACCAGAGCCGCGACCCGTTCTGCACCTTCGGGAAAACCGACCCGATCGAGATGCTCGACGAGCCGGAACACATCGCCTTTCGCGTCGGACAGGGGATCGAACCACCCACGCCCTTCATAGGTGACGATAATGATCTCGCCGCCGCGGCGGAACTTGACTGCCCGTCGCGTGCTTTCCTTCGCGTCTATTGCAAAACCGGCATGCTCAAGCACTGCCGCACAACTGACCTGATCGCGCAGCGCTTCAATCTCTCTTCTCTTCATTTTTCATTCCGATCGCCCAGCGATCGGCCTCCATAATCCTTCCTTGCCCGTCGGTTCACCGACGCCTTTCGGCAGGCCCCGAAGAGCAAAGACCGCAAGGGCGCGGCTGGCAATTGTCGGATCATGCAAGCTGACGTCGGACGCGGCGAAGCCCCCCTTGCGGCCTGCCGCTCGCAAGGGGCACCCACGCGGCGCCGGCTCAATGAGCCGGCCATGGCGTATACTCGTGCACGATCGCCAGATCGTCGTCGGCGTCGATCTCGTCAGAAGGAAGGACGCCGTATTCTCCGTCGACCTCGAAGAGGGTGACCGGGACCATCAGGTCACGGGAAAGCTGGAGGGCGTGGGACTGTGCGAGAGAGAGATCGTGCGACATTTGAGAGGCTCCTACGGGAGCGGGCCAATTCCCGCTCGATGGCTCCTCAAAAGGCACGGGGTCCGGGCGCGATCACCGCGAGGCGAAGCCGACGCGGCCGCAGCTTGCTAGCGGACCCTTTATGGGTTGATCGTGGAAGATCCGGAACCGGGCCAGGACGCCATCACAGACAAGCGGGATTGGCTTGCTTCCGTTTGGGCCACCGTTCGACGCACGATTTTCGAGCTTCGTGCCAGGTCGTCGCTGCCCGCAGGCCGATTACTCGTGTCTTCGATTTAGCGGGTCAGGTGTTGGCTGAGCGAAGGACTCTGCGTCGCCGCGTGACCGAATGTCGCGTCAGCTTCAGTCGTGGCACCGCCTAAGTTGCGATGAGTCGTGCCTTTCGCGGTTTGCGGAACCCGACCCTGCAAGCGAGAGCGATGGTGCCCGGAGACCGAATGCATAGTTCGCCGCCGACCCAATCTGTCCGCCAAATTTGATTCCCGGATGGCCGCGAAAGCGGGTGTCCACCCTCGGGCGGCACACGAGGACTGTCGCCGGATTTCTATCGCGGCGCGTTTCACATCAATAACCGAGCGGCACTCTGGATTGGCTTCCCCTTAAGCTCGGCATCACTTCGGTTCTCACTATGATCACGCTCAAGAAGCGATGACACTATTGAAGCCTATTACGGGTTCCCTCAGACAACTCCTTGAGGATCAGCGCGCAAGACGTCGCACCAGCATCCAGCACGCCGAGCGATCGTTCGCCCAGCCTGCTGGCTCGGCCGATCCGCGCGATCAAGTTCACCGTCGAATCGCGGCCACTTTCGGCTGCCGCAACGAGGAGTTCCAATGCCTCGTCGAAGGATTTCCCTTCTGATGTCGCATTGTCAAAAGCTTCAACAGCAGGCACCAACGTGTCAAGCAATGTCTTGTCGCCGACTTTGGCCGAACCAATTTGTTGAATACCCGTCAAGCCAGCATGCAGCATTCGGCTGAACGTCTTGTTGTCGATCTGGTCGACCTGATCGATCTGCTGGGCAAACTCGGTGAACATCACACCGTAAAGCGGACCCATAGATCCGCCGATCTCGGTCATCAGGACTGTTCCGAGGGTCTCAAGCGCTTTTGCGAGCGATAGCTCCTTGCCGCGTATCCGGTCGGCCACTAAACCGAAACCTTTCGCCATATTTATTCCGTGATCGCCGTCGCCAATCTTGCCGTCGATCTCGCTGAGGTAGGCGCGGTTATCGATGATCGCTCTTGCCATGGAGACTACGATTTCTCCGGCTGCCGCGTTATTCATTTTTTGCATTGTTCCCTCCTTAAAGCGTCGCCGCGCAGCGAACCTCGACCTCCAGTAGCGACTTTAGCTCTTCATCGAGCGCCATGACCGTCAAAGTCGCTCCAACCATCTCAAGAGACGTGAAGTAGTTACCAACATACGCTTTGTGGATCCTGAGGCCGCGGCCGGAGATTTCCTCCTCGACTGTGTCGAAGAGAATGTAAAGTTCGTTCAGCGGTGTCGCGCCAAGGCCAGATACCAGTACGGCCACTTCTGTCCCCGAGCCGAGATCATGATCATCCAGCACGATCTGGCACATATCCTTGGCGACCTCTGATGCGCTCTTGAGCGCTTCTACTCGCACGCCCGGCTCGCCGTGATGGCCGATACCGACTTCAATGGTGCCAGGCTCGATCTGGAAGTTCGGATGTCCGACCGCTGGAAGAGTGCACGGCCCCAATCCGACACCGACCGAGCGGCAATTGTCGATGGCCTTCTGCGCTGCGTCACGAACCTCGGATAGGCTGGCGCCCATCGACGCTTTCGCTCCGCCGACCTTCCACATGAAGATCTCTCCGGCAACGCCTCGGCGCTTCTCCCGCTCCTCGGCGGAGGCGGAGCACACGTCATCGTTCGCAACCACCGTGGCAACCTCGATGCCGTCCTTCGCGGCGAGTTTCATCGCCATTTTCACGTTCATGTTGTCTCCGGCATAATTTCCGTAGAGGACAACGACGCCGTTTCCACCATTCGCTTCGCGTATGGCATCATGAAAGCTCTTTGCCGTTGGCGACGAAAACAGCTCGCCGACCGCGACCGCGTCGAGCATGTTGCGGCCTATATAGCCAATGAAGGCAGGCTCGTGTCCGGAGCCACCTCCAGTTACGACACCCACTTTTCCTTGCGCGGGCCGGTCAATCGCCGTCACCACGCGTTGGTTTTCGGCGAGGCGCACGATGTCTCGGTGTGCCTTCACAAAGCCCCTGATGGTATCTTCCACGACCTCATCGCGGTTGTTTACAAAACGTTGCACTGCGTCCTCCTCCAGACACGGTCATTGATTGTGGTTGAGCGCTCGCCGGACGACCTTGAGCGACCGAGCCAGCGAGTCCTCGATCGTTGACAGCGGCACGGGATCTTGGCGGCGAACGGGCTGCGCCTGCCGATTGCGATGCAGTCTCAAGGGAAGTTCAATACTGACCGGGAGGCTGTCGAGCTTTGCGATTGCAGCCAGGAGGCGCTCGCACCCGACCTTGCCGTCGCCGATATCGCAGAAAAACCAACCTTCGTCGGTTTCACGGACATCCTTGATATGGGCGTGCGCCGATTCCGGCAGCGCCAGGATTCCATCACCTGCGAGATCGTCCATGTCCGGTCGATGTGACGCCGTGTTTGCAGCGTCGTAATTTAGCTTTAGAAAGGGCGATCCGAATTCCTCAACAAGAGAAATACCGTCCCGCGCGGTGTTGATCAGGCTATCGCTGCCGTCTCCTGGGTTTTCCAGGCCAACGATGATATCAAAGGCTTCCGCTCTTCTCAGTATGGTTTCGACGTTGCGACGGAATGTTGCCTCTCTTTGTCGGGCGGCCGCGTTGGTCGCAATAACTTTGGCTCCAATCGCCGCGGCGAATGCCATGCGGCCCGTGAACACTTCGACCGAATCTTCGAAACCGAGGTCGATGTGCGACGACATTGCATGACACAAGAGCCCCGAAGACCTAAGCGCGCTGCGCCAACTGGTCATCTCGGAAGGTGTGAAGGCGGTCTCATCGAAGGGTTCTGTATATCCAACGATAAAGGCCGGCTCGAAATGGGTGAACCCGAGGGTTGCCGCGCTCTCCAGTGCGGCCTCTCTGCTATGCCCGTCGTACGGCGCGCCGGACACGGAGATCACCCGTTCAGCCATGCATTCCTCCCTTAGCAAAGAACGGCGCAAAGGCCGTTCCGAAGGGCAAAGTGTTAAAAACGCTTCATCCGGACAAGCGAATTCAATCGGTCAATACATGAATGCATCTCAACAAATGCATCATTTGCGTTAAATTTCCTCATGGAATATAGAGGAAGGGCGTCCTCCAGCGTACTGAATGTCTCAAGTAAGAACGGTGGCGAGGCACGCATAAACGGGGAGGAGGGGTGATGAGCGCGTTGGAGTTTCCTTCGCTGCGATCGCTACAGGTGTTGGAAGCTGTCGCACGTCTTGGATCTTTTGGAAAAGCCGCCGAGGAACTAAGCATCAGCCCCTCGGCCGTGAGCCATCAAATGGCCGCGCTGGATTCGGAGCTCGGAATTGCTTTATTTCATCGCTCCGGGCGTTCAATCATGCTGACTGACGCGGGAAGGGCTTACGCTGAAGAGATCAGCGCCTCCTTTCGAAGGATCGAGAGCGCCACTCGCAATTTCACGAAGAAGGGCAAAAGTGACATTCTGAATATCCATTCGGTTGTCAGTCTCGCTTCGCAGTGGCTCATGCCTCGCCTCGCCCGGTTTAGCGCCCGCTATCCGGAGATCGATCTTCGACTGCACGCTTCTGGTGACCCGGCCGAGCTCAGGACCGGCAACGTCGATATAGACATCCGCTACGGAACGCAGCCCGTGGAGGTTGGCATCGCCGTCGAGCCCTTCCCGCCCGAGCCAATAGTGGTCCTGTGCGCCCCATCGTTGGTCGAGGGCGCAAACGGAATACGCTCACCGCAGGATCTCGCCAGATTTCCGCTCATCCACTCCGAAGTGAACCTCTATCGCTGGCAGGATTGGGCCGACGACCACGGTGTGAGGCTCAACATGGATCGGGGGCTGCGTTTCGATAGATCTTTCATGTCCATCAATGCGGCCGCGGATGGACTTGGCGTTTGCCTGGAAAGCCTCATACTCGTCCGCCAAGATCTGAAAAGCGGGAGGCTCGTTGCGCCGTTTGGCCTGAAAGGCCCCAGCATCAATTGCCATAGTCTCGTGTACTTACGGTCCAGGGCAAGAACGCCAAAGATCGCTCTGTTCAAACGTTGGATCGAAGAGACCCTGGCTGGCGACGCGGTTTCTGCGAGTGAGATCGACGTCGGCGGGAGGTGAGTTATGCGCAATCGGGGTCGGTGATGCGCGACTGGTGGATCAGACGCGCATCCCCGACGTCAGGCAGTGGTTTAGCCGAAGAATTTCCCGAGTTCGTTCGCTATGAATTCGGGAGCTTCTTCCGCAACCCAGTGACCCGAGCCCGGGATCAATCCGCCTCGAACGTCACTTGCCACCCGCTGCAGTGATTCCATCGTCTCCATGCCGCGGCCAAAACCACTGTCTCCGCCCAGGGCGAGGACCGGCATTTCGAGCTTGCCATCCCTCTCGAGGAATAACTCGTTGTCTTTGACGTCGGTTGGAAAGCCCCGATAATAGGCGAGAAGTGTGCGCAGGCCACCCGGTTTCAGGTAGGTACGGAAATACTCATTCTTGTCTTCCTGAGATAGCACGTTTGCCCGGCTGCCGTAATTGTCAAACAACCATTCCAGATAGATATGCTCGCGACCGCCGAACATCGCTTCCGGCAAATCCGGCGTCCTGAAGAAAGGGTGGTGCCAACGGCGGCCGCCTTGCGACATGTCCGCTCCATCGCCAGGAATGGTAACGTCCAGGATCGCGAGCTTGCTAACAGCCCCCCGGTGCTGCGCGGCCAGGGCAAACGCCACCGGGCCGCCCCAGTCGTGTCCCACAAGATTGAAGCGATCGATCTTCAGATGTTCAGAAAGAAGCTCCCACACGTCCTCGGCAATCGTTTTCTTGTCGTACCCATCGGCGGGCCGGGAAGTGTCGCCGAGGCCCCGCAGGTCCGGCGCGATGATCGCGTACTTGTCCGCGAGGAAGGGGATCACGTGCCGCCATTCGTGCGAACTCTGCGGCACCCCGTGAAGGAGAACCAGCGGCTCACCGGATCCTGCGGTCAGGTAGTGCATGGTGATGCCGGACAGTCGCGCGTAATTGCTTTTGATCTCGGCACTCACTTTTTTGCCTCCTTCTGGCCCGCGGTCATTCCCCGATACGCACGAATGACCTGACTGTCATCTGCCGAGCCTGACCCCTGCCCAGACGCGGCAAGGAAGAACTGATGCGCAACGGAGGCGAGCGGCAGGGCGGCCCTGGCAGAGGAGCCGGCGGCAAGCACGATACCGAGATCTTTCACAAAAATGTCTACCGCGCTCGTTACCTCAGGGTCTTCCAGAAGCATCCGCTGGCCACGATCGTTGAGCATCCAGCTGGCGGCCGCCGAGCCGGACACGATCTCGAGTACCGTTGAGGTGTCGAGGCCAGCCCTTTCGGCGAGCGACAGCGCCTCAGCCGCTGCCGCCAAGTGTACGCCGCACAGCAACTGGTTGACTGCTTTGGCAACCGATGCCTGGCCAGGCCGCTCTCCGAGATAATAGATCTTGGAGCCGAGCACGTCGAAAAGATTGCGGCTCATCTCATAGGTTTGCCTGTCACCAGCCACCATGATGGAGAGCGACGCGTCGCGCGCTCCGGCGACGCCGCCGGAAACAGGCGCATCCAGAAACCGGTGACCGCGAGCAATAACGGCCTCGGCGAGCTGTTCAACCTCGCCGGGAGGGCATGTTGACATCAGGACGACGACGCTGGCCCTGGTTGAATTTGCCAGGGCGCCCCGTTCGAAGAGGGCTTGGTGCGCCTGGTCGATGTTGACTACCATCAACATCAAGACGTCAGTCTCGCTGGCCGCTTCTGTAGCGTCTGGATAGGCAGTCCCGCCACTGTCAGCGAAGCTTCTTAGAGCATTCTCCGAGATGTCAAACCCCTTGACCCTGAAGCCGCTTTTTAGGAGATGCGACGCCATCGGCAATCCCATCGAGCCGAGACCGATAAAACCGATTGTCGGTTTTCCCGGTCCTCGTGCCGGGCTCGGCTTTGTTTCTAAAGCTTGGTGCAATTCCGGTCTCCTCCGCGATACTGGCACGTCATAGGCCGGCACATCCCACCGGAGTGCCATGCTCGCATGCAAAGCGGTTAGCATGGCGGCTTCCTCCACATCAAAAGAGTTTGCGCAAAAAACATGTGACCTGGATTCATGTTGCCTGGCGCGTTCTCCCAGAAAAACTTTGCCTCCATCGCGGGTCACGCCGAACTCGCCTGAGTTCAACTCACCATTGGCCGGAGGCAATTCATTTGCGGACGTTTGGCGCAAGCGCCTAATTTACGTCCAGCCGCACAGTGGGAGGCTTCCGGCTTCAGCGACATCAGTCCAAGGTCTAAGCAACCTGCACGAAACTGAGGACGCTTACGAGGAAAGCGCCTGCGCTGGAGGCTCCTAAAAACATCGACATAGATCAACACGGTTAGAGGAGGAACCAATGATCAGAATGAATCGCCGTACCCTTATTATGAGTTCCGTGGCGATGACCGCCGCGCTTGCGGCACCGCGCATCATGCGTGCGAGTTCGCCTGAATTCTCGTTTAAATTCGCCAACATCATGCCGGTTGATCATCCGCTCAACACGCGGATGACCGAGGCTTCCGACAAGATCAGCCAGCAGACAGACGGCCGCGTGAGCATTCAAGTGTTCCCCGCGAGCCAGCTCGGCACCGATGCTGATATGCTCAGCCAGCTTCGATCAGGTGGCCTGGACCTTCTTGCGCAGACAGGCCTCATCGCAGCGACACTCGTCCCGCCGGCGGCCATCACCGGTGTAGGATTTGCCTACCCCGACTACGCGCAGGTGTGGAAGTCGGTGGATGGTGAGCTCGGCCGGAGCATCCGGACGGCTTTTGAGAAGGTCAACCTGATCGCCTTCGAGAAGATGTGGGACAACGGCTTTCGGCAGACGACCTCGATCGGGAAACCGATCAAGTCGCCCGAGGACCTCAAGGGCTTCAAGATCCGCGTCCCTCCTGCGCCGCTCTGGACATCGCTTTTCAAGTCTCTCGGCGCCGCGCCGACGTCGATTCCATGGGGCGAAACTTATTCCGCACTCCAGACCCACGTCGCCGACGGTCTCGAAAACCCGCTCGCTGGCATTTACTTTGCCAAGATGTACGAGGTTCAAAAGTATCTCTCCCGGACCAACCATATGTGGGACGGCTTCTGGATTCTCGCCAATCGGGACAACTTCGAGATGCTGCCTGAGGACTTGCGTGACATTGTCGTCACCGAGATCAATCGCTCGGCTATCGTGCAACGCGCTGATGTCGAAAAGCTGAATTCCGAACTCCAGGCAGAGCTGACGAGCAAGGGTCTTGAATTTATCGACGTCGATGTTTCCAAGTTCCGCGCGACGCTGCAAGCTTCGTCGTTCTACTCCGATTGGAAGGGGCGTTTTGGCGAGGAAGCATGGGCGTTGCTGGAGTCTACCTCGGGCAAATTGATCTGAGGCGTTGACATGGCTACTTCTGAAAATGTCAGCCCCCCGGTGATCGGCGCGTGGCCAGTCCTGGCGAAAGCTGAAACGCGCCTGGTGCGCCTGATTGAATTGATCGCCGCAGCACTTGTTGTTGTCGAGGTACTCGTGCTGTCGGCGGGCGTCTTCGCCCGCTATGCATGGGGCGAGCCGCTCATCTGGTCGGATGAGCTCGCCTCCATGTTGTTCCTCTGGCTTTCGATCGTGGGCGCGGTCCTCGCTTTTCACCGCGGACAGCACATGAGGATGGGCGTTATCGCGGACGCGATGCCGCCCGTCGTAAGGGCAAGACTGGAGGTGGCTGCACTTGTCTTTTGCCTTTCGGTCTGCGTGCTTCTTCTGCCCAAGGCCACGGCCTACGCTCTTCATGAAGTTCCGGTCGTCACTCCCGCGATGGAAGTTTCGGTCGCATGGCGTTCTTTTGGTCTTCCGATCGGACTTGGCCTGATGCTTATCCTTGGCGTGACCAATGCCCTTCAGCGCATCACGCTGAGCGATTTCCTGATCGGGGTCCTTGTAGCCGCATGCTTGATAGGGTTGGCGATTGCGGCGAAACCGTTGATCATGGCGATGGGCAACTGGAACCTCGTGCTTTTCTTCGTAGTCTTCATCGCACTAGGTGTGCTGAGCGGCGTACCAATCGCGTTCGTGTTCGCTCTCGCTGCCATCAGTTATGTGGCTCTGGGTACGAGCCGTCCGATAAGCGTGATCGCGGGTCGGCTTGATGAGGGAATGTCGCATCTTCTCCTCCTAGCGGTCCCGCTGTTCGTGCTGCTGGGTATGCTGATGGAGGTTACGGGCATGGCAAAAGCGATGCTGAACTTCCTGGCGTCCTTGCTCGGACATGTCAGAGGCGGCCTGTGTTACGTCCTCGTCGCGGCAATGTATCTGGTGTCTGGGATATCGGGTTCGAAGACCGCCGACATGGCTGCTGTCGCCCCGGCACTGTTCCCGGAGATGAAAGCGAGAGGATCAAAGCCCGGCGATCTCGTGGCCCTGCTTGCGGCTACGGGTGCGCAGACGGAGACGATCCCGCCGAGCCTCGTATTGATCACCATCGGATCGGTTACGAGCGTATCGATTTCGGCCCTGTTCATAGGCGGTCTTTTGCCGGCGTTCGTCTGCGGATTGATGCTTTGCGTTGTCGTCTGGTGGCGCTATCGCAACGAGGACATGTCGGGTTTTCGCAAGCCGCCAGCCAGGGAGATCTTTCGCACATTCCTGATTGCGCTTCCGGCTTTGGCCCTACCTTTTATCATCCGTACAGCGGTTGTCGAAGGCGTTGCTACCGCCACGGAAGTCTCGACAATCGGCATTGCCTACTCGCTGCTGGCAGGCCTCCTCATTTACCGCCGGTTCGACTGGAAGCGGGTGGGTCCGATGCTGGTGGAAACGGCGGTCTTGTCCGGAGCCATCCTTTTCATCATCGCGGCGGCAACGGCTGTGGCCTGGTGCCTGACTCAATCGGGTTTTTCGCGTGGGCTGGTTCAGACGATGGCGGGTCTACCCGGAGGAGCGCCGATCTTTATGATCGTGTCGATCGTCGCGTTCATTGTGCTCGGTAGCGTGCTGGAAGGCATTCCCGCGGTGGTTCTGTTCGCACCCCTGGTATTTCCGATCGCCAAGGGATTAGGGATCCACGACGTGCACTATTCGATCGTGGTCATTCTCGCCATGGGAGTGGGCTTGTTCCTCCCGCCGTTCGGCGTCGGTTATTATGCCGCCTGTGCAATCGGCCGTGTGAACCCAGTGGAAGGCATAAAGCCGCTGTGGGGGTACATGATCGCCCTGCTTCTCGGGCTTGCGATCGTCGCAGCGGTGCCCTGGATCTCGATCGGCTTCCTATGACGTGCGACCGTAGGCGGCCGGTAGAGAAGTCGGCCATTCTACGGTCGTAACCATGTCGGATAAGGCGGAATGCCGGGCTGGCAACGCGCTTCAGAAGCATGCTGCTGGCTCCGCAATATGCCCGGGAAGAAATGTAGCGCCCACCCGAAGATCGTTACGTCCTCGCGGTTTTCCGTGGCTTCTTCCTCAGGAGCGGTGCGCTCTTCGAGGGAAGAGGTAACATCTATCCTCCGACCGCTTAATGAACACCGTTGGCGACCTGACGCAGAGCCACTCACATAACAATGAGGCAGCCAAGGCGATCCACGATAATCTTGCCGATATTCGGATGCGAGCCGCGTCCCGCAGTCAGGGAGCCAAGAGTTCTTTCGAACTCACCGAAAGCCAACGAGATCTGATGGCCGGACCAACGCGGTACCCCGAAACCGGTTGTTTCGATTGATGAATCGCAGGTCCGAGCGAGATCATTTGTTGAGCGATGCTCATTGAAATGGACTCGCAATTCAATTGTCCTAGACCTGCCACTTGATACCTTTCCGATGCAGACAAAGCCGAAATCCGTCGCAAGACAAGCGCGGTCTGCAGACGCATTTTTACAAATGGGGAGGAGTGAAATGGGAAATGAACGTTTCGAGATCGACCGCCGCAACTTACTATTGGCAGGGGGAGCTGCTTTGAGTGGAGCCGTTTTGGGTGCGAACAGTGTAGCGGCTCACGCTGGGGCGAGCCCCGTTTCCGGGGCACAAGCTCCGGACTTTTATCGATTTGCCATTGGGGACGCCCAGGTAACCATCGTATCAGACGGCCCACTTCCGCTCGGCGACCCGACACAAAGTTTTCTCGGCGTCCCGGCCGACGAGATAAGATCCATGCTAAACCACAGCTTCCTGCCCACGGATGAGGTCGTTCTCGCTCAGAACGCACCTGTCGTAAACATCGGTGGCAAGCTGATTTTGTTCGACACGGGGATGGGATCGCTTAAGCAATTTGGCCCGACGACTGGCCGTCTCAAGTCTTGCTTGGCCGCCGCGAATATTGCGCTGGAAGATATTGACGCTGTCGTCTGTTCGCATGCTCATTGGGACCACGTCGGCGGAATCTGGGGCGACGACGGGAAACCAACGTTTCCAAATGCCCAGGTGTACATCAGCCAAACCGACTACGATTTCTGGACCGACGAGAAAAAACTTGGAGGCGATCTCAACGGTCTAGTTAAAGCCGCGATCCACAACCTCAAACCCGTGCGGGACCGCATGGTTTTTTTCCAGGACGAACAAGAGTTTCTTCCTGGTATTCATGCCATTAGCGCTCCTGGACACACACTCGGCCATAGCTGCTTTATGATTGAGTCAGCAGGAAAGACAATGTGCTATGGCGGCGACCTCACTCATCATCCTGTGCTTCTGTTCGAAAAGCCTTTGATGGAATTTGCGTTCGATACCGATCCCAAACTGTCAGCTCAATCGCGTGTGCGCATTCTGAAAATGCTGGCCTCCAATAGAATACCCTTCATGTCCTACCACTTCCCATGGCCGGGCTACGGGCACGTTGGCATAGCGGGAGAGGGCTTCGCGTATTTTCCTGAGCCACTACATCTTAGCCTGTTGGACTGAGTGGTAGAGAAGGGCGCGAGGGCAATGCCTTCGCGTCAATCCTATCCGGAGGGCAGTCGAACGAAATCATCACATGGCGGAAGTTACGCAACAAGCAATGTGCGCCTTCATCGCGTTGCTAGACATCAAGTCACGCGGGAACGCCAACTGAAATCAAGAGCGATCGGCGGACCGCACCTAAAGGCCATTCCTGATCGGAAACATATCCTCGCCGTAGTGGTGAAGCCTTGTGTGATGCCGTCGGCATAACCAGCGCACCTTTAAAGGGTCGTCGTATTGATCATGATGGGCGTCGACCGTTTCAATCCCGCAGACCTCACATGTTTGCTTTTCCAGCTCGCCTGCCTTTACGGCTCGCTGTACAGCAAGATGAGCATCATATTTCGCTGGATTAGCACGGCGCCAATTTGCTTGGCGGGTGTCGGTTTTCAGCATCGCCGCATCCTGTGCCTGTAATTTTGCGCTCTCGACCGATAGATACCTGGAGAGGGCTGCAGGCTCAAGTTTCCGCACAGAGCGACGGCGTCTGTCCGTGGCTCCGCGTCCGAAAACAAGATTTCGCATTGCCAGGAATGATCAGGGTTGGGCCATCGAGATCCAAGTTTGCTGCCCGCAATCTTCGCACGGTGGATACGATATCGCTCGTGTCGATCGGTGCTCCCGATCGTAGCGCGCTGGATGACTAAGCTTGAAATTTCTGCTCGATACATATGTCCTGAAGGAGATCGGTCGAGCCGAACTGCACGAGAATGTGGCAGCCCTCGATACGATTGACGATTCCGATCTCGCGACAAGCGTGAGCTCAGTTCGAGAGACTGCGAAAGGCATCAAAAAAATTGTAGGACCGACGCTGTCGCGAACGTGTCCGCCAACGCTTCCGACGCCATCTTCGCCGCCTATGAAGGTCGGTATCCTTCCTGTCGATGACAATATCGCCCGTCTTGAGCCATTCTTTCACTCATTCACCGAGCTTCACCGCACTGCGCTCATTTTAGGACTCAACCACCACCAAACGTAGTCTTTGATTCTCTGCACGATTAGAGCGCTAAGACAGCGCCCTTTTGCGTGACAGTTCCACTCAAACGGATGTCGGTGGCCGAGAACCCAGCCATAACTGCAAATTCCCCCGTCTCTATCCGCCAGCACCGCTCGGTCGTGTCGAAGAAGGCAAATGTTCGGGCGTCAAGAATGAAACTGAGCCTTCGTTTCTCACCGGGTTCCAGGGCGATTTTCGAGAAGGCTTTCAGTTCTTTGACCGGTCTGGGTACAGATGCTTCAACATCGCCGACATAGATTTGCACCACTGCCGAACCTGGCCGCTCGCTGACGTTGGTCAATCCCAGTGTCGCTGTCACCGCGCCGGCAGCATCCGGCAGCCCTACCGTCAGCTCTGACATCGCAAAGCTTGAATAACCAAGACCATGACCGAAGGGGAACAGTGGCTTAATGTCCTGGCGATCGTAGTGCCGATATCCAACGAACACACCTTCGTCATATCGCACATGGCCATTCTTGCCTGGATAGACCGCGTCATCCTCGGTATGTGTGGGATTGTCAGCCCAGCGCACGGGGAAGGTCTGTGCCAGTCGGCCCGAAGGCTCGGCCTTGCCGAGGAGGACATCGGCGATCGCGTTGCCAGCTTCCTGGCCGGGATACCAGCATTGCAGTACTGCACGAGCACTGGAAAGCCAGGGCATTTCCACCGGTCCACCAGTTTGCAGGACGACAATCGTGTTCGGATTGGCCGCAATTACCGCCTCAACAAGCTGGTCCTGCAGACCGGGAAGCGCAATGCCGCGGAGATCGGAGCCCTCGGTATCCCAGTCGCCCGTTCTGCCCACGAAGACTACCGCATGATCAGCCTTCGCGGCGACGGCTGCTGCCTCGGCAATCTCCGCTTCGGCCGAAAACCTGCCTATTCCTACCCGAATTGCGGCGATATAGAGGTTGACGTGATCGTGCCGGGCGTACTCGGCGACGACCTCGTATTTACGGCCGGCTTCGAGCGTGATTTCACCCACGACCTCCTCGCAGCCTTCTTCAAAGAATGTGGTACCACGTGTCCAGGAAGCCCAGGCGTCCACCACAAGCCTGCCGTCCACATAGACACGGCCAAGCCCCGCCGAGGTCAGGCCGACGCGATAGCCGCCGGCTTCTGAGGCTGTGAAGACGGTGCGCATTCGGGCGGAAAAGCGATGCGGATCGACGGTGCCCCCGGCCACGGGGGGCAACCATACACCGAGGCTCGACGGTTCCTCGATAACATTCACGGGCTCGCCAGCAAGCTCCCTCCCTTGGAAAAATTCGAAGGTTGTCGGGTTTTCGATCAGCGGCTGAAACCGATAGTTGCTGCAACCTTGAGCGTAGAACACGTTCTCCTCACCCAGGGCGTCCGCCAGCCCCTGCCACGGACTGACGACATAGTGGGGGTTCAACTGCGCCGAGCCGCCTCCCATAATCTGCGCGATCTTGGCATTGGGTCCAATGATGGCGACCGTACCTTGCTGAGCCAATGGCAGGATGCCGTCATTCTGTAGCAGAACTGCGCTTTCCGCTCCCGCGCGCCTGATGAGTGCCCTATGTTCCGGCCGATTAGTGGCGTACTCCTTAAACTCGCGATGATCGTTGATTGCGCCGGTGCGTTCCATCAGGGTCAGGATATTGTGCACACAGGCGCGGACGGTCTCGACACTTACCTCGCCCGCGTCGATCGCCGCCAGAAGCTTGGAGCCGCGGTCGCGGGTCGGGCCCGGCATCTCCAAATCCAGCCCAGCATTCACGGTGGGTGCGGTCGAACGCGAGCCGAACCAGTCCGACATCACCACGCCGTTAAAACCCCAGCCACCGCGCAGTACCTCGTTCAACAGCCAATGGCTTTCCGCCGTGTAAGTACCGTTTAGTTTGTTATATGAAGACATCACGGCCCAGACCTTTGCCCGCTTCACCGCCGCCTCAAAGGGTATTAGGTAGACTTCGCGCAGAGTGCGTTCATCGATATCTGAAGAGATGGTTGTACGTTCGATCTCGGACTCGTTGCCAGCGAAATGTTTTATCGTGGCACCCACTTTCTTGGACTGCAGACCTTCGATATAGCCGACGGCAAGTTCCGCCGTCAGTATCGGATCCTCAGAGAAACACTCAAAGTTTCGGCCGTTTGTGACGCTGCGCTGGATGTTAACGGTCGGCGCCAGCGAGACATGGGCCCCTTTGGAAAGAACCTCGTCACCTAGCGCACTGCCGATTTCCCTGGCTAGGTCCGGGTTCCAACTCGCTCCGATGGCAATGCCTACCGGGAAAGCCGCTGCAGTCACACCCCCGACAAAAGACCCCGCCCCGCGGGCGCCGTTGGGGCCGTCCGTCAAGCGCAATCTCCCTACCCCTAGGCGGTCGATGGGCGGTAAAGACCAGAACGTATCGCCGGAAAGTAGCGAGACCTGCTCGGCCAAGGTCATATTATCGAGCAATGCTCTCGTATCAGTCATCTTCTCTGCTTCCTCAATCTCAACACTTACCGTTCCCAGATCGGGCATCTCGATATGCATATTGGGAAAGCTGGTGAGGTCGGCGTCATCCGTGGAGCCGTCCATCCATGAGAAGGACCCGTTTGTTCCCCAAGGCGCCGTCACCACGACGACGACATGTTCGCAGTCTTCACATGGCCGAGATGCCGTCACCGCTTTCCACTGAAAACAAGGACATCGCGGTTTGATCGATGTAAGCGGTGAAAGTTGTGCCGGCTGCGGCAGCGCCGGTTCTGGAGTTATTCCTGCGCAAGTTCGCGAGACAATTTGATAAACCTAAACATGCTTTATCAGACAATCTGTTGACAGACAATCCTCAGTCGCGCAGCCTCGTGTCGTCATTGATGATTCGATGCTTCCATCGGAGGCGGATCCCGATTGATGAAGCTTCTTCACCGCCTATGGACAAGGATGGACCACAATGGACAGGCTGTTGTCCCGTTTCCGGCTACAGACAAAAGTAATCATTTTCGTACTGCCTTTCATAATCAGTATTTGCGCGGTGGGGTTTTTGGGGCACTACGCCGCGGGTCTCCTACAAAGCCGCCTGGAAACCTCAAGCCAGGTGATGCAGGTGCTCTCGGGTTTCCGTGACGTCTCCGCCTCGATGAGAGAGTTTCTCGACGAGGCGTCGGAAGAAAGGCGCGATCGCGTGAAGGCTGACCTGCTCGCGCAGCAATCGCATCTGCAGGCTTTGGTGACGAATGCCGGAGCTACGGCGGAAAGCGAAGGCCTCCAGTCGGCAAACGCGATTATGCTGGACGTGGTGAACAATTTTGGTTCTCTCTGGAGCATCCATGAAAGCGAAGAGAAACTGATAAGCTCGATCGCCAATCATTCTGAATCGCTGGTTTGGTCGCAGAATGAAATGCTCAGGCTAGCAGACGAGTTAAGGAAGTCCGGCGAGCAGTCCGAGGGCGCCGCCAAATCGATGTTGCGCGATGCCGACAGGGTGACAGGCTATGCAACCTTCTTCCTTGATCTTGCCGCGGGCTACCAATCCGCCGGAACGACCGAGCTGAAACTCAAATATTTGGGCGGCAAAGTGGGCGAGTTGCGTCGGAGCGCCCGAAATCTGCGGGCTTCCTTGCCATCGGACGCCACAAAACTGTCGAGCTCGGTCGATGGCGCGGTGAAAAGCGTAACACAACTTCTGTCGCAGGGCGCTTCATCGGACAACACCGTAGGCCTCGACACCGCAATGTCCGCGTTCAAGGAAATCTCCGTCGCGATTAACGCGGTAGCGAACCAGCAAACAAAGAAAGCAATCGTCGAGTTCGCAGGTCTCGACCAACATTTGGCGAAGATCAGCAGCGCCTTGGACGGCAGCCGAAGACTTTCAGACTCCAGCTATCTCATCAGGATAAACCTTGCGCGCTTCATAGCCGACCCTACCGAACAAAACCGTGCGCAGCTCGTCCAGAACTTTGACAGAACGAAGAAGGAGATATTGGACATCTGGAGTGCCGCTTCCGACCTCGACCTTTTCAAGGCAGTCCAGAATACGGTGCCGCCGGCGGTAGAGGGTATGACGCAGGACAGTGCGAAGCTCGTCGAGATCTCGGAAGTGAGGCGTGCGCAATATAGGCAAACGACAGACCAGTTGAACACCATATGGGGCCACCTCACGACGTTTGCCGACGCCCAGCGCGCAAGAGCCATTGAAGAGACGGCTTACGCGAATGGCATTGGCCTCATCACGACATTTGCCGGCGTCCTCGTCGCACTTCTCGCTGGCTTCGGGATGATTGCGACTTTCAAAAAACCTGTTGTCCAGTTGACCGACGACATGCGGCGTTTGGCGGAAGGGGACCTTGACATTGAGATCGGCGGTTCTGAGCGCGCTGATGAGCTCGGAGAAATGGCCCGGGCGCTCTGTGTCTTCAGGGAGAATGCCGCGAGGAAGATCGAGATCGAGAACGACGCGGATCGTCAACGATCGGCTTCCGAAGCTGAACGTCGGCACAACGAGGCGGAGAAAGCCGAGATCGACAAACAGATCGGCGACGCCGTCGACAGTCTTGCCGCTGGGCTGGAGAGGTTATCCAACGGTGATGTTTCGAGCACGATCGATCAACCGTTCTCCGGGCGGCTGGAACAATTGCGACGGGACTTCAACAATTCGTTGCTGCGTTTGCAGGCGACGATGTCGGAACTTCGCGGCAACATCGTGCTCATTCGGCAAAATGCAGACAACCTCAGCAGTGGCGCCGATGATCTCTCCCGCCGCAGCGAGCGTCAAGCCGCGTCGTTGGAGGAGACCGCGGCCGCTGTTCATCAACTCACCGCGACGGTGCGTTCCTCGACAGAGCAGGCACAAGCCGCAGCCCAGCTGGTAAAAGAAACCAAGCAGGCCGCGGATGCGTCTGCTTCAGTGGTCACGAACGCGGTTGACGCTATGGGACGAATAGAAGCGGCTTCCGGGCGCATTTCGCAAATCATCGGCGTCATCGACGAGATTGCCTTCCAGACCAATCTCCTGGCACTCAATGCCGGTGTCGAGGCCGCGAGAGCTGGAGAAGCGGGGCAGGGCTTCGCTGTCGTGGCCCAGGAAGTCAGGGAACTTGCCCAGCGGTCGGCTCTAGCCGCCCAGGAAATCAAGGAACTCATAGCAAGATCAAGCGAGGAAGTCGCCTCGGGATCGCGATTGGTGAACGAGGCGGGCAAGGTGCTGATTGCGATATCGTCGAATGTTGCCGGAATTTCCGAAAGGGTTGAGCTTATCGCTGCGGCGAGCAGGGACCAGGCGGCTTCGCTTATCGAAGTGAACCAGGCCGTTGGCGAGATCGATGACAGCACCCAGCGAAACGCTGCCATCGCCGAGCAAGCCCACGCCGCCACCCAGGAACTCACAAAAGAGACCCAGCGGCTGATGCAGCAGATCGAACAGTTCAACATCGGCAGGCCAAGGGGTCACGTGCTTTCGATCGTTTCCTGACTTCGTAGACAATCACCACTATTGTGTTGACAGATTTTCATACAATCTGTCAAATGGTGCAGCCAATCTGGGAGGATAAGCGGCGTGCTCAATGACCAAGCGCATCAGACTAAGTTGCCCTATTTCTATCCGTTCAAGTTCGGAAGCGGCGAAATAACGGTACTTTCGGACGGACCGTTGGAATTGGGCGACCCACGGGAGAATTTCCTCGGGGTCGACGCAGCCACGGTGACGGAAATGCTCGACAGGAACTTCCTGTCCAGTTCGTCGGTGACCCTCGAGCAGAACATCCCGCTGGTCAAAATCAACGGAAAGACCATCCTGTTCGACACCGGGATGGGGACGTCGAAGATTTTCGGGCCGACGACCGGTCGCCTGCTGAAGAGCATGCAGGAGGCAGGGATCGACACTTTGGAAGTCGATGCCGTGGTGTTGTCCCACGCACACATCGACCACACCGGCGGACTTTGCGATCAGGACGGCAAGCTTAATTTTCCCAACGCGGAGATCTTCATAAGCGAAAGCGACTTCGATGACTGGACCGACGGAGGCAAGCTTGATGACGGTTTCAAGGCCCAGGTGGAAAATGCCCGGAGGAACCTTCTTCCACACCGTGATCGGATAACGCATTTCGTGGACGGTCAGGAGTTTCTGCCGGGCGTGCAGGCAGTGCACGCTCCAGGCCACACCTTGGGCCACTTCTGCTTCCTCATGCAGTCGGGCAACGATCGGCTCTGCTTCCTCGGCGATCTGACCCATCATCATATCCTGCTGATGGAACGCCCGTGGATGGAGTTCAAGTACGACACCGATCCCAAGCTCTCGGCGCGGTCGCGCACACGGGTGCTGGATATGCTCGCGACAGACCGCATACCAGTGATGTCCTATCACTTTGCGTGGCCCGGGCTCGGCAATGTCGCCCGGGAGGGGGAAGGCTTCCGCTACGTACCCGCCGCCATGCAGATGCTCTCGAGATAGGAATACGCGACAATGCAGATGAAATCAGTCATTCTCCGAGAGTCAGGGCTTCCCAAGCCGTATGCAAGTTCGCGGCCTCTCAGTGTCGAGACCGTCGACCTGGCGCCTCCGGGCAATCTTGAGGTCCTGGTCAAAATCAAGGCCGCTGGTGTGTGCCACTCCGACCTGTCGGCGATAAATGGCGACCGCCCCCGTCCATTGCCTGTCGCGTTGGGGCATGAAGCGTCCGGCATTGTCGAAGAAATCGGACCCGGTGTGGATACAGTGAAGGTTGGCGATCACGTCGTGATGTCGTTCCTGCCCATCTGCGGACACTGCGATTACTGCGCGGGAGGACGCGCAAGCCTCTGTGAGCCGGGCTATCGCGCAAACGCCGCCGGGACATTGTTGAACGGTAGCAAGCATATCCGTCTTCGGGGCTACGATATCAACCATCACAGCGGCGTATCGGCGTTTTCGGAATACGCGGTCGTGTCGGCGCACTCGGTCGTCAAGATCACCAAAGACGTGGACGTCACCATGGCGGCCTTGTTCGGATGCGCCGTGATGACAGGCGTCGGTGCCGTCGTAAATACATGTGGCGTGAAGCCGGGGCAGTCGGTCGCCGTCATCGGCCTGGGAGGCGTGGGGTTGTCGGCCGTCCTCGGAGCGGTGGCTAGCGGGGCAAGCGAGATCGTCGCCATCGATTTGATGCCGGAGAAGCTTGAGTTGGCTAAGGCGCTGGGCGCGACGCGTACCTTCCTGGCAACCACGCCGGATGTCATCGGCGAGGTCAAGGAAGCGACCCGCGGGGGAGTGGACTACGCCATCGAGATGGCAGGGTCGAGCAAAGCGTTCGAAACCGCGTATGGCATTACGCGGCGCGGCGGCACGACGGCCACAGCGGGTCTGGCGAACGTGAACACCAAATTCGAGATCTCGCCGCTTCCTCTTGTCGGGGAAGAACGCGTCATCAAAGGCAGCTACATGGGGTCCTGCGTACCTTCGCGCGATGTTCCCCGCTATATCGACCTGTTCCTCAAGGGTAGGTTGCCCGTGGAGAGACTGTTGTCCAGCACTGGCCCGCTTGAGGAAATCAACGAGGCCTTCGACCGGTTAGACCGTGGCGAGGTGATCCGGCATCTGCTGGTTCCTTAAGCCTGCGGAAGGAGCGAGAATTTGACCGACTGGAAAGTCCTGGCGATACATTACGGCACTGCGGTTCGGCCCGTTGGCGAACTCGGCCTGGAAGCAGGAGATCCCCACGACGCCCCGGGCAGGATCGAGTATTTCGTTTGGTTGATCCGCCATGGTGAACGTCTGATCCTGGTTGACACCGGGTTTAGCCCGCAGGAGGCTGAAAGGCGCGGGAGGACCATGTTGATCCATCCGGTCGAGGCGCTTCGCCAGCTCGGGATTTCCGCATCGTCCATTACCGACGTCGTCATCACGCATCTTCACTATGATCACGCGGGAAACCTTGCGGACTTCCCCGAAGCCCTGTTCCACTTGCAGGATCGGGAGATGGCCTACGGTACAGGACGATGCATGTGCCATGATCGTCTTCGGCGTCCCTTTGCGGTGGACGCCGTAGTCGATGCAGTCCGCCTGACGTTTTCCGGCAGGGTGTGCTTCCACGACGGGAACGGCGAGATTATGGAGGGGCTCACTATCCATCTCGTCGGCGGTCATTCTAGGGGCCTTCAGGTCGTGAGGCTGGACGATGGCAATGACGTCGTCGTTATCGCATCGGACGCACTCCATTTTCAACGCTATCTAGAGCATGACGACGTCTTTCCGCTTTTCGCCGATTACGCCGACGTACTGGAGGGATACCGAACTCTCCGTGAGCTTTCAGGACCGTCCGGAGTACTCGTTCCAGGCCACGATCCCGCAGTCCTGACGAGTTTCCCATCGCTGTCACCGGATCTCGCATTTGCAAAGGTTCTACGGTAATGGGGACGCATGGAATGTCCGGTAAGAGGCCAGGCGTGGGTGTTCTTCGTTTTCGTCAGACAATCGGGTTGTCTCATCGGGATAACCCACCATATAGTACCATGACTTGCGCGGCCGGTTCCGGCCTTGGTAAAACGGACTTTTGGATCCTATGGGTGATATGGATTTACAGATTGCACGGCAGAGTGCCACTTTGCGCACTCAGGTAGAGGATAAACTGCGGCAGGCGATATCCAGCGGCCGTTTCAAGCCGGGTCAGCGCCTCGTTGAGCGAGAACTCTGCGAGTCGATCGGTGTCGGACGAACATCAATCCGCGAGGCGCTTCGACAACTCGAGGCCGAGGGCCTCATTACCAGCTATCCGCACCGCGGCCCCGTCGTCAGCACTATCACTTACGAAGAAGCCGCTCAGCTTTACAGCGTCAGGGCTTTGCTCGAGAGCTATGCTGGAAAGGAATTCGCTGAAAACGGAACCGCCCAGGATATCCACACACTCAATGAGGCGGTTGCTGAGTTTGCGGAAGCCGCGGCAAACGGCGCCGGTAGCAGGCTCATCAAGGCGAAAACCGCGTTTTACGACTGCCTGATGCAAGGGAGCGGAAACGTCTTCGTCAAGCAAATGCTGACATCGCTCCACAATCGGGTGACGCTGCTGCGCATGACGTCGATGACGCAGCCGGGGCGCTTGAACCACAGTGTGGAAGAGATAAAGGAGATCGCTGCGGCCATTACCGACCGAAACGGACCGAAAGCCGCCGCAGCCTGCAAGTACCACATCGATATGGCGGCTAAGGTCGCGTTGGACTACCTGCGTAAAACCTCTGAAAACCACGGCGATTGAAGAAGCGGCATTAGCCGGTATTGACAGATTGTCTGATAATCTGCTTATTCGAAGTCATGGCGCTGCCGACGCGTGCGGCCTGGCGCTCGCTCGAACAGGGAGGTTGCTTTGGGCATTTTTAATGAATTGCGGTCCCGCATGTCGGAGGCTCTTGGGGATCAGGAATTGCCCCGGCTCACTCCGGACCTGACGATAAAGATCGCCTTCTACGTCGGCGATCAGGTGATCGCCCTCGATTTCGCTGAAGGCGGCGCGGAGATCTCGGGGGAAAGCAGTGCCCCCCAGGTGACAGTGAGGGCCACCACGGACGCCTGGGATCAGGTTCTGATGACGCCGCCGCCGGCGACCTTTCACTCCTTCACGGCGTTGCAGCTTGCAAATCCTCTCTTCGAGATCGCCGGCTCACCGCTCGACCTCGCGAAAGCACGCCCGGCTCTCGAACGGGTGTTCGAGCTCGTCGTCACGTCCCCCGAGATGACAGCGGAGCGTGCGCAACGCGACCTGCGTCAAATTCGGGGGCAGTATGCCGTCGTCAATATCGATGACGTCCCCCATGAAATATATTACGAAGAAGCAGGTGAGGGGGTGCCGGTCCTGTTTCTTCACACCGCCGGAGCAGATAGCCGCCAATTCATGCCTCAGCTGGCGGACACCGAGCTTGCGAAAAGCTACAGGCTGATCGCGGTTGACCTACCATTCCACGGTCGGTCCATGCCGCCGCTGACGTGGGACGGAGCACCCTACAAGCTCACGGCATCGCTCTACCTGAAATGGTGCACGGCCATTCTCGAACAGGTGGTTCGCGAAAAGGCGATTGTCGCGGGTGGGTCCATGGGCGCGGCAATGTCGCTGGTTCTCGCGGCGGAACGGCCGGAGCATATCCTCGGGATCGTAGCGATCGAGCCACCTTTCCGCTCCAAGGGACGACGGAACCCATACCAGCACAACGTAAACGTACACGGCTCACTTCATAACTCGGCATATGTCAGAGGGATCATGAGCCCACTGAGCCCCGCAGGGGAGCGCAGGAGGTCAAGCTGGATCTATTCGCAGGGAGCACCCGGAGTTTACCCAGGCGATCTTTCCTTCTACAGCGACGAGTTCGACGGAGCAGTGACAGCTCCCCGTATTGACCCATCACGCACCCCGGTGGCGCTGCTCTCGGGCGACTATGACTACTCAGCCACGCCGGCCGACGGTGCCAAGCTCGCCGAACTTATTCCAGGATGCCTCCACCTCGTTATGGGCGGACTAGGTCACTTTCCAATGTGCGAACACCCGAACTTCTTCCGGAGCTATCTTGTCAAAGGGCTCGATTTCGTACGGCACGCCGCTCGCTGAGCGGTTGGATTGACTCTCGTCGCCCGGTGCAGCCGCCGGGCGATCGCATGCGAAGCGGGCGGGCGCATACCGAGGCTTTGCAACTGGCGTCCCGGCGATGACACGGCCGGCATCGCAGGCGGCATCCCTCACGCGCTCCCGAGAAGTTCCGGTGTGGATTGGGAAAATTCCCGCGATATCTGGGGGAAGGATCAGGCGCGGCGATGCGACTATAAAGCGCCGTAGCGACGTCTCATCGCAGGGTCTTGATCACGCAGCTTTGCGCGTGATCTCTATCTTTTCCCACTGCGGGTCTCTGTGTTTCCGACACGTAGTACCACAGTAAAAATGCCTCCCGTGGTCAAGAAGGAGGCACCTGCTAGCACCTATGTGCTTCAGCGCACCAAGTGGTTACCGATCGACGATCCTCCGTCGACTGTGAGAATGCTTCCGGTCGCAAACCGCGAGCGGTCCGAAGCGAGAAAGAGCATCGCCTCGGCGATCTCTTCCGGGTTGCCCATCCGGTGCAAGGCTGCACGGGCGTTGAAGTCTTCCCGCAAGGCTTGTGGGTCCGCCGCTTCCGCAAAAATCTTGGTGAAATAGGGCGAGTCGATCGTCCCGGGGGCGACAGCGTTGACGCGGATCCCGTCTTTTGCGTGGTCCAGTGCCATGGCTCTCGTGAGTGCCGAGATCGCGCCTTTCGACGCCACGTAGGCCGTGCGGTTGGCGATGGCTGACACGGCGGTGTATGAGGTCGTGTTAATAATCGATCCGTTGCCCTGTTCCGCCATAATCGGAACCACGTATTTCGAGCAGAGGAAGATCCCCTTCACGTTCACCGCCATGATCCGGTCCCAGTCGGATTCGGCGATGGTGGTGACGTTTCCCGTCATTCCGAACCCCGCGTTGTTGACGAGAACGTCAATACGCCCCCATTTTTCCTTAACTGACCTGACCAACGCCTCGACTTCGGCGGAGGAAGACACATCGGCTTTTAACGCGATCGCATCCGTCCCAATTTCTCGGGCGACGTCTCGTGCTGCATCGATGTTGACGTCGACGACGCCAACCTTAGCGCCCTGGCGCGCAAACAGTTCAGCTGTTGCGCGCCCGATCCCGCTGCCAGCCCCGGTCACCACACAGACTTTCGATTCCAGATCCATAATCGTCTCCTCTTTCACTGCCCAAGAAAACATTTTCGCAGACAATCTGTCAATGACTAACAAAACGTGTTGACAGATTGTCTGCCAATCTGCTTATCTTAGGTCACGAATGACTTGGGGGAGGTAACGATGGCTGGTGCTGAAATAGCAGCGCAAGCGGCGTTCAAGACTGCTTTACGCCGGTTCACATCAACAATTTGCCTGATCACGACGGAATGGGAAGGTGCCCGTTACGGCATGGCTGCAACCGCCGTCCAGTCAGTGACGGCGGACCCTCCGACCCTCCTGGTTTGCATCAACCAATCGGCTTCGATCAGCGGCCCGCTCAAGCTGGCGGGGAAATTCGCAGTGAACATGCTGCATCTTAGCCATGCGCCTTTGGTTCCGCTGTTCAGTGGAAAACTGAAGGGAGAGGAGAGGTTCGCTCACGGTGAGTGGATCGGGGCTGGCGGAGTTCCCGTCCTCGGCGACGCCCAGGCCGCATTCGTTTGCAGCCTCAACTCCGCAGTCTCCGTTGGCACCCATGACGTCGTTCTCGGGGAAGTCATCGAGGCCCGGTTTATCGAGAATATTGCCCCGCTCCTCTACGAGGACGGGAAATTGGTTAGATCGGCAGCGCTGATCGATGCTGCCGCCTGAAACGTTTGGCCGAGCATTCGGCTTATGACATCCACCAAATGCCTTTCGGCCGATAATGAGGAGTTTGATCCGTGACTATTGCCACCGATATGAAATCGCAAGTGAATGGGCGTCCCGTCAGTGAACGGTTCGAAAAGGGTCTGCAGACCCGTCGGGAGGTTCTCGGCGGTGCATATGTGGACGCTTCGGTAAACAAGGCGACCGAGTTCAACTGGCCGATGCAGGAGCTTGTCACCGAGTATTGCTGGAACGAGATCTGGAACAGGCCCGGCCTCGACCGCCGTTCGCGCAGCCTTCTCAATCTTGGCATGATTTCCGCCCTTAACCGCCCCCACGAGTTGAAGCTGCACGTTCGCGGCGCGATCAATAACGGCCTCAGCAAGGACGAGCTTCGCGAAGTTTTCCTTCAGGTCGCGATCTATTGCGGCGTGCCCGCGGCGATCGACAGCTTCCGCGTCGCGCAGGAAGTCTTCGAGGACATGGGTATCTAATCGGTGCCCGGCTTTCGGGCCGGGAACAGACTAACTCTGTGGAGGACACTTCAATATGACGACCAGCGATGATTTCCGCGCCACCGGAAACCCGATGTTTAACGGCAACAAGCTGAAGCTTGGCGTATTCGGAACGAATTGTTCCAGCGCTTGCGCCATCACCACCGCGGAATCAACGTTCGAACCGACCTTCGAACACAATGTCGAAATTGCCAAAAAGCTCGAAGCGGCCGGCTGGGAATGCATGGTGCCGATCGCCCGGTGGCGCGGTTTCGGCGGGCCGACGAACTTCAACGGCGTGAACATGGACACGTTCACGTGGGCCGCGGCCCTGGCTGCCGTGACCACGAAGCTGCAGTTTTTCTCGACGACGCATATCCCGACCCTGAACCCGATCGTCGCGACGAAGATGGCGACGACGATCGACAACATTTCGAAGGGCCGATACGGCCTGAACCTGGTGACGGGTTGGTTTACCCCGGAAATGGAGATGTTCGGCGTTCCGATGATGGAACACGACACCCGCTACGAATATGCCACGGAATGGATGGAAATCGTCGAATCTCTGTGGACGAAGAACGGCGTCACCTTTGACGGCCAGTTCCTCAAGGTGAAAGACGCGTTCAGCGAGCCGAAGCCCTATAACAAAGAGACGGGTCGCCCGGTCCTCATCTGCGCCGGTTCGTCGGGCAAGGGCCTGCACTTCACGGCCAAGTTCTGCGACTTCAACTTCGGCTTCATGCAGGACATGGAATCGGGCGCAGCGTGGGTGAAGAAGGTGAAGGAGCTGGCTCGCGAGGAATACAAGCGCGAACTCGGAACCTTCACCGCGTGCCCGGTCGTCGTTCGCGAGACCGAAAAGGAAGCCCGGGATTACTACGACTACTACGTGAACCAGAAGGGCGATTGGGAAGCCTGCGAAAACATCTGCGAGGTTCTTCAGGTTCAGTCACAGAACCACTCGGCAGAGATGTACCAGAAGTTCAAGGAGCGCTTCATCGCTGGCTGGGGCGGCTACCCGATCGTCGGAACGCCGGAACAGGTCGCCGACAAGCTCGTCGCATTGAGCAACACGGGCGTCGACGGCGCGCTTCTCACAATGGTCGACTACAACGAAGAGCTGCCGTTCTTCAACGACCGCGTCATGCCTCTGCTGAAACAGGCTGGCCTCAGGAACTGACCGTTCCGCGGGCGGCGCAAGTCGCCCGCCACCAATCCGAAATCGAAACACTTTTAACCAATTCCGTGGCTCGACGCCAACGGCGTCAACTGCTGTAGCGGATGTACAGAGGGGAGGAGACCCTACACATGCTAAAGAAGGTTTACACCGCATTGAGCGTGATCACCGGGCTAGGCCTGATGACCACCGCCGCATTCGCGGACGGCTTAGACTCGCTACCACCGGACCAGAAGCAGCTTTACGAGCTCGTGGACCCGGCAATTCCCCTCGGTGGTACGCCGCTCAAGGATTTTGTGGCGAAGCGGCCGCCGCCATGGAAAATCGGCTACGCATCCACTTATGCAGGCAACACGTGGCGTGCCCAGATCCTCACTGAATTGAACGAGGTTCTGCTTCCGAAATACAAGGAGGCTGGACTGGTATCTGAGCTTGTCGTCACGCAGTCCGACCTGAAGGACGCGACGCAAATCCAGCAGATGCGCCAGATGGTCGACGACGGCGTCGATGCTATCATCATCTGCTGCTCGAACGTAACGGCCATCAACCAGACCATCGAATACGCGCACTCCAAGGGCGTTCCGGTGTTCTCGTTCTCGGGTTACGTGACATCGCCCTACGCGATCAATGCGACCGAAAACAACACCCAGGGCGGTTATACGGCCGCGAAATGGCTGGCCGAGGAAATCGGCGGCAAGGGCAACGTACTGACGGTTTCGGGCATCCCGGGCTTCGCATCATCCGACAGCTTCAATGTCGGTGCCAAGAAGGCGTTCGACGAGTATAAGGACATCACCGTCGTGGGCGATGTCGCCGGCAAGTGGACCGATCAGGTCGCCCAGGTCGAAGTCCAGAAATTCCTCGCGACCAACCCTACCGAAATCGCTGGTATCCTCGTCCAGTCGGCCTCGGAAAACGGTGTCGTCAACGCGGTCCAGCAGTCCGGGCGCGACATGATGCCAATCGTCCTCGGCGGCGAGGCGTCGGCGGCGTGCTACTGGCGCAATAATCCCGACTTCATCAGCCAGAGCTTCCATTTCTGGCCGCCGCGGGCTGACGCCCGACTGGTGTGGGACGTGATGATGAGGACGCTCCAAGGCCAGGGGCCGAAGATCCAGTCGATCCTGCGACCGGCTCTTCCCTACACGATCGACGATGTGAAGGAAGCAATTCCGGAAGATTGCGATCCGAACTCCACGGCGTGGATCGAGCCCAAGGGCGATGCATGGTGGCCCGCGGACGTAGCAGCACAGTACTTCGAGCGCCCGGAAGATCCGCTGGCCTGGCGGCCGAAGAAGTAATCGACGACCTCCCAAGTTGTCCCGCGACCTCCGCGCCGGCTTCATCCGTCGGCGCGGAGGACCCACGATAAGGAACCAGAAGTTGGAATTCCACAAGATACAGCGTTTGCCCCCTTACGTCTTCGAGCAGGTGAACCGTCTCAAGTCCAGCGCGCGCGCGGCCGGAGTCGACATCATCGATCTTGGAATGGGCAATCCCGATCTTCCCACGCCAAGCTGGGTTGTGGACAAGCTATGCGAAGCGGTGCAGCATCCGCGCACGCACCGCTATTCGGCTTCCAAGGGCATTATCGGGCTTCGCCGCGCCAAGGCTGCGTATTACGCCCGCCGGTTTAATGTGAAGCTTGATCCGGATACCCAGGTTGTTGCGACGCTCGGGTCCAAGGAGGGGTTTGCGAACATGGCACAGGCCATAACCGCCCCCGGGGATGTCATTCTCTGTCCGAACCCTTCCTATCCGATTCATACGTTCGGATTTCTCATGGCAGGGGGCGTGATAAGGTCGGTACCGGTCGAGCCGGATGAGACCTTCTTCCAAGCTCTCGAAATGGCGGTGCGGCATTCGGTACCGAAGCCTCTGGCGCTCATCATAAGCTACCCGTCAAACCCCACCGCTCGCGTCGCGACGCTCGATTTCTATAAGGACGTCATCGCCTTCGCGAAGAAGCACGATCTCATCGTTCTGTCGGATATCGCCTACGCTGAAATCTACTTCGACGGTCCCCCGCCGCCGTCTGTTCTCGAAGTCCCCGGCGCGATCGACGTGGCCGTCGAATTCTCCTCGATGTCGAAGACATTCTCGATGCCCGGTTGGCGCGTTGGGTTTGCGGTGGGTAACGAACGGCTCATCCGAGCGTTGACGCGCGTGAAATCGTACCTGGACTACGGAGCATTTACGCCGATACAGGTCGCCGCCGCTCATGCCCTAAACTCGGACGGGGAGGACGCCGCGCGGGCAAGAGACATCTACAGGACGCGCAGAGATACACTGGTGAAGACCTTTGCCGATGCCGGCTTCGACGTTCCAGCTCCTGCGGCGACGATGTTCGCATGGGCGAAGATACCCCCGCATTTCCGACACCTTGGCTCGCTGGAGTTTTCGAAACTCGTGCTCGAGAAGGCACAGGTCGCGATTTCGCCGGGTATCGGTTTCGGTGAGATGGGTGACGAATACGTACGGCTGGCTTTCGTGGAGAATGAAGACAGGATCCGGCAGGCCGCACGGAACTTGAAGCGGTGGCTTTCTGCAAGCGCGCGACAGCCACAACTCGATAAAGCGATGAAAGGATTTTGAAGATGCCGATCCTCGGATCTTGCCAATGTAAAGCGGTACAGTATGAAGTGTCGGAACTGGACGGCCCGATGTGGAACTGCTTCTGCCAGACGTGCAGAAAGTCCCATGCGGCCGATCATAACACTGCCGCCAAGGTGAAGAGTGAGAACTTCAAGCTGATTTCCGGCGAGGACGTCCTTCACAGCTTTGAGTCGACCCCTGGAAAACTGAGGTGGTTCTGCTCACGGTGTGGTTCGCACGTTTATGCCGAACGGCCTGCCAACCCTGAGATGAAGGTGCTGCGGGCAGGCACTTTTGACACTGATCCTGGTTCGGTTCCTATGTCCAACGTCTGGCTGTCCCACGCCAGGCCGTGGCTTGCTCACGACCCCGCGAAGGAAAACTTCGAAGAGTTCCCGTGATCTCCACGGTTGCGCGCGCCAAGGGCCGATCGACGATGAGTTCGATCTGCCCGCTTCCCCAGCGGGGAAGGCTGGATGATCGAATGGCACTTGCCGCGTTCGACGCGCGGAGGTTGGGATGTTCCGTATGCCCCAATCAAAACGGTTGCCTCTTCGGATTACCGGACACCCTCAATAGTGCTTTGGTCCTGTCCTGATCGCGATGGCTGCCACATCGCTTCAGATCGGGCGGAACTCCGCTCGAGAACCTCCGACCGACGTCAGTTGCGTGACAACATGCTTTTGGAACTTTGAGGGCGTCGAGCGACCAACCGGTTTCATCGAAATCAACCCGACATCCCGATATGGGCATGGCGGCACTATTGACAGATTATCAGACAATCTGTCATTCTGTAGTTCACTGAGCGAGTTCTCGGAGCGTTCAAAGACGGCAGTCACAATCGGCAAGAGGCCCGGGCATCGGATGTCCTGGCGCGATCTGCTGCTGCCTAAAGGGAGGATGGGCATGACGAAAGACGTCGCCGTAAGCATGACGGCCGTTGCCAAATCGTTTGGCGAAACGAAGGCATTGAAGAAATGCGATTTTGCCGCCAAGGCAGGGGAGGTGCACGCGATCGTTGGCGAGAATGGCAGCGGCAAGAGCACCATGGCAAAGATCATGTCCGGCGTTATCGCTGCCGATGCAGGATCTGTCCTGATCCTTGGCAAGTCCATCACCTCGCCAGTCGATGCCAAAGGGGTTGGTCTCGCTACGATCTTCCAGGAAGTCCTTGTCGCCGATGAAGCGAGTGTCCTCGACAACCTTTTCGTAGGAAGCGAGGACCTGTTCTCGCTTCGGAAAGCCTCCAGTGAACGTGAAAGCGCTGCGCAAAGCCTCCTCGACCGCCTGGTGGGAAAGCCTGTCGATCTCCGGCAGAACGTCGGTGATCTTCCGCTCAGCATCAAGCAATGGATCGTTATCGCCCGGGCCGTTCTGAGGAAACCCAAGGTCTTGATCCTAGACGAGTCCTCGGCGGCACTCGATCTCGACGCGACCGTCCGCCTCCACGAAGAGATCGATCGACTCCGGTCCGAGGGGTGCGCGGTAATCATCGTTACGCACCGCATCGCCGAGCTCGTCCGGATCGCCGATCGGGCGACAATACTGAGAGACGGTTTCACTGTCGGTGTCCTTGAGAAATCCGAGATCACCGAGGCCAATCTCCTGCGCATGATGACCCCTCAAGACCGCCAGATTTCCGCCGCTGCTTCAACGTCTGCACCGGGCCTGCCGGGTGATCGCAAGGAAGCTCTTTCCGTCCATGGCGCGCGCCCCCAGGAGGCATCGCAACCGTTCGACTTCGTCCTTCCGCAGGGTTCTATCGTGGGCGTCGCGGGACTGGACGGCCAGGGCCAGGACGCCTTCGTGCGACTGGTCGCAAGGATTATCTCGCCCTTCGGAGGGGAGGTCCGGATCCTGAACAGGGAAAGCACCGGTCTCGTCAAAGTCAGCACGCTCGACGACGCCGCGAACAAGGGCATTGTGTACGTATCCGGAGACCGGAAGCGGGAAGGAATTTTCCCGCAGCAGAGCATTTTCGAGAACCTCGCCATCGGTATCTATCAGAAGAACCTGGGGCCGTTCGGTGTCATCAGGCGGAAAAAGCTGAAGCAGACGTTTGCCCGGGAGGTCGAGCGGCTCCGCGTCAAGATCGGCCACCCGGACAACCGGATTACGTCCCTTTCCGGTGGTAACCAGCAGAAGGTCCTGATCGGCCGCGCCTTCGCCAATGATCCCAGAGTGATCGTTCTTAACGACCCTGCTCGGGGCGTGGACCTCAACACCAAACGCGACCTGTATCGCGAGCTTCGGCTGTTTGCCGAAGGTGGCGGCTCGGTAATCTACCTTTCGAGCGAGATCGAGGAGTTTCTTGGTTTCGCCGATCGCGTCGATGTCTTTCACAAAGGGAGCATCCATCGCTCCCTCGACGGCCCCGACATCAACGAAGAAACCATTCTCGCTGCAATGTTCGGCCGCTCGGTTGCCGACACCATGGAATTCTCCAAAGAGAGAAAGGCACACTGATGTCGCAACGTTTTGGATTTCCTGCGCTCGACAGGTCGCTGACCGTACCGTTCGTTCTTTTCGGAGTGTTGCTCGTCGCTGCAGCCTTGCTGTCGCCGCGGCTGTTCACCGCAACCGGAATAGGCGGAGCAATCATCGTCGCAGCACCTTTGATCCTCACAACGCTCGCCCTGACACCGATCGTGATGGCAGGACGCGGTTCGGTTGATCTTTCCGTTGGCCCCTTGATGGGTTTCGTGAACGTCACCCTGATCGGCTGGCTCTCGGCAAGTGGTTACACGTCGCCACTCGCGGTGGTTTGCTGGGTGGTAGCAGTCGGCGCGCTGTACCAGTTGCTGCAGGCGCTCATCATCATCTACGTCCGGGTCGCCCCCATCATCGTCACGCTTTCCAGCTTCCTCGTCCTTTCAGGCGTGAACCTCATGGTCATGTCAAGGCCCGGCGGCGTCGCGCCGGACTGGATGATGACGTGGGGAGCAGGAACCACGATCTTATCTCCGGTGCTGATTATCGTCCTGGCGGCGTTCGCTCTTTGGGCCGTTATGCGCCGGACCACCTTTTACTCCCACCTCCGCATGACAGGCGCCGACGAACGGATGGCCTACACGAGCGGAGTGAAAGTCGACACCGTACGCATCTGCGCCCATCTCCTCGGCGGCGTCTTCGTTGGCCTTGCCGCGCTCAGCTATACGGCATTGATCTCTTCGGGCGATCCTACCCAGGGAAGCAGCTACACGCTCCAGGCAGTTACCGCCCTGGTGCTCGGTGGCGCAAACCTGGCTGGCGGGAGAGGGGGGGCTTTGGGGTCGACGCTTGGTGCGCTGAACATGTTCCTCATCTCGTACCTGCTTTCCGCCTTCAGTTTCGGAAGCGTGACAGGGTTCGTGACGCAAATGGCTTTCGGCCTGATCCTCGTGGCATCGCTCCTCGTCAACGTATTCATGACGGCCCGGCGCCCGGCTTTCTAGGGAGGACTTGTAATGACTTTACTCGCAACGGAACAGACGATGAGCCAAACAGGACGATCGGTAAAACTGCAGCGCAGCATCGTGATTGGCTTTGGTCTGCTTGCCGCACTTCTCGTGCTGGGTACGATCCTTGTTCCGGGGTTCATCTCCCCCCGTAACGCGCGTTCGATATTGCTGCTTGCCGCTTTCCTGGGGCTTGCATCGTTGGGACAGACGCTATGTGCCATGGTCGGCGCGCTTGATCTCTCCATTCCCTATGTCATCGGGGGAGCGAACATTCTCTTCCCAAGCCTGTTGGTCACCGGCATGCCTGCCTGGCTGGCCGCAATAGTGGTCGTTATCCTGGGAGCAGCAATCGGGGTCGCGAACGGCTTTTTGAGCTTCAGGCTGCAGGGCCAGGCTCTCATCATGTCCCTGGGGGTCGGCTTCGCATTTGTCGGTGCGGTACAGCTGTACACCTCCATCGGTTCCGACTACGGCGGCACGGTTTTCGCGCCCGTACCGAACTGGCTCCGGAATTTCGCCGCGTTCAACGGGAAGACCTTCGGGCTTTCCCTGCCGCCGGTGGTGCTGGTTTGGCTGCTCATAACGCTTGCGACCATCTGGGCTCTGTACAACACCTGGTTTGGCCGCTCCATCTACGCGGTGGGGGGCAGCAGGACTGCAGCGGCACGGCTTGGCATTTCCGAAACCAAGGTCTGGACCAGCATTCACGGTATCAGTGGAGCGATGTCGGCACTGACGGGCGTATTGCTGCTCGGGTTTTCCGGCGGCGGATTCGTTGGCGTCGGAGATCCATATCTCTTCACCACCGTTGCGGCCGTTGTGATCGGCGGCACCTCGTTGCTTGGAGGCGCAGGCGGATACGGGGCAACCGTTCTCGGCGTACTCGTATTGACGGTAATGACGTCCCTGCTGGTTGGGCTGGGCCTGAGTTTTGCCGCGCAACAGGCGATCGTGGGTCTGCTGATCGTGCCGATGGTGGCCGTCTACGCTCGTACCCCGCATATCCGCAACCAGATCTGATCGAAAGGCCGGCAAATTGAAGATTGTCGCGATAACTGGCAATGTCTCGCGCCCCTCGAAGACGCGGGCGCTCGGGGAATACGCACTCTCGAGCGTCTCGCCCGGTCACACACGGTATCTGTTTGACCTGGTCGATGTTCTCCCGGTGTTGGGAACCACCCTGTGGCGTTCGGAGGCTCCTGTTGGACTCGCGAACGTTCTTGACGCAATCCAGTCTTCAGATGTCCTCATCGTGGGCACGCCGGTCTTCAAGTCCTCGATGACCGGCCTTCTCAAGCATCTTTTCGACCTCTTCGAAATGACAGCCCTGCAGGGGAAACCCGTGTTGATATTCGCAACGGGTAAAGCCGAAGCCCATGGTCAGCACGTCGAGGCTCACCTGCGCTCATTGATGGGCTTCTTCAAAGCCGAGGTTCGCGGTGACTTCATCTATGCGATGGACGGCGACTTTCCAGATTCGGCACCGTCTGCGGAACTCCGGGAGCGGGTCGACCGCCAACTCGCTCGCACTCTGGGCCATGTTTAGTTCAAGGAGAAGACCATGAAGTTTGCTCCCATCGAGAGCGCAGTTAAAGCAATCGCCGCCGGAGAGATGATCATCGTCGTGGACGACGAAGACCGGGAAAACGAAGGCGACATCCTGGTTGCCGCGGACAAGGTGACGAACGATCATGTTGCCTTCATGATGCGTTATGCGCGCGGCCTGATCTGCGTTCCGATGACCGGGGACCGGCTGGACGAACTGGATATCCCGCTCATGGTGGAGCGTAACTCGGATTCCATGCAGACAGCGTTCACTGTCTCAGTGGACCTGATACAAGGCGTATCGACCGGCATTTCCGCAGAAGACCGCGCCAAGACCATCAGGGCGCTCGCTGACGCATCGACGGTGCCGGAGGACCTGTCCCGGCCGGGCCACATATTCCCCCTGCGGGCAAACCCGTCCGGTGTCCTCGGCCGCCCCGGCCATACGGAAGCCGCGGTGGATTTCGCGCGGCTGGCCGGGCTCGAGCCAGCGGGTGTCATCTGCGAAATCGCCAACGACGACGGCACTATGGCGCGTCTTCCCGAGCTCAGCGAATTCGCTGAGCGGCATGGCCTCCTCATGGTGACCATCGAAGCCCTGATCGAATATTGCCGCGAGATCGATAAAAGCGGCCTTTGTGCAGATCACGCAGCCAGGGAGGCGGCGATGGCCAATGTTTCGTATCTGACAAGCAGACTTTCCCCGTGCCCTCAGACGGAGAGCGAACTCCTGCGTTGGTGGCCTCCGATACACGCGAAGGAAAGCGCGTTTGAAGGTGCCCACGGGGAGCCTCGTGACGCTAACTGACCATGGTTAGCTGCGCGATGATCGGGCATAACAAACCGTGAGCCACTTTATCGTCGCCACTGCTTTCCTGCTGAATTATCGGCCCACGCGATGTCGCTTTAGTTCCGTTTCCCTTTTCAGTCTCCGGATGGTCGAGGATATGCTGGCCGCTCTTGGGATCATTGTCTCGCACCCTACGATCCGCCGGGCAGAGAATTTGGTCGTTCGCCAACGACAAGCTTCAATCCTACAACACCGAACGAGACATCACGCCGGCTGTCGCGCATCGGCATCACAAGGGCTTGAACAATCGAGCGGAGAATTCGCACCAGCCAATCCGACGGCAACAGCGGATCAAGTAGCCTTTCAGGTCACAACGACTCTTGCGGCGCTTCGTCTCCATCCATGACCCGATTGCTAACATGTTCCACATCCCCCCATCACCTCACCGCGAGCCATGTCGCGAACTGGGGGCAGCAGCGATGAACCTATGGGCGCAAATCGTTTGCGCATGGCTGACAAAATAGCCCCGCGTCACGGGCTCGACCCTTTGCCGTTGAGTTCACGATGCCCCGTCGAAACCACGGCGAGGGCTGGCCTCGCCAGTCAATTGCCCCGTCCATGCGTCACGGAATATGATGTTCCACCGAGAGGGACTCGCCAGGACGTTCAGTTCTCTATGCGGATTTATTCTTTTAAATCAATCTCGTAACAAAAATCAGATAAGTTCTATTATGGAACTCAACGCCCCCGGGCAATTCCAAATAGTGTCAATTGCATGCTAAAATCCCTTTAAGTTCTGTCACAGCGAGCTATTTCGATTTTTCGAAAAGCATCGTCGAGAGTCTCCACTTCGAGCAGTAGCAAGGCATCGTTCAAGCAGCGCTCGATATCGTCCACTCTCCTGCCCTCTATTTGGGCAATCATAGGAATCGTCTTCCCTCGTGCCAGCCATCGCAAGGATGCCATCTGGAGAGGACAAAGGTTCGATATTGTCATTCTAGAACTACCATCTCGTACTCGATCGAGGCGTTAGGAATTTAGTTGATGCTCATGGACGAAGGCCAAAATTCCCTGCTTGAACTCAACTGACCACCGGCCGATCGGCTCTGGGTTGCGCTTCAGGGCGGTAGTGATGGGCAGCCGTCGCCTTGGACCGCCGGCTGTACAAGCCGGGTTCTAAGCTGAAGAATATCGTTTGCAGCCTCAACGAAGCTCTCCATCGAAGTCTTGTGCTCCGGCAGCAGTCGCTTGACCAAACGTAATTCCAAGAGCAGCTTGGTCTTGTTGTTTTCGTAGTAGAGTGGAAATTTTTTGATGTTGAGGCCTTTGATGTCGTAGGACAGGTCTGGTAGGCATTATAGCTCACTGCCGTAAAATGCTGGTTGGCGCGCGCTATGTGAATCGCATCGGCCCCATCCTCTGCGATGAAATTCACGTAGCTTTGGGAGGCGCCCCGGTGCTTGAGTGAATCAAACGTCAGTCCGGCGATCCCGATCACACAAATGGGAACGACCAAAAGCAGCATTTTCGTTTTGATACTGATATGTGCCATGAACGAGATAATTGCCCACCCTTCTTCAATATGTGGTTCAGCGCGTTGCCCATGCTGCTAGACCTCCTCCTTCAGCGTCTCCTTCTGGGTAATAAGGCGCGCAGAGTGGTGGCCGGAGGCAAATGCCCAAAGCCAGCTCAGCGCAACCGCCATGCGGCTCCTTGTTCCGATCAAGAAGTAGATGTGAGCAAGGCCCCAGATCCACCAGGCGATGGAGCCCTTGAGCCGCAGCCTGCCGAAATCGATCACCGCGGAGCTTGGTCCAATGGTCGCAAGATTACCAAGATGCCTGTACTTGAAAGGAGGCGGCGCTGAGCGCTGCTTGAGGCGGGCCTTGATCACTTGGGCGACGTATTTTCCCTGCTGCTTTGCTGCGGGCGCGATACCAGGAACCAGCATTCCCTCGCCGGTCTTAACGCTAGCGGTATCGCCGACAACGAAGATGTCCGGGTGTTCGAAGACCGTAAGGTCGGGCTGCACGATAGCACGCCCCGCTCGATCCGTCTCCGCCCCCACCCACACGGCGGCCTTGGATGCCTGCACGCCCGCCGCCCATATGACCGTGCGGCTCGGGACAAACTCGTCCCCAATCGATATGCCTTCCTCGGTGCAGTCGGTCACGGGCCTTCCCGTGCGAACCTCGACGCCCATCGACGCAAGGGATCGCTCGGCGTATTGCGATAACGCCTCATGAAAAACAGGCAGAATACGCGGCCCTGCCTCTACAAGAAGAATGCGCGCCGAAGTCGTATCGATGTTTCTGAATTCCTCGACAAGCGTCCTTCGAGCCAGTTCGGCGATGATCCCGGCCATTTCGACGCCTGTCGGCCCGGCGCCGATTATCGAGAAGGTCAGCAGCCCCGCCCGCGCTTGGGGATCGGTTTCCAGCTCCGCTTTTTCGAACGCCAGGAGAAGGCGACGGCGGATCGTGGTGGCGTCTTCCAACGCCTTCAGTCCGGGCGCGAAGGGCTCCCATTCATCCCGGCCGAAATACGCGTGACGGGCCCCCGTTGCGAGAACAAGGGTATCGTAGGGAATGGCATGGCCGCCCTTGAGCGAGACGAGCCGCTTCTCGACATCGACGCCTACGACCTCGCCAAGAAGCGTCGTGACATCTTTCCTTCCACGAAATACTGCGCGAATGGGCCAGGCAATCTCGGAGGTCGCCAGGACGGTCGTGGCGACCTGATAGAGCAGCGGCTGGAACAGGTGATGATTGCGTCTGTCGATGATCGTGATCGAGAGGTTTGGACATTTGAGATCCTTGGCCAATTGGAGGCCGGCGAAACCACCTCCCACGATGACAACTCGATGCTCCATTTCGTCCTCCCGCGAGCCTTTGGAAAAAACCCGCCTCGGATCAAGCGCGTCTTTCGGTGTTGCACAATCGCAAGCTCAGTCGCTGATGCGACTGCTCACAATGATGGAAGGGGGGCTTACCAGCAACGGAAGCAACGGTTCGAGAACACGCTTGACGTTCGGAGATTCTCCGTGACGCGCGGCTGCCTCCTCGTTTGCCCAACCATCGAGAATGAAGAACGTATTCGGCTCGTCGGAGCGCTGGTAGAGATTGTAGTAGAGGCAGCCCTCTTCCTCGCGGGCAGGGCCGACAAACTCCTGGAGCAGTGTGTTGACACGGTCCCGGTTACGCGTCGATGTTTTAAACTCAACAATGAGATGCTGTTCGTCGGACTTGCTCGATGGCATGTGGGAAGCTCCTAATTGAAGACGATGACGGGCTTGATCACGCGGCCAGCTTCGGCATCGGCGATGGCCTCGTTGATTTTCTCGAACGGATACTTTGTGATCAGCTTCTGGAACGGGAATAGGCCGGCCTGGTTCAGCTCGACCAGTTGGGGAATGAAGAGCTGGGGGATCTGGTCTCCGAGAATGGCACCCTGAATTTTCCGGTTGAAGACCATGAGGTCCAGCGGGATTGGAATATCCTTGCCGAGCGCGTCGAGCCCGAGGAGGACGACATGGCCCCCTGCCCGCGTGCATTTGATCGTATTCAGGATGACGGGAATGATACCCACGGCATCGATCGCAAAATCGGCACCGCCGCCCGTCAAGGCGTGGATCTGCTCCACGACGTCTGGGTCCCTGCCGTTGATAGCATGGGTCGCGCCCAACGTCTTGGCCATCGCCAAACGCTGCTCGTTCAGGTCGATGATGATGATCTTGCTGCACCGCCGGACCTTGGCGGCCATCACCGCAGCCATGCCCACTGCTCCGGCGCCGAACACGGCAATGGTTTGTCCGATCTCCGGCTTCATGGCGTTGATGACGGTACCTGCCCCCGTTGCCATGCCGCAACCGAGCGGGGCCGCATTCGTCAGGTCGAAATCCTTGGGAAGCTGCGCGGCGTTGTTCTCAGTCGCCAGGATGTGGGTCGCGAAGGATGACTGGCCGACAAAGTTGCTGCCGATGCCGACTTCATCACAAAGCAAGGCCTTTTTGCCGTTCGGACGAAGCCCCGTCAGATTGTACTGGGTGTAGTTCTGGCAGTTCATCGGGTGAGAGCGCCGGCAATCGCCGCAGAAGCCACATGAACTCTGGCTGAGCGCAACGTGGTCGCCCACCCTTAAACCCTGGACGTCCGCCCCGATGGCTTCGACGATGCCAACACCTTCATGTCCCGGTATGACCGGGGCGGGAGGCCCAAAAATCCCATCACGGAGCAACAGGTCCGTATGGCAGATGCCCGTCGCGACCGTTCGCACAAGAATTTCATTGCCTTCGGGATCCGCCAGCTCAAGTTCACGAAACTCCAGCGGAGCTTTCGGTTTTACGGCCACAGCCGCCGTTATCTTCACCATGCTTTTCTCCTGCATTCTCCCGCGTTGACACCGGGAATGACCTGTCTGGCATCCTGTGCGGGCTAGACGCGACCGACGCGTGCGCCGTAAATGATCGCCGCAAGAGCGATGATCCCGCCCTGGACGATAAGCTTGCCGGGCTCCTGGATGCCGAACACGGTCAACATCGCAAATAGGAAACTGAAGGCGACGACCGCCACGAAAGGCCCCGCGACGCCGCCGCGGTCGACGCCGAACGTCACCCCACCGAGAATCGTCGCGGCGAGAGCGTTCATGAAGGTGTCGAAGCCGGGCTTGATCGTTCCAACGGCCAGCGCAGACACCTGAACCAGGGCGGCGATGCCCGTCAGCGTGCCCGCCAGCGTATGCGAGAAAAAAATCGTTCGAGCCAGAGGTATGCCTGTTATCTCCGCCGCCCTCGGATTGTCGCCGACAGCGCGGAAGTAGCGCCCGAGGATCAGGAAGCGGAACGCTAGTGCGACGACCACGGAAATCCCGATCCAGACGATAACGGAGTAAGACAGGCCGTAGATGTTCCCGCTCGTCAGGACGCGAAGCCAGCTTGGTGTCGAACCCGGTGCACGGCCGGAACTCATGAACTGGACGATCCCGATGAGGATCGCCGATACGCTCAGCGTCGCGATGACCGCGGAGGCGCGGACATAGGCCACGAGGGCGCCGTTGATCAGACCGACGGCAAGGCCGATGACGATCGTCATCAGGACCGTGACGAAGGGCGGGTAACTGTTGAGGAGCCCGGAGCTGGCGAGATAGATCGAAAAAGCAAACACGCCACTGACCGAGAGATCAATCGAACGCACCCGCATGACAAGAGATTGCGCCAGCACCGCGATCCCGAGCGGCGCTGACTGTTTCAGGATCACGAACCAATAGTTCGGATTGATCAGCGTCGCACTTACCGCGGGGGCCAAAGCGATCAGGATTGCGAGCACGTAATATGCCGGGGGCAAGCCGAGCACCCAGGAAAGTGTGCGCTTGGCGGTGAGAGTGCGGGATGGCGTCTCAATTTTCGCATCTGCTGTGGTCATCGAGAGGTCCATCTCTTTCAAAGTCCGATCGTTTTGCGACGCTGCGAAACGACGAGTGCCAGCAGCAGAAGGCCCTTCACGACCGACTGGAGGAATGCCGAGACGTTGGCGAGGTTCATCACGTTGTTGACGATGCCGAGGATAGCCGCGCCGGCGACAGTGCCGAGGATGCTACCGATACCGCCAGCTAGGTGAACACCCCCGAGCGCTGCTGCGGTAACGGATTCAATTCCGAAGGTGGCACCCCCCTTGGGATCGCCTGAGGCAAGGCGGCCCGCGAGGAACATCCCGGCAGCACAAGCAAATAGCGCCGACAGGATGTAGGCTTTGATGACTGTGCGCTCGACCGGGACGCCATTCATGCGGGCATTGAAATCGTTACCCCCCGAAGCGAACAGGTAAAGGCCAAACGGCCTGCGATAAAGCATCCAGGCAGCAACGACGGTGGCGGCGATCAGCCAGAGCAGCGAGTTCGGCACGGGCCCGACCGAACCCGCGACTGACGCCGACAGCCAATCAGGCACCTTCCCGCCGGGGATCGGGAGAATGATAAGCGCCAGTCCCTGGCCGATCCCCATGGTTGCCAGGGTCATGATGATCGGGTGGACGTTAAGCCTGGCTACGCCGTATCCGTTGGCCAGTCCGAATGCGATCGCAACCGCAATGCAAAGCACGACACGGACAACCTCTGGCATGTCGAGTGTCATGATCGTGGTCGTCACGCTGATGATCGAACCAACGGAAACGTCCAGGCCGCCCGTCAGGATCACAAAGGTCTGGCCGAGCGCAGAAATGACAAGAACAGTAGATTGGGCCAGCAGGTTCGACAGATTCTCCGGCGCCAGAAATTCTGGAAGCAGGATGACCGAGGCGACCACCAGCACGAATAGCGTCCCGATCGACAGCCGGATCGCACCCGCCCGGTAAGGAGTCTTCAGGAAGTTTGCGATGGTATTCATGTATCCTCCTCAATGAACAGCGGCGCGCGGATCGTGCGCGAAGTTCGAACCTAGTGCGGTTCCCAGGATGGTTTCCTCTGTGGCATCGAGCGCGGGCATCTGCCCGACGATCTTTTTGTCGTGAACGACCAGGATGTTGTCACACAGCCCGATCAGTTCGGCGTGCTCGCGCGACGAGACGATCACTGCACCGCCACGATCGGCAAAATCGCGAAGCAGCTTGTAGATTTCCGCTTTCGCGCCGACATCGACGCCCCGTGTCGGCTCCTCGATGACAAGGATATCGACCCCCGAAAGCAGCCAGCGGCACAGAAGCACCTTTTGCTGGTTTCCGCCCGAAAGTTTGCCGACGGGCGAGGCGGGGTCGGCAGCCGCAACACGGAGCGACTTTATGACATCGTGAACCCTGGAGATGGAACGCCATGCAACGCTCGCCATGTTCCGGTTCAATTGCTTGCCAAGTGCGATGTTGTCGTAGATCGGAAGCCGAAGAAACAGGCCTTCCTGCTTGCGGTCTTCAGGAATGAAACCAATGCCCGCTGAGATGGCACTCGAAAAGCCTGAGGATACGTTCACATCGATCATGCTGTCGTCGCGGCGACGCTGGACGCTCGCAGCTGCGGCGGGTTCGACCCCGACGACCGCACGCATGATTTCACGCTGCCCCTGGCCCTCCAGCCCGGCGAGCCCGATGATCTCGCCCGTGCGTACGGAAAAACCGACTGGCGGGCCATGGTCATTGAGACGAAGCCCTGCCACGACGAGCATCGGCGATCCAATGGCCTGTGCCCTCGGCGGAAAGAAACTCTGAAGTTCGCGTCCAACCATGGTTGCCACGAGCGTTTGGAGATTAAAGTCTTCTGCCCTGGCTGTCTTTACCCAAGCCCCGTCCTTCATGACGGTGATGGTGTCGCACAGTTCGAACACCTCGTTCATCCGATGCGAGATGTAGACGACAGCCTTGTTTTGCGCCTTCAGATCGCGGATGACCTTGAAGAGATGAGCGACGTCCGTTGAGTTTAGTGCCGCGGTCGGTTCATCGAAAATGAAGACATCGGCATTGGATGTCAGGCCTTTGGCGATTTCCACTGCCTGCTGCTGGGCAACCGTCAGCGTTTCCACAATCGCCGTCGCGTCCAGTTGAGGGAAAACGTCGGCAAGCAGCTTGCGGGATCGCTCGACGACCTCGGCGGTGTCTATCGACCCATCGGCACGCCGCGGTTCGTGTCCAAGAAACATGTTTTCGGCGACCGTGAGATTGGGGATCAGGGTGAACTCCTGAAACACTGTCGACACCCCGGCGAGACGCGCTTCCTTGGGGGACCGGAAGGTCACCTCTTCTCCTCGCAGACGGATGCGTCCAGCGGTCTGTTGATAGACGCCGGCCAGAATTCGCATCAGCGTGGATTTTCCCGCCCCGTTCTCGCCCATCAACGCGTGGACGGAGCCGCGTTCAAGCGAAAATTGAACATTCGACAGGACTTTGGTCGCACCAAAGGACTTGTTGATGCTGACCATCTCGACAAGCATACTCATGAACACTTCCATCTGCGAGGGTGAAGAGGGCGCGCTTGTCCGCGCCCTCAATGCGTCAGGCCTTGAAGTACTCGAGGAGCTTCTCATTCGGCATTTCTGTCGGGGCCCAGTAAGCGTCCGTGAGATCGGAGCGGTAAAACTGTGCAAGATTTTCGTCGACGATCGGCTTGGGCCGGTTGGTCCAGTTGCGCTGGATCGGCTTGCCTTCGAGAAGCGCGAAGGACGCACGCAGGGCTGCCGTCGAAAGAGCCGGAGGGCAAATGGGCCCGATCGAAGAGAGCTTTTCATCATTCCAACGACGCATCCATCCGTTCAGGGCTTCTCCCGTGATCGGTGGAATGGTGGAAGCCCCGGCTTCCTGCAGCGCGTCCAGGACCCCGAGCGACATATTTGCGCCGTCAGTCCAGACCCCGGCGACATCGGGATCAGAGAGATAGAGGCTTTCGGCGATCTTCTTTGAGTCCTCGTAGGACCAGCTGCCGTGCTGGGTTGAGGTGATTTGGAGACCGGACTTGCTGAAGACTTCCATCGCCCCGGCGTAACGATCAGCATCGATCGGATGCCCGGCGACGCCGCGCAGCACCCACACTTTTCCCTTGTTGCCTAGTTTGTCGACCAGGAACTGAGCCATCACCCGACCGAAGTAGAAGTCGTCGCCCTGGACCTGCACCGTGAAATCCTCGGTGTCGACGCGACCGAGATAGACGACCGTCGGAATGCCGGCGGCCTTTGCCTTCCTGATGCCTTCCACGGCCGAGCCTGTTGTAAGCGGCGCAATGATGATTGCATCGACTTTTTGTGCGATCAGATCTTCGATGTCGGCGACCTGTTTTGAGGCGTTGAGGTCGGCGCTTCGGAATTGATAGTCTGCGACACGGGCCTTGTTCCTGCTAATCTCGTATTCGGCTTCGAACGCGGTCTGATAGGTGTGCGTTGAACCGGCCAGGCCATAGTGGCTGTGACCGATCTTCCAGGGACCTGCCTTGGCGAACTTACCAGCTTCGACGACGGGGTTTTCCCCTTCGGACGGCCAAGTGTCGGGCAGCAGGGCGATAGTATCGTCTGCCCGCAGGATGCCCGGTATTCCGAACGCGCCCGCTGCAATCAAGGCACTGCCCGTCTGCAGGAATGTACGTCTTTTCATCAGAATTCTCCTCCTCTTGCCACCCAACGCGGCCATTTTGTCTGCGACCTGGAGCGCCGTTATCTTCCAGCCATCGCCGAATTCTCCCCAAACGGCAGATCGCATCATTATGAATAAGCAGACAATCTGTCAATAAAGTATCTTGAATTTCGGATTTTCGACGTGTCGTCTGTGTTATCACGCTGATTTAGTTGTTCTTTTATTGCGGCTCGGTTCGATATAGCAATAAGACAAAGCAACCGTCCGTCACCTCACCCCACGAGCGCGCAACAGGGAACACAGCAGACCGCGCCTCGCCGGCGAGGTTCATGAAAAGGAAGTTTGGCGCCATTATCGCTACCATTGCCCGGAAAATGAGGCTGCGAGGCGCAGGAAATACGGGCGCTACCGTCAGCCGGAGCGTTCGATGAACGTCACGTCAGACTCAGTCAATCTGTCAAGCAAATTCCAGTTCAGCCAACAATTCGGGCCAAGATCTAGATCGGCCGCATACCCTGAGGAAGCAATTGATATTACATCGCTTTGTTTCTTTACATGTCCGTGTAGCGCGTTGGCATTGGCCTCAGCGAGCATTTTCGTTCACTGAAGATAATTGACTGATTGTCTGCTAACGCCTACAAGTGTCACCCACCGGCCGAGCGCGCACTTAAGGAGTCATTTTATGAAAGAAGCATACGCTGCAATTTCGCGCGAAAAGGCAAAGCCTCTTGTTCTGGAGTGCATCGGGATCGATCAACCTCGCCCCGACGAAATCCTCGTCCGGATCGTGGCGAGCGGTGTCTGCCACACCGACATGGTTGTTCGCGACCAAGGATATGACGTACCGCAGCCCGTGGTTCTCGGCCATGAAGGCTCCGGCGTCGTGGAAGTGGTCGGGGCCGATGTAAAAGGGCTTTCGCCCGGTGACCACGTGGCTCTAAGCTACGCATATTGCGGGAAATGCGAAAAGTGCCGGGGAGGCACGCCTTATTATTGTGAAGACTTTTTCGGCAGAAATTTCCGTGGCACCCGGCCGGATGGCAGTTGCCCGCTACATGATTCACACGGTACCCAGATCAGCGGGTGCTTCTTCGAGCAGTCTTCTTTCGCCACCTACGCCATCGCCAGCGAGCGCAATGCGGTCAAGGTTTCCAAAGATGTTCCGCTCGAACTCATGGGACCGCTGGGCTGCGGGCTGCAAACGGGCGCCGGAGCGGTTCTCAACTGCCTCAAGCCCCAACCGGGATCTTCCATTGCAGTGTTCGGCGCGGGTGCGGTCGGCATGGCAGCCGTAATGGCGGCGAAGATCGCCGGATGCTCGACCATCATCGTGATCGACCTTAACGATGAACGTCTCGAACTGGCGATTGAACTGGGTGCAACCCACATCATAAACGCCCGCAATGGGGATAGCGTCAAGGCAATCAGGGAAATCATTCCCGAAGGCGCAGACTTCAGTCTCGAATGCACGAGCTCGCCGAAGGTGTTTCGCCAAGCGGTCGATTGCCTCGGCACCCCAGGAACCTGTGGACTGGTCGGATCGTCCGCGCTCGGAACGGAAGGGATCGTCGATATCGGCAACTTTCTGTTCGGCCGTACGCTCGTCGGTGTGGTCGAAGGCCAGAGCATTCCCTCCAAATTCATACCCGAGCTCATCGAATACTGGCAGCAGGGACGGTTCCCGTTCGACAAGCTCGTCCAGTTCTACGATCTCAACCAGATCAACGAGGCAATGGCCGATTCCGAGAGCGGCAAGGTCATCAAGCCGATCCTGCGCATGAAGCACTAAGCTCCCGTCACGAACATTGTCCAGAAGTCAGCCTCCCAAGGCAACGTCCGGCGGGGCCGTGGTCGTCACGGTCTCGCCCGGACACTCTGGAACGCAGGTGTGAGGCGCAACACCGTTTCATCATTGCAACGCGACCAAGTCGCGGTAACGATAGTGAGCTCTTCCAGGTCAAAATATTAGTCTGCGACGGCGCAGTTTCTCGGCGATCTGTGACCGCCGCATCAGGGCCTTGCGGCAGTTGACGGCCGCAAGCCATTGCAGAATCTGCAAATGTGAAGTGAGGTTCAACTGATGCTGCCCTTGAGTCATAAGAGCACTGGGGCGGGCAGGCACGAGCGTCCCGACACGTGCGCCTTGCGTCAACGTGCCACCAGGAAAATGCCAGACAACCGGTGATGATCTTGCCAGCGAGTGGCCGGTGGCGCGCTGTCCTCGTCCCGTCGAAAAATACCTACGAAACTATCGAGATGGGTCATCAGACGTTGCGTCAACGCGAGCCTTAAGCAGACAGACCCAGCACAAAGGTGAGTCTAGCGCCTGCCTCTCTCCGCACGTTCCGACGTTCCATTGCCGTTCTGCCCTCGACGTTCGCCTGGGCAGCGTGATCGGCCGGGTCCTGCTCGCGGTCGACCGCCTCTTTTTGAAGGCTGTCGGCGCGGTCTTGACCAAGAGTTTCCCCGCCTACTGCAGAATGTGTCATCGGGCCTCCGTGACCAGCTAAAACATTGCGGGTGGCGAGCCTTAAGACGCGCCACCAACCGTTGGACTACGACTGTATGCCGCCCATGCAGACGTATTTCATCGAAAGGAAGTCATCCATGCCGTATTTCGAGCCCTCGCGGCCGAACCCCGACTGCTTGACGCCGCCGAACGGTGCGACCTCCGTCGAGATCAGGCCGGTGTTGACGCCGACCATCCCGTACTCCAGGGCCTCCGTAACCTTCCAGACATTTCGAAGGTCGTTGGCGTAGAAGTAGGCAGCGAGACCGAACTCGGTGTCGTTGGCCAGTTCAATGACCTCGTCTGTCGTTTCGAACCTGAAGACCGGGGCGAGCGGCGCAAAGGTCTCCTCTCGTGCGACCTTCATTTCCTTTGTGGCTTCCGAGAGAAGCGTCGGCTGGACGAAGGTGCCACCACGCTCGTCCCTTGCGCCGCCGACAACGACCTTCGCACCCTTACCGACAGCGTCATCGATGTGGCTGTAGAGCTTCGCTACTGCATCCTCGTTGATCAGCGGACCGATGGTGGCTCCATCCTCGAACCCGTCAAGGACCTTGAGCGCGGAAACCCGCGCCGCCAGTTTTTCTATGAAGCGGTCGTAAACCCCGCTCTGGACGTAGAGACGGTTGGCGCAAACGCAGGTCTGGCCGGCATTGCGGAACTTGGACAGCATCGCTCCTTCCACGGCCTCGTCGAGGTCGGCATCGTCGAAGACGATGAAGGGAGCGTTGCCGCCGAGTTCGAGGCTGAGCTTCATGATCTTTTGTGCGCCCTGCGCCATCAGGATGCGCCCGACCTCGGTAGACCCTGTGAAGGTCAGCTTCTTGACGACGGGGTTCGAGCAGACTTCTTCACCGAACATCCGGGCGTTGTCTGTCGGCAGGACGCTGAACAGGCCGCCGGGTATTCCCGCACGCTCAGCGAGGATGGCAAGAGCAAGGGCCGACAATGGGGTTTCGGCGGCCGGCTTGAAGATGATGGCGCAGCCGGATGCCAGCGCCGGGGCGATCTTGCGGCAGACCATGGCGGAAGGAAAGTTCCAGGGCGCGATGGCCGCCACCACGCCGACGGGCTGTTTGATGACTATTAGGCGCTTGTCGGCCTGATGCCCCGGAATGGTGTCCCCGTAAACACGCTTGGCTTCTTCCCCGAACCATTCAATGTAGGAAGCGCCGTAGGCGATCTCGCCGCGTGCCTCGGCCAGAGGCTTGCCCATCTCGGACGTCAGGATGATCGCGAGGTCCTCGGTGTTGGCCGTGACGAGGTCGAAGAACTTCCGCATGACGCCGGCACGTTCCTTGCCCGATCGTGCGGCCCACTTTTTCTGGGCGAGTTTGGCGACGTCGATGGCTTCGCGGACGTCCTGGAGTCCTGCGCTCGGGAGACTCGCAATCACGTCCCCAGTCGAGGGATTGTGGACCTGGATCGTCTTGCCGCTCGCGCCCTCTTTTCGCCAGTCGCCTCCTACCAGCATTTCCTCGCGTACCAGGGAGGGGTCTTTCAGGCGATCCAGTAGAGCGGTGGAGATAGCCATTGATATTCCTTTCGATGCAACGTTCAAATCTGATTACGGATGTGTGGTGAGCGGGCGTAGATCGCGACCATGGGGACGATCAGCAGCCCTACGACGGCCTGTTGTGCCGGGAAACTGAGCCCCAGGCCGACGAGAAGCGAGGTCAGGACAGTAAGCACGAGGACGCCGAGGACGGTCGCTCCATACCCGCCGGCACCACCTAGAAGAGATGTTCCGCCGATAACGACCGCCGCCACGGTGGTGAACAGATAGGGATCACCGACCCCGACGAAACCGCCGCCGGAGAAACCGAGGAGCAGCATTCCGGTGAGTGCCGACATCGCCCCGCTGACGCTGTGGATCACTGTCCAGATCTTGAATTCCGAGATTCCGAGGCGGGCGGCGGCCGTGCGGCTCCCGCCAACAGCATAGAGGCTCCGGCCAAACCAGGTGTTGTGCATTATCCAGCCCAGGGCGACGGCGATGAAAGCCCATATGACGATAACCGGTGGAAACGGCAGACCGAAGAACTTGCCGTTGAACGCCGAAAGGTTGCGAAGCCATCCGGGGACGGGCGCAAAGACGGTACCGCCGAACTGCGATCCGAGCGAGGTGTAGATCTGGACCGCCCCGACGGCCGCGAAACCCAGGCCGAGCGACATGATCAGCGCCTGACCCTGCAGCCGGAAGCTGAGGGCGCCGTTGCAAGCCCCGACCAAAGTGCCAAGGACGAGCACGACGATCATGGCGACGGGCGCCGGAAGACCCGCCACCATGAGGCTTGGAAGCAGGATATTGGCGCCACCGATGATGTATGGGATGGAAAGATCCAGCGCTCCAACGAGCGCGCAGAGCGTCTGCCCGACAGACGCCAGCCCCAGGAAGGCGGCGAGCAGGAGGATCGATCGCGCGTTCTGCGGCGACACGAAGCCCGGCACGAGCAGCGCTCCAAGAATGAGCAGACATGCAAGGAGACAAAAGCCGATCGAAATACTCTTGTGCTTGCGCAAAGGGCTGGCGCCACGGGCCGCGCCGATTTCTGTGTTCAAGACAGTGGAGATCATTTCCTTACTCCCTCACGCGACAGTGCGGCGGCTGATGACGAAGACGTTCACGAGAAGTGATCCAACGAGGATCAGGCCAAAGGCCATTTGCGTAACGAAGCCCGAAACCGTACCGAAGTTGAAAGTGGACAGAAGATACGAGATGAGGAACATGTTGATCGCGCCGAGCGTCGAGCCGAGCGCACCGCCGCGCCCCCCGGAGAGACTGGCGCCGCCAAGGACCAGCGCCGTGACCGCTTGCAGCGTGTAGGTGCTGCCCTGGGTCGGGTCGCCGGATGAGATCAGCGCGGTGTAGCTCAATGCGGCGAGCCCGGCAAAAACGCCGCCGACCATATGGGCGATGATGCGCACGACGTCGACCTGCACACCACTGGTATAGGCCATCCGCTCGTCAGCGCCTGTCATCCGCAGGTTGCGGTAAAACATCGTGCCCCTCAGGACGCCCCAGATTGCGAAAGCGCCGAGCAGAAGCAACAGGACAGGCGAAAATACGCTCGTTCCCGCGCCCCAGCTTAGCATCCAGTCTGGAGCGACACCGCCGGGACGCGACATGACCATCAGGTTGACGCCCGACAGAACGAGGAAACCGGAGAGCGTGACGATGATGGGCGCGACGCGCACGTAGATGATCACGAGCGCTTGCACCAACTGGAACGCCGCTCCCAATCCCACCGCCCAGGCAATGATGGCCACAGGGTGCGTGATGCCGTTGCCGACCAGCCACGTAATGAGCGTGACGTTGACGAAGCCCATCAGCGGTCCGACGGAAAGGTCCACGGCTCCGCGGCCCGCCATGACGATCGGTGTTATCGCGAGCGCGGTGAGGATCAGCGGCGTTGCAACCAGAATGGCTCCGGCCAGACCATTGTTCGTGAACAGACCTTGGCCACGGAAGGCGACGGCGCAAAGGAGGACAAGGAAAAGCCCGGCCGGAACGTACAGCGAGCGGTCCTGCGTGACTTGACGGAAAGCGGTTGCAGACATCATGCGGTCCTTTCCAGATCGAAATCAACGGAAGCGTCCCGGGCTTTCCCGAACATAGCGGCGAGGATTGGTGCCTCGGCGATTTCCTCGCCGGTCAGGGATCGAAACAACGTTCCCCCGAAGAACACGTCGACGCGATCGGCAAACCCGATGAACTCCTCGATCTCAGTCGACAGGTAGATGACACTGCCGCCTTTTTCAGCAAACAGGCGGAGTTCGCGGTAGAGGTCGCGCTTGGTGCCGAGATCGACGCCGCGGGCGGGGTCATTCAGGAGGATGACTTGGGGATCGTTTGCGAAGGCGCGCCCGATGAGCACCTTCTGTTGGTTGCCACCCGACAGTGAGGTGATCCTGTTCGACGGGCTGCCGATCTTGATGCGCAGACGATCCACTTCGCGCTTGAACATCGGTTTCAGCGTGGGCTTGCGGATCACACCCAGGGGGCCGAGCTTCTTCCTGTAGACACCGATGGCGAGATTTTCGAAGATGCTTTGTTGCGGGAAAATACCCTCGCGCTTGCGGTCCCCGGAGACGTAGGAAACACCGAGGTTTGCAGCATCGTCGAGCGATCGCAGCGGGACCATCTTGTCCGTATCCACCGAGCGGACCTTCACCTCGCCACCGAACGGCTGGATGATGCCCGCCAAGGCGCGGATAAAAGCGTCCTGCCCCTGCCCATCAAGCCCGGCCACGCCGACGATGCTCCCCTTGGGAAGGTCGAAATCGAACAGGCGCGCCGACCGGTGCGCGGCGAGACCAGTCGCAGTTAGTATTAGAGGGGCCGAGAGCGGCTTCTTTCGGGAGGCGTATTCTGTCGCATCGCTGGCGCGCCGATCTGCCGGCGTCATCATGGACAGCAGGTTTTCCTCGGTGATCTCGTCCTTTCCGAGCGTACCGACAGTTATCCCATCACGCAGGATCGTCGCACGGTCGGCGATACGCACGAGTTCGGCGATCCGGTGGGTGACGATGAGGATCGTCGCGCCCTCGGCACGAAGGCGGTCGATTTCCGCATGGAGCCGGAGGGTCGAGTCGAGGTCGAGCGCGGCCGAAGATTCGTCGAGAATCAGCACCTGCGGCTTGCGAAGGATAGCCCGGGCGATGACGATCCACTGTTTGATGCTGAGTGGGAGGCTGCCTGCCAGCTGATCGAGGTCTACGGATTTTCCGACGAGCCGCGCCACGATTTCAGCCGCTTCTGTCCGCCGATCGCCGGTCGACTGCGAACGAAAGACACCGTCACGACCGACATAGAGGTTCTCGAACACGCTGGCCTCGTCGGCAACCAGTACTTCCTGGAAGATGGTGGTCAGGCCGACCCGCTTGGCGTCGACGGGCGAGGCAACCTTTTCACCCAGGATCGTGACCTTGCCTGCGTCCGGGTGCAAAACGCCCGACATGATCTTGGCCATCGTGCTCTTGCCGCTGCCGTTCTCGCCGACGATGGCGTGCACCTCTCCGGCGCGGGCCTCGAAGTCGCACTTCTTGAGTGCCCTCGTCTCCCCGAACGCCTTGGCGACATCTATCATTCTGACTGTTATCTCGCTGTCCATCGCAGACCTCCCACCCGCAACGTCCGCCAAGGCGGCTTTTACGATCATCCAAGGTCCCGCCCGGCGGTTAAGCCACCGGGCGGATCCGGCTTACTGGGCTACCGGCTTCCAGGGATCGGCAGGACGCTCGAAGTACTGGTCGGCAATCGCACTTGGGAACCATCCGTCCGCCTTCGGTTCGACGAAATCAGTCGAGTTCAAATCGCAATCCTCGGGGATCGCGGCGCGAACGTCATCGATTGTGAACGGCAGGACTGGGCGCAGGAAGGACTGCACCTTTGGCCCCTGCCCTTCGAGCGTGCGAAGCATGATCTCCCACATCTGCTGCATCTCGCGGCGCGGCGGCCAGATATGGAAGCCGGCATCGATCCATTCCGGATTCTGGCGCCAGTAACATGCCGCCGAAGCCTCGCCGCCCAGCGTAATCGGCACCATGTCGCGGCCCGACTGGAGCATGGCGTTCAACACGCCGTTCTCCTGCGCGCCCTGTGTCAGAATACCGTCAATCTGGATGGGGTTCGTCGCCAAAAATTTCTGCACCTCGACCTGTGCTACCTGGTCGGTCCACTTGCCAGCCACTTCGCCGACAATCTTGATGTCGGGATACTTTGCCAGCGCGTCTTTGGCGGCCTTGTCGAAGCTGTCGGATGAGGCGAAGCCAGGGATGCCCGACACGAGAAGCACGTTGCCTTTCTTGCCGATCTTGTCTGCGAGCCAGATCGCCATCTCGCCGCCGCCCTGCGCGTGATTGGCAGCGCCGTTGATCGCGTAAGGCGACGTCACGTATCCCGAAAACGAGAAGACAGGAACGCCTGCCTTATAGGCGTACTCGATCGTCTGATTGAGAGCGGTGACGTTCGAGCAGCAGATGATGATGGCATCAACACCATCATCAACCATCTGGCGCATCTGCTGAATCTGGACGGCGTCCTTGAGGTCGGACTGAGTGACCACGACTTCAGATACGAGCCCCGCTTTTTTGGAGCGCGGCAAGAGGTCATTCATGACGGCATCGAGGGCCGCTGCGCGCCACGTATTGCCGGCATAGCTACTGGCGTAGCCGATCTTCCAGGGCGGTCCCTTCTTCGGTTTGAAGTCCTTGTAGGCACTCGCTCCGAGCGGAACCTGCGGGTCGACGACCTCGTAGATTTTCTTCTCGTTGGCGGGGAGCTGGTCGACGCCGTCAGCCCAGGCCGTGGTCGTCAGGGCGCTGACCGCGATCAGCGCCCCCATGGTTCCGGTTAAACTCCGTCTCATTGGATGCTCCTCCCAAGAGATTGTTTCAGGCGACTTTCGCCCTGGTTGCGGATGCCTGCCGGATTTCCTCGAGGATCGGCAGCAGGTATTTTCTGAACTCGGTGTAGTCTTCGGTGACCGGGAAATGACCGAGCTTCTCCATCGTCCAGAACTTGCTGCCCTTGACGAGATCGGCGGCGATCTTGGTGTCGGCCGGGGAGGTATTCGGATCGTATTCGCCCGTCAGGAAGTACAGCATGCACTTCGACGTATCGATCTTGCTCGCCTCTTCGGGTGAGACATTGTGGTCGTAGTAGTAGTAATAGAGGTCACCTGCGAAGACGCCCGGACCGCCGCAGCTATATTCCCACTGGATTTCGCGGACATTGGCTTCTGGTGAGTAGGGCGAGATATTGAGCATCATGGCCGCGCCGATGGAGGTGCGGTTCACGTTTGGGTTGTCGAATTCTTTCCTAATGCCTGCCATGCCGACATCGACATATTCGGCAGCCGAGCGCAGTGCCCCTTCGACGGAGATAGTAGCGCGGAAGTTGTCGGGGTAATTCGACGCCAGATCGATAGCAAGATGTCCGCCCATCGAGCTACCCATATAAACGGGGCGGTCCAGACCAAGGGCCTTAGAGAGTTCCAGTTGGAAATCCATCATGAACTTCTTGGTCATGTTGTACTCTTTCTCCCACCAGCGAACGCCGTGTGGAGGAAGAGACTTCCCGTGATAGGGCAAGTCGAACGCGATAACGCGGAAGTTCTTGGTCACGTCTTCGTCGCAGAGCGTGTGGCGGTACTGGCGGCCGTCGGAGCCCGCCGTGTGACCGACAAGCAAGGGAATGCCCTCTCCGGCTTCCTCGTAATAGACGCGATATTCGATGCCTTCGATCGTCAGGTAGACGTAACGGCCCGTGATTGGATCATGTCTGGTCATGCTGCTACTCCTTCCGGGCGGGCTTCGCGCATCAGGCTCGTCATGCGATTGAGCGCAGGGAGATACGCGAAGGTTTCGTTATTGTTGCTAAGGAACAGACCGTGTTTGATGTTTGACGACTGCAGGCACTGATAAAACGGCCGCGGCTTCTTCTGGAGAAGCGCGTCCCACTGTTCACCCGTGCCCCGGATGACGATCTTGCACTTCTCGTCGTCGTAGGCGGCTTCTTCGACCTTCACCATCTTGCCGTCTTCGAAGTGGAGTGCGACGCTGCGGCTCGGAAAATCGCATTTGATAATGCCGTTGAGATAACGGGTTTCGCGCTTGAACTCGAAGTCCTCCAGCGCCAGTTTTTTGAACTTCTCGAGATCGATGGCCAAGTTCGGCTCCTCCCTGGTTAAAACGGCGCGGCCGATCCACGCCTTTCAAAATTTTCCGCCACGCCCAGCGGCGGCGGCTTCAGATGCCCATTTCGTTGAAGACCTCCTGGGCGTTTCGGAAGCTGTCGATGCCCGCCGGTACGCCGGCGTAGATCGCGACCTGCAGGAAAATCTCCTGGATTTCCTCCTTGGTGAGGCCGTTGTTGATCGCGCCGCGCACGTGGCCCTTGAGCTCATGCGGACGATTGAGGACAGAGATCATGCCAAGGTTCAGAATGGACCGCGCGCGCCTGTCGAGGCCTGGTCGATTCCAGATCTCGTTCCAGCAATACTCAGTGACGAGCTGCTGCATAGGCCAGGTGAAGTCGGTCGCCTTACCGAGTGCTGCGTCGACATAGGCATCGCCCATGACTTCACGACGCGTCGCCAGCCCTTGAGCGAACTGTTTCGAAGGGACAGGCCGCTCCTTGCCGTGTGTTTTCACTTTCGTTTCTTTCGTGGCGGTCATTCGACAACGCTCCTAGCTTTACTGTCTACGACAAGATCAACTGATTATCAGACAATCTGTCTGTTTCGCCCGAGTTCGCGAGTTTCCGAGGCTAATTGTGATCTTCGACGTATCGGATAATACGGGTGTGGTCCTCGGATGGGCCTAGCGCCTTCTGTGCAGCATCCCAGGCGTCTGCCGTGCTGGCGAGAGCATCGAGGCGAAGACCAAGCGTCTTGGCGAGATCGGCGGCGATGCGGATATCCTTGGCCATCAGGCCAATGGCAAATCCCGACCCGAACGTCTCAGAGAGGATGAACTGCTTCATCTTCACTTCGGTGGCGTTGTTCTTTCCAGACGACGAGTTGAGAATATCGACGATCGTCGCCGGCTCCAGGCCGAAGGCGCGTCCAAGAAGGACACCCTCGATCGCCGCCAGCACACCTGCACCGGATACGAAGTTGTTAATCGCTTTCATCGCGTGACCCGAGCCAACTGGCCCCGTCCGGAACACCTGTTGTCCCACTGCCTTCAGCAGCGGCTCGGCCTCCTCGATATCAGCATCCTCCCCACCGGCCATGATTGTCAAGGTGCCAGAAACGGCGCGCTTGACGCCTCCGGAGACCGGGGCGTCAACCAGCCGAAGGCCACGAGAAGCAAGTTCGAGACCGAGTTCCCTTGTGTCGTTTGGAGCAGACGAACTCATGTCTATGACGACGGCATTCTGCTTCAGGCCGCCACAGGCGTTTTCGCCCAGCAGCGCCTCGCGCACGATCTTGCCGTTCGGAAGCATGGTGATCACGAAACTGGCCCCGACCATGGCGTCAGAAATCGTTTCGGCGGCTCGCCCGCCCGCATCAGCGAGCTTTATCCTGGCATCTTTCGAGAGGTCGAAACCGACGACATCGAAGCCCGCCGAAATGAGATGTTGAGCCATAGGTTGGCCCATCGCGCCCAGCCCTATAAAGGCCACGCGCGTTGCGTTGAGTGTCGATGACATTTTTTCCTCCGGACGCGTGCGAGCAATGAAACCCGCCTTCCTTCAGAGAGGATTAAAAAGATTATCAGACAATCTGTCAATCGAAATTTTAAGTTTCTGGCGCTGCGTTCTTCCGGAGGTATTCAAGTGCGACCTTGGCAGCCTGGTCGATATGGAATTTGCAGGCCGCCGCCGCCAACGGCCCGTTGCGATTCTGGATTGCGTTCGCAATATCCCTAATTTCGGCAATGCTGTGCGCAAGCCGTCCCGGTTGCGTCATGGTTGTCATTCGAAGGAGATTTATCCGATTATGCAGAGCTGTCAGCATTTGCCTTACGAACACGTTTTTGCTGCCGTCCATCAAACAGTTGTAAAACGCGTTTTTCGCATCTATGAGGCGCGCACCGACGCCACTTTCGGCAGCGGCTTCGAATTCGACCACCGCGGCTAGAAGTGTCGCTATGTCGGCGGCAGTGCCATGCTCAGCGAACTGCTGGCCCGCGAATCCTTCAAGAAGAGCCCGAACGGTATAGAGTTGCTGCGCTTCCTCGTAGGTGATCGTACTGACGACCGGTCCCTTATGGGGATAGCTTGTGATAATGCCTTCAGCTTCGAGCTGTCGCATTGCCTCGCGAACCGAGGTCCTGCCGACGCCCAGCATTTCGCAAAGTTCTCGCTCTACCAGTCGCTGGCCGGGCTTAAATCGCCCACTGGCTATCGCCTGACGGAGAGTCTCCTCAACTTTTACGCGCAACGTCGCACTTTGTCTGGATATCTGTAGGTCCGTCTGCATCGCCCGCCAACACCTGAAATCGGCTCACGCCGCGCTAAATCATTCTCTACATATGGAGGCATTCGCTCTTAATATCAATCCAGATTGTCTGAGAGCTGCGAGCCTCAATTGATCTCTTCGCGACAGCTTTGCCTGCTCGTCGTGTCTGACAGCCATAGACTTGCGGGCTCTTAAGTCGCGGATAGCGCCGCCCGGAGCGCGATCTGACACGGTCCTACAGCTATGGCCTTGAAGTCGTCAGCGCATAGACTGGTGAGAAGGACAGAAGACGGCGCATATCGTGCTCGGTGGCCGCTCGCCTCGCAATCGCAAAAACTTCAAAAAATCTCGAGGCATGGCTAAGAGAAGGTTGGGCATCACGCATATTGCTGTCTCGGCGTTTTAAAGAACGCCGGACGATCTTGCTGCCCGTCAGAGGTTCGATCAGCCTCGCGCCCGCATTTCAGCCGAGGCAGTGTCTTCCAGCCATACGTTTTCCAGCCATTGCTTGAACGCGTTGACCTTTTCTGATCTGAGCCGCGAGCGGACATATGTGAGCGTGTGGCAACGAAGGTTGGGGCCTGTCATCCCGAACGGAAGGACGAGGTTACCTCTTTCCACATCCCGTTCAAGAAGCCGGTAGCTCTCCAGGCACACGCCGCGTCCTTCGACAGCGGTCGCGATCGCCATAAACGCATCGCGAAATCGAGCGCCGCGATTGACGTCAATCGCCAAGCCGTGGTCCTTCGCCCATTGTTGCCAGCTGTAAAGCGTCTGCTCCGACTTGATCAAGGTGTGGCCCACCAGATCCGATGGCTTGCGTATGGGCCGCTCGCCATTCGCCACCTCGGGAGAGCAGGCTACGACGATTGTCTCAAGGGGGAACTCCTCCGCCGCGATAGAGCCCAGTCGAGGAGCGCTGCCGTAGCAGATATCGACATCGACCGAGCCATCGGACAATTTTGCAGGATCCGATGTAGACAGAAGCCTGATTTCGATCGAGGGATACAATTCTTCGAACCGAGGCAATCTTGGCATAAGCCATAGCGAAGCCAGACTTGAAGCACAGCCGACGCTCAGGACGTCGACGCTGTTGCGCCGGCACACCTCATCGGTCGCCTGCTCAATCATCGAAAGCGCTTCTGAAAGATCACGGTGGTATCGCTCGCCAATCTCGGTGAGCGACACGTTCCTTCCAATGCGGTGAAAGAGTTTTTCCCCAAGGTCGTCTTCCATCAGCCTGATTTGGTGGCTGATCGCCGAGGGAGTAAGCTGCAGCTGGGCAGCAGCCTCGAGAAATGAACCCTTTCTGCCGGCTGCGACGAACGACTGTATTGCACGAATGGATGGAAGTGACGTCATCACGTTCTCGATCCATAGACATCTGATCTAAGAGCACAGCGGGTCATAGCAATGCTACCTTGCGCGCGGCACGGTGGCCAAACTCGGACCGAATACTCTCACCTGCAGCAATCCGCTTGATGTCTCCGAGAACTTGCGAGAAGTCTGCGAGGCTCGAGGTGCCAAAGCCCATATAGACCTGCTTGAACAGCTGATAGAGGGTCTCATAACGTCCGCGCGTGCTCGGATCAGGCTCAAACTTTCTGTAGCCCACGCACATGGCTGCCTGAGCGCTCTCGATTGATCCATGATCTTTGGATGCAAGAGCGGCGAATATTCCCGAACCGAGACCGGTCGGAATACCGTCGGGGACCAATATGGGCTTGCCTATAACATTGGCGTAGATCTGGTTGAGGATGTCGTTCCTTTGCGGGATACCTCCCCCATTAATGACGCGGTTGACTGGAACGCCGTGCTGCTCCATCCGCTCCAGGACAACCCGTGTGTGGAAAGCCGTACCTTCAATCGCGGCATACAGTTCGTCCTGCGCTGTATGGCCGAGATGCCAGCCAAGCGTCATTCCACCAAGGTCGGAGCGGACGAGAACCGTCCGGTCCCCGTTGTCCCAGGGGAGACGCATCAGACCGGTCTTTCCGCCTTCGATGCTTTCCAGGCCTTCAGCGAGCCTGGACACCGTCGTGCCGGCACGTCGTGCTATTGCGTCGAACAGGTCGCCTGTCGCAGACAGGCCTGCCTCAACTCCCACAAGGTCTGGATGTGCACTCCCTGGGACGACGCCGCAAACACCGGGGATTAGCTTCACACGTTCACTAACGGCAATGATACAGGTCGACGTACCGATCACATTGACGACGTCCCCCAGACGGCAGCCAGCGCCAATTGCATCCCAATGGGCATCAAACGCACCCGTGGGAACTGGTATCCCCGCGGTCAGGCCGAGTCGTTCGCCCCAGTATGTGCTGAGCCCACCTGCGATCGAAGCAGAGGTCTGATATGTTCCGCCAATCTTCTCGCGCACGCCGTCGAAAAGCGGATCGACGCGGGACAAGAAAGCCTGCGAGGGCAAGCCACCCCATTTCGGGTTCCACATCCACTTGTGTCCCATGGCGCAGACGCTGCGCACCATGCGAGCCGTGTCGGTCACTCCGGTGAGGACCGCGGCTGCCATGTCGCAATGTTCCACGGCGGTCCCAAAGCGCTCGCGCTGGTCGGGGTTGTGGCGCATCCAGTGGAGAAGCTTGGCAAAGCCCCACTCGTGGGAATAGGTTCCGCCGCACCATTCAATTGCTTCAATGTGCATGTCGTGCGCCATCGCCGTTATCTCTTCGGCTTCCGCTTTGGCGCGGTGGTCACACCAGAGGTAGTAGTCCCCCAAAGGCTGCATATTTTTGTCGACAGGCAACACCGAGGACCCCGTCGTGTCGACCGCAATCGCACGGATCTCCTTGGAATCTACGCCGCATTCGTCCATCACTCGATGCATCGCCAGCACAAGCGCTTCCATATGATCTACGTGGGACTGCGTTGCCAGGTCGGGATCGGAACGACGCCGCTCGAGAGGATATTCCGCGACGCAGGTTCCAAGGGAACCCTTCTCGGAATCAGCTAGCGTTACCCGCACGCTCAAGGTTCCGAAATCAACTCCTGCTACAATCGACATGATAATCCTACTTGGAACTGTCTGGCTGGCCGTAGGTCGCCGACTGGCCGTGCTTGCGTTGATAGTGGAGGTCCAGCAAAGCGTCGGAAATTTCTGGATCGTCCTGGTTCAGTTGCCGGGCGTGGAAGGCAATCTTGGCGACAGCCTCGAGCATCTCCGCGTTATGAACGGCGTCGGCTGCGTCCTTGCCCCAGGAGAAGGGGCCGTGATCGTTAACCAGGGCTGCGGGGACGGAGAGCGGCGCATTGTTTCCGAGTGCCTCGACGATGACCTTGCCCGTGTTGCGGACGTAACCGTCTATGATTTCGTCGTCGCGCAGCTTGCGAGTAACGGGGATCGTTCCGTTGAAATAGTCGGCATGGGTCGTTCCCATGGCAGGGATACCCCGGCCGGATTGGGCCCACACCGTCGCGAAGAACGAGTGCGTGTGGACCACGGCACCGATAGACTTGAAGCTTTTGTAGAGTTCCAGGTGCGTATCGAGATCAGACGATGGTCGCAGCGTGCCCTCTAAGATATTGCCATCGAGGTCGGTTACAACGATATCTGCGACCTGCATTGCCTTATAGGAAACGCCACTCGGTTTGATGGCGACAACACCCTTTGCGCGGTCGATAGCGCTGACGTTACCGAACGTCGAGATGACGAGACCGCGGTCGTAGAGCGCGGCATTTGCGTCAAGAACGGACTTGCGGAGCTCGATATATTTCATTATCGCCTCCTCAGGCCTTTTGACGGCGACTGAAACGATCGGCTGCCACGGCGATCAGTATGATCGTGCCGATGACGACTTGGTGCCAGAAGGTGTTCACGTTGAGCAGGTTGAGCGCGTTGCGGACGACCGCCATCAAAACGGCACCCACGGCAGTTCCAAACAGAGTGGCGCGTCCGCCAGACAAACCCGTTCCGCCGATTACGACGGCAGCTATGACATCCAGCTCGTACCCCTGGCCGGCTTCAGGCATGGCGGCTTCAAGGCGCGAGGTGAGCAGAATGCCCGCGAAGGCCGAGAGGACCCCGACCAGCACGTAAACGGCGATCTTGACCTTGTCCGTGGGGATGCCGACCAGCCGGGCAGCGTCCGGATTGCTGCCGATCGAGAGAACGAAACGGCCGAAACGCGTGTAATAGAGAAGGTAGAAGGCGATCGCGAAGACGATGGCGGTCAGAATGACCGGAACAGGAACACCGCCGGCATAGCTCTGGCCGATCATTCGGAAGGCGGGGTCGGAGGCTCCGACGATCGGAATACCCTGAGTGTAGACCATCACGATACCGCGGCTGATGACCATGATGGCCATTGTGGCGATAAAGTCCGTGATCCCGACCTTGGTGATCAGGATTCCGTTCACCAGTCCGATCACCGCACCGACCGCAATCCCGCCTGCGCATGCCAGAGGAACGGGATAGCCAAGCACAATCAGGTTTGCGGTCACAAGACCGCTCAGCGCGAGTGTCGAACCGACGGAGAGGTCGATGCCCCGCATCCCGATCACAAAGGTCGCTCCAAACGCGATCACGGCAATGGGGACCGCCTGACGAAGAACGTCAGTCAAGTTGCCAAAGGTGAAAAACCGCGGAGCGGCAAAGCCGAGCGCCACCAGAAGAACGACGAAGGCCAGATAAACGCCGGCATTGCCGCCGTTGAGTGCGAGCGTAAGGGGCGAGCGCGGGCGTGTAGCTGCAATATCAGCCATGGGTACCTCCCTGAAGATGATGGCCTTGCGGCGGCCTTACCGAATGAAGAGCGAGTGTTTCTTCCTTGGAGGTCGCAGCATCGACGACCGCCGAGATTCGTCCTTCGAACATGACCGCGACCCGGTGACACAATCCAAGCAGTTCCGCGTTGTCGGCGGACACCACGATGACAGCACAGCCGTCTTTCGCGGCAGCCTGGATGAGGGTGTAGACCTCGGCCTTGGCACGCACGTCGACGCCACGCGTTGGCTCCTCAAGCATGAGCACCTTTGGCTGGGTGAGCAGCCAGCGAGCAAGCATGACTTTTTGCTGGTTACCGCCGCTCAGCGATGTGATGTCGGCACCGGGGCCGTCGCATTTCACGCCGAGCTTGGCGATGTAGCCGGAGGCAATCTCGCGCTCCTTTTTCGGCATCAACGTGATTTTGCCGAGCGTTCGAAGGTTGGCGATAGAGAGGTTCCAGCCGACATTGTGTTGTGGAAAAATCCCCTCGGTTTTACGTTCGGCGGGCAAGAAGGCGACGTGTTGACGAATAGCGTCCGTCGGGTCCGAAATCGCCGCTTGCTTTCCGTCGATCAGAATCGAGCCGGTCTCATGCGGGATCTGCCCGAAGATCGCCCGCAGGAGCGCGCTCTTGCCTGATCCTTCGAGACCCGTGACGCCGAGGATTTCACCCTGGGCTACCGAGAAGGTGATGTCTTCGAAGACACCCCTTTTCGTCAAACCGCGAACGTCCAACGAGGGTTCGGACCTTGCCGGGACGCGGGGAGGAAACTGTTTTGCGAGAGAGCCGCCGATCATCGCACTGACGACCTTGTCTACGTCGAGCTCCGATACGGGCAGGTCTGCGACCGCGCTGCCATCGCGCAAGACCAACGCGCGGCTGACGATGCCGAGGAGTTCCTGGATCCGGTGAGATACATATATGAGAGCTTTACCGGCCTGCTGAAGCTTCTTGATGATGGCGAACAGCTGTTTGCGTTCGACCTCCTCGAGCGCTTCGGTCGGCTCGTCCATGATGATGATGTCGGCGTTGCTGCTAATGGCTTTGGCGATCTCGATCATCTGCCGATGCGAGAGGCTAAGCTCTCGAACTGGCCTGTCGAGAGGTACGTCCACGCCTAACTCGCCCTTCAGGATACGCGAGGCGGCTGCCCGCATGGCCGAATGGTCAAGCGGTGATGCACTTGCACGCCCGTGGCGCAGCTCCCTGCCCGCGAATATGTTTTCGGCGGCGTCAAAGTCCGGAAACAGGCTCAGCTCCTGGTAGATGATCGCGATGCCGGCCCTGGACCCGTCTTTGGGATTGTTCAGATCGACCACCTTACCTCTGACAGAAATGGTGCCTTCGTCGCGTGCATATGCACCAGAGAGGATTTTCATGAGCGTCGACTTGCCTGCGCCGTTCTCGCCGACCAGGCCGAGAACCGCGCCGGGATTGAGTACGAGCTCGATGCCATTAAGCGCCTTCGTGTTGCCGAAGCGTTTGGCAATGCCTTTCATCTCGAGCAGCGGAGCGTTTGTCATTCAGGTCGCCCTTTTTGAGTGGGCGGCCCCGCGCGAGGCGGGGCCGCGTACTGTCACATCTACTTCTGCTGGACGTAGACGTAGTCGTTCTGATCGAAGGTCTTGATGTTCTTCGCATCGTAGGTTTTGGGCGCCACGAAGATCTTCTTCGGCAGGGCGGTGCCCTTCATCACGAACTCATCCACCGCTCGAATGATGTTGCGACCTTCTTCCTTGGCCCCGGTGTCGACCGTTGCTGCAAAGTCGCCGGTGAGGATCGCGTCGTTGGCTTCCTTCATATTTTCGTAGCCGACGATTGCCACCTTGCCGTTCAGCCCCTTAGCCTTGAGAGCCTGCAGACCGCCAAGGGCCATCTCGTCGTAGAGCGCGACGAGGACTTCGATATCGGGGTTGGCGGTGAACATGTTTTCAGTCACCGACAGGCCTTGGGCACGCACCCAGCCAGCCGGCTGCTGAGCGACGATTTTGAAGTTGGGGTGCTTCGAGATGACCTCGTTGAAACCCTTCATGCGCTGGCTCGTATGCGGACCGGGCAGGCCCTCCAGGATCCCGAGCTTGACTTCCTTGTCGCCATAGGTGTCAACCAGCCATTGCGCCTGCGCACGACCACCGTCACTCTGGTCGTAGCCGATATCGCTGACATAATATGGGTTATCCGCGACGGGTGAATTGAAGAGGAAGATCGGAATGCCCGCCTCGGTGGCGCGCCGGATGGAGGGCAGCAACGCGCCTTCGTTGTATAAGGCAACGGCGATCGCATCCACACCGTCGTTAATCCAGGCTTCCATGGTCCTGATCTGGTCGTCCGTGGCAGACTGGCTGCTCGGAGCTTGCACGAAAAGCTGGATAGTGCCGTCGCCACCGCGCTTGTCGATTTCTTCTTTCACGCCAGCCAGAACACGCTGATAGTAGGTGTCCATCGCCGTCGGCAGGAAGCCGACCTTGAGCGGGCGGTTATCCTTCTTAGCGGGTTTGACTTCCTGGCCTGTGGGCTTGATGTCCTTGTCCATCAAGATGCCAGGAAACACCTTCGAATAATCCAACTGCTGTGCAAGCGCTGGGCTGAAGGAAAGCGAAGCGGTGAGCCCGAGAGCAGCGCCGAAGATTAACGTCCGTCTGAAAATTGTCACATGATCCTCCCTGGTGGTGACAAGACAAAGTTTTCCCAACCGCGGAACGGGTCCGCGGCGAAGCTTGGCAATCTGAGATTCAAATCTTCGGCTTACAGTCCCGGTGCGATCGTGAAGACCATCCGGATTGGGTTGGAGCCGTAGTTTAGGCACTGGTAGCTGATGCCGCCGGGCAGGAAGAAAGACTCGCCGTCACGGATGTGAAAGGTTTCGTCGGTATCCGCCAAATAGAAGGTCGCGGGGCCTTGCAGGACGTAGAAGACTGCGTCCCCTTCATGGCTGTCGGGCTCGCTCGCGCGCGGTCCAACGCCACCCACAGGGATAGTCAGTTCTCCGACGTGCATGTAATCGTTGCTGACGCAGAACTGGATAAGAACGGGATGATCGCGGCCGGAGACCATGTTCAGACGATCGCTTTTAGCGACCTTCACCAGGTCGCCCCTCTTGCGCGCCTGTGCGCCGTCTACCGGATAGGTTCCGAGTTTCTCAAGGCTCATCACGCTCTCCCTTCGTGCTTATAGAGGCGCGTCGGCCCGTCATAACCGGTCGGAGGGCCATTCTCGTCCCAGATACGCGGTGCGATGCAAAACAGGATAACTGCAGCCTTGTCGCTAAAGTTATAGCCGCGATGCGGAGCGCCCTTGGGGATAAGCACCGCGTCACCGGGTCCGAGCTCTTCGGTCTGCCCGGTTCCGGGGTTTAGGAGATGTACAACACCTTCGAGGACATAGTACACCTCGTCACCCGCGTGAATGTCGGCCGGGTCGAAGTTGCTTCCCGGCGCGAGCTGATAGATGCCAGTGGTCTGCTGGTCCGTGCTGGCGAGCAGGTAGTTGAGGTCGCTCGAATACGGCTTCGTCCCCGTATAGATGAACATCTTGTAGCTATCGCGCGTCAGATGGACCGGCTTCTTTTCGCTAGGCGGATGTGGGAAATTGCCGAAGTAGCTTGGCAGTTTTGGCATTTTAGTACCTTAGGTCCGGAGTTCGCGGAGCAGCGACTTGAGAAGCCGCCAGGTCGAATTGACTGTCGTGTGGTTGAGGCGCTCGCGCGTGGTGTGGACGTCGAACGCTTCCGGCCCGATCGACAGCATGTCAATGTCAGGAACCTTCTTTCGGAAAAGGCCGAGCTCGAGACTGGAGTGAGAGACTTCCACATGTGGCTGCTCACCGAACTCGCGCTCGTAAGCGGCTTTGGCGGCGTTGAGCATTCGCGAATGAGGATTGTATGGCCATTCCGGGCAATCCGCGAATGTCTCCACGCCCGCGCCGTTGCCGATGAGTTCTGATAGCTGCCGGATTTTGTCGACGATGTTGTAGCGACGGGAGCTGACGGCGCTTGGGACCGTATTGACGATTTCGATGGCCTCTTCATCGCTTGAAAGCAACGCCACGGTGTTGGAGCTCTCGACGAGGCCCTCGACCTGAAGGCTCTTGCTCTGGACGCCGTTGGGAAGCAGGTTCAGGGCATCGACCAGCGCCCGGGCGGACTGAGCCGAGAAGACGTCTGTAATTTGTCTCCTGGACTCGCTGACTGTGACCTTGAGGTTAGGATCGCTTGCTTTGTACTCAAGCGCAATCGAAGCCGCTTCCGCTTCAATTCTCTGTCTGAGATCGGCGATCCGCGAGGCATCGATCGAAATGATCGCCTCCGCCTCACCCGGGATAACGTAACGGTTCACGCCACCCTTGACTTCGGCTACGTTGGCCCCAGCATCCCGGATGGCAATCCGGAGCAGCCGTCCGAGCTGGACGATCGCGTTAGCGCGTTCAAGATGGATGTCGAATTCGGAATGACCGCTGCTCAGGCCGGAGATCCGCAACGAAAGGGCGGTCTGCCCCGAAACGCGTGGCTCCCACTGAACCGGAATCTTGAAGCGCACTGAAATATCGCCGGCGCAGCCTGCGAAAAGCGACTTGGGATCGTGCCAGTTCATGTCGAGAAGGCGCTTACCGCTAAGCTTTGTGCCGTCGAAGTGTTGCGCCCCGCCCTTGCCGACTTCTTCTTGAACCGTCAGGACGACTTCGAGCGGCGGATGCGGGATATCGTCGGATGCCAGCAACGACATTGCGAAGGCCACACCAACGGTGTTGTCCGCCCCAAGGGTTGTCCCCGTACCATGGATGAAATCGCCGATAACCTGAAGTTTGATGCCTTCGTTTTTAAAGTCGTGGTCAACACCCTCATCGCTCTCGCAGACGATGTCGGTATGCCCGTGAAGAATGACCGTCGGAGAGTTTTCGTAGCCGGGCGTTCCCGGCTTCTTAATGAGGAGATTGTAAATCTCGTCCTGGTAAACCTCGAAGCCGCGCGCCCGGGCAAAATCGGCGATGTGATCGCTAACCTGCTTCTCGTTGTAAGAACCGCGCGGGATCGCACTTAGCTCTTCGAAAAAACCAAAGAAGGTCGCCGGCTCGAGACCAGCAAGAATAGAATTATCGCGTTTATCTACAGTTTTTCCAGCGGGGAAACTCATTCGGCCCTCCTCCCAATACAGCATCTGAGCAATACTTCTTTGCTCGCCGAACATAGTCCGGCGACCTCGTAAACCGTATCGCGATCATCTTACGCGCTAAGGCGATCCAGGTTCAGATGCCCTCCACGCATCGAACCATCTCCGCTTTCAGCTCCTAATTCAAACGCAATATTTCATAAAATAGATGAGCTTTTTTCATCTGAATCTGTTATGGTATAAGCTAACGTATCCATTGACGCGGGCCCGGCAAGAATGGACTCTCACCTGCAGCGATTTGGGGCTGGCTTTGAGCCGTCACTTCAATCGTCCGAAAGCGGCGCCTTAAGGTGGTCGAGAAACGTCCGGAGCGCTGACGGCACCTGTCGGTGCGAAACATAGTATGCATGAAAACCCGGCCCAGTAGACGACCAGTCCGGCAGCACCACTTCGAGCAGACCAGCCGCGAGTTTGTCCTCGACGCGTGCGCGCAGGCAGTAAAAGAGACCGCCCCCCTCCTGCGCCATGCGGATGGATAGTTCTGAATCCCCGAGCGTGAGCAGTCCGGGAACGTCAAGCGCAACCATGCGATCGCCGTCGCCAAGTTCCCATTTGCAGACGTGGTCCGTACCGGTTCGGATCCGGATGCACTCGTGCGTCAAGAGATCTTCCGGCCGCTCGGGCCGCCCTCGTTCGTTGAGATAGGTTGGAGAACCGACCACGACCCATTCAAGTTCGGACGTCAGACGCGACGCGATCATCCCCTCGGGAACTGTTCCCCCATAACGGATGCCCGCGTCAAAACCTTCGGCGACCATATCGATAAAGCGATCCTCGACGCTGACTTCGATCTCGACATCGGGGTAGTTGCGGCGAAAACTGTGCAGTCGAGGTGCGATCAACAGCTCGGCGGCGTCACGCAGCGTGGTCACTCTCACCCTGCCCGTAGGCCCGCTCCTGAAACTATCCAGGAGATCCATCGCAGCTTGGATGCCGAGGAAATGCGGCTCCAGTTCGGCAAGCAGTACTTCGCCGGCGGCGGTGAGACTGATGCTCCTGCTTGTCCGATGAAACAGACGGACGCCGAGACGGGCCTCCAAACCCCTAATCGAGTGGCTGAGAGCGGAGCCGGAAACGCCGCGAAGCGCGGCGGCCTTTCGGAACCCCCCCGCCCGCGCGATCGCGACGAAAGTTTCAAGGTCGGCCAGATCGGCCCGCGTCGATACCATGAGTGATGGATACTCGCACTTGTACTGAATAAGATCGTCCTTGCCGACGCCGACCTTGCTTCAGGCGGCTGGCGTCTTCAATCTTAATTCAACTAACCCTGTCTTTGGTATGTGATGAGCACGGAAGCAGTCAAAAATTTGATCTTAGTTGATTCATGTTGGATCCTGGGAGCGACGACGGGAGATGGGCCGGGTCGCTGAATAATGCGAACCCCCGGGATTAGATGGTCATGCAATGATCCTCTTGTCCACAGCCACGAGAAACGGCACCGGTCGGAACGAATACCACCTCCGCGCGGGCGGCCTGGCAGTCCCGGAGGTTCAAGTTCTGAGCTTTCGAAAACGCCGGCTACCAGTCCTGCCGGGTTGGATGGACGACAATGTCGTTGATCGTGATCTCCGGGGGCTGATCTAGGGCATAGACCACGGCTTCACCCACCGACGACGGCGGAATACCCTGCTTGTTGAGCTCTCCGGCGATCTTTCTGCCCGTCTCGTCATGAACCTTATCGGCCCAGCCGGTATCGATCACGCCAGGGCTGATCATCGACACCTGGATCCCACTTCCCACGCCCACCTCCTTTCTGAGGCTTTCGGTGATACCGCGTATGAAGAACTTCGTGGCTCCGTAAACGCCTGCCGCCTCGCCGACATGAACGCCGGCGATAGAGCTCATATTCAGGATGCGGCCGGACCGGCGCTCCAACATCGACGGCAGAACGGCGGCAATCGCATGCAGATAGCCACGTAGGTTGGTATCGATCATCTTGTTCCAATCGCCGACCGCGGCATCCTTCCAATAGGAAAAGAGCATGAGGCCCGCATTGTTGACTAATATATCGACCGGGCCGTACGTCGTCGTGGCGAATGCGACGAGGGCCTTGGTACTCTCAAAATCCGTGACATCGGCAACCTTGTAGCTGGCAATACCTCCCGAACCGGCGATGTCTTCGACAATCTGACTGAGGCGTTCCTCATTGCGGCCGGCAAGGACAACGCGCGCACCTTTTTCCGCCAATCCTCTGGCGGTCGCTGCTCCAATGCCCGAGGAAGCTCCCGTGACGATTGCGACCTTGTCTTTCAGATGTGCCATGATGTGCTCCTTCACTGCGGTTGGGTCAGTTCGGCTTGCCGGGCGGCTTTAACAGGCTCTGGGGTTGTCCGGTTTTCCAACACCTGCCGCTTGGTTTTCTGGTCTCCGCCGACGACATGGTCGATGTCGTTCATGAGGGCCTCGAAGCCCTGCTTGGCGACGAGCGTCTTGTCGTTTTTCTGCTGGCCACCGAGCTTCGTATCGCCCATCCCAGCGTTCGCGTGGAAGTCGCTGTTGGTGGCGCCCGGAAGGAGTGCCGTCACCGTGACCCCGGTCGAGCGCAACTCCTCGCGCAGAGATTCCGCGAACATGTAACCGAATGCCTTCGACGGGCCGTAGACGGTTTCGTACGGCGTGGGCAGGGTCGCCGAAACCGAGGATGTGATGAGGATCCTGCCGCGGCCGTTCTTGACCATATGTTGGACGACGCGTTTGGCCATATGGACGGTCCCAGTGACATTGATTGCAAGCAGGCGAAACTCATCCTCGAGATCGTTATCGACGAAGGCGCCGCCGATACCGATACCAACGTTCAGAGCCGCGGCTTCCAGTGGGCGCCCCAGCCCCTGCGTGAAAGTCCAGAACCCCTCAACGCCATCGTATGTCGAGGCATCCGCTTTGAACGGATACGCTTCGGCGTCAAGGCTTCGTAGTGCATCGGCGGCCTCGTTTACTTTGTCGCTTGAGCCTGAAATAGCAACGTCAAATCCATTCTTGGCGAATTGTTTGGCAAGCTCGAAGCCTATTCCAGATGAGCCGCCCGTGACCATTGCGAGTGGTTTATTACCAGTCATGATTTCACTCCTTTGGTTTTATCAGCACCACGATCGCCTCGAGGCGCTGGTGACCTAATGCCCGTGGAGCCGGTTGGTTACATGAGCAAAATCGATCGGGGCGGTGAGCAAAAATCAACCACCGATCTGGCAGATACCAGGAGTGAGGAACCTTTTGGTCGCGTCCGCAGCCAAATTGACGAGGCATTCCCGACGTCACGAAGGCACCCAAGAGTGAACACCCCTCATCGGTGCGTGCGATCCAGCTCACTTCAAGTGGTCGGCGGAGTGGCCTATGTTGTTAGGAGGATGAGCTGTCGTTCGCAGCCAGCAGATATGGTCCGACCACACAAGCGCCCGCGTAGCGCTGGTGCGCTTCTTGCGCTGGTGCCTTCGGCCGAGAAAATCCACCGCGACGGCGTGTCCGGCACACCTTCCAGCGGTGACGTCCAATGACGGGAAAGACAAAGATGAGCGAGAGAATGAACAGTATCGTTGCTCCTGGCCGCGTTGCGGTCATCACGGGAGCTGCGAAGGGCATCGGCTTGGCAATCGCGAGGGCTCTCGCGGCCCGCGGCATGAAGCTCGCATTGTTGGATCTCGACACCCACGCACTTGATGATGTTACCTCGACACTCGATACGGACACTCTGGTTGTGAGCGGCGACGTCTCGGATCTATCGACACTGACGAGGTTGCAGGACGAAACGCTCTCTCGGTTTGGCGACGTGGCCATCCTTGTAAACAACGCGGGCATTACGCAAGGAGCCGGCCCCTGGGATGATCCTGTAAAGTGGCGACGCCAGATCGATGTAAACTTCGGAGGTGTTTTAGCCGCACAACACGTCTTCGTGCCCTACCTGATCAAGGCAGCCCGACCATCGGCGGTCGTCAACCTCGGCTCCAAGGAAGGAATTACAACTCCTCCAGGCAATGCCGCCTATTCGGTGGCAAAGGCAGCTGTCAAGGTGCTGACCGAACAGCTGTCGCACGAGCTTTTGAAGGAGACGGGAGGTCGTGTATCGGCTCATCTCCTCGTCCCTGGCTACACGTGGACACCCATGAACATCGCACTCAAGCCGAAGGGCGCTGCCAGGCCCGATGAGGCATGGACCGCAGAGCAGCTGGTGGAATACTTCCTGGCCCGTCTGCTCGACGAGGACTTTTACATCATTTGTCCTGATAACGCGGTCACGTCTGCGATCGATGCCAGACGGATCCGCTGGGCGGCCGACGACATGATCCTGAACCGGCCGGCCCTTTCACGCTGGCACCCCGACTGGATGGATAAATTTGCAGCCTGGTTGAAGGTAGGCCACTGACGGTGGAATGTTTGTAGAGGAGCGTAGTCCAATGCCTAGACCCTATGTAATCTGTCACATGATGTCGCCGCTGGATGGCCGATTGATCGTCAATGATTGGGCCGAGGCAACCGGCCATTCGGTCGATGAGCTCGTGAAGATCTATGACGACCTGCATGAGAAGATCGGCGCCGACGCCTGGCTTTCGGGAAGAGCGACGGGAGAAGAGTTCGCGGACGCCGTCGACCATCCCTATCAAACAACCGGCACGGCCGCGCGACCGATCCATATCGCCAACCCGGATGCCGACGAGTTCGCTGTTATCGTTGATAAGGACGGTCGGCTACGCTGGGACAAGAACGACATTGAGGGGGCTCACCTTGTCGTCCTGACAGGATCTGACGTGGATGATGCTTACCTGGCGGGCCTCACCCAGGCTGGCGTTTCCTATATCGTATCGGAGAAAGATGGCGTCGATCTGAAAAACGCGCTCGACGTTCTCGGAACCGAGTTCGGTGTGAAGCGCTTGATGCTGGAAGGCGGGGCGCAAACTAATGGCAATTTCTTGGATGCGGGTCTTGTTGACGAGGTCAGCCTAGTCATCTTCCCTGCGATCGGAGGCAAGTCGAATACACCGGCCATATTCGAGGGCGGTGAGGATGGGCTTGCCGGCGGGGCGAGGCTCACGTTTATCAGCGCCGAAGCCGCTGGCCTCGGCTCCGTCCATCTGAGATATCGCGTGGGACGTCCGTAGGAGACGTCCATAGGAGAAGACTGTAGAAGGGATCCCCCCAATCGGAGGGCCCAGCTTGAGATGGACAGGTGCCGCCTTGCGCGGCATCTATCCGAAGGATTGTTGGCGATATTCACTTGCTCTCCTGCGATGCCACTCGAAGTGGCACATTGGCTCCTTCCAAAGCCGCGCGGACGTCGACTGACGGTTCCTGGTCGGTGATGATAACTTCGAACTCGTCAATGGTGGCCAGGACATGAAGAGCGGTATGATTGAAGCGCTTATGGTTTAAGAGCAGGCAGCGACGCGCGGCGCTTGCAATCATCGCTCGCTTCGAGCGGACAACGTCATCATCCATATGGTAGACGCGCAATCCAGAAACTGCCGGCGTTGAGATAAAGGCGATGTCGGCGCTGAGACGCGACAGTGCCTGTTCGGCGACGACGCCGAAAAAACCATTGAACTTCATCGAATAGCGTCCACCGACCGCAATCAGGTTGATCCCTGATTCCGTCTTGAGCCGATCGATGACCGCCGCATTGTTGGTGATCACCGTCAGCGGCCTCCTCTGTGGCAGCAATTCCCCGAGCACCGACGCCATAGATCCGTCGTTGACCATCACCGTCATGCCGGGCTCGACGAGTTCAAGGGCGGCCTCGGCCATCCGGCGCTTGGCCTCGCCCTCCTGCTGCTGGCGAAACCGGAAATCGCTTTCGAAATGGCCTCCTGCCTCGATCGTTGCCCCGCCACGGACCTTGCGAAGCATCCCTGCCCGCTCAAGATCATCTAGATCCCGGTGGATGGTCATCTTGGATACAGCGAACCGATCGGATAGGTCGTCGAGATCCACCACCCTCTGCGCGACCAACAGGTCCATAATGGCCTGCCTCCGATCATCTCTCTTCATATTTTAGTCCTCCGGCGCACTAATCCGATCCTTTAACATCAAGATCCGCCGCTACAAATCACATGCAAACATCATTTTTCGTTAGTTTGTCTTGCTCTATTCGACAACGCCACTGACGCTGCTGGCATACTGGGACACGTGAAGACGCATGATGGCGCGATTGCACCGCTCCATGCATGGCCGAAGGCGCTCATTTTGTAACGAAACAGGATGGTTTGGGGGTTCAAGCGCAAATGTCATCGCCATGGAGATGGTCCCGCGCGTCAGCCGCGCACGGAAGATGGAGGCCTTGTCCTCCATGGTCAACATCGCGGGCTACCGGGCCGTCATCAAAGCGGGCGCGAATATAGGGCTTCTTCACCGGCAGATCACCGCAGCGGGCAAGGTGTTTGGTAAAGGCCTGTGTCACTGACACCCGGCCTTTTCTCTGCTTATCGCCTTGGGAGGACGATTGTGAACGATGCGGCTTGGTGTTCGCGCTGCTTCAAATCGATCAAACTCTTGATACGTCTCCGTCGGCCACACAAATCTCGACGAGCATGAGCTGGCGATCCGTCAGGCGCGACGGATAGATTTTTGACAGCTGCTCCTCGTGCATGGGAACGATTCGTCGTTCGTCCATACCAACGATTTTGAGCATCTCCTCGGCGGACTCGATCAGACGTGTCTGGCTGCCATTGGCAAGGCCCGGCGGCACAAAGCAGGGATCGGTGGCGTCCTCACCCGTGAGGTTGCTGTAGGTGTAGATGACGTCGCCGGACAGGACAAACTTGCCGTCTCCACCGCCCGTCTCCACCACCACATATTGCGATCCTGCGGTATGGGTGTCGAATGCCGGATAGACATGAACGCCTGGCACTAGGTTTTCCCGCTCTCCCTCCACCAGTTCCAGGCGGCCTTCGATATTTGCCTGGGTCAGATAGAGGATATCCGCCGGATTCAGTCCGGCCTGCAATGAACGGAAGCGCCGACCCTTTGCCAGAATCCACATCCAGGATTCCAATTCTTTCTTCTGAATGAAAATCTTAGCATTTGGGAAGAACTTTAGGCCGCCAATGTGATCGAAGTGCGCGTGCGTGAGGATGACATGCGTGACGTCTTGGGGCCTGATCCCGCATTCCCCGAGAACGATTTCCGGAGGCGTCCAACCGGTAACGCCGATTGAGTTGGCGATCTGGCCTCCGAAATCGGCGGCGTCGTGACCGGCATCGACCAGAACGACTGCATCTCCTGACTTGATGAGTATGTATGCGAACGGCAGGTTCATCGTGCCCTGATTATGGGCGCCGTAAAAAACCCCGCTGACCGGGTGCACCGGGCTTCGAGAGTATTCAAGCACCCAGATCGAATGCGTTCCCATGGTCTTCCTCCCCATGTCCAAGTAGGGACCCTCCACAGCATGCTGTCGTGTCGAAGGTCGACGTGCCTAAGATGGCGGCCGATCGTTTCAGCTCGATCGCCGCATTTGAAAGCAGCCCCAGCAGGGGTGCATCTGAAACCAGGACACCGCGCTGCAGGTGCTCCTCCGCCTCGACAAGCAGGCCATCTGCCCGTCCAAGATGGGAGAGTGCGTGGCCCTGCCCCGCGAGACCGCGCAAGCCCGCAAGCGAGGAACGGACGGATCGCTTTATCTCTGTGGCGCGATTGGCGAGTTCTCCAATCAAGAGGCGCATGCTCTTCTCCCTCAATGCCATATGCATGAAGGAGTAGATCGCGAGGAGCTCGCCATATGTCCTGACGAGCGCCTCGAGGCATGCGCGCGCCTCCGGCGATGGAACCGAACCCACGAGCGCTTCACAGCGGAAGCCGCCGAAAACGGTGCCTCCGCTGGCCATCATCGTACAGCCGTCGGCAGCGGAGCGTTTGACGGAAGAAGGCTCGCCTCAGTCAAAGCGTCCCAAAATGCAGCGGGTATTGTCTCGTTGATCGCCTTGACGTTCTGCTCGACTTCCAATGCGCTCTTTGCACCCATGACCAGCGTGGCCACTGCCGGATGCGCATAGACGAATTGCATCGCCGCTGCAGGCAAGCTCACCGCATATCTTAAGCAAATGCTCTCGATGGCCTTGACCTTTTCGACGACGGCCGCCGGAACCTTGCCGTAATCGTAAGTGGCCGCGGGACCGCTTACGCCGGTCGCGAGGATCCCGGAATTGAAGATCCCGCCGGCGATCACGGAGACGTTCCGCTGGAGCAACTCGTCGAACGCGGCCTCAAGCGGGGCATGATTCAAAAGGGTGTAGCGGCCGGCGATCAACGAGCAGTCGATCGGAAATTCACGGGCGACACCCACGACAGACTCGGTCTCGTTGACACCCAGACCAATGGCCGATACGGCTCCGCTGGAGCGAAGTTCGTCCAGTGCCTTGTAACCGGAGGCCCGCAACTGGTTCCAATAGAATTCGCTCTGGTCGCCGTGCCATGCCCGACCAACGTCATGCACGAGAAGAACGTCAATATAGTCTAGGCCGAGGCGCTGTTGGCTGTCTTCGAATGCACGCATCACGCCGTCATAGGTGTAATCGTAGGTATCGAGAAACGGAAGCGGGTCGATCCACTCGATGCCGTAGACGGTCTCTAACTTCTTCGTCCTGCTTGCGGGCTTCAATACGCGTCCGACTTTGGTGCTTACCACCACGTTTTCGCGCAGCTTGTTCGCCCTGAGGGCATGGCCAAGATAATGCTCCGACTTGCCGAATCCATACATCGGCGCGCAATCGAAATAGCGGATGCCGGCCGCATACCCGGCGAGGATCGTCGCTTCGAATTCGTCGTAGGAGACATCGGCGTTGAAGCCAGAGAGCGGCACTGTGCCTAGCCCAAGCGAAGTTACCTGCACTTTGCTTTTTCCGAGCGGCCTAGTTTCAAGTTCGGTCATGTGATCATCCCTAGATGTCGATAGGAGGCGTCGAAGCGATGTAGCTTCCGCCATGCCGTCATTGTTCGGGTAAAGCCCGTGTCCCAAATGCGTGTCATGTCGCCGGCGTCTGCCGCCAACCACACCAGAAATGCTTGATGGACCTCCGTGGCCTGACTCCTCAATCGGCAAGGTGTAAGGTATAAGGTCATACCTATAGAGGCAAGCGTTTTTTGCATGCCGCCATCCGCATTTTGCGAATTGCTTAAAAATGCCGCCTACGCGCAACGGGGCGCGGCAGCTCGTCTCAGCCGATCGTTGATTGCCCTGCCAAGGCCAATCAGAGGCACAGGGGCGAATGCAATAACGTCACTCGCGCCGGCCAAGGCGTCGGCTTCACTCATGGCGGTGTAGAGGTTGCGGGCAGCTTCCTGAAGGTCACCGGAAGAAGACAGCGTCAATTGACAGCCCTCGCACTCCGGTCCGAAACCGACCCAGACCATATTGGCGGCAGGACGGTCGACATTCATCTGAACGGCGGCTTCCGGAGCATAATGGCTCTTTAGCTGGCCTGGTGCCGAGACTTTTTGGGGCCCAGTGTCCTCGTCAATCGGGCCGAGTAAAGCTTCCAGTGCCTCCCGCGGAACTGACCCGTGGCGTAGAATGATCGGAGATCCGACCAAAGACAGAATAGTCGATTCCAGGCCGTGATCGCATATGTCTTCTTCCACGATTCCCGAAATCCGTCCGTCCAACTGGCGGACAACTTCCACGAAGCGGGTCGAGGTGACCTTCCCGGAACGATTGGCTGAAGGCGCTGCCACCGGAAATCCGACGGCCCGGATCAGCCGTTGGGCGACACTCGACGAGGGAAATCGGATTGCGACATTTTTCATGCCCGCGGTAACTGCGGTTGCGAGCCCCGCGTCTTCCCGCTTTGGCAGGAGCAATGTCAGAGGTCCCGGCCAAAAGCTGGCAGCAGCCAACTCTGCCTCCGGATTGAAATGTGCCATCCTGCGCGCCATTTCCACGTCCGAAACGTGGATAATCAGGGGATTATGCCGCGGGCGTCCTTTGGCTTCATAGATGCGCTCGATCCCGGCGGGGCTGCTGGCGTCCGCGCCGAGCCCGTAAACCGTCTCCGTCGGAAACGCGACAACTTCGCCATTTCGCATGAGCCGGGCGGCAGCTTCAATCGCGCTGTCGCTGACGTCAAAATGACGGGTGGTGGCCATCTTTTTTCCTCGCGCTGGTTCTGGAAGGGAGCAGAGATCGATACGACCAAAGCCATTGGCTCAGGAGGCCCGGTTCGGCGTGCCTCCTGACAGCCTCAACGTCGTCCCCGCTGAGCCAAACTCAGTTCAAGCCGACTACGCTATGCGGCACGTATGGCTCCTCGAGTTCGCGGACCTCGTCGTCGCTTAGCTTGACGGCCAAGGAAGCGACGGCATCCTTCAGATGCTGTAGCTTCGTTGCGCCGATTATAGGAGCCGTCACGCCCGCCTTTGTGTTAAGCCACGCCATCGCAACGAGGGATCGCGGGACGTTCTTGTCCTCTGCAATCTTTGCGACGACGTCTACGACGCGGCGATCCGCCTCGTCCGCGTGACCGTAGAACCGAGCGGTGACATTGTCGGTCTCGGACCTCAAACTGCTTTCCTCCCAAGGCCGGCTGAGGCGCCCGCGAGCCAGCGGACTGAACGCGATGATCCCCACCCCTTCAGCTTTACAGAGCGGCAACATCTCCCGCTCTTCCTCGCGATAAAGGAGGTTCATCTGAGCTTGCATCGAAACGAAACGCGACCATCCGGCAGCGTCCGACTTGTAGAGCGCGCGCGCAAATTGCCATGCGTAACAATTGCTGGCTCCGATGTAGCGAACCTTGCCGCTTCGAACGAGATCGGTCAGCGCTTCCAGCGTCTCTTCGATCGGGGTCGAATTGTCCCAGAAATGAATTTGGTAGAGGTCGATGTAGTCGGTCGCCAGCCGCTTGAGGCTGGCCTCAGCCTCCGCGATGATTGCTTTGCGGGAAAGTCCGACCGCATTCGCTCCGTTGCGCATCTTGCCGTAGACCTTGGTGGCAATGACAACCTCATCACGCTGCACCATCTCCCTGAGCAGCTTGCCGATGATCTCCTCGCTGGTGCCGTCCGAGTAGGCATTGGCCGTGTCGAAGCAGTTTATGCCCTGTTCGAGTGCCTCTTTGATAAATGGCCTACTGTCGTCTTCGGACAAGGTCCAAGCATGGTTGCCGCGATCGGCGACGCCGAAACTCATGCAACCAAGAACCAGTTGCGAAATTTTGAGACCTGACCGGCCAAGCTGACGATATTCCATCTGTCATCTTCCTTCTGATACGGTTTTAGAGCCGAACTTGGCGAGCGACTGCGCCAGCTCTGGATGAGATTTGGCATATGCATGGAGATCGATTCCGGCGACCGCGGCATCCCAGGCCGCACGAACCGCTCTGACACCTGCCGACGGCCCGCCGGGATGGCTGACGACGCCACCACCACAAAGGTAAAGGTGGTCAAGCGTCTGCTCCGTCCTTCGATAGGTCTCAGGCGCCTGTCCACCCCATTGACCCGAACAAACGACCGGTAACGGGCGGTCGGCATCACTGAAGATCGGTTTCTGGAGATCATGGAACGACTGAACGAAAGACGCGTCCGGCTCCCAGTATTTGGCGGCAATGCCGTTGATCTGGAATTGGTCGACGCCGAGAAGTCGCCAAAGCTGTTGGTAGACCGAGAAATCGAACCCAAGACCAGGATGTCGGGTGAGAAGATCCCAGCCGTTGCGATGGGCGTGCAAGACAAGGGACGACCGCCGACGCAGGAACAGAAAAGCGCCCATGCCGATCGAATTGATGTTGATGACAGCGGCGTTTCCACCCTCGCGCACGACCAAGTCGTGCTTGCGAACCATCTCGTCGGGATCGACGTCGGAAATGCCGAAGGCATACATCACCTTCTTGCCGGTGCGCTGCTCCTGATCCCGGATGATCGGCATGATCGCTTTCACCCGCGCCTCCAACGAGGAGTACGGTGGCGACATCAGTTTCTCGTCGTCCTTGATGAAGTCGACACCGGACGCGACGAGTTCAGCAACCACCTGCGCCGTTTCGTCCGGGGTGAGGCCGAGCGCGGGCTTGATGATCGTGCCGATGATTGGCCTATTGTAGACGCCGGTCAGACGCCGGGAGCCTTCGATCCCAAATTGAGGCCCCGGGTAGACGCCTTCAAACTCTGGAGGCAGCTGCAGGCCGATGACCCTCAGCCCGGTGAATTCCTTGATCGACCAGACCCCGCCCAATGCAACCGTGGTGACTGCCGCGAGGTCAGTTCCGACGGCCTCCAGGGGATAGGCGATTGTTGTCTCCGCTCGGTTGAAGACTTCGCCCGCTGCAGGGAGCGAGGGAACCTCGACAGAGTCCAGTTTCTCGAAAGCGACCACGCGCGCGGCCGCGCGCGCCTTCAGTTGCGGCGTCTCTCCGGGCAGGTCAACAAATGTACCCGTCGACTGGTCGCTTCCGATCTTGACCGCCAAGGCCTCAGCGCTCCCGGCGGTCTCAATCCGATAGGTGACCAGAATGTCCGAGGGCCTGCGCTGAGCCAGATCCATCGCTATCATGCCTCCGGAACTGGCGCGGCTTCAGGGATGAGGCCGGACGACTTCAGGTCGGCCCAGAACGCAGCCGGAACCGGCGTCGAGATCGCGGCGACGTTTGCGGCGACGTGTTCGGGCGCCAGCGCTCCCTGTACCACCGCGGTCACTGCAGGATGTGCGTAGACAAATTGTGTCGCTGCAGTCGCAAGCGAGACGCCATGGCGCTCGCAGACGGCTTCGAGCGCCTCGACCTTGCGGACGATCGCTTCAGGCGCGGGCTGGCAATCGTAGGTGCGGGTGGTTGTCATCGACTTGCTACCCTCGGCGAGGATGCCGGAGTTGTAGATGCCAGCCGCAATGATACCGATGCCGCGACGCTGCATTTCTGGATAGAAATGGTCGAGAGCGCCGTGGTTGAGCAGGGTGTAGCGCCCGGCGACCATGGAGCAGTCGAGATCAAATTCCTCTGCCACCTGCAGGACCGACGCGGTTTCATTGACGCCGAGGCCGATGGCCTTCACGGAGCCTGTGCTGCGCAGCTCGTCACACGCCTTGTAACCGCTCGATCTCAGCGCCGAAAGGTGGGTGCTATACGCCTCGCGGTGCCATTCGCCGCTCACGTCGTGGAGATAGAGGATGTCAATGTGGTCCATACCCAGGCGCTGCTGGCTATCTTCGAAAGCGCGCATGATGCCGTCATAGGAATAGTCGTAGTCATCGACAAATGGCAGCGCCTTCACCCAGTCGATGCCGTAAAGGCTCTCGGCGCGCTTTGCGCGGCTTTCCGGCTTGAGTATCCGCCCCGCCTTGGTGCTGACCACGACCTTGCCGATGAGATCGTTGTTGCGAAGGACATGGCCGAGGGAATGCTCGGACTTTCCAAGGCCGTAAAGGGGCGCGGTGTCGAAATAGCGGACACCCAAGTCGTATGCCTTGAGGACGACCGCCTCGAAAGTCTGGAAGCTCACATCGACATTGCACCCACCGAGCGGCGAGGTACCCAGCCCTAGCGAGGTCAGCGTCACATCGGTCTTTCCAACTTTTCTCTTCAACATGATGGTCGATCCTATTTCCCTGGTGTAAGGCGGACGGCCGTATGGGCCGTCCGCCGTTGTCCGATTACATGTACTTCTCGACATTGGTGGAATCGAGCACGAGCCACGGCACGACGTAGTCCTTCTCGGTGCCGCCCTTCCATTCCATCAGCGAGCCCCAGATTTCGGACTGCGGCTTGTAGCTCTCGCCCTTGATCGCCCGCAGTGCGAGGTCGACCGCGCCCTGGCCTTCGGCGCGGGCGTACTTGTAGAGGCTGACCGCCATCTCGCCCTTCTTCACGGCGCGCTTTGCGTCCGGAATGCCGTCGATCGCAAGAACGGGAACGGTCTTGAGATCGATGCCGGCGCTCTTCATGGCTTCGATCGCGCCAAGCGCCATCTCGTCGTTTTCCGCAAGGACGCCGTTGATCTCACCCGGGTGTGCGAGCAACCAGTTCTCCATGAGCGCCTGACCCTCGGCGCGGCTCCAGTTGCCTGTCTTGTCTTCGATGAGCTTGAGGTTCGGGAACTTGGCGAGACCAGCGTCGATGCCTGCGCGGCGCTCGATCTGGGCCGACTGGCCGATCGGACCCTCCATGAGGACGACGTTGCCGCCGTTCGGAAGGCGCTTGGCGAGTTCCTCAGCGATGATCTGGCCGCCTTCGGTATCGTTAACGATGATGGACGCGGTGTATTTCGTCGACTTGGTCTTGAGCGCCGACACGATAAGCGGGATTTTCGCTTCGGCGGCCTTTTCGATCGGCGGCGCCGAGGCCTCGAGGTCGAACGGTGACATGATGATCGCGTTGAATTGTTGGGTGATCGCTGTGTCGATCTGGTTCGCCTGTGTCAGTGGATCATACTTGCCGTCGAAAACGGTGATCTCGACCTCGCCCGATTTGACGGCGGGATGGTTCTGGATTTCCGTCGACCAAGCCTTCATGTACTCGCCGGACTCACCGAACGAGAGAGCCGCGATCCGAATTTTGTCCTGCGCGAAGGCGAAGTTCCCGCCAGCCAACGTCGCTACGGCGATTGCCATACCCACACCCGCATTGAGCAGGTTCCTCCTAGACATCTGCATTTCATATTCTCCTCTGGTTTAAGATACGTCCGGACGCGACACGCTGGGCCGGACATTGTCGCCGGCCTTCCCCGGCGGCAATTTCGGGATTGGTCTTATTTGCGGATTTGGTCGGCGATGACCGCGACCACGATGATCGTGCCCTTGAGGACTTGCTGGTAGTATGAAGACACGCCCATGAGGTCCATGCCGTTGTTGATCGTGCCGATGATGAGCGCGCCGATCAGTGTGCCGAGCAGCGATCCGCGGCCGCCCGCAAGGCTCGTCCCGCCGATCACGACGGCGGCGATCGCGTCAAGCTCATAACCGATGCCCGCTTGCGGCAGCGCAGCGGTGGTGCGAGCCGTCAGGACAAGCCCCGCAAGACCAGCCAGGAGGCCCGAGATCACATAGGTCGCACCGACGATCACCTTGGTGGAAATGCCGCTCGTGCGAGCCGCCTTCTCGTTGCCGCCAACTGCGTACACATAACGGCCGAAAGTCGTATAGTTTAAAACGGTCCATCCAATCAGGAACACGACGAACAGGATGACGATCGGTACCGGGATATACATGATCTGCCCGGAGCCGATCCACTTGAAGGGATCCGACAGATTCGGGATGGGGCGTCCTTCCGAAAAGATCAAGGTGAGACCGCGGGCCACGCTCAACATGCCAAGCGTCACTACGAACGGCGGGACCTTGACCGCGGCAACAAGCACGCCATTCACCAAGCCGAGGCCGGCTCCCGCCGCGAGACCCGCAAAGATACCGAAAAGCACGAACTGCTCGTTGGTCTCCGTTACGAGGCTGGCGGCGATCATGCCCGCGAGCGCCATTACGGAGCCGACCGATAGGTCGATGCCCTTAGTAAGGATGACGAAGGTCACTCCGATCGCCAGAATGCCGTTGATCGACGACTGGCGAACGAGATTCAGCCAATTCAACCATGTCATGAAGTACTGGTTCGCGAACGCGAAGAACGCGACGATCAGGAAAAACACGAGAACGATGCTGAACTGCCTGATCATTTCCCCGGCGCGGAAGTTTCCGGGCTTCGCCGCAGCGATGGTATTCATTACTCAAGTCCTCCCGTGAATGGGGCTATGACCGCTCATCAGCTCGCCATGTCCATAAGCGTCTGTTGCGTTGCTTCGGCACCGTCGATGATGCTGAGGAGCTGCCCCTGTTTGAAAATCGCGATCCTGTCGCTGAGCTGCATGATCTCCGGTGCCTCCGAGGAGACCACGAGGACGCCGTTGCCCTTTGCCGCGAAGTCTCGCAGGAACGCGTAGATCTCCTGCTTGGAACCTTCGTCGATGCCACGCGTCGGTTCGTCGCAAATGAGAAGCTTTGGATTTGTCAGAAGGCACCGGGCCAGCACGACTTTTTGTTGGTTGCCCCCTGACAGAGTTTCGACGGCAACATCTGGCGACGCCGACTTGATCCTCTGTGAGACGATCATGTCTTGAACTGCGCTGCGCTCTTTGTCCCCGCGGATGAAACCGCTGATGGCCATCAAGGCCAGCGATGAAAGCGTGATGTTGTGGGCGATCGATGCCGAGAGCACGAGACCACTGTCCTTGCGATCCTCGGTCACCATCGCCATTCCACGTTGAATTGCGTCCTTAGGACTGCCTGGCTTGACCTTACCGCCGTTGAAGACAACTTCGCCTCCCGTTGGTGAGTGCAGCCCGAATATTGTCTCGAGGAACTCGGTTCGTCCGGACCCAAGCAGCCCGTAGATTCCGACCACTTCGCCGGACGCCACGTCTAGCGAGATGTCTCGGAAATGAGGCCCGCGCGCCAAGTTCGAGACCGAAAGCAGGATTGGCGCGTCTTCGAGAGGCTTGCCCTTCTCGACCAGCTTGACTTCACGGCCGACGATCTGTGTCACAAGATGACGGCGGTCGATGTCTTTGATGTTTCCAGTCTCGATGAAACGGCCGTCGCGGAAGACTGTGTACTCATCCGCGATCTCGAAGATTTCGGTGAGTTTGTGAGACACGTAGATAATTGCGGAACCGCGCGCGGTGATCTTGCGGAGCGCGTTGAACAAGACATGGACTTCGTGTTCGCCGATAGCAGATGTCGGCTCGTCCATGATGACGATATGTGCCCGATAGCTGAGAGCCTTCGCAATTTCGACGAGCTGAATCTGGGCGAGGCTCAGCTCCCCCATCTTCTTGGCAGCGTCGACTTCAAAGCCGAGTTCATCGAGGAATGCCTGGGCGTCCCTGCGCATCTGGCTAAAATCGACGAGCACGCCAAGTCGCTTCGGCTCGCGGCCAAGGTAAAGGTTCTCGGCGACGGTCATCTCGGGGACGGGGGAAAGCTCCTGCGTGATGATCGCGATGCCGTGACGCAAGGCGTCAGCGGCGCTTTTGAAGTCGACCTGCTCGCCATCGATCTCCACTATCCCTCCATCGCGGCGGAGCAGTCCCATCGTGATGTTGAGGAATGTCGACTTGCCGGCGCCATTACCGCCGCACAAGGCATGGACGGTCCCGGCCTTTAGAGTTAGTCGGCCATCAACGAGCGCTGGGACGCCGTTGAACGACTTTTCCACGCCCTCGGCCCGCAGAACCACGCGCGCCGAAGACGACTGCGCGGTTCTCTGAACTGTTATCTTCTCAGTTGCGTTGACCATGATATGACGTCATACCTCGTAAAATCGAAATCTATGCCGCGTGTGTGCGGATCGCATGCCGTATTGGTTCTACGCGGCGTCCAGTTCGAGGATCGCGCGTGCCTCCTGAGGTGTAGCCGGCTCACGTCCGACCTTTTGGGCAATCTCAACAGCGCGCGATATGACTTCCGCGTTCGTGGGTGTGCCGAACTCACGATAGGGATAGTCGCCTATTCCAATAGCCATGTGGCCGCCCAGACGGCAGATCGCAGGAGCAATGTTCAAAAGATTGCCCCCAAGGCAATTGACCGTCCATTCGATCGGCCGGTCGTCGGGCAGAAATGCAAGATGCGCCATGAGACCCGCCTCGGTCGGCGGATGCCCGGTAATGTATCGCCCTCCCGTCAGGTGGAGGAGAAAGTAGGCCGGCCCCCTCACAAGGCCCGCGTCCATCAGAGCGATCGCGCGGCGCGTGAACCCAACAGACCAGGAAACCAGCTTCGGCTTTACGCCCTTTTCGGCCAAGGTACGCGCGTAGTGCGCGAGACTTTCGGTCGTGTTGAGATACAAACGTTCTGGATTTTCGAACCTGCGCGTCTCGGCATCCCAAAGCTCGAGATTGGCCGAGCCGGTATCGATGGGCGCAATATCGGGCTTCGTAGCAGGGTCCAATGCCAGGGTTGCGACCGTGTCGATGCGCTTCATGGCGTCGGCATCATTCGAGATAAAGCCGAGCGTGGGAAGGATGAGTAGATCGGTCGCCTGCCTGACTTCGCGGATGATTTCGGCGTTTGCCTCAACGGTGTTTGTCGCACCGCCGTCGGCTGTCCTGGCATGATAGTGGAGAATCGCCGCTCCCGCCTTGCGGGCTGCAACGGCGGCCTCAACGATCTCGTCGGCGGTGTATGGGATATTAGGGTTGGATGTGCGCGGCGCGTACTCGTTGACCCTGGCTTCGAGGATGATTTTCTTTTGCATCTTTTGCTCCTTACGCCGCCAGATAACCCGAGGTGCCCGCCTTTGCCCGCAGGAAGAAGTCATCGGCACCAATCTGCCCGCCCTTCAGCATGACTTCGAGGCCATCGACTTCGGCGTCGCCCGGCGCATCCAGGCGGCAGACATGGCAATTTTGAACTTCGTCAAAAACGGCGATCTCGAGCGCTTCGGCGCCGATTGTCCGCACCGCATAGCTCGAACTGTCACCGCCCGAAAACACGATCCGCGGCAAGGAAACCGCGCGGCGCACGGCACGCGCAACGTCACAGTAGATGGCGCCCAAGCGTTCCGCGGGAACATCGCTGCCGGCCAGGCGGCCGGTTTCCCCGCGAGCCGTGTAGATGATTGTAGATCGACCGCGCACAAGGCTCTCGATCGCCTTCAAAGCAGCCTCCCGCGCAACTGCGTCAGCATCATCATCGGACCGGACTGTCGAGACATCCAAGTGGACAAGGTTCCACCCGGAAGCTTCGGCCACCGCAATCTGGCGCCCGGTTTGCAGGGCGCAACTACCTGATAAGACGAGTAGATTTTCGACGCCGGCAATCTCCGTCTTGACGGGCTCCGCCGACGATAGCAGGCCCAAGCGGGCCCAAAGAGCGCCGAGTTGTTGCGCCAAGCCTTGAGCTGCAAGCGCGAACATCGGACGTGTCGGATACCGCGCCCAGAGCAGATCGGCGACAGCCGCAAGATCCGCATTTTCGAGCCCATCGAAAATGACCCCTGCCCCCTCTTGGAAGGCCTTGAAGACACGCTCCTCCATTGCCGAGCGGTTCCGGATTGCGGGAAGCGTGACGTTGACGAATTCCTTATCTGTCTGCCCAGCCAGATGCATGCGCAGATCCGCCTCGTGCATCGGCGTCCTGGGGTGGCGCGACATGCTCGGGTGCCGGTCGAGCCGCTCAATCCTGTCGGCAAAGCGCGCGAAATGATTTCCGAAACAGGTGTAGCGCCCGAAGTCCGGGGTCGCGGCGAGGACTGGAACGTCCCTCTTGCCGAAGTGAGCCGCAGCGCGCGCCAGAACAGCACCATAGCTTCCAACGGTGGGCGACGAGTCGAACGTCGAACAGATCTTGTATTGGATAAGCGGACTGTTGAGGGTGCGCATGATCGAAAACGCGCTGTCAAGCTCCTCGTCGAGCTCGACGCCGGACAACGCCCTTGCGGTACCGGCGAAGCCAAGCACATCATAAGACAGAGCATCTGTTGACGCCGTCTGTGCTGAAGGGCGTGCGAGATAGAGTTTTCCCTTCACACCACTGCGATGGAACTGCGCCAGGTTTTCGGAAGAACCCGTGAAGTCGTCGCCGTAAAACACGGCCTTGAGCTTGCCAGCTGATGTCATCGGATCCTCCCAATATCCCGGCCGAGGATATCTTCCTCCATACATCAGCCGGGCTTCACTCTTGACAATACTCATAGAAGCAGCTCATAACTCTGTCAAGGTCATACCTTATACCTTATACCTCATATCGAGAAAATTGGAGGACGACGAGATGAGACTTTCTGGACGCACTGCCGTGGTGACGGGCGCTGGCCGGGGCATCGGACTGGCAATCGCTGAAGCCTATGTTCGCGAAGGCGCGAATGTCGTTATCGTCGACCGCGATCTGGAAGTGGCGAACGAAGCCGCCGAGCGGCTTGGGGAGCGGGCTTTGGCCGTCCGCGCCGATATTTCGGTCAACGAAGACGTTGAGACGATCGTTAAGGAAACGATTGGCCGGTTCGGCACGGTCGACATACTCGTGAACAACGCGGGCGTGGGCGCAACCACTCTGTTTCTCGAAAGCTCAAGGGAGGAATTCGAACGCGTCGTCCGGATCAATCTGACCGGAACATTCCTCGTGGCGCAAGCCTTTGCTCGGATCATGGCCGCCAAAGGCTATGGGCGGATCATCAATATCGCTTCGCTGTCCGGTCAGAAGGGCGGTGTCGGACGTTCGGCCTATGGAGCCTCAAAGGCCGGCGTCGAACTCCTCACGAAGGTTATGGCGGTGGAACTCGCGGAATCGGGAATCAACGTGAATAACATCGCACCGGGCCCGATATTGACCGAGGTCTCGAAAGTCATGCACACGGTCGAAACGCGTGACGCCTATCATCGGCTAGTTCCGCAACGCCGTTATGGCGAACCATCGGAAATCGCTGATGCCGCGGTGTTCCTGGCGAGCGACGATGCTGCCTATATTACGGGGCACACCCTGAACGTCGACGGCGGCTTCCTGGCCGCTGGCCTCATGTTCCCATTCGATCCAAAAGCCTCGAAGCGGCTGGGACAAATCAGCGAATAACCTGGAGAAGTGGCCAGTTCGACGTTCGGCATTTGTCGCAAGCGGTAAAACGCGGTATGACCTCGTACCTTTTCGATTTCTGATTGGAGCGTGACCAGGAATGCTGTCTGTTGACCCAAAGAAAATCCCAAGCCGGCTGGACATAGCGCTCGACTACATTACGGGCGAAATTGCCAAAGGCAACCTCGGGCCTGGTGACAAACTTCCCAATGAAAAAGAGCTGGCCCAGCTTCTCGGGATCAGTCGCACTCCAATCAGAGAGGCGATCAAAACGCTCGCGGTCTCGGGTCTTGTCGAGACGCGTCATGGCTTTGGAAATTACATCCGTAAGGACGAAGGCCTTCCGGCGATGCCGCTCGCGATGTTTCAGCTCTATCTTCAGAGCTCGACGCCTGAGATGCTGATGGAACTGCGATACATTTTCGACCGCAACTGTTCAGAACTCGCGTCGCTGCGGCGTACGGACGAAGACCTCGCCACGATGAGAGAGTGCATCGACCGACTAAAAAGGCTGTCGGAGGATGCGAACTCCGCGATCGAAGATCTCCTCAAGGCCGATCTCGATTTCCACCGAGCAATATACAAAGCTGCCGGAAACCCGTTGATCGTCGTGATCGCCGACTTCGTGCTGACGATGGTCGCGCCTTGGGTGCAAAAATCGCTAGAGGTCAGTGGCAAATGGCGCGCAGTCGATCTCCACGAACACATGTTTCAGATGATCCGGGACAGAAAGACCGGTGACCTCAGCCGCGAAAGCGTCGAGGAAAACATGGAACACTTCCGCACATCCCTGCTGAAATGACAGCCAGGGCATCACGTCAAGGCGTGGCGCATCTTGCATTTCCCGCAGGTCGCACTGCGATCATCACCGGCGGCATCTGAAGGCGGACGCGAAGCCCGGATACCGTATGCCGCCCGGCCTATTCGCCGGGTTCTGAAAATTGCCAGAAAACGATAATGCGCCAGGCTGATTGCGCCTGGCGCGTCGACCGCGAGCAATGCTTGCCCAGCCTTCCAACTAGCGGGTGTGGTATTTCGTATCGACCTCGTCGATGGCGGCAACATTGCTGGCCGAGCGACCGTTCTCGTCGAACCTCTGGGCGAGGAAGGAGTCGACGATCGTCTTCGCAAGTTCCGATCCAATGACGCGGGCGCCCATGGTAATGATCTGGGCGTTGTTCGACAACGCCGCCCGCTCGGCGGAATAAGTATCGTGTGTGAGGGCTGCCCTAATACCCGGCACCTTGTTTGCCGAAATGCAGACGCCGATCCCGGTGCCGCACACCAGGATGGCCTTGTCATAGGTGCCGTCGAGCACGCCGTTGGCGACCCTGTCGGAGAGGTTCGCATAGAAATCGTCGAGACCGGCGTCCGTCCGGGAGACCTCGAACACCTCGAAACGGTCCTTGAGATAATCGGCGAGGACCTTGGCGAGGCCTTCGCCCGCGCTGTCGCCTGCTACTGCAATTTTCATCTTCATCACTCCTCAGATTTTGGCCGCGCACTTTTCGAGGATGTCGAGGTAGCCCTCGATCTTCCAGGCCGAGCGGCCGATGAACAGCCCATCGACATGGGGGCAGGATATGAGCTCTTCGCAGTTGTCCGCGTTGACCGAACCGCCGTAGAGGCAGGGAATGCGCCGGCCGAGCACGGCTTCCGCGAACGCGATGATCTCGGCCTGGCGGGCGTCGGCGTAGTCCGCTGTCGCGGGGATCCCATCGACGCCAATGGCCCAAACAGGCTCGTAGGCAAGCAGTATCGGTTTGTGCTTCTGGTCTGTAGAAAGGCATCCCAACGCGCCGCGAACCTGGCGCTCGAGGACGTCGCGGGCTCGCCCGGCCTCGCGTTCGGAAAGTGTCTCCCCTATGCAGATGAGCGGGATCAAGCCGTGGCGAACCGCCGCCCCGACTTTCAGTCCTACCGTCACGTCCGTCTCACCGAAATGTTCACGCCTCTCGGAGTGACCAAGCTCGACGATGTCGAGGTTGCAGTCCTTGAGCATCAAGGGTGAAATCTCGCCCGTCCAGGCGCCCTCCTCGTCCCAATGCATGTTCTGCGCGCCGACCTTCACCGACGTGCCCGCCAACGTGGTCTTCACTTCCCGGACAACAGTGAAAGGAGGGATGACAAAGCGCTGGATGCGCGGATGGGACGTGATGTCTGCGGCCCTGAGACCGTGCGCAAACTGCGCGGCATCGGCAAGCGTCTTGTTCATCTTCCAGCTGGTGCCAATCCAGAGGGTTTTCTTCTCGGTCATCGCCGCTTCACCACGTTTGCGTTCAAATGGATGTTGGCCGACCTAGAGCGAGCCGGCTCGATACCGCTTCGCCATTTCCGCGAGCGGCACAACATGAATGGAGCTTGCGCGTCCTGCCGTTCCGAAAGCTTCGAATCTCTCGCGGCACAGCTTTGAAAGCGCCGTCATTGCAGGCTTCAAATATTTGCGAGGGTCGAATTCTGTCGGATCTTCGGACAGCACTCGGCGCACCTGCCCGGTCATTGCCATGCGGCAATCAGTGTCGATGTTGACCTTTCGCACACCATGCCGAATGCCGCGCAGGATTTCCTCGAGCGGCACGCCCCAGGTGGGCTTCATCCGCCCGCCGAAGCGATTGAAAATTTCTTGCAACTCCTCCGGCACGCTTGACGAACCGTGCATGACGAGATGGGTATTCGGAAGTTTCCGGTGGATCGCCTCGATAACATCCATTGCCAGCACGTCACCGTCCGGCCGGCGTGAGAACTTGTAGGCGCCATGGCTGGTGCCCATTGCGACGGCAAGCGCATCCACCTTGGTCTCCGCGACAAATTTCGCCGCCTCCTCCGGATCGGTCAAAAGCTGATGCGGATCGAGCTTGCCTTCGACGCCGTGACCGTCTTCCGCCTCGCCCGTACCGGTCTCAAGCGAGCCCAGAACGCCAAGCTCCCCTTCCACCGAAACCCCTGCCCAATGGGCCGTGTCGCTGACGCTTCTCGTGACCTTGACGTTGTAGTCCCAATCCGCCGCGGTTTTCCCGTCAGCAAGGATCGATCCGTCCATCATGACGGACGTAAAACCATGCTGGATCGCGGTGACGCAGGTGCTCGGTTCGTTTCCGTGGTCAAGATGGACGCAAACGGGGATATGCGGATAGATTTCCGTCACAGCCTCCATCATGTGCTTGAGCATGATGTCGTTGACATAGGCTCGGGCCCCACGGCTCGCCTGGAGAATCACAGGCGAATCCGTTCCGTCGGCCGCTTCCATGATGGCAAGCGCCTGTTCCATGTTGTTAATGTTGAACGCCGGTACGCCGTAGCCGTGTTCGGCGGCATCATCCAGCAGCTGGCGGAGAGTAATCCTGGCCATGACGTGTTACTCGCTGGTTGGATTGGAATTGAGATAGCTTGCGATCACGTCGACCTCCGTCGCCGAACCGAAAACCAGCGGCGTGCGGCAATGGTGAGAGGTCGGGATCTTGTCCAGGATGGCGGTCGTGCCGTCGGTGGCCCGCCCCCCGGCCTGCTCCATCAGGAACGCGATCGGATTCGCTTCATACACCAGGCGAAGGCGCCCATTTTCAAAGCCGGGTCGCTTGTCGCCGGCGTAGAAGAACACACCGCCCCTGATCAGGATCCGGTGGAGCTCTCCGACTGCCGATCCGAGCCAACGCATGTTGAAATCGCGGCCGCGCGTTCCCTCCTTGCCGGTCAGACAATCCTGAAGATACAGGCTCATGGCAGGGTGAAGGTGACGGTGGTTGGAAGCGTTATATGCAAGCTCGGACGTGTCGCGAGGTATCTGAACCTGCCTTTTGACGATCAGGAACTCGCCGGTTTGGGGATGCATCGTCGCCAGCAGCACACCCTCACCGACCGAAAAGCCCAAATCGACCGTGTTGCCGAATGAGACATAACCGGCCGCGGCCTGGCGCTTTCCAGGGGTTAAAAAGGGATCTTCAGCTTCGCAGAAAGGCATGATCGAGAAGATCGTGCCGACGGGCGTGCCCAGCCCGACATTGCCTGAACCGTCGATCGGATCGATTGCGACCGCAAAATGCTGGCCATTGAGCATAACTGGCGCGTCGGCCTCCTCGGACAGGACCCTGGCAGCGCCTGCGCGTGCGAGTATTTCGACGAACAACTCGTGCGACGCGATGTCGATTGCCTTTTGCGCATCACCGTCGGTATTTGATCCGACAAGGTGGGCCAGATCGCCCTCCAGGGAACCGGCTGCGATGCGTGCGGATAAAAGACAGGCGGCATCCAACACACCGTTGATTAGAGCCGCCACCCCCTGACGGGACAAATCCTCAGCAGCCCAGGTCGAGAGGTACTCATCGACAGAACCATACTGGACGCCCGCTTCGTCATTTCCGGGTGTCGCCGGCGCGCTCATTGCTTGCCCCTTATCCTTGCTAGGGCGCGCGTGACGATTGCGTCACGCGTGATCCCAAATTGCTCGTACAGCGTCTCGGCCGGCGCAGACGCTCCGAAGCCGGACATCCCAATCACGTCGTCTTCGCTGTCGACATACCTAGTCCAGCCGAACTTCGAGAGCGCTTCCACGGCAATGCGCGGCGCGTTGCCGAGGACCGAGCTGCGGTAATCCTTGGGCTGCTGTTCGAAGAGATCCCAGCTCGGCATCGAGACGACAGCGGCGGGAACGTTTCTCGCCTCAAGCTCGTCGGCAGCCTGGATCGCAAGCGCGACTTCCGTTCCAGTGGCGATGATTGTGACGGCACGTTCGCTGCTCGCTTCCCGCAGCACATAGGCTCCCCGTGCGCAGCGATTGATGCCGTCACGCTGGGCGCGCAGTTGCGGGACATTCTGCCGCGAGAGCGCCAAAACCGACGGCGTGTTCTTGCTGGTTATTGCAAGATCCCAGCATTCCAGCGTCTCGATGGTGTCGGCCGGCCGGAATACATGCAAGTTCGGCATTGCCCTGAGGCTGGCAAGATGCTCGACCGGCTGGTGCGTCGGACCGTCTTCGCCAAGACCGATCGAGTCATGCGTCATCACGAAGATAGAGCGGACGCCCATCAGAGCCGCCACACGAATGGCATTGCGGCAATAATCCGAGAAGACGAGGAACGTGCCACCATAGGGTATGACGCCGCCGTGAGCCGCCATACCGTTCATCGCGGCGGCCATGGCAAACTCTCTAACGCCATAGCTGACATACCGCCCGCTTGCAGCGGCGGTGAAATCGCTGTCGACGGCCGGAACCCGGGTCAAGTTTGAGTGGGTGAGGTCAGCGGACCCGCCGATCATTTCCGGAAGCAGCTCCGTCAGCGCTTCCAGTGCGATCTGGCTTGCCTTACGCGTTGCCACTGATTGCGGCTTGTCGAGCAGCTTTGCCTTGGCGGCGTTGACCGCTTCCTCATATCGCGCTGGCAATGAGCCGGCGGTGCGGCGTTCAAACTCACTTCTGACATCTGCGCCCGCTGCTTCGAGCCGCGCTTGCCAGTCCTTGCGCGCCTTGGCGCCCTTCGCGCCGACTTCGCGCCAAGTTTTGAGGATTGGAGCAGGAATCTCGAAAGTGTCCGCCGTCCAGCCATAGACTGCCTTCGTCGCGGCGGCTTCGCTGGCGCCGAGCGGTGCACCATGTACGGAGCTTGTTCCTGCCCTTGACGGAGAGCCGTATCCAATGATGGTTTTCAGGGCTATGAGGGATGGTCTGGATCCTTCCGCCTTCGCCTGCGAGATCGCCGCGTCGATCGCATCCGGATCATGACCGTCAACGCGCTGCGTGTGCCATCCGTAGGCGTCGAACCTCGCGAGCACATCTTCCGAAAACGCGATTGCGGTCGAGCCGTCGATGGTGATGGAGTTGTCGTCGTAAAGGACGATCAACTTGCCGAGCTGCAGGTGGCCGGCCAGCGAAGCAGCTTCCTGACCAACACCTTCCATGAGACACCCATCTCCACAGAAAACGTAGGTCCGGTGATCGACAAGCGCTGCGCCAAATTCGGTTGATAGGCGCCGCTCCGCGATAGCCATTCCGACAGCCGACGCGATCCCCTGTCCGAGCGGCCCGGTGGTCGTCTCGACGCCAGCGGTGTGCCCGTATTCGGGATGACCTGGCGTTTTGGAGCCCCATTGGCGGAAGTTGCGAACCTGCTCAATCGTCATGTCTTCGTACCCGGTGAGGTGCAGAAGGCTGTAGAGCAGCATCGAGCCATGGCCGTTCGACAGGACGAAACGATCGCGGTCCGGCCAGCCAGGTTCGCTTGAATCGAACTTGAGGTGCCGGCCGAACAGCACCGCCGCCGCATCAGCCATGCCCATGGGCATTCCGGGGTGCCCGGACTTTGCGGCCTCAACCGCGTCGATCGACAGGACACGGATAGCGTTCGCGAGATCGCGGATCGAAACTGCTGCTGTCAATTCTTCCTCCCTCATAAACCGCGACTAATGTGGCGCACTTTTCTGGATATCACAATATCGAAACACAAAATAACGTATTATATACGACAAACATAACAATATCACATTCCGCTGCAAAAAGTCTGCCCATCGACATCATACCTCATACCTTATACCTCTCTATTTGCGCAATAGCTTTTATTTGACTACCGCGTCGATCGGGAGCCGTAAGGATCGTTCCGGGTCGATTTCATGGGGGCGGTCTGCCTCGATCCGTTTGGTGGCAAACGGACAAGACGACCACCGTGATGAATACCGCGTTGGGCACTCACGGTGGTTGAAACCATCCCAAATGCGGGATGCTCAATTCGGCTCGCCGATGTTTCCCGACATTTCTTCAGTTGACAGCTTTTACAAATGCATTAACGTATACGTTATTGAATTCGAGGAACTCAATAGGCCTTAAAGGGAGGAACCGAAATGCCTATGACGATGCGCAAGTCCCTACAGATGATCGCCCTTGCCACTGCCCTCGGCGGCAGCGCTGCCTATGCGCCGAGCGCCTTCGCGATCGATGTCGATAAACAGATCAAGGATATTGAAAGTCACCCGGCAAGCGGGCCCAACGGCGAAAAAGCGACCCTCGCGAGCGACCTGAAGCTATCCGCCGAAGAGATCGAAAAGATCAAGGCGAAGCATGCCAAAGCGGCCATTGTGATGCACTACACGGCGTCTGACTGGGCCAAGGCCCAGATGGCCGGGCAAAAGAAGGCCCTGGAAGAGCTCGGCGTCGAAATCGTTGCGACGACTGATGCTGGATATCGCGCGGAGCAGCAAGTTTCAGACATCGAAAGCGTCATGGCGCTCAAACCTGACGTCATGATCACCGTTCCCGCCGAGCAGTCAGCCACGGCCGCAGCATACAAGAAAGCTGCTGCCGCTGGCATTAAGATCATCTTCCTTGACCAGACCGGCGCCGGGATGAAGGCTGGCAAAGACTATGTGAGCCTCGTCTCTTCCGACAACCGCGGGATGGGAAAGGTCGCCGCACTGCTCATGGCCAAGGCGCTCGACGGCAAGGGCGAAATCGGTCTCATCCCGCATGCGTCCGACCTTTTTGCCACCAAAGAACGCGTGGTCGGCTTCAAGGAAGCGATCAAGGATTATCCGGATATCAAGATCGTCCAGGAGACCGGTGTCGGAGGCCCTGATTTCTCAAGCGAATCCGAGCGCGTCGCCTCCGCAATGCTGACGGCCCACCCCAACCTCAATGGCATCTGGGCCGTGTGGGACGTTCCAACAGAAGGCGTCCTGTCAGCGGCGCGCGCAGCGGGCGCGTCCAAGAGCCTCGTCATCACCACTTGCGACCTTGGCGTCAACATCTCGATCGACATGGCTAAGAAGGGTTACGTCAAGGCAACCGGATCCCAGCGTCCGTACGGCGCCGGTTATGCCGAGGGCATCCTTGCCGGATACGCCCTACTCGGAAAGGACGCACCTCCCTACGTCGTGCTCCCGGCCCTTGCGGTGACCCGCGATAACCTGATCGAGGCGTGGCCGCAGTCGAACGGCGACCAGGCACCGAAGATTCTCACCGACGCAATGAACTAACGGTGCGCGGGAGCGGCTCCGGCCGCTCCCCGTCCCCAGCGGCGGACAACGACCATGAACACTCAAGCAGTCACCGAAACCCTCGCCGCCGTCAGGATGCGCGACGTGAGGAAATCGTTTGGCGGCGTGCACGCATTGCGCGGTGTCAGCCTGACGATCCAACCCGGGACAATCCATGCGCTGGTCGGCGAAAATGGCGCCGGCAAGTCTACGCTGTTGAAGATCCTGCAGGGCGTGGTCACACCCACGGAGGGATCCATCGAGGTTTTTGGCGAACACATGTCGTCAAGCTCTCCGGAGAATTCCCGCAGGCTCGGCATTGAGATGATCTTCCAGGACCTCAGCCTGATCCCCACCCTCACGGTCGCCCAGAACATTTTCCTCAACCGGGAGCCCCGCCGCCTGTCGATCTTGGTCGACGAGCGCAGGGAAATCGCACAGGCAGCCGAGATCATCGGCCAACTCAACCTCAGGGTTGATCCGAGGACGCCTGTTTTTGAACTCAGCCCCGGCCAGGCCCAGCTGACCGAGATCGCCAAGGCCATCCACCAGGACGCCAGGATCCTTATCCTTGACGAACCAACCTCGTCGCTGAGCGCACAGGAAGCCGACACTCTGTTCGGCATGTTGAAGAAGCTCACTGCGGCGGGAACAGCCGTGATCTACGTTTCCCATCGCATGACCGAGATCATGACGATCGCCGACGAGATTACAATTCTGCGTGACGGTCAGAACGTGACCTCCGGGAAGACATCCGAATTCACGCTCGACTCGATCGTGCAGCACATGGTCGGCAAGCGTGTCACCGGTTTCCAATACCAGGCGCGCGCCATTGATCGCAGCGGCAAACCCGCGCTGAGCGTACGTGGCCTTTCGGGCCCTTCGGGAAAACCCAGCGATGTCAGCTTCGACGTTCACAGGGGCGAGATTGTGGGAATAGCAGGCCTCATGGGCGCTGGCCGGAGCGAGCTTGCCCGCCTTCTTTTCGGCGTCGATAAGAAAACTGCGGGAACCGTAGAACTCGGCGACACTGCCGTTGAGTTCAAGTCACCTTCGGATGCGATCAAGGCTGGCATTGTGCTTGTTCCGGAGAGCCGCCACGAGGAAGGTCTGGTTGTCGAGCACAGCGTCGGCGACAATCTTGGACTGCCGCAGATCGGTCAGCTCGTCCGCGGTCCCTTCATCGACCGTCGACGCGAGGGAACACTGACCTCCGATCTCATCAAGCAACTGAGGATCAAGACGCCGTCCGCTGACAACAAGGTCAGGAACCTTTCCGGCGGCAACCAGCAGAAGATCGTTATTGCCAAATGGCTAGCGATTGATCCTTCGGTTGTCATTCTCGACGAACCAACAGCAGGCGTAGACATCGGTTCAAAGGCCGAGATCGTTGAACTCATTCGGAGCGTCGCCTCCTCCGGAAAGTCCGTCATCGTCATCTCGTCGGAACCAGCCGAGCTTCTGGCAACAAGCGACCGCATCCTGGTCATGAACAACGGACGTCTCGCGCGCGAAATCGAGCGCGACGAAATCGAAAGCTGGGCCACGATTGCCGGCGACGAAACTCAATCTCCGCTGATCCGCACCGAACTCGGTCTGCAGGTCGCGATTCAGAAGGCAACCCAAAATGTCCACTGAAGCCAAGACATTGAACACAGAGACGGATGCAACCCACATGCGGCCGTGGCACAGCAACTGGCGCGACTACGTCGTCTACATCGGCTTCGTCGTCATCTTCATCGTCTTCGCGATCCTGCTGCAGGATCGCGGATTCCTATCTTCAAACAACCTGCTCAACATCCTGCGGCAGACTGCGATCGTCGCCATCGTTTCCATGGCAATGTCGTTCGTACTCTCGGCGGGCGAGATCGACCTCTCGGTCGGAGCCATAGCCGGACTGTCGTCGGTGGTCGCTGGCCTGGTGCTGAGCAAGTACGGTCTATTCCCCGGCATTCTCGCGGGCTTGACCCTCGGGCTGCTGGTAGGCGCCGTAAACGGCGGCCTGACTGCCTATCTCAACATCCCGTCGTTCTTGGTGACACTCGGCATGATGGGGATCGCGCGAGGGGTCGGAATGTGGGTAAGCGGCACTTCGCCTGTTCCAATTATCAACGATACGTTCATTTTCGTCTTTGGTTCCGGTAACATCGGCCCTGTTCCTGTCCTCGTTGTCTGGGTCGCCGTTCTGGGCACGATCGCCCATATCGCGCTCCGAAAGACACCGTTCGGCCGCAAGGTCATGTCGGCAGGCGGAAACTCGGTCGCAGCTCGCTACAGCGGCGTCGATGTCCGGAAAATCAAGTTCCAGGTGCTGCTACTGACGGGGATGGCCGCTGCGATCGCTGGCATGCTCTATGCTGGACGCCTGCAGTCTGGACGCTTCCAGCTTGGCGAAGGCGATGAGCTGTCTGTCATTGCAGCCGTGGTTCTCGGCGGTACCAGCCTATTCGGCGGACGCGGCACCGTGATCGGTTCCATCGTCGGTGCCCTGCTCATCGGTGTCATCAACAACGGTCTTATTCTTGGCGGCCTCGACTACAGCCAGCAGCTCATCGCGCGCGGAATGCTCATCATCCTGGCTGTGGCGGTCGGCCGAAGCCGCTAACCTGGAAGGTTCTACGGAGGTATTACGATATGAGAGTTTTAGTCACAGGCGGCAGCGGCAAACTGGGTAGAGCCACGATCAAGCATCTGGTTGAGAGCGGCCACGACGTCATCAACGCGGATACGATCGCTCCGCCAGAAAACCTCTGCCCCTTCGTCAGGGTCGATTTCGAGGATATGCGCGCCACGATCGAGGCGATCAGTGGCTTTGATTGGGACCACAATCGCAACACTGAAGCCGTCGTCCATCTGGCCGCTGTGCCGATGCCGGGGCGCGTTGCTCCTGCGGATGTTTTCCGGGTCAACACCATTTCGACGTTCAATGTTTTCGAGTCATGCCGCTTGCTCGGCATCAAGAACATCGTGTGGGCGTCGAGCGAGACCCTGCTCGGCATTCCTTACGAGATCAAGCCTGACTATCTGCCGGCGGACGAGAATTATCAGTCGCGCCCGGAAACCTCCTATTCCCTCTCGAAGCATCTCGGCGAGGAGATGGCAAAGCAGTATTGCCGCTGGGACAGCGAGCTCAAGATCGTTTGCCTACGCTTCTCCAACGTTATGGACGAGAGCGAGTATGCGGACTTCCCGGCCTTCGAGCAGAACCCGGGCAGCAGACGCTTCAACCTTTGGACCTATATCGACGCCCGCGACGGGGCACAGGCGATCCGTCGCTCGCTCGAGTGGAGCGGCAAAGGTGCCGAGGTGTTCATCATCGCAAACGACGATGGGGTCATGACCACCTCCAACGAGGAACTCGTCAGGAGGTGGTATCCGGGGGTCCCGTTCAAGAAGCAGATCGGGAACAACGAAACCTTGCTGTCGATCGACAAAGCAAAGAGCGTTCTCGGATACCAGCCTGAACATAGCTGGCGAAAATATGTAGGCTCCTGAGAAATCAGCCAGCTTGAAGGGAAAGAAAATGCCGACCAGGAAACAGACAGCACCGGTCTCAGAGATCAAAGAGGACGCCTTCGCGAAAACAATGACCGCGACAGCGCACCTTCGGTTGCGCCAGCTCATCCTGGATAACAAGTGGGCGCCCGGTTACCAGGCGACCGAACAGGAAGTCGCGTCCCAGTTGGGGATGAGCCGGACGCCCGTAAGGGAGGCGCTCATGCGCCTCCAGCAGGACGGACTTGTCTCGGTGATCCCGAGGCACGGAATGCGGGTTCTGCCGATTTCTATTTCTGACATGAAGGAAATTTACGAAATCCTGACGTCGCTCGAGAGTACGGCTGCAGAGCTTGCCGCCAGCCGCCAGCTTTCCGAGGATCAACTCCGGGGTCTCGAAAAGGCGACGGCCGACATGGACCATGCGCTTTCACAAGATAATTTGGAGCGCTGGGCGCAGGCGGACGCAAGATTTCATGAGCAACTGCTCGACCTTGGCGGCAACCAGATGCTCAAGTCGGTCGTCCTCAATTTCATCGACCGCGCACATCGCGTCAGGATGGTGACGCTGAAGATGCGTCCCAAGCCGGTTAACTCAACCCGCGAACATGCAGAACTCGTGCAAGCAATCCGCGAAGGCGACCGCGAAAAAGCAAGAAACATTCACAAGGCGCACCGCGAGCGGGCAGGCAAGGAACTGCTCGACCTTCTCGAGCGCCTCGGCCTCAACCACCTCTAGGACAGGTTTCAAATGTCATCGTTGTACAACACTCTCAAGATCGCAGTCCTTCCCGGCGACGGGATCGGCAGGGAAGTCATGCCTGCCTGCCTGGAATTGATCGACGCCGCCGTCAGCCAGGCGGGCGCGCCACCGCTCGTGTTCGAGACGCATCAGGCCGGTGCCCAGCACTACGCGGAGACCGGCGAGGCCCTGCCCGCCGCCGCGCTCGAGGCCTGCCGGACATCCGACGCAATCCTCTTCGGCGCGATGGGCTGGCCCGACATCCGCTTCCCGGACGGGACGGAAATCATTCCGCAGCTCGACCTGCGCATGGAGTTCGGCCTGTTTGCAGGTGTCCGTCCGATCCGGTGGTTTCCCGGCCTTCCGAAAGTGCTGTCCGATCCTCGCGCCGAAGGAATCGACTTCGTGTTGGTCCGCGAGCAGACAGAAGGACTGTTTTATGCGCGTGGCCGTGGCGAAGTGCTAAACGACCAAGAGGCCTACGACACGATGCAGATCACGCGGGCCGGCACCGAGCGCGTTACCGAATTCGCTTTCCAGCTGGCCGCCCAGCGCAAACGTCGCGGCAAGGCCGGCACGGTGACCTGCGTCGACAAGGCGAATGTCTTCAGTTCGATGGCTTTCTTCCGGAAGGTTTTCGATGAGATCGCCGCCAAGCACCCCGAGTTGCAGAAGGACTATGCCTATGTCGACGCGCTGGCGCTCAACATGGTGAAGAAGCCTTGGACGCTTGACGTGCTGGTGACCGAGAACATGTTTGGCGACATCCTTTCCGACCTTGCGGCCGGTCTGATCGGCGGCATGGGTATGGCCCCTTCGGCGGACATCGGCGATACGCACGGCCTCTTCCAGCCGGCACACGGGACCGCTCCCGATATCGCGGGCAAGGGCGTCGCCAATCCGGGCGCAATGTTCCTGTCGGGAGCGATGATGCTCGACTGGCTGGCGGTGAAGCACGGGGATCAGCGGCTTGCTGACGCCGCCGGGCTGATCGAGGCCGCGGTCGAGCACACCTTGTCGACCAAGATCGCGGTTCCAATGGAGTATGGCGGAAGCGCCAATTGCGCGGAGATGACGCGCAGCGTGATCGGCGCTCTGGGTGCCGTCCGCAAGGAGGTCGCATGAGTTCGGCATCCACAGGCTTTGTCGTGGTCGTAGAGTTCGTCGTTCGAAACCAGTTCGCCGATAATTTCGATGCGGCGATAATCGAGAATGCGGCGACGTCGCTGCGCGACGAACCGAACTGCGAAGTGTTCGATGTCTGCCGCGATCCTGAGCGGCCCGAGCGAATCTACCTCTATGAAGTCTATGGCTCAAGAGCCGATTTCGACTTCCACCTGAAGACGCCGCACTTCACGAGCTTTGATGCGATGGTTCGAGATTGGGTGGCCGAAAAGCGAGTGGAAACGTTCGAGCGCATTTCGTCCCACAAGAAGGAGGGCGCGAGATGACCAGCAGCGTCAAGGCGATTGTCTTCGACACGTTCGGCACTGTCGTCGACTGGCGGGGTTCGATCATCCGCGATCTCACCGCCTGGGGCGCGGCGGAGGGCCTGCAGATCGACTGGACCGGTCTCGTCGACCGCTGGCGAGACCATTACAATCCCCAGAAAGCGCGGGTGCGCAGCGGCGAGTTGCCGTGGACGAACCTGGACGAACTTCACTTCGATGCCTTGAAGGCAGTGTTCGCAGAGATGGGGCTGGCCGAACTAGACCACGACCGGATGATGCACGTCAACAAGGTCTGGCATCGCCTGGACGGCTGGCCCGACACATCGCGCGGGCTACACCGGCTGAAGTCGAAGTTTATCATCGGCCCTCTGTCCAACGCCAATGTCGCGATTCTCGTCAATATGGCAAAGCATGCCGACTTGCCGTGGGACAACGTGTTCTCCTGCGAGCTTTTCCAGCACTACAAGCCCGATCCTGAGACCTACCTCGGGGTCTGCAAACTCCTTTATCTGGAGCCCGGGGCCGTCATGATGTGCGCTGCCCACAACTACGATCTTGCCGCCGCGCGCAGCCTTGGCCTTAAAACCGCATTCATCGCACGACCCACCGAATACGGCGAGGGCCAGACGACCGACCTCACAGCCGAGCAGCGCTGGGATTACGTCGCCGACGATCTCGAAGACCTCGCCCGACAACTCGGATGCTAGAAGAGAGAAAGACAATGCAGACATACAAGATGTTCATCGACGGCAAGTGGGAAGACGCTGCCAACGGAGATACGTTCGAGACGAAGAACCCTTTCAACGGGCAGACCTGGGCCGCTATTCCGAAGGGCGGCAGGGAAGATGCGGAACGAGCAGTCGAGGCTGCGCACCGCGCCTTCACGAGCGGTCCGTGGCCGAAGCTCACCGCGAGCGCCCGCGGACACCTTCTTCGGCGTCTTGGCGACCTGATCGCCGAGAATGCGGAGCATCTCGCGACGATCGAGGTTACGGACAACGGCAAGCTCATCAACGAGATGCTGTTTCAGCTCAAATACATCCCGCAGTGGTACTACTACTTCGGCGGGCTGGCGGACAAGATCGAAGGAGCGGTCATCCCGATCGATAAGGCGGACACCTTCAACTTCACTCGTAATGAGCCGCTCGGCGTCTGCGTCGGGATTACGCCGTGGAACTCCCCTCTCCTGCTGCTCGCCTACAAGCTGGCACCGGCACTCGCCGCAGGGAACACATTCGTGGCAAAGCCCTCGGAGTTCACGTCTGCTTCGACCCTTGAGTTCGCAAAGCTCGTCGAGCAGGCTGGCTTTCCCGCGGGCGTCTTCAACGTCGTCACAGGGTTCGGCGCAGATGTCGGCGAGACGCTGACGACCCACAAGTACGTCGCCAAGATCGCTTTCACGGGAAGTGAAGGCACCGGGCGCAAGATCGGCGAGCTTGCAGCGCGCAACTTCAAGAAGGTTACGCTTGAACTCGGCGGCAAGAGCCCGCACATCGTCTTCGACGATGCGGAGATCGACAATGCCGTCAACGGGGTGATCTCCGGCATCTTCGCTGCCACCGGACAGACATGTATTGCGGGCTCACGATTGCTCGTGCAGCGAAAGATCCACGACCAGTTTCTCGAGAAGATCGTCAACCTCGCAAAAACGGCGAGAATGGGCGATCCGCTCTTGACGTCGACGCAGGTTGGCCCCGTGACGACGCCGCCGCAACTCGAGAAGATCCTCGGCTATATCAACATCGCAAAAGGCGAAGGCGCCGAATGCGTTCTCGGTGGGGGGCGGCCGGACAATGCCGAGCTCTCCAGGGGCTGGTTCGTCGAACCTACGATTTTCTCCGGGGTCCGAAACGACATGCGCATCGCGCAGGAGGAGGTCTTCGGCCCGGTTCTGGCGGTCATCCCCTTCGACAGCGATGAGGAAGCCGTGCATATTGCCAATGACACCAATTACGGGCTGGCCGCGGGCTTCTGGACCCAGGACATGCGTCGTATCCTGAAGGTTTCGGCCGCTATCCAGGCTGGCACCATCTGGGTCAACACTTACCGCGTCATCAGCTATATGTCGCCGCTGGGAGGCTACAAGCACTCCGGCATCGGTCGCGAGAATGGCATCGCCTCGATCCAGAACTACATGCAGACGAAGAGCGTGATGATCTCGACCGCTGAAGACGTCGCCAACCCCTTCATCATGAGGTGATTCATGGTGGCCGCCGGAAAGTTGCTGGTCGGCTGCGTCGCCGACGATTTCACGGGAGCGACCGACGTCGCGAACATCTTCGCGCGCGCCGGCCTCAAAACGACGGTGCTGATCGGCGTTCCTGAAGACGACAGGGACATTGACGCCGACGTAATCGTTGTCGCCCTCAAGACTCGAACGACACCTCCGCAAATGGCGGTCGAGCAGTCCTTGGCCGCGCTGCGATGGCTGCGTGGCTGTGGCGCGCAGAAGTACTACTTCAAGTACTGCTCGACGTTCGATTCCACGGCGAAGGGCAACATCGGCCCGGTCGCCGACGCGATGCTTGCGGAGCTTGGCCAATCCATAACGATCGCCTGCCCCGCCTTCCCTGCCAACGGCCGGACGGTTTACAAGGGCAACCTGTTCGTCGGCGACGTGCCGCTGGACGAGTCCGGCATGCGCAATCATCCGTTGACGCCGATAACAGACGCGAACCTGCTGCGGGTGCTCGGGCCGCAGTCGCGGGCCGAAATCACCGGATGCTATTACGAGACGGTGAAGCAAGGGGCGTCCGCCATCGCCGAATGGGCCGCCCCCATTCACGGCGACGGCACGCGTATTGTCGTCATCGACGCCCTGGCTGACGAGGACCTTGTCGAGATTGCCCAGGCATTCAAGGATCTCGTGCTGTTCACCGGTGCGTCGGGCCTGGCATATGGGCTGGCTCGTGTTCTTCTTGCCGGCGGGAACAGCCGCGACGCTGCCGTTACGACTGACTTGGAAGAAGGCTACAGAGCCGTCGTCTCCGGTAGCTGCTCGGTCGCAACCAACGGACAGGTAGAGGCGATGCTCGCAGACCACGAGGGTTTCCGCGTCGACCTCTCAAAGCTGGCGGACGGCGGCGATGTCGTCGGCGAGGCCGTCGAGTGGGCCTCGTCCCGTCTGGGCCGCAAGCCTGTTCTCATCTATGCGACGGCTCTGCCCGACGAGGTGAAGGAAAACCAACGCAAGTTGGGCGCCGCGCAGTCCGGCGAGATGGTCGAGGCCGCCCTCTCCTCAATCGCGCGAAGGCTCGTCGAGAAGGGTGTGAGCGATCTCATCGTCGCCGGCGGCGAGACGTCGGGAGCGGTGGTGAAGTCGCTCGGCGTCGACCAGCTCTCGATTGGCAACGAAATCGCCCCCGGAGTGCCGTGGGTACACGCAAAGAGCCAGGGGCGATCTCTGTCGCTCGCGTTGAAGTCCGGCAACTTCGGCGAACGGGACTTCTTCATGAACGCTTGGGACCGGCTACGATGATAGGCTCCATATCTGAAGAGACGAAGGTCCGCGACGAGATAGTCGAGGTCGGTCGCTCGCTCTTCGACCGCGGGCTGACCGCAGGATCGACCGGCAACATCAGCGTCCGTCTGTCGGACGGTCGAATTTTGATGACGCCCACCAACGCTTCGCTGGGCGTGCTCGATCCAGCACGGCTGTCCTGCTTTTCGGCGGAAGGCGTGCATGTCGGAGGTGACAAGCCCACCAAGGAGGCGTTCCTCCACAAGTGCATGTATTGCGGTAAGGACAATCGCCGAGCCGTCGTCCACCTGCATTCAACCTATTCGGTTGCCGTCAGCTTGTTGAAGCAGGTCAACGAGCGCGACGTTCTGCCGCCCCTGACCGCCTACTATGTCATGCGTATCGGTTTCCTGCCGCTCGTGCCGTATTTTCCTCCCGGAGACGAAGCGCTGGCGGCGGCGGTGGGAGCCGCCGCCGCGAACCATCATGCGGTGTTGATGGCAAACCATGGACCTGTCGTCGCGGGCAAGTCCCTAAAGGACGCCCAGTACGCGACAGAGGAGTTGGAGGAAACGGCGAAGCTCTTCTTGCTCTTGCAGAACCACGAGGTCCGGCCGCTCACCGCCGAGGAAAGGGCCACCTTGATCAATCTCTCGAGGTGACAAGAGCGCGTTACGAACCAGGAGGAACCCAGCGGGTCTGGGTGCCGTAACCTGCACTCTCGTTCGTGCCATTGTGCGGCCCGTAAAGGGGAAATGCCATGAAACTTCTGGTCACTGGAAGCAGCGGACGAATCGGGCGCGCGGCGATTGAACGCCTTCTCGAAGAGGGGCACGAGGTCATCGGAATCGACGAGGTGCCGTCATCCGACATGAGGTGCCCGTTCGCCCGCGTCGATATGCGGGACTATGGCCAGGTCCTTGATGCGGTCGCCGATATCGAATCCGGGATTGATGGCATCGTCCATCTTGCTGCGATAGTAGGCGCGAAAGTCGCTGCGAGCACGCACATATTTCACACCAATACCGCCATCAGCTACAATGTTTTCCAATCTGCAAGGATCGCGGGCATAAAGAACATTGTTTCTGCGAGCAGTGAGACCTTGCTGGGCGTCCCGTTTGACGATCCACCTGCCTATTTTCCGGTCGATGACAAGCTGACCTCGAAGCCTGAGAGTAGCTACGCGCTTTCCAAACTTGTAGACGAATCCGTCGCAGCCGAATTCTGCCGCTCGGATCCCGCGCTCAAAATGATCGGCCCGCGGTTTTCTTGGGTAAAAGAGCCCCACCAATATGATGCAATGAAAGCTTGCGAAGATAATCCCGGCGTTCAGAAATGGAACCTGTGGTCCTATGTTGACAGACGGGACTGTGCCCAGGCCATTTCGCTTGCGCTCAACGCAAGCCTCAATGGTTTCCATCACTTCGTGATAGCAGCAGATGATACCGTGTTGGCGCGGCCCACACGTGCCCTTAGGGCTGCTTATTATCCCAATGTACCGCTACAAGGACAACGTGCTGAACATGGCAGTCTTGTCTCAAGCCTAGTGGCCCCGAGACGTTCTATGATATCGCCCGAAGTACAGCTGGCGTGACATACCAGCGGGGGTCTCCTAGCTTCTTAGGCTGCTGTGACCTTTCAAAAGAAGGTCGAACGCGGATCAGCAGATTTATCATATCCGGGCGGGCTTCCAAGTTGCTTGCATTCGCTTCATAAGGTTCGCCGGTGTTTGCACTTCTGAAAATGGGGAACACAGACGTGATTTCGAAGGGTGCGGAAGAAGCAGCGTCGGCAACGACGTCTCCTTGTGTACACATCTCTCGTCCAACTGCTTTCAAACAGCAGACGGCAGACTTCAACTCCGAGCTTCACGCTCGACCGTCGATCTATTTCACCGGTCCGGCAATTGTTGAGCACGTTGCTTTCATGCCCATAGACGGTGTGATCAAGGAGTTCCACGACAGTCTCGAAGCTGATGGCACGATTTCGGTTAGAGTCGAAAGGCACACTGAATTCGTGACGGTTACGCGCGTCCGGAAACTTGACAGCGAGCCAGGGGGCTGGCCGGAATCTGACCTCCTTGAAAGTGATTTTGCCGAGCTCGCAGGATTGAACTCACCGCTGCTCGTTTGTCACGTCAGCATCCTTGTCCTCGGGAACCCTCCTGACAAGCTGGGACCGGTGCTGGAAACCTTCGGCTTCGGTGATACCGCCGCCTCATTGATCGGTGGGGGCGCGGCGCAGGTTTGCTCCGATTTTCGTGTTCGAGGGGACAATTCAAGTAGAATTATCCTGTTCAACAAGGACCTGAACGCACACCGACTGGGGCGCATGGTACGCCGCATCTTCGAGATCGAAACCTACAGATCCATGGCGCTTCTCGGATTGCCGGAAGCGCGTCGTCTCGCCCCGCTTCTCGGCGGATATGACACGGAGTTGGTTCAACTGACCAATCGCAATCTTCGTACGCCCGCACATCAGCACAAGCAATTGCTCGAGGAGATTACCGCTCTCTCATCCCATGTCATTTCGGCCACCGCCGAGACCAGAAACAGATTCGGCGCAACCGCAGCCTACGCCAAGATCGTTGAGGAGAGGATCGCGCTTTTACGGGAAACGCACGTCGTCGGCTTTCAACGCTTCGGTACCTTCGTGGAGCGGCGGTTCAAGCCAGCGGTGCGTACCTGTGAAGCGACCGCCTTGAGGCTTGAGCAACTATCGAGGGCCGCGATGCACTTGCTCGACTTGTTGCAAACCCGAATTCAGGTCGAGATCGAATTCCAGAACGCGACACAGATCCAGGCCATGGCTGATCGCGCCGCGACGCAGGTCAAGATCCAGCGCGCGGTCGAAGGCTTTTCGATCATTGCAATAAGCTACTATTTGTTGAGCTTGCTGAAGTTCGTGTATGAAACGGCAGACCACGCTGGGTTCCATTTCGATCCAATGATCATGCTCCTCGCTGTTCCGGTCGTTGTGGGATCTGTTGTGATCACTATTCTGCGCGTCAAGCATGCGCTGAAAGCAGAGAGCTAGCGGCGCGCAACCTCGCCTCAACAAGCTCGATCAATCAAGCAGCTCTTGAGTATCTCCACGAGGCGGTTCAGCGGAGGCGGTCATCTCTTCTTCAGGTAATGGCTCGCTCGGGGACTGCGTTTTGAATCTAAGATTTGGCAGGCATTCTCGCCACCACGACGTCGGCGACAATCAATAATGCCAGAGACGACGCACTTTTAGCTTTGCCGAAAATTCCGATGGGAGCTTTGATCCGGTTGATCGGCCTACGCAATAGCCGTCGTCGGCCAGAGCCTTGATCCGCTCGCCAGCCGGCTGAGGGTTCTTTCGATCGTATCCTGCATTGGCCTTTGCGCCCTTCAATTTCGGTTAAGGTATTACGTATAAGGTTATACCTCATACGGAGTTCAAAAGGTTTGCTCGGGCGGAGGGGAAATAATGTGGAGGATTCGGAAATTTGGCGTGGCGATACGTTTGTCTATCGCATTCGGGTTGCTGTTGTGCGCAATGGGAGTTCTGTCTCTTTCGTCAATCAGCCAGGTCGACGAGATCAACGGGAAGCTCAGCCTCATAAATGGCAGTAATAGCCAAAAATTTCGGAATGGCATCGATATGCTGGGCTCGGTCCGCGATCGAGCGGTAGCATTGCGCGACATCGTTTTGACTGACTCGAATACGGATCAAGCCACGACAATCGTGATGATGAGAAAGCTACAGGCATCCTACGCTTCCAACTTCGCGGAGTTGCAAAAGGCCGTTAATTCCGACGTCGCCAGCACCCCCGCAGAGCGTCGCCTCGCTGAGGGTCTGACGGCTTTTCAGAATGACGCCGAGCCTTTGATTGCCGACGTCACCAAGTTGACGCTCGACGGAAAAAGAGACGAGGCAAAGCCGCTGCTCTTAAATGAACTGAGACCCAAGTTGACGGCATGGATTGGTGCTCTGAACAAGTTGATCGATTACGAGCAAGCTCTAAACCAAGGCGTTGGTGGCAAAGTTAAAGCAGCTTCTGATGAATTTAAATTTCTGACGCTAGCTGCGCTCGGCATAGCTGCCTTGTTCGGAGTAACCGCGGCATCGCTCACTATCCGCTCCATCATCGTGCCTCTGGCGAAACTACAGCAGTCAGTCCTGCAAATGATCGCCGGCGACATGGAAATTGACCAAATACTCGAGCGACGGAAGGATGAAATCGGTCAGCTCGCGCGGCAGATATCCGGCCTTAAGAATCATCTTTCAGAAAAAGCGGAGCGCGATGCGGTCGCCGAGCATCATCGACAGGATGCCGAGCGGCGGCGTTTGGAGAACGAAGGAGAGGAGCGCCAGCGGGCTGCCGAACAGACCAGTTCCGCCGTCGAACAAGTTGCCGATGCACTGAGGCAGTTATCGAAAGGCAACCTTCACATTCAGCTTGATCGGCCTTTCACGGGAGCTCTTGAGCCGCTCAGATTGGACTTCAATTCAGCGATTAGCCAGCTTCGCGATGCAATGTCCGAAGTAAACGACAATGCGCAGGCGATTGCTGCGGGGGCTGAAGAAATCCGTACTTCCTCGAACGAACTCGCGGTGAGAACGGAGCAGCAAGCTATAGTCGTCGAGCAAACGGCTTCTGTCCTCGCAGACATGACAAGGCAGGTGGTGGACGCAAGCCATAAAGCTCACGCAGCAGGGATCCTCGTCGGCGAGACCAAGGAACATGCCGAGAGGTCAGGCACCATAATGCGCGAGACTATTGAGGCCATGACAAACATTCGGTCTTCTTCGGTCGAAATAGGCAATATTATCGGTGTCATCGATGAAATCGCATCTCAGACAAACCTTTTGGCTTTGAACGCAGGCATTGAGGCGGCTCGGGCCGGGGAGACTGGCCGAGGGTTCGCGGTAGTAGCGCAGGAGGTCAGAGACCTGGCGCAAAGGTCTGCGGCGGCGGCGAAAGAAATCAAGTCTCTGATCAAAATATCCAACCTGCATATCAATGATGGGGTCCAGCGTGTGCAACAGGCCGGCAACGCTTTGGGCCAAATCGTTGTTCAGGTGCAGAGCGTCAATCAGAACGTCGACGCCATTGCTCAGGTTTCTCGCGTCCAAGCCGACGGGCTCAAGGAAATCAATTTCTCAGTCGGTAAGATCGAATCAGCGACACAGCAGAACACAGCTATGGTGGAAGAGTCGACTGCTGCCGTGAACAATCTCGCGAAGGAGACCGCATCGCTTTTCGAGATGCTATCCAGGTTCCAAATTGCCGATGGGCCGGCAAAGACGAACCGCGCAGAGGAGCCAACGCTTTATCTAGTCGTGGCATAGCAGAGCCGATGCAAAGCAGGACTTTCATTTTATGCCCGGTGTGATCTCCCTCCCCCAGAGGGACTAGCATCTGCCGAGGACCGAAACCCGACGACGCAGCAATCTACGGAGGGGAGATTGGCGGCGCTGGAAACTCAGAGGGCCGCTGACCTGCGGTAAGCGGCCGGAATTTTTGAGACGCCTTTTTATTAACCGGAAGGTCAATAAGGCGGCCCGGCGTTTTAAGCCGGCAAGGCACGTTCTCCACTTAAGACGCGCCAGGTTCGCCGCTCTCGAAGGACTAGGGACGGAATAGGGACATCGAGCCGGCACAAGCGTTCGGTTGCCGTTTTCGGGAGTCGAGTTGCGACGGCGCGATGATAGGATGCGGCTTGCCCTGGTCGCCAAACAGGACTCGTCGGCTCCAAGATCTCCTAACATTTGTGCACACAAGGCAGTGGAACCTCGATGTGGTCGAGGGCAATTCTCTGCGATCAATCCAGTGACCGATCGATGCCTCGACGGAGGCCGTACTCGTTGCCCTTCAAGACTCCACCAAACGGCAGAAAAAGTGCTTGCCATATTGGGTATGACATCATACCTTATACCTACGCGCAGAGGAGCACAGTGCGCGGAATTCGTGGGAACGCACTTTAGAGACCACTCCGGAAACCGATCGGGCTTTTCCGAGAGGAGCAGTGCGCCCGCGCGAGCGTGGGAGGACAGGTTTTGAGAAATACCCGACTGCGTTGCATCCGCACGCAAACGATCAGGCCTTACCTAATGGGGAGGCCACTATGACGGTTCACGGAGCCATCGAAGATGTCGCAAGGACCTCAAGCCTGGCAGCAATGGCACGCAAGATCGAACATGCCTTGGTAAGGTGCCTGGAGATACCGGTAGCACTTCTGGTGCTTTGCGAAATTCTTCTACTGTTTTCAGCCGTTGTCGCCCGGTACGTATTCCACGTCCCGCTGGTTTGGTCGGACGAACTGGCGTCAATCTTGTTCCTCTGGCTTGCTATGCTTGGTTCCGCCGTCGCTTTTCAGCGGCAGGAACACATGCGCATGACGGCGGTGGTCACCGCATTGAAGGGCGATACACGCCGCTTCGTCGAACTGGTTTCGGTCGCCGCAGCACTTGCCTTTCTCGTACTAATCCTGCCCGCATCTCTGGAATATGCCACCGAAGAGTCCTACGTCTGGACGCCCGCGATGAATATTCAGAACTCATGGCGCGCCTCGGCGTTGCCGACGAGCTTCGCTTTGATGCTTGTTTTCGCGGTGTTGCGGCTTCTGCAGAGCTCGAATCTCCGTCTCGCGCTCGGTGCGATTGCTGCCGTGGCAGCGGTCTTCTGCTTGTTTTGGGCGCTGAAGCCGGTCTTCGCCGGTCTCGGAAACCTCAATCTTCTCGTCTTCTTCGTCGGCGGCGTTGCGGCGTGTGTTTTCGGCGGCGTGCCGATCGCCTTTTCATTCGCGATCGCTACATTCGGCTACCTTATATTGACCACCAGAACGCCGCCTCTGATCATTGTCGGCAGGATCGATGAAGGTGTCAGCCATCTGATCCTTCTTGCGATCCCTCTGTTTGTGTTTCTCGGCCAACTTATCCAGATGACGGGTATGGCACGGGCGATGGTTGCGTTCCTCGCCAGCCTTCTTGGCCATGTGCGCGGCGGGCTTCACTACGTGCTGGTGGCTGCGATGTATCTTGTATCTGGGATTTCAGGATCGAAGGCCGCCGACATGGCCGCCGTCGCGCCCGTGTTGTTTCCGGAGATGAAGGCGCGCGGCGCAGACGAAGGCGATCTTGTCGCACTTCTGTCGGCGACGGGCGCCCAGACTGAGACAATCCCGCCTAGCATCGTCTTGATTACAGTGGGATCCGCTACCGGGGTGTCGATCGCCGCGCTGTTCACCGGCGGTCTTCTCCCCGGCCTTATTCTGGCGGTAACCCTTTGCTTCTTGGTCCGCTGGCGCTGCCGCAACGATGATCCGAGCCACGTCAAGAGGGCAAGTCGACGGCAGATCGGCAAGCTGCTTCTCGCTGCACTGCCTGCCCTTGCGCTTCCGTTCGTCATCCGCTCAGCTGTCATCGAAGGTGTCGCCACGGCGACGGAAGTTTCGACAATCGGCATTGCTTACTCGGTAATCGCGGGCCTTCTGTTCTACCGTCAGTTCGATTGGCGCCGACTCAAGCCGATGCTTGTCGAGACGGCGAGCCTATCCGGTTCGATCCTTCTGATTATCGGCGCGGCCACGGCGATGGCTTGGGGCCTGACGCAATCAGGCTTCTCGACAGCGCTGGCTCAAAACCTTTCAACGCTCCCGGGCGGTGCGGTGACCTTCATGATCGTCTCGATCGTCATTTTCATCATCCTCGGCAGTGTGCTCGAGGGGATACCCGCAATCGTACTGTTCGCACCGTTGCTGTTCCCGGTTGCTCAGCAATTGGGCATCCATCAGGTGCATTACGCCATGGTTGTCGTGTTGGCGATGGGTATCGGCCTCTTCGCTCCACCCTTCGGTGTTGGCTACTACGCTGCCTGTGCAATCAGCCGAGTCAGCCCCGACGCCGGCATGAAACCGATCGTCGGCTACATCGTCGCCATGGCCATTGGTCTTGCTGCGGTTGCTGCGGTTCCGTGGCTCTCGATCGGCTTCCTGTAGCCCGACCTCGACCAACCAAAATTACAGAGCTTATTTGGAGGAGAACGAAATGGTAAATCTGACAAGACGCGCATTCACAGTGACGACGACGCTTGGTCTCAGCGCCACGGCGCTCGGGTTTTCGATGAAGCGAGCGGCCGCAGCCGAGTATTCCCTGAAGTTCGCGTTCAATCTGGCCGAGACCCATCCGATCACCACGCGCGCAAGGGAGGCGGCAGCACGCATCCAACACGAGACAAACGGGCGGGTGGAACTGCAGGTCTACCCGAACAACCAGCTTGGTAGCGACACTGATATGCTGTCGCAGGTGAGAGCAGGCGGCATCGATCTGTTCCTGAACTCTGGTATCAATGTACTGTCCACGATGGTCCCGGCGGCCTCGATCTACGGTCTCGGCTTCATTTTCCCGGACTATGATACGGTTTGGAAGACGATGGATGGTGAACTCGGTGCCGCTCTGCATAAGCTCATCGAAAAGGTGAATCTCCTCCCGATGGAAAAGATGTGGGACAACGGGTTCCGGCACATCACCACCAGTACGCACCCAGTCAACTCGCCCGCAGATCTCGCCGGTATGAAAATCCGCGTTCCAGTCGGAGCGCTGTGGACCTCCATGTTCCAGACGTTTGGGGCAGCTCCGGCGTCCATTAATTTCAACGAACTCTATTCTGCACTTCAGACGAAGGTCGTCGATGGACAGGAAAATTCGCTGGCCAACATCAAGACCGCAAATATTGTCGAGGTCCAAAAATACTGCGCATTAACCCGGCACATGTGGGACGCGTTTTTCTGCGTTGCCAACAAGCGCAACTGGGCAAGCCTGCCGGCGGATGTGCAGGAGGTCGTGAGCCGCAACATCAACCTAGCCGCGCTTGATGAGCGCCAAGATATGGCCAAGTTGTCGGAGTCCCTCAAAGAGGTCCTGGCCAAACAGGGCCTTGTATTCAATCAGCCCGACACTGAGGCGTTCAGGCAGAAACTTCGCGACGGCGGCTTCTACACCGGCTGGCGCGAAAAATATGGCGAGGAATTGTGGGCAATTCTCGAGAAGACGGTAGGGAAACTCACGTAGGCCCCTAGAAGGTATATGTTCTCCCAGAGGCCGGCTGTCCGGCCGACTTCCGGGTCTCGTGAGAACATCACGAGACCCGGCTTTTTTCGTGACTTTGTGGCAATCGCGTGCAGCGGGTGGCGCCGGCGGATCATACTCGGGCGCCTTGAAAGGATCGGAACCTTCGACCCTGTTATTGAAATTGAGCTAACACCGAAATTCCTCAATACAATAGGGAAATGGGCCAGAGCGGACTGGCTGCTAGTCGGCATTGAGTACAGATAGCTTCCGATGACCCCATCAGCCAAGGTGCCACCGACTGCGCCTTCCTAGTCTACTGGGTGGCTTAGAAACGCGGTCCTCATGCGGGCGGAAGTTAGTTCTTCGAGCGTTCTCTTGTGACAGAAAGAGGCAATGCGGATATTCTCGGCAAATGCCCCCAGGTCCCGCAAGACCTCCGTTTCATTCCCATCACCTAGTCGGGCGCAAGTCGGCCGGGAGACACTAGCCGCGCCAATCTAACCGTTCGGCCTGCTCGTCCTCGCGTCTCGCGTCTCGCTCGTAATAGTCAGCAAGCCGGATCAAAGCGTTGGCCGTGCGGGGATAATCAAAAATGATCGCATCCGCCGACTTACGATAGCGCGCTTCCTCTCTTCGCTCCAGCAATCCGCCGTCGCGAGGCATACGGGTCGTCATGCCGCGGCGGTTCATCTTGCCCACGACAAAGCCGTCGATCATTTCCTTGCTGTGGAAGAGATCAATGACCTCCCGAACAGCCTCGGCTGGCCAATTGCCATCCTTGCCATCTGGTGACGAGGAGAGCATATGCCCGATGCGGCTGTCGCCAATATCAAGGCGGCCCGCCTCGCGGGCGAGCTTCCTCGCCTCTTTGATCCATTCGGTCAGTCTGATCGGATCGATTGAGCTATCGTTCTGTGTCCCAGGAATTCTGTTCCAGTGTCCGAGCAATGCATAAGCGCGGCTCGCCACTGCTTTCGCCATTTCAGGTGTCGCGGGCACAGGCTCGTCCGCGTCACCGTCTTCATCATCGCTTTTTCGATAAACGGCTTTCAGGAGATCGACAAAAAGCTTTGGTTGCTCCGAGAGCTCGGCGAGGAGCGCTTTTGCAGGTCGCTGGGAATGCTCCAAAACTTCGAGATAGTTCCATTCAAGCGTCGCGAGCGCTTCTCGTTCGACATCATCGCGATTGTCCAGGATCTGCATGAGCTCCGCAACATGATGGCGAAACATGCCGAGTTCATTATGACCTGGATCGCCAGTGAAGGGTTGCTTTGCTGCCTCGGTCAGTACCTCAATGACTAGGTCCGAAGGAAGATCGGACTCCCGCATCCGGCTAGCGAGCCCCACCGCTCGCAGTGGCGCGCCCGTCTGAATGAGCTTGCGTACCGCATAGACGATGTCGTCCTCGCGATCATCAATCCACATGACCCGCGCGGTCCGCCAGTATGTCGTTTCGATCGCGCCGCCAATTTCGGAGATTTGGTTCCAGACCCAGCGCTCGATAGGCAGGGCGCGTAGCAATGTGAGCAGTGCCTCATCGGCCCACTTTTCAGCAAGTGCTTTCTCAATCAAGCCCGTGGACCATTCTCTATCGCGATCACGTGACGAGCAGACAACGAGACCATGCGCGACATCCCGCTCCAAAGCGTTATCGGATTTCAGGAAAGACTGAAGCAGGTCGTCGAATTCCGGCGGAGACAGGCCGGCGTCGTAGAGCGCCTTGCCGATATAGCCTGGGGCTTCCACTTGTCTTGCAAGTTTCTCGATCGCCGGAATTCCTCCGGCTTCGAAAACTGCCGCAGCGGCACGCTGGCGCGTTTCCTCAATATCGCGCTGCTCCGTTTCCCACCCAGCAGAGCCGCGGTCAGGGAGCTCCACGGTCTGGTTGAATAGCCATGCTACCCGCTCGATCGGATCGGCAGGAGCGAACCGATGATAGACTTTTTCCAAGGCAATCAAGACAGGCTCGTCCAGCGACCAATCGGCATCGGGGAATTGCCGATGTCTGTGGAGAGTTGAACGGAGCTTGCGCCACAGGGTAGCGCGAGCGTCCTCGTCGATCATCTTCGGCTCGGCGGCGGCAAGGTTCACCAGTGCGACTTCCGTGCCCGGAACGAGGTCGGCGAGGCAGTCCAGCAGGTCCGACCACCGCTGCGGATCGAGCCCTGCATCATCGAGCAAACGCTTGCTGATTTCCGTTGTACCTCGTTCTACGAGCCCCCAAGTGAGGGCTTCCTCGTCATCAACCGAATAGTCACGCCACCGCGGCACGGCAGACGGCGTCATGTGGTCGCGTCCTTGCGGAAGTATCCCGATCATCAGCTTCCAGGCACTGGCTGGCTCGCGCTTCCTGATCAGGTCAAGTGCTTTCAGCCGCTCGTCGAGTGTCGCAAATGTCTCTGGATGCCATAGAAGATGGATGTTGCGGAGGCTGTTGGCCGGACCGTTCGTGAAGCGACGCGGTTTTGTATCAATCGCGTCGAGGCGCGCGAGCACATAGGTGACACGCGGCATGAGTTGCTTTGACCAGGCAAGAGATTCGAGTGCCCACATCAGGTCAGCCAAATGTTCCTGCCCGGTAATCCCACCTCCATCGCTTCCGAAAAGCGCCTCGATTGGGGGCTGATCACGATCAAGGCTTTCCTCGATAGCGTCCAGGAATGCACCCGGAGAGGCTTCCGCGAGGAGCCTGAAATCACCTGAGAGAGACCACCATCGATGCCCGTCGGCTCCCTGAAGGAGTTTTCGCACGATATGATCAACACGTCGCCCCACGTCTGGAACCGTCCGGACCCTGTCGCCCCATAGCGCCATCAGTATCATCGAATGGCCGATCCCGTGACGCAGGAGGCCAGAGTACGGAGGTTGAATTCCGCGGACGTTGGCCATCCAGCGGTCATCTGGTTCCATCTCGAAACGGGGGTCCGATGCGCCCAAAACATCCAATGCCGCAGCCTCATATCGGGAGATGTCATCATTGGTAAGATTCTGAGCAAGCAGAAACCAGGCATCGATTGGCGAGGTTACACGCCATGCCGGCCCGACTTTCTGCAAGGGGCTGTCCAGGTCGCGAACCATAGGAGTGAGCTCCTTGATGATTTCTTCATACGGCTGGCCAGCGATTTCCTCAAGAATGCGGCAATCATCCTTTCTCTCATCGTGCCAGCCGCCGATCAGCAGCGCTGCCAGCAGGGCGCGAGGGGGTGACGTGACTGCCCAAGCCGGCAGGCGGCCTGGTGCACCCGGCAGGCGTCGCCGCAGGACCGACAGCTCGCGCGCACTGTCGCGCGCAAGCGTCTCCGCCCGCGTATCGGACATGCCCGCTGCAATAAGCGCGTTTGCAATGCCTTCGCGAGATGGCCGGGCAAGCGTCCTCACATCTCCATCGCCAGCCGCACGCTCATCATAGATCTGAAGGACGAAATGGCCCTTCCCGGCTAGGACCCGGCTGAGGCCTGGGTTTGGAGCCGTCAAAACGAGTATGAGAGACCCCGAAGCATCTCCAAGCTGTCGCGCAGCATCCTCGGTGGTAGCCACAAGGCAGCGTGCGCGGTAAGTCTGTGCAAATTCATCCGGCAACTCGCTCAATGCCGCGTGAAAAAACGCCACCGCTTCGTCGGCCGTCGTCGCCCGGAGGGACATGACCGACGGGGGGCTTCTCAGCCATCGAAGCACGGCCGCGACATCCTCGTCGCGGTCGGTAAGGACGAGATCGGCCGTGAGCGGCAGTTCTGTTGCCTGCGACCACTCGCTCCACACGTCCTCCAGTTCACGGGTTTCGTCGGGGCGCTTGCCGAGCCTTCTGGCCAGCCAGGCACCGACGGCCGGGCTTTGCTCGATCCAATGCACCAGGTCGTTTGCATCATAGACCCGAACGTCGCGCCACGGACCCTCCTTCTTTCGCGTCTTCGCCCATTCGTCTTTCCCCGGCCAATGCCGGGGTGTAACGAAGATGTAGGTCGCATTGGCAGGCTCGATGGGTGACGGATCCAAGCTGCGCTTCGCGTAGTCTTCGCTGGCTTTATGAGAAACATTCTTGCGCTGGGCGCCGATCTCCCAGCCAGTCTCACCTTGCGGGACGTAAATACTTCCTTTGGCAGCAATTGTATGCCCGTCCCAGCCCGAATGCCGGACACCTTCATCGGAAGGAAACCGCAAGTGGGCCGATCCGTGTGTGGCACGGACGAGGTTTGCAATCAGAGTCGGCAGACCGGAGACGCCGTCATTGCGGTCTGCCCAATCCGAGAGATCCTGTGCGCTGACCCAACGAATGGGAACGCCCGGTCGATCGGACACGTCCATTGGGGGAATGGCTGGACCGATGACTGCTCCTGTTGGCAAAAACCGAACGCCGGCGCTTTCAAGCGCACTCCTGATCGCTTGGGCGTTGTTGGCGACAGGTGTGCGTTGTCCCCGTTCGAAATCAGCGATCGTAGAAGTCGCTACGCCAGCAGTCTTGGCGAGGTCCTGCTGAGACCATGCCAAGAGGGCGCGCGCGGCGCGCACGTGTTTAGGTGTCAGTTCGGAGGTTTGGCTCGACTTCATCATGGTCATACGAAATATATGACGTCACGAAATTAATTCAACCTGTTATTTTTTGACGGCAGGATGTATATATATGCCGACATAAGGTAACAACCGAGGCCACGATCATATGAACTATCGGGATAGCGCGCTCGAACTGGCCAGATCTCGCGGCATCGTGCGGGCCCGTGATTTCAAGTCGGCCGGCATTCCCCTCGTCTATCTGAAACGCCTGACCGATTCCGGCGACCTCGTGCGACTTGGACGTGGACTGTATCAGGATCCAGACCGTGTTGGTGAGCACGTCGCGCACGATCTGGCAGAAGCTACCCGGTTGATGGCGAATGGCACAGTCTGCCTGCTCAGCGCACTTCGCCAACACGAATTGACCACTCAGCTACCGCATGCGGTCTGGATGATGATCCCTCATAAGGCAAGAGCGCCGATATCACCATCGTTTCCAGTAAAAATCGTGCGGGCAACCGGTGATGCCCTAACATCCGGCATTGAGAGGATTTCGGTCGAAGGCGTCGATGTGCCTATCTATGGCGTGGCAAAAACCGTAGCGGACTGCTTCAAATATCGGCGCCTTGTTGGCGAGGACGTCGCGATTGAAGCGCTTCGCGATGCCCTGCGATTTCGCAAGACGACACCGAACGAACTCATGAAATACGCAGCGATCGACCGGTGCTCGGCGCGCATGGAGCCTCTGATCCGGGCGCTACAGGAATGACTAAAATCATCAAGGACAAATCGGCGTCTATCCGCGCAAGACTGCTCATGCACGCAAAGCGGTCTGGTGAGGAATATCAGCGTACACTAACGCGCTTCGCCATTGAACGTTTGTTGTTTCGCCTCAGTCAATCGGGCGTGCGCGACCGCTACGTTCTCAAAGGAGCGATGCTCTTCGTAACCTGGCCAGAGAATGTCTTTCGACCCACCGGCGATCTCGATCTGTTGGGTCACGGCGATCCTGACCCCGAGGCGATAGTTGAAACCTTCCAGCAAATCTGTGCGGTCGAAGCCGACGACGGTTTGCACTTCGACCTCGCTAGCATCAAGGTCGATCCGGTCCGGGAAGCGGACAAGTATCAGGGCGCTCGTGTCATGCTGAATGGCGAGCTCGCCAAGGCGATCATTCGAGTGCAAGTTGACATCGGCTTCGGAGATCATGTCTATCCGGCGCCTAAGCTGGCGTCGTTCCCGAGCATTCTTCCGGATCTGCCGACGGCCAGCATACTGATGTATCCGCCCGAGACCGTCGTCGCGGAAAAGTTTGAAGCAATGATCCGTTTCGGACTGGCAAACGGCCGGATCAAGGATTTCTATGACATCTGGCTCACTACACAGATTTTTCAATTTCAGCTCTCGACTGTGATCGATGCGGTCGCCGGCACATTGGCGCGCCGCGGAACGGCCGTCCCAACCGCGAGGCCCGAGGGATTTTCGCAGGCCTACGCTACCGTCGCTGCGGAGAAAGGTTTGTGGAGCGGTTTTCTCGAGCGCAACCCGCCAATGCTGGCACCTCCCGCCTTTCCTGAGCTTCAGCGCCAGCTCACGCGTTTCTTCGAGCCAGTCATTGCGGGCGTTAACGCCCCCGGCGGCGACAGTCGCTGGGACCCAGTCGAATACAGCTGGCGATAGCCGATCGGAATCTCGCCTGTCCGCACTCCGCAAGCCACTCGGGCGTCGCCCACCCCATTCGACATCTGGCTTTTACAGTTGATGGGATACGAACCCGCGACCCAATACTATGATTTGCCATCCACATGATATCGTTGGCTCTTCGCATTAACCCGTGCCGTGGTAGCTGCATCGAACGCTGCGGAGTATTGTGGGAAGCAGCTACCAGAGAACGGGTTGGTTAAACCTGGATCGCCTACGATTGCTGACTGATCCGCACGATCAACACCACGTTCTCTCCTAGTTCTGACATTGGACATCAAGATGCAACGCATTGCCAGCTCAGTTGGTCGTGAACTTCTCAGAAATGGAAATAATGCGCATGGTCTTCGTGGCGCGAGTGAGAGCCACGTACCAGTCCCGATTAGTCATGGTTTCCGAAGACACAATAATTGCACGGTCAAATTCCAGCCCTTTGACCAGAAGAGTGCTTCCGATGCTGCGATCACCTAGCCGCCGACCTGCATGGCGAACTCGATTTTGAACGTCCCATACAGAGTCGCTAAGAGTGGCGAGTTGGCGGGCCGCCTTGTTCTGCAGGGCGTCTCGCATCGCGTAGAACATCTCGCGTCGATAGAGATGAGCGTCAGGCCGATCCCGCATTCCCTGAAGAAACGCCAGCATGGCCAGTTCTCCGCCTGTGGCGACGACGTCGTCAATTGCTGGGAAAAGAAAGCCAAACTTCGTTTGACCGCGACGCCGGCCCTGTTGGCGAGCGTCGATGGCCTTATTCAGCTCTGCTTTGTCGGCGCCAGTCATGCACTTGGCGGCGAAGTTGAGCAGTAACTTCAGGCGCGCGACGCCGGTCGTGGCGTCAATTGTGCGCGCCGCCGAATGCAGCGTCTTGCAGCTAACGGCCTCGATATTTGAGAAGCCTTGTTTTGCAAGCTTCTTGCCAAGGGCGGATCTGCGATTTTCGCTGACGCTGTCGCCGATAACGATGAGGTTGCCGAGGTCGTTTTCGTCCATCGCCTCGAGGCACTGGCCGACAACCGTTTTTTGGTGAAGTTTGGCGTCAGCGGGCAATGCCTTCCAGGTCACGCATTTGGGTCGGGAGCTCAGGTCGATCTGATTGTTGCGCTCCAGTCCGGCGCGAACCGCGCCGAGCCACTCAGCCAATTCCTCGTTGTTCTCCCTCTTCCAACGCCAGGGCGTAAGCAGCTCTGCAGCACGTGCGAATGTGGGGAAGACGTCAGTGGTCCAGTCGACGGGCTGCTGATTGCGAAAGTCGAAGATCGCCTGCATCGGATCGCCAAAAACGCATGTCGGGAGAAGGTTCGCCAAACGTTCAACGACCTGATGCTGTTGCACGGTGCAATCTTGGTATTCATCGACGAAGCAGCCGCCATATGAAGCGATCAGCACGCCGTCGACTGCGCCGCTGTCGAGGAGGCGTGCTCCGGCCGAATAGACGCCGTCCCATTCCGCGGTTGTTGTCGGAACGGTCGCAGTGATCCCCGAGCGCTGCGGAAATGAAGCGGCGAACCTCAGGCACCAGCCAGCAATGGTGTCGACGCGGTACTTGTCATTCGGAACGCGATATTTCTTCATCCGCCGAGTGATTGCGTCCACGCCGGCATGCGTATGTGTGAGGATCAGCCGTCGCCGACTGGAGATCGCAACGGCGAGAGCGATCTGTTCGGTCTTGCCACATCCAGCGGCGGCGACGATGCTCCCACGGCGGATGCCGGCGGCGAGCCGGGAAATTTCTTGATCATCCGCCATCGACCCAGCTCCGTATCGCGACGATACCCTTTGCGAGGGGCGTTTTGGGGATGGCTGTGAGGTTTGGCCCGATCACGGTGGAGAGCCGCTCTCCCCGCGTGATGTCCTTGAACCAGCTTTTATCTTTCGCGACCTTGCCGAGAACGCGGCGCACTTGCTCAGAATCACGGTCACCGCCCAGCTTCGCGTCGGTGGCTGTTGGCTGACCGGCGGCGGACAAGGCGTTGTCCATGACGGCCATGACGCTGATCTGTCCATTGAAGTCGATAGCGAGTTTGATCATAGCGCGAACACCTTCCCAGGGTAGGTCAAGGAAGAGCCGTTCTTCCGTCGAGCATTCGTCCGGCCACTGATGGACGACTGCCCCTTTGTCTTTGGCTCTTTTTAGCGCGTCTTGGTTCGGTGGTTCATCGGAATCAAGAAGGAGGAAGACGTCATAGCCGAGATCCCGGAGGTGCTCGGCGACGAGCGGCGCGTTGTCTTTGCCACCGCCATCGATGGCGACGACGCTTTGCAAAGCGAAGGAGTCCTGCTCTAGCGTTTGCCACCAATCGTCCAGACCGCGTGCGAGGCCTTGCTCGGTCCGGCCTTCACCTACGATGACTTTGCGAACGAGGAACGCTTCGGGCGTCCCTCGAAGATGTCGTTGTGCGGTGTTGGGGTCTTTCGCCGTCGCTGCGACTGAGGCGACCGTCGTGGTGCCGCCTTTTGCGCGGACGGCAAAGATGTCCGCGGCGGTTAGCTCTCGAATGACGACCGGCGAGTGCGTCGTGGCGAATATCTGAGGCTGTCCGGCGCCTTCGTTCGTCTTGGGCGTTTTCAAGTATTTAAGGAGGCGCGCGACGCGATGCGGCTCTAGGCCGTGTTCGATCTCATCGATGATCGCGATGTGAGGTGGGCCTGCGTCATGTTGCAGGGCCGACACCAGCAAGCGGGCGGAACCCGTGCCCAGTCGGCGTAGGGGGAGACTGCCGTCATGAAGTGAAATACCCCCAGACGTGAGGCTGACACCCTGGACGTCGAGTTCAGCAGTAAATTTGCCTCGAACTGGAACCGCAAACAGCTTGCTGAGTTCTTCGGCGCGGTCCACGGCTTTCTTGAAGACACCTTGATCTGCCGCCTTGAAAGACATGCGGGCCGCGCGGCCCGCCTCTGCGAGCTGAAGACTGAACCCTTCGCCCGCCTCGCCAATACGTGTGAGCACTGACGTTCGGCCCCAGCCGAGATGCCTTTCGGCGAAAGGGCCTAGCCGATTGGTGGCCAACTGCTTGGCGTCTTTGTACCTTACGGTCGGCGGATCGATCTCGGCAGCGTCTATACGATCGTTGTGAATGGACCATCGCGCTTCGAGCGATTGGTCGATTACGACCATAATAGAGAGAGCCTCGTCGAGGCCTACGACCGGCTCGTCGATGATCGTTGCGGCCACTGGATCCCAACCGCGCAAATGAAGGCCGTAGCGATCTTCAGTGATGAAGCTGGGAGGGAGCCCAGACAGCGTGATGATGATCCGTATGGGATCTTTGATATTCAAATCGTAGAAATCGCAATCGTCTGCGAAGATAAACGAACGCGGATTTAAGCACAGCTCGATTGCGTCAAGGATCGTAGTTTTGGTGGAGTCGCCTGGCCCGATAAGGCAGTTCATACCGGCGGCGGGGGCCCATGTAAGGTTCTTGATGCCTCTGAAGTTCTCGATCTCGATGAAGACGATGCGCATTCCATGCCCCCAACGGCTAACTCATGTGGTCAGTTCCAATTTCGTCTCTACTTGACGCTCGAAACTCGGTTCAGCCGAACTTCAAGTTTTTCATATCCCCAAACGCTCGTTTTCACTTTAAAGCGACGTGGGTTGCTCACTCGGATACCCAGTATTGGCGCCCCTGATACTCAATCGGCCGGCGGTTCGCTTGCCAAGGCTTCCTTGCCACCCGAAGGATAGTCGACGCCGGATATGAAGAGAGAGACTGTGTCACCTTCGACGAAGATGCTGTCCGCTTCGCTGGTATGGGAGCCAGTGAGAGGATCTCGCGCTCCCGACATTTGACCATGTGCCGTGTTAAACGTGATGCTTTCACCGATGACGTAGCCGTATCGGACATAGTCGGACCCGTGCAAACCGTCTGCGCCCTTCGGGTAATTGGCGAACTTCACGACGTTGTACTGCGGTTTCAGGAGGCTGACGAAGGCCTTCTCGGCATCGGCGACGATACGCTTGTGATCGTAAGCCCCGCTGAAGTCCTCGTTTTCGAAGTCGTGGTCCGGTTCGAAAGTGGTCATGATCAATGGCTGAGCGCGAAATAGGAAGAGCATAATCTCGTCCGAAACGCGTGCGCCAGGGTATCGTTGCGGTTCGTTGGAGAGGATCTCCATGCGCGCTTTGTGGCCGCGGCTGATGAGGCGGTCGAAGCTGTCGCCGACCTTCGCGATACCCACATAGAGCAGATCATAGGTGGCCGCTTTTGTGTAGCGCTCGAAACCGGTGATGCCGGAACGTCCGCGTGAGCGATCCCAGATTAACTTTTCCGTCGTGAACCATTCGAGGACTGTCGATCCCGGTTCGTCGACCGGCCCATCCCAGAGTCGTATCAGCTTATTGCCGGCCTCTATCCAGTAGGTACTGCTTGGAGCTGCGGCAACGCCGGGGAGCGCGCGCAAATTGAGGGCAACTGCATCGACGCAGTCGTCGCCGACAAAGAAATCCAGCGTCATCACGTGGGCATCGGCGTCGACGGCAACGTTCCGGAAAGTTGCCTCGGCGCGACCGCCGATCATGTAAAAGTCACTCCCGCGCCAGAGCTCCTCGACCTCGGGAACGTGCTGGAGCCATACTGCCTCTTGGCTGGATATAGGCGGATAAACCGTCTCCATGACAGTCAGCTTAACCTTTTTCTTCGTTGATGCGTTCGTCATGGTTCAACGACCGTATCGTAGCCGAGTCGCTCTCTCGAAAAGAATAGGTCGGAAAAATGTAACGTCATAAGGCCAAATGTCTTTCACGAGCCTCCCTACACTTGCAGTGCCTCGGATTGATTCGCAATATAATTGCAAATGATTCTTTAGGGTGGGGGAACATGGCAGAGATCACCGGTGAAGTGCTTGACGCAATTTTATCGGGCGATCCAGACGAGTTGGGCGTTCATTTACATCTCGTCGAACGTGACATTGTAATCGATGGCCACAAGGTTACGGTGTACTGCCATTGTTTGGCGACTGATGGAAACGGCAAGGTAAAGCTGAAGCGGCTCGCCGAATTCATGCGCCATGCAGCTGCCGATTACGCCATCCCTCGGACACGCATTGAAGAGGCAAGGCAGCGGGATGCAAAGTTCCGATCCACATCGGCAATCGCAGCGTTGCACGAAAAAGCAAGAGCGGTGTTCACCGATCTGGCCAAGACCGGCGAGGGAGGCGAAATGCTCTTGTTCCTCTTGGCAGAGCGATTTTTGGGTATCCCGCACGTCCTCTGCAAGATGGATCTCAAGACTGACAGCCGGATGCACTATCATGGCGCCGACGGCGTCTATGCATCGGTTTCTGACGACGGGAAATTGAAGCTCTTCTGGGGCGAATCCAAGGTCTATAAGGATCCCACTGACGCAATTCGCGACTGCCTCAGTTCCCTGGCGCCATTTTTGATTGAGGAAGACCATCTTGGATCATCCCGAGAGCGCGACTTGATGCTTTTGAGTGATAAGGCGGACCTCGGCGATCCGGAATTGTCGGGCGCCTTCCGTCGCTTCTTCGACACGAGTTCACCACTCTCGAACAGAGTCGAATACTGCGGGGTAGCGTTGGTTGGCTTTGATGCAGATTTCTACCCTGAAGACGATGGACCAGGTGTACTCGAGGATATGGTGGACGCCGCAAAGAAAGGTCTGAAAGTCTGGTCGACATCGGTAGGACGAAGGCTGGCCGCAGAGAAGCTTCAGCATTTCGATATCCATTTTCTCTGCCTGCCGCTTCCTTCCGTCGACAAGTTCAGAGAAGCGTTCCTTGAGGCGATGGGCGCTGATGTCTGAAACCGAACTTCAAGATTGGCTTTACGAGACGTCGTTGCGCAGCGAGTTACAAACGCTTGGCCTGGTCACCACTCTTCTGGAGCTCGACAATGTAGCTCAGGAGCAAGCGCTGGCGGATGTCACGTTTGATTGGCAGCGTTTGCTGTTCGCCGCGAGCATCCTTTCGCGCTCGAAGAAGCGTCTGCACCGCGAAGCAAGCCTTCGCATCGCGACCGGAGCGATGTTGCTTCCGACTTCAGATCCAGTTCGCGACGCAGCCGCGGTGTTGTTTGATAAGCTGTCAAACCGCCGTTCGGTGGTTTTGGCTGAGCAGCGCGGACGGCTAAAGCCGGATCTGGAAGCAAGGCTCGGCGTCGCGCTCAGAATTGAAGACCAACGTAAGCAGCTCGAGAGCTCTATCCTCTTGGAGGCGACGGGCGAGCGCTTGCCAGTCAACGAATTTCAACTTGAGTTCTGGCGCGCAGCTGGTCAGGAGCGGGCTTGGCTGTCTGCCTCCGCACCCACTGCATCTGGCAAAACCTTCCTTGTCTTGAAGTGGCTTGTCGATTGTATAGCAACCGAGAAGATCCGGCGGGCGGTCTACCTTGCGCCGACGCGCGCTCTTGTCTCGGAAATCGAGTCGTCTCTGGCTGATGTCGCCGCTCAGTCCGGGCTCGATATCGAGATCTCGTCACTTCCTTCGGCGCAGAAATACGCTGCCGCGGAGAAATCTGGCAAGCGATGCGTCTTCGTCTTCACCCAAGAGCGATTGCATCTTCTGGCCAACCTGTTGCACGAGCGTGTCGACATCGATCTCGTTGTCGTCGACGAGGCTCACAAGATCGGTGATCCACAGCGCGGTGTCATCCTGCAGGACGCCATTGAGCGCCTGCTCCGATCAAGCCCGAAGATGCGTGTAACATTCGTAAGCCCTGCCACACAGAATCCGGAAGTGCTGCTCGACGACGCACCGGAGAGCACGCCAACAATTCCGATAGACAGCGATGTGGCGACCGTGTTGCAAAACATCGTGGTCGCTCATCAAGTTCCGGCCAAGCCAGCTAAATGGGCACTCAAGTTTCGGCACAATGAAGAATACCTGCCTCTTGGGACGCTAACGCTTGCAAATAAGCCAGGCACCCTGACGAAAAGGCTGGCCTTCATTGCAGCAGCCATTGGTGAGCGGGGCGGCACGCTTGTTTACGCGAATGGGGCGGCCGAGGCCGAGGACGTCGCGGATCTCATCAGCCAGTTGCTTCCGAAAAGGAAAGAGATCGACCAGGAACTGGCCGACCTTGCAGACCTTGCGCGAAAGTGCGTGCACAAAAGCTACAGGTTGGCACCACTGGTGGAAGCCGGCGTCGCTTTCCACTACGGAAACATGCCTTCACTTATCCGCTTGGAAGTTGAGCGTCTATTCAAAACAGGAAAACTCAAGTTTCTCGTCTGCACGTCCACGCTGATAGAGGGCGTCAACCTGTCCTGCAGGACCATTGTGGTTCGCGGTCCCCGCAAAGGCAAAAAGACGCCCATGGAGCCGCAGGATTTCTGGAACCTTGCTGGTAGGGCTGGCAGATGGGGAGACGAATTCCAGGGTAACATCATCTGCATCGACGCTTCCGATGAAAAAGCGTGGCCATCCGGCGTTCCACAGCGGACCCGGTATCCGATCCGGCGAGAGACAGATACCGCTCTTTCGAAACTCGAAGAGCTCGCCGCTTACATTGAACAGCGACCATTGGGTGTGGACCTTGACCCCGCGCAGGTCCGTGCCTTCGAGCAGGTGGGCGCCTATTTGACGACGGCTTTCATTCGCGATCGCTCTCTGATGGGTGCGCCGTGGGCGAAGCGCCAGCCCGTCGCCAACTTGCAACGTCTCGAACAAGCACTCGCCAAAGCGACAGTAGGTCTCGATGTCGCGGCCGACACTGGCGCTCGAAACCCCGGTGTAAGCCTGATCGGGTTGCAGAGGTTGCTGGAATTCTTTCGTAGCTACCCGGGTCCGCCTGAAGACCTGTTGCCTGCACCATCCGAGAGTGATGATGCATATGACCGCTTTTCGAACATGATGGAGAGGATCAATGACAACGTCCTTACCGTCTTCTTGCCGAAAACGCTGATACCCTTGCATTCGCTGACAGTCTTGCAGTGGCTCAAGGGCTTCTCTTTGCCGACGATCATACGCAAGAGGATCGAGTATCTACAACGCCGCGACGGTGAGGTCGATACGGCCGGCATCATTCGAAATACGCTCGAGATGATTGAAGGCACGGCTCGCTTCTTAGCTCCTCGGTATTTCTCTGCGTATGTCGATGTGTTGAACCAGCATTTGAAGGCAATAGATCGGGAAGACCTGATCGACAGCGACCTAGATATCGGCGTTGCCCTGGAATTTGGCGTGAGTTCCGTGACCCTGCGCTCATTGATGGAGCTTGGCATGTCACGCATTGGCGCGGTGGCGCTTTACGAGATTGTGGCCGTGGATGACCTCGACGAGGCGGCGTGTATTCAATGGGTCGTTGACCGGCGTGACCAGTTGGATGCCATCGGCTTGCCGTCAATCGTCGTCCGCGAGGTACGCGAGAAAGTCCTCACAAAAGCGTTGTTGAAGGAGTAGCAGATGGCAAAGTCGGTGGAGCTGTCGAACGGTCGGGTATGGAAGACCAAGAAGGCTGCTGAGCAGCATTTCCGAGATATGCTAGCGCGCTATCGCGATGGCGACCACATATCGGATTATCAGGACCACATCGATCTGTCGGCGCTTCTGGAGCGTTTCGACCTGCTCGTTTCTGACGGTCCCTCAAAAATCGGCGCCGGAATAAAGCGGTTTGAGAGGCGGTTGAACAAAGGAGACGGTTGGTCGAGCCCAGGATTTTGGGTCGTGCGGGTGGACGGCACACCAACGGATTTCAGTTACGTCCAAGCGGTCGTCGGCCGTCCTAAGAGCGACGCAGACGAATTCTCGGTAGCCTGCCATAATGCTGTGTCGCGCGACTTGCTGGGTATGAAGCAGAAACAGTTCGACCACTTCGCCGATGCTGACGGACTGATCGCGTGCGATATCACCGGCAACCTCGTTGCATATTCCGAGGCGCAGCTCAGCCATGCTCACCCTCCTTTCGGGATCATCGTGAAAGAATTCCGGAAATCCAAAGGCTGGGGGGACATTGTCCCACCTGGTATACTTACCGCGTCGGCCGACGCCCAAATATCAACCCACTTCGCAGATGACGCGATTGGTCGGGAGTTTCTGAATTTCCATCACGACCGGGCCGTTCTCAGGATCGTCGGCAAGGACAGACCTCCAACAAGCATGTCCGCAGCAATCACTGTTAATCGGCCGCTTCGTTTTCGATAGCGAGTATTAGAAGAACGATGCTGCCAATGAGAATGGCTACCGGAAGCTGGCCAAGAAAGGCAATATCCGGGATCATGCGCAGAAAGCGGTGGTGTGTCAGCTTACGCTCAGATCATTTCTGGTCATGCACAAGAGCTAAGGCTGTCGGTTGCGCGCACGACCAGGAAACAGACATGAAATGCGAGCAGGCTCACGAGCGAGATCCATAATGCCATCGGCCTCGGCGGCGCCTCGGAAGACGAGGAGAAGATGATGCTTCTGGCTATTGCGAAGCTGGAAGAAGAGGGCCTGATAAATATCGAAGACGCTCCCTTGGATAAGCCGATCGCGGAGAGGGAGAAGGCGGCCGGCTAGCGAACATCCGTTCGTTTAACGGTGGAAGAGCTTTACTGGCTGCTGGCATAGATCTCCCTTCCGGACCATCCCGGTGAGGACATGAAGCACAGTGTAGCAAATGGAGCACATGAAGCACCGAGAGCACTATGATCGGTCTCGCAAACGTTTGAAATCATTAACGAATTCGGAAAACCCCGTCACAGACGTAACAACTCGCAATAGTAAGATGCACCATCTTGCGAAAACCTAGCGATATGAAATGATAGATTTAGAAACTCATCTTACATGAGTAAATATCTAAGTCATTGATTTTACTGTGTTTTGCTTCTACCGTATGGACAAGGTCATCGACGCAAGGGGGTCCAAACCTCTTGCAGGCCGACAAAGGGCCGGGTCCACACCGGCCCACCCACCTTTCAGGAGAATGGATATGGCAAAAGACGGATCGACTATCGCAAAAAAGCAGCTACTACAGCGTGAACAGCTCTGGCCTGGCGCAGAACCCTGGCTGTGGCATCGCAAGGCAAACAAGGGCTTCGCCACCATCCCGAAGACTATGCCCCTGATCCTCCAGATCATGGACGACCTCAGCAACGGCAAGCCGCTGTCCGCAACTTATCTGGGCCTTTGGTGCGAGACTTGGGACAATTCCATGGTGAACGTCTCCAAGCATCAGGAGATGGCCCACGCGGCTGGCTTTACAGGACAGCGCGCCGTTTACACTTGGAGCGGCCGGATGCAGCTTCTGCAGTCGCTGAATTTCATCGACATCAAGCCGGGCCGCTCCGGGGCGATTAGCCACGTCATTCTGTGGAATCCGCACCGCGTAATCCGCTTCCACCACGAAAAGAAGACTCCCGGCCTCGTCGAGGCCAACTACAATGCTCTGCTTGAGCGTGCCATCGACATCGGTGCGAACGATATGATCGACCAGGTTGTCGTTCCACCTCCGGCGCCGGTCCCTCCTACGCCAAGCCCTCCACTTTCGACGACCCCCTCGGCAATGGTGTTGCCTCCTCAACCGATTGCTCCCGCGCCGCCGGCAATGCCGACGACATTGGAAGAATTGGGTAATATGAACACGGATAACCTTACGAGCCGCTCCTAGAATAGCTCACGTCGGACGCTCTTATGAAAAGCTTTAAAGAATTTAATGCCGAGCTGAACGCGCGGCCGGTCCTGGATGAGATCATACTGACCAAGGACGGTAAGATTTTTGAGTTGTTTGAGGATCGAAAATGGATCTCCGGACGGTTCGATCGCAATATCGGAATCGATCAACCGGCGAGCGGCGCCGGTCAAGTCCATGCCCATGTCTACGGCCGAAAGAACAACGAACTTGTGGTCGTGAATTTCGACGGAACCGCGAGCCATGGCGTCAAGGGCAAGCTTTCCGACAAAGATGCGGATGCGCTTCGAGCTCGCGGCTTCAAAATTCGGTCTGGAAACCTAGTTGAATGGCTGGTTGTGAAATCACCGCCTAAATTGCTCTTCGGGTAGTGTTTAGATAATGCAATTGCACTGCGCAGCCGAGCTCAGTTCATGTCTCGGCCCATGCCCTGAGCAACTGGAATATTCGTGAGACTCACAATTTCCGAACGACGTCGATCATCGGAGACGGCACCCCAATGTCAATCTGGTTCACCGGAGCCTTATATTTCATCCCGAGTGTGATGAGCCCTTGATCGCTGTCACGGAAGAACAAAAGCCTTTCCTTGTGTTTAGCCTGGTATTGATTTGCGAGCTTTGCACGCTGTCTTTCGAGCTTGAACTTCTTCCAGGCCCCTTCAGGGCGCCAGTCAAGACGAAGTATTACGCCCGGACTTAAGGGAAATGGTATAACCGCGAAGCGATCGCCCAGGCCAGCCCCATAACCCTGCAGATCTGGCGGGCCACCCCCCTTGACCCAGAACACAGGATTGTCGCTTGTGACCAGTTGTTGTTTCTCGCTGACCTCAAAGCTCCAGCTCATCCGCGCCATCAGATGCATCAAGGTCTCGGCTTGTTGAAAAGCCAGAAGACCGACCCTCCGATCAACGTTCATCGTGAACATTTCGTTGCTGTGAAGTATCTCCCGCACGGCCGTATCCGCAGCCGTTATTTCGCCCTTTGCCTTCTTCTGACGAAACTCACGCTCCATTTCATGCCTGCTGCCCCATAGGGCCATTTGACCCATCGTTTGAGCAAACTGCCGAAGCTGCGCGGGGCTTCGCGCAAACATGGTCGCGAGAAACGCCGCAAAGTCGAGCTTTGCAACCGGTGTCAAAGGCCGGAAGGCTAGAAGTTCGGGATAGATCTTGGCGGCTTGCGACTCGATCTTTGCGAGGGTGTCCTCGATCACGTCAATCCGGGCGCCATCCTCACCTGTCGGCGTGTAGATGTTGGTCTCGAATGCAGTCTTCTCAGGAGTTGTCTTGCGAGCACTCCCGGTGACACAGTCATGGGTCCAAAGCTCTCCATCCTCCTGTGTGAAATGCCTCAGGTAGAACCGGGGTACGACATGCTGTCGTTTCGTTCGTTCGCTCATGTCATCACCACTGTTGCAGCCCTCGAGTTAGCAAAATCAAAAGATCCCCCATGCTCGAAACCTCCCCCTCCCCGTCATCTCGCGCAAACCGAGTTCCTCAATGATCCGAAGCGCCGCCCGCGGCGTCACCTCGAGCGTTTCGGCGACCATGCCGGCCGAGACCAGCGGCCGGGACATAACCAGCTCGATCAGGCCCGGCAGATTTGAGGACGAGCGCCGGCCGACCAGGCGCCGCTCCAGCATCGTCCGCGCCAGCACCAGCCGGTCGTGCTCCCTGAGGCCGAATTCCGCAGCCGCAATGATCCCATTGACGATTGCGAGCAGCCGGGTGTCTCGCGCGCGATGACGGCGGCGCTCGACGGCAATGGATTTCAAGCCGAGATTGATCGCGACCAGATGCGCCGTCGTCGTCAGGCCCGCTTGCCGCAGCGCCGCGGCCGCCAGCAGCCGGCCAAGCCACGAGGCGTGCTGCAGGACCTGCAGGCTGTTCCAGGCGTCGAGCAGCAGCGCCGCGCGCAGCACCGGCGGCAGGCCTTCGGTCCCGTCCACCGCGACGCGCCATTCCGCCAGCCGCTCGTCCTCGTCCCAATCAAGATCGTAGACCAGCGCATCCTTTTCGAGGGAGGTAATAGGTCCCGGCGCGCTTGCCTTTGTCAGCGCCGCATCCGACCTGGCCAACACCGCGTCCATCGCGGCAATCTCAACAGCGAGTGGATCGGACGTGTCAGGCCCCTCCCCGCTCGGCGCAATCGCGGCTGGTTTCCCAGACGCGACCTCGGCGCCGTCTCGCGCACCAGTCCCGGCTGTCATATCGTCTCCATGACTGCGGAGTATCCTGATCCCGTCAGGGCTCAGTGCCCAGGCGGCGGGTTGCCCGGCGATCCGCCGTCGGCTGCGCAGCACGTCGGTGGCGATCGTCAGCTCATGGGTCGGGGCACGGACATCGAGATGGGCGTCGTGAAGCACCAGGTCCTCGAGATGGACCAGTTCGCCCTCGATCCACAGCGAGGCGCACGCGTCGCTAAAATGCGCTCGCTCGATCAATCCCGACCCGACCGCCGAGCGAGCGATGCGCTCGTCGAGGCGAGCGAGCGCTGAGGCCGCGTCCGAAATCGGCCGCAGCAAGCTGTTCAGAGGCAACTTGGACAAATCATAACGCATTGAAACTATGGTAAATGATTTGTTAAACGGACGCTATCTGATATTTAGTGTCCGTCACTAGGCGATGTTGCCGGTTATCGCCATCGCTTCCGATAAGTACTGCGTATCGGGGGTGTAAGACAGGCCGCAGCCTAGGTTGGCACCTCCCCTCTCGCCGGCACTACGCCAACGGCACTCTTGCCGCCAATTCGCTTCCCCTCCCCTCCTCAACTTCCCTTGCTTTCCGGCGTTTCCGCCAAGGAAGCCCGCTGGCGCACGTTTGTCGCTGCGGACGCTCCGATACCCATGCGCAGCCGCATTTCGAGTCTGGTGGGCCGTTCTCAAACAGATAAAACACGCTTGCAACTGACCATTTTCTCACGCGTTCTTTATCTGTACAAACTAACTTGAAACGAGACTGTTAAAGGCGCCATGGCAAAGCGACAAACCGTTAACATCCACCAGCCTCCTAAGCGGCTGATCGGCTACGCCCGGGTGTCCACGGACGATCAGATCCACGATGCCCAGATCGATGAGTTGCGGGCAGCCGGCTGCGATCGGATCTATCAGGAGCACGGCTCCGGCGCATCGCGGGCTCGACCGGTGTTGACGCGGATGCTCGGCGAACTCACCGCGGGCGACGTCCTGGTCGTCGTCCGCCTCGATCGACTGGCCAGATCGGTGAGCCATCTCTTGTCCGTCATCGAGGACCTCGAGGAGCGGGTCGTGCATTTCCGGTCAATACGGGACCCGATCGATACGTCAACGCCACAGGGCATGTTTTCCCTCCAGGTCCTCGGCGCGGTCGCGCAGCTCGAGCGGGCGCTGATCGCCGAACGCACCAAAGCCGGCATCAAGGCGGCGAAGGCTCGCGGTAAACTTCCTGGCAACCCGGGCCTGCGAGAACGGCGTCCGGAGGCGATCAGGGCAGTTTCACGAGCGCGGGAGAAACTTTATCTCGATGAGCTCATCGCGTCGGCGCAGATGTGGCTGCCAATGGTGCGACAACTGCGCCCGCAACATAGCTGGGATAATGTCGTGCGGGTACTCAACCGTCGCGGTCACGACTGGACCGTCGAGCGCCTTCGTCGCGCCGTTCATCGCCTGGTTCGCGAAAAGCTCGCGGAGAAAGAACTTCTGGCCCGCTCCCCGCGTCGCGCCCCCGAGGACCACCTCATGAAGTTGGCGGCGGCGATCTCTATTGCCGATCCCGATCTGTCACTTCGCGACATTGGCGCGCAACTGGACCAGATGGGAGAACGGCCTGCGCGTGGCGGCAAGAAGTGGCAGCCCTCATCCGTTCGAGACCTGCTGGACGAAGCCCACCGCTCTGGCCTTATTCGCCGGTGACAGCGCAATTCATCGGGCGAGCGCCGGCTGGGTGTTTCGCGCCGCTATCCGATCGCATCGACGTCCACACTTGGCTTTTGAGGATCTGGAGCGCTAGGCAACGGTATTCGCCATCGGTCCGCAGCTACGGTGGACAGCTTTCAACCTGGCACACGGGCGCTAGTTCTTCCGGCGCCTGCGATGGCGGCGGCCCGCCCATCGAGAGGGAGCGTGGATCGCGGCGCAGGTGCCCGCGGTGATGGCGGCGACTTCTCATACGGAAGCGAACCCGCCGCCGAGCCGTCGAGACGGGCGTCTCCCCATGTTAGTCCCTTTCAGCTTGCCGAATTGCGCGCGGCGACGATCCGCGCCGTGTCGTCAATCATCACCGACCGCATGCCGCGGCGGCCGCGAAGGCGACGCGGGCGGGGATGTCGCCAGGCTGATAAGCGAGCGCGCGTGCCAGCGGGCCGCCGTTAGGATGCCCTGGTCGCCGAACAAGAAGGGCCAGGCGCTTCGGGATCGGGCGGCGCCGTCGACGGGACCATGCCCATGATCGCGCCCATCGAAGCGCAACCAATCGTTCTCGTCCGCGCCGCGCCAGCAGACGAAAGCGACCCACCCGCACGGCCGCAGCGCGCGGCGCATATGCGCGCGAATGCCCCTTTAGAATCGTCTAAGAACATCGCTCCGAAACGAGAGAACAGGATGTCGAACGCGCCCTGGCCGACCGGCGTTCCTGGCGTCGGCCACCGGGCACAGGACTGGCCTATCCTGCGGCGCTAACGCGCGCACTGCTGATCAACGGTCGGATACGTCCACGCCCAGCACGTTTCCCCCCGACGCCAGTGGCCAGATGCCAATCAGCTTAGCTCTATGATTAGCGCATCGAGGCAAGCCAAAGCGTCCCGGCTGCAGATCGCTTGGAAGGACTGCAGCGAACGCTGGCCGCTTTCAAACTCGGCTCGCATCTTTTCCAGAACGTCATTGTGATAACGCGCAAGCCACACGTATTTACGATGGACGTTCGGTCGATGCGTTGTGCCTAAGTTCCGGCGCAGCAAGTCAGCGTGCCTTTCCATGAATTGAAGGTAACTCGCGAAGTCGTCGAATTCCCCCTCGCCGGCAGTCAAATAGTCTATGTACCGCGTACCGTCCTCGCCAACTCGAAGAAGTCCGTTGACATAACTCGCTTCCTCCTCCGGATCGTGATTTTCATTATGTAGGCGACTGTCCGCGAGGAAGAGCCTGTATGCGGCTTCGTCAATGACAATCCGCGGATACATGGCTTCCTCGCTCTCGATTTCGTAAGCGCGCACCATCGCCGGTCCGAAGATTGGGCCTTTTCCATTTAAGCCAACATGCACGTCTCCGATCGCGACCCCGGCTCGGATCAATACTCCGCTGTTAATGCATTGTATCTGGATGTGGAGAAGGTCTAGCAACTCGTTGAACAGCGCCCCATCAGCATATTGCGTATCAAAAACACGGACACGCACCACCGCGTCCGACACCGACTCCGCGAACGCTCGACTGCTCAGCCGGACGTCCTTCATTCGTCTCGCGGGTAACTCATCTGGCGTGGAAAATTCCCGCAGATCGAGAATGATGTTGTGAATCTCGGCAGGAGTTCTCGAATTGAGGAGCGCCTGGAAACCCAGCACGTCGATGAAACTTACGATCGCAGGTTCATAATTGGAGGCATTGGCGCGAGCCTTCGATTTCTCCCGCTCGACCTTTTCTCGCTGCCGCCGCCCTTGCGCAACAGCTTTATCTAATTTCGCACGAAAAGCAGCAATTTGATTAGTTGGAGTTGGTTCGGTCACTTTATCGCTCTATTGATGGAAGCACGGTGCAGGACGCTGATAACGCCTTGCCGCTAGTAGATCGCCTAATATGCGGATGGCAAGTTATGCCGGCCTGCCCAGCCCCAGCGCTGCTTCCAAGTTTACTGCTCCCCTCTAGGATCCGCTCGGAACCTCTTTCGTCGATCACCATTGAGGGGCATACCTCACCTCACGACTTATGCGCTCCAGCTGCCTATACGTCTCTTCCAGAATCCATCTCGGGAGTACACTCAGATTTACGCGGAAGTAGAGGTCATTGAGTTGAAATGGCCGTCGCCGAAAGCCCTTTTATTTCAAGATATTAGGACGGTGGTCAGCTGACCACCGAGGAACATGCCATCGCGCACCCGCATCAGGCCTCCCTTTTTAGCGGCTTCAAAGGGATCGATTTGGTCAAGCGAGCCTTGAGGAATTTGCCGAGATAGAGCCGAGCATCAAGCCTCTGACCGACTTGCAGTGGCTCTCATAGCCCCGCGTTGCCTGTCCGCCAATAGAAGAGGTCGTCCTCCACTACTCGCCGCACCGGGCACTAGGAGGCAGTACGTCGAACCACACAGAGACGCCGACACAAGGTAAGCCTCCGCTCAGACGTCCCTCGTTCCTGGCCGGCCGATACCGTTGGCCTTGGCCTTCCGAGGTGCGATCGATTGCCTTCGCCACCAAATGACATGACAGCAAGACTTGACCGCGTTTGCGGTGCTCATCTTCGAAAGCCATTGTCCGCCAAAGTGTTAGATTTGTGGTCAGCTGACCACGACCGAAATCGTGAAGGCTTGGATGCCGATCGGGCAAACCTATCCAGCTTTCAAATTCTTCCCCTGCCCGTTGGCCTTCAGCAATGCCATTATCATCGGTCCAAGCGAGAATTCCCCCCGCTCACTGCGCCGCGTCAAATCACGCAGGTAGCCTCCCGCCGAGTTGATGAAATTCGCTCTCTCCAGGATGCACGCAACCGCCACCGCCGCATTTTCCGGGCCCAGCCCCTCGCAGGCATCCTGATAGGCGGAAGGGCTAACCCCCAGCACAGATCGAACGACCACCGCAGCAGACATCAGATCACGCCAGCTCGCGATGCCCCCCGGCGCGTAGTCCACGATCGTCGGGCATGCCTTGAGCACCAACCCTAATGGGAAAGCCCTTTGCTGTTCATTCTTCGGTTGGCGGCTCGAACTCGACTTTGCCCCCTGCTCCTTTTCAGAGCTAGGTTCAAGTTCACTGAAGGATTCGGATTTTGAATTCTGTATGTGCTGCTCGCTATGAGCGCCATTGGTGCTAGTATTTTGAGAATTTTCGAGCGTTTCCAATCGATTGAGGACTTCCTCGCGAAGCATCTCCATTTCATCAAGGATGGTCGTGGTGCCTGCGAGCGTCGGAACCCGCGGAATTCGTCCTACAAGCGCCACGTAGACGTCCTCGATCGATTGCCAATCTCCATCAACACCCTCTTCCATCGCTGCGGTGATGAGCTTGCGGACATCGCGGCGGCAGATGGTCAGGTTTTCTCTTGCGTGTCTCAATGCCGCTCTATCGGCCGTCACTTGCTGCGCCAGCATCGCCAACTCCTCGGCGCGTGCCAGCAGCGGCGACAAATCGAAGCCGAAGGCGCTCTCGATTTCGCCATCACCGTTCTTGCGGGCGTAGCGCTTACCATTGGCGCTATCCTTCCGAACGATGAGACCCGCTTCCACCAAGATGGCGATGTGTCTGCGCAAAGTCGCGCCCGCCATTGCATGCGCCCGAAGTGCAAGCTGAGCATTCGAGGGGAAGACGATCAGTTGCGCGTCCTGGCGCAACTCATTCTCAGGATAGAAACTCAACAGCGCGTCAAGAACCGCGAGGCTATTGGACTGAATTCCCAGCAACTCCATAGCCGCGGAGGCATCTCTGAAGACCTTCCACTTGTCCGCTGTCTTGCCTTGCTTAATCTCAGCCAAGGCCGCCTGGCGCCGCACGAGCGCGAGCGTCATCGGCCGCCGCCCGAATGGCGTCGTCACACTTCCCGTCTGCATCGTCTTTCACCTTTCAGCAGGCAAAAGAAATCCGCTCACCAAAACGGTGCCAAAGACTCTTGACGAAGATTCGAGGAAATGCGATTCTGTTCGTGCTAAAGAGACAGAAGGGCTTCCACGACGGCAACGTTGAGGGGGCTCTTTTCTTTTGCGGGTTACTCTCCCTGTTTCTGTTGATGCTTGGCACGGTGCTCTTGATAAAGCGCCGGCAAATGTTCGAGTACAAAGGCGGCAAACTCAGGCGTCGCCTTCCTGTCGATCGTGATCTCCAGCTTGCTCTTGCTCTGTGTCACCTGCGCAAGTCTGTTCCCATCCGGGGTCGACATGACCTCCGGCAGACCGCGCGCAATACGACGCGGCTTCAGGTGTCCGATCACCGCCTTGAACCGATCCGCTGATGGCAGCGTCTGAGCCTCTGCCGAACTCGCAAATTTGACGGCGTCCGCTGGCGACCCTGCTTTCTCGACCAGTTCGGCGAGTTGTTGCCAGCTGGGGCGACCGACTCCTGGAGCGGCCCCAATTGCGTCGATCAGCTCGGAGGGGAGGGCGTCGACAAGTAGGAGCATCTTCGACAGATTGCTTTTGTCGATCGACATGGCAGCGATGACGATTTCTCGCGAGAACTGCTTGTTCAGCTGATGCGCGAAACGCGCCTTTTCAATAAAGGTGAGGTCTTCGCGTTCGTTGTTTTCCTGACCCTGGGCCACGACCAATTGCTCGTCCGTCAAGTCGCGAACGACCGCCTTGACCGGCAGTCCGAGCTCTGACACGGCGCGCAGGCGGCGATGGCCGAAGGCAACCTGGTATCGGCCACCTCCTTCCGGATGAGGCCTCACAAGGATTGGGACCTGCTGTCCTTGCTCCCGGATCGACACAAGGAGACCGTCGATATCACCTTGCATACGATCTTGAACGAACGACGGCTCGATTGATGATGGGTCCAGTTCAACGACGGCCTGACCTTCCGCGAGCCGCCGTTCAATCTCCTCGGCACGGCCAAGACGATCATTTTGCTCACGCAGTGCGTTGCCGATATTTGCCGTCAGCTTGGTCGCAGGATCACGTTCTTTTCTCGCCACGCCGAGAAGCGGCATCGACCGAGTCTTGGCCGCTCTATTGTCAGCGACTGATGTAGTGTCGGGCGCGTCTGTGGAGACGCCGAGAAGGTGCTTCCGACTCATGTGGTTCTACCCCAGGCTTTTTTGATCAGAGTCTCGATCTCGTCGTTGACAGCGTTCATCGCCTCCAAGGCGCGATCGTAGGTCGAGCGCGTAAACTGACCACGCTCAACCTCGAACAGCGTCTGGTTTGTCAGGCCAGCGTCAGAAACAGCAGTTGTCTTGAGCATCGGAAAGTTGAGCACGTTTTCACCGAAGATCGAACGAAGATAGCCAACCATCTGGTTTTGGGGCCCGTCACTCGGTTCAAAGCGCGTGATTAGATAGCGCATCCAATTAAATTTGAACTGAGCGCCCGCATTCTCGATCTCGCGCAGGAGATTCGAGGTCATCGCCAGGAACTGGTTCATCGACATCACGTCCAACATCTGCGGATGGACAGTGACCAGGATCGACGTCGCGGCGGTCAAAGCCGAAAGCGTGAGATAGCCCAGTTGAGGAGGGCAGTCGATGACCACGACATCGTAGTTGTCCGCGATGTCTTCGATGACTTGACTGATACGACCATAAAAAAGCGTGTCGCCTTCCTTCCGGCTCATCAGGGCGCGCGGGGTGTCGTGCTCGAACTCCATCAGTTCAAGATTACCCGGAATGAGATGGAGGTCCGGAATGTAGGTTCCTCGCACAACCTGCTCGATCGGAACCTGCTCGTCATCGTACCTGATGGCGCCATAAAGAGTCTCATTCGGACCGACGTCCGTTTCTGGCTGACTGCCGAAGAGTGCGGAAAGGCTTGCCTGGGGATCGAGATCGATTGCCAGGACGCGGTAGCCACGCATCGCCAGATATTGCGCCAGATGCGCGGCTGTCGTCGTCTTGCCCGAGCCACCCTTGAAATTCATCACCGAGATAACTTGAAGCTGCTCGCCCTCGCGACGATGGGGCAGGTAGCGCCGGTTCCCGCGGCCGATCTGGTCCAGGTGCTTGCGGATTGCATGGATATCTTCGATCGTGAACGTGCGTCGACCGCCGGGGCTCATGCTCACGTGCAATTCTGGCATTTCCGAAGCAGTCTGCCTAAGATAAGACTCACCGATGCCGAGCAGTTTTGAGACCTCTGACGGCGCAAAGGATCGAATGCCTTTTTCAGCCGTGGGCGGGAATACCTTGAGATGATGCGCCTGAAGTTGGCTGGAGAGGGCGTCGGCGTGACGCTCCATCAATGCGGTCAGTCCTTCAACGACTGGCGCTGTTTTTGCGGCGGTCTTCGCCATCTCAAAACCCATTTCCTGCAAGTGGCGGTATTTTTCGCGAAACCGGTAAAGTTCCGCCACTAACCATTAGAGCCGATTCTGAATTTTGAGCAAGCGGTTTTAGGTTAACGAAAGGTTAACGCCGCCGCGCCAGAAACATTGATAGCCCCCGATTTTCCGTTAATATTCGCGGAGTTAACAGGCCCGGCCTTTGGCTATGTTCTCGATCTGTTTATCTGTGAATCCTGCAACCCTAACTAGCCGCATTGGGCGTGATGGGACCTGATTTCACCAAACTCCGCGGCCACTGCCGCCCGACTCACTCGCAAAACATTGCAGGATCCTCCAACTACCACGCAATTCCGTTCCATGCTGACTTCTCCGCCGATCAACGACGACGGAGAAATTCATGCAGGTTTTCGCGCTCAACAAACCGCGGAATGTTCACGAAGCTCAGCTCATCCAGCAACATCACCAGCTACGCGCTCGCGTCTTCTCGGAGCGGCTGGGCTGGGAGGTCAACGTCGTAGATGGTGAGGAATCGGACGGCTTCGATTCTCTTGACCCCACCTACATCCTGGCCGTTTCCGACCTGGGCAACGTTAGCGGTTGCGCCCGGCTTCTGCCGGCCGCCGGCCTAACGATGGTGGCGAACGTCTTTTCGTCGCTGCTACCGAGCGACGGACTGAACGCACACCCTGCAATGATCGAGAGCTCCCGCTTCTGCGTGGACACGACCCTTGAAGAGGGCAGGGGGGCAGGCTCGGTGCATGAGGCAACGCTGACGATGTTTGCGGGCATCATCGAGTGGTGCCTCGCAAACGGCATCACCGAGATCGTGACTGTGACCGACCTGCGGTTCGAACGCATTCTCGGACGTGTCGGCTGGCCGCTTCAGCGCATCGGCGATCCGAGCCGTATAGGCGTGACTACAGCCATCGCGGGGATCCTTCCGGTGAACGTAGAAACATTTCTGAGGCTCCGTCCGTCCAGCTATCGCTCGCAATTTGATGGTCCGCTGGGTCAGGCAGCATAAGGGAGAAAACCGTGAACCAGCTTCGTTCTCATCCTCGACTCGTGCGCAAACTTCAGGAGGCGCTGGGCGATCAGCTCTGCGTCGCGCTCGACGATTCGACTGTTGTCGAAATCATGCTCAATCCGGACGGCAAACTGTTCATCGAACGGCTTGGTCATGGCGTTGCACCCGCCGGAGAAATGTCGTCCGCAAGTGCTGAAATGATTATCGGAACCGTGGCGCATTCGCTCCAGTCCGAGGTCGACAGCGAGCAGCCGATCGTCTCCGGCGAACTGCCGATCGGTGGCCATCGCTTCGAAGGACTGTTGCCTCCTGTGGTCTCCAAGCCGGCCTTCACCATTCGCCGTCGCGCCTCACGCTTGATCCCGCTTGAGGATTACGTGCGCTCGGGCGTGATGAGCGAGCAGCAAGCGTTGACGATCCGCAGCGCGATTTCGTCTCGGCTCAACATCATCATCTCCGGCGGCACCGGCTCGGGCAAGACGACGCTTGCCAACGCCGTCATCAACGAAATCGTCAAGTCGGCGCCGGACGACCGCCTCGTCATCCTCGAGGATACCGCGGAGATCCAATGCACAGCCGACAACGCTGTCCTTCTCCACACAAGCGATACTGTCGATATGGCGCGGCTCTTAAAGAGCACGATGCGGCTGCGTCCCGACCGGATCGTCGTCGGCGAAGTCCGTGACGGCGCTGCGCTCACTTTGCTTAAGGCCTGGAATACCGGCCACCCTGGTGGCGTCGCGACCATCCATTCCAACACTGCAATGTCGGCGCTCCGCCGCCTTGAGCAACTGACCGCCGAAGCCAGCCAACAGCCGATGCAGGAGGTGATCGGCGAGGCGGTCGATCTCATCATCTCGATCGAACGGACGGCAAGGGGCCGACGCGTTCGCGATGTCATTCAGGTCGAGCGCTACGCACACGGCCAATACGAAATCGAATCCGATGAGCTCACGGAAGAACAGGAGGCGCGTCATGTCGCGTAAGAACGCTACTATCGCCGCCGCGCTCCTTGTAGCGCCGATCGTCCTGGCGTCGGTTGCCCCTGCATTGGCGAGTTCGGGCGGCAGCCTCCCATGGGAAGGACCACTGCAACAAATCCAGGAATCGATCACCGGCCCGGTTGCCGGTGCCATCGCGCTTGCAGCAGTGGCGATCGCCGGCGGCATGCTGATCTTCGGGGGCGAACTCAACGATTTCGCGCGGCGGCTCGTCTATGTGGTGCTTGTCGCCGGCATCCTTCTCGGCGCGACGAACATCGTCGGCCTTTTCGGCGCCACCGGCGCCTCGATCGGAGCGCCTGACGAGCGCGCCACGTCCATCGATCCAAGCTCAGCAGGGGAGGGGGGTCATGGCTGAGACCTTGTCCGGACTGCAACGCAACCGCATTCACCGCGCCCTGTCGCGCCCGAACCTGCTGATGGGCGCGGACCGGGAGCTGGTGCTGCTCACCGGGCTTGCTGCCGGCATTCTCATTTTCGTAGTGCTGACGGCATACTCCGCCCTTTTCGGCGTTGCCATTTGGATCGTCATCGTCGGCGTCTTGAGGATGATGGCAAAAGCAGACCCGCTCATGCGGCAAGTCTATGTCCGCCATATCTCCTACAAGCATTACTACAAGGCGACCTCCTCGCCGTGGCGTCGGTATTGAGGAGGAGACATGGTCGCGCTCAAACGCTTCCGGGCCACTGGCCCGTCCTTCGCGGATCTCGTTCCCTATGCCGGTCTGGTCGACAATGGTGTGCTCCTGTTGAAAGATGGGAGCCTAATGGCCGGCTGGTACTTTGCCGGCCCGGATTCCGAAAGCGCGACGGATCTGGAGCGCAACGAACTCTCGCGCCAGATCAATACAATACTGTCGAGGCTCGGAAGCGGCTGGATGATCCAAGTCGAAGCGGTCCGCATTCCGACGTTCGACTATCCGTCAGATGATCGTTGCCACTTTCCCGACACGGTCACGCGCGCGATCGACGCCGAACGGCGGGCGCATTTCGCGCGCGTGCAGGGACATTTCGAAAGCAAGCACGCGCTCGTCCTCACATATCGGCCGCTCGAGTCCAAAAAGACGGCGCTCAGCAAATACATCTACTCGGACGAGGAGAGCCGCAAGAAGAGCTATGCGGACACGGTGCTGTTCGTCTTCAAGAACGCCGTGCGCGAGATCGAGCAGTATCTTGCCAACACCCTGTCTATACGCCGGATGGAAACGCGCGAAGTCGTCGAGAGGGGAGGGGAGCGGGTCGCCCGTTACGACGAGCTGCTGCAATTCGTTCGCTTCTGCATCACCGGCGAAAACCATCCGATCCGACTGCCGGATGCGCCGATGTACCTCGACTGGATCGCCACCGCCGAGCTTGAGCATGGGCTGACACCAAAGGTCGAAGGCCGCTTTCTCGGCGTCGTGGCGATCGACGGTCTGCCGGCGGAGAGCTGGCCGGGGATTCTCAATAGCCTCGACCTGATGCCGCTTACCTATCGCTGGTCATCGCGCTTCATTTTTCTCGACGCACAAGAGGCGCGGCAGAAACTCGAACGCACCCGCAAGAAGTGGCAGCAGAAGGTAAGGCCGTTCTTCGATCAACTCTTCCAGACGCAAAGCCGCTCAGTCGATCAGGACGCCATGAGCATGGTGGCCGAGACCGAGGACGCCATTGCCCAGGCTTCCTCACAATTGGTGGCATACGGCTACTATACCCCGGTCATTGTCCTCTTCGATCACGATCGCGAAGCCTTGCAGGAGAAGGCAGAGGCTGTCCGCCGGCTGATCCAGGCCGAGGGTTTCGGGGCGCGGATCGAAACGCTCAACGCGACCGACGCCTTTCTCGGCAGTCTGCCGGGCAACTGGTATTGCAATATCCGCGAACCGCTGATCAACACCAGCAACCTTGCCGATCTCATTCCACTCAACTCTGTCTGGTCGGGCAGCCCTGTCGCACCGTGCCCATTCTACCCGCCGAACTCTCCGCCGCTGATGCAGGTGGCCAGCGGCTCGACGCCGTTTCGCTTGAACCTCCATGTCGACGACGTCGGTCACACGCTGATCTTTGGGCCGACCGGTTCGGGCAAGTCGACGCTGCTGGCACTGATCGCAGCGCAGTTCCGGCGCTACGATCGCGCCCAGATGTTCGCCTTTGACAAGGGGAACTCGCTCCTGCCGTTGACACTCGCCGCAGGCGGCGATCACTACGAGATCGGCGGCGACGCTCACGAAGAGGCGCTGGCCTTCTGCCCACTCTCGGAGCTCGCGACCGATAGTGATCGCGCATGGGCGACGGAATGGATAGAAATGCTGGTTGCGCTGCAGGGCGTTGCCATCACTCCAGATCACCGCAACGCTATCTCGCGTCAGATTGGTTTGATGGCGAGCGTAGCCGGCCGATCGCTTTCGGACTTTGTGAGCGGCGTTCAGATGCGCGAGATCAAGGACGCGCTCCATCATTACACGGTCGATGGACCGATGGGTCAGTTGCTCGACGCCGAACAGGACGGTTTGACCCTCCGCGCCTTCCAGACCTTCGAGATCGAACAGCTGATGAATATGGGCGAGCGCAATCTCGTGCCCGTTCTCACCTATCTGTTCCGCCGGATCGAAAAGCGTCTCGATGGCTCGCCTAGCCTGATTGTCCTCGACGAGGCCTGGTTGATGCTCGGTCATCCGGTGTTTCGCGACAAAATCCGCGAATGGCTTAAAGTGCTGCGCAAGGCCAACTGCGCCGTCGTGCTTGCCACGCAGTCCATCTCGGACGCTGAGCGCTCCGGAATCATCGATGTCCTGAAGGAATCCTGCCCGACGAAGATCTGCCTGCCGAACGGCGCCGCTCGTGAGCCTGGGACGCGCGAATTCTACGAGCGGATCGGCTTCAACGAGCGGCAGATCGAGATCGTCTCGAACGCTACTCCCAAGCGCGAATACTACGTGGTCACCCCCGAAGGCCGGCGGCTATTCGATATGGCGCTCGGCCCTGTGGCGCTCAGTTTTGTCGGGGCCTCCGGCAAGGAAGACCTGAAGCGCATCCGCGCGCTCCATTCCGAACATGGCCACGACTGGCCGATCCACTGGCTTCAAACGAGAGGAGTTCACGATGCCGTATCGCTGCTCAACTTCGAATAGATTGCTCGCCGGTCTGGCGGCAGTCGCATTGATGGCCGGCACCGCCGTGCCCGCAGATGCCGGCACCGCCACTGGTGCCGCCACAGAATGGACGCAGGTCCTGAACAACGGCGAGTTGGTCGCGTTGGTCGGGAAATCGGGCGAGCAAATTCAGAACCAGCTCACCCAGATCAGCCAGCTGGCGCAACAGATCGAAACCCAGCTCAATATCTACCAGAACCTGCTGCAAAACACCGCGACGCTTCCCTCGCATACGTGGGGACAGGTCGAAAGCGATCTCAATCAGCTTCGCAGCATCGTCGACCAGGGCCAGAGCATCTCATTTTCCATGGGCAATGCCGACGATGTGCTGCAGCAGCGCTTCCAGAGCTATTCCAGTCTCAAGACCAACCTGCCTAACTCCGAGAGCTTTTCGTCAAGCTATCAGACCTGGTCCGACACCAACCGGGACACGATCGCCAGCACGCTGAAGGCCGCGAGCCTGACGGCAGAGCAGTTCGACACCGAAGAAGGCACGATGTCTTCGCTGCGGTCCATGTCCGAGACCGCCGACGGGCAGATGAAGGCTCTGCAGGTCGGACACGAGATCGCCGCGCAGCAGGTCGCACAGATGCAGAAGCTTCGTGGCCTGGTATCCCAGCAGATGACCATGATGGGCACCTGGCTCCAGACTGAACAGACCGACAAGGACCTCGCGCAGGCGCGTCGCGAGAAATTCTTCAGCGGAACGGCACCGTCCACCTCCGGCGGCGAAAAAATGAAGGTGGAATGGTGAGAACAAAATCGATCCTAGTCGCAATCGCGATTTTCCTGGCGGCCGGCAGCGCTGGCATCTGGCTGCTCATCTCCGAAAAGCAGGTTGCTCAGGAGCGTCGTGACCAGTTCTTCGGCTCGTCGAAGAAATATCCGACCTCTGGCGGCGAAAAAATGAAAGTCGAGTGGTGAGGAGATGACGGCAATATCTCTTCAACGGCTCAGGGCTGCGATCCTGCTCACGACCTTATGCGTGCTGGCGGCTCAGCCAGCCCTCGCCCAGGAAGGCTCGGTGCTAACCTCATTGCAAAGCCAGATTACAACGGCCGCGAAGGGTTGGGAAACAACCGTCATGGATGCGGCGAAGTCGCTTTTCTGGATCCTGGCAACGATCGAGATCGGCATAGCTGCCGTCTGGCTCGCGATACAAGCTGCATCGCTCGACAGCTGGTTCGCCGAGCTCGTCCGGCGGATCATGTTCGTCGGCTTCTTCGCTTTCGTGTTGGCACAAGGGCCGACCTTCGCCAAGGCAGTAGTTGATAGCCTGTTCCAGATCGGCGCCGGAGGCGGCACCGCTTCGCCGGCCGATGTCTTCAATGCCGGACTCGCCGTCGCCACCAAGATGTCGGAAAAGATCCAGTTTGGGCTTTTCGAGGACAATGCGCTGGCGATCTCTGCCGCTTTTGCGATGGTCGTCGTTGTCATCTCGTTCTCGCTCGTCGCCGCGATTTTCGTGTCTGTCATGGTCGAGATGTATATCGGCCTGCTCGCCGGCACGATCATGCTCGGCCTGGGCGGTTCCTCCTATACCAAAGACTTCGCTGTCCGATATTTGATCTATGCTTTCTCGGTCGGAATGAAGCTCATGGCACTGGTCATGATCTCGCGGATCGGATCGGAGGTTCTGATCGGATTGGCAAACCAACCCGACATTGGCGAACAATTCCAGACCGCGCTTGCGATTGCCGGCATTGCCGTCGTCGTTTTCATTGTCGCGATTTATGTGCCGAACATCATGCAGGGCGTTGTCCAGGGCGCCTCGGTTTCGGGCGGAATGGAGGCGATCCGCCACGGCGGCCAAGCGGCATCCTTCGCCACGGGCGCCGGGTTCCTTGCAGCGGGTGCGGCGGGCGCAGGCTTTGCGGCTGCCCAGGCTGCTCGCGCTGCTGGGTCATCCGTTGCAGGTGCAGCTCTTCGTGGTTTCGGTGCAGGAATCGGGTCCGCGGGAAAAGCGGCGGGGTCCGCTGCCAAGGAAAAGGCCATCGGTTCTCCCGGAGCCTATGCCGGATCGATCCTCGGTCTCGCTAACGCCAAGCTCGACCAAGCGCGCAGCGGGCATAGCGGGCCGAAGCCACCTCCCGAACGCAAAGACTAACAGCAATCAGAAAGTGATCGATCGATGGCAGCGAACCGCGCCCCCGAAAACCCCTATCTTGCCGCGCGCCAGGAATGGAATGAGCGATACGGTTCCTATGTGCAGTCCGCCGCCGCTTGGCGCATCGTCGGCATCCTCGGTTTGACCATGGCCGTGATTGGATTCGCATATGCGATGTATCTCAGCACCCAGGTCAAGCTGGTTCCCTATATCGTCGAGGTCGACAAACTCGGGACCGCGGTGACGTCTGGTTACCCGCAACAGATTGAATATGCCGATGTTCGGGTAGTACGCGCGACGCTCGGAAACTTCGTAACCAGCTTCCGTTCGATCACGCCGGATGCAGTGGTGCAGAAGCAGTATATCGATCGAACCTACGCACTCCTTCGAACATCGGATCCCTCGACCGAGAAGATCAACGCCTGGTTCCGCGGTAACTCGCCGTTCGAAAAGGCGAAGTCTTCGACCGTTGCGATCGAGGTCAACAATATCGTGGCGCTCTCGAACCAGACCTATCAGATCGACTGGACCGAATACGAACGCGACCGCAAGGGCAAGGAAATAGGCACGCGCCGGTTTCGCGGCATCGCAACGGTGACGCTTACCGCACCGCAGGATGAGGCGACCATCCGCCTCAATCCGATCGGCCTCTATGTCCGGGATTTCGACTGGACAGCACAGCTTTAAGGCAGGGGATTCACTCAATGCACAGAACAGGATTGATCGCGGCCGGCTGCCTGGCCGGACTCGTCTTCGTGAGCGGTGCGCAAGCACAGAGCATGTCGAACAATGAGGTGAAGGGGACGAACATTTCCAGGAAATGGCGTGGCACATCGGGACTGGTGACAACCGGCCCCGATGGCAAGGTCATTTTCCTATTCGGGGAGACGCAGCCATCGGTCGTCTGCTCACCGCTGCAAGTCTGCGATATCGAACTCCAGGGCGGCGAGATCGTCCGGGACGTTTTGGTTGGAGACACGGTGCGTTGGAAAGTCGAGCCCGCGACCTCCGGCGCCACCGGCGGCCAGGCGATCCATCTGATCGTCAAGCCGTCGGAGGCGGGTCTCGTCACGTCAATGGTCGTCACGACCTCGCGGCGCACCTATCACATCCAACTGAAATCGCATCCGAGCCAGTACATGGCCCGCGTCGGCTTCGAATATCCGGAGGATGTCTCGACCAAGCTTGCCGATATCAACTCACGGCTGGAGACCGGCGGCATTCCTGGAACCGCGCCCGACAAGCTGAACTTTTCTTACTCCATCAGTGGCAGCGCGCCCTGGAAACCGAAGCGCGTCTATTCGGACGGCGCCAAGACCTACATCCAGTTCTCGAAATCGGTCTCGAGCCAGGATGCGCCGGTTCTTTTCGTCGTCAGCGGTGGCCAGAATCGCATCGTAAACTATCGAATGAAGAACGACTTGATGATCGTCGACTACGCGGTCGACAAAGCAATCCTCGTCTCCGGTGTCGGCTGGCGCCAGCAGAAGATCACCATCCGGCGGGGAGGCTGACCAATGCGAAACCTTGTTGTTGCGATCACGATCGCTTTTGTACTTACGGGCTGCCAAACGGCTGAGGACGGGCTGACCACCGGTTCGACGCCGACCACCCTCACAGGTTCGGCGGCAAGTGCAATTGCCGGCGACATGGCAAGCCGGCTTGCCGAGCAGGTCGGTCCCGCGGGCACGACGACCATCAAGATGGAGAAGGACTCATCAGACTTTGCAACAGCGCTCGAGGCTGCGCTGAAGGGTTGGGGCTATACGGTCGTAACCGATGGCAAGGTTGGCAAGGACGTCAAACCCGTCGAACTCGCCTATTCGCTCGACGACGTCGACGGCCAGGTTCTTGCAAGACTGTCGACGCCCTCGATCGCCCTTGGCCGCGCCTACACCGCAACGACCGGGGGTGCCGTGCCGGCAAGCCCCCTCTCGATCATGCAGCGCAATTGAGAGGAGGCGAGCATGGTCCAATCTCTGCAGCTGGGCACCTCCAGCCAGGCCGACGATCAGAAGGGTATGCGCCGTCTGAACCGTCTGCCAATCATCGTCGCCATCATCATCGTTGCGCTATTTGTCGGCGTCGTCGTCATCGGGCTGTCATGGCGCGGTCTCCCCTTCAATCGGAACAACGATCTCGACAGCGCCTCGAATGCTCCCGCAACCAACTTCGGCGACCAGCTCAAGCGTGGTGTCACCGACGGCATCATCGGCGATCCGGAACAACGCGAAGTGTTCCAGCCGACGCCCGCCGTCGAACAGAAAGTCGCGAAGGAAACCGCCGTTGTTGATCGCACACCCACCCAGCGAGAGGAGCGGCGCCCTAGACTTGAATCGGAAGCGGAATGGAAGGCACGCCTGAAACGGGAGCAGGACGAACAGTATATCCGTGAAGCGCAACGGCAGCGCATGGCCCGGCTCCAGGCGCGGGCGACAGCGTTGGACTCGCCGTTGAAGGTGGATATTTCCGACATCGACAAGGCAGCCAACGCCTCCAGAGAGACCGACCGGCGGGCGACGACTGCCAATAGCGCCTCGGACCTATACGCCGCTGCCATGAAGTCCGGTCTGATGGGGCAGAATGTCGATCCCAACGCTCAGACATCAAAGGAAGATTTCTTCAACCAGGACATCAAGGACCTTGGCTATTTGCCGAACCGGGTGGTGCCGCAAATGTCAGCCTATGAGCTCAAGCGCGGCTCCGTCATTCCCGCCACCCTGATCACCGGCCTGAACTCCGACCTTCCCGGACGGATCACCGCGCAGGTCAGTCAGAACGTCTATGACAGCGCCACCGGTTACCGGCTGCTGATCCCGCAGGGGGCAAAACTGTTCGGCCGTTACGATTCCAAGGTCTCGTTCGGCCAGGAACGCGTCCTTGTCGTGTGGACCGATCTCATTTTCCCGAATGGCTCAACCCTGCAGATCGGCGGCATGGCCGGTACGGATGCCGAAGGCTATGGCGGCTTCAAGGACAAGGTCGATCGGCATCTCTGGCGCACGTGGAGTTCTGCTGCGCTGATCGCACTGATCGGAACCGGGATCGACATGTCGATGCCGCAAAGCTCGACGCTTGCAACGCAGGAGACTGCATCGGACGCGGCCCGCCGCAACTTTGCGGAATCGTTCGGCAGGGTCGCCGAGCAGACCATTTCAAAGAACCTGAATGTGCAGCCGACCATCCAGATCCGCCCCGGCTACAAGTTCAACGTGCTCGTGGACCAGGATATTATATTTCCGTCGACCTACAGCAGAAACTGACGAACATCGTCCGACGCCATTTCAGCCGCTGGCATGCCGCGCATGCCGGTGCAACATTGCAATTCCGCAATAACTTTCCTGTCTTTGTCATCTTTTTAGTTCAAGGGGACTTGAAACTTGTCTTTTCACAGGTAGTGCTAGGCGTACACGGCTAGAGGGACTGCTCCGCGCTGCTCTGGCACCGTGGGTTGCGTCGAGATGCCTGTGGCTGATTGTGGCTATGGCTTGGCCGCTGGGCGGCGAGGCCTGTTCGAGTGTCTCGATGTGCCAGATCATGACCGACCTACAGGTCGATAAGACAGGAGAAACGCTGGTGGATGGAGAATTTCGCTCGCTCGTCGACATGTTGGAAGCTGCGCAGGACGAGCTTACGATCAAAGGTGCCATGAAGCGCTTCGCAGAGGCCTGCGGCTACGAGCGGTTTGCCTATCTTCAAAAGGAAGGCGCCCAGATCAAGACCTTCAACACCTACCCAAAGCCATGGGAACGCACCTATCTCTCGGCCGATTACTCCAATATCGATCCCGTGGTGACGCAGGCAAAACGAAAAGGCGATATCTTCTTCTGGACGGCGGACGATTGGAGACCGCGCGGCTCATCTGAGCTCAGAAAGTTTCGCAATGAATCGATCGAGCACGGAATCCGTTGTGGCATGACCATTCCCGTGGAAGGCAGCTACGGAACATCGATGATGCTGACCTTCGCATCCTCCGAAAGGAATGTGGAACTGCCGGTCGCTTTTGACCCGAAAAAGGCTGTGCAATTGGTGATGATGATCCATTATCGCTTGAAGATGATCGGCGGCAAGACCACGCTCAATCCAAAGCAGGCGCTGTCGCCGCGTGAAATGGACTGCTTGATCTGGGCGGCAAAAGGAAAGAGTACGCTTACAACCGCCAATTTGGTCGGCATCGCTTTCCGGACTGTGCAGCACCATCTCGATAAGGCGCGTGGCAAGCTCGGCGCCGAGTCGGTTCCGCATCTTGTGGCGATCGCCAAGGATCGGGGTTTGCTGCCTCCCAGCTAGCTGACATCGTCATCGACCGGTACTTCCGGCACGAAGCCGAGTGCGTCGAGCATATCCGAAAGCTCATCCTGCTGAGCTGCGGCCCTTTTCTGGCGCGCAAAATGCTCCTCCTGAAGGGTCTCCAGAACCGAACTGGCGATCGTAGGATCCTCGCTTGCGCGTATCCACTCCTCGTAGACCGCCTGATCGGCGGCGAGCAGACGGCGATGTTCGCGAATGGCGGCCACTGTCAGCGTCTCCAATTCCGCCTTGTCCATCAAATTGTATCGAGATTTCTTCTGGTCTCCTCCGGCTTGCGAGGAACCCGCATCTTGCATTTCTTTTCCTTCCCAGATCGATGGATTGGCACGACTGCGCCGTATTCGCGCGCGCCTCTTGGCTCCTATGTCAGACGATCCTCTTGGAAGAGTAAACATCCGACCACCGGCAATATCACAGGCTTTGTCGAATCGGAACTATAGTTCCTAGAACAATAATTCCGATTCTGGTTCCGCTGATGTCATGGATCTCAACGAGGTCATGGCTAGGAATTTGCGTCGTATCCGCCATGGCCAGAAACTGACGCAGGAAGAATTGGCCCATCGCACAGGCCTAAGCGCGCGCCATATCGGTGCCATTGAGCGCGCCGAGATGTCTGCAACGATCACGGTCCTTGGCCAGATCTCCCAAGCGCTGGCTGTCGATCCAAGAGAATTCCTGACGGAGACAAATACGGGCTGACAATTCGAACGCCAACGTCAGATTCGGGATCGCCAACCCGTCGTGAAGTTCAGGGCCGACATCATTTCGAAACTGTTGCACCACCTGACACCGAGATCCTTGCAGACGTCGGGGATGCGGCGATTTGCGCGCTTTGCGCTTGGCTTCGAAGCCTCGACCGTCACCACGATTCGATCGTCGGACAGCGCCATCGCATAGGCGATCAAAAACGGATCTCGCCCGATCTCGATGACCTCAGCGTCGTTCAGATCGGTAGCGTATTTCTCGATAACAGCCTGCACCAAGGCCGGGTCGACATCTTCATCCAGCCGCAGAACACCGTAGTTGTCAGCTTCGCTCAGCCAGCGACCGATTTCCGAGCCCTCGGTGATTTCTTCGAGGATCTCCACGGGAACTTTGATCTCGCCGGCCTCGCCCATATGGACCAACCAATCCCAGAATTCCGGAAACCGGCCGATCGGGTAGTACAGATTATGGGCGGTGATCAGAACGTTTGCGTCGAGGAGATGCACGGCTTCTCCTTAAGCCGCGCTATCGGTAAGGGAATAGACGTTGCTGGCTTTGACACCGAGGATCGCGGCGGCCTTTGAAGGCGACAAGGCACCCTCCGCCAGCATTCGCCTGGAGAGTTCGACGAGCCGATTGCCGAGCTTATGGCGTTTGACCGTATAGTAACTTGGACCTCCCTCGTTTTCCCTCGCACGATCGCGTTGCGCGGCTCGGTTCCTCAGCCACTGCTGGCGGAATAGCGTGGTTACCGCTGACCATGTTTCCTGGTCGATGATGCCTTCGCGATAGAGCTTGTAGGCCACCATGGAGTGGCTGACCTGCCGAGCATCCGCGATTGCGGAAACCCGCGCTATTACCTGTTCCTGCGACGCCCCAACGAGCGAAGGCTCCTGGGCGATCTCTGCCGAGGGCAGCAGGATGCGCCCGGCAACATCATTGCAGAACGTCTCGATCGCGCTTGCCGGCCGTCCCCCGCTGACACCGGTCCGACCGAGCCAGATATGCGCAAGCTCGTGCAGAAGCGTGAATGACCACGCCTGCTCGCTGTCCTGATCGTTGATCACGACGAAAGGCGCGACAGGATCGGCGAACGCGAAGCCCCTGAAGAGTTCGACATTCAGGGTGCTGTGATGACTGCCAAGGTTGCCGATAAGAAGCACGAAAATGCCGGCCGCCTCGGCCCGCTCGCGAAGATAGGCGAAACCCTTGGGCGTTCCGCGGCCGCTTCCATGCCGGTACGTCTTCAGTTCGAACACAAGGCGCGTCCGAATGGCGCTCGCCAATGCCTCGGCGCCCTGGCTTTGATCAAACGACCCGACGAAATCAAGCGGGGTTGCCTCGTCCTCGGTTTCGAGCACGGCCCTGACCATTTCCTGACGCGCGCGGACTTCACGCAGCAGTGTGTCGACCAACGCCGCATCGCGCTTTGCGAACTCAGCCGGCAGGGTTCGAAAATCTTCGCCGCGCGCGGCCACCGCCGGTGGCTCTGCCAAATAGAACGTCAATAGGGGCCGGCGATATTGCGCCGCCATTTTCAAGAGCATCGGCCGTGTCGGCTCGCTGTCCCCGGTTTCGAGCATGGCCAGGCGATCGCTGCCCGCTAGTCCGCGAGCCTCGCCAAGACCGACTTTTTCAGCGGCATCCTCGAGAGTGAGCCCCGCGGTTTCGCGAGCCCAACGCAGGATCGATGGATTGACCTTGGGCACCGTTTTCCTCTGTTCGAAGCAGGCGATACGCCCTTTGATATGATCATGCAATCGTTAGGAAAGATATAGGAAGGGCAGAGCCGGTGGGCGAGCATGAAGCATTTTTCCCGGTCGCCGGCTCGCCTTCGATAGATCCGCAACGCCAGGCATCGATCGCGCCGATCATCCCGGACGAAGCTGTGCAGCTACTTTTGCCCACCGATACGCGAAAGATCGATCCGCATCCCCGCTGCGCCAACTTCCCTCTCATCTTGAGGTTCGGCGTCGGTCGGCAGGGAAGCGTCGTGTGGTGCGTCATCAGTTCCACCGCTGTCGATCGGCTCACGCTGATTGACGACTGAGCCCCCTGGATCGGGCGCCTGGAAAACGCTCACGCCCTCGAATTCCCCGGTCTTCCAGGCATAGACAGCGTCCTCGAATATTTGCGGGAAAACCTCATCGCTTTTCGGATTGCCATACCATTTGGCGACGATGCGCAAGACTTTCGCGAACATCGCCGTCCCCTTGCGAAGGTTTTCGCAACTGTCGAGCAGGTCGGGCTTCAGATCGGCGACATCCTTGATCCCAACGCCGGCGGGAAACTGGGTCAGGCCGACGCGAACCACCGCCTGACCGACATACTGCCGGACGATCGCCATCGCCTCGTCCGATGTTTTCGCCTTCGGAACGAGGATCAAGCGGCCACCGGATTTGACGGTGACGGCCAATGGATCGTTGGAGCCTGCAGCTGCCACGAACTGTTCGACGATCGCGGCTTTCAATGAAGGGTCAGCGCATTTTTGGATGAGGGCCGCGTCGAGCATGACGTCTCCTTGGGCAATCAGGTGTTGAAGGAAAAGACAATTGGCTTGGCAAAGAGGCGCGCCCAGGCTTGGGCGCTCGCGCGCTGAATGGCGACGATGGATGTCCCTTGCGTCCACCAGCCATTGCCGGCAGCGACAATGAGGTCGGGATCCTCGAGCATGGAGTGCAGGACCGGCCAGACGATCAGTTGCTCGTAGCAGATCAGTGGCGCTATCCGATGGCCAGCGGCAGTCGCGACAGGATTTTCGAAGACATGTGCCCGCGCACCGCCGCTCTGAGAGAGCAACGCGCGCCACGGCTGCCACATCGAACCCGGCACCGGCATGCGTTCGCGATAGAGGGTCCGCGCGCCCTTGGTGGAGATAGCGACCAGAACATTATCGTATCCGCCCGCATCGATGACGGCCGCGCCGGCGATGACGGTGACGTCAGTTCCCCGCAGAGCTTGCACCCAGAACCGTTCGACGGTGAGCGTCCAGAAGCCCAGCGAGCTTTCAGGAAGAACAATCGTGCGTGCGCCCCCCGATGCCCGATCCTTCACCGTGGCAATCAGATCACGATGACGCTCGATGCTGGAGTCACGGCCGAGCAATGCGCCCATTTCAAGGTCGACCCCCTGCCACGATTCAGCTAGTTTCGGTTCGTCCCAGGTTGCGGCGGACCCGATCCAAAAGCCTGCCACGACAATCGCGACAGCTGGCCACATGCGGGTTACGAGGCCCACGAGGCCGGCTGTCGCGGCAACCAGTCCCCACCATCCCCATCCCGGAAAGAGCACGCCCGCCGCGGTGATCGGATGCGCCCATCCGGTTATGCCGAATGGCGGAATGGCCATCAGAGCCGCCGCCAGGAGATAGTGGCACGGACGAACACCCGTCCTCTTTGTCCAGAGGACGGTGTGCACGATGATGAAGCCGACGGAAGCACAGAGCCAAAGCAGTAGTCCCGGCCAGAGGTCCGAGGAATAGAAGGTGGCAACGCCCTGTGGCAATCCATGGGATGCGGCGAGGAAGTAGCCAGCCGAGATCATTGCTGCCGTCAGCCTCGTTCGTGCATGCGCCCAGAGAACCGGAAACGCGAACGCGGCCGGAAGAAGCAGGACGTGGCCACTCCATCCCACCACTCCGGCGATGACTGAAACGGCAATCAATGCGCCTGGCTGGAGGTGCTCACGGCGCACAGGTGAGCACCGGTTGCGCCAGGCCGAGGATTCCTGAGGCGGGCAGAGGGCCGAAATAGCGGGAGTCATAGGAGCTCCGGAACGTTGAGTGGAGAAAGACGCTTTCGTCAGGCACGACCCCGCCGGGATAGGACGTCATTGGCCGGCCGTTGCCGTCCCGTTCAGCCAATTCGGAAAAAGCGATCCGGCGTCCATCGATCGTCACGTCGGCGTCGATTTCGACATGCTGCCCGGCAACGGCGACGACCGTCTTGATGAGCGGCGCAACGCCGCCCGGGCAGGTGCCGGCGCGGAGATAGCCACGCTCCCTTGCCTCCCGCATAGCTGTCGTTTGCGGGGGGCAAATGAAGATGAGGTCGCCAGGAGACACAGGGCGATCGAGCGCCACGATGCGCCAGAGGCCGAGGGGTTCGCTCGGTGTCAGGTTGATGCGCAAACCGCCGACGATTGCCGTAGCAACACCGCCCCCAACGATGGATGCCGCCAGGGCCAGGAGCAGGACAGCATGGGTCCTTTGACCGCGTCGCGTCCCAAACGCAAATACGAGTGTCTTCATTTGAGCGAGAGCCCCTGGCTCTTCGTCTGGCGCAGCGTCTCCGCCTGCTTCAGCGCCTCGGTCGTGCGCTCATGCGCGGCGAGCTGCTGCACCGTCCGCATCGAATTCCACGCCGCTCGCACCTCCGCTTTCTGTCCGGCTGTCATTCCCGGAGTGACGGCATTGAACGTCTGCCCGTTGGGGTCCTTCGCAGCGAGTGACAGGAAAGTTCGCTCGCCGAAACGCTCCGAGACAGCCTTTGCGAAACCCTCCAGTTCCGCCTTCACCATTTTGTCGGCGAGCGCATATTCGAGGCCGGCGGGCAGGTCGTTCCGGTCGATCGCATCGCGAACGCGTTCCAACGTTTGTTTTGCGTTTGGCGACAGCGCGGGAATATCGATCGAGACCTTCAGACGGACAGCGCGTTCTTCGACCTCGAATTTGCGTTCCGCCTCCGCCCGCTGACGCAGGTAGCGCTCAAGGTTGCGGGCCAGGGCCGGCGCATTCGTTTGAGCCTTTTCTCGCTCCTGCTTGTCGGCGTGGCTGGCGAGAATCCCGTTCTTGCCCTTCAGCGCGCCGAAGCTTTCGGGCTGCGATCCGATCTTGGCTATCGTGGATTTCGCAACGGTCTCGTCCTTCAGCATCGCGTCGACATTGACGGCCTTGAACGCGCTTTCCGGCTGGGCGTAGACGAGGTGGAAGCGGGTCGAGACCTCCTCCCATTGCTTCTTCAATCCCGGATCGGCTGCGACCTTGTCCTCTATCGCCTGGTCGAACGATCTGGCGAAGCTTGTGATGCCCGAGACCATCGGCTTTGCCTCCTTGGTGCTGTTTTGGGTTGGGGACTGCGCGGCGCCGCGGACGAGTCCGAGCTTGCCGGCGACGGCGGCAAGGCGGAGACCGAGATTGGCAAGTTTTTGCTTCTGACTGACGACCCATTCCAGCCGGTCGCGAACCAGGGTGCGGGCGACATTGACGAAATTGAGACCGCGGGCTTCGGCAAACTGAAGCGCTTGGCGGTAGAAGGCGCTCTTCTCGTAATCGAGCGTCGTTTCCTTCGCATTCCTTCGCGACAGGATTGGGATCAGCCCGCCGTTCCTCGCGAAGGATCTGCGGCCGTAGTAGACGGCCAAATCCTCGCGATGACGGGTCATGGCGACATAGGTGAGATGGCGGTCGAGCGAAAGGGAAGCGAGCACCTTGACCTGGTCGACCGTCGCACCCTGGCTCTTGTGGATCGTCGTGGCATAGCCGTGGTCGAGGTTGTTGTAGAAGCGATCTTCGACCAGCACGTGGCGGGCATTCTCCCCATCACCGATCAGCGCGGTGATGCGCCCCGGTCCTACTTCCACGACCTTGGCCAGCATGCCGTTCTTTACGCCGAGCGATCCCTCGTTCTTCAGGAACACGATCTGGTCGCCGACGGCGAAGTTGCGTTCGCCATCAGCGGTCTTGAACATGTTTCCCTGATCGAGAACCCCACGTTCGATGAGTTTGATCCGCGCCATCTGGTTGAGCATGCGGACGTCACGGCGCAGATGAGCGAGGATCAGCGACGTCTTCGCCGGATCGTAGTCGTGGTCCCACGCAGCGATGAGGTTGTCGACAGCGTCGGCTTTGAGATCCGCTCCGATGACCCTGCCATTGGCGCGATAGGCGTCGACCGCCTTGCCGACCTTACCGCGTGCTAGATCAAGCGAAGCGTCACGCATCCATTGCTGGCGCTGGCGGTAGATGGTTTCGAGTTCGGCATAGCCGATGCGATCGGCAATGGCGCGAAAGGCGGCACCTGCCTCGATCGGTTGAAGCTGCTCGGGATCGCCGACGAGAACGAGCTTGGCGCCAGTCTTCGTCACCGCTTCGACGAACAGCGCCATCTGCCGAGATGACACCATGCCGGCCTCGTCGAGAACGAAAACCGTCTTGCTATCGAGCTGATCCCGCCCTTGGTTCCAGCGCAGCTCCCATGACGCAAGCGTGCGCGAGATGATGCCCGCTTCCTTCTCCAGGCCCTCGGCCGCCTTGCCGGCAAGTGCGCCGCCGACGACGTGATAGCCGGCCGCTTCCCATGCCTCGCGTGCCGCCTTCATCATCGTCGTCTTGCCGGCGCCGGCACGGCCGATCACGGCGGCGATCCGCTCAGGTCCCGCCACATGTTCGATCGCCGTTTTCTGCTCATCCGAAAGACGCTCATGGCGCTCGAATGTCGCCGCCAGCACTGCCTCGCGAACGCCATGCGACGATCGCTGAGACAGCCAGACGGCGCGATTGGCCATCTCGGCTTCGAGCCGGATCATGTCGCGCGTCGTGTATTTGGCCGGCACTCGGATGCCGCTGGCAAGGTCGATCCGCTCGCGCTCGATGCGGAAGGTTTCGGGGCAGAGCAAGATCCTCACCATCAGGCTTTGGAACAGCACCGCGTCGTCGACGTAACGGTGCAGGATTTTAGCCACGTCCCGTTCGTCAAAGACGCTCTTCTCCCGCATGATCAGGGCAAGCACGAGCTCAGGATTCCTGTCGATCCGCCTGACATTTTCGCTCCGCCTCGCCTCCTGCAGTTCGAGACGCTCGAGCTCGACCGGCTCGGACGCACCATCGGATTTTCGTTCGATCGCCTTCGTGCCGACGCCGAGATGGATGGTCGGTTCCAGGTCAATTCCCTGCTTCTCGAAGGAGCGGCCATCGACGCGGATGTCGAGACCCGCAAGGGCCAGGTGCCGGTTCTGGCAGGCAAACCATCCGTCCCGAAACAGGTTGAAATCGTCGATGCTTCCGGCCCAGAGCTCATAGACGATCTTGCCGGCATCGTTGCGGATCGAATTGCCGTCTGGCCCCGTTACCGGGACCTTCTTAGCGCCAAACCCATCCGCAGTCAGTGGCCGCAACGTCGTCATGAGATGGACATGCGGATTGCCCGGTGCGTCGTGATAGACCCAGTCCGCGACCATGCCCTTCGCCGTGATGTGCTGCTCGACGAAATCCCGCACCAGCGCAACGTTCTGCTCGGGCGTCAACTCGATCGGCAAGGCGATCGTCACATCCTTGGCGAGCTGGGCGTCGGAGCGTTTCTCGAAATCTTCGACCTTGTTCCAGAACGCTTCCGAGGCGCCGCCCACCGATCGATCCGCAATCATCGCGCGCAGCCATTCCGGCGCATCGGCGGGGATGACGAACTCTTCGTGGAGCAAACCCTGCTTGCGGGTGTAGTCGATCGTCCGCGCCTCGCGCTCATACTCCATCTTGGAGCAGTGCCGGTAGGCCGCCGACAGCACCGCGCTGCGGCCGGAGCCGCGGGCGACGACGCTGACGGAGAAATGGGGGACGGCCACGGCGGAGTTCTTTCCCGGTTGCGAACAATATCAACGGGTTCGTCGGGAGCGGCAGGCCCCGCCAGGGCCTAAAAGCAGGGCGTCGCGGCAGCGACGTATAATTGCGCCCTTCGGATCCGCTCCTTCGGAACGGCCGGGATCATTCACCAAAGCATCGCCGCTGGCGATTGCATGATCCGCCTAGTGCGTTCCGCGCGTCGATCGGGAAGACTGGCCTCGCAAGACAAAGCTTTCTCACCCAGGAGTCATCAGCACATGAAGAAGCCATCCTCGAAAATCCGCGACGAAATCGCCAAGCTCCAAGAGCAACTCAAGGCGGCCGAGACCCGGGAGGCTGAGCGCATCGGCCGGATCGCGCTCAAGGCAGGTCTCGGCGAAATCGAAGTCGATGAGACAACGCTGCAGGCAGCCTTCGAGGACCTGGCGAAGCGGTTTCGCGGAGGAAAGGTCGCTGCAACCGGAGGGAAGAAGGTGGGTAGCGCCGGCGAAAGCAGCGCATCGTCCACGCAGGACGCGGCTGGCGCGACTGCGGGCGGGACTGCTGAGGCTTGAGCGGATGGCGCGCACGGCGACTTCCGACGCCCGCAAGAAGGACACGCGGGAAAAGATCGAGCTTGGCGGCCTCATCGTCAAGGCCGGGTTTCGCTACGAGAAGCGGGCGCTGCTGCTCGGGCTTCTCATCGATGCCGCCGGCCGGCTGAAGGGAGATCAGCAGGAGCGCCTTCGGCTCACCGCGATTGGTGCTGCGGCGTTCGGAGAGAGCGATGAATAGAATCGTTCTATACGTCGCACCCTGCGCATTGATGATGCTGACGGCAGTCGGCATGGCGGGGGTCGAACACTGGCTTTCCGCCTTCGGCAAGAGCGATGCCGCAAAACAGATGCTCGGCCGGGCGGGCATCGCTCTGCCCTATGTCGTCGCCTCCCTCGTCGGCATCGTCTTCCTGTTTGCGGTGGCCGGCTCAGCCAGGATTAGGTCAGCCGGTTGGGGCGTTTTCACGGGCGCGATCGCCACGCTCGTCGTCGCGATCCTGCGTGAGACGATACGGCTCTCCGCGTTCCGGGGCGAGGTGCCGGCCGGCAAGTCGATCCTGAACTATCTCGATCCCGCAACGACGATCGGCGCGGCCGCCGTGCTGATGTCCGTGTTGTTCGGCATGCGGGTGGCGATCGCCGGCAACGCCGCTTTCGCCAGGTCCGAGCCGAAACGCATTTACGGCAAGCGGGCTCTGCACGGCGAGGCCGACTGGATGAAGCTGTCGCAAGCCGAAAAGCTGTTTGACGCGGATGGCGGCATGGTCATCGGCGAGCGCTACCGGGTCGATAGGGACAGCGTCGCGGCATACGCGTTTCGCGCCGACAGCGCCGAGACGTGGGGAGCAGGCGGGACCTCACCACTGCTCTGCTTCGACGGCTCGTTCGGCTCGTCGCACGGCATCGTCTTCGCCGGCTCCGGCGGCTTCAAGACGACATCGGTCACGATCCCGACGGCGCTCAAATGGGGCGGGGCGCTCGTCGTCCTCGACCCGTCGAATGAGGTCGCTCCGATGGTGTCGAAGCACCGTGGCGACGCCGACCGAGATGTCTTTGTCCTCGATCCGAAGCGCTCGGAGATCGGCTTCAACGCGCTCGACTGGATCGGCCGGTTCGGCGGAACGAAAGAGGAGGATATCGCCTCGGTCGCCTCCTGGATCATGAGCGATAGCGGCGGCGCGCGCGGCGTTCGTGATGATTTCTTCCGCGCCTCGGCCTTGCAGCTGCTGACAGCGCTGATTGCCGATGTTTGCCTCTCCGGCCACACGCCGGAGAACGACCAGACGCTTCGGCAGGTGCGCAAGAACCTCTCCGAGCCGGAGCCGAAACTGCGGGAGCGGCTGCAGTCGATCTACGACAACTCAGACTCGGACTTCGTGAAGGAAAATGTCGCGGCTTTCGTCAACATGACGCCCGAGACCTTTTCCGGCGTCTACGCCAACGCGGTCAAGGAAACACATTGGTTGTCCTATCCGAACTACGCCGCCCTGGTCTCGGGTACGAGCTTTACGACGCAAGATCTTGGAGAGGGAAAGACCGACATCTTCATCAATGTCGATCTCAAGACGCTGGAAACGCATTCGGGCCTGGCGCGCGTCATCATCGGCTCGTTCCTGAACGCGATTTATAACCGCAATGGGCAAATGGAGGGCAGGACTCTCTTTCTCCTCGATGAGGTCGCGCGCCTCGGCTACATGCGCATCCTTGAGACAGCCCGCGACGCCGGTCGGAAATACGGCATCACGCTCCTCATGATCTACCAGTCGATCGGCCAGATGCGCGAGACCTATGGCGGTCGCGACGCGGCAAGCAAATGGTTCGAAAGCGCGAGCTGGATTTCCTTTGCCGCCATCAACGATCCCGAAACCGCCGATTACATCTCGCGCCGTTGCGGCATGACGACGGTCGAGATCGACCAGGTCAGCCGCAGTTCTCAGGCGAGGGGATCGTCTCGCACACGATCGAAGCAACTGGCCGCCAGACCTCTGATCCAGCCTCATGAGGTCCTGCGCATGCGTGCCGACGAGCAGATCGTCTTCACGGCGGGGAACGCACCGCTGAGATGCGGCCGTGCCATCTGGTTCCGGCGAGAGGATATGAAGAGGTGCGTCGGGACGAACAAGTTTCACCAGCTCAAAGGCAGGCCCGACGCGCATCCGATCGAGCCGGCGCGCAGTGCAACGAGCAAGGCCGATCGAGCATAATGAAGAGTATCGGAGAAATCAGCATAGCGGCCGCCCAACGGGCGGGATTTCGGGAATTCTCGTCGTGCGAGGGGCGGGAAACAGCGCAGCCGCAGGAGCCTCAACTTGAGTAACCCGAAGGGGAGGCGGGACCGACTGCGCCCCGCCTGCGCACACCATCCTGCCGGCCCGACTTCAGGTCGGGCCGTAAACGCAGATGAAACCAGGTCCGAGATAGCTTGAGGCAAACAGAAGAGGACGGGCAAGTGGCGAAATCGAATGTGGTTCCGTTAAGAAGGCCGCGGAAGTCCGGCAGTAGGAATGATCGATATCGCCTGCGGGGAAAGTCACCCCAGTCCGGACAGAAAGGTCCGCGCACATCGCTGATGGCGTTGATCTCAGCCATCATTGTTGCTGCTGGAGGCTGGTTTGCCTTCGGCGGCGGCGATCTCTCTGGCGTACTCGCTTTGGCCAGAACGCCGGCGGCAGATAGATTGGCGGCCGCGTTTGCGTTTTGCGCGAGAGCGCGCGCATGAACTGCGTCGTCGACGGCGATACCTTCTGGTTCGAGGGCCAGAAAATCCGCATCGCGGATATCGACACGCCGGAACTCAGCCCGCCGCGCTGCGAAGCGGAACGCATCAAGGGCGAGGCGGCGAAGGCACGCCTGCTGGCGCTGCTGAATGCCGGCAACTTCTCGCTTTCCGCTGGCTTGCGCGATGAAGACAAGTATGGTCGCAAGCTCCGGACCGTAACACGATCCGGGCACTCGATCGGGGACAGACTTGTCGATGAGGGCCTCGCCAGGCGCTGGGACGGTGCCAGACATGGATGGTGCGGCTGAGGACCCGCGAGAGGATCGTTGCCGGATGGCCGAAACCGCCCGGCGGGTTCGGGGAGCGTGAGCGAGTAGAGCCGTGCGCCGAAGGCGTCTCGCACCAAGCCTGTCTCGTCCCCTCGCTTATCATCACCGTCGTGAATCGATCAGCGCCGACCGATTCATAAGTGTCGTTGGACGCGTTTCCCGGGGTCGGCGATTCTACCCTCATGATCGCGCAACCCTACCATCTTTATGTCGAACGCACCGATGTAGCGAAGAACATGGCGCGCTATTATGCCATGTCAATCGAGCCGAACCTGTTCGGGGACGTCTGTCTCCTGCGCAAATGGGGCCGCATCGGAAGCAAGGGACAGATGATGATCCATCATTTCGGTCGGGAAGAGGAAGCTGTAGACCTGTTCCTCGATCTGCTCCGACGAAAGCGCAAGCGCGGCTATCGTCCGCGCGCCTCAGTGGCACAATGAGAACGGCCCGCCGAAGCGGGCCGTAAGGCGCCTCATCGGCGCAGGTTCCAATCGGTCTCGAACGACACTTCGATGTCAACGAAGAACGGGATCTTGATCGCAAGCTTCAATGCGAGCTTGCCCTTGCGGAAGAAGTGGCTGATCACCTTGCCGAGGGCGCGGAGTTGGCGGCCGGTGGCGGCGAGGAATTGAGCGAGCTGTTGCATGATGGATCTCCTTGTCGATTGCGTCATTGCGGGGATCGACAGCAGACCGGGAAGCAGGGTTGCACCTTGCAAGGCCGAAACGGATGTGGAGGATCTGGCGGCGCCTGAATTTTGACGCGCGAGGAGCCGCAGAATGCGGCGGGGAAAATTCCGGCGGCGCCAGGTTGCGGCCGGACGGACGGGCTGCAATATCCCCGATGAGAGATGACAGCTTGTCGACAAGGAGACGTTGAACTGGTCGCGCTCGCTGCGATCGAAAGCTTGCCAATGCCCTCACGCAGCCGCTCTCGCCGTCCGCGGAAATCGCAAAAGCCGCCTCAGGAGCTTTCGTACGTTGTGTAGACGACACGGGCCGCATGAATGACGATGCCTGTTTCCTGGCGGATATCCCTGACGATCGCTGCCAAGGAACCCAGTTCGGTCTCGCACATCGCGACCAGCCTTGGATAATCGATATCGACGCCGTCGCAATCCGCCGACAAAGCATTGGTCCAACCGCCACCGTTGATGCGGTATTCGTGCGTGTCGAAATCGATCTCGAGCTCATCCTGCAAGTTGATGGTGAAACGCTCGAACATCTCGTTCTCGCCTGCGAGCCGATAGGCGGCATAGTCGTCGTCGCCGGCAAGAACGCTCCGTTCCAATGCCATGATGGTGCGGAGGCGAGCGTGAGCCGCATCGAGCCCTTCGATCAGGCGGTCATGAAGCGCTCGTGAAAACGTGGTATCGCAGCCGAAGCGGTTTGCAAGCACGACGAGCCGGAAACCGGAAAGCTTCGTGTGGAGCATAAGGTTCTGATCCGTGGTCATGATGTGATCTCCTTCATCTTGATGACGGAGATCGGCCACTCCGTGGCAAAGAGGGGTCAAGGAGCGCGGAACGCGACTTGCAAGCGGGGGAGCCGATTTTTCGGGTAGCGCAGCGACGGAAAAATTGGGGGAGACCGCGCCGTTCTTGACGCCGGATTTGCTGGAGTAAAATGGGACGTCAGAGAGAGAAGAGACCCGCGGGCCAGAAGGGGCCGCGACCGTATCCGGCGGGAGCCGGCGGGAGTGTCGAGGGGTGAAACCCCCGACAGCCGATAAGCCGGTCAATCCGGCGAACCGGCTCGACGTGCCGCAGAAAAGCCGCCTCAGAAAGGCGGCTCGGCTTCGATGATGCCGTCCTGTTCGGCAAGCGCCACGGCCAGATCAGCCTGGGCGAGCTGAAGCTCCGCTTCGACCTGGCGCCGCTCGACGGCATCGCAGGCGTTCCTCAACTCGGCCCGCAGTTCCTCGATGTGCTGTTCGATCGTCATCGTCTAATCTCCTTGAGTTCGTGAAAGACGAGACCGCGGGGCGGGAGGAGATGACGGGGTCAAGGAGCGCGGCAGCGACCGGCGGAGCCGGCGCGTGGGGGAGCCGATTTTGTTGGAGCGCAGGTACGAAGCGGAGGCAAAATTGGGGGGAACCGCGCGTCCTTCGACGCCGACATTTTCTCCCGACACGATACCCCGATCTGAGCAGACAATTGTCCCTCTCCGTATCGCACCGAAAAAGCCGGCGGCAGGCTCGATGCCTGCCGCAGGCTTGTCTCTGTCACCGGTTTTGACCCCGCCTTTCGGCGGGGCCTTGTCCGGGTCTCAGTCCCGGTTGGGGCGGGACCAGATCAGCTGGTAGCCGTCCTCGCCTTCGACCTCGGTGAGCGTTGCGTAGATCGGGGCGGGGAAGCTCGGATCGTCGAGCTTGACCGAGAGGTAGTCGCGGTCCTGCTCCGAGCGCTTCTGCCAGGCCGCGCCCAGCTCGACATTGCCTGCGTA
>NZ_FMAF01000009.1:0-28518 GCF_900094565.1 Martinezella lusitana
CTTCTTGTAAAGCCTGGCATCCGGGTCGGTGGTCGACGCGTGGGTTGCGTTGCTGCGCTTCTCGCCGTGGAAATCGCGCTCGGAGTTGCGATCTGCGGGCTTTGGCGGTTGTTTCCCTTCACTGCCAGCGCCGCTGCCGTCGGTGTCGTCACCATCGGTCTCGTCCTTGGGCTTGAAGCTCTTCATGCTGGCCCAGGCTTCTATCAAGGTACCGTCCACCGAGAAGTGCTCGTCCGACAGCAGTGCCTTAACCCGCGGCTGGCTCAGCAAGGCCGCCAGGAACTTGGCAGCGATGTCGCCCGCCAACAGGCGCTCGAACCGGATGTGTGTCCGATATCTTGCTCTCGGTGCCGATAACCAGCCACCGCCCGAACAGGTCGGCTTCCCGCATGCCGTGGCCGTCGTCCGTAAGAACCGCGACGGAAGGCTCCTCGTTGAACAAGTGGAGATTCACAGTCCGCGCGTAGGCGTCCCAAGAGTTCTTCCAAAGCTCGGAGACTGCTGTTGGGGCGTCAGCGATCTGCTCTCGACCGAGGTGATCGATCGTTCGCGCCCGAGTCGCGAAGGTCTTGGTCACAACGCTGGCTTTATCCAATTCAGTCAACTCTCGGGTTACGACGGCAATTTCGCGACAATGTTTCCTCTGCCACATTATGCATTGAACGGTTAACGGAGCATAGTGAAAAGCAGTGCGTTTTCATACTCAAAGGCGAGCTGCCCCGGAAAGTGCAATCAAATTTTCTGTTTGTTACGCTCCCTCAATGGTTGAAATCGACATACGATCGTTACCCAATTTTCAACACAAGTTACAGCACACCCCAGGCCCGAAACCTCCCCCTCCCCGTCATCTCCCTGAGCCCCAGCCCCAAAACAATCCGCCGTGCCGCCTGCGGCGTGACGTCCAGCGTCTTCGCCACCATCCCGGCCGACACCAGCGGTTTCGCCACCACCAGCTCGATCAGCTCCGGCAGTTTTGAAGACGTTCGCCGTCCTTCCAACTTTCGGTCCATCATCGTTTTCGCCAGCGCCAGACGATCGTGCTCCTTCAGCCCGATCTCGGCGGCCGCGACCAGGCCGTGGGCGATAGCGAGCAGCCGGGTTTCGCGATCGCGATGCCGGCGCCGATCGACGGGAATAGCTTTCAGGCCGAGATTGATGGCGGCGAGATGGCCGCCGGTGGTGACGCCGGCCTGGCGCAGGATGGAGGCGGCCAATAGCCGGCCGAGCCAGGGCGCATGCTGCAGGACGGAAAGCTGGTTCCAGGCGTCGAGGGCAATGATAGCCTGCAGCACCGCCGGCAAGTTTTCGGCCTGGCGCACCACGCTGCGCCATTCGTCGAGCCGCGCATCCTCGTCCCAGTCGAGATCATAGACCAGTGCGTCTCTGTCTGCCCCGCTGGCGCGGCCGGGCCGCGTTGCGTTTTCGATCGCGGCCTCCGATCGGGCCAGTACCGCATCGATGGCGGCATAGTCGACGCCGGGCAGATCTTTGGCGTCGTCACCCTCCTCCCCTCCCCTTCCGGATTTATCGGCGCCGCGGGGCGTATGACGACGGCAGTCTTCCCCTCGCCCGCGCCGGCCGAATTGATGTCCGATGTTTGTCGCAAGGTTCGGATACCCTCTGCGGACAAGGCCCAATCCGGCGACTGCGCAGCGAGGCGCCGGCAGGTGCGCAAGACGTCGCGGGCGATTGTCAGCTCATGGGTCGGCGTGCGAATATCGCGGGTAGCGTCGTGGAGGACCAAGTCCTCGAGGTGGACCAGTTCCCCGTCGATCCACAGCGAGGCGCAGGCGTCGGTGAATTGGGTGCGTTTGAGGAAGCCCGCGCCGACCGGCGAACGCGCGATGCGCTCGTCGAGACGGGCGAGCGCGACGCCGGCGTCGAAAGCCGGTCGTATCAAGGCACTCATGCTGATTTTCGTGAGATCGTAAGTCATTGAAATCATGGTAAATGATTTGCTAAAGGAACTCTACCTGAAAGTTAGTATTCCTCACATGGAATGATTGATAGTTGAGGTGCTAACCATCGATAAGTACAGGTTATCGATGGTGATATGGTTAGTCCTTGACCAACTTACGGAAACGGCCATACGATCGGGCAGAATGTTGAGAGTGGTGCAAATCACCGTCTGCTCGACGAGAAACACAAACTTTGGGGCATTCATCATGACCGTTACCGTCAAGGTCGCCGAAGCCAAAACCCATCTGTCGGAGCTGCTGGCGAAAGTCGAAGCCGGCGAAGAGGTGATCATCTCGCGCGGGAACACGCCTGTCGCCAGGCTTTCGCGTATCCGTCGCGACAACGACGTCGATGCGCTGATCGCCGAGATCAAGGCCCAGCGCGCTGGCCGGCAAGTCACCACACAGGACGAAATCCGCGAATGGCGTGATGAAGGAAGGCGCTACTAATGGCCTTCGTTCTCGATGCCTCCATCGCCGCCGCCTGGTTTCTTCCCGATGAGCAACACGACGCCGCCGATCGACTGATATCGGAGATGCGTTCGACAGTGGGTCTCGTGCCGGCATTGTTCTGGTTCGAGACACGCAACCTGTTTCTGGTGGCCGAGCGACGTGGTCGGCTCAAGCAGGGCGAACCGCTGCTGCTGATGACACAGCTGCGAGGGCTGCCGCTGGAGGATGCGGGATCGGGAGGGGACGGCCTCGTCCTGGAACTGGCGACCCGTTACACGCTGACCGCATACGATGCGAGTTATGTCGCGCTAGCCAGAACGCAAGGTTTGCCTTTGGCGACCGGCGACCGGAAAATGGCGACCGCCGCCCACGGTGAAGGGATCACCATCGTTGGGCCGCTCGAGCATGAGCACTGACCTGTCGCCCTCTGGAAACACCGTTTCAAAGCGTGCCGAAGAGCTCGATGCGCTCGACGCCATTCTGCCTGCATGATCGATTGGGGCGTTCGGACCAATCATTACACAAAGTGGAACGAACTGCGCGGCGTCCAACCGAGTTGGGCTGGCATACTGGCGGGTTACCAGAGACAAAGAACTGGGCCGATGTTCAGGGAGTAGCGGTAGTCCATGTCGAAGGAGACCACTTTATCCTCTACGATGCCGATTAACGGAATTTTCTATGATCCTGGTTAATCAGATGGCCCCGATCTGCACACTCGCCTCGTTCCTATGAGCTACCTTCCAGTGCAATCGCCAGATAATGGCGGATAAATCAGGCAGACGGTTCGTGCTGGTGTCCTGCGTCCCCATCTGGAGCGGCGACCACAGCATCACGAGGGCCGCGACCTTGCCACCGCGAGGGGTCACCGTAGATAGTGGATATGCGGCCGAGAGTGATGCTGTGAAATTTCGATCCGGGCCTCCACCGAGAAGATGTTCTTCAGGAGGCTTTCCGTCAGAACTTCCTCCGGTATGCCAGAGGCCACGATCCTGCCCTGCTGCATGACGACCAGCGTGTCACAGAACATGGCGGCATGGTTGAGATCGTGCAGGGCGACGATGCTGGTGATCGGCAGGCCGGAGACGAGTCGCATCAGGCCGATCTGGTGCTGGATGTCGAGATGGTTCGTCGGCTCGTCGAGGATCAGTTCCTGCGGCGACTGAGCGAGCGCCCTTGCGATATGGGTGCGCTGTTTCTCGCCGCCCGATAGATTCTGCCAGCGCTCGTCGCGTTTCTCCGCCATGCCGGCACGCGCGAGCGCACTTTCGACCGCCTCTTCATCAGCCCTTGTCCAGCCCGAGAACATCGACCGGTGCGGAAACCTTCCGAGCTTGACGACATCGACGACCTTCAGATTGGCATTCGTCGTGGCATGCTGCTCGACGAAGGCAATGCGCCGGGCGATCGAGCGGCGGCTGATCGTGCCGATATCGCTGCGGTCGAGCGTGACGCGGCCGGCATGCGGCCGCTTCAGGCCGGCGAGAAGCCGCAGCAGCGAGGTCTTGCCCGAGCCGTTCGGTCCGAGCAGGCCGAGCATCCGGCCGGGCTGCGCCTCGAACGAAACGCCGTCCAAAATGGTCTTCCTGCCAATTTTCCAGGTGAGGTTGTCGGCCTTGATGCTCATGACGTGCGCTGGAACCGGTAGAGGATGATGGAGAAGAAGGGAACGCCGACCAGCGCAGTGACGACGCCGATCGGCAGGATCTGGTTCGGAATGAGGGCGCGGGCGGCGATGTCGGCGAGCACCATGAAGATCGCGCCCCCGACGGCGCAGGCAGGCAGCAGACGGATATGGAGCGGCCCGACGACAAAGCGGGCGACATGCGGCACGACGAGGCCGACGAAGCCGATCGACCCCACCATGCTGACTATCGTCGCCGTCATCATGGCGGTCAGAGCGAAGAGCACCAGGCGGGCGCGGCCGACATCGACGCCGAGCGAGGAGGCGGCCTCGTCGCCAAACGCGAAGGCGTCGAGCACGCGGGCATAGAACAGACAGGCGGCGAGGCCGAACCCGACGACGATCGAGACCAGTGCGAATTCCGGCCAGCGTACACCGCCGAAACTGCCGAGCAGCCAAAACATGACGTCGCGGGCCTGCTGTGCATTGGCCGATGTCGTGACGATATAGGAGGTCGAGGCATTGAAGAGCTGCGATGCGGCCACACCGGCAAGGATGGTGCGGTCGGCGCCACCGCGCGTGCCGTTCGACAGCAGCGCGACGAAGAAGAAGGCTGCGAAGGCCCCGGCGAAGGCCCCGGCTGATAGCGATACCGCGCCCGAGCCGACGCCTAAGATGACGATCGCCACGGCGCCGGTGGAGGCGCCGGCGGAGATGCCGAGCACATAGGGTTCGGCAAGCGGGTTGCGCAGCAGCGACTGCATGATCGCACCCGACAGCGCAAGGCCCGCGCCGCAGAAGGCGGCGACGAGCGCGCGGCTCAATCGATAATCCCAGATAACAGTCTCGTGGATGCGGTTCAGCTCGACCGCGGTCCATCCGAGCCGGTTGGTGACGGCCGAAAATGTGGTCGCAAGCGGGATCGGCAGGTCACCGATCCCCACGCTGACGCCGACGGCGATCGCGATCAGGCAGAGGGAGGCGAGCAGCAGTGCTATGACCGCTCCCAGTTGCCGGAAGACACTGCCCACTTCCGTCACTTCAGCAGACCGAGAGCCTTCAACTGCTCCGCCACCTGCTCGGCGCCGTAGATCGTGCGGATGGTCGGGTTCATCGCCTGGCCGTCCATGACGACGATCGCCTTGTTTTTGACTGCCGGGGTCTGGCTGACAGCCGGGTCGGTGTTCAGGAACTTGATCTTGGCCTCCGGCTTGTCGAGTTCCCAACGATTGCGGTCAAGACTGGCAACGACGATCACGTCAGGATTGGCGGCGATGATGCCTTCCCAGCCGATCGTCGGCCACTCCGCTTCCGCTGTTATCGCATTATGCCCGCCGAGCAGGTCGGCTATGAAGCCGGAGGCGCTGTTCTTGCCGCCGACATAGGCATCGGCCGACGGGCTGGGACTGGAGAACCAGAAGACGTAGGACAGGTTCACGCCGTCCTTGGAAACGCTGGAGCGAAGCTTGGCCTCACGCGCCTTGAAGTCGGCGATCAACGCCTGACCGCGATCGGCGACATCGAAAATCTCGGAGAGTTCCGCGATCTCCTTGTAGAGAAGATCCATGTTCCACAGCTCGCCACGGCTGCCGTACTGGTCCTTGACGTCCTTGGTGCTGAGGCAGGTGCTGGGCGAGAGATAGGTGGCGACACCGACCTTGTCGAAATCCTCGCGCTTGGCGATCTTGCTGTTCGGTCCGACCAGGCTCGGCAAGGCCACCGCCACGAAGTCGGGATTTTCGGCGAGCATCGACTCAAAGGTCGGCATTTCCAAGGTCAGGAGCTTGATTTTGGCATTGGCCTCGGCGAGCTGCGGCAGGATCTTGCTCGGCCAGAAAGCGGTGCCGACCATCTTGTCCTGAAGGCCGAGCAGAAGAAGAATTTCGGCGCTGTTCTGGCCAAGCCCAATTGCCCGCTCAGGCGCTTTCTGGAAGGTGACCTTGGCACCGCAATTGTCGATGGTCAATGGATAGCTGGTCGAGGCTGCGGACACTTCTGTCGTGGCGATGCCCAGAGCGGCGCAGAGGCTTGAAATAGCGAAAAATAATTTCAATATTTTCACGGGAAATCCTGATCGGGTGTAGGCGAGCGAGCCGTGGCGGAAAAATGTCGGCGCGATATAGCCCATTTGTCAGGCGAAAAACAAGAGTATAATTGTCATATTTTAGCTCGTAAATTCGATGGTTGACAGGCAAAAGAAGCAATATGACGCTCTCCTATGTCAGCCAGTTTTCCAGTCAAAGCAACGACTACGACCGAATGGCCAAGGCTCTCCATCGGTTGTCGGAAGGGAGTTTCGACGGGAAGCTTACATCGACCAGTGGGCAAAATTGACGAGTGCATCCCAGGACACGGCCTCACGTGACATCGCAGACCTCTTGGCTAAGGGCATCCTGCGCAAAGGCGAGGCCGCCGGCCGCAGCACAGCTTACGAACTGGCTTTAGATCTCGATACGGACTGCCAATTCCGATCCGAATAAGATCGGAGCGTATGCTTCGTCATCCGGCTCGCTTCTTACATGACTGCCAGCGTCTTGCGTATCGTCTGACCGCGCGACCGCTTGGACAGGCATTTGTTCGCATTCCTCCGAGCCGCCCAGATGAGCGCTGGCGGATCTCGTTAGCCAAGGTGCGCCCGAATTTCTCCGCCCACAGTCGGATCGTCCGATGCGAAACAATGATCCCCCGAGCCGCCAGCAGATCCTCGACCGTCCGCAGGCTCAGCGGGAAGCGGAAGTAAAGCCACACCCCGTGGCGAAGATTTCGGCTGGAAAGCGATGACGGCGGTAGACCGGCTCACGATCTGTCATGCCCCATCATCGCTCATCAAATTACAGACTCCCTCAAGTTTTCGATGCCGTCGTCATACCGACCTAAACGACAAGTGACAGCAGCAAGATGAAGCCGAGGCCGACGACGGAGATGATCGTTTCCATAATACTCCAGGTCTTGAATGTCTCGGCAACCGTCATGTTAAAGTACTGCTTTACCAACCAGAAACCAGCATCGTTGACGTGGGAGAAGATCACCGATCCAGCGCCGGTTGCCAGTACAAGCAACTCGCGGTTGACGACGGGGACGAGGGATATGACCGGCATGACAATCCCCGCGCCGGTGATTGTCGCAACCGTTGCCGAGCCCGTGGCGACGCGGATGACGGCCGCCACCAGCCAGGCGAGCAGGATCGGCGACACGGATGCCTGAACGGCCAAATGGCCAATGACGTCGCCGACGCCACTGGCAACGAGCATCTGCTTGAAGCCGCCGCCAGCACCGACGATGAGCACGATGGAAGCGACCGGCGCAAGGCTGTCGTTCAGCAATTTGATGATCTTGTCGCGCGAGAAGCCGCAATTGGAACCGAAGGTGTAGAAACTGACGAGGAGCGCCACAAGCAGGGCTGCAATCGGGTGGCCAATCAGGTCCATCCAGACGCGTACGGCGTTGTGCTCGGCAAGGGCGATGTCGGCGAGCGCCTTGAGAAGCATCAGGAACACCGGCATTAGGATCGTGATAAGCGTCACGGTGAAGCTTGGCATTCTGGCTGTGTCCACGTCATCGCGCACGAATTGCTCCATCAATTCCGGCGACGCTTCGCCTGGAATTCTCTTGGCGATGAATGAGCCGTAGATTGGCCCGGCGATCAAAGCCGTCGGCAAGCCGACGATGAGGCCGTAGAAGATCGTCTTGCCGATATCCGCCCCGAAAACGCTAATGGCCAGCAGCGGGCCAGGGTGAGGCGGCACCAAACCATGGACGACCGAGAGACCGGCGAGAAGCGGAATTCCGACCTTGACGAGCGACACGCCCGACCGGCGCGCGACGATGTAGACCAGCGGTACGAGAAGTACGAAGCCGATCTCGAAGAAGAGCGGTAGCCCAACGAGGAAGGCTGCGAGCATCATAGCCCAATGCACCCGTTCCTTGCCGAAGGTGCGGATCAATGTCTGGGCGATCTGGTCCGCGCCGCCCGATTCCGCCATGAGTTTGCCGAGCATTGTGCCAAGGCCGAGCACGATGCCGACAAAGCCAAGGACCCCGCCGAAACCGTCCTGAAAGGACTTCATCACCAGGTCCGTCGCCATGCCGGAGGTGAGCCCCAAGAAACCCGCGGCGATGGTCAGCGCAATAAATGGGTGAATCTTGAAGCGCGTGATGAGAAGGATAAGGCCGATGATGGTCGCACCAGCATCAACCAGAAGATAGGTCTCTCGCGTCAGTCCGAGCATTGAAATTTCTCCGCGAAAAGTTCCGATTTGGACAGACGCCTGTCTGGTTTATGCTTTGAGCGCGCCGGATTGGGCCTTTGCCGGCTGCATCGGCCTGCCGCCGTCAGCACCTGGTGTCTGCTGCCACCACGCGACCGCGCCCCGCGCGATGTCCACGATGGGCAAGTTTGCGTCGACGGGATACACGTTCGCCTCGCCATGAGGTGGTTCGAGGGTCGCAAACTGGCTGTCGACGAGACTAGCGGGCATGAAATGGCCCGGCCGGTGGCTAACGCGCTCGCCAGCCACCTGTCTCGTCATTTCCAGAAACACGAAGCCGAGGTCGGGCGTCTTGCCACGCAAAATGTCGCGGTAGCTTTTCTTCAGCGCCGAGCAGGCAAGCACGGGCCGCTCGCCGTTCCTGACGGCGTCCTGTAAGATTGTCGCAAGGCGCGCCAGCCAGCCAGCCCGATCCTCATCGGTGAGCGGATGGCCCGCGCTCATCTTTTTGATATTTTCTTCCGGATGAAAGGAGTCGCCTTCGATCATCGTGCCGTTGACGGCATCCGAAATCGCTTGGCCGACGCTGCTTTTGCCGCAGCCTGAAACGCCCATCACCACTAAGGCCGGCATCCTACCCATAATATCCTCCTCCGAGATAGCGCTATCTCATCCTTTTGAAGCAAATCGCCGGCAGAAGCCTGGCCGATTCAAAACGCGAGAATCGACGCTGTTTCCTTCCGCAAAGACGCCAAAACGACTTTGAGATAGCGCTACCTTATTAATCATTGTAAGATTTGGCAAGTCGGAGGAGATTCGTCATGAAAGACAGACCGTCGCGCGCCACCGGCCGGCCGACGCTTGCGCAGGTCGCAGCCCGCGCGGGCGTGTCGCAGATTACGGCCTCACGGGCACTACGCTCAATCGCAACGGTCGACCCGCAACTCGCAACCAGGGTCCATGACGCCGCCAAGGCACTGGCATATGTGCCCAACCCGGCGGCGCGGACGCTTGCTTCGGCGCGCAGTCATTCGATCCTTGTGCTTGTTCCCGCCTTGTCGAACCATCTGTTCATCGAGACCCTGGAGGCCATTCAAGATGTGCTGCGCCCGCGTGGGTTTGAGGTCTTGATCGGCAACTACCACTACCGCCAGGATGAGGAAGAAGAACTTATTCGCAACTATCTCTCGCACCAGCCATGCGGCATTCTGCTGACCGGCTTCAATCGGAGCGAGACCGCCGCACGGCTTCTGGCAAATGCCGGGGTGCCTTGCGTCTACATGATGGAACTGCGGCAGGAGGAGGGCATCGTCTGTGTCGGCTTTTCACAAGAAGCGGCCGGCGCCAAGGTTGCCGAGCATCTTCTGTCGCGGGGACGGCGAAAACTGGCTTTTGTCGGAGCCCAGCTTGATGCCCGCGTTCTCCAGCGTCGCGACGGCTATCAGCAGGCAATCGCCCGGGCTGGCCTTCCCCCGGCGTTCGAAATCATGACGCCGGAACCGTCCTCGGTGGAGCTTGGCGGCGATCTCTTCAACCGGCTCTTGAAGGAGCATCCAAACACAGATGGGATCTTCTTTTGCAACGACGATCTTGCCTTCGGGGCATCCTTTGAAGCCCTACGAAAGGGAGTGGCGATCCCCGAGCAGATTTCGGTGGTCGGATTTAATGATCTGCCGGGAGCCGGGCAGATGGTTCCGCGCTTAACCTCCGTTCGCACGCCCCGCGCTACCATCGGACAGCACGCCGCCTCAAGCCTTCTTAGCCTTCTCTGTGGGGAAACGCCGGAGGTCACGGCTTTAGATCTGGGTTTCAAGCTTATGGTAAGGGAAAGCAGTTGAACCGTGTAGACGTGAGATCGGCGAATTCCGTTTGCGACGAAACAAAACTGACCATGGCAGCTTGGGGACGTCATGTCTTCCCAAAATCCCTCACCGTCCTGACCGACGCCGATCTGGCATGCGTCAGGAAGCCCCTAACCCGAGCGCATGAACGGCCGGCAGGGCGAGCAGCCAGCGGAAAGTGATAGGGCCGACCATTTCGGCCACGGTCTTGACGTCGTCATTCTGAGGGACAGCCGCCAATCTGGCTACATTCTCCTAGGCGCCGCCCATTGCGTGGAGTAATCGCGGCGATGCCGTTCATACGCTCGTCCACGGACATCGCGACCTGATAGGCCGGCGCTTCAAACCGAATGCAGCGTTTCTGGCGCTTCGCAACACGCCATGACTGAAGAACCACTCGCGTCTCAAGCTTTGTCTTTCTCGCCGCGGAATGATCTGGAGACTGTGAATGTCGATTGGTCCCAACGTTTCACGCGGCCACGATGATCCGGACACCATGCTGGTTCAATGCGGCGGCGAGGTCGGCTGGGGGGGCTGCATCCGTGACAAGAACACTTACCTTCTCAAGCGGCACGATGCGCGACAAAGCCCGGCGTCCGAATTTCGATGAATCACAGAGAACAATGACGCTGCCGGCGCTGGCGATGAAGGCGCGCTTCACCTCGGTATCCTCGGGAGAATAATCGTAGAAGCCATTGGCATCCACGCCGGAAACACCGATGAACACTTTATCGAGAAAATGGCTCTTCAAGCCCTCGACTGCCTGTGGTCCGATCACCGAATATTCCGGCACGCGTACCTGGCCCCCCAGAATGTAGACGGTGCTCTTTCCTTCCGCCATCAACATGCTGACGCGCAGATTGTTGGTGAACACGCGCAGATCCCGGCGCGGTGCCAGAGCGCTTGCAAGCGCCAGAATGGAGGTCCCGACATCAAGACCAACGGATTCGCCCGACGCGACCAACTTTGCCGCTGCTGCCGCAATCGAGGATTTCTCCACCGCCTGCCGACGCATGCGCTGTTCGAACGGCGGCTCGTCTTCATCGAAGGTCGGCGCCGCCAGCGGACCCGCGGCGACCGCGCCGCCATGCGTGCGCTCGAGCAACCCGCGCTTTCCCAGGAGATCGAGATCGCGGCGCACGGTCATACCGGAAACGCCGAGCTCATCGGCTAGACTTGCGATCGACACGAAGTCGTTGTTTTCGAAAGAGGCGATGATACGCGCGTGCCTTAGCGCCGCTGGAACCCTTTCCGTGCGGCCCTCGCCGTCACGTCCGGGGTTGGCCTCGAGGTCTGCGTCTGACTTGATGTCTGCGGGTCGGCCGTTTTCCATGTTTGCTTCCGTGAATACGCCGACAAAAGAGCGCGGGCGGTTCTCCCGCTGTACCTGGCCGTCTTTCCACCGCCGGAGGTTCAGCTGATGTCTGTGCCTAACACAAGCGCACGCGTGAATAAAGGTTGTTTTTTGTTATATAATGTTCAAAAGTGCAACAAATCGTCAAACGGCACATTTTCGGAAAGTACTCAGTCATGGAGGCTTCATTGTCGGAATTCGCTGGAAAATCAGTCGTCGTCACTGGAGGTGCATCCGGTATCGGCGCGGCAATTACCAGAACCTTTCACGCAGAGGGCGCACGGGTCACGATCGTGGATCTCGATGCGGGCCGTGCTGCCGCTCTTGCCGGCGAACTGGGTGACAATGCCTTTTCCGGAGGCATTGACGTGCGCGATCGCGGCTCTGTGCAAGCGGCGATGGATGCCGTGATCTCCCAGCAGGGTGGCATCGATATCCTGTGTGCCAATGCCGGGGTATCGACGATGCAGGCTTCCGTCGATCTGACGGACGAGGACTGGGATTTCAACATGGACGTCAACGCCAAGGGTGTTTTTCTGTGCAACCAGATCGTTGTTCGCCATTTTCTGGCGACGGGCAACAAGGGTGTCATCGTCAATACCGCTTCGCTCGCCGGGAAAGTCGGCGCGCCGCTGCTGGCGCATTATTCGGCAAGCAAGTTCGCTGTTCTCGGCTGGACGCAGGCGCTTGCGCGCGAACTTGCGCCCACTGGCATCCGCGTCAATGCCGTATGCCCGGGTTTCGTGCGCACGGGCATGCAGGAGCGCGAGATCATTTGGGAAGGCAAGCTTCGCAACATGACACCGGACGAAGTGCGCCAGGAATATGTTACCCTAACGCCGATGGGCCGGATCGAGGAGCCGGAGGATGTGGCGGTGGTCGTCCGTTTTTTGGCCTCAGATGGTGCTCGCTTTATGACTGGGCAGGGTATCAACGTCACTGGCGGCGTTCGCATGGACTGATGTCGTTGCGTTGTTCGGACGATGAAATAGGGCGGGGAATAAAAGGACGAAGACAATGGGACCGAGCATTCAGATCGCCGCCAACACGCAGACGGGTGCATCGAGTGGCATCTGTCGTCACCCCAGGGCCAGTGCGCGGCTGCGGCCATTGATTGCGGAGGTTGGCCAGCGCAGCGGCGAATTTCCGGATTTTCTTGCCAATCACCTGCCCATGGTGCTGGAAGCCCTGGGCAGGCTTGGTGCGACGCCGGAGCGACTGGAGGCCTACGCCCGTCACTATACGCTCGCCCATGCCGTGCCGTTTCCACCGCCGGCTATTGCATCGCTAACCGATCAGACATGGCGATTGGCACTTGGCCAGCGCGAGCGGGAAACTGATTTGCGCGACTATTTCGCCGACGTGGTTTCACATATCGGCGGCAGCCAGGCCATCCGTGACCATCTACCCGCACTCTTGCCCGGTGTCGCGGCGTCAGCCACCCACGGCCTGATGCGCCTCGCCTATGCCGTGATGCGCCGTGACGAGACGGAGATCGGCATCGCGCTGGGTTATTGGGCCGCGACTTATCTTGCCTTTCCGCCGACCGCCGACGCCCCGACAGTGACGGATCCGGTGGAGCAGATGCTCTCGATGCAAGCCGAGCCTAGCCTCAGGAACATTACTGTTTCCTCGACGCTTCTGTGGAAATGGATCGAGGCCGCCGGTCGGATTCCAGCGTTTCAGCGGCACCTCGGACAACTCGTGCCGGCCGACGATCTTCTCGTCCGGATACGACAGGCCTCCCTGGCACTTTATGCGGGCACGATGAGTTTCGAGGCACTTCACGCGCTGACCGGAAGCCATTGGGTGCGCCTCGTCAGCCCGCATCTCGATAGGCCACAAACCCTGGCAACGCATTTCTGGGAGGTGGTGCTGTCGCTATACACCAAGATCGGCATGCCAGATTTGCCCAGCGCTGAGATGCTGGACGCATGGCGCGCATTGCCCGTACCACCCGACGAGGCCATAGCTTCCGCGGCGGTTGCCTCTGACGATGAACACGATCATTCCCTCGTCTTTTCCGCGCTCGAGGAATATCGCCACACCGGCGACCCGCTCTATCGCGTCGTCGCCGCACGCCGGGTCGGGCTTATCGACTGATACTGCCGGCGTTGGAGCTATGGCCCGGTGTCAAAGCCCGGCACCATCTGCGGCTCGAAATGTACTTTGTCGTAAGCGTCCAGCGTTTGGTAAAACAGATCTGCATCCTGCAGGAACAATCCACGGCAGATACCGGCCACGAGCCTGGGTACCCCGGATTTAAGCCCGGTAATGCCGTTGCACACCGGTCCGAGGCTCGGGACGGCAGCGCTGTTGAAGATATGGATGTCCCGCAGCAACGGCGACTGACCGGGTTCTTTCTCCAGAAATTCGAAGGCGGGGCCGAGATAGGGGTAGGCGAGGAGACTGTCATCGGCTTCGCCGGCTGGCGGGGTGAAACGGTCGCCCCACGTGGCCACTGCGTCGATGATGCCACAAAGTTCCGGCCGGCACCGGAGATCGACGGTATAGCCTGTCCCGAGCAAAAGGTGGTCGAAGACGAAATCGCCAGCGGCGGTTGACACGGCAATATCTCCATCCTGCATCCGCAACGTTTCGAGCCGAGCACCCATCACAAGCTCGCATTCAGGAAAGCGCATGGCTCGCTCGAACATTTCCGTAGTCGGCGGGGTCTTAAAAGCGAACATTCGGCGCGCGAACCGGTAGCGACTGATGTCGTCGAGGTCGGCGTAATGATTGAGGAAACCGGAAAAATTCGACCAGTCGAGAACTTCTGTGCGAGGCAGGCCCCGCGATCGCGCCAAAATGGTCACGGATTTGGCACCTGCCTCAAGCGCTGCGACCGCCCAGTCGAAACTGGATGCCGCCGCGCCGATCACGCCGACCGTCCTGCCCGACAGAAAGCCCATATCGATGGTCTCGCCGCTATGCGTCCAGCGGTCGCGCGGCAGAGCCTCGGAGATCGCAGCCGGTACATGGTGCCCGCCCGCGCCTTCCATGCCGGTCGCTAACACGATCTTGCGGCAGGTCATCATGCGCTCGATGCCGTCCTTTTCCACTCGCGCGGCCAGATGACCATTGCGGATCTCGATGCCGAGAAGGTTTGTCTCGTTTTCAACATCCATGCCAACGGCACCGCGAAACCAGACGAGATAAGCCATCCAGTCGCCCCGTTCGATCTTGTCGAGTTTTTCCCAGCTTTGCGGGCCGTAGACTGTTTCGTGCCATGCGCGATAGGTCAGCGAGGGGACGCCGAGGTCGGGACCCGTCAGCGTCTTGGGAGACCGCAGCGTGCGCATGCGCGCCGTATTGAGCCATGGACCCTCTCGACCTGCAGGCGCGGTGTCGATAACCTTTACGCGCGTAAGACCTTGTCGCATCAGACCGAATGCCAGCGACAGTCCCGACAGGCCGGCGCCTACGATCACGACGTCATCCATCACCCGGCTGTTTTCGTCCCGACGCTCGGGAACCCATTCCCGCAAGGGCGCTTCGATGGCCGCCAGTTCCTGGTGGGCACGTTGTTCAAGCCGCAGGAGCGCATCGTCCCGTGCAGCTTGTGGCGTCACGCCGTCCGTCGCGCTCTGCACATTGGCCGGCGACGTCGCCGGAGTGCTCGTTGCCGTCCACATGTCCCTGATCTCCCTCGAGCCTGTGTCGAGAATAGATGGTGCAGGAAAGTTGTAAAGTGTGTGATTATGTTATTTTCTTTCTCCCTGTTCGTATTCTTGTCTTCAATTCACGCAGGAAATGATCTGCGCGCGCTCCATTGGGAGATCAATCTTCTCCGATCGATAAAGGAGATCAATTCTTAGGCATCGATTTTATCCCCTGGTTTTGCGGAGGATTTTCATTCGCATTCAGAAAATGCCACAGGAGAAAGCAGAGGCTGATGATTTTTTCATCACTGCGCGGAACTAATAATCACCGATGTTCAATTTAGTTATATTTTCACATTTAATGTGAAATTTTGTTTGACAGCGGCTGAGGCTCAGATAGCGTCGCGGCAGATCTTCAATCTCCAAGGAAGGGCTGGACGCATATGACCATGATCTCCGCATTCCCGATGCCCAAGGCGACCCGCCTGTTGAGCATCGGATTGGTGACGCTGATGACATCGGCGGCTTTTGCATACGCCAAACCGCTGGATGGGGTGACCCTTACCCTTGCGTCCCAGAACGATCCGTTCGGTGCCGTACTGACCAAGCTCGCCGCCGAATTCAAGCAAGACACCGGCGCCGACCTCAAGGTCGAAGTCATGGACTATGGGACTTTGCTCACCAAGACGACCGCCGATTTCGTCGGCAATACCAAGGGTTACGATCTCGTCACCATGGACATCGTATGGGCCGGCGCCTATCAGGAAAACGGCTATTCCGTCGATCTGACCGACTGGGTCAAGCGTGATGCCGCGGAATTGGACCTGGACGATATCTACCCGGTCATTCTTCAATCGCTGGGTCAGTACAAGGGCCACTATGTGGCCTTCCCCTTTGCGGCCTACGCCAATGTGCTTGCCTATCGCAAGGATCTGTTCCAGGCCGCCGGTCTCTCAGTGCCAACGACAGTCGACGAATTGGTGTCCGACGCCAAGAAGCTCACCGACCCTTCCAAGAAGCAATACGGCTTCGTGGCCAACGGCCAGAAAGGCCCTGCCGTCGCACAGGACTGGATGCAGTATAACAACCAGATGGGCGGTTCCATTCTCGACAAGGACGGCAAGCCGGCGCTCAACTCTCCCGAGAACGTCAAGAGTCTGACCGTCTACAAACAGCTGTTCGTCGAGACCGCCCCTCCCGGGGCGATCGAATATGATTGGGGCGGTCGCGAGGAAAGCTTCCGTCAAGGCGCCGCGGCCATGATGCAGACCTGGTCTGTCGGTGCGCCGGGCTATTCGGACCCTGCCTCGTCGAACGTCGTCGGCAAGGTCGGCATTACCATCGCACCGGTCGGCAAAGGCGTTTCGCCCCAATATGGCGTCGGCGGCTGGGGCATGGCGATCAATGCCGATATCGATCCAAAACAGAAGAAAGCCGCCTGGACCTTCATCAAATGGCTCGTCAGCAAGAAGATTCACAAGGAGTTCAACATGGACGGCGCCGGCTCCTTCATGCGCAAAAGCGAGATGACCGATCCGGATCTGACGGCCAAGTTCGACTTCCTGCCTGTCGTTGCCAAGACCTATGAAAACGGCAATGGCGACTACCGCCCACGTATCCCGGAATACCCGGAAATCCAGGACATCCTCGGTGCCGCCGTGAACTCCGTTCTGGCGGGCGCTGCTGAACCGCAGGCAGCCCTCGATGAGGCCCAAGTGGAAGCCAAGAAACTGTTCTAGGTTTCAAGTGCCCGTTCAGCGATATTAGGGCTCCCCGCCGCCGGCAGGCGGGGAGAGGGCATTCAAACGTGCGTTGCGTTGAAAAAACTCAGGATTGAAACTGAAATGAACCAGCCATTCCTCGCCACCGGCGAAGACGCCCGCCGACCGCGGCAAGCCGGCATGGGTCTCTTCACGATCGGCCGCAGTTTTTCAGATCGTCGCCGTTTCTTCCTCTTCTTCATGGCGGCTCCGGCCGTGCTTTATGTCCTGGCCATTGGTGTCTGGCCTTTGGCGCAGGGCGTCTGGTACAGTTTCTTCAACTACAATCTGTTGCGTCCGGCCCGCACAAAATTCATCGGCCTTGGAAACTACATCGAAATATTCTCGGACCGTTCCGCGCTGCAGGCGATCGTCAATACGTTTGAGTTCACCATCGCCAGCGTGAGCCTCCAACTGATCTTGGGATTTGGCCTCGCACTGCTCTTGTGGCGCGACAGCCGCTTCAACCGTGTGGCGCTGGCTTTCCTACTCGTTCCCGCCACCATCACGCCGCTGGTCGTCGGCCTCATTTTCAAGGCGCTTTTGGGGGCTGACTACGGCCTTGTCGGCTATTTTCTCGCAGAGGCCGGTATCGGCCCGCGAACCGGATTTCTCACCGATGCGGGGACCGCACTCTGGGTGCTGATCCTCATCGATTGCTGGGAATGGACACCGTTGATGGCGCTGATCCTGCTTGCAGGACTTAAATCCTTGCCCAACGATGTTCTGGAGGCAGGCCGCACCGACGGCGCCACAGCCTTGCAGCGTTTCACCCTTCTCATCCTGCCGCTGATGCTTCCTTCCATCTTCCTCGCGCTCATGCTGCGGATGATGGACGCGTTCCGGGTATTCGATTCCGTGTTCGTTACGACTGGCGGCGGGCCGAATGACGCGACCAACACGCTGATGGTGCTGGCAGTCAAGGAGGGCCTGCAGTTCTTCAACGTCGGTTACGCCTCGGCGATCGGCAATATCACTCTGCTGTTCATCGCCATCATGGCCGCCGTGCTTCTGCTCATCGTGCGCCGTGCCGATGTCCGGATCAATGGGAAGTGACGCCGATGTCCAACGCTTCGACCCGACAGATCCTGTTCGAGCGGACTGCCGTTCTGATCATCACGATGCTGTTTCTATTGCCGGTGCTCTGGCTGATCACCACGGCCTACAAGCCGTCCAACCAGATTTTCTCGATTCCACCAAAGCTCGGTTTCCAACCGACGCTAGACCAGTTTAGAAAAGTATTGACCTATTTCGATGTCGTTTCGCTGTTGCGATCTTCCATCGTGATCAGCCTTGGTACCGCCGTTCTTTCGCTTCTCCTTGGGGTGCCTGCTGGTTACGCGCTGGCACGCTCGCGTTCCCGCTACGCCAGTTTCTTTGCCTATTTCTTCTTGGCCATCCGCATGGTTCCAGCCATTGCGGCCCTCATCCCCTTCTATCTCATGATGCGCGATATGGGGCTGCTTGGAAGCTGGTGGGCGGTGATCATCATCAATACCATGCTCAACTGCGCCTTCGTCACCTGGATGATGTTTTCTTATTTCCGCGCCCTTCCGCGAGATATGGAAGAAGCTGCAATGACGGACGGCTGCACGCAGATCGGCGCATTTTTGAAGGTCGCGGTCCCCGCTGTTCGCTCCGGCATCATCGCCTGCATCCTCTTCTGCGTGATGTTTTCGTGGAACGACTTCCTCTACCCGATGTTTCTGACGACGCTCGATTCCAAGCCGATCTCGGTGGCCCTCCTGACCGCCTACGGCACCAAGGATGTGACCTGGGGGTCGCTTGGCGCGCTGGCGCATTTCTCCACCATTCCGATTGTCCTGATGGCGCTTTTCCTGAACCGCTACTTCGTTCAGGGCGCGACCAACGGCGTACAATAGGAGCCGATCGATGGCCCAGATTTCCTTCGAGAATGTCTCCAAGACCTATGAGGGCGGCCATTCCGCGCTGCATGGGCTGAATCTCGACATCATCGATGGCGAATTCATGGTTCTTGTGGGACCGTCCGGCTGCGGCAAGTCCACGGCGCTGCGCATGATCGCGGGTCTTGAAGACATTACCGGCGGAACCCTCAGGATCAATGGTCAGGTGGCAAACGATCTCGCGCCGCGCGACCGCGATATCGCCATGGTGTTCCAGTCTTATGCGCTCTATCCGCATCTGACAGTTGCCGACAACATCGCCTTCGGCCTCAAGGTCCGCAACGTCAGGCGCGAGATCATCGAGAAGAAGGTGCGCGAGACTGCGGCACTGCTTGAACTCACAGAGTATCTGGATCGCAAGCCTGCCCGACTGTCCGGTGGCCAAAGGCAGCGCGTCGCCATGGGTCGCGCGCTGGTGCGCTCCCCCCATGCCTTTCTCATGGATGAGCCACTCTCTAATCTGGACGCCCGCCTTCGCGGCCAGATGCGCGCGGAAATCGCCAAGTTGCAGCGTATGAGCGCGGTCACGACCGTCTATGTCACGCACGATCAGGTCGAGGCGATGACCATGGGGCATCGGGTCGCAGTGATGAACAAGGGCACCCTCCAGCAGCTCGACACCCCCCGTCGTCTCTATGACAAGCCCGTCAATCTGTTCGTTGCCAGCTTCATCGGCTCGCCGCCGATCAATTTCATGGAAGGCACCATCGCGGCGGAAGGCGGAAGGCCGGTGGTTCAAGCCGGAGCGTTCGCCCTGCCGCTCGGCGCAGCCGGCGAGCGTTGCGAGATCAGGTCAGGCCGCAAGGTGATCGTCGGCATCCGGCCCGAGGCCCTCAAGCTCACAAGCGATACCGGCGCGGCGGGCACGATTTCGGCGCGCGTCGCCTTTGTCGAGGATCTGGGGGCAACGCTTCTGGTTCATCTCGATGTTCAGGATGCCACCATGATCCATTCCACCGTGATCGAAGAGGAAAAGGATCTCCTGTCGGTTCGTCCGCGTCTGAGATCGATGATCGACAGTGGCCGTTCGGTCACGGCGGGCGAGACGCTGACCTTCTCGGTCGATCCGTCGGCCATCCACATCTTCGACGCTGAAAAGGGCATGGCACTATGAACGAACGCCCCGTATCAGGCTTCTGGCCACTTGGCGGCACGTCAGTCAAAAGCGCGATGGCGATTATTCTCATCGACATGCAGATCGATTTCTGCGCGGCCGGCGGCTGGATCGATCAGCTCGGCGAAGACGTTTCCAACACTCGCGCCGTCATTCCGCCCATTAGCCAGGCACTTGCCGCCGCAAGAAGCGCCGGCATCGCCGTTATCCACACGCGCGAGGGGCATTTGCCTGATCTGTCCGATCTCCACGCCAACAAACAATGGCGCACCCGCGTTCACGGGCTGGGGATCGGCGATATGGGCGCCGCGGGCCGGATCCTCGTCCGTGGCGAGCCTGGATGGCAGATCATCCCGGAACTCGCACCACAGGCCGGCGAATTGGTGATCGACAAGTCCGGAAAGTCGGCGTTCCATCAGACCGATCTGGAGGTGGAACTGCACAAGCGTGGCGTCTCCCGTCTGGTGATCACCGGCGTCACTTCAGACTGCTGCGTGCAGTCGACCATGCGGGATGGTTTCGAGCGTGGCTTCGAATGCGTCTTGCTCGAGGATTGCACGGCGGCGGTCGAGACACCGAACCATCTGGCGACGCTTGAGATTCTCAAAGCTTACGGCGGTCGTTGGGGTGGGGTCTCTTCCCTTGCCGCCTTCCAAACCATGCTGGAGCGCGCCGATGTCTGATCTCGGAGTCAGACCCTTCGGCCAGATTGAAGCCGTGCCATATCACTGGCCTTTCGACGGATATTGGTCACCGGCCGATAGCGCCCTGTTGCTGCTCGGCTTTCAGCGAGGCACGATTTCGGCACTCTCCGCCGCGCCGGCTTTTACGGTGGCGCGGCATCTGTTGGCGGCCGCCCGAGACCGCGGCCTGTTCGTTGCGGCATCGCGCCGTGTCGCCTTGCCCGATGGTGACATGGTCGCCCGACGCCGCCATACCATGGGCGATGTCGTCCCGGCTGAAGGCTCCGACGACTGGGCTTTTCCGCCACAACTCGTTCTGCCGCACACCGCTTTGGTGATCGATCATCCCGGCGATAACGCCTTCTACAAGACAACCCTCGAAAAGCAGTTGAAGGCCCGTGGCGTTCGCAATCTTCTGATTGCCGGATTGCCGACGGAAGGTCTGGTGCACGCCACCCAGCGCACCGCCAACGATATGGGTTTCGAGTGCCTTGCCGTTTCAGATGCTTGCCAGGGCACGAGCGAGCCGCGCCACACCGCGCAATTGCGCATCACCACATTCGGCAATGGCCTCTTCGGCACCGTTGCCACCGCCGCCGCTGTCCATGCGGCACTGACAAAAGCTTGAGGAGCGTTCCATGTCCAAGCCAGACTGGTCTGCCGCAACCGGCAGTCTCGATCTCGACACATTAACCGAGGCCTACGCTGCCGGCACACTGACGCCAACCATTATCATCTCCGCCATCTATAACCGTATCGCCTCGCGTGGTGACGATCACGTCTGGATTCATCTGATATCGCGAGAAGACGCATTGAAGGCCGCGGCAGCTCTTGAAGCTGAGGGTTATGATGGGCGGCCCCTTTGGGGCATCCCGTTCTCGGTCAAGGATTGCAACGACGTTATCGGCTTGCCCACCACAAATGCGCTGAAAGAAAGCGCATACATTGCCACGTCCAGTGGGCAAGCGATCACCCGGCTGTTCGATGCTGGCGCCATCCTGATCGGCAAGACCAACATGGACCAGTTCGGCATCGGTCTCGTCGGCATGCGCACACCCTATGGAGCCTGTTCATCGGTCTTCGACGAGCGCTACATTTCCGGCGGCTCAAGCTCTGGCTCTGCCGTCTCGGTCGCTGCCGGCCTTTCAAGCTTCTCGATCGCCAATGACGCCGCCGGGTCCGGCAGGGTGCCTGCCGGCTTCAACAACATCGTCGGCATCAAGCCGACGCCGGGTCTCGTCAGCAATGCCTGCGTCTCCGGCGGCGGCTGCGTCAAGACCATCGAGACGCTTGCGGTTTTCGCACTCACCGTCGACGACGGCATGAAGGTAACAGAGCTAATCTCCGGCTATGACCCTACCTATCCGTTTTCCAAGCCTGAAGCGGACGCGGTCAAACTGACGCCCGCTGCGCCGCCGCCACGATTCCGCTTCGGCATTCCGAAGGGGGCTGCCCTTCGCTTCTTCGGCGACACCGAGGCCGAGCGCCTGTTTCGCGAAGCCGTTGCTCGGATGCAGGCCCTAGGCGGAGATGTGGTAGAGGTCGATTTCACCCCCTTTGAGGAAACGCAACGCATTCTCTACGAAGGCCCCTGGATTTGCGAGCGCGCCCTCAGTCTCGATGCCGTGCTGGAAGAACACCGCGATGCCATTCACCCCGTGACACGGCAGATCCTCTCCAATTCAGGCAAGTTCACGGCCCTCGATACTTTTGCAGCCATCCACCGCATTGCCGAACTCAAGCGCGATACGCGGCCCATCTGGGAGGATATTGCCGTCCTGATGGTGCCGACGACGCCAACCATCTACACGAAGGATGAGATCACCGCCGACCCGATCGCGTTGAACGCCAGGCTCGGCATCTACACGAACTTCGTCAACCTGATGGGCCTCTGCGGCATTGCCGTCCCCAACGGTTTCCGCGACGACGGATTGCCGTTGGGCGTGACGTTTCTCGCGCCAGGGTTCCAGGAGGCCAACGCGGCGGGGATCGCCGCTGCTTTCCACCGCGCCACCGGGCTTCCGCTCGCCATGTTCGACAACCCCTACCCCAACACTGCAGCCCGGCCGCTCGATGAAGATTATCGCGAGATTGCCGTAGTCGGTGCCCATCTTTCCGGCATGCCGCTCAATCACGAACTGACGACACGCGGCGGCGTCTTCCGGCGGACGGCCAAGACAAGCAATGCCTACAGGCTCTATGCCTTGACTGGCACCGCACCACCCAAACCGGGTCTCATCCGCGCGAGGGAGGGCGGCGGCCCCATCACGGTCGAAATCTGGGCTTTGCCAGCTGCCGGCTTTGGCGATTTCATCGCCCGTATTCCGGCTCCCCTTGGCGTCGGAAAGCTCTCGCTTGAGGATGGCACGGAAGTCACCGGCTTTTTGTGCGAAAGCACGGCCATCGCCGGTCAGCCCGACATCACCGCTCATGGTGGCTGGCGTGCCTACCGCCAGAGCGTTGCGGCTTAGGAATGAGGGGCGAACTCCACAGACTACCCGATAAACTCGAACTCTGGAAACACGCATATGCCTGACCCCGGCTTATCTCAATCCGGATATCGGCATTCCTGCAAGGAAGGAAAAAACAATGGTCTTTGATTGCTTTGGCGACCGCAAGAAGGTCGTGATCTCCATGGCGCATATTGGTGCGCTTCCCGGCTCGCCGCTCTATAATGCGGACGGCGGCGTTCAGAAGCTGATCGACGACGTCATGACGGATGTCGAGAAACTGCAGGACGGCGGAGTCGATGCCATCATGTTCGGCAACGAAAACGATCGACCCTATGTTTTCAAGGCTTCCCCCGAAAGCATCGCCGCGATGACTGCCATCGTTCAGGCGATCAAACCCGCCATCAAGGTTCCCTTCGGCGTAAACTATCTTTGGGATCCGTCGGCAAGCGTCGCCATCGGTGCGGTAACCGGGGCGAGTTTCGTGCGCGAAATCTTCACCGGCCTGTTTGCCTCTGACATGGGGTTATGGCAGCCGGACTGCGCGAGCGCATCGCGACTTCGCAGTTCGCTTCGTCGCGACGACATGAAACTGCTTTTCAACATCAATGCCGAATTTGCCTATTCGCTCGATCAACGACCCATCGCACTGCGGGCCAGGAGCGCGGTGTTCTCGTCGCTCGCCGACGCGATCCTGGTGTCCGGTCCGATTACCGGTCAGCCCGCCGAACAGTCCGACTTGCGCTCGGTCTGCGAGGCCGTGACGGACGTGCCGGTCTTCGCAAACACCGGCGTCAATCTCGACAATGTCCGCGATGTCCTGTCCATCGCGCAAGGCGTGGTGATCGGCACGCATTTCAAGATTGACGGCAATACCTGGAACGCTGTTGACGGCAGTCGTGTCAAGCGGTTCATGGATTTGGTCGAAACGCTGCGCTAGATTGGAGATTGGCGAATGACCATGGTTCTTGGCCTCGATATCGGAACGACCTCGACCATCGGCATTCTGCTGCGACTGCCCGACAAGGTCCTTGCCACCGCGTCCCGTCCCGTTTCCCTGCGATCACCGCAGATCGGCTGGGCGGAGGAGGATCCCGCTGAGTGGTGGGAAAACGTTCGCTCGATCGTTCCGGAGCTTCTGGAAAAGAGCGGGGTGCAGGCAAGCGACATCATGGCAATCGGCACGACAGGCATGCTTCCGGCCGTGGTGCTGCTCGATTCTGCCGGGACGGTAATCCGGCCCAGCATCCAGCAGAGCGACGGACGTTGTGGTCTTGAGGTAGGCGAACTGAAGGTCGAATGCGATGAAGAGGCATTCCTGGCAAAAGCGGGAAACGGCATCAACCAGCAGCTCGTCACGGCCAAGTTGCGATGGATCGAACGCCATGAACCAGAGAATTTCAAGCGCATTTCGACGGTTCTCGGCTCTTACGACTATATCAACTACCGGCTAACGGGCGCGCTTGCCGTGGAGCAGAACTGGGCACTCGAAGCGGGATTCGTCGATATCACGCGGCACGAGATCGACGACACCCTCGTCGCACTCGCGCATATACCGCGCTCGGCCATCCCGCCGAAGCGAGCGTCGCACGCGATCACGGGTCATATCGATGAAAGAGGCGCGCGCGAGACCGGCCTTGCCATCGGAACGCCGGTCGTTGCCGGAGCGGCCGACATGATCGCTTCGGCGCTTGGCGCTGGCGTCGTCGACGCGGGCGATGTGCTTCTCAAATTCGGCGGCGCCGTCGATATTTTGACGGCGACAGATGTTGTGCGCCCAGACACCCGCCTTTTCCTCGACTACCACCTGGTGCCGGGACTTTTCATGCCAAATGGATGCATGTCGACCGGCGGCTCGGCGCTGAACTGGTTCATCGAAACCTTTGCTGGTGGGGAAAAAGAAGCCGCGAACGCCGCCGGGCTGACGATCCATCAGCACCTTGACAGGATGGCGGATAAAAAAAATGCCGGCGCCGATGGGCTGACGATCCTGCCTTATCTGCTCGGCGAGAAAACGCCCATCCACGATCCCGCCGCACGAGGCGTGGTCGAAGGTCTGACCTTGTCGCATGATCTCGGCCATATCTGGCGGGCTCTGCTCGAATCCTATGCCTATGCCATCCGGCACCATATCGAGGTCCTCATCGACATGGGCCATAAGCCGGTCCGCTTTTTCGTCTCGGACGGCGGCGCGCAAAGCAAGATCTGGATGCAGATCGTTGCCGATGTCCTGGAAGTTCCTGTCCAACGCCTATCCGGCCATCCGGGCTCCTGTATCGGCGCGGCCTGGACGGCCGCCATCGGTGCAGGACTGACGGACGACTGGGGCGGCATCACCGGTTTGGTCACCTTCGCCGAACAGTTGCGGCCGAATGCGGAAAATCGGCCCAATTATAGAAAGGCGTATCGTCGCTATCGCGACGTCTACGAGAAGCTTTGTCCTCTTTGGCAGTGACAAAGGCCGCCCTGATTACCCGGGCAAGGCTCGCCGCGATGGGCGGTGCAGCGCTGGCTTCTTCTGCAAGATTGGCCGGCAAATAGGTCGACGGATCGCCGCTGAGGCAACTTCGTTGCGGCGATTGTCCAAAGATAGTTAGTCGCCGCGGCATCGACTTCAAAAAAAAGCGGCGCCTTCAAAAAGCGCCGCTTCGAGATATGGATCCGACAAAAAGGCGTCAGGCGCCAGCGGTCTGCGCATGGGTGGCAAGTTGCTCGTCGTGGTTATTGAACAGCACATGCACGGCGTCGTGCCCCGCTGGCGTGTAGTTCTGCAGCGTGGCCACCACATGGGTCTCCGAACCGGTGTTGACGCTGATCTTCGTCGAATTGGATGCTGTGTCGACCGCCGCCGTCATCGACGCGACTGCACTCGCCTCGGTCATGCCCGGATGATCGCCGACCAGCGCGTTCAAAAGGTTAGAGACATCCAACTTGTCGCCCTCTCCCTTCGGACTGAAGTCGGTAATGACATCGGCCATGTTCAGGTTGTGCAGGGCCTTGGCATCGAGCACGAAGGTATCCGCGCCAGCGCCGCCGGTCATCGTGTAGCCGCCGCCGCTCGTCAACGTGTCGTTGCCGTCGGTGCCGTAGAGTTGGCCGACACCTCTGAAATCGATCTCGGCATAGGCGCCGTCGTGGCTGAGTAAGAAGTCGTTGGCCGAGTAGTCGCCAGTTAGGCCGACGGTGGCAATATGGGCGCCGTCGGTGACGATCAGCACGCCGCCGGTTTTTGCCGCGTTCTCGGTATAGGAGAAGCTTGCCGTTGCAGCGGAGATGTCGCCGAACCGCAAGGCATCGTTGCCATCGAGACCTGCGATCGTGCCGGTAAAAGCAACAGCGTGATCGATGGTGATGGTGGCCTGGGCGTCCGTGCTGAGGCTGATCGCCTGGCTGAACGAGCCGCCGATTTCGAGGCTGGCGTGACCCGATAGCAACACCGTGCCGCGGCCGCTGACATTGCCTTCGAGATCAATGTTCCCGCCATTCGCCCACAGTACGCCCTCATTGATGACGCTGCTGTGTATGTCGAGGCCACCAGCCCCGGTCGCCTCAAGCATGCCGGTGTTGTTCACCGCGTTGACGCCAGTGTCGATAACAAGTGCGTGGCTGCCGTCAGCAATGATCGTGCCCTCGTTGACCAGGCTCAGGTGAGCATCGCCGAGCCGACCGGCACCCGAGATAATGTTATCAACATTGGTGAGCGTGACACTGTCACCGCTGCCGAAGATGACGTTGTGCGCATCGTCGGACAAGATCACCGTGCCGCCGCCGGTCAGCGTGAGGCCGTGCTGGACAATTTCGAAGGCCGTCTCGCTTCCCATCGAGGCGAGATGGATGCTGCCGGTGTTGTCGAGCGTACCACTGAACGGCATCAGCGCTCCGTTGGCGACCACCATGTCCCCGGCATTGTGTGTTATGACCTCTTCGTTGAAGAGGAAGTCATCCGCCGTAAGAGCCGCGGCGCTGACACCTGCCAAGGTGATGGTCTCACCATTGCCTAGCGTGATGACGGCACTGCCGGACGCATCGCTCGACAGATGGGCCAGAACGTCCGCGAAGCTGTCGAAGCCCGCAAAGCCGATTAGGTCGATCTTGTCATGCGCCACATCGAAGTTGTGCACGACGTCCTCGCCGATAGTATTTGCAAAGACCAGCGTGTCGTTGCCGCTCGATGCGGTGAGCGTATCGTCGCCCGACCAGGCGAAGATCGGCGAACCCTTGGCATAGGCTTCGACATTGTCCGCCACTGTGGCCATACCGGTTGTGCCGTCCGCATTGATCCAGGTCTCTGTGATCTGGAGGACCACCGCGCCGGTTACACCATCGGGCGAGGTCACCGTCAGCGACGACGGATTATTCGTCACGACGGACCAGGTACCATCGGCATTGTGCGTGCCCTCGCTCAGCGTCCAGCCTGCCGGTACTCCGGCAATGCTCATCGTCACCGCACCGACGTGGTTAGACGGATCGGCAAGAGCGAGATTGATCGCCTGGCCGGACATACCGGCCGGCTTGAAATTCACCACATTGCTGTCTGTGCCGGCGTTGCCGGCAAGATCGGCATAGCTGTCTCCCGAAACTGAGGCAGACTTCCAGCCGTTGTTCCAGTTCCAAATACTCGCTGTATAGATGTCCTGACCGGAGGCATTCACGCCGACATGCTTGAAGTCGTATAGTGAGTAATTATTATTTTGAGTGACATCATTGATATTGAACCCGGACACTGCCTCACTGAAGGTGAAAGTCATCACGCCGCTATTCTGCGTGATGACAAGTGTTGGGTGAGTCGTGTCGATCTTGATATCATAGACGTCGCTCGGCGAGAGCGCGGTTGGTACGCCGGCATCCGTGATCGAGGCCCGGAAGTTGTAAGTCGATCCATTCTTCAGCGTCGGTGTGGCAATATCGACGTACCCATTGCTGATATTCGCCGATGTCAAGATGACTACCGGGCCAAGCACAGTCGTATTGTTATAGAGCTGCACCGTATCCCCAGCGACGGCACCGGTTCCGCTCAGGCTCACCCGGATACCAAGGGTGGTATCGTCGGTGATCGCACCATTCGCAAGGTTGCCTTGGATCGGGCCGTAGTTGTCGGTAACGCCGATGATGTTTGGCGCCGACACAGGTTGCTTTGCGCCGTGGACGGACACAACAATATCCTGTGAAGCCGTTCCGTCCACGGAGGCAACTGTCAATTTGTCCGTAACAGTTTGGCCTGCGTTCAATGCCTGCACATTTGCCGCGGAATTGTTGAGCGCGTAGCCCCAAACCCCGGTCGTGGCATTAAATGTGAACGTACCATAGGTCCCATTCAGCGACGATGGTGTTTGGAAATGGTTCTCACCATAGTCCACATCGGCAACGTTCAACACACCGGTGGCCGTCAACTGGCCATTTTCGGTGACCGAGCCGCTTGCCGTGCCGGAGATCGACGCTGCATCGTTCGTGCCATTGACCGTCACCACGACCGTCTGCGTCGTGATACCACCCTGACCATCGCTCAGCTGAACCGTAAAGCTTTCCTGCGGATGGCTCGAAGCCGTGAG
>NZ_FMAF01000009.1:29769-36493 GCF_900094565.1 Martinezella lusitana
TTGTGAGCGGTGTCGTCGGCCACACCAATACCAGTCTCAGTCACACTGCCAATGGCGCTGTCGTTACCGACAAGCTTAATCGTCGGTGCATCGTTCGTGCCGTTGATGGTGATGTCGATCTGCTGGGACGTGCCATCCGCCGTCGTCACCGTGACGATGTCGTGCAGCTTCGTGTTGCTGCCGGTGCTGTTCAGCGCCTGGACGGCACTGTTACTGTTATCGAGCAGGTAGCTCCAGTGACCGTCAGCGCCGATCGTGAAATGACCGTAGCTCGTCGCCACGTTATTTTGCGCCGTAAACGAAGGATTGCTATCGACGTCCGTCCCCGAAAGCACCCCGCTCGCCGCGGGCACCCCGACCGTCCCATTATCGACGCCACCGGCCTCCGTCACGCTGCCAGACACGTCACCCATGATCACCGCAGCATCGTTCGTGCCGTTGATCTTGATGCTGAACGTACCGCTGCTTTTGCTGCCGTCACCATCGGTCAAGGTGTATCCGATCGACAGGATCGATGTGTGACCAACTGACAGGGCATCGAATGCAGTTCCGGGTGTGATAGTCACATGGCCTGCGTCGATCGAGATCATCGACGGGCTCAACGTCAAGCCGGCAAGATCACCCGTGGCCTTGATGCTATCGACATGGATCGCACCGCTCGCAGCCGCCCCATCGGCACCGAAAGCGATGGTGCCCGCAGCAAGAGTAAAGGTTGGGTTGTCGTTCTCAAGCATAGACCCAAGCGAAACGGTGCTTGCGATCGGTTTGTCGTCGCTGATGTTGAAGGTCAGTGTCGCGGTATGGCTTTCTCCGTCAATCGGCGCGTCGCTGATTTTAACCGCGAAGTCGTCATGATTGCTCGCGCCGTTCGTTGCCGCGGTCAGCGTATAGATGTAATTGATGGCCGTTGCGGTGACGCTGACGATATGTAGCGTTCCATAAGTGCCCTGAATGTTGGCATTGGCATCACCATGAGCGATGACTGCGCCAACATTGAATGTATGGCCGCCGATTGTCACCGTCGAAGGTGCATCGCCCGCGGTGATCGCAATACTACCCGAATGGACGTTGGCGACGCCGGCCGTCCCCGTTCCACCCTGTAAGCCGCTTTCGCTGACGCTTGACACCAGGCTCGCCGAAGAGATCGTCGGAAGGCTGTCCGTCGCCGACTGAACGACGATGGTTGCGGAACCGCTGCCTAAGGCGACGGAATCGCCATCGAAATCCGTCGCCGTCAGATATTTCGAGAAGTCGAGCGGCAGCGTCTTGCCGCCGTCGATCGGATGGTACAGGTCGAACGTGGCATGACCACTGGTAGGATCGACAGTCAACGTGAAGACCGTGACGCCTCCGGCCGAGCCGGTGATCGTGTGCCCATCCGCGCTGGCAAGCGTGATGGCCGTGCCGTTGTAGGTCAACCCGGTTCCACCGGTCAGGTTGCCGGAAGAGGTTCCGGCGGTGATCGCGTTCACCGACCAGGCCATCGGGCCGTCGGCGCTGGCATGCACCAGTGAGGTCAGATCCAGAGTCGTCTCGGCGGGGGCATTGGTGGGTATCGTCGTCGTGTCGATGACATGAATGTTGTCGAGTGTGATCGCCCGGGCGGCGTCATGCGGAGAGACTGTAATCGACGTCAGCTGTACGTTGTAAAGAGGGGACCCCGCGGTAACCGAAAAAGTCGTATTGCCGTTAGTTGGCGTGAACGTCGTGGTATAAGTTTTGCCATCCGCCCCGATGCCGATGATAGTGACTGGCTGGGTTGGGGAATGACCCCGCGTGGACTCAGTTATGTCCATCTGGGTGACGACGAACGTCGTCCCCGCGTTGGATGCGAGCACGATATCGCCGTTGTTAGACGACTGACCAGCGTGGCCGTGACCAACGCTGCCTTCAGTAATCGTCAGGCCTGCAGCCGCTGGGGTGACCGTGCTGAAATCGATTATGTATGATCCCGTCGTCACTATCGGCGCATTGATCGCCGTTTCCGAAACACTTGCGGAAACGGAGGAATGATCAACCAGAGTAGGCACATCATCGATCACATCGACCGTAAATCTCTGTGTGCCGTTCGTCGTGTCGCCGTCGCCGTCATGGCCAGCAACCTGGAAGGTTAGCTTGATATCCGCGAGGTTGACCTGACCGTTGACGTCGTCGAGCCCCTTATAGAGCGTGAAGTTGTAGGCACCGCTGGCGTGACTACCGTCTTGAGACAGAGCAACCTTGAAGACCCAGCTCGACTGGTCGGCGGCATCGCTGCCGGTATAGGCGATCAGCGTCATGCCGTCACCGCTGAGCGAGTAGGACAGCGCGCGGCCGCCAGAGCTGAGCTTTGTCGCATCCAGCGTCTGATTGTTGCCGTAGCTCGCGGTGAAATAGCTGCCGTTCGATTGCGCTACGAAGGTAGCAGCATGGGCGGCCGGGCCGTCAGCGCCGAAGGCGAGATTGAGCGCAACATCGCCGGTGCTGATGCCCGAAGGCGACAGCGAACCCGAATTGGTCAAAAGATCGTGCTCGACAAGCGTCTTTGCCGAAATGCCACCAACGATCGAAGGGCCGGCATCGTCGAAATGAATGCTGCTGCCGATAGAAACAGACCTGGCGACGGTGTCGCCGTCGCTATCGGTTGCACTGAGAACCGCCGAGAGCTTATCGGTGAGATCAACCGTGTCGCCATCCGACTTTGACGTGTTCGGGTTAGCAAGCGCCATGTACTGGGCGATGCTGACCTTGCCGCTGTTGTCGATGCGGATCGCAAAGGCGATTTCGCCATCGGCGATCTTGCCGACAACCGTGCCATCGGCAAGCTGCGAAAGCGTGATCGCCAGACCTGCCGTCGTCGTCAAGCCGGAGTCGGCATTGTCGATATGAAGTCTCAGGCTGCTCGTCGCGCCCGACGCATCGTCGGCACCCATCGAAACCGACGGAGAGACGACGTTATGCTGTGCGTAGACTGTCGACATGTGTGGATCGCTGCCGCCGGTGATGCCGGCAAACAGGCTTTTAACTGCATAGGTGGCGCTTACGTCGTTGTCGCCGCTGCCGCTCTCGTCGATGGTGATCGAGCCCGTCAGGGCCAGATCGACCTTCGGCATGTCGTCGACGATCGTGACTTTCAAAGCGCCGGTCAGCGTCACACTGTCACCGTCGCTGTCAGTTGCCTGGATGACGGAACCGAAGTCGATGGCCGAGATCGAGCTATTGCCGGAGCGCAGATCGTTGCCGGGACCCGCGACATTGTCGAGCTGATCGTATTGCTGGAAAGTGAAGCTGCCATCGCCGGACAGCGTCAATGACAGGACCGGGCGGTCGAGAAACGGATTGTAGCCGCTGTGGTGATCGTTATCGACATAGCCGATGATCACATTGTTGACGACGGCATAGGAGAGCGCGCCGCCACCCGAAGTCAGATGCAGGGCGGCAAGTGTCGATGCCGCATTGGCAGTGAAGCCGAAGCCGCCGCCGGGCGCTGCGCCATCGGCACCGAAGGAGACGGTGGACGCTACGGAGCCGGATACCGTGGCCGCAAAACCGAGACCGAACAGTGCCGGCTGCGAGGACGATCCGTCATGTGTGCCGTCGAGCGCGCTGTTGCCATGCGACAGGAGATTGTAAATGTCGCCTTCGTCGGCCCTGGCCGCGACGGTTGCGCCGGAGGCAACGGGAACGTCGTCGGTGATGGCGATCGCCAGCGAGCCCTTTGCCGTATCGCCATCGCCATCCGTAACCGTGAAGCCGAAATTCAGCGTCAGGCTATCTTCGGTCGTCGACGACGCCGAATGAACAAGCGGCGCATCAGCAGTGAAGCTATAGGAACCGTCCGAATTGATCGTCAGAACCGCAACGGTGGCATGGCTGGAGGCGCCGGTTGCCGTCCAGGTCGTCACACCGTTCGTCGCAGACGAGGTCCAGCTTACGTTTTCCTGATGGCCGATGCCATGGCTGTCGAGATAGATCGCCTTCAGCGTCGGCAGATTGTCCATCGATACGCTCATGACGCCATCGGCACCGGCAGAGAACAGAGCCCCGGCATCACCGTTGATCGTCTTCGCGTCGGCGGCGTCATCCAGGTTGCCATGCGCCTGCGCATCGTCGTTGAGCGGCGTTGATGTGGTATCGACCTTAAAGGCGATCGGCGCGTCGTCCTTGACGGTTACCGTCAGCGAACCGCTGGCTGTATCGCTGTCACCATCGGTGACCGTGAAGTTGAAGGACAGATCCTGTGTATTTTCCGCAGTCTGGCTTGCCTGATGAGCGACCGGCGCGCTGAGCGTGAAGCTGTAGGAACCATCCGTGCCGATCGTCAGCGTCGCGACCGTCTGGCCGCTGTCCTTGCCGGTCGCGATCCAGATCGTCTCACCGCCCGCCGCAGTCGTCGGGCTGCCCCAAACAACCGACTCGACATGCGCAAATCCGTCCTTGCCGGTATAGATGGCGCCGAAATCGGTCGTCGCTCCGAGCGTGACCTGATGAACGCCATCCGCGCCACCAGTAAAGAGCGTGCCGCTCGTGCCGCTGACCGTATCGGTGTCCGTTACGCCAACTGTGTCGGGATTTCCGCCCTTTAGGGCATCGTCGTTCAGCGTCACCCCGGTCACAGTGACGGTGTGTGCCAGCGGCACGTCATCCGTGACATGCAAGGTCAGCGAGCCGGTGGATGTATCATTGTCGCCATCGGTCACCGTGAAGGTGAAAGTCAGCGGCAAGCCTTCTTCCGTCGTGCCGGAGGTTGGGTGGACGAGCGGCGCGCCTGTGCTGAATGTGTAGGAACCGTCAGCATTGATGGTCAGCGTGGCGACGGTCTCGTGATTTGCGCTGGAAGCAATCCAGGTTGTCGCGCCGCCGGAAATCGTCGGCTTGCCCCAGGTGACGTCTTCCTGCTGTGCGAACCCGTTGGCATCGACGTAGATCGCCTTCAAAGCCGGCAGGCTGGACTGATCGATCGAGACGCTTGCAAAACCGTCAGCACCAGCGCTGAACAACGCACCGGCAGCGCCCGAGACGCTATGCACGTTGGCGTCGTTGGCGTCCAGATTTCCACCGATCTGGGCGTCGTCGTTGAGCGGCGAGGCAGTGCTGTCGACCGTATGGGCGATCGGCACATCGTCCTTGACACCAACTGTCAGCGAACCCGTAGCCTTGTCGCCATCACCATCGGTGACCGTGAAGTTGAATGTCAGGGACAGGGTCTCTTCGTCGACTTGCGCGGTCGGATGCGCGAGCGGCGCACCAGTCGAAAACGTGTAGGAGCCGTCGGCATTGATGGTCAGCGTGGCAACGGTCTCATGATGCGCGCTGCTGGCCACCCAGGTCGTGCTGCCGTCGGCGACCGGCGCTTTGCTCCAGATCACGGCTTCCTGATGCGCGACGCCATCCGCATCGGTATAGATCGTGGTCAGCTGCGGCAGATCCGAATGAGCAATCGTGACCCGCTTGAACCCATCTGCGCCCATGTTGAACAGGCTGCCCGATGCGCCGCTGACGCTGTTGTATTCGTCGGCCTGGTCGGAATTGCCCCCGGGGAGCATATCCTCGTTAACGAGGCGATCAGCCGCAGCATTATTGGCGACCGGGAGGCTGTCGGCGACGTTGAGCGTCAGCGAGCCCGTTGCCTTGTCGCCGTCACCATCGGTGACTTCAAAGCCGATCTTGAAATTCTCGTTGTCGGAGCCCTTGTCGTCAGCAAAGGCGCCGGACTGGACATAGGTGTAGCTGCCGTTGGGATGGACGGTTAGCGTGAAGATGACGTGGCCGGAATCCTTGCCGGTCGCCGTGTAGATCGTGTTGCCGGAATCGTCCCTCGAGGTGCTGTAATGCAGTCCTTCCGTGTGCGCGACGCCGTTTTCACCAATATTGATGGCCTTGAGCCCGGTCGGATTGCTGAAAGTCAGCCGCGCGAAGCCATCGGCCCCGGTCGTGAACAGGCTACCCGATGCGCCACTCACGCCGTCGGCATTGCTCTTGGCGCCATCCGTTGGCGTCGCGCCCTCGCTCGGCTGCTCGAGAAGCAACTGGACGGAAGGTGAATTCGTCCCCGAGGAGGTCGACGTGGTATCGTGGAGGACGCCCGAGTCTGCTGTCACATTATTGGCGACCGGAAGGCTGTCAGCGACGTTGAGCATCAGCGAGCCAATTGCCTTGTCACCATCACCATCGGTGACTTCGAAGGAGATCTTGAAATTCTCGTTGTCGGAGCCCTTGGCATCCGCAAAAGCGCCGGACTGGACATAGGTGTAGCTGCCATCAGCACCGACGGTCAGTGTGAATAGGACATGGCCCGATTCCTTGCCGGTTGCGGTGTAGATCGTGTTGCCCAGATTGTCCGTCGTGGTGTTATAGGACAGACCTTCTTTGTGAGCGACGCCATTGACATCGATGTAGATGCCCTTGAGGCCGGTCGGATCCGTGAAGGTAACCTGCTGGAAGCCGTCAGCGCCGGCGGTAAACAGGCTTCCCGATCCGCCACTGACGGTGTCGGTGGCGCCCTCCGACGGTGTCGGCCCTTCGCTGAGCTCGGCGATTGGGCGGAGCGGCATTTGCTCAGCCGCCGTGTCGTAAAGGCTGCCTGTGCCAACGGTGACATCGCTGGCGACAGGCTTGTCGTCGGCGACAGTGACGGTGAAGGTGTTCGCGGCGCTATCGCCGTCAGAATCGGTTGCTGTGTAACCGAAAGTCAGCTTGATGGCGTCCGAGCCCTTGGCGTCGTCGAGCGACTGCACGAGGGTGA
>NZ_FMAF01000009.1:37443-220014 GCF_900094565.1 Martinezella lusitana
TGGCCGTTGTCGGTGTCCGACACCGTCGCGTAGAAGACGACGTTGGATGCGGAGATCGTCGTCGGAGCGGTCTCGCCGGTATAGCCAACCAGAGTGCCGTCGGCCAGCAGCGCCGTATGGACGGCAAGACCATGCGAGCTCAGCGCTTCACCATCCTGGCCCTGCGCCGCGACCGTTGCACTGGTGAAGGCAACCGAGCGATCGCCGAGGCCTGACTGGTTGCTATTTGAGCTGTCTGCGCCCCAGGAAATGTTAAGCGAGCCGGTGGCCGCCGCTGCGCCTGTGTCATGGCTTAGGGCTGCGTTGCCAGAAGCCAGGGCCGCCTCGGTGACCGAACCCGCAGTCCCTGCGGCCGCAACCGGCACGCTGTCTGTAATGTCGACACTCGCGACTGACGCAACCGTATGGCCGCTCGTGTCGGAGACCGTATACCGGAATTGAAGCTGAAGCACATCGCTCGACGCATTGGCACCCCGAGGATGGTCCAGGGCAGCGAGCTGGGTAAAAGTATAGTCGCCGGTCGAAGCGTTGAATACCAGCGTGAAGACGGTGAGGCCATTGGCGACGCCGGTGACGGTCTGTCCGCTCTGGGTGACGACAACGGGAATGCCGCCGGAGGTTAGACCCGACAGCTGCTGCGTGCCGCTGCCGGTGATTTCTGCCTCTCCGACCAGCGTGACGGTCGTGATCGCGGCATTATTGCCGCCGAAGCCGAAGCGGCCGGTACTGCTGGTCGTAAGGAAGGCGCCAGTGCTGCTGCCGCTTTCGATCAGCGAAGCCGTTTCGGTCGCCTGCTGATCGATGAACGGAACACGAGTCTGGGTGCCGGACAGATTGGCGCCGTTACCGCCGCCGATTATGTCGCCGGGACCGAGAAGGCCAATCAGGTTAAGCGGCGTACGGGCATTCCCAGCCTGGCTGTCCGTGAACTGGTGGCCGGAATCCGTGCTATTGCCGGCGTGAACCGAACCGTCGGGACCTTCAGCAACGTTGATACCCTGCTGCTGCAGTGCGGCGACGACGGCCTGCTGCGGCAGTGTGACTTCACCGATCAGGAAGGTTGGAACGTGCAGCGCTCCATTGATAATGATAATGCGCGTACCGTCAGCCTGGACGAGAACAAGATTACGTCCCTCGACATGAATGTCGTCGATGGAGGTATTCGGCGGCAGATGGACCACATTGCCATTGTCGGGCACGATCTGGACCGGCTGACGAGCGACGGCGTTTTGTGGGTCGTTGGCGCTCAGGCGCCCCGTCTTGCCATTCGCCTGCTGCTCCTCGGTTTGTGCCACCTCGAACGCAGCGACATCAGCATTCTGCGACAACGGCAGCAAATGATCGGAGCTGATATCGGCTGCAACGCTCGCATCCCGGCCACCTGATGCGAAATCATGCGAAGCAGCTTCGTGGTCTACGGTCGAAATGCGCAAGTCGTCCATGGATCTGGTTCCCGGTGTTTCGTAATGTGCCGCAATCAATTACGGGAACCGGTTGATTGCAATACTTCGTTAACCTCGCTGATATAGCCGGTTATGCACCGTCGCAGAATTATTTTACCGATGGTTAACTCACCTAAAGAACACCTTGTTAAGTGTACTGCTTGACTTTACGTCAGCCGCGGTGTGCTAATGCGACGTTATAGGCTGTTGCAGTCTGACGTTGAGAATCGGGGGGAGTAGTTGTGCCGTTTGCGATCAGCCTTTCGTTAAGTTTTTTGTCCGAGTGGCTGCAGCGAAGACCGCATGGGCGACCAGCACACAGTGCAACCTTCATCCTCTGTGCCGGCCTCGCCGGCTGTCAGATGGACGGCGTCGGATTGGAGAACAACGGCAAGAAGGACGAGATAAAAATGCCGTCCACTGCCATTGAAGAGACCTATGGCGGCGACAGCGGCGCGGAAATCACGCTATTGCTGCGCAAGGGTGCCGCCGGTCTCTATGAAGGTCCGGCCCGCGATGTTCGCGACGGGGCAGTGCTTGGCGTCGGTGAACTCGGCAACAATCAAGTTCGGCTGCGCGTTAAGAATGTCGGCCCGGGACTTGCCGGCGTTGTCGCACAGGTCACGGCGGCCAAGGGTCGGAATGCAGCCCTGATCGTCAGTTATCTGCCGCCGGCCGAGACGGCTTCCATCGCTGCCATTCCACCCGCCCAGCGTCCCCCATTGCTTAACCTTGCGAGTGCAGCAACCGGCGGAGACGTCTTCAATTTGGCCTCGGATGAAATCGACAGCGCGACGGAGGGCGTGAAGGCGGCAGCACCTGCAGGCCACAAAAAGGTTTCGGCGCTGGTGCCTGCTGATTTTTCCCAATCCGACGCTACGAGATTGGGCAACGCCCTCTGGAACAGTGGCAACACCTTCATGGGCCTTGGCCGTTACGGCGCAAGTGATCAGTCCGCCGATATCTTCACCAAGAATCGACCGCTCATTCAGTCGGCCGAAATCGTGGTCATTCTCGGCAACACCCCGGAAATCGGCGCGGTGGCAAGCGCCGCGCGCAGCGCAGCCATTCCCGGCCAGGCGCTGGTCGGTACCAACAACTGGCCGCAATCGGTCTATGCGACGCCGGCTGTGACCGGCGCCTTTATCGCGACGGACGACACGCAAAGCAGCGGGCTCATCGCCGAGCGCTACCAGCGCCATTTCAATCGCCCGCTGACGACCTACGGCTCCTATGGTTACGACGCCATGGCGATCGCCTCGGGCCTCATCCGTTCCCAGGGGCCGCAAGCCATCACCGCAGGCAATTTGAGGAACAAGGTCGGCTTCCGTGGCACGACCGGGCTCTTCCGCTTCAATGCCACCGGTCAGGTGGAGCGCAGAATGGTGATCAATACGATCAACGATGGCAAGCTGAAGGTTTCCACACAACCCTCACAGTCGTTCTGAAGCAGACAGGCTTCATTGAGCATAATAGATACTGAGACCCGCTGTCACCATGACGGCAGAGCTGCGTTATCCACTCTTGCGTCAGGGTGGGTCACTTCGTTACCCCTGTCGAGATCATGCTTAATGATTTTCCATTGCATTCCGTACAATTTTATACTTATTTGATCCCTTAATTTATACTTAATTTATCCATGTATTCGAACGTCATATTCAGGAATATCGCGCAATATTCTCTCAATCAGGGAGAGTTGAGCGCTAATGGCACACAAGAACAGGAAAAATATACTTTCAGCACTTACCGCAGCTTCCTTTGCCTTCGGTCTTTCGTCACCGACCATTAGCATGGCAGCGACCGACGATACCGTCAGCCCCGTTGTCAAGCTTTTCCAGGACCCACTGGTCGATACTGCCATCGATCTCTTCGCGCCAACCTTCAGAAACGCGGCAAAGGCCATCAGCGGCATCGACGCCGCGGCATTGAACAAGAGCCTCGCGGTTGCGCCGGGCGGCCTTCCGCACAATGACCGGACTGCGTCTGAGCCGGTACCTCCCACAAAGCCGAGCAACGCTCCTTTGGGCAACTCAGTGTTCGGCACCGTCGCCATTCCGTTCAAACATCTTGCCGCGCTTGACAATTTCGCCGGCCCGCTCGCGGAAATCCGGTCCGGCAAATCACTCGATTGCGCTGCAGGTGGATGCAATGCAGCCGAAAGCGCCATCGCTGAGGCTGAAACAAGGATTGCCGGCGCGTCGATCCGCGACAAGATTAATACCGTCAATTACACGGTTAACCATGCCATCCGCTACGCCAGCGACATGGACACCTATCATGTGGCAGATTACTGGGCGAAACCAAGTGAAGCACTGTCGCATCAGCAGGGCGACTGCGAGGACTACGCTATCTTGAAGATGGCCGCACTCTATGAGGCTGGCGTCGATCTCGACCAAATGACACTGGTCGTCCTATTCGACCAGCAGCGGCATTTCTACCACGCCGTCCTGTCGGTCTCCGTCAGCGGTAATAATCTTATCCTCGACAACATGCGCGACGAGGTCTTGTCCGACAAACGGATTGCAGGATATCTGCCTCTCTATTCGATCGTTACCGGTCGCGGCTATCTGCACGGCTCGCGCGATCCTCGTGCACAAGGGGTTGTCGCCGCAGTGCCGCTCACGAAGGTGGTCCCCGGCGAAGGCGAGGTTCACTAGCCGAACACGCTTCCAGGCCTTCCGAAGCAAGCTTTGCGCATAACAAAGCGATGGCATTCTCAGTAGACGGAAAGATAGCCGATCAGCATCAACGCCTCGTGCGTCGGCGCCAACGCCAGACTGATCTGGCCCTTCAGCGATTGCGAACCGAAGCCGATCTTGAAGCCGGTGTTCACCGTCTTGCCACGATTGACCGATAGGATGGAAAGGACCTCTTGGATCTGGGTGTCAATCGACAGGCGTAGCGTGCGCGCCGTCTGCTGAACATCATCGATCAGCGGCAGGCGATGACGCAGCATCTTCAAGAAGGCATCGTTGAAGAGCTTGATCCCTCGCTCTTGCGTCAGTACCACTGCGGGTGTCGGCGACGCCTGAAGGACGGCGTTGAGATTGGTTAGCGATGCGATATCTTCGACGGCATTGAGGCGACTTAACGCCCATTTAAAGCTCAGCACCCGCAGTAAGGACGTGAGATTGCCAGTCTCTGGCATTTCTGCCGCCGTGTTGGAAACCAGGTCACCGATGCTGATGCCGCCGGCCTCCGACATTCGTCCGAGGCCATCCCAATAGATTCCCTCCAGTCGAATGCCACGACGCTCGCCGCCACCGGTTATGGCGCGGAAGCGTGGCTCCAGTTCATCACCGTCAACCGATGGAAGGGCTTCCTCCCGGACTATCATAGCAGCGTCTTCCTTCCCGCCTCCTTTGCGCATGACTGTCCTCACCGTTCCGTCAGCGCTTCGGAGCGCGCCTTGTTAATCGGCTTCATCAGATAGGCCAGGATCGTTTTGCGACCGGTCATGATCTCGGCCGAAGCCACCATGCCTGGGATAATCGGATAGTGCTTGCCGTCGCGTTCCAGCGCCGATTTGTCGGTCTTGATGCGCACGAGGTAATAGGTTTCGTTCTTGTCCTTTTCGACAAGGCTATCGGCGGAGATGTTGACGACCTTACCGTCCAGAGCGCCGAAGATCGAGAAATCATAGGCCGAGATCTTGATGACCGCCGGCTGGCCGATGCGCACGAAAGCAACGTCGCGTGGCGAAATCTTCGCCTCGATCAACAGAATGTCCGCTGTCGGGACGACGCCGGCGATGACCTTGCCGGCGTCGACATATGCGCCGATCGTGTTGACCTCCAACGTATTGACGATGCCGTCGACCGGAGAACGGATATCCGTATGCTTGACCCGATCGGACGCCCCGCGGATTGTCTCGTCGACGACGGAAAGTTCCGACAGTGCTTGTCCCTTGTCGGTAAGGGCCTGCTGTCGTAGCTGCAACCCTAGATCGGCGACCTGTAATGTCGCCTCATTTATGGCCGCGTGCAGACGATCGAGACTTTCGACATAGACTTTAAGCTGCCCTTGCAGGTCGACAAGGTCTCGCTGGACCTTGAGGACCTCCGTTTGAGCAACGAGCTTTTTCTCACCGAGCGGCCTCAGCAGATCATATTGCTTTTGGGCGCCGACAATATTCTGCGTCAAGCGGTCTATGTTGGCGCGGGCTTCGTCCAGCTCGTTCTGATGTTGCTTCAGACGCTGATGGAGAACATCAAGCTTGTTCTTGTAGGAAGCGCGATCTGCCTCGAAGAGCTTTTCTTCGTTATCGCAGACAGTTTTTGCGGTAGCAAGAATATCGGCCGGGCAGACGAACTGCGCGTCGAAGGCACCCGCCTCCTCCAGGGCCAGGCGCTCTACTTTGGCGCCAAGCGAGCGAGCCTTGGCAACCGATTCGCCGAGCGTCGATGCCGTCGTTGTATTGTCGAGCTGGACCAGCATATCGCCCTTGTGGACGACCTGTCCGAGATTGACATTGATCTGTTGGACGATACCGGGCTCAGAGGATTGTATAATTTGCGTCTTCGATACCGGTATCACCTTCCCCTCGCCGCGCGCGATCTCGTCGATGTCGGCAAAGGCCGCCCAGGCAACAAAAGCGACGATCATCAAGGCACAGAGGCCAAGGATCAGACGGGCAAAGAATGGGGGATTGTCATGGATATTGCGGTGAGAGGCACGCATCATTGCACTGCCTTGCGCTGCATCGCCTCGATGACTGCATTTTTGGGCCCATCGGCGATGATGCGGCCCTTGTCGATGACGATCAGCCTGTCGACCAGCTCCAACATGCTATGACGATGGGTCGCAACTAGCAGCGTCGTTTGCGGGCCGAACGCATTGCTCAGCTTGCTGATAAGGTGGCGTTCGCTCGCCAGGTCCATCGCGCCCGACGGCTCATCCAGGAAGACGATCCTCGGGCGGGTCAGGAGCAGGCGCGCGATAGTCAATGCCTGCTTCTGGCCGTTCGACAGGTTTGCACCGCGCTCGCCAACCGGCATATCGAAACCGCGGGGGTGTACGGAGACGAACTCCTCAACGCCGGTCATTCGTGATACCGCCAGAAGCTCGTCATCGGTGGCATCGGCCCGGCCGAGCAGCAGGTTCTCTTTTACGGTGCCGGAGAACAGGTCCGACGACTGGCCAGCGACAGCGACGGCGGCACGCACCTCCGCCACATGATACTGGCGTATATCGACCCCATCGATCAGCACGCGGCCGCTGACCGGCTGAAACAGACCGTCAAGGAGCCTGCCCAGGGTCGTCTTGCCCGAACCGATGCGGCCAATGATCCCGATCTTTTCGCCAGGTGCAACTGTGAAGGACAGCTGATTAAGGACCGCCTGGTCAGAGCCCGGATATTGGAAGGAAACATTCTGGAAGCTGAATCCGCCGCTACTGATCTGCCGGTTGACAAAGCCGGCGGTCGACGGGCGGTCATCAGGCTGCTCCATGATCTTGTCGAGAATGCGCAGCGACATGGTGGCCTGGCGGAAGCGCGCCAGCGTCATGGCGATCTGCCCGAAGGGCGCGCCGGCGCGACTCGCCAGCATGACGGTTGCAACGATCGCGCCCATGGCGATTTTTCCGTCGGCAAATTCATACGTACCCGCAATGACGATGAATACGCTGACCATTTGTTGCAAAAACATCGTCATGTTCATGGCGTTCGACGAGATGTGCTTAATATCCTCGCTGGTCCGGCTCGAATATTTCGTCAGCTCCTGCCAGCGGCGCAGCATCGTCGCCTCGGCGCGGAGGCTCTTCAATGTCTCGATCGTCGAAATCGTCTCCACAAGCAGCGACTGGCGGCGTGAGGCTTCGTTCGTTGCCGTTGCCATGCGCTTGCCAATTTGGGCCTGTGCCACGAGGCCGATTGCCACCGAAAGGATGAAAGCAACGGCCGGAATGATCACGAGCCAGCCGGCGATCAAATAGATGACGACAAGGAAGATCACGACGAAGAGGCTATCGATCAACACCCCGATCGTGTTCGAGGTGAAGAACTCGCGCACGAATTCATATTGCGTTACGCGATTGGCATATTCTCCAGTCGACAGCGGGCGGGACGCCAGCGTCGAGTTGAGAATCTTGTCGAAGATCAACTGCGACAGCCGCAGATCCGCCTTGCGGCCTGCATAGTCGATCAGCGACGCTCGGGCTGTCTTCAGCAGAAAATCGAAAAGATAGGCCAATGAGATGCCGGCGGTCAGGACCCAGAGCGTTGGAAATGCCTTGTTCGGCAGGACCCGGTCATAGACATTCATGGTGAAAAGCGGCGATGCCAGTGCGATGACGTTGATGAACAGTGCCGCTAACATGACGCGGGCATAGGTGCGCCAATAAGGTACCAGCGCCGTTGCCAACCAGTGCCGTTTCTCGATCTCCATAGCGTGGCCGACGCGCGCATCGTCCGAAGAGTTTTGATAGTAGAGTGTGAAGGCGAATGCCGATCGCGGGTTGAGCGCCGTGAGTTCGTCCTGCGTCAGGCAGGTCACTGTCCCGACGAGGGGCGTGAGTTCAGTAATGTAAGAACCACTTTCGGTAGTTTCGAGCAACGGCAGAACACCGCCATCAGCAAAGATGACGATGGCCGGACACTCGAAATTGCCCAGCCGACAATCTCGTTCCGTATGCTTCAGGACCTGCAGACCGACGCGCTCAGACAGCCGTTCGATATCGTCCAAATCCATGGCTTCCAGAATTTCATCCGGGACGCCCGAAAACAGCACAGTATCCGAGTTCGGACGACCGTAAAACGCAGCGACAGATTTAAATGCCGATTTGAATGTCAGCAGCGATACGCTCGCAGATACGCCAGGTGCTACGTTCAACATGACGTACTATCCAATGCGGATTGTAACAATTAACGAATCGGCTCGAGCAGATCCATCGGCAGGCCGGGCTTCTGGTGCGAGTCGTATTTGGGATATCCAGGATCGGCCGTATTCGACGAAACAGCGAACTGATCACGGGCATAAGGCGTCGCCTGATCGACCGGCTTCAGCTTCATCGTCGACAGCAGGCTGCCCGATGCGGCAAGGATCTTGTATTCTGCAAAGAGTGACGCCACTTCCGCCGTCTTGGCCAAAACCTCGGTGTTGAAGCGGGTGTTCTGGGCATCCAGTAGATCAAGCAGCGAGCGCTGACCGACCTTGAATTGCTCGCGATAGGACGTGACGAGCTGAGCGTTTGTCTTTTCCTGCCCATCCAGGATATGCGCCAGCTGACCTTGGTTGGTACGCTCGTTCCAAGCGGAGCGGACGGACTCGTCGACCTCGCGGTAGGTCTGGCTCAGCGCAAAACGCTGTTCGGAGGCGCGACGAACCAGCTCCTGTTGATGGGCCGTATCTATGCCACCATGATACAGGTTCCATTTGGCCACGACCCCCACCTGGACGTCGCTTGTGTTACCTTTGTTGCCGTCGACATCGTCACCAATACGGGCGCTGCCGACAAGGTCCAGCCGCGGCAGGAATGCGGACTTGGAACCGCGCACGTCGGCATCCGCAGCATTGACATCAGCTTTGGCCGATGAGATCTGTGGATTGTTCTTTTGAGCGATGAAGACCGCGTCATCCAACGTCTTGGGCAGGTATCGCGCGACGGAAGCCGGGCGATCCGCATTGCTGATCGACTCGCCGACAACCTGGAGAAAACGGATCTTCGTCGCGTCGAGCTCCTTCTTTGCTTCCTGAAGGCGAGCATCAGCTGCCTGCAGGCGTTCACGGCCCTGAAGACGATCGGCGTCGGTGAGGGCCCCGCCCTTGATGCTATCCTCGATATTGCCGACCATCTGTTTGTGGAAGGCGACGTTCTTTGCAGCAGCCGCGACGATCTCCGTCTGCAGCAGATATTCAAGATAATCCTGAGTTACTTCCAGCGCCAAAGCTTCCGACCGCTGTTGGACGCGGAAGGATGCACCGTCGACACGGGCCGCCTGCTTGTCCTTCTGCGCCTTGCGGTCGCCGCCGTCAAATAAAGTCTGCGTAATAGTCAAGCTTACGTCAGCAGGATTCAGGTACTCATTGGTGCGCGACAAAGCTCCTGATGTGACATCCGACAGTCTCCTCCGACCATAACCGGACTCGAGATCGACAGACGGCAAGTAAAGCCCCCTCGCCTGACGTAATTGAAACTCGGTTGCTTCCCGATTCTGCGCCGCTTGCATGATTTGCGGATTGGTTTTCATTGTCTTTTCAATTGCCTGCTGCAATGTCATAGCGCCAGCAGAACCACTTGATAAAGAAGTCACGGCCATCGAAATCCCGATTGCCGCCATCAATCGCATCTTATAAGCCAAAACCACGCCCTTCCCCAAATTATACTTCAAAGATACATTTTATAAATCTTATTCACCTACAAGCGTAGACGACATCACATCTACTTGTAAAATAGATTTCGATGCAATCTCCTGAAACAGTTAATGTCGGGGAGTGCAAGCCTTTATGGCATCAATCTATTGACTATTTTTGGTTATTAACACTGTTAGCGCAATGTGTCGCATGATCGCAACAATACTAATATTCAGCCATACAGAGAATGTACATGGTTTTTAGCTAGCGATACGCGCGAAAAATCAATTTAAAACGATCTTAAGACTGGAAATATTAGAAACCGCTCATCGGCGCGCAAATGCGCCCAGGAGTTGGGATGTTCTGACGACTGTTACTTCGGGTCTCTCGCATGACTCGCTGCCTCGCACGGTTCTGCAACCAGAGCGCAACCGCAGACCGTCTGCAGAGGGCCGAGGCGGGTCGATAAAGGGTAAATGGCAGCGCCGATAAATTCTTCTTGAGCTAATTTAGGCTTGAGCGAAGAATCGCCATGGCTTTTTCAAAGCTGCAAATTCATCGTCCGTGTACCGGCTCTGAAAAATGACCCCGTCGAGGTGCCCCGCAACAATTTGAAATCATTAGGAAAAATGGAACGTCCATGGCGCGATGGGCGACGCCGATATGACCGCTAAATTCCGAAAGAACAGAATATTTTTCAATGGCTAAAATGCGGTGTCCACGGGGTCACCCTTGGATGCTTTTTCACGGCCATGGCCATCGTCGTTGAAGATACGGTCGAACTCGCCTTCAATATGCTGGAAGATTTTTAGCTGTGGTCTGGTCCTTGCTGACATGCCGCCCCAAATACGCGTCGTAAGTAGTCACGTAGCCACAGCAAACCGGCAAATAAATAGTTACGCCGAGATGGTTGGGCGTGCGCTTCGATAAACGAGCGACGTAATTTCCGACATGGGAGGAAATGATTTGAACGAAACACTACAACTGTGGGAGTGGCGCGAGAAGATCGCAAATCTCTATTACGAGGTCCGTTCCAACCCAGACGCGGCTGCTGCCTGGCGGCTTTGGTGTGACACCCGTTCGACCATGTTTCGCGACCATCCTCAGTCGCCAATTGAATCGGCGGACCGCAAGACGTTTGAGGGACCCACTACATTTCCTTATGATCCCTCGTTGCGCCTGATGGTTCAGCTCGTTCCGGTGACGTCGGAACGGATAACCGTCGCAACAGGAGACGACGGTGACCTCTCGATGTATACGTTCGCCCGGACGAGCGGACTGGGGGCCAGATTGGGCGGAGAATTGACGCTCTACTGGATTGAGGGGTACGGCGGTGGCGTATTCCTGCCGTTTGTCGACGCGACCTCCGGGACCGAGACCTATGGCGGTGGCCGATATCTCCTTGACACCATCAAGGGAGCGGATCTCGGAGTTGTCAGTCCAGGCGGCACACTAGTGCTCGATTTCAACTTTTGCTATTTTCCTTCGTGTGCCTATTCGTCCCGCTATGTCTGCCCATTGGCGCCATCAGGCAATCGACTGAAAGGCGCAGTCAGAGCCGGGGAACGGCTTCCTATCTCGACATGATAGGTGTCAGGGCCGGGAGCCTGAATGTTCGTATTCGGCCATTCCGAGGTCGCGAAGGAAGCCGGTGATTTTGGTAAGGGACGAAATCCACACCCCCGAACGGACGCGATTGATTTTCCCCTGGTGCTCGGCAAGCGCCAGGTCAATGTTCTTCCAACATGCATGGAGGAAACAATCCGCGCATGTCCAGACCGACTGACCTTGCCCCCATATGTGGAACGGCCCGCATGGCAAGAGCTTTTTCAGTCGATTTCATACATTGGAACGGTGCGGTCATATGTCCGGCCTTTGCGCGCGGCACATGGCCGCTGGCCTTGATGAGATCCGCGAACGAGGAGCTGAATCAAGTTTACGCGCTTGAGCGCATTGGGGGCAGTAGCTTCACTCGTTTCGGGATTTCGTCCCATGGTTCATCGCCTGTTATTGCACCTTGCCCTCTGCCAGCCCTGCGCCGGTCAGATCATTTTGGCGGTCACTGCGTCCATCAGACAGCGGCCGCGGTAATCGCCAGTGGAGCGGCACGCCGATAAGTCCCGCCCTGGTTCAGAAGCGCCCAGATAATCCGAGCCGTCTTGTTGGCCTGCGCGACCGCTGCAACCTTGAAGGGCCTCCTGGCGAGAATCGCCTTCAACCACGGCCGCGTCCGAGCGTCGTTTCGGGCAACCCTCAAGACGGCGGTTGCCCCGACGACGAGGAGAGCGCGGAGGTCCGGATTTCCCATCTTCGATATTCGGCCCAGTCGCTCCTTGCCTCCGCTTGAATGAGACCGCGGTGTCAATCCGAGCCAGGCGGCAAAGTGGCGAGCTGACTTGAATCCGCCGGGATCCGGCACAAGCGCCTTGATGGTCGCCGCGGTAATAGCGCCCACGCCAGGAATCGTGGTCAACCGGCGCATGTCCTCGTCGCGTTTGGCCTCCATGACAATTGCGCGCTCGAGCCTATCGATCTGGTCGGCCGAAGCTTCGATCACATCGGCAATAGCCATCAGAGCGAAGCGTGCTGCTGCGGGTAGGCGAGCATCGGTCTCATCCCGCACGATCGAAACCAGCGCCTCAACCTTTGCCAGGCCGGCGGTGGCGATGATGCCTAATTCGGCCAGATGCGCGCGCAGGGCGTTGACCGCCTGCGTTCGCTGCCGCACCAGAAGAGCGCGGGTCTTCAGCACCATTGCGGCAGCCTGCTGCTCGGCCGTCTTGATCGGGACGAAGCGCATGGTCTTTCGGATTACCGCTTCGCTGATGGCCTCCGCGTCCGCCGCATCCGTTTTACCTCGCTTGACGAAGGGTTTCACATAAGCTGGCGGAATCAGTCTGACGTCATGGCCGAGAGCCGTTATCGCGCGCGCCCAATAGTGGGCGCTACCGCATGCTTCCATACCCACCAGGCATGGTGGCAGCTTTTCGAAGAAGCGCATAACTTCGCTGCGCCGCAGCTTCCGGTTGAATACGGGCGAGCCATCCGCATCCGCGCCGTGAACCTGGAAAACGTGCTTGGCCAGATCCAATCCAATGGTGATAACCTGTTTCACGGAACGGTCCCTCCTTTGTGGCGTTCGAACAACGACCACGTTCTAGCACGTTGATGCTGTGGAGCGGGCCGTTCCACCACATCAAGTTTTATCCATTTTTGAGTTCGCTCCAGCGGTTTTGGGTTGCTGTATTCAGAGCGGTAGCGGCGGGTTGCGGTGCGGAGCCATTCCGGCTGCGCAGCACCGCATCGCGTCGCGCATCATCGATCAGGTTCCGAAGCAATAGCCGTTCCTGGTTGCCTGCGGCATTTGCGAGCAACCATCTTCGGCCCCACACCTCTCACGCGGATAGCTGCCTAGCGTGACTTGAAACGGCTCACCTGGCGACTTATGTATAATACAAGGCCGCGACGTCGCGCCACAGGCGGTGATATCATTGGCGAAAGCCGGCATCAGTCGCTGTCAATCATTCCCGATTTACGACCTTTGAGGAGCAAGCCTTATCGAGGCTTGAACTGTTACTTGAATTCACCACGCTATAATTCCCGCGGCCCAGGACATAAGCCGGCCCGCGCGCTTGCCGCTCCCGCAGCGCACACGATCTCCGGGGATCTCAAACGACGATATGAGCAATATATGCTCCTGGCGCGCGAAAGCGCCCAGGCCGGCGACCGGATCGAGGCCGAGAACCTCTACCAGCACGCCGAACATTACTACCGCATGGCTGCCGCGCAGAAGGCAGGTCGCGGATAATGAGCACACCGTTATTACCCCAGTCTGCCGACGGTTCGGACGAAAAAGCCTGGCTGAAAATCCTCGCGAAATACCGCACGCCGCATACAGGCCGCAGCACCTTCGAACTGCTGATAACTGCCGTTCCCTTCGTCGTCTTCTGGATGCTGACCTGGTTGGCAGTGCATTATGACTTCTGGTGGGGCCTGATCCTGATTGTTCCTGCCGCAGCATTTTTGCTGCGCCTGTTCATGATCCAGCACGATTGTGGCCACGGCTCCTTCTTCGCGCGCCGTCGCTTCGACGATTGGACGGGGCGTGTTCTTGGCGTCCTCACTCTCACCCCTTACGATTACTGGCGCAAGGCACATGCAGCGCATCATGCCTCCGCCGGAAATCTCGACGAGCGCGGCGTCGGCGACATAACCACGCTCACCGTGGGCGAATACAACGCACGCTCCCGATGGGGGCGGATTCGATATCGTCTCTATCGACATCCCTTGGTGATGTTCGGCATTGGACCCGCCTGGCTCTTCCTGTTCCAACAACGCCTGCCAGTCGGTATGATGCGCGACGGTGTCCTCCCCTGGATGTCGACCATGGCCACCAACGTCGCGGTGGCGGCGATCGCAGCCCTGATGATCTGGGCAATCGGCCTCGGGTCTTTTCTCCTCATCCACCTGCCGATCGTTCTGTTGGCTGCGGCTGTCGGGGTCTGGCTCTTCTACGTGCAACATCAGTTCGAGGAGACGCACTGGTCGAAAGAACCGGAATGGCAGTTTCCGAAAGCTGCCTTGCATGGCGCCTCCCACTATGATCTCCCGCTCATCCTGCGGTGGTTAACCGGCAATATCGGCATTCACCATGTGCACCATCTCTCCAGCCGGATCCCCTATTATCGGCTGCCGGAAGTGTTGCGAAACCATCCGGAACTCGGCGACATCGGCAGGATCACGCTGTGGCAAAGCCTGCGCTGCGTGAAGCTGGTTCTATGGGACGACCGCAGTCGAAGGTTGGTTTCGTTTCGCGAGGCTGCCAGGATCACAGGCGCGGGTTAGCGACCTGCTTTCAAGATCAATGGACATTGGTGAACGACCTGGTTCGCTGAAAACGCGAAAAGGTTATGGAAATCAGCTTCACCAACGGATGGCGCACAGTGTTCCCTGATGGCGGTCGCAACCAGTCGTCGGGCCTCATGCGGTGGGTCGATGAACGGTTATGCAGGTCACAGGGCATCGATGGGCGATCTTTGTCGACACGCTGCCAAGGATGAGTTGCGAAAGGCTGGAGAGACCTCTTGCGCCGCAAACGACCACGTCAGGGGTCTCATCCTCAACTTCCTGTTGGTCGGGAGCCTCGCTACCCTACCCTCGGCTTGATTCGAAAAATCCGCCTTCGCGCCAGACAACGGCTCAACAACAAAGCGGAGGTACAGAAGGCAGCTCATTCCTGACTGCTACTTGTTTTCAAGCGGACCTCGTCGTAGCGAAAAGGTGCCATCCCAGCCCGGCTAACGCCAAGCCGACCACTCCAGCCCGCACCTGTTAATATAGTGCACTCGCACGCGGATTAGATTGATCTCCGTCAATGCTGGTTTTCGGCAAATAAAAAATATCTATTTCAGTTTGTGATTGTTTTGTTCGTAGCAAGACATCTTAACGCGGTCGCTGCGGGGATCGTCAAACGCCGGGATTAACGAGCTACGCTTCAGAGCAAAATATAGTCGAACACAGGCTCAACGCCCTATCCCATAGCCGGGGCCTCGAGAGGTGCTCAAGGCTTTCAGGCTGACTTCCAATCGATAGTCATGTTCTCATGCCCGCTTGGGATTTCGGGGATCCAGAAAACGAGACGGAGAATCATGGGCGAAAAAGACACCCTTGGAGCTACGGAACCGCAAGCTAATCCAGATGTCACGGAGAGCAGCCTGGCGACTACCGGGTCCGGCAGGGAAGCCGCTCAGTATTCGGAGCCGACCACACTCGTGGCAAGAGCTATATTCGAGCATGCTCCAGCGGCAATGCTCATGGTCGATCAGGCCGGGAAGATACGCCACGTCAACAGCGCTGCTGAACAATTGTTCGGTTACACGAAAGAGACGTTGGTTGACGAGCCGATCGAGATACTGGTGCCAAGGGATATCAGACAGCGCCACGAACGGCTCAGAATGGATTTCATGTCACATGCCAGGTCGCGCCCAATGGCAGAAGGGCGAAGGCTGACCGCGCGAAAGCGCGATGGCACCGACGTATTGGTCGACATTGCGCTAAGTCCGATTTCGCTGGAAACATCTGAAACCGCCGTCCTCGTTTCGATCTTAGAAAATCCCGCTCGTGAACGGGCGGAGGTTGCCGAGCTTTTCGTCAACGAACTGACGCATCGCGCCAGGAACATGTTCGCGATTATCGGGGCCATTTCTCGCCAGATTGCCAAAAACACTGCTTCTGTTGCCGATTTCCAGGCATCTTTGGAGCAACGTCTTCGTTGCCTGTCTATATCATATCAGGTTTTCGAGAAGGAGAAGTGGAAGGCGGCCCTGATAAACGACCTCGTTCGATCTCAAATTTCATTCGTGGTAAGACAGGATACGCCTCAAATAGAGATTGCCGGCCCGGATGTCCGGCTGCAACCGGCGCCGGCTGAATATCTCGCATTGGCAATCCATGAACTTGCGACAAATGCGGTCAAACATGGAGCGCTTACTGTGCCGACCGGGAAGGTCTATATCCATTGGTCAGTGGACGAGGCGGCAAAGCTTTTTCAGTTCCATTGGGCCGAGCGCAACGGGCCGCCGGTCGCTCCGTCGGAGCGGCAGGGCTTCGGCTCCGTCATTCTCAAATCGATCGTTCCCGCAGCTTGCGGTGGGACTGCGGATCTCGCCTTCACTCCGATCGGCATGTCCTGGAACCTGAATGCCCCATCTTCTATTCTCTCTCACCCCGAATAAAGCACTTAAGTTGAGCTGGCCTCTGCATTCGGTTATTTATGCGATCAGGCATGGCGCTATTTCTTTCGATCGCGCAGCTCGGGCTCCACTGGATAACATATGCAGCACCCGGAACGCCCACTCACTGAACGCGAAGTTGCGTTGCTGCACACCGCCGTCGAACGTCTTCGATGATAGACGCTTTTAATGATTTGTTCCTGGGCTTTAGCCAATAGTCTGGACATGCGGTTCAGACGCTAACTTTGCCTCGTGTCGCATGAACCACAAGCCCGGCAGCATCGGGAGCCAGAGCGTGAAGCCGCGCAGGACCAGCGTGGCGGCAAGGCTAGCTTCGACCGTGCCGCCGAGAAAATGCAGCATTGCCGTGCAAGTCGCCTCGAAGGTTCCAAGCCCCATCGGCACAGGCGAGAGCGTTGATACGACCGAGCCCATCATGAAACTGATAAAGACTTTTGGCGGCTCGATGGAAAGACTGACCGCTTTCGCCGCACACCAGAGGGTGGCCGCATCGAGCAGGAATATCGCGGTCTGCAATGCGATGGTTTCGAAGATTAGGCGACCGTCGTAGAAAATGTCGGCGCGTATATTGGCAAACATCGCCACCATCCGCGCCACCGGCTTCCATCCCAGCGCAGCCTTAGGGATGAAGCGGCCGCGAGATCGCGTCAACGCGATCACCGCGCCAGCCAACAGGACGATGACGCCGAGGAATATGGCGGAGATCGACATCAAGGCACGGCTGAGGTCGGCCATGTTCCACAGCAGCACAAAGGCAAGCAAACCGACGAGCAGATAGGCCGCGTAGTAGGAAAGCGCCGCAACCAGCAGGGCAGTAACGGCGACGGAGGATGCCACGCCACGATGGATCAGGCCACGAACGACGATAATGCTGCCGCTGAGGCCGCCTGTGGGTATCGCCTGATTGGCGAAAAGTTCGAGCAGCGCTAGTCTCAAGAGGCTTGGCATCCCGATAGCGGATCCGGCGCGTTTGAGAACCCGCGCCCAAACGGCCGCGGCAGAGATGTAGGTCAGGACCTGACACAGGGCGGCGGCAACAAGCCAGATCGGGTCGGCGGCCATCAGCGTGGTTGTGAACGCCCTGAAGTCGCTGAAATGAAGAACAAAGAGGATGAGCCCGCCCAGCGCCAGAAAACCGAGCGCCCAGCCGGTGAGGACGCCGAATTTCATACTTGCTCCGGGCGTCGCAGCCTTCAAAAGCTCGGCGGGTAGTGAATCTTCCTTGGTCGTCGATAATGGCGCTTCCGCGCCTTTCGTGTCATCCATCCGATAAGCCACCCACAAAGACACAGGCTCCATCTCGTGGGAGGCTGCTGTCATCCTTAAATTCATGGACGTTTATAAGAGCCTTCCAAAGAACCCCGGATCGGATTTGCTCTGATAAACCGGCAAGCAGCGTCCGTAAGATCGAGAAACTCGCAGTCCGCTGCCACCTTCATCGGTTTCATCCTTTTGGGGTTGATGGTGCCCGGAATACGAATTTCCCGCGTAAACCATCATGCGAATGATGGAGATCCAGCGTGCCGGCAGGCGCCTCGCGGAGCGACGGCGGTACGTTCGTGAGGCCTTTGGCCGGCGTCACGCCGCCGTCGGCCAACCACAGTGCACCGGTGACGTAGCTTGCCTCTTCGGATACCAGAAAGGCGAAGATATTCGCCATTTCTTCCGGCGTACCGCGGCGGCCGAGCGGTATTCCCATGCCGATCCCCTCCTGCGCAGTCAGCGGGATCGGGCTGTCGGCACCGCGCGTCCAGGCAGTATCGATCGCGCCCGGGCAGACGCAATTGGCACGCACGCCGTAAGCCGCCTGTTCGAGCGCCACCCCCTTCGCAAAGGCATGCAGAAACCCCTTGCTGCCGCCATAGGGCGTGAAGTTCGGCGAACCGTTGAACCCCGCCTCGGAGCCGGTGAAGACGATGTTGCCGCGCGTCTTCTGCAGATGCGGCAGCGCGAACTTGGTCATCAGGAAGGCGGTACGGATGTTGTTTTTGTAGGTTCGGTCGAAATCCTCGATCCGATAGGCGTCGGTCTCGGCATTGGCAATGAAGACCCCGGCATTGTTGATGAGGATATCGAGCCGGCCATAGGTCTCAACGGCGAGAGCGACGCACGCCGCCGCCTCGTCGGTTTCGGAAAGGTCGCCGAGATAGCTGACGGCCGAGCCGCCGTGTCCGACGATCGCCGCGGCGACGTCTTCCACCGGATCGCCCGGCAGGCCGGCGATGAAGAGTTTTGCGCCCTCGTGCGCGAACTTATGGCAAATGGCTTCGCCGATGCCCGTTCCGCCGCCGGTGACGATGGCAATCTTGTCCTTCAGGCGCATGGGCATGCCCTTTCCTGCTATTGCGACGATCGAACGCCCATCGTACCGATGGAGCGCAGGTTTGGTATCAATCCAGCCAGCGCACGTGTGCGGAACTGCGTGGCACCGGAGGCACAGGCGCGGCCGGATGGCCGACGATGATCGGCGCAACCGGCACGAAACCCTCCGGCACCCCGATAGCCCTCCGGCCCTCCTCCGTCTCCAGCCAGCGCTGGGCAAAGCCGATCCAGCAGGAGCCGAGACCCTGGGCATAGGCCGCCAGCATCAGGTTTTCTGCCGCGAGTGCTGCATCTTCTACAGCCCAGTCGCGACTTCCGGCGGAAATGACGATCAGCGCCGGGGCCTGATAGAAGATATGAAACCCGGGATCTTCGAGGTGCTGGCGCAGATGGGACGGAATGGCGTCCCTTTTCTTCAGCGCATGAGCCTTGGCCGCGACCGAAATCCGGTCGAGCAGCGGTTTGTTGCGGACGACTGTAAAATCCCACGGCTGCTCGTTGATGGCGCTTGGCGCCTGGATAGCAGCTTCAACTAGTCGTTCGAGCACCGGCCTGTCGACCGGTTCCGCCGTGAAGGCTCGTGTGGCGCGCCGGCCAAAGATCGCTTCCATCAGTTCCATCGGGATCGCTCCTACTGTTTGCCCATGGATCGCAGAGCTTGATGACGACAGCATTGATTTGAGTCATCTTGGAACGAGCGCCCCAGACAACAGGCCGAGCCTTGGCGCGTGGATCCAGGCGACCACCATGGGCGAACTTGTCGCCCCTAGCTTTCCATAGATTTACCGCTGAGGTGAAGGGATCTTGTCGATCGTGGAGCGACAGTGTTGGGCACAAACGGGTCCGGAAACGCTTCAGAGCTTTGCTTGGGATCTGCCGCGGCCTGCGACATTTCGCGCGAGTTCCCGAATTAGGCTTCATTTTCGAATGTATGGATGGTATGCGAAATGTATGGATACACAGCCATACAATATCGGTTAGGTTTATGTGGAAAGCGCGAATTGTCGGCGGTGGCCGAATGAAATATCTTGGCTTGGCGGATGCTCTGGAACAGGACATCCAGGCTGGTATCATTGCTGCGGGTGACCGGTTGCCACCGCAGCGATCCATTGCCGAAGCGCTTGGCGTCGACCTGACAACGGTGACCCGGGCCTTCAATGAAGCGCACCGCCGGGGGCTTATTGAAGCGCAAATCGGCAGGGGTACCTTCGTGAGGGACTATTCGAGCGAGCGTACCTCGAAGGCTCGCCCCGCGGCACTCGATCTCAGCATGAACATTCCATGCCAGCCGGAGGGCGTCGATTTTCGGCAGTTGATGCCCAAAGGGGTTGCTGCGGTGCTCGCGAACGGCAAGGGGCTGCTGAACTTGCACTATCAGGATAGCGCTGGTGCAGAGCCGGATAGGCAAGCGGCGACCCGATGGCTCAAGCAACGTATCGAGAACGCCGATTTCGATCGTATCGTTGTTGCGGCTGGCGCCCAGAGTGCACTTTTTTCCATTTGCGAGCTTTTGCTGTCTCGAGGTGACGTCATCGCCGCCGGCGAATTTACCTATCCCGGTTTGAAGGCTGTCGCAGCTCAAATGCGCTTGGTAATCGATCCGATCGCAATGGATGGCGAGGGACTGCTACCTGAGGATTTCGAGCGCAGTTGCCGGACCAGGCCGCCAAAGTTTCTGTATGTGATTCCCAATATCGACAACCCGACGGCCGCGACGATGCCCGAACCGCGACGTGCGGCTATTGTGGAAATTGCGCGCCGCTGCGGCGTGATGATCGTGGAGGATGATCCTTACGGTCCGCTGCTTGAGGGGCCGAGCCGCACCTTTGCGGATCTCATGCCGGAGGCGACCTGGCATATTTCGACACTTTCCAAGTGTGCGACACCGGCGTTGCGGGTTGCCTACGTCCTCGTGCCCAAGGCAGCACACGCCCTGCAACTCGCATCTGTTACCAGAGCCATGATATTGATGGCGCCTCCGCTCATGTCAGCACTCGCAAGCAGTTGGATAATAGATGGAACACTGGCGGAAGTGACCGCGGCCATCAGACGCGAAACGCTGACAAGGCAGATACTCGCATCGTCGCTGCTCAGCGCCTTCGATCGCTCCGCTAACATGTTTGGCCACCACCTCTGGCTTCGGTTGCCCAGCGGCCAGCGCGCTGACGACCTGGTTGAGGCTGCGGTACGCGCGGGCCTGCTCATCGTTCCAAGCTCTACCTTTGCGGTCGGGAAGTGTACGACGGAAGCGGTGCGAATTTCCCTCGGCGTCGCGTCCGACCGCAGTGAGCTCGAGGACGGATTGAACCAACTTGCCGGTCTTGTCACCCAGCCGGCACTGCTTGCTCGGGTGATCGTCTAAACAACCTATCCGGAAACATGGGGCAAGCTGACTTATGCCGCGTGATGGGAGGGTTATGATCGACGTTAGATTCAACGATGGTTTGAACAAAATAACAAAGCTGCTGAAGCAGCAGTTTTGCGGTCGTGCTCCTCACGATAGATAGTGTCAAATAATAGCCTGGAAATATTCAAAATGATGGATTGGTTCCCTATAGTCTTCATTGCGTTCAAGGTTCTCGTGTTAGGCACGGGCATGTTCTTCGCCATCAAGTGGCATCACGATCAAGGGACCTCGTCCAACCCGACTGACATTATCAAAGTCACGTTGGAGTGCGCTTGCTATATCCTGGTGGTGGTGATCGTGTTGGCGCTGATCTACGGCTTACTAGACTATCTCGATTTCCTTCCTGCCGGTTTAAACTTTAATTGAAACGGAAGCAGAAGCTCGGAACCAACGTCATCAATCTCGACCTTTGCCTCTTTCGCAGGGTGAGGTCGACGGCATCTATGACGCGGCAAACATGCCATTGAAGATGTCGCCCGGCTCTGCGTAGTAGCGATCGGCCGCCAGGTTTTAACCTACTCAAGTTCGCACCAAGCGGCTTGCATGTATGCAACGCCTTGATGGGATGCGAACCAACGACCCGGTATTGGTTTATCCTAAGATAGTGAACTCGCTCGGATTTTATCGACACAAGGTCTGGACAGCTGCGAGCCTCGGATTAAGAGCTGCCAATGCGATACGCCGGCCCTTCAACAACCTTTCAGGCGCACGTCGGCTCTTTCGTATTTAAATCACTGCAGTCGCTGACATACAGTCCGAAAGACAAGCTTTGAACGCCCGCGGCCCGAATTCGTTCTCCATCTCGCAGCGCTTCCTTCGCCGGCTAATTGCGGCACATGTGCTGTTCAACCTGCTCCTTCCGCACGGAATGAACGCCACGCCGAACGATAGCGCTTAGCTTCTGCTGAAAACGAACGCTCGATGACACCGTCTACGCGCTCAGCGCGTTGCTGAGATCTTTCAATCCAATCATCAGCATCATCGGGTCGGACAGAGATGGCAGAAATCCAACAGCCTCATAGAAGGCACGCGCGTCATCGGAAATCGCATGCACCAGCACGCCACGGATACCGAGTATTTCGGCGGCATTGAGCAGGCGCAGACCGGCATCACGCACCAACGCCCGACCGATACCGCGGCCCTGATAGGTCCGGTCGATAGCCAGTCGACCAGGTACAGCGACTGGGATCGGATCTGGCATGTTTCGCTTAAAGCGGCCTGGTGCTTCTAGTATCCTCACCGCGCCGAAGGCGAGAGCGTAATAGGCAACTACACGATTTCCCTCGCAGACCACGAAAGTACGAGACGCACCGCCCGCCTGATTGGCTCGCGCTCGTCGACGCAGCCAATCATCCAGTTCTGGAACGCCGGAATCAAACTCGACAAGCTCATGATGCTCCGCCAAAGGAGCAGGGGAAGTGAGGGTCACACCTCATCCCATGGAGCTTTGGTCGACATTGTGCGTTTCAGACGCTCATTCGACTGCGCGGGCGCATCGAGCCGGGCAAGGTATTCGGCATACACCTCGGGGCTTACCGTGATGACGGTACGGTCAAGCAGCACTTCCTCGGCGCGGCGTTCCGAGGCCTCCAGCATGAAATCTGTGCGTGTCTTGCCAAGCAGTTCAGTTGCACGGTCGATAAGATTGCGCGTCGCGGGTTTGATATGGATATTCAGTGGAACGCTTGCGTCCACTTTTTTGCTCGTATGTGACGTCGGCATGGGTAACTCAAATGCGATATTGCTATATAACGTAACGATGGTGTCGTTACGGAGCTGTATGCTGACACGTTACACTGGTAACTGCTCTCGAAAGGATGCGAACCGCTGGCCCCGTTATTACAAAATCCATCTCTTTCAAATTCTCCAGAAGCGGATACCGGCTCGGCCTTGGCGAAATGACCGATCTGGGGCCGGGAGCCGAGGATGAAAAAGGGGCCATAAAGCCTAGGGTAGCCTCAATGACTGCTTCCGACCCCATTGCAGGTGTTAAACGCAGACAGGCACGATCCTGAAAGCGGTCGTCACCTACTGCCCAGATCTAATCATCTCACGAATTTTAGTCGCCTTCTCGAAATGATCGAGAGCATGGGTTTTGATCCACCACTCGGCGGCTTCCATAAGGAGGTCGGGGTCGTCGTTCTTGTTTGCAAAGAATGCATAGAATGACAGGCCAACGCCTTCACCCTTTTTTGCGATTTTGTCGTCGCAGACTGAAATGGCTTTCGCCCTTAGGGTTAGTCTCATTGTGTGCCTCATACTTCGCAACTCACCTTCGAGCTACCATGCCTTTCTCGCTACGGAAATACTGAGACCCGTGGACAGATCGAATTGCGAGAGCAATGCCTGCTCTCGACCCCATTGCGGTCGTTCGTGGCATTTGCGACACCCCTTAAAATCAGTCACCTCGATACAATGGAAAGGTCTGTGGTCTGCGCGCTTTTCGCTAGATAGATCGCCTTCTTTCTGTGCACGCAAAGGGACACCTTAAATGCTGAAAAACTTGATCTACACGCTCGGGTGATCGGAAGAACGCCTGAACGCCTCCAGTAGCTCGTCAAGTCCGCTTTCAAAATCATCCAGCATTGCTCCCCTTGGGGGCCGCCCTATGCTTCCATCCTGGGTAGCCACAGCCAAGGCGGCACCATGAGTGTAGTCAACAAGGATATGCGTCCAACGCAACGAGCGCTGTGAGGAGTGATTGCCTTCGCTCAAGAAGATCATCAACTCACGGGTTATCCTCATGGCGTGATCGGGGAAAACGGCTGGCCGGGCAAAGATCGCCAAGGTCAGAGCGGGATAGAGCACCACCTTGGCGTAGTAGGCTGTGAGGAGACTGCGGGCGCGTGCGTGTGCATCGCCCGTTTCAGGTGCCGCGACGTCCGCATATACCCACTCCGCTAGCGACTTGATCAGCCCATCCCGATCCTTGAAGTGGTGATAGATCGTCATGGGATTGATGCCCACACGTGTTGCCAAAGCGCGCATGCTCAAGCCGTCGAGGCCGTCGGCATTGAGGATGCTCAAAGCCTCGGAAAGAATGCTCTCCGGCAAAACGGCCTTTCCGCCGGCTGGTGGCCGACCTCGCCCCCTCGCTGTCATAGCAAGACTTCATAATGAGATTGGACCAATCCGGAAGGGAAAGACCTTGTGCCCTTGTGCGCAAGCGCCACATCCCGCTGACCGCCGCCAAAAAGAGGGCGGCCAGCACCGAGCAAGATTGGCACCCTCGTGATCACCATGTCGCTGATCATGTCGAGCGCGAGGAAAGATTGAATGATGCGTCCCCCATCCACATAGGCATGTCGTGCTCCCTCGTATTGAAGCGTCGCCATCGCTTGTTCAGGTGACTCTGCCGAAAAGCGCACTTTTCCTTCGAGCTCGGAGGGCACTGCCTGTCGTGCAAGCTGCGCCGACAAAACCAGGACCGGACGGGTATAGAACCAGTCTCCCATGCCTCGGACCGCCTCATAAGTGCCTCGCCCCATTACGATAACGTCGATATCGCTTATGAAATCGTTATACCCATGATCCTCGCCAGTTTGGTCGTGCTTTAGCAACCAATCGATGTCGCCACTTTCGCGGGCGATAAATCCATCAAGGCTTGTTGCGATAAATACGTGTCCGGTGACCATCGTCGCCTCCATAATTATACATCGTATAAATAATGGACCTCTGACCAATGTCAACGCGCTCGACGGTCCACTCTTGCCCGTACCGCCCGGAAAGCTGACCGACGGCTAACCACCCCCGACAACGACATCGCTATGACCTAAATAGAATGGCTCTCCTGGGATAACTCGAAACGCGGGCTGGTCCAGATGAGGCGCTGGACCGATTGCTGCTGCCCTACAGTGAAGACCTACCGATCGACGCCCCGCCATCGACATGCAGCGTCTGCCCAGTGATGAACGCGGCGTCGTCCGACAGCAGAAATTCAATCGCCGCGGCGAGCTCGTCAGGTTGGCCGAACCGCCCCATGGGAACACCGGATAGGTATCGCGCCTCACCTTCGCTGCCGATCGGATTGTTCGCCCGAAACAGTTCCGTTTCGGTCGGCCCGGGCGAGACGGCGTTGACCGTGATGCCGGTCTGGGCGAGTTCAAGCGCCCAGCTTCGCGTAAAGCTGACGAGTGCGGCCTTGGCAGCGGCATAGCTTGTCCGCTGTACGCTGCCGAGAACGGTGAGACTGGAAATATTGACGATGCGGCCCCAGCCGCGTGTGCGCATGCCGGGCAATGCGGACTGTATGGACATAAGAGCAGGATGCAGATTGACGCGCATCACCTCTTCAAGGGTTTCAATGGCGATGTCGCCAAGCGGAGCGGCCCTGACCAGCCCGACATTGTTGACCACGCCATCGACGTTGCTTTCCTTGACGATCCTGGCCAGTTCGCCGTTGGCACTGCGCTCGGAAAGATCGAGAGTATGCAGCGGGCCAGGAAAGGCGTCTGTCGGGTTGCGGGCAATGCCGATGACGGTGTGGCCACGGGTGGCAAGACGATGGGCCAGGGCGAGACCGATGCCCTTGCTGGCGCCGGTGATCAGAAAGGTTCTCTTCATCGGGAAAATCCTCTGACCCTGCCTCAAGGAAGCAGGGTGTCATGGGTCGAATGGATCAGGCGGCGGCGCGGCTGGCTGCGAGGCGGAGCGCCGGCAGCATGTCTTCCGGTTCCGGACGGCGGGTGTAGTCCGGGTTCACCTCCGCGTAGAGGATGACGCCATCTTGGCCGACGACGTAGCGGGCCGGCATCGGCAAGGTCCAGCTCGGATCACCGTTGAAGGCCGGAAGGTCGTTTTTCAGCGACTTGTAGAGCTCGACCAGGTAATCCTGCATTTCGAAGCGCAGGCCGAAGGCGGCGGCCACGTCGTTGTGTGGGTCCGACAGAATCGGGAAGGTCAGGTTGTTCTGGCGCATCGACTTGCGGCTGTTGACATGGTTCTGCGGCGAGATGGCGACGAGTTTCGCGCCGAGCGCCTCGAACTGTGGCAGCGTTTCCTGGAGCGCCTGGAGCTCCATGTTGCAATAAGGACACCAGACGCCGCGGTAGAAAGTGACCACGAGCGGGCCGCGTGCCAGAAGATCGGTCGAGGAAACGGTGTTGCCCTCGGGATCGGCGAGGCTGAAGGCCGGCAGCGTGTCGCCCGCCTTAAGGGCCTGCTCGGCCGCGCCGGAGGCGATTAGTTCGGCGGTGGCGCGGTGCATCGTCTCGATCACCGAATAGGGAACGTTGTAAGGCGGCTTGCCGGCTTCGAAGTCAGCCTTGAAGGCATCAAGCTTGGACTGCAGCGTCATCGTCATTCTCCAATGAGTTCTGAACTTTGAGCGTGCCGAGCTTCAGGGGTCGCCCTGAAGCTCGGCGATGGATGAGGGAGTGATCAGCTATTGGCGGCCACGGAGCGGGCGACCTCGGCAGCACTGATGCCTTCAAGCGCCAGACCATAGCCCGCGCCTTCGTCGATGATCCGGCGCAGCTTCTGCGTCAGGGCGATGCGGGTGTAGCGGCTGGTCAGCGGCGGCAGGGCGGCAAGACCCTCGGCGATCTCATGGGCACGGGCCAGAAGGCGATCGGCAGGAACGATCTCGTTGACTGCACCCCAGTCCTTCGCAGTCTGTGCATCAAGCACCTGGCGGGTGAGGATGAAATGGCGGCCGCGGATACTGCCGATCACTTCCGGCCAGAGCAGGTTGACGCCGTCCCCCGGCACGATGCCGAAGTCGAAATGCGGCTTGTCCTGGAAGACCGTTTCCGGTGTGGCGAGGATGATGTCCGTGAGCAGCGCATATTCCGAATGCAGGAGGACGGGACCGTTCAGCGCGGTGATCATCGGCACCTCGATGTCAAGGATGTTCATGAGGACCTTTTTGCCTTCGCGCAGGATCTTGTCGTAGCCGCGCGGCGAGAAGAAATCGAAGCCATCGGGATTGATCGCATCCATGAAGGCATCGCCCGAGCCGGTCAGGATGACGACGCGGTTGTCGGCGTCGGAACCGACCTGGTGGAAGAGATCGACGAACTGCTCATGGGTGTGGCCGTTGAAGACGAGCTTGCCGCCGTCGGTATGGAAGGCGATTTCGAGGACGCCGCTTGGCGAACGGGTCAGGCGGGCATTCGGGAAGCTGTTCTTGTAGGTGTCGAAACGGGACATGGGGATACTCCTTTGTGTTGGGGTCTTGCGGTCGGGGTTGAAGAAGAAGCGGGACAGGGAGCGCATGGGTCAGGCCACAGAAGTCGGGGCTTCGGCCAGCGCCTCGACGCGGGCTATGGCGCGCTGGACGGCGGGGCGGGCGGCCACGGTCTCGTACCAACGGGAAAGGTTCGGGCGCTCGTCGAGCGTCAGGCCGGGGAATTGCCGGCGCCACAGCCAGCCGAAATGGGCAATGTCGGCGATGGTGAAGGCGTCATCGGCCATGAAAGATTGACCCGCCAGCTTGCGGTCGAGGATGCCGAGGATGCGTTCGGCTTCCTTTGCGAAACGCGCTTCGGCGATCGGCTGCGGTGCCGGCGATGAGCGCATGAAGAAACCGGCATTGCCGAAAGCGGGGCTCAGGGCCGAGGCGTGAAAGAAGAGCTGTTCGAAGACACGGGCGCGGGCCTCGCCGTCGCTTGGCAGCAATTTGCCGGTCTTTTCCGCAAGGTGAACAAGGATCGCGGCGCTCTCCGTCAGCACGAAGCCATCGTCCACCAGAACAGGCACCTTGCCGTTCGGATTGAGCGAGAGAAATGCGTCTTCCTTCTGCTCACCCTTGCGGACATTGACCGCCTTCAGCTCATAGGGAAGGCCGAGTTCCTCAAGCACGATCGGCACCTTGACGCTGTTGGGGGTGGCAAAGGCGTAGACTTCAATCACGTTCGTCTCCATCGGATTGTGTTCGCTGGAGAGAGTTATGACCATTCCTGGATACTTGCGGCAGACTTCTTGAGGCGATAATGCTTATTCCAATGGAGAATGAGTGATGGACAGATTGCAGGCGATGACCGCTTTCGTGCGTGTCGTGGAAACGGGATCGTTCTCACAGGCCGCCCGCCAGATCGGCGTCGGCCAGCCCGCCATCTCGAAGACGATTGCGCAATTGGAGGAGCGACTTCAGGTTCGCCTGCTCATCCGGTCGACGCACGGCCTCTCGCCAACCGACGCCGGAGTTCGCTTCTATGAACGAGCGAAGGCGGCGATCCATGCAGCGGACGAGGCGGAGCTGGAAGCCAAGGGGGCCGGTGCCGGGCTGTCGGGCCGACTTCGCATCTGCGCCGCCACCACGTTTGCGAGGCTCATGGTCATTCCGCGCCTGCCGGAGTTCTTGGCGATGCATCCCGATCTCGACGTGGATATCGTTCTCGACGATCGGGTGATCGATCTCGTGTCCGAAGGCATCGACATCGCGCTGCGCATGGGTGATCTCGCAGACTCGTCGGCCGTAGCCCGCCGTCTGGCGACTGGTCGGCGGTCGGTGGTGGCGACACCTGCCTATCTTGAAAGACATGGCGTACCCCTGGTGCCTGCCGATATCTCCGCGCATCAGGCGGTGGTCTATACTCAGCTCGGCCGTAGCTGGACCTTCCGCAGGGCTGGAACCGAAGCGTCCGTCGCGGTCTCCGGGCGGGTTCAAGTCACCGCAGCCGAAGGTATTCGCGCCGCGGTTAAGGCCGACATGGGGCTCGCCGTCACTTCGGACTGGATGTTCTGGCCCGAACTGCTAAGCGGCGAGGTCGCGCGCGTGCTTGAAGATTGGGAGCTTCCGAACATTCACCTCTGGGCGGTCTTCCCAACGGGACGCCTCGCCAGCGCCAAGGCGCGGGCGTTCGCTGACTTCGTGGAGCAGGTGGTCGGGTAAGTTGAATCCCCATCGGGGCGGATTTGCCGTGCGAACCTTCGCCAACGAGATCCTCCAGCCCTTATCTGGGCGGCTAGGCGACAAATCGCATCTCGACGAAGCCGTCGTTTCGATCCGTGGGAAGAGGCACTGGCCGTGGCACGCCGTTGATCAGGACGGTTTCGTTCTCGATGTTCTGGTGCAAAGCCGCCGCAACGCCAGGGCGGCCAAACGTCTGATGCGCAAGCTGTCGAAGGGGCAAGGCCGTTCGCCACGGGTGATGATCACCGACAAGCTTCGCTCTTATGACGCTGCAAAGACCGAGATCATGCCAGGTGTCGAACACCGATCTCACAAAGGCCTCGACAATCGGCAGAGAATTCTCACCAGCCGGTCCGGCGAGGAGAGCGGACCATGCCGCGCTTCAAGTCACGAGGCAACCTGCAACGCTTCGACTCTACCCACGATCCGATAGCCAACCTGTTCCATATCCCATGCCATGACATCACCTCCAGCCGTCATCGCGAGCTGCGCGCCGGCACAATGGACCTATGGGTTAAAATCACCCCGGCATGATGGACCACAGAAACCCGTCATCCGCTCTTGTCTTGTGACCCTTAAGTTTACGATACCGCTCAAGCGGCAGGGAAATATTAGCTATATGTCTCTGAGACTAAATGTAGTCGCGCTCAACTCGATAATTCTTCTCGATCATCTCAATTAAGAGCGGCGCACTTGGTAATGACGGCCCTCTTGGGTACTTCTTCTCTCCTTTGGTCAACGGGCGGTGCACCTTCCATTGCGTTCCGCCAGCCCAGAAAAACCACATCGTTTCATCACCCTTAAGATTGTTCGTCGACCGAAAGGTTGGAAACGCAGCTAGGTGCTCAGAAACGGCGACGTTCGCAACAAGCTGGAATAACCCTTGCCGAACTGCATCCTGTATCAGAAAGGTCGTAATGAACTGCGGCTCCTTGGCGACAATTTCTGTGAAATCCTTCGGAGGTTTAGGAAAGAATTCCCGAAAAATGGCTACGACGAATTTCCATTTTGGATGTGTGTGAGTCACTTGGCCGTAACAAATTCCTTCGGATGTCAAAATTTGAAATATATCGCCGATCTTTACAGTTTTCCGATTCAACATAGCTATTTCGCCCATTGGTAGTCGACACTATCGAGCAACTCTTTGCCACGAATAAGCGATTGTTCATAGGTTGTTGGGTTTTTCGTCGCGGATATCGAATTGATCTTATTCAGCAACGTTCCACCGTCTTTGCCTAGTCCGTAGTAATTGATCAGGGTTTGCTCAACGGCTCTCGCATCCGAACGCGACAGATTATCGAGGCCATCGATTTGCTCAATGCGGATTCCTTTCGTCCGTAGATGCTCGGCGCCTCTACGGGCTACATCATCGGTAATTCCAACGTACCGCGTGGTTCCGTCAACAACACAGCTATAAACGCAGGTTTTGCCGCCTATCGTTACTGTATTTATGGCATCAGTGCCGATAGACGCTCGCTGTGCGGCGGCAATATCGCGATAGATTTCACCATTTGGACCAACGATGACGACGTTGCCCGCATTGTCGATGACACGAACATATTTTTCAGGCAGGCCAGCGACGCTATCCGGCAAGATGCCCGCAATGTCTCCAATAATGGTCTTGGCATTGCCCCAGCCACCCCAGGCGATGGCGCCGAGCATGATCGGATCGCGAATGATGCTGGCTATTTGAGCTTTCGAACCTGTCAGCAGGGCTTTGGCTGCATCGCTCTTCAGCGTGGACTCTATATCACCGAAGTCCTGACCGTTTTGCGCATCATTGCTGTCTGCGTATTTCCAGGCGTCCAGGAACACCATATGTCGATCGAGAAGCGACATCTCATCGGGCTCGCCATTCCCTGCGAGGGCGGCGTCGAGATACTCGGCCGCAGCTATCCGCAGATCGGTGCGAGCCTTGACGCAGTCGGCCGAGGAATTTCCGACGCAATCGGACAGCTTCTTGTCACGATTAACCGATAGAGTTTGGAGCTCTTCTTTGTGCTTACAAGCTGGAGAGCCAGGATCACCGGACTCCTCACAAGCGGCCAGTGTGCGAGCGAACTCCTCACGCTCTTTATGCGTCAGATAATTGTACTGATACTGTGCAGCCCCATAGGAGGCACCTTCGCCGCCGCCGACAGCGCCTGCCGCCAGGGCAGACAGGCTCTCGCCGAGCAGGGCGGCAAGCGTCTGCTTGTCCTGAGCGGACAAGGTGCTGTCCTTCAGCATGCCCTTGACGAGATCGGCTATAGCCGGTGTCAGCAAGGCTGAGGTTGCAGCACCGGCAGCCCCCTTGAGCGCACCCTCCCAGCCATTGACGCCGCCGAGAATGCCGGCGCCGATCGTGTGCAGCAGCACGCGGCCGGCTCCACCCTCCTTCCAATAATCCATTCCAGCCTGGTCGCGGCCCTCCGCAGCCTGCCGGTAGAATTCACTGGCAATATCGCCCACCAGCCCTGCCATGGTGGCCTGCGCCGCCTGCAGATCGGCCTGGGTCTTGTACTGCTGGCGCAGGATATTCTGCAGATCCGGCAGGCCGGGCAGCGAGGTGTTGGTGTTCTCGGTATCGCGGCGGATCGTGCCGATGTCCTGCGTCTGATGCGCGGGATCGGTAATCGTGATGCCGATATTGCCGCCGATGGCCGAATAGGCCTTGCCGGTCTCCTTCTCGCCGGCCTTGACGGGTGGAGCGATGGTGAGCCCGCCGGTGCCGATTCCGCCGCCATAGGTTTCGGCCTTCCAGGTCGAATGCGTGTCGATATCCGCAACCGTCAGGGTGCCGGTGGAGAAGGAGTTCTTGTCCGCCGTCGCTTGGCTGGTAATCAGCCCGCCGACAAGCGAGGTCTGGCCGCCGACATCGATGTTGAGGCCGCCGGTGCCTGCATGAATGCCTGACTGTTCGGAGACGAGCACCGCGTCGCCCTTGGCCTTCTGCACGGTGCCGGAGGCGCCGGTATTGCCAAACCCGATCTGCCCGGAGACATTGAACTGATCGGCCTCGGCCTTCTGCGTATCCAGCTGGCTTTCGATCGTCAGGTTCTTGACGTCGATCGCAACCGAATTGCCGACAACCGTCGCCCCCTTCAGCGCGAGATCGTTGGTGACGATGGTGACATCGCCAGTGCCATTCACATGCGTGTTCGTATGGCTGGTGCCGGAGGTTTCCGAACCGCCCTTGCCATAGGAAGCGTTGACCCCGATGCCGGTCTCCGCGCAGCCATTTTTTGTAGTGCAGCCGAAGTTGACGCCGACGCCGGCGCTCCAAGATTTGTTCGAGCTGGTCGAATCCGACGTGCCCGTGGCGGCATTGAGGTTGATGTCGCCATTCGCTGCCGACAGGAAGATATCGCCGGTCAGCGGGTCGCCCGAGATCGTCGGGATGCCGTTCTTGTCGTAGCCGGCGAGGATCTGCGCGCCATCGCTGGTGATGGAGCCCTTCTCGGCCTCCATGGTAATGGAGCGACCCGCGCGAATATTCGTCACGACCGGGGTCGAGGACGACGAGGACCAGCTGTTTTCCTGATGGCTGACGCCGGCGTTGATGCCGATGCTGAAGGAAAGACCGGTTCCAACCTTCGGATCCGCGCTGGTAAGCCCCTCATATGCGCCCTTCAGCCCCTTGAAGCCCTCGTAGAAACCGAGGCCGGCAATGGCGGTATTTGTCACCGCATTGACTCCGCCGCTGTCCGAAAGGCGCTCGGCCGAGTTCATGATGCTCTCAGCCGCCTTGCCGATCTGGCTTGTCACCGAGATGGTCACACCGGCAAAGGTCTTCTCATGCACCTCCTCGTAATTGGTGACGTCGTTGGCCGAGAGCAGATTGATATCGTTCTTGGCAAAGAGATTGACGTCGCGCTCGCCAGAAGCGCTGGTCGCCTGCAGGTTAACATTGTTGCCTGCCGAGATGTTGAGATCGCGGCCCGCCACCAATGTCGATACCGCATTGGTATCGGACTGCTGCGCCTTGCTGTCCTTGGTCGACTGCGCGCCAATCCCGATCGAGAAGCCGCCATTGCCGGCGGAAAGTGCAAGACCGAAGCCGGACTTCTTCTGCTGTTCGGACTGTGACGAGCTTTCAGCGCCCGGGGTGACATTGACGTCTCGCGCCGCCGAGAGATTGATGTCGCGATCGGCATTGACCGACGATCCCATGATGTTGAGATCAGTTGCCCTCGCAGTCAGGTTAACGTCCTTCCCGGCCGTAAGCTGTGAGCCGACGTTATCCGTGGAAGATTGCTGGCCCTGCTTTTCGTTCTTGCCGTAGAGCGAGATAAAGCCGCCGCCCGAGCCAACGAAGAGGCCGGAATCCTTGCGCTTACTGTCGGACTGGTGGTTTTCCTGCGCGCCGATGATGCTGACGCTCTCGCCGGAGACATTCAGCGAGCCATCGGCATTGACCTTCGAGCCGACAATGGCTGCCGCCTTGCCGGCATCCAGATTGACATCGCCCGAGGCTGAAAGCTGCGACCCGATGGTCGTCTCGTTATAGCCGTCATAGCTCGAGCTGCCGCTGCGCAGGAAACCCTTGCGCTTGGCGCTATCATGCTCGGTCTCGGTGTCCTTACCAGCGGTGACGATCAGATTGCCGCCGGTCTGGACATTCAGGTCTGCGACATGCGTATCGTCACCCGCCGTCACCTTCGAGGCGGAGACCGTAGTGTCGCCGCCGGAAATGATCGTCACGCCGTCCTTGCCGGAGAGGGACGAGCCAGCCGCCGTCGTGGTTTCCAGATGGCCGGAGGCATTCTCCTTCGTCGAACCAAAGAACCCGCTCTTCTTGCTGGAGCTCTTGACGTCGAGGGTAGCGCTATCGGTCGCTTCAGCGATCGTGACGTTCTTACCGGCCTGCAAGCCAAGCTTTCCGTCGGCATCCATCGTCGAACCGATGACGTTGATATCGTTCTTGGATTTCGCGACGAGATCGCCACCGGCCGTAATGGTCGAGCCATTATGCGTCAGCTCGGATGAGGCGTTTTTACCGAAGCTCGACTTCGACTGGTCCTGCGATGTGGTGACGTTAATATCACCGTTCGAAGTGAGGCCGACATCACCCTTGGCTGTCAGATCCGAGCCTGAGATCAGAACACCGGTATTGGCATTGACCTGAAGGTTGCCGTCGGCCGAGAGCTGCGACGCCTGCTGATCGGTACCTGATGTCTTGGTGTAGCCGTCATCGGTGCGTCGGGCGACATCGATCGAGACGATGTTGACGGCACCATTCGAGGCCTTGACGTTGAGATCGCCGCCCGACTTTGCGGAGGAACCGATGATGTTGACGTCGTTGTTGGCGGCAATGGTAAGATTGCCGCTGGCGGTGACGCGCGTGCCAGTCGCATTCTGCTGGCTGCCATTGTCGACCTTGACAGCAGCAAGAGTGACATTGTTGCCGGAAAGCTGGGCTGAGCCGCCGGCGGCGATCTTGGCGCCCTGTGAACTCAACGTGCCGCCCGCGGCGATCTGCAGGTTGCCGCCAGCCGACACGCCGGCATTGGTGTTGACGACATTCTGACCACCGATGGTCATCGTCTGTGCGGCAAGTGTAATGCCATTGGTGGCATTGAGATTCATGTTGCCACCGGCCAGGAAGGTGCCGCCATTGGCTTTGATCTCGGTCGCATTGATGGTCATGCCATCCGCAGCGGCAATCGCACCGGAATTGTTGACGGAGCCGGCATCGATGCTGACGCTGTTGCCGGCGATGACGGCGCCGCCTGCGTTGACCTTCGCCTTATCGGCGGCCGAGAGATAGACGACCGGCACCAGTACCTGCGCGCCGTCGACGATCTGCGTCTGGTAAATCACCATCGACTGGGTCAGCGATGCGGCCTGCTCGGGCGTCAGTGCCTGCCCGAGAGCAAGACCATTGGCCTCGGCGTAGGCCACGCCATTGTCGAGCAGCGTCTTCATCTGGTCGGTGGCGTTGTTGCCGGGGATGAAGGAGCCCGCGCCCAGGCCGTCGCCGACCAATTGCCGCATCTGCTCGTCGACGAGCTGATTGTCGAAATAGGCGTCGCCGAGGAAGGGAACCTTGGTCTCCGGCGTATAGCCGACACGGTCGATGAAATAACTCGAGCCGTAGAACTTCGATACGTCGAGGAAAGCCGCCCGTGTCTCGAACAGGAAGACCTGGCCCGGCACCGTGCCGCCGACACCGCCCGATTGCGGCTTGGCAAGCGAGGCGAGCTCCGCGCCGTTGACCTGCAGCACCTGGGCAAGATTGCCGCTGTTGCCGAGAGCTGCGGTGAGCTTGCCCATCAAGCTGTTCGGATTGATCACGGCGCCGCCGGCGGTCAGGGTATTCGAGCTGATCGAAGGGCCGCTGGCGAGCGTCACGCCGTTGCCGCTCACCGAAGCGCCGACGGCTGCCGATAAATTATTGCCGCTGATCGACGTGCCGCCACTTGCCGTCAGGCCGTTGCCGTTGATCGTTGGTCCGTTGCCGATAGTTGTGGTGCCATCTGCGATCGCCAGGCCGTTTGCGACGCTGGCACCGCCATTGGCCGCGACCCCCGCCAGCGCGGCATTGACGTCGAACAGGGCGCCGCCCGCCGTCATGCCATTGAGTGCCGAAAGCGGATTCCCAGGATTGCTGAGGGCGGCAAAGCCCGCCCCTCCCGACACCGACCCCGATGCGGAGCTGTTGTTGATTGCACCGAACGCGAGACTGAGTGCACCGGCCGCCTTGATATTGCCCGACGCGCCGCCAATCACCTGCGAACTTGAGACGATCGAGGTGCCATTGGCAATATTGCGCGATGGATCGGCGGAGCCATTGGCATTGTAGGCGGTGCACGCGCTTTCGGCGCTGCAGGTCAGCGTGGTCGTGCGATAAAGCGCAACGCCCTCGTTGGTAAGCGTCGATCCCTTCAGTGTTGCATTACCGCCGGCCTCGATCGAGCTGTAGGAATTCGTGAGGTTCTTGGCATCGATTGTGAGATTGCCGCCGGCCCGGATCACGGCCTCCGCGCTCAGCGGTGCCGTGAACCGATCCTCATATACAGATTGGCTAATATTGGCGCCGCCGTCCCAGCTATAGGTAGTGCTGGCATCGGAGCCGCCGTTGATTACTTCGTCGACAATGAAATAGCGCGAGGGATTGTTGGGATCGAGAATAGGATTGCCGTTGGCATCCTTGGGTACGCGAGCCTTGATCCAGTCAAAGATCGGCCGCACCTCTGTCGGGCCATTGCCGCTGACCCAGGTCCAGGCGTGATAGGAGGTGCCGTCGGCAAGGGTTGCGACCGAATACAACAGCGGCTGGTAGTCGGAAAACTGCCCCGGATCGACGCCCGCATAGAGCTGGAACATATTCTGATCGGTCGATTCCAGATAGGCGAAGGGCTGGCCGGCGATCGCTGGATTCAGCACGAAGGTGCCGACAACCGCGCCGGAGGAAACCAACTGGCCTGTCACCCAGCTTGGCGTGGCCGACCGCCGGTTGGTGAGATTCGCGGTGAGGATCGACATGTCACCACCGGATTGAATGAGACCGGACACATTGGTGACCGCAGCATTGCGCTGACCGGCGGTGGCTCCCTGGATGGTCAACCCACCATTGGCGACAATAGCGCCCTGGTCGTTGGTGAGTATGCCGCCGACGAAGAGGTTGGCGTTGTTGCCGGCGAAGACGAGGCCGGAAGGGCTGTTGTAGAAATCGCCTGATACGTTGAAGGTAAGGCTGTTGCTGGCAGCGAGCTGACCGGTATTGGCAAGCGACGGCAGGCTGAGCGTCAGGTCATGCGCGGCAAGTAATGCGGTGTTGGCGTTTGTCGTCAATCCAGCGGCGGAGATAGCGATATCGCCGGAACCACCCGCATTGGTAACAGTGCTGACTTGCGCGTTGGAGAGATCGGCACTGCCGGAGAGGTTGAGCGCCAGGCCGCCGAAGACGAGATTGCTGCCCGACAGGTTGGCCGAGGACGCGTTGACGATCAGCGTGCCGCCGCCGGCGATGCGGCTGCCTCTGGTGCCCGACAGATCCAGCGCACCGGTGTTAAGCGTCAGATTACCGCCGACGCGGGTAGTGCTCGTGTAAGCAATGGCGCCAGGCGCCGTGAGCGTGGCGTTGCCAAGGCTCTGCAGGCTGGAATAGCCGATGTTCTGCGTTGCACTGGCGGCAAGATTGCCGCCTGACAGCAACGAGTTGGCGTTGATGCTGCCGTTGGAGGCGGCAAGCATCATCGTGCCCGAGCGCTGCAGCATCAGGCTTCCGCCAGCCGCGGCATTGGTGGCGGCAAAGTCGACGCCGGAAACCAACGTATCGATCGTCATCGACCGGGCGGACAGATTGGCATTGCGGTTGGCAAGCGACTGGCCGGTAAGCGTGATCGCATTGCCGGCGGCGATCGTCAGGTCGCCATGGGCGACCGCATTGGAGCTGACATTGTTGGCAGCGTTGGCCGTGATGCTGCCGGCCGCCATCAGGCTGTTGACGGCCACGTTGCCGGACGTGGCTATGAGACTGAGATCGCCTGACTGACCGAGGACGATATTACCGGTGGCGGACTGGCTGGTCGCGGCAAAATCGACGCCGGCGACGATGACGTTGCCGCTAATACCCGATCCGGTGATCGAGACATTGCTTGCGCCGAGAAGCTGGCCGTTGATCGCAACCGCGCCGGGATTTGCGGACGAGCCGACCGAAACGGCGCCGTGGCCTGTAATATTGCCTGCTGTGAACACACTTGCCACCACATCGAGATTGCCGGCGACGATCAGAGTGCCGGCAGTGGCACTTCCTGCATTGATGTCGAGATCGCCGCTTGCTCGAAGGGCGATGGCGCCGTTTGATGATTGCGCGGTGGCAGCAAAGTCGACACCGGTAATGGCTTGACCCACCTGGACGGTCTGGCCGGAGATCGAGACGTCGTTGGCGCCGAGGAGCTGGCCCGTGACGTTGACGCTGCTGCTGCCGGCTAGGGTGATATCGCCATGTGCTGTAACGGCGTTGGCTGCGATGGTCGCGGCTTGCGCATCGATGCTGCCGGCAGACAATAGGGTCTGCGTGGCAATTTCTGCAGTGGCGGCAAGGTTCATGCCGCCGGACGATCCGAGCACGATGCTGCCACCGGCGGCATTGGTCGCGGCAAAGTCGATGCCGGAGATCAGGACAGGCGCACTGATGCTGCCGCCGTTTATCGTGAGATTGCCTGCGGCAAGGATCTGATTGTTCACATCGACATTGCCGATAATGCCGACTTTGCCATGCCCAGTGAGGCTGTCAGCCTTCAGACTAGCCGCGCGGATCGCAACATCGCCGGCCGAAAGCATCGTCTGAGAGACGATATTGCCGGAGGCGGTCAGGTTGAGGGCGGCGGTCCGGCCGAGCACGATATTGCCGCCCGCGGCATTGGTGGCGGCAAAGTCGATGCCCGAGATCAGAACAGGTGCGCTGATGCTGGCGCCATTGAGAGTAAGGTCGCCTGCAGCCAGGATCTGGCTCGTCACATCGACGTCGCCGGTAATGCCGACGTTACCGTGACTGGTGATGCTATCGGCCGTGAGATTGGCCGCCTTCGCCGTGACATCGCCCGCCGACAGTATCGTGCCGGCAGTGGTGTTGCCGGAGATGGTGAGATACGTGTCGCCGGAGCTGGCAAGCTTGATATTGCCGCCATTCGCCTCGGTCGCCGCAAAATCAACGCCGGAAACGAGAAGGCCGGCATTGAGGCTGTTTGCGTTGATCGCGAGATCGCCGGCCGAAAGCACCTGGCCACTGATATCAACTCGACCGCTTGCGCCAGGGCCGCTGGCCTTGAGATCAGTTGCGCCATGGGCGGTCAAGCTGGCCGCCTTGAGATTGGCGCCCTCGGCGGTGAGACCACCGGCCGACAGCAGTGTGCCGACGGTGATATCGCCCGTGGAGATCAGCGAGACGTCACCGCTTACCGTCTGGACGATGTTGCCATTGGCAGCTGCTGTTCTGGCAAAGTCGACACCGGAGACGATGGTGCCGGCGGTGATGCTTTGGCCCGAAATGGCAATATCGTTACCGCCAAGAATCTGGCCGCTCACATCTACGCCGCCGGCATCCGTGCTGGAAAGCGTGATCTTCTTATGGCCGGTGACTGCATCTGCGGCGATCGATGTCCCGCTGGCATTGAGATTGCCGGCCGCCTGCAAGCTTGAAGCCGCCGCACCGCCACTGACTGATACCGTCAAATCGCCAGCCTGACCGAGAACAATATTGCCTCCGGCGGCATTGGTGGCGGCAAAGTCGATGCCGGAGACGACCGTCTGGGCGGACAGGCTCTGACCGGTGATCAGGACATTCCCCGCACCGAGAATTTGACCGGCAACGGTGGTCGCGCCATCGAGCGTGACAGCGCCGTGCGCCGTGACGCTGTCAGCGCTAATAGTCGAACCGGCGGCACTGAGATCGCCAGCCGAGAGCAGCGTGCCAGCATCGACCTTGCCGGAAGAGGTCAACGAAACATTGCCGCTTGTCGTCTGTACGATGTTGCCGTTGGCTGCGGCTGTTCTTGCAAAATCGACGCCGGAGACGACGGCGCCGGCCTTGATGCTCGAGCCGGAGATGCTGACGTCATTTGCACCGAGAATTTGACCGTCAACTGCGGTGGTGCCGGAAAGTGCAATATTCTTGTGGCCGGAAATGGTGTTGGCAGAGATATTCCCGGCCTTTACATCGATGGCACCAGCTGCCTGCAGGGTCGACGCCGCAACAGCGCCATTGACTGACACAGTCAAGTCGCCGGCCTGGCCGAGAACGATATTGCCACTGGCCGCGTTGGTGGCGTCGAAGTCGATGCCACCAACGACCGTCTGGGCGGACAGGCTCTGGCCCGTGATAAGAACATTCCGGGCCCCAAGGATTTGGCCGCTGACGTTGGTTGCACCATCAAGGCTGACGTCGCCATGGGCCGTGACGCCATCAGCGCTGATGGTCGAACCGGCGGCACTGAGATCGTCGGCCGACAAAAGCGTACCGACGGTAATATTACCCGAAGACGTCAACGAAACATCGCCGCTTGTCGTCTGGACGATGTTGCCGTTGGCGGCGGCCGTGCCGAGGAAATCGACGCCGGAGACGATCGTCCCAGCCTTGATGCTTGGTCCGGAGATGTTGACATCCCCTCCACCAAGGATCTGGCGATCAATTGTCGTGGCACCGGCAAGGGTGACATCCTTATGGCCGGTAATGGCATCGGCAGTGATGGTCGCGCCACTGATATCAATGGCGCCGGCCGCCTGTATGGTCGGCGCCGTAACCGCACCGTTCACTGACACAGTCAGATCCCCGGATTGGCCGAGAACAATATTGCCGTCGGCCCCATTGGTGGCGTCGAAGTCGATGCCGGAGACGATCGTCTGGGCGGACAGGCTTTGACCAGTGATCAGCACATTGCCAGCGCCGAGAATCTGGCCGCTGACATCCACGCGACCGCTTGCGGTCGTCGTGCCGGTCGCACCGTCAAGGGTGACATCGCCATGGGACGTGACAGTGTTGGCGGCCACGGTCGCACCGCTGGCAGAGAGATCGCCAGCCGACAGCAGCGTGCGGGCGTCGATGGATCCGCTTGAAGCAAGTGTCAGATCGCCACTTAACGCCTGAACGATGGTTCCGTTCGCCGCTGCCATTCTGTCGAAATCGACACCGGAGACGATGGTACCGGCCTTGATGCTGGAGCCGGAAACACTGATATCGCCGCCACCAAGGACTTGACTATCGATGTCCACGCCACTGGTTGCGCCGGAAAGGGCAATGTTCTTGTGACCGGTGACCGCGTTGGCGGAGATCGATGCCGCATGGGCGTCGATGATACCGGCTGCCTGTATGGTCGGCACAGCAAGGGCGCCATTGACCGCGATGGTCAAGTCACCGGACTGACCAAGAACGATATTGCCCCCTGCCGCATTGGTGGCATCAAAGTCGAGGCCGGCGACGACCGTCTGGGCCGACAGGCTCTGGCCGCTGATCAACACATTGCCAGCGCCAAGGATCTGGCCACTGACATCCACGCGACCGCTCGCGGTCGTCGTGCCGGAGGCGCCTTTAAGCGTCAGATCACCATGCGACGAGACATTGCCGGCGGTGATGGTCGCGCCGCTGGCATCTAGATTGCCTGCCGACAGCAGCGTGCCGGCGCTGAGCAGGCCAGAGGCGGCGAGCGTCAGATTGCCGGTTCCTGTTGCCGCCGGGCCAAGGGCAATGCGGCCGCCCGCCGCATCGGTGGCAGCGATGTCGACACCCGAGACGATGGCGTCGGCCGCGATAGTCGGGCCGGAGACGCTGACGTTGCCGGCGCCGAGGATCTGGCCGGTAACGGCAGTGGCGCCGGAAAGCGTGATGTTCTTATGGCCGGTGATGCTATCGGCGGTGATGGTCTGGCCGGTGGAATTGATCGCGCCGGCCGCCAAGATGGTGCCTGCCTGAATCGCGCCAGCGCTGTCGTTGATCCTCAGATCGCCGCTACTCGCCACCACGATATTGCCGCCAGCCGCCTTGGTCGCTGCAAAGTCAACGCCGGACGCAAGAAGACCGGCACTGACGCCATTGGCGTTGCCGTTGATGGTGATGTTGCCGGCTCCGAGCAATTGGTTGGCGACACGGACGCCACCATCTACGCCGACATTCCCGTGACCTGTCAGAGTGTTTGCCTGTAGCAGTGCTGCCCGAACATTCAGATCACCGGCCGACAGGAGCGTGCCGACGACGATATTGCCGGTCGTGGCGGTCAAATCGAGCGTGCCGACCGGACCGACAGCGAGGGTACCGCCAGCCGCATTGGTGGCGGCGAAGTCAACGCCGGAGGCGATGGCGCTTGCCTGAATGGCAGCCCCAGAGATCAGGATATTGCCGGCGCCGAGGATCTGGCCGCTCGCGTTGGTCGATGCGTTGACAGTGATCGCCCCATGCGACGTGATGTTGCTTGATGTCAGCGAGGCTGCGGTCGCCGTGAAATCACCGGTAGTCTGGATGTTACCGGCCACCATATTGCCGGTCGCACTCGTGTTGAGTCTTTCAGCCGACAGCAGATTACCGGTAGTAATATTGCCGCCCGTCGCCGTCAGGCTGAGATTCCCGGCCGAGCCGAGCACGACATTGCCGCTCGGGTCGGCGCTGGTGGCAGCAATATTGATGCCCGCGACGACCATGCCGGTGGACACCGACCGGCCGCTGGCGCTGACATTGCCTTGCGCCAGTACGTTACCGGCAACAGCAATGTCGAGGCCGGCATTCAAGGTGATCGTCTGGTTGCTTAGCAGCGAAGCAGCCGAGATCGAACCGGCCGTGGCGGTCAGAGTGAGGTCGCCGGTGCTGTTGGCCGCGCCCGCTATCGCGATATCACCGGAGGTGGCGACAAGCGCCGCTGCACCGTTACCAGCCGTCACGCTGCCAGCCGCAATGCCGCCGCCCGAACTCATCTGCACGGTGGTGCCGCTGTTGATGTCGCCTGACACGCTCAAGAGACCAGCACCACTTGTCAGAACAATGTCACTGTCGGCAGCAACTGATTGCAGCGTTATGCCTTGATCGGCCTGGACCGCCGCCTTTTGCTTCGACGTCACCTTGGCAGCAGTAACCATGCGCTTCGAGGTGATGCTCACGCCATCGCGACCGGACGCATTCCCGATCGAGATCTTGCCATCCGCCGATAGCGTCAATTCCCCGGCATTGGCGGCCATGTCGCCGCTCATCTTGACGCCGGCACCCTTCTCGGTGACGACGACCTTGATACGATCTGCCTGCATAGCACCGAGGGCTGAGCCGTCGATCGCATATTCCGGTGTGCCAGAGGTCGCGGTCAGCGCGGTGGCCTCGCCGGTGGCATAGTTATATTGGCTGGCGCCACCCGTCAGCCGGATGGTTTTGCCGTAGATCGGCGCATTCACATGAATGTTGCGCGAGACGACGTCGAAGAGGTCGACAGCACCCGGAGCGGCTGCAAAATTCCCCCCTGCCCCCTCGAACGTTACATCGCCGCCGTTGACGGTAAAGCCGGTCAGGCTGCCATCGGCGCCGATATTGGGGACGCCCGTCGTCAGCGTCGCATGCGGCGTGTTGATGAAGCCGCAGCCGGCGCATGTGATTCCGTTGGGGTTCGCTATGATGACGTCGGCTTTTCCCCCGAAGACTTCGGTGGGGCCGTTCAGCGCCGAGCGATTGCCGCTGGTGACCTCGTTCAGGATCACTGAGGCCGGGTTGGAGTTGTTGAGGTTTGGGTTTCCGGGCGTGGCCCCGCCGAGGTTCGACGTGCCAACTTCACCGTTGAAATTATTTAGGATTAGGCCCGGCGCACCGACATTAAAGTTGTCATACTTGTTGTGCGACAGGCCCGCCGCGTTCGGCGCGACGATATCGACCAGCGGCACGCCATTCGGCGCCGCGCCGACGCTCGGCTGATTGGCTAATGGTGCCGATCCAGCCGCAGAGACAGACTGGGCATTCGCCAGTATCGGCTGGAAGACAAGCAACGCACTCAGCACCGTCGCAAGCGATTGCCGGGTGAGTCTACCCGGTTGATCAATCTTTTTCGACAATCCGTGTCTTCCGTTGCTCATCTTCTCGTCCACTTCCTGGCACTGTGGTCTTGCCCTTATCGGGTGTCCCTTGCGACGACAGAATTTCCTACTTCTGCATGAGCCACGTCTTTACGCTGCTGACGAACTTGTCGGAGAGCTCATGGGCGAGAGCATCCTTCTGCCGGGAAACCTGTGCCGCGTTAATTGCCATGGCGACAAAGACGCCGATGTTCCCTTCGCCACGCACGCCCTTCTCCGAAACATAGACAGTCGTTTCGGCTATGAGACGTCCAGTCTTTGCATCCTGAAGGCGGACTGATCCCGACATACTGCTGTGGTTATCCAGGATGATACGGCCGGCATTGCTGGCGAGATCGACCATGCCCAATGTCACGATAAGCTTCCCGGGTGTTTTTCCACCGGGCAGACCTTTAAGTTCACGATTTAGCGAAGCCTCGAGGGTCTGCACCACTTTCGACAGCTGCGGATCGGGCTTCTTCTTGTCAAAGAATCCGCCCATGTTGACGTCTGGAGCAGTCTCGAGCTGAATCTGCGTGATGGACGAACTCCGCAATGCCGTCACCAGCCGAGGATCCGCGGTCTGGCAGGCGCTGACGATCGCCGCCAGCGCGAAAACCGCAAGCAGCTTCACGTTGTGCACAAACCGCTTTGGGGTATTTTTGAATACAATTATTGACACGTGACTCACCATCTCCTTCACCACCTCACTGACGTACTGACAAACAGAAGCCCGGAGTCGCGGCGGTTAACCGTGCCGCCAAAGACATCCGAATAACCCATATCGAAGTTGACATTGCCGCCGGCGAGCTTGGCGCCGACCGTCCAACCGAACATGTCGCCACCTGCGATCTGGTAGCGAGCTTGCCGTGCGATCCGCCCATAATCGAGACCCAGATAGGGGCGGAACTCGCCGAGGATCTTCGCAAGCTCAGCATTCTCGGAAAAAGGTTGCGTGCGCCAGACGAGATCGTTGCGGACGAAGAAGCCGTTATTGCCGTAAAGCATGGTCTCGCGCGTGCCGCGCACAGAGGAATAGCCACCGACCGAGATCTGCTCGGCCCCGAACATATTATCGGGCGAATATTGCCCGGTGACGATCGAGTTGATCTCGAAGCGCTGGCTGGCGAGCTCGAACGGCCGGGTCATGGTGATCGTGCCGGTGAACTTGGAGAAGCGAGGATCGGCGTCTCCAGCCCCGACATCGCCGGGCGCGACCGCATCAAAGAGATCGAGCCCCTGGCTATAGGAGAGATCGAAGACCCAAAGCCCGCCCAGCATGCGGCGGGAATGGGAGATGCCGAGATCGCCGACCGTGTACTTGCGGCTGCCGACCTCTATTCTGTTGCCGAGCAGGAAATTGTTGGTTTCCTTGTAGGTCAAGCCTGTGTTCAGGGTGGTGATCGAATCCTTGTCACGGAAGATCACGCGATCGGCGCCGATGCCAACCTGTTTGCTGGTACCAGACGTTTTCAGCGGCCCGAAATTGCCGGGAACCGAACTGTCATAGCCATACCAGGAACCATTCAGCGACAATGTCCAGTAGCCATAGGGCACGCTGACATTGCCGGAATAGCTGTTACTCCTGCCCACGCCATCGTTCCGCCAGGGATAATCCGGGCCGCTATGCTCGTACGAAAAGTTCCATTGATCGTTGATGCCGAACAGATTGTCATAGCCAACCGTGGCCGAGGACTTGGAATACCCCGTCTGTTCCTGCCCGAGATTGCTGTTGCCGAAGGAGAGATGCCACCGGTGGTCCGGCTTGTTCTCGACATTGAGGATCGAGGTGCCGTCGGTCTTGCCCGGCAGCATCGCGGTCTTGGCGTTGTTGGACGAGAGGCGGTTGATCTGGTCGAGACCCTGTTCGATGTCGCGCAGATTGGTGATCTCACCCTTCATGCCGGGAAAGGCCGTTGCCAGCACGCCGGAACCGGGGGCCGGTTTACCGTTGATGTAGATGTCGGACAGCGTGCCCTCGACGGCGACCAGGCGCAGCGTCTTGGTTTTGGCGATGTCCTGGGCCGGCACGTAGACACGCGAGCTCACGAATCCCTTGTCGAGGTAGAGATGCGTCAGGTCGCGCAACAGCCCGTTGATCTCGCCAACGCCGACGCAGCGGTTCGCATAAGATGCGGTGACCTTGTCGATAGCGGTGGCCGGGAACTGCTTCACCCCCTCGACCTCGACATGGGTGATGGCGAAGCATGGACCGGCCTTCTGGCCGCCTGATGTTGCCGGTTGTTGAGCTTCGGCCTGTGTGGGCCTCGGCGTCATTCGGCCCAAGGTCTCCAACCGCTGTTGTTCGGCTTCCTGCGCCTGACGGCGCGCGAAGTCGTCATTCGGCGATTGCTGCGCGACAGCCCGGGACGAAGCCAGGACTACCGACAGCAATGCGACGGCAAACGGCACAACGAAAGACGACTTCGAAAAGCCTTGGCCGCTCTGCAGAGGAGACGGCCTTAAAGCCAGTGTCATAAGCGATTCCCGCCGTCCGCTTACTTCGAGGCGGGCTTCTGCAATGCGTCCAACGCCGCAGACAATCCCTTCAACGAGAATTTGATGTTGACCTTCTGGCCATTCATCATCTGCACGTGACCGGTGCCATCAGTCGCTTTGGCAAGTGCTAACACCATCTTGCCGTCCAGCTTCTGTTGCGCCCAACAGCCAGCCTGGTTGCAGTTGCGGTAAGCTAGTTGCACGACCAGTTTGTCACTTGCATCGATACCGATGCCGGCAGGCAGATACATGTTGAGCGGTACAAGCGTCGTCAGAACCAGCTCGTTTGGAGGCTGCTTCGCTGCCTTCTTGTCTGTTGCGGTGGGAGCCGGCGCCTTGGCGACCGCCAGCGTCAATATGTTGACGTCCTGGTCGCCCTGCTTGACCGTCGCAATTTGCGCGACTTCGCAGCTCGTCGTTGCCGAGCCGTCCGCAGCTTTTCCATCAATGCAACGATAATACCAGTCGTCGAATTTCTGAACCCGCGCTTGAGGTGCCGGCTGTTGTTCGCTCGCTGCGGCAGCGGTCCCTTCAGCGGAACCAGTACTTGAAGGCGTATTGGCAGCCGCGGGTGTAGGCTGTTCTTGCGCGATTGCGGAAAATGCAAACAGCGTCGAGGAGAGGAACACAACAGATGTCAAGGTCTTGAAGGAGAGGGACTTATTCGCGGGGGACATACAAAACTACCCAAAGTCAAAGCCATTCGCTTGAGCAAGGCGCGCCCTGCTCAATCGGCATGTCGGTCAAAATTCATGAAGATGCACCTGAAAGCGGTGTAGCCGATCATGGGCCTAATCCGCTCAATAGCATATTCCTAAAAAAGTACAGCGAAAAGTAGCGTCCACATAGGCTCTTCACACGCTCGTTTTTCGATATGAGTGTAGAATCTGCAACACGAACGTTCAGTAATTGAATAAATTTGAGTGCGTAATACACGATGACGCGGCTTCCCCCACACCCGACAAAGGTACGCGACGCGCCACCTGCCTGATTGGTGCGAGCGCGGCGACGCAGCCAGTCATCCAGGTCAGGCACGTTGGAATTGAACTCTGCCAGCTCGTGATGACCGGCCAGTGGGATGGGTGCGCTGAGAGTCACGCCTCATCCCACGGCGCTTTGGTCGACATGGTGCATTTCAAGCGCTCATTGGGCTGCGTGGGCGCATCCAGTCGGGCAAGGTATTCGGCATAGATTTCGGGGCTGACCGTGAATATGGTAGGATTAAGCAGCGCCTCCTCGCTGCGGCGCCCTGAAGCCTCTAGCATGAAGTCCGTTTAGCGCATCGACATGCAGATTGGCGTCTGGTTTCTCCGCCGGAAGCTAAGCTCAACTGCGGGGTTGTAGCAGCGCCAGCGCCAGGGTCGATGCGCCAAGCGCAGCAGTTAGAGCCAAGGGTCCAGTGGCGCCATAAGTGTCTACGACATAACCGCCGACAACGGCGCCGATGGTGATAGCGACTTGGAAGGAAACGACCATCAGACTGCCCGCTGCTTCCAGCGCATCAGTCGCTGCGCGGGATAAGTTGGTTGGCAGCACCACAGGAGCCATGCCAAAGGCAAAACCCCAAAGCGTGGCGAAGCCGAACGCAACGCCGATGTGGGAACCCCAAAGTACCAATGCGAGCGCCGCAAATGCCATCAATGCGGACGTGACTGCGAGAGCCATGTGGATATTGGCGTCGGCCATGCGACCGCCTGCGATGTTACCGATGACCGCAGCGATGCCAAATCCGAGCAACGCCAGAGCAATTGGGCCAGTTGTGAGGAGGGTCACATGTTCGAGGAAGGGGCGGACATAAACCGAGCCGGCAAAATGCCCTGTCATCAGCATGAGAATAGCAAGCATACCGAGCTGAACCCCACGACGCCGAGTTAGCCTGAAGACATCGGCAAGACTGTTGCTTGTCGTTGCAGGCAAAGTCGGCAGGCTGAGTAGCTGCAGCAGCATGGCAATCGCGGCCAGTCCTGCAGTAATCGCCATTGCACTGCGCCAGCCCAACCAGTCACTGATCAACGCCCCCATCGACGGTGCAGCGATGGTAGCGAGTGAGACGCCGAGGGTGACGATAGCCATGCCCCGACCTGTTGCATTGGCGCCCACCAGTCTCGCGACGACTGCAACTGAAAGTGCCCAGAAAGAGCTGATAGCGATACCCAGCCCCGCTCTGGCCAATAATAGTATCCAGAAATCGGTCGCCACCGTCGCCAGGATATTGGAGCCGATTGCCAGGCCGCTGAGACCAACCAGCACTGTCTTGCGGTTCAATCTGCCGATAAGAACATTGCTCAACAAGGCCGTCACGGCGCCTACGGAGGCCGTCGCGGTGACGACCTGCCCGGCGGTTCCCTCGCTGATGCCGAGATCGCGCGCCATCGGTGTCAACAGGCCTGCCGGCAAAAATTCGGCTGACACCAGCGCAAAGCTGGTCGCTGCCAGCGAAAGAACCGCGAACCAGGTATTCGCGCTCCATGCGACCGGCGCGATAGCATCAACGTCTTCCGCTGCGCCATCAAGCTGTATTGTTGTATCCGTCATTGAAGATCTCCAAGGTTTGGATACCTTCATAGACCAATCCGTTCGGATGAAATGTATCTTAGAATCCGAAATTAATGTCTATTCGTCCGGAATTTGTGCGACGCACAACACCCGGCGAGACGTTCGTGATGCGCTTGAACGCGCGAGCGAAGGATGCTTCGGATTCATAACCCAAACGGGCTGCGACCTCGGCAACCGACATACCATTTTGGCCCAACAACTCACCGGCAAGCTGCATGCGAAGACGCGCGAGATAACGTGCCGGTCCTTCCCCCAATATAGCGCTGAAGCGCTCGGCGAAAATCGAGCGTGATTGACCTGCCAAGCCGGCGAGGCTTTCGAGGGTCCAGTTATGGCCAGGGTCTCGGTGCATGGCCGCGAGGACGCGGCCGATATGAGGGTCGCGGATGGCGGCAAGCCAGCCCGTGGTCGAGGCACCAGTGCAATGGACCCAACAGCGGATGAGCCGGGCGGTCAGCAGGTCGGCCATTCGTGACAAGATGGTGGCACTGCCCATTTGTGGCTGCGCCGCCTCCGCCGTCATAGCCGCTAGCAAGGGTCCCACAATTGGGTCATTGCCGGCCACGTCGCAGCCCTTGATGATCGCTGGCATCAGCGTGATCAGAGGGTTTAGCGCACAGGCTCCCAGGGCCATGGAGCCGCAGAAAAGAGTGCTTGCCGCGCCAGTTCCTTCTCTCACCACTTCGCACACGTTGCTCCCCAGATTGGTCACCTGGCAACCATCGAGCGAGTCCCCGACAACATCCGGCGCACTGGCAAGCCGATGAGCGGTGCCTTGCGGAAGCAGCACCAGATCGCCCTCGCGCAACTCTTGCCAACCCTCTGCTTCGGTATGGATCCAACATGGACCTTGGCTGACAAAGTGAAAGCGAAGAAACGCTTGTTGCGGAAAAGCGATGTTCCACGGATGTCGCAGCTCGCAGCGACCATAGCTGACTCCGCTTAGGCGAAAGTCTTGCAAAACTTCGCTCAGCGCATCCATCGGAATGTGTGAATGTGAAGATGCTTCGGATGAATTGGTAGGCATTTTACCAATATATACGCCGAACGTCCGACAGGCAAGAGAGACAATCACTTGGCACCACCGCCTTGCTGTTGAACTCCATATGAAACTCTTCCGATTCGTCGTTTATCTGGCGCCGAGATGAGAACCGCACCGCTCGATTGTTCTCAGGCGAGCGTACCGTTGCAGGCGCACGCACCGGTAGGGCCGGAAGCAATCCAAGCGGGAGAGAGACGCCTCCGGCAACGACAATTGGGATCCGGCCGAAGAAGACGGCCGGGTGCGTCCCGTACACATGTGCACTGCAACAACGATTGCCACTTGCAATGTTTATAAAAATGTCTATCACTAAACATATTGCTAAACATGAAGATTGGGGACCTCATGTAGGCATTCTCTGAAAGTGGTGAGCTTGCACGTCGGCAGGGAACCCGGCCGGCCTTTAGTTCTGGGAGGAACTTATGCAAAGGAAATCGAAAGCTCTTATCGGGTTGGCCTCGGCATTCATCATGTCGTCAGCGCTGCCCAATCTCGCAAAAGCCGACCAACTGACACTCTGCTGGGCTGCTTGGGACCCGGCGAACGCGCTTGTCGAACTCTCAAAAGATTTCACTGCCAAGACCGGCACCGAAATGAAATTCGAGTTCGTGCCCTGGACGAGTTACGCGGACCGCTTCCTCAACGAATTGAACTCCCACGGAAAACTCTGCGACCTGATCATCGGTGACAGCCAGTGGATCGGCGGATCGGCGGAAAACGGTCACTACGTCAAGCTCAACGACTTCTTCGACAAGGAAGGCATCAAGATGGATGACTTCGTGCCGGCGACGGTGGTGGGCTACTCAGAATGGCCGAAGAATACGCCGAACTACTGGGCGCTGCCTGCCATGGGCGACGTGGTCGGCTGGACCTACCGCAAGGACTGGTTCGAGCGGCCGGAACTGAAGAAGGAATTCAAGGAAAAGTATGGCTGGGATCTCTCGGCGCCGAAGACCTACGACGAGCTGAAGCAGATTGCCGAATTTTTCCAGAAGCGTCAAATCGACGGCAAAACCGTCTATGGGGCGTCGATCTACACCGAACGCGGCTCTGAGGGCATCACCATGGGCGTGACGAACGTGCTGTACGACTGGGGTTTCCAGTACGACAACCCGGACAAGCCCTATCAAATGCAAGGCTTCGTCAATTCGCCCGATGCGGTAAAAGGTCTGGAATTCTACAAGGCACTCTACGATTGCTGCACCCCGCCCGGTAGCTCCAACGTCTACATGGTCGAGTCCGCCGATGCCTTCAAATCCGGCCAAGTCGCGATGCAGATGAACTTCGCCTTTACCTGGCCAGGCCTCTACAAGGACGAGAAGGTCGGCGGCGACAAGATCGGCTTCTTCCCCAATCCTGCCGAAAAGAAGCATTTCGCTCAGCTTGGCGGACAGGGCATCTCCGTCGTCTCCTATTCCGACAAGAGGGACGCCGCTCTGCAGTACATCAAGTGGTTCGCCCAGCCTGAAGTCCAGGCTAAATGGTGGAAACTTGGCGGCTACTCCTGCCTGAAATCGGTCGTGAACGCGCCGGACTTTGCCTCCAGCCAGCCCTATGCCCAGGCGTTCCTGGACTCGATGGCGATCGTCAAGGATTTCTGGGCCGAGCCGAGCTATGCAACCCTCCTCCAGGATATGCAGAAGCGCGTGCACAACTATGTCGTGGCCGGCAACGGCACCGCTCAGGAAGCGCTCGATGGGCTGGTGAAGGACTGGTCGGAAGTCTTCAAGGACGACGGCAAGATCTAGTGTTCAAGTTGACGCGGAACATCCTTGCCAGAACGGCGGCCCGGATCGCCAAGACTGCCGGGCCGCCTGATGTCTCACATACGCAAACACCAGGTGACATCTTGAACATTTCCTCTTCATCCGTGGTCGAGAATGCAGCTGACGCGACCGCAAGGGCGACGCCGACTTCGGTCGCTCACCGCGTCCGTGGCCTGTCCGACCGAGCGATCGCCTGGGTGTTCATCGCCCCCACCATTATCCTTCTTCTCGCCATCAACATCTTCCCGCTCATCTGGGCCATCTATCTCTCGTTTACGAACTATCGCGCCAATCGTCCGAATGCGCCGGTCCTGAACGTCGGATTGAACAATTACGAGCGTGTCCTGACCGACCCCGACATCTGGCAGGCGATGCAGACGACAGCGCACTTCGTCTTCTGGACGATCCTGCTGCAGACGGTGATTGGCTTCACGCTCGCCTATCTCATCGACCGCAAGTTTCGCGGCCACGCGTTCTGGACAACGCTGATCCTGATCCCGATGATGCTGTCTCCGGCCGTCGTCGGCAACTTCTGGCGCTTCCTCTACGAGCCACAGATCGGCCTCTTCGCCTACGCCGTCTCTCTCCTCACCGGCATCCCGACAGCCAACATCCAGATGCTCGGCAGCGTCTCGCTGGCACCCTGGGCGATCATCATCGTCGATACCTGGATGTGGACCCCCTACGTGATGCTGATATGCCTTGCAGGTCTGCGCTCAATTCCGGACTACATTTACGAGGCTGCCGAGGTCGATCGCGCCTCCGCATGGCGTCAGTTCTGGTCGATCACCGTGCCAATGGCCCTTCCCTTCATCATGCTCGCCGTGCTTTTCCGCGGCATCGAAAACTTCAAGATGTTTGACATGGTCACGCTGTTGACCGGCGGTGGCCCGGGTTCAACCACCGAAGTCGCCTCCATCACGCTGAAGCGTGCTGCCTTCGAGAGCTGGGCAACAGGTCGGGCCTCTGCCTTCGCCATTGTCCTCTTCGTGGCCGTGTTCGGCCTCGCCAACATCTACGTCAAAGCACTCAACAGGGTGAAGCAACGATGAGCTCCGTTACCTCAGCCCATTCGGTCGTAGAACCGAGCCCAACCAGCAAACGCATCGCCGGCGTTATCGTGATCCTTTACGCCTTGATTACCCTGATCCCGCTCGTCTGGATTTTCCTGACCAGCATCAAGTCGCCGCCGGATTCCATCAGCTACCCTCCCAAGATCGTTTTTACGCCGACGCTGGAAGGCTATTGCAACCTTCTGACGACCAGGACGCGGCAGACGCCGGAATACATCGCCTCCCTACCCGTGCCGACCGGTACATGCGACGAGGTGACACGCAAGCGAAACATGGTGATCGCCGGCCCCTCGAACTTCCTGCCGCGTTTCGTCAACTCGCTGGTGATTGCCTTCGGCTCGACGTTCCTGGCGGTCTTTCTGGGAACGCTCGCCGCCTACGGCTTCTCCCGCTTTAGAGTGCCGCTTGCCGACGACTTGCTATTCTTCATCCTGTCGACGCGAATGATGCCGCCCATCGCCGTCGCCATCCCGATCTATCTCATGTACCGCGAGCTTGGCCTTTCAGATACGGCGCTGGGCATGATCCTGCTCTACACGGCTGTCAACGTCTCGCTTGCAGTCTGGTTGCTCAAGGGCTTCATCGACGAGATCCCGAGGGAATACGAGGAAGCCGCAATGATCGACGGCTATACCCGGCTGCAGGCCTTCTGGAAGGTTGTCCTGCCGCAGGCGACCACGGGTATCGCCGCCACCGCGATCTTCTGCCTGATTTTCGCCTGGAACGAGTATGCCTTTGCTGCCCTGCTGACATCGGGCGAAGCTCAGACGGCGCCACCCTTCATTCCGACCATCATCGGCGAGGGCGGTCAGGACTGGCCGGCAGTCGCGGCGGGAACGACGATCTTTCTCATTCCGATCCTCGTCTTCACTATTCTCCTGCGCAAGCAGCTCTTGCGTGGCATTACCTTCGGAGCGGTCCGCAAATGACGCATCTCATCGAAACACCGCGCCCTTCCCCCGCTAAGCGTCCCTTCTTCCTGCGCCGCGGTCCGATGGAAAACATCGCAACCACACTGATTGCGATCGGTTTTCTCATGCTCTTCCAACCATTCCTGCTGGTTCTCTATACCTATTCACTGGTAACGCTGCTCGCAGGCACGGCCATGTTCATCATCGTCTCGAAGTTCCCGGAGTGAGCTATGGCGGACATCAGAATCGAAAATCTCCGCAAGCAATTCGGCAGCTTCGTCGCGGTGCAGGATTCGACCTTCCACGTTCAGGATGGCGAATTCCTGGCATTGCTCGGACCGTCTGGCTGCGGAAAGACGACGACACTTCGTATGATTGCCGGACTTGAACTTCCGACCAGCGGCAAGATCCATCTTGCCAACGAAGACGTCACCTTCAATCGCGCCAGTGCCCGGGACATAGCCTTCGTGTTCCAGCTTTTTGCGCTCTATCCGCATATGAACGTGCGCAAGAACATCGGCTTTCCCCTGCTCTCCCAAGGCATGCCGAAGCGGGAAATCCGCCAGCGCGTCGAGGAAACTGCGCGATTGCTGCAGATCGATCATATCCTCGACCGATCCGTTTCCGGACTTGCCGGCGGCGACCGTCAGCGCGTGGCTCTCGGCCGGGCGATCGTGCGCCGCCCGAAGTGCTTCCTGATGGACGAACCCCTCGGCACGCTCGACGCTGAATTCCGCGAAGTCATGGTCCACGAACTGCGCGAACTGCACAACCGCATCCATGCGACGACGGTTTACGTGACGCATGATCAACACGAAGCCATGGCGATGGCCGACAAGATCGCGGTCATGAACCATGGTGTCATCGAGCAATTCGGCACGCCGCAGGAAATCTACAGCAAGCCAGCCAGCATGTATGTCGCGGATTTCATCGGCTCACCGCCGATGAATTTCATGCGCTTCACCTCAGGCCTTCGGACGGGGGCCCGGTCGATATCGCTTCAAGGCGTCGATGTCAGCGTTCCCGAGGTACACCAGGACTTGGCGGAAGCCGAACTGGCGCTTGGGATCAGGCCCGAACATATTCGCTTCAGCGATGCCTCACCTTTGCGTGGAGCGGTCTACGGCAGCGAATATCTCGGGACCAATCAGGTTGTAGCAATCGAGACGTCGAGCGGCGTCATCAAGGCTCGCGTCCCGGCAAATCGCAACTTTCGTATCGGCGAGACGGTTGGTCTTGAGTTCAACCCGGCCAAGCTCGCGCTGTTCGAGTGCAAGTCGGGGCGCGCCATTGCTTCGGCACTTTATTCGGAGGCATGACATGGCTGACGTCGTTCTTAAAGGCCTCAACAAGCGGTTTGGCGACACACAGGCTCTCGCTGATTTGGACCTCTCGATCCGTGACGGTGAGTTCGTCGTCCTGCTCGGGCCAACGGGTGCCGGGAAGACGACGACACTGCGCCTGATTGCCGGGCTGGAGCGCCCCGACAGCGGCCGCATCGAGATAGGCAGTCGCAACGTCACAAGCGAAGCTCCAGCCGACAGGGACGTCGCATTCGTCTTCCAGCAATATTCGCTCTATCCGCACATGACGGTCTACGACAACCTTGCCTTCCCGTTACGAGCGCCAGTGCGCAAGCTCAGCAGCGAAGAAATCGACCGACGCGTGCGGGAAATTGCGCGCATGGTCAGGATCGACCATAAGCTGGAGAACCGTTCGACACGACTGTCGGGTGGCGAAATGCAACGCGTTGCGATCGGGCGGGCGCTGGTGCGCCGTCCCGCCATCTATCTCATGGACGAGCCCCTCTCGTCGCTCGACGCAAAGCTACGCGCGGAACTTCGCCTGGAACTCAAGCGGATCCAGAAGGAGCTCGGCTCGACGTTGCTCTATGTAACCCACGACCAGGTCGAAGCCATGACGATGGCGGATCGGATCGGTATTGTTGCCGGAGGAAGGCTGTTGCAGGTCGGGACGCCCCGCGAAATCTACGGCAATCCTGCCAGTCTTCATGTCGCTGCTCGTCTTGGCCAGCCGCACATCAACCTATTGCCCGCCGATCTTTTGCCTGGCGCCAATCCGCCCCCCGGGACTAAGACGATCGGCGCAAGAACAGAGCATCTCGATATCATTGTCGACGCGAACGCCAATGCCAAAGTCGACTGGATCGAACACCTGGGAGACCAGAACCACCTGCACATTCAGGTGCATGACCATAAACTCGTCACGCTCGCCGATCCACATCTTACGATCCGGCCAGGTGATCGAATAAGCCTGACGCTGCGCGATCCGCTCTATTTCGACGCCAGCGGCCAACGCCTCGGATAAGCAACGGAACGAACGAAAGCACTGGCACGAAAAGACGGGTATCACTCCATGAAACATTTCTTCAATCGCCGCGAAACCATCGTTACCGAAGCTCTGGACGGCCTGCTCCTGACAAGCAGCGCCGGTCGACTTGCCCGCTTGGATACCTTCCCCGAGATCAAGGTGATCCTGCGCGCGGACTGGGATAAGTCAAAGGTCGCAATCATCTCCGGCGGCGGAGCCGGTCACGAGCCTTCGCACGCCGGATTCGTCGGCAAGGGCATGCTCACTGCGGCTGTATCCGGCGAGATTTTTGCCTCCCCCAGCGTCGATGCGGTGCTGACAGCCATCCGCGCGGTCACCGGCCCCAAGGGCGCTCTCCTGATCGTCAAGAACTACACGGGTGATCGTCTGAACTTCGGCCTTGCCGCCGAAAAAGCGCGTGCCGAAGGGTTCGGCGTCGAGATGGTGATTGTTGCCGACGACATCGCAATTCCTGGCATCAACCAGCCGCGTGGCGTTGCGGGTACGCTGTTCGTGCACAAGATCGCCGGCTATCACGCAGAAGCCGGCGCTGACCTAGAGACCGTTGCAGCCCAGGCGGCGGCCACAGCACGCGACATCGTTTCGCTCGGCATGTCGCTTTCGACCTGCAGCGTGCCCGGCCAGGCGCATGAAGATCGGCTTGGCGCCGAGGAAGGAGAGCTCGGCCTTGGCATCCACGGCGAGCCAGGGGTAGAACGCATTGTGCTACAGCCGGTTGCCGATCTGGTGACCACGATGACCAATCGGTTGGCGGCCAAGGTTAGCGAGGCAGAAAATTATGCACTGCTGATCAACAACCTTGGCGCGGTGCCACCGCTTGAGATGGGCGTTATCGCCAATGCCGTGCTGTCCTCACCTCTTTCCGGCCGTGTTCGACTGATTGTCGGCCCGGGACCGATGATGACCGCGCTCAATATGAACGGCTTCTCACTTTCATTGATCCGGTTGGATGCTGCTCGCGAAGCCGCACTGAAGGCTGCGGTCGAGCCGCATGCCTGGCTACCGGCCACCGAACGGCACGAGATCGCTATTGTTCCTGCACCGCGAGTATCCGCGCGGCATGCAGCGACGTCTCCCAGCGACGACGATCGGATACGTCGCCTATTGACGGCGCTGTGCGAGCATCTGATTTCCCTCGAGAGTGAGCTCAATCGCCTGGACAGCCGCGTCGGCGACGGCGATACGGGTTCCACCGTGGCGACGGGAGCGCGCAGCATTCTTTCCCGCATCGACACGCTGCAGCTGAAGGATCCTGCTGCCACCATGGCGTCGATCGGTGAGATCTTGAGTACGAGCATGGGCGGCTCGAGCGGCGTGCTGCTCTCGATCTTCTTTACGGCCGCGTCCAAGGCCATGGCGGACAAGGCTGATTTAGCTGTCGCTCTACTTGCCGGGCTCGATCGGATGACGTTTTATGGAGGCGCGGGCGTCGGCGACCGCACGATGGTCGATGCACTGGCGCCAGCGCTCTCTGCCTTGACGTCAGGTGACATCGCGGCCGCGGCAAGGGCTGCAGCGGATGGCGCCGAGTCGACGAAGGCAATGCGAAAGGCAAAGGCCGGCCGCGCCTCATACGTTGGAGAGAAGGATCTGGAGGGAGTGCCGGATCCAGGCGCGGTGGCTGTGGCAAACGTATTTAAAGTTGCGGCATCGCTGACATAGCTGGCGCTGCTGTAGGGAGGACAACAGGTGCAGGCAGAACCAGTTCTTCTTGCGGGATTGATTGAAGTTTGCCGTGCGACGATTGCGGCAAATAGCGATCATCTCTGCGCGCTGGATCGCGCAATCGGTGACGGCGATCATGGAACCAATATGCGGCGCGGCTGTGAAGCGGTTAGCGCCGAAGAGGCAGCGGTTTCAAGTCTTCCCCTGCCTGACGCGCTGGAAAGGATAGGCCTGACACTGGTGATGAGCATAGGCGGTGCGGCCGGCCCGCTTTACGGAACGCTGCTAATGGAAATGGGGCGCGAGCTTCGCAAATCAGATGCAGGACAGGACTTTTCCTTGGCGTTAAAGCAGGCCATTGATGCCGTTGCCCGTCGCGGGCGTTCGCACCCGGGAGACAAGACCCTGCTCGACGTGCTGTACCCTGTGCAAGATGCGCTTGCGCACCATTCGCCATTGACCGATATCGTGCGTCAGGCGGAGCTTTCCGCAGGGTTTACCGCCGCCATGAAGGCCATGCGCGGCCGGGCAGCCTATCTTGGAGAGCGTTCGATCGGCCACGTTGATCCGGGCGCATCGAGCTGCGCTCTTCTGACAATTGCTATCTGCCGTTACCTTGAGGAGCATGGCCCGGCATGAGTGAGAAGACCCCAAACGTCGGGATTGTGATCGTCTCCCACTCGCCGCTGGTCGCGCGAGGCACGGCCGACATGGTGCGGCAGATGGTGGGCGACAGCGTGCCGCTCGCCTGGTCGGGCGGCAATAGTCACGGAGAGCTCGGCACGGATGCCGGCGGCATCCTGACGGCAATAGAAGAGGCCTGGTCAGAAGCAGGGGTCGCCGTGTTCGTTGACCTTGGCGGGGCCGAAACCAACAGCGAGATGGCCATCGAAATGCTCGGTTTGCCGCGCGCAAAACTCATCTCGATCTGCAATGCTCCGGTGGTGGAAGGCGCGGTCATCGCGGCTGCCGAGGCCTCCGGCGGGGCATCGCTGGCAAAGGTTGTGGCGACAGCAGAAGAACTGTCACCCTGATGAGCGGCGAATTGCGCATAAGAAACCGGGAGGCCGAATAAGTGCATGCCAGTTGCCAGACGGAGGTCGAAGTGAAGCACGGGGTAGGATTGCACGCCCGCCCCTCGGTAACGTTCACGCGGTTGGCAAAGTCGTTTCCCTGCTCGATCGAAGTCGCGGTCAATGGCAGCGACGTCTGGCTGAATGGCAAGAGCATCATCAAAATCATGGGCGCTAAGATCCGCAAGGGTTCCATGCTGAAAATCCGCGCCGACGGAATCCTGGCAGAAGAGGCAATCCGGGCACTGAAGGACCTCATCGAGCGCAACTTCGATGAAGAAAAGAAACATGGCCGTACCGCTTAGATTGAAAGCCACCAGAGCCTCACCGGGGGTAGCATCCGGGCCGGCCTATATCGCGGAACCGCCGGCCGCCGGTGCCCCGTCGCAATCGGCCGTTTCAGGGCACGCAGAGCTGGCAGCGGCCATCGAAACCGCTATCGACGAGCTTCAGAACCTTGCCGCGGGCACCGACGCAGAAGGCGGCGACATCATCGATTTTCAGCTCGAAGTGCTTCGTGATCCGACGATCGCCGAAGTGGCAGGCGCGCGTATCGATGCGGGCGAGAATGTCGTATTCGCGTGGGTTGGGACACTCGATGGGTACATCCATGAACTGGAGAGTGCTGAAGAAGAACAGACGCAGGCACGCGCCGTCGATATTCTGGACGTCAAAAATCGCGTGCTGGCGGCGCTGACGGGGACGCCGGTAAAGGACTTTCCGGCCGGATCTATCTATGTCGGCAAGGACATGGAGCCCAGCCGTTTCCTCGCGCATGACTGGTCTGCGGGCGGCGGCATCGCGCTCTACGCCGGCAGTGCCGTGGGCCATGTCGCCCTTCTTGCCAGATCACGGTTGGTCCCAATGGTTATCAGCGCGGGACGTTTCGTCACCGCTGGCGGCCAACATATACGCGTTGATGGAGATGCAGGCGTGATCGTCCTTCAGATGGACAAGGAGGGCGCAGCGCCAATCCGATCCGGGCTTACAGCATCAAGCACAGTGCCGGCTGAAGACAATGGGATGCTGCAGACGGCGGATGGTGCGCAAATTCTGTTGTCTATCAACCTCAACGCCCCCGACGAAATCGACGGGATCGCGGCAGCGACGACAGCCGGCATCGGATTGATGCGCTCCGAATTCGCACTGCTCTCGCTCGCCGATGCCGCGAACGAGGAGAAGCAACTCGCCATCTACCGTCGCATCCTTGACTGGGCCGGCGGCAGAGGGGTGACGATCCGCATGCTGGATGTCGGCGGCGACAAGCCACTCTCAGGCCTCGCAACTTCGCCCGAATTGCGCGGTATCCGCCTTCTTCTTGCCCGGCCTGAGATTGCGCGCGTTCAAGTACGTGCATTGTTGCGTGCAGCCATCTTCGGTAATCTGCGCGTCATGCTGCCGATGGTGACTTTTCCGTCGGAAGTCGATGATATGCGGCAGATCTTTCGAGAAGAGGCGGCCGAGCTTGCGCGCCGGGGCGTGCCGCACCGCCTGCCTTCGATTGGCATGATGGTAGAGGTGCCGGCCGCCGCGCTCATGCTCGAGCAGTTCGAAGGCGCGGACTTCTTTTCATTCGGCACCAACGACCTTGCGCAGTATCTTGCCGCCTCGACCCGCGAAGATGCCGATTTCGCCGCACATCGCGGGAAGGCCGCGCAGGCTGTACTGCGCCTGCTCGCTTATGCCGTGAAACTTGCCGGCAGCAAACCGCTCAGCATCTGCGGCGACATGGCCGGCGATCCGCGCCTGACGGCAGAACTGCTCGCCGTCGGCATCCGGCATTTTTCCATGGCGCCCGCTCAACTTCCCGCGATAAGATCGGCGATCGTCGGTTTGAACGCCGATGGGACAAAGGCAGCCGGAGAATAAGATGGCGCGCGAAGAAACCGAAGACGCCATTATCGCCTACAAATCAATTCTGGCGCAGATCATCGACAACCGACCTTCCGGAACCCGTCAGCGGCTGGCCACGGAACTAGGCAAGCATCGTAGCTTCGTCACGCAGATAACAAGCCCGACCTACGCGACGCCTCTACCCGCGCGGCATCTCGCGACGATCTTCCGGGTTTGTCATGTCAGCGCCGCCGAACAGGAGCGTTTTCTGGAGGCCTACCAAAATGCGCATCCCGGTAAACTGCCTGAGCTTGGCGCCTCGGAAAAACTGCGGCATCTTTCACTCATGGTCCCTGATTTCGGCGACGAGCGACGCAACCGGCTGCTGGAGGAAGCAATCGCCGATCTGGTGCAGAAGATAGCAGCAATTTCCGGACCGCCGGAGTGAACGGCGTTACGGTTGGGTGCGACAAGACTGAGACGATCATCGCCTTGGGAGGGGCTTGATGAAGAAGTTCATCAACACGGCAGAAACCATGGTCGCCGAGAGCGTCGAAGGCTTTGTGCGCGCCCATGAGGAGTTCGTTGTGTTCGGCGTCGACCGCAAATTTATCCGCCGTCGCCACATGGTTCCGGGCAAGGTGGCGATCATATCAGGCGGCGGCGCGGGTCATGAGCCAATGCACATAGGCTTCGTCGGCCGCGGCATGCTCGATGCGGCTTGCGTCGGACATATTTTCACGTCTCCCACGCCGAGTCAGATCACAAGCGCCATCGAAGAGGCGGACACAGGGGCCGGATGCCTGTTGGTGGTGAAAAACTACGACGGCGACGTCATGAATTTCGAAATGGCAGCAGAGATAGCATCTAGCCGCCACAAAATTGAAACGGTCATCGTCGGCGACGACATCGAGACGGCAGGGACAGGCGACAGGCGCGGGCGCCGAGGCGTCGCCGGTACTCTGATCGTGGAGAAGCTTCTTGGCGCCGCGGCCGAACGAGGCATGACGCTCGCCGAACTGAAAAACCTTGGCGATGGTCTTGCTCCCCGTATCCGATCGATGGGCGTTGCCCTTACTGGCGTGGCGGTCCCGCACACGCAGCGCACAACCTTCGCGCTCGGACCGAGCGAAATGGAAATGGGCGTCGGCATTCACGGGGAGCCGGGCCACTCGAGGGAGCCCTTCTCCGACGCCGACACGATCGTCAGGCATCTGAGCGAAACGGTCTTCAATGACATCGCCCGAACCGCCGGCAAGGCATTGCTTTTCGTCAACGGGCTTGGCGGCACGCCACCAGCCGAACTCTATCTCGCCTACAACACTGCCCACCGGTTCATGGTCAACTACGGCCTGCGGATCGAGCGCTCGCTTGTTGGCACTTATGCCACGTCGCTCGACATGCAGGGCCTTTCTGTCACGCTCGCTTTCCTCAGTGACGAGGAATTTTCCTTGTGGGATTCGCCTGTTGCAACCGGCGCGTTGCGTTGGGGATGCTAACCGCGCCCATTTTAATCGAGGTCGTGGTTGCAGCGAAGTCGACCTGCCTTAGAAGGTGGACTCGCTCCTACTCCAACACGCGTGTGGTCATTTTTGAACGCTCAGCCTAAGTTGCAAAGCCAGACTACGGCCAATCGTTAGTTGAAACATGAAAGCTCTTCCATTTCAGGGAGTTCGTCGATGTTCAATGGCCGTCATTTCGACCGATTAGTAATTCTGCTGTGTGTACGTTGGTATTTGGCTTACAATCTCAGCCTGCGTGATCTGGAAGAGATTATGGCCGAGCGCGGAATTCACGTCGATCACTCCACGCTTCATCGCCGGGTCGTTCATTTTGCGCCGCTGCTGCTCGAACGCTTCAACCGGAGGAAACGCCCGGTCACTGGCAAGTGGCCCGTTGATGAAACTCATGTCCGGGTGCGCAGTCGCTGGATGTATCTCTACCGCGCCGTCGAGAGCGTGGGACGCGGTTGAGTTCTTCTTCAGCGAGAAGCGTGACCTGCCGGCTGCCAAACGCTTTATTCGCAAAGCACGGAAACGTCACGACCGACCAGATAGTATCGTCATTGACAGTAGCCAGACGAACCGGGAAGCAATCATTGCCTGCGACGGCGAGTGCCGGCTTCGAGCCACGTCTTCCGCGTCGCAGCTTGGAGTTTGCGACAGAGCCGATTGGCCGACCTTTATCTCAGGCTCATAGCCGGAAGAAGCGGCGGCATATGGACAGTCGGACGGACACATATCTCGGCACATTTGCGGAGAAGCGTTTTGTGGCATTGCAATAGTTGGTAATGCGGCGCAATATAACTGTCACAATTCTATGCAGTTGGGTCCGCGCAATGAGAATTTGCATCTATAAATCGGACATAGCACCCGAGCTTACTCTCTTGCTGCGAGAAGGCTTGCCCGTACCCCTCGACACCAAGATAGACAAATGGACCAAGATTAAGGTCGTCACCGACGGGGAGATGAAAGCAGACCTTTTGATTCAAATTGGCGGTGCGGGGCATGCGTTAGTTCGACTCGACGCGATTAGACAACATTAGGCAGTGGCAGCGTCTTACTCCGTGTCATCACCACACCACAGTCGCATCGGCGGGCTTTGGCTGCTGGACGCACCCCTGGTGCTCGCGAGGCGACCGGCGGCCACATCGCCTGCCTCGGACCGAAAGTCGTTTGTTGAATTGGTAGGCCTTGAAGGGACAAGAACCAGCGACCCCGAGGGCGCTCGAGGGCTGGGGGCTAATAAAGAGGTACGACTATGCGACGATCCCGCCGAAGACGGAGTATAGCCTGACCCAACTCGGCCGGACGCTGCGGCCGCTGATGGAGGCTATGGCGGCTTGGGGAGACGAAACGCAGGAACTCATTACCGAAGCAAATGACACTGAAATAGAGTTCACTGAGCCTTCGCAGGTGCGATAAGCCATTGTTGGACCTTGATCGGACAATCACTTTCTACCATCCTCTGGCTATGGTTAGCGCGCAGGAGAGCGGAAAGCGGGGATTAATGTCTGAGCGAATGCTTCCCCTACGCGGCATTTCGGTCTTTGAAGCGGCGGCCCGCGCAGCAAGTTTCCAAGCCGCGGCCGACGAGTTGAATCTGACGCCATCTGCAGTCAGCCACCAGATTCGTTTACTCGAAGCAATTCTCGGGGTCCGACTTTTCGACCGCGTCGGACGTGGCGTGACGCTTACCCCGGAGGGCGCGGAATATGCCCGCTCTATTCGCCAGGGTATCCGCCGGCTGCGCGCCGCCACCAGCGACATCAAAGCGCGCGGGAAGAAAGGCGGTGCGCTGGATGTCGTCAGGATCGAAGCACCTCCATCTTTTGCACATTGCTGGCTGTTACCACGCCTGACCGACCTGATGGCGCATCTTCCTGGGGTCGACATCCGGGTGAATGCACAGGGCTCGCATTTGCAAGGTGACAGACTGCCTTGGGCTCCGCTGACGGACGCACCGGCCGACGTGCAAATTGTCTACGGCGACGACGATCTTTGGGCGGACAGGGCCTCACATATGTTCTCGGAGCATTTTCAGCCCCACTGTTCTCCCGATTTGCTCAACGGTCGCACGCTCGATTCTCCGCATGATTTACTTCGAGAGACTCTTGTCAGCACCTTTCAAAACTCGGTTTCCTGGGAAGAGTGGCTGGACCTACAAAGCATCGATTTCTATTCTAATCCTGTCGACACAGTCCAGTTGGATCCCTCCCATCTGGCGATCGAGGCTGCTGCCAATGGACTAGGCTTCATCCTGGAGAGCAGCATTTTGGTCCAACACGCGGTGTCTGCCGGCAAGCTCGTTTCTCCATTTCCAGCCCTCGGTCGCCCTGGACTGTCCTACTGGATATTGGCGCCCTCGGCGAAAAGAGCCCACTCGACCATTGATGCCGTCGTCACTTGGTTCAAGGAACAAGCTGCGTCCACCCACCCGGTCTAACGCCGCAACAACAGCCATTGCGCGACCCAGATTTGGTGCAGCATCGAAGAAATATTTTCATCAGTTTGAGAGAACTATTTGCGCTTCACGGAAGCAGACGGCGCAGGCTACTTTCAGGATAACGCGGAAGCTTAGAACGCTCTCCCGAGCATTGGAAAGATGATCCTGAATATGAATATCTCGTCGGGCAATTTTGATAGCTTAATCTGGGAAAAGGCGAACAAGAACCTGCTTCGCTACATGGGAGTTGGCGGCGATTTCACGTCATTCGTGCCCGAGCGTGCTGAAGGTTCGTGGCTATACGACGCATCTGGCCGGCGCGTCCTCGATTTTACGTCTGGACAGATGAGCTCTGTACTTGGGCATGCCCACCCGGAGCTTGTCGAGACAATGCGTGGTGCCGCTGCCAGCCTCGATCATCTGTTCAGTATGATGATTACCAAGCCTGTTGTCGATCTGGCCGAGAAATTGGCCGAGTTGGTTCCGGGTCTGCCGCGATCGATGTTCCTTTCAACGGGAGGGGAGTCGGTCGAAGCGGCCATTCGATTGGCCAAGGTCGTGACCGGCAAGTGGGAAATCGTTGGGTTTGCGCAATCGTATCACGGCTCGACCGGCGCCGCTGCCTCAGCCACCTATTCGCTTGGGCGTCGCGGTCACGGGCCGATGATGCCGGGAGCCTTCGCCATTCCCGCACCAAACGCATTCCGGCCCCGTTTTCCCGGTGTGACTTGGCAGCAGGAACTCGACGATAGTTTCGGACTGTTGGACCGCCAGTCGACCGGCAATCTCGCGGCATTCATAGCGGAACCGATTCTCAGTACTGGCGGGGTTCTTGACCTGCCGCTGGGCTATCTCGCGGCACTCAAAAGCCATTGCGAACGCCGGGGCATGCTTCTCATTGTCGACGAGGCACAGACAAGCCTCGGGCGCAGCGGCGAGATGTTTGCCTTCGAACGCGACGACATCGTGCCCGACATTCTTTTGCTTTCAAAGACACTCGGAGCCGGAATGGCAATGTCCTCCGTATCGACGTCCGACGCGATTGCAGAAGTTGCAGACGCGCGCGGATTTACCTTCGTGACGACGCATGTCAACGACCCACTCCCCGCCTCGGTCGCCCTGAAGGTACTGGAGATCGTCAAGCGGGATCAACTCGTTGAACGATCGAAGGCTCTGGGCACGCGCCTGAGAAAGGGGCTGCAGAACCTTCTCCAACACCATGAATGTGTCGGCGATGTACGCGGCCGCGGTATGCTACTGGGCATGGAATTCGTTCCGTACGCTGGGCACAGTGCAACGTCGATTTCTCAGAAGGTGACTGAACTGGCGCTGGAATTCGGAGTATCCGCCAATATTACCGGCGCATTCACGGCGGGCGTCATGCGATTTGCACCACCCCTCACCTCGAGTGACGAGGAGATCGACTTCGGTATCAGTGTGTTGGATCGCGCGATTACCCAAGCTATCGACTCTCTTGGCAAGTAATCCATCGCGGCCGTTAACGCGGCCTATGGATGGAGGAAACCCATGAGGTTCACACGCGGGTCTATGCACGAGACGAAGAATTGACGCCCGCGGGGGAGCGCGCGGCGGCAAGCAATGCCGGCGGGAGGGAGGACCTTGACCGGACCAACCAGAGGGAAAGAAAAATGAACGTTACCCGTCGTCGCATTCTAATCCTATCCGCCGCGGCCATCGTGGCAGCCACGCCTTTCGCTGCCTTTGCGGAGGGCACGCTCAATGTAGGCTCCTTCCCGAACAACCCGCCGTTCGAATTTAAAAACGCAAGCGGTGTCTTCGAAGGTTTTGAAGTGGACATCATCACCGAGGCGGCGAAACGCGCTGGCATGGATGTTGACATCGAAGGCTATGATTTCCAGCCACTGTTTGCTGCCACCAGCTCGCGCCGTATCGACGCGGCGATCTCGTCCATTACAATCACGAAGGAGCGGCTCGCCTCGCAGTCCTTCACACAGCCTTTTTACGATTCTGGCTTGGGCCTCGCCGCCAGGACCGATGGCGTCGTGAAGGGCCTCGCAGACCTCAAGGGCAAGGTCGTTGGCTCACATTCCGGCTCGACGAGCTACAAATGGCTAGTAGACAACCAGAAGAAATACGGCTTCAGCGAGGTCAAGGGTTACAATAACCCGTTGGATGCCCTGCTCGATCTCTCCTCCGGACGTGTGGACGGAGTGACAAGTGACGTGCCCAACCTAGAATATGCCTTCACCAAGATGCATGGTCTCAGCGTGGTCGAGCGCATCACGTCTGACGAGCAATACGGCGTGATGATGACCAAGGGCTCGCCTTATCTTACAAAGATCAATGATGCACTGACCGCGATGAAGAAGGATGGCACGCTGCAGGCATTTCACAAGAAGTGGTTTGGCACGGATGCCCCGGCCGATTCCTCCACTGCCAAGGAAGAACCGCTGCCCAACGGCTGACGGCCGCATACCGAGCTGCCTTCGGATCGCGCCGTCCCGACATTCCGGGCCGGCGCCGTTCGGAACATCCGACAAATCGACCTCCCGGACGCTGATGACCCTTATCGACACGTTTTTCAATGCGGCTGTGCTCAGCGCGGCGGTCCCGGCGCTGCTGCGCGGCCTCGTCAACACCATTATCCTGGGGTTGCTTGCGATCGGTCTTGGCGTCCCGCTTGGCATGCTGGTCAGCCTCGTGCGGCTCTATGCGCCATCGCCATTCCGCTGGCTCGCGATCGGCTTTATCGACATCTGCCGCGCCCTGCCGGTATTGGTGGTGCTGATCTTGATCTACTACGCCCTGCCATTTGTCGGCATCCGTTTTTCTGCGCTGGTATCGGCGACACTCGCGTTCACCATTGTTATGTCGGCCTATTCGGCGGAGGTATTCCGGACGGGTATCGAAAGCATTCCGAGGGGCCAGTTTGAGGCAGCGCAGGCGCTCGGCCTCCCTTTCGTCATCACCTTGCGCAAGGTGATCTTGCCACAAGCAATGAAACTCGTAATCCCGCCAACGACCAGCAACTGCGTATCGATGTTCAAGGATACGTCGCTCGCTTCGGTGGTCGCCCTGCCGGAACTCTTGAAGGACGCAAACGACGCGCAGGCGCTTTATGCCAACCCTACTCCGCTGATTGGTGCGGCGCTGATCTATCTCGCTTTCCTTTGGCCGATGGTGCGGCTGGTCAGCTATATCGAGAGACGAAACAGGGCCGCAACAATCAGGTGATCAGCCGACTGATGAATAAGAACCCGCCACCGCCGGGGTCACCGTTCGCGCCCTTGCCTTTGTCATTTTGGTAACCTGAGAACTCATGGGACCCGCTGGCATTGACCGAGGTCAAAGGCAGCGCTGCAGCTTGCTGCTAGGTTGTCAGCGTGATTTTTCAAATGTCGAACCTCCTATTCTTTGGGCTGAGAGCCATGAAACGCCCAGGCAAGATTACTATTATCGGCGGTGGCATCGCTGGCCTTTGCACGGCGGTTTACGCCCGCCAAAGCGGCTATGAGGTCGACCTTCTCGAACAGCATCAGAGCGCTGGCGGTTTGGCCACGAGTTGGCGCCGGGGCGAATACACGTTCGAGACCTGCCTGCATTGGCTGGTGGGCTCCAATCCCGGCGGCACACTGCACGCCGAGTGGCGCGAGGTCTGCGACATCGACAGGCTCCGTTTCGTCGACCATGAAGAGTTCGTCCGCGTCGAGGACGAGCACGGCGCGAGCCTGCACATCTACGCGGATGTCGATTGCCTCGAGGCGGAGTTGGTGAAGGTCGCGCCGGAGGACGAAATCGAGATCCGTTACTTTACCAACGCAATTCGTCAGCTTGTAGATTTGCCGATGCCGCACCCGGACCAACCGTGGCTGGCGCGGATTGCGGGCATACTGAAGATGCTGCCCGATCTGCCCCTGATCTGGCGCCTGTCGCATATGAGCGTCGACGATTATGGAAAGCGCTTCACGCATCCCCTGCTGCGGGCGTTCTTCAGTGGAGGGGCGACGGGCCATCTGTCGGTTCTGGCGCTCATCCTTTCACTGGCCTGGATGAGCAGTCGAAACGCCGGGTACGCGATTGGCGGTTCCCAGGCCCTCGTCCGCATCATCGTCGAGAAGTTCTTTTCGCTCGGCGGGCATGTGCGTTACGGGGCGCGGGTCTGCAAGATCTTGGTTGAGGACGCCGCCGCCGTCGGCGTTCAATTGGAAAGTGGCGAGATCATTTCCGCCGACTGGGTCGTCTCGGCTGCCGACGGCCACGCCACCATTCATAACTTGCTCGGCAGCAGATACACCGACAAAGCTTTCGAGGAGGCGTTCGCCCGGTACGAGACGTTTCCGTCCTATCTACAGGTATCGCTGGGCGTGGCTCGCGACCTGGCGCAGGAGCCAGGCTACCTGACGCTCGTTCTCGACGACCAGTTCGAGGTCGATCCCGAGACTCGCCTTCCGGCGCTGGCGTTTCGCATTTTCCATTACGACCCGACCTTCGCGCCGCCGGGCAAGACCGCAGTGACTTGTTTTCTACCGACGCGCAATTTTGCATTCTGGGCGGACCTGCGCCGCGACGCCCCTGAACGCTACCAGTCGGAGAAGCATCGCATCGCGCAAGCCGTCATCGCGGTGCTCGAACGCCGGTTACACGGTCTCCGCGACGAGATCGAGGTCACCGACGTGTCGACGCCGGCGACGGTTCTTCGCTACACCAGCAACTGGAAGGGGAGCATGGAAGGCTGGCTGATGACCCCCGACACCGGCTTTAGCGCGTTGCCGCATACACTGGCGGGACTTCAGCACTTCGCTATGGTTGGACAGTGGGTTCAACCCGGCGGCGGCCTGCCGAGTGGCCTCTTGACGGCCCGCGCCGCCATCCAGGCGATCTGCCGTCAGGACCATGTATCGTTTCGGCCCGGCGCTGGGCCGTAGCGGCTGCCATCGGCAATGTATAGGCGGCAAGTGCTGGTTGGCGCAGGCGCAGTGGCTTGGTGCCGCCGGCGCGACCGGCTGCGAATCTGGCCCAGCGCTGATACGCCTCGGGCGAAGTGGGCGCGCGGCTTGTTGTCGAAGAAGTCCTTCAAGCTTGCTGCAGTCGCGCTCGCCAACAAGATTGCCCGCATTGCCTGGGCGATTATGGCGAGGAACGTGAACTTCCCGTCGGAGCGCGTTTCGAGATGCTCCGATCTGATTCCGGCTTAAGCGAAAGGGCCTTCACGGTCATTGTTCTATGGGGCAAAACAGTGGGCGGAGTGACGATGGTATGATGTGATAGCGAAAGCAGAATGGACCGCACGAACCGAAGAACCCACGGCGTTGTCTTGCGCAGCAAAAGCGCGTTAACGTGATAGGGATCGGTTCAAGCGGAAAATATCAGGGCCAGCGGTCATCACGCGCCGCATAAATAGGCCGGAGACATGACCTAGCAGAATTTGAGCAAGTTGAGTTCCGCCAGACTGGTGGCAGTGGCGATGATCGCCTCTTCAGGAGGGCGAGGGTTCCAACCAAGCAGGCGCTGTGCCTTAGCGGCGGTCGCATCTTTTCTTTTTCCTAGCTCGGGTAACAAGCTCCTCACTTCGGGATCGAAGAGGGCGGCCGCTCTCAACAGCCAATTGGGCAATTGGCGCGTCGATACGGCGCGGGCCGCATGGCCAAGGTGGTCCCTTAAGGTCTGTGCCATCTGGGCGACGCTCATGAAATGGCCTGCTGTCGCGAGGAATCTCTCTCCGGCGGCGCTAGGATTGGTCATCGCCCGAACGTGGAGATCGGCGGCATCGCGAACGTCCACGATACCGAACCATAGGTCGGGGCAACCGGGCGTACTGCCTTCCAACATGCGCTTTATTAAGTGGATCGACGTTGACAGGTCTGGTCCGAGCACCGGACCAAGAATCCCGGTGGGATCAATGACCGCAAGTTCGAGCGAGCCACCTTCATCCCTCATGAAGGCCCAAGCGGCGCGCTCGGCCAACGTTTTTGATTTCTGATAAGGCTGGATCGTGGGATCGTGGGGATCGGTCCAGTCAGTTTCGGTGAAGGTTCCCGCGCGCGCCTTCCCGTATCCGATCGCCGCGAATGACGAGGTGAGCACCACCCGCCTCACGTTGGCATCCCGCGCTGCGCGTAAGACCCGGAGCGCTCCGTCACGCGCAGGCCTAATCAGTTCGTTCTCATCCTTGGGAACCCTGCCTGGAAAAGGAGATGCAACATGGAGGACGTAATCGCAATCTGTGACGGCCTGCTTCCAACCCGCGTCTGCAGTGAGATCCGCGGCGAACAGTGCAACGTTATTGGCCCCGTTACCCGCTCCGCCCTGCCGTAGCATGGCTCTCAAAGCGTCCTCTCGCCGCAGATCGCGAACCGTGGCGCGCACCTCATGGCCTGCCGCGAGCAATTGGATGACGCAGTGTGCACCCAGAAACCCCGTGCCGCCCGTTACTAAAACCTTCGCCATGTTGTCTCCTTGCCAGAAAGAAGACACTCTCGTACACCTTCAACCTAGGTTTAAGGTCAAGGGCTTTTTTATGCGGATAGGCGATGTCGCGCAGCGATCAGGTCTCTCCACCTCGCGTATCCGCTTTTATGAGCGGCGCGGGCTGATACCCCTCGCGGTAAGAGGCGAAAATGGCTACCGGAACTATAGTTCAGACGTCCTGGAAACACTCAACTTCATCTACCAGGCACAGGATCTTGGCTTCACCCTCGACGAGATCGGAGCGGCCCTGAGTCAGAGGAGTGGGGGGACACCAAACGAGAAGGAAGTGCTCTCGGCACTCCGTGAGAAACTGGCGGCACTCGATCAGCACATCGACGAAGTGGTTCGCCGCAAGCAGCGCATCGTCGCACTTATCGAAAAGTACAAAACTCGTTCCTAGCGCTGCTTTGGCAGTTTAACCGACGATTTACGATGACGGGCCATCCTATGTACTTTCACAGAGGTGCGCGAGATGGCGGAGTTGGATGTTGCACTGGCGGATTGACTGAAGCCGTTCGTTGAGAAGCTTGGCCACAAGAAGCGGCGGCAGATGCACCCGGTGTATATTTCAGGCCGGCCTTGTCACGTTGTTTGAAACGTGGCCGCGTGAGGCTGTGACGGCGGTTTTCAGGCAGACTGAGCACTCACCGCTTTCCACGCGGCCATGGCCTTGCGTCGATGAGTTCGAATTTGTGCTGCGGAGCGGTTAGTCTGGGAAGGGACGAAGAGGTTTCGGACGGCAGAGAAGATCGACAGAAATGTTGCAATGAGCCGACCGACCGGAAACCCTGACAGCACGGGCTACGATTTCGATCGGATAGCGGTGGTTCCTGTAGGTCGGTGCACTCTCAGTCGTGGGCGCGCTGCTACCTCAGTTTCCTTACCGCTCAATCAATGTGACAGCATCGGTATATCTCGTGGCCGAGATTCGGCGAAACTCAAAGAATGGATCGATAATGCCATTCATTCTGACCTCGCCTTCTTAGCCGTTTTGCCCGCGTTCTTCGCCGCGATATCGCGTCCGTGCGTAACGCCATCGACCTGCGCTGGAGCAACGGTCAGGCGCAGGGGCAGATAAACCGCCTGAAGACGATTAAGCGCGCGATGTACGGCAGAGCGGGACCAGAGCTTCTCAGAGCCCGGATGATGCCAATCAAATCGGCCAATCTCCTCACAAAGTGAGGAAGACCCCTTTATTGAAACAACAGCGCTTTGATTTGAACGGTGCCAGATAGCTTCATCGACCGACTAGCTGCTGCACTTATCTTCTACAGCCATCTTGGTCGTTTGAAATACGGAAACGGCATTACTGGCGAAGCGATAGTCATCCGCAAGTGGGATACCGCCAAAAAAAGCGGATTGGAAAATTTGACCAGAGACGCTTGACCATCAAAAGACAAAGAAAGTGATGCAGCCAGCTTTGGGCGCTCAAGGGGCAAGCCAACCCCTTGAACGCAATGTTGGCAAAACCGCAATCATAAAGCTGATTGCGGCTCTGATGAGACTCGAAGGTCAAGCCTATTTGATTTCATATGCATTTCAGTTGTACTCATGGTTCTCCATGGAGAGGTCGCGTACGTTGTCTTTGAACGCCTAGCGACAAAGTCATATGCTCGCGATCAGCCCACCATCCACCCGTATGACGCTGCCAGTGATGTAGGAAGCGCGTTTGCTTGCGAGAAACGTAACGACGTCACCATATTCCTGCGGGTCTCCATATCGGCCCAGCGGAATGGACCCCGTACTTTGTGCCGATACCTCTTCGACCGTACGCCCCTCACGCTTGGCTTTTTGCTCGTCAAGAAAGGTGATGCGACCCGTGGCAATACGTCCGGGAAGAACGATATTCGAGGTGATGCCGGCGCGACCGACCTCCTGCGCGAGTGTCTTCGACCAGCCGAGAAGCGCGGTGCGCAGCGTATTCGACATGCCCAAATTGGCGATAGGGGCGATCACGCCTGACGATGTCGAGGTAATCACCCTGCCCCATCCTGACGCTTTCATACTGGGAAGAACTCGGTCGGTTATGGCGATGACCGGCAATACCATCGATTGGAAGAAGCGTTGCCAGGCGTCTGCGTCCTGGCCGCTCACCGGTGTCGGCGGCGGGCCTCCAGTGTTATTGATCAGCACATCGACGGTACCAAATGCCTCCTCGACAGCCTTGAGACGCGCATCGATCACTGAGAGATCGGCTATATCCCACTCCAGTGTCAACGCCTTGCCGTCGGCTGACGCGATCGCATCGGTGGTGGCCTGTGCGGCCTCCCGGTTGATATCCGCGACGGCAACCCGCGCACCCTCGCCGGCAAGCGTTCGGGCGATCGCACCGCCAAGGCCGCCCCCAGCCCCGAAGACCAGCGCCGTCTTCCCGTTCAAACCCATATCCATTGTCATGCTCCCTTCATTCTCCGGCAAACGGCCGGCTTTCGTTGTCTTTACCGATCAGCCGGCCATCCAGCCGCCGTCGACCATCAGGTTGACGCCGGTGATGTAGCTGGCCATGTCGCTCGCCAGGAAAAGTGCGGCCCCGGCGACGTCGCGCGGCACGCCGAGGCGCGGCCAAGGGGTCCGGCTCCTTGAATAATCAAGGGCGTCGGGATCGTTCGCCACGCCCGGTTTGCCGGTGATGATCTTGCCCGGCGCGATCGCATTGCAGACGACAAGATCATCGGCATGATCCACGGCAATCTGGCGGGTCATCTGCACGATCGCACCCTTGCCCACGCCATAGGGAAAATCCCCGGGGCAGGCGATCATGCCGTGTTGAGAAGAGATGTTGATGATGCGGCCGCGCGCATCGCTGACTGGTTCCTGTGTCAGGAACTGCTGCACCGCGCGCTTGCAGCAGTAGAAGTAGCCCGTGACATTCACGCCCATCACCTGCTGCCATTGCTGGGGTGTCGTTTCGAGAAGATTGGTCGATGTGTAGATCGCCGCATTGTTGACCATGACGTCCAGCCGGCCGAAATGCTCCACCGTCTCGCCAACCAGCATGTCGACCGCTTCCCAGCTCGATATGTCGGTCTGGGCGAAAAAGGCCCTGCCCCCGCCATCGCGGATGAGCGAGAGTGTCGTGTCACCCCCCTCGATTGGCGTTTCCCTCGTATCGGCGATCACGACCGCGGCCCCCTCGGCGGCAAAACGCAATGCTATTGCGCGACCAAGACCCGAACTTGCGCCGGTCACCACGGCGACCTTCCTGTCAAGCATGGACATGATGCCTCCCTATATTTCTCTCTGGATGACGCGGCCTGACGCAGCGGCCGTGATCGCTCCATTGCGAACGATCTCCCTGCCTCGCAAAAAGACGCGGGTCAGTGTTGCGGGCGCCTGCCATCCGTCGAACGGCGTGTAGGCGGCGCGCGAAGCCTGCTCCACATTGCTGATGACGCTCGGCCGCCGCTGATCGACCACCAGTATATCGGCATCGCGCCCTGGCGCGATCGCGCCCTTGGACCTGTCGAGCCCGAAGCGCCGCGCGGGATTGCGCGCGCACATGCGGACGAGATCAGGCAGGCCTATCACCTTTTCTTCGACCAGGATCAGCATTGTCTGAAGCAGGGTCTGCAAACCGGGCATGCCGCCGGGTATGTCGGCAAAGGCAGGATAGGTCATCGCCTTTTCAGCGGGGCTATGCGGCGCATGATCCGTGGCGACAATGTCGATCAGTCCGTCCGAAAGTGCAGCCCGCAGCGCCGCCACGTCGCGCGCCCCGCGAAGAGGTGGAGACCCTTTGAGCTTCGCGCCGGCAGTCCGATAATCCTCCGCATTGAAGAAGAGATTTTGCGGCGTGGTCTCGACGGTAGCATCGGCCAACTCACGCAATCGACGCCACGTGGAAATGCCGAGAACCGAATTGATCTGCCGGACATGAATACACGAACCGGTTTCCGCAGCGGCCAATATGGCACGGGCCACTCCGCCGGCTTCGGCAAGCGGTGGACGGCTGTCGAGGAATGCCGCGATATCGCCCGCGGGATGACTGATGGCGCTGCCCTCGAGGATTGACTGATCGCCGGGTGAAATGCCGATCACCGTGTCACATCCGGCCAGGCGCCGCATTGTGTTGGCGACATCGTCCATGGTCTGGAAGCGAAACGCCCCAGGAACATCGGCCGTGAAAAGCTCCAGCGAGACGGGTCGCAGCGACAGCAATTTTTCGGCAAGACCCAGGTCTCGGGCAAGGACAGCCTGGAAGCCGACATCCACATGGATGCGACCACGCGCCATTGCCATCTTGTCGGCAAGCTGGTCGGCGGTGGCGGTCCAAGGCTCATCGGTCGGCATATCCAGCACCGCGGTGACGCCGCCGAGCGCCGCCGCCCGGGTGCCACTTTCGAAATCCTCCTTGTGGGTCAGGCCAGGTTCGCGGAGATGGACATGCGCGTCGACCAGCCCGGGCAACAGATGGCAGCCGGCCACATCGATAACGACGCGCGCTTGAGGCGCGTCGCCGGGGCCAAGAAGCGCGGCAATATGTTCGCCGATTATGGCGACATCAACCCTCGCCTCGCCATCGGCATTGACGACGGTGCCGCCCGATATGATCATGTCGAACATGCCGTTCTCCATACACGCAATCAGGAGAGCCCCGGCAGGCGCGGCTCTTCATGCGTCACGACCTCGACCAGCGCAGCCTGCCCATGACCGACCTTTTCGATGGCGCGAAGCAGGGCTGGACGCAGCTTTGCCGGCGACGTGACGCATTCGCCATAACCGCCGAGCGCCTCCGCTATCGGCGCGTACCCGCCCGACATTCGGTTCGCGCCGTATTTCCCGGTTGCAATCGGCATGCTTGCGGCATAGCCGCCAAGGACATTGTTGCGCATCACGACGGTCAGGATCGGCAGACTGCAGCGGATCGCCGTCTCGAAGTCTATGCCGACCATGCCGAACGCCGCCTCGCCCATCAGATTGACGACCGTCGCTTCCGGGCGTGCCAACTTGGCACCCAGCGCGAAGCCGAGACCGCTGCCGAGCTGGGTTGTCTTGCCCCAACCGATATAACTGCCCGGCACTGACGCCTCATAGAAAGGACTGAGCTGGTCGCGCGGATTGCCCGCATCATGGGTCACGATCGTCTTTGCCGGATCGACCGCTCGCATGATCTCCCAGACCACGCGATAGGGCGAGATCGGCTCGCTGTCCGCCGTCAGGAATGGCACCCAGCGTTCCATGAAAGCCGTTCGGATCGAGCGTATCTCACCGGCGATATCGCCACAATCCGTGGCAGTCAGCCCCTCAGTTCTAACGTGGGCGATCATCTGCATAAGCGCGGCACGAACGTCGCTGACGACCCCCTGAGCAATGGGATAGTCCTTTCCGAGATCGCCCTCGTCGATGGTGACCTGCAGCACAACCTTGTCCCTGGCGATCGGCAGGATGTAGTGGGAACGCGTCAGGCTTGTCCCAAGCGCCAGCACGACATCCGCCTTGTCCATGAAGTGATCGATCGTAGCGGGCCGCGCCCGTCCGGCGGTTCCAAGTGCCAGCGGATGGTTCTCGGGGAAACCGCTCTTGCCGTTCGGCGTCGTCATGACAGGGATTCGCAGCAACTCGGCAAATTCAACGAGCTCTTGTGAGGCCGAACCGGCCAGCACGCCCTGACCGGCGAAGATCACGGGGCTCTTCGCCGCCAGCAATGTATTCACCAGCTCGGCAATTTCACCGGCATCCGCCTGCGGCACGCTGCGGCGTGGCCTCTGATAGAGATTAAGGGAAGGATCAAGCTTCTCGGCAAGAAGGTCGACCGGCAGTTCCAGAAGCACGGGAGCAGGACGACCATTACGGACACGGGTGATTGCGGAATGCATCAATTTTGGCAGATGCTCGACGCGGCTCGCCGCCTCGCACCATTTCGTAATGTGGCGGAAATTTCGGCTGGCCTCGAAATTTGGTGCCACCGCCTCAGAACCGCGGGGATAGCCGGTCGGCAGGAAAAGAATTGGCGCACGATCATTATAGGCCTGAGCGATGCCACCGAAGGCACTTTCGGCACCGGGGCCATATTGTACGGTGACGACTGCGAGTTCCCGACCTGCCGTGGTGCGCGCGTAACCTTCGGCAATATTCACTGCGACCCGCGGCGTTCTGGTGATAACAGGCGGAATGTCGAGATGGGCCGACGCATCGAAGAGTTCGCTGTTTGGAAAGCCGATGATCTGCTTCACGCCCTCCTGCTTGAGGATGGAAGCGACGACCTCCGCGCCGTTCATTTCCTTCATGACCTGTTTTTCCTCCCGTTTCCCCACCGGCACGACGTCCTTCCCATTCCCGTCACGCATCGCGATTGAAGGTCTCGTGGTTGTCGAGCCAGTGGCGGGCAATATCTTCCCGGCGCATGAATGCAGCACCCGGTGTCTTCTGGACATGTTCGATGACATCGCGCAGGCCGGAGGCACGGTTTGGCTGCCCCATCCAGCGAGCATGGACGCCGATCGTCAGCATGCGCCCGCCTGTCTCCTCCGCTTCTGAAATCATGTAATCGATTGCGGAGCGGCAATCCTCTGCGAAATCGCGTGGATTGCTGTAGCCCGGAGCAATCAGATATCGGCTGTCGTTCAGCGTCTTGGAATAGGGGACCACGAGAAGTCGTGTGCCATCATGATCGATGAAATAGGGAAGATCGTCGTTGCAGGGGTCGGAATAGTAGAGGAAGCCGCCCTCCTTCACGATCAGATCGCGGGTGTTGACGCTCGGGAAGGATCGACAATTCCAGCCCAGCGGCCGCCGGCCGGTCAACTTCCGATAGAGCGCAATCGCGTCGTGCAGTTGGCGTTCTTCATCCGCGCGCTCGACCGTCGAATATTCGCTCCAGCGCAGACCGTGGCCGAGCAAGTCGTGGCCGCGGGCATTCATCCACTCGACGACGGCAGGATTCTTCTCCAGCGCAACGGCACAGGCGGACACGGTGATCGGAATGCCAGTACGATCAAAGAGGCGCGCCAAGCGCCAGACGCCGGCGCGGCTGCCATATTCGAAATGAGTCTCGGTGCCCAGATCGCGGACCGGCGGGCTGTTTGGAATATTGTATTCGCCCCAATTGTCGTTGCGGCCGTCCTCCAGCCAGGAATATTCCGCGCCTTCCTCGTAGTTCAGCACCAGGTTGATCGCGAGCTTGACGCCATCGGGCCAACTCATGAAGGGTGGCCTCGGGCCATAGCCGACGAAATCGCGTTCCTGGCGTTCCGTGTTTTCCAGTTTGGCTAGTGCGGACATCACTTCTTCTCCTCGGACACGCCTTCGTTGGCGATGATCCAGTCCATGTAATCGTGGAAGGCTTCCTTGCCGGCGCGCGGGCGCCAATCGGTGTCGCGCTCGATGCGGGCAAGGTCATATTCTCCCCACATCCCGTCCTTCAGCGTCGCATCCTGGATGACATTGGCGGTCTCGTGTGGGCTGACCTCGACCTGCAGAGTTGGCACGCGCTCTCTCGCCCATTCAACGATGTCGCCTGTCGTCGAGATGCGTCCGCTGCCGATATTATAATGGCGATAACGAAGGCGCGGCGCCTTCAGCAATGCGATGACGGCATTGGCGACGTCGACGGAGTGGATATAGTCGCCGACCGATTCCAGGCTGTTTGGCCGGACCACCTCGCCTGCCAGCGCCATATGTGCCACCTTGTTCGGGACATGGCGGAAATTGCGGCTCTCGGTCGCGCGGTCCATGGTGCCATAAACCGAGGCCAGGCGAACACTGAGCGACGACATGCCGAAGAGATCTGCATAGCGATTGACCACCATCTCCGAGGCGAATTTGGAGATGCCGTAAAGTGTCAGCGGTGCGACATAGCCGTCCTCCGGTAATGGCTCGCCGGCCCAATCCGGCCCGTGATGACGATAGACCGAACCGGAGCTGACATAGATGAAGCGCTTGACCGAGGGGCGGCTGCGCGCCCAATCCAGCATGTGGACCGTGCCCATCAGATTGACGTCGACGATCTTCGCCGGCTCCTCGGCTTCCGGCTGACGCTTGGCTTCGGCAGCGCTGCCGCGGGAGATCGGCGTGATCGTCGCGCCATGCACAATGACACTAATGTCGTGCGCATCGAGCGCAGCCGACCATTGCGAGGGGTCGCAGATGTCAGCTATGATGACCGATAGCCGATCGCGCACAGGCGCGAAATAGCGCTCTGCCATGGCATCGAGACCGGAGCGATCGAGGATGACGGCGCGGGCGGCGGGATCACGATCCAGCCAGGTCCGTGCCACGACACTCATGACGAAGCCTGTGCCGCCGGTAACGAGAAGGGTCATTTCAAAATCCTATCCAGATCGTTGCAATCAATGGTTCAACGCACCGCATAGCCGCCGTCGACGAGCAGGTCGGTACCGGTCACGAAGGAGGCGTCGGCAGAAAGAAGAAAGGCCGTCGCCGCCGCGATCTCGTCCGGCTTGGCGATCCGGCCAAGCAGATGCGCTGGGCCGAGCTGCCGGTTGGCTGCCTCGAGATCCGGCCAGCGCTGGAGCAACCGGGATGTTGCCACCGCGCCCGGCGAAAGACTGTTCACACGGATGCCATCATCCGCGTGATCGATCGCCATGGCCTTGGCGAGATGGACAAGACCGGCCTTGGCTGCGCAATAGGCCACCGCCTTGCCCGTCGCCACATGCGCGAACTGCGAAGCGACAAGCACCACCGAGCCACCGCCGGCCTCAACCATCAGCGGCAAAGCGAACTTGGCGGTCAAGAAAGCCCCCGTAAGGCTGACATCGAGTTCGCGGCGCCATTGCTCCTCGCTGAGATCGACCACCGTACCATCCAGCGACGGTGCCGCGGCATTGTGGACCAGGCCATCAAGCCGCCCGAACCGATCCCGCACCCTGCCGAGCGCATGCTCCATCGAGCGACCGTCGGTCACATCGCAACCGACGGCGATGGCGCTTGATCCGAGTTCTGCGGCCAGCAGGTTAATGAGGCCTTCCGTATGATCGGCACAGACCACGCTGGCGCCTTCGGCGACACAGCGCCGTGCAATCGCTACTCCGATGCCGCTTGCCGCACCCGTGATCATGACGATCCGGCCGGCCAACCTCGACAGCGATGGATCGGACGCGGTCGTCATGATGCCAGCACCGAGGAAAGGCCTTGTTTCGGCGGGAAGGGTCGCAGGCGCGGAATGAACTGGCCGCGACCGGGCCGAGACAGAACCTCTCCGTCATTCCAGACAAGCTCGCCGCGCGAGATCGTCATGACCGGCCAGCCACGCACCGTCTGCCCCGCGTAGGGCGTGTGGTCGGTGGCGTGATGCAGCATGTCGTTGTGGATGGTGACGGTGCGGTCCGGATCCCAGATAGCGATGTCGGCATCCGATCCGACCGCGATCAGGCCCTTGCGCGGATATAGGCCGAAGAGCCTTGCCGGAGCTGCGGAGGTCAGCTCGACGAACTTCTGCAGCGACATGCGCCCGCCATTTACGCCGGCCGAAAAGAGGAGCGCCAACCGCGTCTCGATGCCGGGAATGCCGTTCGGAATACGGTTGAACGGCGTGCCCGGCCCACCGGCGATCTTGTCCGCATAGTTCCACGGCGAATGATCGGACGAAAAGACCTCGAGCGTGCCGTCGAGAATGCCGCGCCAGATATCCGGCTGGTTCGACTTGTCGCGCGGCGGCGGCGTGCATACGCATTTCGAGCCCGAGAGATCATGCGTGTCGATGTCTTCGGCCGAAAGGAAGAGATATTGCGGGCAGGTCTCGGCGTAGATCGGCAGTCCCCGCGCCTTGGCGCGGCGGATCTCCTCGACCGCGCCGCCGGCCGCCACGTGGCTGACGAGGATCGGCGTTTCAATCAGCTCCGACAGGCTGATGGCGCGATAGGTGGCCTCGCGATCGCCAATCGCGGAATGGGCCTTCTCGTGGTAACGCAGCTGCGTCTTTCGGGCGGCGATGAATTTTTCCGTCAGCCAGCGGATGCAGGCGTCGTTTTCCGCATGCACCATCACCATGGCGCCGTGCGATCGGGCGACATCAAGGACGTTCAGCACCTCGTAGTCGTCGAGCTTCAGCCCGTCATAGGTGAGGTAGATCTTCATCGAGGTGCAGCCCTCGGCGATCAGAGACGGGATTTCGTCGCGCAGAACCTCCGGAGAGGGATCGCCGACGATCAGATGGATGCCGTAGTCGATATGCGCTTTCGGCCGCGCGCGCTCGTGATAGTCCGCCACGATGTCCCGAAGGGACTGGCCGCGCATCTGCATGGCGAAGGGAACGACGGTGGTCGTACCGCCGCATAGGGCGGATAGCGTTCCGGTATTGAAGTCGTCTGCCGTCGCCTTGCCTTCCCAGGGCTGCTGGTCCATGTGGCAGTGGCTATCGACCCCGCCAGGCAGCACGAGCCGCCCTTCGGCCGAAATCTCCTGCCGGCCTTCCGCCAGGCCTATGCCGATGGCGGCAATTTTCCCGTCGCGGATTCCGATGTCGGTCTGAATGGTCTCGGTCGGGAGAACCACCTGTCCACCGCGAATGACGAGATCGAAGGAAGTGACTTTAGTCATTGTTTCACTCCGGAAGCCAGGCAATCGGGTGCCGCATCCACCATTTGCGGTTCGCTCTTGCGCCGCAGGTTGAAACACGCGCCTACCGACACCAGCGCGGCACCGCTGCCGAGCATGATGAAGAGCGCATAGGGCGCCACGTAATCCATGAGGCCGGCGGCGACGCCCGGCGTCATGACATTGCCGATCGAATACAGCAGCAGGAGGCCGCCCGACGCCGACACCATATGCCGGCTATCGATCTGCGAATTGGCGAAGGCGATGCCGACGGGATAAATGGTCAAGGCGGTCGCGCCGTAAAGGAAGAAGAGCACGAAAAGCACTGGCACATGGGCGTCGGCGAGCATGATGATGCCGCCGCAGAGCGTTGCGGCAAGCACGCCCTGGACGAGAAGCATCCAGCGGCGATCGAGCCGGTCGGACAACCAGCCCACCGGCGTCTGGGCAAGCATGCCGCCCATGCTGAAGGCCGTCACCAGGCCGACCGTGGTTGCAGCGGGAAGCGCGATCTTGGCGCCGTATAGCGGCGTCAGCGCGAAGACGTTCATATTCGTCATGCCGGCCTGAAAGACGGCGATGATGGTGACGGGTGCCAGAATGACGAGCTTCCACAGGCCATACCGCTGATCTGCGGCCGACACATCGACCTGCAGTGGCTGGACAGTGCGAACCGGGAGCGCCGGCCACGGGCGCCCCGCAAACCGGCAGTAAAGGGTGCCGGCCGTGATCGTCAGAGCCCCCATTAGGAAGAGATATGGCGAATGCGGACCTGCCGCCTCGACCATCAGCTGGCCGAAGAGCACGGCGAGCGAGGTCATCATCATGTAGAGCGAGAAATACGCGCCGCGATTGCTCTGGTCTGCGTAGAGGTTGATCCAGCTCTCCGAGACGACGAACAGCACGGCCATGGCAAAGCCATTGAGAAGACGCAGCACAAGCCAGACGGGGGTGGCCATCGTTGCCATGTAGCCGAAGCCGGTGAAAGCGGCAAGGAAACTGACAAACAGAAAGGTACCGCGGTGACCGGCGCGGGCGACCAGAAAACGCGCCGCCAGGCAGCCGGCAAGAAAACCGACGGGAAACCCGGTCAGGAGAAGCTGCACGACGCCGGGATCAATACCCGGCAGGCTGAGACTGAGCGAAATCGAAGTCGTCAGCAGGCTGTTTCCCGTGCCGATGACGCAGATCGCCACCATGACAGGCACGAGCGCGCGGAAGCGCGCCGCCTTCTTCCAGAAGCTCGCCTCGATGGAGGTCTCGGGACTCATTCGTTCCCCCCTGTCGCCAAGACGTAGATCGGCCGCTCGGCGCGCAGCCGTTCTTCTTCGATATGGCAGGCGATCTGATGCGTCTTCGACATCTGCCGGATCGGCGGCGCGACGGTGTCGCAGATGGCGCCGACCTTTCGATGACAGCGGGTTGCGAAACGACAGCCGGCCGGCACGTTGACCGGGCTCGGCGTTTCGCCGGTCAGTCGGATTCGTTCGCGCGGCGCTTCGTCGAAATTGGGGCTGCGGATCGCCGAAATCAGCGCTTCGGTATAGGGATGCGTGCCGCGACCGAACACCTCCTCGACCGTACCCTGCTCCATGACCTTGCCGAGATACATCACGACGACCTTGTCGGCGACATGCCTGACCAGTGCCAGGTCGTGGCTGATGAAGAGCATGGTGGTGTGCTTCTCCTTCTGGATATCGAGAAGGAGCGTCACGACCGCCGCCTGCACGGAGACATCGAGTGCTGATACCGGTTCGTCGGCGACGATGAGCGACGGATCGGCAGCAAAGGCGCGAGCGATCGCGATGCGCTGCTTCTGGCCGCCCGAGAGCTGGTTCGGCTTCCTATCGGCAACCGTCGGCGAGAGCCGCACCATCTCCAGGAGTTCGCGGACCCGCTCCTCGATAGCGGCTTTGCCCTTGCGGATGCCGAACTTCTTGATCGAACGGCGGATGGAAAAGGCTGCCGAGTGCGACGGGTTGAGCGTGCTGTCGGGATTCTGGAAGATCATCTGGATCGATTGCAGCATGTTGCGCGGCCGCTGCCGCGCCTGCAGCTCGGCGATATTTTCGCCTGCCATGCGGATCGATCCCGACGTGGCGCTGTCGAGCCCTGTGACGATGCGGGCCAGGGTCGACTTCCCGCAGCCGGATTCGCCGACCAGGGCGACGATCTCGGCCTTGCGCGCGCCGAAGGAGACGGCCTCGTTGGCCTTGACGGTCTTGTCGGCGCCAATCCTGTAGAGCTTCGTGACATCGGAGAGCGCGATTGCCTCTTCCTTCGGCACGACCTGGGCGCGTTCAACGGGGAGGCTTCGGACCGACCGTTCCATTTCCGGCCAACGGGCGCAGCGCACCAGATGGTCGGCACCTGCCTCGGTCAGCGCAAGGCCGGGGTTGTCGCAAAGGCCGGCGGTAAATCCGGCACAGCGCGGCGCGAAGAAACAGCCTACCGGCCGCTCCTGCGGCAGAGGGATATGGCCGGGGATCGCGGCCAGCGCGCGGCTGTGCTTGCCGCTGCCGATATCGGGAATGCAGTCGATCAACCCCTGCGTATAGGGGTGGCGCGGCCGGCGGAAGAGATCGCCGGTCGTGCCCTCCTCCACCATCTCGCCGGAATACATAATGCCGACACGGTCGCAGGTTTCGGCGATCAGGCCGAGATTGTGCGAGATGAAGAGCAGGCTGGTGGAGTAACGGCGGCGGAGCTCGCCGATCAGGTCGATGACCGCAGCTTCGACCGTAACGTCGAGACCCGTCGTCGGCTCGTCGAGCAGCAGCAGCGAGGGCCGCGCCAAAAGTGCCATGGCAATGACGGCGCGCTGCTGCTGGCCGCCCGACAGCTGATGCGGATACCGCTTCAGCATGTCGCCGGCATCGGGCAGGCGAACGTCGTCGAGCATGGCCGCAGCCATTTCCATCGCTTCGGCCTTGGTCGATCCGAGATGCAGCAGCGGTACTTCGGCCAGTTGCGACCCGATCGTCTTGACCGGGTTGAGTGCGCTCATCGGATCCTGATATACCATGGCGATGCGCCGGCCGCGGATCGCGCGCAGTTCCCTTTCCCTGGCGCCGACGAGTTCCTTGCCATCGAAGCGGATGCTGCCACCCGCGATCACGCCGGTATTGCCGAGATAGCCCATGATCGCCATGGCCGTTGTGCTCTTGCCGCAGCCGGATTCCCCGACGAGGCCGTAACTCTCGCCCGGGCGAACGCTGATGGATAGCTTCGGCACCGCAACGACTGTCTCGCTCTTGCCGCGGAACTCGATCCTGAGATCCCTGATATCGAGCAGCGGTTCTAGCTCGGAGTTTGGAGCATCGGACATTGCGGCCCCTTGCAGGTTGGAGACAGAGAGGTTCATGGCTTCCATGCCTCGCGCATGCCATCGGCCAGCAGATTGAAACCGAGAACGAGGCTGACAAGGGCGGCGGACGGAATGAGCGACATCAGCGGCCAGACATTGAGGACGGTGACGCTTTCCTTGACCATGCCGCCCCAATCCGGGTTCGGTGGCGGGAGGCCAAGGCCGAGGAAGCCGAGAATGCCGATGGTGATGATCGTATAGCCGATGCGTAGGCAGGCATCGACGATCAGCAGGCTGCGGCAATTGGGCAGCAGTTCGACAAGCATGATGTAGAGCGTGCTCTCCGCCCTGAGCTTGGCGGCGGCGATATATTCCTGCTCCTTGAGGCCGAGCACGAGGCCGCGGGTGATGCGGCCGATGCCAGGCGACGAGGCGATCGTCGTCGCGATGACGATATTGAGCACCGAAGGCCCGATATTGGCAATCAGGATCACGTAGATGACGAGGACGGGGAAGGCGAGCACGATGTCGGAGAAGCGGCTGATCAGCGTGTCGATCCAGCCGCCGTAGTAGCCGGCGACCATGCCCATGGCGATGCCGACGATCATGGCGACGGCAACCGACAGCGGCGCGACGAAGAGCACGGTGCGCGCACCGAAGATCAGGCGAGCGAGCACGTCGCGGCCCAGAATATCAGTGCCGAGCCAATGGGTGGCCGATGGAAAAGGATTGCCCATCGCCATCACATCCGAATCCGTCGGCGACGGCAGCGGCAGGACGGGCGCGAGCACCGCGGCTGCGACCCAGAAGACGACGAGGAAGAGGCCGACGATCGCAGTCTTCGAATGAAATATTCGCATCCAGTTCGGCCGCGCGGCGCGCTTGGCGGCTGCGACCTTGATCCCGTCGATATTGTCTTGAACTGCCATGGCCTATTTCACCCGGATACGTGGATCGAGCAGCATGTAGCCGAGATCGCCGAGCAGCTGCGTGACGACGGCGACGGCGACGGTGATCAGCGTTGCAGCTTCCAGCGTGGCGATATCGCCGAAGAGGCTGGCGTCGAGGATCAGCCGGCCGAAGCCGGGGTATGCAAAGACAAGCTCGGTGACGACAACACCGCTGATCAGAAAGTTGATCTGTAGAAGCAGCACTGTGAAAGGCGCGATCATGGCGTTGCGAAGTGCATGGCCGAGCACCATGCGGCGGGTGCTCATACCCTTCAGCACGGCGGTACGGATATAGGGCCGTTCCATGACGCCGATCATGGAGACGCGGATCATGCGGGCGACGTAGCCGAAATCGTAGATCACGAGAACCGCGACGGGCAATACGAATTGATAGGGCACCGCCCATCCGCCGTCATTGTTGAGCGGGCTCGTTCCAGGCAGGACCGGCCAGAGAATGACGAAGAGGGTGACCAGGAAGACCCCGGATGCAAACTCGGGAATCGACGTGAAAGTGATGCAGATGACCGACAGCGTCCGATCAAGCACGCCGCCCTCCTTCAGACCCGAGAGGATGCCGAAGATGATCGACAGCGGCACAATCAGAAGGAAGGCCAAGCCGGCGAGGATCGCCGTATTGCCGAGCCTGCTCCAGATCACGTCGTTGACCGGCAGCTTGTTCAGCGTCGAATAACCGAAATTGCCGAAATACTGCGCCCCGCGCGGATCCTTGAAATTGAGCCCGGTGCTTGGGTCCTGCAACGGATCGGGGATTGCGCCGACAAGGACGCCAAGCCAACGGCCGTAGCGGACGATCAGCGGATCGTTTGCCTTCAGCTTCTCGCTCAGGATATCGACCTGCTGCTGCGTGGCAAATGGACCCAGAGATTTGCGAGCCACGCTGCCGGGCGTGAATTCACAGACGGCAAAGACCAGGAATGACGCACACAGCATGGTGAGCAGCATCATGATCAGCCGTTTCAGAAGGAATTTCGACATTGCACCATCAGTCCGATTTTCTCACATGGGCCGGCAGACGATCGCCCTGATATTGCGGGCGACCGTCCAGAGGCTTGATCAGGCGGAGATCGCGTATTGATGCGCGAAGATGTACTGCGAGGGATGGAGCTCGAAGCCCTCCACCTTCTTGTCCATCACTGTCGAGAAGACGCGCCAGAAGGGCTGAACGATCGGCCCGTCATCCTGCATGATAAGCTCGATCTTCTCGATCACCTTGCTGCGTTCCTTCGGATCGAGGATGCCCTCGGCCTGGGTCAGCAGCTTGTCGAATTCCGGATTGGCATAGTGGGATTCGTTCCAGGCAGCGTTGGAGCGGTAGGCGAGCGACAGCGTCATGATGGCAAGCGGACGATGGCCCCAGGCCGTCAGGCTGAAAGGCGCTGAAGTCCAGACTTCCCAATACTGCGCGCTCGGCAGCGACTTGATGTTGATCTTGACGCCGATATCCGCGAACTGCTGGGCAAGCACCTGGGCGGTGTTGAGCTCCCAGATCGGATCGGGACGCGTTACCATGTCGAATTCGAAGCCGTTGGGATAGCCGGCGTCGGCGAGCAGCTTCTTTGCCTTTTCGATGTTGCGCGGATATTTCGGCAGCGGCGCATATTCGGGATGCGACGGCGCGACATGATGGTCTTCGGCCGGCGTGCCCGCGCCCAACAGCGATGTCTGGATGACCTTCTCGCGGTCGATGGCGAAGCGCATGGCCTGGCGGACGCGCTTGTCCTTGAACTGCTCGACTTCGGGATGCATGCGGGCGACGACTGTCTGCGTCGTCTCAACCTTGTAGACCGCCACATGCGGGAAGTTCTTCATCGAGCTGATCTGGACTGCGTCGGCTTCCGACAGGCCATCGACCTGCTTGGAGGCCATGGCGGCAATGCCTGCGCCCGGATTGTCGCCGAGATCAACGAATTCGAAGGTCGAGAGATAGGGACCGGTGCCCCAATAGTCGGTGCGTGCCTTATACTTCGCACCCTTCCCAACAGTGTATTCCGTCATTTCGAACGGGCCCGTGCCGTTGGCGTCGGCGCCGAAGGAGCCGTTGTCGGCCGGATCCAGGATGAACATCGGATAATGATAGAGATGTTCCGGAACGGCGATCTGCGGTGCGTAGCAGTTCAGGCGGACCGTGTAATCATCGACCTTCTCGATGGCATTGTCCGACCAGAGCTTGCTGGACTTCTTCGGGTTGCCCTTGTCGTCCTTTTCGCCGCCGTCATACTCCTGCACCAGGTAGCCGGTGAAGAGACCGAGAACCGACGAGCCGACCTTGGGGTCGCTGACGCGCTTCAGGTTCCATACGACGTCATCCGCATTGAGTTCGCGGCCGCCCTTGCGCCACTTGACGCCCTTGCGGACATGCAGCGTCCAGGTCTTAAGGTCGTCGCTCACATCCCATTTTTCGAGAAGGTAGGGATGGGTGATATTGTTGCGGTCGGTGAAGGTCAAATATTCGCATACCTGGCGAATGACGTTCGATTTTTCAGCGAAGTCCGCCAGGTGTGGATCCTTGATTTCCATGCAGCGCATGCCGATGCGCAAGTTGCCGCCCTTAGGCATGTCACCCGCCTTGGCGGCGCTAGAAGACTGCGGAAGACCTGCCAGCGAATAGGCGGCCGCCGCGGAGAGGCCGAGGAGCGTCGATTTGCGCAGGAAATCCCTGCGATTGATGCTTCCTTCTGAAAGTTCGTTGATAAGCGTCGGAATATAGGAGTGCTGATTCTTGTCCAAGACTGTAATCTCCGAGTTCGTGCAAACTGTTCCCATGATCGTTCTGAACGCGAAGCGGCGCAGTGACCTGCGGCTTCGACCTGCGCGGATCTGATGTCCGTTTTCGCCGTCGACCCAAACTTAGTGGCAATAGCCGCAAGACAGAATGCACTGAGACGACGCGAAATATGCGTGATCCGACATATTGTTGCGCCGCACCGACGTGGATTAATCTTCGGAAAGCCCGGCGCGCGGCCAAGGCCGGGAGGCATCAACGCCGGCGGCAAGCCGCCGGCGTCTCGCCGAAATGCTGGCGGTAAAACCGACTGAAATGGGAGGGCGTGTCATAGCCGCAGACGCTTGCTATATCCGCAACGCTCAGGCCGGTATGAACCAGCAGCTCCTTGGCCCTTGCCATGCGTAGATCGATGTAGAATTGCGACGGACTTTTATGCAGATGGGTCCGGAACAGCCGCTCCAATTGTCTTGGCGAGATGCTGACGCTATCGGCAAGTTCGGAAATCTCGATCGGATCGGAAAGGCTGCTTTCCATGCGGCGGACGACGAAACCCAGCTTGGCGTTTCTGATCCCGAAACGATCCTCGGGCACCATGCGCTGCGCGTCATCCTGCCGCCGCATGCGGGGGTGATTGAACTGATCGGAAATCTGCTCCGCAAGATCCCGCCCCTCGATGGCAGCGATGAGATAAAGCATCATGTCCAGCGTGACCGTGCCGCCCGACGATGTTATCAGCCGCCCATCGACGGCGAAGATGTCGTCGGTTGCAAGGCAGTTCGGGAATTCGCTGCGGAAAGCATGCAGCGATTCCCAATGGATCGCACATCGGCGGCCCTCTAGCAATCCCGCCCGCGCCAGGTAAAACACCGCCGTGCTGACGCCGCCCAGCACGCAGCCTTCGGAATAGATGCGGCGCAGCCAAGAAAACAGGGCAGCATCGTAGCCATCCGAGTAATTGACGCCCGCGAAGACAAGCAGGATATCGCATTTCGGGGCCTGCGCCATGGAATAATCGGCGGGAAAGGCAAGTCCGCTGCTGGACTTGGCATCGGCTCCGTCGGTCGAAATCAGCACCCATTCAAAGGCCTTGCGCTTGACCAGCCGGTTCCCCTGACGCAGGGAATCAAGTGCGGCGGAAAACGTCATCAGTGGATAATCGGTCGCAAGAAAGAAGCCGATCCGGACTGGCCGTTCCGTGTGCTTCAACTGGCTGAAAGAGAAGAGCTGTCGGGTCATGCGACCAGATATACCGCATCACTTTACGATGGGAAATCCGACGTGATGCAAACCCGTCCTGGGTGGGTACTTATGGGTAATTGCAAGCTCCGCCGGACGGATACGAAGCTGGCGCTGGCTCCGCTTTTGAAGGATTCGAGCCGTCCGAAATCAACATCGCGATCGATAACGATAACGTTGTTGTCATGAAGCGCAGGCGCAATAGTAGAGCCATTCGCCTTCGGCCGGCGATGACACGCTCGGCCGAACAAATAGTCTCTTACTTTGAGTGGTGAAGCATCGGTTCGAGCTCAGAGTCAAAAAGGCATCCCGGTGAACTCGACGAATTACAGCACTCGCACGCGCGCTTCATCACTCATTTGTCCGGCGGTCAGGGTTGAGTCGACCTGCTCTCCACAGTCGATGAGGCGAATTTTCTTCGTAGCCGAGCTTATCGAAACTTGCGACTTCGAGTATTAGTCCCCACGGCGCCCGAAGGTAGATCCAGTTGAAGCCCGCCAAAGGGCCTGTTTCCACCAGTTTGGGGCCGTCAAGCATTTCGATGCCCTGCGCACGCAGGCGCTCCTCCGAAGCATGCACATCTTCGACTTCAAAGCACAGGTGCATGCCGCCGACCTCCGACGGCCGCTTGGGTCGTGAGGCTTCTTCCCCGTCATATTCGAACAGCTCGACGCTCGTTCCCTCGCCACAGCGCAGAAAAACCAGGTCGCGAATGGTTGATTGCGCAGATGCGCCGAGCTTATTCTTCATGAAATCCTGATTGACATCGAACGGCCCGGTGCGGAAGACCTCGATGGCACCGAAGACAGCTTGGAAGAACGCGATGCCTTCGTCGATATCTGGTACCGTGATGCCAATATGGTGCATGCCATAGATTTTGTCCGTCATGTTATCGTCCTCATCGCAATGCGGGTAAATGACTGAAACTTTGATGTTTTGCGGCTCGCACGCCTGATCTATCGGGAGACCTCTCGTCTGCGCACCGTCGAATAGATGAGCGCGGCGACGACAATCAGGACGCCCTGGAAAAGATACTGATAAGTCTGTGTAAGTCCCAAGAACGTCACCGCGTTGAGGACTTCGGTGAGCAGGACGGCGCCAAGTATCGTTCCGACGAACGTCCCGCGCCCGCCCGTTAGGCTAGTTCCGCCAAGAACCACAGCCGTGATGCTGGAAAGCGTGTAGTTGATGCCCTGACGAGGGTCGCCGACGCCAATCTGAGTCATCAGCATTACCGCGCCGAGGCTAGTCAGCAATGAGCAGGCGATATACCCCATAATGAACGTCAGATCGACCCGAATGCCGGTCCTGCGGGAGGAGTGCTCGTCCGAGCCGATCGCCCTCAAGCGCCAGCCTGCCTTCGTTCGGCGCAATATATATTCCCCAACCCCGGCGACAGCCACCAGCGTGAGGAAAGCAACAGGGAACGGACCCCATTGCCAGTTGACCCAATCCGTGACGGCGGAGCTTATGTAGCCATCCGGGTTGTCGCGTAGAAGGAAGCTCAAGCCTTGTATAGCGATATACATGGCGAGCGTCGCCGCGATGGACGTAAAGTTCGCGAAACGTATCAGGACCCCGTTAATTGTCCCGGTAATGAATGCGCCCGCGAACATCAGCAGGAATCCTGCCAGCATCATGACCGCAGACTTGTCATCATTGATGAAGAAGGACGCGACGACGACGAGGAAGCCGGCAAGCGGGCCGACAGAGAGATCGATGCCGCCCATTAGCAATGCTACCGTCTGCCCCATCGCGATGAAGCCCAGTGCTGTTGCGAGGAGGAAAATGTTGTAGATATTGTAGACCGAAAGGAAGTTTTCGTTCTGGCCGTACACATAGAGCCCGAGAAGGACTGTGACGAGAGCCAAGGGAACGGCCGGCGCATTATCGGACTGCAGGAAATGCGCGATCCAACTTGTTTTCGCCGCCTTGACCCTCGAAGCGCTTCCGCCGCCGTGCGTTTCTGCCTTGACGGCTGCCGCTACTATGCGCTCTTCCGTGACTTCGTTACCGACTAAAGTCTCGACGAGATGTCCTCTCGACATCACGACCACCTTGTCGCAGAGCCCCTCAAGTTCGACCGCGTCGGATGAATTCACTATAACGGGTGTCCCCGAAGCCGACACTTCCCGGAGAATGCGGTAAATTTCAAACCGCGCCCCAACATCCACGCCCTGCGTCGGTTCATCGGCAATGATGAGGCCCGGCTCCGACAAAAGCGCTCGGGACATTACTACTTTCTGTTGGTTTCCGCCGGATAGCGACAGAATTGGCGCTTCCATGCTGGGAGTTTTTACCGCCAATTCACCGAAGATGGACTCGACCTGAGCGAGCTCCTTTTTTCGGCTAATGATTCCGCCGACCGCAAACTTCTCAAGCGCCGAAAACGTCGCGTTTTCGCGAACAGTCAAGCCGCTTGCGACACCTTCAATGTGCCGGTCCGAAGGCATGAAGGCGGCTTCGCGCAACAATTCGTGCTGATTGAGCACGCGACCGCGCAGAGTAATCGTACCCTCCGTCGGCTGTAACCCAGCGAGCACGCGCATAAGCTCCGGCTGCCCGTTACCCGCCACGCCGGCAACGCCGACGATCTGGCCGCGGGGCACATCAAAGCTCACATCCGTTAGATCCTTCGAGTTCGCCCCGGCGATGGAAAAGCTTATCTCTTCGGAAGCCCGTTGAGACTTCGGCGGAAAAGCTGCCTTGAGCGTGCGCCCCACGATGAGGCTCACGAGATCGGCATCGCTGATGTTCCGCACCAGTTCTGCACCGCGGACGCGTCCATCGCGCAACACAGTGACCCGGTGGGCGATCTGTCTAAGCTCAGCAAGACGATGTGTAATGTAGATGACGGAGGTCCCGGCGCCGACAATCTCACGGATTCGATCAAACAACATGTCTGTCGATTCCTGATCGAGAGAGGCGGTTGGCTCGTCAAGAATGAGAACCTTCGGCTTGAGTGCGAGCGCTTTTGCAATTTCGAGCAAATGCTTCTGCGCCACCGTCAGGCTATCGGCGCGCATGCGTAGCGGCACCCGCAGCCCAACCGTATCCAAGACCTGCTGCACGACCTCTTGTGGTGGCCGGCCCGAGAAAACGGATGCGGGCAACGCCACCCGTAGATTTTCCAGGATAGAGAGGTCTTCGAGAATGGCGGGATGCTGAAAGCAGATGCCGATGCCGTGAGACTTCGCCACCTCAGGAGTCATTTGATGGATGGGCTGCCCTTCGAAACTGATCTCTCCTTCCGTCGGCTGAAGTATTCCCGAGATAATATTCATTAGCGTCGACTTGCCGGCACCATTCTCGCCGAGAATCGCATGCACCTCGCCTGGGTAGAACTCGACGCTCACATCGCTGAGTGCCGGAACGACCGAGAAATACTTGTAGATGCCAGCTAGTCGGATGACCACGTCTCCCGTGCCCGCCTCGATCTCTTTAACCCCTAGTTCCGCCATATCCTGTTATCCGTCTTGGGAAGCCTACCCGGAGGGTTTTCCCTCCGGGGAATTTCATGCATGTATTTCGATCACCGGCCGACGACCTTGGCTTGATCTTCGGCCGGGAGCTCAGAGGACATGTAAATCGCGCCTGGCAAATCCTTGCGGCACAGAACCGTATTCGGCTTGCCCGATACAGAGTCCTCGAAAGCCGGCGCCTTGAAGATTGCGTCCTTCGGCTTCTCGCCGCCCGTTGCAAGTGCGACGGCCCATTGTACAGCGAGCCTCACATTGTCATTGCCAGTCGCGACCGTGAACAGCTTGAAATCCGGATTACTTGCTTGGTTGTCATGCCAGAAGCAGCCTAGCGAATTGCCGTCGGAGGTCGCGAGCGCGGGGATCGACTTGCCCTGCTTGGTGAATGTGGGCAACGCGCCAACCAATGACGGGCCGAAGTCGGAGACGATGACGTCGATCTTGGCATTCTTGGCAATTTCCGCCGTCAGGACCTTCTGGGTCAGCGCCGGATCCCAGTTGGTGACATCGAAAGGCTGCGCATTGACGAAAACATATTCCGGACCCAAAACGCTCTTCAGACCCTTGAGTTCGTCCAATCCCTGACTGTTACCTGCCGGTCCGCTCAGGAACAGCACGTTTCCACCCTTCGGAAGGACGCTCTTGATCCATTTGCCCCAGGTCGCCCCGTCGTTTTCGAAGGACGAGCCAATGAACTTGGAATAGTTCACACCCTCCTTGCCGCCGACTGCCACGCGATAGGGCACGATGATCTTGCCCGACTTAAAGACACTGGTTATCGCCGGAAGCACAGCGGGGCCGGCGTCACCGAATACCACGAGCGCATCAACGCCCTTCGCTGCCATGCTCTTGATGTCCGAGATGGACTTCTGTGTGTCGCCCTGACCGTCCGCATATTCGTACCTCGTGATGCTGGGGCAAAGCTCCACCGTCTGCTTACCAGAGGCCGTCGTCACCTGCCGCCAACTGTTGCCGCCGTAACCGTCGAGCAGCGCTAGCGTTGCCTTCTTTGGTCCGCACCAGGAAGGCGCCTCAGCTTTGGCCAGGTTGGCGCTGCCGAGTGCCATAACCGCCGCCCCAACGGAGACGGCTAAGCCCTTCGCAAAATTAGAATATTTCATTTCTTCTCCTCCACATTTTTTGTTCCAGCCGCTTGTCTTACGTTTACGCTCCAGCGGAGTGAGTAAACACCGATGCCAAAACCCAGAGCCAAGGCCTGAATGATGGTTTGAGCCGAAAACGGAACCCCGACTGAGAGTGCGAATTGGCTCAATTGGTTAAGGAAGAACGCCGCGATTACCGTCGAGATCGGATATCCTCGCCCGCCGAGGAGCGAGGTCCCGCCAAGAACCACGACCGCAACGGATGGCAGCAGCAGGCTGTCACCCTGAAAGGCAGTCGGCTCGCGAGTGATGCCAGCGATCAGAATGCCGGCCAGGCAGTAAAGAAGCTGCGCGTAGACATAAGCCATCATCCGGTGGAGACGCACACGAAGCCCGGCGGCTCGCCCCGCCAATGGATTGGCGCCAATCGCCTCAAATCTCCGCCCGACCACTGTCTTCTTGAGCAAGAACGAGACGATGGCGGTGGCACCAAGCGCGAAGTAGACCGAGTTCGGAAGCCCCAATGTCTCGCCGCCTGCAATCTCGGCGAGAAGGTTCGTGGTGATCGAGGGAACACCACCGGATGTCGCGAACACTGCTCCATAAAGCAGGGCGTTGGTACCGATCGTTGCAATGATAGCGTTCAGCCGAAAGAAGCTCGCGAGGATGCCGTTCAGGAAGCCTGCGACGAGGGCGAACGCGATCGCGAGCAACACGGCTTGATAGAGCAGCCCATCATCCTGATGCGGATGATGCGTTGAAACGACCACAGCAAGCGAAACAGCTCCGGGGAGCGAGAGATCGAAACCACCCTGTTGCACAACCAGTAACTGCCCCAAGCCAACGATGGCAATGGTCGCCGCAAAAGGCAGACTTCCCGATAGCGCCCCCCAGGAAACGCTCGAAGGCGCGAAGAGCAGGCACACGACGAGAAGAACGAGTGTCGAGAAAACGACTGTCACGAAGCTTCGAGCCAACGGCGTTGACAATATTGTCTCCCTGGGAAATGCATTTGAAGCAATGGGGGTAGCGTTCGTCATCCAAGTCCGCCTTTCACACTGATGTTCGCGGCAACACCCTCGCGCCCCCGACGCAAAGGCCGCGCAGCGCGTTCGGTAGACGCCAAAAGAGATGTCAGACCGGTGTCAGAGTTCGCGGTTGCTATCCGGCCAATCTGCAGCCGATCCGGCACTTTCTGACCGGTCACACCGTCGACGAGGCAACAGCTTTACGCGAGCCTTTGGCGCTTCCGCGTGGTCAAAATAGTATCCGCTACAGGCGCTTCCTGCTTCTGCGAGCCAATTGCGAATACTGTCCCAGTTGAGTGTGCCTACCGCTTTCATGTTCCCTCCTCCTCCTCAGAATCAGCTGCTGCAGAGATGCAGACCGTCCGATTGCAGTTGCCCTATCCGCGAGCGCCGATCGTTGGTCGCCATTCGTAGATGCTGATGCTCGAATAGACTTCGTGGAGGACAAAAGGATCCTCCGCACTGAACCGACGCATCTCTTCGAGCGAGACGACATCCGCTACGACAACTCCCCCGCTGCCTTTGCCGGCTTCGTCGAGGATCGGTCCGGATTGGACGATGCAGAGTCGGCCCGATCGCAGATGGCGCTTGTGATCCTCCAGATAGGCCGCGCGTGCCGCCGCCTTTTCGGGATTGGAAATAGCGACGCGAACCGCAAGCATGACTTCTAGCTCCTCACCAGCCAAATCGTCCTTCCGTCTCCCCCGACATGCGGACATTCCAAATATCCCAGAAGTAATGGTAGACGGAGTAAAGCCAAAGAAAACAACGGAATTATCCATTTTGGACTTCTGGATAACTGCACGGTTTCCCACCGAAATTCGTCGAGGCGCCGCCGGTCGACAGTGCCCCGCCATAACTCATGCGGCCCTCGGCGCGTCTCCACGGAAAACGCGTTCGAGCAAGTCGGTCAATGCGCGCTTTTCCAATGTGCGGGGGTTCCAATAGGCGTTCGACATCGCGTGATCGACGGCGGCCTCGACACTGTCATCGGGCATTCCAAGGTTCTTCAACGACATCGTTGCGCCGAGCCCACTGGCAAGGTCGAAAAGTCCTGCAGCCGGATCGGCAATGCCGAGAGCCTTGCCCAGCCGAGCCATCGCCGCCGGCGTCGCGTCGGCGTTGTAGGCCACCGCATGCGGCAGGACTGCCGTGTGCATCTGCGCATGCGGCAGATTGAACATGCCCCCCAGCGTATGACAGAGCTTGTGGTGCAATGCCATGCCGACGGAGCCAAGGCAAACGCCGCAAAGCCAGGCGCCGTAAAGCGCATCCGCGCGGGCGTCCTCATCTCTCGGGTTCGAATGGATGCGCGGCAAGGCGCGGGCGATCGCCCCGATCCCCTCTTCCGCCATGAGCGAGATGATCGGATTGGCCTCCCTCGCGTAAAGCGCCTCGACGGCGTGGGCGATCGCATTGATGCCGCTGGTCACGGAAAGGGAAACGGGCAACGTCAGCGTCAGATCGACGTCGTAGACGATGACTTCCGGAAGAATGCGCGGATCCGACTTCGTGACCTTGCGGCCGCTCTCGGTCTCGCCGAGGATCGGGGTTGCTTCCGAGCCCGCATAGGTGGTCGGCACGACGATCTGCGGCAAATCGGTGCGAAAGGCGATGGCCTTGCCGAGGCCGGTCGTCGACCCACCTCCAATGGATAGCAGCGCATCGACGGCATGTTGTTCCACAAATCGCATGGCATCGGTCGTCACCTCGACGGGGGTATGCATCTGCGCCTTGGAATAGGTCGCGACGACGTTGGATCCCATATGCCGCGCGATATCAGCCGCCTGCTCGGCTTGCTCAGGCGTGGAGAGCACAAGGATGCGTCGCGCCTTCAGCCGTTCGGCCTCTTCGGGAAGGCGCACGACCGTGCCGCGCCCGAAGATGACCCGGCCGGGGTTTCCATTGTAGACGAAGTTTTGCAATTCCTCGCTCCTATCGTGTCTGACGAGGCCGTGCGAGCACGAAGTCATAGTCCGAGCGCCAGAGCGTGTTTCCGCTCTCGACACGCGTGAACGGCGCGACAAGCGTCTTCTTGACCCCGAACACTGTATCGGAATTCAGATAGGGATCGCCGCCGACGAAGGTGTGCGTCACCAGCTTCTGGAACCCTTCCGCGCGAACCATGTAGTGCATATGCGCCGGCCGATACGGGTGGCGGCCGAGGCTGTTCAGCATCTTGCCGACCGGCCCGTCATCGGGAATCGGATAGGAGACGGGCTTGATGCCGACGAAGCTGTAGCGTCCATCCGCGCCTGTCACGAAGACGCCCCTGTTGTTCCACTTCGGTTGGATATCGGGCTGCTGGACGTCGTAATAGCCTTCCGCGTTGTCGGACCAAACGTCGATCTTGGCTCCTGCGACCGGATTGCCATCGAGATCGAGCACGCGTCCGATGAAGAGACAGCTTTCGCCCTTGCCGTCCAGGCAGATCTGATCGCCCATCTGGCGAACGGGGCAGCCCTCGACATGGAAGGGGCCGAAGACCGTGTTCTCGGTGGCGCCGGACGGACGCCGGTTATTGATCGCATCGACCAGCATCGACAGGCCGAGCGTATCGGACAGAAGGATGAACTCCTGCCGCTCCTGCGTGCAGATCTGCCCGGTCCGCGTCAGAAAATCGATGCCAAAGTCCCATTCATCCTGGGTCAAGTTGATCTCGCGTGCGAAGTTGTGGAGATGCTTGACGAGGCAAGCCATCACCTCTGCGAGGCGCGGATCGACATCCCTGCCCATTCGGGCGTTGACGGTCGCGACCGAGTTCTCCTCGGTGAAAAAGCCGGACGGCGACGTGCTCGCGCTCGCTTGCTCGGACATATGCTGCACTCCTGACATCCTAAGGTATGATCCGATCCGCTCGCAGCCGATCGAACGCATCTGTGAACGAGCTTGTCGTATCCTGATAGTCGAGAAAGCCGAGCTTGCGGCTGCGGCCCATGTCATTGAACGTCTCGATCTGGCGACCGAGATCCGCATCCGAATGCCAGAAAGAGGCCACGCGCGAGAGCGCGTTCGGCTGGAGATCGAACTTCTTGACCATCTCGTCCCAGATCGGCCCCGCTCCGCCCATCTGTTCTTCCAGCGGCGTGGGTACTCCCGAGTAAGGCGCAGCTTCGAGACCGAAGTAATTCGCGAGGCGCGGCCAAAGCCATTTCCAACGAAACACTTCGCCGTTGACGACATTGAACGCGAGGTTGGCGGCTGACTTCGTCGTCGCTGCCCATTTGAGATGTTTCGCTAGCAGCCTGGCATCGGTAACGTCCGTTGCCGCCTGCCACTGCTCGGGCGAACCGGGGAAGACGAAAGGCCGGCCGGTTTCCCGGCAGATGGAGGCGTAGACCGCAAGTGTGGCAGCCATGTTCATCGCGTTTCCGACCGCATAACCGATCAGCGTATGCGGGCGATGAATGGACCAAGTAAAGCCGTCCCTCGCGGCGGCCGCAAAGATTTCGTCTTCCTGCACATAGTAGAAGTTTTCTCCCGGCAGGCGTTCCTGCTCCTCGCGGAACGGCGTCTCCGGCTGCGTCTTGGCGTAGGATTCGAAGGGGCCAAGGTAATGTTTCGTGCCCGTCGTCAGGGCAACATGCTCCACCCCTCGCCCCTGCAAGGCATCGAGCACATTGCGAACGATCGCACCATTGACCTCGCAATTCTTTGTCTCGGTCTCCTGACGCGACCACGCGGTGATGAAGACATGGCTCGGTCTCGCTTCCGTCAACGCCGTACGAACGGAATTGGCATCGACGAGATCGCAGATCAATGTCTTCACGCCTGCGATCGGGCTTCGCGACCGAGACAGGCCCGATACCGTCCAACCGTCTTCAGCCGGAAGATTTTCGGCGAGATTGCTTCCGGTGATCCCGGTAACGCCGACTATAAGTGCGTGTTTGTTCATGGCTCAACCATTCAGCAGCGTGATTTTGATGCTCTTCGTCGGATCCTGGCCAAACGAGAAGGCGTTGACAGCATCGGTCAGCGCGAAATCGTGCGTCTGGATCGGCGACAGATCGATGCCCGTCCGCTCAAGGAAGCGAATGGCGGCCGGCCAGACGCCGGGAGATCCGATGCAGCCACGCACGGTCAGGTTCTTCATCTGTATCTGGCCAATGACGGCAGGCACTTTGCGTCCGATGTTGATCCCTACCATCGACATCCGGCCCTCTTCGCGGGCATAGTCGAACGCCGCCGCCAAGGATGCGTCATGGCCGGATGCCTCGATCACCAGATCGGCACCATGCCCTCCGGTCAGTTCACGAATTTTCTCGGCGGCATCTCCATCCGAGGGGTCAATGGCCCTATCCGCTCCGAGGCGCTTTGCCACTTCGCGCCGCGATGCAAGCGGATCGACGACGATGACGCGAGCGCCCATGCCGATCGCTGCTGCGGCCGATACCAGCCCGATCGTACCGCCGCCGGAAACGACGACGGTTTCGCTGGCATTCGTGCCCCCCGAGCGCAACACGGCGTAGAAGCCGCAGGTAAAGGGCTCGATCAGCGCGGCCTTCTTGTCATCGACGGCATCGGGCAGCTTGTGAAGCCATTCCGGATTCACGGCGAAGAATTCGCGATCCGCGCCGCTCATGGAGAAACCGAAATGGTGCAGCCGCTCCGGGGTGCGCACAACACACTCCCCAACAACGCGGTCGCCCTTCTTGAAGCCGGTCACATTGCGGCCAACCTCGACGATTTCACCACTCCATTCGTGGCCGGGCGTGACCGGATAGGAGATCGGGATGATGTAGCGTCCGGCCAGCAACTCGTAATCGGAGTGGCAGATGCCGACTGCCTTCGTGTGAACCAGGACCTCGTTGGGCGACAGGTCAGGCATGCCGATGTCGACGATTACGGGCTTTTCCGGGGCCTCGAAAACCAGAGCTTTCACGTCTTCCTCCTCAGACCTGTACCAGGGCGCCGCTCTGCGCAGACCGCACGATGGCTTCCAGCAGCGCAATATTGTTGATCATATCCTCGCCAGTGATCGGATAGTCGGCCTCGCCGCGAATAGCGCGGGCAAAGGCTCTAAGGTTGTCCCGAACCGGTTCGGCGGGCGACACCTCGCGGACAGTGATCGGCTGGTTCTTCCAGCCTTCGGTCACGACCCAGCCGTCGGGCGCTTCAACATGTGCCTTGTCGCGCACTTCGATCCATCCATCCGTACCGAAGACGGCGAAACGGGAGACGAAGGGCGTTGCGAGGGTTGCCGAGACGTAGGCCGTGCCTCCGCCGGCAAAGCGGATGTGCGCGCTCATCGTGTCGCCCTGCGGAATGCTCGAAGCAAGGTTCTCGCAAACAACGCGGACATCGGTAGCGCGGCCCATCAGCTTCACGGCAAGGTCCGTCAGATGAATCCCGGTCGCCGTCATGCCGCCGGCCGGGGCCTGTTCGGCCTTCAGCCGCCAGTTCGACGGGTCGAGGCCGAGAAACTTGTCGTGGCTGAAATTCGCTTCGATCTGCAGCAGCCGACCCAGTTTTCCGAGCTTGGCCGCCGCCAGGATTTCGGCGATCGGAGGTTCGAAACGACGCTCGTGGCCCATGCCAAGCACAAGACCAGCCTTTCGGCACAAAGCGACGGACGCTTCCGCTCCGGCTCTGCTGAGGTCGAGCGGCTTCTCGCAGAAAACGTGTTTCCCCGCCGCGACAACGCGCGCGATCTGCTCCCGGTGTAGCGAATGCGGCGTGGCAAGCACGACCGCCTCGATCGTCGGATCATTCAACGCTTCAGCCATATCCGGCGAATATTGCAGACCCATCTGGCCGGCGAATGCAGCCGCATCAGGGTTCGGATCGACACCGCGTACGAAATGCATCCGCGCGCCGCCGGCATTGACGATGCTCGCCATCTTTCGGCCCCACCAGCCGAGACCGACCAGGGCGGCGGTGACCGGGTTTTCCTCGATCATGGTCATCGATTGTCCACCCGCTTGTTGAATGGATGGATGTTGACGGCCTTCCACACACCCGCTTTGGTGAAAGGATCAGCCTTGTTGAATGCGACGATCTCTTCCTTGGTGTCGGCCTCGAAAACGAAGAGAGAGCCGATCATGGTTTCGTTGTCGTCCGCCAGAAGTGGACCGGAGATCACCGTCTTGGTCTTGCCGGTGGAAAGATAGGCCTTGTGGGCATCGTAGTTGGCGAGCCGCTTCTCGACGGCGCCCTCATGGTCGAGGCAATGAACAGCGTAATACATGTAAAATTCCTTTCGAATTTAAGCGATGGAATAGCCACCGTCGACCATCAGCAATTGGCCGGTGATGCCGCTCGCCGCATCGGAGAGCAGGAAGGCGACGGTGGAAGCAATTTCCTCGGGTTTGATCAGGCGATTGATTGGCGTGTCGTCCAACCATTTCTGCATGACGGCAGGTTGGGCGCGGCCGACTTCCGCCAGCATGACGGTATCCGTGTAACCGGGGCCGACGGCATTGACGCGCACACCCGACCTTGCCCATTCGGCCGCCAGAACACGGCACATATGGGCGACGCCGGCCTTCGAGACGTCGTAGCCGACATGGAGCTCCGGCCGAACAGCTTTGACGCCGGCGATCGACGCCGTCATCACGATGGCCCCTCGCCCCGCCTCGATCATGGATCTTCCGAACGCCTGCACGGTCCAGAAGACTCCGTCGAGATTGACGGACATGACGGTGCGCCAGTCGGCCTCGCTGTGGTCTAGCGCCGTGCGCTCATAGGACATGCCGGCATTGGCGAAGAGGCCGTCGAGGGGACCGAAGCGCTCGGCAACCTTTGCTGCCGCGGCCTCGACCGATGCCTTATCGGTAACGTTGAAGATGACGGCTTCCGCCGTTCCCCCCGCCGCACGAATGTCATCACGGGTCTTCTCCACCGAAGTATCGCGATCGGCAGCAACGATCGTTGCGCCGAGTGAGGCTAGGTACCGGCAGGTTGCGCTGCCGATGCCGCCGCCCGCGCCTGAGACCAGAAAGCTTCGTCCGCCGAGATCCATCGGATTCGTCATGATCAGGCCTTCATATCGACGAGAATCTTCATGTGGGTGGCCTTGGGATCGAGCAGCGCTTCGAAGCCTTTTTCGACCACGTCTTCCGGCGCGATTTGCGCAGTGACCACTTTTTCAACCGGGAAGATGCCGGCGCCGATCATCGAGGCAATGCGGGGCCAGATCTGAACGGGGTAGCACCACGTTGCCTCGACGGTGATATCCTTCAGTGCCCAGAGCATCGCATCGACCGAGGCCGGCCGCACATGCAGGCCGACCTGCACGACGGTGCCACGGCGGCGCACGGCCTTGGCGCAAAGATTGAGCGATGCCTCGGCGCCGACGCATTCCAGCGCGACGTCGACCCCCACACCCTCCTCCGTCTGATCGCGGAACAACTGGTCCGTATTCGTTTCGCGCGGGTCGAAGACGATCGCTTCCGGAACGAGCTGTTGCGCCAGAGCGCGACGGTTCGGGTTGAGCTCCGAGACAAAGATCTTCGTCGCGCCGGCCGCCTTGGCGGCCAACAGGACAAGCGCGCCGATCGGGCCGACGCCGGAGACCAGGACGCTGCTGCCGCTCGTCACCCCGCCCCGATCGACGCCGTATAGCGCGACGGCGGCCGGCTCGATCATGGCTGCCTGGACGTCCGAGACCGAGTCCGGCACGGGAATGGCGTTGTAGCCATTGATGACGGCGCGTTCCCCCATGCCGCCCCAATCCCAGGACAAACCGACGACCGCCATGTTTTCGCTGAGATGGAAGAGGCCGCGGCGGCCGTAGTAATCGTCGCGCGGCGAGATGAGCGGCTGGATGGAAACGCGCGAGCCCGGGGAGACGTGCGTGACTTTCTTGCCCACTTCCAAGACCCTGGCGGAAAATTCATGGCCGAGGATCTGCGGCAAAGTCGCGCCGGAATAGCGGTTGGGGGTGGCGGGCGTCACGATCGGTCCCGCGATGTATTCGTGCAAGTCAGTTCCGCAAATGCCGCAGACCAATGGCTCGATCAGCACCATGTCGTCGCCCAGCGGACCGCTTGGCGCGGGTACCTCTTCGACACGGATGTCTTTCTTGGAATAATATCGTACAGCTTTCATTGTCATGCCTTTCATGATTACTGTGCTGTGTAGCCACCGCCGCAGACCATGCTGTTGCGCGTCCCTAAACAGGTCTCGCCGGAAGCACGGATAAGGACGAAATAATGATCCTGGCCCATATACGGAGCGGCATCTTCCTCGCCGAAGCCGGTGATGATTGGGACCCTGTTGCTCAGCGGCCTCATGACGTCCTCCTCAGATCAGCACCATGCCGCCATCGACCATAACGGTCTGGCCGGTGACATAGTCCGACGCATCGGATGCCAGGAACGTGGTGACGCCCGCAATGTCCTTCGGTAACGAGACACGGCCGAGCAGGATTGATTGCGAGAACTCGTTGATCGCCTGTTCCGGCTTTTCTGTCAGCCCTCGCTCCAGGAATTCCCGGTCAAGTTGCTCCCAAAGTTCCGTCTTCACGACGCCTGGCCCGAAGCAGTTGACGGTGATCTTGTGCTCGGCGAGTGCACGGGCGGCTGCCTGGGTGATCGCAACGACAGCGAACTTGGAGGCGCAATAATGCGCAAACAATGGATAACCCTGTTTGCCTGCCACCGAGGCGGTATTGATGATCTTGCCGCCATGGCCCTGCGCGATCATTTGCTTTGCAGCCTCCTGGGTTCCGATCAGAACGCCAAGGCCGTTGACCTTCATAATCCGGTCGAAATCCTCTTCCGTGACCTTGAGAAATGGGCAGGTCTGGCTGATGCCGGCATTGTTGAACATGACGTCCAGCCGGCCGAAGCGAGATACTGTCTGGTCGATCAGGGCTTTGACGCTCGCACGGCTGGAAACGTCGACGGCAACGGCGATCGCGTTGTTACCGCCGGCGGAAATTTTCGAAGCCGTCTGCCGCGCGGCGTCGGCATTCAGGTCGGCGATGACGACATGTGCGCCTTTTTCGGCAAGGTCCGCGGCAATGCCAGCACCGATGCCGCGTGCTGCTCCGGTAACAATGACAACCTTGTTGTTGACCAACCCACTCATGGCATTTTCTCTTATTGACCGAGCGTTACGCGGGCATGCGGCCCCGCGGCCACGCCCGGTGACGCAGGAAGATTGATCCCAGCGACGCGGCACGAGCGGCGCAATTCATTCGGTAGATGACGAGGAGTTACTGGTGTCAGCGGCGCTGCGGACGCAGCAGTCGAATGCTCTCCGAGCGACAACTGCGCCAAAGGGTTGATGCCGCTGATCGCCTTACATCTCATCTCAATTCCTCCTCCGGTGAAATGATTAAACCGCTGGCAACAAAGTATCGCTTGCGGAGACACTTCGCACCCGCAGCATTTATATTTTGTTGACGGCTTTTATTCCTCCCACAGGAACCGCCGTGCGATCCGAAAACAAAGCTAGAGGATGAACATGTGCTTCGACAAACCTTTAATTATCCGAAATGGATATTTTCGGTGAAGCAATCGATCTGATTCAGACGCTAAGATTTCTGCCGGGAGGAAGCGGCACTTGCGCTGAACGTGGAAATTATTTCAGTTGATGCGCTCCTCCATGAAAAAGCGGCATTGAATATTTCTGGCCAGCGATCGCCGCCAGGGAAGGAAGGTTGTGCATGACTGAGACGTTGAGAGTGGGCTGGGCGGGGATCGGAAAGATGGGCGCCCCGATGAGCAGGCGCGTCCTTGAAAACGGATATCCTCTGTACGTCTACGAGCCTCTTCCCGAAAACCGTGCTTCCGTCGTCGCCCAGGGCGCGAATGTGGCGCATTCGCTTGAAGATCTCGCCGAGGCGTCGGACGTGATGATGCTCACCATCCCAAACGATGCCGTTCTTCGCCAACTGACATTGGCGCCATCCGCCCTCGTCGATCTGCTGAAGCCCGGCCAAATTCTGGTCGAGATGAGCACCGTTTCCCCGGAAATCTCGGCCGAAATCGCCGAGGCTCTCGGGCGCAAAGGCGTGGCCTATTTGCGCGCGCCCGTCTCGGGAAGCACGATCACCGCATCTTCCGGCATGCTTTCCGTCATGGTCTCCGGGCCGGAGGAGGCCTATCGCAAGATCGAGCCCATCCTTGCGAGTTTCTCGTCCAAGCGATTCTATCTCGGCGATGGCGAGGAAGCGCGCTATCTCAAGCTGGTGCTGAATGCGCTGGTGGGGGCGACGGCTGCCCTGCTCGGAGAAGCGCTGACACTCGGATTGAAGGGAAACCTCTCGGTCGAGACCATGCTCAACGTCATCTGCGAAAGCGCGGTGGCCTCGCCGCTGATTGCCTACAAGCGCGATCTCCTGGTCAGCCGCAATTTCGATCCGGCATTCTCCGTCTCGCAGATGATGAAGGATTTCGATCTTATTCTTGGCGCGGCGAAATCCGATCATGTGCCGATGTATCTCGCTTCCATGATCCGGCAGCAATACGAGGCAGCGTTCGCCGACGGGCTTGCCGAGAAAGACTTCTTCGTTCTTTTCGAACAGTACGAACGGCTGGCGGGGATGACCCGGGACAAGACCGCCGCATCAGAGACGCTAAAAGCCATTTGAGCGGGCTGGCGAAAGGAAAATTTGCCAGCTAGTCTGATCGTCTTTAGCGCGACGGTTGGGAGGCCGACGTGAACGAATATGAAATGCTGCGCGTCATCGATTTCATCGAGAAAACGCGCCGCCCATTCAGGGAGGTGGTCGCAGCCGCCGATGACGATGCAATTTGGCTGATCGTCACCTTCCTGATCAAGTCCCATATACTAAGCCAGACTGTCTCGATCTCGACGCTTGGACAGGAATCCGGTCTCCCTTATGCGACCTCGATGAGACTGATCAACCGTCTCATCGATAGCGGCTACATTCTCAAAGTCGCCAAAGGTTCGACTGGCAAGAGCTTCGCGCTGCAGCCGAGCGAGCAGTTGCTTCGTTCGTTCGAAACCTATGCCCGCAAGACGAAATCGCTCCTCGCGCAGACCTTGGGGCTGCGCGCCGGCGAGGAGGAAGACGAATATTATTTCGGCGGTACGCCTCTCGGTTCGCAGATCATTCCACCGATGAGGCTTGTCCAGAAGCGTGCCGAATCGCAGATCGAGCTTCGCTTTCTCTTGAACGACGATAACTACTTCTCCGCAATGCGGAACATGTGGGCCGACTTCCGCAACAATCTCGCTTCACGCAAAAATTTTGACCTTTTGCCGCTTCCCGACCTCTATCGGCGCGCGCGTGAAAACGGCGCAAAACCGCTGTCCGACTATGACGTCATCGCGATCAACATGCCATGGCTCGGGGAATTCGCGGAGAGCGGTGTGATCCGACCGATCGATCAGTATATTCAGAAGACCGGCATCAATCCGCTCGATTTCCACCCATCCATCTGGTCATCGGCAACCTGGGAAGGTAAGGACTACGGCGTTCCGGGCTACTGTACCGTCGAACTACTGGCGGCCAGGAGGGATCTTTTTTCCGATGCGGGCCTCTCCTTTCCCAAGACTTTCGATGATGTCATCAGCGCCGGTCGCAAGTTTCATGCTCCGGACGAAGGCATGTTCGGAGCCGTCTGGGATGGCGCGCGGGGCATGCCAATCGCGTCGAGCTTTCTATTCTTCATGGGCGCCTGCGGGCAGCCGGCGATCTCCCTGCGCAAGACGCGCTCTGGCTTCACGCTCGAAGGCGCAAACCTGGAAGAATTGAGCTGCACCATCTTGTCCGATGCCGGTTTTGGCGCCCTCGAATACATGCGCAGGCTGATCGAAATTTCGCCGCCAAAGATTCTGGAGATGGCCTGGGATCAAACCCTGGAAGTCTTCCTGAAGGGAAAAGCGAGCTTGGGTTATTTCTGGACGATGCGCGCGGCCCGCTTCGAATATGACGTCCAGTCGGTCGTGAAGCGGCGAGTCGAATATCTGCCGCAGCCATACGGTCCCGGCGGCACGCGCGCCTCTCCGATCGGCGGCTTTCTTTTCTGTATTCCGACCAATCTGCCGGAGGAAAGAGTGGAGCTGGCGGCGGACGCGATCGCATGGATGGCTTCCAGGGAAGCTATGAAGGCGCATGTGAAGAACGGATTTCCGGTCGCTCCGCGCTTTTCGGTCAGCGCCGATCCGGAAGCTGCCGCAAGCTCTCCGATCGTCCGCTTCGTGGACCAGCTGGCGAAGAAGAACCTGCTGCATACCTGGCAACGCCCCAAGATCCCGCAATATACGACGATCGAGAAGGTTCTTGGCGAGGAGATCCATGACGCGCTGCTTGGCAATAAATCACCGAGGCTAGCTCTTGAGCACGCAGCCGCACAGATCGAGGCCAGCCTGAAATCCGCTCATAAGACGTGGGCGAGGCAGAGCGTGGTTTAGCGGAGATAGATAGAGCGCTTCCGGACGCAAAACCGCGTTACACTTTTGCTGGAATTACACCGAAGCGGTAGTTCAATCGAACCACCGCTCTCTCGCATTCGGTCCCGGCCACGCCGATCGGTCGGCATAACCGGGAGAACTCACTTGATGATACCGAGCTTGCTTCGGTCCGTGGTCAGCGCGACTGCCACCAATGCCGTCAAGCCGAATACGATATTCTGGGCCGTCGGCTGGACGCCGATGATAACGGTCACAATGCGCAGCCACGACGTAATCAGGCCGCCCACAACCGCGGGAAGCAGTCCGCCGACACCGCCTGAAATCGCCGTGCCGCCTAAGACCACGCCCACGATAGAGAGCAGCAGCAGATTGCCGGCAAGCGTCGGCGAGCTGAACGCCGTTATAGAGATCAGGAAGAGGCCTGCGATTGCGGCACAGCCGGCCGAAATCGCAAAGATGATCGTCCGCACTGCGACGACGTTCACGGCAGACATGATCGCGGCCCGCTCGCCGGTGCCCAGCGCATAGATATCTCGCCCGAGACGAAGATAGCGAAGCATCAGTCCCAGCACCGCGATGATGATGATAAGGGCTATGACGGTATTTGGGATATCGGCGGTGCTGTCGGAGAGATAGGTCACGAAGAGATCATTGTCCGGAATGGGTTCCGCCGTCGCGTTCGACAGCAACAGCGCCAGACCAGAAAGCATGCTCAGCGTGCCGAGCGTGACGATGAAGGATGGCAGTTGCAGCCACGAATGCAGCAGACCCTGTGTCGCGCCGAACGCCATCGCGATGAGGATGACGACGACGGACGTCCACGGGCCGAAAATCGGATTGAGGACGACGACCAGCACCCCGGTCAGCGACGCCACGCCGGCGACCGACAGATCGATGCTGCCCGCCAGAATGGGGAGCGTGCCGCCGATGACCAGCGCGATGATCGGCGCCGCATCAGACAAGAAGCTGACAAGGGAGTCCACCTCCACTACCCCGGGTGCGATGGCGGCACTGACCGCCACGAGCGCGATCAGAACCGCCAAGGGGCCAAGCCCTCGCAACAAGGTCGATCGGCTTCCCCGAAGAGCGGCGATCAATGTGCTGTCCAGTGCATTACCCATGGTCGTTCTTCCCTTATTCCAAATTCAGCTTCGAAGCGAAACCTGGCCAAGCCACATCAGACCATGGCCGCGACGACTTCCTCTTCCTTCGGCATGGCTCCATCCGTCAGGTCGAAACGTGCGGTAATCTCGCCGTCCCGCATCACGACGATCCGGTCGGAAAGCTCCAACAACTCGGAGATCGTGTCGCCGACGAAGACGATCGACAGGCCTTTGTCGGCCTGCTCCCGGATGACGGCAAAGAGATCGTCCCGCGCGCCGGGATCCAGCCCGCGGCTCGGATGGTCGAGCAGGAGAACCTTGAGTTTCCTGGCCATCAGCCATTTTGCAAGCACAGTCTTCTGCTGGTTGCCGCCGCTGAGGCTGGAGATGGGCGCATAGGGCGTGTGCATCTTCACCTTTAGACGCTTCATCCATTCGAGCGCGACCGGCCGCTCCTTGCCGCGCCGCAAAACAAGGGAGCGCCAGCCGTAGTCCAGCCCGAATGTGAGAACGGCATTCTCGAACAGCGATCGGCTCGGAAGCATCCCTTCGGCGCGGCGGTCGGCCGGAAGATATCCGATACCCTGCCGAACCGCGGTTCGCGGGCTGGTCGGATTTGCCGCCCTGCCCTCGATCGCGATCCCTCCCGCATCGACGCGTTCGGCGCCAAAGACTGCCCGGCAAACTTCCTCGGCCCCGGAGCCGAGCACGCCGGCAATGCCGAGGATTTCGCCGCGCCGAAGTTCGAAGTTGATGTTGCGAAAATGCTGACCACTACTCAGCCGCTCGATCTTGAGCACCGGCGTCGAGGCCTGCGCTGCGGGCTTCCGATCCGACCTGGCATCGGTAACCCGCTGCCGACCGACCATCAGTTCATAGAGTTCATTGCGGTCAACCGAACCGCTGTCTCTCTCGGCCACCTTGCGGCCGTCGGTCATGACGACGATGCGGTCGCTGATTTCCAACACCTCCTCCAAGCGATGCGACACGAAGACGATCGTCGCGTTGCCGCGCAATCTATTGATCTGCTTGAAGAGAAGCTTGATCTCATCCGGCGTCAAAACCGAGGTTGGCTCGTCGAACAGGATAATCGGCGGTCTGTCGACGAGTTCCTCGATCGCCAGAACCTTGGCGAGTTCGACCTGCTGGCGCTCGGCAAACCGCAAATCCTCCACGAGCGCGCGGGTCGGCAGCTCGACCGAGATCTTATGCAGCTGCGCCTGTGCGGCCTTGTTCAGAGCGCCCCATCGGTAGAGGCCGTTTCTCGTGGCAGGGTGCGGCTTGTCGAGGAAGATGTTTTCCGCGACGGTCAGGTTGGGGATCAGGGACTGCTCTTGATGCACCATGCCGATGCCGTAGCGACTAGCTGTCGCGGCCGAATCCAGGACGATCGGCTGCCCGTCGAGAATGATCTCTCCTTGGTCCGGCGCCGCAAGCCCCGCCAATATCTTCAGCAGTGTGGACTTGCCTGAGCCGTTTTGGCCGATCAACCCGAGCACCTGCCCCGCGCGAATTTCCAAATCGATGCCTTCGAGCGCGACGACACTGCCGTAGGTCTTGCGGACACCTTTGAGAACGAGCGAGCCTGTCATTTTACGACCCTCAGTTTGCGGCGGCGATGCCAGCCGCCTGCTGCGACGGCGATCACGATGACCGAGCCGCTGATGATGTGGCGGGTGTAGGGACCGGCGCCGATCTGGATGAGGCCATTGTTCAGCACCTCGAGAATCAAGGCACCGAGCGCGGATTGAACCGCGCCGCCGCGTCCGCCCGTCAGCACGGTGCCGCCAAGAACGGCGGCACTGATGGCCGGAAACAGAAGTCCGCTGCCGATATTCGCATTTCCGGTGCTGAGCTGTGCGGACAGCAGCACGCCGCACATGCCGGCCAGCAGACCGCAAATCGAGAAGGCGGCGATCTTGACCCATCGAATGCGCAGGCCGGAAGCCACGAGCAGGCCTTCGTCGCCGCCGATCGCGTAGATCATGCGCCCGAGCCTCGTGAAGTTCAGGACCAACTGGCTGACGACGATGACGGCGAGCGCGATGTAGACGACCAAGCTCAAATCGAAGAGCCGGAGGCGGGCGAGGTTGAGAATGAGCGGATCGTTGATTTGCGGGACACGGGCGGGAAACAGGACTGCCGCGATGCCCAGCCCGACGAACCAGGTTCCGAGCGTCACGATCAGGGACGGCATCTGCAGCACCGCATTGAGGACGGCGTTGAAAAGGCCGAAGGCGAGGCCAACGGCCAGCGCCGCCAGCAATCCGACCATGCCGTAATCGTTGCCGTTGACCCCGTTTGCGACGAGAAGGGCAACGATCATGCTCGTCGTCGCCATGGTGCCTTCCAGCGAGAGATCGATGGATCCCATGATGACGACAAAGCTGATGGCAGCGGCGAGAATTGCGGGAACCGCCGCTGCCTCCACCACGGATTTGAGGTTGTCGATCGTAAAGAAGCTACCGCTGACCAGCTGGAAGCCCACAGACAGCACGATGAGCGCCACAACAGGGCCTGCAAACTGGTTCCATGACGATTTGCTTCTGATCTCGCCAAAAAGCGTTAGCGAGCGAGCGACCGTTTTGGAGTTCATACTGGTAGCGGCCTCCATCGACCCCTCCTTCCGATTACTTGTTCTCGTTTGCGCCTTCCGGAATCTGACCTGCCGAGTCCTTCCAGAAGTCCTTCTTAATTTCGTCGTAGGTGTATTTCGGCGCGTTCTTCTTCAGGTCGAGATACTTATCGACATTGTCCTTGGTCACGACATCCTGCTTGAGGTAGAAGTCGCGCTGCGCATGGCTCAGCTTCTCGGCATCGATGTCGCCGACAGCGGCCGCATAGGCGAGCGACATGGAAACCGCGCCCTGCAAGACCGGATCGTTCCAGACGGTCGCCAGCATGTCGCCGTTCTTGACCATTTCCAGCCCGATATTCGAACCGTCAGAACCGGTGACCAGAACCTTGCCGTTCAGTCCCTTTTCCTTCAGCGCGGCGACCGCGCCGCGGCCCATGGCATCGTTGGACGCGAAGACGCCCTGTAGCTGATCCCCATAGCGGGCAAGCCAGGTACGGGTGATATTTTGAGCCTTGGTTTCTTGCCAGTCGCCCACCTGCGTGTCGACAAGCTCCAGGCCAGGGCATTCCTTCAGACCCTTTTTCAGGCCGGCGATGCGCTGATAGGCCGGCGGGGTTGACGGCACGCCTTCGATCGCGGCGATCTTGCCCTTGCCGTTCAGCGCCTTGCAAAGCGCCATGACCTGGTAGTAGCCGGACATCACACCGTCGAAGGAGGTATGGGCGACCCAATATTTGGAATCCGTATCCCAGGGATGGATGTCCTCGGGCCGATTCCAGATCGTGACGACATGGACCTTCGACTTGGCCGACCGGTTGACAACAGCCTTGACGAAGGCATTCGACGACGGATCGGTGGCAAGAGCGCACTGATTGCAGCCAGCGGAATAGGTGGCCCCGAGCTGCGCGAGCAGCTGATCGCCCTGATAGTTGCTGGTGAGTACGGTCGGATCCTTGCCGAGCGACTCGCCAATGTCCTTCACACCCTGCAGATATTCCGACCAATATTCGGAAGCCGTCTCGTCGATACCGACGATTAGCTTGCCGCCCTTCGCCTCACCGGCGTTCGTATGCGCGGCTGGGATTGCGACGCTCGCGCAGACCGCCGCGGACGTTAGAAGCCATCGCGCGATGGCGCCGCATTTCAGATGCGATTTCATGCCATTTTCCTCCTCAGGTTAAAAATTGATGCTTTGCCTGCCGCGTGACCGCCGGGACTTATCGACGCTCGGCCACGACCCGATATGTTTCGATCAATAGGGCTGCATTCTCTGGTCGCGCTTCGATCCGGCCGGCCTCGATATCGTAGGCGACCTCCATAACGCGCTGATTCACCGGCGCTTTCTGGCCATGGGCACGAAGGATATCGACGACCCATCCGTTAACCTCCTGCACCTCGGCGCGGCGCCCCTTGCGCCAGTCCTGCAGTGATGTCGTCAGCGTGTCAGCCTGCGAGAAGGTCTTCAGTACCTCTTCGAAAATCTGATCGACATAACGCTCCGGATGGTTCGTCGTGACCGGCGGCATGCCGATGATCGGGACGATCTTGGCGCCGTCCGCTAATGCTGCCTGCATTGCCTCGTATCCCGCCGCCCGCATGACCTCGAGCATGCCGGGTGCGCGCGCAGCATCCGCCAGCGGCAGGTTGATGATCGCCGATGGAATAAGCTCGGCGGCATTGACAACGAGCTTCATCCACTTTGCGGAACGAATGTCTTCCATCACCTCGACCGTGCCAGAATTCCGCAGCAAATCGGCGACGTCTTCCACCCGCTCCTGCGTCTTGGGGTCGAGCGCGCCGAGTGCGAACCACGAGGTGTCATGATCGTTCTGCCGGTTCGTGACGCCGGGAACGAACATGTTGGAAGCGATCTCGATCACAGCACCGATCGTCCGCTCGCGACCAACCACGGCCGCGATGTCTTCATGCGTCATGCCATTCTGAAGCCCGACGATCACTCCGTCCGGAGCAAGGCAGGGCTCGATAAGCTGGCATGCCCACTTGGTGTCGTAGGCCTTGACCACGAGAAAAACGACGTCGAAAGGCTCCTTGATTTCCGCCACCTGGCAGAGATGCAGAGCCGGGACCTTCGCATTGATGGTGCGGCTCGGCAGGTTCACGGTGATCCCGTGCTCGCGGATGGCCATGACATGGTCAGGCCACTGCTCGATGAAGGTGACGTCGAGCCCGGCCAATACGAAGTCGGCCCCGATGGACGCGCCTTGTGCCCCCGTTCCCAGAAATGCGATCCGCGGGCCGCGCGCCTTATCCCAACCCATATGACTCTCCTTCTCCGATGGCGTGCGGCTCGTGCACGCAATGTTTCAGTCAATCCTGTCCGGTCTGGCGGACCCTTGAACCTCAGTTCGCAAGCGCCTTGTCACGTCGCAAAGAGGGAACTGTTCGTCACCTGCGCCGTCAGACTTCCTTGCTCGATCGAGCGGGCGATCTCGACGATCCGGCGGTTGACCGGAGCGCCCCGCCCTGCTCTTTCCAGCGTCTCCACGACATGTCCGTTGATATCCAGGACCTCTCCGCGCCGACCCTTGTGCCAGTCCTGGAGGACTGTCGTCAGCGTATCCGGCATCATGAAGGTCTTAAGCACTTCGTCGAAGATCTCGTCGACATAGCGGTCGGGATCATTGGTTGTCGTCGGAGGCATGCCAAGGATCGGAACAATGCTTGCGCCGTCAGCCTGCGCCGCGCGCATCGCCTCGTAACCGGCTGCTCGCATCACCTTTGCCATCCCTGGCACCCTGACCGCCTCCGCAAACGGCAAATTGAGGATCGCGGACGGAACCAGTTGCGCGGCATTAACGATCAGCTTCATCCACTTGGCAGAGCCGATATCGTCCGTAACCTCGACGCGGCCGCTCAGCCGCAGCAATTCGGCAACTCTTTCCACACGCTCGCGATTTGCCGGATCGAGCGCGCCGAGCGCAAACCAGGACGTATCACGATCGTTCTGCCGGTTTGTCACGCCGGGAGTGAACATGTTGGAGGCCATGTCGAATACGGCTCCAACCGTTCGCTCAGCGCCGACGACGGACGCGATCGCACGCTGCGTCATTCCGTTCTGGACACCGACGACGAGGCCGTCGGACGCAAGAACCGGCTCGACAAGCTGACATGTCCAGCGGGTGTCATAAGCCTTGACCACGAGGAATATGACGTCGAAGCGCTCCCGCAATTCGGCCACCTGGCAGAGATGTTTTGCGCGAACGTTTGCATTGATGGATCGCATAGGCATGTTGACGCTGATACCGTGTTCGTTCATTGCGTCGACATGCTCCGGCCATTGTTCGATGAACGTCACGTCGAGGCCCGCAAGCGCAAAGTCGGCGCCAATCGAAGCGCCCTGCGCGCCGGCGCCGACGAATGCAATCTTCAAATTGCGCTCAGATTCCCAAGACATCGTGCGTTCTCTCCATGTCCGGCACCGCACTGTGCCGTTCCATCCGAAGGCATGGTTAGAGAGCACAGCCGACTGAGTCAAGTGCAAACGTTTGCTCAAATATTTTCCAAATGGTCTTGCAAAAAATATGCCTTTTGTCGATTTTTATAAAATATCCAATTGCTTATGAAAATTTTCGATTGGAGCAATCGTTTGTTTAAAACTAAAAAGCTTTTTCAACGGTCCCACGATTTGGAAAAAGTGGGCCGGCAAAAAGACGCGCTCAGAGCCTGTCGACTGCACCCGCCGCTTACCAAAAGAGGAAAATTAAGAACAGGATCCAAAATCAACGATTGCATAGACAGAAATAGCTCATTCGCCAGGGGTGGTCGCAAATCGGCCGCCGGCACTCTATGACCCACCTTGTATGCAAAGGTTTGATCGCATATTTTTCCAGTTAATCGAATCCGAATGTTGAAGTAGTCGGCACCGAATGAGCGATACCCCGCAAGGTCACCAGAGCAAGCGCCCGCGCGTCACCATCGTCGACGTCGCCAACGGCGCCGGCGTACACGTCTCGACGGCGTCGCGTGCGCTGAACCCCGGGACAAGCCATCGGATATCGAGCAAGGTCGTCCGAAAGATCGAAAAGGTTGCCGAGCAACTCGGCTACAAGCGCAACAGTCTCGCCTCCAGCCTTCGGACGCAGAAGACGGGAACGATCGGCCTCATCGTCCCCAATCTCAGCGACCCGCTGTTTTCTCCCATCATCGCTTCCGTAGAAGAACGCGTCGCGGAAGACGGCTATGTCACTTTCGTCGCGAATTCGGACTACAGTCCCGTCAAACTCAGATCGATCGTCGAGCGCATGAGCAGCCAGTTCGTCGCCGGGCTGGTCGTCGCAAGCTTCGAGTTGAACGACCCCTCGGTCGAGCTTTGCCTGGAACTAGGCATACCGACCGTCGCCGTTCTTCGGGATCCTCGGCACTCCCGGATGTCTTCGGTCGCGATGGACGATGCGGCAGGCGTTCAGGCGATGGTCGAGCACGTTCTTGACCTGGGTCATAAGGACATCACCTATGTAACACCGCCGCTCGCGGCCTCCACCGCTCAAAACAGGCTGGCGGGGTTCAATGCAGCGACCCGCCTTGCAAAGGCTGCCGGTTGCCGTTTCGATGTCATTGAAGCGCGAGCCTATGATGTCGTGGAAGGTGAGCGGATCATGGGACATATGCTTGCATCCGGACTGACCAGCACCGCGGTCCTCGCCTTCAACGACCTGCTCGCCGTCGGTTGCCTCGTCGCCCTGAAGTCGGCTGGGGTCGCTTGTCCCGAACAGATTTCTCTTGCCGGCGTCAACGATCTACCGTTCATGAATCTGTTGTCGCCGCCATTGACCACTTTGCACACCGCCGGCCGCGATCTCGGATTCGAGAGCGCTGACCTGCTGATGAGCCTGATCAAAAATCACTCGCAACCGGTGAAGCGCATCCTCCTCACCCCTCATCTGGTGCTAAGAGGCAGTACCGGACCTGCACGCAAGCCCGGATCGAGTTCCGACCCTTCGGCGATTGTTATCCAATCGGATCCCATAAGTGTTTGAACCTGACGGATGTCATCGCGGCGAAATCATCGTCAATAGGCGGATGTCCGGGTCTACTTTGAAAAACTCGTTCTTTCGTACAATCAATTCCTTGAGATACGGCGTTTCCATATGCTCATCCAACGCTGCACGATCGATCCAATTTTCATAGAAGGCAAAGTTCGCAGGATCTTCCTGGCTCTGATGCAAATGATAATCGACGCAGCCCGCCTCCGCGCGCGTGCGCTCGATCAGCGACATCAGAAATTCCTTGGTGTCCTGGATCTTATCCGGGCGCGCCACCAGATGCGCGATGACCGTTAGCTGGTCCGACATTCGTTCTTCTCCCCTGAACTTCCAATTCGCGTCTCAATTACCGCGTGGTTAGGTGAATCGGCAGCCGCCGTTGACGTCCAGCGTCGCGCCTACGAAATAGTTGGCGTCGTCGGTAGACAGAAAATGAATTGCAGACGCTATCTCCGCCGTTTCCGCGGGACGACCCATCGGGATCTTGCCCCATTCGATCTCACGCATCTCATCGGCTGAAATCCCGCGCTTTTCGGCCTCAACCGCAAGCGCGTTGAAATGCATCGGCGTGTTGATATTGCCTGGAGCAACGCAGTTTACCCGGATATCCGGCGCAAGTTCCGCGGCGACACTCTGCGTCAGCGAAATCAATGCGGCTTTCGATGTACAATAGGGGCTGAAGTAGGCATGTCCTTCACGGCCCCAGAAACTGGCAACATTCACGATGGAAGCCCTGCCCGCCTTCCGCAGCAACGGCACACACGCGCTGATGAACTTGACGTTCGCGCGCAGATTTACGTTGTGCACCCGGTCCCAGAGGGCCATGTCCAAGTTCTCGATGCTGACGGCCGGATGGTTGATCGCGGCCACGAGCCCTAGAAAGCGCAACGGAATGCCGGTCTCAAGGGCCGTCTTCGCAATCTGGTCGACCTCTTGATCATTCGCGAGATCCATCTGAATACCGAGGCAGGCATGGCCGAACTCAGCTGAAAGGTCTTTCGCCAGACCGGCAATCTCAGCGGTCCGGTCGCAAAGAATCATCGACCAACCGCTCTCAGCGAAGCGTTTCGCTGTCGCCCGGCCAACTTCCCCCGCGGCACCTGTCAAAATGCAAAGTTTCATATCCGTCATATTGCGCCGCTCCTCCCAAGCCTTCGGGAGATGCTACAAACAATTTCGTGGTTGAGAACCGTGTAATTATCCATTTTGGACTTGGCTGTCCCTGAAGGGCTCTGTCTCTACCTGGCAGGGCCAACGCCAGGCGGAAGGACGGGTCAACAGGGCGGAATCCAACAGGAGGGCACCCAGCCAGGTTGCCCTCCTCAATTTCCCGGAGAGTGAACTCAGGCGGGACGCTCTTCGCCGGCGTTCGGACGCCAGGTGATGAGCTTCCTTTCGATGACATCGAGGATCAGGTCGATGATCAGAACGAAGACGGCGAGGATGATGATGCCTGCAAAAACACCGACGGCATCGAAGTTGCCTTCCGAGCGGGCGATGAGGTAGCCGAGACCCGCCGATGCGCCGAGATATTCGCCGATGATCGCGCCGACAACGGCAAAGCCGACGGAGGTACGCAGCGACGACAGGATCCAGGTTGCCGCGGCCGGGAAATAGACGTGGCGAAGCAGCTCGGAACGCTTGGCGCCGAGGATGCGGGTATTGGATAGGATGACCGGGTTGACCTCGCGGACGCCCTGCATCGCGTTGAAGAAGGTGACGAAGAAGACCAGCGTGACCGCCAGTGCGACCTTCGACCAGAGGCCGAGTCCCAGCCAGAGCACGAAGATGGGAGCGAGCACGACGCGCGGGATTGCGTTCACGGCCTTGATGAAAGGATCAAGAACTCTGGCGACGAACGGGCTGAGGCCAAGCCAGACCCCCGCCGCCACGCCGAGACCAGTCCCGATCAGGTAGCCAAGAACGGTCTCGCCGAGTGTGATGCCGACATGTTTGTAGAAACCGTGATCACTGATCCAGGTCGTCACTTGTTTGACGATATCCAATGGCGCCGGAAAGAAGAAGCGGTCGATCACCCCGGACGAAACCCCGAATTGCCAGCCGCCGAGGATGATCGCCAGAAGCGCCACCTGGATGAGACGAACGTTAATGGCCTGCATAGCTTTTCTCCACTTCGCCGCGCAGCGACGCCCAGATGTCGCGATAAAGGGTCATGAATTTCGGGTCGAGCTTGATTTCGGCGACATCGCGCGGCCGTTCGAGATCGACGCCGAAGGTTTCGATTACCCGGCTTCTGGGGCCGGCGGCCAGAACGACGACACGATCGCCGAGTGCAATCGCCTCCTCGAGATCATGCGTGATCATGACCACGGCGCGGCGGTCTTCCTGCCACAGCTTGAGAAGCTCGTTCTGCATGAGATGGCGGGTATGGATGTCCAGCGCCGAAAACGGCTCGTCCATGAGGATGACCTTGGGCTCGGTGATCAAGGCCTGCGCCATCTGCACGCGTTTGCGCTGCCCGCCGGAAAGTTGATGGGGAAACCGGGTTTCAAAGCCCTTGAGACCGACCTTTTCAAGCCATCCCATGACTTTTTCGCGCCGTTCGCCGGCGGACACGCCACGAAACCGCAGCCCAAGCTCGACGTTCTCATAAGCCGTCTTCCAGGGAAGGAGCGCGTCCTGTTGAAAGAGATAGCCGATATTGTTCTGCACGCCCTTCACTGCAGCGCCGTCGATCGAGACCCCGCCTACCGAAGGCTTCAAAAGGCCGGCGATGGCGTTGAGGATGGTGGACTTGCCACAGCCCGTCGGTCCGACGATGGAGAGAAATTCTCCGTCGCCGACGGTCAGGTTGACGTTTTCGACGGCCACGAACGATCCGAACGCCATGGTGACGCCGCTGATGGAAACCATGGGTATCGGGTTTGATTGGGCCACGGCCTGAATTTTCCTTGCTGTCACTGACATTGGAGGCCTCTTAGTTGGCGGCGCGCAGGGCTGCGGCCTCTACGAACCTGTTCGTGTAGGTGGCATTGAGATCGATTGTTGCCTTGTGAACGCTCTCGTTGAAGCTCTTGAGAACGGCGAGCGGCGTCTCGGTATCTTGCGCGACGAACAGGCCGTCCTTCGAGAAGATCGCCTTGGCGTTCTCGACTGCCTTGATGTAGGTCGCCTTGTCGCCGGAGACGAAATCGTCAGGTAGCTGCTCGACGATTTCGGCTGCTGTGTGATTTTTCATCCAATGCAGCGCCTTCACCGTGGCGTTGGCGACCTTCTGGATCACCTCCGGATGGGCCTCGATATAGGCCTGGTTGGCATAGAGAACCGAGGTCGGATAGATACCGCCATAGACGGCCTTGGCGCCCTCATCGCTGCGAGCGTCGATCAGGATCTTGCCAATGCCGCGCTCGACGACGATCGTTGCAGCCGGATCGTAGTTGACAAGAAGGTCGACTTTGCCCTGCTGCAAGGCCGCCACTGCAGCCGCGCCGGAGCCGACGCCGATGATCGAGATATCGTTTTCGGTCAGGCCATGCTGCTGAAGATAATAGCGAATGAAGAAATCGGACGACGAACCCGGCGCCGTGATGCCGATGCTCTTTCCCTTGATCGTTGCCGGCTTGGCCGGATCGAAATCGGTGTCGTTCTTTCCAACGAGGACCAGCCCCGAATTGCGGGCGAGCTGTACGAAGCCGACGACATGCTTGCCCTGCGACTGCATCTGGATCGTGTGATCATAAAAGCCAACGGCAACGTCGGTCGAGCCCGCGACAAGAGCCTGCAGGACCTTGGAGCCTCCTTGAGCAAAATTCTCCGTAGTCACCTCCAGCCCCTCTTCCTTGTAGAAGCCAAGGCTTTCGGCAACGGGGAACGGCAGGTTATTGAGATTATAAGAGCCGACGCTCATCCGAACCGGCTCGGCATGAGCGACGCCGGCAAGCACCATGATGGCGGTTGCCGCGAGCAGACAATTGCGCATGAAATTTCCTCCCTGACTATATCCGGTCCTCACCGGATCGATTGGTAATGATCTAGGCCGCGTGTTCGACAAACCCGGCGGGCTTGGCAAACGCATAGCCTTCGAAAAGACGACGCGCGGTTCGCACGAGACCGGCCACGGTCACGCCGCCGCGCGTCTCCAGCTCGACGTCGAGACGGCCGCCCGGATGTTCAATCCGCACGGTCGCCGGAAGAGATGAGCCGCCCACAAGATCGGCGGCAATCGTCCCCGGCGTGACAACCGCAGTTGCTATGCCGACCGCCCCCGTCGTCGCAAGGGCCGGATGGCAATCGTTCGGCATGAAATAACGAACCGCAAGTGTACCGCCCTTCTGCGGCGGCGCAATCAGGACCGGCTTCGGAATGACCTTGTCCGACACATCGCCCATGCCCATGATCTTGCCGGCCCGGATGCGGATCGCCGACATGCGTGCGATCAGCTCGCTATTCCTGGACAGCGTCGCGGCGTCTTCATATCCAGTGACTCCGAGATCGGCAGCGCGCATGAGCACCATGGGTATGGCGCAATCGATGATCGTCACCCTCATACCGTCAATGACATCCGATGCATTGCCGCTTGGAAGCAGTTTGCCGGTCTTGGCTCCCGCGGCATCGAGAAAGGTGAGCGCGATCGGTGCGGCAAGTCCCGGCACGCCGTCGATCGAGGCATCACCGAGATAGGTCACCTCCCCGTTGCGGGTCGGCACTTTCGCCTCGATCACCTTGCCGGTGTTGACATTGTGGATGCGTACGAGCGTTTCGGCTGCCCCGGCCTTCACCAGGCCAGCCTCGATGGAGAAAGGCCCGACGGCCGCCAGCATATTTCCGCAGTTCGGCGAGTAGTCGACGATCTGCCGGTCGGTCCGGACCTGAGCGAACAGATAGTCGACATCGGCGCCGGCAACGCTCGGCGGACCGATGATCGCCACCTTCGAGGTGACGGGATTTCCGCCCCCTATGCCATCGATTTGCAGCGGATGACCCGAACCCATGATAGACAGCAAGGCCGCATCGCGGCTGGCGGCGTCCGACGGCAGGTCCGCGCTCAAAAAGAACGGCCCCCGAGAGGTTCCGCCGCGCATCAAGACGCAAGGAATCCGCACCAAATCGTTCATAACAGACCTTCTAAGTTTCATGAAGTGGATCAATCCACCGGTTTGTTGCAATATGTGCAAGAGCGGGTTATTTGTGAAATGCAATTTTCGGAGGGATTATTTCACTATGAGCATCAATTGCGAGATTTTGGACCTTCGTGCATTCCAAGCCGTGGTCGAACTCGAGAGCTTTCATCGCGCTGCGGAGGCCTTGCACATCTCGCAGCCGGCTTTGACGCGCCGCATCCAGAAACTGGAACAATCGATCGGCGCGCCGTTGCTCGACAGAACCACCCGCCATGTGGCGCCGACGGCCACCGGTCAAGAGATGATCCCTCTCGTTCGGCGCATGCTGGAGGAGTTCGACGGCTCGCTCTTTGCCATCAAGGACAGTGGATCACAGCGTCGCGGACTGATAACCATGGCCTGCGTACCGACCGCCGCCTTCTACTTCCTCCCGACCGTTATTCGCACCTTTGGCCGCGACTATCCTCACATACGGTTGAGGATCCGGGATCTGACCGCCAATGAGGGGCTGCAAGCGGTGGCTCGAGGAGAAGTCGAGTTCGGTATCAACTTGATGGGCAATTCCGATCCGGATCTATCGTTCGAGCCGTTGATCGACGATCCATTTGTGTTGGCCATGCGCAAAGACCATCCGCTTGCCGCCTTTGACGAAATCCACTGGAACCAGCTCGAGGGCCACCCACTTGTTGTGGTGGATCGCTCCAGCGGCAACCGCACACTTCTTGACGCGGCGCTCGCCCGGGCGAATCTCAGGCTCAACTGGTTCTACGAGGTCACCCATTTGAATACCTCGCTGGGACTGGTCGAGGCGGGATTGGGAATTTCCGTGCTTCCAAGGCTGGCAACGCCGCAGGAGGAGCATCCGTTTCTCGTCACCCGCCCGATCGTCAATCCTGTCGTTACTCGGACGATCGGCATCGTCAGACGCAGGAGTGCCACTCTATCCCCCGCAGCCGACCGTTTCATCGATATGCTTTTGACGACCTGGAAACGGCCGGAACGAACAATTGCTGCGAACTAATCGCGTCGGGTGCCGTCAGGCGTACGAAAGCCTCTCATGCAGGAACCCGCGGTCGGCAGTCTCTGAGCTATGGGGTTTTGTGTATCGGATCTTCCGGCGGGGCGCCGATCGCAGCGACGTTTGTCAGTCCCAGCAGGCCGAGAGTGGTGTTTCCAGGTGTGATTGCCGAGATTTTTGTCGTGACTGGGAGCACGTTTGCCAGGCTGAAAGCCGTCGCGATAGTGACTGGCGCAGGGCCTCCCGTTGGCCGGCTGTGTGTTGAGTGGTCCATATGAATGGATCTGCCATGCCGGGTCATGACGCACTCTCCCGGTTCGTCGTCCGCCTCGTCAGGGAACGACGGGACAGCGTTGAGGAGTTCGCGGGCACAGAAGTCCCATTCTGCCTGACCGACGACATATCGTACCCGGCTGAACCCCGGACGATCGCCTTCCATGAGCCCGTTGATGTGATCGGCATGCAGATGAGAAATCGCCACGATTGTCACACCGGACGGTGCATAGCCCGATGACGCGATGCGGTTCGCCAGTTGCCCGGTTCCAAACTCCCTACCCTCCGGCCCATTGCCGGTGTCGAAGAGGATGAGGTCCGTCCCTGTGTTCACAAGCACCGGGTTGAATTGCCCGATCATTCGATCCGACGGCAGAAAGTTGGCTTTCATGAGAGACACGACTTCGTCGGCGTCCCGATCGGCGCCGAAGGTCGGATGTGGGCCATCGAATATCCGGCTGCCATCGAGAATGACAGTGATCTCGAACTCGCCCAGCATGAAGCGGTAAAAGCCGGTGTTGGCGATGTCCGATTTCGGTGGAGCGGCCGCGAAGGCAGCGCGTGTCATGATCTGAGGCGTTGAAAGCGCCAGCGCGGTTACGGCTCCTGCCGTGAACATGGAGCGGCGATTGAAAAGCATGGCTCTTTCCTCCGGATAGCTCAACTTCGTTTTTGGCATGCTCGAAGGGCGGACGCTCGCAAGGTCGAGACCTTGTGCAGAGGACCGCCCTCCGGTGCCTCATTTGACGCGCTGCCATTCGATCCTGATTTCAGTGCCTTCCGGCCTACGGAATTGTTCAGTCATACGGTCGCCGTCAACGACCAGCCTCAGATCATCACGGGTTCGCACGCTGCCAACCCAGTTCGGGAATGTGGCCCCTTCGACACGGTTTCCGCTGAATTCTCCCTTCTCATCGACGGTGTAGGTTCCGAAAAACCCGATACTGCGTGACATGGCCATACGATTTTCATCATCGGTTCCCTCACCGCGAGCGTTAGAAGCAAACCGCGGGATGTCGGCGTCGGTAAGAACTTCCACGAAGTGCATGTCGGGAGTGAAGACGAGAAGACCGTTGGGTTTCTCTCCGTAGGCGGAGATATTTTTTCCACCGGGATCGATCGTTGCCGACATCATCCGCCAAGTGCCTACGACCTGATTTTCTGCGGCAGTCTGCGCAAAAGCGGAAGACGAAATGCTTAGGGCAAGGGCCAATATTACCGGTCGAATGGACATGTTTTTTCCTTGCTGTTCATGAGGTCTGTTCTTCCGCCACTGCTGCGGTTCACAGATCCTGCCGATCGGCGGAATTCGCCACTTCCCGCTGCGCCTCAAGAGCGGACAGGCGTGCGGAAAGCGCCTGCGAGATAGATGAATAGGCAGTGCTGCCCAGCGCCAACCGCAATGGCGGCGTCTCGCTCTCGGCGGCGGATATGATTGCGGCTACGGTGCGCGCGGCATCTCCCTTGATCTCGAAGCTTCCGTCGCTGATCGCCTGACGAACGGCCCCGGCAGGGGTTTCATCGTAGGCATCCATCGGTGTCGCACGGACGAGATTGGCTCCGAAATTCGTGCCGGTCGGTCCCGGCTCGGCGATAATGAAGTCGATACCGAAAGGCGCCACTTCCTGTGCGACGGATTCGACGAAGCCTTCGATGCCCCACTTGGTTGCGTGATAGAGGCTGAAGCCCGGATAGACGATCTGCCCTCCTTCGGACGAGACCTGGACGATCCGCCCGCCGCCTTGCCTTCGAAGAAGGGGAAGTGCTGCACGGATCAGATGGATGGATCCGGCAAGATTGGTGGCGATCTGCCGGCCGATCTCTTCGTTCGTGAGCTCTTCCGCAGCACCGAACAGACCGTAGCCGGCATTGCTGACGATCACGTCGATCCGGTCGTGCCGTTGGAACGCGCCGTTAACGGTCGAGGCAATGCTCTCCGGTTCGGCCAGATCGAGCTGAACGATATCGAGACGATCGCCGTATTCCTGCGCAAGTTTCGCCAGCGCCCCGGCCCTTCGAATCGTAGCGACCACCTCGTGTCCCTGGCTGAGCAGCTGTTGCGTCATCTCGAGGCCGAGCCCCGAGGAGGCGCCGGTGATGAACCAAATCTTTGGCATGTGAACTCCTGTTTTGTTCATGCGAATGTAAAACAACAGCATTGGTGATATAAGGTCTTCAATTTGAGATAACATGGTGAGGATATTTCACGAATGGTACGCCCTAGTTTGAACGATCTCGCGGCCTTTGCGGCGGTGGCCAGTCACCAGAGCTTTCGCAGAGCGGCCGAGATCATGGGCGTATCGCGCTCGGCTCTCAGCCACGCAATCATCGGACTGGAGGCAAAACTGGACGTGCGGCTCTTCAACCGGACGACACGCAGCGTGTCGCTGACCCAGGCCGGCGCGCGCCTGCTCGCGCGCCTCGATCCGGTCCTTCAGGAACTCGATCAGGCGCTCGATACCTTGTCGGAGGAGCGCGGCACGCCGAGCGGCACACTGCGGATTAATGCAAACAAGAGCGGCGCGCGCATTCTCCTCGCAGAGGTCGTGCCGCGCTTTCTCGATCTCTATCCCGACGTCGAGCTTGATCTTGTTTCGGAAGGTCGGCTCGTCGATATCGTGGAACAGGGTTTCGATGCCGGAATACGCCTGCTGGAAGCTGTTCCGAAAGACATGGTCGCGGTGAAGTTCGGCGGCGACGTGCGTTTCATCGCCGTGGCGGCGCCTTCCTATCTGGACGGGAAAGCAAGACCGCATACGCCCGACGATCTTTATGTGCACTGCTGCGTCCGCCAGCGTTTGCCGAGCGGAAAGCGCTATCGCTGGGAGTTCTCAAAACGCGGCGCGGAAGTGGCGATCGACGTCCCGGGCAACCTCACCCTCGATGACAATGATCTTCTCGTGCAGGCGGCGGTGGACGGACGCGGCATCGCCTATGTGCCCGACTATTTCGCACGGCGATTCCTGGCATCCGGCCAGTTGGTAGTAGTACTTGACGAATGGTGTCCGCCGACACCAGGCTTGGCGCTCTATTACCCGCGCAGTCGGCACGTGCCCTCGCCGTTACGGGCCTTCATCGACCTCCTGCGAGAAGTGGACAGGACACGATGACGGGCCGGCGGCAAATTGCGTCCGTGCCTGTCAAATGGATTCAGGAAGACCTGCGGCACCCCATCGCTCTGAACCGTTTCCGCATCGCGGAGGCCCGCCGGTATGTCAAGGCGACGCTGGCTTGCGACGCAAGATCATGCCGCCATGGTGCAGTGTATTGGCATCGACGAAATCGCCGTCGGCAGTGAAGCCCGTGTCGTCCCAATACTCGATATGCGTCCCGTCGACTTCGTAGCGCCCTTCATAGGCTCGCTCGCGCTGGCCGCGGGCCTCGACATAGCGTCCGTTCGGTAGAAGTTCATGGCGAACGCGGTTGTCGTCGGTGACCCACATGCCAGCATATGGATGGTTCGGCTGCAAATTGGTCTCCTGTGCTTCTGCGGGCTGAAACGTAAGGCTGGCGGTGATGAGTGCTTCAAGTAACTGTCGCATGGTCTTGCTCCATTCAGCGTTACTGTTTTCGGTTTGGAGGCGATAGCGCATGGGTGCGCGGTGTCGGTTCGGCAGACAGTCAAGTTCTGCCGAAGCCGCGGGCGTCGGTCATTGAGGACGCGGAGCGTTGTTGTCGACGACCTGCTGATAGGCAACGAGGTCCAGGAAGGCTTCCGCCTTGACGACGAGACCGTCCTTCATCTCGAATATCCAGACAAACTGATTGCGATAAGGTGCGCCCGACGTCGTGGTCGCTGTTCCGTCGAAGCGGATGATGATCGTGTCGCCGTCGGCAAAGATGTCGTGCACCTCAGGCACGACCGGCGTCGCAAGGCGGCTGGTCAGAGGACGCGATGCCTGTTCGATAAAATCCTTCTGGTTGCGATAGGTGCCCGCGACCGGCCCGGAGCCGTGGATCGTCCAGACGACGTCGGGAGCGAGAAGTTCCGCGAAGACGTAGGTGCCCCCACGCCATTTTTCGAAGGCGGCTTCGACGATAGCCTTGTTCTGCCGTTCGATCGCGGCACTGTCCGGAGCCTGCACCTGTGTTGCCGCGGTGTTGGCAATGGCTCGGCCCGGCAAGGCGAGCGACAGCAATGCCAATGTGATCAGAGCTGTTCGGCTCGCGCCGGCGACTCGGTGGCGTGTCGGAAGAATGGTCATGGTATCGGTCCTTTCCTGTTGCTGAGACCCATCGACCGGCAATGAAGCTGCATGCACGGTCGACAGGCGTCACGTCGTTTGAACGGTCAGTCGCGGCGTTCGACCACGGCACCGCCGAAGATCAGTTGCTGGACGAGGGGACGTTGCGTGAAGCGAGCGGGAAAGACGGGGCTAGGTACGCTGACCCGGTTTAGACGATCCAGTTGCTCCGGCGTTAGCAGCAGATCTAGAGCTCCGAGATTGTCCTCGGCCTGGGCGAGCGGGCGGGCGCCGATGATGGGGGAGACGACAGTCGGATTGGACAATGTCCACGCAAGCGCTACCCGCGATGGCGTGGAGTTGGCCTCTTCGGCGACGGCTCGAACCTCGTCCGCAATTTCGATCGCACGTTGATTCAGATGTCCGGACGACGCTATGACACCCTTCCGGCTGGCAGACACGGTCGCCTCTCGCGAATCCTCGATGTCGGCCAGGGAATACTTGCCCGTGAGCACGCCACCGCCGAGTGGCGACCATGGAAGCACCCCAAGGCCCAAATCCGCGGCCGCCGGCAGAAGCTCGTGCTCGACGGTCCGCTCCACGAGGCTGTATTCGATCTGCATCGCCACGAAAGGAGACCAGCCGCGGATGTAGGCGAGCGTCTGCATCTGCGCGACGCGCCATGCAGGCGTGTTGCAGATGCCGAGATAGAGCACCTTCCCGGACCGAACGAGGTCGTCGAGCGCTCGCATGACCTCGTCCGGCCGGGTCGTCATATCCCATGCATGGAGATAAAGGAGGTCGATGCGATCAGTGCCGAGCTGCGTCAGGCTCTGCTCGACGGAGCGCACCACGTTCAGGCGGTGGTTGCCGCCGGAGTTCGGGTTGCCCGGGTCGCGCGCCATGGTAAATTTCGTCGCAAGAACGATCCGCTCGCGCTTGTCGCCGATGAAGGTGCCGAGCAGGCTCTCGGCACGGCCGTTGGTGTAGTTTACCGACGTGTCGACGAAGTTGCCGCCCCGGTCGACATAGAGATCGAAGATGCGGCGGGCCTCCTCGCCGTCCGCCCCCCAACCCCAGTCGGAACCAAAGGTCATCGTTCCGAGGCTCAACGGCGAAACGCGCAAGCCCGACCGTCCCAGAAGTTTGTATTGATCAAGCGTCATATTGGCTCTCTCTTGGTTGCGAGATCCAAAGTAGATGCGCCGAGGAGAGCGAACAACTTGCTCAATGATGACCACTTTGATAACTAAATCTAACCAATGGCAATCGACCTGAGCGGCATCTCTGTTTTCCTGGCCGTCGCCGAAGCGCGGAGCTTTCGTGTGGCCGCGGAGAATTTGGGCGTCACTCGGCCAGCGATCAGCCAGGCCATCCGGCGTCTCGAAGATCGGCTGGGTGTCGCGCTCGTGCAGCGAACGACGCGCAGTGTCAGTCTCACAGAGGCTGGCGAACGACTGTATCAGCGGGTGGCCCCGGCTATTTCCGAAGTCGGACTGGCGCTCGACGCGACGGCGGACCGCGACAGCGCACCAAGCGGACTGTTGAGGCTCGCGGTGTCATCCATCGCCGAGCAGTTCATCTCCGGGCCGCTGCTGGCGCGTTTCGCGGACACCTTTCCCGCCATCCAGATTGACGTGACCGTCACGGACGAAGAATTCGACATTGTCGCGGAAGGCTACGACGCGGGGGTACGTCTGGGCGAAGTGATCGATCAGGATATGATTGCCGTTCCGGTGTCGGGTGAGCAGCGTCAGGGCGCCTTCGCCGCGCCGTCCTACATCGAACGTTTCGGCAGACCCGAGCACCCTTCGGAGCTCTCGGCGCATCGTTGTATTGGTTGGCGACCAGCTCCCCACAGCGCGCCCTATCGTTGGGAATTCGGCCAGGGTGGACGCGAGTTCGACGTGGCTGTCGACCCCCAGATCACCACCAACGACATGTGGCTTATGATCCGCACAGCCTGTGCCGGCGGCGGCATCACCTTCGGGATGGAGGACACCTTCAAACCCTATGTCGAATCCGGTCAGCTCGTCGCTCTGCTTCAGGAGTATTGTCCTCCCTTTGCCGGGTTTTTTCTGTATTATCCTAGCCGACACAACCTCCCTCCGAAGCTTCGGGCACTCGTCGACCACGTGAAGCGGTGGCGATAGCGTCAGCCCATCAGGAGGGTCTTTCGTAGGAGGATCGCAGAACTTGGCGGCCGGGTTTGGCATTTCGGCCCGCAAGCGTCTGGCTTGACCGTCATGGTTAGCTCATGGGCACGCGCCAGCGACGTCAGTCGAGATTGAATAGCCCGTAGCACATCATCAACATTTCCAGGCGCGCTTGCACTTATCGATACGATCGCACTCGCCAACGCGAACAAATTCTTCACGCGATGGCGCATTTCCCCCAAAATGTTGAAATTTGGTCCGTGCAGCAATGCTATTGGAGGGTGTTCGAATGTCTGACAACTGGCTTTGGACGCTCTTGACTGCAATGATCATGCATAACGGCATGACCATCGACCTCTCCGGTTGGCATGAAATATGCCTCTTCTCAAGCTTGCTGCACCGTTCGACAAGGGGAAGGCTGATCATGATGCGACAGGCGAATGGGATGATGGATGTGCATCTGATGCGCACGCTCCTGACCTTGCTGACGGAATGCAGCGTTTCGAAAACCGCTGACATTCTGGGGCAGGCCCAGCCGACCGTCAGCCTGACACTGAAACGGCTGCGGGAAATGCTGGACGATCCGCTTCTGGTTAGGTCCGGAGGGGCGCTGGTACCAACGGAGCGGGGTCTCGCCCTGAAGGAGACGTTGCGCGACATTCTCGGCCAGATCGACGCGCACCTGTCGCCTCACGCCACCTTCGACCCGAACAATGCGACGCGAAACTTCCGCATCATCGCAGACAACTGCCTCGGAGCCGTGTTTCTGCCTCAGCTGGTCGGAAAGATTGCACAAAAGGCGCCCAATGTCGGCGTCGATGCGTCCCACATGCCGAGCTATGATGATCTTATCAGCCAGCTTGCGGACGGATCCATCGATGCGGTCATCGGCAATTGGCCGCATCCGCCGGAGTATCTGCGGATGTCTCCCCTGTTAACCACCGACATCGTGTGCATCGTCCGCCCAAGCCATAGACTGGCAAGTCAACGTGGACCGATCTCGATGGGCGAGTTCCTGAAGGAAAAACATCTTTCTCCGACCTCCGACAAGAGAGCCCAACTGAGTCCGATCGACGGGCGGCTGATCGAACTCGGGCTCAAGCGCAACATCGCTGTATCCGTGCCAGAATATGCGATCACGCCCTACGTGCTGACACAATCGGACCTCGTCTTCACCACCGGTCGAATTTTTGCCGAGCAGATCGCTCAATCCTTTCCGCTCGTCGTTCTTGAGGCACCGCGCGAACTCGGACAGATGCAGTTCTACATGCTCTGGCATGAGTGCAAGCACCAATCTCCCGATCACGTCTGGCTCCGGCAGATGATCAAGTCGGTTGCGGCCGGAGTCCGCGTCTGTGATCCGACGGGGTCGGTACCAATCACATTCCTGCGGTCCGGAGCACCGGTCTTCGTTTAAACCAATCTTGCAAAAGGCGGGCGGCAAAGAGGGCGCTCGCCTTTTGCGCAGTGCAATATAGTCTATTTGGGTTCCGTTATAGGCTTTCCTGTCCAAACAAACGACATTGGTCGCAGTTCACTCGCAACCAGATGAGGGCATGATGGCAGGTTCAGGAATTAGCCGACGTGAGGTGCTTGCAGGGATTGCAGCCGGTACGGCAGCAGGGATGTTCGGTTCGTTGAGCAGCGCCAGGGCGGCCGTTTCCGAAATGGTCTGGGCGACCTGGGATTCCAACGGCCATCCTGAATACCTTGCGGCCTTCGAAGCGCAGACCGGCGTCAAGATCAAGCTGTCTTATCTTTCTAGCGAGGACGCACAATTCGCGGCGCTGAAAACCGGCACCGCCTCCGACTGGGACATGATCAACCCGTCGCTGAATGGAAGCTGGCGCTACATCAAGGGGGGGCTGCTCAAAGAAATCGACATGGGCAAGATCCCCAACGCCGCCAAAATGTACGACGTTTTCAAGACCACGCCCAAGGTTCTCGACGCCTCGGGCAAGCAGTTCGCCGTTCCCTATCTCTGGGGCCTCAACCCGATCGTCTACCGCAAGGACAAGTTCGAGAGCGAGCCCGACTACACGACGTTGTTCAACGAGAAATACAAGGGCCAGCTTGCCATGCGCGACTATGCGCTGGAGTCCATCGGCATCGCCGGTCTGGTCGCCGGCGTACCGCGCGACAAGGTCTTCCTTATGGAAACCAAGGAACTGGCAGAAGCCAAAAAACTGTTGATCGCGCAAAAGCCGCTGCTGCGCACCTATTGGCAGACGATCGGCGATCTCACCAACCTGTTTGCCACGGGCGAGGTTTCCTGCGCGTTTTCATGGCGGGTTCCCTATGACGCACTGAAAGACAAGCTGGCGATGGGGATGGCCAAGCCGAAAGCCGGTATCATGGGATGGTGCGATTGCTTCGCCATGCCGGCAACACTATCTCCGGAAAAGACCGAAATCGGTTATAAGTTTGTCGATTATCTGCTTGGCGCAGACTTTGCGACTCAGATTGCCAAGATCGGCAACTACGCAACCACCTCGTCCATTATTCGCGACAAGCTGTCGAAGGAGGAGCAGGAAACGATCTTCGTCGACGACATGGATGTGATGAAATCTTTCATGTGGCCCGTCGCCCCGGAGAATTACTCGGAGTGGCTAAAGGTCTGGAATGAAGTCAAGGCAAGCTAATGAAGGTGAGTACGCCTGACATGATGTCCGATCCGACCAGATCGGGGCTTTTGCTGTCGGCCCGCGGCCTGACCAAGAATTATGGCAAGGAACGCGCGGTCGACAGTGTCGATCTCGATGTTCCGGAAAGGGCTTTCACGACGTTTCTCGGCCCTTCCGGTTGCGGCAAGACCACGATACTGCGCATGATTGCCGGCTTCGAGACACCGGACGCGGGATCGATCGTGCTTGACGGACGTTCGCTCTCCGGCGTTCCGCCGGAGCGCCGTCCGGTCAACACCGTGTTCCAGAGCTACGCGTTGTTCCCGCATCTGACCGTGTTCGGAAACGTCGCGTTCTCGCTGACACTGCGGCGCCACAGTAATGTCGATGTGGCGGCGCGCGTCAAAAGGGCGCTGGATGCCGTGCATATGGCGGAGTTCGGTGATCGTTATCCGCATCAGCTCTCGGGTGGCCAGCAACAGCGGGTCGCCGTAGCACGTGCGATCATAGCGGAGCCGCATCTGCTTCTGCTCGACGAACCACTGTCCGCATTGGACAAAAAAATGCGCGGGCATTTACAGATCGAACTGAAGGATTTGCAGCGGCGTCTCGGTATCGCCTTCGTCTACGTCACCCACGATCAGGACGAGGCATTTGCGTTGTCGGACATCGTCGTGATCATGAACAAGGGGCGCATCATTCAAAAGGCCGCCCCGCTGACGATCTATGCCCGTCCTGCCAACGCCTTTGTCGCTGACTTCATCGGCGCAGCGACACTCATTCCAGGTGAAATCGCAAACAATGGCGGGGTGTCCGGATCGGCTGCGATCGATACAGCCATCGGCATCGTGCAATGCCCGGCGGTTGAGGGATTGGTGAAAGGGGATAAGGCAGTGCTCGCCATTCGGCCGGAACATGTCCGTATTGGCGCGGATGGCCTGAACACGACGATCCGGCATGTCGTTTTCAAAGGAGATCGCTACCTTGTCGAGGCCGAGGTTAAGGGCGTCATCTTGCGGTTCATGGCGGATAGCCCGCCTGCGCCTGGAGCGGATGTTGGGCTTGTCGTCGATCGAGACCGTGCCTTCATCACGAGGATCGACTGATGGCCCTGGCGTTTCACCGGGCGCAGCTTGCTATGCCCGTCGCTTGTATACTGGTGCTGGGATGCATTCTCCCGCTTGCCCTGCTCGCGGTTTTCAGCGTCTTCGAGGTGGATCTCGATGCGTTCACGCTCGTTCCGGCCTTTTCGTCACATAGCTGGGCGCAGATGTTCACTAATCCGGTCTTCGCCTTTCTGGTCGGCAAGGCTGTTATCTCAGGTGCTGGAACGGCGGTACTGGCGGCTTTGATCGGATACCCGATCGCCGTTTCGATGACGCGCCTTCCCCTTCTATGGAAGGGGGTCGGCAGCATCGTCCTTTTGACACCGCTCTATACCGGCGAGATTGTCCGGATTTATGCCTGGCGGGTCGTTCTCGGCTCTGAAGGACTGGTCAACGCCGTTCTAAAATGGTTTGGCGTGATAGATGAGCCGTTGAAATTCCTGCTGTTTTCGCCGTTCACCACGCATCTTGTGCTTCTCTACAACAATTTGCCCTTCATGGTGCTGGCAATCTGGATCTCGGCGGAATTGATCGACGAACGTTTGATCGAAGCCGCACGGGATCTAGGGGCTCGCCCCATAGATGCGTTCTTCAAGGTCACTTTGCCTTTGACGACGCCTGGACTGGCTGTCGGCGTGTTTACGGTCTTTGCGCTCGCCGCCGGCGACATGATGACGCCGAGCCTTTTGGGCGGGACGTCGGGCGCGACTCCGATGGCCATGATTGACAACCTGTTCGGGACCGCCTTCGATTGGCCGCTGGCCTCCGCGCTATCCCTCAGCCTTCTTATCGTCCTGTTCGTCTTTGCCAGCGGATTTGTGATCTTCCTTCTTCGGTTCGATGGTGCGCGGGCGGTCTTTCGGCGGGGGGCACGATGAGCCGCTTGATGATCTTAACGCTCGGCCTTGCCGTGTGCTTCTTCTATCTGCCGATCGTGGTTCTCGGAATTTTTTCCTTCAACGCCGCAAGCACGATGGCCTTCCCCTTGAGCGGTTTCACCCTCTCCTGGTATGCCGATCTTTTCGGGAACGAAGCGTTTCTTGGCGGCTTCGTCACCAGTTTTCTGATCGCGCAGCCCGTCGGTCTGCTCGGCGCGCTGATCGGACTGATAGCGGCATTGGCCGTGACGTCGCCGCGCATGAAGTTCCGGGCCGCATTCGGCATCCTGGTCCTCGTGCCCTTTCTAGTGCCGAAGACGGTGCTGTCCATTGCGCAAGCCATGCTCATGAGCTGGGTGGGATTGGGACGTGGGGCAACGGCGCTCATACTGGCGCAGACTTTGGTCGTCATTCCTTTCACCACAACAATCCTTGCCGCCGTGATGATCCGGCTCGATCCGCGGCTTGAGGAAGCGGCACGGGATCTCGGCGCTACCCCGTGGCAAAGCTTCCGGCGCGTTCTGCTGCCACAGTTGAGTGTCGCGCTGAGTGCCGCCTATTCCATCGGGGTCATCCTGTCGCTGGCCGATCTGACCATCTCCATGTTCCTCGCCGGCCGCACGCAGCCGCTGTCGCTGATTGTCGCATCAGAATTCCGGCGCGAGCTCAAGCCCGACCTCAATGCAATGCAGGTTGCCGTCCTCGTGTTGACGGCCCTGATCGTCGCGCTGACCGAAATCAATCGCCGACGCCGCCTGCGCGGACGTATGGCTCGTGTACGAGATGACCCATGATGATTGCTCCAATCGACGCGCCGCGCATCACACTTGACGACCTGAAGCAGGAGGCGCTTGCCGATCTTACTGCGCTCGGCTACCCGAGCGCAGCATGGCTCAGCGACCTGCCGAGACCCGACGCGGCTGAAATCGCTGATGCGATCATTGTCGGCGGCGGCCAGTCCGGCGTCACGATCGCCGCAGCCTTGAAATGGGATGGGCTCCGGCATATCCGCGTCCTGGACAGCGGCGCACCAGGCGCCGAGGGACCATGGCTGACCTTTGCGCGCATGGAGGAGTTGCGCACCCCGAAGACACAGGTCGGCAACGAGTTCAATGTTATCAACCTGTCTGTCCGCCGCTGGTTCGAAACCCGCTACGGGCAACAAGCGTGGGCGGACCTGTCCCGCATTCCGCGAACGGACTGGAAGGCCTATCTCGACTGGTATGCCGACGTTTTCGAGATCGCCATCACCAATCATTGCGAGGTCCTAGATGTCGCCCCGGAGGGCGATCTGATCGCCGTCACGACCCGTCTCGGAGGCAGGATTGAAAAATCCCTGGCGCGAACCGTCGTGCTGGCTACCGGCTATGATGGCGCCGGCGCATGGCGGGTGCCGGCACTTGTATCCGAAGCCCTTGCACCCGAAAAGTTCGATCACACGAACGGGCCGGTCGATTTCGACGCGTTGAAGGGACTGCGCGTCGGCGTGCTCGGCCATGGTGCCTCTGCGTTCGACAATGCGATCAAGGCGCTGGAAGCCGGTGCTGCCTCCGTCGATCTCTGCTTCCGACGCGCGCGACTGCCGCGCACCAATCCCCACCGCGCGGTCGAAACACCCGGCATGATGACGCATTACCCTGACCTTTCCGAGACCACACGCTGGGATATTGCCCGGTTCTTTCGCAGTGCTGATCAGCCGCCACCGGTGCGCAGTTTCGAGACCGCGATGCGCCTTGAAAATTTCAAGCTTCGTCCCGCAACCCCTTGGCTGGAGGTCTCCCAGCAGGCCGATGCGATCCGTGTCACCACGCCTGAAGGTATTCTGGAGTTCGATCATCTGCTTCTTGCGACAGGCATGGATGTCGATCTCGCCGTCAGGCCTGAACTCAAGACCATTCATGACAAGGTCGCGCTTTGGGGCGAACGCTACACGCCGAAAGACGGCAGCGCGGATGCCCGGCTGGCAAGGTTTCCCTATCTCGATGGGTTCTATGGATTCATCCCGAAGGATCCGGATGAGACATGGGTCAGCCGGGTGTTTGCCTTCAACAGCAGCAGTTTCGTCAGTCACGGTCCGCACTCGACGTCGATCAGTGGGCACAAGTATGCCGTTCCACGGCTCGTGCGCGGAGTCCTGCGCCGTCTGCTGCTCGATCGGGAAGCGGTCATCCTGCCGGAACTCGAGGCCTATGTCTCTCCGGATCTGCCGATCCCGGACGATTTCGAAACGGTCGTGGCCGAGGCCAACCGGCAATCGGCAAGATCGCCCGAGACCAACAAGCCAACTATGCGGAGTGGCGCATGACGCATTCCTTTTACTGGGCCGATCACTCGACCGCCGATTTTGCGTCCCGCGATCTGAGTGAGACGGTCGTCATACTGCCGATTGCGGCTGTCGAGCAGCATGGACCCCATCTTCCCGTGCAGGTGGACGCCGCGATCAATGCCGCCATCCTCGATCGGATGGTACCGTTGCTCGACGCAAACGCGGACGTCCTCATCCTGCCGGCAATCAGTATCGGCAAATCGGATGAGCACCTCGCCTATCCAGGGACGTTGACCATATCGGCGCAAACCCTGCGGCTCGTCTGGCTCGATATCGCCAAAAGCGTGGAGCGAGCCGGCGTCCGAAAGATGATCCTGTTCAATTCGCATGGCGGACAGATCTCGCTGATGGAGATGACCTGCCGCGATATCCGTGTCGAACTCGACATGCTGGCGGTCGCCTGTTCCTGGTTCAGGATCACGCCGGTCGACGATCTGTTTTCGTCGGCGGAAATCGTTCACGGCATTCACGGCGGCGATATCGAAACCAGCATGATGCTGGCCATCGCGCCGGACTTGGTCGCCATGGACAAGGCCGAAGATTTCGTGCCGCTGACCGTCGACATCGAGAAGTGCGGCAGCCCGTTGACGGCTGAGGGCGCGGTCGGTTTCGGCTGGCAAGCGCAGGACCTCCATCCCGCGGGCGTCAGCGGAGATGCCGCCAATGCCGACGCCGTCAAAGGCGCGCAGCTGCTTGACCGGGCAGCAACCGGTTTGGTGCGCCTCATCGAGGCGACGCGCAATTTCGACATGAAGAGGCTCACCTCTGAAACACGCTTTTCGGCCATGAGATAACCATGCAGGCACTCCGCCCCGTCGAAACTCTTCGGATGCGCATGGCCGACGGCGTCCATCTGGCAGCTGACGTCTATCGTCCCGTCGGCCCGGAGCGCTATCCCGTCCTGGTGATGCGTCTGCCCTACGGGCGAAAGGTCGCCTCGACGGTCGTTCTGGCCCACCCCGCATGGTATGCGGCGCAGGGTTATGTCGTGCTGGTGCAGGATGTTCGTGGCCGTGGAGATTCTGAAGGGGTCTTCAGGATTCTCGAGGACGATGTCGCCGATGGCGCGCAGACATTGTCGCTGGCGGCCGATCTTGCCGGCGGCAACGGCATGGTGGCCAGCTATGGCTTCAGCTATCACGGCATGAACCAGTTCCTGGCCCTTGCCGGCGCTCGAAAATCCGGCGGAAAATTGCCCGACGCGATGGCGATCGCCATGGCGGCCTTCGATGTGCGCAACCACTGGGCCTTCGAGGGCGACGGATTCCGTCTGCAGTCCAACCAGATGTGGGCGTGCCAGATGGCCGTCGAAAATGCTCGGCTGGCCGGCGACCTCGATGCCGCCCATATGTTGCATGCTGCTTTGCCTTCTCTGCATTCCGGCGCGGTTTCGGCACGGTCGGACGTCTTGGAGCAGGCAGCGCGATACACGCATTATCATGACTGGCTCACTGATGATCCGTCCTATTGGCGGGCAAGGTCGCCGCAATCGCTGCTTGAGGGCGTGACGCTGGACGTTCCGGTCCTGCATGTCGGCGGATGGAACGACATTATGCTTGAGGGCACGTTCGCCGCCTTCGAGGCATTTTCCGCGGGGGGCAGTCTCCAGCGGCTTTCTATCGGACCATGGTCGCATATCCCTTGGGGACGACAGGTCGGGCCAGTGGATGCTGGAGCCGGTGCGGCAGACGGTATCGACCGCGAGATCGTCGCATTTTTCGACGAAGCTCTCAAAGGCCGCGACAATCCTTACCCGAAGGTCCGGCTTTACGATGTTGTTAAAAAGACATGGACCGGTTTCGAAAGCCTGCCGACGGCCGAGACTCTGGTGCTTCATCTCGCATCGGGCGGCCGGGCGGCGGCGACGAGCATCGATGGAACGCTTACGGAGAAGCCGGCACTTGCGAGCGCCGATTATCTCGTCCACGATCCATGGCGGCCGGCCCCGAGCGTCGGGCTGCATCTCGGCACGCCTCCGGATTTTGCCGACCGGGCAGCCATCGACGACAGGGCTGACGTGCTCGTCTATACCTCCGATCCGCTCGACCGGCCGCTCCTGCTGACCGGAGCCGCAAAAGTGAACCTCTTCGTCACCGCCGACAGGCCGAGTTTCGACGTGGATTGCACCTTGAGCGCGCTTGCCCCTGACGGGCCCGCCATCAGCGTAACGTCGGGGCATAAGACCGTAAAGATGCACGGCGACGGATCGGCGGTTCTCGTCACGCTGCGGCCCATGCATGTTACGGTGCCGGCAGGGTATTGCCTGCGTCTGTCCATACAGGCGGCATCGTTCCCTGCCTTCCCCGTCAATCCGGGCACCGGAGCGCGTCCCCAGGACTCAGCCGTAACGGATCGGCTGGTCACGACCCTCGTACTCCGCTCAGGCGATGGCTACCACTCCACCCTGCGATTGCCCGTGATGCGGCAGGCCGATGCGAAAGACAGGCAATCCCATACCGTAGAGGAGAACCGACATGAGCATTGATCACGAAAGCCTTCTTAGATTGACCTTCGAGATTGCACACCGGGCGAAAGCGCATGGCAATATGCCTTTCGGCGCGCTTCTAGCCGGTCCCGGTGGTGAAATTCTTCTTGAGGAAGAGAACGGATATTTCCCCGACCTCGATGGAACAGCCCATGCAGAGCGTCTGTTGGCGACGCGTGCATCGAAGCTCTATCGCGAGCCGTTTCTGGCGGAGTGTACCATGTACAGCTCGGCGGAACCCTGCGCCATGTGCGCCGGCGCTATTTACTGGGTCGGTATCGGCCGGGTCGTCTACGGCCTTTCCGAACATCGGCTGAAGGCCATGACAGGAGATCACCCGGACAACCCGACAATGGATCTACCATGCCGCGATGTCTTTGCAGCCGGCCAGAAAAGCATCGAGGTCATCGGGCCCTTGATCGAGACGGAAGCGGAAGCCGTTCACCGGGACGCCTGGCAATCAACGGTGTGAATACAAGCGGGCACTCCGCTTTCAACAAGGTCAGGCATGAGACGCCGGTTTCAAGGAGGAGTTTATATCCATGGTCCCCAAAGAAAGCACTTCGGACGAACTGGAGACGTTGCTGGCCGGCATGCCGGCATGGGGTTCTGAATTTTCGCGTACATTCGCCAATCATGCGCCGATGGTCCTCGTCGCTTTGGACCGGATCGGCGGCGGGCCGGCTCAGCTGCGGCGGTTCTTCCATCACTACAGAGACGCAAAGCAGCTTCTGCCCTTCGCCCAGCCGTTGAAGCGCCTGGATGGCAAAAGCTGGAAAGCCGCCATCGGAATGCGCGAGCGCGAACCCGATCTGCGCGTCTTTTTTGCCGACGAGGTGACCCGGCTCGGAATACACGGGGCTTTGGAGCTTTATCTTCCCGATCTTGCCGACGGCGTCGCCGCCAGCGCCTTTCACGCGCTGATGCGATCAGCCTATGGCGTGCTTCGCGCCGACGAGACCGATGTCGCCATTGCGCTCGCCTACTGGGCCGCCACCTATCTGCCGCTTCCGGAAGCGCAGGGAACGTCCCCGATCACGCGCGACCCAGCGGAAGTCCTGGCCCTGACAGCTGCGATCAAGCCATTGCATGGCATGGAACTTCACGACCTTCTCTGGCAAAACATTCGCGACGCCGGAAGCGTGCCCGAATTCGCGCCCGTCGTCGATTGGCTCGACATCGGGCCGGATACGATGGAAAAAATGGCGGCGACGGCGCTCGCCATATTTGCCGCAACCCAGCATTTCGCGGCCTTGCACATCATCACCGGGCTGCACTGGATCCGTCTCCTTGAGCCGCACTGCGATGAGGCGACCCTCCGTCGGATGATGCGGGTGTTCTGGCAGGGGATCGCTGCGCTGATGGGCGAGCTCGGGTTTCCCGAGATGCCGGACAGAGCGATCGTCGATCGCTGGCGTCATATCCATGTGCCGGACTGGCCCGAAATGCATGCGATCGCCGCGCAAAGCTACGACGAGCATGATATCAGTCTCGCCTTTTCCGCCAGCGAGGAAATGAAAGTCTATGGCGACCCGCTCTACCGTGTCGTAGTCGCCCGCCGCCTCGGACTAATCGGAGACTACACGAAATGAGCCCGGAAGAGCCGATGTCCGGCGACTGCATCATTGAAGCCGGAACCGTGCTGTGCGGCGTTTTGCCTGACGGCACCATGTCCATGCGCCATGATGTGGGCATCCGTGTCGCTGGCGGCATGATCGCGCAGATCGGGCCTCTTGCCGCCGTTGCCTACGGCAACGACCATCTCGCCCGCTTCGGATCTCCGGACATGATCGCCATGCCGGGACTGGTCAACAGCCACCACCATTTCGGGATCACGCCACTGATGCAGGGCGTACCCTTTGCCCCGTTGGAATTGTGGCTGCCGCAATTCCGGGCGATGCGCCAGATCGATGTCCGGCTGGATACGCTCTATTCCGCGATCGAGATGCTGGAAAGCGGAACGACGACGGTGCAGCATATAAACAGCGGACTTGCAGGCGCACCAGAGAACTGGACGGCCACGGCAAATGCTACGTTGGAGGCCTATAGCGAGATAGGCATGCGGGCCGGCTTTACATTCATGATCCGCGACCGCAACATTCTGACCTATGACGACGACGCCAAGGTGCTGGCCACCCTTCCGGATGCCGTCCGCAGCTGGATCGCGCCCAAACTCGACGCGTCGAACATTCCCATCGCAGAGCTGATGACATTTTACCGCGCGCTCAAAGAAAGCTGGTTCGACGCCCGGCCGGATCATGTCCGCATCAATCTCGCCCCTGCCAATCTGCACTGGTGTACGGACGAATGCCTGCGGACGATTTTCGAGACGGCCCGCGAAACCGATGCGCAGGTCCATATGCACCTTCTGGAAACCGAACGGCAATCACGCTTCGCCCACGATAATTTCGGCCACAGTGCCGTTCAGCATTTGAAGGCGCTCGAATGCCTCGGGCCAAACGTCACGCTCGGGCACGGCAACTGGATGAGCCGCGAGGATCTCGACATCATAGCCGATTGCGGCTGCAGCATGTGCCACAATGCCTCATCCGGCCTGCGGCTCGGCAGCGGCATCGCCCCTGTCAACGAAATGCGCCACCGCGGCATTCCGGTCGCGCTCGGGATAGACCAGTCGAACATAGCCGACGACCGCGACATGACGCTTGAAATGAAGCTGGTCTGGGCACTACACCGCGAGACAGGCCTATGGAACGACCGTCCTGGTGCTGGTGCCGTGCTGCAGATGGCGACCGAGCATGGCGCCAGAACCGTCGGCTTTGGCGGCTTTACGGGCCGGCTCGAACCAGGTCTTCAGGCCGATATCGTGCTCATGGATCGCCGCAAGATCGGAAGACCGCATGTAAACGCCCGCACGCCGGTGGTGGAGAGCGTCCTGCATCGCGGCGGACGGCATGCCGTCACCCAGGTGTTCGTTGGCGGTCGCCTGGTCGTCAATGACGGCAAAGTCATCACGATCGATCGTGAGGCAGTGCTGGCAGAAATCGCCGGACGGCTGGAACGACCAGAAACGCAAGGCGAGCGGCAAGCCTGGGATGCGATCGATGCCCTGCTTCCCCATATCGAGGCATACCACCGCAATTTCACGCCGGCGGCCGGTTATCTCCCCTATCGATATAACGCTATGGCGGAAGAGGAACAAGCTGGCTCCGGAACATCCAACTCCCGAGTGGCGTTAAGACAGCAAACGTTGGTTGGAGGATAGACATGTCTGAGCAAAAGTTGCGGCCGGGGCGATGTCACGTTGTCGTGTGTTTAATGGTTGCAAAATAAGTGGTTGGCATGACCACGCGTACTGTCAGCTATAAGAGACATCGTTTTCCACCGTCGATATCACCCATGCTGTTTGGCTCTATTTCATGTTTCCACTGAGCCGTAGCCGCGAGGTCGTTCGCTGCATTCCTCGCTCTGGCTGCCGTTCGCGTTTGGCTGCCATCATTCACCGGGGGGCCCAAAGCCATGACGCAACCGGAACCTCCCCAGCACGGACATCTTTGTAAGTCGAGCTAATCTTGCTCAGCACCATCTCGTCGTCCGTATCGACCTCGTAGAACGTGCTATCGACCGCTCGGATTATCACCCACGTTTTGTCTGATTGTGTGTGCGGCAAGCCGACGAACTCGCCCCAAATAACCTGTCGCGTATTCTCGGCCAACGCAGCTAAATCAGAGCCCGAAAGCTGGGCATTGTTTTGCGCCAATCCTTCAAGCCGTTCCCCGCCTTCACCTGTAGCCTCAAACCATTCGTGCCCAGGTGTAGACGACTTGACCGTCGAAACGATCCAGTTTGCTTCCAGAGACTTTGGAGCCAAAAGCCGCAGCAAGTCTCTGAGATCAAGAGCAAGGACCTCTTGCTTGAGATCGTAGATCCTAAGAGTTGTCATGACGTCCCCAAATCAAAGCTCGCATCGGCAGCAACACTTTGTCACCTAAGTAACCGCCCGTGTCGGCCTTCTGCTCTGAGTTTCCCAACGCCCGAACGTGACGCCTGAGGGCGGGATGTCCGTCTTAGCATTGGAGAGCTCAGAGACGCTTTTGGCTATCCTGCAAGGATTCCGGCCATCGCGATGAAGTGTGTGTCACTTTCCAAGGGTTCGGCCCAGACCTTGGCGTGCAATTGCCGTGGACTGTGTAGGTATTGATGCTTGCCTCCGTCATTCATCGGCTTTCGGGAGGTCTCAAGTGTCAGTCGAACGGCCGGAATAGGGCGCATAGCCGTCATCGAAAACATTCATCGCAAATCTCCGCATTGAAGGTCTTGAAAGGATGTGTACCGTTGGCCCAGCTAATTTCAGAAACAGAACCTCTGTTCTGATGCATGAATGACGAAGGGTTAGCCGCCTGGCAACGTGAACAACTGACCAAGACCGGGCATTGGCTGACTGTAACCGGCCAGCCGGAGCATGTGCCAGGCGAGCGCATGATTGCTGGATGTTACCGGCTTGCCAAGCTTCGCCTCCACCTGCTCAACGATACGTGCAACCCGCATGCTGGTGCAGGAAACGAAAACAGCATCGCATTCATCCGAGCTTCCCAGCTCGAGAATAGCGCGCTCGATCGAAACCGGCGTGATTCGGGCCACACGATTGTCATCCGGCTCATGGAAGGAGCCCATGACCGGGATATCCATGCCCCTCGCCATCAGCGAGGCGCGCAGGGAGTGGTTAATCTCCGGCATGTAGGGTGTAAGCAGCGCCATGCGCCGGGCGCCGAGCGCCTCCATCGCGGCGCGGACGGCGGTGACCGGATTGGTCACCTTCACGCTTGGCAGAACCTCGTGGACACGCTCGGCGATGCGATCCTCGCCGATGACGAGGGAGCCGGACGTGCAGGCAAATCCGATAACGTCGAATGCCACATCCGGAAGCAAGCCGACCGTGCCGGGGATCTCGTCCGACATTTTCATCAGGTTTGCCGGCGTGATCTCGACATCGCTGTAGAGCCGCGCCTCGTAGAGCGCCACGTCCGACGACGGCAGCGCGAAGCGGAACTCGTCCTCGATCGTCTGGTCCGTTCGAAGCACCAGCAGGCCGAGATTGGCAAGCGTGCCGATGCCGTTATCGATGTCGAAGGATAGACCTTCCCTGTTGACGAGAAGCGGGGTCGTGTCATGCAGTGAATGGATCGTCATGGTCATGTCTCCGGTATGCGTGAGAAGAGAATTAGTGGCTGTCGCCGCCGAGATAGAGCGAGCGCATTGCCGGATCGGCGAGAAGATCGCTGGCTGCACCTTCCATCGCCACGCTGCCGAGCGACAGGACATAGGCGGTGTCGGACACATGCAGCGCCTCGAAAGCGTTTTGCTCGACCATCAGGATCGAAGGACCGTCCCGACGACGGACGTCCGAGATCGCCTCGAAGACATCGTGCATCATCCGCGGAGAAAGGCCGGCCGAAGGTTCGTCGAGAAGAAGGATTGACGGTTCCGAAATCAGCGCCCGCGCCAGCGAGAGAAGCTGTCTTTCACCGCCCGACAGAGCGGATGCACGTCTGTTCTTCTTCGAGGCTAGGCTAGGATATTGGTCAAGAAGCGCATCGAACCGGCGCTCGCGGTCTCGTCGCTCCATCAGCCGGCCGCCGAGCAGGATGTTTTCCGCCACCGTCATGGTGGCGAAGACATTGTCCGTCTGTGGCACGAAACCGACCCGGTGGTGGCGCACCTTGCTGTAGGTCGGCACGTCGGTGACGGCCTCGCCGGACATGCGGATATTGCCTGCCCGCGGCCGGACGAAACCTGCGATGCACTTCAGAAGCGTCGATTTTCCGCAGCCGTTAGGCCCCAGAATGGTGACGATCCTGCCAGGCTCCGCCTTCAATGAAATGCCGTTGAGAATATCCGGCCCATCGCCGTAACCGGCCCTCACATTGGTGACTTCGATCATGCCATCGCCCTCTTCTGTCTGGCATTGCCGAGATAGGCTTCGACGACCTGTTCGTTGGATGTGAGTTCCGACGGCCTGCAATCGGCAATCACCGCACCGCGATCCATCACCACGCAGCGGCTGCAGAGTTCGCGGATGAAATGCATGTCGTGTTCGACGATCAGCAGCGTGATGCGGGCGGCATTGATGCGCCTCAGAAGCCCGATCATGTGCTGGCGCAGATTGGGATGGACGCCGGCGGTCGGCTCGTCGAGGCAGATCATCTCGGGAGACGCCCGCAAGGCCAGCGCGATCGACAGAAGCTTCTTCTGCCCGCCGGACAACGAGGCCGCCGGGAGATGGCGAACATGCGACAGCGCCAGGTCGTCCAGCAGTGCGTCAACCTCCGCCCTGTCGTCTACCTCCCGCCGGAACAAGCTCCGGAACCCGGCCCGCCGTGCCGCTGCCCCATAGAGCAGTTCGGCAACCGTCATCCTGCGTGGCATGGAAGGCAGCTGGAAGGTGCGCACCAGCCCCTTCCGCGCGATCCGGTCCATGCTGCGGCCGGTAATATCTTCGCCGTTGAAGACCACAGTTCCGGCATCGGGAGCAAATATCCCGGATACGAGATTGAGCAGGGTCGACTTGCCGCAGCCGTTCGGCCCGAGCAGCCCGACGACCTCTCCCTGCCCGATTCGGAAACCGACATTTGCCAGGACCTGATTGGCACCGAAGGATTTGGCCACACCTTCGAGCGTGAGTACCGGATCAGACATAGCGGCGCCCTCCCACACGTTCCGGCACGATGCCTGACTGCCGAAACAGAATGAAGGCGATCAACCCGCCGCCGGTCAGAAACAGCCGGCCGGCCGCGACATATTCGGTCGGCAGGCCGATCCAGTCCTTGACAAAAGGGATGAAGGCGAAGGCGAACTGCAGCAGAAAGGCACCGACGATGGCACCGGCATTGTTGCCGAGACCGCCGACCACGATCATCGCCCAGATCAGAAAGGTTTCCGAACTATCGATCTGCTCCGGCCCGACGAAACTGACGTAATGGGCAAACAGAAAACCAGATACCGCCGCCAGCACGCTGGATGCGGCCATCAACTGGCGCTTGAGGGCGATCGTATCGTAACCGAGCGAGGCGGCGAGCTGCGGTTCCTCTCGCATCATCCGGATCGACAGGCCATAACGGCCGCCGATCAGATGGCGGCATAACAACCCGGCGGCAACCACAAGCGCCAGAACAGTGACGAGGATGGCGATCTGCCGCGCCTGGCTGTCCAGACCTGGATAAAGCGGCGGGATGCCGCCGATACCCTGCGCACCACCGGTCAGCCAGTCCTCGTTGGTTGTGACGATGCGGATGACCTCTGCCAGCGCCAGTGTGACGATGCCCCAATAGTCCGCCTGGAGGTTGCGGCCGAAGCTTGCAAAAGCCCAGCCCAGCAGAGCGGCCGCGAACATCGCGAGAACGAAGCCGGAAATCGCACCAAAGTCAAAATGGAAGGCGATCGCCGCACCATAGGTGCCGCAGGCAAACAACGCGATCTGGCCGAAATTCATCAGGCCGCCGAAACCGGCCTGAAGGTTGAGGCTCAATGCGAGCAGTGCGTAAAAGCCGGACATGATAGTGACGTGGACTATGAAATCAGACACGCTTGACCTCGCTGACGAACAGACCGCGCGGGCGCCACAGAAGCGCTGCGACCAGAAGAAGGAAGGAGATCGCGCTGGCATAGGCGACAGGCAGGAAGGCGGCGACCTCTCCCATCAGCGGACCGAGATTGACGGCCGTCACGACCGTTTCCGCAGCTGAGATCAGCAGCGCGCCGGCAATGGCGCCGAACGGATTGCCGAGCCCGCCGAGAATGGCGGAGGCAAAGACCGGCAGCAGCAGGTCCATGCCGACCTGGATGTCGACTTCGCCCTTCAGCGCGATCGCAACGCCGCCGAGCGCCGCCATCACCCCGCTGATCAGAACGATGATGGTCTTCATCCGGCCGGTATCGATACCGGTGGCGTCGGCAAGCACTTCATTTGTCGATGTCGCGCGGATGCAGCGCCCAAGATCGGTGCGGAAATAGAGAAACGCGAAGACCCCAATCGCGGCCGCAACGATGGCGAAGCCGAGAAGCTGCGGTTCGGTGATGCGGGCATCGAGGATGCGGATGGGACGCGAGACCGGCAGCGCAAATCGGCTGGGGTTGGGGCCGACGGTGACGAGGAAGGCGGCGGAGAAGACCATGCTGACCGCCAGCGATCCGATCATCGCCGTCGACGAACCGATCTTCAGCATCCGGTTGAACAGGAATTCGTTGAGAATGACCGCAAGCAAGCCTGTCAGGACGACGGCAAAGATGATCGCGACGCCGACCGGCACGCCTGCCTTCTGCAGCGCGATCGCCAGGACACCGCCGGTCGCGGCATACTGGACGAGCGCGATATTGGGAAACTTCATAAGCGAGTAGACGGCACTCATGCCGATCGCCACGAGCATGAGGTCGCAGGCGCGCATCAGCACGTCGACAAGAAATTGAAACATGATTTTCGTCCGGTTCAATCGGCAAAGATCGGAAGCGCCGGCATCCTATGGGTCTTCCCTCAGGACGCCGGCGCTGACGGTGCTTACTGGGTGGCGATGGCCTTGCCGCTTTCGATCTTCAGGCGAAGATAGGGCTGGGCGCTGCGCTGCCCGTCGGCATCCAATACGATCGGGCCGGTGGCGCCCTCGTAGCTCTTGCCGATTTCGGCAATCGCCGTTTCGATCTTCTGCGGATCGAGCGAGTTCGCCTTGTTGATGGCAGCGGCTACCAGCATGACGCCGTCATAGGCGAAGCCGTTGAAGGTCGAGGTGAAGCCGCCCTTGTATTTGGCCTCATAAGCCTTCTGGTAGTCGGCACCGTTGCCGCCGATATAGTTGAGATCCATGCCGATCTGGCCCTCGACATATTGCGGGTCGCTGTCGGCGGTGCACATGGTCAGATAGAGCCCGTACCATTTCTTGTCGTTGAGGCCGAGTTCGAAGCTTTCGCGATTGATGGTCGCCGATTCCTTGCCATAGGCGGTGTAGACATAGAGATCCGGCGCGCCGGCTCCGAGCTGCTGCAACTCCCGGCGATAGGTCGTCTGCCCTTCCGTATAAAGAACCGTCGAGGTGATGGCGCCGCCGAGCGCCTTGAACTTGGCGGCGAAGGCGTTGGCGATGCCCTGACCATAGGCATTGTTTGGGGCGATGACCGCAACCTTCCTGGCGCCGTCAGCAAAGACGTCCTGGGCGGCAAAAGTCCCGGAGACGTCATCGAGGCCGATGACACTGAAGGTGCCTTTGCCCAGCGTGCGGATCTGGGTGCTGGAACTGCCGATATTGATGTGCGCCCGGCCCTGCTGCAGCAGATATTGCGCAATCGGGATGGTGATGCCGGACGAGAACTCCCCGAGGATGGCGGGCACCTTGTCAACGGTGACGAGCTTCTTGGCCGCATCCAGCGCGGTTGCCGTGCGTCCGCCGGAATCCTCGGTGACGATTTTGAGCGGGTGACCGAGAACACCGCCGCCGGCATTGATCTTCTCCAGCGCAAGTTCCATGCCTCGCCGCTGGTCTTCTCCCTGCGTCGCACTGGAGCCGGAAAGCGGAAGGATTGCGCCGATAACCGCTTCCTGCGCATAGGCTGCCATGGACAGGCCCAGAACGAACACGCCACTCAACAAAATGCTCTTCATGTCACACCCCTCTTGTTTGAGATTTATTGTCGACAATAGAAACGACAATAAATTTTCCCGTCAAGATGCACCGCAACATTTTTTTGCCATGCATCAATAGACAATCCAGTTATTCCCCGGATTCATCCACTTCCGGGAGACGAAAAATCAATATTGACAGCGCGCACTCGGCATATTTATTGTCGACAATAATTTCGACAGAGAGGAAATGATCATGCATGCCTTGATCCTTGGCGGTGGCGTCGTCGGCATCACCACCGCCTATCAGCTGCTTCAGGACGGCCATGATGTGACGGTGCTGGAGCAGGAAAACCAGGTGGCGGAAAGCACCAGCTGGGGGAATGCCGGCATGATCGCACCCGGTCATTCTTTCGTCTGGTCGTCACCCGCCGCACCGAAGATCCTGTTGAAATCGCTTGTGCTGAAGAACCAGGCGCTGCGGTTCCGCCTCTCGGCCGATCCTCATCTCTACGGCTGGTCGTGGCGCTTCCTGATGCAATGCACGGCGCAAAAGGCGAGGTTGAACACGCTGCGCAAGCATCGCCTGGCAACCCATTCGCAGGCCGTCCTGCAGGATGTGGTGGCCCGCGAGGGGATCGCCTATGACCGCACCACGTCCGGCATCATTTATTTCCACCGCAACAAGGCGGCGCTCGACAACGGCGTGCGCAACATGCGGCTTCTGGAAGGTGACGGCCAGCAGATAAGCATCATCGATGCCAACGAAATCGTGCGTCGCGAGCCTGCATTGCTCGGCTCGCGCAACCTCATCGCCGGCGGCATTCTCTGCCCCACCGACGAGACCGGTAGTTCGTCCAAATTCACCAAGGCGCTGGCCGATATCGTCCGCAGCCGCGGCGGCCGCATCCTGACCGGCACCCGCATTCTCAAGCTGGAGCGCCGCGGCAACAGCGTTACCCGTGTCATGACCAACAAGGGCGAGTTCACCGCGGATAATTATGTGCTGAGCCTTGGCAGCGAAAGCCCATTGCTTGCCCGCACGATCGGGCTTTCGCTGCCCATCTACCCGATCAAGGGCTATTCCCTGACGATCCCGATCGCCGATCCCGACCTGGCGCCCAAAGTGCCGGTCCTCGACGAGCACAATCTAGTCGCGATCACCCCGATGGGCGATGCGATCCGCGTCACAGCAACGGCGGAGTTTGCCGGTTACGACCGGTCTCACAAGCCGTCCGATTTCGCCTTCATGATGGAGGTGACGCGATCGCTGTTCCCCAAGGGCATCGCCTATGATCGCGCCCATATGTGGGCGGGACTACGCCCCATGACGCCGGACAACCTTCCGGTGCTCGGCCGCCGGAACATCGACAACCTGTGGCTCAATACCGGGCATGGTCATATCGGCTGGACGATGTCGCACGGATCGGCGCGCATTATCGCCGACCTGATCGCGGGACGAAGCTCTCCTGTCGATCTGGACAGCATCTCTCGCGCCGCCTGACAGCAGCATCCCCATCAACCTACCGAAAAGGAAAAAACATGAACCAGATCACCCGATTTGGCGCAGGCCCCCGCATGTCGCAGGCCGTTGCTTACGGAAACCTCGTCTTTCTTGCAGGCCAGGTCGCCCTGCGTGCGCCCGGCGCCTCTATTGCCGAGCAGACGGCCGATATCCTCGCAAAAACCGACGAACTTCTGGCCGAAGCAGGCTCGGACAAGAGCAAGCTCATTTCCGCATCGATCTGGCTGACGGACATCGCGACATTCAACGAGATGAATGCGGTCTGGGACGCATGGGTGGCGCCCGGTAACGCCCCTGCACGCGCCTGCGTCGAATCTAAGCTTGCAGCCCCGCAATTTACCGTCGAGATTGCCGTTATCGCGGGCATATGAAGCGTTCCCGGTGCGGTCATCCTGGCATGGCCGCACCGGTTTCAATTGACAGGCTGCATGGCATCAGCGCAATTGTCCGACCGTCCTGTCGCCACAACCTCGAGGATCAAGACGTGTTGGCATCGAAACCTGCGAAGACCGGACCTCGTGTCTATGAGGAAATTCGCCGTATGGCGATGGAATACCGGTTCAAGCCGAACGAACGGATCAACGAACTGGAACTTGCGGCAAAGATGCAGGTCAGCCGCAGCCCGATCCGCGAAGCGCTGCAACGGCTCGTGACCGAAGGCTTGATCACGTTTCAGGTCAATCGTGGTTTCTTCTGCCGCGGCTTCGATGTCGAGGAAATCCTCAACCTGACCGATGTCCGCATTCTGCTGGAAGAGCGGGCGGTGCGACTGGCGTCGGAACATGCCTCGGATCTCGAATTGCGGGCGCTGTTCGACTGGTGGCAGAAGACCTCGGCCATGGCGGATGCCCTCTCCAGCGCGGACCTGACGGCCAAGGACGAGGAATTCCACATGCGTATCGCAAAGCTTTCAGGCAATCCCGAGCTTGCCAAGATGATCGAGGGCATCAACACCCGCATCCATTTCGTCCGGCAGATCGAAGTGGAAAAACATCGGCGTCTTTCAACCACCTATACCGAGCACAACAGGATTGCCGAAGCGATGCTGAAACGGGACGGGCAGACGGCGTCGCAGATCATGGGCGACCATATCCGGATCAGCGCCGCCGACGCCACGGAAACGATGAAGGAAGGTCTTGCCCGTATCTTCATGCGGGAAGCCTGAACCATGTCCCTTATCGATGGCACGACCTCGCGCAGCACCTCCTGGACCAATCTCGGCAATCTGCTGGTCGTCTATCTCGTTTGGGGAAGCACGTATTTCGCGGTCAAGATTGCCGTCACTGGACCACCCTCCATCGCGCCGTTGCAATTGCAGACATGGCGGATGTGGTCGGCATCTGCCCTGTTGATTGCGATCGGCCTCTCTCGCACTCGACGCTTTCCCGTTCTTTCGGCAAAACAGATCGTCATCTGTGCGGCCTCCGGCATTCTGATGTGGGTGACGGGCAACGGACTTGCGACGCTGGCATCCCGGCATGCAGCCTCGGGTTTCATCGTCATGGCCATGGGCATGATCCCGATCTGGACAACGCTGATCTCCAGCGTCATCGACCGCACGCCTCCATCGCGCAATGTGGTTGTGGGGCTGGGCATCGGCCTTTCCGGCCTGTTTCTTATCGTCGGGCCGCCGGTCTTCCTGGCCGGTTCAGCATCGGTCGAGACCGGATACGCGGTCTGGCTGGCATTCATTCTCTGCGCCGCAGGCCTGACATGGTCGATCGGCAGCCTGATCCAGAAGCCTTTATTTGCAGCCACTTCGCCGGTCTGGTCTGCCGGACTGCAGACGCTGTCGGCGGCAATCGTTCTGACCGTCATCTGCTGGACGAGCCAGACATCTCTTTTGCCACCGGTTGATATCGCTCCGGTCCAGCTGACGGCATTTTTATATCTGGCGATCTTCGGCTCCGTGGCCAGCCTTCTGGCCTATATTACGGTCATGAAGATCTATCCGCCAACGGTCGTATCCACCTTCGCCTACGTCAATCCGCTGGTCGGCGTCGTGCTTGGATGGGTAGCGCTCGATGAGAAACCGGCGCTTCTCTCAATGATTGGGATTGCACTGATCTTGGCAGGTGTATCGGCGATCATAGTTACGTCCCGACGCAGCTGAAATGTTTACGCTCTGTTTGCTCTTGAAAGCGATACGATGCGACGACCCTGTTATTGCAAATCCTTTCTGCCAATAAATTCGTAAGGCAAACCAAAAACTTGCCTAAAGCGATGATGCTTTTCCGACGGGATCCTGGTCGTAACTGGTCTTGTTAATTCGTATTGTTCTTTAGCGCCGGATTGACTCCAGATGTGTCATGCCAAATCCTTCTGCATATTTGAGCCCGTAGCCGAGCGCTCTGTCTAGGCCGATATGGGCAGCCCATACCAATCCGACGGCCAACGCCACAGGCGCCTGACCAGCCATACCCCAAGCGATCAAAGCGAGCGGTGGGATGTACCAGTGGGCCGCGTTGTAAAGCGCGGCCCCCACCTTTTTCCCGGCTAGGTAGCCGACCATTGACAGGTCGGGGGCCAAGATCAGGACGGCAAACAACCACCAACTGGCATCCAGTTTGGCGTACCAAGCGGTGGCGACAACGAGTACCCCAAGCCCCTCAAGGCGAAGAAGCACCTTTGGTATTCCAGTGACGAAACCAGTCATAACCCTATCTCCAACTGTTATGTCGGAGTGATAACATCGACGATGGGCATACAAAATTGACTAAATTCTACTATCGGCTATTCAAAAATGAATATCTCGGTCTTTGAGACGCTTTGATGATGCCTCTGACTGACCTTTTGATCCGCCGCAAGAAAAAAAGCCGCCGCAATGCCAAGGCAGCCAAACGCCTGGTGCGCAAGCTGCTGAAGGGCTAAAGCCGTGCGCCACGCGTGATGGGTACCGACAAGCTTAACATGATCAGTCTCGATAGTCCGGCGCCTCCCGGTCAAGCACGCGTCGAATACTTGCCAGATGCATGCGCGCACTTTCCGGATCCCCTTCGCGCATCTGCCGCGCCGCTTCGGCAGCAACATGGGGCAAAACCGGCAGCAGTTTGCGGCCCGACCCCATTGCTTTCAGCTGAACTTCGGCAGCACGTTCGAGATAGTAGAGATCATCCCATGCTTCGGCGATATTGGGCGCACAGACCATGACACCATGGTTCTTCATAAACAGGATATCCTTGTCGCCGAGCACCGCTGCGATCCTGTCGCCTTCGCTTTCGTCCAGCGCCAGACCGTTGTAATTCTCATCCACCGCAACACGGCCATAGAACTTGAGCGCGGTTTGCCCTGCCCAGACCAGCGGTTCGCCTTCCACCATGCTGAGCGCCGTTGCATTCGGCATATGGGTATGAAAGGCAGCCCCCACCCGAGGGGCCATCTTCTGAAGGCGGGCATGGATGTAGAAAGCGGTCGCTTCCGGCACGCCGTCGCCGGCGACCACATTGCCCTCGAAATCGCAGATCAGCAGTGATGAAGCCGTTGCCTCCTGGAAGGCCCAGCCAAGACGGTTGACGATAAAGAGATCGGGGTGGCCGGGAACGACGGCCGAGAAATGGTTGCAGATCCCCTCTTCCAACCCCAGCCGCGCCGCCATCCGCAGACAGGCAGCCAGATCAACCCGTGCCTGCCATATCTCATCGGTCTCCAGCGAGACATTGCGGCGAACAGCGGCATTTGCCTTTGAGACATTCAGTTCGTGAGCCATGGTTATCTCCACCTCCTTAAGTTATATCCAGCCCGCTGCGGCAAGGACGGCAGGCACCCTGCCGAGGGTCGGCACGATTTCGTTCGGGTGGTAGTCAGCGAGCGGCTTGCGGCCTGTTCCGCGATCGACCCAGACCGTACGAAAGCCGAGTTCGCGCGCCGCCGCAAGGTCGAGATGCGGGCTGGCGCAGATATGCACCAAATCCTCCATACCGATGCCCAGGGTTTTCCAGGCATGATGGAAGATCTGCCGGGATGGCTTGTAGGCCCCGGCCTGCTCAGCGGTGATGACGCGGTCGATAAAGCCACCAAGTTGGGCGACATTGCCGGCAATGATCGCGTCGTCTGTATTCGAGATAATCGCAAGGCGGAAACCCGCGGCCTTCAGCTTTTCCAACGTTGCTACGATTTCTGGAAACGGCGGCATCTTGCCGATCGAGGATGTCAGGATCCCGGCATCCGCAGGCGTGAACTGGAGGTCGAATTCAACCATGGCCCGCTCCAGGGCAAGGGCACTGACCGCGGCAAAAGTTCGGTGAGGACGCTCCTCTTCCAGCGCATGTTCATAGCGGTCATAGACCGTAATGAAAGCCTTGTGATCGATATCGCGACCTTTCGGGGATAATATCCGGTCCACCGCTGCAAGCAGCCCTTCGTCCCATTGGATGAGGGTTCCGTAGCAATCAAAGGTCAACCATGTTGGTCTGGCTCCAGGCAGTGTCATCTCTCGTCTCCTTCGGTTTCCCGAGGTTGACAAAAGCTGAACCAATTGAGAAATTAAATCTCATCATCATCTTCATCGAGAAATCAAATGAGCCTGGGCTTCGATCTGGATCTCTTGAGAACCTTTGCTGCAGTTGTCGACTGTAGCGGCTTTACCAAAGCGGCCGAACGGGTGCATCTGACACAATCGACGGTGAGCCAGCAGATCAAGAAGCTGGAGGTCAATTTGGGCACCTCGCTGCTACGTCGGGGTAAATCGACCGGAACCGTTGAAACCACGGAAGCCGGCGAGTTGCTGCTGAGCTATGCCCGTAGAATACTCGCCATGGCAGATGAGGCTGCCGAGGTGATGCGAAAACCTCTGGCACCGCGAACCGTTCGCCTCGGCGTACCGGAGGATTTTGCCGGGCGGCGCCTCATTGATCTGCTGTGGGGATTTTCGACCGCATCGCCACATATCAGGCTCGACACAGTTAGCGGTTGGAGCATTGAGCTTCGTCGCCTGCTTGATATGGGCGAGATCGACCTCGCGCTGATCAAGCGCGAGCCCGGAGATGGGGCTTGTCTCGCGAGCTGGAAAGAAGAACTGATATGGGTGGAGAGCGCCGCCCGTTCTGTCGAAGCGGATCCAGTGCCACTCGCGGTGTTTCCCGTCGGCTGCATCTATCGGGATCGTGCCATCCGAGCGATGGAGCGCAGCGGTCGTCGCTGGCGGATCGCCTACACCAGCCAGGGTTTGATGGGGGTGCAAGCAGCCGTCGCTTCCGGTCTTGGAATCAGTCTCCTGCCTTCCGATGCCATACTTCCTGAACACCGAAAACTCGGGCCCACGGATGGGTTCGACGATCAGCCCCCGTCTGAGATGGCACTGGTGAAAGGACGGGCGAGCCTCTCGACAGAAGCCCAGTCCGTCGGGAAATTTCTTGCGAATATCTTGTGATAGTGGTGTCCATTCGACCGCTGCTCGCGTGCCGTTCGCAGCCAAGGAGCCCGCGCAAGTGGCGGACGTACCCGAAGTTTACCCGCAAGCCCGGAGGCACGCGATCCGGCGAGGAAACCACCGAGGTGATATTGACGAAAGGGAATTCCATTTCCATGTCAGTCGATGTCGCAGGCCAAGAGCGAGGCGCACACAACTGCAAGGCGCGTACGGTGATTATCGGCCGCCTTGAACCAATTTGAACAGCGGCCCCCCTTTTTCTGGATTGAAGGCGATGCCTGCCTGCGTTAAGCAGAAATGAGGCGTAGATTTTATCACCAACTGGTGCTATTTTAGATGCTTCAATAAGGGATTCGACTATTGCGATCTACTATCAATCTTGATGACGCACTCATGGATAGGGCGAAATCATTGACCGGGACCAAGGAAACCGCGGCGGTCGTTCGCCAAGCATTGGAGACGCTTGTTCGTGTAGAGTCCGGAAAACGCCTCATCGCGCTCGGAGGAACCATGCCGGACGCCGAGGCACCTCCGCGCCGCCGGAGCGCGACAGTTAAGTGATACTAGCTGACACTTCGATCTGGATTGATCATTTCCGATCTGCTGACGCGGAGTTGCGCAGGATTATTGAAGATGATCGACTGCTCTGCCATCCGTGCGTGATCGGCGAGCTGGCTCTTGGCAGCCTTCGGGATCGCAGTGACGTGATAGCTTTCCTGTCGGCCCAGCGCGGTGCAGTCGTCGCAACACATGACGAAATCATGATAATGATCGATCGACATGGTATTTTCAGTATGGGCATTGGCTACACGGATGCTCACTTGCTGGCGTCCGTTCTTCTTGACCACAAAGTGTCCTTATGGACCAAAGACAAGCGTCTGCGGGCAGCAGCGAAAAAGGCACAAGCCTCACTGCATATCCCGGTCAACGCGCCTCACTAATGCTGATGCCATAGGTCTAGTGCTTCAGATAGGTTTTGCGAACCCCTGCTCTTGATGAGACCAGAACCGATGATCCCGCGATTGAAATTTCAATATCAATCCTAATTAAAGAAGCGATATCAGCGATTTACGACCTTCCAAATAGGTAATGGAACTTATGGAACTCTTGCTCTCCGGAGATCTACCATGGTGCCATCACCCGCATTTCACATCGCTCATCGGAACAGAAACGAATTCCAAATTCACGCAGGCGTCAAACTTTATGGGGCACTGTAAAGTTATCGGTCTCGGGTTAAAGTGCGGCACGAGGTCTGTGATCAAGCGACCTACAGATGGGCGATCTCGCTCCACATCTGCATCGCGGCCGCTCGCACCTCGCGACAATGTGCAGAAGGAGTGTCTTGGCGCGGGATATGAAACAGGTTGGCAAAATCCGGATCATGGATGGAGACGAAGCGTTGTAGATGTCGCTGCGACTTGAAGCGCTTCATGATCCGCTCTCGTCGCCGGATCGGCTGATGGGAATTCTCCGCCCGATTGTTCTGCCCTTTGTGAGAACGGTGCTCGACGCCGGGCATGATCTCCCGCTTCGCCGCGTCATAGGATCGAAGCTTATCGGTGATCATGACGCGCGGGGTAGAACCTTGCCCTTTCAGAAGCTTGCGTATCAAACGCTTTGCAGCCTTGGCATTACGGCGGCTTTGGATCAGAACGTCGAGGACGAAACCATCCTGATCCACGGCGCGCCGGAGCCAGTGTTTCTTTCCCCGAATGGTGATGACCACCTCGTCGAGGTACCATTTGTCACCGAGCCTGCCGGCTGATCGCTCGCGGATATCATTGGCGAAGCACCTGCCAAATTTCTCGGCCCACAGTCCTACGGTTTGGTGAGAGACGATGACACCACGGGCTGCCAGCATATCCTCTACCATGCGCAGGCTGAGCGGAAACCGGTGACGACGATAGAGAGGATCACGTGCAGATCTGGTCATGCCGCCAGATCCCACATTTTGAGCGATGCTCGAATAACGTTACGGTGCCGCCCGGATTACTTGGCCGCAGCCTTGCCGAGCGGCTCCATACCGCTGCCGCGGATGACGGCGGCGTTGGCGGGATCGGCGAGGAAGTCGATCAACGCGCGGGCGGCCGCTACGTGATGAGATCCTTCAACCACGCCCGCCGAGAAGACGGTGATCTTCTGCAGGTCGCCGGGTACCTGACCGATGAGCTTGATGCCCGTGATCGGCTTCAACTCGGACACCTGCTGGAAGCCAATCTCATATTCGCCCGACGCCACGACCGAACCGACCGGCACGGCCGGGATCATCTTGGCCTTGCCGGCCATTTCGGCCTTGATGCCCAGTTTGTCGAACATTTCCTTTTCGATATAGACGCCGGAGGCACTGTCCGAATAGGCGACGGATTTGGCACCGAGAAGCGCTGTCTTCAGCGCTTCGGGCGTGCTGACGTCAGGAGCCGGCGCGCCTTCCTTGACGACAATGCCAATGCCGGACTGGGCCAGCGGCATGCGCGTATCGGCAATGACCTTTTTGTCTGCAATCAGATTGTCGAGCGCCTCGCCAACCATGATCAGGACGTCGATATCTTCATTGCGGGCCAAGCGCTGCGGCACAGCATTCTTGGTCGTGCCCATCGACGGGCCCCATTGGGAGACGACCTTGTTGCCGGTCCGTTTCTCGAATTCCGGAATGAGTTCCTTGTAGGCCGCAGCGAAACCACCCGAGGAAACGACGTTGATCGTATCGGCAAATGCACTGGGGGCGACAACCAAAAAGAAGGCGGCGAAGGCCGCTGCGATGCGTTTCATCCCAAAAACTCCTCTTTGTTGGGATTGAATTTCAATGAAAGAGACTGAGTGAAGAGAGCGGGACAGAAAATGGCGCCGTCCCGCGTCGTCTGTCATGCCTTGGCGGTGATGGCGCTGGCCCGCGCGCCGTCCGTCACCTTGCGGTAGACCAGAAGCGTCGCCACCAGACCGCAACCGCCTGCAAAGGCGAGCCAGTAGCCTGGAGCTGCCTTGTCGCCGGTCTCCTGGATGAGCCAGGTGGCGATGGCTGGCGTAAAGCCGCCGAAGATCGCCGTCGCCAGTGAATAGGCAAGCGAGAAGCCCGCTGTCCGCACGATCGGCGGCACGATCTCCGTCAGGGCAACCACCATAGCGCCATTATAGCTGGCATAGAGGAAGCTGAGCCAGAGTTCGGCGATCAGCATGCGCTCGAAGCTCGGTGCGGCGACGAGCCAGGCGATGGCCGGGTAGGCTGTCACGAGCGAGAGCGCCGAAAAGACCACGAGTACGGGCTTGCGGCCGATGCGGTCGGAAACAGCGCCCATGACCGGCAGCCAGAAGAAGTTCGACAGGGCAACGCAGAACGTCACGAGAAGACTGTCGGTCTCCGAAAGCTTCAGGACGCTCTTACCGAAGGTCGGCGTATAAACGGTGATGGCATAGAACGAGACCGTCGTCATGACGACCATCAGCATGCCGAGCAGAACGATGCCCCAGTTGGTGGCCAGCGTCTGGTAGAGCTGCGTCATTGTCGGGCGATGTTGACGGGCGGCGAATTCCTGCGTTTCTTCGAGCGAGCGCCGGATATAGAACAGGAACGGTACAATGCCGCAGCCGATGAAGAACGGTATGCGCCAGCCCCATTCCGACATCATGGTCGGTGGCATCAGGGAGTTCAGCGCATAGCCGAGGACGGCCGCGACCATGATGGCAACCTGCTGGCTGCCCGACTGCCATGATACATAGAAGCCTTTTTTGCCGGGCGTCGACATCTCCGCCAGATAGACTGAGACGCCGCCGAGTTCCACACCCGCGGAAAAGCCCTGCAACAGGCGGCCGATTAGAACGAGAAGCGGTGCGAAGAGACCGATCGTCTGGACGCCGGGCACGAAGGCAATGAGCACGGTGCCGAGCGCCATGATGCTGAGCGTGACGATGAGGCCCTGGCGGCGGCCGATCTTGTCGACATAGGCCCCGAGAAAGATCGCTCCGAGCGGTCGCATCAGAAAGCCCGCGCCGAAGGTCATGAAGGTCAGCATCAGCGATGCAACTTCATTGTTCGACGGGAAGAAGGTCTTGGAAATGTTGCTGGCATAGATGCCGACGAGGAAAAAGTCGAACATTTCAAGGAAATTGCCGCTTGTCACGCGCAATACGGTGCCAACGCGGGATGAGCGTGTACTTACTGTCATGGTTGTCTCTCCCTATGCATGAGACCTACCCAGCTTGGGGTCCTCCGGTCTCCATGCGAACGGTCGCGCGTCACTCGTGTTAGCCCACGCCGCTTATCGACGGCAGGCCGCGACATGCCGCTTTACCAAACTCATTTCCAACCGCTTACATCGGATTTCCTGTCACCATCCTGTCACGCCGCCGGAGCGGCACGAAATTGTCTTGTCGCGGACCCATCCTCCGTGCTTGATCTAGGCCGAAGCAAATCGTGACCACGGAGGAAGGCATGCGGGTCCTCATTGTGGAGGATGACCCGTCGTTGGCGCGCGGGATCGTGGCGGCCCTTGTGGTCGCCGGCTATGCGGTTGATCGTGTCGACAATGGCCGCGACGGTCTCTCCGCAGCCCTTGAGGAAGACTATGCGCTCGTCGTGCTCGACCTCGGCTTGCCCGAAATGGATGGGCTCACGGTTCTGAAAGCGTTGCGGCAGGCCGGTTCGACAACGCCGGTGATGATCCTGACCGCGCGCGATGCCATTCCCGACAGGGTCGCCGGGCTCGACGTGGGAGCCGACGACTATCTGACCAAGCCCTTCGCGCTCGAGGAATTCGAGGCCCGCGTGCGCTCGCTCGTCCGGCGCGGCCAGAACCAACCCAGCCCGATGTTGACCGTAGGCGCTCTATCGATTGATCGTAACTCCAGCACGGTAACGCTCGCCGGACGCACGCTCTTCCTGCGTCCAAGGGAATATTCAGTCCTAGTTCTTCTTCTCAGCCGCGCAGGCCAGGTCGTGCAGAAGGAGCGGCTCGCCTCGGCGATTTCGAATTTCGACGATGCCCTCACGCCCAATGCCGTGGAACTGCATCTCGGCCGCCTGCGCAAGAAGCTTGAGCCGCATGGCCCCAATATTCGCACAATCCGTGGGGTCGGCTATATTCTCGAGGTCGAGTGAATGGACGCGAGCGCCGCGCCGTCCATCCGTCGGCGCCTTTTGCAAAATATGGTGTTGCCGGTCGCTGTGTTGGCGATCGTTTTCGGCATCGGCGGCGCATTTCTCATCCATAGCGTCGTGAGCCTGACGCAGGATCGCCTACTTGATGCGGCGCTCGTCTCTATCATCGATCGGGCGACGGCACGGGGGCCGGCGCATTTCGACAACACGGTGGCGCAGGGCGCCATCGAGATCCTGGGCGGCGAGACAGATGACACATTTGCCTTTTGCATATCCGACGATGCCGGCTTTCAGCGAGGCGACCGGGAGCTCTGTGCGCTGGACACGCGCCCCGCGCCCCTCGGCCGGATCACGCATGTGCCGGCCGATCTAAGTGACAACCAGGTGCGGATCGCGATGACGAGCCGCACCATCGAAGGCTTTGCACGTCCGCTCACCTTCAGAATGGCGGAGACGCTTAATAGCCGGCTCAATATGGAAGCGCGGATGCTCGTCGTCCTCGTGTTTTTTGAAGCCGTTCTCCTGAGTGCTGCCGCCATTCTCTCCTATCTGGCCATTTTGCGCGGGCTTCTGCCGCTCACCGAGATCAGTCAGGAGCTTCTGGGACGGGCGCCACCGGGCGCCATCCCCTTTGCCCGCATCGATACCGCACGGGTGCCTGAAGAGGCCGTCGATCTCGTCTCGGCGATCAACACGTTGATGGAGCGGCTGGATGAAACGATCGCCGGCGTGCGCGATTTTACCGCCGATGCCTCTCATCAGTTGCGCTCGCCGCTGGGCGGTATCAAGCTGCATCTTGAGCTTCTGGAGCGGCAGGCTGTAGGCCAGGACAATCTTCTGGCAACGCTCGGCGAAGCGCAGAACGGTGTGACGCGCCTGCAACGCACGCTTCAGCAGTTGATCGTGCTGGCGCGAGTCGATGCGAAAAGCGGCGCGGTCGATCTAGATCAGCGCGTCGATCTCGCCCGCCTTGCCGCCGACGTCCTGGCCGAGCACGTCCCCAAGGCTCTGAACCGCAATGTCGACATCGTGCTCGATGCGCCGGACGACCCCATCAACGTCACGGGCAATCCGCTGCTTCTCAGGGAAATCATTGCCAACCTTGTCGATAACGCGATTGCACACAGTGCCGAAGGCGGTTGCGTAACGGTGCGCGTGATGCTGGACGCGACGACCGGGACAATCGCGGTTGAGGATGAAGGGCCGGGTATTCCCGAGGAGGAACGTAGTCGTGTCTTTCAACGCTTCTACCAGATTGCCCGTGGCGACGCGAAGCCGGGTTCGGGGCTCGGTCTTGCGATCGCGCGCCGTATCGCCGATCTCCATGGCGGCTTGATCACTCTCGGCGAGACCGCTTCGGGCCACGGCTTGAGCGCCCGGCTCAGCCTGCGCCTCTTTCAATCGAAGTCGCTGGACTAGGAACGCGAGCCAGTGCTGTGAGGGCCAGCGCGCATCGGCCCTGCAGACAGATATCAGATGCTATTAGCTTGATTCCGGGACGGACGCATTTCCAACATCGACGTGGCGAAAGAAGTTGGGCTGTCTCCTTCGCCATGCTTGCGCCGAGTCCAGTTCCTGGAAGAGGGGTTAGAACAGGAGCTGCCCTCGCTTGCGATAATCGGCATGGGGCTGTGCATAAACTTTCCGCTTCTTCTCGCCCTCCAGGGTCCCTCAGCGATGATGCCTGCACTATGTCTGATTAAGGCATTCCGAAACGATAGTTTCTAGGACCGCGTTAGCCCTCAGTGCATACTACTCCAACCCATGCGGTTGATGGATTGTGAACCTTCACTCCGTTAGAAAAGATCTAACATTATTAGTCACTTTCGTTCCACATCCCATCGAACGGCGCAAATTTATCCGCCTTTTTCAAGAACCTGCATAGTGCTCGTCGCCGACCAAGTGTAGATGAAGAATACCTTCACCTATCTGTCAGGTCTCCCGTGGATCAGCTACTTGCTATTCGAACATTTGTCCGCGTCGCCGAAGCTGGCTCCTTCGCCAGGGCGGCTGACACGTTGAACCTGCCCCGGTCCTCCGCCAGCAAGCTCGTGCAGGATCTCGAGGCGCATCTAGGAACAAAGCTCGTAGAGCGCACGACGCGATCAGTCACGATGACCACCGAGGGCGCCGCCTATCACGAGCGCGCGCTCAAGCTCCTCGCCGATCTCGATGACATGGACGGCACTGTCGCTGGTTCGCGTAGTGCGCGTAAGGGAAAGCTGCGCGTCGATATTGGCTCGGTGCTTGCAAATCAAATCCTTATACCTGCGCTCTCCGATTTTCAGCACCAGTACCCTTATATCGACCTCTTGCTAGGCGTCGGCGATCGCCCCGCCGACCTCATCAGCGAGGGGATCGATTGCGTCATTCGCGGCGGAGCCCTCGGTGACTCGTCGATGAAGGCGCGGAAGCTGTGCGAACTGGACTACGTGATTTGCGCGTCGCCCGCCTATCTGGATGGCATGGAGTTGCCGGAGCGGCCTGGTGATATCGAGAAGCATCGGATCGTCAGTTATTTCTCAGCGTCATCGGGAAAGCGGTTTCCATTGCGCTTTCAGCGCGGCGAAGAGCGAAGCGAGTATCTCCCAACCTCCAGCGGCATTTCTGTCAACGAGAGCACCGCGCACCTGAACGCGCTGCTCGCAGGACTGGGGATCGGCCAAAGCTTCGGTTTCCTGGCACGGCCTCATTTCGAGAGGGGGGCGCTGGTCGAACTGCTGCCCGACTGGAAGCCGGACAATCATCCCCTGCACCTCGTCTATCCCGCTGATCGATTTCCAAACCCGCGGCTGCGCGCCTTCACGGAATGGGCGGCAAAGGTATTCGAAGCCGTCGACGCGCGACGCAATGTGACGACGCAGACCATCCATCCACATGGATAATGTCTCTACCCTGAGCGGCTTCTCACTGCCGATCTGACGAACTAATTTCTCCTCATCGGACGGCGACGAGGCCAACGGCCAACGCCACCTCCCGAACAGTTTTAGATTTTCAACAGGCCGCGCATTCGGGCTGAACCCTTCTGCGCGCCCAGCATCAGGAGAATAAAATGACCAACAGGCTTGAAAACAAGATCGCCGTCGTCACCGGAGCAACCAGCGGCATCGGGCTCTCGACCGCCAAGCTCTTTGCCGCCGAAGGCGCACGCGTCTACATCACCGGCCGCCGCAAGGACGCGCTCGACAAGGCAGTGGCCGAGATCGGCCATGGCGCGGTAGGCGTCCAGGCCGATTCCTCCAGCAACGATGATCTCGACAAGCTGTTCGCCCAGGTGAAGGCGGAACAGGGACGCCTTGACGCCCTCGTCGTCAACGCCGGCGGCGGCACCATGCTGCCGCTCGGTCAGATCACCGAGGAGCAGATCGACGACACCTTCGGCCGCAACGTGAAGGCCGTCATCTTTACGGTTCAGAAAGCGCTACCGCTGCTCAGCAAGGGCTCGTCGGTCGTGCTGACCGGCTCGACCGCCGGCACGGAAGGTACGGCTGCCTTCTCTGTCTACTTCGCTTCCAAGGCCGCCGTCCGCAACCTGGCCCGCTCCTGGGCGCTTGACCTGAAGGGCACCGGCATCCGCGTCAACGTCGTCTCGCCCGGCGCAACACGCACCCCCGGCCTCGTCGAGCTTGCCGGTGACGACAAGGAACAGCAGCAGGGCCTGCTCGACTATCTCGCCTCACGCATCCCGCTCGGCCGCGTCGGCGAATCCGAGGAGATCGCCAAGGCCACCCTGTTCCTGGCTTCCGACGATGCGAGCTTCGTCAACGGCGCCGAGCTCTTCGCCGACGGCGGCCAGGCCCAAGTCTAACTCCCGCAGCGGGAGCGGCCAACAGCCGCTCCCCATTCTCATTCTCATTCTCAAGGAGAGCCCGCGATGCGTGCCGCAGTGTATTTCAAGCATGGAAAGCCTGAGGACGTTCTTCAGGCTGTCGAAGTCGAAGATCCCAAGCGTCCCGAGCACAACGAAGTGCTGATCCGGGTGCTGCTTCGGCCGGTCCACCACGGCGACCTTCTCGGCGTATCGGGACGCTACCAGTCGGGAGCGGTGGTTCCGAAAGAGGGTGTGCGTGTCGGCTTCGAGGGCTATGGCATCGTCGAGGAAGCAGGTGATGGCGTCGACCTGAAGCCGGGCACCCGCGTCGCCTTTTTTCCCGGCAAGGGCGCGTGGAGCGAGAAGGCCATCGTCTCGGCCGAATACGTCACCGAAATCCCCGATGACGTATCTGATGAAGCCGCGGCGCAGCTTCACGTCAATCCGCTGACGGCGGCGCTCCTTCTGCGCGCCGTCGAAACATCCGGCGCGAAGCCGGGCCGCGACGTACTCGTTCTCACCGCCGCCGGATCCGCGGTCGCCAGACTCCTGATCGGACTGCTTCTCGATCGTGGCTTCGACGTGGTCGGCGTCGTCCGGCGGGAAGCCGGCGTGAACGAACTCAACGTGGTGTTCCCGGATCTGCCTGTTGTCTCGACCGACAAGCCCGGCTGGCAGGAGAATGTCATATCTGCGGCGGACGGTCATCCGATCGGGGTCGTGCTCGACCCTGTTGGCGGCGAGACTGCCAGTGCGGCCGCCGGGCTGCTCGCTCAAGGTGGCAGCCTTGTATCCTATGGCGATCTGTCCGGGCAGCCGATCTCGGTCTCCGCACTTTACTTTTCGACGCGCGACATCCGGATATCGGGCGTGACCGTTGGGCGGTGGGCAAGCCTACCAGTCAAAATCCGCAAAGCCGATCTCAAGCTGGCGATAGAACTGGCCGCGGGCAAACCGGAGCTTTTCCCGGTCGAGAAGACATTCGATCTGGCAGACGTCGGCAAGGCGGCGGCGCTCGTCGAAATGCCTGGCAAGACTGGGACGGTCCTGCTTTCCTCCTACTAGCAAGCTGCCCCGTTGCGGCACGAGAGCCGAAATCTGGAACAAGAACATCCAGGCGGAGCAAATCCAGACATCGGCGCTCGCTACGCGCAGGTCTAATCTTGATCCGATATTTCAACGGATCGTCGACAACCCAACCATCATAAAACCAGAACATGAGAGATCGAGCAAAAGTGGTTCTTCCGCTACCTGATGAAGGATGAAAGCAGGATCGACGCCCGCGACCGCGCCGTCTATGCGGCGGCTTACGCGAGCCGCGATGCAATCCGCGCCGGCAACGCCTGGTATCAGGCCTTTCCACAAGACATCATCGATGATGGCGACTACGCCAAACTCGAGATGCCGGTTCTGGCGCTCGGCGGCCCCGGTTACGTCTGGCTGAAGACGACCCTTGAGCGAAAGACGACCAATCTGCAGGTCTTCAAGATCGCTGACAGCGGCCACTTCATTGCCGAAGAGCAGCCGGAAGAAACCCTGAAACACATCATCGACTTCCTCAACTAAGATTCTCCAGGAAAAAGCCATGACACTTCAATCGACTGACTCTTCGCGTCGGCGCATGCTACAGCTTGCTCTCGCCCTGCCTGCCGCGACCGCCTTCGTTTCGCAAGCGGCGGCTCAGACATCCGGCCTAAACATTCCGCCGGCTTCGAAAGACATCAAGCCGTTCAGTGTGTCCGTGCGGCAGTCGGCGATCGACGACCTCAAGCAAAGGCTGAAGAACACCCGCTGGCCCGAGAAGGAAACGGCGTCTGACTGGTCCCAGGGCGTACCTCTTCAAAAGGCGAAGGCGCTTATCGCTTATTGGGAGAGCAAATACGACTGGCGGAACTTCGAGAAGCGCATCAACGCCTATCCACAATTCCGCACTGAGATCGACGGGCTCGGCATTCACTTCATCCATGTGAAATCGAAGCATGAGAACGCCCTGCCGATCATCCTGACCCATGGATGGCCAGGGTCGGTGGTGGAGTTCCTCAAGGTTATCGGGCCACTCACCAACCCGACCGCGCACGGCGGCACAGTTGAGGACGCGTTGCACGTCGTCATTCCCTCTCAGCCCGGCTTCGGGTTTTCGGACAAGCCCCAGGCAGAGGGATGGAACGTCGTACGCACGGCGAAAGCTTGGGCCGAGCTGATGACCCGTCTTGGCTACAGCAAGTGGGTCGCACAAGGTGGGGAGTGGGGTTCCGGCGTGACCCATGCCCTCGGCCACATCCGGCCTGCAGGGCTTGTCGCAGCTCACGTCAACTAGCCGCTCGTCTTCCCGGAAAAATTCCCGGACAATCCGACCCCGAGGAAAAGGCAGCGATGTATGCGGCCGCCAAGTTTGCCAACGACCAGTTCGGCTATTTCAAGGAACAGGCAACGCGTCCACAGACAATCGGCTACGCGCTTGCCGACTCCCCGGTCGGCCAGGCAACATGGATCTACGAGAAGTTTCAGGCCTGGACCGATAACCGCGGTGAACCAGAAGACGCTTTGACCGTCGACGAGATGCTCGACGACATCTCCCTATACTGGTTTACGGACACTGCGGCCTCTTCCGCTCGGAACTACTGGGAAAACGCGCGCAACGGCGGGGGATTCGACGCTGGTCGTATCGAGCTGCCGATGGCGGCGACGATCTTCCCGAAGGAAATCTACCGGGCGCCGAAGGCATGGGCCGAAGCCCATTGGCCAAACCTCGTCTACTGGAACGAAGTCGACAAGGGCGGGCGAAGACCGAGCTCATGTTGTTCTGATTGGCCGGCCGGTCGAGGCCCTAAAACGATGGATCGAGGAGTCCAGGATCGACATTGCGCCTGTGTTCCGTCCGATCGACCAATGGAGCAATGTCGGCCGGCGGGCGTTGACGCCGCAATCGGTCAATCTGATCCTGAAGACCCGGTGCAAGCAGGCGGGTCTCGATCCAGAAGAGTTTTCGGCGCACGGGCTCCGATCGGGCTATCTGACCGAAGCAGCCAATCGTGCCGTCCCCCCTGCAGGAGGCTATGCAGCAGTCGCTGCACAAATCGGTGCCGCAGGCGGCGAGTTACTACAACAATACCGAACGCAAGCAGGGTCGGGCAGCTCGATTGAGCATTTGAGCCGCGGCATCGAGGATTACTTGCAGTTCTACACGACACTATCGGCGCTGCGCCGCCTTGCGGTACAAAGCAGAATATGTCGTTGTGCGCCTGCTTATTCGGAAGTACCGGAGGATGGTTGCGATGAAGACGCGGATCGACGCGGTTATCGAAAGGGCGATAGTGGCCGGCAAGATCGTCGGCACTGTCGTGATCGTCGTCAAAGACGGAGAGACCATCTATAGCCGCGCTGCTGGTTATGCTGATCGCGAAATCGGAAAGCCCACTGAAACGCGGACCATATTCCGCCTCGCGTCCGTGACCAAACCGCTCGTGGCAGCAACCGCTCTAGCTCTCATCGACAAGGGCAGGCTGTCGCTTGGCGACCTTGTGCGAGATTATCTCCCCTACTTCCGGCCGAAACGGCCGGACGGGGAGATAGCCGATATCACCATACACCACCTTCTGACGCATACGGCAGGTCTGAGCTATGGCGCAGATCCGGAAACCACACCATCCGAGCGGATGTTCAATGCCGGCCTTGCCGACACAGATCTCGATTTCGAGGAAAACTTCAGCCGACTAGCGACCTTTCCGCTCCTGGCCGTGCCAGGTACGCTTTGGTCTTACTCGATCGCCATCGATGTCCTTGGGGCAGTAATCGCCCAGATCGAGGAGTGCAGTTTGGGAGAGGCGGTGCATCATCATGTGGCCGAGCCGCTGGGAATGAACGACACCGGCTTCTCTCTCAGCGATCCCGAACGGCTTGCCACACCCTATGCTGACGCCAGTCCGGCGGCCGTCAGAATGGGAGATCATCATCTGGTTCCCGATGATGCCGGCAATCTGCTGACTTTTGCACCGATCCGGCTGTTCAATCCCAAGGCTTTCCAGTCCGGCGGTGCGGGCATGGTGGGAACCGCGCCGGATTTAATTGCCTTTCTCGAAGCTGTTCGTCGCGGTGGCGCACCCATCTTGAAGGCCGAGACGGCGAAGGCCGCGCTTCTCAACCAGATCGGCAACATCCCACGCCCAGGCGAACCAGGACAAGGATTCTCCTTTTTGGGTGGAGTGATCCAGGATCCAGTTTTGGCAGAGGTTCCGATGTCGAAAGGATCGATAACGTGGGGCGGAGTTTATGGACACAGCTGGTTTATAGATCCCGTGAAAGGCATTTCCACTGTGATCATGTCCAACACGGCGGTAGAAGGTTGTTTGGGAACCTATCCACGTGATATCGCTCGGGCGATCTACAACGCCTGACGCCTGTTGGACGAAACAGTGTCGCGGCATTTGCGAGGACGCTGCTGCCCATGGCTGTTGAGGCAATACGAATCTCATCTCATCCAGTTTGTCGCCGCGCATTCGGCGGTCGCGATGGACTAGCCAACAAACGCACGCTGTTGCTCTCGGTTCTTGATTAGAGACGTCTGTTCACGACCAATTTCGCGACACTTCGGGAGAAGAAGTATGCTCGAGATCCGTCCAGCGGAAACCGCAGACCATGCAAAAATCTTACACCTCTGGCATCGAGGATGGCATGATGCTCATGCCGATCTCGTTCCCCCTGAGGTTCTGGCATTCCGGACCGAAAGTCACTTTGCAATCTGGCTGAAGGAGGCGCGCGACACGTTCTACGTCGCGATCGATGCCCAGCTAGTTGGATTTGTCTACGTTAAAGATGCCGAGGTCGTCAAACTCTATGTCGGCAAAAGCGCTCGCGGAACCGGCGTAGCCCATGCCTTGCTATCCTTTGCCGAAGAGCTCTTGTTTGAAAAAGGCGTGCAAGAGGCCGAGTTGTTTTGCACGGCCGGCAATAGTCGGGCCGAAAAGTTCTATAAGCGGGAAGGATGGAACCTGTCTGCGTCGTTTGACGATGCTCTTTGGGTCCCTGAGGGCTCCGGCGGTGGATTTTTGGTCCCTACCCATCGTTTTCAAAAAGCCCTGATGCCAGTCGCGCGATAGGCTCGTGGCGAATGTCGCACGGTTTCTCAATCGGAGCAGCAATTCAGGCCACGCAAGCTGGGCTAAGGCAATGTGTCAGGTCGGCCTGATCACCGGCTCATTACTGATGAGTGCACTGTTTGCCAGCGTGGTCGGCGATACCGCAACTGCGGCCGCCGGCATGGCGACGGATGTCACGCTTCGCCTTCCACGTCGCAGCCGCCATGGCAGGGGCTTTCCTGCCTTCTCTCACGCGTCGTCCGCGTCGGCGTCACGCCTGACACCCCGCAACAAGGATCATGCGCAATGCAACAGAACAACCTGCCGTCGCATCGTAAACTTAACGACAAAAAGGCGCGACCATGAAGCGGGCCTCTTTTGTGTGTCATGTCCAGGCGATTTTTGCCTACAGGTTCATCGCCGCTGCGGCCGGAGCAACTCCTCGACAAACATGCTGAGCTTCAACTGATAGAGATGAATACGTCTTCGCAATGGAAGCTCCCGGCGGCTTTTGCGAATTTCAGCATTATCGGACGCATCGCATGCACCGATGCGTCCGATGTCAAATCAGGCAGCCTGTTCCCATTCACCCGGTTCGCCGGTAGCGAATATGACGTCGAGATTGAGGAAGCATATCATGTCCTTGTCGCGGGCGAAGATCCCCTCGGCATATCCGTTGGCAGATATGCCGGCCGCCGCAGGGACTTGTTGAAGCTCGTCACCCCGGATTGTCAGTATGTCCGAGACACGATCGACCATAAGGCCGATGGTCTTGTCCTTGACGACAGTGACGACGATCGCGCTACGCTCGCTGGTTTCCGCTGACGCCATCCCGAGCTTGACCGCGAGATCGACGATCGGGATCACTGTGCCTCGAAGGTTCATCACCCCCATAACCTCTGCCGGCGTATGCGGTAGAGGGGTGACTGGCGCCCATCCGCGGATTTCGCGAATGGAGGTGGTGCGCACGCAAAACTGCTGTTCATGCAGCATGAAGGCGATGATCTCCAGCGTATCGGCGTCGTGGCTGAGCATCTGGTTCATCAGAAATCCTCCCAGCCGTCCTTGCCGGCGTCGATGGCTGCGTTGCCGGAGAAGGCCGACGCGATCTTCCGGCCGAGCGCTCTGGCCGGAGAAGCGGCAGGGACCTCGCGTCCGGACGCAGGGCGGATGCTACCTGCCGAACCGCTGCCCAATTTGAACTGAGAAAGAAGCTGGTTCAACGACTGAACTTCCCTGGCAAGGCTATGGCTTGCGGCCGTCGATTCTTCCACCATCGCGGCGTTTTTCTGCGTGTCCTGGTCCATCTGATTGACGGCGGTATTGATCTGCTGGAGCCCGGAGGACTGTTCGTGGGCCGATTCCACGATCGACAGCACATGACGGTTGATCTCCTGCACTTCGGAGACGATCGTCTGAAGAGCCTTTCCGGTATCGCCGACGAGTTGCACGCCCTGATGCACCTGGTCGTTGGAGGTAGTGATCAGCGCCTTGATCTCCTTGGCGGCGGTCGCCGAACGCTGGGCGAGCTCGCGTACCTCCTGGGCAACGACAGCAAAGCCCTTGCCGGCTTCGCCCGCCCGCGCCGCCTCGACGCCGGCATTCAGTGCAAGCAGGTTCGTCTGGAAGGCGATTTCGTCAATAACACCGATGATGTTGGAGATCTCGCCTGACGACTTCTCGATCTCCTCCATTGCAATCACTGCCCGGCGCACGATCTCGCCGGATTGTTCCGCGCCAGCTTTGGCGCGGGCTACGAGTTGACCGGCGTCCTGGGCCCGCTGGGTGGCGTTCTTGACGGTCGTGGTGATCTCTTCCAATGCTGCGGCCGTTTCCTCGACGGCGGCCGCCTGCTGTTCGGTGCGCTTGGCGAGATCGTCAGCAGCCGAACGGATCTCGTTCGCGCCACCATCGATGCCGCGGGCGTTCTCGGAAACCCGCTTCAAGGCTTCCTGCAGTTTTTCGGCTGACTGATTGAAGTCGCCGCGAACGCCATCCAGCGACTGGGTGAACGGCTGGGCGATGCGGTAGGAGACATCGCCATCCGACAGCTTCGAGAGGCCGGCTGCGAGACTGTCGACCGCGAACTGGATGTCGGCAGCTTCCTTCGCCCTCTGCTTTTCACGCTCGATGCGTTCCTTCTCGCTCATCGAGCGATTGGCTTCCGTTTCCTGCTCAAGCCGGATTCGCTCAATGGCATTCTCGCGGAACACCTGGACGGCTGCCGCCATCTCTCCGACTTCATCCTTGCGCTCGATATAAGGGATGGCGCTGGAATTATCACCGCCCGCAAGCTTGCGCATGGCTTCGTTGATGTTGCGGATAGGCTTGACGACCAGAAGAAAGACGAGCCACAGAGCCGCCACCGAGAGTGTCACGGTCAACCCGCTGGTCAAATAGTTGCTGAATGCGGTCTGGTCGGCTGCTTGTTTCGATTCCGCGTTCCGCTTGCCGAGCAGCCCACGCTCTTCGTCCTGCATCTCGCGAACCTTGGCGCGAATGGCGTCCATGAACTGCTTGCCGGCACCGGCGCTCTCCATCGCCCGGGCCTGCTCCCGGGTGGCGGAGGCCTGCATCAGCGTTTTTTCCTTTTCGAGCACCTTGTCGGTCCAGTCGGAGACGTAACCGTCGAGATCGGCCAGACGTTTCTGCTGGACAGGATTGTCTGCCGTCAGATTTTTGACGTCGCCGAGAGCCTGCCTGTAAGTCGCCTGTCCCGCCTTCTGCGGAGCCAGAAACGCTTCGTCGCCGGCGATAAGGTAACCGCGCAACCCGGTCTCCTGGTCGACCATCGACGCCACGATCTTATCGAGGTTGGAAAGAACCAGGTAGGTGTGTTCCGTAATCGCCACCGCCTGATTCTGGCGGGCAAGACCGCTCAGATTGATGACGCAGACGATGATACTCAGGAGGATGACGACTGCAAAGGCTAAGGAAATCTTGGTGAGTATCTTCAGATTGGTGAATGCGGACATTGTCGAACCTTTGATGATCGAACGGTGGCGAAAGCGAAGCAGTTTGCCTTTCGCCCCAAGGTACAGCGAATGGGAGCGGGTTGATCCCGGGGATCCCAAGGGGAGCGCGCGGTCAGGTTTCAGCTAGTCAGGTTCGCGTGCCGGAATGTTCTATCCGCTGCTGATCGGCCATCGGGCAAGTTCGTTCGACCTCCGCTCGCAAGGAGCGCGGCTCGGAATGCTTCACACTGGAAACGTCTGGACAGGACAGAGGAACAAATACCCTCATGGCAAATGACTCTGTAACCCGATTATTCGGGTGTATTGGTTTATTTTTCGCTAACGCAGAGTAATAAACAAAGGTGCAAAAGTTACTTCGCTAGATCTTTTGTATTTCGTCGAAATATTGCCTTGAATGCCGATCAGGCGACGAGCCGGCGTCTGATGGCGTCGGCAATCGCCTTGGTCCGGTTGCCCGCCTTCAACTTCTTGGCTGCCGAAATCAGGTAGCTATTGACGGTATTGACGCGGTAGCCGGTTGCCTTCGCGATCTTTTCGCTCGTCAGGCCAAGGCTTGCCGGCGACAGGCAGGCGATCTCACGTTTGGGAAAGCTTGAGTTTAGCCGAGTTCGTCTGCGACGCCATCCCGGTGGCGCAGCCGTCGCTCTTGCAAACAAGAATGCCCGCATCGTCTGGGCGCTCATCTCCGGGAACGAGGACATATGGGATATGTGGGGCAGTTTGCGAAGCCATGGCCTGAAGTAATAGGAAGAAGTTTACACGCCTGACAATTGCAGCAAAATGGCAGTAGATGGAATACGGTCACTACCGTTGCTTCTCAAACCTGATGTCTGGCTCGGCACGGCTTCGGCCAATGTCTAGGCTGTTGGTTTCCACGCAGAACTGAGGCTGCTCGCTAAACTCAAGGCCGGCAGCCATGACATTAAGGCCGAAATCATCTGTCTGTTTGCAGCAAAGTTGCTTGATTTCGTCCGTAATCCCTTTTCCATTGCAAAAGCTCTCAATACATTTCCCGCCCTCGCCGGAGCGATCGCTCCGCGCCAAGATTGCCGGCACCTTTCTCTCTCTCAATGCGGGGCTTAGATTACGGCGCGTGTCAGTATCCCCTGGGGAACAGCCGCCCCTGTGGCGTTCCCGCGACGAATTCCGCTGACAAGTGCTTCGCAGGGTTTAAGATGATCCACGCTTCGAAACGGGCGTCCAGCGAGACGGATGATACCCAAGCAGAGCAAGTCCATTGTCGCGCATGGCCTGCAGAAAGAAGTATCCAATACACTTCCGTATAGAGATTTTTCTCTTTTATATCAACCAGTAAAAACCTGCTCCAAAACAGCACGAGAGCTACCTTATAAGGTAAATAGGACAAAATAAGGGGCCGTGAAAGCCACGGTCGCCGGACATCACAAACAGTACTCGCCTTGGTGCGCATAGCGATCACCATCGAATGCAAAGGACGTTTGTGCCGGCTCGTGTCAAGGATCGACCTAGACGGTCATCGATCCCCGGGGAGCCTATTTCGCCTGCTCAGGGTCGCGCTCATCTGCAGCCGTCTTCTTGAAGACCTGTGCACAAGCGCTCGCTCTGCGAGTTGGTTGCGGGCCTGGGTATTCCTTGACCGGGGCAAATCATGATTCAGTCCCGGGATGGCAAGGAAACGGCTCGCCTCCCCTGAGCATGCCGATACGCTTTCGCTGGAGGCACTGCGAAGCTTGGTTGTTGACTCGAGACATGAATTAACCCGGTTTTCTGCTTGATCCTGAGCAGGCCAAGCTTCAGACAAGGCAATGAAAAACATTGATTTTCATAGCAGTCGCTGAATCATGGCGAGATGGCAAACTGGGTGAATCTTGCACGCAATTCAACAGCTTGGGCTGACCATAAATGTGGCGGGCACCATGGTACCCGCCATGTCATTCGCAAATGGGTGCGCCTTAGTTAGCGGCCGGCGCCGCCTGGGTGGTCATGCATTCGGACAAGCCCATGAAGGCCTTCTCGCCGCCCGCAAGGCTGAAATCGGCAGTAGTGCTGTTGGCCGTCAGGCTCAGCGACTTGCCGCTGGTCAGTGCCATGACGGCCTCGGTCGTGTTCGGGACGTCGATCGTTGCCGTTGCTGCCGTGTCAGCAGTCGACGAGAAATTTGTGGCCGTGCCACCATCGATCGACCAGGAGCCGGTCACCTGATCGCCCTTGGCGAAAGTGAACTTCGAAGAATTGGCAAACAGGACGACCTTGTCGCCAACCGCGAGAAGACCGACGCCTGTGGCGGGGTTCTGAGCGAGGCAACCGGTGAAGGTGTCGCCCTCTTTCAGCGGCGTGACGGAGAAATCGGCAGCATCGACGGACGCAGTGGTCAGAAGCATGGTGGCGAGGGTCATAGTTGTCAGGTGAAGTCTGTTCACTGCATTTCCTTCATGAGCGCGGGGAAAGCGATTAAGCGCTTGGTTACAAAAAAACCGCGACCCCGGTTTGGACTGGACGGAGAATCTACGTTCAGCGAAACGGAAGCCTCGCCAAAGCCCTCAGCGGTTGTCGCCCGGATTGTCGTTTCCACTCATAACCCCGGCAAAATTGTTTCACTCCAATACTTAAACAGAAAGTACCGGATATTTTCGCGGTTCATTTCTGGGCTGATTTGCTGTTCTTGACGGTCGAACGCTTCTCTGGGTAACGGCGAGCAGGAGCCTCTATGGATTGCAGCTGCATCGCCAAATTGATCGCACAACACAACTAAATCCTCAGCACAATCCGACATAAACCGAGAGTGCCACCCATTCTGCTCCACGTACCCTTACAAGCCAGCGACCATGCAACGACCTTTCGAAGGCGTGTCCTGACTCCCTATGCATCGCCCGCAAGCGCGGTCGGCTTGTCGGCAATTCAACACCATACTTGGTTTGCTCCGAGGCCCAGATCTCACGAAGTCGATAATGGCCCATCCGGCAAGAAGCCGACAACCCATTGTAGCGATAGGCCGCCACTAACCACTTTCGAAGTAGATGGCTTCGCGCGATTTCCTCCATAGAGGCTCACTGACGCATACTCTGCGGTCGCGACGTATCAGCGCCTGCCCCACACCAGAAAACGCGCTGTGTGGCCTTCCATTATGGTCATAAAATACGCTTGCAAAGGTACCTTTTCTCATGCATTCCCTATCTGTACAAACGTCGATCAAGATGGACCGATAAATCGATGGCGAAAGCAGCGAAGGCCGAGCCCCCTCCCCCGACCCAAAGGCTGATCGGATATGCCCGCGTTTCGACAGAGGACCAGCTCAATGACGCTCAGGTCGACGAGTTGCGCGCCGCCGGTTGCCACCGCATTCATCAAGAGCACGGATCGGGAGCCTCACGCGCAAGGCCGGTGCTCGCCAAACTGCTGAAAGAACTTGGCGCCGGCGACGTGCTGATCGTCGTTCGTCTCGATCGCTTGGCACGATCGGTCAGCCATCTGCTTCAAGTGATCGAAGATCTCGAGAAGCGCGGCGTGCATTTCCGCTCTCTGCGCGATCCGATCGACACGTCGACGCCGCAGGGGATGTTTTCCCTCGAGGTGCTCGGCGCCATCGCCCGGCTCGAGCGTGCCCTCATCGCGGAGCGGACCAAGTCCGGCATGAAAGCCGCCAAGGCGCGTGGCAGGCTGGCTGGCAATCCCGGGCTTCGCGAACGTCGGCCGGAGGCAGTGCGTGCGGTCTCAGCCGCTCGCGGCCGCGCCTATCTGGACGAGTTGATTGCGTCGGCCCAGACATGGCTGCCGACCGTGCGCCAGCTACGCCCGCAGCATAATTGGGACGACATCGTTCGGATCCTCAATCGGAAAGGCCACGACTGGACAGCTGAGCGATTGCGCCGGGCGGTCCAGCGGATGGTGCGCGAGAAACTCGTCGAGTCGGACTTGATCAAGCGCTCCCCTCGCCGCCGGCCCGAGGATCATCTGATGCGGCTGGTCGCCGGGATCGCCATCGCCGATCCTGATCTGTCGCTGCGCGATATCGCTGCCCAATTGGACCGGATGCACCAACCGCCAGCACGTGGCGGTCGGAAGTGGCAGCCGTCTTCCGTCAGGGCGTTGCTCGACGAAGCTCGCCGCTTCGGATTGCTCCGCGATTGAGCCCCTAGCGGAGATCGGAATAAGATCTGTCAGAAGCCGGACGCTAGCCTCAATTTTTCGCTTCCAATGAGGGCGGCAACACGACGGATAGCGCCGCGGGCTCATCAATCTATGCTTCAACTCCGGAGCGGTGCTCTCCCGTGGCGGCTTTGAACACCTCACGTGGAGCATCAGCGTTCATTGCGGCAATGCCAATCCCAACGATGAGATCAGGCCAGGCCGACGACCGCAGGAACGCGGTTATCAGCCCTGCTACGATGATTGCGATATTGGCGATCGCATCGCTTCGAGCAGACAGGCAGGCTGCCTTGGTGAGACTGCCGCTATAGCTTCGGCACAGCGCTGACAGGAAAGCACAGAAAGGTTGATTATCAGCGCGCCGGCGCCCGGCGCGGTCGGGGATAGCGGATCAGGCGGCAACAGAGATTGAAGCTTGGTCCAGGCGGTCCACAGTGTTGCAAGCCCTCGCACCATCAAATGTGTGGCCAGCAGCATACCGAGCCTTGCGCGATTTCGAGCGCTCCAACCCGGTCCGATCACAATCAACGTGTTGACCGACGCATCCTCAAGGAACTCCAAACTATCTGCGAACCGTGTTGCTTGAACTAGATCGAGCAGTTGCGCTGGAGCTATCAATGGACCGTGCGCCACGCCGACGACAGGTCGGCGAGAGGGTTCCTGGACGGTGAAAACGGGGTGGCGTCCGAAGGGAAGCTTTAGGTCAACCCACGCAATGAACGGCTTCTCATTCGCCTGCGACGGCGCCCACAAGACTTGGACCGCATCCTTTGTGACGTTCCGCGCCACGGCATCCGCTCTCTCCGTGATGGCGGCCCCGACAGTTGCCGTCAGCGCGAGTAGAAAATCCAACCGAGCCGGATCCTCTTGGCTTTCCTTTCCGCTCGAGACCGCATTCGCACATTGACCGCAAATGAGTCACGCCATTTCCTCGACACATTGGAATCGAAATTGGGTCCGCGCAAAGCAACATTCGCAGAAGTCCTGCAGCATTCGCCGATGTTTCCGCCAAACCACCGTTTCGACATGAGCCCATTCGCGACGAAGATAGTGATCCCGGCCAGCTGACACGTGCTCATCAAGGCAATCAGGGCACCCCCTGCTCACGGCGATCTGCAATATACCGGTCTATCGACATCAGCGATTAGCTCAGAATCATTTGCTCAATTTCGGCGATTCTTAATCTGGCCGCTCGCGCGATCTGAGGACCAGAGGATCCGGGCGAAAATCCCGCAACTCGAAACTTCCGAACGCAGGCGGCCAATCCTCATGCCCTAACCAATGCTCGATTTCGCCCGACGCGCATCCAGAGCGACAAGCCACTCTTGCCTGCCTGGACAAGGTTAGCTCGTCAGCGTAGGACCTCCGCGCGATCGCCAAGAGGCGGATTTGCATCGCCGCACCGATCGCCACTGTAGCAAATGCTCCGACCGTCGAACCATAGCCACAAGCGGCAACACAAGGTCCTGGCGGCTGAAGCCGTCCGCGGCGATACATCCACTACCGTTGCGGACGGCGTCGTTAGCAACGGTTTCCATCAACCGGAATATGCGCCCAGTCATGCCATCCGCAAGCTCGAGAACCCGCAGACGAACCGCCGGAGATGTTGCTGCCGATGCCGGCATGGGGGAGAAATGGACGCTAGGCTGGAATGAAGCTACGTCAGGCGCTGATCATTCCACCAGTGCTCCAGGTGTAACGGATCAAATGTCCGGCGAGCTGCGGGTCCGTTAGAAGCGCTCACCGGGCACGATCGATGCCCACACAGATCAACGGCACCTTCAGGTCGGCGGCAAGGAAGCGGATCACATTGAGGAAAATCCGCAGCTGGCGAAACGCGCCAGTCAGCATTGGGTGGATATCGTCGATAGCAAGCATTCGCACGCCCATCCTGCGCATCGGGGCCAACTCAAACTTTACAGCTGTAAAGTCCCCGGCTACTGCGAGGGGAGGGGACGGCGCAACTTTACAACTGTAAAGTCTTTGCAGCGACTCAAGGCGACTGCCACAGAGCTGAGTAAGTTGAAACCAGCGGAGCGTTTATTTTTCATTAACTAAAAATGGCTTGTCGAATCGGACGACCTCTGCCAATCATGACGGAAATGCCCCCGCAAAATGAATAAAACCGTCAAGAGGACCGGATGCATCAGATGGTATCCAAAAGCGTCACAGATACCGCATCGAAAATCGGCGTATACACGTCGAAGCTTTCTGCGGAGCTCCGCGACATGCGCGAGGCGGTCTATCCGCCTGAAGCGCGAAAGACATTTTCAAAGACTTTCTCGACCGTCGATCTGGTTCGCCTCCTCGGCGTGCCCGAGAGCACCCTACGCCAACTCACTATCGAAGGAAAAGGGCCGCTTCCTGATAGAGCGGAGAACAACCGCCGTACCTACACGATCGAACAAGTTCGAGAACTACGCTCGTTTCTCGCTTCGCTGCGACCCGACGATGCCGGACACCTCGTGCCTCATCGCCGAAAGGGCGAAAAGCTCCAGATCCTTGCGACCGCGAACTTCAAGGGTGGAAGTTCAAAGACCACAACATCCATCCATCTTGCACATTTTCTCGGTTTGCAAGGTTATAGGGTCCTTTGTGTTGATCTTGATCCCCAGGCTTCGATGACCGCACTGTTCGGCATCCAACCGGAATTCGATCTCAACGATAACGAGACCACCTATGCTGCGATACGATACGACAACGAGCGACGTCCATTCCGGGACATAATCCAACCGACTTATTTCCCAGGCGTCGATCTCGTTCCCGGCAATCTCGAACTGATGGACTTCGAGTTTGATACACCAACCTATCTGACATCGAAAACGCGCGACGAGCTTGGTCTTTTCTTTGAGCGGATCAATACCGCGATAGCGAGCGTCGATGATCAGTACGATTTCGTCATTCTGGATACACCACCTTCACTGGGCTACTCCACGCTTGCTGCCCTGTATGCCGCAACGTCCCTCATAATCACTGTGCATCCAGCCATGCTCGATGTTGCCTCGTGCAATCAATTCCTGATCATGATCTCGGATCTTTCCGAAGTGCTCGCACAGTTCGGAGCTAAATTCGAGCATGACTTCTTTCGTTTCCTGCTCACGCGCGTGAACCCGAACGACGGCCCACAAAAATACATGGGCGGCGTGATGCGGCGACTGTTTGGTGATGACGTCCTTGTGGCCGAAGCCCTCGAATCCACGGCAATCGCCGGGGCCGCCGTCGCCAAAAAAACCCTTTATGAATTGGAAACAGGTGAGGTCGGCAGGGAAGCCCTCAAGCGCGCGCTCGAAAGCGCCGATCGGGTGAATTTCGAAATCCTGGCACTCGCTCACAAAATTTGGGGACGCAGCCCATGAAGAAGAGCATCCTTCAACGAATGGCCGAGGAGGCCGTCAATCGCACCGAGACGGTTGAGGCTGACGCCACTGAAAAGCCTGTCCCTTCACGACGGCATTCATCGCCTGTTATCGCCAACGTCGGAAAATCCCTTGCGCACCTTGGTGAGGACAGCATCCTGTCGATCGATCCGTCTAGAATCGATCGCTCACCCTACCAGGACCGATTCAACAACGATCACGAGGCCGAAGCCGAACTTGAGGCCTTGAAGGTTTCGATCGCGGCCGAAGGACAGAAAATACCCGTCCTCGTTCGGCCGCATCCAAGCAAACCTGATTACTACCAGCTCGCTTATGGCCACCGCCGTCTGGCAGCCATAAAATCCTTGATGGCGGACTCCGAACGACCGGAGACCGTCAAAATAAAGGCGCATGTCCGCAATCTCACGGATCGGCAGCTCATCGAAGAACAGGCTGTTGAAAATGGTGTGCGCGAAAACCTGACCTGGATAGAGCAAGCAATGTGGGCGGTTCAGTTAAAGGAAGCCGGCTTGTCTCATCGTGCCATTTGTCCGGTATTGGCTCTGTCCGAAGCGGCCGTGTCACACCTGTTTCGTGTCACCTCCGTCATTCCGGCTGACATCATCTTTGCCATCGGTCGCGCCAAATCCGTCGGTCGTCCGAAGTGGACTGCTTTCGCCGAGCTTCTGAAGGACGATAGCAAGGTCGCCGCTGTTCGCCAGATCCTGGACACCACCGATTTTCTGTCGAAAGACGGAGCGGGCCGTATCGGCATGGCAATGGACAGGGCCAGTGGCATCATTCCTACAGAGCCGGACGAGTCGTCCAATGTGATCAACTTTACGCTCGGCGAACGGCTGTTCGGGCGGATGAAAAGTTCGTCCACAGGTACCACAGTCACTATCCCGAAAAAGCAAGATGCGTTCGCTCGCTGGTTGGCGGAGCGGATGCCTGAGCTCGTACGGGAGTACGATCATCAATTGGGCCGCGTAAAATGAGGTCTGGTAAAGCAGTCTATCTGGTTCAAAAGGAGCAATAGCGCAAAGAAAAAGGCCACCAAAACGTTCCCGTCGTGGAAGCCTTCCTCAAGTCCTTAAGCAAGATCGAGAATCGCATTTCCACGAATCACAGTCAAGAGTCTTGGCACCGTTTTTGGTGAGCGGATTTCTTTTGCCTTATGAAAGGTGAAGAAATGGAACGTGGACATGTCACGACGCCCTTTGGGCGGCGGTCGATGTCGTTTGCCTTGTTGGCACGGCAACGACAAATCAGCGAAGCAAAGCCTGAGACCAAGCGAAATAAATGGAAGCTCTTCAGGGCCGTTTGCGAGGCTCGCGAGGAACTGAATGTCTCCGATCGATCTCTATCGGTCCTCGATGCTCTATTGTCGTTCTACCCGTCTGATGAACTCACTGCGAACAACGACCTCATCGTCTTTCCGTCGAATGCCCAGCTTTCGATACGCGCAAGAGGTATGACTGCAGCTACGTTGAGACGTCATCTGGCCGCACTCGTCGACGCTGGCCTTATCCTTCGCAAAGACAGCGCTAACGGCAAGCGATTTGCACGGCGGAGCAGGGCAGGGGAGATCAACGAAGCTTTCGGCTTCAATTTGGCTCCGCTGCTGGTACGCGCAAGGGAGATCGAGGGGATCGCCGCGAAAATCACAGCCGATCGGGAGTATTTTCACACAACAAGGGAACGGATCAGCCTATGCCGGCGCGACATAACCAAGCTTATCCAGCTGGCGCTAGACGGTCACGTAGAAGGCGAGTGGGGCCTGATCCACGACCGGTTCCGCACGTGCCTTGCATCTTTGCCTCGCCGCCCGTCGCTCGAAGAACTCCAATTTCTCCTCGGCCGTTTAGTTGAGCTTCGCACAACGATCGTCAAGCTCTTGGACGAGCACGATAAAACGCAAAATATGTGCGCCAAAGAATCCCAAAATGAGCGCCACATACAGGATTCACAAACACAATCCATTTCTGAATCTGAAACCGTCCAGGAAGCGCAACCGACGAAGCCTCTTGGTTCACCGTCCGCCTTTGAGGCTGGGAAAAAAATCCGCCCATCCGCCGGCGAAACTACTGGCGTGCCGCTAAAGTCGCTTCAGCCCTCAGTTCCACTAGATACTGTGCTTCGAGCATGCCTTGAAATCGCTCCCTACGGTCCGGGTGGAGAGATCCGGACATGGCACGACCTCCTGACTGCAACAGCTGTTCTGCGACCCATGCTTCAAATAAGCCCGTCAGCTTTCCATGAAGCCTGCCAGGTCATGGGACCCGAAAATGCCGGCGTCGCCATTGCGTGCATTTTTGAAAGGGGAGGTCATATCAACTCTGCAGGCGCTTACCTCCGCAACCTCACAAGACGAGCTACAGAGCGACAATTCACAATCAGACCGATGGTCTCAGCCCTCCTAAGGGCTAGGGCAGGCGCATCGTGAAACGGCCGCGTCATTGATAGAAAATCTCGACATCGTCTTCTAGCTCGACGTAACCGGCGCCGACTCACCGCTGACCAGGGAAGTGGCAGGTCTGCTGCTTCAATGTGCAGAACTGATCGATTGCGTCTTTCCGTAACCGCCGTTCCGGCACCACGTTGTCCTAGCCGCTGTAATCTGTGATCGGCTTTCCATGGATGAGCGAAGGGAGTTTCTCCATGGAGAGTACATTGGAGGTTCTAGCGACCACGAAGTCTGGACGTGAGGTTCACCGGCACTGGCCGGACGAGGTAATCAGGAGCAGTATATCATTATGTGATTATCTGGCAGAAGGATCGAAGGCCGAGTGAATGCTCTTCCATTCGTGGCCGAAGAGCTGGTCGCAGCAACGGTCTATCAGGCTACTTGCAGCGCTGGCATCCTCAAGCGCTCCAGCGATCCGTCAACCACCGGGTCAACATACAAAATGCGATCGGGGAAGGATTCCACGATGAAGTCTAACCACGCCTCTAACCGCTTAGAGCGTTCGACTCCGCCATTCGACTCCTCACAAGGCGCGCAAGATCCGGTGTTGGCGATGACGCATGCCTTGGCTGAGGCCGCTTCGTCCGTCGCCATATCAAGTTCACGCCGACGATCGCTATCTTTGGCGATGCCACATGGTGGGCAGCAACCAAAGCTCGCCGGCGCGATCAAAGCGTTACTGCACGAGTTCCCGGATCTTGTAGGCAACTTCCGTGCGGTTCGTCGCATTGAGCTTCTTCATGATGTTGCGGATATGAACCTTCACGGTGCTCTCGCAGAGGTTCATTTCATAGGCAATGATCTTGTTTGCCTTGCCGCGCCTCAGCGCCTCGGCAACGACGACCTCGCGCGGTGTAAACAGACTGTCGAGGCAGCAATTCTTGCTCGCGGCGGGAGTAATCGACTCCTTGGCAGCCAGAATGCTGCTGGCAGGCACGAATACACCTCCCGCACGGGCAAGGGCCACCGCTTCCGCTGCGACCTTGAC
>NZ_FMAF01000023.1 GCF_900094565.1 Martinezella lusitana
GATACTGTCTTCGTCTCGGTCACGACTCTATGTTGCTATTCGCAAATCACCTTTTCCATCTGGATCGCTCCTTGGCCAAGACCCACTAATTCTGTTGGGTCCCAAAGCTTCTCAGACCACCCAGCCTTCAGATAAAAGCCTACCGCGTCAGGGGCAGCATTAACGCGGAGAATGCGGACCCCGCGTCTTTTGGCCTCTGCCTCAATGAAATTGTTTAGCCTGAGACCGTATCCCTTTCGCTGTTTGTGCTGAACGATAGCAACAAGTCTCACTATGCCAGTTTCGCCCCGTTCATCCAGCCGCGCCACCCCGAGCGGCTCTTCGTTCTCAAACAGAAGGAAGGGTGTATTTCCATCGGCGCGATCATCTGGGTGGTTCTCATCGTAAGAGATCGAATGCCGACCCGGCGCAAACAGCACCTTTTGCCGAATGTCGTGCATCGCGCGCCAGTCGTCTGGTATGGTAACGGCTCTCAATTCATACGACATCGATCGCGCATCTCCCTTATCTTTCTCGGACCGTACCCAGTCAGCGCCTTTCTTGATGGATCATGGACCGGCGAAGCCACTGAGCAGCTCCAGCGGGTGGCGCGTTCCTCTCGACGTAGAGAATTCCGTGCCTTTGTTTGCATAGCCAGATCCCACGGGAAATCGCCCAAGAATGCATTGTACTCTCACCCGCCCCCGGCGCTGGCTGGGCACCAGTCGGCCTGCTTATCACACGTGAATGTACTCCGCAGGTCACGCATGCTGCCACTCAATCAGCTTCACCACCACACAAAGTGAGGAACACCCGATTAAATACAAAACGACAGCCGCTACATCCGCTGGATCGGCAGCGCGTCATCCGCACCGATGCGTTGGTGGTCAGCAGCTTGAATCGCCTGAGTTCGCGATTGCATCGTTTCCACGCAAGATTTCTATTTTCATATCTATGAAATTAAGTTAGTGATTTTCAGGTTATTGCCGGAGATCAAAATGCCGTTGCCCCTTGAACTTCAGTCCGCTTGGCGAGCCAATGCGCGAAGCACAGCCATCGACGTGCCGCTTTCCCCGGCAGAAAGTGTAGACGTCGTCATCGTCGGAGCAGGCTTTTTGGGGTTGTCGGCTGCGCTTGATCTGGCGCGGCAGGGCAAGAGAGTGAGGGTGCTCGAGGCGAAGGCCGTGGGCGAAGGTGCGTCCGGCTTGAACGGCGGCCAGGTCATTCCAGGATTGAAATATGATCCGGATTGGCTGCTTGAGAATTTTGGGGAGGCGCGGGGACAGACTTTGATCGCGTTTGCGGCCTCGACGGCGGATTGTGTCTTCGATCTCATTAGTCGAGAGCTTCTCGACGTTCCCCGGGTTCGAAATGGTTGGATCCAGGCCGCCCACACCGAAAAGGCACTTGCAGCTGCGCGACGGCGCGATGCGCAATGGCGCGCCCGAGGAGCCGATGTGCGCATGTTGGACGCACGCGAGATCGAATCCCTGACTGGTGCACGCGGCTATCTCGGCGGCTGGCTCGATCGTCGCGCTGGCATCATCAATCCGCTATCCTTCGTCAGCGAGTTGGCGGCGACCGCTGCTAAGGCAGGTGTTCAGATCGCCGAACGCACGAAGGTGCGGTCAGTCAGGCAGGAAAATGGCGGCTGGGTCGTTCAGGTGGCCGATGGCCGATCCGTAAGATCGCGATTCGTCATCATCGCCACCAATGCCTATAGCGACCAACTTGTGCCGGGCCTTGCCCGTTCCTTCGTGCCGCTGCACTCATTTCAGATCGCGACGGACCCGCTGCCGGACCATTTGCGACGGATCATTTTGCCCGACGAACAAGCCGTCTCCGATTCCCGCAGAATCCTCGTCTACTATCGCAAGAGTACGGACGGGAGGCTTGTGCTCGGCGGCAGGGGGCGCATGGCGGAGCCAAAAAGCAAGAGCGATTGGAAGCATCTGGAGCGTGCGATGCGGCGTCTTTATCCCGAGCTTGCCGACATTCCGATTGCCAGGCGCTGGTTTGGCCGGGTTGCGATGACGCCCGATCACTTGCCGCACATCCATGAGCCGGAGCCCGGATTGCTGACCGTCGTCGGTTGCCAGGGGCGCGGCGTCGGCGTGATGACAGCGCTCGGCCAGAGGTTTGCCCGCTACATCGACACCGGAGATCGCGCCGTGCTGCCTTTTCCCGTCACCCCCATCCGGCCTATTCCTCTTCACGCGTTCCGGCAGGTCGGTGTCGCCGCGACGATTGCCTGGTATCGGCTGCTGGATGCTCTCGAAAAATGAGCATGGAATATCACGCTTGACATTTTTCATAAAAATGAAAAATATAAGCTGAATTTCATTTTATTGCAGGCCGCACCATGATCAATCAAGGCGTTCCGTCTCGAATATTCGACAGGACACGGATCTTCCGCGGCGCCATGCTATCGCCCGGCGCGATCGTAACGTTCGTGCTGGTGCTCTTTGCCGTCAGCCTTGTGGTGTTCCTGTCGTTTCGTATCAATGATGGTTCGTTGTTGGGCGCCGGCATCTCTGTGCAGAACTTCGCCACTGTCATTTCGGATCCGCTCTACGGGCTCGTAGTGTTGCGATCGTTGACGATCGCTGGGCTCGTAACGCTTGCAACGGTCGTGACAGCCTATCCGGTCGCCTATTATCTCGCGTTTCATGCCGGCCAGCGCCGCAGCCTGATCCTCTTCCTCGTTACGCTGCCGTTCTGGACGAGTTATCTGCTGCGCGTGTTCGCCTGGAAAATCGTGCTTGCCTACAATGGCGTGCTGAATTCGGCGTTGATGCTCTCCGGTCTTTCGTCCGAGCCGTCAACATTGTTTCTGAATACCCCGTCGGCCGTGGTGCTGACGCTTGCCCACGCCTATGCCCCCTTTGCCATCCTGCCGATCTTCGTCGCGCTCGAGACCATCCCGAGATCGTTAGTGGAGGCGGCGGCCGATCTCGGAGCGCGGCCCTTCACGACATTTCGGCGAGTCATATTGCCCAATTCCATGCCGGGGGTACTGTCGGCGGCCGTCGTCGTCTTTGTGCCGACAGTCGGGGACTACGTCACGCCGGCTCTGATCGGCGGGCCGACAAGCACGATGATCGGCTCTTTGGTGCAGGCGCAGTTCGGGAAGGCCAATGACTGGCCGTTCGGCGCCGCTCTGGCGGTTATGGTCATGCTGGTCATTCTTGCCGTGGTTCTCGTTGTCCGCCAGGCGGACCGCCTATTTGGGAGCCGGACATGAAGCGCCGGCAAATGAACGCTGCAAGAGGGGGATGGCTGCGTTGGTATGTCGGGCTTTACCTGGTCTTCCTATATTTGCCGGTCGCGCTGATACCGCTCTTTTCTTTCAACGATTCCATACAGGCCGCCTTTCCGCTGAAGGGTTTCACCTTCGCCTGGTATGAAACATTGATCGGAAACGAGACACTGACTGGCGCGCTCATGACCAGCATCTCGATCGGTCTCGCGGCGGCAGTTATCGCTACTCTTTGCGGCATCACCATCTCCTATATGGATACGCAGGTTCGTTCTCCCTTCGCCAAGCTTATCTCCGGTATCGCTCGCCTGCCGATCCTCATTCCCGGCGTGGTGGTCGGCATTTCGCTGCTGATCCTCGTGAACCTGCTGGGCTTTGGTCCCTCGCGGCTCGCGATCGTGCTCGGCCATGTTCTCGTCTGCCTGCCGACGACGGTCATCATCATGCGCGGCCGTTTCGCGTCCATTCCGCGCAGCATTCCCGAGGCCGCCGAGGATCTCGGGGCAGGGGAGTTGATCATTTTCCGGCGCATCATGCTGCCTCTGGCGCTACCAGCCATCGGCTCGGCCTTTATGCTCGCCTTTCTCACCTCGTTCGACGAATTCATCGTGGCTTTTTTTCTGGCCGGCACGCAGCCGACCCTTCCACTCTACATCTGGAGCCAACTGCGGTTTCCAAAATCGCTTCCGACAGTGATGGCTCTCGGAACGGTCATTCTCGCGGTGTCGATCATCATTGCCGGATGCGCCGAGCTTTTGCGGCAGCGCGGGCTTTCGCGTTCTACGTCTTCCAGTGCCTGAAATGAGAAAAATCACAAGAGGAACTGCCATGAAACATGATCATCGAGGAAGTTTCGCCAGAGGTGCATCGCGCGCCCTCACGGCTGTGGCCCTTTCGCTGTCGCTTGGCCTGCCGGCCTTGGCTGCCGATAAACTCACCTACTTCACCTGGTCGGGCTATGAGCTTCCCGACTTTCACAAGACATTCACTGCGGCCCATCCCGACGGCGTCGACATCTCCGTCTTCGGCGACGACGACGATGCCTTTACCAAGGTGAAGGCCGGGTTCCACCCGGATCTTGCACATCCTTGCTATGACAAGATTGCCCGCTGGAACAAGGAAGGCTTGCTGCAGCCGATCGATACCGCCAAGATCAAGAATTGGGACAAGATCTTCCCGGTCTTCCGCAACCTGCCGGATATTCAGGCCGGCGCGGGCAAGGTCTGGATGGTTCCTTGGGATTGGGGCAACACTTCTGTGCTCTATCGCACCGACCTCGTGAAGAATCCTGAACAGAGCTGGAACCTGTTGTGGGACAAGCAGTATGCCGGCCGCATCGCAACGATCGATGCCGTGCACGATACGCCGGTCGTCGCCGCGCTTTTGGCCGGCGTCAGCCCCTTCGATATGACGCAGGAACAGCTGGGCAAGGTTGCAGACAAGCTGCGTGAGCAGCGTCCGCTCGTCTCGGCCTATACGACCGACATGACCTCCGTCGAACAATCGCTCGCAAGCGGCCAGTTAGTTGCGGCGATGACCTGGAACGCATCCGCAGTCGCATTGAAGAAGCAGGGCGTGCCGGTGGAATTCATGAAGCCGAAGGAAGGCATGCTCACCTGGGCCTGCGGCTTCGTCATGCTCAAGGACGCGAAGAATACCGATCTTGCCTATGACTTCATCAATAGCCGACTTGAGGCGGAATCGGGCAAGGCACTCATCGAAAATTACGGCTATGGTGCGTCGACTACATCCGCCTTTGCTGCTGTTCCAAAGGACGAGTTGGAGAACTTGCAGCTCCCGCCGGATCCTGAAACCATGCTGAAATCGACCGTCTTTACCGGCCCGATGAAGCAGAACGACGATCTTGCCAAGATGTTTGAGAAGGTTAAGGCAGGCGGCTGAGCTTGCTATTCTTGGCCCGGATGCGATTGTCCGGGCCATTTCCAATATTTGAATATGGAGAGCCGATGGACGCGGACGAATTGACGAGCAGGGCGGAGCGTGAGGCCGATGAGGCCGATGTCCGCGTAGGCCGGCGCGTGCGGGCCTTGCGGCTCGAAAAGAACCTGTCGCTGGCGGATCTTGCGTCCAGAGCAGGAATATCGATCGGGGCGCTTAGCCAGATCGAACGCGGTATGTCATCGCTGCGCGTGCGTGTCATCTGGCCGCTGGCCGCAGCACTCGACGTGGAGCCGTCAGCGCTGATCGCCGACGGCAGTGAGCCCGTGAACGACCTCTACTGCGTGCGGGCAACCAGCCGTCGTCCCTTGCCGGTCCATTCGGAAGGGATTACCAAGGATCTTCTGTCGCCTCCCGGTGCATCCCTGACCGGCATGGTGGTCACCGTCGAGCCCGGTGGCGGCACGGATGCCTATGCCCACAGCGGCCACGAATTCGGTATCGTCACGACCGGTGAGGCCGAACTGGTAGTTGATTCCACGCGATATCTGCTAAAGACCGGCGACAGTTTCGCTTTCAAGAGCACCTTGCTGCATTCTTTCCGCAATCCCGGCACGGAACGCTGCACCATCGTATGGGTGAACACGACGAAGCCTTCAGAGGCGCGTGATGGCGATTGATGCCTTGCTTCGCCTGGAGAAGGTCTCCAAGCATTTCGCAGGCGGCATTGTCGGCCTGAATAATATCGACCTTTCGATTGCAGAAGGAGAGTTCCTGAGCCTTCTCGGTCCTTCGGGCTGCGGCAAGACCACCACGCTGCGTGTCATCGCGGGCTTCGAAGCTCCGACCGAGGGAGAGGTTCGGCTCGACGGAAGAGACATTACGCTCCTTCGCGCGTTCGACCGTCCGGTCAACACGGTGTTCCAGGACTATGCGCTTTTCCCGCACATGTCTGTTGCCGAAAATGTCGGCTTCGGCCTATCGCTCCGAAAGATTGCCGGCCCCGAGCGCCGTAAGCGCGTTTCCGCAGCGCTCGACATGGTTGGGCTGGCCGACAAGATCAATCAGCGCGTTCAGGCGCTTTCCGGCGGCCAGCGTCAGCGCGTGGCGCTTGCAAGAGCGATCATCTGCGAACCACGCGTTCTTCTTCTCGACGAGCCTCTTTCCGCGCTCGACGCGCATCTGCGCGAGCAGATGCAGGTGGAGTTGAAACGGTTGCAGCGGGAGCTGGGCACGACATTCGTGATGGTCACGCATGACCAGACCGAGGCTCTGTCGATATCCGATCGCATCGTCGTCATGAACAAGGCTGCTATTGAGCAGATCGCCTCGCCATCAGTGCTTTACGATCAGCCGGCGACAACCTTCGTTGCAGGATTCATCGGGACGATGAACCTGCTGAATGCACGCCTGGTCAGCCGCGAAACGGGGACCCTGCGCTTCGCCGCCGGCGCTCTCTCCCTCGATATGCCGGCAACCGGAGCCATCGAGCTGCGGTCGGGCGATGGCGTGATCATAGGTGTTCGTCCTGAGGATATTCTGGTCTCGCACGAACGCAGCGAAGGTTCAGTCGGCGTCGCTGTGGAAGGCGTCGTTTTCCATGGGCGCAGTTTGCGAGTCCATCTTCTCGCCGAAGACAAATATAGCCTGACGGCCGACATACCCAGGCAATCAGCGCATGCCGCCTTGGCGACTGGCGACCGCTTCTTTGCCTCGCTCCGACCAGGCGCCTCTTGCCCGATACTTCCGGCCTGAGCACACCAACGACAATGGAGAACACATGAACAATCACCTGAAATTCTTCATCGACGGTTCCTGGGTCGATCCCGTTGCCCCCAAGACGATTGAGGTCATCGATCCATCGACGGAGGAAGTCTATACCGCAATATCCGCAGGCTCGGCTGCAGACGTCGATAAAGCGGTCGCAGCGGCAAAGAGCGCCTTTGCGAGCTTTTCATTGACGTCCAAGGAAGAGCGTCTGGTGCTCCTAAAACGGATTCTCGAATGCTACAACGAGCGCTTCGAGGATATCGCTCAGGCAGTCAGCCAGGAAATGGGCGCGCCTCTTCCGTTCGCGCGGGATTCCCAGGCATGGGCCGGACGCGGACACATGGAAGCGACCATCGCCGCTTTCGAGGACTATCAGTTCACTGAAAAGCGCGGCTCAACCACTGTCATCAAGGAGCCGATCGGAGTCTGCGCGCTGATCACGCCGTGGAACTGGCCGCTGAACCAGATCGTTTGCAAGGTTGCGCCGGCGATCGCGGCAGGATGCACCGTGGTTTTGAAGCCCTCGGAAATCGCGCCGATCAGCGGCATCATCTTTGCGGAAGTGATGGCGGCGGCTGGTACGCCGAAGGGCGTCTTCAATCTGGTGAACGGCACCGGTCCCGATGTCGGGCAGGTCATGGCGGGGCATCCGGATGTTGACATGGTCTCGTTCACGGGTTCTACGCGTGCCGGTATCATCGTCGCCAAAACTGCCGCCGACACAGTCAAGCGTGTCGCTCAGGAACTTGGCGGCAAGTCGGCCAATATCATCCTGCCCGACGCGGATTTCGAGACTGCTGTGACCAAGGGCGTCCAGGGTTGCTTCAGCAATACCGGCCAGTCTTGCGATGCGCCGACCCGTATGCTGGTGCCGGCCGACCGTCATGAGGACGCTTTGGCAATCGCCGGGAAGGCTGCCGAGGCCTTCAAGACAGGCGATCCGCGCGCCGATGGCGTCGATCTTGGGCCAGTCGTCAGCCAGATCCAATACGACAAGATCCAGCGGTTGATCGAAAGCGGCATCAGCGAGGGTGCGACCTTGGTAACGGGCGGCCTGGGCCGGCCGGAGGGATTGAACCGTGGCTATTATATCCGCCCGACGGTTTTCGGACACGTGACGCCCGAAATGACGATTTCGCGCGAGGAGATCTTCGGCCCGGTTCTGTCGATCATCTCCTACAAGGACGAGGAGGATGCCGTGCGCATTGCAAATGACACCGTGTACGGCCTTGCTGCCTATGTTCAATCGACGAACATCGATAACGCACGCGCCATCGCGAAACGCATGCGCGCCGGCTCGGTCTATCTCAACTATCCAGCCTGGGACACGTTCGCACCTTTCGGCGGCTACAAACAATCGGGAAATGGGCGTGAATATGCCGACTGGGCAATCCACGATTTCCTGGAAATAAAGGGTGTCGTCGGTTGGGCCTAACCGGGTGGCAGTCAGCGCGAGGCGCTGGATGTCCTTCCGTCAAAGGTGATCGAGACGCAAATGCTTGCATTGCGCTTGCCCCCTTCGGACGTGGATTGTCCACATCATTCATCATATCAACGACGGTAGGCGGGCTTCAGCCAGGCATTGCTCGCGAATAGGCAGCCAGAATGAAGCGTTCGGCCTGGAATAGGTATTTTTCCAACGCGTCGGAAGCACTCGCCGGCGCCCCCTCCTCCAGATGCGCGAGAATAGTCGCGTTCTGGCCGACATAGGGAGCGTGCAGATATTCGGGATCGCGGATCAGCCCGAAGACGAGACGCAGCTCAAGCGAGATCTGCGCATAGAAGGCCGAAAGCCTGGGACTGTCGGCAAGCTCGACGATCGCGGCATGAAAGGCGATATCGGCGCTACCGACCTCCAGCCATTCGCCACGTTCACGATGCTGAACGGCAGCATTGATGGCGGCACGCATCTTGGCAACGCTGGGGTGACGGTGATGCGCATTGGCGAGTGCCGAACACTCGATCAGACGACGAATTTGGAAAATATCCATGATCGTCGAGATGCTCGGCGTGGAGACGAAGACGCCGCGATTGGCCTCATGGCGCAGCACACCCTCTTTCGTCAGCAGCCGGAAAACCTCGCGCAGCGTATTGCGCGAGACCTGCAACTCCTCGCAAAGAGCCGCCTCGGATAGATGGCTGCCAGGCGAGAGCGTGCCGCTGATCACGCGCTCGCGGATGCGGGCGGCGGTCAGTTCCGCAACCGTCTGCCCTGTCTCCGCGACAATCGTCGGCTCGATGCTGGCAAGATTTGTCTGCTTCATTCGCTCTCCCGGCATCTGCACTCAATCGTCTTCGACGCCCGCTATATCAGGCACTTGCTGGAAACCGAGTGGGTATTCCGCGTGTCTGCGGCTATCGGCCTGTCAACGGCAAGGTCATAAGGACGATTTTGCGCAGATTTGCCCCCATTTTTGATTGGCAACATGAAAATTGTTGAACAATATAGACCATATTGTCGTTTGATGCTATCTCACGTCCTCACAAATATAACGGGAACGCAGATACAGATGTTCATGAGACGCCTGTTTTGTAGAAAAACATCGCCTGCCTTTGTCAGGCTGCAACGGGTGTCGGCATGAGCATGCAGCGGTCCGATCTCTGCGAATGCTCCTGCATCATCGATGCAAGGAACAACACGGCTATCATCTCGGATGCCATGACCGATCTTCCCAATGCCGAGGTAAGCGCATGACCACGCCCGCAGACGACAACAAACCGCTTCTGTCCGTAACGGATCTGACTGTTCGGTTCGGCGAAAATCGCGTGGTCGAAGGGCTTTCCTTTTCGGTCGAGCCGGGGCGAACGCTCGCAGTCGTCGGTGAATCCGGCTCCGGCAAATCGGTGACATCGCTTTCCATCATGCGCCTTGGCGACATGATGGGCGCGCGCTTCGAGACAGGCACTATCCTCTTCAACGGCAAGGACATTCTGAAACTCTCGCAGAAGGAGATGCGCGCCGTTCGCGGCAAGGAGATCGCCATGATCTTCCAGGAGCCGATGACCTCGCTCAATCCGGTCTTCACTATCGGCGACCAGATCTGCGAGATCCTTCTCCTTCATGAGAAGATCGGCAAATCCGCTGCCATGGCGGCGGCGCAGCGCCTGCTGGAAATGGTGCGCCTGCCGGATGCGCAGGCGCTCTTGAACCGCTATCCGCACCAGCTTTCCGGCGGCATGCGCCAGCGCGCCATGATCGCCATGGCGCTTGCCTGCCGCCCGAAGCTGCTGATCGCCGACGAGCCGACAACAGCGCTCGACGTGACGATCCAGGCACAGATCCTCAACATCATGCGGGACCTGCAGAAGGATCTCGGCATGGGCATGATCTTCATCACTCACGACATGGGCGTGGTTGCCGAAATGGCTGATGATGTCGTGGTCATGTGGAAGGGCAAGAAGGTCGAGGAAGGCCCGGTTCGTGAGATATTCGCCAATCCCAAGCACCCCTATACGAAGGCGCTTCTCGCCGCAGTGCCGAAGCTTGGCAGCATGACCGGCCAGGATTTTCCGAAGCGCATGCCGCTGACCGTTCTCGACGGCGGCGAGCCGAAGATCGTTGGTGAGGAACGGATCCAGAATACCGCCCGCTACGACCAGCAGCCGCTCCTGTCCGTGCGCGACCTCTTCGTGCGCTTCGATATCAAAAAGAATATATTCGGCAAGGTCACGCATCGCTGTAGTGCCGTCCAAAAGGTCGCTTTCGATATTCATCCCGGTGAAACCTTGGCCCTTGTCGGCGAATCCGGCTCCGGCAAGTCGACGATTGGCCGCACCATCCAGCAGTTGCAGAAAGCGCGCTCGGGCGAAATCACCTTCAACGGCAAGAGTTTTGCCGCCATGTCGGCGCTGGAGCGATTCCGGCTTCGCCGTGACGTGCAGTATATTTTCCAGGATCCCTTTGCTTCGCTCGACCCGCGCAAGACAGTTGGCTTCTCGATTGCGGAACCGATCAACACCCATGGCATCATATCTGGATCAAAGGCGGTACGCCGCAGGGTAGACGAGCTTCTGGAGCGCGTCAGCCTGACGTCAGCCCATGCCGATCGCTATCCGCATGAGTTTTCCGGCGGCCAGCGGCAGCGCGTCTGCATTGCCCGTGCGCTTGCCTCCGATCCGAAGCTCATCATTGCCGATGAGGCGCTTTCTGCCCTCGACGTATCGATCCAAGCCCAGATTATCAACCTGCTTATGGACCTGCAGGCCGAACGCGGGCTCGCCTATCTGTTTATCAGCCATGATATGGCCGTCGTGGAGAAGATCAGCCACCGCGTCGCCGTTCTCTATCTCGGCCAGATCATGGAAATAGGCAGCCGCCGGCAGGTCTTCGAAACCCCCATGCATGCCTATACGCAACGCCTGATTTCAGCCGTGCCGATCGCCGATCCGACGCAGGAGCGCCGAACCGCCCTGTTGGAAGGCGAGATCCCCAATCCCGTCCGCCGGGTCGGCGACGAGCCGCCGATCCTGGCTCACGAGGAAATCACCTCAGGCCATTTTATCGCCAAGAGCGCCTGAACGACCGCAAACCGCAATATCGATCTGAAGAGGAAACAGGTTCAATGAAAAAAATGAAATGGGGACTGAAGACCGCTCTGACAGCACTTGTCATGTCGGGTGTCGCGATCAGCGCTGCTCCGGCTTTCGCGGCGGGCAAGCTGACGGTTTCGTCGTCGCAGGATCCGGGCAGCTGGGATCCGATCGACACCTTCCTGGTGGCATGGGCCGCCGTTTCGACCAACATTTTCGACGGGCTCACCTATCGCGGCCCCGATCTCAAGCTGGTGCCCGGTCTTGCCGAATCCTGGGAGGAATTGGATCAAGGCAAGCGCATCCGCTTCAAGCTGCGTCATAACGTCAAGTTCCATGACGGCGAGCCCTTCAATGCCGAAGCGGTGAAGTTCACCTTCGACCGCCTGCTGGGCGAACAGGGCGCAAAGGGACCGCAGCGCTCGAATTACACCGCGATCGAAAGCGTTGACATCATCGACGACTATACGGTCGACATGAAGCTGAAGACGCCCGATCCGGTGCTTTTGACGAAGCTTGCCGGCTACGGCGCGATGATCGTTCCGCCGAAATACATCAAGGAAAAGGGTGAGGATTACTTCAACCTCAATCCGGTCGGCACCGGCGCCTTCAAGTTCGCCTCCTATACGCCGAAGGTGAACATCAAGCTCGAAGCCAATCCTGATTACTGGGGCGGTGCGCCGAAGCTTTCGGAGCTCGAATACCGCTTCATCAGCGAGCCGGCGACGGCCGTTGCCGAGCTTCAGGCAGGCCGCGTCGATATCGTCATTCCGCCGACCATCCCAATCGGCATGCTGCCGGTCATTCAGGGCGATTCCAAGCTCGAAATCGCCAGCGTTCCCGGCCCGACGGTTGATGCGCTGCGCTTCAACACCCGCGATGGCATCACCGCCGATCCGCGCGTGCGCAAGGCGATCATCATGGCAGTCGACCGCGACACGATCGTCAAGTCGATCCTCGCAGGCCAGGGGACCGAGATCGTCAGCTTCCAGAACTCACTGTCCTTCGGCTACGATCCCGACCTGAAGCCGCTTCCCTATGATCCCGCAGGCGCCAAGAAGCTGCTTGCCGAAGCCGGCGTGAAGCCGGGCGCTGCATTGCAGATCGACATTCGGGGCAATGACGCGACGATGAACGAGGTGGCGCAGGTCGTCGCAAGCTATCTGCAGATGGTCGGCCTCACCGCAACCATCAAGCCGTATGAAACCAACGTTCTGCTGAACGACATTATCCCGCAGGGCAAGACCGGCGCGATGTTCCAGCAGAAGTGGGGCGGCTGGACCTTCGACTACGACAACACCGCCTATTCGATGTATCACTCCGGCGAAAAGTGGAATCCGTATGAAAAGGATGCCGCTCTGGACAAGCTGTTGGAATCGCAACGCCCGCTCACCGATCGCGCCGAGCGCGAAAAGGTGCTGAAGGACATCGGCAAGTATGTCGCCGACAAGGCGCTCGAACTGCCGCTCTACAACAGCAATGCAATCTACGGCGTAAGCATGCGGGTCAAGGGCTTCGTGCCCGCACCCGATACCCGCATCAAGCTGAACGAAGTCACCGTCGACTAATCATCAAGCAGACGCCGCCGGCCCGGCCGGCGGCGTCATCCGAAAGCTCTCGGGGTAAGAACGTGGCCGGTTTTCTCATCAAGCGATTGCTGCAGGCGATTTTCGTTGTAATCGCCATCACTCTTCTCGTCTCCTTCGCTATCCGCCTCACCGGTGACCCTGCCGTGATGATGTTTCAGGGCGGTGGCAGCATGACCGAGGACGACCTGGCCCGTATCCGCACAGCCCTTGGCACGGATCAACCTTTCCTTGTGCAGTATTTCACTTTTCTGAAGGGGCTGCTGACGCTCAATTTCGGCCGCAGCTTCACCGGCGGCACGCCGGTTTCCCAGCTGATTGCCAATGCCTTGCCCGCGACGCTGCTGCTTGCTTTCATCTCCATGGTCGTGTCGATCGCGCTCTCCATCCCGCTCGGCATCAAGGCGGCGACGGCACGCGGCAAGACGGCGGATCAGATCATCCGCGTTCTCTCGCTGCTCGGCCTCTCCTTCCCGAACTTCTGGCTGGCGCTGATGATGGTGCTGTTGTTTTCCATCACGCTAGGCTGGCTGCCGCCAAGCGGCATGGTCGGGATTTCGAGCTACGTCATGCCGGCCGTGACGATGGGCGTTATCCTAACGGCAACGAATGTGCGCCTGGTGCGTACCGCCATGCTGGAGACGCTGCAGTCGCAATATATCATGGTCGCGCGGGCCAAGGGTCTTAGCGAAAGCAAGGTGCTGTACAAGCATGCGCTGCGCAATTGCGCGATACCACTCATCACCTATTTCGGCATCCAGTTCGGTGGGCTGCTCGGCGGCATCGTCGTCATCGAGCGCGTCTTCAACTGGCCCGGTCTCGGCACGCTGGCATTCGACGCCGTCGGTGCCCGCGACTACCCCGTCTTGCAAGGCGTGATCACCGTGCTGGCGCTGTTCATCGTCGGCGTCAATCTTCTCGTCGACATCGCCTATGGCCTCGTCGACCCACGTATCCGCACGGAGTAATGCTGATGGCCGCCACGATTTCACGCCGGTCGCGTTTCTACAGCTTCGAATTCATCGCTGGAGCCCTGATCACCGTCATCATCTGCCTTGCCGTGCTTCTCTCCGATGTGCTCTTTCCCGGCGGCGCCGAAAAAATCGATCTGATGGCAAGGCTTGCAAAACCCTTCGCCAGCCTCGCCCATCCCTTCGGCACAGACCCGCTCGGGCGCGATGTGCTGGCTCGCGTCGTCGCAGGTGGCAAGATATCGCTGACCGTCGGCCTCACCTCCGTGATCGGCGGCGTGGTTCTCGGAGTGCTGGTCGGCCTTGCCGCGGGTTACTATCGCGGCATCTGGGACATGCTGCTGATGCGCTTTGCCGATATTCAGCTCGCCATGCCCTTCATTCTGCTGGCAATCACCTTCATCGCCATCGTCGGCGGCAGTCTCACCAATACGATCATCCTCTTGATCGTCTCGCAATGGGTGCAATATGCACGCCTCGTGCGCGGTTCGGTGCTGAGCTTGCGCGAGCGGGAATTCATCCTCTCGGCACGGGCGATCGGCGTCAAAGACTGGCGCATCATCTTCCAGCATCTGCTGCCGAACCTCGTCGGCCCGGTGATCGTGCTGATGACGCTGAACATTGCCAACAACATCCTTCTGGAAAGCAGCCTCACCTTCCTTGGCATGGGTGTCGACCCGACAATTCCGAGCTGGGGCGGCATGCTGGCCGACGGACGAACCTATCTGCAGACAGCGTGGTGGGTCAGCCTCTTCCCTGGCCTTGCAATCCTTTTGACCGTGCTCGGTTTCAATCTCCTCGGCGACTGGCTGCGCGACAGCCTCGATCCGACTGGCAGAACGGCAAGGTAGGATATCATGACTATGATTTTCGAGAGACGTTTTGAGCGCACGCTGTCGCGCCTTGTTGCCGATGCCAAGCCTGGCCAGAACTTCGAGGCCTGGACCTTCGATGACAGAGAAAGCCGCCAGCAGGCAGAGCGCGAACTCAGGGAAAAGGGCGTGCAGGCCCGCATCCGCAGCGCCTACAAGCCGCTGGTCAATGCCTTCATCGAGGAAATCGACCTGCATGATGTGAATGCGATCGAGATCCGCTATCCGGTTCATCCCAACGCACCGGATAACCGCTTTCGCCTTGAAGCCTATCCGCTCGCTGCAATGGTGGGAAATCGCGAAATCACCTTTGTCGCAAGAGCCGACAGCGACTTTCATTATGACGTTCTGCTGAAAGGCAATGCCGGCCAGGAACGTCGATCGAAGGTGCTGGCGCCCAATCGCGTGCATGTCGATGCGGCCGAGGAAACCAGCGTTTCTCCGACCGGCTGGCTGATCCGAGATGGCGATGCGGCAGGCGAACGGCTCGCGACGGACTATGAGCAGCTCTTCGAGGAGGCGATCGACGCGGTCACGCACTTCGACTGGGGCGCAAGCGAACCCTATTTCGAGGAACTGAATATTCGCGTTGCCCTGCCGGCGCTGGACGAGGCCTTGCCCATCGGCGACGAAGTCATGAGCCTTCGCGAGGCGCTGCATGAGGACTTCTATTTTTCGCTGCTCGAATTCTTTCAGAAAAAATCCGGCCGCCCGCTCGGCGACCGCGGCTTGAAGCCGGGTCAGATCGTTCCGCAGATCCTGCTCTCCTCCGGCGAGATTTCCGTCCGAATAGGAACGCAGCCGCTGACGTCTCGCTATTGGGATGGAGCCGGACAGCAAATCGAGACGGCAACGGAACCTCTGGCCGTGCAGCAGATCGAGGCCGAGCTTGACGAGATTGGCGGCGAGGCATTTGAGGCCGTTACTCGCTCTGGCCGCACAATCAGAGCCCGCTATATCAAGGGCCGCAACGCGGCCGTGATGATCAGCGGCGGTCAGCATGCCAACGAGACGACCGGTGGGGCGGGAGCCCTGCGTGCGGCGCGTCGGCTTGCCAAGCTCGAAGGCGCGCATTTCACCATCTCGCCGCTGGAAAACCCGGATGGCTACGCCCTTCATCAGCGCCTGCGCCAGGACAGCCCGCGCCACATGTATCATGCCGCCCGCTACACCGCGCTCGGCGACGATCTCGAATATCGGACCGAAGAGACCGCCGGCCCCTATCTCTTTGAAAAGAAAATCCGCTTCCAGGCGGAAAGGCTGAGCGGAGCGGAGCTGCACGTCAACCTGCACGGCTACCCAGCCCATGAATGGACGCGCCCGCTTTCCGGCTACGTTCCGCGCAATTTCGCCATGTGGACGCTGCCGAAAGGCTTTTTCCTGATTGCCCGTTATCATTCCGGCTGGGCGGCTCAGGCCGAGCAGCTTCTCGACAAGGTCACCAGGCACCTCGGCGCCATACCGGGTCTGCTGGATTACAACGACCGCCAGATCGCACTCTATGAAATCCATGCAGGCGAAACAGGCTTCCGCATCATCAATGGCTTCCCCTGCCTCGCCAACATCGACGATCGCCATACGGTGCCTATGACCTTGATCACCGAATATCCGGACGAGACCATTTATGGCGACGCATTCATCGCCGGCCATACCGCACAGATGGAAACGGTGCTTTCCGCCTACAGCGCCTGGCAGGAAATCATGGCTTCGAGCTAGTCCGTACGCGTCGAACGGAGCATATCGAGAAGCGCGGTCATGGCGCTCGTCGTATAGGCGTCCGATCGGCGTACGAAGAGTGTATCCACCATCGACCGTTCCGGCGAAAGCTCGTGGATCGCAACCCGGCCATCCCCGCAGGCGGCGGCGACAACACCCTTTGGCAGCAGCGTGACACCGACGCCCGCCGACACGCAGCTGATGATCGTGTCGAGGGAGCCGAATTCCAGCGGCTTCGATGTGATTATGCCCATATCGGCCAGAAGCGCCTCCAGCCGCTGCCGATAGGAACATCCGATCTGGAAGACGATGGTCTTCAGATCGACAATGCCGGCCAGATCTTCTACTCCACGAATGGCGGGCGTTGTCACGAGAACAAGCTCCTCTTGAAAGATCACCTCGTGATCGAGATCGGGGTGGTTGACGGGACCCGCCACGAAGGCACCCTCGACCCGGCATGAAACGACATCGTCGATCAGCCGGCGGGTCGTGCCTGTTGTCACGACAAGACGTACCTGTGGATAGGTCTTGGCGAATTGGCCGAGAAGCGGCGACAATCGCAATGCCGTGGTTGTCTCCAGGCTGCCGAGGGAAAGCGTTCCGCCCGGCTCACCATCATCCTTGGCGGCGGTGCGGGCATCGGCCAGAAGCTTGGTGATGCGACCGACAAATGGCAGAATTCGTTGTCCCGCCGGCGTGGTCGACACGCCCCTTGCATGCCGCTGGAACAGGCTGACACCCAGCTCTTCTTCCAGCGCCCGGATCCGCGCCGTCACATTCGATTGAACCGTATGCAGCTCCTGCGCCGCCCGGTTCATGCTGCCGTGCCGCGATACCGCTTCGAATACCCTAAGATCGGATACGTCCATACTTATCACCAATAGAGATAGCTGCTCTCATAATAATTCAGTTTTTATGATATAACGCGTGGCGTATTCTCTCAAGCACTGATCGCTGAGAGATTTCCCATGACCGACGCTGCTACGCACGAAACCGATCGGAACCATCATGATGCCCCGATGGCATGGCGTGCCATCCTGTCGGCATTCTGCGCTTGCCTGATCGGCATCGGCCTTGCCCGTTTCGCCTATACGCCGCTTCTGCCTGCCATCGTCGATGCCCACTGGTTCGAAGCTTCGGCAGCCGCCTATCTCGGTGCCGCAAATCTTTCCGGTTATCTGGTCGGCGCTCTACTCGGACGCCCGGTTGCTGCTCGTATTTCCAGTGTCCTGACGCTCAGGATCATGATGCTTGCCGCAACGGCAGCCTTCTTTGCCTGCGCCTTTCCTGTCAGCTTTCCATGGTTCTTCGCATGGCGTTTCACAGCCGGCATTGCCGGTGGCGCCCTGATGGTACTCGCGGCGCCGACCGTCCTGCCGCTGATCGCACCGTCTCGCCGAGGGCTTGCCAGCGGGGTGATCTTCATGGGCATCGGCGCCGGTGTTGCCCTATCGGGCACATTGGTTCCGCTGCTGCAACAGGGGCTGCGCGAGACATGGCTTGGCCTCGGCGCCCTATCGCTGCTGCTCACCATCATTGCCTGGGCCGGATGGCCACGCGCCGTCTCCGATCACCCCACCGCGTCCCACCATGCCACACATGTGCCAAAACGTTGGACGCTGCGCGCGCTCTACATTGAATATGCGCTGAACGCCGCCGGCTGGGTTCCGCACATGATCTTCCTCGTGGATTTCGTTGCCCGCGGATTCGGAGAGGGCTTGCAGGTCGGCGCCGAATACTGGGTGCTGTTTGGCCTCGGCGCCACCATCGGCCCGCTCCTTGCCGGCCATCTGGCTGATCGCACGGGTTTTGCCGCAGCGCTGCGGTTCGCCTTTCTTCTCGAGGCTGTCGCAGTCGCCATTCCCGCCTTTGGCCTCGGGCAGGCTTGGCTCATCGCCTCTAGCCTGATCGTCGGCGCCTTCGTGACCGGCACGGTTCCCCTGATGCTCGGCAGGATCGCAGAACTGCTGCCGCACCATCCGGCGCAACAGAAAGTCGCCTGGAGCCTGGCAACCGTATTCTTCGCACTGTTTCAGGCAGCCGCCGCCTATGGACTTTCCTTCATCTTCGCCCGAACCGGCGGAAACTACGGCATGCTCTTCTTGATCGGGGCCGGCGCCATGGTTCTTGCCCTGGCGATCGACCTCTCCGTCGCAGTGTTTATCCGCACCCCGCGGGAGCACGCCCAGGATCATGATTCATAACAGCAGGAGAATTAGACATGGCAGAACTTTTGACTGAGATTACCGGCAGCGAAAACATGGTGGGAGATGGCAGCGCCCTTGATGCGCTCATCGGCTTTTATCGCGCCTTCAATGCCGGCGACCTGGAAGCACTTGCCGCCAACTGGGCTGATGGCGACAGGCCAAGCATGGACAATCCGATCGGAGGCATCCGGCGCGGATGGCCGTCGATCCGCGAGGGCTATGCGAAGCTGTTTGGTGGGAAGGCGAAAGTCCGGGTCGCATTCCACGATTTTACCAGCCAGGGCGGCGATGACTGGCACCTGTTCGTCGGTCGAGAGAGAGGAAGCTGCGTCACGGCCGGCAGGAGTATCGAGCTTCGCATTCGCACCACGCGCTGGTTCACCCGGATCGACGGCGTCTGGCGTCAGCTTCACCATCACGGCTCCATAGAGGAACCTGCCCTGCTTGCCGCCTATCAGGAAATCATCTTCGGCGCGCCATTGGAGCGACCGGCGTAGAGATTGTCACGAGATTTGGCCTACGTTCCAGAATCGGTTGCTCGGTGTCGAAAAGCTGTGGCCCGACGATTGCGTGCTAATGCCCGGGTTCAGGCCGCAAAAGACAACCTTCAGCCCGTTCTCGAGTATGTCGGGCTCATAATCGGCCATGTCGATCCGGCTCGAAAGATCGTCGATGCATCCGAGGAAATAAGTTTCGATCTCTTCGAGGACCTCGGCGGGCAAGGCGCCCGTTTCGGCAGATGATGGCACCTAATTTGAGATTTTTCAGCGCGATTTTGGCGCTTGGCGCCTTCCGGTTTGGCGATAACCATTTGTTATAATTGGTATTTTCGGATGAAGATTGGCCGTAGGTAGCCATCCTTCCTACGGCGGCGAATCTCACATTAAGTGCCAAAATCGAAGCCAGAATCTCAAATTAAGTGCGGCGCTGTCTCGTTGAAATTATTGCATGCGGAGTCTTGCGATTAAATGTAAAACGACACCTTGCATGATCGTCAACGATTGCGCTTCGACAGTGCCATCCCAGCGCGACAACAAACTCTCAGGCTTTGGAAAACATCTTTCCGAAGCCTTTGACATGCGAGCAGTCGTAACCGATCGTCGCCAGCGCACCGTAGATGGCCGTCGCGACGCTGTCGTGGATTGCGATACCGTAAGCGGCTTCCAGCTTATCGACGAGAGGCGCTCCAGCCAGGTTGGTGCAGAAGACAGCGACCGAGTCCGGCTGCGAAGGAACCAGTTCGGCAACCATCCCAGCGATCGTTTCGGGACCAACCTGGCTAAAGCTGAAATTGTCCCGGATGCCCTGATGCCTTTCGCAGATGACCTCGATCCCCTCATTCGCGAATGATTCTATGATGGCAGCCTGCACATCGGACGTATAGGGCGAGGCGAGACCGATCCGGCTCTCCTTCCTCTGGTGCATGACATCGAACAGTGCAAGGACCGACGTCGACGCCTTTATGCCGGTCACCTCGGTAATACGCTCGCAAAGCCGACGATCGCTGTCCAGACCCAGCCATCCGGCACTGGTGCCATTCCAGACGATGACATCGACCTTCGCGTCGGCAAGCAGCTCTGCCGCCGTCATCATCGGGCGGTCGTCGAACTGGTTCAGCAGTGCGGCGTCAAGGCCGATTGCGGTAACTCGGAACCTCGAAAAATGCGCAGTCACGTCGGGCAGGTCCTTGAGCATCTGCGTGGTGACCGGTTCGAGGACCGTGTTGGATGAAGGGGTGAGCATTCCGATGCGAAGCGGGTTCACTGACGTGTCCTGAAGATGAGATGGGTCAAGCATGAATGGGTGGCCGGCCGAGCTTCGGCAAAACAGCCTCGAAGGCTGCGGCTGCGGACAGCACCTTGGCGTCACCGAGATGCTGGCCGACGATCTGCAGCCCGATGGGCAAGCCACCGACCAGGCCGCACGGCACGCTGGCCGCCGGCTGTCCCGTAAGATTGAAGGGTGATGTGAACGGGCACCATTCGTAAGGCGCTATGGTTTTGCCATCAATTATCGAGGGACCATCCTGGTCCTTGGCGAAGGCGGTGACTGAAAGGGTTGGCGTCAAGATGAAATCATAATGGCTCATGACCTTGGCAATTTCGTCGGCAAAGGCCTTGCGCGCGGTAATCGCGTCCGTCGCGTCCTCGAACGGGCGTGATTCAGCCAGAAGAGCGGTCACCGCCTGCGAGACCGCTACCGGCTTGTCTTTTAGCAGCTTGCGCAAGCCGGTGAGGTCGGTCTCCAACGCCACCATTGCCTTGAATGTCGCATGCACGTCGATTTCGGGCGGAGCGCCAACGGTCAGTTGGAGACCACAGGCTTCAGCCAAAAGAGCGACGGCCTTTTCTGTCGCGTCCTTGAGGCCCTGCTCGATTGTCTGATCATGCCATGTTCGCCAGTAGAGAACCGTGGTGCCAGGGGGCAGCGGAGCAATATCGGTCCATGAAAGGTCTGCGCAGGGGATCGACCAGCGATCGCGCGGATCGGGACCAGCGATGACAGATAGCATGAGGGCGGCGTCAGCGACATCGCGCGCGATCGGTCCGATATGCTCGATCGACTCCCAGCCGGAGACCCCCGGAAGTGATATGTCGCGGCATCCCGGCCACAGCGGAACGCGCCCCATTGCGGCCTTGACACCGACAAGCCCCGAGAGGGCGGCCGGTAGTCGGACAGAACCGCCACCATCGCTTCCGATTGCGATGGGGCACACGCCGGCCGCGACAGCGGCGGCCGAACCTGCGCTGGAGCCGCCAGGAGAGCGATCCGTGTTCCATGGGTTTCCGGTTGCCGGAAACAGGAGATTATTGCCGTGTGCCCCGAAGCCGAATTCGGAAACATTCGTCTTGCCGAGGATGATGGCATCGGCCGCCTTCAGTCGCTCGACGACGATGTCGTCTTCATCGGGAATATAGTCTGCATAGAGGTTGGAGCCGAACGTCGTCCTGAGACCCTTCGTCAGAACGAGGTCCTTGATGGCGACGGGTACACCCGCCAGCGGGCCGACCGGCTCGCCACGCGCGATCCGCTGGTCCAACGCACCGGCGGTTTTATAGGCTTCCTCGCGGGCCAACGTTGCAAAGGCGTGGATAACAGGCTCGACCTTGTCGAGCGCCGCAAACGCAGCATCAAGGACGGCGCGTGCCGATAGCGCTCCGGATGCGACCTGTTCAGCGATATGACGCGCTGTCATGGTTGGGTATTCATCGATAAGCATGGAACCCTCCTTGTGGGGAAATATTCATGGTGATGGCGCTTTTTCGGCCGGCTCAGCCAGCAGCAACCGCTCAAGCGCAGGGGAGAGGCCGAGCGAGGCTTTTGGATCGGGGCGTCTGAACGTGCCAGCGGATGCCTTTTTCGGATTGAGCGCGGCCAGCAATTCTGCTTGTTTCACGGCCGCGACGATGGATTCGACGACGGGGACGGAAACCCGTTCGCGTACACGCGATGCGAGGCCTGCCAGAGGGGCGCCAGCGAGAATGATGACATCGGCACCATCTTCGTCGATAGCTTTTCTGGACAAGTCGATCAGAAGCTCTTCCTTCTCGTCCTGTACATTCGCCAGCGATGCAAACGGCTCGTCGAGCAACCTGATGCTTGCCAATCTTTCCACAAGCCCGTGCATTGCAGCACATTCGCGGAACCAAGGACCCAGTGCCCGCGAAAAAGAAACAATCGAGAAGCGTTGACCAAGCATGCAGGCGCTGAGCATTGCAGCTTCGGCAAGTCCAATGACCGGGACGGACATCAGCTCCCGGGCGCCTCCGAGGCCCGGATCGCCGAAGGCAGCGATGATCGCAATATCAAAACTGCCTTCTCGCTCAGCAAGGACATCGAGCACAATGCCGGACGCGATCGCGGCTTCAGCCCGCGTGGCAATATAGGACACGCCCCGCGGAGCCGTAACTGGGACGAGTGTCGATCCCGGCGAAAGGAAGGGCCTTGCCACACGAACGAGCAGGTCGGTGACTTCTGTCGAGGTGTTGGGATTGAACAGCAGTATGCGGGTCATCAGGGATTTCCTCCGGTCGCGCGGTGACACGCGACGAGGCTGCCAACTCCATGAGATGTGAGAGGTGGCATTGCCGTGGTGCATATGGGTAGCTCTACAGGGCACCTTCCGGCGAAGCGGCAGGCGTTCTGATCGGGATCGATGGGACTCGATGCAGAGCCTTCGAGCTTGGTTCGATCGTCACTTCTACGCTCCGGATCCGGGATCGCGTCAATGAGCGCGCGTGTGTAGGGGTGACGGGGTTCATGGAAGACCGACTTCGACGGGCCAAACTCGACAATGCGGCCGAGATACATCACCGCTATCTTGTCGCAGAGCAGGCGCACGACATTGAGGTCATGCGAGACAAACAGATAGCTCATGCCGCGTTGCTTCTGCAGCTTGGCGAGAAGGTGCAGGATCAAAGACTGCACCGAGACATCAAGGGCCGAGGTCGGCTCATCCAGCACAAGCAGCTTGGGCTTGACTGCTATGGCGCGCGCAATACCGACGCGTGCTTTCTGACCACCGGACAGTTGATGCGGATAGCGACTGCCGTACTCCCGTGGAAGGCCGACATCGTCCAGTGCCGCAAGCACCATGGCGGAAATGTCTTCCTTTGAACCGCCCACAAGCCGCCTCAAAGGATCAGCTATGGCCTGGAATACGGTGAAGCCGGGATTGAGGCTCTCGGTCGGATCCTGGAAGACGACCTGAATATCGCGTCTGAGCGAGGAGGCGCCAAAGTTCCTGGCGGGGATCTTGCCGATTTCGACGCCTGAGAGCTCTATCTCGCCGACGGTCGGATCGACCAGGCGCGCCAGGACGCGCGCCAGGGTCGACTTTCCGCATCCGGATTCGCCAACCAGGCCGAGGCACTCACCTTCGCCGATCGTCAGATCGACCTCGTCGACCGCGTGCAACATCTTGCGCCTTAGTGTCCCGACGGGAAAGCGCTTCGAAAGGCCACGAACCTTCATCAAGGGAGTATGGGAAACTGTCATAGCGGGTGCCTGCAGCGGACTGAGTGATCATTGCCCAGGGGCGCGAGCGCGACATGCCCGGTTTCGCAATCGGGCTGGCGCCTGTCGCAGCGATGGAGAAACCGGCAGGAAGGGAGGTCGCGCGTGAGGTCGGGGAGACTGCCGGGTATCGAAGACAGGTCCTCAAGCTCGGTATGAGCAGTCGGCGTGGCGGCGAAAAGCCCTTTTGTGTAGGGGTGCGCGAAATGTGCCCGAAGCTCATTGGCGGGTGCCATCTCAACCATATGGCCAGCATGCATAACGACGATGCGGTCACAATATTCTCCGGCGAGAGCCAGATCGTGGGTGATCAGGATGGAGGACATCCTTGTCTCTCGGACAAGATCGCGCATGAGATCCATGACGACGGCCTGGGTCGTGACATCGAGGCCTGTGGTCGGCTCATCTGCGATCAGAAGGGATGGCGAGCAGGACAGCGCCATTGCGATCATCACCCGCTGGCACATCCCGCCCGAGAGCTCGAAGGGATAGGCATTGTAACGTCTTTCCGGGTCGGGAATGCGCACCTTTTCCAGTGCCGCGATGGCAGCCGCCCGGGCATTCGAGCGGGTCACGGCGCCGTGCCGCCTCAACACGTCCTCGATCTGCCTGCCGGCCTTCATGATCGGATTGAGGGCCGTGCGCGGGCTCTGGAAGATCATCGACAGTTCGCGCCCGCGGATGGAGGCAAGCGGCGAGTTCGGTCCGGCAAGGTCGATACCACCGAATTCGATGGCATCGGCCTTGATTTCGGCGTTCTCGTCGAGAAGTCCCATCAGTGCGTAGGAAAGGACGGATTTCCCGGAACCGCTTTCACCCACGATGCCGAGCACTTCACCCTTGCCGAGAGAGAAGCTGACGTCGTCGAGCACCTTGACCGTGCCGGATCGCGTTTTGAAGCTGACACTGAGGTTTTTGACTGAGAGCAAAGGGACGGTCATGTGCGTCTCCTTGGATCGATGATATCCCGGAGGCCATCACCGATGAGGTTGAAGCAGAAAACGGTGATGACGAGGGCCGCGCCCGGAAAGACAAAGGTCCACCACTCGCCCGAGAAAATGTAGGACGCGCCTTCAGACACCATGATCCCCCATTCTGGCGTCGGCGGGCGCACGCCGAGGCCGATGAAGGAAAGGCCTGCCGCATTCAGGATCGCCCAGCCGAGATTGAGAGAACCCTGGACCATCATTGTCGGCAGAATGTTGGGCACGATGTGAAAGGTCAGCAGCCGTAACGAGCGGTTGCCACCCATTCGGGCTGCCTCGACGAATGTCATGTCGCGCCGGACATTGACCTCGCTGCGCGCAAAGCGCGAGTAAAAGGGCAGGTTGATGATCGCCGTTGCCAGCACGATGTTCTCGACGCTGTTGCCGAGCGCAGCAACGATACCCATCGCCAGGACAAACAGCGGGAATGCCATGATCGTGTCCATGACGCGCCCGATGATTGCGTCGATCCAGCCGCCGAAATAGCCGGCGATTGCCCCTGTTCCCGTTCCGATGATGAAGGAAAGCGCAACGGCACCGATTGCCATCCCGATATCCAGTCGCGTGGCGATGGCGACGCGGCTGAGGATGTCACGGCCGAGCGCGTCCGTGCCGAACAGGTGCGTCAGGGTCGGCGACTTCAACGCCGCAGATGTGTCGACGGCCAGTGGATCATATGGAATGAGCCATGGAGCGAAGATCGAGATAACGACAAAGAGCAACAGGATGATCGCCGCGGCCAGCGTCAGCTTGTTTTCCGCGGCCATATGGCGGGCATCACGCCAGAAGGTGCTGGCATGGGCGTTCGAAGAGACTGCGTCAACCATCGTAGCGAACCCTCGGATCGATAGCGGCGGCCGCGAGGTCGACCACCAGATTAAGCAGGATGTAAAGGATGGCCATCATCAGCACGAAGCCTTGGACCGCGGCGTAATCCGACGTGATGACTGCATTGACTGCATAGGCGCCGATGCCCGGCCAGGCGAAGACCTGCTCGACGAGCACGTTGGCGCCGAGCAGAAAGGAAAAGACCATACCAAGGATGTTGATGACGGGAAGCATGGCGTTGCGCAGGCCGTGTCCATAAATCACCTTTGTGCGTGAGAGGCCCATCGCACGTGCGGTACGGCAGAAATCACTCGAGAGCGAGGCCAGCATCGATGCGCGGGCGATGCGCGCAATCGGTGCCAGCGCAAACAGGCCAAGCGAAATCGAAGGCAGCACCAGTTGTGAAAGGGATGCGCAGAAGGCAGAAACGTCGCCGGCAAGCAGTGTATCGATGAGATAGAGCCCGGTGATGGTCGGCGGCACTGAAAAATAGGTGTCGTTCAGCCGTCCGAGCGGCTCAGGTGCGATGCCAAGTCTGAAATAGAAGACATAGACAAGGCCGAGCGCAACGAAAAACGTCGGGAAGGCAGCGCCGACGGAGACAATGATGCGACAGAGGTGGTCGATCATCTTTCCGGGCCTTGTTGCAGCGGCGATGCCAAGCGGCAAGCCGATGAGCATTGCGAAGATGAGTGCACAGAGCGTCAGTTCGATCGAGGCGGGAAGCCGCGTTACGAGGTCCTGGAAAACAGGCTGGCCGCTGGATAGCGACATTCCAAGGTCACCATGCAGCACGCGGCTGACATAGTCACCGAACTGAAACCAGAGCGGTCTGTCCAGTCCGAGCGCCGTGCGGATCTGCGCTATGCTTTCCGGCGTTGCCGAAGAACCCGCATAGTAGGCCGCTGGATCGCCCGGCAATGCGCGCGCCAGCACGAAGGTCACGATCACGACACCGATGACGCTTGGAATTGCCGTGGCAATTCGCTTTGCAAAACTGAGGACTATCTTCAAGGGCTCAATCTCCGCGCCAGTTCGGGCGCATGGTCGATCCGGGAATTCGGTCGGGAGCCGAACCGGAATCCGGCTCCCTCGTTGCGTTCTATTCTTTCGAGATCGACTTCAGGTCGAGGTGCGTGTGGAACCAATAGACATAGCCCTTCACGTTCTTCTGCATCGCGATGTCAGAGTAGAGGTGGGCAACCGGAACGCGCGGCACATCATCCATTGCGATGCCGTTCATCTTGGTGATGATCGCATCATAGGCTTTCGGATCGCTCTCGAAGCGAGCCTGGTCGATCAACTTGTCCAACTCCGGGTTCGAATAGTTGGCGGTGTTGAAGACGCTGTTGTTCTTGCCGTCATAGGTCCAGAAGTAGAAGTACTCCGGATAGTCGAGCCAGCCGTAGAAGTAGTTTATGTCCATGGGCATGCTCTTTGAGCCCATCTTGGCGAACCATTCGGAGCCCGGTACTTTGTGGATCTCGATGCTGATGCCGATCTTTTTGAGCTGTTCCTGAATGAGCAGTGCCATCGGCTCCTGAACAGTCGTCTGGCTCATGTCGATGTAAAGATCCGTTTTGAAGCCGTCGGCATAGCCGGCCTCCTTCAGAAGTGCCTTGGCCTTATCGAGATCGGTGTTGTATTTCGACGCCACCGGCCACTTCGGCGCGTATGGGGCTGACGGATCGGCGCCGAAGAGCGGTTCGCCGCGCTGATAGAGCGCCTGCTTCATGATGCTGTCGTAGGGGAGGGCGTAGGCAATCGCCTGGCGTACGCGCTTGTCGTCGAATGGCTTCATCGTCACGTTAAGGTCAACGTTGAACTGTTCGTTCTGCATCAGCGTGCCGACGACGTTGACCTTTCCTGCGGCTGCAAGCTCGGCATAATCTTTCGGAGGCAGTCCGACCGATACGTCCACATCGCCCTTCTCAAGCAGGGCGCGGCGAGTGCCCGGCGATGCGATCTCGCGCAGGACGACACGCTTCAGCGCCGGCGTCGGGCCAGACTTCCAGTTGTCGAAGCGGTCGAAAACGATCCGGTCGCCGCTTTTCCAACTTCCTACCTTGAATGGGCCGCCGCCGGCATCGTTCAACGAAGTCCACTTCAACGCCCAGGGATCGTCGGTTGTCGCATGCTGCAGGGCAAGTTTCTTGTTGACGACGTAGGGAACGGGGACAGCCAGATCCGGCAGGGTCAGCTTGTCGGCGACGGGGAGGGTAATCTTGAAGGTATGGGTATCAACGACGGAGAACTGCTTCGGATCGGTCAGCGAGCCGGCCGCCATCTGAACCGTCGGAAAGCCGCCGACCGAAACGGCACGGTCAAAGGACCATTTCACATCATCGGCGGTAACGGGTGAGCCGTCGTGAAAGGTTGCATCTTCGCGGAGATGGAAGATCAGGGTCTTGCCGCCGTCCTGGATTTCCCAGCTTTTGGCAAGCTCCGGCTGGATCTTGGTGGCATCATACATCACCTTGCCATCGGGCAGGGTTTTCGTACCGTGGGTGATCAGGCGATCGTAAAGCTGCCAGGATGCCATCTGCGCGAATTCGTTTGCAGCGGGAGCCATGGCGTCGAGGGAGTTCGGGCCGTGTTCGGCGACCTCGATCAGGACGTCCTTCGGGGTTTCGGCATGGGCAATGCCATGGAGCAGACCGAGCGACAGGGTCGCTGCAATCCAGAGTGACGTATGGGAGCGGTAGGCTTGCATGCGAGCGATCGCGAATTTGCTTATGGCCATGGAGGCGACACCTTCTGCTAATGTGGCGGACATGACAGGCTTTGCAAGCAATATGCCAATTTCTAATTCGTTGATTATATTATGTATCTTTACAAAGTGCATTATTTATGTAATTGTATCCATGCTTTCAATATGGCCAGAATGCTTGATTTTTGAGCATGCAAAATGCTTGCTCGATGACCGGTCAGTTCGATATCAGTGAGACGGATAAGGGTGAGAACAGTCGGGGAAACAGTCATGGATGACGACGATGATACGCCTTCGCCAGCACCTTATGCGGTGGCGATAAAGCGCGCGTCCCTCCATCATCACGTCGTCGACAAGCTTCGCGAAATGGTCAGTCGTGGCGACTTGCCTGCTGGCGAGCGGCTGAACGAAGTTGCCCTTGCCCAGGCGATCGGCGTTTCGCGCACGCCCATGCGCGAGGCGGTGAAGCTCCTTGCGTCAGAGGGGCTGCTTGAGTTGCTGCCGGGTCGCGGAGCACGCGTGCGCCAGTTTTCTGCCGAAGAACTGTTCGATGTGTTCGATGTGCTTGGCGCTCTCGAAAGGCATGCCATCGAAATCGCTGTTTCGAAGCTGACGCCCAAGGCGTTGACCGAAATCGAGCGTCTGCACAATCAGATGGGCGAGGCCTACGCGAAGCGGAACCAGAAGAGCTATTTCAAGGCTAACCAGAAGCTTCATGCTCTTATTGTCGATCTTGCGGGCAATCCGGCCTTGTCGAACACCCACATGACGTTGACGAAGCAGTCGGTCCATAATCGCCACGAGACACTGATCTCGGAACAGCGCTGGAAAGAGTCTGTTGCCGAGCATCAGGCGATATTCGAGGCGATCGTCAAGGCCGACGCTACCCTTGCAGGCCTGCTGATGCTTGATCATAGCCGAAAGACCGGGGCGGCTGTCGTCGACGCCGCCCGTGCTGCCAATGAAATCCGGGCGAGTAGCAGAAAATGAGCGAATTCGACTTGATCATTGCCAATGGCACGGTCGCGACGGCAGCTAACTTTTTTGCAGCCGACATCGCCGTCAAGGATGGCAAGTTCGTTCAGATCGGCCAAAACCTTACCGGCAGCAAGCGCCGCATCGATGCTTCAGGCAAGTTCGTGCTGCCCGGAGGCATCGACAGCCATGTACATATTTCCCAGCCTTCCGGGGAAGGGATTGTCATGGCAGATGATTTCGAGAGCGGCACGCTATCCGCTCTATTCGGGGGCAACACAACGATCATGCCATTCTGTTTGCAAGAGAAGGGACAGTCAATGCGGGAAGCGTTGACGGCTTATCACGCTCTTGCCGACGGCCAATGCTATACGGACGTCAGCTTTCATCTGATCATCTCGGATCCGACCGCATCGGTTCTCGGTCAGGAACTGCCGGCGCTTGTTGCCGGTGGATACACTTCCCTCAAGGTCTTCATGACCTACGAGGGTCTGCGCCTGAACGATGCTGAGATTCTAAAGGTGCTGGACGTCTCGCGCGAGACGGGCGCCACCGTCATGGTCCATTGCGAAAACGAGGACGCGATCCTGTTCCTGATCGCAAAGCACGAGCTTGCCGGCGACGTGGCACCCCGCGCGCATGCCTCGACGCGTCCGATTGCCGTCGAGCGTGAAGCGACACATCGCGCGCTGTCACTGGCGGAGGTCGTCGATGTGCCGATCGTCATCGTCCACGTATCCAACGGCGAAGCCATGGACGAGATTGCAAGGGCGCGTGCGCGAGGCGTGAAGGTGGTAGGGGAAACGTGCCCGCAATATCTGGTGCTAACTGCCAAGGATCTTGATGGCATGGATTGGGAAGACGCCAAGATGGTCTGCTCGCCGCCGCCGAGAGATGAGGCTGCACAGGCGGACTGCTGGCAGGGGATTGAGACGGGTGTATTCGATCTCTTTTCGTCGGATCACTGCCCGTTTCGTTATGATGACCCGCAAGACAAGCTCAATCCAAAGGGCTCTGTCAATTTCCGGCATATTCCAAACGGAATTCCGGGCGTCGAGACCAGACTACCGATCCTATTCTCCGAAGGAGTGATGAAAGGTCGCATCGATCTGCCACGTTTCGTTGCCCTGACTTCGACCAATCATGCAAAGACGTATGGCCTCTATCCGCAGAAGGGGTCGATCGCGATCGGTGCAGATGCCGACATTACGATCTGGGACCCGGAGGCCAAGCGAACGATCCGACACGCCGAACTCCATGACGGGTCCGATTACTCCCCTTATGAAGGCATGTACGTCACGGGCTGGCCAGTTACAACGATCGTTGCGGGTGCTGTCATGGTCGAGGATGGTATTCTGGTCGGCAAGAAGGGGCAGGGCAAATATCGCCCAGCAACCACGCGCCCCGTTGGAATTCGCGGCCAGGCATAAAGCGACATGACAATGAAACTGAAAATCATCGCCGGCCCCTTCACCTTCGATGCAAAGCTTGAAACCGAGAAGGCGCCGAAAACCTGCGAGGCATTCCTTAAACAGATGCCGCTCAGCGGAAAGATCGTGCACGTCCGCTGGTCAGGTGAAGGTGTGGATACCGTTGGGCAATTACGAATTTGGCGTGAGCTATGAGAACCACACCAGCCATCCGGCACCTGGCCACATCATCCTTTATCCCGGTGGCATCAGTGAAACCGAATTCCTGATTGCCTATGGCGGTGTCGATTTCTCGTCCAAGATGGGCCAGCTTGCCGGCAATCACTTTATTACGATTACCTCGAATTTGGATCAGCCTGCAGAACTTGGGAAGATGACACTATGGCAAGGGGCGCAAAGGATAAAGTTCGAAGTAGCTTAATCTTCTGCGCTTATTTACGGGGGTCGGTAGTTCGGTTCCCTTCAATCAGAACTTAGGCCAAGTGGCGCGGACCTCCAAGGATAGGTTACTCGCTTAAGATTACGTGACTACTCTCGTGAAAAGAGGCAAATGAACATCAAGATCATGCGCGGATAAATCAATGATTTTATTGATAAAATACAAGAAAAGCGATCGAAGACAATCGTAGAGTCTGCCGCTCGCGGGGGAAAATAGCAGAGCGTCGGGAGTCTGTCACAATCAGCGCGTCCGGCAGACGCTCGTCTGCAACGCGCACGGTTTCATAGTACATCCAACTCAGCTCCCGGTAAAATTCACGATGCTCTCACTATCCATGAAAGCCGGCAACCTGCTTCGGTATGAGGAAGCGTGCGGTCAGGCCGCACAGGAGAACTGTGAACAGCAGGACGAGCGCGACCAGCGCGTTGATGTCAGGCGAAAAACCGAGACGCATCATCGCCCAGAGCCGCACAGGCAGTGTGCTCTGGGTGCCGGTTACGAGGATCGTGATCATCGTCTCGTCGAATGACAGCGCGAAGGCGAGGATCGCACCGCCGGCCATGGCGCTGGAGAGATTGGGCAGGATCACGCGCCAGAACGTCTGCCAGCCGTTTGCGCCCAGATCATAGGAGGCTTCCACCAAAGTCCGGCTCACGGACTGCAGACGGGTCAGGATCGTCCGGTAGACGATTGCCAGAACGAAAATGGTGTGCCCGATGACGATGGTCACCAGCGATCGATCGAAATTTATCTCGCGAAAGAAGATCAGCAGCGCCAGGCCGCTGATGACGGGCGGCATCAGGAATGGGAGGAAGACGATGAACTGCAAGGCACCGCCACCTGCACGATGACTGTGATAGTAGAGCGCCAGAAGCGTGCCGCAGACAACGGAAAGCACGACGGTGCACAGGCCGACGATCAGGGTGGCACGCAGGGCGGCCAATACGTCGGTGTTTTCAGTCAGTGCGATGTAGGCGGAAAGCGTCGGCGTCGACCAGTCCGCCTGCCCGTGGTTTATGACAAAGAACGACGAAACGATAGGCACGAACAGCGGGCTGTAAAGCAATATGGCGACCAGCGCGGTGATGGCTGCGAGCAGAATGGTGGAAAGGCGCATAGTGTTCATCGGGGTAGTCCCTTCTGGCGGCCGAAGCGCTCGCCGGCCAGGATCGCGGCGATGACGACCACGGCGAGTGCGACAGAAAGGGCCGCGCCAAACGGCCAGTTGAACGCCGTTCCGAACTGGCTGTAGAGAATGCGGCCGAAGGTGAAGCCATTGACGCCACCAACCATCTGCGGTGTGAGGAAGTCGCCGATGGCAAGGACGAAGACGAAACTCGCAGCTGAGGCGATGCCGGGAACGCTTAAGGGAAGCGTGATACGCATGAATGTCTGGATGCTGCTTGCGCCCAGATCAGCGGAGGCGCGCAGCAGCACCTGCGGAATTCGCTCAAGCGTCAGGAAGATCGGCAGAATGGCGAAGGGGATCAGGAGCAGTGTCAGGGTAAGGAGGATGGCGTTCATGTTGAATACGAAGAGTGACGAAGGCTTTTCCAGGATACCCAGTCCCACGAGCATGGTATTGAGAAAGCCGCTCTGTCCGAGGATGCTGCGGATGGCGTAGATCTTGATGACGTAGCTCATGAGAAGCGGCACCATGAGCATCATCAGCATGATGTATCGCCAGCGCCCATGCAGGGTCGTCAGGAAATAGGCAGCGGGATAGCCGAGCAGCACGCAGATGACCGACACCGAGAGGCACAGCACGCAGGTGCTCCAGAATATCGGCAGGAACACCGGCTCGGTGAAGAAGCGGACGTAGTTGGCGACGGTCAGGGTGTAGTTGATCTCCCCGTGGTCGACGCTGAAAAAGCTGTAGGCGAGGAACATCAGCAACGGCGCGACGATAAAGAAGACCGGCAGCGCGAAAGCGAGCAGCGTGACAAGCGCCTGATATCGGCCTGAGCGCCCGTTCATGCCAGCACCAGATGGGATTCGCGCGCGGAAAAGGACAGCGCCATCGTTTCTCCCTGCCGAAACTGGCTTCCTGTGGCGCGGCTGGGGACGCGCAGCCGGAGATGCTGTCCGGCTGCATCGATATGGGCGACGGTTGATGAGCCGCTGAAGGCGCAGTCTCTCACCGAGCCGGAAAAGCGGTTGACGCAATCTTCCGCACCTGCAGGGCTCAGCGCCTCGGGACGGAAGACGGCAAAGGCCGCCTGGCCTTCCGCAGCCGCCCGCAGATCCGGCTGGTTTCCGATGCAACAGCTGAGCCGCCCGAGCGGCGTATCAATCGCACGGAAGTCACCGTCGACGACGCCCAGCTTTCCTGGCACCAGGTTGTTCTCGCCGAAGAAGCGGGCGACGAACTCGCAGCTGGGCCTGTAGTAGAGTTCATGCGGGGTTCCAAGCTGGCGGATGCGGCCGGACTCCATGACGCAGATCCGGTCGGCCATGCCTATGGCCTCCTCCTGGTCATGGGTGACAAAAAGGAAGGTCGTCTTGATTTCGCGCTGGATCGATTTCAGGAATTCCTGCATCTGGCGGCGCAATTCCAAATCGAGCGCGGCAAGCGGCTCATCGAGCAGGACGAGGCGTGGCTCGCATATGAGTGCGCGCGCCAGGGCCACGCGCTGCCGCTGGCCGCCGGAGAGCTGCGCCGGATAGCGGTCAGCGAATTTGCCGAGCTGGACAAGATCCAGGGCCTCCGTCACACGGCGCTTTATCTCGGGCCGAGGCCTGCGGCGAATGGAGAGACCATAGCCGATATTGGCAGCAACGGTCATGTGCGGGAAAAGCGCGTAATCCTGAAAGACGGTGTTGAATGGCCGACGATTGATCGCCACGCGGCTGATATCGCGGTCATCAAGATAGATTGCCCCCGATGTTACCGATTCAAGGCCGCCAATCAGGCGCAATACCGTTGTCTTGCCGGAGCCGGAAGGTCCGAGAACCGTGAGAAACTCGCCATCCCGGATAGCAAGATCGATCTCGTGCAGCACCGGTACCGGGCCATAGCTTTTCGAAACGGCCCGCAGACTGAGCAGGTCCAGAGATTGTGTCATCTTATACTCTCGGTCTGAAGGAAGCGGTGGCCCGGAAGGAGCCGGGCCACCTTATTCAAGAAGAGTCCGTGTTGAGGATCAAGGCGTTGCCTTGACCTCGTTCCAGATATCCGAACGCTTGAGCGGATCTTCGACATTGTCGAGCCAGATCAGCTTGTCATTACCGCCGGCGCTTGCCGTTGCAGTGACCGTGTTGCCGAAGCCGGTCCGTTCCGAGAGCTGCGAGCTGACCGTCTTGGAGATCATGAAGTTGATCCACTTCTCGGCCGCAGACTTGTCGTGGACGCCCTTTGAAATGACCCAGTTGTCGAGCCAGGCCAGCGCGCCTTCGCTCGCATTGATGTAGGCAACATGGGCACCGATGGCCTGGAGGGCCTTGAGCTGCTGCTGGCCGTAGTTGGCCCAGATCAACGCGACGTCGTTGGCCTTGTAGATCTGCTGGGCCTCGTCAGCCGTCGTGTAGAAGCTCAGCACATTGTGCTTAAGGTCAATCAGCTTGGCCTGGACGGCCGCCAGCTGCTTCGCGTCGAGATGGAACGGATCCTGGTAGCCCAGGGTGAGGGCGGTGAAGGACACATTGTGCTCGCCGTTGTCATAGGCGAGCACCTTGCCCTGGTAGGCCGGGTCCCACAGGACCGACATCGATGTCGGCGCCGGCTTGACCTTGTCGGTGTCGTAAATCAGGCCGATCGAGTCGAAGCAGAAGGGAATGCCGTAGACCTTGCCGTCCTTGGTGTCGCCATGCACGGTGGTCAGATCGCGAAAGCGCGGCAGCACTTCCTTCTGGTTCGGCAGCGCATCGACGTCGATCGGCGTTACCAGGTCGGCTGTGATATAGCGCTGGAGCTGGGCGGTATTGACGGCGAAAACGTCGAAATCCTTGCCTTCGCTGCCCTTCATCTTTGCCCATGCTTCATCATCGCTGCCGATGAAGACGACATCGACGCCGATGCCGGTCTCTGCGGTAAATTCCTTCACCCAGTCCTTGTCGGCATAGCCATCCCAGGCCATGACGCGGAGATTTTCGGCGAAGGCGGCCGATGCCATCATCGACACGGCAAGGCTGGCGGCGGCCATCCCTGTAAAAAGCGTCTTGAATCCCATTGTCGTTCCCTTTTTTGTTTGGTGTTCAAATGCGATCGGTAAGTGAATTATCGCAGTGGTCGTGTGACGGTCACCAGACCGGCTGGGGACCTCCGTTCGACCCGGTTGTGAAACGGCTTTCCGAATAGGTTTCCCTCGATCTCATACCCAGCCCCCATCGACGATGAACTGTTGGCTGGTGCACATGGCGCTGTCGTCGGCGGCGAGAAACAGGGCCATGCGCGCGATGTCGGAAGGCTGCAGGCGATCGGGAAGGCATTGCCGTTCCTCGATTTGGCGCTCGCCGGCTGGCGTCAGCCAAAGGCGCATCTGCCGCTCGGTCATGACCCAGCCCGGCACCATGCAATTGACGCGGATCCGCTCCGGCCCCAGTTCCCGCGCCAGGGCACGCGTCATGCCGTAGACAGCGGCCTTGGCCGTGACATAGGCCGGGCAATCGGGGTCACCGACCATCCATGTGATGGAGCCGAAATTGATGATCGAACCGCCGCCAAGGGCCTTCATATAGGGACGCACGGTCTGCGCGGCGAAAAACTGATGGCGCAGGTTTACGGCCATGCGATCATCCCAATAGGCGACTGTCACGTCTTCCGTCTGGTGGCGATCATCGCTGCCGGCATTGTTGCAGAGCACCTGGATCGGGCCGCTCCGCTCGGCGGCCTCGGCAACCGCTGCCTTCAGGGCCTCGATATCCCTGATGTCGCAGGGGATGAAAAGCGGTGGGCGATCCCCATCAGCCGCGATCGCGTCGACAAGCTTGCGCGACGGTTCCTCGGCGATGTCGACGAACGCCACATGGCTGGCCTGGGCACAGAAATGCCTGACCAGGCTTTCGCCGATGCCGCCGCCGCCGCCGGTGATAAAGATGCTTTTGCCCTTGAGGCTTGGATAGCTGGCAAAATTGATCGGCTGGTTGCTCATCATGCGTTCCGCCTAATGGGAGTTACGGGGGATGCCGGCATCGCGGCAGCCGACAAGGAAATCGAAATCGCAGCCGGTATCGGCCTGCGTGACCCGTTCGACATAGAGGCTTTGGCAGCCTCCACCTGTCCTTTCGGAACAGCGACAATCCCGGCCCTGTAAACCTCGGACAGATAGGCCGAGCAGTTGATTGAAAGGCCGATGACGCCGGCCATGAAAGGGTTGAGGCGGATGCCGAAAGCCGGAAGAACGAAATAGATATAAAACAGCTGCAGAAGCGCCGGAGTGCCGCGGATGATTTCGATGTAGGCGGAAGCAAGAACCCGCAGCAGCTTCGAACGCCCGACCTTGGCCAGAGCCAGCAGAAGCCCGCAAGGCAGGCTGATGAGCATGATCCACATCGTCAGTTCAAGGCTGGTGATCGTTCCCAGCACGAGATCGGGCAGGTAGTCACTGAAGCCATCGAAATTGAACATGTCCGAGAATGTCGTCACGTAAAAGCTTTCTGAAAAGCCGGGCGACTGAAAGGTGCACCCGTTCCCCAGGATGCCCTCAGTTCTTTTCCGGGATGTCTGTCAAAATTGTTCTGTTATACGGAACGCCGTTCGGTTATACGGATGATAGGGGTGTCTTCGTGGGTTTGTCAACTGTCGTCGTTGCAGGTCGGCGTGCGTCTTGCTATGCCGTCAGCGGCCGCGCCGCTCGCTCAATCAGGCGTCAGGAATGTTCGCGCCAAGCAATCGGCTGATCTTGTCGGCACACGCCCGTACGGCGCGGCCGAGATCATGCATGTCCTCCAGGCTGCGCCCGCCCTTCATGCTGGTGACGCTGATGGCCGCAACGCCATCGCCGCTGCGGTCGGTAACGGCAGCTGCCACGCATATGACGCCGAGATTGTCTTCCTCGTCGTCGAATGCATAGCCGCGGTCGGCGACGTCAACGAGGTTCTTCACAAGCTCGGCAGGTTCGGTGATCGTATGTTCGGTGCGGCTCGGCATGCCTATCCGCTTCAGGATCTGAAAGACGCGGGCCGGTGGCAGCAAGGCCAGCAAGGCCTTGCCGACACCCGAGCAATGCGGCAATTCCCGGGTGCCCAACGAGCCGGCCAGCCGGAATATGCCCGGCGCATCGACACGGCTGATGGCAACCGCGTAGCCATCGTCAAGGACGGCAAGGCGAGATGTGAGCCCGGTTTCCTGGGTCAGCTGCTGCAGCAGCGGCATGGCGATCTGCGTGATGCCGGTGTTGGCGGCGGCGCGATCACCCAGATGCACCAGCGCCAGTCCGAGCCGGTAACGTCGTGAACCCCCGAGCCGTTCATCGGCGATGAAACCGCGCGCAAGCAAGGTCTGCAGCAGGGTAAATGCGGTGCTTTTCGACACCCCGATACTGTCGGCCAGTTCTGCGACAGTCATTCCCTCGGCGCTGTGTTCACCCAGGACATGGAGGATATCGAGCGCGCGGCTGACGCTGCGAAGTGCGTATTTGTCGTCGGTCTTGGCCGTTTCTTCTTTCACGGAAGCCTCGTTGAACGGGTGGGATGCAGGCCAGTCGGCCCTGCAGTTGACAGGTCCGCTCCAGCGCTCTATCGTTTGTATAACAGAACGTCGTTCGGTATAACAGAACAATTTAGGTGTGGCCTTAAAATATTCGCTTATTTCCGCGGCTGATGTCCTGCGCGTTGAGGCTTCCGGCTTCATCACTAATCAATTGCCTGCCGTCTCATCGGGCTGGTGCCCGTCCCAAAACCTTTGAGATCCGCCGCCTTCCTCGAGAAGGCGATAGTGATCGACCAAACCACGGAGAGCCCAAATGCGCCTCGTTCAGTTCACCAATAGACGCGGCGAGCGGCGTGTCGGCGCCGTCGGTGCTGATGGCGAGCTTCGTCTGACCACACGCGAGCACACCGTTTACGATCTGGCGCAGGCAGCCATCTCCTCGGGTATCAGTCTGGATGAGGTCGTCTCCGGCCAGCTCGGCGACGAACGCGAAGACTACGACGCCATTGTCGCGGAAGGGCGGATCCTGCCACCGCTTGACCACCCGGAACCGGCGCGCTTCCTGATCACGGGTACCGGTCTGACCCATCTCGGCAGCGCCGATGCCAGGGACCGGATGCATGACCTTGCTCACGGCCCCGAAGCCGAGATGACTGACTCTATGAAGATCTTTCGGATGGGTCTCGACGGCGGAAAGCCGGCGGAAGGCGAGATCGGCGTGCAGCCGGAGTGGTTTTTCAAGGGGGTTGGCACCTGTGTTGTGCCGCCGGAAGCGCCGTTACCCTTGCCATCCTTTGCCTTGGCCGGTGGCGAGGAAGCCGAGATCGTCGGTCTTTATCTGATCGGCCCGGATGGTACGCCCTGGCGCCTCGGTTTTGCGATCGGCAACGAGTTCTCGGACCAAGTGACGGAAGCGCAGAATTATCTTTATCTGGCGCATTCCAAGCTCAGGGCTTGCTCCTTTGGCCCTGAAATGCTTGTTGGCACCTTGCCGCAAAATGTTGAGGGCCGGATCCAGATTCTGCGCGACGGCGCATCGATCTGGCAAGGTGAGTTCTTGAGCGGCGAAGCGAATATGTCGCATTCGATCCAGAATCTGGAACATTATCATTTTCGTTATGAGATGTTTCGCCGCCCAGGCGACCTGCATGCCTATTTCTTCGGCGCAGCGATCCTCAGTTGCGCCAATGGCGTGACAACGATGGCAGGGGATGTCTTTGAGATAGACGTTCCTGTCTTTGGTCGGCCGTTGCGCAACGCTATGATATCGTCAGAGCCTGTCACGGTCAAAGTACGACAACTCTGAGGAAGAGCTTCGAGCGGTTAAGAGTTTCTACGATTGGCCGCTTGAGACAATGGTGGTTTCCAAGGGCGATGTCATGTCATCTGCCCTTAGGGATATTGAGCCTGACATGTGGGAAGATGCGACCGGCGAAACTGCCAGAGTTTATGAGCAAAGGCTCGCGGGTGGGTAAATGAAACAATGCGACATCGCCGAACGCCGCAATGTCCGGCGGAAAATTCTATCATAGTTGACAGCGTTAGCGTGCCACGTCTCACTTGAAACTGGATGCCTTTCCCAGCAGTCATCAGCTGGTTCCAATCAAACAATTTGACTGATCGAAAGATAACGCCATTGCTCGACGAGGCCCATTTCGAGATTTGGATTTTAGTCGTGTCATCGACCGCGCTAAAACGCATTGGGTTATCAGGCTAATCTTGAGCTAGGCTTCCGTCGCAACAACTATCTAACTGCGACCGCACGGGTGAGGCGTCAAGTGCCTTAAGGAAATCAAGTATCCAAGGTACTTACGAAAGCAAGGCCCCCGGTTTAATTCCCATCAAGGCGATTGGTCGGACTTACCGTGTGCCTGCGTTATTCAGGAAAATCCGTCAGAACGACCTTCCCAGACAACCCGCCCGCCTCCATCCGGCGATGGGCGTCCGATGTAGCCGTGAGCGGATATACCGCTCCAATGACCGGCTTGAGCACTTGTCCTACCGGTATTGCCAAGTTGTTTGAGGCTGGTCGCGTGCCATTACGGGGCGGCTATTTTACGCCGCCATTTCGGCGGTGTACTCGGCCCACAGGCCGAATGCGTCAATCCGTGCATGGCGGTATGAAATGGCGGTAAGACTGTCGCGGCGAGCGCGGAAGATCGTATTGATTTGGTCATGGGCTGACAGGAAGCGTTGCGCCTGACGAGGCGATTTGAACCGCCCCATGATCTTCTCGCGTTTTCGGGTCAACCGGTGCGAGTTTTCAATTCTGTTGTTCACGCCCTTATGCGCCCGATGATCGGCATCCGGCGCCAGGGTCTGTATAAGCTTGACATAGCTGCCAAGCTTGTCCGTGACGACGACGCGCGGCTCGCCAAATTGCCTGACCAGTCCGGAGAAGAAACGCTTGGCCGCCTTGGTGTTGCGGCGCCGCTGAACCAAGATGTCGAGCATATCGCCATCCGCATCGATCGCCCGCCAGAGCCAGAACTTCTGTCCGCCGATTGCAATGACGGACTCATCCATATGCCACTTGTCATTTGGCTTGGGGCGGTCCCTGCGAATGCAGGTGGCAAAATGGCGGTCAAAGCGATTAATCCATAATCGAACAGTTTCCCGGCTAACGATCACGCCGCGTTCAGCAAGCAGGTCTTCCACATCCGCCGTGCTCAGCGAAAACCGGTAATAGGCCCCCACCGCATAAGCAACAATCTCACGCGGAAAGCGAAACCCCTTCAGCCGGGGAAAAAGGCGCGGCAATTTCATTGCGCGTCGATACCTGACACGCCAGCCTCAAACAACTTGGCAGTACCGCAGCAACATCGTCATGCTCGTTTGGGGCGTGTGGAGGTCAAATCGATGCCTTTTGCAGTCTGTGCTCGATCTCTTCTAAGAAGCCGGGCAGAGGGTACCAGCTGGAATGGACGAGATGGAGCGCGCCGTTGACGGTCGAGAGGCCAATGGTTTGCTCGCCATCATGGCCTCGAAGGACGACAGGAGCCCAAAGAGCCTCGATCGTCAGATTTCCGATCGATGAGGAATAAGGAAGCTGCCCAAGATTGGAGACAAGCATGGTTTCGGAGAAGGCGTCTGCGTTGAAACGAGCGCCTTCAGCTTCATCCATGTCAGTCGACATTGCATCATAGACCGCACTGAATACGGGCGCTCCGCCTTCTAGCGTCTTAAGCGGAAGTAAGGAAGCAGTGACGGACCTAGCCATCTCCCACGCATCGTCAGGCGCGTTGGGTTCGATCAACGTTGTAGCTTTGGCTATTGCAACAACGCACTCGTCGTTTAGCTCAAGTAGCTTGCGAAGGTCCACCGGAGAGAAGATGCTTACCGCACCGTCGCGCCACGTTGGGTCAATACTGCGCCCTGCCAAAGTTGCTGTGGCACAAACGATACCGTGTATAGTGGTCCGTTCAAGACGAGCACGCTCGCGAAGTAGGCCAGTCGTTTCGGGTTTGAGGATGAGGCTTGTGACGTGCACAGGCTTTTTCAAGCATTCGACAGCCAGCGTGTGCGAGAATTTCTTGCCAGGCGCCGATGATGGCCGTGTAGGAACACCCAATTTCTGGTCGATCGAGGGCGGGAATTCATAGGGATCCAGTCGCTGCCCTGAAATTGCCGAAAGTAAATCGCGCAGCATAAAGATTGATGACAAGCCATCAGCAATCGCGTGATGGGTGACCAGCAGAACGAACGACTTCTCAAGCTCATGGATCAACACCACGCGAGCAAGCGGCCCCTTCGTCGGATCAAACAGCGTACTGATCTCACGTTCCGCTTCTCTCTCCCACGTTGTTCCAGGAGGCGCGACGCGCAGCGGGATGGGGCGTCGGGAGCATCGGTGGAAGTGGGGTACTCGCTGTCGCGTGGAATCGATCGAAACAGACAGCATTGGATGACGTGCCTGCAATGCATCCACAGCCGCCCTCCAATCAGTCACGAGAGTTCGTCCCTTTATCTCTGCGACGATACAGAAATGCTTGGGACAACTGTGATCGAAGAGCCAGAAGAACTCCTCAATGACGCCCAGCGGTCGCACCACGTCGAAATCAGTATCCAAAACGCTATCCTTTTCATTCTAATCATTCGATTTTATCGGCTGTCAGGAACTACTTGGATCGACGTTGACCCAGTGAAGCCTCTTCGCCGAAAGGCGACCACGTTTGGGACATGGCGCCTGATACAGCGCCGCCCTCCATAGGGTGCGCGATCACGAATTCACTGTAGAGGACACGCTGCTCGCTCACTGTCGTGACCGAAAGCGCTCCTGAATAATCGCCAGTCTCAGTCGGTGGCATTCCAGTCACACGCAAAAGGCGGATTGACGAAGCGTTGGTCCTTGGGGAGGGAGGCTATCAAGGAGAGGTCTTCGTCATCCAGCCGGATCGATGCTGCATCGAGATTTGCCTTTTGAGTTTCGGTTCGCGCAGCCTTCGGGATCGCGATCACCCCTTCCTGGCCGAGGAGCCATGCGACAGCGACTTGCGACCCGCTAACATTGTGTTTCAGGCCAATCGACTGCAGGATTGGGTCGCTCGCCGCGCGGCCCTGCGCCAAAGGGGCATAAGCAGTCAGCGCAATTCCCTTGGTGCGCAGGTACTGAAGCATCGGCGCTTGCGACCGATACGGATGGTACTCGATCTGATGAACTGCGATCGGAACCCGTATGTCTTCCACAACGCGCCGGATCATTGGCATGTTGAAATTGCACACGCCGATCGCTCTCGCATAGCCATGTTCACGAAGACGCGCCATCGCAGTCAGGGTTGAGGCTATGTCCATGTCGGCCGATGGCCAATGCACGAGAAAAAGATCGACATAGTCCATCTTCAGCTTTTCGAGGCTTGTAGCAAAGGCTCGCTGCAAAGCTTCCGGCGCCAGTTGATCGTGCCAGACCTTGGTCGTGACGAAGAGTTCGCGACGATGAATGCCCGAGCCTGCGATTGCCGTACCGACCGCCGCCTCATTTTCATACATTGCCGCGGTATCAATATGCCGATATCCGAGCGAAAGCGCGGTTTCCACCGCCGGCTGCGCGCTGACGCCCGGCATCCGGAACGTTCCGAGGCCAAGACGAGGTATCGTCACACCCTGCGTTTCGATTGTGTCCATTGAATATTCTCCTTCCACAACAAAGCTGGAGATGCAGGCGGAAGAACCCCCTGCATCCTAATCGCTCTATCAGGCGCGATCGTCGGTGTTGTCACCGGCCACGAGTGCGTCTACGACCTGCTGCAGCGAGGTATTTCCCTTTTTCGCGAGGCGGCCGCTGTCCTTGAACTCGATCCAGCTTTCATTGAAGCCGTCGAGCATGCGAATACGCGGCGTCGGGTTCTTCATCCCTTGCGAGCGGAACAGGTCCTCCCAGGTTTCGCGGTTGACAACCTCGACCTTCACCGGCCTCTTGAGCGCAACTTCGAACGCTTGCGCGAGGTCATTTGGCGATACACGCTGAGCAGCCTCCAACTCGATGACCCGTTTTCCGGTCCAATCCTGCTGGATTAGTTCTCCCGCCAGGATCCCGATGTCCTTCGTTGCGATCATCGGGAACTTTTTGTCCGCGGGCTGCAGGAAGCTGTAAAGAATGCCAGTGTCGCGGGCCGCGCCTACGTCCCAAAGTGCATTTTCCATGAACCATGCGGGCCGGAGGAAGGTGACAGGCAGGTCAAGTTCGTTGAGGGCTTTTTCCAGCATCGTGCGCTGGGACAGCAGATTGTCCTCTTTCGCGTCTGCGCCGATCGTCGACAGGCAGAGGACTTTTTTCGGGTGTGCGGTCTTTAGAGCGGCGACGACACTGTCGATCACCTTTTGCGCCTCGGGATAGCCAGGCTCGGGGTCGAACTCGGACGGCGGAAGAATGAACACGGCTTCGGCGCCGACAAAGGCGGCCGACAGCGCCTTTGCGTCTTCCATCTCGGCTAGAGCAACCTCGCAGCCGAGAGCGGCCCATGATGCGCCCTTGGCCTGATCGCGAACGATCGCACGGACGGCCTTGCCGTTTGCAAGCAGGGTCCGCGCAAGCGCGCCGCCGACTTTGCCGGTGATTCCAGTGATAGCGTACATGTCTGATTTTCCATTCAGAAAGAGGAGAGATTAAGCGAGGCCGTCATAGAGCCCGCGTTCGAAGTCGCCGTAGAGAGCAACGACGCGGTCGTCATAGAAGGGAAGGAGCTGCGTAAAGAGGGATCCGGTGACCTTACGGACGGGATCGATCCAGAAGTGGCAATTGAGCAGTCCGGCCCAGGACACGCTTCCCGCAGAGCGGCCGTGCGGGCCCGCCTCAGTGTTGATGTCGAAGGAGTAGCCCCATTTGTGCTTCTGATCCGGAAACTGATCGAAGCTGTTCGAGTAGGCCGGTGCGGCCGACTCCATCTTGCGAACATTCAGATCCCCGATCTGATTCTGCATCATCATCGCGACGGTCTCAGGCTTGAGGATCTGAACCCCGTTCAACTTGCCTCCATGGAGCAATGCCTGAAGGAGCATCATGTAGTCTTGCGGGGTGCTGTATGCGCCGCCACCGCCCATGAAAAATTCCGGCCTCTGAGGCATCTCGAACGGCATCGCTTTCAAGCCGCCGTCAGTCTCTCTGCTGAAGCATGTCGCGACACGGCGCTTCTGCTCGCTGCTGATCAGAAACCCCGAATCCTTCATTGCAAGTGGCGCGAAAATGTTCTCGCGAAAATAGACTTCCAACGACTGATCGCTAACAGCTTCGACCAGCTTGCCAGTCCAGTCCATGCTGATGCCGTACTGCCAGCGCTCCCCCGGCTCGAATTCGAGCGGCACATTGAAGGCGGCGTTCTGGCAGGTGGCGATATCGGGTAAGCCGGTGGCGGTCTCGTACCGCACTATCACATCACTCCAGTTCGCATAAGTGTAGCCGGAGGTATGCGTCAGAAGGTGATGAACCTTGATTGAGTTCCTGGCGGGACGCAGCTGTGGCTGACCGTTGGCATCAAAACCCACCAGCACCTTGGGTGCAGCAAGCTGCGGCAGGTATTTCGACGCATCGTCATCCAGCTTGAGGCGGCCCTGCTCAACCAGTTGCATGCATGCGGTCGCCGTAATCGCCTTCGTCATCGACAGAAGCCAAAAGACCGTGTCAGGCCTCATCGCGGTACCGGTGTCTACATTTGCCTTGCCGAAGAGGCCTTCATAGACGATGCCCTTCTGCGTTGCAGCCATAGCTACTGCACCAGCGACCGTGCGGTCATTGACTGCCTTCTCTATCGCGGCATCGATGGACTTAAACTTCGCATTTTTGAGGCGTGGGCTCTGGCTTGCTGCCTGAACAGCGCTTGCCCCAAGATATGCCGCCGCGACGGCCATGGTGCCGCGCGTCAGCACCGCTCTTCTCGTGATCTCATTCATGATTGTTTACCTTGAATCCAGACGGATCGCGGGTCTGGTAAACCGCTCGCCTTCGAAAGGCCGACGGTGAATACCTATCAAGAGCCATGGCATGCTAAAAGATCATAATAGTCATATTACAAATGACAAAAAATCACTGTTATTCCTTTCCACGGAATGCGAAAGCCTTGTCATGAGTTTTGACGGACGTCTTCTCACTGGGGTGAGTGTATTCTTGGCAGTTGCCGACGCCGGCAATTTCGCCAAGGCCGCGGACGTATTGGGAGTGACCCCTTCCGGCGTCAGCCGGTCAATCGGGCGACTTGAGACGAGGATGGGCGTACGTCTGTTTGACCGCACACCACGTTCCGTCGCGCTGACTGAAGAGGGACGTCTGTTTCGTCTACAGGCCCTACCGCTCGTCGCCGGTCTGGAGGAGGCCGCCGCGACCGCCGCGGGATCGGCAGCTGCGGTCGCCGGGAGGCTGCGCGTATCGATCGACCCTTGGTTCGCAAGGATGGTATTAGCGCCTCAGCTTCCGCGGCTCACCGAAAAATATCCAGATCTGAAAATCGATCTTATGACGACGAACGCGCGTGACGATATGATGAGCGGGTTCGATGTGGCTGTCAGATTTGGCTCGACGAATGCCGGGTCACTCATAGCAAGAAAGCTTCTGGATATCCGCGTCATCACTTGCGCAGCCCCCGCCTATCTCGAGAAACTCGGCGAGCCGGTCCGACCGGAGGAAATAAGTGGTCACGAAGTTATTCTGTTCCGGGACCCGGAAACCGGCCGAGCTTTCCCTTGGGAATTTCATCGAGGTGGTGAAGTTGTCAGCGTGAAAGTCGACGGCAGGATAATTTTCGACGACCCATCCGCAGCCATTGCCGCCTGCATGGCCGGTCAAGGTATCTTTCAGAGCCTGGAGATCGGTTTGGATCCCTGGCTTAAAAGCGGCGGGCTGAGACAAATTCTCAAAGACTGGTCGGACGAACATTATCCCTTGTATGCGTACCATCCGGCGCGCCATCTGCCACCGGCAAAGGTCAGAGCTTTCCTTGATTTTGTACAGCAGATCGCCAAGGAAAAAGCGCGCGACGGCTAAGCGAAAGACAAGACATTGCCGGGCGGGTGTGAGACCGTTCCTCGTTTCACATAACAAGGTGCCGTCGGAACTGTGGACTCTGTTTTTCAAGCAGATGGATCGAAACATTTGCCCGGGGGTACACGCCTGTGGCCGAAAAAGATCCGATGGTCTATGATCTCCACTGGGACGAAGACGAGCGGCTCAACGAATGGTGCGGCATGTTGCGCCAAGAGGAGGACTTGCTGGAGGTGTTGCAGGCGATCATTACCCTCGATGCTTGGAACGAACTTTCCGGCTTCAGCATGCGCCGTGGCTCTTCCGGCTGCCTTGCGCCTCGATCCTGCGGTAGGCCGGCGTCACGTCAGGCGCCTATCTGGTCGCGATCAATCTCGGCCTCAAAACAATTCTGGTCGATCGGCGCCGGCATCGCGATCGCGAATCCAGCACAGGTGTTGGGAGGGCCTGTTCAGCCTGCGCGTCGCATCTGATGGCCTATTCTATATAGCTCGCTTGCAGAGCTATTGGTGCGGAAGCCTCGGATAAGATCCAGCAGGTCGCCAGTGTCGTTGGCGAGAACTTCTGCCGAAGCGGTCGTTTCTTCCGCCATGGCGGCGTTCTGCTGGGTAGCCGTGTCGAGCAGGTTGAGCGCAGAGGAAATCGAGCGCAGGGTCGAATCCTGCTCCTGAGCGCTGTGCGCGATTTTCGAGACGATATCATCGGCGGCGGTGATCTGGCTGGAGATCCGCTTCAGTGCCTCGCCGGTCTTACCGACCATTTGCACACCCTGTTCAACCTGGCCGCTGGAGCGGGCGATCTGCTCCTTAATTTCCTTGGCGGCCGCGGCAGAGCGTTGAGCAAGTTCGCGCACCTCCTGAGCAACGACCGCAAAGCCCTTGCCGCTGTCGCCGGCGCGCGCCGCTTCCACGCCCGCATTGAGGGCGAGCAGGTTGGTCTGGAAGGCGATCTCGTCGATGACGCCAATGATCTTGGTGATCTCGGTGGCCGATTGCTCGATACCGCTCATGGCGGCGATCGCCTGCCCGACAATACCGTCACTCTGGCGCGCTTCCTGACTGACGGACGCCACACGGCTTGCAGCTTCCCGGGCACCCTCCGCCGTCTGGCGAACCGCCACCGTCAGCTCGTCGAGAGCTGCGGAGGTCTCTTCCAGATTGGCGGCCTGACGCTCGGTGCGCTGTGCAAGCTCGTTAGAAGCGCGACGGATCTCTTCCTTGGAAACACTGATATCGGTGCCTTTCAGGTTGACGCGGCTCATGGCCTGTTCGAGGCGGGAAAGGGCATCGTTAAAGTTATGGCGCAGACCCTCGTACTTTGGACCTAGATCGGCGCAGCGAACCGTGAGGTCGCCGACAGAGAGCTTCTCGAGCGAGACGCCGATGGTGGCGACCACATGCGTTTGCTCTTCGGCTTCCTTACGCTGGGCATCAAGATTGCGCTGGCGCTCGGCGTCCAGTTCGTGCTGCTGCTCTTCCTGCCGTGCCAGCATAGTGTGGCGCTCGCGCACTTTCTCCTGGAGTGCCTTGGTCGCACGCGCCATCTTGCCCACTTCATTGCCCATGTCGGTGTGGGGAATATCCAGGGTGACGTCTTCATCGGCCACGGCATTCAGCGCGTCGTGGATGGCATTGAGCGGACGCGAAATCCCTCGGATGATGAAATAGGCCGCAGCAATCGCCAGCAGGAACGCAAGCGCGGAGCCGCCGACTATTTTGATGGTCGAATATCGGATATCTTCTTTCAGATCGTCCGTGTAAAGCCCTGTAATGATGACGATCTGCCATGGTTCGAAGACTTTGGCATAACTTGCTTTGGAGTAGCTTCGGTCATTCGGGTCCTTGCCCGGCTTCGGGCCGATGAACTCGACATAGCCGCCGCCGGCCCGGCCCAGCCGAACGAGTTCGTCGCGATAGGCAAAGCCATTGGCGTCCTTCACGCCTTTGTTGCTTTGGCCGACACTCGGCGAGGTCGGATGAAATACCAGCACGACATTGTAGTCGTATCCGTAGAAATATCCGTCCGGCTCGAAGGTCATCTTGTTGAGCTGGCCATAAGCCTGCTTCTTGGCTTCATCAAGCGACAATTGGCCCTTCTCGACCCGGCTTTGATAGTCCTTCAGTATGGAGATAGCCGTTTCCACTTGCGTGCGCAGCATTTCATAGCGCTCATGGTAGATGGCCGTCGTTGAGGACCGAATCTGAAGGAATGTCAGGACTGCGAAAGTCGTTATCATGGCTCCAACCAGCAAAAACAGCTGGAGCGAGATTTTCATGTTCTTCATCGATACCCACCGCGCTGAGTTGCTGTCGTGCCCGTCGCGAAGACTGGGTCACATTGGCAACAATTCCTGCGCCTCCTGCGCATCACCGAACGCAACATGCATCCCAGAGCTAAGATTAGATTCTAAATTTAAATAAAAAAATAACTTGCTTAGATGAGCTGTTGGTTTCCGCTCAAAATTGAGCCGGTTATGGAGTGAACCCCTCGGGCTGGACCCGACGCCGTGCTGTCGGCACGCGTGCTCCGATCCTGGTCGAAGCGAAGGCCAATGCCCGCTGGTCGCTGGACTTTGTGCATGACCAGTTTGCCTGCGGCAGACGCTTCCGCGTCCTCAACATTGTCGATGATGTGACGCGCGAATGCCTGGAGCGATCCCGGACACCTCGATCTCCGGTCGACGTGTCGCTCGAGAACTGACGACGCTGATCGAACGACGCGGCAAGCCAGGAATGGTCGTTTCCGACAACGGCACCGAACTCACTTGGAATGCCATCCTCACCTGGTCGAAAGATCACAAGGTCGAATGGCACTACATCGCGCCGGGAAAGCCGATGCAGAATGGCTGTGTCGAAAGTTTCAACGGGCGCATGCGCGACGAGCTGCTCAACGAAAGCCTGTTCTTCGGCCTCGATCATGCCCGCCGCGCCATTGCTGAATGGGCGGACGATTACAACCCTTTCCGGCCGCACTCATCGCTCGGATACCAAACCCCGGCAGACTTTGCCGGGACCATCGCCGCAACCGGCTCCAACACTGCGCAAGATGAAAGCTTCGCGTTTCAGCCGGTTGCTCAAACCGCGCCATTTGGCGTATTCAAAACCGCCGGGGCTCTAGTCGTCGTTGGATGAAACTTCAGTGGCAGGTCACTCGATCTCCCGGGCATCGGTTGCCTGTTCATCCGTAGAAACGCGTGCGTAGCCGATAAGCTGACCCTTCGCCTGTTTCATGCCGGTCTCATTTGGAGATCGCGCAGACACAATATGTCGATGAAATTGAAGGTCGGCGACATATTGCCTTCAGCGCCCATGGCGCCGCCCGCTATCACTCGAGCCAGTTTTCGAGTTTGAGGCCGCTAATGCGCTGAAATTCGTGCATATTGTCAGTCACAAGTGTCAGGTCGAGTGCACAAGCATGTGCGGCGATCAGCAGATCGTTCAGGCCGATGGTCTGTCCTGCAGCTTCCAAGGCGGCGCGAATGTCGCCGTATTTGATATCGGCGGGGATATCCAGCGGCAGAATTGGGAGCGTTTCGAGTATGCTTTCGACCTTGGCCAATAGTTTGGCCGATCCTTTTTTTGCGCAGCCGTATCGCAACTCCGATGCGACGATGATGCTGGTACAAATCTCTTTGGGATCTACATCCTCGATGCGCCGTGCCACCGGTCCAAAGGGATTGCGTATGATGTCGCTGATGATGTTCGTATCAAGCAAGTAGCCGCTCAATAAATGTTCTCCGGCTTGGCAGGCACGTCCTCAATATCTGGGAACTGGTCTTCAGGCCCGAGTGGAGTGTCCTTCCTCCAATCGGCAATAAGCTCTACGATATTGGACGGCTTGGTTACGGGCTCAATGATCAGCTTATCCCCTTCGCGGTGGATCAACACGCGATCTCCTGGCAACTCGAACTCCGCAGGGATGCGTACCGCCTGGCTACGGTTATTGCGGAACAGCTTCACTTCTTTCGGTCTTGATGACGGCAATGATACGGACATATGACACCCTCCTTTGTATATGCCATAATGTATATGCCATCCCATGCTGATTCAAGTCCGGCTGCTCATTGTTTGTCACAAGAAAATGCCGGTGTAGTTCTGCCTATCCCAGATGCTGCCGATTTCGACATGCTTTTCCGCCTGCGCTGTGGTTAATCGCTTCGCCCCAGCCACGCCGGCGGGTTGCCCGCGACATCGAAGAGATTTTCCGTAGAGTAGCAGGGGCCTATTGGGGTCCGAACAACATTTGCAGAAAATCGTACGCTAAGATGGGTCGCCGCGTGAACGCGCACTAAAAGCGCCGTGGAAGCAACCAATCAATGTTCGAAAGAGAGTTTTGCGCCGGAAACGGAGGTCAGTCGCAGCTACCTGGCTAGCAGTGCCTTCAACCCTTTGGGATAGAGGCTTGGTGAGCCGGGACGATCAAGCTCTTCCAAGGCGTACCACCGTGCAACACCGGATGTTCCGTCACTTTCGTTGAAGGTGATTGTTTCGTGATGTCGATAATCATCAGAAACAAATTCGATCTCGAACACGAACATTATCTCGTGGCCGTTCTCGCCTTCAAAGACGAATAAATTCTCAATGACCAGTGGGTCCGACAGCACCTCTACTTCAACGCCGAGCTCTTCAAGGAACTCGCGCTTGAGAGCAATTTGCGAGCTTTCGCCGAACTCCACCGTTCCCCCGAGCGGACGAACGCCAGCGACGCGGCCCTCGCTATCGTAGACTTCGGCGGCCAGGAGGCGATTATCTCGCCAATGAAGGCCAATAGCCTTCACATTGATGTTCGAACGCAGAGTGCTCATAGGCGACGGATAGTATAGCCAACCAACGAACGCAATGGGCCTAGGCGGGCCAATAGAGCGGTTGCGGCGCCATATTGTTTTCGAATAGACGAGGTCAACTACTGCGCCGCGCGAAGAAGTCGGCCGGTAAGCCGCAACGGCCTGAAACCCCCAGCCACCTGCCGCTCGGCGTCCCAGGAATAGATGCCGGTGAGATTAATATGCTCCCAACTGAGTGGGGATACGTGCTTCAGCTGCTCGTTAGCAATATTACGGCCCCGCTGGCGCAGGTGGGTCGTGGCCCGGCTGAGATAGACGGTGTTCCAATGCACGATGGCGCTGAAGCATGCATCGACTGGAGACGCCGACAAAGCTTATGGAATGCTCCCCTACAGATTGCCCAACAAAATCGGAACAGTCGATCCGACGAGAAGAAGTGCGACCGAAAGATTGAAGACACGTGCATAAGTTGGCCGGGTAAGCACATTACGGAGCAGGCGACCGGCAGCCGCCCAGACAGCAACGCTAGGGATGGCCACAAAAGCCAGCAAAGCCGCAGCGATTGAGATGTTCAGCAGATAGTCGCTGCTGGGAATATAAGTCGCAGCCGCGCTCACTGTGATTGCCCACGCCTTTGGATTAATCCACTGAAACGCGGCGGCGCCCAAAAAACCGATAGGCGAACTCTCCGCGTCTTCAACAATTGGGCCGCTGCGCGCTATCTTCCATGCAAGCCAGATGAGATAAAGCGAACCGCCTATCCGCAAGATCTCGTGAGTGACCGGATAGGCCTCGAATAGCTTGCCTAGGCCGAAGCCAATCGCCAACATTTGCACGGCGACGCCAGCAGCAATGCCGCCTATGAGCGGAAACGATCTAGTCAAACCCACACGAACGCCGGAAGCCAGCGCCATTGCGTTGTTGGGTCCAGGCGCAAGTGTCATGAGAAAGGCGAAGACGAGGAATGGGGCGAGAACTACTGAATCAGTCATACGCGCAATGTTAAGAACGTTTTCACAGAATGTTGGTGCAAATTTCATCGATGGAGCCGGAAAGATTGCAACAAAAACCTGTATAGCCAGCAGTCGTTTTGCTGCCTGGTGTCGTGAGGCTTCCATACGATTTCGTCGAGAACGTACCCGTCCTGGTCAACGGCACGACATAGCCAATGCTTCGGGCAATCGATAGAGATTAAGACCTCGTCTAGATGCCGTCCACGTAGTTGTTTGGCAGGCCGGCCCGAACTTGCGGCCCCATTGCCGTATCTCCGCAGTAGCCGACGTCCGGCATCACGATATCGACACCACCGGTATCAAGAAGATTTCTAAATCCGCTGCAAGTGTAGCTTCGCTCGCCAGGGGCGATCGGAATGGCCAACGGCCGGCGAGGTTCTTGAGCCCCTGCTGTCAAAACTAGCTCAGTTCCGCGTGGTATCAGGATACAGGTGGTACATGCTGTATTGAATTTAGAGTGAGTCGTCCGATTGACAGCCCGCCATGTCTTCGCTGCGACCTCGCAGACCCAGATCGCGATAGGATCTCAACCCATTGAGTTCAGCACCATATCGGCAGCCAGTTCAGCTTTTGACAAATCTTGGCTGCAGGCCGATTGCTCGTCACCGAGCAATATGCGGAGAACATCGGTACCCAGAAGACAGTCCACGTACCGGCGAGATAGAATATCGACATCTTCGGAGAGATCAGGAAATCCGATCTTTAGAACTTGCGACGCCAGTTCTTCGAAGTGTTCTATGAACGCCCTATAGGCGAGCGGTAACAGAGCCGGAAAAGAGTCAGCCTCAGCGATAATAAGACGCATGAGCGCAATGCTGTCAGGATGCAGAATCTTGAAACGCATCTCGATCCCACTGGTGATCAGCATCTCCCGGACCGGCAAGTTCACAAGATTTTCATAGTATTGCCGCTCATTTTCATCGCGGGCGCGGCAAGCGTCAGTGACCGTTGCCGCAAAGAGGTCCTCCTTGCTTTCTGCAAACCTGTACAGCGTCATGAGCGAAATACCGGCCGCCTCAGCGACTGTTTCCATCGTGGTGCCGGCATAACCGGTTCTGATGAAACAGCGCCTGGCCGCATCGATGATCTCGCTCCTTCGCCGCGCCATTGCCCTGGCCTTGGGGTGACTTTCCGGCCACTCTCGCATGCTGTTGACTCCATATGATAGTCTAGACTATCAAATACCGCGTGGTGTTCGATCACTGCGCGGTTTAACATATCGTCTTGGAGCCAGCATGAGCAAAACGAGCACTTTCACTTGGACCGGGCAAATACTGCTTGCCGCGTTTTTCGGCTACGCCGGCTGGACGAAGTTGACGCAGACTCCGGAGACGATGGCGGCGATGGGCTGGAATTGGACCCTGGAAGTTCCAACCTGGCTGATTACAATGATCGGCTCGACGGAGATCTTGGGTGCCATAGGCCTTATTTTACCTGCCGCACTCGGGATCCTTCCTTGGCTGACGACCGCTGCAGCGGCGGGATTGGTCCTGCTACAATTTACAGCGATCGCCTTTCATGTCTCTCGACAAGAGTTTTCGGTTCTGTGGCTCAATGCGATTGTCATCGCGATCGCTGCTTTGGTATTCGCGGCACGCTTACGAACAAGAGGTCCTCTTTTTAGATGCCCTGCATAAGCAAGTTCCTTGATTGGTCGACAAGCTGCCGCCGCATGACAGTTCTCGGAGATTTCCTGGCGACCGCCGTCATATAATCATCAACGGGAGCGGGCTAGATTCTGTGCCTCCCGTTGTCTTCGCTTACGGCACTGCCGCGAAGACCGTTGCCTGAGCTAGAACGCGTCGATCAACATTTTAAGAAACGCACGAACAGCCGGGTTGGTGCGTCGGCTTTGGGGCCAAACCGCAGTGACATTGTGTCTCTCGACGGCAAATTCTGAAGGGATCGGCGTCAACTGCGCGCGCTTGACCCAGGCGGTCGCGGCAAAACTTGTGGCCATTCCAATCCCCGCGCCGGCCGCGACTGCGGTCATGACGCCTTCGCTTGCATCGACAACGATACCCGAAGATGGAACGATTTCGACCTCACGTTCCCCGATCCGGAACGGCCATCGAAAAAGCTGGCCCGTGCTTTTGTACCGCAAATTGACCGTCTCATGCTCCACCAAATCGTCGGGATGCCCCGGCGTGCCATGTTCAGCCAAATATTCAGGCGATGCGTAGCAGCACAGCCGATGCGGCGACAGACGCCGCGATAGGAGACGCGAGTCGTCGAGTTCGCCGATGCGGATAGAAAGATCAATCCCCTCAGCGATAAGGTCGATCATGTGATCACTGAGACGCAAGTCAATCGTAACGCTTGGATACCGCTTCCTGAATTCCGCAAGGGCTGGAGCGATGACATGCAGGCCGATTGGAAGCGACGCCGCAATTTTCAAGTTGCCAGAGGGCGCCGCGCGGGCTGCCTTTGCCAATTGCTCGATTTCTTCTGCGTCGCGCAAAAGGCGAAGTGCCCGCTCATGCAGTTCTCGCCCCTCGGCGGTCAGCGTCAGCGAGCGTGTCGTGCGGGTGAAAAGCGAGACCCCGAGACGTTGTTCAAGCCGCTGAACGCTCTTGCTGACGGCCGAGGGGGAAATGGATAGCGATCGCGCCGCGGCCGTGTAGCTGCCTAAAGACCCCGCTTTCGCGAAGGCGATAAGACCTGTCAATCTGTCCAAGCCAATTTGTTCCGTCATGGAACTACTAAAGCGAATTGAAGCGCGATTATCAATGTCAGATAAATTTATTATTTCTTTGCGGAAGACGCAATTTAAGAGAGACGAGGGCACCATGACTGAGATGATGAAGGCGGTCCGACTGCACGAGTTCGGTGGCCCAAGTGTTTTACGCTACGAGAACGCTCCTCGACCCGCACTAGCGAGTGGCGAAGTGCTGGTCCGTGTCCATGCGGCTAGCCTCAATCCACCGGACCTTTATTTGCGTGACGGCTATCGGGCTTTACCTCCCGAATGGCGACCCAATGCAACCTTTCCGCTGATCCTTGGCACCGACGTGTCTGGGGTAGTCGCGGCAACGGGCGAACAGGTTACGCAATTCAGTGTTGGCGATGAGGTCTATGCCATGGTCCGCTTCCCCGACGACCTGATGAAAGGGAGTGGTGCTTACGCCGAATACGTCAGCGTACCCGCATCGGAACTCGCAAAGAAGCCACCGAAAATCGATCATCTCCAAGCATCCGGCGCGCCGATGTCGGCTCTTACGGTCTGGCAGTTTCTTGTCGAGCTGGGCCATGACGCGCCCAACCCCTTCCAGTCATTTCCTCATGCGCCAATTCCACTTGAGGGCAAACGTGTCCTGATCAATGGCGCGGGAGGGGGCGTCGGCCACCTGGCGGTTCAGGTTGCAAAATGGAAGCGTGCTAGTGTTACCGCGGTCGCCTCCGGCAAGCATGAGGTACTTCTGCGCGAACTCGGCGCATGCCAGTTCATCAACTACACCAAGACTTCCATCGAAGAAGTCGCACAGGATTTCGATCTGGTGATGGATGCCGTGGGAGGCGCGAACATGGAGCGTTTCCTAAGCGTGATCAAGCCGGCAGGAGTTCTCCTCTTCGTCAACCCGCTGGGTTTCTCCGGTCAGGAGGAGGCTGCAAGGCGTGGAATTACGGTCTCATCCACACAGGTTCGCTCAAACGGCGCGCAGCTGGGTGAGATCGGTCGATTGCTCGACGACGGCACAATCCGAGTCGTCATCGACAGCATGTTTTCGTTGGCGGAAGCATCTGCTGCCCATCAGCGCGCTTCGCAAGGGAGCATTCAAGGCAAGATCGTACTCAAGGCGGTTTGATGGCACCAGGCCACACGAGCGCAGTTACCCCACCGAAGGCTCAACAGGTAAGGCAAGCATCATGCTGATAATAACAGGATATATGCACATCGATCCTACTGAGGTTCCGCAATTTCTTGCGGAACTGAAGGATCTTGCGATCGTGACAAGACAGCGGCCTGGAAACATCTCCTATGATGCCGCAATTGATGATCCCGCGGCGGGTAGGCTGCTGATCGCGGAACGCTGGACCGGTCAGGAGGCGCTGAGCGCGCATCTTGCTGCTGAGGAGACCAAAGCTTTCGTCGCGCGATGGCAGGGAAGCTTGCGGGGTGATGTGAGGAAGTTTGATGCTTCGAACGAACGGGGTTTGCTGGAATGAAGAATTGTCTCGGTCGCCTTGCCGGGCATGTTCAAAAGGGTATTAGACGTTGATCATGGTTGCTCATCCGCGCCTAAGTCCATCAACTCTTCACTGAGATCTTGTCGCGATGGGGGAGGTACACTCCGCGGCCCTGGAGTTCATTTCGAAGGGCCTCTGGTGAAAGCGCGATCAAATTTGGCTGTTGGCGAAGCCACGCCGCGTTCAATTTTACGAGGCTTTCTCGGTCGTTAACAGCAAAGAATTGACGATCAATCAAACTCAGTTTCCTAAGTACTGGGTCTTTGGAACTGGGTTGGGGTGTATTAATGAACTGTCGTAGCTCCTTTGGATCGATGGCGGCGACAATGGCCGCCCCGTCGTCGAATAGCTCTAGATGTCGGAACGCCTTGATGTCGACAAGCCCCTTTCTTACCATTGCTACCGTTTGGCTGTCCCACTCAGATTCTCCCACAAACTGTGCAAAGCCCCCGTCCACCATTTCGCCATAAAAGAAATCGACGTAACGGCTCTCCAATGCAGCTCGATTAATCTCGTTTTCTGGGACTTTCGAATCTCGGAGACTATCCACAACAGAGAAATTGGATTCCACGATCCCCTGATCGTCGCCACTTGCGAGCGCCTCCGCAGAAACGATCGGTGAGGCTCTGAATGCGGTCGTTTGATCCGGAATATGTGAGGCAGATGCAGGCGACGCCGCCTCCTTCTGGGCTCGCAATATTGCAGCGGTCTCGACTTCGTAAAGTTGAGAATGTCCTACATCGTAAATCCAGAGAACGCCGCTGAACACCAGAACTGGACAGATTATCGTACTCGGACGTAAAGGGACCATGCTCCACCATTGCGTATCTCGTTTCGGTCAGCCTTGGATAATCGCTCATGCCGATTAATGAGCGATCAACGGACTCTCTCGCTCTGTCTTTCGGGAAGCGATGTTTCGCTGCAGATGAGCGCGACCCTGAGCAGGTGAAATAGGCCCAGGGATCGGTGACCGTCTAGGTCGATTCTTGTCACGAGCCGGCGCAAAACGTCCTGTGCATTCGATCGTGACCGCTGTACGCGCTCAAGTCGAGAGCTGTTTGTGACGTCCGGCGATAGAGGGTTTCACGGCCCCTGCCACTCATTTTGCCCCACGTACGGAATCCGCAAGCGAATAATCAGCTCGCCGAGCGAGCGCTTATACACAGATCTTCAAAAAACTACTCGCGTGCGGCTCTGATCAAGAGAGCCTTCCTCCGGTCAAAAGGTATAAGCAACAAAGGTGAGCTCTATAAGGTGTTCCGACGCAAGATTATCTGAAGCGTCCCGTTAAGGGAAAACGACGATCCTTGGTCGTTGGCGATTTCCGATGAACTTTCGGCCCAGGAGGAGACTGGAAACGCTTGAACTCCGAGCGCCGGACCTGACGGCGGATCATTTGTATAAATTCGAGCGGTTCGCCAAGCTTGGCGGCGATCTCGGCATCGGTGTGACGCTCCTTGGCGTCCTCCATCTCCCACAGCACGGCGTCGAGGCGCGGATAGGGTGGAAGACTGTCGGTGTCGCGCTGGTCCGGCCTTAGCTCCGCGCTCGGCGGTGCTTCCATGGTCTGCCGCATCGAAGCGATCGCACCCTCGTTATAGTGTTCGAGCGGTTTGTCAAAGGCCTGGAACCAAATGCGCGCGAACAATGGATCGGGGTCGATTGCTTGTTTGTAACGCATCTCCAGGATGGGAAACACGTCGATAGCCTTGTACAAATCCTTTAGTGGATTGAAGGCAGCACGCATGTCGCCATAGAGCGTGCCGTATCCCATCAGAATCTCGCTCTTGTTGCTTGTGCCCAGGATGGCCCTGCGACCGTGGTCGTTTGAGATCGCGGACAGCGTATTGCCCCTGATCTGGGCCTGCAGGTTCTCATCAGCGAGACCGGACATGTCACGCCCATAGACGTCCCGGAACTTGGCTTTGCTGGCCTCATACTCTTTTGTGATCGGGAGTGTCCTAGCGTTGAAACCAGCGCCCACGCCGATGGCAAAATCGTTGGCTCGACTGCTCGAGCCGGAGGACGTGTAGGGCGAAGGCATCAGCGCCGCATTGACGCGGGTCGGGCCAAATACGTCACAGGCCAGCGCGGCGACCAAGAGCGAATCCGCACCGCCCGACAGGCCGAGTACGACATCCTCGAAGTCGTTCTTCTCAATATAGTCACGCAGTCCAAGGCCGACGATGAGATAGCGCTCCTGCTCGTCGGTCAGTTCAACAGGCGCCTTGGAGGCTTCATTTCGAAAGCCACGACCGTCTCTGTCGATAAGCGCGACGACCTCGACGCCTTCCTTGCCGGGTTCCATCTCAGAGATCGTGCCGTCTGGATCGATGGTGGCCGAACAGCCATCCCATACCAATTCGTCATTGCCGCCGACCTGGTTGACGTAAATCAGCGGCACGCCCGTCTCGGCGACACGTTTCGCGAAGATATTGCGGCGGAAATTGCCCTTGGCGATGGCAAAAGGGCTTGAATTGATGGAGACGATGATCTCAGCGCCTTTCTGCCTGAGTTCATCTGTCACGTCGTCGAACCAGATATCCTCACAAATGCAGAAGCCGATGGTTGCCTTTCCCACAGGCCCATCGAACATCAAAACGTTAGCCTCGGCGTCCGTTCCAGTTTGGTCCAGGCGACTTTCAAACCAGCGCACATCGTCGAAGACGTCATAGTTTGGCAGATGGGTTTTCATGTAACTGTGAACGTCCCGACCATTGCGGAATACGACGAGGCCGTTGCACATCTTACGGCCCTGGGTTTTGCCACGCAATGGCGATCCCACCACGATCGTCAGGCCATATTGCCCTGAAAGAATGCGGTATTGATCCAGCCAGTGGATGACCGCCTCTTGATAGTCGGCTTCGAGCAGATAGTCGCCAGCGGCGTAGTTCGCGACAGCGCATTCCACCAACACATGAATGTCAGCGTCCTTGGCTGAGAAAATGCTGTCTCTACTCTTCTCGAAATTCCCCCTGAAATCGCCGGTAGTGTAGTTAAGTTGGTGCATGGCGAATTTGAGCTGCCGCATTCCAAAACTCTTTGGTGGGCCGCCGTTATCGACAGCTTGATAATTGGGAGGAAGGCCGATGGCCAAACGGCACAGGATTTCGGTGTCGCAAACCGATGTGAGGCTAGCATGCCGATCGGTGCTGGCAAAAGGTTATTGTGTTTTTGATCGTCGGCGGCAGATTTCGATAAATTGGGGCAGCGAATTTCAGAAAACCGCGGGGAAGGATGTTGCCGCGCGGCGGTGGGCCGTCGGCATCTGTGGTGCGGGTGGCAAGCTGTATTTCTTAGCAACCAAAATAGTCAGATCCAGGATCCGACGCGACTTAAACTCAAGGCGCGAAGCCGTGCGATTTTCGACCGAAGGCGTGCTTGCAATGTCAGCCTCCGCACGGTTCACCCGAAAATAATAGGCGATTTTTGCAACGCCGTAGTGGCTGTGGCGCCATCGAATTTGCCCCACTTACCGATGGCCGAAGTAAAAGGGGCAGATTGATGGAAACGCGGACGCAAACCGCAAGCAGTAGATGGTGCAAGTCCATTGCGATGAAGGAGCAGCGATCCACATCGGCCCCGAGTCATGCGCGGGCAGTCGTGAGGCTCTACGTGAAGTGTCGACAGGGGAGCACCGAATAAAGCGGAAGCGAGGGCAGCGAAGACTACGCCGTAGAGGGGAGGAAATGAATACCAGCTCTTGGCGACTCGGAATATCTTGGAAAAGCCGCGCCCTCATCCCGATTGATCTCCTTTAGATCGCTCCGCTGCTGGCTTGGTAGGGGGCAGAACAAGATTAAGGGGCTCAAGAGCGCGGCGGGGTGAGGCTACCGCTCCGAAACGGCGGCGCCCATCGGCTGGGAACAAGTGCTGGTAGGAGCCCGGCACCTGTTCGATTTGCTCTAGAAGCGATAGGTGACGCCGGCGCCGATGAGCCACGGATCGAGGTTGGCTTTGCCGCTGACATGGGCACCGCCGACACTGGCATCGAAATCCGGCCTCAGGAAGATCTTCTTCGCATCGACATTGAGACCCCAATGCTCATCGAGCATGTAGTCGAAACCGGCCTGCAGCGCGACGCCGAACGCGTTCTTGACGTCGAGGCTGCGGGCGTTTTTGCCTGATTGATCGTAGAATATCGTATAGTTTACGCCGGCGCCCACATAGGGCCGAAACGCGCCGAAATCGGTAAAGTGATATTGCAGTGTCAGCGTGGGCGGCAGCAACCATGTTTTGCCGATTTCGCCGAGACCTGTGATCGCGCCGCTGCCATACACCTTGGCATATGTCGTGCCGAGAATCAGTTCCGCCGCGATATTGTCGTTGAAGAAATAGGAAATATCGAATTCCGGAATGACCGTGTTCGAGTAGGACAGGTCAGAACCCGCCAACCCGTCGACGCGGCCCGAGTCCCTGGTGATCACGCCGAGCGCGCGCAGGCGTATCTGCCACGGGCTTTGGCTCGTTACGGCGGGCGCCTCACCCTGCGCGCCAGCCAGATCAGCCGCTTGCGCTGTGCAGGCCGTGGCTAATGCGGCTGCCGTTACGATGGCGGGAACGATGTTGCTGGATATCATCTCTTTCTCCTTCAATCCGAGACTCGTGTCGGTTGGGAGAAATATCCGCTCTCGGGAGGGTGATGATTTGAGCTAGATCAAATTGGGAAGGCCGCTTTGGCCGATGCAAGCAAAGCCTGCCACATTGTCTCAATCATGCAACAGGGGGGTGGCGTCGCCTTAACGGCCTGGTTGGGATCGACTTGGTATTCGGGTTGTCATGACCGAAGCCCCGCATGTTCACCTCAGACGCCACCGCTTTCCCGCTGAGATCATTGCCCACGCCGTGTGGCTCTATTATCGGTTCCCGCTCAGCTTTCGCGACGTCGAGGATCTGTTGGCTGACCGCGGCATCAACGTTTCATTCCAGACTGTCCCGGAATGGGCGACGAAATTTGGCCTGAAGTTCGCTCATCAGCTCAGACGACGCTCACGCGGCCACTTTGCCGACAAGTGGCAGCTCGATGAGATGGTGGTGACGATCAAGGGAAGGAAATACTGGCTGTGGCGTGCCGTCGATGCAAACGGTTATGTCCTCGATGCCCTGCTGCAAAGCCGAAGGAACAAGGCAGCCGTCCTGCGTCTGATGCGCAAGCTGCTCGAGGATCAAGGTATCGCCCCGCGCGTGATGGTGACCGAAAAGCTGCGTTCCTATTCGGCCGCAAAGGCCGAGTTGATGCCACGCGTGGAGCATCGCTCGCACAAGGGATTGAACAACCGAGCTGAGAATTCTCATCTTGCTGTGCGACGACGAGAGTGACGAATGATGCGGTTCAAGTCCGCACGACAGTGCCAGCATTTCGTCTCAACTCACGGCCAGATCGCCAATCTCTTTCTTCTTCACAGGAAATGCTTGACCGCCACCGACCATCGCCAGCTTCGCACTCACGCCATCTCGATCTGGCGTGAAACCGCTGGCACGATTGCTACCTGAAATACCGGACACACGCCCTCACCACGGGTTCCACCCTGTTAAGGCGACGCCACCCGCACGCGTCATCGGTGAACGGCTACTTCCTCAACAACGCTGCCAATAGGCGGCGATGCTGAAGGTGCCGGGATCCCTGGCGATCTCGCTCTTGACGAAAGCGCGGACGGCACGGGCCTGCTTCTGTTCGCAGGCGACCCAGACAAAGGTTTCCGGATCGGCCGCAGGCACGATGTCGCGCAGGATGCGTTCAAGCGTATCCGTCGTTCCGGCAGCGGCATAATTGCGATGCAGCCAGGTGACATCCATTGATGCGCTTGATGTCAGCGGCTGCTCTTCTTGTTTGTCGGCGACCTCGAGAAAGATCCGCAACTCGGCATCGGCAGGGACGGAGGCTGCAATGCGGGCGATGGCCGGCAGCGCGGCTTCGTCGCCAGCAAGAATGAGTTTGCGCGCTGCTGGCACGCCGCCGCCACCGGGGCCGATCAGGCCGGCGCGATCGCCGTGGCGCGCGGTCATCGCCCAGATCGCTCCCGGCACATCGTCGCCTTCATGTACAACGAAATCGATATTTATCTCGCCTCGGTCAAGATCGATGCTGCGGATCGTATAGGCGCGGATGGTCAGCGCATCATCGCCCTTCGGCCAATGGATGCGGCCGTCCGGCTCCGTATGCGGCCAGACCGGCACGCGACCCTTCGGCGGGATGAGCAGGCGGACATGCATGCCGCCCTCGACGAAATGCCTGGCATCATCGGTCGCGACGACGACGCGGCGCATATGCGGGGTGATATGGTAGGCATCGACAACCCTGATTTCGCGGAAGTTCGGTATGGCTGATGGTTGCGGGCCGTCGGCCCAATTGAGGGCGAGCGTGTTGCTGGTGGAGAGTTCGAACAGGTTTTCGGCGACCATGCTGCGGATCGTGAAGAGCATGGCTGCCGTCGGGCAACGTAGCTTGATGTCGAGACGATCATTGCTGACGGCGATGTCGGCGCTGCCGATGACGGTATCGAGGCGGGCTCCGGCCGCGCTTCTCGTGATGGTGACATGTTCGGCAAAACGCGCGCAGAACTTATCCAGCAATTGACCGGCATCCTTGTGGGTTGCCACGCCGGAAGCGGTGAAATCCCTTGCATGAATCATTTTTTCGTCTCCTTGCGGGTCAGGAACCAGATGAGATAGGGGCCGCCGATCAGCGCCGCGAACAGACCGACGGGAACCTCATAGGGAAAGATCACAATGTGCGACAGCCAATCGGCCAGCACGAGCAGCATGGCACCAAGCAACAAGCTCGCGCCCAACTGTTTGACGGTGCTACGAAAGCCTATGAGGCGCCCAAGATGCGGTGCGATCAGCCCCGTCAGGCTGAGCGGGCCGACGAGGAAAGAGGGAATCGCAGTCAGGATGGCCGCAAGAACCGCCAGAGTGAGGCGGCTTGCCGCAACCGAGAGGCCGACGGAGCGCGAAATGTCGCCGCCGAGCGGCAGCACATCGAACCATCGCCTCAGGATCGGCAGGATCGGAACGAGAAGCACAAGCGAAATGACCCCGATCCAGGCTTCGAAGGAGCCGGCCCGATTGGTGGAGCCCGACAGCCAGGTCAGCAGGAGATAGGCGCGCAGATCGCCGCGTGAAAGAACGACAGTGACGATTGCCATGCAGAGAGCGCCGATGGCGACGCCCGAAAGCAGCAGTCGCTCGGGGTCGAAGCCGCCACGCGCGCTGAATGCCATCATGCCAAGGAATGCAATCAGCGCGCCGATCGTCATTGCGGTGATGGTGACGACGGGCGAGGGGAATGCAAAGAGAAAGAGTGCGATCGTCAGGCCCGCACCGCCGCCGGCGCTCACTCCCAGGACCTCGGGGCTTGCGAGCGGATTGGCGGTGAGGCGCTGCATGATGAAGCCGGCTGCGGCGAGCATCGCGCCGGCAGTTGCTGCAACGACGGTGCGCGGCAGGCGGAAAGGCAGAAGTTCCCGAAACTGGCTGCCGATCGCCATGTGCCAGCCATCGAAACTGCGCCCGACCGACAGAACAATGAGGATCAGAAGAACGAAGCCGAGCGCGAGCAAAGCAAGCGTTCGTCCCGGTGCTGCAATAGTCAGTCGTGCCCGAGGGCCGCCAACGGCGCGCAGCGCATTGCCGGAATGCAGGCGCCGCAGAAGCAGCAACAGGAGCGGTCCGCCAAGGAGCGCGGTCGCTGCTCCCGTCGGGGCAAGGTCGGTGAACCCCGGCGAGAGGAGCTGCACCAGGCAATCCGTCAGGAACAGCAGGCCGGCGCCGGCGATAGGGGCGGCGATCAGCAGCTGCCGGGTGCGCCGCGCGCCGCAGAATCTGGCGATGTGAGGTGCGGCAAGCCCAAGAAAGCCGATGATGCCGACCTGCGCCGTCACCGAAGCCGCCAGCCAGACGGCAAGCGCCAGAATGGCAAGGCGCATGCTGTGCAACGCAAGGCCGAGGTTCTTGGCGCTGCGGTCGTCCAGGCTCATCACCGTCAGAGGACGGACCAGCGCCAATGCGGCTGCAAAGCCGATGATCAGGCGCGGCGCAAGCGTGACGACGCCATCCCAGTTTTGCTGGTTCAGCGCGCCCGCGCCCCAGATGAAGACGGACATTGCATATTCGCCGCGTGCGAGAATGATGGTGACGCTAAGTGCGGTTGCAACCAGCGTCACCATCATGCCGCATAGCGCCACCGTCACCGGGTCGAGACCACGCCGCCAGCTCAATGCCAGAACGATCAGGACCGCAGCAAGCCCGCCGACAAAGGCAGAGATCTCCCGCGGCAGGCCGATCAGCAGGGGAAAGAGCCCGACAGCGATCGTCATCGCCAGCTGCGCCCCGGCGGCGATCCCGAGCGTCGAGGCGTCGGCGATCGGATTGCCCAAGACTCTTTGCAGCAAGGCGCCCGAAAGGCCGAGAGCCGCACCGGCTATGATTGCGATAGCCGAGCGCGGCAGCAGGCTATCGGTGAGCAAGATATGGTTGAGTGCGGCTGCCTCGCGTACATCAGCGGCAAGCTGCGGCCGCAGCAAGAGCAGAGCTGCAAAAGCAAGGATGCAGAGAGTGGCGAGCAGAGCACCGTTGCGTGCCAGCGATTTGCCTTGGGCAATCACAGGCCGATCAATCGTTCCATGCACGGTTGAGCCCTCCTGCAAGGAGATCGGCGAAGCGTTCTGCCGCCGGCAGCGCACCATAGGGATTGATCGAGCCGAGCATGAGGACACGACCTTGCCGTACCGGCGGAAGCGCATTCCAGAATGCGCTTTGCTGGAGTTCCGCCAGAGCTTCGGCCGGATGCGGCGGGATGAGGACGATCCATGCATCCGGCATGGCGGCTAGCCGTTCGATGCCGACCGGTGCGGTCGCCGAATAACTCGTCAAATCCGGCCAGGCATTGGTCAGGCCGGTGCGGGTGAGAACTTCCCCGAACATGCTATCGGAGCCGAAGACGCGAAAGTGCCTGGCGTCGCCCAGATTGATCGGCAGGATCGGCCGGTGATCGCCCTTGCTGAAACTGGCGCGATAGGCTTCGAGCTTTTCGCGCATCGCGTCGACGAGGGCGCGACCTGTCATAAGTCCAAGCCGATCGCCGATCGCAAGGGTTGCCTGTTCCGAAAGCTGGTAGGGGCTGGCTCCGGGTTGATAAATGGCGTGGCTCTCGACCGGTGCGATCAGCCGCATGCGATCGTCGGCCCAGGTATAGAAATTGGAATTGAAGATCAGATTTGGCCTGGATGCAAAAAGGACTTCGAAGTTCGGCGTGCCGCGCAGCCCGAGATCGGCAACGCCCGCGGGAATAGCCGGGGTCACGGCAACGTCGCGGAATTGCAGTAATTCGGTGCCGGCAACCACATTTGCGCCGATCGCCAGCAGGGTTTCCAGAATGGCCCAATCGAGCGTCGCCACACGCGGGCTCGCCGCCGCGCGCGCCGGCGTCAGGCCTGCGATCGCGCCTGCGCCTGCCATCGCAATGAACTGTCTTCGAGACAGCTTATGGGTGTTTCCTGCTGTCATTGGAAATAGCTGACCAGGCTGCAGCACTGTGACTGGGCAAGCATCCCCGCGCCGACGCGGTAAATTCGCAGCCACTGCGTCGTCATGCGTAAGCGTTGCCTTCGGTTTGAAACGAGTTCGAGGATTGCCTTGATTGAAAATGAAAGTATACTAAAATTCTCAACTTACCACTTCTTGCTGAGCTTGAAGGTGATGGTTCTCGCTTCGCCGTAGCCGCACACATTCGCGCCGGCGCAACCCGAGACATATTCCTTGTCGAACAGGTTCGCGACGTTGAGTGCCGCACCCCAGCCCTTCTTCTCGTAGCGGATGCCCGCATCGAAGAGTGTTGCCGAGGGTACGCGCAGCGTATTGGCCTGGTCTGCCCAGGATTTGCCCTGGTAGCGCACGCCGGCGCCAATGCTGAGTCCGTCAAGCGCATCGCTCGTGAAGGCGTAGTCGAGCCAGAGGGATGCGGTGGAATTCGGCACCAGATAGGGCGAGTTGCCGATGATGGAGGAGTCGAGGTCCTTGGTGATCGTCAGCTCGGTGTAGGAATAGGAGCCGAGGAGCTTCCAATTGTCATCCAGATTGACCTTGCCTTCGAATTCGACACCGCGCGAGCGGACCTCGCCGACCTGGCGCTGCAGGAAGGTGACTGGATCGGTCAGCGCCATGTTCTTGCGGTCGATCTGGAAGATGGACGCCGTGAACAGGCCGTCGATGAAGTCGGGCTCATACTTGATGCCGGCCTCGTATTGCTCGCCCTTCTCCGGCGTCAGACCACCGCCGGTAACGCTGGTGCCGATCAGAGGATTGAAGAAGGTGCCGGCGCTGACATAGGGCGTGATGCCGTTGGAAAACTCGTAGGCGAGGCCCGCACGGCCGCTTGGCGCTGATACGTTCGACTTGTAGCTCGTGCCGACCTTCGAGTCGGAATTGGTGTCGACGAAGTCGTAACGGCCGTTGAGCGTGACCAGCCAGCCGTCGCCGAAGCGCATCTGGTCCTGCGTATAGATACCGAGTTGCTGCTGCGTCATGACCTGATTGAGGTAGACGAAGTTGCTCCCCTGCGGCGTGCCATAGACGGGGTTGATGGCGCTGATCGGATTGGAGCCGCAGCACGCCTGGATCTGGTCGAGGCGGTAGATCGAATAGTCCGTGCCGATCAGGAAATCATGGCTGATCAGTCCGGTGTCGAACTTGTTTTCCGCGCGCGTATCGACGGAGAACGTATCGACCTTTGAGCGCTCGAAGAAGCCGATGCGGTTCAGCATGTAGTTGGGATCGTCATAACCAGGGCTGAGCGGATTGCCGTCGACATAGCCGTTCAGATACGGGCCTTCCTCGCGCTTGTAGAGGTGGCCGTAGCGCGCGTTCTGGGACACGGTCCAGCCGCCGTCGAAATCGTGCGAGAATTCGTAGCCCAGCATCTGCTGGGCATATTTGAGATTATCGATGCTTCGCTCGCCATAGAAGGCATCGCGCTTGATCTTGCCGAAGGGGGCATCGACAACGGTGCCGACATAGGGGAAGAAGCCGTTGCCGCTATGGATTTCGTCCAGGCCGCTCAGCATGCCGAAGACGGTCAGCTTGGTGGACTCATCGGGCGAGATGGTAACCTGCGGCATGATGAAGCCGCGCAGGTCGTGGGTGCCGTCGCTATAGGTGTCGCCGCCGGCGATCTTGCCGGTCAGGCGATAGCGGTAGACGCCGTCGGCCGAAAGCTTGTCGGAAAAGTCGAAGCCGACGAAGGCATTGCCGAGATTGTTGATGCCGATCTCGGTCGAATATTGAGGAGTGTCCGTTGGCTCCTTGCGGACCATGTTGACGAGGCCGCCCGGATTGGCACCGCCATAAAGCACGGAGGAAGGCCCCTTCAGCACTTCGACGCGCTCGAGCATATAGGGATCGATCTGGAAGCCACCGAAGCCGTAGCTATAGAGCGTCAGGCCATTCATGAAGACGCCGCTCTGCGTCGCGTCGAAGCCGCGAATGTAGAACCAGTCGGTATCGCCATCATTGCCGAAGGGCTGCGCGGTGACGCCGGGCGTATAACGCAGAACCTCATCCACCTTGTTGGTGATGCCGCGATCCTGCATTTCCTGCTGGCCGATGACGGAGACCGATTGCGGTACCTCGGTGATTGGCGTGTCGGATTTTGAGCCTGCCGTGGTCTTCCTGGCGACATAGCCCTTGACCGGCGCGGTGCCGCTGTCTTCACTCTTCTGTTGCGAACCCTGAATAACCAAAGGCTGCAGCTCCGTCGGCGTTTCCTGCGCCATGACCTTGGAGCCCGCTAGCAGCGCGATAATGGCTGCGCCCGTCGCTATGAGCCGCGCTCGCGATACCTCCTGCTTCAATCCCTGCATTTCCGTCATTCGTCCCGAATTCTTGCGCCCGTTCGGCCGGTTGGCCGATCCCTCGATAAGATGAGTAGTTAATTCATATTTATGGGTGCGGCTTGTCTGTCACGGGGGAAATTGAATGTTTTTGGGCAATTCTCCGCAAAACGTACAATTGATCGCGGACTGTGGTTTTCAGGCAAGCCTGCTCCGCTTCCAACTGGCGGGCGCGCTGCCGACATTCTTGCGGAAGACACGGGTGAAATGCGCCTGATCGGCAAAGCCGGTTTCGACGGCGACGGTCGTCAGCGGCATCTCGCTGTTCAGAAGAAGCTGCTTCGCCCGTTCGAGCCTGGCCTGCGTTTGCCATTGATGCGGCGGCACGCCCGTGGACGCCTTGAAGGCATGGCTGAAATGCGACTGGGAGAGGCCGGTCAATTCAGCCAGTTCTTCCAGCCGGATGGCGCGCGTGCAGTTCTCTTCGATATAGTCGACCGCACGGCGCAACTGCCAGGTGGCAAGGCCACTGCGTTTGCGTGGCTGGGTTCCGCGCAACTGCAACACGTCGATCAAAAGCGAAAGCGTCAGACCATCGCCGTAAAGATCGTGCAGTGGCTCAGGGTTTTCACATTCGGCGGCGATAAGCTCGGCGAGCGCCATCACCCGCGGGTCGTTGAAATGCAACTGTGGCCGGTCGAGCTGTGCCGGATCGATATTTTCCATCAGGCGCTGGCTGAGTATTTCCGCATCGAAATGAATATCGAGGTGGCGCACGAACTCGACGCCCGCCATGTCGACCCAGAGCTCCATGCCGGCAGGGATATAGGAGATGCGACCGCTACTATAATCCTGCAGCTGGCCTTGCGCGCCAGGCGAGGGTCGAACATTGGTCTTACCTGCCCCACGCTGCTCCAGAAGGATGAACAGGCGTGGATCGCGTGCCACATAGTATCCGCCGGCTTGTGCGGCACAATTGACGTTCCAGATATCGGCAACCATGCCGTTCCAGTAGCGACGATGCATGCCGCCGATGACGGAAAAGCCTCCGATCTTGTTCTGCATTCTCGGCTGAAACATCATTTGCTGCTTCCGGCGTCCGCCCGTGCATTAATCCTGTAAATTAAACTCAAGTTATTATAACAACAGTATTTAGATGACAATGCGTCGCGCAAGCGAGCGTGGCTTGAAGCTCTCCGGCGGTGAGCTTCAACGCATCGCAGTCACTCGCGTACTATATGGCAACGCGACCATTCTTCTTCACGACCTGCCCGTCAACGTTGATCGCGATCGAGGCCTATGGTGGTTCGCATCATTGGGCACGGCTAATTAATCGCTGCAAATCGGGCAAGCAATTCGGGCTAGCATTACAGTTGCATCTTTGTGCACTGCCTGAATCTATAGAGACGGCGCTGGAGCTTTGGGCGTTTTCGTTACGAGATGTGAAAGCGCGAATGCGACCGCTTTTTACACAGGAGCGGGTGGCGAATTCAGCGAGCCAATTCCTGGACGGTTTGCTGGGAGAAGAGCGACGCAAGACGGGATGGATGCGGGCGGAGGCGGCCGACGATCCCGGCCCATGGCGGCAGCAGGCTATTCTGGGGCGTGGTCATTGGGACGCGGACGCCTTGCGCGATATCGTGCGTGACTATGCCCTTGAGACGCTGGCCGATGCTGACGCGGTCCTGGTGATCGACGAGACCGGTTTTCTCAAGCAGGGCAAGGCATCCTGTGGTGTCGGCCGGCAATATACAGGTTCGGCGGGCAAGATCACCAATTGCCAGATCGGCGTGTTCGCATCGTATGTCTCACGCCATGGTCATGCCTTCATCGACCGGGCGCTCTATCTGCCGAAGGTCTGGACGGAGGACAGGAGCCGTATGGCCAGCGCTCATGTGCCGGAAGCGGTCGGCTTTCTGACCAAGCCGGCACTGGCGCTGACGATGATCGAGCGGGCGATCGCTTCGGATGTGCCGTTTTCCTGGGTGGCTGCCGACAGCGTCTATGGCGTAGGCGACATCGAAATGGCGCTCAAACGAGCCGCCAAGGGCTATGTGCTGGGCGTGAACGCCAATCATCTCTTTCGCTCATGGGACAAACCGCTGGCCGTTGCCGGGACAGCGAAGGACATCGCCGAAGCCTTGCCTGACGATGCCTGGCGACGCATGTCGGCAGGCGATGGGATCAAGGGCGCGCGACTGCACGATTGGGTCTATCTCGAATTGGCCGACCTCGATGCCGATGATTTCGAGGCGGCATTCCCCGGCACCTGGACACGGGGGCTGTTGATCCGCCGCAAAATCGCCGATGGCGATCTCGCTTTCTTCTCCACATGGTGTCCGGTTGGCACATCCATGGAAAAGCTGGTGACCGTGGAGAGCCACCGCTGGGCCATCGAAGACAGCTTCGAAACCGCCAAGAACGAGCTCGGCCTTGACCACAATGAGACCCGCTCCTGGCACGGCTGGCATCGCCATGTCTCGCTGGTCATGCTCGCATTCGCCATGATGGCGGTCATTCGTCATCGCGCCAACACTATGCCACCCCCAAAAACGAGGCAGCGCTTAGGGTACAGCATCAGCAATTGATCCGCTGGTCGATCCAGGAAATCCGCCGGAGCGCAACACGCCTCGCACGACAGCGAATTGAACCTTCATGCGTCATCACATGGTCGCTTTGGCGACGGGTACACCAAGCCGCAGCAAGGCAAGCGCTCCTCAAATCAAAAATGCAACTGTAATGCTAATTCGTCTCTTACGTGAGGCGCAAATTGAGCTTGTCCTTCAACGCCTGCGGTCCGACACAAACAGCCTCAATTTGCTCATCCGAAAACGAAAGTGTTTTCAGGAAATGAAGCTGGAGCAGCGCCTCCATCTTCTCGCAAAGCACATATAGCGGCATTCCATCAGCCGACTTGTGCTCCGATTTAGGGTCATAGTGCGTCAGGTAGTTTCGGGTGTCCACTATCAACCGGACAAGACGCTTTCTGTCTGCGTCGCTTCCAAACCGATCCTTGAATGGTTCGAGAATCCGCTTCAGTCGGTCTGCAAGGCTGATCTCATTGGCGAAAGCCAGCTTCTGTCCAATCCACTCCTTGTGCGCGTCAGGAGCGGCCTTGATCAGAAGGTCCTTCAAGGCGCCGAAATCGGCGGCGGCCATCGCGGTTTCAGTCGAGGTTCGACGGTGCAGCGTTTCAACAGCCTGGGCGAGAGAAAGAAAACGTCCCTCCAGAAATGTATGTAACCCTGCTCTCGTTGAAAAATAGAGGTGCAAGACCGGTAGGATTACATCGTACAACTCGAACCAACTGGCGACTATCTTCTGGGAATTACCCTGAACATCGAGGTAGCGATACAACATCCGGAAGCTGTCAATTTTGGGCGTCTTATCGAGGTGGTTTTTCGAACGGTAGTACAAGTCCATCTTGGCTGGTTTGGTTTTACCCTCGCCAATCGGTTCCGTGATGGCTTTATTGATCGCCCAGACTTCCGTCACCGACACCATGGTGTCGACGGCGAACGATACAAACTCTCGAAGCATAGTGACGATGTTTGTAAAGAAGCCGGGCTTCTGCGGTTCCCGGGCTGATATTTTCAGATAAGCCGAGGCATTTATCTCTGCATGCTTCACGTCGGTCATGGACGGCATGGTGTGTCCGAAACCAACGGACAACGTGAAATCATCGCCTTCATATAGGGTAATCGGCTCGGGGCGACGGTACTCGACGGAGTAAACGAGTGGGGTATCAATTAACGACAGGGAAAGCCCTGAAACACGAAGCCACTCCTCGAAGCCTTGGACAGAGGTGTACTGCTCGTCGAAAGGATATCCTCATCGGCGTCGAATGCCACACCCAAAATTGCCCAGGATGCTTCGACTTTCGACTTGATGACACCGCCGAAACCGTAAGGCAGCTTCCGATAGAAGCAGTGCTCAAGAGTGAGCATGCCTTCCTTCTCAATCTGGCCGACCACGCGTCCGATGGTCAGCGTCTCATCCTTAAGGTCCTCGACGGACCCGGTCGGGCCGGAAAAACTCCCAAGGATTTCGAGATGAACCTTTCCGGCTTCTGAAATCGTCAACGTTCCTGGTGCTCTGTAGTCCTCCTTGCCGGGAAGCCAAAAGAAACCCGATCGTACCAAAGGCTCTTTAATGCGCATAAAACCCCTCTTCAAAAGACTTTTGTTGAAGCACAGCCAACGGATTAGCCTGTTCGTCCGCGATCAACTTCAATGGCAACCCATATAGGAAGCGCACGTAGCGATTGCACCCCCATCAAAAAAAGGAGGGCCGTCTCTGGGGTGAGACGCGAGCCAGTTCCTTCTTCAGCCGCCTGATCTCCTCAGCCTCGTCGTTGCAGGTACCTGCAGCGATATCAATGTCTGGAAGCGCTTCTCTGTCGTTCATGCCCTATCTTGTTCTGATAAGCAGTATTCACAAACAATGGGCCATGCGTCAGTTCACGACGCATGGCAGGCACGACCGAATATAGGCGCTGATCCCACCTTGAGAGGGGATCAAGATCCTGCAACTAGTATATAATCTGGCACCAAGCGAAAATCGGAATAGCAAGGTCTCAGGTTCACATCCCATCAAGGCGAGCAGGATGGTTCGCGGCTCCGTTGTGCCCATTTCAGACGGTAGCTGGCTCGTATTCCGAGCGGTCTTGGCACGGCGATGCCGTTGAAGATCGCTAATTTTCTTCGATACAATAAGCCACCCGATAAAGCAAAAGGGCGCCGGCCAAGGCGGCGCCCTTGATGAGCGCTAAGACAGGTGATGCGACTTGGTCAACCCGAAAACCGGCGTGTCGATGCCGACCTGCCTGGCTTTCAGCTGAAGCGACAGGTATTGCGAATAGTGGCGCGATTGGTGCAGGTTGCCGCCGTGGAACCACAGCGCTTCCTGCTGCGTCGGTTTCCACATGTTGCGCTGCTCGCCCTCCCAGGGACCTGGGTCTTTGGTCGTGTTGGAGCCGAGGCCCCAGCATTTTCCGACCTTGTCGGCCACTTCGCGCGAGATGAGATCGGCCGCCCAGCCGTTCATCGAGCCGTAGCCGGTGGCATAGACGACGAGGTCCGCCGGAAGCTCCGTGCCGTCCTTCAGCACCACGGCGTTTTCCGTCAGATGCGAGACATCGACACCGGATTTCAGCTTGATCGAACCATCGATGACCAGGTCGCAGGCTCCGACGTCGATGTAATAGCCCGATCCTCGGCGCAGATATTTCATGAAGAGACCCGAATCGTCGTCGCCGAAATCCAGTATGAATCCGGCCTTTTCGAGCGAGGAATAGAAGTCCGCGTCCTTTTCGCGGATCTTGTCGTAAATCGGGATCTGGAACTCATGCATAATCCGGTAGGGCAGGGAGGCGAAGATGAGATCGGCCTTGCGCGTCGTCATGCCGCCCTCGACCGCCCGCTCGGAATAGAGATCGCCGAGGCCGATCTCCATCAGCGAGTCGGACTTGACGATATGGGTGGACGAGCGCTGAAGCATGGTGACATCCGCGCCGGCCTCCCAGAGCGCCGCGCAGATATCGTGGGCGGAGTTGTTGGAGCCGATGACGACGACCTTCTTGCCGGCATAGGCGTCCGGGCCGGGATGCTGCGAGGAATGCTGCTGCTCACCCTTGAAGACGTCCTGGCCTTCGAATTTCGGCACATTGGCCTTGCCCGACATGCCGGTCGCCAGCACCAGCTGCCTCGGCCGCAGCACCACTTCCTTGCCATCCCGCTCGATGACGACCGTCCATTCGCCGGTCTTTTCGTCATACTGCGCCGATTTGGCCGTGGTGGAGCCCCAGTAGTTCAGCTCCATGACCTTGGTGTACATTTCCAGCCAGTCGCCGACCTTGTCCTTGGGCGTGAAGACGGGCCAGTTCTCAGGGAAGGGGATGTAGGGCAGGTGATCGTACCAGACGGGATCATGCAAGCAGAGCGACTTGTAGCGCTTGCGCCAGCTGTCGCCGGGGCGCTCGTTCTTCTCGATGATGATCGTCGGCACGCCGAGCTGGCGAAGACGCGCGCCGAGCGCGATGCCGCCCTGACCGCCGCCGATAATCACGACCTCGGGCTGCACCGAATAGCCGAGTTCGGCGGCCGCGATCTCGCGCTTTTCCTTCCAGGTCTTGCGATCCCGGTCATGGCCGTGCTCCGCCCCCATCGGACGGCGAACCCCCTTGGGCTCCTCATGACCCTTCAGTTCCGTCATGGTGGTGAGCAGCGTCCAGATCAGGCCGTCCTTCAGGCGGATATGGCCATAGCCGCGCGCGACCGCAGTCTCGAATTCGAACCAGCCGTCGGTGACGCCGCCGGCCTCCGAGGCGGCCTCCTTCGTGTCCTGCACGAAGTTCGAGGGCTTGGTGGCGGCAAGCTGGCTGGTCAGCATGTCGCGGATCTGCTCATGGCCTTCCAGCGTCTTCAGGTTCCAGGTGAATGTCACCAGGTCGCGCCAGTAGCAATCGGCCTGAAACAGGTTGACAGCGGCGTCGATGTCGCCGCTTTCCAGCGCCTGCCCTAGCTTTGAAAGCATCGTGTCGATCTTGGTTCCGGGGCTGATATCAAGCATTTTTTCTCCTCCGTGGATGCTTGGGGGTGGTCATGGAACGCCCGCATGGGGGCGTTCCAGAAAGCGTCAAAGCCTCCGCCGGCCGGGCTCCTCTCCCGGAACAGGCGTCGCAGAGATGCTTATTTCGAAAGATCGATCAGGATCTTTAGATGGGTGCCGGCCGGATCGAGCAGGACATCGAAACCCTCCTTCACCGCCGTGTCGAGCGTGATGCGCTTGGTGACGATCTTGGTCGCCGGCAGCAGGCCCGAGGCGATCAGGCGGATCACGCGCGGCCAGTAATGTGTCGGATAGGCCCAAGAGCCCTTGACCTCGAGGTCGCGGAACGTGACCTGGAACCAGTCGATCGGGTTTTCGTGCGGGTGCAATCCGGTCTGGACGACCACGCCCTGTTTGCGTACCGCATCGACGCAGGCCTTGAGCGCATGTTCGTTGCCCACGCATTCGATCGCCACGTCGCAACCGACCTGTCCCTCCGTCTGCGTGCGGACGACATCGCCGACGTTGTCGCGCTTAGGGTTGATCGTGATGACGTCGGGCAGCACGCTCTTGGCCAGCTCCAGCCGGGCATCGTTAAGATCGGAGACGAAGAGCTGCGCGGCACCGGCCGCGTGGGCGGCGAGCAGGGTCAGCATCCCGATCGGCCCGGCGCCGGTGACGAGAACGCTGTTGCCGGCGGTCACGCCGCCGCGGTCGCAGGCATAGACGGCAACCGCCGTCGGTTCGACGAGTGCGGCCTCCTCGTCGGTCATCTCGTCCGGGATCTTCTGGACATTGTATTCGTTGACCATGGCGGCTTCCGCCATGCCACCGCCATCCCAGCTCAGTCCCACCAGCGCCAGCTGCGTGCTCAGATGGAAGAGGCCGCGATCGGCGAAATAGTCGCCCGATCTCGGCATGACCAGCGGCTGGATCGAGACGCGATCACCGACGGCGACCGACGTCACGCCCTCGCCAACGGCCTCGACGACGCCGCCGAACTCATGGCCGAGGACCTGCGGGCCGTGCGCGCCGGTGAACGGATGCGGCTCCTTGGGAATGAAGATCGGACCGTAGCTGTATTCGTGAAGATCCGTTCCGCAGATGCCGACGAAGCGGTTGCGCACGAGAACCTGTCCCGGCCCCGGCTGCTTCGGCTCGGGGATGTCGTCCAGCCGCAAGTCCTTGGCTGCATGAAATCTGAGTGCGCGCATGTTTCCTCCATTGGCTGTCTTTGACAACAGGGGAGGAGCAATGCCCATGCCAGCGGCGCGCGCCGGGGCGATGACTGATATCATTCAGCTTTTCGTGCCGGCAGCGGCGCGACATGCAACAGCTGCGGCGCAACAGCTGTGGCGGATGCCACAGTGTGGGGCTCAATGCGGGCGGTCTATGCCGAGCCGTCTCATGCGGCGGTGCAAGGTGGTGCGATCGATGCCGAGCCGGCGTGCGGCTTCGGATACATTGCCCTTGCAGGTCAGAAGCACTGCCCTGAGGTCGGCTTGATGGCTGTCTTCGCCGAGGATCGCGGACATGCCCGACAGCTGGTCCGGCAGATCCGTCACCTCGACCAGACCGTCGTCACACAGCGCTGCGGCAAAGGCAATGGCATTATCGAGCTCGCGGATATTGCCCGGCCAGGCATAGTGGAGGAGGAGCAGTCTGGCGGCACCCGAGAGCCGGAGAGGTCGGCCCTCCGTGCCATGCTTTTCGAGCAGCTGTTCGAGCAGCCAGGGCAGGTCCTCGCGCTCGCAGAGCGGCGGCAGCGTAAGCACCGCGGCGTTCAGCCGGTAATAGAGGTCTTCGCGGAACGCGCCGCCCGCAACCATGTCGACCAGCGATCGATGCGACGCCGAAAGCACACGGAAATCGACCCTGCGGGGGACCGAGCCGCCAACGGGAAGGACTTCGCCTTCGGCCAGAACCCTGAGCAGCCGGCTTTGTGCGGCGTAGGGCATGTCGCCGATTTCGTCGAGGAACAGGGTTCCACCCTGCGCCTCCTCGACCAGGCCTTTGCGGCCCTTGGCGAGCGCGCCGGTAAAGGCCCCCGGCGCATGGCCGAACAATTCGCTTTCGATGAGCTGTTCGGGGATGGCCGCGCAATTGACCGCAACGAAGCGGCCGGAAAGCCCGCTCACCGTGTGAACGATGCGGGCCAGATATTCCTTGCCGGTTCCGGTCTCGCCCTGGATGAGGATCGGCAGCCTGCTCGACGCGAGTTTCGTCACCTTGCGCCTGAGTTCGTCGACGGCCGGAACGTTGCCGCCCAGGCTGCTCATCGCCGGCTGTTGCCGGGACGGACGCGCAACAGGCACGCTCACCGTGCGCTGCTGCGGCTCGATGGCATGGGCATAGAGGGTCGACCCGTCGCGCACGGCGATCCGCCGGTTCTGCGGCAGGCTGGCGCGGGTGAGGGACGCGAGTTCGTCGAGCCCCGCTTCGAAGAAGTCGGTGACCGGTTGTGCGATCAGAAGCTCGGGCCTGCGCCAGTCGAGCCCGCGCGAGGCCGCAAGAAGCCGCGCGCCGCCATGGGTCATGCCGGTGATGCGGCCCGCGCCGTCGACGGAAATCGCCGCTTCCGGGTCGACGTCGAGGAACTCCGGTGCGCCGGCAAAGCGCAGCACCAGATCGTGACGGCTGCTGGCCATGAGGTTGGCGAGCTCGATGCGCCGCACCGTGGAAGAGACGAGATGGCGCGCCATGTTCTGGCTCGCCTTGAGGATCGGCGAACTCAGGAGCGAAATGTCGAGGACGGCGGCCAGGGTCCCTTGCGTGTCGTAGATCGGCGCGGCGGTGCAGGAGAGCGGCGTATGCGTGATATCGAAATGGTCTGTCTGGTGGATGGTCAGCGCCTCGCCGGTGGCGATGCAGGCGCCGACGGCGCAGGTGCCGGCGCGGGGCTCGGCCCATTCGGAGCCGAGATAGAGACCCGCCTTGCGCAGGTTGTTGTTGAAGGACGGATCGCCCAGGAATTCGACGGTAACGCCCTGACGGTCGGAGAGCAGCAGCACATAGTTCTGCTCTGCAACCTGCCGGTAGAGCCGCTCTAGACCGGAGCGGGCGATGTGCACGAGGTCTTCCGCCTGCTGGCGATGTTCGCGCAGCCGTGTCTGCGAGACGATGACCGCCTCGCGCGCCTGTGCCGGGTCAAGCTGGTAGGTGTCCAGGCAACGTCGCCAGGATTCCACGACGATGGCGTCGCGCCCTGTATTGCTTCCCTGTCCGACCCGCTCGATTTCCTTAACGTGATCCGCAAAATCCATCAATCACCGGCTCTCAAGGCCGCCTCCCGTGATCTTCCAGGAGATCATAGCCGCAATTGCGCGGGCTGCCTAATCTTTCGGCGCACTTCGACCTTCATCCGGAACCAGGCTTCCCTGGGCAAGATGGCGGAGCCAATTGCCGTTAGCGGCATCGTAAGGTCGAAGTAGGCTCGAAGTAACTCCTGTGTCACCCCCGTTGACCATCTCATCAGCGACGGCAACTTGGCGGAGTTGCTACGCCGTTTAGGCGGTAGACCATCCTAAGCAAGCCGGTGGACGCATAGCCCGCTCATCAAGGGAAGCCAGACATCTGATGGCGGGCGCCCGGCGGCAATCACCACTTTGGCCCTGAGTCCTTCAACCCCCGTAGGTACTGGTGCCTCTTATTGCTTTCACTGATTGACGGATCTTGAGTTCGGTCGGCACGAAGTCGACCTCCTCTCCGGTACCCGGACCGGTTGCTGCGGGATCCATTCGCGACCAGCTGTGAAATAGTCTCTTATAAAGAGCAGCCGGGATGCGACCGGACCGCTAGAGGCGCTCCGCGTTGGACGCGATACGCGCGAGGAGCTCTTTCAGTGTGGGCCTGCCGTGGTAATATAGCGCGGCGGTCCGCTCATACGCGCGTTCGTAAAGTCCGAAGGTATCGGGGTCGGAGAGGCTGAACGCCGGATTGCTGCTGATATCGCGATTGTCGAGCTTCGGGAAACGCCGGTCTTTGTGGGTGCGATATGCATCTGTACCGATGAATGCTTGAACGTCCGTTTGGTCCAGCAGGCAATAGACGTCGTAGTAATGCCCGAGGAAATTGGCAGGGAACTGTCCGGTTTCCTGCTGCTTGCGATATTTGGTGGACATGGTCTGGAGCTTTTCCACCAGGGTGTAACGAATCCCTTCACATCAACGGATCCGATTTCGTTGACTGTGGGTCGTGATCTTTAAAAAAATGGCGTTGCAGCCAAGCGCGGGACGACTGCTTTGCGCCTTCATATCGGATGTTGATCCAGCAACAACCGCATCATGAAAGCGGACGTTATGAGGTAGCCCTTGAATGGGCCGATCAATCGAACACCGTCTCATATTGTCGTGAACCTTGCGCGACTTTACAGGCCGCGATAAATTGCACATTGTGCATCGCACCATGATCTGATCGCTGACCTGCCGGTTCGGACAAAGGAAATGCTCCAGTGAGAGGGACGGGTGTCGAAGAGTTCCGGGACGGGTGGCGGCTCGTGTTGGCCGGCCTGTGCGGGTCGTTGTTGGGAATGCCCGCCATCCCGTTCTATACGATCGGCGTCTTCGCGCCGATTTTTGCCGAGGAATTCGGCTGGTCGTTTGCGACCATCTTTGGCGGCTTGTCGTTGCTTGCCGGTTCCGTTCTGATCGTGGGTCCGTTTTTCGCGACATTGATCGACAGGCTCGGCGCGCGCACGGTGGCGTCGATTTCCCTGCCGTGCCTGGGCCTGAGCTATATGACTCTCGCGGCATCGAACGGCTCGGTGGCGCAATACTATCTGTCGTGGCTCGCCATAGCGATATGTGGGTTGGGGGCAACACCGGTCGTTTTCACGCGGGTAATCAACAGTGCCTTCGCCGAGCGCCGGGGGCTCGCCCTCGGCATCGTGTTGTCCGGAGCAGGCCTGTTTGCTTTTGCGGTGAAGCCGCTTGCCCAATTGTTGATCGAGATCGGAGGATGGCGCGTTGCAATTCTCGTTGTGGGCGCACTACCGGTTTTCATCGCATGCCCCTTGGTTTTTTGGGGCTTTGCCGGGTCGCAAAGCAAGGACGTTCATGTCAGGCCCGCCACGGGCCAGGACTTCGAAGGCATGATGGCCGGCCGGGCTTTCCTGTCTCGCTCGTTCTGGCTCCTCGCCATTGTCTTTATTCCGATGTCGCTCGCCGTCGCTGCGCCGCTGCCCAATATCGAGAACATCCTTCGTTCGCTTCGCCTGCCGCCCGGCGATATCGTCCGACTCGCCTCTCTCGTGGGGATAGCGGCCGTTGCGGGCCGACTGCTTGGCGGCCTTCTGGTTGATCTTTTCTGGGCGCCTGCGGTAGGCACGGTCATCCTCACGATGGGCGCGGTATCGTGCCTTATCCTTTCACAAGACAGTGTGAGTTTCTCGACGGCCGCTATCGCGATCGTTTTGCTTGGGCTCACGTCCGGGATCGAGTTCGATCTGATGGCTTATCTGGTGGCCCGCTATCTCGGGATGCGAAGCTACGCAACGACCTACGCCACGCTGTACGGCATCTTCGTGGTTGGCGCCTTCGTGGGGCCTAGCCTGTTCGGCTACGTTTTCGACCGCACGGGCACCTATGCGGGCATACTTCAAGCCTGCGCGCTGCTGCTCGTCGGCGGTGCGCTCCTCATTCTTTTCCTGGGGCCGTATCCGGTCCGGAAAACCCAAACGTTCCCGTAATATCATAGCGCCGTTTGCGGCTCCGGTGGCTTCTGTCGGTTTTACCTCTTTTAACCAGCCGCCTTGCAGCCGCTGCGATATCGTCCCGGTGGGTTTCCAACCTTGGAGGTAATTGTGAAACGAACAATCTGGGGATTTCTCGCCGCCATGATTATTGCCTCTCCTGTCGCTTCGTTTGCCGCCGACAAGCCTGTCTCGATCGTTCTGGTCCATGGCGCATTCGTTGACGGCTCCGGATGGCAGGCGGTCTTCGACCTCCTGACCGGCGACGGGTATGAGGTTCTGGTCGTCCAGAACCCGACGATCAGCCTCAGCGGCGACGTTGCAGCCACCAATCGTGTGATCGAGGCGGCGAGCAAACCGGTCGTCCTCGTCGGCCATTCCTATGGCGGAATGGTCATCACCGAGGCGGGCAATAATCCGAAGGTGCAGAGCCTGGTCTACCTTGCAGCCTTTGCGCCAGACGCCAAGGAATCGGTGGCATCGCTTGCCGAACAACCCGTGCCTGCGGGAGAGTCGGGAGCGCCCCTGCTGCCGCCGAAGGATGGCTACCTGCTGGTTGATCCCTCGAAATTTCCGACCGCTTTCGCAGCGGACGTCGATCCCACGATAACCGGCTTCATGGCCGTCGCCCAGGTTCCGTGGGGCCTGGAGGCGGTGCAGACCCCGATCGACAAGGTCGCGTGGAAGACCAAGCCCTCGCACTTCATGGTCACCAAGAAGGACATGATGATCCCGCCGACGTTCCAGCGAGCATTTGCCAAGCGAGCCGGTTCCACCACTGTTGAGATCGACAGCAGCCACGCGGTGATGCTCTCGCATCCAAAGGAGGTTGCAGCTTTCATCGAGAGTGCGGCAACCGCGAAATAGCGAACGGGGAGAAGCAGATCATGTCTCATGTCAAGATCATGGCGACCTTGCTCGCCAGATCAGGCAAGGCCGGAGCTCTGGAGGCGCTGCTCTTCGGCATGGCGCCCCACTGCCGGATGGAACCAGGCAATCTGCGGTGGGATGTGTGGCGGACCAAGCGAAGGCCGACCGCTACGTGGTCGATGTATTCTACGTCGACAATGCCGCGGTCGCGGCGCACCGCGATACTTCGCGCTTCAAGGACTACCTGTCGAAGATAAACGACCTCGCCGAGCAAAAAGCCTTCGTCCTCGACCCAGCGCTGGTTGCCAACAAGAACGGCTAGGGCAATTCAGGATAATCCCTTTCGCGCGACTTCATCTTGCCGCGCGAGGGCCTCAAGCAACCTACGGGCCTTCGCAACGCTCGCGCAAGGCAGTGCGTCATCGAATTCGGCATATACCGGCGAAAGCAGCTCGGCCGCCGCCTGCCGGTCGGTTTCGGCCCACAACTCCGCCAGCGACGTCGAGGCGCGCAGCTGGAAGAAAAGAGCGCCGCTTTCCCGCGCGGTCTCCGCAGCGAGCAACAAGGTTTCTGAGGCACCGGCCAGATCGCCGTCCAGCCGCTGAAGCAGACCGCGCACGCGGAGCAGTTCCGGCCGGGACCAGTGCTCGCCCTGTCTGTCGGCACGGTTGAAAGCAGCGCTCAAGCTGTCGCGCGCGAGCGCGATGCGTCCGTGACGCAACGCAGCTTCCGCAAGGATTGAGAGGTAAAACGGCACCCGAACGAGGAAATTGTTGGCGATGAGTTGCTCGGTAGCCTGGCGCATCGTGCCGACCCCTTCTGCGTCGCCGTCCATGCACGCGAGCACACCCTTGTAAAAACGGCAGACCGGTTGCCAAATCGCGATTTCGCGCAGGGTGAGATTGCGGGCAAGCGCCGCGACGTGCTGCCGCGCAATCTCGGATTCACCGGACCATAAGGCGATGGGAAGGGCAGCCTGCGCAAGAGCATTGGAATGCGAGACGAGATGATCGCTTGAGATGCTGTGTCCGAGCGCGTCCCGAAGTGCCGCAGCCGCCTCCCTACGATCTCCGGCAACCCAGGCCGCCATCGCCAACGCCACCCGGATCGATACGAACCGATCCATCTGGAAGCGGGCCATGCCAGATTGCTTCTCGGTCGCTGCGTAGTCGCGCGCGAGCCGTTTCAGGTCATCGTTCGCATGCCTGACATCGCCGCAGTAGAAGACGGCCATGAGCCTGACGCGCTCGCCCTCGGCAGCCACCTGTCGGTCCTCTTGCTGGCCGGCCGCGAGCCGCGCAAATTGCGTTAGCGTCGCCATCGTCTGCCGGTGCCGCCCGGTGAAGCTTTGCAATATGCCGAGGCCCCATAATGTGCGGAACTGGTAGTCGACGTTGTCGATCTGTCGCGCCAGTTGATTTGCCTCCATCCATGCAGAGTCGGCTTCTGGGCCGAGACGGTCGGAGAAATTGAGACCCGAGGCATAGGATGCGATGAGCTTCATCTTCACCGCGGGTTCGCAGCGCGACAAGGCTTCGACACATTGCAGCGCCCGTTCGACACGTCGCCGGCTTTCCGCGACCATCGACAATTCGTCCCAAAGCGGAATTGCGGCACTCGTCAGGCGTACGCCGACCTCGTGCTCAAGGCCATCTCCCAACGCCCAGTCGATCGCCTTGCGCAAGTCGTTGATGCGCGGTTCGTAGGAGGCGGTCCATTCCTTCCTCGGCCGCCAGTACCACTCCGCCTCGGCTTGCTCGAACAGCCGGAGGAGATAGTGCGCGTGGCTCGATTGCGCATCAACTGCCTCTCCTGCCGTTTCGAGCCGTTCGCCGGTGAAACTGCGCGTACTGTCGAGCAGCCGATAGCGTGTTCCGCTCGCATCGTGCGTGGTCGACAAAAGCGACTTCGCGGCAAGGCTTTCGGTGTACATCGCGATCTCCTCGATGCTTCTGTCGATGTGGCTGGCCACACCGATGACATCGGCAAGAGAAAAGCTTGCCGAGAATACCGACAAAAGACGCAGGAGCCTGGCCTCGTCCTTTGAGAGAAGCTGGTAGCTCCAATCCAATGTCGCAAGCAGCGTCTGGTGCCGCTGAGGAGTTCCACCCAAACGGGCGATGAGCGGAGTGAAACTTTCCTTCAGAAGGTTGAGCAAGGCCGGCGGCTTTAAGGCCGGCAGCCTGGATGCGGCCAGTTCGATCGCCAGCGCAATCCCGTCGAGCCGGCGGCATATCGCCGATATGGCGGGAAAGTCGGCATCATCGACCTGGTAGCCGTATGCCGCATGCGCCCGCTTCACGAAGAGCTCGACGGCTGGAAAGGCCATGGCCTCCACGCGGTTCTCGCCGCCCTGCTCATCCGGGAATGGAAGCGGCGACAAGCGATAGACGCTTTCGGATCGCGCCCGCAGCGGCTCCCGGCTCGTTGCGATGACATGAAGACCCGGAAGAGCGAGCGTCAGGTGTTCCGCGATCGCAGAAGCGGTACTGAGAACGTGCTCGCAATTGTCGAGTATCAGCAGCATTTCGCGATCGCGCAGCGTCTCGACGATGCCGGCAAGCATGTTCGTCCATTTGCCGCCGGCCCCCAGAGACGCCGCTATCGTGGCATCCACGAGTTGTGGGTCGCCGATGGCAGCAAGATCGACAAAACAAACGCCGTCGCGAAAGCGGTCAAGCAGACTTTGCGTCAGTCTGACAGCGAGCGTCGTCTTGCCTACCCCGGCTGGCCCCACGATCGTGAGGAGCTTGCATTCAGAAAGCTTGGCGACAAGGTCTGCAATTGCGCGGTCGCGACCGACGACCTCCGTCTGTAGAGGCAATTCCGAGCCCGCTGCCTTGGGTGTCTCGAGCGGGGGCTGGTGGTCTCCTCCGTACACACGCAACGGTGCAACGAAGCGATAACCGCGGCCGCTCACCGTGGCGATGCACGACAGCCCGGAGGCCGTTCCCGAAAGGGCGCGGCGCAAGGCTGCGATGTTGACCTTCAGATTGCCCTCATGGACGAAGGTGGCCGGCCAGGCGTACCGTATCAACTGGTCCTTGCCGACGACCTCCCCCGCGTGGATGACGAGCAGGTGGAGAAGATCGAGAGCCCGCGCTCCAATGCGCAGCGGCTTTTCGCCAAGCGTCAGGAGTTGCCGGTCTGGAATGAACCGGTAGTCCCCGAAACAGTATGTTTTGCCGTCTAGTCTGCCGGATTGTTCCATGCACTCACGAATAACTTCCCAATGAAACTTGACGTTTCGAGGTGCGCCCCACGCCCAGCCTGGGGAGCTTTCGCAGGCCATCGAATTTAACCCTCTTTTTACCTCGGCGCCATCCACACGCATATAGCTTAGGAAACATCGATCACCGTTGAAGAGCAACCCGAGACGATAAAGACGATGCCTTGTTCTCGCACCACCCTCAGTCTCTCCGATGCGAAGCGGATGCTGGCGGCGGGCGAAGCCGAAGCCGCAAGCGTCGGCATTGCCTACAACATAGCCGTCGTGGATCAGGGGTGGCGCGCTTGTAGCATTTGCGATCTCGCCATCGGCAAGGCATTGACTGCGCGTTTATTCAATAAGACCACCGTCTCTGGGCCAGTTGGCGCAACCCGGTGCGCCGCTCTTCGGCATAGAGCAAAGCAATGGCGGGCGGGTCATCATCTTCGGCGGCGGAGTGCCGGTGCGCATCGCCATTCCACTGCTGAGGAATAGCGATGGCAAAAAAGCGTTCGTCGAAACCGAAAGAATTCGCCTTACGCTCCCCTCTGCCGAGGCCTAATCGCTGGTTAAAAAAGGTAAATTCTGGCGGATTGTCCTTTGCAGCGTTGGAAGCCGCCGGTACGTTTGCATGCAATAGCCAAGTGCCAGCAAACTAAGGAAGGCTTGCGATGTTCGATATCGTTGTGAATGGCTCGAGGCACCAAGTCGACGTGATACCCGAGATGCCTTTGCTCTGGGTACTGCGCGATGAGCTTGGCATTACAAGTCCGAAGTATGGCTGCGGAATAGCCCAATGCGGCGCCTGCACGGTGCAAGTCGACGGTGAGGCCGTGCGCTCCTGCCAAGCGCGCATCGCAGACGTTGCCGGCAAGGCGATAACCACGATCGAAGGGGTTGGCAACGGCAAGCTGCACCCGGTGCAGGAGGCTTGGATCGAGCACCAGGTTGCGCAGTGCGGATACTGCCAGACGGGCCAGATGATCCAGGTGATCTCGCTGCTTAAAACGCATCCCAAACCGACCGATGAGGATATCAACGAGGTCATGTCGGGCAATCTCTGCCGATGCGGCACGTATGAGCGCATCCGCGTCGCGATCCACGCAGCCGCGGAAAAGATCGGAGGTAAGTGAGATGGGCACGATGCCGGTGCTTTCCCGCCGCGCCTTCGTATTCGGCTCCGCTGCCGTCGCCGGAGGTGTGGTGTTTGGGTCCTATGGTCAGGCTCAGGACAATCCCGCTTCTCCCGGCACGACTAACCCGCTGGCGGCGGACCTCGGCCCGGACTCGGTCGCCTTCAATCCATGGGTCGAGATCAGCCCCGACAGGATCACGCTTATCGCACAGCATGCCGACATCGGACAGGGTGTTGGTTCCATTCAGCCGATTATGATCGCGGAGGAACTAGATCTAGAACTCGGCCAGTTCGAGGTCCGTTTCGCCGGCCCCAGCCCCGCCTACTTCAACACCGGATTCGCGCACGAGATCGCCCCTTTCATGGCGGCGGACCAGAGCCTTGAAGCCGAGAAGGGCCGCGTGGCTGCGCTGGAATGGCTGAGGCAGTCGGGCCTGCAGATGACCGGAGGCTCGAGCGCAATTCCCGACACCTACGAAAAGCTACGCGTCGCCGGAGCAGTTGCCCGCGAGACGCTGAAAGCTGCCGCGGCTAGGCGGAGCGGCGCCGCCATTGCCGATATTCGCACCGAGGCTGGCCACGTCATCCTGCCAGACGGAACAAGAATGCCATATGTCGCGCTTTCGGCCGAAGCGGCGAAAATACCGCCGGTCACGGACGTCAAGCTGCGCAACCCGTCGCAGTGGCGCTTGATCGGCAAACCGATGGAGCGGCTCGACATACGCGCCAAGGTGACGGGCGAGATTATTTTCGGCATCGATCGCAAGATGGACGGCATGGTCTATGCGGCAGTCAAACTCAATCCCAATAAGGGCCAGCCGATCAGGTCGTATGACGCGAGCAAGGCGCAGTCGATGCCGGGTGTCAGTGAGATCCTGAAGATATCCAACGGCATCGCTGTCATAGCGACGAACAGCTGGTATGCGATGCAGGCGGCGGAGCGCGTCGAGTGCGTGTGGGAACCGTCCAGATATCCGCCCGATCAAGATGGGCACTGGGACATCGTGCGTTCCTCCTTCACCGCGGAATTCCTCGCCAAGCAGTGGCGTAACGACGGCGATATCGATGCCGGTCTGAAAGAGGGGACATTGCTCGAGGCGGAGTATCGAGCGCCCTATGTCGGCCACCAGCCGCTGGAACCGCTCAACGGCATCGGCATAGTGACCGACGACAGGATGGAAATCTGGGTTGGCCACCAGCCGCCGCAATCGGTGCAGTACATTGCGGCCAAAGCAATTGGCATGAAGCCCGAACAGGTCACCTTCCACAACGAGTGGTCGGGCGGAAGCTTCGGCCACCGCCTGGAATTCGAAAACGTCAGGGCGCTTGCCGAGATCGCGAACCAACTGCGCGGGACGCCCGTGAAGATCGTCTTCTCGCGCGAACAGGACTTCCTGCAAGATATCCCGCGGCAGATTGCGATAGGCAGGTATCGAGGCAGTGTCAAGGACGGCAAAATCGTGGCAGCCGATGTCCAAGTGGCCTCAACGCCTCCCTTCAAGGAGCTGTTGGGGCGGATGGATATGCCGCCGAATGCCCCAGACGGCCAATTGGCCGTGGGTATCTGGAACATGTACTACGACATCCCGAATTACCGCGCGGCGAGTTTCGAGGTGCAGGGCGTGTCGCCGACTACCACCTGGCGGTCGGTTGGCGCTTCGGCCAATGGTTTTTTCACAGAGAGCTTCATCGACGAACTGATCCATGCGGCCGGACTCGATCCGCTCCAGGCGCGCATCGACATGTGCAAGATTCCTATCTACCGGACGCTTCTGCAAACGGTCGGCGACATGGCCGGCTGGAACGGACCGCTCGGCAACGGAAAGGGCCGCGGCGTCGCCTTCGTCGAGGCCTTCGGCACGGCAGTTGCCGAGATCGTCGAAGTGACCATGACGGATTCCGGCATCAGGATCGACAAGGTCTGGGTGGCAGCCGATGTCGGCAAGATCGTCGATCCCGTCAATTTCGAAAACCAAGTGCAGGGCGGCGTTGTCTGGGGTCTCGGCCATGCTATGAACTGCGAACTCACCTATGCAAACGGGTCAGTCCAGCAGACCAACTACAATCACCACGAAGCTATGCGGATGTATCAGTGTCCGGTGATCGAGGTGCGCGGGCTGGAGAACGACTACACGGTGCGCGGCATCGGCGAACCGCCGGTACCTCCGGCGGCGCCGGCGCTCGCTAACGCCATTTTCGCCGCGACCGGCAAGCGCATCCGCGAGATGCCGTTCAACAAATTCATAGACTTCGTTTGAGAGGCGCGGTCATGGACAGAACTCTGATTGCCGCTGTACTCGCTGCTTGGATAATGGCCCCTCTCACGGCGATGGTCTACGCCGAAGGTGAAGGTTCCAGGGATGCCCTGGCCCCGGGTAGCGTGAGCCGTGTGGCAGGTATGGAAGCATGGAAACGAATCGAGGCGGTTGTTACCCATCCACGCTGCGCAAATTGCCATGTGGACGCAGGCGGTATTCCGATCTGGACCCCTGCCGGTGAAACGAGGTCTCGCGTTCACGGGATGAACATCCATGGGGGGGTGAGCAGGATTGGCGCCGAGGCGGCACCCTGTTCGACCTGCCATATGACGTCCACTCTCCCGAACGACCCTGCACCCGCGCCGCCGCGCGCCGGCATTCCTTGGCAGCTCGCTCCGGTGGAGTTTCTTTGGTACGGCCGAAGTAGCGCCGAAATCTGCAAGCAGCTCAGGGATCCAGCCCGCAACGGCGGCCGCGATGCCGTCGCCCTGCTCGCTCATCTTCGACACGATGCATCATTAAACGGGTTCATTCCGCGAGGGTGGGAGCCTGGGGAGGGTCGCAGCACGCCGCCGGGAACCTTCGAGGATCACTTGCGGGACATGGCGGAATGGGGAGCCGCCGGACAGCCATGCCCGGAATGAGCCTGCTTGGTGCGTACGAAAGACCGCCCCTGCCGTCATTTCGCACCGACTGAGTGCCTTCACCGGTCGGACCCTGGGTCAGAACAGAGGCGCGAGCGCCGATCCATGTTGTTTCGTTGGCACAGACCGATGAGGTGGTATCTATGTTTGGAAAAGCCTATGAAGCTCAGTGTCGGGCAACGAAACTTGCTCCATCCAATGCGCCCCATGAGAACCGGACGCTCGTTCTTTTTGCGCTTATGCTGGGCAGTTTCTGTATCGGAACGTCCGAGTTCGCGAGCATGGGCATTATCCAATTGTATTCTGCCGATCTCGGTATAAATATTCCGACCGCGACGAACGCGGTCACCGGATATGCTTTCGGGGTCGTGCTTGGGGCACCGTTCGTTACGCTTGCGGCGGCGAAGCTCAATCGGCGCAATCTCTTGCTGTTTCTGATGGGACTGTGGCTCGTCGGAAACGTCCTGTCGTCGATGACGAGCAATATCGGGCTGTTTACGGTTGCCCGGTTCATAAGCGGCATGCCGCAAGGCGCCTACTTTGGAGCGGGAGCAGTTGTGGCGGCCTATTTCTTCGGCGCGGACCGGGCAGGAAAGGCTTTCGCGCTCGTTATGACCGGCCTGACGGTAGCAACGATCTTTGGATCGCCGTTGGCAACGTTTCTGGGACAGACGCTCGGTTGGCGGAATACCTATCTCGCCATGGCTGCGCTGGGTGCCCTCACGCTCCTGGCGCTGTTCCTCTTCGTTCCGCGCACCGAAGCCCTTCACGGAGGCTCCGTCGTGCACGAACTGTCGGGGCTGCGGCGGTGGAATGTCTGGGCGATGATAATCGTTGCGGCCTTGGGGATATCAAGGCGCTGTCAGGTTAACTGGAGCTGAAAGATTTTGCGGCTATCTCGCGGTGATGAGCCAGAGCCCAGTCAATTATAAACGTCATCGCTTTCCGCCGTCTCTGATTGCCCATGCAGTTTGGCAGTACTTCCGATTTCCATTGAGCCTGCGCCTGATCGGGGAAATGCTGTTGGAGCGCGGCATCGTCGTTTCGTATGAAACGATCCGATGCTGGGCAAAGAAGTTCGGCCCCGACTATGCCGCCCGCTTGCGGCGGAAAGCGCCCAGCCCGAATGACGTGTGGCATCTGGATGAGGTGGTCGTGACGATCGGCAGGCGGAAACACTGGCTCTGGCGTGCCGCTCGCGCCTGCCGCTGCGGAAACGGGAGCGGGTGATGCAGCGGTTCCGTTCGGCAGGCGCGTTGCAACGTTTCGTCAGCGTCTTCTCCGCGGTTCGGAATCTCTTTGTCCCAACCCGCTCGAAAAAGACAGCTATCGATGTCCACCTGCATCGCCTGAGGGCGATCGCCCATTGGAGGAATGCGGCAGGCATCGCCGCGTGATTACTGCAAGCCTGCCCATTGCCCAACTCGTCTCAATTAACCTGACATCACCCGATCTCGGCCTCGACCATTCCGAGGCTCGTTCCTGGCATGCCTGGTACCGCCACATGACGCTCGTCATCGCGGCTGCAGCGTTCCTCGCCAAGTTGGGCTCCGATTTGCGCCGCAGCGCCGCTGGCAAACCGAACGAAACGAGTCCAAACCCGCCAATCGCCGCCTGACCAACAAACTTGCGCTTTTACCAACTGTCGCAGAGATCCGCTATCTGATCACGCGGCTCCTACCGCGACCACCAATCAGGTCTGGCTTCGTTCTCGCATGGTCACTCTGGCGACGAAAGCATCAAGCCTACGCAACCAGCGCCCACTACAAAAACAAGTCACAAAACGCAACTTTAGTACTAGGTGAAAGGCTTTCCCTATACCCTGGGTGTAGGAATTTCCGCGACTCAGAATTGCGCTTTGAGTCAGGTTTCGATAACGTGCCATTTTGCGTTGAATTGATTGACTTTCTAATAATTGAGGTATTTTGCATAATGATCCGCCCTTCGGCCAGCATCTACTCGAAACGCTCGCACAACGGCCAGCGCTGGCTGATGGCCGCTTTGCTGACCTCGACGGCGCTTGTGGCACAGCCGGTTTTTGGAAACGCTGCCTTTGCCGCAGACAATCTTCCCACAGGTGGTCAGGTAGTGTCGGGTGGGGTTGCGATCGCAACATCGGGCACATCGACCACCATCACCCAAAGCTCCGACAAGGCCATCGTCAATTGGAACGGCTTTTCCGTCGGTCAGGGCAATAGCGTCAACTTCGTCCAGCCTGGAACGGGTTCGGCTATTCTCAACCGTGTTACCGGTAACACGAGTTCGACCATTGCCGGCACACTCAGCGCCAATGGACAGGTGTATCTGATCAATCCGAATGGCATCGCCATCACCCCAACGGGTACGGTCAGGGTCGGTGGCGGCTTCGTCGCCTCGACGCTCGACATCTCCAACGACGACTTCCTCAAGGGCCAGTATAACTTCAATGGCAATGGCGCGTCTGCCGGTGTCAGCAATGAAGGCGTGATCACCGTCGGTCGTGGCGGCTATGCCGCGCTGCTCGGCGGTACCGTGAAGAATGATGGGCTGATTGCCGTTCCCATGGGCAAGGTGGGCCTGGGTTCCGGGGAGCAGGCGACGCTCGACCTATCGGGCGACGGTTTCTTGCAGGTGGCAGTACCCACGAAGGACGGCGCGGAGGGCAATGGCGCGCTGATCGAGAACGGCGGCACGATTTCGGCCGAAGGCGGCACCGTGGTCATGAAGGCTGCCGCGGCCCGCAATGCGGCGCGCAATTCCATCAACCTGTCCGGCGTGGTGGAAGCCAACAGCGTCTCGGGTAGCGATGGTGCGATCACCCTTGGCGGCGGAGACGGCGGCAAGGTCGCAATCTCCGGTAAGGTCAAGGCAAGCTCGGCAACTGGCAAGGGCGGCAAGATCACCGTGACCGGCAGATCCGTTGCGCTGAAAGGCGCGACCGTCGATGCATCGGGCGCCAAGGGCGGCGGTACCGTCAAGATCACGGCAGCTACCGTTGACTCGGATGGCAGCGCCATCATCGACGTCGGCTCGGTGGTGGACGCCAGAGCGACCGGGACAGGCGTCGGAGGAACGGTTATTATAACCGGTAATGTCGTGGCCGCAGAAGGCGGCTCCGTCATCGACGCAAGCGGCGCTGCGGGTGGCACTGTCCTTCTGGGTGGCGACTATCAGGGCGGTAGCAACGCGAGCCACAAATTCGTTTCCGAACTCGTCTCCACTGCCAACAAAGCCTACGTGGCAGACGGTGCCACCATCCGGGTGGACGGCACGGCGGGTGCCGGTGGGCGCGCCGTCGTGTGGTCAGACGACACGACCGTCTTCTTAGGCACCATTACTGCCACCGGCGCGGGCAACGCAGCAGGTGGGGTGGTTGAGACATCCGGACACAACCTGCTTCTCGGTGACAGGATAACGGTTTCAACCCTCTCGGAGCAGGGTGAGACCGGCACATGGCTGATCGACCCTTACAACGTCACCATTTCGTCCTCGGGCAGTAGTAATGTCTCGGTCACGGTGTCGGGCAACCCTTGGAACGTCGTGCCATCGGCCAGCGGCGCCAACATCAATAACTCGACCCTGAGCACCTATCTTGGGTCCACCAACGTTGCGATCACGACCAATGGAGGGGGGGCGGAGGCCGGTAATATCACGGTAAATGGCGCCGTGTCCTGGAGTGCCGCCACCACATTGTCACTGCTTGCGGATGCGAGCACGGGTGGCGTCTTCATCAACGCCAACATCTCGGGAAGCAATGCCAGCAGCGGGCTGGTGCTGAGCGCGGGTTCCGGCGGCATCAGCCAGGCCGGCGGTACCGCGATCCAGGCTGGAACGCTGACGGCGACGACCGCCAATGGTGGCTCTGTCACGCTCACGAACACAGGCAATCTGGTGTCGACGCTCGGGGCGTCGAGCGTGGCCGGATCCTTTGCCCTCACCAGTGGGCAGGCCCTGACGGTTTCCGGCAACCTCACAAGCAATGGTACACTGTCGCTCGCCACCACGTCTGGCGCCCTGACCATAAACGGCGCGCTGACCGACAGCCACGCGAACTCCAGCCTCACGCTGTCGGCCGCGGGCGACCTGATCCTCTCCAAGGATGTGACCCAGAGCGGCACCAATGCAGCGGTCAGCCTCACCTATGGCGGCAGCTACAGCCTCAGCAACGGCGCCCGTGTTTCCCTGCCGGATGGCGGTGCTTCACTTTCCCTCAACGGCACGTCCTACACGCTCATTCACGATGTCACCGCCCTTCAAAGCATTGGTGGCTCAGGTAGTTACGCTCTCGGCAATGACATCGACGCATCGGCGACCTCAAACTGGAACAGCGGCGCGGGCTTCGAGGCCATCTCCGGCTTCTCCGGTACCTTGGCGGGCTTCGGGCACTTCGTCGACAGCCTCACCATCAACAGGCCGACCCAATCGACGCAGGGCCTGTTCGGGATGCTGTTCGGTACGGCCCGCGATCTGACCCTCTCCAATGTGTCGATCAATGGCAACGGCACCGTGGGCGGCGTTGCGGGACGCCTCTCGGGCGGTACGCTGTCGAATGTCCATGTCACGGGGACGGTGACCGGGCAAAACGCACAGGTCGGCGGCCTCGTCGGGTGGAGCGATATCGCCGTGATCGGACTTTCGTCCTCCGCCGCCAGCGTGGCCGGCACGGATGAAGTCGGCGGCCTCGTTGGACGGAACCGCGCCGGTTCGATCGCCACGTCATACGCCACAGGGGCGGTTACGGGTACGGGCATCGGGATCGGCGGCCTGGTCGGCACCACGGTGCAAGGCTCCACGCTGACCGATACCTATGCCAGCGGTTTGGTGACCGGCGCGAGCGGCACTGGCGGCGTCGTCGGTAGCGGGGATGGCACGACCATCACCAGTACCAACGTCTATTGGGACATGGATTCGACGGGCCAGTCCACCAGCGTGGTGGGCAACGGCTTCAGCTCCGGCAGCGCCCGTGCGCAATCGACCTATTCGGGTTTCGATTTCTCCAACGTCTGGGTGATGATCGCCGGCGAGACACGGCCGATGCTGCGCAACGAGTATTCGACAGTCATCGCCACGCCGGCGGCGTTGCAACTGATGTCGCAGGATCTCACCGGCAGCTACAAGCTGGGGGCGAACATCGACATGACAAGCGCGCTCGCCATTGGCAGCAACGGCTATTACGGCGGCCTCTGGGGGGCTTCCGGCTTCGTGCCGATCGGCAGCAGTTCAAGCAAATTTACGGGTAGTTTCAACGGCCAGTCGTATACCATCACCGGCCTGACCATCAATCGCAGTGGGACAAATTACGTCGGCCTGTTCGGCTACACCAACGGCGCGACGATCAGCAACGTCACGCTCTCCGGCGGCAGCATCACCGGCAATGATGATGTGGGCGCGTTGATCGGCTACATGCACGGCGGCTCCGTCTCCTCGGCGTCCGCCGGCGCCACGGTCACCGGCGCCAGCACCTCGGAAACCAACGCCGGCGGTCTCGTGGGAGCCAATGACGGCGGCGCCATCAGCCGCGCCTCCGCGAGCGGCAATGTCACCGGCGCGGGCTATCAGATCGGCGGCCTCGTCGGCTATCTCGTCAATGGCGGCAGCATCACGCAGTCCTATGCCACGGGTAACGTCACCGGCACCAATACGGGCGCCGGCATGGGCTATATCGGCGGCCTCGTGGGTGCTAGTGGCTTCACCGGTAATGACGGCGGTACCATCAGCCAATCATATGCCACCGGCACCGTCACCGGCAGCTCTGGCCCGATCGGCGGCTTCATCGGCCACAATGAGGGGACGATCACCGATGCCTATGCCACTGGCCGTGTGATCGGTCTTTCCGGCGCGAGCAATATCGGCGGCTTCGTCGGCGTGAACTTCACCGATGGCACCATCAGCAACGCCTATTCGACCGGCTATGTCTCTGGTGGCACGCAGCTCGGTGGGTTTGCGGGCTATAACAACGCCGGCGCCTCGGCCATCACGTCGGCCTATTGGGATACGCAGACCAGCGGCCAGTCGGTTGGCATATTCGGTGGCCCAGGCAGCGTGACGGGCCTGACCACGGCAGCCATGAAAACTCTGGCGACCTTCACCGGCGCCGGCTGGAGCATCGACGATGCTGGGGGCACGTCCTCTGTATGGCGCATCTATGATGGCGACACCATGCCGTTGCTGCGCAGTTTCATGACCAGCCTCACTGTCACCGGCGGTAGCGGTACCAAGACCTATGATGGGTCGGCTACCTCTTCCGATGTGGGGACCCTGGTTTACAGCCCGTCCGGCTACACCACATCTCTTGTGCAAGGCACTGCAAGTTATACTGCAAGCAGTGCCAATGCCGGCACCTATACCGGTACCGGCCTGAAGCTCTCCGGGCTTTACTCCAGCCAGTTAGGCTACGACATCACCTTCGTTTCGGGCTCCCTGTTGATCAGCAAGGCCGCTCT
>NZ_FMAF01000025.1 GCF_900094565.1 Martinezella lusitana
TGTCGCCATCGTAAGCTTCTGATATTGCGTTGAGAATACGCTCCCAGTGCCCAGCATGGCGCCACCGGTTGAAGCGATTTACGCAGGTGGTATAGGGACCATATCGAGCCGGGATATCCGCCCAGGGCGCACCCGTTCTCAGTCGCCAGAAGATACCATTCAGCACCCGCCGATCATCAACCCTCGCCTTGCCGCGTACCTTCGTTGGAAGAAGCGGTTCAATCACCGACCATTCGAAATCCGTCAAATCAAAGCGAGCCATCACTGCCTCCAAATCAACGGAAGCAGTGAATCACAATCCATTAAAAACAAAAACTATTTTATGGGTATGTGACCTAGGCCAGGATCTCTACCCTTCAATATTCTTTGTATAGGTTGCTATTAGCACCCATTTGGAAATAGCTTCTCGCGCGTCTGGAGATTGCGATGAACCTTAACCAAGTCACTGTGACGATGCCCGATCTGGATGAAGGATGGCGTTTCTACTGCGCACTCGGTCTTGTTCCCATCGTGGATGCGAGACCCAACTATGTTCGATTTATTTGCCCTGACGGCGACAGCACTTTTTCGCTACATAAGGGCGAAGCGGCTGGCAATGGCACCACGATCTATTTCGAATGTGATGACGTTGATACTCAGTACGAAAACCTCGTTGCCGCGGGCATAACCTTTTCGTCGCCGCCCCAAGATCAAAGCTGGTTGTGGCGCGAAGCAGAGTTGTTTGACCCTGGCGGAAACCGCATACTTCTGTATTTTGCCGGACAAAATCGGATCAATCCGCCATGGCGAATTCGCCCCTCCAACCCGTAGCATCTGGACGGGTTGGCCCCAAAAGAATCATCGCATTGGATAAACCGACGGCGGGCTTGGCATATGCTAGATGTCCGGCACTCGCCCATGGTTGGCAGCTCTGGTCGATCGAATTGAACAGAGAGGTGTGCATAAGCGCTCGCTTAGAGCTGATTGTTCGGTTGAGGATTCCAATTTTCAACCCTGACGTGGCGGTCTTAAATGGACGCGAACCGCTGACCACGTCTATTCTCCAAACGGAAGTTCAACTTCTTCGCGGTTTCTTTTTGCGCCCTCGATCAGGACCATCTTGAACCGCTCGGCATCTTGTGCCGGCAGCATTCCCGCCCCTGTTCGAATACCTTCTTGCCACGCAGGCCCGCGCTCCCATGCTTCGTTGTAGACGAGCGCCAAGTCGGCAGATCGCCTTGTCTGCTGTAGGGCTTCAAAGAGCAGCGCAGCTTGACGAACGTCCTTCTCTCGCTTCGCTGGCCCCTGCCCGTCAGTGTTTCTGCGGCTGGCGACAATGAGCTTGTGGACCGCATACCGGGACGGGTCGGGGACGACGACTGGGACACCGCTTCGGTGGAGCAGCATTGTCCTGACGGGCTCCCTTATGAGGAAGTCGAGAAAGCGTAGCGGATCCGCGCTGGCGCCGCCAAGGGCAGGCATCGTTGCCGGCTGGTCGACGTACTCATCCGAACCACGATTCGATGTCAGGAACTCAACCCTGTAGCCCTCGGCATTCTGAAAGGCCGACGAGGCCACGGATCCCGATCGATGTGGAACTGGACGGAAGCTGGCGTCGACGCCCTGCAGCAGCTCAAGGATCGGCGGCAGACTATCTTCAACCTCCCGACTGATGGCATAATCCTGAGCGATGTCAGCATCGCCGGTCAGGATCGCGGCCATGGGAAGGCGGACGCCAAGTAGTCCCGAATAGCACTGAAAGGCCACCGTCCCGATGAGAACACCCCGGAGTCGAAAGAGACCGCCATCGGCAAGAGCCTCAACGATGTCGCCTGACATGGCGTCAGGGGCGATCATACCGCCGTCGCGTGTCAGGGTATTTACCAAGCGTCTGCGAGCGCGTAGGTCATCCTTGTCCCGCTTATGATCAGCTACGCGCTGCGCGATAACCGGATCTTCAGCAGGACCGACGTAACGACGTTTCGTGCCGCCGTGTCCGTCCGGGATGTCGAAGTACCAATATTTGCGCCCTTTGATGTTCGCCGGGGTGAACCGACCCTCCGGAGGGAAATCGGCTGTCCATGCGGCGTCGAGCGAGCGCTGACCGAGCTCGGCGAGCATCGTCTGGTACATGAGGTCGATGGACTTCATTAGCTCGACTCCGAGCGTTATACTTTTTTTCAAAAACAGTATAACGCTCGAGAGGACAGCTCGCAAGATAGGATGCGAGCTCTATCTCCTTGAAAGGATAGGAACTAACGACCCAGTAATCGCCTTCGGAGCTTACCTCCAGCCCCATTCGCGATCATGCACATGAAATCAGTAGCGACAGAGAATCCTGGCAAACGGTCTTCCAAGCCTTGATCATCAATGCGCATCGATCTAACGAGGCGCGTCAGAAGTTCTAGTACGTGACAACAACGTTGAGCAAGCGCTCCGTTTTTTGAAAAAGAAGTTGCAGCGCGAGGGCGTTTTCCGCGAGGCCCGACTTCGGGAGCGTTTTGAAAAGCCCTCCGAAAAACGTGCTCGCGAAAAGGCTGAGGGTATCAGGCGTGTCCGCAAACTCGCTCGCAAAAAGCTTGAGCGGGAAAGCGGTATTTCGAGCCCCAAAAAGCTGAGCGCCTCTGCTCGCTGGGGTGTCGGTTATGGATGGCCTGCGCTTCAGAAAACATCGAGTATGATGCGCCGTCATTGACGGAATAGGAGCCGATCCATGACGATTTCAATTTTGGGCATCGCTGGAATGCACAACGATAGTCCTGCGGTTTCCGATACCGATCGAACGCCGACCGTATAGCAGCACAAGCTCCCCCTACTACCCACTTTCAAGCAGGTAACGACAGGCGACAACGCCCGTGACGTTCGATCACATCTATCCACGCGAGAGAGTCGCGCCTGTCGCCACGTCAAACAAGTGCATCTGGTTCATATTGAACGACAGTGGCATCGCCGTCTGAGGCCTAGGTCCGCTTTCCGGGTCGATGCGGGCGCACAGGTTGGCGTCGCCGATGGAAAAATAGACCATGGTCTCCGGACCAAGAGGCTCTACCAGATCGATCCTCGCCTCAACGTCTGCAAAGCCTGGGCGCTGTTGACGATGGCTAATCGATTCTGGCCGTATACCGAAAATGACTGATTTTCCAGCATGGCGCGCATACTCGTTGACGCGCGCATCGGGAACCAGAAGCTCGGCGCCGTCCGCCAGAGCGACGGCAACTCCCCCGCGGCTCGAAACCAAATGCGCCGGAAGGAAATTCATCGACGGCGAGCCGATGAAGCCGGCGACGAACTGGCTGACCGGGCGGTGATAGAGTTCCTGCGGCGGCCCCGCCTGTTCGATGGCGCCGCCATTCATCACCACAACGCGGTCGGCCATGGTCATGGCTTCGACCTGGTCGTGAGTGACATAGACCGTCGTGGTTGGGAGTACCTGGTGCAGTCGCTTGATCTCCGTACGCATCTGAACGCGGAGCTTCGCATCGAGGTTCGACAACGGCTCGTCGAAGAGGAAGACCTTAGGATTGCGCACGATCGCCCGCCCCATCGCGACGCGCTGGCGCTGGCCACCGGAAAGCTGGCCCGGACGCCTGCTCAGGAGTTCGCCGATATGCAGCGTTTCGGCAGCGCGGGCGATACGCGCATCGATCTCGCCTTTCGCCAGCTTCTGCTGCTCCAGGCAGAAAGAGATGTTTTCACGCACCGTCATGTGCGGATAGAGCGCATAGTTCTGGAACACCATGGCGATATCGCGCTTTCCAGGCCCCAGGCGATTCACGACCTGGTCGCCAATGACGATATCGCCCGCCGTAATATGTTCGAGACCCGCGATCATGCGCAACGTGGTCGATTTTCCGCAGCCTGACGGCCCCACGAAAACCACGAATTCATTATCCTCGATTTCAAGGCTGATGCCCCGGACGGCTTCATAGATGCCGTAGGATTTGACGACGCTTTTCAGTTCCAGTCGTGCCATCGTTTTCTCCTATGATTCCTGCAGCCAGATCGCCATCGCTCCGGCCTCGCGATTGGCCCAGAGATGGTAGGGGATCGCCTTGAACGGCCTCTTCTTCAATGCGGGCGGTGCGGTGCGATAAAGCGCATTCTCCCAACCGGCATCTTCGGCCTCGAGCGCCGTGCCCTCGAGAACTGCAGCACCACCGAGAAGTCCTGCGTCGTAGCGAGCCGAAATCTCCGACGTTGCCGGCAGGCGAAGCCGCTGCGGCTCGCCGCCAAGATCGGTCTCCTCGACGCAATAGACGACCGGGCCGCGCCGCAAGGCGACGCGTCCGCCATCTTCCGAGACGGCCGGGTGGGCGTAGATGCGGTCGACCGGCATCGACAGGCTGATGCGGACTTCGTCGCCGTTCCGCCATTCCCTTGTGATCGCCGCATAACCGTTCGTCACGCATGCGCCGAGATCGACGGCCATGCCATTGACGAGGATCTCAGCGCTCCGGCACCATCCGGGGATGCGCAGATGCAAGGTGAAGTGGCTCGGCTGTTCGAGCGCGAGCTGCAGCCTGATGTCGCCGTCCCAGGGATATTGCGTCTCCTGCTTGAGACGAACGAAGGTGTCTCCGATCATCAGCTCAGCGGAATTGGTGCCATAGAGATGAACGGCGAGTTCACTATCCTTGGTGGAATAGAAATACTGCCCGAGTGACGTGATGAAGCGGGCGATATTCGTCGGGCAGCAGGGGCAATAATGCCATTTCCAGCGGCGGTGCTGCCCGTGGCTTTCCAGCACATTTTCATAGAAATAGTGCTCGCCGTCGCGGGAGATGCCAGACAGGGCTCCGTTGAACAGCACGGTTTCCAACCTGTCGGTGAATTTGCTGTTGAGATCGATCTGGGCCATGCGGTGGCTCCAGAAGCCCAGTGCGACCGCGGCGCATGTCTCGGCATAGGCCGTTTCGTTCGGCAGATCGAACTCACGGGTAAAACCCTCGTTGGATGCGGACGGACCCAGGCCGCCGGTCACATAGAGCTGCCGGCCGACGAGATTGTCGTACAGGCGTTCGCAGGCTTCTTTCAGTACCGGATCGCCGTTTTCGACAGCCAGATCCACCATCGCCGAGAAAAGATACATGGCGCGGACCGCATGGCCGACCACCTGTTGCTGCTCGCGCACCGGCAAGTGAGCCTGGCTATAGGCATATGTCTTGTAGACATAATCTTGCGGATCTTCGCCGCGGTTGCGCGCCTCCTCGTCGTAATAGGACGGCATCTGGCCGCGTTCGTCGACGAAATAGGTCGCAAGCTTCAGATGCCGGGGGTCGCGCGTGACGCGGTAGAGCTTGACGAGCGCGAGCTCGATTTCTTCGTGGGCGTCATAACCTCTCAGCTTGCCGGGCTCCCGGCCGAAGGTGTCAATGATATGGTCGACGGCGCGGATCATGACATCGAGGAAGCGGCCCTTCCCTGTTGCTTCATAGTAAGCGACGGCTCCTTCGAGCAGATGGCCCATCGAATACATTTCATGCAGGTCACGCAGATTGGTCCAGCGCTTTTCCGGTTCGCGGCGAATGAACCAGCTGTTGAGATAGCCATCCGCCATCTGACCTTGTTCGAGCTTGGCAACGATATCGTCGATCTTCGCCTCAATCTCGGCGTTGGGATGGGCCTTCAGCGTGTAGCTAGCAGCCTCGATCCATTTGCCAAAGTCGGAATCGAAAAAGTGCTGCATCGACAGGCCACTCGGCTGGATCGGGCGGACGAGCGGTCCGGCGGGCCTGTCAAAATCGAGCACTTCCAGGAAGCCCTCTTCCTCCAGCCGCTTGTGCTGGGTGGGAATGGTGACGTTGCGCACCGTTTCGCTCCAGCCCTGCCAGAAGCCGCCATCGAAGACGACGCTGGAATGATCGGCAGGCAGATAACGCTTGAGGCCTGTGAGCGGTGCCGGTTGAACGCGAGGTGAACTGGACATGACAACTCCTTCAGCGGAACAACCGCTGTCATTTCACGGCGCCAGCCGTCAGGCCGCGCACGTAGTATCGTTGCAAGAGAAGAAAGAGCAGGATGCAGGGGACCATTGTCACGGCAATGCCGGCCTGCAGCGCGCCCCAATCGATGATGCCGTAAATGCCCGAGGAAACATTGACCAGCATGATCGGCAGGGTGAACTTGTTCTGATCGGAAAGAAAAATCAGCGCCGCCAGGAACTCGTTCCATGAGTTCAGGAAGGCAAACATGGCGATCGTCGCAACCCCAGGCAATGCGATCGGCAACATGATCCGCCGCAAAATCGTCGCCTGCGAAGCGCCGTCGATCCGCGCCGCCTCGATCAACGCCTTTGGCACCGCATCGAAGGCATTGCGCATCATGAAGACGGAAAAGGGCAGCTGGAACGTCACATAGATCAGCACCAGTCCAAAGAGATTGTTCTGCAGCCGCAAGGCCTTCAGGATCAGGAAGAGCGGCGTGAGGATCGATTGGAACGGGATCATCATCGTCGCCATGATCAGCACGAAGAGCGCGGATTGCCCCGGAAAGCGGAATTTCGAAAAGCCGTACCCCGCCGGAACCGATATCAGCACCGTCAACAACACCGTTCCGGTGGCGATCAGCACCGAATTGCCGGCATAGACGTACCATCCGGCTCCGACATGCTCGAGGCGGCGGTAGTTCTCCAGCGAGAAGGTCTTCGAGAATAGCGCCGCCGGATTGGCAAGCGCCTCGGCCGCAGGCTTGAAGGAATTCGCGAAGGACCACACGATCGGCATCACAAAAAAGACGGCAAAGACAAGAGCCACGAGAATGAAGGCGAGATAGCCGAGCCGCTCGCCCGCAGGCTTGGGCGCAAGCTTGTAGTTTAGCCGGTGCATTAGCCTTCCTCCGGACGCTGGCGAAGAAAGACGAACTGTATCGTGCTGATCGCTACGAGGACGACGAGAAGCGCGAACGAGATCGCCGAACCGTAACCCAGGCGATATGACGAGAACGACGCGAGATAAATCGAGAACACCGCCGAGATCGTGCTGTTCTCCGGCCCGCCCTGGGTGATGATGAAGAACTGGTCGAAGGCCAGCATCGACGAGGTCACGTTCAGCACGAGCGCCAGCACCACCGAATTTCGCATCAGCGGCAACGTGATCCGGCGGAACCGACTCCAGACATTGGCACCGTCGATCTTGGCGGCCTCGATCACATCATCCGATATGCTCTGCAGACCTGTCAGCAGGATGATCATGGTGAAGCCCGCCGTCTTCCAGACGACCATCAGAATGACGACGCCAAGTGCCGGCCAGAAGCTTTGCAGCGGCCTCGGGGCGCTGTCGATAAGCCCCACTCCCCGCAGCAGCTGCGCGAAGACGCCGCTGTCTGGATTGAGCAGCCACATCCACAATGTCGATGCGGCCCCGAACCCGATGACGACGGGCATGAAGTAGATCGTGCGGAAGAACCCGGCAATGCGAAGCGGCCGGTCGACAAGCAGCGCGAGCGGGAAAGCCACCAGGAAGATCGCAGCAGTCACCAGCACGGTATAGAGCAGCGTGAAACCCAGGGAATGCCAGAGTTGGACGTCGCCCATAAGCTCGGCATAATTGGCAAGGCCGATGAATTTGGTCCGGCCAAGAAGCGGCCAATTGTAGAAGCTCATCCAGATCGTCATCACCAGGGGGACGAGGAAAAGTACGACGATGAACAGAAGACCCGGCAGGATGAACGCGAGACCAAGCCATCCCTTCGGTTCGGGTTCTCCGCTGGAGATGGCTCGCGTCTCATTGTGAGGCATCGACGATCTCACGGCTGTTTCCCCTTGGTTGACTATCGACATGTTCGGTCAGAAAGGCAGGGCGTGTTCGAACGCCCTGCCGAAATCGCGGGCGACACCACTCAGTTCGGATTGGTCCGCTTGAGAATGCGGGTAAAATCGGCCTGTGTCTTGGCGATCGTTGCATCGACATCGTCGCCGAAGATCGTGCCTTGAATCAGGTTGAGGAAGGGACCGGTGCGGCTGACGAAAAGCTCATCCGAGGAGAAGGTGTAAGGCGTGCGTGCCTTGGCGAGAATGTCGTAGGCGACGAGATTGCGCTTGTCGAATTTCGCATAGGCTTCGGCGGCCAGATCGGTGCGCGACGGCATGCCCGATTCCTGGGTAATGTAGACCTGCTGCTCGGGTTGCATATAGAAATTGACGAAGTCGAGCGCGACCTTCTTCTTTTCCGGGCTGATGCCCTTGATGAGCGCAAGCGTGTCACCACCCGCGAAGCTCGATTCACCGCCCTTCGGCCCCGGGATCGGCGCGACGTTGAACTTTACATCCGGATATTTGCTGGTCAGCAGGTTGACGATGTAGGAGCCGGTCATCAGGATCCCGACCTTGCCCGAAGCGAACGCTTCGACGGCATTGTTGCCGTTGCCGGAACGGGATGTGGGATGGATCGCACCCGCCTTCCACATATCGCGGTAAGCTGCGATCGTCTCGCGCAGCGCCGGTGTATCGACGGTTGCTGCACGGCCATCATCGCTCAGCACGTCGGCATTTGCGGCCCAGAGATGCGGCAGGAAGTCATAGATCAGCCAGCTTCCCGAATTGGCCACGAAATAAAAGCCATAGGTCTCGTTGCCGAGCGCCGTGATCTTCTTGGCGTCAGTGGCGATTTCCTCCAGCGATGCCGGCGCCTTGTTGGGGTCGAGACCGGCCTTTGTGAAGAGATCGGTGTTGTAGGCGATAATCGACGCATCCGGCAGTGCCGGCACGCCGTAGATCTTGCCGTCATAGGTGGCAAGCCGGATATGGGACGGGCTCATCGCCTGGGAATATGGCAGGCCTTTCACAAAGTCGGTGATATCCTCCAGACCATCAGCCGCGGCAAAGGTCGGAAGGTAGATCAGGTCGAGCACGGCGCTGTCAGGAGCCGCGCCGCCGGCAATAGCGGCGCCGAGCTTCGGAACCATCTGCTCAGCCGTGATTTGGGTCACGTTGATCTTGTCGGAATGCGATGCGTTGTACTTGTCGGCCAGCCCCTGAAGCACGGCGCCGGACGAGGTGCGTACCCAAAGGGTGATGTCGGTAGCATTGGCGAGCGTCGCGCTGGCCAGAAGCGAAAGCGCAGAAAGCGTCAACTTTAACTTGAACATAGATGTTCCCCTTTTTCTTGCCGCCAGCAGCCTCCCAGTGGCGTGTCCAAAACGTTAGTCGACATTTTTTGGTATGTCGACAGTATGTACGCAGCATTTAGAAAGGAATCTGATAAAACCTTTTATCATCACGATTATTTCTGCTAAAAGGTTTTATCATATTCGGTAAAGGAACCGGCCTTTGGTTGAAAAGGACACACGACGGCGGACGATCCATGACGTGGCCCAGGCAGCCGGGGTCAGCATTTCGACAGCTTCGAATGCCCTGAACGGAACCGGCCGCACCAATGCCGAAACGCGGGAACGCGTTATACGTGTAGCCAAGGAAATCGGTTTTCGACCCAATGCGCTCGCCCGCGGGCTTCTGAGCAAGCGCAGTCATGCGATCGGCATGCTCACCAATGATACCTATGGAAGGCTGACGTTGCCCATGGCTGCCGGTGTGTCGGAAGTGCTCGTCGATCACGGCCTCTCCGTCTTCCTCTGTGCCACCAACAACGACCCGCGCCTCGCACGCCTGCATCTGGAGGCCCTGCTCGATCGACAGGTGGATGGTATCATCTTCACCGCCACGCGCCTTGATCTCGAGCCGCCGGCTGAACTGGCCAAATTGGCAATTCCTGTCGTCTATGCCTTTGCCGAAGGACCACCCGAGACCATCAGCTTTTTCCCGGACGATGCTCAGGGCGCCCGCCTGGCCGTTGAGCATCTGAAAGGACTGGGCCGCTCACGGATCCTGCACATTACCGGGCCGGAAGACTATCTCTCAGTGCGCATCCGCGCGGAAGCCTACTGCGAGAGCTTCGGCAAGGGTGCGGAAGTGCACTATGGGGATTGGAGTGAGGAATGGGGTCACGAGGCAATCGACGCCGTCTTTTCCCGGCCCGGAGAAAAGCCCGATGCCATTTTCTGCGGCAATGACGAAATCGCCCGCGGGGTCATCGATGCCCTCCGCGACATCGGCATCACCGTTCCGAAGGACGTTGCCGTCGTCGGCTTCGACAACTGGGAGGTGATCTCCCGGCAGACAAGACCGCCTCTGACAACGGTGGATATGGAATTGAAAGAGATCGGTCGCCGCGCAGGCCTTGCCATCCTCCGTCTGACACAAGGTGAAGCCGTTCCGACAGGCATCACTCGATTGTCATGCCGGCTGGTTGTACGCCAATCTTGCGGCGGCCAGGCCGGCTAAGCCTGCCACTGGTCAAACAGTCAACAGCTTGCAGCGACTGGAAATCGAATGCTGCACTGAGGGTCTTGTGAGGTTCGCACTGATGGCCACTCTCTTTCCCAACGCGGACTTCGAACCGTGATTCTCACGTTAGGTCCAAGCCCTCAGATAACATTCGGCACAAAGATGCACACTAAAACGTCCCGTGAACGACCGGCAATCAACTGACGCCGTTGAACACAACCATCTTGTCGTCGGCCATCTCTTCCATAGTCCAGGGAATTCCCCCGACACCATATCCCGACTGCCTGCGTCCGGCAAAGGGCATCCAGTCGGTTCGGAAAGCGGTGTGATCGTTCACAAGCACAGCCGACGCGTCCAGATGCCTTGCGGCCTTGAGCGCAATTGCTATGTCGGAAGAAAAAACACTCGCCTGGAACGCGTATGGCAGCGAGTTCGATATGCGGATCGCCTCGTCAACGTCGCTATAGTCGTAAACGCAGGTGAGCGGTCCGAAGACTTCAAGTCGCGACACTTTGGCGTCCGCTGGCGGATTAAGCAGGACGGAAGGCAGAAGCGTGGTCTCGGACAGCCGTCCGCCTCCGAATTGCCTCGCGCCCGCATCGGTCGCTTCCTGGATCCAGTTTGAAACACGCTCGGTCTCGCGCGGCAGGATCAGCGGCCCGACCTCTGTCTCCTTTAGTGTGGGGTCACCGACACGGAGACTTGCTACCCTGGCGGCCAGTGCATCCGTGAAGGCCGCTAGGATGTCTTCATGCACGAAGAGGCGTTGCACCGACACGCAGACCTGGCCCGCGTGGTAGTATCCGCCTTTGACGATCGTCCCGACGATTGCGTCAATGCTTGCGCTGCGGTCGACAATAACCGGAGCCGCTCCGCCATGTTCCAGCGCGCATCGCGTGCCTGGAGGCAGCTTGCTCTTCAGATACCAGCCGACCTTCGCCGAGCCGATGAAGCTCATGAAGGCGACACGCTGATCCGTGGCAAAGCGCTCGGCAAGCGCATTGTCCTCAGTGATCAACGTTTGGCACCAGCGCTCGTCCAGTCCCGCTTCCCAGAACAGCTTGACGATCTCGATGCAGGAAATCGGAGTGGTTGCCGCCGGCTTGACGATGACCGGGCAACCCACGGCCACCGCAGGCGCAATCTGGTGGATGATGAGATTGAGGGGATGGTTGAACGCCGAGATCGCCGCCACGACACCGATCGGTTCCTTGGTGGTGAAGGCCCATCGGTTCGTGCTGGCGGCAGTGAGGCCCATCGGGATCTCCCTGCCGCCAAAATTGCGAAGCTCGTCGGCCGCATTGACCAGACCATCGATCCCACGCGTCACCTCGATGATCGCATCCGTGAGCGGCTTGCCGCCTTCGCGGGCGATCATGACCGCAAACCGGTCTCGGTTCTCTGAGAGAAGCTCAGACACCCTTCTCAAGATCGCGATCCTGCGATGTGCCGGTAGCCAGCTGTTGCGATCGGCAAAGGCCCGCGCGGCAACGTCAAGCTTGCGCTCGAGAGCTGCGGCATCGTCCGCCGGAATTTCCGCGATCAGCTCCCGGTCGAATGCCTGATAAACTTTCAGCTTAAGCGTCATGTCAGTTCTCCAGAATGGCAGGAAGCCGTTCGCGCAGCTCCTTGACCAACACGCGCTCGTTTTCCGAGTAGTCGACAGGGATATTTACGAGGTGAACGCCACCGCCGGAAAAGGCATTTTCGAGAGTTTGCTTGAACTGGCTGATGTCGCTGACCCTTGTTCCCTTGGCACCATAGGACTCTGCGTATTTGACGAAATCCGGATTGCCGAACGTCATCCCGAAATCCGGGAATTCGTCCACCGCCTGTTTCCATCGGATCATGCCGTAGGCATTGTCCTCGATGACGAGAATGACGAGGTTCAGTTTCAGCCGCACGGCCGTTTCGATCTCCTGCGAGTTCATCATGAAGCCTCCGTCCCCGCAGACTGCCATGACACGCCGTTCGGGATAAAGCATCGAGGCGACCATGGCCGATGGCAGCCCTGCACCCATTGTTGCAAGAGCATTGTCGAGCAGCAGCGTGTTCGCCATGCGCGTCCGATAGTTCCGTGCAAACCAGATTTTGTACATCCCGTTGTCGAGTGCGAGGATGCCGTCATGCGGCATGACCTCCCGGATGTCGTGGACCAGCCGCTGCGGCGTAAAGCGATCCTCCGTCGCCCGGACCGCGATGCGCTCGAGGATGCGCTCCCGCAGATGAAGAAGGGCCTGAGCGTTCGGCAACTTGCCGTCGAGGCGGTCCGCCAGCGCCTTCAGCGATGGGCCGATGTCGCCGATGACCTCCGATTGCGGGAAGTAGACCTGCTCGACGGTCGCGGGCTGATAGCCAACGTGGACGACGCTCGGACCGCCCCTGCCCATGATGAAGGGTGGCTTCTCGATCGTATCATGGCCGATAGTGATGATGAGATCAGCCTGTTCGATCGCCTCGTGGACATAATCCCGTTCCGACAATGCGGCAGTGCCCATGTAGAGCTCGGTTCCGCCCGGAACCGTTCCCTTCCCCATCTGGGTCGTGAAGAACGGGATGCCGGTGCGAATGACGAACTGCGCGATGTCCGACGTCGAGCGAGGGCGCGAGGCTGCGGCCCCAAGCATGAGCAGCGGGCGTTTCGCCGCCGTGATGAGCGCTGCGGCGCGATCGAGGGCCGCATCACTTGCGATCGGAAGTTCCAGCTGATGCGGAGCGACCAGAGCGACCGGCTCGCATTCCTCTGCAGCGATGTCTTCCGGAAGCTCCAGATGAACCGGCCCCGGCCGTTCCTCCTGTGCGATCCGGAACGCTTCCCTGACCATTGTCGGGATCGTCTGCGGCGAGACGATCTGCCTAGTAAGCTTGGTGAGCGGCTTCATAGATGCCACGACGTCGACCACCTGGAACCGGGCCTGCCGGGACGAAAGTATCCCCTTCTGTCCGGTGATCATCACCATCGGCATGGCTCCGAGAAGCGCGTATGCCGCACCCGTTGAAAGGTTCAAGGCGCCCGGCCCGAGCGTCGTCAGGCAGACCCCCGGCTTGCCGGTCAACCGGCCATAGGTCGCGGCCATGAACGCGGCCGCCTGCTCGTGCCGAGTCAACACAAGCTGGATCGAGGATTTGCGGATTGACTCGACGACGTCGAGGTTCTCTTCGCCGGGTATACCGAAGATGCGGTCCACGCCCTCGTTTTCGAGGGCGGCGACGAGGAGATCAGAGCCTTTGGTCATGACGGATGCCTCTGTTGATTGCCGGGTCGATCAATGGGAACGATCGAGATCGAACTGCTCCATAGTCAAACATAGGCGTCTTCCCGATCCGATCCAACCGCACGTTGGTGCATATATTGCAGATGAGGTATGTTTGATTGACGGTAGCTTTCCATGCGGAGGATGGATTCGACCCGTCGAAGGTCTTCAGGATTGCCGAGATCCGCGCGGACCGGGGTTGTGGCCCGACCCGTCGCGGCGGCGATAGCATCCGCGACGCTCTTCAAGGATTCCCGGCCACGCGCGACGCGGATGAGGTCATATCCTCGTCGCGCAAGCCTGTCGGCGTAGATTGCGCCCATGCCGGAAGATGGCCAGTTATGAGCGCCGTGCCCATTGCGGATGTCATCGCAGTTGCTCCTTTCGACAGAACATTTCCGAAGGGCCCAAGACATCGGTCAGTGCCTAATGATTGCCCATGGGCGCGTGCTTGCAGATGAAGAAGGCGCACATCGACACGTCGACGGTCTTGATTTCTTGCAGGACAGCAATCTCGTCCGCATTGCAGGAGGCCGTGCCACCGACATAGCGGTCATAGACGGTGAGGCCGCTCACTCTGTCCGCTGGGCGACTGACGATGATCGCGCCGTCACGGCGGATGGCTTCCATCGCACCGTTGCAACGAAGCGAGTTGGCGGAGGTTCTCTCAAGCGCGAAGGCGCAGTCTGAAAACGCCGCGAGGGTTGTGAAGGCGATGACGGCAGCCGCAGCCCGGCGAGCACGAAGTTGGTCTGGACTGGCAATCGTAAACATCGAAATTCTCCATGTTAAGATCCAAGGGAGGGTGTCCCTGATTAAGGTTGAGTGACAACTACGGCGGTTCACACCAGCCGGATCGAAACGTCGATATTGCCGCGCGTCGCCTTCGAGTAAGGGCAGATCTGATGCGCTTCTTCGATCAGGGCCTGTGCGACATCGTGCTCCACGCCTGGTATGCTGACGTTGAGACGGGCTGTCAGCGAATAGCCGTCGGCGTCGGAGAGGTTGAGGTCGACTTCGGCGTCGATCGCAACATCGCCGTCGAGCTTGATGCGTTTCTTCTGGACGATCAATCCGATGGCGCTTTCGAAGCAGGCCGACCAGCCGGCGGCGAACAACTGCTCTGGGTTCGTGCCGATGCGCGCCGTGCCAGGCACTCCCAGCCTGACGTCGAGGCGGCCGTCGGAACTGCGCGCGACGCCATTCTCGCGGCCGCCGCTGACATGCGTCTTTGCTGTGTACAGGACTTTTGAACCTTCGCTCATGACATGCTCCTTGATCTTGTGTGTTGGACGATGACTGCTTCACTCCGGCCCCTACGGGCAGGTTCTTTTGTCTCTTCAGGTCTGGATGACATCGAGGACCGCCTGGGCAAATTCCTTCGGGGCTTCCTGCGGCAGGTTGTGTCCTACGCCGCCCCTGATGAGCCGATGCGAGTATTTCCCGGTGAACTTGTTTCGGTAGGACGGGGGTTCGGGATGGGGCGCTCCGTTTGCATCGCCTTCCATGGTGATGGTCGGAACCGTGACCACTGGAAACGCGGCGAGCTGCCTTTCGAACTCAGCGTATTGAGACTCGCCGTCCGCGATCCCGAGCCGCCACCGATAATTATGGATGACGACGGCAACATGGTCCGGATTGTCGAAGGAGGCAGCGCTGCGAGAAAACGTCGCGTCCTCGAACTTCCATTGCGGCGAGGCTAGCTGCCAGATCAGCTTGGCGAATTCCTTCCGGTACTTGTCGTATCCGAGCCGTCCGCGTTCCGTGGCGAAGTAGAATTGATACCACCAGGCGAGCTCGGTCTTCGGCGGCAGCGGCGTCTTGCCCGCCTCCTGGCTTCCGATCAGGTAGCCGCTGACGGAGACCATTGCCTGGACGCGTTGCGGCCACAGAACAGATATGATGTTGGCGGTTCTTGCGCCCCAATCGAAGCCCGCGAGGACTGCTTTTTCTATTTTCAGGGCGTCCATGAGGTCGATGACATCGAGGGCGAGCGCCGAAGGCTGGCCGTTACGCACCACTTCATCCGATACGAACCGCGTTCCACCGTATCCCCGGAGACTCGGGATAATCACCCGGTAGCCCTTGGAGGCGAGAAGCGGCGCGACTTCTTCGAAGGAATGGATATCGTAGGGCCAGCCGTGCAAAAGCAGGATCGGCAGACCGTCGGAAGGACCGGTTTCGATATAGGAAATATCCAGCAACCCGGCGCGGATCTGTTTCGGGTTCACGAATGACGGCTCCGATTGCGGTTTGCTTGTTGAGGTCACCGCATTCGATGCCTGGACCTTGGAAGCCAACAGAGCCGCAAGCGGTAAGGTGGCCGTCGCCATCGCGGCGGTACCGATGAGGCGACGGCGGAGAAGGTCGACGCTGCGGGTGCTAAAAGACATGTCCATGGCTGAGCTCCTTGCTACAGGGTTGCCGCGGCGGCAAAGACGCGCCGGCGGCGGATGCCGAGGGCGGCAGGCGTTTTGGGGAGGAAAGAAACGCCCGCTGCCCTTGATCTGTCGTTGGTACCGTCTACTGCGCGGCGGACGCAGCGCTTCGGACGGACGACAGCGCCACGAGGATCTCCTCGGTGCTCACGATCGCGCTGGCGTAGTTCGGCATGTTGATTTCGAGCGCGGCATGCATCATCTCGTCCGAGTAGTCGGCGACGGCATCCTTGACGACGGTTACGTCGTAGCCGAGTTCGGCCGCGAAGCGGACCGTCGCCTCGATGCATGTATGAGCAATGAGGCCGATCACGATGAGCCTGTGAATACCTTGCCTCTTGAGCTGATTGTCGAGATCCGTGTTGGCGAAGCCGCTGGAGCACCAGTGTTCCGAGGCGACAGTCTCACCCGGCGCGGGAACGAACTCGGCCCTATACTCGCCGCCCCATGTTCCGAATTCGAAGGTCCGGCGGTTCCACGCCAGTTTCTGGATGGGAGCGATGTATTTCCAGGTCTCGTAGTCACCCTCGCGGTAGCGGTGATGCATAGCGAAAAAGACGCGAAGTTTGTTTTCCCGTGCCGCCTCAAGAATCTGCTTCATGTGCGGAACGCAATTGTTTGCCTCGGCCACATCCTTGATGCGCGGCCAGATCTTGCCTCCCTCGGAAATGAAGTCGTTGTACGGATCGACGACCAGGAGGGCGGTAACGTCAGGATCGTAAGACAGTTGGGCCATTGAACTCTCCGTTGCGGCGTGGGGATCGCTGTCGATGAATCAGTTGCTCCTGAGCGCGGCACGCTCGATGCTGGCGGCAAACAGGGGCGTTTCACCCTTGTTGTGCGCGATCGACATCGGTTGACGCTGCGTACGAAAGATTTCGAAAGGAATTCCCTGTCGGTCGAGGGATGCAAGCATCTCCTTGGTGGCGAACGACTGCACCCGATTGGTGAATTCGCATCTCCCCTTCTCGATCTCCCTGACGCTCAGTTCCCAGGTCACGTGGATGGTGACGCGGCCCGTAGGCGTGAACACGTCGGAGTCGGAATCGAGGATCAGATGATCTTTCTCGCCGAGTGTTTCGACATAGTGCTGGACCATCAGGCTACCGCCGATCGTCTCGACATTGATCGACATGCGCTTGCCGTCGGGTGCGGTCGTGAAGCCGGCGGCGATATGGGCGGGCGAGCAGCCCTGATATTCCTTCTCGGGAAGAGAAAAGCACCACTTCGGAATGTCGATCTTCTCGATCGGTGCGTTGATGATGGCGCTGAAGCTTGAATCGACGATCTGGTTCTCGCTCATGTCCGTTTCTCCTTGATGGAATGGGGTAATACGGGGGGACGATGGCGCGGGGCGCCGCGCCATTGAATTCGTCACGTCTCGTCGCGCAGCGACTTGAACGACGCCCGCAGTTCGGTCGTCATCAGCTCCGGCTGCTCCCAGGCGGCGAAATGTCCACCTTTCGGCGGCCGGTTGTAGTGAATGAGCTTCGGATAAGCCTTCTCGGCCCAGCTCTGCGGCGCCTGGTAGATTTCGTCCGGGAACGCGCTTACGGCGACCGGGATCTTGATGCCGCGAGGATCGAAGAATCCTCCCGACGGGAAATGGGCGTTGTCCCAATAGAGACGCGCCGACGAGATCGCAGTGTTGGTCAGCCAGTAGAGGGTGACGTTGTCAAGAACGTCGTCCGGTGTCAGCCCCTCCTTCGCGCCGTCGAAGGACCGTGCGATCATCTGGTAGCTGCGGATGTCGTGATCGAGCATCCAGGCGGCGAGCCCGACCGGCGAATCCACGATGCCGTAGAGCGTCTGCGGGCGATTGTTCATCTCGACCGCATAGCCGAGCCCGTTCTTGTAGAAATCGTCGAGCTGGCCGTAGGCGCGTTTCTCGTCGTCTGAAAGACCTGCAGGTGCCGGACTGCCGGCCGCGAGCGCCTTGGCTATGTCGGCGGGCACGGTTGCCGCCATGTTGGTATGGATGCCAAGCAGTCCCGGCGGCTCCTGTACCGCCATCAGTTCGGTTACGGCATTGCCCCAGTCGCCGCCCTGGGCGACGTATTTCGTGTAGCCGAGGCGTTGCATCAAAACGGCCCAAGCCTTGGCGATGCGGGGTGGGTTCCAGCCAACCTCCTTAGGCTTGGCGGAGAAGCCGTAGCCCGGTAGTGAGGGGATGACGACATGGAACGCGTCGTCTTCAGTGCCACCATAGGCCGTCGGATCGGTGAGCGGCTTGATGATTTTCATCTGCTCGATGATCGAACCCGGCCAACCATGCGTGATGATGATCGGTAGCGCGTTCTCATGCTTGGAGCGGACATGGATGAAATGGATGTCGAGGCCGTCGATCTCGGTGACGAACTGCGGGAAGCTGTTGAGCCGGGTTTCGACAGTGCGCCAGTTATAGCCCTGCCAGTGCTTGGCAAGCTTCTTGATGGTGTTCAATCGGACGCCCTGCGTGTCGTCCGAAACCGTTTCCTGGTCTGGCCAGCGGGTCGCCGCGACGCGGTGGCGAAGGTCAGCGAGCTGGTCGTCCTTGAATTTGACATGGAATGGCCGGATAGCGTCGGCCGCCGGGGCTGCGGCCAGACGCGACGGCAGCAGGCTCATTGCGCCCACGGCAGCGATCCCCAGCGTTGCCGCACCTAGAAGCATGCGGCGGTCCTGATCAATCTCTTCGAAAGCTTTCGTATGCATGTCGAATCTCCTCAAAATCGGAAAGGTCTGGCTGCACCTCCGTGCTGCGTCAGAACCTACGAGGAGAGAGCGGAAAACGCCCGTTATGGGGTATGAGGAAGCGTTAGCTTTTGCGAGTGGCGTTGCACTGTCAGCGCCATTTGGATCTAACAGCGTTCGCATCGTTGTGGGTACTCACCAGGTTTTGACCCTCAATTAGTTGTTTTATACAAAGGATATGCAATCAAAGAGAGCAGCCTTGGCGCAAATCTCTCCGAGTTTGCGATAGCGGATGAGATGGACTTCAACTAAGGTTTGGCCAGTTCATTGGGTCTCTCGGGAAGACACCATGGCGATTGAGGTGGTTGCAGACAATCAAGCATATCGCTTCGGTCCGTTTACGCTGGCCGTTAACGAGAGGCTGCTGTCCAGGAACGGCACCCCGACAGACCTGGGCGGACGCGCGCTCGACATCCTTATTGCGCTCGTCTCCGCCCCCAACGAAATCATCAGCAAAAAAGACTTGATGCTTCAGGTCTGGCCGGATGCTGTTGTCGAGGAAGGCAGCCTCCGTTTCCACATGACGGGCCTTCGCAAGGCACTCGGAGACGGCGAAGACGGGGCACGATATATCACGACGGTACCTGGACGGGGATATTGCTTCGTCGCTCCGATCTCGAGAACATTCGTCGACCGGGGAAGTGCGTCCGCTTCGACTGACGCGTTCCCACACGCCAACCTTCCCCCGCTTCTCGGGCGCATGGTCGGCCGTGATGTCGATGTTTTGAAGCTGGCCGCTCAGCTCACCGATTCCCGTTTGGTTACGATCGTCGGCCATGGCGGTGTCGGCAAGACTACCCTTGCAATCGCGGCCGCACATCACGTCGCGGATCAGTTCGACGGACATGTTCTATTTGTCGACTTTGGCGCGATCGGAGATGCTCGGCTCGCGGCAACCACAGTTGCCACTTTGCTTGGGTTGTCGATCCAGGCCGACGACGCTACACCTGAACTCGTCCGCTTCTTGAAGGACAAGCACATCCTGCTAGTCCTCGACACCTGCGAACATGTTGTCGAGGCAATCGCAACGACCGTGATGTCGATCCTGAATTCCGCACCGCAGGTGCATATCCTGGCGACAAGCCGGGAAACCCTGCGCATCGAGGGCGAGCGTGTCTACCGGTTGGATGCCCTGGCATGTCCGCCGGACGTTCCGGAGATTTCGGTGGCGGCGCTTCAAGACTTCCCCGCGACACAGTTGTTTGTCGAACGTGCGGTGGCCGGCGGAGCTCAACTGGATGTGAACGGCGCGCAGGCAGCCATCGTCTGCGAGATCTGCCGCAAGCTCGATGGTGTCGCACTTGCCATCGAACTTGCCGCCAGGCGTGTCGAGACCTACGGGCTGGAACAGACCGCGGCGCTGCTGGATCAGCAGCTCACGCTGTTGTGGCAGGGACTTCGAAGCGCGCCACCGCGTCAGCAAACCCTGCAGGCGACGCTGGATTGGAGCTATGGCCTCTTATCCGATCTCGAGCGAACGGTCTTGCGGCGCCTGGCCGTGTTCGTCGGTAACTTCCCGCTCGATGCCGCCTTGGAGGTGGTGGCGAGCGAGACGCTCGACCGTGCGTCAGTCTTCGCGGCGATCGACAGCCTTGTCGAGAAGTCGATGGTGGCAGCGCGTCCGCTCGGAGCGATGATGCGCTACCGCCTCCTGGACACGACCCGAGCGTACGTGTTGGACCGGGGCAAGGACGATGACGAGCGTACGGACCTGTCGAGCCGTCATGCGGCCTACTGCAGAGTGTGGTTCGAACAAAACGGCAGCGAGTGGTCATCGCTCTCGACCGCCACGGAACGCGCGCCGCACTTCAATGCAATCAACAATGTTCGTTCGGCCCTCGAATGGTGTTTTGGCGAGACAGGCGATGCGTCCATGGGCGTCGGACTGGTCGCGGCGGTCGCACCTGTGTTCCGGGCGATGGGTCTGCTGCCTGAGTGCCACCGTTGGACGGAGCGCGCGCTGCAGTCGATCGACGAGACGACACGCGGTGGCAACGAGGAGATGCAGCTTCAGGCGTCGTTCGGGGTGTCTTTGATGTTCACGCAAGGGCACAACGACATGTCGGCCGCGGCTCTCAACAGAAGCCTTGAGATCGCGCAGGCGCGGGGCGACTACCTCAATGCTGCCCGCCTCCTTGGGCCACTCTACTTCTTCCATCTCCGCAGCGGAGAGTTCCGACGATGTCTGCAGTATGCAGAGCGTTGTTTCGAGATCGCTGGCAGTCTCGGCGATCCCGCGGCGACTGCTCTGTCGCATACCCTCCTCGGTCTGTCGTACTGCTTGGTCGGTCGCCTCGGGGAGGCACGCACGACGCTGGCCCCGGTTCTCGAACCCGGAAGATCGCCTGCGAGCAAGCAGATCCATTATGGGTTCGACCACTACACCTGGGCTGGCATAGGATGGTCGACGACGCTCTGGCTTCAAGGGTATCGCGATCAGGCCCGTGCCGTTATTCGCCAGGCGTTCAAGGATGCTGAAACGATTCGCCATCCGGTGTCCTTCGCGATCTCGCTCAGTTCGATCGCAACACTCCTGTGGATCGGCGATCTTGACCTTGCGGAAGAGCATCTGGTGCCGTTTATAACGAGGGCGGAAACACTTTCTTTCGGGCCTTACCTGCCGATGGGACATGCGTTCCGAGCCGAAATCGCGATCCGACGAGGAGACGTAGAGGTCGGCGCAGCCGCCTTGCAAAGGCAACTCGAAAACCTCCACGTCGCACGCTTCGAACTGTTCACCATCCGGTTCCAGTTTGTCTTGATTGCGGGCTTTGTCTCGATCGGCCGCTACACCGACGCTTGGTCGTTGGCGGAAGAGACGGCACAATTGATCGAGGACAAGGGGTACTTTTCCTATCTTCCCGAGCTTTTGAGGCTAAGGGGAAGCATTCTTCTGGCTGCGCCCGAGTTGAGCAACATGGATGGGGAGACATACCTCACGCAATCCCTGCAGATGAGCCGAGACCAGGGCGCGGGATCCTGGGAGGTGCGAGCGGCGACAGATCTGGCGAGACTATGGGCTGGCCAGGGTCGTTCGACGGAAGCGACAGAGTTGTTGCGACCGATCTTCGAGCGTCTCACGGAGGGCCGAGATACGCCGGATCTCAAGGCGGCTGCAGAGGCGCTGGAGAAACTTGCACACCGCGGGAGATGATCAGTTCCTGTGAATTTGGGCATCGCAAGGGCATGATTGCAAATACGCATCCTGCGAAAACCTGCCGCCATGCCTGCAAAACAACCGATTATCGCAACTATCGGTATCGGATCCTCGTGCCGATCGCTGTAAATGCATGGCAGACCGGAAATTAGCCTTTCCCGCCGGGGTCGAGCTGAAGATCCTGGGGGCGCCGTCAATGCCGCACTTTATCTCATGCGGGACATGTCCTTACCCGGACTGCACACACTTCCCCCTCAACCGGCGGATCAGCTGAATGATTGGAAAGCCTAGTGTTTGATTATGATTTTCAACGATCGAACAAAAACCGCTCGAGCCCACCGTTTGGACTCTGGGAAAATAAGTCTTTGAACAATTTTGATACAATACGTGGGCGCAAACCAGCTCTCTCGTCGATCAACACCACCGAGAACTTTTTTATCTCGATGGTGATCGTGCCCACATCGTCGCTGCGACGATACTTCCACGAATCGAGCGAATTGAATCCGTTCTGTATTGCCCATGCAGCAATAGTCTGCGCCGTCATGACGTGTCCCATCGCGGAGATCAAGGCGCCCACGCGCGTCTTCAAATCACTCCGCTACTTGGTGAATAGCTTGGATGAATCACGGAGATCCAGCACCAAATTGATTGGACCGCAAATTGTCCGAGCGTTGTTGCAAGTCGGACTCACATCTTTGTCTTGGCTGGTTATCTTGCCCCGGCGGTGGCTTACACCATAGCGACAGTACCACAGTACCGACCAAAAGATAATCTCACCCCGAAAATGCCGCCACGTGAAATCGCTCGTCAAAAATCTCGCTAAAAATTACCAGCCCTCAATCGAGCGTCAGCGAGATTTTTGCAATCAAAGCCATATTGGCCGCCTTCCACTCCGACGAGGGGAAGGCTATAGCCATCGTCGCGATGTCCTAAAACTCCTCCCATTCCGTTTCTTTTGCAGATAGAGCTGCGGATCCGTATGTCGCGAGAATAGTTGGAGCATTGCGCAGCTTGCGCCCTTGGGCAGGAGGCGCTGCGGACTGGATTGCATGTCTTGTTGATACCGCAGTGCGAGCCATCACATCATCGAACTTGAATTGATCAAGAAGCTCAAAGAGCGCAGCGGCTTCACGTGCGAGGCTGTGGCTTGCGGCGGTCTGTTCTTCGACCATTGCTGCATTCTGCTGAGTGCCTTGATCGACCATGTTTACGGCTTGATTGATCTCCGCAAGCGCAGTCGACTGTTCGCGTGCGGCTTCTACGATTGCAACCACATTGGTGTCGATCGCATGAACCTGGGTAGCGATCTCTTGCAGAGCGGATCCCGCTTTGGTCACGAGCGAAACACCGCTCTGGACATGGCCGCCGGATGCCGTGATCAAAGCCTTTATCTCCTTGGCGGCTGTCGCAGACCGTTGTGCGAGCTCGCGGACCTCCTGGGCCACGACTGCAAAACCCTTGCCGGCCTCACCTGCGCGCGCTGCCTCAACTCCAGCATTAAGGGCGAGAAGGTTTGTTTGAAAGGCGATCTCATCGATAACCCCGATGATGTTTGAGATTTCGCGCGATGAAGCCTCGATCTGATCCATAGCGCCAATGGCATCACGCACCACCGCGCCGGAATGCTCAGCATGCTCGCGCGTCCGGGTGACCAACCGACCAGCCTCTTCGGCCCGATGGCTCGAATCTTTTACTGTTGTGGTAATCTCTTCCAGTGCGGCAGCCGTCTGCTCGATGGAGGCAGCCTGTTGCTCAGTACGCTTGGCGAGGTCGTCGGCGGCAGCTTGGACCTGATTTGAACCCGATGAGATGGCCTGTGCATTGTCTGCTACAGTTGACATGGCCCGCTTCAGTTTTTCGGAGGCTTCATTGAAATCCGTCCGCAACCGCTCTAGCGAAGCGATAAAGGGTTTCTCAATCCTTTGCGATAGATCACCGTCCGCCAGATTGGTCAGGCAATTCGCCAGTGCTTCGACATTCTCGACGCGGCCGGTGACATCCGTTGCAAATTTAACGACCTTGAAAACCTTCCCATTGAGATCGAAGATCGGATTATAGGATGCTTGAATAAAAACCTTGCGACCGCCTTTGCCAATCCGCATGAATTCGTCGGCAACGAACTCGCCGGCGCTGAGCCTGGCCCAAAATTGTCGATAATCGCTGGTTCCCGTGTAGGCCGGTTCACAGAACATTGAGTGGTGCCTGCCCTGTATCTCTGCAAGCGTATAACCGAGTGCTGACAAGAAATTGTCATTGGCAGTCAGCACATCACCGGTCGGCGTGAACTCGATGATGGCCTGCGCTCGCGACAAGGCCTCGATCTTTCCGGCATCTTCAGCCGTTTTCAGCTTCTGAGCTGTGATGTCGGTCGCGATCTTGATGACCTTGATAGGTTTGCCTCGGCGAAAGACTGGGTTATAAGACGCCTCGATCCAGACTTCTTTGCCTCCTTTGCCAACGCGCTTGTATTGTCGTTGATCAAAATTGCCGGCGGCCAACTTGGCCCAGAAAGTCTTGTAGTCTGGGGATTGCGCATAGCTCCGCTCTACGAACATGCTATGATGTTTGCCGACAATCTCTGTGAGATCATAGCCAAGTGCACGGCAGAAGTTTTCGTTCGCGGTCAGAATTCGGCCCGTCAGATCGAACTCGATCATGGCTTGCGACTTTGACAGAGCAGCAAGTGCTGCAAGAGCGTTAGCACCACGACTTAGAATATTCACGTCCAATCCTCCGTTGGATGAATGCGGTTAGAGCCGAGCCGCAGGTGAATATTCGCACTGTCCCATTAATTGATGTTTAATTGTAATTTCGGTGTTCATCGGATCGAGCAGAGCTTCGAAACGTTACGCACTCTGGCGGCCTAATAATTCAGTCGATGGCGCCATTGATTATCATCCGCGACACGAACGTTTTCAAAAGGTCCGGATCGAAATGCCCGTGTGAACGGAACATCAGGTCAACAGCTTCCGCCTGCGACATGCTCCCCTTGTAGGGCCGCACGGTCGTCAGTGCGTCGTAGACATCGCAGATCGCCGCGACGCGGGCAACGAAGGGAATGTCGCGTCCCACTAGCTGCTTTGGATAGCCGGATCCGTCGAATTTCTCATGATGATACAGACAAATATCGAGAACTGCCTCGGGCATGTCATCGATCTGCGCGGCTATCTCATAGCCTCGTTCGGGGTGGGTTCGGATGATAGCAAGTTCTTGCACCGTTAGTTGGCCGGGCTTTCGCAAAAGATCGACGGACAAGGCCGTCTTGCCAAGATCATAAACAAGGCCACCCAAGCCTAACAACCGTATTGCATCCTCACCCATCGCAAGGCTGCGACCGAACGTGACCATCAACGCACTCACGGCGTCGGATTTGCCGAACGCAAGGGCACCGCATTTCAATTCGTGCCGGCGCATTAGCGCCGGTGATTTCGCCGACGGTCCTCATTGCCTGGGCTTTCCGATATCTTCCGCAGGAAGCTGCGGAGCTTCGACAGAAACATTTCCGGCTCGTCGAAGTGATCGCTTTGACGCGCTGTCACATCCCTTCGCTGCATCTCCTGCCCCCTGCGGGCCAGCAGCTCAAGGCTGTTGATGAGATCGGCCGTGACGCGATGGCATCGCTCACGCCCTTCCTTCAGGCAATAGGCGGTAACCGACGTCAGGGCGATCGCGGTCTCGGCATAGGGCGTCCCCGTGATCATGCCCCAGATATGGTCCGGCAAGATCGGATCGGCGGCCGACACATGGGTTTGATCTCGCGCAAGGCGAGATGAACGACCCGTCGGTATATTTAGGTGTCATATGACTTGAAGAGGACACATCATGATCGGGTGGCTCGTTCGCATACTTATGTTGGGTGCCGGTATTGTCGCCGGTTGGTTCGTGCCGCGCGATCAGCTCGGTTACACGATCGTTCAGTTCGTCGTTCTGCTGTTGCTGGTTCTGGTGATATCGGTTGTGCTGCTGTATTTTCCAATTCACCGTGGACGCACCAAGCGTCCTCCGCCCAAGAACCTGAATGACGGCTAGCCGAGTTGGTCGGCGCAGGAATTCCCAAGACGGGGTAAATCAGGATTCGGTCCAGGGATGGCAAAGAAACGGATCTCCTCCCCCGAGCATGCCGAGTCCGAAACGCTATCATCTCCCCTTGGTCGAATAGGCAAACCGAAGGTCAGATAATCCGCCTGAAACTCATCAAGCGTCACATGTACAGACGTGCAAAGCTCGATCTTCGGCAGGCGCGATTAATCGACGCAACATGGGAGCTCCGCTTGAGCAATGGCCAACGCTCGGCTATGCGGCGGCGCTCGAGCACCAAATGTGAAACACCGGCCTTGCTCAGATGTTCACTCATGGCAACACCGGCCTGGCCGGCACCGACAACGAGCGTGTCCACGACTTCAACTGGCATGGCACTGTCCTTTTCCCCATCAGGGCTAGTTTGCTTGCTCTCCTCGCAGCTGTAGTGCACGTGCCCGGGATAGAAAATTACGTTTTCGTTTTGCAGTGATTAGGCTGGCACTAATCACAGACGGAGGACCTGCTCATGGCACCAGCGGTGTGGCCGTGTGCTTATCAACGACGCGCCGCATGCCTCCCGGCACCCTTCGGCGGCTTCAAGCAATCGGGCTTCGGACGGGAATTCGGCGTCTTCGGGCTGGAGGCTTTTCTCGAACCCCGCGCCCCGCTTGCCTGGAGACAGAAGGCCGCGCAGCTACAGGGCTGCGTGGCCTGATATTCAGTCATCTTCGAGGACCTTGCGGTCGAGGAAGTCGTGGATCATCGGCGCCATCACATCCAGCTTGTCTTCCAGTGCAAAATGTCCGGTATCCAGAAGGTGCATCTCAGCGTCCGGAAGATCACGAAGATAGGGATGCGCGCCTTCTGCCGGAAAGATCTTGTCATTCTTGCCCCAGACAATAAGGGTCGGCGGCTTGCGTTCGCGGAAGAAAGCCTGGAACTGCGGGTAGAGCGGCACGTTGGTGCGATAGTCATAGAAAAGATCGAGTTGGATATCCTTGTTGCCGGGACGGTCGAGCAGTGCTTGATCGTGAACCCAGTTGTCGGGGCTAATGCGGCTCAGATCGCTCATGCCGTCCGTGTACTGGAACTTTGTTGTTTCCAGGGTGACAAGGCCAGAAAGCGCCTCGCGATTGTTCCTAGATCCATCGGCCCAATATTTCTTGATCGGGTCCCAAAATGCCGTCAGACCTTCCTCATAAGCATTTCCGTTCTGCACGACGAGGGCGCTGACGCGATCGGGATGTTTCAGGGCGAGGCGGTAGCCGACCGGGGCGCCGTAGTCCATGACATACAAGGCGTATTTTTTCGCACCGAGCTTGTCGAGCAATCCATCGACGAGATCGGCATAGTGACCGAATGTGTAGGCGAATTTTGTGTGGTCAGGAGCGTCGCTCTCGCCGAAGCCCGGATAGTCCGGCGCGATGACACGGTAGCGGTCCGCAAGCAGCGGGATCAAATTGCGGAACATGTGTGAAGACGTCGGAAAGCCATGCAGCAGTAAAAGCACCGGACCGTCCTTCGGACCCGCCTCACGATAAAAGATGTTCACACCGTCGACCGCAACGGTGCGGTAGTGGACGGTAACGGCAGCTTGCTGGATGGTTGTTGGCGTTTCAGCTGTTGCCGCTGCGGCCATGGACAGAGGAGCGAAGCTTGCGGTTGCGAGCAGCAGGGTCAAGATCAGACGTTTCATGGCGGGTCTCCTTCGGGTTTGTGCGCCAGCACCGACTGGCTTGGAGACCAACATATCCAGCGTCGCGAAAACGATAATCCGTTCAATGCGGAAGTGATAATTGCGGTGGATGTAACAATCACTGCAGTTCACGAAAACTTGGACCTACTGGCCAGTTGCAGCATCCGAGCCAATTTTTCCCCTGAACGCCCGCCCCCAGTCCCGCATGGCCAACATGACGGGTGTTAGCGTTTTGCCGAATTCGGACAGGGCATACTCCACTCTAGGCGGGACCTCCGCGAAGACCGTGCGCTCGACAATCCCATGCGCTTCAAGTTGTCGAAGCTGGATTGTCAGAGAGCGTTGGCTGGGATCTCCCACTAGGCGCCGCAGTTCGCCAAACCGGCGGGGGCCATCCAAGAGCCGGAAGATAATCATCGGCTTCCACTTTCCACCAAGCACATCGACCGTGATTTCCACCGCACATCGATCGATGACATCCATAGCGAAGATCCAAGAGTGTACTTTTTATACCTATAGGCAAAAATATTGCCTACTTGCAACACGATGATCAGCCTCGGTAGGTGGACGGCATATCGAACGAGAGGAATCTGCCCATGAGAGCTGCATTTTACGACCGGCAGGGTTCAGCGCGGGACGTCCTGCAAATCGGCTTTCTGCCCGATCCCGAACCACAGTGTGGCGAAGTGCGGGTCAAGGTAGCAGTATCCGGTCTCAATCCGTCGGATGTAAAAAACCGCACCGGCTTTACCGGAGCGCCAATGCCCTTTGCCCGTATCGTCCCCCATCAGGATGCCGCGGGAACAATCGACAAGGTCGGGTCAGGGGTGCTGAACACCCTCATCGGTGAACGGGTGTGGGTGTACAAAGCGCAGACCGGCAAGGCATTCGGATCTGCCGCCGAATACGTGGTTGTGCCCGCCGCTCATGTGGTAAGGCTTGCGGATTCTGTCTCATTCGACACCGGTGCGTGTCTTGGCGTCGCTGCCATGACCGCGCATCGCTGCCTGTTCGCGGATGGTGATCTTCGAGGCAAGCGCGTGTTGGTCCAGGGAGGTGCGGGCGCCGTCGGTAACGCAGCCATTCTTCTTGCCAAATGGGCAGGCGCCTGGGTGGCCGCGACGGTCGGGCGCGACGAGCAGGCCGAGGTCGCCGGCGCCGCAGGTGCCGACCTGGTCATCAACCGGCATGAGGAAAACATCGCCGAAAAAGTCAAAGCCGCAACCAACGGCCAGGGCGTCGAGCACATCGTCGATGTCGATCTCGTGGCCAATATCGACGTTGCGGTCGCGTGCCTCGCTCGAGATGGCATTGCCGCGGCCTACGCGACCGAAGATGCGGGGGCGAGGCTGTCGATCCCGTTTATTCCGGCGTTGCGCGGCGGCTTGGCCTTTCGCTTCGTTTATTTCTACACCATGCCCGAGGTGAGCTTGCAAAAGGCGGCTGATGAAATCGCCGCCTGCGCAGCGTCCGGCGCTTACAGACCGACGATTGCCATGAAACTGCCGCTGGACCAGATTGTGGACGCGCATGAAGCGCAGGAAAACGGCAAAACCATCGGGAAAATCTTGATCGAGCTGTGATCGATCATTCCCAGCTCAGTTCAATAACCGGTTTTCCCGTAGGCGTTTGGCTGCCATATCGACGAAAGCCCGAACCTTGGCGGGCGCATGCCGTCCTTCCGGGTGGAGAATGTGGATGGGCATTGGCGGCTCTTCATAGTCGCTGAGCACGATCTGCAATTCCCCCGCCATGAGAGCCGGGCCGATCTGGTAGTGCAGGACTCGGGTTAGTCCCCAGCCTGAACGGGCGGCCGTGATGACGGCGTCGTTGGTGTTGCATTGTAGAAGCGGGTCGATGGTCACCCGCTGATCGTTTGCGAAACGCCATTCAGGCGAGGCCCAGGCGCTTGTGGAGGCGGCAACGCGATGATTCTTGAGGTCGGCCGGCGTGGTTGGAACGCCGTGGCTCTCGAAATAACTCGGGGAACCACAAATCACATGCCGTACCGCGCCGACCTTGATCGCGGAGAAACCAGAATCCCGTAGGTGGCCGATGCGAACCGCGACGTCCACCCCTTCTTCGACCATGTTGACGGGGCGATCGATGAACAGGGTCCTGGCGTGGATGGCCGGATAGGCATTCAGGAACTCGGTTACGATGGGCAGCACATACATCTGCCCGAACAATGCCGAGGCGGTGATGGCCAGCGTACCGGTTGGAGTGGCATAGGAGCCACCCGCAGCAGCCTCCGCTTCGGCGATATCCGCCAATATTCGGCGGCAATCCTCGAAATACCGTGTGCCTGCCTCCGTCATCTTGACGGAGCGTGTGGTGCGAACGAACAGGCGGGCGCCAATGAGATCTTCAAGCGCTGCGACCGCGCGGGTGACCGCCGGTGCACTCATGTGCATGTGGCGCGCGGTATCCGCAAAACTTCCGGTCTCCGCAACTTTGGCGAAAATCCGCATTGCCTGCCATCGATCCATTCGCCCCTCAAAGATTGCTCGTTGCTCTCACGCGACCGTCGGCCGGAAATGTATCAATCCCGAAACAGATCGAGCAAGACCATTTCGAGATTGATACCAATGACATGACTGGAAATGTCACGAAAGCTTGGCGGTGGCTATGCGGATCGCAACAGAGATTGGTCCCTATACGACACCACCAGTTTTTCGATGTCGGCATAGGTTTGGGCGTCGATACCGGCTTTCGAGGCCCGCTCGCGGTGCTTGGCGGTTGGTTCGAGCGCCACGGCTATCGCTCTGGAGAGCTGAAAATCGAAGCTCGAGCCCTTGCGGGCCATATCGATTTCAGCCCCAGTCATGCCGAGCGCCTTGGCGTCTTTTTCCTGCTGTTGGACAAAAATGGGATCGCCGCGTCCGGCGGTAAGCGCGAGCTCGATCGACAGCCGTGCCCGCACATCAAGCTTGAACCCTGCCATGGTGGCGGCCTCCTTGATCTGGACCCGGCGTTAGAAGCCGAAGTCGCTGAGGCCCGGGTGATCGTCCGGCCGGCGGCCGAGCGGCCAGCGGAACTTGCGCTCGGCTTCCGCAATTGGATGCTCATTGATGCTTGCATGGCGCGCGCGCATCAGCCCGTCCTCTGCGAATTCCCAGTTCTCGTTGCCGTAGGCCCGAAACCACTGGCCACTGTCGTCACGGTACTCGTAAGCATAGCGAACAGCGATACGGTTGCCTTGGAAGGCCCAAATCTCCTTGATCAGACGATAGTCGAGCTCCCGGTTCCACTTGCGCGTCAGGAAGGCTTCAGCCTCGGCGCGGCTGGTAACGAACTCGGCGCGATTGCGCCAGCGCGTATCGACGGTGTAGGCCTGCGCCACCTTGGCGGGATCGCGGCTGTTCCAGCCGTCTTCGGCAAGGCGAACCTTCTCGATGGCAGTCTGTTCATTGAATGGAGGAAGTGGTGGACGAGACATGGGTCGGTTCCTTAAAGGTTTGGAAGTGGATTGGGGGTGGCCGCCGTCGGCGACCACCGTCCGTTATTCATGCAGCGAGGCGGTCGATACGGGGGAAGTCGATTTCAGTTCCCAAGGCTTCGTTGACATAATTGGTGAAGGTGTTGAGCGCGACATGCGCAATGATCTCGAGGATATCAGCATCGCTGTAGCCGGCGGCGCGAACCTTTTCGATTTCGCCTGCTGCCACGGAGCCGCGGGCGTCGACAAGGGCGCGAGCGAATTCGACCGCGGCGGCGGCCTTCGGATCAGTCGAGGTGCCGCGGCGGTTCGCTTCGATCTCGCTCTCGTCCAGCCGGGCGAATTTTGTGGCGGTGTAGGTGTGTGCGGACAGGCAGTAATCGCAGCCATTGGCCTCGGCCATGGTGAGTGCAATCCGCTCGCGGGTGGCTGGGGCAAGCTTGCCCTTCGCCAATGCGCTCTGAAGGCCCGTCAGTCCGTTCAAAGCGGCCGGGCTGTTTGAGACCAGACGGAAGATATTCGGCACGGAGCCGATCTGCTTCTGGATGGTTTCAAGTATAGGACGGGACGCTTCCGGTGCATCATTGATCGTGGCGGGTGTGGGAATATGTGACATTTCTATCTCCTTGATTTGGTTGCGAAAGGCTGTCCCTTCGTCATAATGAGGATGCTCTGGTATTGCCTTGTGGTGAACGTCGAAAAGGCGGAAGATACTCTTGCGTCAAGCGCATCAATGCGGCGTGTCAGAGTTCGAGCTGGATGCGGTTTTCCTCATCAGTCTCCTGCTGTGCCGGAACGGCGCAGCACAACAGCACTTCGCCTTCGCCAATCGCTGCCGTCGGTTCCTTGACGTAAGTCACCGCGCCCTTGGTGAGCCTTGTGCGGCATGTTCCGCATGTGCCCTCCCGGCAGCTGAATTCCGGGTTCAGGCCGCGGGATTCCGCCAGCTCCAGCAGCGTGCCGGCTTCAGGCGTCCAGCGCGCTTCCTTCATCGATCCCATGAAGGCGACGGGCACTGGCCTGGTAGATGGTGGCCGGCGCGCGGGAACGGTCACTCCGGCGTCGAGGGTTCGTTTCAAGGAGGACGGGCCGAACGCCTCTGCGTGAATCCGGCCATCGGCGATATTGTAGCCTCGCAGCCCGTCATAGAGCGCCTGGGTGAACTGTGGTGGCCCGCAGACGTAGAAATCATAATCGTTGAACGGCAAGTGGCGGGACAGGAGCACCATGTCGATGTGCCCGATCGCATCGTAGTCAGCGAATTCTTCAGCACCGTTTGCGTCGCTCAAGACCCGGATCAGCTTGACGGCACCCTGCGCCGCATCGACAAGCTCGGCGAGTTCCCGGTCGAACGGGCGCTCCCGCCTAGACCGGGCCGCATGAAATAGAATGACAGGCCTGATGCGCTGCTTGCGCAACCCCTCGTAAACGACGTGGCGCAGCATGGCGAGCATGGGTGTGATCCCGACGCCACCGGCGAGCAGTACGGCCGGGCGGGTCGCGCGGGCATCGATGGTGAAATCGCCGGCCGGCGCCCGCGCTTCGATCGTATCGCCGACGCGGATGGCGTCGTGCAGATACTTGGACACCAGTCCCTCGCGTTTGACGCTGATGCGGTAGATGCCGTCGGACGGCGCCGCAGACAGAGTATAGGTTCGGATAACCGGCTTGTCGGCGCCTGGAATTCCAAGACGGATCGGCAGATGCTGGCCAGCCACGTGCGGCAATAGCCCCGCCCCGTCGCCCGGCTGCAGATGAAACGAGCGGATCGAGGCGCTTTCGTCGACGATCTTCGTTACGGTCAGGACACGCCACTGGGTGGCAAGCTCCGCCGCACGCAGCCGGTCGGCGGCCTGCGCCCAGTCGCCGGTCATCAGCGAATTGGCCGACCATCCATTTTCCCTGAAGGTCCAGCGCAGCGCGAGTGCGTTGCGCCGGCGAACGACCCGGCGAGCCTTGAAGGTCCATAGTCGTTCAGCGCCCTGGAAGGCGGCGATCTCCGGCGAGTCGAGGATGACTTCGGCGTCGCCCGACATCTGCAGCATGTCGCCATTTGCATAATCGACGAAGAGAAGCCCGGCCTTGCCATTTAGCAGGATGTTGCCGAGCGTAGAAAAAAAGAGATTGCCATCGAAATCCGGAATTGTCAGTGTCCCATCCGCGGCAATGCGAACGAAGCCAGCCTTGCCACCCCGGTGGGACACATCGACCTGACGGCGATCTTCGCGATCGACATAGGACGCCACGAAAAACGCATCTGCCGCTGTAACCATCGACCGCGCTTCAGCATCCAGTGCCGGCAGGTGCTCGACCGAGCCTGCGTATGGCTGGCCTGGCTCACGCACGAATTCGAATTCACGCAGCTGGATATAGCGTGGGCAGTTTCCAAAACTCTGGTCGACATCGACACAGACGCCCTCCGGTGAGCGGTAGACGATCCCGTTCATGCGGTTGCGACGCCGTGTGTGCATTTCCATGCCGAGCAAGCCGATCGGCTGTCCGTCCGAAACGCCTTCGCTTGCAGGATCGCTGGCATCGCTTCGGGCCGCGATCTCCAGAATGGTTGATGAAGGAGATGACATAAAGCCGGGGCGCCCTTCGAGGAAAGTTGCCCACGCATCGCCGCTTCCATCGACGCTGCCCAATACGATAAAGGGCAGCTGAGCATAGAAGTCGCGGTGTTGTTCCGGCATGAAATCACGGATAACGCGCTGACCGACGGCGGCCATACGCTCAGCGACGCCAACCTTCTCCTGAATGAAGGTCTCACCTTCGTGCCAGACCGGCAGTGTCTTCAACATATCGCCCATGTTCCGTCTCCCAAAAAAGAAGCACCGGGCGCGCGCCGTTGCACGCCCGGATCTCGCCTTCAAGCAGCCGCAAGGCCAACCGGCGTTTGAACGAAGGGGACGAAGCCCGGCAGGGCTTCGACACGGCGCAGATAAGCGTCGACCGCCGGATAGGCTGAAAGATCGACATTGCCTTCAGGCGCCCTGGCCACATAGCTGTAGATCGCCACATCCGCGATCGTCGGACCGGCACCAACCAGCCATTGGCGATCGGCCAGATGGCCTTCGAGCCTGCCGAGCAGCGTGTGGGCACGACCGATCACTTCTTCAGGATTGAACTTGGCGCCAAAGACGGTGATCAGCCGTGCGGCTGCCGGACCGTAAGCGACTTCGCCGGCGGAAACCGACAGCCAACGCTGGACGGCGGCAGAGCCCTGCGCGTCCTCTGGAAGCCAATCGGTGCGGGATGCCTTTTTGGCGAGATAGACCAGAATGGCATTGCTGTCCGAGATGACAACATCGCCGTCTACGAGCACCGGCACCTGGCCGAACGGGTTCAGCTTCAGGAATTCCGGCTTCTTGTGCGCGCCGGCCTTCAGATCGACCTCGACGAGTTCGTGCGGCAATCCAAGCAGCGAGACGAAGAGGCAAGCCCGGTGCGAATGTCCCGACAAGGGATGGTGATAAAGTTTCATGATGCGCTCCTGCGAAATTGTTGGACGGGTTCACTCCCAATCCGCATCTCGAAGGTGCCTCAACCGGTTGCCGATGAGAACGGCCGCGTTTCGCAGTTCATAATTACGGCTGACGCAATAATCACCGGCGACTGCGCGGCTGTCATTCGCGCAGAGTCGACGGGAGCCGTCGGGTCGGTGGTAAGCAGCACCAGGTCCGCATCCAAAATGGGCGGCAACCGCCCTATCTCCACTGCCCATCCGAGCATCGTCATGCTGAAGCACGAAGACTGGCGCGGTCAGCAGAAGATCGCGGATCTGCGCGACGACGAAACGAATGGATGCCGCCGCGTCTCCATTCTGTGCGGCAATGGCGGCGGGTTCCTGACGGAAGACCTGCGCCGGGCTGTCTCCCGCTCATGCCTGATCCGTCCCGGACTTACGCCTTGGTGGCGTTCTGTGCAGCCTCGAAGACTTGGCGCGCGGACGTCGTACCCTCTACGTGCTCTGTCCCCCCGGCTCCGAGGTCCATCCATCCTGCATTCACGGCCTCAAACATTTCTTCGGCGGGTCCGGTGCGGCCCTTCGGGATACCAAATTGCTCGAACGCTTCCGCCCACCCAGCACGCGGAATTGCAAGGGCTTTCACGTCGAGCTTCAGGACTTCACCCAATTGCTCTGCGACTTCGTCCGCGCTGACCATCGAACCAAGCTCGATGACGCGCTGTCCTGACCAGGCTGGCACGGTCAAAAGCGTTGCGACCTCCGCGCCGATGTCGGTCGTCGCGACCATGGTCGATTTTCGGTCTGTCGGATTGTAGTACACCGGTAGCGTTCCGCCCTGGGCGACGTGCAAGCCATAAAGGAAGTTTTCGAAGAATCCGCCAGCGCGCACAAAGGTGACCGGAGACGTCAAGTTGCGAAAGCCCTGCTCCAGAAGCGACAAGGCCGTGATCATCCCGAGTCCGCTGGTCCTGTCCGCACCCATCGATGAAAGCGCGACTGGGAGGCGTCACTCGGCATCCAGCGCAGTTGGTGGGATTAGAACCTTCGGCACCGCCTGCGAGTGACTAATCCTTTGAGTCGGCAGTCCTCTGCTAAACCAATGCCTCTAGACAATCCAGCATGTAAGTAAGCATCAACTAATGACCCCAGACACTGCCGAGTAAACAATTGCTTGCTTTGCCTGTCGGCATCGTGGCCCCCATGCCGATTCACACGCTGCAGATGAACCAGGACCATGGATCGAGATGAAGCGCTGTGGTTCTGTCGCAAACCGGGCACCAAGCTCAAACAACGGTTCCGGATATTCATTCGAAGATAGTTAATTTGTGAAAACAACTGTGCAAAGCAACAAATTTTACGGGATTTCTTAAGCCGATTTTTTTGGGCGCCTGTTTAGCTGACACAGCACTAAGAACGGGTATAACTCCGATATGATTCTACAACAGAGACATCCCTCCGCCACCATTTTCAAAGCCCTGCGGAGGGCCACGTTCGGCGCGCTGTTCGCCGTAGTCGGTTCCGTTGGTCTTTTACTTATATTAAACCTATTGATGCCGGATCGACCATTTTTGGTCGGATTTGTCGGTGCAGCACTTATTTCCGCATTTGTGTCCTTTCCGCTGCTTTTTGCGTTGCAGCTCAACAACGGCGTCGTCCGCAAGATGCAGGAAAACGTCACCCAGGCGGCGCGCTACGACAGCGTGACGAAGACCCTGAACGGCACCGCCTTTGCCGCGGCTGTCGAGCACTTTATCGATCGGCGCAAGCATGCCGCCACCGATGCCGGCGGCATCGTCATCGCAGTCATCGTCGATACGCTCGACGATATCGGCCGCCGCTACGGGCCGCAATGGGCCGACACCGTGATGCAATCGCTTGCCTCGATCATCCAGTCCTCGGTTCGTCGTGGCGATCTCGTGGCGCGGCTTGCCACCAACGAACTCAACATCTTCCTACCTGGCGCCAAGGTCGAGGACGCCCGCGACATCGGCACCCGCATCCGCACGGGCGTCTCCGCCGCCACCTTCAGCGCCGACGGCGCGCCGCTATCCGTCGCCATCCGCCTCGGCGGCACCTCCTTCGACGGCCCGGCCGACTTCAACCAACTCCGCCAACTCGCCGACCAAATGGCCTTCGAGCGCGGCGACGAGAGCGACGACATCCCGATCAGCGCGCTGCCGGCCGCATGAGGCTGGCGGTCCCACCGACGCGGCTGCGGCGGCCTGGGCCCAAACGGCGAGACCCGTCTTTGATGCGGCGTCAAAGCCAGCTAGGATCTCGGTTGTCCCTCTGGATCCGCCGAGGCCGATCAGGCCTCGAGGGATAAGATATCGGTGTGGGGTCTCGTTAAACGGCCTTCATGACGGAAACCTCGCTTTCAACGCCCGCCGTCACATATTTCTACATCGCGACGATGGCCGTTTCCTAAGGCGCCCCTGGTTGCGCCTTACGCCGATCGAGATTGTCGCGCGATTTGGCTCTATTTCCGCTTCAATGTCAGCCTGCGCGAATTCGAAAAATCAATGCTCGCTCCCGGGCACGGTCGAGCAGTGGTCAGAGATCTGAGTCGGATGCATTGGCATAGCGAAGAGCACGGGCGGCACCTCTACACCCGCGAGGAATAAAGTTGTGCCATGAATCTTTTGCACATCCAATTGGCGATGCCGTCGCCTTTGGCCGTCATCTGCCTGACACTTTTAGGCGCAATACGCACGTCCAGCCGAACGTTCGGAAGTACCGCCGACCTCGTCATGCCTTGGTACGATACCTGACTGATGCTGGCATCGGGTGCCGAGAAGTCCACCAACCGGAGCAGCGCTTGTGCCGACGGCACAATCGTCCTGGACCCATGACACTCATTCGTCACCTAATCCTATGTCTCGAACGGAAAGAGCGCGGCCTTCATACGGTCGCTTCTCTGTCGCGACGCATATAAGCATAGACAACGCGGCGCTCGATCTCCGTCCTCGCGGCCGTTTCGCGGCAAGCGACGTCGTAAGCATAGGCCGCACTTTCCAAGACCGTGCCACCCTGGACGATCATGCCGGCGGCGGCGAGCGCGCTACTCGTCGCGTGTGCCAAGCCTTGGCAGCAGATAGGGTCGAACGCGCAAGCTGCATCGCCAATTGCAATCCATCGGTGGCCTGCCGTCGGCGTGAGCCGCCGGGCGGACGCATCGACCATGTCCACTCTGACTTGGCCGCGCCGCGGCGCGGCGATGCGCCAAGCGTCGCGGCGGCCCTGTGGCCCTGTCATCGTGTAGCGCCAGCCCTCGGTGTCCCCCATGAAGTGCAGCCAAGGATCAGGGGCTTCATCATGGATGAATCGCTCGGCGAGTAGGCGCTCCAAAGTTGTGACCTTGGCGCCAAGTCGGCGGGCGGCGGATGCAGCTCGGCCGCTGGCATCGATTATCGTCTGCGCACCGACACGCGTGGACCTATCTGTCGCCGCGATCCGCAGCGTGAAGAGGTCGTCGCAATCATCCTCGATTGCCACAAGGCGGCCGCGCAGATGACATGCGCCCGATGCGATGGCAGCCGTTCTGATTGCAGCGTCGAAGCTGGGTCGGTGGACCGCAAAGCCGTGCCCGCCCGGCTGCGAAATGAAGTCGTGCCGGTCTTCAACCGCACCTTGGCGAATGATACCCAGGCACGGCACCGCGATGATCGGATCGTCGAGCACAGATCCGAGGCCGCAGGCGCGGAAGGCCATGGAAGCACGAGGCGGCAGCATCTCCACGCGGTCTGGCGAAGGCCGGTCGTCGTCGAGCATAAGGACAGCTTTGCCTTTGGCCGCGAGGAGGTAGGCGGCCATCGCCCCCGCAGGTCCGGCACCGATCACTGCGATGAGCCCTCGTTCGGCTTTCATCATCTCAGATTTCGCCCTGACGGTAGCGGCGGCGCGGCCGTCCGGGAGGCGGCGCCACCGCGCGAGCGCCACTCAGAGTCGCGCTGAGCAGCTCTTTGATCTGCGGCGGATCGCCTTCGAGCTTCGCCATGAGCGCTGGCTTCACGTCACCACGCACGAAATGCTCCGAACGACCCTGCTCAACCCGAACGGGATCGGGAAGGCCATCGATCGTTTCGCCGAACGGGAGCACCATGCCGAGATCGTGCCACTCACGTACCATAAGCGCGATGCGCTGGTAATAACCCGAACCGCGAACGTCGCGGAGCCAATCCGAGCGGCTGGCAAAATATTTCGCCGCCTGGGTTTGATGGCCGCGCGCGACATTGGCTATGACGCGCACGGCGCTCTCGTGCGACAGCACCTGGTCAGGCACTCGAGCACCCCAGAAGGTCGGCATTGACAGAAAATAGCCCGGATTATAGTCGGCCGACGAGTTACAGGACGCGCCGTCAGATTGCCATGGCACGCCCATGAAGCGCGTCAGCGCGCCGGCCGAGACGCCATCATATGGTCCGCCAATTGCCAAACAGGCGGCCGGCGAGAGCATGTCGCCCCAGTCCTGTCGCGCCGGCGCGTCCGACGGGTTGACATTGAGCCGATAAGGCATCTTCCAGACATACGGGATCCGCATCGTCCATGTGAGTTCGATGCCGGGATGGAACGGCCCTCCAAGGCAATCGTGAAGAGCGGCACGCTCGAGCTGCTCAAGCTGCTCGGCGGCGCTCAGCGACGCGAAGTCGGCAGGTGGGGTTGGACCTGTCCAGTCGTCCGCAAAATCGCCGGCAGCCCAGCGCTCGAGATGCTCGAACTGCGTGCGCGTGACCGCGAGGCACGCCGGATCGACAACCTCGCCTTCTGCGTCCCCATAAATCTGCGGTAAGAATCCCGGGTCTGGCGCCAGCAGGTCCTGCTCGCGTCGAAACAGCGCGAAGATGGCGGAGCGCCAATCCGAGCCCTGCGGCGAGGCATCGCGCAGCTTCTTAAGTACTTCGGTCGCGTCAACATCGAGCGGCCCGCTATGGCCGTGGATCATGTAGAGGCCCTGATTGACCCATTGAAGGTCACTGAGGCGTTTGAAAATCGGCCAGATGTCATTGCTGAACGAGGTTGCGGCGGGCCGCGTCAGCCAGCCTTGCGCGATGTACGTCTCGCGCACCGCGTCGTCCATCGTAACAACACCGAACACGCCGGGCGCGAAGTTGGGCGGCGTTACGGCAACATAACCCGGCTCCGCATCGATCGTCGTACCGTCGGCAAAGCGGACTGCGGCACGCACTGGGCCGTCTGCAATGTCGTCGTGCCAGTCGTCGTTGTTCGCGAAGGTGGTGAGCGCGGTGTTGGGTGGATAGCAAGCCGAGACCCCGCGGCCACCAAGGACGAGGAGGCGCCCTTCGGCATCGGTGCGCAACTCACCTAAATAGACAGGCTGGTTCCTGAAGGCGCCATCGGCGAACTGGAATTGCGGTCCCTTAAGCGATGCGCCCGAAATGGCTTTCGACCGCGGGCGAATGTCAAGGCCCGAGCGGTCGCCGCTCGCACCGGTCACGTTAGGATTGCGGCGCGGCGCGTCCTTGGCAATGCCGGCAGGCAGGTCCATCGCCTGCAGGAACTGATACCAGCCGGCCTTCAAATTGGCGAGCGTGACCCGCCATTCGATCTGGACGCCAGCAGCCAGCGTGACTTCGGTAACCGTGCCGTCGTCGAGCGTCGCATAAACCCGGAACCGCGCAGCGTGTCTCCGGATCGAGGAATCAGGCCCGCGAAAGTCGTCGACCGTTTCGGCGCGTGCGCCATCCAGCCGTGTCGGCATTCCGCCGATCACTTCCGTTGAGATGAGATAGTCGTCGGCGAATACATCCTGCGCGGTGCAATTGCCGACGCGTGCGAGGCCCAGCGGCGGGTAGACGCGTAGCGCAGTGATGCGCTTGGGATCGAAGGGGCTGATCGTGCCGGTCATGGGGCTCCTTGAGCGCGTGGGGTATGAGGCTCCGCCTCCGGCATGCCGTTGACGGCATGACGCAACGCGGCGGAAGTGGGGTAGATCACCCGACGAGATCGGTGGTCTGGGTAGCTTTCCAATTGCGACTTGCGTAGCTCATAATATGTCTTCCCTTTAGTCGAGTTTGAAGTAACTCTATAAAACGTCAAGTAGAATGTACGAGCTAGGAACGCGCGACAGACGTGCGCAACTTGCCTCAACCGTTGAGAACAACAGTCAGGTGCGGGACCTGATGTTGTTCTCAACAGCCGCGGCGGCGACCGCGTTGCGGCAAAGGATGCAACGTTTGACAATCCGACGAAATATTTCGCCTGCTATCTTGGTAGATCCGGTCTGAGCGCAGGTTTCGCGCTCTGACGCTTCCACGCCACAACACGGCTCTCTCCCTCCGTCGTTAGGAATAGGCAAGAATAGACGCAGACAGTCGGTTGGAATCTGATTAGCCTTTGCGACCGACAACTACAAAGACCGTCGTTCGATGCGAAGCAGCGCCTGGTCGTCTTAGAATAGCGATGAGTAATTGACGTTAGGCATGCGAGCAGGCTCTGATGGAGTGGGCGAAGCCAAGACCGCGCTCAGCGAGCGCGGTCAATTTCGTCAAGAATACGCCCTAGCCGCTTGGTTTGATCGGCCGGAAACATAGCGGAGCCTCGGATAGATCAGATCCGGGCACCACCTGTTGCATCGATCATCTGGCCGGTCGTCCAGCGCGCATCGTTCGACGCAAGGAAAGCGATGACGTCTGCGACGTCCTCCGCCCGGCCGACACGAGAGAAGACCGAGAGTGCTTCGGCGCCGGCGCGCGCGTCCGGCGATGCCAGCCACTCTGCGTTCATATCCGTCTCCGTCACACCCGGCAGCACGGCATTGACCGTAATCCCCCGAGCCGCAAATTCTGGTGCCAGCGCCAGTGTCAGTGTCTCCAGCGCCCCCTTCGAGGCTGCATAGGCCGGATGCGTCGGGGCCGCGATCCGCGTGAACCCTGTCGAGACATTGATGATGCGGCCATTGTCGCGAATGTGGTCGGCGACTGCCTGGATCAGGAAGAACGGCGCCTTGTAGTTGATCGTCATCACCTCATCGAACGCGGCTTCGCTCGTCTGCTTCAAGGGTATCGCGGGTGCAATGCCGGCATTGTTCACCAGAATGTCGAGAGCGGGCGAACCCGTCTCGGTGCGCACGGCTTCGCTGAATTGCGCCCAGAGGCTGTCAGCGGCGTCCTTGCCGTGTCTGAGATCGGCCTTCACGGCCACAGCCTTGACGCCGAGCCTTTCGATGTCGCGGACAGTGGCATTGGCCGCATCCGAATTGGCGGTGTAATGCACGCCGATCAGCGCGGCACCTTCTTTCGCGAAAGCAAGGGCTACGGCTCGGCCGATACCGCGCGAGCTTCCGGTGATTAGGGCTATCTTGTCTGCGAGTCTTTTGGACATGGTTCACTCCGTTGCTAAATTAAATAGTGACCGCTATAATAAGGAGGAAAGAAAGTCTGTCAACAATTTAATAGGGATCACTATTTTAATGGATGAGCCAGTCCGCAAACGAGGCAGACCACGCGTGCTCGATCGCGACGTCGGGCTCGACATCGCGGCACGCCTGTTCTGGGAACGCGGCTATGAAGGAACCTCGACCGCCGACCTAACGAAGGCCATGGGGATCAATCCGCCGACGCTATATTCGACTTTCGGCTCCAAGGAAGAATTGTACCGTCAGGCGCTCGACTTCAGTATAGCCCGTGAAAACAGTCGCCGGTCGGAAATACTGCATTCCAATCTTCCGGTTTACGAAGCCCTGAGCCTCTACCTCTACGATATTGCCGATGGCGATACCCAGCCGGACAAGCCGCGGGGATGCATGGTCTCGACGGCGGTCCTCCAGCATGCGGAAGAAAATGCATCGGTCGCCCGGACGACGGCGGCGCTGCGCGAGGCGTCGATGCAGGTTCTCAAGAGCCGCTTCGATCGCGCAATCACCGAAGGCGAATTGCCGGCGGAAACCGATACCGACACGCTCGCGCGCTTCTACGGCGCTATCATCCAAGGCATGTCCGCCCAAGCCTGCGACGGCGCCTGCAATGCTCTGCTGAAGCGCCTGATCGACATCGCACTCACGGCCTGGCCCGGAATGCGTCAGACCCCGGCCGGAAATTCGGATTGAAGACAAGCCAACCACTCATTCTGACCGCAAGGATCGCAGAACTCGATATTGAGCAATTCGATCGCGTCCGGCGGGTATAGGACAAGGGAAACCTTTGCGCGTCCTGCCCAAATGGCTTTCTTGAAGGGTTGGTTCACTTCGTCTTCACTACCTCCGCGGCTTGCAGCCGGCAATCGCCAACTTCATCAGCGGGGTTCGGCCACCCGTGTCCCGAGGGATGCGCTGGGATAATGACTGTGAGGCTCTTGAAAGGGTCCACTAGGAGCGCCTCGTTCGCGAGGTCGGCCCCCCTCTTGCGCACCGGTCCGTTTCGCCTTGCGAGGGTGATGTCCTCAACAAGAGCTGCACGCGCGAGCGTTTTGATCCGACCGGTACTGAACAATCACATCGGGTTGACGCCATACGGAAAGAGATGCGCCTTTCCCTAGCGCCGCGTGACCCCAAACCGCCAACCCAGGTGTTTGGCCTCTTCGGAAAGAACTTGCACCCGACCAATCGTCCAAAGTCCACCGAGTTTGGTCCAGAAGTACACCGTGCATCGATTGAGTTGCCAGGTTCGATGGATCAAGCCGAAGGCGCTCATTTCAACCATGACCACCTGCACAAGGGTTTCGGCGGCCTCGTCCAGATCAATTTTCAGATGCTCGCGGGTATAGTGCCATTTCGCATTCAGGCGACGACGAAATTGCGGGCCACATCTCGCATGAGCTGACGACGGTCGATCACTCTACCGTTGATCTGATGATACGCCAATGCAGGCGAGAACGGCGCACGGCAAGCGAGTGGATCGTCAAGCTTGTGCGAGCGTTTGCTACTGTTTCATCAGTCGCCATCGCTCGCCTTTGCTAAGCCACAAGCGCTGGCTTGAGGACCTCTTCGCTCCATCGGCGAAAACTGGTCGGCGTGTCGGAGGAGGAAGACGGCGTGCGCTTCACCAGATGATCCATGCCCTCGTTCTTCGCCGTCATCATGTTTACCATGGCCCTCGCCATGCCTTCCGAAGCGCCCCTCTTGATCATCATCGCTTTCAGATCGTCCATCGCCATAAGGTGATACTGCACAGGCTTTCCGATCACATCCGAAATGATCGCCATCATTTCGTCAAAAGAAATGTCCTCCGGACCGAGCATCGGAATGCTCTCGACGCCGGTCCAAGACCGGCTAAGCAGCAGGCGTGCCGCCAAGGCGGCAACATCGCGGGTGGCGCATGCCGGCTCCTTGCGATCGGCGGTTGTCGGCCAGTAGAAGGCGCCGTGATCCCTGATTAGCGCAGCCTGCCGCAGAAAGTTCTCCATAAGGCTGGCGCAGGCCAGGGCTCGATAGCTCACGCCGGTGCTTGCTATCAGATCGTCCATCTTTAGAGTTGCCGTCACGTGCCCAGCGTCTTTAGGCCATCCGCGCCCAAGCGCGGAGATGCCGACCACCTGCTTCACACCACTTGTTTTGAGCGCCTCGCACGCGGGCCGAGAGAAGTCCAGATAGGCCGCCTCGGCACTTGGCGCACGCGGGTCGGCCGGGACGAGCCAGAACACACGGTCGGCGCCAGCGAAAGCCTTTTTAACGACGGCGGCGTCGCTGTGCGAACCTTCAACCACCTCGACCCGGTTCAGCACCTGTGAAGACAGTTTGGAAGGATCTCGCGCAATCACGCGAATACGCTCTGCGCTATCGAGAATGTTTGCGAGGACCTGGCTGCCGATATTGCCCGTGGGCGCGGTAATGACAATCATCTGTATCTCCTGGTGCTTCCAAAACGCGTTCCTGCTTGGGTCTCTCCCCGCAAGGTGTCTGGAGATGCCCCATAGACGATGAACGATCCATGCTCTAAAGTCCGTGTTTTCGTCGCGATCGTTCAAAAGCCCGAATGGACCCGCTTTCCGATATTCTCGCCCTGCTGAAACCACTCAGTTACGTCTCTGCCGGCTTTGAGGCAGGTGGTGACTGGTCGGTCCAGTTTCCGAGCTACGAGGGCATCAAGTGCAACGCCGTGATTTCCGGCCAATGCTGGTTGGCGATGGAAGGCGTATCCGACCCCGTGCGTCTTGAGACGGGTGACTGTTTTCTTCTGACAAAGGGCCGGCCATTTCGGCTTGCAAGCGATCTGAGCGTGCCGCCGGTCGACGCCACTCTTGTCTTTCAGCCGGCAAAGCGTGGCGGCATTGCCCGGTGCAATGGCGGAGGTGAGTTCTTTCTTGCCGGCAGCCGCTTCACGTTGATCGGCCATCACGCGGATATTCTGCTTGGCCTGCTTCCGCCGATTGTCCATATTCGGAACGAGGGGGATCAGGCATCACTGCGCTGGCTTCTCGAGCGCATGCGCCAGGAGTTGCGGGATACGCAGCCCGGCAGCAGTCTGGTGGCGGAACATCTTGCGCACCTGATGCTGGTCCAGGCATTACGGCTGTACCTGGGTGAAGCCGTCGAAGGCCGTGTCGGATGGCTCTTCGCACTGGCCGACAAGCAGATGGGCAAAGCGATCAACCACATCCATGCCGATCCGGCGCGCCGATGGACATTGCAGGAACTGGCCCGGAATGTGGGCATGTCGAGAACGACGTTCGCTCTCAGGTTCAAGGAAACAGTCGGGCTTACGCCCATGGACTACCTGACGCGCTGGCGCATGCTGCTCGCCAGCGAGCGGCTGGCACGCTCATCAGAGAGTATCCCCGCCATTGCTTCTGCACTCGGATACGAATCCGAGAGCGCCTTCGGCGCGGCTTTTAAACGGGTGATGGGCCTCTCACCCCGGCACTTCAGCCGCCACCGCAGAGAAGAGGCCGCAGATCATTCCTTACCCTGACCTCGGATCTTGCCTATCTCGAAGCCTTGGGGGATGACGGCCGCCGGAAATTCACTCCCCCTGGCCTGCGGTCGAGGCATTGCTGCTCAAATTCGTGGCGCATTACCTTTGGGTTCCGGAGAAACGTGCAGCCGATCTCGATCCGCCAGGATTTGGGACGGCCGTCGCTGCCGTCGGACCAGCGATAGCCTCGCGCCTTCAGGTGGTCCTTCATGTCGAAGGGGCTGTTCTCGGCAAAGATCCCGACACGCGACCTCTGGCTTGCTTCATAGAGTTCGCGAAAGCGGTGGAAGCCGCTCCGTCCATTTCTCGAGCCAGGACCTCTAGATGTGAACCGGCTCTGAACAATGACCCCGTTGAGATTCCCTGCAACAGCTTGAAATTGGAAATCCGAACATCAACGGGGTCATGGGCGACGCCGCTATGATCGCCACTTTCTCCAAAGATATGATATATTTCAACGACGTAAGCGTCATACCGACGGGGTCATTCTTGGATGCTATTTCACAGCGCTTGGCGAAGATCTCCGATGCGAATCGAGCCGGATTGCAAGGATGTGGTAGGCCAGGCGCCCTTTAGCTGTTTGTGATATTCGATTGCCAAAGCCGGCAAATCAGTTCACCTTTTCAGCATGCGCGATATCGTACGACCCTTCGTGACTGACGACGATCCTGACAGGCACATACGATGCCAGGATGCGCTGCAAGCAGCTTTTCAGGATCTGGTAAGCGCGGCGATCTCCGTCGGCTGGTCGGAACGCGAGGTATTGCTGGCGATCGGTGACCTGGTGGATCATCAGGTCCTCTCGCTCGAAGCCAACGACCGCACCGACGTCCTGGTCGCGTTGTTGAAACGAATGACCTAGCCTGCCTTCCAACTCATGCGACAAGCACGCCTCCATATCGGCATCGCCTATGCCAGGCCACCAGCTTCTAGCGTGATCAACAGGCCCTTCAATTCTGGCTCATTGACCCGTCGCGCGGCCTCCAACGGGGACATCCATTCAAGAGTACGCTCTTTGTGTTCGGGGAATTTTTCGCAGACCTTGTCGACAGACAGCAGGTGAACTTCCACCATGGCGGGCGTCTTGCTGCCATCAGGCAAGGTCTTCAGATATGTATAGTAGCCGGCGGCCTTCTTCCTCGCCCTGCCCTTCACACCTGCTTCTTCCCACGCTTCACGTTCGGCCACTTCATGCGGCTTCAGTCCCTTGATCGGCCAACCCTTTGGGATAGTCCAACGGCGCGTCTCGCGGGTTGTCACGAGCAAGATTTCAAGAACACCTTGGTTGTCGGTGCGAAAGCAAAGGGCACCGAATTGATCGAACACTTCCCCGCGAAGCAGCGCCTCCGCATGTTCAGCTAGCTTTGATAGATGGGTTTCGACTTTGCCCATGAGAACATCCTATTAGAAAACCAGTATGTAGGTCATGCTGAGTCTCGACAAGAGCCTATTGATGCCGCTGGTATCTCAATCCAACGCGTATTCTCCTTGCGCTTGATCCCCAGCGCCCCGAAGGCGTAGCCTCCGAGCAACATCGATGTTGCCTGATCATGATCTACCTAGGATTGATTGGCTTTGGGCAAGGAGAGTGCAGGGTGGCGTCGCCCTAACCGATCGGGGCAGACCGGAGTGTAGTCGATCTCTGAATGAAAGCCGAACCGGGGCACTTCTCAAGCCGCGTTCAGGTAAGGCGACGCCACCTTCGGCCGAACAGGCCTCTTTAAAGCCTTGGGTTTCCCCGCATGAACTCCGCGGACAGCTTTCGTGCTGTGATGCTCGACTATATCACCAACTCGCCTATCGCCGGATCGAGCAGCATCTGGGGCGGAAGGCCCGACCCGGCGATAGAGCCGGTGGGCAGACCGGCTGGGGATTGGCGTACATTGACGCCAAACTGGTGAGCGCAATCTTGCGAACGATGATCGCGCAACGTTGTCGCCACAGGCGCCCCTGGAGCGATATGCTCACTCCAGGACGCCGCTAGGGCAGCGCCTTCAATCGGCAGTTACCGTATCGCTCTGAGACGGAGCGCTGGTTTCAGACTTCTTTTCGAGCGCATCGCGGACTTCTGCGATTTTTCCGCTATCTGTTCCAACGCCCAGAATGCTCTTTGCTTCAGCGAGCGTCTGATCCGTCACGGGTTTGTTCGATAGTTGCGCCAGCGCCGAACGCAGGGCGGCGTCGCTGAGGGCCGGATCGGTAGGCACAGCTGTCGTTCCATATTGCATTTCGAACTCTGCATATGACTTCACATAGGCTGAGAGGGCCGCCATCTTGGGGTCCTTGGAGTTCAAATAGGCATGGTAGTCTCTCCGGAGCGAGCTAAGCCTGCCTTCATCGGGCTTTGAGACGTGTGTCTTTGTGCTTGCACTGTGCGCTTCGGAGTGTTTGTCAGGATGATGAGCCCGCAACGACGACGAGGCACCTTGCGTTGTTGCCGTACTCGCGGATGTGCTGCCTGCATCGTCGCCGCCGGACTTTTCATGGCCGGAGTTTCCTTCGCCATGGCCTCCGCCATTGCCATTGCCATTGCCGCCACCGTTTCCACCCTTGGCGAATGCCGTCTGCGCAAAGCCGATGGCAGTCCCTCCCAAGGGAGCGACGGCGAGTACCAGGCCGAGGCTCGCGGTACCAATGATGAATCGGATTCTCATGCGCACTTCTCCTTCACAAATTTTCACCGCCTATGGCGGCAACAGCGGTCGTGTCGGCAAATCATTGCGCATTACAATATTGCCGAAATCCCATGTTGCTACACCCATTGGACCTATGCCTTGGGCATTTAGACCATAGTCTGATTGATCGCGCCCGATGGTCTCCCACTTCGCACAGGCCAAGGGGCGATGCTTCGCGCGACAACGCGAGCGGTACCGACGTCGCACCAGTTGACACCTGGTCCTGCTGGGGTAGCTATATTGGATTGGGAGATCCGTGCTGACCATGCCAGTTCCGCGAGTAATTCATAAGTACAAGCTATCTCTGGCAAGTCTCGTCGAACGCTGGAACTCGCAGTCCTTGGCCAGGCAGTTCCTGCTCGCCGGCGGCTTCGTCGCTACCTGCGCGATGCTCGTTGTCGGCTCCTTCGTTGCCAGCCTCATCGAAAATGCAGTGACACGCAATTCCGCGGCAACGACGGCCCTTTATGTCGATAGCGTCATTGCCCCCCTTCTCCCGGACATGCAAACCACTCAGGCCCTCGATGACACGGTAACACGGGCGCTGGACGAAACACTTGGCCAGGGCGCGCTTGGCACGCGGCTATTTTCATTCCGTCTATGGCGCAATGACGGGACGATCCTCTATTCCAACAACAAGGACCTCTCCGGCAAAGGGTTTCCGCTCTCAGACAGCCTGCGAACAGCTTTTTCTGGCCAAATGGTCGCTAAATTCAACCGGATCGATGATGTGGAAAGCGTTGCTGAGCGCAATAGCGGCAAACCACTCCTGGAAATCTACAATCCGGTGCTCCAGCCCTGGTCGGGCAAAGTCGTCGCCGTCTCGGAGTTTTACGAGGTTGCCAACGACCTCGAATGGAGCGTCAATCAGGCCCGCCTGTTGAGCTGGCTTGTGGTCGCTTTGTTTACGCTGACCTTCTTCTCCCTTCTGTCGATCATCGTTCTGCGTGGTAGCCGAACCATCGACAATCAGCGCAGGGCGCTCAACGGCCGCATTGGGGAATTGTCGACACTTCTTCTACAGAATGAGGCGTTGCGGGCACGCGTTCAACGCGCAACCCAGCGCGCAGCCGCACTTAACGAGAGCTATCTCCGCCGCATTGGCGCTGACCTGCATGACGGTCCTGCTCAATTGATCGCTTATGCCTCTTTACGTCTGGACAGCCGGACCCTGACGAGCCCCAAAGCCTCGTCGGCCGAACGTGACGCGTCGTTGCGCACCATCAAGACCAGTCTTGGCGACGCCATGGCAGAAATCAGAAATATCTGTAGCGGGCTGATGTTACCACATATCGAGACGGACAACCTGACCGATCTCATTGGACGGGCAATCCGCGAGCACGAACGGCGCACCGGTGTTACAGTTACGCTCTTGGTGGGCACGACGCCGAGAGATCTTCCCACCTCCGCAAAGATATGCGTCTATCGCTTCGTCCAGGAAGCTTTGAACAATGGCTATCGTCATGCGGGGGGGATTGGACAGAAGGTTATGCAATCGTTGGATCATGAGCAGATCGTAATCGAAGTTGTCGATGAAGGGCCGGGGTTCGATCCGAAGGATGTCGGCCCGCAAAAGCTCGGCCTTGCGGGCCTCAGAGATCGGGTCGAAAGCCTCGGCGGTACTTTTCAGCTTTCATCATCGAATCAGGGAACCACAGTTCGAATGTCCCTGAGCATCGAGGAAATGGAACAGGCATGACAGGTGCAATCAGATTGGCAGTGATAGACGACCACCCGCTTTTCAGGGAGGGCGTCATTCGAAGCCTAACCGAAATGGACGAGTTCAACATTGTTGGCGAAGGCAGCAGCAAGCAAGAGGCATTGCGCATTGCCGTGGAACATCGTCCAGACATCTTGCTGCTCGACATTTCGATGCCAGGCGGAGGATTGGACGCCATCCCCCTCATACTCGAACAGATTCCCGACCAGAAGATCGTGATGCTGACGGTCTCCGAAGCAAGCGATGACCTGATGACGGCACTCAAGAGCGGTGCCAAGGGCTACGTTCTCAAAGGCGTCGGGTCGCGGGCATTGGCCGATATCATTCGTAGCATTGCCGCCGGTGACAGCTATGTCGCACCGACCCTATCGGCTCGTCTGATTTCGGAAAGCGGATCGGGCACTCAGATCAATCCCTTCAATGCGTTGACGGATCGTGAACGGGAGGTGCTGGAGCTAGCTTCTGCGGGTTTGAGCAACAAACATATCGGCCTGAAGCTCGATCTTCATGAAAAGACCATCAAGCATCACATGACCCAGATATTCACCAAGCTGGAAGTGAGCAACAGAACAGAGGCCGCAATGGCGTTCCGCGATGAACTTGAAAGACGCCGTCAATGAAGGAAGGATTTGAGCCGCTGCTCGTCTGCGATCGTTGCATTGCGGTTGACGATCGTGCGGCCCTTTGAATCCTCCATCATATAGCGTCCGCTCTGTATTTTTTCGCTCATCCCATCCTTGTGGTGCACGGTGATCGAGCCACTACCGTCATCGGTAGACTGATCGGCATCGACCTGGCTTTGCGTTGCGCTCTTGGTACTGGACGACTGGCCATTGCCGTTTCCCTTACCATTGCCGTTCCCATTTCCGCTGCCGCTTCCACCTCCATTGCCGCTATTGCCTCCGCCGTTGCCATTTCCACCACCATTGCCGTTACCCCCTTTCGCTTCTGCCACCTGCTGCGTAAGCGTCGCAGAGACGCCGTGAACTTTGAGGGTGTATGGAAGCGCCGTGTTGACCAAGGTCAACAGCAAGCATGGCAAGGCAGCAATTAACTTTCGACGCAATAACACCACAGCCTCCTGAGGCTTCGAATAGATCCGGCGACGAGCAGACATCATTCCCGGGCACGAAAGCCGCCGCTATCGTCGATTGGCAAATTCCTGACCTTCATATCAGATCGCCGCAACGCCGCGAGGGGTCAAGTTTTATCGACGGGAGAAGCCCCGGTTTGGACTTCAGCAATCGCATGTGAGGCTTTTCGCCGGCAGATCATCGGACCAACGTCGGAGCAGGAGACGGACCGAAGCCCAATCACAGGCTTGCGTTATTGAAAGCGATTTCCCCCGGCCGATATAATTGCGAACATTCGGGGCTTTGCCGATGCGCACGCAATGGTCCGGATCACGACGATGACTCTGCAAGATTGCAGGGCGCAATAAGCGAATGTTCGTTCAATGGGTCCGATGGAAAGGGGTAGCACGATGACCCAAAACTGGAGGGTATTTCTGGCCAGGTCAGCACCGCCGGGCGCAATATTGGATTTCTCGGTCGCCGAATTCATGCTCGAGGTCGCTATCAATTTGCGGTATTGCCTCAAGCTCGTCCAGCCGACACCGGAATGCATCGACTTGGCCGAACTCGTCTTGCTGCGTGCCAGACATTATAGCGAAGCCAGGATGGGCGATAAATCACGACTGTTCACGGAGACAGAAGATGCACTTGCCCAGGCAACGAGGCTACTTGAGATTGAGCTTGAATACTGCTCGACACGAAGCGTGAAAAGCGCCTGCAACCCAGTCGCCTGAAATTTCCACCAAACTATCTTAGTTGGCAACCATTGATAGATCAAAAGACCACCGGGACGAGGACGGGAATCCAGGCAAAAAGAGGAAATTGCGATCCCAGCGGGCACTGTGAAATTTTTCAATGAAGATAAAACGGTTGGTTTCAATTGTCCCGCAAACAGCGGAATGGACGCATTTGTCCGCGTTTCTGCTTTGTCGCAGGGAGGTTAGCTCCGTGAAGGTGAAAAGGTCGGCCATGAATTGGGTCACGATCGGAAGACCGGAAAGCCGAAAACCGAATACTTCAGCTTGCTTTGATGGCACGAACAGGACAACAGGCCCGGATTTCGCCTGTTTCCACTTGTATGCCGGCTAAACAGTCCAATCAACTTGAGCGGACTCGTCCTTTCACGTCATTCCGCTGGAACGAAATTTCCGATGAAGGCCACAAACGGCTGCTCTTGATAAGAGATTTGAACTCAGTATCGACCTGTGAGATATAGTTAACATATTGATTTACAATAGATAATTATCCAAAATGCGTAGTTGGATCCTTCTCCGGCAGAAATCAACATCCTGGGAACCGATCGCGTGGGGCTGCCGTATTTCATATATATTGCAGGGCATGAGGCTTCCTCGCCAACTGAAAGACGATAGTTGCCCGCCTCATTACGGTGTCCCGGACCACCATCCCCAATAAAGGATTGCACATATTGCTTGCGTTCGAGTTTCCAAAAATTTCGGGATGCGTGAATTTCGTTCAATGAATAATCGCATTCAAGCCCCGGCTCTGCGGCTAATTTACAGTTCGGCAGATCAACATGCCTGCGCTCCTAGAGCGCAGGCAAGCTTTGCTTTGGACGAAGAAGAGCGACCAAAACATCCGTGGACCCATTTTTCGTTATCCATCTTTTGCGATAGCTGCTTGCTTGCTAATTTTCACTAGGCTAAATTACTAAAGGCTTAGTTGTACCTATTATCCTTGGCACTCGATTCGAAGGCGCCGATAGTTGTTAACGCGATATGTCTGTCTACCAATATGATCTGGAACCATCGCATTACACGGATCACTGTCGGCCTGCTCTTGCTGGCGATTGCGATTATCGTCTCGTTGCCGGCAATCACTGGCTTCACCAGCCGTGATGGTACGGTCAATGCTCGCTTCGCTATCATCAATGCCCCTATCGACGGCATGATTACGGGTGAGCCGGCTAAAGTTGGCGCCCCTGTTAAAGAGGGCCAGACGCTCGCAGAAATCACCAATCAGCGCGTCAATCGTGCTATCCTTGCTTCGCTGGAAGCGGATCGCAACACAGCAAGCGACCGTGTAATCGCTCTGAAAAAGGAACGCGACGAGCTTTCCCAACTTCGCGGGCAGCTATCCAATCGGTTGGAGGTCTTCAAGCAAACCACGATTGCCAATCTGGAACGCGAGGTGGAAATCCTGCGAAAGAAAGTCGAGGTCTCGCAAGCGCAGGATCTTGCCGCACAGGTCGACCTGAACCGCCGGATGGACCTGGAGTCAAAAGGTATCCTCACGCAAAGGATGGTTGATGCGGCACGCGCCGCAGGGGCTGCGACCGGCGGCGAGGTGGAAATCAGCAATTTGACTGTCGACCAATTGCAACAGAGGCTCAATGCGCTTCGCCAGGGTATCTTTGTGTCCGGCGACGGGCAGAACGATGTGCCTTATTCGCGACAACGTGAAGACGAGGTCGTCGTCCGTATCAGCGACTTGAACTCACGCATAGCGGAAAATGAGACACGAGCCGCCGAGGTAGAAAAGCAGTTGATCGAAGAAGGCAGTCGCGTCAGCAGTCTCGAATCTGCAACAGCGACGGCGCCATTCGATGGTGTTGTCTGGGGCAGGAGCATCGTCAACGGCTCCAATATTGTGCTCAATAACGAGCTCGTGCGCCTCCTCGACTGCCGGGAGCTTTTTGTCGATATTCTTGTTCCCGAGGTCGACTATGACGAGATTTATCCGGGACTTGCAGCGCAGGTGCGCCTGTTCGGGCGGAGCGACGTCTTCAAGGGGGTAGTCACCTCGGTAAAGGGCAGCTCTGCAGGTGTCGAGAGCGATTCCTTCGCAGCCGGCTTACCGGAAACATCGCAGCGAAATGCCCGAATTCGGGTCCGCCTGGAGCCATCCTTCATGAACGGCGACTTTGCGAATTTCTGCCAGGTGGGACGAACAGTCCAGGTCCGGTTTCCCAAACATAGCATCGGCTTGTCGAATTGGGTTAAAAACCTGTGGTTCAGTATCTTCTAGCACTCGCTCCGACCTTTGTTGTTTTGGCCCTTTTTCTCCTGGGACCATTCAATTGGTCGCGTCACCAGACTTGGACACGGGCGATCACCTGCGCTTTCGTCGGAACGATCGCGTTGCGCTATATGCTTTGGCGGCTGACGCAAACCGTTCTTCCCTACCCCTATGATGGCTTTAATTTCTATTGGGTCTGGTTTGTCTTCATCGTCGAGTTGCTGGCCTTTACGGAGGTCTTGCTTTTTCTGGTTCTGATGAGCCGCTATGTCGATCGCAGCGCCGAGGCCGACAGACTGGCGAAGAGCTTCTTCGCACGCGACGAGGCAGAACTACCCACGGTGGATGTCTTCATTCCCACCTACAACGAGCCGCTCGACGTGCTCGAGAGAACAATTGTCGGGGCGTTATCGCTCGATTATCCCGCCGACAAGCTGAAGGTATACGTTCTCGACGACCAGCGCCGCGACTGGCTCAAGCACTTTTGCGAAAAAAAGAAAGCAATCCACGTCACGCGCGGCGATAATTCGCACGCGAAAGCGGGCAATATGAACAACGGGTTGAAGGTGAGTTCCGGCGAATTCGTCGCCGTCTTCGACGCGGATTTTGTGCCCTACCGGCATTTTCTGCGCCGAACCCTGCCCTTCTTTTCCGATGAAAGCATCGGCATCGTCCAGACGCCACAACATTTTTTCAACGTCGATCCGGTGCAATCGAATCTGGGCCTGGAGAATATCTGGCCGGATGAGCAGCGCTTGTTTTTCGACGAAATCGCCCCCAGCAGAGACACCTGGGACGTCAGTTTTTGCTGCGGCTCTTGCTCGATCGCCCGCCGCAAGGCTGTCGATGCGATCGGCGGCTTTCCGACGGAATCGATCACGGAGGATTTGCTGACCACGCTGTCCATGCTCAACAAAGGCTACAAGACGCGCTACTTGAACGAACGCCTGTCGATGGGGCTGGCAGCGGAGAATCTCACTGGATATTTCGTGCAGCGCGAACGGTGGTGCCAAGGAGGCATTCAGACGCTCTATCTGCACAACGGCCCGCTGCGCGGTCCGGGACTATCCCTATTCCAGCGGATCATGTTCCTGCCGGCCTCATGGCTGGTGCAATATCTCGTGCGCTTCATGATATTGATCGTGCCGATCGCCTATCTCTGGTTCGGTCTGGTGCCCCTCTATTTCACCGACATTGCCGACTATGTCTCTTACCAGGTGCCACTGCTGGCGGCCTATTTCCTTCTCATGCTGTGGATAACGCCGACGCGTTACCTGCCTGTAATTTCAAGCGCGGTCGGAACCTTTGCAACATTCCGGATGCTGCCGACCGTCGTGTCAAGCTTGGTACAGCCATTCGGCAAGCCGTTCAGGGTGACGCCGAAGGGCAGCGGCAACGAAACCAACCATTTCGACAGATATAGCTTTGCCTGGATCGCGGGCCTGATCACCATCACCGCCATCGGCCTGCTCATCAATATCGTGCCGGAAACGACCAATGTTCAGGGCCAGTTTTCCCCGATCGCAGCCTTATGGGCAGGTATCAACATCGTCGTCCTGGCGATCGCCTCTCTCATCTGCTTTGAAAAGCCCCGGCGATTGTTTCATGCGTTCAAACTCGAGGAGAACGCCACAGTGGACGATGTCCCTGGCCAGGTCGTCAGTTTGGCACTGGACAAGGCAGTCGTCGCGGTGTCCCCCGAGGCCCGTTTTCAATCCAGCTCCGTCCTGCTGAAGCTAAACGGCTTCGCTCCGTTCAAAACAGAACTCAAACGGGTGACCCAACGGCGACGGAGCATCAGCCGCGGCGGCGATACGCAAGCTTACTATCTTCACCTGCATTTCGAACTCAGCGCAGCCGATCGCGACAGGATGATCGTGAAGCTTTATACCGGACAATATTCGCAGGACATTCGCGATATCGACAAGGTCGCCGTCTCGGTCAATCTTCTGCTGCGATCATTCGGGCGAGCGCGCACATTATAGTCGAATTCTGACCCGATGGAGTCGATGGGCTGCCGCCGCAAAATGGCTTGTACATGAACAATTCTCTCGATCCGCGCGCAGTTCGTCAGCTGGACCAAAAACTTATAATGGACGCGGTTCGACCGCATACCGATAAGTTGCAGCAACAAAACGGTCGTCGCCGGCATGCGACCGTCACTTGACGCCGGCAACAAAGCGCCATCGAAAGTTGCCACCGGGAAAAGAAATATCCGTCGCCTTGAAGCGATCAGAACCTGCGATCACTATCTGAAATCCTGCGTCTTCATCTTGATCGCACCGATGTGAAGCTGAAAGCCATTGATAATCAGCCATTCGATCCGATCGGCAGATCCTGGGCAATCAATCTCAAACCTAATGATTGTCTCTGCGGCTGTCGATCGGGATTTCTGAGCGCAATGTCCTGTAGCAACTTTTGGCACGGCGCGTCTTTCAGACGCAAATAGGAATGTCTCTTTTTGTCAATACATGTATAGACATCATTGTTGAACGGTGGTTCTATCCTGCAAAAGCAAGGGGATCATCATGGCCAATACGATGTTTGATCTGGCAGGTAGAGTAGCAGTTGTAACCGGCGCGAGCCGTGGCATAGGCCAATGGATTACGCTGGCGCTTGCCGAAGCGGGTGCCGATGTCTGCGTTACGGCGCGCGATCAAAATTCGCTAAGCGAAACCAAAGAAAAGATCGAGGCCCTCGGCAGGACCTGCATCACGAGCGCCCAGGATGTGACAGACATCTCGTCCATCGACGAAACGCTAAGCAAGTTCGAAAGCATCACTGGCGCAGTCGATATCCTTGTCAACAACGCCGGCTATGAACAGATATCCCCCTCGCTCGACGTCGACGAACAGCTCTGGGATAAGATTATCGGCACCAACCTCAAGGGTGCGTTCTTCTGGTCGCAGGGGGCGGCGCGCCGGATGTCACGCCAGCCTCGCGGCGGAAGCATCATCAATCTCTGCTCGCTTACCTCCTATGTCGGCATCCCGACCGCCGTGCCCTATGGCTCCTCGAAGTCCGGACTGCTTGGCATGACACGCGCGCTTTCGGCCGAATGGGCGCCGCTGGGCATCCGCGTGAATGCAGTCGCGCCGGGCTATTTCCGCACGGCGATGACTGAAGGCTTTTATCAGGACGAGGGTTGGTCGGCGAAAATGCTCGACAAGATTCCACAAAAGCGGTTCGGTGATGGTTCCGACATCGGAGGCGCCGTTATCTTCCTTGCGAGCGGCGCATCGGCCTACATTACTGGCCAATGCATCCCTGTCGACGGCGGTTTTTTAGCATCGATCTAAGCATGGAAATTCAAGCTTGACAGCATAGGAATGATGATGTTGTCTATAAATGTATAGACATCTATAGACAATAAAAAACGGGAACGAAGTCTCAGACTTCCTGGGAATTTGTCGGATAACCAAATCCGGCTTCCTCGCACGAATAGCTTGCAGGGTATTGCATCACCGGCCACCGATTTGCGGTGCGTTCCAGCATGACCTGCAGGCAACCTGGATCGTCGTGCCGTCAGCGCGCGAACGACTGCGGCTGTGTGCGCCTCTGTGCGCCAACAAGGGTGTGATCAATGACCAGAGTCAGCTTTCATGAATATTCCAATCTTGGACCGGATGAGAAGGCCATGCTCTTACGCCGATCCGAAACGGACATTTCCGGGTTCGTCGAGAAAGTGGCGCCGATCCTCGAGGCCGTGCGCACGGAAGGCGACCGGGCCGTCGCCCGCTTCGGCCGGGAGCTCGACAAGGCGGATATCACAGAAGCAACAATCAAGGTCACCGATGCCGAGTTCGATGCGGCGTTCAAGCTTGTCAGCGAGGACGTAATCGAAGCCATCACCTTCGGCATTCAGAATATCCGCCATTTCCATGAGGAACAGAAACCAGAAGCCATGTGGCTGAAGGAGATAAAGCCGGGCGCCTTCGCCGGCGACCGCTTCACTCCGATCAAGTCCGTTGCGCTCTATGTCCCGCGCGGCAAGGGTTCGTTTCCGTCCGTCACGATGATGACCTCTATCCCCGCCGTCGTTGCGGGCGTTCCGAACCTGGCGATCGTCACTCCCCCTGCGCCGGACGGTAGCGTGGACGCTGCAACGCTGGTCGCAGCGCGTCTGGCCGGCGTGGAAACTGTCTACAAGGTCGGCGGTGCTCAGGCGGTTGCAGCCGTCGCCTACGGGACAGAAACGATCAAGCCGGCGCTGAAGATCGTCGGGCCGGGAAGCCCTTGGGTGGTTGCAGCCAAACGGAGCCTGTCAGGCATCATCGATACGGGCCTGCCCGCTGGCCCTTCCGAAGCCATCATCTTTGCGGATGACACTGTCCATGGCGGCCTTGCAGCACTTGACCTGTTGATCGAGGCCGAGCACGGGCCGGACTCTTCCGCCTATCTCGTGACCCATAGCCGCCGCGTGGCCGAGGAAGCCCTCGCCGCGCTGCCCGAACACTGGGCGCGCATGACGGAACAGCGCGTCCAGTTCTCGAGCGCCGTCCTTTCAGGCAAATGCGGTGGGATCATTCTCACCTCCTCGGTCGAGCAAAGCTACGACTTCGTCAATGCCTACGCGCCGGAGCATCTCGAACTCCTGTCGCAGGATCCCTTCGCTCATCTCGGACAGATCACCGAGGCCGCGGAAATCCTCATGGGTCCGCATACGCCCGTCAGCATCGCCAACTTCTGCCTCGGTCCAAACGCCGTGCTGCCGACGAGCCGGTGGGCGCGCACGTTCGGCCCGCTGTCGGTGACCGATTTTGTGAAGCGCAGTTCGATCGGCTATGTCACAGCGTCGGCCTATCCGGAGTTTGCAAAGCATGCCCACAAGCTCGCGGAATACGAAGGCTTCTCATCCCACGCGCATGCAGTCTCGGCGGTCCGCGACAACTATCTGCCAAAGCGAGGCTGACAGGATGAAGGCGGTTCGGCTTTACGACGCGTTTGATCTCAGGGTCGAGGAAGTCGACAGACCTCTGTCGCCGCCCAGGGGCTACGTGACGATCGATGTTCGCGCCGCGGGAATCTGCGGCTCGGACATTCACAACTACCGAACCGGCCAGTGGATCAGCAGACGTCCATCGACGGCGGGCCACGAATTCTGTGGGCGCGTTTCCGCAATTGGAGAGGGTGTCGAAGATCTCGCGATCGGTGATCTGGTCGCCGCTGACTCCCGCTTTTACTGTGGCCGATGTGAAGCATGTGGGTCGGGCCGGACCAATATCTGCGAACATCTCGGTTTCGTCGGCGAGGTATGCGACGGAGGGTTCGCGGGGCAGACCCAACTACCCGCCCGTCTCGTTTGCAAGCACGACCCCTCCCTTGATCCTGCAGTGGCGGCCATGGCCGAACCTTTGGCCGTCGCGCTTCATGCGGTACGACGGCTCAATCCGCCCCAAGGCGAAGCGATTATTCTCATCGGCTGTGGGACGATAGGCGGTCTCTGCGGGTTGCTGCTTTCACATCTCCACGATGGAAAGCTGTTGTTTGCGGATTTGAATGGTAGTCGTGCCGAGATGGTGGCCCGCCTCTGCGGAGGCTCCGTGGTCGCGCTGGACAAATCGCAAGCAAGGACTGCTCTCGGCGACGCGCGACTCCGGTACGCGGTGGATGCAACGGGAAGCACAAAGGCCATCGCGCAAGCCATCGAACTTCTCGACGGGGGCGGCGCATTCGCTCTCGTGGGCATCAGCCACGGAAAGCTGGATCTGGATCCCAACCTCCTGGTCGAGCGCGAGATTTCCCTCGTTGGCTGCCACGCCTTTGAAGACGAGCTCGCCGACGCCATCGCGCTGTTGCCAAAACTGCAGTCCTCACTTCTGCAATTCAGCGAGGTCCTGAGCTCGCTCGACGAAGTTCCCGATGCATACCGCCGACTGATCGATGGTCGCTCAACCAAATTAAAAACGATCGTTCGAATAGCCGATTGATCAAGCAAACGCCTCGGCGTGAGACGGAGATAGAAATTGCCCGGTCTTTCAAACACCGCGCTACCGCTCTACGAAAAGGTCAAGGACTTCGTCCTCGACAATATCGGAAACGGCAATTGGCCACAGAATGAAAAGCTCCCGTCCGAGCATGAATTAACGTCTTCGCTCGGCGTTTCTCGCATGACGGTCCATCGCGCGCTTCGCGAACTGACAGCCGAAGGCTATCTGCGCAGGGTCCAGGGCGTCGGGACATTCGTCTCGCCTCCCAAGGCACAGTCGACCCTCATCGAGATCAGCAATATCATCACGGAGATCAAGGCGCGTGGAAGCCAACACCGCGCAGAGGTAATCTTGCTCGAACGGATCGAGCGGCCGGACCAAATGCTGTTGGACGCGTTCGAGTTCAGAAAGCTTTGCCCTGTCGATCATTCGATGGTCGTTCACTACGAGAATGGCGTCCCTGTTCAACTCGAGGAGCGTTACGTCAATACGGAACTCGTGAAGAACTATCTGGATCAGGATTTTACGTCCATCGGCACCTACGATTACCTTCAGCACAGTACACCGCTAACCGAAGTCGAGCATCTCATCAGTGCCATCCCGGCGACTGAGAGACATGCACGCCTCCTCCATATTCGTGAGCGCGACAGCTGCCTGGTTCTAAACCGAAAAACATGGACAGGGCAGACGATCGCAACGGTCAATACCTTCACCTATGTCGGCAGCCGCTATTCGCTTGGCAGCAGATACTTACCGCCGAAGAAATGAACAGCCTTCGTGTCATTCCAGGAGTGAGAGAAATCATGGGGCAGCCCAGCAGTCGGACCGCAGCCATCCGGGAGAAGGCCCAAAAACGCGACGGTGGCGCCGAGGCTATGCTTGCGGACCTGTTGCGAGATCTGTTTAGGATCGAAGCACGCGATCTGGCGATCAACCACGACCAATACAGCCTCAATTCGCTGAATGGCTTCTTCGAGGCCGACGGAAAGCCCTACTTCTTCAAATTCCATCAGGAGGAAAATGAGGAGGAGATGAGCGGTGAGTACTATCGTGCCGATATCCTTGCCAAAGCCGGCTTGCCGGTCGACCAACCACTTATGATGTCGACCCTTCCCGGCGAACAGATCCTCGTCTACAGGCGCCGGAGGGATCCGCGCTTTTCCGATGTTTTGCGCGCGCTCGACGAGCTTCATGATGAGGAAATGGCACGCCAGGCCGTGGATGCGGAGCGCCGGCTCAATGAGACCGTCCTGTCCGTCTACCTGAAGACGCTGCATCCCGTCGCGCCTAAGCAGGTTGCAAAGGAGCCGGTCCACCGGCTGTTCTACGACCGGTTGGTCACGGCCCCGGACGGAACCTACCCTGGTGGTCGGCTGGCGAGCTTTTACGTCGGCAAGGCGTTCGAACTTCCCGGCGTGACGCTTTCCTGGGACGCGCTCTCGAAAGCCCACTTTGTCATCAATGGCATTCAATACCGCAACACGCTTGGGGAGTTGTTCGACGCGGCGCATGAAAGACTGAACCCTGCCCATCTGGCGGATAATGGCGGGGTGACAGCACATGGCGACGCCCACAACGCCAATGTCTGGTTCGAAAAGCAGCAAGGGGGCGCGAGCCTGTCGTTCTTTGACCCCGCCTTTGCCGGCGAGCACATCCCGACGCTTCTCGCAGAGGTAAAGACGACCTTCCACAATATCCTGGCGCATCCCTACTGGCTCTATGATCCGGCTCTTGCCGAACAGAAATTCAATGCGACCGCCAGCTACGAGAACGGCCGTCTCTTTGCGGATTTCGATTGGACACTAAGCCCGGTTCGAGCCGCGCTCCTGAAAACGAAGGCCGAAGCAATGTGGAAGCCATTGCTTGCCGCCCTCAAGCAGCGGGGCATGCTTCCTTCCGATTGGCGAAAGGTCGTCCGACTCGGACTTTTCCTCTGCCCGACACTCGTCATGAACCTGCGGGCCGGTGCTACGAGCCACAATCCGACATCCTCCCTGATCGGTCTTTCAGTGGCGATGATGGTCGGCTCGGAGCCTGAGGAGAGCGAGGACCTGATAACCCGCTTCCTCGCAGCGATAGATCCGGAGGGGTAGGTTGTGACGATTGTCAATATCGACGACCTCCGGCTGGCCGCGCGCCGGCGATTGCCGAAGCTCTTCTTCGATTACATCGACGGCGGCTCCTTTGCGGAGGAAACCTATCGTCGAAACAGAGATGATTTCTCGCTTTTGCGGCTACGTCAAAATGTTCTCAACGACTATGCCGAGCCTGATCTGTCGACCGAATATCTCGGACGACGACATCCTCTTCCCTTTATGCTGGGACCGGTCGGCTTCCTTGGTCTCTACACGAGAAACGGAGAACAAAAGGCAGCAATCGCCGCCCACGCTGCCGGCATCCCCTTCTGTCTTTCGACCTTCTCGATCGCGTCGCTGGCAGACCTCCGTAGCGCGACGGATGGCGCGTTGCACTTTCAGCTCTATGTGCTCGATGACCGCACGCTCTGTGAGGAGTTTCTGAGCGCTGCGGAAGAGGCCGATGTCGAGGCTCTGTACGTGACCGTCGATACCGCCATCACCGCCATCCGCGAACGTGATGTGCGCAACGGTTTCCGATCCCTGACCCACATCACGCCGCGTCTGTTTGCAAGTCTCTGCCGAAAGCCCGCCTGGTTGTTCGACGTCGGTCGCGGTGGCATGCCCTCCGTTCGAGCAGTGGAGCATCGCACAGATTTCGGGAGGGGAGCGCTCGAACAGGCGGCCAATCTTTCCAGGCGCGTCGACAAGAAGCTCGCTTGGAAGGACATCGAGGCATTGCGCGACCGGTGGAAAGGTAAGCTGGTCATCAAGGGTATTCTTTCGCCTGAGGATGCAACGAAAGCGCAAGCGGTCGGCGTCGACGGCATTGTGGTTTCGAACCATGGTGGCCGTCAACTCGATGGCGCCATGAGCACGATCGCCGCGCTCCCCGACATCCGGTCCGCGGTCGGACCGGATTTTACGCTGATGCTCGACGGGGGCGTGCGAAGGGGAAGCGATATTGTCAAGGCAATCGGATTGGGCGCTGACGGTGTCATGCTGGGTCGAGCCTATACCTATGGTCTCGCAGCCGCCGGCCAGGCCGGGGTCGACCGTGCGATCGAGACGTTGCGCCGCGAGATCTCGATTACGTTGGCTTTGATGGGCGTCGGCTCGATCGCCGACCTAAAGGAGCGTGGCTCGCACCTCATACTCAAACAGTAACCGCTAACGCCGGCGAAAGGAGACAAACACTTCCATTCCATATTCGCCCACCATGACTTTGATGGGTGGCGTCAAACTTCACAAGATGAAAGCCGCATGATCCGCTAAAATCAACAAATAGAGGGGTTTCCAATGAACCACAAATCCATCAGCAAGCAGTTTTCCCGCGTAGCGATCGCGCTCGGGATCGTCGGTGTCCTCGCCATAGGGCAGGCTAACGCTCAGGATCAGATTCCGTCCAAGCCGGAACCGGGCACCTTTAAGATCGGCATCGAGCCGTGGCTCGGTTACGGTCAGTGGCACGTCGCCGCCAGCAAGGACCTGTTCAAGAAAGCTGGCCTTGAAGATGTCGAGCTTGTCAACTTCAGCGAAGACAAGGACATCAACGCAGCACTTGCCAGCGGTCAGCTCGACGCTGCCAATATCGCCACGCACACCGCCATGGGCATGGTCGCCGCCGGCCTGCCGGTGAAGATCGTCTCGCTTCTTGATTTCAGCCTGAAGGCGGACGCGATTCTTGCCGGAAGCGACATTAAGAGCGTCGCTGACCTCAAGGGTAAGAACATTGCCTTCGAGGAAGGAACGACAAGCGACATCCTTCTGAACTACGCGCTTGCCAGCAACGGCATGACGATCGACGATGTCGTCCGCGTACCGATGCCGGCGGCTGATGCGGGAACGGCACTGATTGCAGGCCGTGTCCCCGTCGCTGTCACCTACGAGCCCTATATTTCAACGGCGCTCGCCCAGGACAAGAATATCAAGCTGCTTTTTGAAGCCGGCAAGGATCCGGGCCTTGTCTCCGACGTCCTCGTCGTTCGCGAGGAGGTGCTGAAGCAGAAGCCAGGGCAGGTTCTGGCCATGATCAAGGCCTGGGATGCGGCTCTGGCCGATTACAAGGCTAAGACGGAAGAGGACCGCGTCATCATCTCCAAGGCCGTGGGCGCCGCCCCGGATGATCTGAAAACCGCCTTCGACGGCGTTCAGTATTATTCTTCTGCCGAAGCCGCCAAGGCCTTTGCCGGTGACTTCAAGACCAAGACCTTCGCCGACGTTCTGAAGGCGGCCAAAAAGGCCGGCCTCGTGACCCAGGACGTTTCCGCCGACAGCATGATCGACACATCCTTTGTCGATGCAGCGAACAAGTGACCTTTGGCCACCAACGGGACCGTAATGTCTAGCTCAGAATTGTCGTCGACATCCAAGGAAAGACCCCGCACGCAATCGCGCGCGGGCGTCGGTAGACCACCCAGTGCCTTTCGGATCGGGGATCCGATCAGCGGCCAGTCGTTTCTACTGATTGCAGTTGCCGTTTTTGCCCTGCTGTTTGCCGTGTGGTGGGTTGCTACCATCACCGGTTGGGTGAAGCCGATTTTCCTGCCCTCGCCCGGAGCAGTGTGGGCCAAGATGATGGAACTGGCGATCGATGGCACGCTGTGGACCGATGCCGGCATCAGTATCTATCGTATGCTTGTCGGCTTTCTGATTGCATCGGCGCTGGCGATCCCGATTGGGATCATGATCGGCTGTTTCAAGACCTGGGAAGCGGCCATCGAGCCCTTCGTCGACTTCGTCCGCTATATGCCTGTCGTCGCTTTTGTTCCGCTCACCATTCTGTGGGCCGGAACAAGCGATATCCAAAAATTCGTCATCATCTTTATCGGAACCTTCTTCCAGCAGGTGCTGATGGTTATGGACAGCGTCAAGCGCGTTCCGACCGACTTCGTAGGACTAGGCCGCACGCTCGGCATGTCGGAGACAAAGATCCTGCGCCGCATTGTCCTGCCGTCAGCCCTCCCCGGCATCTGGGACACGCTGCGTATCAGCCTTGGCTGGGCCTGGACCTGGCTTGTGCTGGCAGAACTTGTCGCGGCGACATCAGGCCTCGGCTATCGCATCGTTGTCTCGCAGCGATATTTCCAGACGCAGACGATCATTGGTTATATCCTGCTCCTTGGCCTACTCGGTCTGATCACAGACCAAAGCATGAAGGCCCTCGAGCGTGTCTTCTTCCGTTACGCTTCGAGGCATTGAGATGAGCGAACCCAAACTCAAGATCGAGGGCCTCAACAAGTGGTACGGTGGTAGGAAAAGCACCGTCCATGCCCTTAGCGATATCGACCTGGAACTCGCCGACAACGAGTTCGTCTCGTTGGTCGGTGCTTCCGGCTGCGGCAAAAGTACTCTGCTGTCGATCGTCGCCGGACTTCAGGGCTTCGATAATGGCGTTCTTCTGACGGATGGTGCGCCGATCGTCGGCCCCGGGCTCGATCGCGGCGTTGTCTTCCAATCCTACACGTTGCTGCCGTGGCTAACCGCACAGCAGAATGTCGAATTCGCCCTGCAGGCGGCCGGGCTGCCGAAAGCCGAGTGCCGGGATGTCGCCCGTCATCACATCGAACTTGTAAAACTCACCAAATTCGCTGATGCATTCCCCTCGCAACTCTCGGGCGGCATGAAGCAGCGCGTCGCCATTGCGCGTGCCCTTTCTTACCGCCCGAAAATGCTATTGATGGATGAGCCGTTCGGCGCGCTGGACGCTCTGACTCGTCACCAGATGCAGGAACTGCTGACCCAGATCTGGGAAGAGCATCGGCTAACGGTTCTCTTTGTCACCCATGACGTCGAAGAAGCCGTCTATCTATCCGACCGTATCGTGGCAATGAGCATCAATCCAGGACGCATTAACGCGACCTTCCACGTCGGGCTTTCCCGTCCGCGAAACCAGGACATGATTTCCACGTCGGAATTCGTTGCCCTTCAAAAGCAGGTTCTTGCCGCGATCCGCGCCGGATCGCAAACTGAGTTGGAGCATTGATTCAGCCAATGCGAGGCGGCTGAATCAGCTCTGCATTTGATCTCAATTCAAAGGAAAAGCGATGTTCGAAACCCTCACTGCCGCCCCGCCGGACAAAATTCTCAGCCTCTCGATTCTCTACAAGAACGACGAGCGGCCGACGAAAATGGATCTCGGTGTCGGCGTCTACAAGGATTCCCAGGGTGCGACCGTCATCATGCGGGCCGTGCGTCACGCCGAGAAGCGCCTTTATAAAAGCCAGACGACCAAGACCTATGTCGGCATGGCGGGCGATGAAGGTTTCAACAAGGCCATGTTGAAGCTGGTCTTTGGCGAGAAGGCCGATCTCTCGCGCATGTTCGCGTGCCAGACAGCGGGCGGCTCGGGCGCACTCCGCACGATCGCCGACCTGCTCGCAAAGGCTCGACCTGACGCCATCGTCTGGCTCTCCGACCCGACCTGGGTGAATCATGTTCCGATCCTGAAGGCTGCAGGCTTCAAAACCGCGACCTATCCCTATTTCGATCCAGCCAGCGGCACGGTGAAGACCGATGCCATGCTGGCGGGATTGAAGCAGGCGAAGGCCGGCGACATCATCCTCCTGCACGGCTGCTGCCACAACCCGACCGGCGCCAATCTGACGATCGAGCAGTGGGGTCCGGTCGTAGATCTTCTCATCGAACGCGACCTTTTCCCCTTCATCGATCTTGCCTATCAAGGCTTCGGCGACGGTCTGGAGGAAGACGCCGCCGCCGTTCGCCTGCTCGCAAGCAGGGTGCCGGAAATGGCTGTCGCCACCTCCTGCTCGAAAAACTTTTCGGTCTACCGCGACCGCGTCGGCGCCGTCATCCTGATGGGCAAGGACACCGAAAGCGTAAAGATCGCCGGCAGCCAGGCGCTAGCGACCACTCGCGTGCTGTATTCCATGCCGCCGGATCATGCCGCCGCCGCCGTCCGTATTGTCCTCGAGGACGATGAACTGCGCGCCGACTGGAAGTCCGAACTCGAAGCCATGCGACTCCGTATGCTCAATCTGCGCAAGGGCTTTGCCGAAGCACTCCGTCGCCAGTCCAACTCCTCGCGTTTCGACTTCATCGCCGACCACCGGGGTATGTTCTCGCGCCTCGGCCTCACCGAAGCGCAGGTCGATCGCCTGCGAGACGAGTTCGGGATTTATATGGTCAGCGATTCTCGCTTCAACGTCGCAGGCCTCAGAGAGGATAGGCTCGACGACCTCGCCAGGGCCGTGGTTGCCGTGCTCTGAGTTAATTTGAAGCAAATGACAGGCCGGAGCGGGCAAATTGCGCGTCTCTGTGTATCGCGGCACAGATCCATCGCATAAGCCTGAGCTCAGGGATCGGGTTGATCGATCAATCGTTGGGCAGTGAACTTGTCCGTCACCAGCATGTCGATCACCCCAACCCGTAACGCGCCAGCAATGGCAGCAGCCTTCTTAGCGCCTCCGGCGAGCGCTATGACGCGGCCAACCTTTTTAAGATCCTCAAGCGGAAGTCCGATCACCCGCTCGTCCAAGGGGGTCTTCACCGGCCGGCCATTTGCATCGAAGAAACGCAATGAGATATCACCGACGGCCCCTGCCTCGGCAAGATCGGCGAGTTCGCGCGAGGAAAAGATGTTGCCGGATCGCGCCAGCAACTCGGACGGTTCAACTGCACCGATGCCGACGATCGCAAGCGTAATGCTGCCGAAAAGGTCCATGGTCTCGCGAACAAAGGGATCGGCGAGCATCAAAAGCTTGGCCTCACGCGAACTCGTTAATCCTTGAACTGGAAGCAGCTTCGGCTCGGCACCGGTCAATCGCGCAAGTCTCGTCGTCAACTGCGTTGCATGGGTCTGGACGGACGGATCACCCATTCCCCCTAGCGTTTGAACAACGTATTTGACCTGGGCACTTTTCTGCGGATGGATGTTTTCGACCATCTTGAAGATCGTCTGGCTCCAGCTCGACACGCCGATGATCTCGCCTGGTGCGAGCGTGACTTCGAGTAAATGGGCGGCGGCTTCGCCGATCCGGGCCATGATGGCCGCATCGCGGTCTTCGGTACATTCGACGACCACGGCTTCAGGCAGGCCGTATTTCTCTCGAAGCACGCTTTCGAGCTCGCTATAGGTTCCTGCAGGCGGGATGACGCTCGTTCGAACGATGTCTTCCGCCTCGGCACGTTTCAGCATTCGCGAAACGGTTGCCTGTGACAGACGAAGGTGATCGGCGATCTCTGCCTGCCGCCGCTTCTCAATGTGATACATCTGAGCGACTCTCGAGATCAGGCGGAGTTCGTGCAAGCGGGCCATATCGGTTCCAGTGTGAATTTTTATTCACATTTAACTGGTGTGGACCGCAACGTCGAGCGCGACAATGCATCATTCCACGTATTCAGCAATGCCGATCGGTCGGTGGCTTCCGGCGAGATGATGTGCGTGCTCCGAGGCAAGTCGGAAATGACGCCGAGATCACGCCACATACCAATGGAAAGGCCGGCAAGATAGGCGGCGCCGAGAGCCGATGCCTCGGGGGCTTCGCATTGGATGACGGCATGCTCGACAAGATTGGACACGCACTGCATCAAAAAACGGTTCTGGCTCGGCCCGCCGTCGACATAGAGGGCTCCAAGTTCGCCGCCACTTTGTGCCCGCATCGCTGCGATCACGTCATGTACCTGTAAGGCGATGGAATCGGTCACGGAACGAGCCATCTGCGCGCGCGTGGTGCTGAAGTTGATGTGCGAAAACAGGGCGCGCGCGTCGGAATTCCAATATGGCGCGCCAAGGCCAACGAAAGCCGGCACGAAGCCAGGTCCACCAGCCTCTGCGGTTGCCGCGAGTTCGACAAGCGCGCCGACATCCGCAAGACCCAGGATGTTCGCCATCCACGGCAGGCTCGCGGCCGACACCAGTATATTGCCTTCGAATGCATAGGTCGGCCGGCCGCCAAGGCGCCAGGCGATCGTCGTGGTGATGCCATTGCGCGGCGCTATGAATGCCGGAAGCGTGGTCATGACCGAGGAGCCCGTTCCAAACGTGATCTTGCCGTCGCCTGGCGTAAAGGCACCATGGCCAAACAGGGCCGCATGACTGTCGCCGATCGCAGAACGTATTGGGGTTCCATCGGGTACCCCTGCAAATCCAAGGGTGGTGCCGAAATCCGCCGAACTGTCCAGAACCTCCGGCAAGAACGACGTATCGACGCCGAAAATCGCGCCCAGTTCGTCGCTCCAGGTTTGTGTCTTCAGGTCGAACAACTGGCTTCGCGCAGCGTTGGAGGCGTCGCAAACATGTCGACGCCCGCCGGTCATGCAGTGGATGAGCCAACTGTCGATCGTACCCAGCCGTACCCTGCGGCCGCTCTCCAGGCGATCCAGCAGCCAACGGAATTTCGGACCCGGAAACATCGGGTCAAGTGGAAGGCCGGTCAGGGCTTGGACGCGATCAAAGTGCCCTTCGGTGATGAGGCGTTCGCAATCAGTTGCCGTGCGCCTGCACTGCCAGCTTAAAACTGGCCCGAGGGCTTCTCCGATGTCCGCATCCCAGGCGGTCACCGACTCGCGCTGATTGGAGATTGCCACTGCCTCGATGGAAATGCCTGGCATCGTTTCCAGGCAGGCATTGACGGCCTCGCAAACGGAAGCAAAGAGCCTGTTCGGATCCTGTTCGACCCAGCCGGGCTTTGGATAGGAAATACCCACCGCTGCGGAGCCTCGGGCCACGACATCCCCGCCTTCAGACACCAGAACCGCCTTGGAGTTGGTGGTGCCCTGGTCGATGGCCAGAATTGCTCGCATCGTCATCTCCTCGAAACGAACGGCTGGGGCGGATACGCGCCCCGGCTCATGAAGCTGCTATCAGATTATTTCCGTTTGATCAGTGCCTGCGCGGCGTCGGCGATCGCCGTTGGAGACATACCGAACTCGTCGAGAAGGAATTCGGCGGAACCGGTCGGGGCAAAAATGCCTGGAACGCCCAATCTCTTCATTGGCACAGGCGCGTAGTCAACCACGACTTCCGCAACCGCAGAGCCCAGCCCGCCAAAGATCGAATGCTCTTCCGCCGTCACAATCGCGCCGGTTTCCCTGGCCGCAGCAATGATTGCCGCTTCGTCGATCGGTCGGACGGTCGCAAGATTGAGCACCCGCGCGTCGATACCGCGCTCGTTCAGAATCTCCGCCGCTTTGACGATACGGTGGGTCAATGTGCCGTTTGCGATGAGCGTGACGTCGGAGCCCTCGCGCAAAACGTTGGCCCTGCCCAGTTCGAATATGTGACCCTCAGGCAAGAGGTCGGGTACGCCCACACGCGACAAGCGCAGGAAGCATGGCCCGCTATAGGTCGCGGCCCACTCGACGGCGGCGGCAGTCTCGATCCGGTCACAGGGCGCAATCACCGGGAGGTTCGGCAGAACCCGCGTCCACGCGAAATCCTCGATCGAATGATGGGTTGGGCCAAGTTCGCCATAGGCCATTCCCGACGAAATGCCGACAAGCTTCACATTGGCGTTCGAGTAGGAGATATCGGCCTTGATCTGTTCGAGCGAGCGGCCGGTCAGAAACGGCGCTGCAGCGCAGACATAGGGCAATCGGCCGCCATTGGCGAGGCCTGCGGCCACCCCGACCATATTCTGTTCGGCGATGCCAACATTGACAAGGCGACCGGGAAACTTCGACTTGAAGCCGCTAAGCTTTGACGAACCAACGGAGTCATTGCAAACGGCGACGATGGTTTCGTCCTGCGTGGCAAGCCGCTCGAGGGCGGCTGCGAAAGCATCGCGGCAGTCGTGCAACCTAGGTGTATTTACGGGCCCGTTCATCAAAGTGCCTCCGACAGTTCTGCCAATGCGATTTCGTATTGCTCCTTGTTCGGAACCTTGTGATGCCAATCGACGGTATCCTGCATGAAGGAGATGCCATGCCCCTTGTTGGTGTGGGCGACGATGCAGTGTGGATGGTCGCCGCGGCTTTCAAGCGCCGGAACGATCTCATGCATGTTGTTGCCGTCGATTTCCGTGACGCGCCATCCGAAGGCTTCGAGCTTCGGCCGAAGCGGGGCAACGTCGTTGGTGTCCGATAGCGCAGCCCCCTGCTGAAATCGGTTATGGTCGATGACCAGCGTAAGATTGTCCAGACGGAACTGGTGTGCTGCCATAATGGCTTCCCAATTCGACCCTTCCTGCATTTCGCCGTCGCCAGTGATCACATAGGTATGATAGCCGGCTCCTGACAATTTCGCCGCTTTCGCCATCCCGACAGCCACGGGAAGACCGTGCCCAAGAGGGCCGGTATTGGTCTCCACACCAGGGACCTTGTTGCAGTTGGGATGACCGTTCAGCCGGGAGTGCGGCTGTAAGAAGGTATGGATCTCATCCTCCGGGATGAATCCTCGCTTGGCCAGTGTGACATAGAGCGCGCAGGCGGTGTGCCCCTTCGAAAGCACGAAACGGTCGCGATCGGGATTTTTCGGCTGGTCCGGCCAGATACGCAAAACGCGAAAGTAGAGCGCGGTCAAAAGGTCGATGACCGACATCTCACCACCGATATGGCCGGCGCCCGCTTCGTACACAGCCTGAAGGTCGCGCAGACGTATCTGGCGGGCGATCCGTTCAAGGTCCGATGGCTCCATCACTGTCTCCTGCATAATTATTCACACAGTTATATTTTTGCACACAAAGCGTATTAGTCAAGCCCTCCACACCCCAGTCCAACGCAGCTGATGCTCCACAGACCGGTTGACAGCGCCTCACTGGCTTGTTAATGCATTTTCCGGCACGTGTGAATATTTATTCTATAGTGAAGGAATATTGGCCAACGGCCTTATTTCCAGGGAGGAACGATGGTGGCGATCGACGTCAATGAACAGAGCCGTCCGTCCGGGACATGGCTTCGCAAGCTCGCTGGCGCCACTGGCCCGCTCGTTGGACTGCTTGCCTTGTGTGTTTTCCTGAGCGTCAGCACCGATGCCTTTCTGTCGCTTCGCAACGGCCTCAACATTCTCGATCAGATCACCGTCCTCGGGATCATGGCGGTCGGCATGACCTTCGTCATCCTGATCGGGGGTATTGATCTGTCAGTCGGTTCGGTGCTTGCCCTGTCCACCATGGTCATGGGTTGGACGGCAAACGTCGCGGGACTGCCGCTGCCTCTCGGAGTTGCTTTCGCGCTCATAGCGTCGGCTGCAAGCGGGCTGATCGTGGGGCTTCTCGTGACCATGTTTAGGGTGCCCGCCTTCATCGCGACACTTGCCATGATGTCGGCGGCACGCGGCGTGGCGAACATGATCACCGACGGACAGCAGATCGTTGGCTTTCCCGACTGGTTCACGATGCTCGCCATCGATCGTCATTTCGGCGTTCTGACGGCAACCGTGTTCCTCATGCTCGCGGTCGTCCTTGCGGCCTGGGTATTTCTACACTTCCGATCCGAGGGACGCATGCTTTACGCAGTTGGCGGCAATCCGGAAGTTGCCCGTCTTGCCGGCATCAAGGTGAAGATTGTGACGATCGGGGTCTACATCGCCAGTGCGGTTCTTGCAGGCCTTGCCGGCATTGTGTTGGCCGCCCGTCTCGATTCCGTTCAGCCGTCGAGCGGCCTCGGCTATGAGTTGGATACGATTGCCGCCGTCGTCATTGGCGGCACGTCGCTTTCAGGCGGATCTGGCGGGATCGGCGGCACGCTCATCGGCGTCCTGATCATCGGCGTGCTTCGCAACGGCCTCAATCTGCTCAACGTCTCGCCTTTTCTTCAGCAGGTCATCATCGGAGTTGTCATCGTGCTCGCCGTCGGCGCCGAGACCATTCGCAGGCGACGAGCGGCCTGAGACTTTCCCGGCCGCGCGCGGCCGGACTTTAAAGAATTCCTCTCCGAAAGGTTTGGAGCGGATCTCATGACCCAAGGGGGAGGACTTACCCATGGGTGATCAACAAAGGAGGAACTAAAATGAATCTTGCGCGCACTCTGCTCGCTTCGGCTGCTCTCGTCGGCCTAAGCCTTTCATCGGCGCATGCCGCAGAGGTCAAGAAAATTGGTCTGGCCGTTGCAAACCTTCAGGCGAACTTCTTCAATCAGATCAAGCAGTCCGTCGAGGACGAGGCCAAGAAGCGCGGCATCCAGGTCGTGACCGTCGATGCCAAGGGCGATGGCCCGACCCAAGTCAACCAGATCCAGGATCTGCTGACCCAGAAGATCGATGCGCTGATTTATATCCCGGCGGGTGCTGCGGCTGCGAGCGTTCCGGTCAAACTCGCCAAGAACGCCGGCGTTCCCGTCGTCAACGTCGACCGCAATGCCGAGGGCGCACCGGGCGATACCTTCCTCGCCACGGATTCAGTGTCGTCGGCAAAGGCGGTTTGCGACTACATCCTCAAGGCTGCCGGCGGCAAAGGCAAGATGGTTATCATTCACGGCCAGAAAGGCACCACGCCGGAAGTAGACCGCAGCAAGGGATGCGCTGAAGCTCTGAAGGCCTATCCGGATGTGAAGATCGTTGCTGAGCAGTATTCCAACATCTGGGCTCAGGACGAGGGGTTCCAGATCATGCAGAACATGCTGCAGGCAAACCCGGATGTGTCGATCGTGTTTGCCCAGGCCGACGCGCTGGCGCTGGGTGCGGCCCAGGCTATCAAGGTCGGAAATCCTTCGCAGAAGATCGTAGTTGGCGGTTTTGACGGAGATACGGCAGCCCTTGAAGCCCTCGGCAAGGGCGTATTTGACGTGACGGCGACCCAGCAGACGCAGAAGATGGGCCGCGATGCGGTCGCCAATGCGATCAAGCTTGCCTCAGGCGAAAAAGTGCCCCCTGTCCAGTTGCTCGATGCGACGTTGACGACCAAGGACAATGTGGCCGGTTTCATCGCCAACCATCCTTGATGCCATCCAAGACTTGCGGAGGTGTGCTGTGACTGATCCGGTTCTGTCCTTGAAGGGCATTTCGAAGCGCTATGGACCGCTCCAGGTTCTGAAAAATGTCAGCCTGGATGTCCATGCGGGCGAAGTGCTGGCCCTTCTCGGCGAGAACGGGGCTGGAAAGTCGACGCTTTCAGGCATTATTGCCGGATCACGCACACCTTCCGAAGGTACAATGACGTGGCTGGGGCAGCCCTATGCCCCAGCCACTCCAAGAGAGGCGATCGACAAGGGCGTGGTGCTCATCCATCAGGAGCTTCAACTCCTGCCTCACCTTTCCATCGCGGAAAACGTCTTTATCGGGCGCTGGCCCATGAAAAACGGCGTCGTCGATCGCGCCCAGATGGTTCGGCGCGCTCAAGAGCAGCTCGCTCGGCTCAATCTACACATACCGGCGACGCGAAAAGTCGCAGGTCTGTCGACCGCAAATCAGCAGTTGATCGAGATTGCCAAGGCCTTGGCGCTGGATGCTAAGCTTCTTATCCTTGACGAGCCGACCGCGGCCCTTGGCGGGGCCGAGACGGAAGCGCTGTTTGAACAGGTAAGAAAGCTCCGATCCGAGGGCGTCGGGATCATCTATATTTCCCATCGCATGGAAGAGATCAAAAAGATCACCGACCGCATCGTCGTTCTTCGCGACGGAGAGCGGGTCCAGGAGTTCGCCGATAGCGCAACACCTGTGCGCACGATCGTCGAGAGTATGGTCGGACGCTCGCTCGAGCGCATGTTTCCGGCCCTCCCAGAGCCGACCGATCGTCCGGTTCTTCAGGTTTCGGGCCTGACCTCACCCGACGATTCCTTCCGTGACGTGACGTTTGGCGTGCGGGCCGGAGAAATCCTTGGCATTGCCGGGCTGGTTGGGGCCGGGCGCACGGAACTTGTCCGTGCCATTTCCGGCGCCGATCCGATCAGCGCCGGCTCGATCCGGCTGGACGGCGAGGAACTGAAGCTTCGTAATCCTGCTGACGCGATCGCTCATGGGATCGTCATGGTGCCAGAAGATCGCAAGGAACAGGGCCTGGTCGTCGGCCATCGCATCAGCGAGAACATCATCTACGCCAATCTCGACAAGCTTGGCGGCCGCTGGATCACATCGCGCGTCAAACGCGCCTTTGCGGAGAAGGCCGTGGCGAAGTTCGGGGTCAAAGGCCGTGCTGAGCAATATGCGTCCGACCTGTCGGGCGGCAACCAGCAGAAAGTCGTGATCGCGAAGTGGTTGATGCGCGACCCCAAGGTTGTTGTGCTTGACGAACCGACGCGAGGCATCGACGTCGGCGCCCGCGCAGGCATCTACGATATCATCGTCAATCTCGCTCGCCAGGGCGTTGCGGTCATCGTCGTCAGCTCCGACCTTGAGGAAGTTTTGGGGGTCTCGAACCGGATCCTGGTTCTGTCCCAAGGCAATCAGACAGGCATACTCGACCGTGACCAGGCAAATGACGTCTCGGTCATGGAATTGGCAACAATTTAAGGAACCACAGAAAGGAAGAGCGATGCCGGACATCACTCTTAACGCCCCGAAACTGTTCGACCTCCGTGGCCGGATCGCCATTGTCACGGGCGCTGGCAGTGGAATTGGGCAACGGATCGCCATCGGTCTTGCGCAATGCGGCGCGGACGTTGCCCTGCTTGACCGGAGAACCGACGACGGCTTGGCGCAGACGGCCAAGCATATACGCGATGCCGGTCGCCGCGCGATCGAGATCGCCGCGGATGTTACAACCAAGTCTTCGCTGGCTGACGCTGTTGCGCAAACCGAGAGTGAGCTCGGTTCCTTGACCCTAGCGGTCAACGCCGCCGGTATTGCGAACGCCAAACCAGCGGAAGAGATGGAGGAAGACCAGTATCAGACCTTGATGGATATCAACCTGAAGGGCATCTTCCTGTCGTGCCAGGCAGAGGCACGAGCCATGCTGAAGAATGGTGGCGGTTCGATCGTCAATATCGCGTCCATGTCGGGCGTCATCGTCAACCGCGGTCTGAGCCAGGTGCATTATAACGCCTCCAAGGCGGGCGTGATCCACATGTCCAAGTCATTGGCGATGGAATGGGTTGACCGCGGCATCCGCGTCAACACGATCTCGCCGGGCTACACCGCAACGCCGATGAACACGCGCCCGGAGATGGTCCATCAGACCAAGCTCTTCGAAGAGCAGACGCCAATGCAACGCATGGCCAATGTCGACGAGATGGTTGGCCCCGCGGTCTTCCTGCTATCGAACGCCGCCAGCTTCGTCACGGGCGTCGATTTGCTCGTCGACGGCGGCTTTTGCTGCTGGTGAACCCATGCGCAAGCTGATTGCAGGCAACTGGAAAATGAACGGTCTCGCATCCTCCCTGACTGAGATCGAGGCGCTGAGGGGACTAACGGGCAACACGGCGTGCGATATCGTTGTGTGCCCGCCCCTCACGCTTGTTGAAAAAGCGTTTGAGCGCGCCAAGGGCTCGACGATCGCCATCGGCGCGCAGGATTGCCATGCGCAGGCGTCCGGTGCCCATACCGGAGACGTTTCTGCCTTCATGCTTGCCGAGGTGGGCGCTCGCTTCGTGATCTTGGGTCATTCCGAACGTCGCTCGACCTATCGTGAGACCGATGCAACGGTGGCGGCCAAGGCCGCAATGGCCCATGTGGCAGGATTGACCAGCATTATCTGCGTCGGCGAGACACGCGAGGATCGTGACGCGGGCAAGGCTATCGATGTTGTTTGCGCCCAGATCGAAGGCTCTGTTCCCCACGGCGCAAACAGTGCCAACACGGCCATCGCCTACGAACCGGTCTGGGCGATCGGGACCGGCGTTGTTCCGACCGTCGAGCAGATCGAAGAGGTCCATTCCTTCATTCGGCACATGCTCGAAGAACGTCTGGGAGAGGACGGGCGTCGTGTCAGGATCGTCTACGGAGGGTCTGTGAAGGCATCGAACGCGTCGGCAATTTTTGCAGTTCAAAACGTCGATGGTGCCTTGGTGGGAGGTGCCTCGCTCAACGCTGCGGAGTTTGCCGGGATCATATCCGTCGCCAATTGACGTCCGAATAAACGACAGACGTGGGGTCGCCTAGGATCGGCACCCGGCTTGGCTTATGCCGCGAAAGGAAGAGAAAATGCAACGCTTTCAAAACAAGACGGTCGTCATCACCGGAGCCAGCCGCGGTATAGGTGCTGCGATCGCCAAACGTTTCGCCAAGGAGGGTGCAAATCTCGTCGTCTCGGCTAACGAAGACCTGGTGCACTCTGTCGCCGAACAGATCCAGCAAAACGGCGGCAAGGCGATTTCCTTCGTCGGCGACGTGACAGACAAGACAAGCGTCAAGGCACTCTACGACGCGGCCGAGGCAGCGTTTGGTGGCATCGATGTCTCCATCCAGAACGCCGGCGTCATTACCATTGCCAGGATCGAGGATATGACCGAGGACGAATGGGACAAGGTCATGGCCGTCAACACCAAGGGCGTGTTCTTGTGCGCGCAGGAGGCAATTTCACGAATGCGCAAGCATGCTCGGGGCGGACGTATCATCAACACGGCGTCCGGTCAGGCGCGCGACGGGTTCATTTTTACGCCCCACTATGCGGCGTCGAAGATGGGCGTTGTCGGGATTACGCAAAGCCTGGCAAAGGAAGTTGCCGCCGAAAAGATCACCGTCAATGCGTTCTGCCCGGGCATCATCGAAACCGACATGTGGGCCTACAACGACCAAGCTTGGGGAAAGCTGCTCGGAAATTACGCGCCCGGCGAACTCATGAAGGAATGGGTGAACGGAATTCCGATGAAACGCGCTGGATCTGGCGAAGATGTAGCCGGGCTTGTCACCTTCCTTGCGAGCGACGACGCGGCCTACATTACCGGTCAGACGATCAACGTCGACGGCGGATTGATCATGTCCTGACGAATTGGAAACAGTCTGTTCAATAGGAGAAGTGCCCCAAATGGCTCCGGCGTCAAAGCACCCCTTGCCGGACGGGGTCCCCATCGCCTATGTTGGTAACGTTCTCAGGGCGGGGTGAAATTCCCCACCGGCGGTATTGGGCGAAAGCCCGGAGCCCGCGAGCGCCTTTCGCCGCAAGACGGAAGGGTCAGCAGATCCGGTGAGATGCCGGAGCCGACGGTATAGTCCGGATGGAAGAGAGCAATGCTGCAAACGCCACCTGTCCGTGGCGGGTCGCATGCTTGTTCGCCCAAGGGAAACGGTGGCTTCGAAAGAGGTCATGATGCTGCCACGGCAGCTAACCCTTGAAAGGCAAGACACATGGCAATAGCCAAAATCGAAGATGCAGTCGCAGCCATTTCGCGCGGCGAGATCGTGATCGTCGTTGATGATCGGGACCGAGAAAACGAAGGCGATCTCGTGATTGCTTCGGACGCAGTCACCCCCGCAGCGATCACGTTCATGATGAACCATGCCCGTGGGCTGATCTGCGTTCCCATGCAGGGCGAGAGGCTCGACGAGCTCGACATCCCGCTGATGGTTCCGCGCAACACGGAAGTTCTCAAAACCGCTTTCACGGTGTCCGTGGACTATATCCCCGAAACAACGACGGGGATCTCGGCGGCAGACCGGGCTGCGACCGTTCGCGCTCTTATCACGCCAGGAACTCAACCTGACGATTTTGCCCGGCCGGGGCACATCTTCCCTCTGCGCGCCCATCCTCTTGGCGTGCTCGGACGTCCCGGACACACAGAGGCCGCGGTCGATCTGGCAAGACTCGCCGGGCGGGCGCCGTCGGGCGTCATCTGCGAAGTGGCAAACGACGACGGGACGATGGCCCGCCTGCCGGACCTTGAACGCTTTGGAGAGCGCCATGGTCTGCTTGTGGTCACGATCGAGGACCTGAAGTCCTATCTGAGCCACAAGCAGCGCGATCTGCTCGACTCGGAACGGTCCGTCGCTTGATGGTCGCACGGCCCCGGCCCCTATTCCTTGGCTATAGACGGCGGCTTGCGCTGCCGTCTATGCTTGTGAGCATCGAGACCTGCCACGGCAATGGACGCGGACTGTCTGCACGGCATGCTCGCCACCAATCCCGAACACTGAACGCGGATATGCAGGCATTCATCCAAAGCTAGTTGGTGCATCCAGAGGACAGGGTCCCGGCGTGCGACCCTGCCCCGCAGACAACCCTCACCAAGACCCTGGCTCGAACTTAGTACCAAGCTCGTCAAGAATCCTTTAAATCGAAGACTGCCTTTCAACGTCGCTGCTTTGCCGCAGTTCCTTGATCAAGTCCACGAAGCGGCGCAGCTTCGCCGGGATATTGCGCCTACCAGGATAGTAGAGACATAGCCCCGGATACGGCGGGGTCCAATCGAAGAGGACCTGCTCCAGCCTTCCGGCAGCGAAGTCGTCTGCGACCTGCCATTCGTTCAGATAGGCGAGCCCGGCTCCGTCGCGGACCGCCCGGAGCATCAGGTCGCTGTCATCGAGCGTGAGCCTGCCCGGAACGTCGAGCGCGAAGCTCTCTCCCCGACGCTCGAACTCCCAGCGGTAGATCGCGCCGCTTGCCATTCGGGCGCGGATGCACATGTGGTTCTGGAGATCTGCCGGGACCTGCGGCCTCCCATGACGCTGAAGATATTCGACCGAACCGACGATGGCTGGGCGGACGGTGTCGCCGATCGGGACAACGACCATATCAGGGGGAACGGCTTCCCGAATCCTGATCCCGGCGTCGAAGCCCTTGGCGTTGACGTCGACTAGCGCGCCCTCGGTGACGATTTCTACCGACATTTGCGGGTTCCGGCGCATGTATTCCAGGATTAGCGGCGTCAGGATCATCCGGGTCGCACCCACTGATGTGTTGATGCGCAGGGTGCCCGTCGCTTCTGCGCGGTGCTCGTCGACGTGCTCGACGGCGCTACGGATCGCCTCCAGCGCTGGACCGACACTTGCCACAAACTGTTCGCCTGCTGCTGAAAGGACGACGCTGCGTGTGGAGCGATTGAACAGTCTGACCCCCATGCGGGTCTCCAGAGCGGCGATCTGCTGGCTAAGCGACGACGACGAGATTCCTAGCTCGCGAGCCGCAGCTCGAAACCCACCGTGGGAGGAGACGGCGAGAACCGCCTCTAGTTCGGCAAGAGAGCCACGCATCATTGTCCGCAATTCCCTATCAGGCTGAGCATATATGACCAACTTATCAGGACAATCCCGAAATGCCAGATATACCGTAGCAATCCAAAGGAGTTCGACATGCGCGACATCGACACAATCTACATCGACGGCCAGTTCGTCACCCCGAAGGGCACCGGGACGGCCGATCTCTACAATCCTTCCACGGAAGAACGAATTGGAACGGTGCGGCTAGGCGGCGTCGAGGACGCGCGCGACGCCGTCGCTGCGGCGAAACGGGCCTTTCCTGCGTTCTCGCGAACGACGAAAGGCGAGCGCATCGACATGCTGAAGCGGTTGAACGCCGCCGTCGCTGCGCGCGTCTCTGACCTCACCGAAGCGATGTCACTCGAATACGGCGCTCCGCAGACCTTTACGCGTTTCGCTATTTCCCATGCTGCTTCGAGCTTTCTCACCATGGCGAGCGTTCTGGAGGAATACGAATTCGAGCGCAGGATGGGTCGAGCGCGGGTGGTCATGCAGCCGATCGGCGTAGCCGCAGCCATCACCCCGTGGAATAGCAACATCGGCTTCATCACCTCGAAGCTCACGACGGCCATCGCTGCCGGCTCGACCATTGTCATCAAACCGAGCGAGATGAGCGCAGTACAGACGCAGGCCCTGACAGAGTGCCTGCATGAAGCGGGCTTGCCCAAGGGCGTGTTCAACATTGTCAACGGGCTCGGCAATGTCGTCGGCGCGGAACTCAGCGGGCATCCGGACATCGCGAAGGTGACCTTCACGGGTTCAACCGCGGTCGGCAGGGAAATCCTGCGAAGCGCGGCCGACACCTTCAAGCGCGTCACGCTGGAGCTTGGCGGCAAGGGTCCGAACATCATTCTCGACGATGCCGATCTGGAGGTGGCCATCCCCGCCGTCTTAAGGATGGGCTTCATAAACAGCGGCCAGGCCTGCATCGCTGGCACCCGCATTCTGGTACCGAACCATCGGCTCGACGAGATTCTGGCCAGGTTGCAGCAGGAGGTCGAGACGTTCAAGGTCGGCGCCCCCGATGATCCGGACGCAATGATCGGTCCGATGGTCAGCCGGAAACAGTACGATCGCGTCCAGTCCTACATCGAACTAGGGATGCAGGAGGGCGCCAATCTCCTGACGGGCGGTCTCGGACGTCCGGCCGGACTGGATCGCGGCTGGTTCACGAAGCCGACCATATTCACCAACGTCGACAACCAGATGCGTATCGCGCGAGAAGAGATATTTGGTCCGGTCCTGTCGGTCATTGCCTACCGCGACGAGGACGAGGCCGTCTCCATCGCAAACGACACCCCGTACGGGCTTCAGGCCTATCTTCATGGCACCGACGTCACACGCATGCAGGCGCTTGCGGATCGACTGGATTGCGGCCGCGTGGTCGTTAACGGGGCGCCCCATGAGCCGCTCGCTCCATTTGGCGGGTTCAAACAGTCGGGGATCGGTCGCGAGTATGGCGTGTTCGGACTGGAGGCGTTCCTGGAACCGAAAGCCGTCATCTTGTGACGATCGATACGTGAGGCAGCGTCTGAAGTGTGCGGCTTACGGATTCTGCAATCGAACGAGGACTTTTCCAACAGCCTTGCCGGTCTCCCGGAACTCGTGTGGTTCGGCCACTGCGTCGATGGCAAATGTCTTCGAGATCTTTGGGGCATGTGTCCCGGAGGCGGCGCAGGCCGAGACCTCCACGGCCGCCTGCCGCATCGCTGCCTCTGGCATAGTGTAGACGTAGACGAAACCGGACGAGAAGCCTCCCAGCAGCGCCGGGAAGAACGGGATCGTGAGAGGCCTGCGGCGATTCCGTCGAATAGGCCGAGACGACTCCGTCGCGGGCGAGATAGGCCATCGCCACGTCGATGTTCGCGGAGATGTCAACGTCCACGACGCGATCTACTCCGCGGCCACCCGCCGCCGATCTCACCGTTCAGGAGACATCCTCCTCGTGCCTGTTGATGACCAGATCGGCCCCGGCCGCTCGCGCGACATCCGCCTGCTCGTCGCGGCTCACCGTCGCCGCCACCCACGCCCCCGCCCATTTCGCAGGAAGGATCGCCGCATTGCCCGCGACGCCCCTTCCACCCTGTACGAGGATTCGCTTGCCGCGAACGCCGCCGTCGGCGAACAGGCATCGGTGCGCGGTCATCGCCGGAACTCTGAGGGACGCCCGACCTCGAAGGACACGTTGTCGGCCAGCCTGACGGACTGCACGGAGGGCAAGACGACGAATTCCGCCGCGGTACCGAACGCCCTCCCCGTCCTGATGCGGGATAATCCACGAGAACGGCATTGCCTTGGCGCCGAAACCTCTTCTGGTCTCGATGTCGGAAGGATTGATGCCGGAGGCGACGACCCTCACCCGGACCTCCCCGGCTCCTGGCTGCGGATCGGGCGGCGCAGATCAGCCATGGAAGCCAAACGCCAGCGTGGAAGGCCCGCCTCGTTCGCGACAATCAAAAGCTCCGTCCCGTTTGTCGCGGAGCGGCAATCAGAAACCGATGAGACGCTTGCCAGCGACAATCAACATCCGACCGCGACTTAAGAATCTCATCTAGATTGTCGCTAGCGTCTCATCCTGATCGCCGCGCCATACGCCAACCGCGATCATCGAGGTTAGGATGGCCCAGAGCATCTCTGCCAATGTCAACGTCGCTCCGGAAAGAATGCTGCAGGTCGAACTCCTCCGCAGCCGGCAGGGCGACTCGTCTTCCTGCCCCAGCACAGCATCCGAAATGGGAAATTCGCCGTCCAGGGTCACGGCGCGGCTAGTAAAAAATTAGCGAAACGCCAAAATCTGCTTTCAACCTGTCGGGGCGATTGGGCGTCGCACGTCCTTCGCCGGTGCAGAGGACCAAGGAGACGACCGTGCGCGCAGATGTATTGTTGAAGGGAAGAGGACTTGTCGAATGTCCCCGTTGGCATCGAGGCGAGCTCTGGTTTGCCGATTGGACCAGTGGCGAGATACGGGTCCTTGAAGACGGGAACCAATCGCGGCTCGTGATTCCGGCGAAAGCTCCACCATTGTCATTCGATTTTGGCCCAGAGAACGACCTTTTCGTGATCCAGTCCGGTTCTTCATCACTCATGCGTTATGATGGCATGGGCTTGAAGGAATTCGCCGCACTGGGGTCGGGCGCGTGGAACGAAATCCTCGTCGACGCTGCAGGCAGGATCTATGTCAATGGGCCAGCGATTACGCTGGTCCTCCCTGATGGCAGCGTTGAAAAGCAGGCCGAGGGCTTTCAGTTCCCGAATGGCATGGCATTATCTGCTGATGGCCGCACTCTGGTCTGCGCGGAAAGCTGGGCCAAGCACCTGACTGCTTTCGATGTGGCCGCTGACGGCCGCCTTTCCAACCGGAGGATCTGGTCAGAGCTTCCCGGCCCGCCAGACGGAATATGTTTCGACCGCCAGGGAGCCATCTGGTATGCCGATGTCCCCAATGCCTATTGCCGCCGGGTACGAGAAGGCGGCGAAATGCTTGATGAGGTCAAGGTAGATCGCGGCGCATTCGCCTGCATGCTCGGCGGCGAGGATCGATCCACCCTCTTCGTCACCACCGCACAATGGTTCGGCATGGACAAGATGAGTCAAATGGCCGGCACAGGTCAAATCGTTTCCGTCGAAGTGAACGTTGCCGGAGCCGGCTGGCCGTTCAATTGAACGCTCACATTGCGGAGGTCCGCGTTGGTGAACAATAGCGGGACGAAAACCAAGTCCGCCAGTTCACTGGATCACCTTCGATCGACAGTGGTGCGACGCCTCCGCTCTATTGAGCGTGAGTTTGATCGCCTTGCAGGGGAACAACGTGCCAAACCTCAGCCGCACACAGACAATCTCCGTATCGGGTGGGTCGATATACACCACCATTGCCGGGAGCGGCCCGCCGGTTCTATTGCTGCATGGATTCCCAGAGACCAATCTTATGTGGCGCGGCGTCGCTCCTCTGCTTGCCTCCGAGTTCACTGTCATCTGTTCCGACCTACGTGGATACGGTGCCAGCGCTTGTCCCTCGTCGACTCCAGATCACCTGCCCTATTCAAAACGAGCGATGGCCGCCGAGATGGTCGAGGTTATGGCAAAGCTCGGCTTTTGCGAGTTCATGATCGCCGGTCATGATCGCGGCGGTCGTGTCGCTCACCGGATGGCGCTCGATTATCCTGCTACAATTACAAAGCTTGCGGTTCTAGATATCGTCCCTACCCGGGCCGTCTGGGATCGCGCCGCTGAGGTCTCTACTGATAGCTGATGACGTAGAGCCTGAAGACTATTGACCTTGCATGAAGGCCTGGATTTCCTCGGGCGTCACTTTGCCATCCTTGTTGGCATCAATCAGGTCGAAGATCCGCTTATGGATTGCCGTTACTTCATCAAATGAAAGTGCGCCGTCACCGTTGGTATCCGCAATGGCGAACATGATCTTCATCATATGTCCGCGCATTTTCCCCATGGGCATTCCCTCAGCTATTCCGCACGGCGCAGCACTTCGATCCATCATATCTGCGTTCTCCATTTCATCGGGCATCATCGCCGATCTTCCCCATCGGTCCTGATCCGGAGCTTTGGACTGTGCTGTAGCGACGCCAATGCCCCCAACAGTTAGGAAGGCGGCCAGCGCGATTATGGTGGGCAGTTTGGGCTGTGACATTGGATGCCTCCTGTCGTTTAGACCCGAATAATGGCCTGCTTGCGAGTATCCGCCTTGATGTAGGTCAAATCCTTTTGCGGGAATTTCTGTCTTTGATTGCGCGGTAGGAAAAACTGCTGACCAAGGTCAACTCGTCGCGGCCCCTTGATCAAGCCGTGCATCCATTTTTCTTCACGCCACCCGTCGCTAGGTAGTGTTGACCAGGTCGGCGACAGTGATTTGCCAACGAGGTCCCATCCGACTTCTCTCGGAAGTCAGCGCCAAGAACCTATATCGGAGCCAAAGCCATGACTTACACTCTAGACAAGACCCTATCCGGGAGCTCGTTTGATGTCGCAGTCGAAAGGACGAAAGCAGCGCTTGCGCGCAAAGACTTCGGCATCCTGACGGAGATTGACGTCAAGGCGACGATGAAGAAGAAGCTTAATGCTGACATTGACGACTACCTCATTCTGGGCGCCTGCAATCCGGGCATGGCCTTCGAAGCGATAAATATGGAGCCAAAAGTCGGCGCAATGCTTCCCTGCAATGTGATCGTCAGATCCCTTGGCGGCGGCGATATAATGATCAGCGCTATCGATCCGGTTGCCTCCATGCGAGCAATCGAAAACGCCGCACTAAAGCAGGTGGCAGGGAATGTTCGGGCGAAGCTTGAGCAAGTTATAGCGAGTATCTGACATCGGTGATATCCTATGGATCAGCAATTTCCACGCGTTGGAGCCCGACATCCTGCACGCCTCGCCTCGATTGGTCTATCGATCGACCTACCCTTGTTTGACGGCCAGTTCGGACTTGGCGGCGTATCCGATTTTCATTTCACGGTAATTCATCGAAATCGTGGAGAGCCCTTGCGGCGCTTTGCCTATCCGTATGGCCGTGGTTCCCTGCGAGCATATAAGTGGGCCGAAAGGGCATAAAGCTTAACAAACTGGGTATCTCGCCCTTTTTTTGAGGAGTCGACCATGAGTGAACAGAAAACCAATGGATATTCCAACCTTCAGATCGCATTGCACTGGACAGTCGCGGCACTGATTTTCTTCCAGCTCCTGTTTGGAGAGAGTATGACGACGATCGTCGACGCAGGCGAAGAAGGAACCACTGCCTCGCCGAGCAATCTCACGCTCAGTGTCGCCCATTATTGGGTCGGCATAGCAATCCTCTGTCTTGTGGCCATTAGGCTCATCCTGCGTATCGTCCAGGGCGCGCCAGAGTCCGCCAGCGACACAACGTGGATGACGTACGCTGCAAAGGCGTCACATTGGCTTTTTTACATCCTCCTTGTCGCAGTCCCGGCCACGGGTCTGCTGGCAATTTATGTCTCAGATGAGTTCGGCGATATTCATAAGCTCGCCAAGCCCGCCTTTATCGCTCTAATTGCACTTCATGCCGTAGCCGCGCTGTTTCATCAGTTCGTTCTCAAAGATGGAACGTTGAAGCGCATGCTGCTGCCGGCGAAGTAGTATCCTCCGAACATCCGCGCTAAGCACGACGAAACCGGAGAAGTCCCGATGAGAAGCCACGGAGAATTGCATCTCGTAAACCGAATAGGCTGGCTGCGGGCCGCCGTGCTCGGCGCAAATGATGGCATCGTCTCGACGGCAAGCCTTATCGTAGGGGTCGCCTCGGCCTCAACGGCAAGCTCGGAAGTTCTGGTAGCGGGTATTGCGGGGCTTGTCGCCGGCTCCATGTCTATGGCGGCGGGCGAATACGTCTCGGTCAGCTCGCAGTCCGACACGGAGAAGGCAGACCTCGGCCGCGAACGGCAGGAGCTTATAAAACAACCGGATTTCGAAAGGGAAGAGCTGGCGCAAATCTATGTCGATCGTGGGGTTGAGCCCGTTCTTGCTCGGCAGGTTGCTGATCAGCTGATGGCGAAAGATGCACTTTCAGCCCATGCACGCGACGAACTCGGGATTTCCGAAATGATGACTGCGCGACCGATCCAGGCTGCCTTGACCTCTGCCGCAACCTTCGCGGTTGGAGCCGCAATGCCGCTGCTCATGGTGGTCGTATCGCCCGCATCCATGCTTGTCATAACCGTCTCTGTGGCATCGCTCGCCTTCCTGGCGCTGCTTGGCGCCATTGGGGCGAGGGCTGGCGGGGCCGGTGTCGTGAGGCCAACGCTGCGTGTTACATTTTGGGGTGCGTTCGCGATGGCGCTGACGGCAGGCATAGGCCATCTTGTTGGAGCCGTCATCTGAGACGCCCGAATGCAACGCACGTTCGCTCCCGGCTGTTTTCATCAATAGATCGATGCCGAACGATGTCTTGGCGCCTCCTGACGGTCCAAGGTGACAGGGCTTTCAGGGAGCTCGGCGCCTAGTTAACCGCTCCAGCCCTCATCCCCCGGCTCGATGCGCCTGAAGTCAACCGGGCTATCGAAGCTGCCATCGACAGAAGCTTCTGAGACAGTCGATCGCGGTTGGTTATCACGTTTGGGACCCTACCACCCCTCGTTTCAGCTTCGAGCGTTTAAGCGACGTCATGTTATTGCCGTGCCAGGTGAAGCCGCGCTGGAGCCAACCCTGTAACCATAGCAGGGGCGATAAGATATCGCGCAAGATCCAGGCAAGTATCAATGTTAATCCGAGCGGCCATCGATAGACAACCGCGAGGGCGACTTCCGCCGAATACCAGCAGACGATGAGCAGAGGAAGTCCGATCCACGCCAGCACATCCATCGTTGCCAGGATGCAGTACAGAATCGCCACCGGCAGTATGCCTGTCAAAATTTCCGCCGAATAAGCCAACGGAAAAGAGGAGCGCCGCAATTGTGCCCAGCGCAATTGTCTGCTCCAGACTTGAGACCACGTCCTGCGACCCAGTGGTTGCTGAAAAGGCTCACGGACGACAGCAACTTTTTTGCCCGTCCGGCGAGCGATCTTGGTCGCAGCCGCATCCTCGGCGACCTCGCTTGCTAGTATTGACAATCCGCCCGAATGCTCCAACTCCCGCCGAGAGAGCATCATCGTCTTGCCTTGCGCATAACCGTACCTCAGGAAGTCGGCCACCAGCTGCCAACGCGCTTGATATGTGTTGAGGAACGCCGCTTCCAAGGCCGCCGCCAGCCCTTCTGCATCGCTGCCGACGGGTGGCGAGCAAATGACAGAGGTCGCGGAGGACCAGCGCTCGCGAAGATCATCAATATAAGCGGGAGGGACCAAAACATTGCTGTCGGAGATGACAACCCAATCATATTTCGCGGCGCGCCAGCCTTTCCAAATGTTATTCAGCTTCGGATTTTGTGATATTTTATCGTCGCCAATGAGCAGATGCGCATCCGCGGCAGGGTGGGAGGCTATGAGCTCACGAACAAGCGGTATAGCCGGGTCATCGGGTGAGGCTACGCAAAAAATCAACTCGTACTGAGGATAGTCGATGGCAAAACTGCTTCGTAATGTGCGGCGCAGGTTGTTTTCCAATCCGCAGACCGGCTTTATGATCGTAACTCCGTCAGGGCCGCATTTTGCCGACGTTCTCCAGAGCAACTTCCGCAAAACCGCTAGCGCTACGCTTACGAATTGCGTTGCAACCAACAAAATCATGCCTGCCGAGATGATGACTGGTACGATGTTCATTTCCTCTCCGCCGCGGCTCGAAGACGCGCTTTGCTAAACTAGGCGAAAAGCCACTCCCCGCCTTGTCCGAGTTCCTGCCGTGCTGGCAGCCATCCACCGGCGTTAAAAATGCACTCGCCATGGTGTCCGGGCTGCAGCAGCTCGCATGCGGCGCACCTTGGTCTCCTCGGACGATTGTGCACCCTCGGCCGATATATCGGCATTCCAATCGCACGCTCAGCGATGGACACCTCGCGCGATAAATTCCGGCTTTCCGGAATGCCTGCCCAGCCCCAAGCAGCGGTTCTCGATTGCCGCATCACGCAGCTAAATGCCTCTCGATCTCGTTCAGCGGAAGATTAACAAGGTCCTTATCATATTCCGCTGCGATCCGTCTCCTGGTCGTCTCCGGCATGGCACGCCGCAGGTCAGCAAGCGCCTTCGGGGGAGCAACCACGAAAAGCTTATGAACATCGTTTTGCTCGCAAATTGCCTCCAGCTTTTCGGCAACCATCGACAAGAATCGCTCTTCTTGCTGCTCATGAAAATTCGTCTGGCCGACGCTACTGCGATGGCTGCCCATCGCAACACGGCCCGGCTTGTCCGTTCCTTGCTCGCGGGCCGGGGCGTTATGCGGGTTCTCGATGACTTGCTGGACTTCAAGCATCAGATTGAACGCGTTCCCGACATTGCGGAGCAAGAGTGCCTTGCTGGCATCTGAAACGAGAATCCAAGCATTATAAGGAATGATTGCATCGTTCATGACATTGTCCTCTTTCGTTAGATCGCTACGAAGATATTCCCCCATCCCGTGAGGCCACATTGACCCTGGTCAATCCCAGCCAAGAGGCGCCTTGCAGCATTCCCAATCGTGGCCGTAGTGTTCGTCTGCTATGGCGCCTATCAGGGTACCTTCCGTGCCGCTGGAAAGGCGCTCGCTTCTGACTTCGCACCCCGGGAACTGCGCGCCGGCGGCATCGGCTGGTACAATTTCCTGGTTGGGCTCACTCAACTCATTGCCAGCGTCATCGCCGGTCTGCTTTTGGATCACCTAGGCCATCAGGCCGTGTTCATCTATGGAGCAGTTTTCGCAGTGGTCGGCATCGTTGCGCTCCTGATACTTGTGCCCGCAGACAGCAGCATCAGCGAGCGCTTCGAGTGACACGGCTCGCCAACGCGACATGACACGCCGTCTTAATTCGACCCGGATCGATAGAGGTCGAAGACAGGGAATGATCACTGAGTGATCGACACGGCGATTTTGCGCCAGGTTTACAGTATCGGCGGCAAGATGTTGCCGGGGGTTGGAGAACTGAAGGACAGACCCAACCATAAGCGGAGGTGCGAGTTGAACATCCGCGCCAGATCATCGATGAGCCTTGTCACCGCGAAGGTGCGGGGACCAATTATGGCGGTCTGCATCAAGGAACTCCGGACTACGTGTTCCGCCACCAGTTGCGAACGATGTGATGTCCTTCCAAGACGGAGCCCACTCTATTGTACATCAACGCAGTAACTTCGGTTCGACGGACTAATTGATCAAGCTCAATGCGCGGAAACCGGGCCAGCGCGAAAATGGTGCCATCATCGAACAGGAGGGAATGGGTCATACTGAAGACGTTTGTAGCATCCGTAACGTTGGCGCCATTCAGGTCACTCCTCCTCGCAGGAGAAGGCGATTGCTAAAATAGGTTACCTGGACCGATTTATCGCTTCAACGAAGCGGAACGGCATCTGAACTTGCTGGTGTCGGCGGCGCCGGCGAACGCAGAGGATTTCGCGACCACTTCTACGGGACGGACTATTCTGGAGAATTGTTCACCCGCATTCATGGAGAGAAACGATGGTTTTAGAGGAAAAGACAAGATCGGACTGGAATGAGCCCGTCTATGTTCAGGTGGCAAGGCGGGCGCCCGACACCATCCACAACCCAACCGAGGCACTCAATTTCCTCGCCAACGCGTGGAAAGGCTCGCGGAAGAAGCACAGCTTTGCAAGAGAGATCTGTGCTGCTGCGGCACTCGGGCAGGTTTCTCCCGAAACGGCGCGGGAGGCTTTCGTGGAGGCTGCTTCCGAAGCGAGAATGGTCATCGGCGCGCCCCATACGGAAGCTCGGAGCTAATTCCGGCGATATTTCTGGCGTTTGCTTCTCCAGATTGCTCGCAGCCGCCGTTCGGCCGATGTCGGTTGCTTCCTACATTGCGCCCATCGCATACCTCACCGGAGATTTCTGTAAGCCGCTTCTACAGCTTTTCCTTGTCGTGCTCGCTGGTTATCGCCTCGATTCCTTGCCGATCCACTTGATCCTTGCTTTGACAGTCTGCTGCAAGCCGCCGCCTAAGGTTGTCCTCGCGCTCGTCTAGAAGACGGACGTGCCTTGCCGCGAGGTCCCCGAGCGTTGCAGCGTTAAGCCTGAAGCTGCGATCTTGCGAGATTGAGCTCGCGTCAGGATTGCCAGATCCCGCGGCATCGCCTTGCGGCGATCGCCGAAGCCGTGGACCCCGATCGCGCATTTGCGAAAGGTGCCTCGGACCTGATTGACGATCAAGGTTACAGCGTCTCGTTTTGCACATCTTCGGCGATGACGAGTGGCGGTCTGCCGGGCTCGGCTATTTTCCTCGAGCAGACCAGCCAGCTCCCCGAGTGTGGAGGCTTTTCCACTCGAAGATCGGGATCCGGGCACCCTCGAAAATGCGCCCATCTTCTTCGCGACCGTTGCGAAATAAAGCGAAAACATAGCCGCGCTCGAATTGCGTGCTCTCCATGATGTCGAGGCGGGTTTTCATCGTCTTGGATTCCTCGGCAGCAATAACGCCTTCGAAGCCGCCGAGATATCGGGTGAGCAGAAAATTGATCCTCCGCAAAGCCGCTTCGTCGACGCCGTATACACTGTGGCTTTGTGGAAGATTGGGAAAGTGCCGTAGAACAAAGGTTGCCATTGGCTCATGACCCATGATCGGAGCAATGACATGATTCATTTTTCCGCGGGACGATGGGTACGCTGGTTTCTCATCGATCATCTTTTGTTGATCGTTGTTATTCTGATGCTTGCCACCATCTTCAGCATCCCGCTGATCAAATCGATGATCGAGCACGATCAGCGAAGCGCGCCGCTGCTGCGCTCAACCACCCAGTAGTTTGTTGTGTCCGCCGAAGGGACGAGATCACTCGCTCGGCCTCTAGCGCAAGTTAGGAGACCTATTTGGGTATGGTTAGACCGATGTTTTGATTTGTGATTCTCTCAATCGGAACGATCGATTGAGGGATGCGATGTCATGTTTGTAAACCGGCCCTGAACAATGACCCCGTTGAGATCCCCTGTAACGGTTTGAAATTGATAGGAACATCGGACCATCAACGGTTCATACGCAACGCCGGTGTGGTCGCCACTTTCTCCGCAGCATGGAATATATTTCAATGACTTAAGCCTCATACCAGCGGGGTCATCCTTGGATGCTTTTTCACAACCTCGACTTATTGCGTGATCTCAAGCGGATCAATTCCCACCTGGTCGCAGCTGCTGCTCATCCCATCCTGGAAGAGCGCGGCGAACACTTGCAGAGCGGACGCCGAGCCCGATCCCCAGGCGGCATTGACCGCGCATGACTAAAAGGTCCGATCTCAGCCGTCCGGTGGGGATACTGAAAGGCACTGAGTTCGCGGCCATCAGTCACGGCAAGACCAATAAATCGGACGCTTTGAAGCTGATAGTCACCCGCTCACCCACGGTGGGCGATGTGCGCCGTGGGTTGTTGAACATGTCGAAAGAAATCGTGTTGCCGGCGACGTTCATGCGGGTGCGAACAACTGAGCCAAGAAAATGCACTGATATGACCTCGCCTGTCAGGGCCGTGTCGCCCTTGGCCGATTCGGCCAGTGAGCCTGCCTCCGGGCGCAAAGCCAGCGATACCGTGTCACCAGGCTTGTAGGCGGTGACCGATTGCTTCAGCGTGACGTCCTGATCGCCGATCATGATGCGGCTGTTGTCGGGATCGACGACCTTACCTTCGATCAGGTTCAGCGTACCGACGAAGGAAGCGACGAAGCGGGTGGCCGGAGTGTTGTAGATCTCGAAAGGCGAACCGATCTGATCCGCGCGGCCGGCATTCATGACGACGATACGGTCGGAGATCGACAGCGCCTCTTCCTGATCATGCGTCACGAAAACGGTGGTGATGCCGAG
>NZ_FMAF01000027.1:0-7979 GCF_900094565.1 Martinezella lusitana
TGGCCATGGTTGCTGCATGTCTTCGCCGATGGTGGCTATGCGGGCGATAAGTTGAAGCGGCGACTGAAAAAGATCGGGCGCTGGACGATCGAGATCATCAAGCGCTCGGACAAGGCGAAAGGCTTCGAGGTTCTGCCGCGTCGATGGGTGGTCGAACGGACCTTCGCCTGGCTTGGCAGATGCCGCAGATTGGCCAAAGACGTCGAACGCTCCATCGCATCAGCCGAAGCGTGGATCATGATCGCCCACATTCGTCTCATCACCAGACGGCTAGCAAGGTATGGATATCGTTGAACGCTTTTCGAATCCGACTCTTAGCGCGACAGGGCCGACAAATATAACCGTCGGTTCTTTGCTTGGTGATTGGCATGGTTGTTGCGTCGTCTCAGGAAGACAGTGCACTAAGGAAAGGTCATGATGATTCATGGATGCTCGATGGCGATGGTCCTTGTCGGTGGATACCTTCTTGCTGCATCCGCAGGGGACTTGGCGGCGCTGAGGATGGTTTATCTGCGTCGCCATTGTCGATGGCTGATATATCCAATTTCGATACTTTCATGGTTCGCAGCCCACCGATTTCACTCGGCCTGGATCCGTTTTATGCCAAGTATGCTGACGCAGCAGGCATACCTATTCTTACTGATACCGCGTCCCGTTTAACTTGACTCTTTGGCCTTCCCAAAACGCGGTGAATCTGAATCTCTGGAGCAAACCGGAGGTCTGCGATGCGATCAGGGATTTCATTGCGTGAGGATTTTGAGGGAGAAGGTCTGCGGCGGCTGGCGCGGCAGACGAAGGACGCCGCCCAGGCACGACGTTTGTTGGCGCTCGCGTCGATCTATGACGGAGGCTCGCGTTCCGATGCCGCCCGTCTCGGCAATGTCACGCTCCAGATCGTTCGGGACTGGGTCATGCGCTTCAACGAGCGTGGTCCCCAAGGCCTGATCAACGGCAAGGCTCCCGGTCCGCAGTCGCGATTAAACGATCAGCAGCGTGCGGCCTTGGCACAGGCCATCGAGCGCGGACCGACGCCCTATCTTGACGGCATTGTGCGTTGGCGTCTGTGCGATCTGGTTCAATGGCTTTGGGAAGGGTTTCGCATCTCGGTGAGCGAGCAAACGCTGAGCCGTGAGGTGCGAGCCATGGGCTATCGCAAGCTGGCCGCACGGCCCAAACATCACGCGCAAGACCCCCAAGCCATTGAGGAATTTAAAAAAAGTTCCCCGCCGCGGTGGCAGAAATTGCCGCTGGAGCGGCACGAGGCAAGCAAATAGAAATCTGGTTCGAGGACGAAGCTCGCATCGGTCAGAAGAACAAGATCACGCGCCGGTGGGCCAAGCGCGGAACGCGACCTTCAGCGCCGCATGATCAACGCACCAGATCGGCCTACATCTTTGGCGCAATCTGCCCGAAGCTCGGCAAAGCGGCAGCGCTGGTCATGCCGTGGTGCGACACCTACGCGATGACGCAGCATCTGGCCGAAATCGCCCGTCATGTCGCCGATGACGCCCATGCCATCCTCATCATGGATCAGGCGGGATGGCACATGTCCAACAATCTCGTCGTGCCCGAAAACATAACGATCCTGCCGCTCCCGCCGAAATCGCCAGAGTTGAACCCGGTCGAAAACCTCTGGCTCTTCATGCGCGAGAATTGGCTCTCGAACCGAGTCTTCAAATCCTACGACGATATCGTCAATCACTGTTGCGACGCATGGCGAAAACTCGAAAGTCAGCCCTGGCGCATCATGTCCATCGGACGCAGAGAATGGGCCAATGCGTTCTGATCAATGAGAAGCCGTATGAGTCACAAAAAACGGGAGATTCGCGGTTTGCGATGATGTGCTAGCGTGGCGATTCGTGGTCAGCAGGAGCAAGCTGAGATGAATGGCCTGAGCGGAAGAAGTGAATCAGACTTTGCGGATTATGTCGAGAGGCTTGTCGATGTGATCGGCCATGCCGATCGGGCAGAGCCGCTGAAGGATTACTGCCTTGGCCTCATGCTGCCGGTGGAGCGCAAGAGTGTCGAGCCTCTGGCAGCGGTAACGGCACCGGCGAGGGTTTCGTCCAAGCATCAGTCGTTACTGCATTTCGTCGGTCAGGCGCCGTGGTCGGACGAGGCGCTTCTGCGGCGGATTGGCGATTTGGTGCTGCCGCTGATCGAGCGACATGGGCCGATCGAGGCGTGGATTGTAGATGACACCGGCTTTCCCAAGAAGGGCAGGCATTCGGTCGGGGTGGCGCGGCAATATTGTGGCCAACTCGGCAAGCAGGACAACTGCCAAGTCGCGGTCAGCTTGTCGATCGCCAACGTCGCAGCGAGCTTGCCGATTGCCTACCGGCTGTATCTACCCGAGATCTGGGCCGACGATGCCGAGCGGCGGCGCAAGGCGAAGATCCCTGACAGCGTCGCATTCCAGACCAAACCGGCCATCGCGCTGGAGCAGATCCGAGCCGCCCAGGCAGCCGGAGTGGCGCCCGGTGTGGTGTTGGCCGATGCCGGCTATGGCGTGGACGGCGCATTCCGCGCCGGCCTGTCGGCACTCGGCCTCGACTATGTCGTGGGCGTGCAGCCGACACTCAGCGTCTGGCGACCCGGCGAGGGACCATTGCCACCCGAGCCCTGGCGCGGAAAGGGGCGGCCAACCTCGCTGATGCGCCGCAGCCCCGAGCACAGCCCGATATCGGCCAAGGCGTTGGCGCAGGAACTGCCGCAAGATGCCTGGCAGATCATCGGCTGGCGGGAAGGAACCAACACTGACCTCAACTCTCGCTTCGCCGCCGTGCGCGTCAGGCCCGCGTCCAGGGATTACAAATTGACCGAGCCCCGCGCCGAGGAATGGCTGCTGATCGAATGGCCCGAGGGTGATGCCGAACCACTCAAATACTGGCTCTCCACTCTCCCGGCCGCCGCTTCGCTCGCAAAGCTCGTCAGCACCGCCAAGCTGCGCTGGCGCATCGAGCGCGACTATCAGGAACTCAAACAGGAACTCGGGCTCGGCCACTATGAGGGACGCGGTTGGCGCGGCTTCCATCATCATGCAAGCCTCTGCATTGCCGCTTACGGATTCCTCATCTCCCAAAGGGAGACGATTCCCCCCTCAGCGCCGCCCGAAACCAAAAACCGCCCGCAATCTGGCCTTCCCCAGGGTTATCGACCCCGCGGAGCCCCCGATCCGACCCGAGCGACACGTGTCGAATTCGATCGCCACAATCCGAAGGCACTTGACCGTCGCACTCAGTCGCAACCTCCAGCGATGTCCATGCTGCTCCCGGATGAAGGATCGATAAAATCCACAAATTTGTGACGCAGTAAGACTATTATCTCGTCCGAAAAGGTTCCAGACACGGCACTTTTAATCGCACGTGACATTGTCCTATACATGTTGTCAGAACGTCGTGATGTTCGCGATGCCTTAATCTGGGCCGGGGCGCGGGTGGGCATCATGGCGATCGACGAGACGACGACTGACATTCCGGAGCAGCGGGATTGGAAGAAGCCGGCGCCCGATGATCCCCGCCTCACCCCCGACGAACGGCGGAATTACGCCAACACGATCGACAAGATGACTGCCCGGGAATACTGGGCCCAACGGGCACGCGGCATGGGCGGGCTCTACACGACGGGGGCCGTGGAAAATTTGATGGGCGTGCCTGGCACTCGCTATTACGGAGGAAACATTCTTGTTCACGAATTCTCACATAATATCTTCAACGCGCTTCGCACGGTGGATCCTGATCTCGTCGCGCGAGTTGAAAAAGCCTATTTCCACGCCCGCGAGAAAGGACTCTGGGCGCGTTCGTATATGGAGAACACCGTCGATGAGTATTGGGCCGAAGGCACGCGGTTTTGGTTCAATACGAATACAGCTTACAGCCATGGTGCACTCACCGTCGCCACATCAGACGAGTTCGAGGCTCACGATCCAGAGCTCTACAATATCATGGCTGAAGTCTACCGCCATGATCACCACATTCTGGCGGATGTCTTTTACCGGCACTCTGCAAAGTAACGGCTAACGTCGATCGCCTCGGTAACGGGTGCTGAGCCTTATGCCTGCAGTCCGCAAAGGCGACCCGAGTTATGGCAGCTCGTCCTTCCTGTCGATCGGACCGCTGCAATTATTCGAGTTTTCGTTCAACTGGAGCATCCATGCTGTTCCGCTGCGCCCGGACGCAAAATAACGTTGCGACCGGTTATCGCCGTGCGGTCGAACCCAATTGGCTTGTGTAAATCTTAAAGTGAAGGGCAAAGCACGTGACTTCTCCGCCCGTTATCAAGTTCGCCGATCGCAGGTGAGCGGGTCAGGGCCGGTGCTAATCCGGTGCATATGAGGTTCGGCCGCGCCCGGCGGCGAAATCATGTGGGACGCCTCCTTGAATAAGAGTTCGCGTATCCAGAGGCTTGCCGGATCACTATTGTGCAGAGCGGGCCATTGTACGGCTTCGGTGAACGGAAGGAGTAGTGGTAGCGGAAGCTCAACGATTTGCAGGGGTATGGTTTTTGCGAAATGCTGCGCCAGCCGTAAGGGCATGGTTCCTATGCGTTCGTTGCCCGAAACCATCGGCGGGATCATGCTGAAGCCATGCACGACGACGTCGATGCGTCTCTTGTGACCATATTCGAGCAAATACCATTCCTCGATGCCAGGCCTACGGACATTCCCAAACTTGACCACAACGTGTCCCATCGACATGTATCTCTCGAACGTAAACGGCTCTTCCAGTTGCTTGTTCGAGGTGCAGCCTACGCACACGTGGACATCATCGAACAGCCCTGCTCGGGGATGGGTGTTCGACGCGAACACTTCCGGCAAAATGAGAAGATCGACGTCGCCGCGCCGGAGTAAATCATCAGTGTCATCGCCCGGGGGCCGAAATTCGAAGCTGACAGCAGGAGCTTCCCGCGCCGCGCGCTCAACGACTTTTTCGAAAAATACGAGCGCGACGTAATCGGAAAGGATAACTTTGAAGCGACGATCCGATTGGGCGGGCTCAAACGGCTCTCTGGAAATAATGGAGAGCTGAACATGGAGCAGAGCATCTCGCAAGGCGGGTGCCAGGCTTTCTGCCCTAGGTGTGGGGATAAATTCGCGCCCAGCGATCGTAAACAGCTCATCTTGGAAGAAGGTGCGCAGCCGTGCGACCGCCGCGCTCATGGCTGGCTGGCTCAGGTTAATGCTGCGCGCCGCCGCCGTCAGATTACGTTCGCTCATCAGGGCGTCGAGCGCAACCAGAAGATTGAGATCAAGGCCATTGAACCGCATATTTCTTCATCCGATGGCGGCCGATATGATCCTGCCGATGACCGGACCGGATTGCGCTTGGGACAGTGAGCTCCACGAGGAGCCTGAGCACTTCCGCTAGCAGTCGAGGTAGCTCATAACTCCGGTCCGTTCCGGTCGATCATCGTACCGGCTGGCCAGGCGGAGATGGGCTGTCCAATCGGCATAATGATGACAAGCGGATCCTCGACACGGGTGGGCGGCAAGTCGATGCGTGCGTGTGGCAGCGTAGATCGTACGCTCACCTGCGACACAACAGTCAGTGGACTGTGTCGGCCGAATCTTTCAATGTGTTTCCGCAGCTCGGGTCGAACCGTACCGAAGGCGAATGGAACTTGAAACTTCTGCAATGTGGGAAGCATAACCTGAATCGAATGGGCGATGCCGAGCCCCTCGAGATCCGGACGCACTCCATATAAACCTAGCTCAGCCACCAAAAGGTCTACCCCGTCAACTTTGATGAAGCGGCGCAGCAAGCCCAGATGGGCCGCAACACCGATCGAGTCGTACGCGATCGCACGAAGCTCCGGTCTTGCTCCGGCCCAGCTTTGACTGCCTTGGAACGGCTTTGCATTAAACGCGCCAGTCGGCCCGTATGTCTTCCGAAAGAACTCGGCGAGTTCGACATGATCGGAGAGTTGCAACTCATTTTCCCAGCACAATTTCCACTGCACGTCTGCGCGCATTCAAAGACCTCTTCTTTTGACGCTGGCCGGACGATTTACGGCCTAAGGGTTGTTATTATATCGCTACGACAAGCAATGGTAGTATATCGGCACAAGTGCTGGCCGATGGCTTTCCTGCAAGGCTGATGCTCTTCGTCCTATGGACGCGGGCGAGGCGATATCCTTGACCCCAGCGGCCAATATCATGAGGCGAACCAAAACTGAAATGGCATTCCTTCATGGATCCATGAGCAGCGCTCATAATGGTGAGCAGAGAGTGTTTGCAGGTGAAGCCAAAAAGTGCTCGCGTTCGAACCGCTCACAGAGGACTCCTGAAGGAGCATCAGCCGCAATATCGATCGGACGTATTTTCGGCCGTTGGGCTAGGTCTGAATGGACCCAAGTTTTTTCCAATACTGGCCGCGGTCCGATTTTCCTCTCGGGAAAGAAGGTCGATGCGCCCTAAAGACGAGATTGGAACCGGCTTAGGTGACAATGAAACGGCGGAAATGGAATCACGTGACATGTAGCCCCATACTGGCTCGGGGGCGGGGCGGTTCGCCGCCAAGGAAATGTGAAGTCCGTCGAAATCCCGGTCAGGGGCGCGGTTGGAAGTGGCGAGCTGCATCAGCTCTACTTCGCCCTGCAAGAGTAGCGCCATTGCGCTTCAGCGAGTTGCTTGTTGGTCGAAACGCGAGAACTTCAGTGAGTTGCAGAAGGCCCGCCGCAACAGCACCGAGCATCGGTGCAATTATATAGAGCCAGAGCTGTGAGCGCGCCGTCTCCCCTGCAAAGAGCGCCGGGCCGAGCGACCGTGCAGGGTTTACAGAAGCACCCGAAACCGAAATGCCGGCCAGATGGATTGCGACTAAGGTAAGACCAATTGCAAAACCTGCGACAGTGCCCGCCCCTTCCTCGGTGGTGCTTTTGAGAAATACCGTTACAAACAGGAACGTGGAGATGAACTCAAACAGGAACACAGATCTGACCCCATAAGCTCCCCAGCCGTTTTGGGCGAAACCTTCTACGGCAATGTCGTAGCCACCGACTTTGTCCATGGCTATCACATAGAGAGCGCCTGCGGCCGCTATAGCCCCCGCACTTTGAGCCAAGACATACGCGAGGAAGTCCCACAGTCCAAACCGTCGCGAAACAAGAAAACCGAGGCTGACCGCGGGATTGAGATGAGCGCCTGATACTGGGCCAATCGCGTAGGCCATCGCCACCACTGTCATCCCGAAGGCAAGAGCGACACCGAGGGGGCCCACCTCGGAACGCATAAAGACGAGTGTGCCGCAGCCGAAGAAAATGAGCGCAAACGTTCCTAGTAATTCGCAAAAATATCTATTCATCCTTAACTCCGTTGATTGCATCTCTGCGGATATTTGTCGTCAACCTCGACATTCTCGCTGCCGACTGGGTTTTTGGCAGGTTATCGATGCAGTGTTCGCCAGAACCCTTTGACGCCCACAGGATCAATCGTCCGGTCCGTTCTGTGCCCTATGTCGTTGACTTCAATTTTGTGACGACCAGCCGAGATCAGGACCGGTGCCCTTGCTGCGGCTTGCTCCCGGCGGTCTGCGATAAACACACAAGTTTCGTGCCAAACAAAAGTGGGTCTACGGCAGAGCGATCACTCCGAGGGTCGATCTATCTGGCGTTCAAAAAAGTCTTGAGTCCGACAATAAGCGACATAGCAGACGCGTTGCAGTCTGAAGATTGATCGTGTCCCATGGAGTGGTGTAGCTTGATTTCATAGCCATCGGTGATTTCCGGTAGGGTCGGGTTGCTTAGAGCCAACCTGAGGGACACCACCGATGACCGACGACATGATGAACCTGCGCTCACTCGTTGAGAAGAGCGCTGATGCCGATTTGCTGCGGGAGATGATCGGCTTTGCTGCCGAGAAGCTGATGGCGCTGGAGGTCGGCACGAAGACCGGCGCGGCCTATGGCGAGAAGAATGGCTTCCGGCTGGCCCAGCGTAACGGCTATCGCGACCGGGATTGGGAGACACGGGCGGGCACCGTC
>NZ_FMAF01000027.1:7989-43081 GCF_900094565.1 Martinezella lusitana
TGACCGTCGCACTCAGTCGCAACCTCCAGCGATGTCCATGCTGCTCCCGGATGAAGGATCGATAAAATCCACAAATTTGTGACGCAGTAAGACTAGGCAGGCAATTGATCAGATTCCTATCGCTTCATAAGCATCGGCGATCTGCCGGATCGACGCGACATAGGCGGCGGTCCGGTAGTCACCGAGTTCCGGTTGCTGTTCGATGAGGTCGGCGATCCGTGTCCAGGTGCTGCGCATGACGTCTTCGAGGCCGGACCGGACGAGGTCGATCTCGGCGCCGCCTTCGAGGAATTCATCGCGGATATCGGCGGGGAATTCCTTGCCGGTCATGCGTTCCAGCGCCATTGCGATGGTCTGGTTGCGCCGCTCGCGCCGGCGCCGTTCCATCAGACCGAAGGGAATATGCGTCAGGTTCTTTACCCACTCGAAGTAGCTGACGACGACACCGCCGGCATTGACGTAAAGATCGGGAAGAACGGTGATCCCTCGGGTGCGAAGCACCTTGTCAGCCTCGAAGGTGATCGGGCCGTTGGCCGCCTCGACGACCAAATTTGCCTTGATGCGGTCTGCATTGCCCGCATGGATGGCATTCTCCATGGCCGCCGGAATGAGGACGTCGCATGGCTGCGCAATGCCCGTCATATCGCCGGCAAACGAGGTGGCGTCTTCGAAGCCGAGAATGCTGCCGGTCTTGATATGATGCTGCTTCAGCGCCTCGATCGCAAGACCATCGGCGTTGGCGACATAGCCGTCGCGTTCGGCAACAATCGTCACCCGGGCACCGTCTTCTTCAGAGACGAACTTTGCCGCATGGTAGCCGACATTGCCGAAGCCCTGGACGATGATTGCAGCACCCTTCAGATCGCGCTTGCCGTTCAGGCCGGCAGTGCGCGGATCGCGGAGATAGCTCTGGATGGCGAACTGCACGCCTCGGCCGGTTGCCTCGGTGCGGCCGGCAATACCGCCCTTCGACAGCGGCTTGCCGGTGACGCAGGCGCGCGCGTTGATGACATCGGTCGGATTGGCGCGGCGGAACTCGTCCATCATCCAGGCCATTTCCCGCTCGCCGGTGCCGATGTCGGGTGCCGGGACGTTGACGCCGGGGCCGATCAGGCCGCGCTTGTTGAGTTCCTGGGTGAAGCGGCGGGTGATGCGCTCGAGCTCCTGCGGCGTCCATTCGCGCGGATCGATCTTTAGCGCGCCCTTCGAGCCGCCGAACGGCACATCGACCAGCGAGCATTTGAGCGTCATCAGCGCTGCCAGGGCCTCGACCTCTTCAGCATCGGCATTCGACGCATAGCGAATGCCGCCCTTCACCGGCTCGCAGTGCTCGCTATGGACCGAGCGCCAGCCGATAAAGCTGTACATGCGACCCCGCAGGCGGACGCCGAACCGAACCGTGTAGGTCGAGTTGCACTGCATGATCCGCTCCGACAGGCCTTCCGGCAGGTCGAGGAATGTCATGGCATGACGGAAGTTTTGGTCAACGCTATCCAGGAAGCCTGCGGAGCTGGTTTCTCCGGCTTGCACGTTGCGTTGTGGTATTGCGTTCACTGGGGTGTTCCTCCTTGGTGGGAAAGTTTCGGGCCGAAGCTGTGTCAGCTCAGCAGAACTCGACGGTCGGCATTGCGCACGAGCAGGGCGTAGATCAGTGTGAACAGCCGGCGGGCGGTGTCGTTGTCGATGTTCACTTTCGCTGACAGCCGGCTTTTCAGCAGTTCGGCTGCCTCGTTATGGACGCCGCGCCGGCCCATATCGATCGCCTCAAGCCGTTCAGGGCCTGGGTGGCGGATGGCGTCGTAGTAGCTCTCACAGATGCGGGTGTAGTCTTTCAGCAATCGGCGGAACGGCGTCAGCGACAGGTAGTGACTGACGACATGCTCGCCATGGGCATCGGCGACATGTAACGCGAGGCGCCCGTCGGCCGCCGCAATCGTGAGGCGGTATGGCCCGCCATCGTGACCGACCGGAATGAAGGTGTTGGATTCCAAGAGGTCGATAACCGCGAGCGCTTGCTCCCGCTCAATTCTCGCGTCCCGGCCAGCGAACGACCGGTCGAGCGATACGTCGCAGAGACGGTACTCGGCGGAGGCCATGGCCCTGCCTCCTCACATCGCTTCCACGCACATGGCGACACCCATGCCGCCGCCGATGCAGAGCGTTGCCAGACGTTTCCTGGCGCCGCGGCGCTTCATTTCGAAGAGCAGCGTGTTGAGCACGCGGGCGCCGGAGGCACCGATCGGATGGCCGATGGCGATGGCGCCACCATTGACATTGACGATGCCAGGATCCCAGCCGAGGTCCTTGTTGACCGCGCAGGCCTGCGCCGCGAAAGCCTCGTTGGCCTCGACCAGCTCGACATCGCCGATCGCCCAGCCGGCTCTGGCCAGCGCCTTGCGCGAAGCCGGGATAGGGCCGGTGCCCATGACCTGCGGGTCGACGCCGGCCGTTGCCCAGGAGACGATGCGCGCAAGCGGCTGGATGCCGCGCTTGGAAGCCTGCGCTTCGCTCATCAGCAGGGTGGCGGCGGCGCCGTCATTGAGGCCGGAGGCGTTGCCGGCGGTGACCGTGCCTTCCTTGTCGAAGGCCGGACGCAGCTTGGTCATCTGGTCGAGCGTTGCGCCGTGGCGGATATATTCGTCCTGGTCGACGGTGACGTCGCCCTTGCGGCCATTGACGATGAAGGGAATGATCTCGTCGGCGAAACGCCCAGCCTTCTGTGCGGCCTCGGCCTGGTTCTGCGAGGCGAGTGCGAACGCATCCTGCTCCTCGCGGCTGAGCTGCCACTGACGGGCGACGTTCTCGGCGGTGATGCCCATATGATAACCGTAGAAGGCGTCGGTCAGGCCGTCCTTGATCATCGTGTCGATCATCTTGAAGTCGCCCATCTTCATGCCGCCAGCGACGATGATATCCGCATCACCGGTTGCAATCTGCTGCATGCCGAGCGCGACGGCGCGAAGGCCCGAGCCACAGAGCTGGTTCATGCCCCAGGCGGTCTTTTCCTGTGGGACACCCGCCTTCATCGCTGCCTGGCGCGCCGGATTCTGGCCCTCGCCAGCCTGCAGCACCTGGCCGAGGATCACCTCGTCGACTTCACCCGCTTCGACGCCCGCGCGCTCAAGTACGCCCTTGATGACGGCAGCACCGAGCTCATGCGCCGGCGTGTTGCCGAAGGCGCCGTTGAAGGATCCGACCGCGGTGCGGCCAGCACTGGCGATGACGATCGATGGGATGCTCATGGTGGTCTCCTCTATGGTCCTCGCGAAGCCGGCACAGGCCGGCTCCAGCTACTCGGCAAAAGGCTCAGGCCTAGTTGACGATGGTCGCCTCGGTGGCGCTGCGGATCTCGCCGTCGGTGACGCCCTCGGCAAGCTCGACCAGCTTCAGTCCGCCATCGACGACGTCGAGCACACCGAGATTGGTGATGATCCGATCGACGACGCTTTGTCCGGTCAGCGGCAGGGTGCAGGCCTTCAGCACCTTGGATTCGCCTGATTTGTTGGTGTGGTCCATGACGACCACCACCCGCTTCACACCAGCAACCAGATCCATCGCGCCACCCATGCCCTTGACGAGCTTGCCGGGGATCATCCAGTTGGCGAGGTCACCGTTCTCGGCTACCTCCATCGCGCCCAGGATCGCCATCGCGATCTTGCCGCCGCGGATCATCGCGAAGCTCTGCGCTGAATCGAAGAAGGCGGAATGCGGCAGTGCCGTCACCGTCTGCTTGCCGGCATTGATCAGATCGGCATCGATCTCACCCTCGGACGGAAAGGGACCGATGCCGAGCAGGCCATTCTCCGACTGCAGCGTCACGTGGACGCCGTCAGGGATGTAGTTGGCGACCAGCGTCGGGATGCCGATGCCGAGATTGACGTAGGTGCCGTCTTGAAGTTCGCGTGCAGCGCGCGCCGCCATCTGGTTTCTGTCCCAGGCCATGTGTTTCTCCCCAGCCTCAAGCCGCCGCGCGCGTGGTGCGCTGTTCGATGCGTTTCCCGTGCTGACCCTGGATCAGGCGATGCACGTAGATCCCCGGCACATGGATGTGATCGGGATCCAGGCTGCCGACCGGGACGATTTCCTCGACTTCAGCGACACAGATCTTGCCGCATGTGGCGGCCGGCGGATTGAAGTTGCGGGCCGTCTTGCGGAAGACGAGATTGCCCGAGGTATCCGCCTTCCAGGCCTTGACGATCGACAGGTCGGCGACGATTCCAGTCTCGAGAACGAAGACCTCTCCATCAAAGACCTTGAGTTCTTTTCCTTTCGCGACGACGGTGCCGACGCCGGTCTTGGTGTAGAAGCCGGCAATGCCGGCGCCGCCGGCGCGCATGCGCTCGGCAAGTGTTCCCTGGGGGTTGAACTCGAGCTCGAGTTCACCGCTCAGATATTGCCGCATGAACTCGGCGTTCTCACCGACATAGGACGAGATCATCTTCCGGATCTGCCTGGTCGTCAGCAGCACGCCAAGGCCGAAGTCGTCAACACCGCAATTGTTCGACGCGATTGTCAGGTCCTTGGTGCCAGCTTTGCGGATCGCATCGATCAACAGCTCCGGAATGCCGCAAAGGCCAAAGCCACCCGCCGCGATGAACATGCCGTCGAACAGCAAGCCCTCAAGTGCTGACGTCGGATTGTCGAAGATTTTGTTCATTCTCCCCCCATCAGGTTCGGCTGTTGCGGCGCCGAGGCGCCGCCTGGATTCATTCACTTGGGTTCGAAAGTCCGGCAGCGGTATCAAACGGCTGCTAGGTCCCTTTACCCACGGTTGATACAAACGACCTTTGGCTGGGTCATCTCTTCATAGGCGAAGCGCACGCCTTCCCGGCCCATGCTGCCGTATTTGGAGCCGCCGAATGGCATGGCATCGAAGCGGTAGTCTGAGGAGTCGTTGATCATCACGCCGCCAGCTTCGATCCTGGCTGCGGCGTCAAGTGCGACATTGAGGTTGCTGGTGAAGATGCCGGCGTGCAGGCTGTATTCGGGTTCATTGGCCAGCTCGACCGCTTCATCGAGCGTCTCGAACGGTGCAAGCATGACCACGGGCGCAAACACTTCTTCGTGCCACAGGCGGCAGGTCACCGGCGTACCTTCCAGCACCGTCGGGTGATAGAGCGACCCTTCGCGTTTGTGGCCGCAGAGCAACTTCGCGCCGGCGGCGATGGCGTCGTTGACGGCTGCTTCGGTGCGTTGGGCGACCTCCTTGGAGATCATCGGACCGACATCTGTGTCCTCCTTCAGCGGATCGCCGGCCTTGAGTTTGTTCGTCGCCGCCACGAAAGCATCGCGGAAGCGCTCATAAAGCTCGGCCTGGACAAGAACACGCTGGGCGCCGATGCAATTCTGACCGGCTGCCCAGAAGGCGCCGGAGACGCATCCTTCAACCGCCTTGTCGAAGTCGCAGTCGTTCATGACGATGACCGGCGCATTGCCGCCAAGCTCCATCGCGAGTTTCTTAAGGCCCGCCTTGCGGCTGATCGCTTCTCCGGTAGCGAAGCCGCCGGTAAACGACACCATGCGAACCTCACGCGCGGAGACGAGAGCCGAGACGATCTCGCGATCGCCGTGAACGACGGTGATGATCTCGGGTGGCAAGCCCGCTTCCACCAAGGCTTCGACAAGCTTGATCGAGGAGAACGGCGTCAGGTTTGACGGTTTCAGCAGAACCGCATTGCCGCCGGCAATCGCCGGACCGAGCTTGTGCGCGACCAGGTTCAGCGGATCGTTGTAAGGTGTAATGGCGGTGATGATCCCGAGCGGCTCGCGGGTGAACCAGCCCTGACGCTGTTCCGAGCCGACATAGGCATCGAACGGTACGATCTCACCGGCATTGCGCTTTGCCTCCTCGGCAGAGAGCTTTAACGTATTGACGCAACGAAGCACTTCCTTGCGCGCCTGGACGATCGTCTTGCCGGCTTCGCGCACGATGGTTTCGGCAAATGCTTCACGGGGGCTCTCGATGATCCGCGCAGCTCCTTCGAGGATGCGCGCGCGCTCATGTCTCGGCAGCCTGGCTGAAAGCTCTGCGCCGCGACGGGCGCGGGCCAGAAGTTCGTTAATTTCGCTCGCATCCGTGGCGTCAATCGTCCCGAGGACAGACCCGTCATAAGGGCTGTAAACAGTGATCGGCGCCAGACTGGTGGTGATATGAAGTTTGGCAACGGTCATAGGCCGGCTTCCTCTTGCGTGATGATGCGCCACCTGCGCGGCGGCTGAGTTGGTCGGTCAGGGCAAGGAGAGGTCCCTGCCCTGTTCTCGTTTCCATGACTGCATTGGTTGCGGTAGGAGCGACCGACCGCTTGGCGGTCAGATTTTCTGACCGTTCAGAACCAGGTCATCGATGACGCAGCGTACTGCCTTTTCCGCGATCGAGACGATCTCGTCGATCTCCGCCTTGGTGGTGACGAGCGGCGGCGCGAAGCCGAGGATGTCGCCATGCGGCATGGCGCGGGCGATGAGGCCCCGGTCTCGAGCAGCCTTGGAGACGCGGGCACCGACCTTCAGCGACGGATCAAACCTGGTCTTGTTCTCACGGTCGGCAACGAATTCAATCGCGCCCATCAGGCCAACACCACGCACTTCACCGACGATCGGCAGCTGCGCGAACTTCTCCTTGAGCTGGGCCTGGAAATAGGCACCGACTTCGCGGGCATTGCCGGGCAGGTCTTCCTTTTCGACGATGTCGAGCACCGCGTTTGCGGCGGCCGCACCGATCGGGTGCCCGGAATAGGTATAGCCATGCGAGAAGGCGCCGACCTTGTCAGCTCCCTCTTCCATGACCTTGTAGACCTTCTCGCCCACGATCGAAGCCGATAGCGGAAAGTAGGCCGAGGTCAGGCCCTTGGCGACCGTGATCAGGTCGGGTTCGATGCCGTAGTGCTGCGAACCGAACATCGAGCCGGTGCGGCCGAAGCCGGTGATCACCTCGTCGGCGATCAGCAGCACGTCGTGCTTCTTCAGCACCGCCTGGATTGCTTCCCAATAGCCTTCCGGCGGTGGCGTGATGCCACCGGTGCCAAGCACCGGCTCGGCGATGAAAGCGCCGACATTGTCCGGTCCAAGCGTCTCGATCATCTCGTCGAGCTCGGCGGCGCGACGGGCCGAGAATTCGCGTTCGGTCTCGCCGGGGTTGGCGCCCCAATAGTGATGCGGAACACCGGCGTGATCGATCTGCGGGAGCGGCAGATCCATATGGTCGTGATAGAAGCTCATGCCGGTCATCGAGCCGGAGACGACGCTACAGCCATGATAGCCGCGTTCACGCGAAATGATCTTCTTCTTCGTCGGCTTGCCACGCAGATTGTTGTAGTACCAGACGAGCTTGGCCTGGGTCTCGTTGGCGTCCGAACCGGACATGCCGTAGAACACCTTGCTCATCTTGCCGGGCGCCATCTTGACGAGGCGGTCGGAGAGGATAGCCAACTCATCGGTCGTGTGCGCGGCATAGGAATGATAATAGGCCAGGCGATAGGCCTGACGAGAGATCGCCTCGGCAACCTCGGTGCGGCCATAGCCGACATTGACGCAGTAGAGACCGGCAAAACCGTCGATCAGCTGGTTGCCGTGCGCATCCTGGATGCGGATTCCCTTGCCGGTCTCCACGATCGTCGGTTCGCCGAGCTTGCCGGTCGCAAAGTCCTTCAACTGGGTGAAGGGATGCAGGACCGAGTTACGATCTTTCTCAGCGATGTCTTTGATGTTGATGGTCATTTTAACCCCTTCGGTCGCCGCTTTTCAGCTGCGCGCTTTTCTTCCTGTGAACCTGGGCCTGATCAAGTGCGAGCAGCAAAACCTCGACTTGAGGACAGCTTTCGCTTGCCCGACCCGCTCAGATGATATTGCCTGTAGGTGCTAGCTTCATCGCACCATTTCGCTCCGGGGTGACGCCGGGTTCCTGCAATCTTCCTCGCTTTTTGCAGGAATTCGCTATCGGTGGAGGCTTTGCTGATTTGACCCGTGCGGTCGGCTCATTGGGTTGGATCGACCGCGGAGACATAGGTTGAAGAACAAAGCGAGGATCGAGGGTGCTTGAGGACCGGCCCACCTCAGGTGAGATTGGAATGTCAGGCCACACTCTCCACCCATCGCAAGCGTCCGCGCAGCCTCAAAACATCACCAGCCTACTTGACTAGCACCGTTCCTCCCAGGACATCGCACTCGTTGGGGGCAGCATGGACGCTCCAATCAACCCGGTCAGCGGATAGCGCGAACACGCCCATCGCCAGAGTTTGCGACCCATCGATTGTTCCGTTCTTGTAGATCGGCACCGTCTCATCGAATAGAGCGACTTCTGCGTCTTCAGCGAGCCTTTGTCCGGCAGTAACCCGGTCCACTGCCGCCTGACGATCGCGGGAAGAGGCGCTGATGGTCTGCTCCAACTGGGCGAATTCTTCGAAGATCAAATGGTTCGCATGGCCTTGGGGGGTGACGGCCTCCCGAATGGCGCAGCCTGAAGCGGGAGCCTCGATTGAGACGAGCCGGCGCGTTTTCGTCTCGCCGAGATTATGATGGAATCCGCTGGCACGGTCCTTGCGCTTGAGGATTTCTACCGCATCGCATAACGACCTTGAGTCGAGGATCGCGCGGCAGATGATGTGTCGGGGTACTCCAGGCTGAAGATCATGCGCGGTGATGTTATTTATCGTCTGCACGAGCCCCATCTCATTGAAGCCAAACGTGTGGCCGGGCAGCATGCCAGGGTACATGAAGCTGGCCCAGGCTGGTCCCTCGTCCGGCTCGACTTCAACCCAAAAGCAGGCGCCGAGGAGCGCTTGGTCACCGTCCTCGTTATGGGCAATTATTGCGGGGCGGTCGTCCTGCGCCGGCAGCAGGAGTGTCGTGCATCCATTGGCAGCAACCGACCCTGTTGCCGGGGAGACATCCTCGGGAAGCCGAAGGTCTCCGCGGCAATTCCAGAGGAAGATCGAATCGAAATCTTGACCGGCGCCTTCGGCGATGCCCTCGATTTCGCGCACAAAGCGGGGATAGGTTGCGCGCGCCGCAGCTTCGAGAGCCTTCAAATATGCAGATCGGCGCCACCGGGTATCCAACGCCCGATATTCTTCAGTGTGCAAGACGCGCTCTCGGAAAGCAGAAGCGCTTGCTCGTCCGAGTGTCACGCCGATCGAGAAGGCATCGCCCTTGGCACGGACGCGCGAAATGGGATTTTTGGACATGCGACTTTCCTCATCGTTTCTTTCGCACTTGAGGTGTCCAATTCAAGGAAGCCACGCCTCCTTGTGGCAAGGCGTCACCGGGCGCATTGTGGATCACGATTTCGCCCGGGGATTGGACTCACTCGATAACGAGCAACTTGCGGGGGACATTGGACAGGAATTCGACTTCGCCCTCCGTGATCAAGAAACTTTCGGTAATTTCGATACCCCAGTCGTCGTACCAAAGCCCGGACATGAAATGAAATGTCATGCCTGGGCGCAGCTCGGTCTTATCACCGTCGCGGAAGCTGGCGGAGTTCTCGCCCCACGCCGGCGGGTATCCCATGCCAATGGAGTAGCCGGCGCGGCTTGCCTTCTTCAGACCGTATTTCGCAAGGGCATTTCCGTAGGCCAGAGCGATATCTTCGCAGTAATTTCCCACCACAGCCTTCTCAAGGCCGGCGCTCATGCCTTCCAAAACGGCCTTCTCAGCATCCAGCATTTGCTGGCTCGGCTTACCGAGATAGTACGACCGAGAGAGCGGGCAGTGGTACCGTTTGTGTACACCAGCAAGTTCAAAGAAGATGCTTTCGTTCGCGCGAATGGGCTTATCAGTCCACGTCAGATGAGGAGCTGAGGCATCGGCACCGGCGCCAAGGTTGGGTACGGCTGACGGATAGTCTCCCCAGTAGTCGCCCACACCACGGGTGCCAACATAGGAAATTTCAGCGATTATGTCCGACTGTTTTACTTCCGGCCGCAGCACCTCTGTGATGCGCTCATACATCGCTTCGACAATCTTGCCGGCGCCGCGCATATATTCGATTTCACGAGGGGATTTGACGATGCGTTCCCAGTTGATCATGCGCATGGCGTTTTTGAAGCGCGCGTTGGGAAGTGCGGCTGTAAGGGCTTCGAAACCGGCCGGTGAGAAATAGTAGCTGTCCTTCTCCAGACCGATTATGGCTGAACCGTGCCCCTCATCCGTGAGGAACTGGCCAAGAACGGTCATGGGGTGCAAGGTGTCTGACTGAACGTAGTGGTCCTCGTACCACCTGATCCGATCCTCGCCGATATATGCCGTGCGACGGCATCCATTGGCATCCTGACCACGGCCGAACCAGAGGGGATCCTTGTCCTTTGACACAACAACACATTGTGGCACGTAGAACGAGTTGCCCTCGTAACCGGTAAGCCAGCCCATGTTAGCGGGATCGGTAACGACCAGTACGTCTATGCCAGCTCGCTCCATGGCGCTGCGCGCCTTCTCGAGGCGTGTTCTGTATTCAGAAAGTTCGAACCGTAGTTTCTCGTCAGACATTTCAGTTCCTTTAGATTTGGATGCGCTAAGTCAGACGCGGGCGGTCACAGTCGCAAGCGTCAGTTTGCAGAGGTCGGTAATGTCGTAGATGGGCAGTCCTGTCTTCAGCCGAAGGGCATTTGCAACGACAGGGAAGCCAGTGCACTCGAAGAGTATCATCGCAATCTCGGGGTGGTCGGAGCGCAGTTGATCGATACGGGCACCGACCTCCTGCTGGATCTGATCCAGCGCTGTCCGCACGAACGGCCGCGCCACGGCATTGCGCACGTATACACCACCTTCGATGCCTCCGACGACCACGCGCTTCCGATCCGCCGGGTGCTGGATGCCCAACAGGTCTTCGGTGCAATGTCGCGAATCCGCTGTTAATACCGCGAGCTTTTTCGCGGGCGATAGCTGACGTAACAAAGTCGGAATGAGTAGAAGGCTTGAGGTTATGACGGGTACATTGACTGCTGCAGAGATTGCAGACTGGTGGCGGATAAGGAAGCCGCAGTCAGCGGCAACAACGTTGGCACCTCGATCGACCAATCGCTGTGCAGCCGCAATGCAGGCGTGTTCCAGCGAAGCATCACCTCGAATGACAACCTCTGCAAAGGCGCCTTCCACCATTTCCGTGATCACAGGCCCGCCAAACGTTGCCGGGTGCAATAGGGATCCTTCGCGCGGGCTAAGAAGCGGACTGTCTGGTGACACGCCTTCATCCAGCTCAAGTAGTCCAAGAACAGTGCTGCTTTGCGAAGTCATGATGAAGTTCCTCGATTTCGGACGGGTTTGGTCAATGCGAGTATCGTAAGACGTGTGAACTTGCTCGACTGCGCCTCACGCCCAGGCGGCCACCGACTTCAGTGCCGGCCCAGGCACGTCATCAGTCTATTGTTGTTCCGGCTTTGACGGCCAGCGCTCTTGCGAAAGCAAGATTTGCAATGGCAGTGTCTTGAATACCCGTCCCGGTCAGATCGGCGATCGTGATCTGGCGATCGTCGGTGCGTCCAGCCACAGCACCGGCAACAATCTGGCCGAGTTCTCGAAGGGCACGATCTTCCGCGACAGCCCCCGCCTCAATCGCGTGATGCAACTCACCGAGGCGTCGCGTCTGAGCGAGGCTGTCAGCCACGTAGAGATCGGCGCGCGCAATAGCCTCGGCCTCTACTTCGTTCTTGTGTTCGGCATCGGAGCCCATCGCCGTGATGTGCTGTCCTTGTTCGAGCCATCGAGCTTCCAGGATCGGCTGATCAGCCGGCGTTGTGGTGATGATCACATGCGCACCGGCAACGGCTGCTTCCCGGCTATCGGAAGCGATGACGCTGATGCCCAATTGGTCAGACAGTTCTCGGGCCGTCTTGTTGGCTTTGGCAGCGTCACGCGCCCAAATCCGCGCCTCACGAATTTGTCGGACCAGCATGAGCGCCTGCAACTGTAGGCGCGCCTGCATACCAGCGCCAAAGACAGCAGCCACCGACGCGTCTTTGCGAGCGAGGTGCATTGCAGCCACGGCACCTGCTGCGGCCGTCCGAACATCGGTGAGATAACCATTATCCAGCAACAATGCTTGAACCAAACCGGTCTTGCTTGACAGCAAAACCATAAGGCCGTTTGTACTGGGCAAGCCAATTTCGGGATTGCCGAAAAAGCCGGGGCTGATCTTGATGGCGAAGCCATCGAGACCAGGTACGTAGGCCGTCTTGACGTCAACCTCACCGCGATGCTCCAAAATATCGAGGCGAAGAATTGGCGGCATCACCACTTTTTTTGTTGCAAGCGTGCGAAATGCCTCTTCCACGCAACGCACAGCCTCCAGATCAAGAGTCACCAGATCTCTCAGTTGCCGTTCAGTCAAAATGGTCATCGATCTCATGACGTGGTCCTCGCAATAATATCTGCTGTCTCATCGCTCACGACGCGACGATGTAAATTCATATCGATGTTGCGGCCCGACAGCACAGTCACGACGGGTCCATGAAGGTTGCGCACTTTGTTCGCCAGGAGCGCCGCGATGCCAATCGCCCCTGCGCCTTCGACGATCTCGCGCTCCTGGAGGTATGCATGTCGGATGCCAGCCGCTATTTCGGCTTCGCTCAACAAAATGACATCGTCCAAGAGGTCGCGGCACATGGGAAAAGTCCATTGATTGGCGAGGCCAATCCCGCCGCCGAGCGAATCCGCCAGACTTTCAAACTCATCGACCTGCACCGGGCGACCTGCATCAAGGCTTGCCTTCATCGCAGCGCCGCGATCCATCGTGAGCCCAATGATACGCACATCCGGCCGCTGGCTTTTCACGGCTGCCGCCACCCCAGAAGCCAAACCGCCCCCCGAGAGCTGGATGAGCACAGTCGCCACGTCCGGCAACGCTTCGACGATTTCTAGCCCTAGCGTTCCTTGACCGGCAATGATTGCCGGGTGATCGAACGGCGGGACGAGGCACCGTCCCTCGCCCGCCAACCTCTCGGCCTCTTCCTGAGCGTTATCCTGGGATTTTCCGACGATACGGACCTCGGCACCTAACCGGCGAATTTCCGAGACCTTGTTTTCGGGGACCAGGTTCGACATGCAGATCGTGGCCGTCACACCACACGTGTTGGCTGCGAACGACAGAGCACGACCGTGATTGCCCGTCGACGCGGCCACAACGCCGCGTGCCCGCTCGTCCGCGGACAGTTGAAGAATGGCATTGAAGGCGCCGCGCAGCTTGAAACTGCCTGTCGTCTGATGGTGCTCCAGCTTTAGATATACGGGCACAGCGCAACAGTTCGACAGAGACGGAGAATGCGCGAGCGGCGTAGTGAGTATGTGATCTTTGATGCGCCGTTTTGCGCCTTCAATGTCGTCGAGGTCAATCATCAAGGTCCTCCCTCCGCACCAGCCGCGCGTTACGCGCTTTGAAAGAGTTCCCAGCAGTAGCGGATCGCCAGCTCGGTTGTCGGGACGAGAGTCTGGTCGGACACCCCGAACGTCGGCGTATGGACGCCGGATTCGTTTCCCGGCTCCTTGCTGCCGAACCAGAAATAGATTGACGGGATGCAGCCGGAGTAAAAACCAAAGTCATCGCTGCCGGAGCTTGCCGAACCCTCGATATATTTGTCCTCGCCATCGGACTGCACGACGATCTGCTTGAATCGCTCGACCATTGAGTTGTCGTTGACCACAGGAGGCTCGCCCGCGTGTGAGCTAAATTCGGCCCGGCCTCGATGGATCGCAGCAACGCCCTCGGCAATTTCGCGCACCCGTTGAACCAGCAACTTTCTCCTCTCGGGACTGCTCGTCCGGATCGTTCCGGTCATTGTGACCGAAGGGCAGATTATGTTCGTCGCTTCCCCGCCGTGGATCGTGCCGATCGTAACGACAGCGCCATCGTCAACCGGCATTTCGCGCGACACCACCTTCTGAACTTCGTTGATGAAGGCGCCTGCTATCGCGATCGCGTCCACGCCCAAGTGAGGCTTGGCGCCGTGTGCCATCGTCCCGATAAATTCGAGCGAGAACTGATCCGCTGACTTTGTTACGGCGCCCGCACGGGCGCCATAGGAGCCGGCTGGAATGTCAGTGCGGACATGAAATCCCACTGCGGCGTCGAACCCGTCTAGCAAGTTTTCTTCAACGACAGTCCGGCCGCCAAGTGGTTCTGCTTCTTCAGCGGGTTGAAAGAACACTCGCAGCCTGCCTGAGAAATTTTCGCGCATGCGATGGAAAGCGAGCGCCGTTCCCAAGGCGATTGAGCCATGCATGTCATGACCGCACGCATGCATGACGCCTGGCACTTGCGACCGATACGGCAGGTCGTCGCGGGCTTCCTGAATGGGAAGCGCGTCGATGTCTCCGCGCATCGCGATCGAACGATTTGCGCCTGGGGCCAAGCCCTGGATATCGACATAGACACCGGTCTTGTGAAACGTCTTTGCTTCGGTCAGGCCGAAGGCGGCCAAGGTCTCGATAATCCGCTTCTGGGTCTTCCACTCGTTGTTGGAAAGTTCGGGCTCGCGATGCATGGCGTGCCGCATCTCGACGACTGCGTTACGCTCGACCTCGGAGAGGAAGTTGTTGGTAGGCATGTTCATGGTGGTCTCCTGGTCTAGTCGTCATGGTGTCTGTTGTTGCACCTAGCAGCGGAGCTGCGCGGCCCGTCGATTCGAATGCACATCACGCAGGGTCCCTGCATAAATGGAGGTGACACTGGATCCGTCGCTGCGACATCATCACTACACCTCGAGCGGGATAGCGAAGCTGGCCTTGAGACGGTCCATCACAACCATGGTCTTGAAGCCTTTGATATCTGCGTTTTCATAGAAAAACCGGCGCGTGAAGTGCTCGTAGTCCTGCATATCTTTCGCGGTAATCACGAGCATGAAGTCGGCATCTCCCGTTACGTAGAAACCCATCATCACCTCACGCGTATTTCGTATCGCAGCCTTGAATCGATCGACGATGTCGGCCCTTTCCCGTTCAAGGGACACCATGACGATCATGGTGATGTGTCGTCCGACTGCTTTGGGCGAGACGATGGAAACGTCTCCCTCGATGACGCCCTCGTTGCGCAACCTTCTCAAACGCCGTTGGCACGCCGTCGGCGAGAGGTGGACCATCCCCGCGAGTTCTTCAGAGGTCAGCCGGTTGTTTTTCTGAACGGCTTGGAGAAGCGCAATGTCGGCGCGATCGAGTTCAACCATCACCTACCTCCCCGAAAGAAGAACCTGGGGAGCCCGCGCGGAGGCCTGCAGCGCCGATGCGACCTGGCATAGGCCGGTTGCTTCGACGTTCCCGGCGCAGATACTCGTCCGAACTGGTTAGGCCATTTCGGAAACGAAGCAGACATGCTGGAACCAGACGAGTATGCACCGGATACAGTCTCTATTTGACGAAGAGCTTGCGCGGCGTCTTCGTCAGGGGCTCGTAACCCGTTTCGGAGACCGCAAAGCTCTGTGTGATCGTGATCCCGACATTGTCGAGCCACAGGCCAGGCATCATGTGGAACACCATACCCGGCTTGAGTACGGTTTCGTCGCCCTTGCGAATGCTTGCCGTTCGTTCGCCTGAGGCCGGAGGGAACCCAATGCCGGTCGGATAACCAATGCGAGACTCTTTCTCGATCCCGTGGCGGGCAAGCGCCTTGCGGAAGTCGGCATCGACCTGCGAGCAGGTGCGACCGGGCCGAACTGCTTCCAGCCCGGCATTCAAGGCCTCAACAGCGATTTCCGACAGGTTCAGGAAAGCGGATGAAGGCTGGCCGACGACGATCGTGCGCGCCAGGTTGACCTGGTAGCGATGCCGGCAACCGTTCAGTTCCAGGTTGACAACGGTGGACTCCGGCAGGGGGTCGTCCGTCCAGGCGGCATGCGGCGCGATTGAGCGTTCGCCAATGCACAAATCGGGGGGGCAACAAGGATAGTCGCCACCGAACTCGGGCGTGCCCGAAATCTGCTGGTGATAGATCGCAGCAGCAATATCGCACTCACGGACCCCGGCTTGCACCATATCGATGACGCGCGTCATGGCGGCATCCGCAAGCTGGCCAGCTTGATGCATAATGGCCACCTCGGCTGGGCTCTTTACGAGCCGGATCCATCCAACAAGAAGATCGGCGTCGACGAACTCTGCATTCGGCAAGGCTCGCGTGAGATCTGCGTGGCCGCGGGCCGGATAGTAATATCCCCCCATCTCGACGCCGATACGCGCCTTTTCCCCTCCGAGCTCCTTCACGATATCGGCCATGAAAGTATAGGCCGACAGCGTTGCCGATTGAACATAGGTGTCGGGATAGGCTCGGATATTGTCCTCGGCCAGATAGGTGGTCATGGAAGCCGAAACACGGTCCATGAAACGGCCGATCCAAATCGGTTCTGCGTGGTCTTGCGCCACAATCACCATTTGCGGTGTGTAGAAGGAATACGCATTATAGCCGGTAAGGTAGTTCTGGTTCGGCGGTTCTGAGAGGAGGAGGATGTCAATCTCTCTCTTCGCCATTTCCTTTTTAACGGCTGCTAGACGGGTCTGGAATTCTCCCAGTGCGAAGTGCAATTCTTTTATCATTCTTGATCTCCCATTCGGCCGCGGCTGCCGCGCCAATATTTCCCCGTCTGTCAGGGGGCAAAGCGGGCCGTCGTTATCCCTGTATTGATCGGCTCCTGATCGGCTCCACGCTTGAACCTGCAGCCTAAGGGCACGGCTGGATCGGAAGGCCGAACTCTCGTTTTTTGCTCCATCAGATTGGGTGTTCAGCCATCTCGTCGACAACGTCTTGGTCGATCGGCGTGTCGAAAGTCATCAATATGAAACCGAGCACCGAATAGAAGCCGACGGTCGCCATAAGGTCGAACACGGCTTGCCGACCTATGCTCGCAGCAATAGCTTGCTCGAGATGCGAAGGCAGACGTGCGCCGTCAAATAGCGCGTCGACAGCACCGGCAAGTACGCCCTCTTCGCCATCGGGAGTTCCAGCCATACTCCGGATTCGCGCATCGGAAATACCAAGAGCGCGAGCGCGGCTTACATGGTGGGACCACTCATAGGCGGAGCCCATACGATGTGCCGCGCGCAAAATCACGAGCTCGGACCGGACCGGACCTAACGCACTATCTTTTACGATATGCTGCCGCAGCGGAGCCCACGCTCTCAGCAGCGCGGGATGATGAGCCATGGTGCGATAGACGTTCAGCGCGCCGGCAAAGCCCGTTTTCATGTCCGCGATTTCCGCGGGCCAGTTTTCATCAGCGATAGGCGGACAGGACGATGTTGTCATTTCGCGAGAACCTCAGTCTACTACTGCGGCGCGGATGGCGTCGGAAAGCCGTTCGACAATCAAATCGATTTCTTCAGGCTGAATGATGTAGGGTGGTGCTAGCAGCACGTGGTCGCCCTGCGCGCCGTCGATCGTACCGCCCATTGGGTAGCACATAAGGCCTCTGCGCATGGCTTCCTTCTTGATGCGGGAATGCATCTTGCGGGCCGGATCGAAAGGTTGCTTGGTGTCTTTGTCGGCCACGATCTCGACGCCGCGGAAAAGACCACGACCGCGGATGTCGCCGACATAGGGTGATTGTCCAAGTGCCTCATCGAGCCCGGCCTGGAGGCGCTTGCCCATCCGGATGACGTTTGCCATCATGTCCGCGCGCGTGATTATTTCAACCACCTTACTGGCTGCCGCTGCTGCGATCGGATGTCCGATATAGGTATGTCCATGCTGAAACAGACCCGACCCGTCGGCGAACGCACGGTAGATCTTTTCGGAGAGCAATACCGCTCCGATCGGCTGAAAGCCGCCGCCCAGTCCCTTCGCAATCGTGACCAGATCCGCGACAATGCCCTCCTGCTCCATAGCGAAGATTGTGCCGGTACGCCCCATTCCGCACATGACCTCGTCGAGGATCAGCAAGATGCCATACTTGTCGCACACCTGCCGAACCCGCTTGAAATAGTCCGAAACCGGGCCAACGGCACCCAGCGTCGCACCGACCACCGGCTCGGCGACGAAGGCCATGACCTTGTCCGCGCCAAGTTCAAGAACCTTGTCTTCCAGTTCCGCAGCAAGACGCTCGGCATAAGCCTCCGGCGTTTCGCCCACCTGCAGGTCGCGGTAGGCATAGCAAGGAGAAACATGATGCGTTTCAGGCAAGATCGGCTTGAACTGGGCACGGCGCCAGGCATTGCCGCCTGTTGCCAAGGCACCGATCGTATTGCCGTGATAGCTTTGCCGACGTGCGATGATGTGGCGCCGCTGCGGCTGCCCGACTTCGACAAAATACTGGCGCGCCATTTTGAGAGCGGCCTCGACAGCTTCCGAACCGCCAGACACCAGATAGACATAATCGAGGCCTTCGGGCGCAAGTTCAACCAATTGCTCGGCAAGCCGCTCGGCGACGTCGGTCGTGAAGAACGACGTATGGGCGTAGCTGATCCGACCCATCTGTAGCTTCATTGCGTCAAGAACTTCTGGATGATTGTGCCCGAGGCAACTGACGGCGGCGCCCCCCGACCCATCCAGGTAGCTCCTGCCCTCGCTATCCACGACGTAGATGCCCTCCCCCGCGACCGCGGTTGGCAGAGTTGTTCCGATCGTTCGATGGAGAATTTTTGTCATGGTCATCTCGGGGTGCTTATCCGTCCGGCTTTCGAACGTTTCCATCCATTGATTTGCAGGTTTTGGCGAAATATGCAACAACTGTTTTATAAATCACGTTTTGATGCATTTGTTTTCCCGCTCTCAAGTCAGAATTTTTGGAGCGGTTGTGATGTGAGATAGCCGACGGCTGTTTGACTTTTTAGTTCCCGAGAGAGATGGTCCAGGTGAATTATGACATCGTATGTGAGGCAAATGTTGCAAAAAGGCCCATTACACGCTCGGATCATCGAGCGATTCGACGACATGTCCGAGCAGTTGCAGCAAGCGGCTCGACACATATTGGAACATCCGCAGGAGGTGGCGCTCGTTTCGATGCGCGAACTCGCGCGGAATGCCGGTGTTCAGCCATCGACAATGACGAGGCTGGCGAAGTTTCTTGAATTCTCCGGGTATGAAGATTTCCGAGAGCAACACGCCGACGTCATCAGGGTGAGCGCCGACGGATTTGCGGCCAGGGCTTTACAAAGAGAAGAAGGGGCGGCGAATGGTGAGGGCTTGGCTTATAGGATGCTCCAAGGTCTCTCCGCGCAGATCGATCGGCTCCGCGACCCTGATACGATTTCGCGTTTGGATACAATGGCGGAGCACCTGGCAAAAGCGAGGCGGATTTTCGTGCTCGGCTTGCGTTCGTGCCACTCGGTCGCGTGGCATTTCCACTACGTCATGACATTGCTCGGCGAAAAGACTGTCCACTTGGATGGTCCGGCTGGAACAAGCGGCGACCCCCTCATCCGCGCAACTCATGAGGACGTGCTTTTGGCGATTTCCATCAACCCCTATTCGCTTCAGACGCTTGAGCTTGCCGAGGCCGCCCGTGAGAAGGGACTGTCCATCCTGGCGATCACCGACAGCGAAGTGTCTCCCCTGGTGACGATCGCAGAGCACGTTGTCTTCTTTCCGACTGAAAGCCAAACATTCTTTCACACGCTGGCGCCAGCGCTGGCCGTCTCTGAAGTTCTATGTGGTCTACTGGCGAGCCGAGATCGTGCGGCGGCCTTGAAAGAGTTGAAGCTAGCCGATCGCCATCTTTCTGCAATGAACACGTATGCGACGTCCATTCCGCGACGAAAGATTTAGCGACGTTTACGAGGCCGGCTACTCGCGCCAACGGCGCCTCCTGACCTTGCAACCGGAATTGAAGTTATTCGCACATCAGTCGATGTCCGATGAGTGGACCTGATGGTTGCCGCGGAATTGTCCCGCAAAGAACGGACTGACAGCAAATAGGGAACGCGCCGTCACCCGAGGGATGACCGTCTAATGCGTCAATGAAACCAGAGCTTGCCTAGAAAGTCCGTCGTGACCGGCTTCGGCTTTGAGCACAAGCGATTGATGAGCTCCATTGCGCAGTAAATGCGCCGGGCAGTCTTCGAGCCAGGAGCCCGCCCCAGAGTTCGCTCTGGGACAGGCAGTCAGTTTCACGGCTGCGAGTTACGGAGCCGGCATGAGTATGATGACTCAGGTCGCGGCGACCGGAGCACTCTTCAACGCCCCTCTTCCGCGCCAAAGCGTGAAATAAAGCGCAACCAGCCAGACGATTGGCAACATTGTCAGCAAAGCGCCAACGGCAGCGATCGTCGGGTCAAGTTGCTGCTTCAGGTTTTCCAGCATTTTCAATGGCAATGTCGGGATCGCATAGCCACTGACAAACGACGTGATGATGACCTCGTCGAAGGAAGCCAAGAACGCGAAGAGCGCGCCGCCGATGATACCAGAGCGGATTAACGGGAGAGTAACCCGCATGAACGTCTGGGTCGGCCCGGCGCGCATGCTCATTGCCGCCTGTTCCAGCCTCCTGTCGAATCCTGCGAGTGTCGCAAGGACGATGACAACGACATAGCCGATGGCTCCGATCGTCTGGCCCAGGATGATCCCGGTGTTCGTTCCAACCAATCCTAGTTTGGCCAGCCCGGTATAGACAGCAACACCAACAACAATGATTGGGAAGGTAATCGGCGTCAGGATCACCATGGTTAGACCCGAGCGCAAGCGCGACGAGCACCGGCTGAGGCCAAACGCTGCCAATGTGCCGACTATGGTCGATACCACGCTGACAATTACGCCGAATTGGAAGCTGTTCCACAATGCGCCGATCCACGAGGGGTCGTTGAAGAACGAATAGTACCATCTGAGCGAAACAGCCTTAGGTGGGAACTCGAGGAACTCCCCTGCATTTAACGAGACGATGATCACGATGAAACCGGGCGCCAATAGATAGATGACAACGACGGCAAGGAATGCTGCCCCCGCAATCTTGGACCACGGGGTTTCCCGCTGCGCTTGATGGAGCTTTGCTGCCCAGCGTCGCGCCCGATACGGGACGAGAAACTCGTTGAGATAGCGGGATGCCTTGTCGAATGAAGGCAGTTTACGTCGTCGGGCGTTCTGCTCGCTTGAAGCAGGCTGTCCATGCGCGCCGGCGAGATTGACGCCCGCTACGGAAAGAACCGCGAGCGCCATCGCCAACAATATAAAGGCTGCCGCGGCGGTCGCCGCAATGTTCAACGATGTTGTAAGCTGCGAATTGATGAGGGTTGAAAGCATGGTGTCGCCCAAGCCGCCCAATGCTTGTGGCGTGATGTAAAAGCCCAGGCAAACAACAAAAACCAATATGCAGCCGCTTCGAACGCCCGGGATACTAAGAGGTACGAAGACCCGGAGAAAGGCGGTGAACGGCTTTGCGCCCATGCTGCGAGCGGCTGCCATCAAGGAAGTATCAATGCTCATCATCACGCTGACAATCGGCAAAATCATCATGGGCAACATGATATGCACCATGCCAACATAAACAGCGAAACGATTATAGATGAGAGACAAAGGGCTATCGATTATGCCCGAATTGAGCAACACGCGGTTGATCAATCCACTATCACCCAAGACGACAGTCCATGCGTAGGTCCGAACCAGAGCACTCGTCAGCCAAGGTAGGAAGACAAGCACCAGGAGGATTGGTCTTGCACGGCCGGCGATCGTAATCAAATAAGCCGTCGGGTAGCCGATGATCAAACAAAGTGCCGTGGCTATGAAGCTGATCTTGAAGGTCTGAATCAGGATCAGGACAAATGAGCGCTGTTCGAAAAAAGCGATATAATTCGCAAAAGACAGATTTGGCGCATTGAGGCTGGTCGCGAAAAGAAGGAGCATGGGTATGCCGAAAATCGCAAACAGCACAGCGAACGCTGGCAAAGTTAGCAACATCGGCGTGGACCGGATTCTCTGAAGTGTTGTCATGGATGCTGTCCTTCCGCTTTACGCAGCGACAAACCGGATGTCGGATCGAAGCCAATCAAGGCGAACCTCTTCGCCCGGACGGAAGACTTGCTGGCCCGATGCCACATGTTCGCGCGCGATCAGCGTCGCATTCCCAACCCGCACCCGGTACTTCCTCAAGGGTCCAGCATAGATCATATCGTCCACGATCCCCGAGACGGACTGTCTGTGGTCCGCATCTGCGCGCCTTGCTGCTGAAGGCACACTGACGCAAATGCGCTCCGGCCGAAGCATCGATACCATACCGGAAGAAGGAACAACGTCCGATTCAATCTTGAAATCAACGCTTTCGAGGATATTTGCTTCACCCAGGAAGTTGGCGACAAAGCGCGTTTTGGGGCGATCGTACAAGGCCTCCGGTGTATCGATCTGCTCGATTTGACCGGCGCGCATGACAACGATGCGGTCCGAAAGCGTGAGTGCTTCTTCTTGATCGTGGGTGACGCAGATGGTCGTTTTCCCAAACTCCTTGTGCAGCTCTTTGATTTCCACTTGCATCTGCTCGCGCAGATTTCGATCGAGCGCGCCCAGCGGTTCGTCCAGCAGCAAAATCGGTGGATCTGCAATCAAGGCGCGCGCGACGGCCACGCGTTGTTGCTGGCCCCCACTCAATTGTGATGGCATGCGCTCGCCAAACTCACCCAGGCGAACACGCTCAAGCATTCTTTTGACCCGCGACGCTCTGTCAGAGGCCTTGATGCCGCGCATTTCGAGCGGGAACTCCAAGTTGTGATGCACCGTAAGGTGCGGGAAAAGTGCATAGCTCTGGAAGACAATGCCTTGGTCGCGGCGGTAAGACGGGACTTCGGACACGGACTTGCCGGAAATGAGGATGTCTCCTCCGGTAGGGGTCGTGAAGCCGGCGAGCAGCATCAATGCTGTCGTTTTGCCAGAACCGCTCGGTCCAAGAATCGTAAGGAACTCGCCGCGCGAAACAGAAAGGGAGATATCCTTAACCGCAGCAACGGCCCCATAGATCTTGGAAACATTGCGAAATTCGATTTGAGCGGTATCCGGAAGCTTCTGCAACACTTCGTCCTCGGCAGGAAGATGATTTTTCAGATTCAAGTTCATTACGATACTCCAGCAGGACTGATGAGCAACTTTGGCATGCAGTCCCGTAAGGCAGGTAGTGGGAAGAGGTGGCGCTAACCTTTGACGGCCCGCGCCGACTGGACGAGCGCCACCGATAGATCGTTGGGGACAGAGGATTACTGAAGAATCCACTCATTCCAACGCTGCACAAGCCGCTCCTTGTTCGACTTTCCGTCCGATCCAACCTCGGCATACCATTTGGCGTTCATAGCGAAGCTGATCGCCTCGTAGTCGGGATGCGACGCAAGTTTTCGGGCGACATCGTCAGGAATCAATTTGAAGGCGTTCTTGTTCGTTGGGCCCTGCGCGATAAGCTTTGCAAACTCGGCCTGTCGGTCCGGGCGGCTTGTCAGCGCAATAAATTTTTGAGCATTTTCGGCATTCGGACTGCCCTTCGGGATGCACCAATAGTCCGTTGTCAGTTTCGCCTGGTTGCGGTTGATCTCGATTGGCCCACCTTCATCAATAAGGGTAAGTGCGCGCGCGTCATAGGACTGCACGATGTCGGCGATGTTGTCTCGCATGATCTGAAGAATTTCCGACCCGCTCGTCCACCATTTGCGAATGTGCGGCTTGATCTTGTCCAAGCTTGCAAACACGCGGTCGATATCCATCGGGTAGAGCTTGTCCATCGGAACGCCATCCGCGAGCAATGCTTCTTCCCAAGGCCCACTTCCGTATTCGCCGGTATTGATGGAGCGAACGCCAGGGAACTTCTTGACGTCCCAGAATTCCGCCCAGGTGGTCGGCCGGGGCTTTCCTGCCGGGAACTTCTTCGTGTTCCAGACCATATTCACCGAGTATACGTACGAAGCAAAGCCGTTCGGTTGCCTCCAGTTTTCTGCGATTGCTTCCAGGTCTTCCTTCTTCCAGATGGAATAATCGATCTTTTCGAGGTAGCCCTTGGCAGTAAGCGGATCGACATTGGTTTGACCAAGGTTGACGACGTCGGCCGAAACGTTTTTGGTATCGACCATCATCGCAATCTGTGTCGATGAGAAGTCCGCATTGACGCGCGTCACCTTGACTCCGGTCTCGGCCTCAAAGGACTCGACGTAAGCCTTCATCACCGCATCGCCCCAGTTGCCGCCGCTCATGTTGACTTTGAGCTCGCCGGTGGAGGCGGCCGTTGCACGGCCGGCCGCGGAAGCCAACGCGCCTACCGCAATTGCGGTCGAAGTAGCCTGCATGAACCGCCGGCGATTTATCAGAATGCTCATTTCGTTCTCCCTCTGTTAATTCCTTGCTCATGGCGCACGGGGATCTCACTTCATCAGTGTACGGCGAACACGACGCCGGCGATGTCAGACCAAAGCACGCGGTTCCTGCGTTTCCACTCGGTCCCGCATTCACCAAGACGGTGGCGCATAAACGATTGCAGTGTTCAGGCAGCAGCCTCCTCGACCGCTACCATCAATGTCCTAACGCAACACGATAAGGAATGCAACAAATGTTTTATAACGCTCAATATGCATCAAGCGTATTATTGATATCTGAGCCTTTGGTCGCCTCAGTTTACCATCTGCCGAACACTGCTGCCGACGCCAGCCCTACGGGAGCGCCTGCAGGCTCTGGACTTCCGGGACGTGGTTTTTAACCGTACCTGATTCAAATGGATCATTGACACAATAGCGACTCATATGTTTCATTCGGTTCCAAAGAGGCCGATTCATCCGCGTAAGCGCGGTCGCTGATCGGCATCATTTCACTCTGCGAACCGCCGGTCGAAGACACCAGGTAAGCTTTCAGGAAAAGAGAAGAGGTCAGATGGCATACTTGGGCAATAATGTGCGTGAGTATCGGTACAAGCTACTAAATGAACTGATGGATCGCGAGAACCTGGATGCTGTCGCTTTCGCAAGCACAGAGTTCTTTCAGTTCGCGACCAACTTCCAGACGGATGTCACCACCTGGGAGCGGCCAATTCTCTGTGTCGTCCCGAGGAACGGCGCGCCGTTTGTTGTCCTCAATGAGCTTTCGACAAACAATTGGCGATATGCGCACGAAGACGGGCGTCTTTGGGTATCCGACACAAGCTTTTATGCGGAGCATCCAGTCCTCTCCAATCGAATGCATCTTGTGCATGAATGGCCGGAGATGGTTGCCGAAAAACTACGAAGTGCAGGTCTCGGGAGAGCTCGCATCGGGACCGATGTTGGTGGCGGTCCATTGCAGAAGGCGTTCGCGCTGCTACCTGAGGCCCGTCCTCTAATGAAGACGCAAGAGTTTCGAGCGCTTCGTTGGGTCAAGCATCCCGAAGAGATCGCACTCATGCGCGAGATAGCGAGCTTGACCGACTGGTTACAGGATCGCTACCGGGAGAGTATCCGTCCGGGTCGGCTCCTGATGGAATTGGATATGATGATGGGAGCCGAGTTAGCGCAGGAGGCCGCACGACGCTTTCCAGCGCAGGATGTTGCCTTGCTCGACCTGTGGTCGATCTCGGGTCCACCGTCGGCAGCTCCACACGGGGACGGCAAGCGATCCGGTGCGATCCTCGAAAAAGGACACGTGATGATCAACTTGATTATCCCCCGCATTAATGGAGTGGTCGTGGAGAATGAGCGGACCTGGTTCTGTGGCAAGCCGGATACCCGGCAGGAACGCTTCTTCGAGGTCGCGCTCGCTGCAAATGAAGCTGGAATTGAAGCCGCTGTGGCGGGTCGACCGGTGTCGGGAATTGATGCAGCAGCGCAGGCAATCATCGAAAAAGCGGGTTTTGGAAACTACATCATGCACCGGACAGGACACGGCATGGGCTTGTTGTGCCACGAGTACCCCGGAGACATGGCATTCAATCACCGTGCCTTGCTCGAAAACGAAGTTTATTCGGTCGAGCCCGGATTGTATGTTTATGGACTCGGCGGCTTCCGACAAGACGATACGGTCGTCATCGGGGAAAAGCCTGAAGTGCTGACACGGGCGTCTAAGGATCTAAGAAGCCAGACTGTTCTGTGACACTTCGTCCCGACAGAATCTAGTCGCGATCGCGATTTTGCCGCTTTGCCCTTTGGTCATCGCTCCGGTGGAGCGGTGGCACGCCCAGAGCCGCGAACGGCCTACCATAAAGCTGCTAGTGGGATCGCTTGGCTAACACGGTCGCGCCCCGCAATCCGCACCCTCCAGGCCGGCGCCCCTGCACTGGTAAGACAAATGCCGCAAAACACTACGTACTGAAACATATGTCGCACACTCACAGGAGCGTTTGCATGACCGATTCTCGCTTTCAGGCCCAGGCCGAGCCGAACGAAAATCCAGTATACCGCCTTGATCTCAGTGCCAAAGCTGCAGGCAGAGAGAAACTCGGCCCATTGGAATCGACGTATGTGTATGCGCACGAAGGTGTCAGGCTCGCTTTGGACGTGGTTCGTCCGATGGGCGATAGCGCGGATCATAAGCGCAACACCATCTTGGTTATGACCTGTTATGGGCGCGGAAAGAAGGGCGAGCCGTCCAATCAATATGCGGATTTGTTCGTTCCAGAAGGCTATGCGGTGGTGGTTGGAGATGTTCGCGGTACCGGCGCCTCGTTCGGCGTTTGGCCAGGTCACCGCTCGCGCGAAGAAATCCTCGACTTTAGTTACGTGTTAGACTGGATCGCTGCACAGCCTTGGTCGACGGGCAATGTGCTTGCGTACGGCGTGTCCTACACCGCCAACTCTGCAGACCTTATTGCTTCGAGAAATCATCCCGCCCTGAAAGGCATCGTGCCGCGCTATGTCGACTACGATATCTTTTTCGAAACCTATCCAGGAGGTGTTCCGAACCTTACCCTCGACAGGTGGAGTCAACTGGTTGAATCGTTGAACAGAGACGAAAATAGCGAGATCAATGCTGATCGCGCCTCAACTCTCCGTGCGGGAATTCGTCCGGTGGGAAGCCAAGCGGAGTTGACGGCCGCGCTGCAAGAACACGGCCGCGCGCCGTCATTCCAGCCGGTCGAGCAAACCACGTCCTTTGACGATTGGCTCAGCAAACGTTCTGGGTTCGATTTCTCTCCACAGGCGTCGGCTGACCTTATCTCGCAATCGGGGGTTCCGATTCAAAATTGGGGCAGTTGGTTCGATTCTGGGTCGCCCCTCGGGTCTATCCGGCGATTTCTACTCCAGTCGAACCCCATGAACATCATTCTTGGTCCGTGGAACCATGGCGGCCGCAAACCATATGACCCACTGCGTGCTGATGTTCAGGACTGCGCTCCGATCATGGCGGCGCAACACGCAAATGATATTCGATTCATTGATGCTTGTTTCACGGGCGAGGCTGCTCTGCAGGCCGATAAAGTCATTCACTACTACACGTGCGGCGAGGGATCCTGGAAGTCAACGCGCTCATGGCCAGTCCCGGCCGTCCGACAACGATGGCATATGGCAAGTGGCTCGCGCCTGAGCTCATCGCCGAGTGACACGGGCTACGACACTCTGCAGGTTGACCGTGAACTGGGGGACGTCCTCTCAAACAGATGGGACACCAATGGTGGCATTGGAACATGGGAAATCGATTATGGAGATCGGCGACAGTTCGATGCGGCTCGACTGGCCTATACGAGCGAACCGCTGCAGAATGATTTGGAGATCACCGGGCATCCAGTTGTGGATCTGAACATAACCTCAACCCGTGAAGACGGTATTTTCTTCGTCTATTTGGAAGCAGTTAAACCTGATGGGACCTCCTGCTACCTTACAGAAGGCCAGTTGCGTGCGCGTCATCGGAAAGTATGGACTGCCTCGCCTTTCGGCGCGCTCGGACCACAACAAAGCTATTTGGAAAGCGACGCCGAGCCGCTCACACCAGGAGAACCGACCAGATTGGCGTTTACACTGTTACCGATTTCGGCGCTCATACCAGCGGACTATAGCTTGAGGGTGTGTCTAGCGGGAAGCGAGAGCACGAGTTTCGCCAATGTACCCGCTGACGGAGAACCGCCGCAGCTCAAGTTGCATCGCGGTCCTCACGGTTGCTACATCGATTTACCCGTTGTTGAACGGTGAGGGCAGTCTTCATCTCCCATAAAGAGAGCGGCGTCGTTAATTCGGCGTCGCCTCCAGCAAAGTGATAGTTTCCGACCCGACTTGGGATAGTCTCATCTTCGCTCGAAGCGCCGCGGAGAGCTTTAGAATTCACTCTCGTGCGGGTGGAGCGCCGTCGGGCGAACTACCTACAAAAGTCCGCGCCGATACAGAATGCGGACCCAAACCGACCGGCCGTCAATGTAGATCATGCTGAGCGTCTGGCATACATCGACGCGTTTCGAGCCGTGCATTTCAGTTAGCAAGGAAAGAAGGCGCGAGAGCCTGCGCGTATAGGCCTGCGAGATCGCACATCTCGAGGGTATAATGTTCGGCAGCATCCAAGAGGTTGATCCAACCAATGACCTCGTTCCGCCAAACGACTGCGGTATTCAATACACCCACGAGGCCCATTTTGATCAATGTTTCGTGGTCGGCAAAGTAGCGCTTCATGTCTTCGCAATCTTTGCCCAGAAAGTGCCGACCAGCGCCGACACGCCTACTCCACTCGTCATCGGCGAGGGGCTTCGTTCCTCCGAGGGGACTGTAATTGAGGTCGGTCGAGTAGATCCGCCGCATAACGCCTGCGGCTCTATCAACCTTGAGGAGGGTAAAGAGCTTGTGGCCAAATTCCTCCTGGAAAGCGTTGTCTGCCAATGCCATTAAGGCTTCGGAATCCGACAGGCGGCCGGCGCGCTCGTGAAATACGACGAGCCGTTGATACTGATCGTCTCTGAGATGATAGCCCATATCTTTCCTTGCAACTTCGCAATGGGGTTTGTGGGATTTTTCACCTGGCCGGGCCTTGAACAGACCGGCTGCAGTTTTTTTGACGTGGCTGATCGCTGCCCAGACGCACCCGTGGGTTCGGTCCCCGGACGACGACGTCGCACCGCTCGGCGACTTGAGGCCGCATTAGACGACGCGCATTGTTCCGCTTAGTGCAGCTCGCTCGTCACGAGCCGCATGTATCCGCCACTCGATGCGGTCTGGAAAAAGCTCGAAAACACTCGTCGCGAGGGTCCGGGAGTCTTTCCAATCCTTGAAGATTAGAGTGGTCTCGTCAAACAGCACCGCTTCTGCTCCACCCGCCAACGCGCCTTCGCCGATCATTCGATCCGCCGCTGCTTGTCGGTCACGGGAGGAAGCGCCGATGGTCTGCTTCACCCCACTGAACTCGCTGGAGAGCAGATGGTTGGCATGCGCTCGCGGTTCAGCAACCTCTACCACGACGCAGCCTGAGGCCGGCGCTTCGACAGAGAGTACCTTGCGGGTCTTCGCATCGCCAAGAGTGTGATGGAATCCACACGAGCGGTCATTGCGCTTCAAAATGCCGACCGCTTCGTCCAAACTTTTAGCATCAAGAATGGCGCGGCAAAGAACCTGTCGGGGCACGCCAGGTTTTTGGTCGTTCGGGGTGATCGCGTTGATCGTCTGGACCAGGCCGGTCTCGTTCAGGCGGAAGGTACCGCCCGGCAGCATGCCCGCGGTCATAAAGCTGCTCCACGCCGGCCCCACATCGGGCTCAATCTCCACCCAGAAATTGGCACCCAGCGATTCGGGCTCGCCGTCCTCATTGTGGGCGATAACCGCCGGCCCATTGCATTCAGCTGGTATTAGGACAGTCGTGCAGCCCATTCCGGCAACAGCTTTTGCCGCGGAGGCGGCGTCTGGAATCTGCAGATCAGTCTGGCAATTCAATAGGAAGATGGTCTCGAAATCCTTGCCGGCACCTTCTGCGATACCCTCGATTTCGCGCACGTAGCGGGGATATGCCGCGCGGGCTGCAGCTTCCAAATTCTTCAAATATTCCGATCCGCGCCATCGAGCATCTAGAGCGCGAAATTGCTCCGTGCCAAGCCGATACTCGAGGAAGCTTGTGGCATTGGCCTTCCCGAGCGCACAACCAATCGAGAAGGCGTCGCCCTTGGCGTGCACACTGGTTATGAGGTTTTTTGTCATTGAGTTCTCTGCTTTCCGCTTACTGTCGGTATGTTTCGGAGAGACTGCTGGCGCTGCCGTCAGAAGTGGGAGAGCGTTTGGTTTTCAGGTCGTGGCTCCCCTTCCGCTGCCAGGCCGCTCAGCCAAATTCATTGCGGCGCGTCGAGGCTAAGTATCCTGCATAAATCATTTGATACAAATTAATGCTTTATGAGTCAATTGCTTCATTCTCCGACTGAAAAGCTGTGTCGGCCCCCGGCTCTACGGCGCTCTTGCTAGATCGCTGATGCAATACCCCGGCCAGCCAAGGCAACGAGAGGATCCCTGAAGCAATTACGATCACTCAAGGGTGCAAAGGTCTGAGCGGTCGTTATTGTGACGGTAGTACACGAGTATTCTTCGGACCGCGTGATTACCGATATCGCCAGTAGGCTGGGTGATGCTCCATTCCACCGTGCGCCGATCAAAACATCGCACACCTAGATCCGTCAAACAAAAAATTTACAAGATCTTTACGTCCGCAATTCGCTGAGGATGGTACGTTCACTGCAGATCTGTGGCCGGGCGTAGCTAGCAAGGTTGATGCGGATACGCTCGGACCGCCGCAAATCCCGCAACGGAGGGTCAGCAGTCAATGGCAAGAAGAGCGCTCATCCTGCTTGAAGGCAACGGACATGGTACTGGTGAGCAATATGTCCAAGCTGCCAAGAGTTTTGGCCTTCATCCAATTACCCTATCGACCGATCCAGCTCAGTACCCCTATCTCGCAGCGGGAGGTGTTGAAGCAATCCAAGTCGATACAGACAATCTCCATGCGCTGATCAACGAATGCTCTCGGCTGGGTAAGACCTACGAAATTGTTGGCATTACAAGCGCCGAGGAGAAGGTCTACGCGACCGCCGGAAAGCTCTGCCAGCAATTCGATTTACCGGGACCAAACCCCGCTTCGGTCGAACAATGTTGCGACAAATTCATTCAACGTCGCCTGCTCGCTGATGGAGGCGTTCCGATACCTGCTTATCGCCTGGCCACTAACGCGGCGGAGGTTGAAAGCTGTGCCGCGGAAATCGGCCTGCCAGTGGTGGTCAAGCCTGCGATCGGGGGTATCGGCGGCATCGGTGTTCGACTGTGCCGAAACGTCGCCGAGTTGGCCGAACATACGGCCCATCTTTTAGGTGGGAAGCATACATGGCGGTCTTCACCGAAGATCCTGGTCGAAGAATTCGCACAGGGCCCGTTCTATGAAGCCGACACGATGGGAAATGAGGTCATTGGGATTAGCGCCGCCGATTTCGATCATCCACCACATTTTCTCTTTCGTGAGAGCATCTTTCCGGCCCTGCTGACTAACGACGAGCACGAGCGAATCTCCGACGTGGCGCTGCGCTGTTTGGGAGCTCTGGGACTTGGGTGGGGGCCAACCAACATTGAATTGCGGTGGACGACGCGTGGCCCAGTTGTAATAGAAGTCAATCCGCGTATTGCGGGCGGAACCTATCCTCGGCGGGCTCATCTTGCTTATGGTGTCGATCTCGTAACCGAGCACATTAAGCTTGCCACCGGCGTGGAATGTGACTTACGCACCACGTATCTCCAGACTGCAGCCGTGCGATTCCTACTCCCTGATCGCGATGGCACCCTCAGTTGGATCGACGGCGACAGTCGGGCGGCTGCCGTGTCGGGCGTTGTAGAGGTCAAATTTTATGTTAAGCCTAAGACGCAGATAGTCAGGAAAGGTGACTACCGGGACCGCATAGGACATGTGATCGCCGCTTCATCCAGCTTTGCACAGACCAAGGCCATACTTCAGCATGCGGTCGGTCTAATCGATTGGTCGATCACGCCATTCTCTACCTCTGGCGAAGAAGAACACGCCGTGCCGTTAAACTCCTCCAGCAGCCTCAAAGGCTCTAGGTAAAGGGCAATTCGCAATGAATATTGAGTTGCCCAGTGTAGATTGCAGAGACGTGCGTTCCTTTTAGCGAGGCAACACTTGATGACCACGGCGCAATTAATTTCCGCTCACCGAATAATCGTGAAGATTGGCTCCGCACTAATTGCCGACGGAGAAACCGGAGACATTCGCGGTTCTTGGCTTGAAACGATGATAGAAGATGTGGTCCGATTTTTCTCACGTGGGCAGCAGGTGATCATCGTGACCTCCGGTGCTGTCGCGGTTGGGTCACGTCACTTCAATGAGTTTGACGTTCCTCTGAGAAGTGAAGAGCGACAAGCGGCTGCAGCCATCGGTCAAGTTCGACTCATGCTTGCCTTCGAACAGAGCTTAAAACGGTTTGGATTTGGACTCGGACAAATACTATTGATGGGCGAAGATCTACGCAACCCGCATCGCCGACTCAATGTTCTGTCAACTGTTCGACAAATCCTCAAAGTTGGCGCCGTTCCCGTTATCAATGAGAACGACACAACCGCAACTGCCGACACCCGTTTTGGCGACAATGATCGTTTGGCGGCCCAGCTCGCAGAGTTGGTGCAGGCTGACATAATTATTTTGCTTTCCAACATAGATGGCCTCTTCACGGAAGATCCACACGACAACCCGTCGGCCCGTTTGATCACAGAGGTGCGACGCATTACCCCCCAAATAGAGGCCATGGCCGGTCATTCCGTCTCTCGTCATAGTTCGGGTGGCATGCTGACGAAGTTGATGGCAGCAAGGATCGCCATGGATGCCGGGTGTTACATGATCATCGCGAAGGGAAACAAATCTTACCCGCTGTCGGCCATCGAGAACGGTGGCCCATCAACCTGGTTTATCCCGTTTGCAAGGGATAGGAGCGACCGCCACACTTGTGGCGACAACCTACCGCAGGCTCAATAATCGTCCTGCATTGCTGATTATTGGTAGCGCTCTTTTCAGTGCACGTTGTAAATCGTTTTGAAGAGCGGCGGCTTATGCTGGCTGGCTTTTGAAGTTGAAGGGCAGCAGATCCTCGATATTGGCATCGTCGGGGCGCCGCAGCAGCGGTGTCCAGCCAAGCCCCAGCCACGCGCGCCAAAAAATCAGCACGCCGCAAGACAAGCGCATGACAGCGGCGGCAACCACATCAGATGGTGCTTCGAAAAACAACGGCTCAATCATTCCTTACATTGGTCGTGTCAACTTGGGTCCATTTCTGTTCTGGCCCTGACACACTGAAGACCCTTGTATTCTGTGGACGCCTGCGTAACCTGACTTTGCGTCACTTTGACAGCAATCAGATCGTCGACGGCACATTGATTGCAGGTGCATAACGAAGAACCGTACGACAATTGCCTCTCGCCTTTTTTTATTAAGGGCTCTAGATGAAGACCACTCGAACTATCCAAGGTAAGACGACAAAATTAAAAGTGGCTCCGCTCATCAGTTCGGACCCGCTGTTGTCGTCCAAGATCATAAATTTCATTGAGGGGGCACGCGCAGTCACCCCCGCCGAGGTGGAAGCAAACAGCATCACGCGTTATCGTGTTACAAAATTCTATCGTGAACAGATCATCAACAGTGGTCATTATGATCAGCTTAAATTCATCGTCGAGCCCTCATTCGAAGAGTTCGACGGTCCCGGCACTCTGGATACCAGCGGAGAGCACGAAAACACGGTCGCGCCCGGGTTTCAGCACAAGTACGCGCAAACAGGATTGTTGCTTGCAACGGACCGCTGCGCTTCATACTGCCGTTATTGCTTCCGCAAACGCATTGTCGGCAAGGACTCAGATGAAATCGCAGCTGACCTTGGGCAGATTGCGCGATACATTGGAGGTCATCCTGAGATGACGAACGTCCTGATATCAGGAGGTGACCCGTTCGTGCTCAACACCGCCAGCCTCCATGAAATTCTTGATCATCTGCTGCCATTCCCACATCTGAATTCCATTCGTTTTGGCACAAAAATGCTCGCCTACGCGCCCCAAAGGTTTGAGGATCCTGCTCTAGTGGCCTTGTTCGAACGGATCCATGTAGCTGGAAAATCCGCAGTGATCGTTACGCATTTTGACCATATCGGCGAAATTTCGGCCGATGCGGAGCGAAGCATTCGGTCATTGCGGGCGCGTGGTACGCAGTTCCTAAACCAGTGCGTGCTTCTCGCGAAAGTCAACGATGACCCCGACATTTTGGCCGCGACCTTCGCCAAGTGTCACCATATGGGTGTCCGCCCATATTACCTATTTCAAGGCAGGCCGGTGAAAGGTGCATCGCATTTTCAGGTTCCACTGCGCCGCGGCCTGGAGATTTCGCATGGCATCAACCAACGCCTGAGCGGCATTCAAAAGACATTTAAATACATCATGTCGCATTACACTGGTAAGATCGAGATTCTCGACTTTGGAACTGATGGCCGCGTCTATATGCGATATCACCAAAACAAGGCTTCAGAAAAGATCGGAAAGATCTTTTCCCGGCCGAACCTCGAAGGCGCCTGCTGGTTGGACGATTTGCCCGAAGGATGAGATCTGAGGGCGCCAATGCAAACTACCAAATCATTCCCTGTGGAAGTACCGTGGACGGCGATGATGAACTCTCCCGCCGTGCGGCAGAACCAGTTTTTACGTTGAGATCTTCAGGAAGCATGCGCCGCTGGAGCAGAGACGCCAGGAGCATGACGGTGAGCAGGCATAAAAGGTCTCTGAATCACCTGAGCAGGCGCAAGAAGTTGTAGCCAACGGCAGCCAGAACGGCATCGACGGCATCTCCTTTTGTCCGGCGAGATAATTGCGATCCATCCGATGCTCGTTCTTGATGTGGCCGATGACGGGCTCGACGGCTGGCTCTCGTCGCATCTGTCGTTTGATGGCCGGCGTCACGCGGCGCTGTTGTGGCTTGTGAAGACCCGCAGCTTGTGACTCTCAGGTGAATTGTGGCCGCGATATCCGGCATCGGCCAGGTGCGGACAACTCGTTGCCGATCGTCTCCTCCATGTCGGGGATGATGGTCTCGAGGGTGCGCCCATAATAGGGGTTCCTGGCAGTGCCATGGCATGGAGGGCGAACTGGCCGCCTTTGGAGAGCGGTTCAGTATCGAGGCCACCGAGACTTGACGCCAAACTCGTAGGGCTTGTGCGCCTTGCCTTCGGATGCATTCGACTTCGTCGTAAGCGCTCATTTCCATGCGCGTTGACGCGGCCCGTTTGACCGGGGTCGCCGTCAGACGGCTGCCATTGGATCATGCAGCGGCGGTTTCAGC
>NZ_FMAF01000027.1:43141-89489 GCF_900094565.1 Martinezella lusitana
TCTCGACCATATTCAGCCAACTTGCGTGTTTCGGCGTGTGGTGGAATTCAAGCCGCTTGAGCACACGACGGGCTTCGGCGGCAGGAAACGCGTCGTATAGCGCGCCGGGTGAATGGGTAGAGAGATTGTCCATAACAACACGAATGGTCTTTGCGTCAGCATAGTCAATGTCGACCAGTTCGCGCATGCACTCGGCGAAGTCCTTGTTGGTGCGCCGATCGGTGACCTTCACCCGCCGCCATGGCTGATGCGCGTCCAAGAAAACGAAAAGATTGACGGTGCCATTGCGGCGATATTCACAATCGTAGCGCAAGGGCTGCATCGGCTTTGCAGAAATGGGGTCCCGCACCTCGCCAATCAGTTGGACCGGGCTTTCGTCAAAGCAGACAACCGGCCTTTGCGGGTCTGGGGCTTCGGCATACAGGTCCAGGACGTCTTCCATTCGGGCGACATATTCCCCGTCGACCTTGGGAATGCACCACATGTCTTTTCGCCATGGCTTGAGATGATTTTCACCAAGCCTTCGGCGCACGGTCTCGCAGGAGATCTGCGCGTGATCGGTCAGCTTGATCATCTCGTCAGCCAGAAGCTCAAGCGTCCAACGTGCCCGGCCGGGCGGCGGAGTTGAGCAAGCCGTCGCCACCAGAAGTGCTTCCTCCTTGGCTGATAGTTTGCGGGCAACGCCGGGCCGTGGCTCCTCACTCAACGCGCCTTCGAGATTGGCCTCTACCAGGCGGCGCTTGGTGCGATAGATGGTCGATCCGCTGACATTCAAAGTCGCAGCGATGACCTCGTCGCTCACACCCTCATTCGCCGCCAACAGGATTTGTGCACGCTTGAGCCTGCGCGCCGAGTGACGGCCACCGCTCAAAAGAGCGTTCAGTTGCTCACGTTCAAGCTGGTTGAGTTCCACATGATATCTTATATTCATTTGAGCCTCCTGATGCGATGAAACACAGGTTAAACTCAAATGAATCAAACGTTTGGCAAAGAGCCTCCTGCCGGAGCGCCACAGTTCACGCAGCTGCAGGGCCAATACCTGGCCTTCATTTATGCCTATACCAGGATCTTCAAACGCTCCCCGGCAGAAGCGGACATGCGTCGCCACTTTGAGGTGACCGCACCGTCTGTACACCAGATGGTGATAACCCTGGAAAAGGCCGGTCTCATTCAACGCCAGCCTGGAGAAGCGCGAAGCATTCAATTGCTCGTACAACCCGAAGCGCTGCCAATCTTGCGATAGCTCAACCCGTCAGAATCTCTGCGGAACGGTACTAGGCGGTCGTCTCCAGCGCTCTCCAGCAGGCCAAGGCCGCTCAGCAAAGGAAAGCCATCATGTTCAATACGAACGCAATTCACAATCTTCCGAATATCCTGATCGCCGTTCTCGCGGCCGTCACGGCATTCCTGATCGCCACCGGCTGCACTCAGTTGACAACGGGGCTTCTCGAATGCTCTCAGTCGTGGATCAGCCCGACCTATACCGCCGCTATCGTCGCTGTCCTTGGGGCGTCCAAGACCCTGATCAACGTCGTTCGGGATGGGTTTGGCGGTCTCATCAAACCCCAGCCACCGGTCGAGAAATGAACAGCGCCGTTCTGCTGACGCTATTCGTAAGCGCTCATTTCCATGCGCGTTGACGCGGCCCGTTTGACCGGGGTCGCCGTCAGACGGCTGCCATTGGATCATGCAGCGGCGGTTTCAGCGTTTCAGCGAAGTTGAAGGGCAGCAGGTCGGTGATGTCGGCTTCGATGACACGCTGCGGTAATTCGGTAAGGACGTGACGCAGATAAGCCAAGGGTTCGATGCCGCAGGCGCGGCATGTCAGCATGAGGCTGTAGATGACGGCACTGGCCTTGGCTCCGTCCACGGTGTCGCTGAACAGCCAACTCTTTCTTCCCGTGGCAAAAATCCTGATGTCGCGCTCAAGCAAGTTGTTGTCGATCGGCATCCTGCCGTCTTCTGTATAGCGCGTCAGGTACTCCCATTGGTTCAGGGTGTAGGACACGGCATCGCCAAGCTTGGTATCGGGCAAGACCTTCGGCGCGATGTCGTCGAGCCATGCCTTGAGAGCGTTCAGGATGGGGACGCTGTGTTGCTGGCGGAAGCGGTGGATGCAGTGATCTCGCGTTTCGTCCTTATCCGGCTTCTCATTGCGCGCCTGGCTTTCAATCCGGTAGAGCTGCGCGAAGAACTTGAGCGCCTGCTCCGGCGGACCGCCGCCTTTCTTCCTTGCCTTGAGCGCGTCGACGAAGCGACGCCTGGAATGGGCCATACACCCAACATGGGTCGCGCCGTTCAATGTGCGCCAGGCGGTGTAGCCATCGCTCATCAAGATGCCGCGGTAGTCGCCGAGGAAGGCCTGCGGATAAATCTGGCCGCGGCCGGGTTGATAATCGAGCAGCACGATTGGCTCGCCGCTGTCTTCCCCGCTCCTGTATGCCCACATGAAGGATGTGCTGGTGGCTTCCTTGTCCTTTTCCTTCAAGACCTGGACCGTGGTCTCGTCACCATGGATGAGCGGCTGCGCCCTGAGCCGCAATTTCAGGGCGTCATAGATTCGGGAGAGATGCCTCTCGCTCGATCCGATCACCCAATGCCCGAGAGCGCCGCGGCTGACGGGAACACCGGCACGCTCGAAGGCCTGGGCCAGGCGGTAGAGCGGCGTGCCATCGACATATTTATGGACGAGCGCGAAGGCCAGTGTCGAGGCCGTGGCGATGCTGCCCGGCAAGGCCTGCGCGGGCATTGGCGCGAGAATGACAGGCGTGTTGATGCCGGTGCGGTCGCAATGGCGGCAGGCATACTTGAACCGCACATTCTGCAGGACCTTGGCCTTCACCTCGATATGGAGCTGCTCGGTGACCGCCTCACCCATGCGATGCATCTGGTGACGGCAGCAAGGGCAGGCCTTCTGATCGTGGGCAATGTCATATTCGACGCGCTCGCGCGGCAGGTGTTCCGGCAGGGGCTTGCGGCCACGCTTCTTGCCCTCCGGCCTTTCGGTCGATGGCAAGCCGGTGTCCGGCAGGTGGACGACCTCGCCATCTTCTCCGCTGGCGTCGTCATCGGCAACCTGCTCGGCTTCATCGAAGAGGCGGTCCACGTGCTTTTCGCTCTTCGGCGCAAAACGATGCAGCCGCGCCAGCACCAACTCTTCCTCGAGCTTGACCACGCGTTCCGTGAGCTGACGGTTTTCCGCCTGCAGCGCCGCAATGCGCGCCATCAACTCCTCAACAGTGGGTTCGCCGGGTCGGATCATCAGATTCTTGAATCTGAACCGTTTCGCCCCGTCAACCGCAGACGTTGCGAACTGTCAGCCGGCGATCTGGTATTGCCGAACCGGATGGCGGACCATCGCGTCGATATCAATGCCGTCGAGAATCCAGTGTAATTGCTCGGTCGTCAGCGTTACCACCATCATCTCCCGACGTGGCCACCGGAACCGGTCTTCCGACAATCGCTTCAGCACCATCACAAAACCGGACCGATCGAAGAACAGGAGCTTCATCCGGTCACGGCGGCGATTGCAAAAGGCAAAGACCGCAGGCGCAAACGGGTCCAGCGCCATAGTCTCCTGCACCAGGACCGCAAGGCTGTTGATGCCGGCGCGGAAGTCGATCGGTTCGCGATGCAGGTAGACCTTGAGATCAGCGCCCAGTCTGAACATGACCCAAAGCTCCGATGATTGTCCTCAAAGCATCAGCATCACCGGATTCCAGCGTCAGCTTCACGCCGTTTGGTAGCAACGCGCTTATTTTGGAAGAACCTGACAGATTGGCCTTCCCCAGTGACGCCGGTTGGTCTTCCCTAAACGCGACCGGCATCTCCAACGAGGAGGTCCCGACAGGCAGGCTGCAGTCTGCCGCGACGACCGGGATAAACCGCGAGCTTGCAGATCCCGCCGAGAAGCGAGCCTCCCTGGCATCCTTGACCCATTTGCGCAGTAGGTTGGCATTGATCCCATGCGTAAGCGCAAGGCCGGATATCGACACACCAGGCTCAAGGCAGGCCGCAACAAGCCGCTCCTTTGATCCCGGATCATAGCGGCGTCGCCCATCACGTCCCACCAACCGCACTCGCAGTTTCTGCTCTTCGTCACTCATATTTGGTGTCCACCTATTTTAAGTGGACACTTCATGCGGCAGAGAATTCAACGCGAAAAGGCGCAACGAAATGAGCGCTTACCGCTATTCGGCATCACGGCCGGCACCCTTGCAATCGCCATCGGTGCCGGCCTCCTCTCCATACCGCATTGAAAGACGTGAAAGATGGTGGCTGACGAAACCGGAGATGAAGAGATGCAGATGCCGGAACGCGCGAAGAGGATGGGGGCGAATATCAATACCCTCGTTGGAATTCTCTCGATCGCCTCTTCGGTCGGCATGGGTGTCTGGGTCACGGCGAACAAAAGCCGCGATATCGAGGACCTGCAGGGTTGGCGGAAGGACTTTATCGTTCAGACCGAAGCGAATTCAGCCCGCGTCGATCAGCGCCTGCAGGCGATCGAAACGCGACAGTCGACCGCCGAAGGCGATATCAAGACGCTCGGCTTTCGGATGTCAGCAAGCGAACAATCGGTCGGGTCCGTACTCGCCTCGATCAAGGATCTGACGTCATCCGTCAATGAGCTGAATGGGATGTGAAGGTCGTTCGCGAGATTCTGCAGCGGCAGGATCGGCAGAGCGGCAATCAGCGCTGAGGAGGCAAAAAAATCCGCCGAGCGGGTCTCTGGATGCCTTCGGATTGTCGAGGTCGCTTCCGCGAAGGGAGTTGTAGGAAATATGGGAGGAGTCATGAATTCTCTGAAATCGATACTCTTAAGCGATCGGCGATGAATGTTGGTTGATCGTCGATAGAGATGTTGACAACGATGTCACCTGGCCGATCAAAATTAACCAGCAGACCAGTTGGAAACGCGTGGGCTGGTAGTGCTGCGTCAGAAATCTGAAACTGCACATCTATCTTTCCCAAAATGACAGAGTTTTTGCCGTCTTCATAGGTGACTGTTACGCTTGTTTTATGATCGCCAGCAGGCAGACCGAAAATTTGAATCCATGTGGCCATGGGTTGAATGAAAGGGGCTTGAAGCCTGATTTCGCCAGAATAGACCCCAATCAGGATGAGTTTGCCGTTGAACTCTTGACGTATGTCGTCGCAAAATACGACGCGAGCCCTTATTTCTGCCAATGTACGCCCCCTAGACCAGCGGCCGTCTTGGCGACATTTTGGGTTGGGGCCCTAGAATTCCATTCTGCTTTGCCAAATGAACCGGAGCTTTCCGTGACGCATGTGGAATGCCTCCGATTGGATAGTGCTTCTCTCTGGGGCCAGTGCCGTTCAGCTCGCAGGAAGCTACCATCGATAGCAAAAAGTAGTTCTGCTATCGTGTCTATCGTCCAGTTCCCGGGCGTATTCAGAAGACGAGATACTTGAGCAGGATCTTTACCGAGCCGGCGGGCAATGTTTGCGCGTGTTATACCGGCTTCGACACAAGCGTTCGCAACCATGTCAAAAACATCGTCTCGCGCGGTTTGAGTGACATAACCAAGTGTGCGATCGCTGATACGATCGTCGCTAGATGGCTCAGCCAATAATGATGTTTCGTGAGATGTATTCAGCATGTGTGGCCCCAATCAAAGGCGAATTTTGAGGAAACAGGAGATCCCATTGGGCTCGGCATCGTTTTACTGCTGCGCCAAAACGAAGATTGTCCCTAGCTTCCCATGTAAGCAGGATGAGACTATCGACTTGGGCGAATGCGCCGAAGATACGGATTTGCGGGCGCGGTTGTCGTATTCGCATATCCACGATTCCCTTACTTGTAGGAGCATTTCTCGCCACAAGAGTTGCGGGGTCTTTTCGCATCGGGTCCATGGCAAATCGAATTGCCCTTCCGGTGGTGAAAGCATCTATTTGAGCTCTCGCTTCACCCGCAACTCTATCAAATCGAGCATGAACAGACGCTCCACCATTTAGAAACTCACCGACTTCCGTTGATACAAAAATGTTTCTTTCCACTCCACGCCCAGGAAGCATCGGTCTTACGAACGACAGTCGGCCTGTTGAAACGTGGTTTTGCAATTCCTCCAATATTGACATATAAGTCAACAAACCTCTATCAGCAATCGGCTATTGAATGAATTTTTGGTAATTGGCGGTTCTTCATTGCCACCCCGGCCTTGTTCCAACAGCAAGAGAGCCGATTCGTAAATTTCTTCATGTTAAGCGTCGGTTATTTGGAATTTGGCCCTTAGGTGGCTGATCAAGGCCATAGATATCCCACCCGTTGCTGTCAACGATATCAAAAAAAGGCGAATGTCGATGCCGACAATTCGCTCAAAGGTGTGTATTCCAATGAAACCGGACAGGAATTCCGATCTTTAACCGGACGCTTATTCCAGCGTTTTACCGGACGCGATTCCGAGGCGAAGCCGGACGATGTACAGCGTCTCTGGGTCTGAGTTGATCATTGTCGGCGAATATCGGGCAGGTCAAGCCTGAGTTGCATTCTCGGCTGACAGGTTTCGATGTTTGCGCAGGCTCTCACCGGAAAGTTCGATGCGGTAGGCGTTGTGGACAAGGCGATCCAGCACGGCGTCGGCGATCGTGGGATTTCCAATCATATCGTACCAGTGGTCCACGGGGATTTGGCTGGTAACAATGGTCGAGCGCTTCTCGTATCGATCCTCGACAATCTCCAGGAGATCGCGTCGTTGCTCGTCGGTGAGCTTCTCCGGCCCCCAATCGTCCAGGATGAGGAGATCGGCTTTGCCCAGGCTCTTGAGCATCTTTGCGTAGCGACCGTCGCCTCGTGCCAGGGCGAGCGCGGCAAAGAGCCGTGGCACGCGGTGATAGGCGACGGCAAGATCCTCCCGGCACGCCTTTTGACCGAGAGCGCAGGCCAGCCAACTTTTGCCGACGCCGGCAGGACCGATCAATAGCAGGGAGTGCCGCTGTCTGATCCAGTCGCAGGTGGAAAGCTTGAGGAAGAGGTTGCGATCGAGACCACGCGCTGCTCGGAAATCGGTATTCTCGATTTGGGCGTCATGGCGCAGCCTGGCGGCACGGGCTCTGGCTTCGAAGCGCTTCTGGCGACGCGAGGTCTGTTCCCGTTCGAGCAGGATCGCGAGCCATTCGCCGTGCTGGAGGCTTCTCGCTTCCGGTTGCATTTCCAGTTCCTGGAAGGCGGAAGCCATGCCGGAAAGGCCGAGTTGGCGCAGCGTATCTACAGTGGGATTGGTCAGCATTCTTGATTGTCTCGTTAATGAAAGTAGGCTTTGCCGCGAAGATTGGCATGCTCGCCGACGGCGGCAGGTTCGGCGGAATGTCGTGGTGCCTTGTAGGTGCTGATGAGCGCGGTGATGCTTTTGCAGGTCAGTCCGCCGATCTCGACGGCACGGGCGGACACCGCCTCGGCCTGCATCGTAGGAATTGCCCGATAGAGCTTCAGCACGCCGAGGCAGGTTCGAAAGCCTTGTTCCGGATGAGGACGGCTGGCCAGGATAGCGATGATCAGCCCCTCGGTCTGAGGCCCAATGGAAGCGCCCCAGCGCTGGAACCTTGCAGGCGACCATTCGGCATAGCGCCGGTGCGAGCTGGGCATATGGTCAGGATCGGTTCCGTAGCGTGATCCGCCGTAACGACGCTGGTGGACTGCGATCCTCTTGCCCTTGAAGAAGACCTCGATCGTGCGGCCCGTGGCCCTGATATCCACCTGCTGTCGGATCAGGGTATGGGGCACGGAGTAGAAATAGTGCTCGAACTCGACATGGTAGTCGGTCGAGACCCGCGCCAGCTTCCACTCGGCGTATTCGTAGTCCTCTGCCGGAAGAGCCGCGAGTGCCGGGCGTTCCATGGTCTTGAACATCTCCTGGCGGGTTTGGCCCAACCGCTTCATGACGTGCGTGTTGATCCGCTCGACGGCATCCCGGATGGCGGCGTTAGCTTCCTCCAGTGAAAAGAAGGTCTGATTGCGTAGCCGGCCGAGGATGCAGCTCTGGGCGAAACGTACGCCGGCCTCGACTTTTGGCTTGTCTTTCGGCCGCTTCGGTCGCGCCGGAAGCACGCCGACGCCGTAATGGGCAGCCATCCTGCCGAAGCTGTGGTTGATCTCCGGATCGTAGAAGCTCGCCTTGTTGACGCCGGACTTCAAATTATCCGGATTTTGTGTCCCGAACGGTTATGTGCCCCGCAGCCTGGTGATCCAAGCGCTCTCGCCGACACGGGGCACATAACGATCAGAGGTCGGCGAGCCATTCGAGAAGCTTTGGCTCGCTCTGCCAGACTGGCTTTCGGGGAGGTCCCACCGAAGAACTAGCAAGTCCCTGGCAAGCCTCAAGCGCCTCCTGCTTCATCCTGATGCTAATCTCGGCATATCGGTTGGTTGTATCGAGGCTGACGTGGCCAAGCCAGCCTCTTATGACGTTCACGTCGACGCCGGACTCGAGGAGATGAACGGCCGTCGTGTGTCTCCAAACATGTGGAGATATGGACCTCTGTCCATTGCCAATGCGAATATTCGAACCATGACGCCGGACAAGCTTATATAGGCCGAACCGCGTCAGCGGCTTCCCGACGTTGCTGAGGAATACCGGACTTTCTGTAGCGGCTGGGTGGCGTCGGTTACGCAGCATCTCGCCAAGCAGGCGGGCAGTCTCGGGCCATAGTGGACAGGTCCGCCACTTGTCGCCCTTGCCGTGCAGGTTCACCCGCGGTGAGGAGGTCAAAACCAACTGATCGACGATCAGTCCGGTGACTTCCGTTGCGCGGGCGCCCGTATTGTACAGGAACATGAGCAGCGCCTTGTCGCGGATGGCCAGCTTTCCGCTGCGCGGCAGTTTGTCGAAGAGCCGTTCGACCTCGTCGCGCTCGAGATAATAGGTGGCTGCTGGCTGCGCACGCTTCCTTGGGATGGCGGCGACGCGTTCGGCCTCCGGCAGCACTATAGGTTCCTGGCCCCCGGCATTGGCGAAGAAGGTGTGCAGCATTGCTAGCCGGTGGTTCCGTGCTCGGATGCCGTTGCCGCGCTCGGATTCAAGATGGGCGAGAAATGCCCGCACATTGTCGGCGCTGAGGTTCTCAGCCTGAGCTTGCTGATCGGGGTTCGGTTCTCCCGGGCCAAGAATAGGAGAAACAACCGGATCCCGTCGCGGTAGCTCCGGATCGAGGTGGACGCCAGACCCTTCTCGGCTTTGAGATGGTGTTCGAAGAACTGATAGACGAGGCTGCCGACGGTTCTCATGGCCGTCCTCCATACGAAAGCGGTGCTGCAAAGCGTTCGAAGCGCTGGCCGGCGGCTTCAAGGAGATCGGCTGTAACGGTGAGATAGACGGCGGTGGAAGCGGGGTCCACGTGGCCCATGAAGGTCGACAGCTTAACGAGCTTGTCGGTGGGATTATGTCCGTCGCGATACCACCGCAGAAGTCGCCCGACCGCAAAGCTGTGTCGCAGATCATGCACGTGAGCCGGCGTTCCTCCCGCTGGGATTGGTATGTCCAATTGATCGGCCAGCGAACGGAAAATGATACTGATCGTGCCGGGGTTCACCGCTCGACCCCGCAGGAAAGAAAACAGCGGCGTGTCGGGGGTAACCGAAACTACGTGCTGTGATCGCAGCGTCATGAACGCATAAAGGCGCTGTGCCAGCTGCGGCCCCATGGGAATGAGCCTTGACTTGGAAAACTTCGTCTCGCGAATGGTGAGCACGTCACGATCCCGATCGACATCCCGCCAGCGCAGGCGCGCAACCTCGCCGACGCGCAGACCAAGCCCGAACAACAGGCTGAAGATGATGGCATAGGCAGGCCCGCGAAGCGGGGCGTTGTTCTGATCCGGGAGCTCGGCGGCGCGATCGATGAGCTGTTGAGCGGTCCGCAGATCCAGGATGCAGGGCGGTCTCGGATTACCTCGGCGGCGCGGCTTCATCGTGACAGGAGAACGATCAATAAAGTCATGCTCGACCATCCACTCGAACAGCCGGCCGACGACGCCGATCAGATGGTTGAAGCTTCGAGGCCGCGAGCGCGGACGGCTCAGGAAGAATGCATCGAGGAGCGCCGGGGTGATCTCGGTCAGGTTCGTCACCGCTTGAGCGTTGAGGTAGCCGTCGAACATCCGCAGCACCTTGTCTTCGACGTCATAGCGCCGGTTGAGCGCGCGCTTGTGGCGAAGGAAAGCGACGATGTAGGGTGCGATCGGGCTTGAAGGCTCGGGAAGACGCGGGCTCATTGCAGATCCTCCCCATCACCCAGAGCTACTTCCCGCAAGCCATCGACCTGGACCTTCGCGTAAATCATGGTCGAGGAGGCAGCGCGATGCCCGACATAATCGCCGATGGTCTTGAGCGAAAACCCCGTGTCTACCAGGCGCTGGACGCAGGCATGACGGAGAGTGTGTGATCCTGGACGGCTAACCGGAATCCCCGCGCGATGAAGATACTTGCTGGCAGTGGCCGACACCGCAGAGTGTGTAAGTGGCGATTGTGGGGCCAAATGCCGCCAGAAAAGCAATCGGCTTTGAACGTCAGGCCGCCCGTTCCTGAGGTAATCCACGATCGCCTCACCAACGACGGGGGCCAGCGGATAGGTGGTGCTGTGCTCGGCCTTGCGCCCGTGCACATGCAGCCGATCGCGCTTCCAGTCGACATCGTCGAGCGTCAGCAGCGCTACTTCACGGGAGCGCAGCCCATAAACGGCCATCAGCAGCAGCATGGCGTAGTCGCGCCGGCCAACCACGGTGCGCCGGTCCACCTGATCGAGCATATCCTGGACCGAACTCCAACTAATCGATCGAGGGATATCGGCCAGCCGATAACGTTGAGGTATCTCGACCAGCTTGCTGATGTCGCGCTGAAGGACGTGTTCCCGATGCAGGTATCGCAGGAAGACCCGCAGGATGCTGGCAAGACTGATCATCACGGTGCGGCCGAAATGCGAGGCCTGTGTCGTGATGAAGGTCGTCACCACCGGTAATGTAAGCGACTTCGGATCGCATCCTATATCGCCGAGATGTCGCTCGAAGACGCGAAGGTAATGCCGGTAATGCGCGATGGAGCTTTGCCGCAACCCTCGCTCATCTCGGAGATAATCGAAGAACCCTGGAATCTGGATTGCAAATGGATCGGGCAGCGAAGGTCTGGTGCGGTCATCGCCTGCCTTCCATACGACCAGGCTGAAGAAATGCCGCATGATGCCAGTGACAAAGTTGCGGTCGCGTCGACGTGCATCAGCCGATCGACCGGAATGACGATTTGACAACCAATCAGCGATGAACGGCTCGAAGAGCCCTTCCGCTTGTTCTATACGTTCGACATTCTGGCCGGCAGTGAATGCCGCAAACTTCACCAGCACGGGAACGCGGCGATAGATGCTTCGAGGCGTATAGGCACGTTCGCACAAAGCCTTCACATACTGCTCGATCTGCGGCCCTAGCCAGCAATCCATAATCCGATCGATAGTTTGTGGTTTGACGAAAAAGTGTTCCAACATGACAACCTCCATTCTGAATTAAGGGGAATAGGAGGGTGCGCTCGTTGTTCGCCAGAGATGTGCCGCCACAGACAATCTGGTCGTTTGATCACAGAAACTTACGCCCGCCGGGGCGCATAACCGTTCGGGACACAAAACCCCGATTACGTGCCCGGGCACGTAATCGTAGACGATAAGGCGCGGCACGCCGCCGAAATAGGCGAACATGCGCACGTGCGAGCCGATCCAGTCCGGCAGGGTCTGAGTCCAGGTGGCTTCTGCAAAGGCATAACTCGATGCACCGAGCACGCCGACAAAGATCTCCGCCTCGCGGATCTCGCCGGTCTTGCGATCGACGATCGGCAGCTTCTTGCCGGAATAATCGACGAACACCTTGTCGCCAGCAATGTGGACCTGCCGCATCGTTGGCGTCAGACGCCGCTCAAAGCCGCGGAACAGGTCGCAGAACCGACTGAAGCCGTAGCCATCAGGATAGACGGCTCGATATTCCTCCCACAGGATCGTCAGGGTCACGCCGGGCTTCTTCAGCTCGACCGCAATGACACTCCAATCCGGCTCTGGTAGTCGCCGTACCCCTTGTTTGGTGCCTTGCCGGGCGAAAAGTTTACATTCCAGGACGTCGTCCGTCAGATCGGCAGGCAAAGGCCAGGATAGCCCTGCCGTCGCAGCTCGCCCGATCCCGTCCTGCACCGTGCTGCGGGCAATCCCGAGCAGATCGGCAATATCGCGAACGCTCACGCCATCTGATCGCAGTCGAAGTAAATGTCGTAGTTGTCTCATGGTCAGCCTTCGTCTCTTCGACATGCCATCTCCTCAAGTTCAAAAGGAAATGCATGCCAAGGTTGCTGACCCAGGGGCACTGCTTACGTTGAAAAACGTCCGGTATCAAATCGGAATCGCGTCCGGTTAATTCTCGGAATCGTGTCCGGTTTTTGATCGGAACGCCGTCCGGTAAATCATCGGAATCTACACTCAAAGGTTTTGCCCGGGCGCCCGCCTCGGCACCCGTCCCACCATCTTTCAAAACAATAACGGCGCTGCAAGTAGCAACGCCGCTCATAAAATGCTGATTCCCGAACAGGCCGCGCCCGCAGGCCGAAGGGCGTATATGATCCACGCCATTATCACGTTCTAATTCAGCGGTCGGAAGTGTGCCTCCGACGATTGAAACAGAGCACTTCATGGAAACTGTGCCCCTATCCCTAATCGGATAGGGGCTTTTTGCTTTTGGGTGCCCGCTTGGGCGTTGCTGTGCGAAACACCGTTGTCATGAAGTCCGAAGAAACAACGCATTACCAGGTCTGTCGATTGTACCGCGCGAACGAGCTTCACGCCCGGTGAACGGCTCAAACTCATCATCGCCGTCGAGATATTCCAGCTCGTGGTCAATATGGTCGATCGCCCAGCACAGCGCCTCGATCTCGCTTCTCAGGTGCTCCGCCAAGTCCTCGGTAATGATGGCGATATCGGCAGCAGGCAGGGAGGCCTTGCTGTTGATGATCTTGATCGCATCAGCCTCAAGGCCGGCAAGATGATGCTTCGCCCGCTCGATCTGGAACAGTAGCGTGCTGCGCTGATCCATCAGGTATTCTCTGGTTTCGTCCATCATTTCGGCACCCGGCACGGCTCAGCACAAAGGAAAGCCCTGAGGGGGAATCCGCAGGGCCAGAGAAGTGAGAGATATCGGATGGAAAGGAGCTCCGATAACTTTGGTCTAAAGGACGTCATGTCCTGACCACGATGGCAGAAGTTTGCCAGAATTCCGCCTCGCCGTAAAGTTCAGACTAATGGTTGGTCACCAAGCGGACGCTGAAAGCTTCGTGCGTCAATGAAGAAGCTGCGCCACCATCAGCACCAACGTGCTTAGGCCCGCGCACACTGTCAAAGCAGTCAAAATCGAAGTCGACATCATATCGCTCCTCAAATCAGATTTTGCGAGCTGACTACTGCAGCGGTGGGGGCGGTGTTCTCATGGGAGGGAAAAGATGAGAGCGACCCGACCTGTGGTCGCCGATGACGTCGCAGCTTTCTCAAGCGTCGCCGGCGTTTCTTGGCGATATCGTCGGCAACCGTCGAGACGTAGCCACTATATTCGGGAAGTTTGCGGTCATGGAGCGTATTGCGCCTGATCTCACGATTGATGGTCGATCGGTGACGGCCGAGCTTACGTGCTATCTCGTTGATCGGCACCTTGCGCTCGACTAAATGATGCAGGCGCCGCCGATCGGCGAGGGTCAATTGCGAATAGTGCATAACGACAAGCTGTGGCGTAATCAGGAATATGAAACTGGAGAGCGGTTTTCCGGTGACGCTCGAAGCTTTCCAAAGAAAAATAGCCACCAATATAGACCCCGTTGGGAAGATGTCTGCTGACATCCCTACTTCTGCGAAACGTATGGCACGGGCGCGGACTTGCGCGCAGCCGTCGGGCGCTCCACCAGAATGGTTGTTCGCGGGAGGTCGTACGCCACGCTCAACGCCTTGAGCTCGTCGTCCAGGCGCTTGTCCGCTTCGTTGAGGCGGTGATGAAGGCGATGGTAATCCGTCCAGGTCGGCGTCCGGAAGGTCTCGAGCCATCGCGAAGGCTGCTGAACGTCGCGCGTGAGTGTCCACTGGCGTGCACCGACGCGGCTTTGAACCAGCCGACGCCTGCGCATGATTTCAAGAAAAAGGTCAGCATTCTCGTCCGCCACAGCGTATTCTGTCGTGACCAGGATCGGGCCACTTCGCGGCTTCAGATCAAGTGCCGGCACAGGCGCATCGAAAGCGCCGGAGGCTTCGAGCTCCGACTCTAGGCGGTTGCTGATCGGGAGCTTGACCCCAAGTGCCGCAACAACCAAGGAGGACGCAGCAGAACATGCCAGGGACAGGGAGAGGGAATGATTTTCCGCGATAATTCCCCAGAGCCAACTGCCCCCGGCAATCCCCCCATAGGTGAAGGCGCTGTAGATGGAAATCGTGCGACCCACGACCCAACGTGGGCTTGCCAACTGCACATTGACGCCGAACCCCGACCATCCCGTCACCCAGCCTGCGCCCCCGAAGGCAAGGCAGACTGTTGCGATGATAAGGGAGGACGTCAGAGCAAGTGAGATGGCACATGCCGCACACGCGACGCATGCCAGAACGATCAGCAGCTCCTGCGTGACCGCGCGCCTGAGTGGCGGGTTCACGAGCCCCGCGACCAGCGCGCCGGCGCCAAAGCCCCCCATGAGAATACCGTAGTCGATCGGGCCGCCCTTCAAAAGGTCTCTCGCGACGAGCGGCAGGAGCGCCAGCATTGAGGTTCCGGTCAGCCCAAAGAGCGTCCCGCGGACAATGGTCGCCTTGATTTCGGAGGATATCGCGGTGAAGCGCAGGCCATCATAGATGGCCGTCATGAGCGCTTCCCGGGGGAGGGGCGACGCTTTCACGGTCCACTTGTTTCGCCACAGGGCGGTGAGGGGCGCGACGAAGCCGAAGGTGGTGAGCGCGAATGTGACGAGCGGCCCGAATACAGCAACGATGATGCCGCCGAGGGCGGGACCGACGCTACGGACCGTGTTGAAGCCGACATTAAGAAGTGTCACGGCCGACGGCAGATGGCGGCGCTCCAGCATATCGCCAAGCGAAGCGCGCCAAGCAGGATCGCTCAATGCGATACCGCAGCCGTCAAGGAAACTGAACGCCAGGATCATCCATGGATCGGTGATGCCGAAGGCCATGAGGATCGTCAGCATCGCCGAGGCCGCCATCATCAGGCTTCGACCGACGATCATGACCATGCGCCGACTGTAGTTGTCGGCAATCGCGCCAACGAAGATCGCAAGAAAAAAGGCTGGCAGCGTGGATGAGGCCTGAACGAGGGCAACCATGACATCGGACGTCGAAACCGTGGCCATGAGCCAGCTGAGCGCTACCGTCTGCATCAGCCAGCCCAGGCTGGAAAGCTGCGACGCGAAGAAAATCGAACGGAACGTCGAATTCTTCAGTGGCGCCAATAGCCCTATGGATGCTGTCTCTTCTTTTGAAGGCATGTCATTCAGTCTCTTTCGGGCGGGTCACTTCGGCCGTGCTTGACGGGCGTATTCGGCGATGAGGGAAAGGAGTCGTACTTCGGTCTGCCATCATTTGTCGCTTGCCCAGTCGACGCTTTGTCCAAGAGTTCGCGGGCCAGGCATCGGCGCGTGGCGGCAAGGCCGGAATCGAAAACCGAGGGAAAAGCGGCTGTCGTCGAGCAGGGATCGACGACAGCCGAGCGAACCAGGATGGCAGGGGTTGATGCCACTCCCAGGCCAGGAGCTGTGTTCGGCTTGCGGCTAGTCTCCACAGTCTGAACCGTGAGGTTTTGTTTCTGGCCGACGCCATTATGGGACCGTTGCCGCTGCTCGATAAATGGCCTCATCGCAAGATCACCTCATGGACGCGAAACGCGCGCGACCGGTTGGCTCCGGGTCCGTCGCGTGTCTGTTGTGCGCTCAATCACAAGATCAGTTTCCGGAGGCTTGTCACTCATATGCAAAGCGGCGAGAAGCTGTACGACTTCCTGATCCCACGGGGAGAGACGATGATGCAAACGCAGGAAATCCATCCAGGTCGGCGTGCGGAATGTTTCTGTCCAACGGGAAGGCTTTCGAAGATTTCGCTGGAGCGTCCAGTCACGTGCGCCTGCCCGGGCCAGGGCGTATCTTCGAGTGCGCATGTGATCGAGGAAGATGTCCAGGTCGCTGTCGTCTATGGCATATTCCGTCCTCGCTGCAATCGGGCCGCTTCGGGGCTTCAGATCAAGCGCCACCGTTGGCGCCGGATAAACCGAGCCCTGCTGGTCTGCCTCGGCCGCCAGATGCACCGGCAGGACGAACCCTGATGCGGCGACGAGTAACAGGGCCGCTGCGGCAAGTTCGAGAGAAGATGCAAGCGAATAGGTCTGGGCGACGGTGCCCCAGATCCAACTGCCGGCTGCCATGCCGCCGGAGAGGAATGCGTAATAGATGGAGAGCGTACGGCCGACGACCCAGCGCGGACTTGCCAATTGCACCCAGACGTCGAACCCGGTCCAGGTGATGACCCAGCCGGCGCCTCCGATGACAAGCGCAAGTGTCGCCAAAGGTACTGAGGAGGTGAGGGCAAGTGAGATGCAACAAAACGCGCAAGCGATGGAAGCGATCGCCATCAGCCATTCCTGAGGAATCAATCTCCTTAAGAGCCGGTTGTTCAGTCCGGCGATGCAAGCGCCTGTTCCGAAACCGGCAAACAGTATGCCGTAGATGATTGGTCCGCCGGCCAAACGATCGAGGGCGACAAGCGGCAGAAGAGCAAGTATGGCAATGGCGGCAAGGCCGAAAAGGGTGGCACGTATGATCGCCGCCCGGATGTCGGAAGAAAGCGCCGTGAACCGCATTCCGTCATGGATTGCTGTTGAAATTCGCTCTGCAGGCAGCGGAGACTTGCGGACGTGCCACTTGTTGCGCAACACCGCGCCGAGAGGCGCTAAGTTGCTGCAGGCGGCAAAGAGAAAGGCCGCCAACGGACCGAGGAACGCGAGAATGGCTCCGCCCAAAGCCGGTCCAACGCTGCGCGTCATGTTGTATCCGACCGACATAAGCGTCACCGCAGCCGGAATATCTCGCTTGTCGAGGATATCGCCCACCGAGGCATGCCAAGCGGGGTCATTCAGCGCAAAGCCGCAGCCTGCGACAAATCCCAGACCTAGAATCAGCCAGGGACTAACGAAGCCGAAGGCGGCAGCAATCGCCAGTACGATGGAAGCGAGCGCAATCAATGAGAGCCCGGTGATCATGACCGATCGACGGCTATAGGTGTCGGCGATTGCTCCGGCGGGAATGGAGAGTATGAATGCCGGAAGCGTCGTTGAAGCCTGCACAAGCGCGACCATCAGATCCGAAGCGGAGATCGTCGCCATGAGCCAACTGATCGTGACGGTTTGCACCAGCCATCCCAGGTTGGCGACTTGCGTGGAACTCCAGATCGAACGGAATGCTATACTGCGTAGCGGATCAAGGGTGGTTGGCCCGCGCGCGGTGACGTCTTCGATCTGCATTCTTGATGGCTCTGAGCTTCGCATTGACACCGTGACGCCACAGATTATCCGCAACTCGGATACGAATTTCGGCGTTATTGGAGTTCTTGGCGCAGGAACCCTGCGTTGAGCGGGAGTGTATCAGGCAGTCCGACCAGTTCTAGCACGTTGCTGGCTTATTATTGAGCTTGTATGCCGTTTTTCCTTCCTGAACGATTATCCCTTCGGAAGTGCGTACCGGAGCACGCGCAATTCGTCCTCATCGCCGAGGGAAATTTCCAACACACGATTGGCGAGATCGTCATCGTCGTCGAGTTCGGCCATAGCCTGTTCGAACAGCTCGATCTGCATATCGAGGTCCATACCGGGCGGGCGGTTTAGGTAGACAGCCCGGCATGGATGGCAACGTCTGCATATTGCCCCTTCGTCCCGGGCTTGTCTTTCGGCCCGCGGAAGTCGACCGAGTTCTTCGTGACGAACGTCCAGTCGCCCTAAAGAATGATCGGTGTGAGCTCCCAGTCTTTCAGGCCACCCAGTTTTCATCCAGACGACATGGCTCGTTTCGCCATAACCTTTTTCCAGCGCCATCTTAGCCAGTTGAGGACTGAGGCACTCATCAATCAGAAACTTCATCCCGCCTTCGTGCGACGGGGGACGCGACGATCTGTGAGGATGACCGAACCTTCGGGAAGCTCGCCCAGCACGCGGGGCCGCCCGCGCAAGGGATTAGCTTCCGCATAGATTGTCGCGAGCCTGATCTTCTCTCTGTCCAGGCCAGGCCAGGTTTCGAGAATGCGCTCCGTGGAATTGCCCGCGGATACGGACGCGGCAACATCATGGACAGGAACGCGGGTGCCTCGAATGACAGGCGTCCCACCAAGGATGTCGGCCGACGATGTGACGACCTCCCGTGCTGCGGCAAGGTCGTCCAGCCGCTCGCTCGCGCCCCTCATAAAGGGCATGAGATCGATCGTCAGAAACTCGTGGTGCACGGTCCAATCTTCAAGCAACAGGGCGGACCACGGGAGGGTGCGGGCTCTCGCAAGCCGGGCCTCCGCCGTCCGGATAGTAGACAGGCGTTCTTCCGAGGTAAGGCGGCGGGCGCTTTCGAAGTAAAACGTGATAAGCGAGCAGGCTCCGGCGAGGACATGACGACCGTTGTCGAGCGATATGAACGCTTCCGGCAAGATGTGCTCGTCGATAACGCGATTGACGTCGCGCAGGCTCACGCGCGAGACAACGGCAGCCTCGCTCGCCTTCAGCATCTCGGCAACTGCTGGCATGGTTGAGCCATCGGTATTAATTCTTCCGATGGGTCGGAATATATAACTTGTTGGGGGCGATATCAAGGCCTGGGACGGATCGGCGGTCGCCGGTTGGACTTGAGGCATTGGGTTGATGAGGACGAGCCAAGATCGAAATCGCCGCTGGGCAATCGTTATATTGGTGCGCTATTTCGCTCCTTATGACGTCCTCTAGCGGAATTCCGCATTTTGCTTTATCTTAGAGTCATACGAAATTCCGGACACCGGCCAGCAGGCGAGCGATATTCCGCATGAGCACTACGATTTTCAATACTCTTGGCGAGCAACTGCTGGCCGCCCGCAAACGACGCGGTCTCAGCCAGCCTGCACTTGCGACAAGGCTCGGCCGGGACCGGGCACGAATATCGGAACTCGAAAGGGACCTTGCAACCGATCGACGGGGTAGGGATCGACTGACGCTGTTTGCCGAAATCTGCGATGCCCTCGACCTTGTGCCGGTCCTGCTGCCGAAGTCCCGGATGGGGGAAGTGAGGCAGTTGATTGGCGATGCTAGAGAACACCAGAATAAAGGTACGGCGGCCAGCGCATTTGAGGAACTTTTCGTCGATCTCGATGAAGACGACAATGGGGAACCGTGATGGCGAAATCTTCGGCGATCCTTGGCGTCCATCTTCTGGATCAGAACATCGGGAAGGTGAGGGTAGGGACCCTGACGCGCGATAGTGACGGCGCGGTCGCGTTTGTCGTTGCGGAAACGTTCCTGCGGGATCCAAGGCGGCCAATTTTGAGCCTGGGCTGGTTCGATCCTGACGATGACGAGGGCACACGCAATCGTCTGGCGCGGCGTGGGGACAAAATTGGGCTTCACGGCACATTGCCACCATGGTTTTCAGGATTGCTTCCAGAGGGCGCCCTCAGGGACCTCGTGTTGAACGAGATGGGGCCGGGCGATCACGATGAGTTCGACGTCCTGACCCGCCTCGGCGGCGATCTCCCCGGCGCAATCCTCGTCGTCCCCGAAACAGCGGTTCCAGCGTCAGCCGGCCCGATCACCATTGAAAAGAAAGATGGTGTGGATGTCCCGCTGCCCGATGGCACGGTCAAATTCTCGCTCGCCGGTGTGCAGCTCAAGTTCACGGCCAACGTCGAGGGCGACAGATTGACGGTTCCCGGTCGCGGTAACACCGGCCGCTGCATCATCAAGGTGGCAAGCGAGCGATACCCAGGGCTGCCGGAAGCTGAACATGCGGCCATGCAGATGGCAAGGACGATCGGCGTGCGGACAGCAAACTGCCGGCTTGTCTCCAGCACCGCGATCAGCGGCATCCCTGCGGAACTGTTGGCTCATGGTGAGCGCGTTCTCGTCGTCGATCGCTTCGACCGTGCCGACGATGATCGTCGCATTCACATCGAAGACGCAGCCCAAATTCTAGGAGCGATCGGCGATCGAAAATATACGATGGCGACGACCGAGACCATCATCAACATGGTGCGCCGCTTCAGCACCGACCATCGCGATGACATATTGGAAGCCATCCGCAGGGTAGTTGCAGACGTGCTTTTAGGCAATGGCGACAACCATCTCAAGAACTGGTCTTTCCGTTTCCCGGCACCTGGCGAAATCCGGCTGTCGCCGGCCTACGATATTGTCCCGACCGTTCTTTACATGCCGTCCGACACTATGGCGCTGAGGTTCGTCAAAACCCACAGCTTCGAAAGCGTGAACCTGCATCGCTTTGAGAGGGTCGCAAGTTTTCTTCGCCTGGACGCGAAGCTGATCACACGCGAGGTCGTTGCGACAGTCAGGCGTGCGCTGGAGCATTGGCCGACATCGGCGCCTAAACTACTGGGGGAAAAGAAAGCAAAGCAGCTTCTTGATCGCCTTGGCACGCTGAGCCTGGTGGACGAAGTGCGGCGTCAATCGTAGTCTTTGGCTCACGTCGGTCCGGGCCTTGCACTCTCTCTAATTCACCCCTATGTTTGGGGGTGGATTAGAAAGGGCAATAGGATGGAACATCTGACAACGGCACAAGCGGCTTTTGTGGTTGATGCGCCTCTAGACACTTTCAAAAAGGTTGTCGAGCGCGCGCCGATCAAGCCGCAACTCGTGAAGCGAGGCGGTCGGAATATTAGGCAGTTCGGTCAAGCCGAGCTGGTATTTCTCCATGCCTATGACGAACTCAAACAGGCGCTGACACCCAAGAGCCAGTCCGAATTCTACGAGGCGTTGCGAAGCTCTCTCAAACGCGGTCACGCGAAAGAGGTCGTGTTCGGTAAACAGCGCTACGACATTGGTCAGCACCTGGTCTTCGTCGAGCGTAAGCTGAAGGAACTCGACAAGCTCACTGCTCAAATCGACCTATCCGGCAAGGAACCGCTAATCCGGGGAACGCAAATCGAGGCGCATCGGATTGCCGCTCTCCTCGACGCCGGCGCGACTGTCAAAGATGTCCTTCGCGACTATCCCTCCTTGAAGGAGCAACAGGTCGTTTCCGCGGGAGTCTATGCGGAGGCGCATCCGAAGGCGGGGCGGCCGTATCCGAAGCAAACGGCAAAAGCCGCCATGCGCGCAGCCGATCTTAGCGCGTTGGATGACTGAGCTTGAAATATCTGCTCCATACAAATGTCTTAAAGGAAATCGGTCGACCCGAGCCGCACGAAAATGTGGCGGCCTCGATACGGTTGACGATACTGATCTCGCGATCAGCGTGATCTCGGTTCGAGAGGTTCCGAAAAGCATCGAGAGAAAGCGGAACACCGACGAGGCTGTCGCCCGCCGGTGGGGGCAAATGCCGGGACAATCGGACAAGATTCCGACGTTATCGGTTTGGCCGCGACGGCGCAGGTAAATGACCTTGTCGTCGTCACCCGAAACACCGCTGATTTTCAAGGGCGGGCGTCACAATCCTGGACCCGTTTAAGAAGACTGCCAAACCTGCCTGGCCAGGCTCGTCTGCCGATTAATCATGTTCGAAAATGCATTTAGTTCGTTTAGTGCGGAAAAGCCAAAATGATTATTGCAAAAGAGACGGTGCCCGGTTGAGCGACCGAAATGTGCTTGTGGTCGAGCCCGCATTCTTCATGCAACAAGGTGTCGATATGGTGTGCTGGGATGCCGCTCTCGGCTCTAAAAGCTTCCGCGAGCTCGATGTCGAACATCGCTCTCGTCATTCGGGCGCGAGCGCGCAAAATTTCCTTCTTCGCCTTGGTTAATGTTTCGCCATCGATTTTGTCGAGCCACGCGTTGTAGCGATCGCGCGCTGATGCGCTGCGTTCTTCTGCAGGCTTATTGAAACGCTGACGACCAGGCAGCATTCTGGTTAAGTGTAGATCGCGCCAGAAGATTGCTACCGGTCAGAGTGAACTGGCCGAGTCTCGCTGATCTCAACTTTGGGCAAGCTGCTGGCTTCAAAAAGAGGAGCACTAAGCCGCTTCTCTTCGTCCATCAAGTGGCCAAGCTGCCGTGCCGATAGCGCCGCGACTTTATGCACTAAAACGGAAACTATTAGGCTGCTGACGGCCATTGCGTAGGGAATCCAATTGGGCTGAACCCTTTCAATCGACAGAGAAATAAAGGTTGAGAAGCCACCGACTGCCAAGATCGAGATCGCTACACCGTTAAAATACGCGATTTGAGCCCGTAGTTGCTCTTTCTTCGCCTCAGACATCGACGGCCCTCCATTGATCCCGGCACGCAGTCATTTTCAACCCGGTAATATTAAAATGCGTGGCTTTATCAGCTCCGGAACATTATACCCTTGCACGGTGATCGTAAGCTCACGGTTGGCATCATCCTTGTGCCCGAACAAGTAGGTCCAACTGCTCTCAGAACGTTTCTGGACCAGCTTCTTGAATTTGGGGTGCGCTGGAGTAACCTCTCCGATCTTCGCAAGGACGGCGCTGAAATCCTTATTCCGATTAAAGATAAGGACCGCTGCTTTTGTATCTCGCCAGCTAAGATAAGAAAGCACCTGATCAAGGGTTTCCAGATAGCCCTTTTCGCCGGTCCAGAATTTGCATTCGCCAATAAAGATATTTTTCCTATCGACTTTGATCAGAATGTCGGACTTTCCTTCATAGTTGAAAGTTTCGGCCGTCGCATCGCCGGCAAAATGCCCATTGAGCTGGACTAGAAAATGGGTCCGCAAGCTCTCTCCATCGATTTCCCGGAACGCCCCGGGGCTTTGCTCCATGACGCCGACCATATTCTCCATCACCAATAGAACATGCTCATAGTCTTCTGGGGTGAGAATAGGCTCTGGCTTGTACGGATCGCGAGAAGCAACGGGCCTTGGGACAGAAGGATGAATGGTACGACGGACGGAAGGAACTGCGAACGTTTGGCTCGCGCCGGGGCGCTCCTTCATTTTAAAACCCAACCCAGCAAGAAGCGATTTGCCTCGGAGAAGTTTTTCCTTGCGATGGTCAATTGTTCTCATCGCTAAGTCCCCTAGGCTCGCGTTGTAGGCCTGCGCGTCATTTGTCAACCAGCTCAAATGCAGATTGATCGATGCAACCATTCCATCGATCTGCTGCCTCACGCGCTCTGCCGTAAGATCGGTTCCCGCGATGGAAAACGAGATAACGCCATCGTCCACATGCGCCCGGGGATTGTTGAAATTGCTGGTCGTGGGCTGGATATCAAATCCGACTTTATCGCCGGTGAAAGGCAGCTCGACGTCAACTGCCGTTCCAGTAATGTAATGCGGGCGCGAACGGTCATCTATCCACCTGTTTTGATCCTGACTGATATCGATTTGAGCTTCCCGTTGGTCGACCACCAAATCATCTGGGTAAATCGTGGGAACCTCGAACGCGAATTCGCTCACAAGGTAACGAGCCAGATCGGTGGTAGACGTATTGAGAAGCTCGTCGCCATTCTTGGCCTCGACAGTAGCAATCAGCTTTTGCCTCCACGCCTCTTGCGTTGCGAACCAGTCACCTTTGTTGAAAAGGTAGTCATTATACCAATCGGCATTGGTCAGAACCGATGTGCCCAGTCGCGCATTCCGATTGACATGATCTTCCAGGGCTGGTCGACCAGCTTGTTCCAAGCGGCGCAGCAATGATTGACGATGTCGTCGTAGGATGTGAAGACGCGGTTCGACAGCCAGTTGTCGCGCAGGAATTGCCAGACATTTTCAACAGGATTCAGTTCTGGGGATCGCGGCGGCAGGAAGAGCAGGGTGATGTTTTCCGGCACGATCAGCTTGGCCGATGAATGCCAACCCGCCTGATCGAGGATCAGAACCGCGTGCGCACCGTTATCGACCTCGCGGCTGATTTCCTGAAGGTGCGCGTTCATTGCCTCTGTGTCGCACCAGGGCATGACAATGCCTGCACCCTTACCCTTCTTCGGGCAGATCGCCCCGAATATGTAGGTCCATAGCGTTCGCTGATCGTGGGGGGCCGATGGACGCGTTCCCCGTTGCGCCCATCGCCGCGTCATCTTGTTCTTTTGCCCGATGCGGGCTTCATCTTGCCACCACAGCTCTATTTCTGTGCCTGGAGCGAGGGTCTTGCTGATCGCGCTGATCTCTTCCGGGAAACTTATGGAATGGCCCGCCCTTTCACCCAGCATCGAGTAGGATGCTGATATCGGGAAAGAGAAAGGAACGAGCGAATGTCTATTGCTATCCTCGGTGTTGATCTGGGCAAGAACTCTTGCAGCATAGTTGGCGTCGATGCGGCCGGTGCCGTGGTCGTTCGTCGTACAATGCGCCGGCAGACGCTGATCGACTATGTGACGAAGCTTCCGGCCTGTGTGGTCGCAATGGAAGCATGTTGCGGCGCGCATCATCTGGGACGCCTGTTTATGGCGCAAGGCCACCAGATCCGGTTGATGTCGCCCGAATACGTTCGCCCATATATCAAAGCGCAGAAGAACGATGACCGCGATGCGGAGGGGATCGCGGAGGCCGCTTCACGGCCGACAATGCGTTTCGTTGAACTCAAGAGCCAGGAGCAGTTAGATATCCAGACGTTGCATCGGGTGCGTTCGCGCCTCGTAGCCGAACGAACGAACCTTCTCAACCAATTGCGAGCGATCTTGCTGGAACGCGGGGTGATCTTTCCTGCTGGCAGGCGAAAGTTCGAGCTTGATTTGGATCGCATGCGTTCCGAGGGCAATGAGACCTTGTCGCCCCGCATGCGTCAGCTGATTGACGGGCTGCGTGCCGAATGGAAAGAGCTCGACGCGAAGATTGGGGCGCTGAACGATGAGTTTGTCCAACTGGCGCGCAACGATGCCGCCACACGCAGGTTGACCTCGATCCCTGGCATTGGGGTGCTCAACGCGACGGCTTTGGTCGCGGCCGTGGGTAATGCAAGCAGCTTTGCCAAGGCCCGAGACCTTGGCTCCTGGCTTGGGTTGGTTCCGAGACAATACAGCACGGGCGGCAAGGCACGGCTGCTTGGGATATCCAAGCGTGGCAACACCTATCTGCGCACTTTGCTCATCCATGGCGCGCGTGCGGCATTGCCATCGCTTTCAAAAAGCGACACTCCTTTGGGGCGATGGCTGACAGCAATGATCGAGAGAGGCGTGCATCGGAACGCAGTGGTGGTGGCGTTGGCCAACAAGCTGGCGCGTATCGCTTGGGCCGCTTTACGCAAAGAGACACGCTTCGAACGCGGTTACCTGGTAGCGACGGCATAATTGGGTCGGAACATGCTATCGCACGTAGCCCAATGAGGTTTGCAGGAAGGATCGTGAAGATGGCCTGACAGTCGATCGGCGTTTGGAAAGCCCGGTTTAAAAAATGGCACATGATGCCGAGAAACTTATGGGGCTCTAGACGCGCGGATGTCCATCTTGGCCATGGGGGCGACCCATGAGACCGTATACGTTGACGCAGACTGATCAGAACACCGTAAAATCTTCTTGCAGACGGGCGGGCCATACGTTTTTTAAAATCCTCCACCGCCAATTCGTTCTGGGCATAGTGGCGAGGACGGGCAGACAGCTTGGCAAAGCCCATGGCCTTCAACTCACGTCCCACGTGCTTTCGTCCAGCGATATCCGATAGTCCTCGAATATCAAGCGTGCCAGGTCCTTCAACCGCCAGCGCACAACGCCGTGAATCGCCGGGATCGGCCCCTTCTCCACAAGACGACGAAGCTCCTGGCGCTGATCGTCGTTGAGTTTCGGACGCTTGCCCGGAGCCTTCACGTTTAAAAGACCCTCAGGGCCTTGCGTGTTAAAGCGCTCGACCCAGTCCCGCACGATCTGCACAGTCACGCCACCAACTCTCGCGGCCTCGCCGCGCGTCGCTCCATCATAAATCTGCGCGAGAGCCAGAAGCCGCCGCGTCTGAGCGGCATCTTTCGACAGCCGCGCCGCCTTGCGCAAGTCATCGCCAACATAATCCGTCCGAAGCCGAAGTGCTGATCCCATGGCAAACCTCCCGTTTGCACCATGGATTCAGATTCATCGCGTTTTGTGAACCCTCAAGAGTCAGCAGCAATGCCGATTGGTATTAGAGCCAGAACGATAGCCGCGCATGGATAAACGTCTCCCAAGATCAAGCACTTAAGGAGATAATATATTACCGATTACCAGATATACCCATTCTGAGACCTACAATGAGCATTGCGCACAGCTTTTTTCAGTGTTGGCTGCTTTATATTGCGTCGGGTTACTGCATTTCGACGCTTGCCGCCCTCGTGGTTTTTTCATCCTGATGGGCGCCCCCGCTCCAGCTCTTTAGATATCGATCCGAATTTCAGAGAGTGACGGTACCCTCAATGCATGTCGTTACTTCGCCGCCAATCCAGATTTCCGCGCCCAACTGGTCCACATGGCCGGGAATTATCGGGGCACCCAAAATCGCAAAAACGCCCGCCAAGCATGTGATGTAGGCTCGCATAGCGCGAATCGATAAATGGCCGTATTGAACTGGGCAATCTATCTCGAATGACAACAGTTAAATGGGAACGCACGATACCATGCCGCATGAAATTCTCGACTTCGTTGCCCGAATAGCATGGCCGTCTGTCGCGTTGACAGCCATCGTCATTCTCGGACCGTTTGGCGTGTTAAAAACTACCTTGGGCGAAGTGGCGGTCAAGCTTTTTGGAATCACGTCAGCCGTGCATGATTTCAAAATAATCGCAACCGATTTTCACAAGACGCAGGAAGCCCTGAGAAATTCCACGGGTTGGGTGGACGAGTTGCAGATACAACTGCACTCAATTGCCGAGCAATTGGAAAGTCTGAGGCGTACGACACAGGACATCAACATCACGACCCAAGACTTGGCTATTACCGAGGGGAGCCGGTCGTTGGCACAGTCGGTCGAATCCGACGGTTCTGTCGAAAATGTCGAAGCAACCCTCCCCACTCTTTCCGTTGATCAGATGTATGATGATATTCGGGATCGCTGGTACACGTTGACGGAGCAGCTGAAGAGCAGGGTAGGTGCCGAAAACTTTGATGCTCGCTCCATCGGTGCTGTTGCTCGACGACACGTTGATGGTCGCCGTGCGCGTCCTCTCACTTTGATGGAGGCGGACAGGTTCGAACGACTTCATTCGCAGATGAAGCGTTTCAACCGCCTGCAGAGCACTCGGCACGAATGGTTGACACACGAAGTTTACAGCGCGTTCATTAAATCCGTCGAGCAGGCGACAGCCTCGCTCTCGGCAGCGAAGTCAGGACGAAGAGCTTGAAGATCGCTGCGCATGCCACGTGACAATTCTAATGGACCCGGCAGGAAACCTGCAAAAAGACATCCAAGTGGCCTTGCTTCGACAAAACATGACAGCTTGGCAGCGAACGTTTCTCGCCGACATCCAAGCTCTCTTTGAGCAGTCTGCCGGGATGCGCTCAAACTGCTCTGGTCGATCGCGCCATCGCAGCGGGTTGGCAGGTGGACGAGGTGCCAGGAGGACACATTCGCGTGGAGTCGGTGTTCTAAATGCTTGCCGGAAATGCAACCAATTCAATTGGCTCTACAGCTGCCAACATGGCGTTTCGACGAGCGAGGGTTTCGCGGTATTCCTGAGCCTCAACGTCTTTAAAGAATGGTGCACCAGGCGCGAGCCTCGCTACCGCCCGCTCGACCTCGTCAATCGACACTCTGAAGAATTCTTTGCGAAAGTTTTGAGCGTTGATGCGGGTCTTCTGGAATTCGTTGTGAAGCGCTCTCTCAAGGGCGGGAGCGTCGTCGCTGTAGATGATTGCATGAGTATCAAAGACAAACGGGACGCCGGCGTCACCAAGTTCGCGGACGCGATCGGCTGGATCCAGGCGCCTGGTCAGACCAATCTTTACGACCTCTTCGCCGAAAGAACCTATATTCGAGATAATGTAGACATATCCCGACCGCGTCTTCTCGGCCATCGCCTGCGCACGCTCAAACTTCGCGTGGGCATCAGCTAGGTCTTTTTCCAGCATCCGGATCTTTTCGTCGTATGCTCCAATTTGGTCGGCGGCGGCCTCATTCGCATCGGATTTGGCTTTGTCGAGAAGGCGCAGATAGCGATTCTCCTCCTCTTCCGCTCTTTCCATGTCCCGAAGCAGCTTCTGTTCCTCTCGCGCAGCGCGGGCCATCTCGGCGCGTTCCTCCCGCTCGGCCTTCAGCTTTTCACGGTATTCGTGGGTGACCTGCAACTCGACGAGTTTCTGTTTTAGAGTAAGCGCGAATTTCGCCGCACCTTTTTGCATTGAGCGTGTTTTGGCATGAAGTGTCCACTTAACGGAGGTGGACACCACGTGATTGAGAGCGATGAACAGAAACTGGCGGTGAGGCGGATTTTGCGCAACGGCCGCCGTCGATACGATCCGGCGTCGAAAGAGCGGCTGGTTGCTGCCTGCCTGGAGCCCGGCGTGTCGGTATCGCGGCTTGCGCTTGAACATGGGATCAATGCCAACCTTCTTCGGAAATGGATAAAGACGGCCAAGGACGCCGTTGCTTTGCCGCCACCTGCGCTGTCGGCGTTCATTCCGGTTCAAGTCAGCGCTGCGCAGCACAGTTTGCCGATGCAGAGCAGTTCGGTGGGCTGGCCTGCTTTGCCTGGTGAGGAGCGGCTGTCGAGGTCGTCGCCACTCCCAGCCAAGGTGAGCGCGGCTTTGCCGAATGGCGTGAAGCTGACGCTGGAATGCGGTGATGTGGATGCATTGACGGCAATCATCGGAGCTCTCGGCCATGTTCAGACTGGGCGCTGATCTCAACGTCTATCTGCATCGCGAACCGATCGACTTTCGCGCCGGCATCAACAGCCTTGCGGTCCTGGTGCAGGAGGTGATGGAGCTTGACCCGTTCGCGCCTGCGATCTTTGCGTTTTGCAATCGCCGCCGCGACCGGATGAAGTTGTTGTTCTTCGATCGGTCCGGTTTTGTGATGGTCCTGAAGCGCTTGACGGAAGACAGGTTCCGATGGCCACGCCGGGAGACTGCGGTGGTGACGCTTTCGACCGAGCAGCTCCACTGGATTCTCGACGGCATCGACATTGACGCGATGGTTCGCCATCCGGTGCGGCAATATCAAGTCGCTGGCTGAAGGATATCGAATTGAGCGGTTGACGCGGCGGCATGCTTTCGATTCAAGAATCTGATGAATCGAACTGGCGAACCGACTGTTGAGGAGCTGATGGCGCGCATTGCCGCGCTGCAGGCGGAAAACCGTCAACTTGCCGAGCGCGTCGTCAAACTCGAGGAAGAGCTGGCGCTTGCTCGCTCACATCGTTTTGCGCCGAAGAGCGAAAAGCACATTGATCGCCTCTTCAATGAAGCCGAACAGGTCGCCGGTGAGGATGACAGCGAAGAAGGCGATGTCGTCGATCTTCCGGACACCGGCTTGCCGCCGGCAGAAAAGCAGGAAGGCAAGAAGCGCGGCCGCCGACCGTTACCGGAAAACCTGCCGCGCGAACGCGTCGAATATGACCTGCCCGACGATCAGAAGGCTTGCCCCTGCTGCCATCACCAAATGCATCGCATGGGTGAGGCCGTTAGCGAGCAGCTTCATATCGAGGTGAAGGCAAAGGTCCTTCAGAATGTGCGGTTCAAATATGCCTGCCGGAATTGCGACCGCACCGGCATCAACACGCCGGTCATCATTGCGCCGATGCCCGCGCAACCCTTGCCGGGCAGCATTGCCACGGCCTCGACGCTAGCCTTCGCGTTGGTGCACAAATATGTCGATGGCACGCCACTCTATCGTCTGGCACAGGCCTTCGAGCGCGCCGGCGTTCCTGTCAGCCGCGGTGCTCTGGGGCACTGGGTGATCGGCTCGAGCGAGAAGCATCTCGTCCGCATCTATGACGCGCTGAAGCTGCGGCTTCGATCACAGTCTCTCATCCATGGCGACGAGACGACTGTTCAGGTCCTGAAGGAAAAGGACAGAGCGGCCACCGACACATCCTTCATGTGGGCTTATCGCAGCGGTGAGGACAGTGCCGAGCCGATCGTGCTTCTCGATTATCAGCCGGGCCGCGGACAGATCTATCCGCAGGCCTTTCTCGGCGATTACCGCGGCATATTGATGAGCGATGGTTATTCCGCCTGGCGCACGCTGGAGGGGGCCACCCACATTGGATGTATGGCCCATTCAAGACGGCGGTTTGTCAATGCTCTCAAGACGAGAAACAAACCCGGCGGCCCACCGGAGCAGGCCCTCAAGTTCTTCGAACAACTCTACCGGATTGAAAAGCAAGCGCGCGACGAAATACCGGATGACGGCGAAACGCGAGATCATTGCATTCGCCGCTTTCGCCAGGAACATAGCGTTCCCATCCTGAATGCCCTGAAAAAATGGCTCGATGAAATCGCCCCGAAGGTCTTGCCGGACAGCAAGCTTGGCGATGCCATCTCCTACACGCTGAACCAATGGGAATATCTGACGCGTTACACAAATGATGGCAGGATGCCGATCGACAACAACCTTCTGGAGCGTGACATCAGGATTTTTGCAACTGGCAGAAAAAGCTGGCTGTTCAGCGACACCGTCGATGGAGCAAAGGCCAGCGCCGTGGTCTACAGCCTCATGCTGACATGCCGGGCTTGCGGCGTCGAGCCACTGGCCTACTTGCGCCACGTCCTCACCGAGTTGCCGCAGCGCGCCGACGACGCCGACATCTCTGACCTGCTGCCATTCAACTTTCCAAAGGCCGCAGCGGCCTGATCAACGCAGAAACCGTTCCCAAGTCGAACACCGCGCCGGAATCGCGGGCGTCAACGTGCAGGGAAATGAGCGTTTACGTTTTAGATACTCATCGGTAATATGGACGTCGTTCGTAGCGTTCAGATTGTCTATTTGCTGGCGAGCGTTGACGATCCGCTTTTCCATCGCGTTCGCATTGTTCCAGCGGACATTTGCGACCGCTGCATCGCACTCGTTGTTGAAAGCTCTGAGCGCGAGCTTCACGTTGCGATTGTTCATCGTCTGGCCCTTGGCCTTACTGCCACTAACCGTCCACTCCGTTTTTGCGATTGCAGCGATCTTGTTCGAAACCATCCGTTTCTGGGTCTCGCGGTTCTCAATGATCGTTTGTTTGTACTGCTCACTGTCGGTGTAATCGAAATGAGGCTCATATACGCCCATCTCGGCGAACGCCAATTTCTCATCGAAAATCGCTACCTCCTTTGCGAGGCGGTCGAAGATCGCTTTCTTTTCGTTATAGGAAGACCTCAAATTTGAAATGTCCACTGAGACTGAATTCGCGATATCGCGTAGTCGCTGGACTTCTGCTTCCTCATTTAGGATAGGGCTATATTTTACTTCCAACGCACGCACGCTGCCCTCGGCACGTTTTTTGCGTATGGACTGTTTCCACGCAATGACGCTCGCAACAATCGCCCAAAGCGGAAACCCAATGATAAATACAAGCCCAATGATTTGACCGCTTGTCATTATGAACTCCCCTGCCACCCCTGGATGAGGACGTTAAGCTGCGATCTCGACTTTGCAAGCGGATGTTACGGATAACATTAGTTGTGCAGCGGTTTAATTTCGCCTGCCGACTGAGCAGGTGCCGCGTCCCGAATGATGCGAGCTGTGCAGAGCTGCGCCAGGAACGGAGATCTGCGAAGATGATCATCTTACCCATGTATCTCGGTGTCTTACGCATCCAGGAGCAGAGTTTATGGCTCAAACAACTCGCGGAAGCCTTGCGGCTTGATGACGAGGTATTGGTTGCAGTTCCTGCCAGCTCACCCATACCGCTTTGTTCTGGGAAGCGGCCAGCATATCCAATTTGGCTTCGATAAGGTAATTCTGGGTCTCGATCCTTTAGGTCAATGGAAAGAACGGCAGGCTTTCATCGCATAGACGCAGCATCCGCTTGAGTGAGGCCTTCAAGTTCACCGCGCAAAGCCGGTGGGGCGAAACAGTATGGTCACCTAACCGGCAAAAGGCGTTTGTATTTTCGTGTCTTGAAGAACACTATTCATGCAAATCTTCCATCTTGAACTCCTCGGGTCGAAAATGGGCGTGTATTTCAAGTTGCAAACCGTTGACACGCAAAGCGCCTCAATCGCTTATTGGAGGAGGGCGATTCAATGGATCAGCTGAGAGGGAGCGCTCGGCTGAGGTTATTTGTAAGTCATGTCTATACTACTGCGAACGATATCGGCGTTTCCGACGGGCCGGACAACGAACGAACTATTTGCGTTGCTTGATGTCGATTTTGATCCGCGCAGGCGTACGGAAATTTACGCCGAGTTATCTGCCCTCAGCGAAGCTGGAAAAGTGGCCAAAGGCCGCGATGGTCGGTGGCGCCCAATTGCCACCGCGAACAAGACAGGCACCCAACCCGTTTCTTCAATTGCCACCAATACCATAGTAACTGACAATCTTACCCTCAGGCCCGTCCACGCGACTTTCCGGACCTCAAGGTCTTCCGTCGGCGAAGGTGAAGTCGCAGATACTTTCGCGGCGTTCGATCCCAATGCGTTGCTTCGATACTATCGATCCGCATTACGATCAGACCCGAGAGGTGCGATCACTCAAGTTGAAGATCGCCATTCTGTTCAATGGCAACTGTTCACTGGCCTTGGGCCTCTGACGCCCGAAGAGGGGCAGGTCCTCACCATCTCGATACCTCTCGACGAGTTGCCAGATGACTTTCGGCAGGCTCTCGTCAAGCGGGAAGCGAACGAACAGTCGCTCGCCGTGGGCTGGCCTCTGGGTGTTGGGAAAAAGCAAGGTGTAGCTGTTGTCTGGCCGGTTGGTCTCATCAGCGCTGACTGGAAGCGCAGTCCGACGCACCTAGAAGTATCGATCGATACGGATGACATCGTCGCAAACCCCGACTGGATCAAGGGCGTGGCGAGAAGCGCCAATTGGAAAGAGGCAGGGCTGCGCGACGTGTTCACGCAGGCCGAGGGATTGGGCTTCCGGCGGGATGAATTTCTCTCCCGATTGAAGGAGGCTGTTTCGGGCACCTTTCGGGGACGTATCTCAGGCCAGCAAATGCGAATTGAGCTGGATCCTAACATCGTCTGTTGGTTTCCACGCAGAACTGAGCCGGTTAGGCGCATAATTTCCATTGAGAATTGAGCCATGTGAACCTTCCCCCAGCGCGGAGAGCGACGGGGGCAACGGAGTGATCCACATGGGACTTTTAAACATTATCCGCCGGATGGCGTTGCGCGAGAAGCTATCGATCCGCGAGATCAGTCGGCGCACCGGGCTGTCGCGGAACACAATCGCGAAGTATCTGAGCGCGGGCACGATCGAGCCGACGTTCACGGTACCGGAGCGGCCGAGCAAGCTTGATCCTTTTGCCGACAAACTGGCGGCCTGGCTGAAGACCGAGGCCGGGAGGTCACGCAAGCAGCGCCGAACGCTGAAGCAACTTCATGCCGATCTGGTGGTTCTGGGCTTTACCGGCTCCTACGGTCGCGTCGCTGCCTTTGCCCGTGAGTGGCGGGCTGAGCAGCAGACGGCCGGCCGAGGCATATTCGTTCCTCTGTCTTTCCGCCCAGGCGAAGCATTCCAATTCGATTGGAGTGAAGACTATGCCGTGATCGGCGGCGAGCGCACGAAGCTTCAGGTCGCGCATATCAAGTTGGCGCACAGCCGGGCCTTTCTGGTCAGAGCCTACCTGCTGCAAACCCATGAGATGCTCTTCGACGCCCACTGGCACGGCTTCCGGGTCTTCGGCGGTGTGCCTGCGCGAGGGATCTACGACAATATGCGCACCGCGGTCGATCGCGTCGGCCGCGGCAAGGAGCGGCAGGTCAACATCCGCTTCCTGGCGATGACGAACCACTACGTCTTTGCGCCCGAGTTCTGTAATCCTGCTGCGGGCTGGGAGAAAGGGCAGGTCGAGAAGAATGTTCAGGATGCCCGACCACGTTTGTGGCAACAGATGCCGGACTTTCCCGATCTGCCGGCGTTGAACGCCTGGCTGGAACAGCATTGCCAGGACCTGTGGCGGGAGACACCGCATGGCACCTTGCCCGGCACGATTGCGGATGTATGGGCTGATGAGCGGGCATCATTGATGACACTGCCTGCCGCGTTTGACGGCTTTGTCGAGCAAAGCAAACGGGTCTCACCCACCTGCCTGATCACCTTCGAACGAAACCGCTATAGCGTGCCCGCATCGTTTGCGAACCGGCCCGTCAGCCTGCGAATCTATCCCGAGCGGCTGGTCGTTGCAGCCGAGGGCAACGTTCTTTGCGAACATGTGCGGGTCATTGAGCGCAGTCACGACAAGCCGCCGCGGACGATTTACGACTGGCGACACTACCTTGCCGTCATCCAACGCAAGCCCGGTGCCTTGCGCAATGGCGCACCCTTCCTGGAACTACCACCGGCCTTTCGACAACTGCAGGACCAGATGCTTCGCCGCCCCGGCGGTGATCGCGAGATGGCCGATATCCTTTCTCTCGTTCTTCATCACGACGAACAGGTCGTCCTCCGCGCTGTGGAACTGGCTCTGGATGCCGGCGTGGCAACCAAAACGCATGTGTTGAACCTGCTGCATCGGCTGATCGACGGCAAGACCAGTGATGGTCCCGATATCGACACACCACAGGCGCTGACCTTGCTGCGCGAACCCAAGGCCAATGTCGAACGCTATGACGGGCTGCGTGTCCGGATCGTAGGAGGTCGCCATGCGTCATGATCCAGCCAGCGCCGCCGTCGTCATCATGCTGCGTAGTCTGAAGATGTATGGCATGGCCCAAGCGGTCACGGATCTGATCGAGCAAGGAGCGCCAGCCTTCGATGCGGCCGTGCCGATCCTGTCCCAGTTGCTGAAAGCGGAAATGGCCGAACGCGAGGTCCGCTCCATCGCCTATCACATGAAGGCTGCCCGCTTCCCGGCCTACAAGGACATCTCCGGATACGACTTCGCCGCCAGCGAAATCAACGAAGCGACGGTGCGCCAACTGCACCGATGCGAGTTCATGGACGGAGCGCAGAATGTCGTGCTCGTCGGCGGGCCTGGCACGGGAAAAACACATATCGCGACCGCTCTCGGTGTCCAGGCGATCGAGCATCATCGCCGAAAGGTCCGCTTCTTCTCGACCATCGAATTGGTCAACGCCCTCGAGCAGGAGAAGGCCAAAGGCAAGGCCGGTCAGATCGCTGAGACGTTGGTTCGTCTCGATCTGCTGATCTTGGATGAACTCGGATACCTTCCGTTCAGCGCTTCGGGCGGCGCATTGCTCTTCCACCTGCTGAGCAAGCTTTACGAGCGCACCAGCGTCATCATCACCACCAACCTAAGCTTCAGCGAATGGGCCACAGTCTTCGGCGACGCCAAGATGACGACCGCTTTGCTCGACCGCCTGACCCACCGTTGCCACATCCTGGAAACCGGAAATGACAGCTTTCGATTCAAGGCCAGTTCGGCCGCCGCGGCGCAAAAGAGAGGAGAAAAAGCCAGCCCATTGACCAAACCCTGATCAGAAAACCATACTCAGAGGTGGCTCACTTCTCGGTGGAAAAACCGGCTCAGTTCCGCGTGGAAACCAACAATCGTCGGCATCCATGATATCGCCGCACTCTTTCTACCGACCGATACTACCTTCACTGCCGGAGCTGTGCGTGACCTCGATACAATTGCAGCGTGGCCGAAGGAAAAATTGGCCACGACTGCGCTGGCGCCGATCCTCGGCTTGGATGCACCCGTTGCAACTAGGCTTGCTCCCGTCATCAACACGGGCGACTTGAATAAGGAGCAGATTGATGCGGTGAGGCGGTCTCTCCTCGCACCGCTTACGGTGGTAACCGGTCCGCCGGGGACCGGCAAAAGCCAGGCCATCGTGTCCATCGCTGCTTCCGTGATTGCCGATGGTGGAAGCGTACTTGTTGCATCGAAGAACCACCAAGCCCTCGATGCTGTCGAGACCAGGCTTGGTGGCATCGCTCCGCAGTCTCCGTTCCTAGTGAGGACGCTTGATCCTACACGCGACATCGATCAATCGTTCGATCAGGTGCTTGGCGAACTTGTCAGCGAGCCCACAAGAGGTGCGGCTGAGCCAGACTTGGTTCTACTGTCGAAACTCTCGACGCTCGCGCAAAATCGAAATCGGCTGCTCGACCAGATCGACGAGCTTTCGCGTATCCACGGGTTGATTGCGGAGCTTTTGGAGAGGCTCGAGGCGCAGGAGGCGAGCAGCGCTGAACGCGGAGTCCAGACATTGGTAGAGCCCGAAAAAAACCTCGTCATTCGGTTGATCAACACAATACTGGGAGCTTTCGGTCTTAAATCGAAGTTGTTGGTAGGCAGCCAACGTTCCGGTGGAGAGACAACGCTCGCCACCCTCAGGCAGCGTCTAAAACAGCTCCGCTCTGAATTAGCTACGATCGAAGTAAAGGGTGATCCAGTCGCGATTACGCAGGAGATAGGAGAGGTCGCTCGGGAGCTTCTTCCCAAAGTTCTGGCGTCAAAGGTCAACCTGACTGAGATCGACCGACGGAGGCTAGGCGAGGAGCTTGCCAACCTAGAGCTTGCTCAAAACACCGGGCCGCTGCCATCTGAATTGGCCGGTGAAGTTGTAAGTCACCGGCCCCTGTGGTTGGTTTCAGTCCTTGGCGCGGCACGGCGAGTGCCGCTGTCAGACAGCTTATTCGATCTCGCGATCTTTGATGAAGCAAGCCAGTGCGATATCGCGTCAGCACTGCCGATCTTCGCTAGGGCAAAACGTGCTGTCGTTGTCGGTGACAATCGCCAGCTTTCCTTCATCAGCCAGTTGGGCATTGCGCATGATCGAAACCTGATGCAGGCCCAGAACCTGCCGGTATCAAAGATGGGTCGGTTCGCGCAGAGCCGGAGATCGCTATTCGACTTGGCGGACCTCACGCCCGGGGCGGCGAAGGTTATGCTTCGCGATCAATATCGATCCGCTGCCGATATCGTTGGCTACATCAACGAACACTTTTATGGTGGTCAATTGCGGGTTGCAGGTGACCAGGACAAGCTCAAATCACCAAGGGGCATGAAGCCAGGTATTGCGTGGACCGATGTACCGGCGCCAACATCACCAATGATCGGCAACATCAATAATTCTGAGATCGCCGCGATAGTGCAGCATGTCCGCATGCTCCTCGTGGATCAAGGATATAGCGGGTCGATCGGGGTCATCGCTCCTTTCCGGCCGCAGGTATACGCGTTGGAGCAAGCGATCCACGCAGAAGTCAATGAAAAGCTTCGTGTCAAGGCTGAACTGCGTGTCGGCACGGTTGACAGTTTCCAAGGTCAAGAAAGAGACCTTATCCTTTTCTCACCCACGCTCGGCCATTCGAGTGCGATCAGCGCGGTCACGTTCGTGCAGAAAGACTGGCGCCGCCTGAACGTTGCCATTAGCCGCGCCCGGGCCGTCGCCCATGTCTTTGGCGATTTGTCGTATGCGCGATCTGGCAAGGTGCGGAGTCTTCAACGGCTAGCCGCTACGGCAACCGAACCAAAGGGCCGCATCGGCGAGGGCACGTTTGACAGCAATTGGGAGCGAATTGTGGACGCGGCGCTTAGGAAGCGCGGCTTGAACCCCGTTGCTCAATTCGAAGTCGCCGGTCGTCGCCTGGATTTTGCACTGTTTGGCAGCGGCGATGTCAAGCTCGACCTGGAAGTCGATGGTCGACATTGGCATGCCGACACCGACGGCAAAAGAAAGCTTGGCGACTATTGGAGAGACCATCAGTTGAAATCGCTTGGCTGGAAAATCCAGCGCTTTTGGGTGGACGAACTAGCTCAGGATTTGGAGGGGTGCATTGAACGCGTCGCAAAACAGCTTTCCTAGATCGCGGCGGTTTACCTATATCGCTTTGACGCTTGGCTTGCTCTCAGCGGCCGCGATCTCTGTCGCGTTGATTCAGGTCGACGCTCTTGAGCGCGACTACGGTGCCGTGCGTTCCGACATTCAGCGCTATAACAATGAGCGGACAGAGGCGCTGGGCCGACGCGATAGTGTCCTTTCGGAAATCTCTCAACGAAGTGTAGAAGCCGATGGTATTCGGAAAACCATCGCTGATCTGACCGCACAGCGAGATCGCCTCGACGCAGAGATAAACCAACAGACGGCATCGCTCGCCGAGGGCGTTGAGAAGCTTCAGGCGGGCCAAGAGCAATCGAAAGCGGCCGCCGATACTATTGCGGAAGCAGCTAAGGCCGAGAAGACGCTTGCGACCTTACGCTCTCAGAACGCTGACCTTGAAAAGCGGATTGCTGTCAATCAGGCAAAGATCGATCAGTCAAATGCCGACGTTGCACAAGCAGAAGATCGAAAAAGTGCTGCCGACGACGCGATTGCAGTCAGCGAAAAGGTCCGGCGCGATAAGGAGGCTGAAATCTCCAAATTAAACGCCCAGCTTCAGGACCTTGACGACAAAACACGTCAGGTCGCCGATCTTACCGCCCGTCAGGCCTCGTTGACGGCGCAAATGACGAAAATCACGAAAGATATCGGCGACAAACAACGTGCCTCGCAGGATTTAGACGCAACGATCGCAAAGCTCCAGGATCAGGCGTCCAAGGCGAAGGTCACTGCAGCTAAAACGGATGCCGACTTGGCCCGCCAGGACAGCAACCGTACGGACTTGGCCAACCAAGTCGGCGCTCTCGAAATGCGGAAGGCTGCATTGAACGGCGATCTCACGAGCGTGACCACAGCAGCGGACCGCGCACGATCAGATGCTGCAGCGGCTGAAGGCAGGCTAAAAATTGCCCAGGACGCGCTTGCAGAGGCGGAAAAATCTCTTCCGGTCGCGAAGGCACAATTAAATGATCTCCAGGCAGATGTCGCAGCTGCCACAACGCAACGTAACACGCTCAAAGAAGAGTTAAGCAGTCTTCAGGCACTGAAGTCTCGAACTTCGGCGGACAAAGCCGATGCTGATCGCGCAGCAGCTGAAAAAGCTGCTCTGGAAAAGGCTGTCGCAGACCTATCAAACCGACAAGCAGAACTGGCCAAAGAGCTGAGCTTGCGTCAGAGCGACCTAAATACTGTGAAAGCGGAGCTGGCCGAGCTTAACGGCAGGAAAGGGGTGCTTGTTCAGGAAATTGCATCTCTTTCAGACGCGAAGACGCCAAAGCAGACGGATGTGGCACCCGCGCCGCCAGCTATTGACGCCCCGACGACTACCCAGCCACAGCCTGAGAGGCCATAATTAGAGAGCGTCGACATGCTAACAGGAAACATCTTGATACTGCTTTTCGCAGCAATGGCTGTCGTAGCTCTGATCGTCGTGCAGATAAGCCTCGCGGTGCTCCATGACAGAGCCGTTACCGCCTCCGGGCCGACGCGCTCCCTGGAGTCTCTGGAGACAGCCATTGCCGACAAGCGGATGGCCCTTAGCGATATCGAAAATGAACTAGGAGAGCGCCGCAAGGCCCTAGCCAATATTGCCGACGTCCAGGCTGACTACGATGCGACCAAGAGACAGCTCGATGACTTGAATGCTGAATGGCTTCAGAAGGATGAGCGCCGCGAGGAAATCCGTGCGCTGCGCGAGGTGATCGAAGCGGAGATCATTGAAAAACACGCAGTTGACGCTGAGCTGGCTTCCGCCCGGGCAGATCTCGACGCTGTCCATGACCGCCTCACTGCCGCCGAGCGGCTGTTCGCTCTCAACGATGAGATGAAGCGTGAACAGGCAGCGCTTGAAAAGAAGATTGCAGAAATGCGGTCCCAAGCGATTGAGTTGAGCGAAGCGCAGGAGCGAGTGCAACGCTTAGAAGCGCTGTCGCAGGAACTTGGTAGAGAAAGCGCACGTGTCGAAGGCCTCCTCCAGGCGGCAAACTCCCAACTCTCTCAGGTTCAAGAAGACCTCGCTGTCGAGCGTCAGGCGACCGCCGCCGTTCATGCTGAATTCACGCAGACGTCGGCGAAACTCGCAGCCGCCGAGGAGCGTGCTCGTTCCATCGAAAGCGACATCTCATCGTTGGAAGATCGCCGTTCGTCGCTAATGGCACAGGTCGCTAAGATGGAGGAAGACGTTGCTGAGGCGAGCGGTAGGGATGCGCCGGGCCGCGAGGAGGCAATCGTTGAACGTCTCAAGGAGTTGACCACGCTTCCGCCGGTGCTGGCACAAATGCGGAGCTGGAAAGATCGCGCCGCTGAAAATGAGGCTGAGGCAGTCCAACGGGTGCTTCAGCGCCTTGAACAAAGCGGCCTCCATTACGACCGTCGCATTGTTTATGCCTTCCATACAGCAATGAAAACAAACGACACGACCCAGATGGCCGTGCTTGCCGGTATCTCCGGGACTGGCAAGAGCCAGCTGCCGCGACAGTACGCGGCAGGCATAGGGATCGGGTTCCTGCAGGTGCCGGTTCAACCTCGCTGGGATAGCCCCCAGGATTTGATGGGTTTCTACAACTATATCGAAAAGCGCTACCGTCCGACCGATATGGCGCGGGCGCTCTATCACCTGGACATTCTGAACAACCAGAAGAGCGAGTTTCAGGATCAGATGATAATGATCCTGCTCGACGAAATGAACCTTGCGCGTGTTGAGTATTATTTTTCGGACTTCCTCAGCCGCTTGGAAAGCCGCCCGCCGATGAACCGTGTGTCGGATAAATCCCTGCGCAAAGACGCTGAGATCGAGCTTGAGATACCGATGCCGCGAGGTATGGACGCTCCCCGCATCTTCCCAGGATACAACCTTCTGTTTGCCGGAACGATGAACGAAGACGAGAGCACGCAGTCGCTCTCTGATAAGGTTGTGGACCGGGCGAATGTCCTTCGCTTCTCGGCACCAAGAACCATCAGGACGACTGCGCAGAAAGCAAATATCGCCGAGCCCGAGGCGCTGTCGGCGGCAAGATGGCGGTCATGGGTGAATCCTGTTTCGACTGTGGAGAGTGAGCAGACCGTTATCGACAGCGTGGATAGAATGGTCAGCCTCATGAAGGGCTTCAAGAGACCTTTCGGTCACCGTCTCGGCCGCGCGATCATGGGGTATGTCGCGAACTACACCTCGTTCGACCAGGCGAAGGACTTGCGTGTCCCGCTCGCAGATCAGGTTGAAATGCGCTTGTTACCAAAGCTTCGCGGTATCGAAGTTGAAGACGGTAACGATCATGCTTTCTCCGAACTCATAAGTTTCGTTGGTGATGCCCTGCGGGACGATCACCTTGCGAAGGCGATCGATGAGTCGATCCGTGCTGCGAAAGAGGGCTCCGGTCAGTTCGTATGGAACGGGGTTTCGCGGTAATGCTCCATCTCGGCAGACCTTGGGATCGCAGAGGAGTTGCCAATGCGAAGTTCAGTCCTGGTGATTGTTTGGTCAGCGAGGTCCGTGGCGAGGCACCCAAGAACGGCGGACACTCGCGTCTTATGTCGGCCCGGCTTCAAGATGGACCGGTGGAACTTATTCTCCATCCATACCCGAAAACGGCGAATGCTCAGCGACCGGAGCGAATTGGGTTTCCGGTTCGCCCTCGTGGTGTAAAGGAGCATGAGACCCCGGAAGACGTGCGGGCGAGAGAGCTTCTTCGGCGGATGAACGAGGTTTTGGCGCGGGTCCAGGAGCTTGGCGAGGCCCTTGAAGACCCTTTGCATGTATGGTCCCGATTGCGCGATGCGTGGGAGCGCGCAGAGAATGAACACGATCCGCGAATGGCGGAGATCGTAAGGCAGGCTCAAGATGTCCTTCCGCGCCTGAAAGCGCTGGAGCCGAGGATCAGGCGCGTGCTTCGTCGGACGAGAGAGCTTACATTCTTGGACCGAGTTCAGGAAATGGATCGGGCGTCGATGCGCTGGCTCGTCCGTCAACCGGGGCGGACGATTGCGGAGCGAGCCGGTACAAGCCAGCGTATTCTCGCAACAGTCAGGCGAGAGAACTTTGATACCCCTGAAAACAGGGTTCTCCACGCGTATACGACACTTGCTTTCCAGGTTGCTCGCGAATGGATGCAGGAGCATCCACGAGCACGGCATAGCCGCCGCTACGCGCAAGTCAATCATTTCGGCCGGTTCTGCAAAACCTTCGCGCAGATGTTGGCAGATCTTGAAGTGAGCGTAGCCGATGCCGGGATTGTTCCGAACTACGTTCTGATGCAGGACCCGAGCTACAACTCCATCTATGAAGCCTGGCGCCGCCTGCTGGAGGAAGACAGGGTCCTCGATGACCTCTGGGCATGGCAAGCGGAGACCTGGACGGATTTTTCTGTGCTTTCTGTCGTGCTCGCTCTCAGCGAACTCGAAGAAGCCGAGCTAATTGCGCAATCGCCCATCGTCTGGCGTTCAGAGGCATCGCTCGGACGATGGTTCGAGCAGGATCGACCGATTGCCGTGTTCTGGTTGAAGAACACAGGTCGTATAGTCGAGGTACAATCCCGCCCTGAAGCACCAGGCCGTATGCTGGCCTTGACGCGGGCCCACGTGTCTCTCCGCATCTCCGACATCGACCGAGGCGGGATGCCGCGCCGCGTAGCAGTTTGGACCCCGCACACGATGGCTCGCATAGATCTCAACGACGCTGTCGTACGGGCAAATGAGCGATTGGTCGAGATTCAGCCATTCGGCCAAACTGAAGTTCTGCGTAACGGGCTGATACTGACCCCATCTCACGGTCAGTTCGAGACTTGCCTATCCCGTAAGGCTAGCACGCGCGTTGATGGAATTGCCTTGGAGGCCTCTGGCGAGGGGCTGCGGCAAGGGTTGGACGCTATCCGTGCGTTCGCACGTAGCGAAATATACGCGACGACGCCATGAGGAAACTGTGCGGGTACGATCTGAATGGATGGCGCGATAGCGCTGCGAGGAACTGGACCATTTTGCCGGACGGCGAGGAGCAGGAGGTTATTAGCTCTCTCATCGAAGGCGGCATTTTCGGTGTCGTGGTTGAAACTGGAGCGAAGGCCGACGGGGGCCTTGTGGGTGGTGCGCAGGCATCAATTTCTCCGCACGGCCTGGGTGCTGGTTGGGGTGTGGTCGGAGCTGCCGAGAAGCGGTTGAGGGTGACTGATCTGCTGAACGACGATCCATCCGTCCCCCACCTGACTGCAGCGCTGAAAGGGATGTCATCCGGTGCCAGCTTTGGCATCGCCAGCCTTGATGATCATGCTGAAACCGGCGAGCTACTGCAGGAACGACTGTTGGCGGCTCTGCGCAAGGCAAAGGTCTCGACGCCGCTTCTGGTTTGGCGATCCGTGTTGGCGACATTGTTCGCTATCGAAAGGGGAACAGTTGAAGAAGGCCAGGCCGTAGGTGTGGTTTCGCACACCGGAGACGGTGTCACGGTTCAAAGGCTGCGCATTCGTCGCGAGCGTAGCCATGGAGAGACTGTCTTAGCGCCGGAGCGTCGCTCGACAGGAAAACTGATCCGTTCGGGTTGGGGATACCGGGGATTGGCGGAGTTGGCAAAGTCTGCAATTTCTAGAGTTTCGTCGGTCGACCGAACCGATCATTTGGAATGGGCACGTTCGAATGGACGCCTTGCGCTCGGATTCCAGGCAGAGCCCGAGGTGTTACGCCAAGGAAACGGAGACTGGCAGGTATTAAGGCCGCCCGACACGATCGATCACGAGCAGATACCTCGATTGCAGGATGTGCGAGATGATGTCGCTGGGTGCGATGTGGTCTTGTTGGAAACTCTGTCCAAAGGTGCGATCAGAAAAGCATTCCATTCAGCAGTGATACAAAGCATCGGTGGAGATGTTGTGTTACTTGCTGACAACTCGATCGCAGATGGTGCGCTTCATGCCGCGCGGCGCCTAAGCAAGCGCGATCCCATCTATTTCGATTTCCTGCCGCAGATTTCAACGATTGTGCAGCGGCGTGACGCGGTCGAAAACTTCGACCTCGTTGATTACGATGAGACGCTTCCGGCAGGTGAGATGTACCGGAGCCCGAAACCGGCAAGATTGGCCATTCAAGCGGGGCAGGATCGTTTTTCTATTTTCCTTAGAAAGGAAACTTCCGAGCTTCCGCGCAAGGCAGAAGTCAACATCGGTGTGAAAGTCGACCAGACAGTTCCCGTCGAACTTTGGGTGGAACAGAGCCCGGCGTCCGGTCGAGCAAAAATCCTCGTTCACTCTCAGAAGTTTGGTCACCAATTCCAGGTCGACTGGGATGCCGCGACCGAACTCGAACAAAATTGGGACGCGTTGATCGAAGGGTTCCAGAGACCAGCACCGACAATACCGGGACGGCTTGTGCTCGCCTGCGGAATCGATAGTTGGAACGATAGCCCTCGCGGAGACGGGCTTTTCACGTTGCTTGAAAAGAACGTTGACCGGACTGCCGTCGATTGGACGGCACTCGCAAATCGGCTCTCGGCTCGACCTGGCGGCAAATACGCGATATCAAGTGACGGTGATGTCCCGAATGGAGTAGATGCTGTCGCGCTATCGCGCTTGGATCGACTTGTAGAACGAGCGTTAGATGAAGTCCGTCGCGGGCTGAGGGGCCAAGCTGTTGGAACCCAATCACTGCGGTTTCTGACATGGCAATTCCGCCGATGCCCGCCAGACGTCTCGGGCTGGTTGCTGGAGGCTTGGGACAAAGAAGCCCGGGGACACCCAATTTTCACTCAAGGTGCCCACTGGAAGCTCGCTTACCAGGGGTTGGGGCGGGTCGCCAGCAACCAGCATTTTGAGCTGCAGGCAATCCACAAGGTCTTGGGCAAGCCCATAGATCAATGGAAGTGGCAGAAAGAAACCGCCGCCATGGCGTTCCTACTTTCGCGCTCTGAAACCGCGCCTCGGCTGCTTACTCGCAAAGATGTCGAGCGGTTGACCAAACGGATTCTCCGGGAGTTCGAAGAAAATCTGGGCTCGACGTACACCAGATTCCAATACGCTCCGATGCTGCTTGTTGGCCTTCTCCGTTGGAGGGTGGTCGAGCCATTCGCGTTGGTTGAGGGGCAGGACCCTAAGGCGGATAAATTGGTTCGAGCAGTCGAGAGGACGATAGGTGATCTCAAGCACCAGGATCGTTTAAGGGCACTGGCAAAGTACGGGCGCATCCTGGAACACGTTCTTGAGGAACTACGGGGCGAGGGGTCCAACCCAGAGCTTCTGCTTGATATTTTTGGTGGGGCGGATGGGAGCGATGCCGACGAATAGTAGATCGCTGGTATGCGGCGTCCACGCCCCGTCGATTTTCAGTTGCGGGGATCTAAGGTTGATCTACGCGCCGTCAAATGAGCTCACCGAAGAGTACCTGACGAGCTCATTGTGAGGCCTTGATGCGGGCGGTATAGGCTGGCTCAGGGCATCGATATCTTTGGCAAGGTGAAGGGAAGCGTGGGGTTGATTGCCGTCATTCTCAAGGCGCCTCACTGATGTCAGCGGCATTAAATTAGGTACTCGAGCGAACAACAAAGGCACCGAGGCGACGACCCAAAAGACCAGCAACTAATACGGCGTCTCACTAAAATCGACTCATGGGCTGCGTATTCCGATGAAGCCGGCCATCGATTCCGATTTGAAGCCGGCCAGTCATTCCGATTTCATTCCGGCGGGCGTTCCGATTTGAAGGCGGCCATTTCTCGGACTGATCCTGGCATTCTGGCCGACGCCGGATACCGCGGCCACAATGCGCCCCAGAGCCACAAGCTGCGGGTCTTCACCAGTGGCCAGAAGCGCCACGTGACGCCGGCCATCAAACGTCTGATGCGAAGGCGGTCAGCCGTCGAGCCCGTCATCGGGCACCTCAAGAACGAGCGCAGAATGGACCGCAACTATCTTGCCGGACAGCAGGGCGATGCCCTCAATGCCGTTCTGGCTGCCGCCGGCTACAATTTCTCGCTTCTGCTCAGGTGGTTCAGGCTACTTTTGTGCCTGCTCGTCAGGCAAACTCTCGACGCCGACAATCATGCGCCGCCACACCGAAAACGGTTCTTCACGGGCGACTAAGAGTCGGATTCGAAAAGCGTTCAACGATATCCATACCTTGCTAGCCGTCTGGTGATGAGACGAATGTGGGCGATCATGATCCACGCTTCGGCTGATGCGATCGAGCGTTCGACGTCTTTGGCCAATCTGCGGCATCTGCCAAGCCAGGCGAAGGTCCGTTCGACCACCCATCGACGCGGCAGAACCTCGAAGCCTTTCGCCTTGTCCGAGCGCTTGATGATCTCGATCGTCCAGCGCCCGATCTTTTTCAGTCGCCGCTTCAACTTATCGCCCGCATAGCCACCATCGGCGAAGACATGCAGCAACCATGGCCA
>NZ_FMAF01000069.1 GCF_900094565.1 Martinezella lusitana
GTAAGCTTCTGATATTGCGTTGAGAATACGCTCCCAGTGCCCAGCATGGCGCCACCGGTTGAAGCGATTTACGCAGGTGGTATAGGGACCATATCGAGCCGGGATATCCGCCCAGGGCGCACCCGTTCTCAGTCGCCAGAAGATACCATTCAGCACCCGCCGATCATCAACCCTCGCCTTGCCGCGTACCTTCGTTGGAAGAAGCGGTTCAATCACCGACCATTCGAAATCCGTCAAATCAAAGCGAGCCATCACTGCCTCCAAATCAACGGAAGCAGTGAATCACAATCCATTAAAAACAAAAACTATTTTATGGGTATGTGACCTAGGCGAAAAGCGTGTAGCAATCGTGCCAGCCCTTACTACCCGTCTCGAGCGGCTGGGTGCAGCCCTGACTCTGGAGGCGAATGCTGGACTGGCGGCCACGTTTGCCGATACCGCCTATCGAGACGCCAGGATCGAAAACGACCCGAAAACCGTCGTGTCCGATGCTGATATCGTGCTCGCAGTTCAGCCGCCGCCAGCAGATCTAGTCAAGGCAATGAAGCCAGGAAGCGTGCTGATCTCACTCCTTTACGGCAACAGCAATCTGGACACTGTTGCAGCCCTCAAGGACCGAAAGGTGACAGCCTTTGCGATGGAGCAGATCCCGCGCATCAGCAGGGCCCAGTCGATGGATGTCCTTTCCAGCCAGGCAGCTCTTGCTGGCTATTATGCGCCTCTGCTCGGTGCAGTTCACATGCCGCGCATCCTGCCGATGATGACAACTGCGGTAGGTTCGCTACGGGCCGCGAAGGTTCTGGTGATGGGACTTGGCGTCGCCGGGCTTTCGGCCCTCGCCACCGCTCACCGGCTGGGCGCAATCATGGAAGGCTATGATGTCCGTCCCGAGACACGCGAGCAGGCCGAGTCGCTGGGTGCCAAATTCGTCGATACCGGTGTCGACGCACGCGGCGAAGGCGGTTATGCGCGCGAACTGACGGCCGACGAAAAAGCCAAGGTCGAGCAGACACTCACCCGGCATATCGCCGAAGCGGACATGATCATTACGACGGCCTCCGTACCTGGCCGCCCAGCCCCGAAGCTGATTTCTTCAGCCCAAGTCGCGGCCATGAAACCCGGCGCCGTGATTGTGGATCTCGGGGCGGAAAGCGGCGGCAATTGTGAGATGACCAAGCCCGGTGACACGGTGAATGTCGGAGCGGTTACCATCCTTGGCCCGCTCAATGTACCTTCGGCACTCGCCCAGCACGCCAGCGACCTCTATGCAAAAAACATCCTCAATCTTCTTGACCTCCTCATCAAGGATGGCGCGATCCATCTCGATTTCGAGGACGAAGTCGTCGCCGGTACGGTGGCTACGCACGACGGAAAGATCCGAAACGAAGCGCTTCGCCAGATCATCGAGACCGCATTTCACTCAAACCATGAGGTCGCATGATGACGCTCGACACACCCATGACGTGGCTTATCGCCCTGTATATTTTCATGCTGGCAGCCTTCACCGGCTATGAGGTCATCAGTCGGGTGCCCTCGATCCTGCACACGCCACTGATGTCAGGTTCGAACTTCATCCACGGCATCGTGGTCGTCGGCGCTCTCCACACGCTGCTGAACGCCACCACACTGTTCGCCCAGATCGTCGGCTTCGTCGCCGTGGCACTCGGGGCCGCAAACGCCTCCGGGGGCTACGTGGTGACCGACCGGATGCTCTCAATGTTCAAGTCGAGCGGCGGTAAGGAGAAGTAGGATGATCGCACAGCATTTCGTCAGCCTGAGCGGTCTTTTCGCCGCCGCTCTCTTCATCTTCGGGTTGAAGCGGATGGCCTCGCCGGTTACGGCTCTGTCGGGCATCATGACTGCCGGTGCCGGTATGATCGTTGCCGTCATCGCGAGCTTCCTGGTGCTCTTCGAGCTTGATGGAACTGTCCGGTCTCACCTGACGACCAATCTCGGTCTTGCGATCGCCGCGCTGCTTGCCGGTGGCGGATGGGCTTGGTGGCGCGGCGCGAGGGTCGAGATGACTGCCATGCCGCAGATGGTCGCATTGTATAACGGTATGGGTGGCGGGGCTGCAGCCGCGATCGCCGCTGTCGAACTTTCTGGTGGAAGAGCCTCAGGCACGTTGCTGCTTGCCGTCACTATCATCGGTGCGTTGATCGGTTCGATTTCCCTGACGGGCTCTTTCATCGCGTGGGCGAAGCTCGACAGCAGGATCAAAAAACCGTGGCGCTTTTCCGGTCAGCGGCTCGTAAACGGCCTGATCTTTCTCGCAACGCTTCTCGTCGGATTGGGCGTCATTCTTCTCTATGGCTCTCCAGCGGACACCGTGCTGGCGGTTCTGTTCTTTGTCGGAGCCCTGGCCTTTGGTGTGTTGATGACGCTCCCGATCGGCGGGGCCGACATGCCCGTCGTCATCTCGCTCTATAATGCCTTCACCGGTCTTGCCGTCGGCCTGGAAGGGTTCGCGCTGCAAAACCCCGCCCTGATGATCGCGGGCATGGTCGTCGGCTCGGCGGGCACGCTTTTGACGTTGCTTATGGCGAAGGCGATGAACCGATCGCTGGCAAACGTGTTGTTTTCCAACTTTGGGGACACAACTGCTTCTGGCGGGGCCGAAGTCCACGGACAGATGAAATCCGCCGACGCGGCCGACGCGGCGGTCAACATGCGCTACGCCTCGAGCGTCATCATTATCCCTGGCTACGGTCTCGCCGTCGCTCAAGCGCAACAGAAGCTCTACGAGTTCGTCAAAATCCTGCTGGCCGCCGGCGTCGAGGTCAAATTCGCCATCCATCCGGTGGCGGGCCGCATGCCAGGTCACATGAACGTGCTGCTCGCAGAAGCAGGCGTTCCCTACGACATCATCTTCGATATGGATGACATCAACGCAGACTTCCCAAACACCGATGTCGCCCTGGTAATCGGCGCCAATGACGTGGTGAACCCTGCGGCGCGCACCGATAAATCCTCGCCGATCTATGGGATGCCGATCCTGGACGCCGACAAAGCCCATCAAGTTTATGTGGTCAAGCGCGGACAGGGCAAGGGCTATTCGGGCGTCGAGAACCTGCTCTTCTTCGAAGACAACTGCTCGATGGTCTACGGCGACGCCCAAGCCGTGCTCAGCCAAATGGTTCAATCCGTGAAAGATCTGGCCGCCGCAGCCTGAAGTGGCCCAAGGCAATCTACATTCAAAGGAGAATGACAAATGGCTTACCAGACGATCAATCCCTACAGCAGCGAGACACTCGCCAATTTTCCAGACGCGACCGACGCCGAAGTTCGTACGGCAATCGTCGGCGCACATGAGGCGTTTCTCGGGTGGCGCAACACTTCTTTCGCCGAACGTGGACAGATCCTACAGAAGGCGGCGGACATCCTGCGCCGTGATAGCGATGCCTATGCTAAGCTGCTGACGCTTGAAATGGGCAAGCTGTTCTCCGAAGCTAAGGCGGAAGTCGAGCTGTCGGCAAAAATCTTCGAATATTATGTCCGCCATGCCGAGGCGTTGCTCAAGCCCGAAAAGCTGCCGGTTCTGGATCCTGCCGAGGGCGACGCCGTGCTCGTTCACGAACCGCTCGGTGTCCTGCTGGCCATCGAACCTTGGAACTTCCCATACTACCAGATCGCACGTATCTTGGCGCCGCAGCTCGCTGCAGGCAATACGCTCCTCCTCAAACACGCATCGAACGTTCCGCAATGCGCTGCTGCGTTCGAGAAACTGATGGCCGAATCCGGCCTGCCCAAAGGGGCGTTCAAGAACCTCTACGCAACGCGTTCGCAAATCGAGCTGATCCTCAACGACGACCGGGTCCATGGTGTCGCCCTGACTGGCTCGGAAAGCGCTGGCGCGGTTGTTGCGGCTCAGGCTGGCAAAGCGCTTAAAAAGTCCACAATGGAGCTCGGCGGTGCGGATGCCTTCGTTGTGCTGGCTGATGCAGACCTTGAAAAGACCACCAAATGGGCCGTGTTCGGGCGCCATTGGAACGGCGGTCAGGTCTGTGTTTCGTCAAAGCGGATGATCATCGTCGACCCTGTCTATGACGCATTTCTTGATGGCTATCGCAAGGGCGTGGCTGGTCTAGTCGCGGGCGATCCCTTTGATCCGAAGACCACGCTGGCGCCATTGTCTTCGAAGGGTGCGGCCGACGAGGTGAAGGACAAGATTCGCGAAGCGGTCAAGCTTGGAGCCAAAGCCGAGGAAGTCGGGCCGCCGGTGCCCAATCGCGGCGCCTTCGTCCAGCCGACGATCCTGACTGACGTCGGAGAAGACAATCCGGCGCGCTATTGGGAATTCTTCGGTCCGGTTTCGATGCTCTTTAGGTTCCAAACCCAATCATGCATTTGATTTTGCTTGAACTGTATGATTCAATCTGGATATTTGAAGGAGATTGGCTCATGGCAGGAGAATTCTGGCTTGATGATCAGCAATGGGCAGCGATTGAACCGCTGCTTCCAACCAATCAGCCTGGAGCACATCGTACCGACGACCGCCGCGTGATCAGTGGTATCATTCATGTGTTGAAATCCGGCTGCCGCTGGCAGGACTGCCCGCCCTGCTACGGCCCGGCGACGACGATCTACAACCGGTTTCATCGATGGTCAGCGCGGGGCGTCTGGCGTCACCTGTTCGAGGCTTTGGTC
>NZ_FMAF01000028.1:0-37787 GCF_900094565.1 Martinezella lusitana
GGTGGTGTCCCTCAGGTTGGCTCTAAGCAACCCGACCCTACCGGAAATCACCGATGGCTATGAAATCAAGCTACACCACTCCATGGGACACGATCGGACCGCTTCGCAGAGGAGAGTTTTGAAAAATGGCGCGCCGGCTGTTGGCGTGATTTGTCGCGCTACGCCAAGGACAGGAGTGAAACTGCCCGCGAAGACCCTCAAAACGCCTTCCACCATCCATTGCTTAGATCATTGCGATCCAACCAATCAATTTTACCGATCTTTCGGAGATGCTTATTAGAGGTCGAAACTGAAAATCAAGGCGCCGAATTGCCGGAGCATGAGAGTAAATATGAAGATAAATCGGATAGTTGGGATCGATGTGGCTCGTTCATGTGCGATTTTCCTGGCTATGGGAAGTCACGTCTTGGCGGTGTCCAAATTGGCAGACGTTTTTAAGGGAGCCTATGTTGATGGTCTTAAATTAATGATGGCGCTTGCAACGCCAACGTTCATTGTTCTTTTCGGAACGATGCTTGAAGTCGTATACAGACCACGATTTGATACCGACAAGCGCAGTATATCGATCGCTCGTCTGTGGTCGCGGGCCATTCAATGCTGGCTGTTATACAGTCTTTCCGTCGTCGTTCTTTTTTTCGCGAAGTCGGAATACTCGTTCTTCTTTTCCCTATCGACGATCTTCATGCTGGGGGTGACCCCATTCACTGACATTCTGAAGTTTTACGCAATCGCACTGACTGTGGCTCCCGCCCTTTTATGGACGCGCAATCGCCTGGGCCTAGTTCCGCTTCTGATCCTGGCCGTCGCCATTCACATTCTTCATCCGGTCTTGCGCGGGCTGCCAAGCCCCGTAGTATTTGGCTTGCCAACGGAAGTGGACCGTCTCGCGATGTTCCTGTTCGGAATAGGGGGAGCCAAGCTCGGTGGCCCCTCCGTCCTGCATGGCATGACGCTTGTCATATCCGGAATGGCCCTCGGGAAAATTCTGATGGGCTCGGCTTCGGGTGTGGCCGCAGGGATGACTCGGCGCGCTTGGCTTGTGCTCCTTGGCACCGGACTGTCGCTCATCGCGGGCGCGTGGATACTCGATAGCGAAACGAAGAGAGGCCTTGGGAACATGGCCATGCGACTGGACAGCCATCCGCTTTACTTCGCCGCCGGCATTCTCGGTGCTTTTGCCGTTACGGCCGCCGCTGTCCTGCTTACCCTGCGCCAGTCGATTGCGCCGACCGCGCTGTGGAGATCGCTAACGTTCTTCGGTCGCACGAGCCTCTTCACCTTCGCCTTTGGCAACATGCTGCTCTATTGCGTGCCATTTGAACCAACCACCATAACCCAGTCGGCTCTGCTCACAGTGCTCCTGATGGCGGCGATTACGTTGCTGAGCTTCTGTTTCGACAGAGCATCGCAGCAGGACGGCCGGATGGCGAAGACCGTTTCCGGCGTCCAAACCTCCATCCACCGACTGGCGACGATGTTGTCAGACCAAGGATTGCGTTTGATTGCCAGATGAGGAGCGGAGATGATCAGGGTCGCCGGAACCTACGATGATTCCGTTAAGGAGGCTGCAGGGGTCGCCGAGGCCAATGAGTGGATTATCGTCTCCGACACGTCGTGGCGATGCCCGAATGCTACGAGCCGTCGCTGTCGCCTGGCGGATACTGGCGCGTGTTGCCGACGCATTCATGACGGTGGATGAGGACGACGCTGTCGCGACAATGAAGCGTCTGGCCAATCCAATTGTCGGAGACCCCGCGGTAGTGCGGGCGAAGGCGGCGGCGTGGGCCTTGCGGGGCTCATCAGCGCTCTGCGGATCCGGAAGCCAAGAAAGCTTCGCCTCGATCAGGATCGCCCCGGCGCCCAAGAGACCGGCGCCCTTTGCAGCCCAATCCCGCGACGAGCCGGCGCCCTAGCGTTCTCCTGCAACGATCACCGTATCCAGTCCGCCTTTTGATATCGTTGGCCTACCTCCCATAACGGGCCTACCTCGCCTTAAGCGCTATGGATCGTGTGGCGCGCGGATCGGCCGTCGATGAGGAGGTTGGCCGCCATTCCGTTGTGGGAAAGTCCTTTGACCATCGCTTTCCAGCTTCCGCGTCGGGTGGCATAGACGTTCAGGGTCGTCTGCAGGATTGCCCTCGACGATCAAATGCCTGCCCGCTTCGCTGCCGGCGGATATCTGGCCTGCCGGCGATATGTGGTCGGTTGTCATATCATCGCCGAGGACAAGCAGTGGATGGGCGACGAAGTTGCCGAGACGGTCTGATCGCCGAGGCTGTCGATCATGGCGAGCGAAACTGGCGAATTGCTTCTTGGTTTGTCGTCACTGATACGCGTCTTGCTCGCGCCATGAGCGGCCCGCTTGCTCAAAGGTCAAATAGCTTCGTCCGAGGAAGAGACATGCGCGAAATAGCCTGAAATGGCTATTTGAGGTCAATCAATTTTTCATTAGAAGCTGACAGGGGGCCAGTTGTTTGCCGTCACTCCAAGCGCGCGACAAAACAGTGAATTTGGTGGAGCAAGTTGACCGAAATTCTGACGCTTAAGCTCGAGGCGACGTCGCTCACAACCAGTGAGGTCTCCGAATGGCTTAACGGTGAAAAGCACGACAATTTCTATCGGCCTCTCAGTAGCGATAGCCGCGGTCTTTTCTCATTCGGTGTCCATGGCGCCGGCGAGATGGTGGGCTGGACGGGATCGACTTCAACGGACCGCGCCTTTTCCGTCACGATCGAGAATGATGGCTTCATGTTCTTTGTCGAGCATGGAACCTGCTATGACCTGGCAACAGGCGGCATAAGTCATGCTATCACGCCCTGCACGGGACTGCTGACGACGGCCGACCGCTATTCCGCGGTGAACATTCACGCAGGCTCTGTTGCGGAGGGATTCTGCATCCCAAGGAGCGCAGTAAACGCCGCTCTGATCAGCACCTTCGAACGCCTGCCACCTGTCGATTTCGAATTCGCTCCCCTGCAGGACCTGACAGCGGGACCGACGCCACCTCTTTTAAAACTCATGCGTTTCTTCCGAGATGAGATCTGCGCCGATCAAAACCTAGAGGTTTCTCCCCTTGCCCTGACGAGCTTCCAAGAGATGTTCTGTCTGCTGATGGTGCAGAATCTGCCTCACACGTTTTCGCAGACGAAATCGCCGGTGCAGACCATTGCGCCTCGCCAGCTTCGAAGAGCGCTGGAGTTTGCCAGAGCACATATCGCAATGCCTATCACGATTGCGGACATGGCAGCGGCAGCGGGCGTCAGCGTGCGGGCACTTCAGATCAATTTTCGACGTTTTTTGAACGTCACTCCAATGGCTTATCTGAGGCAGCTCCGCCTTGATGGCGCACGTCGCGATCTTTTAACTGCCACGCCATCTGCGACGGTCAGTGAAATCGCGCGTCGCTGGGGGTTTATACAGATGGGCCGCTTCTCTCAGGAGTATCGTGCGGCTTTCGGCGTCCTGCCGAAATACGATCTAGGGCGCAGCTATGATAAGAATCGGACTACGGCGTTATAAAGCGCATGTTGACACCCGTTCCATGTCGACGCGTGTTCGCGGATTGATAATGGACAGATCGAGGGCGATGGATCTGCCAGCTAGAGAAACTGAGCTCTCTGGGCAATTGCACCTGCTATTTCGCTCGGGCTGAATTCCCACGCAGGTACCCTTCGTTCCAAGAGCGCTTTCCGACCCCCCATGGTCGGGGCGAACATACATAACGCGATCACTGTCAAGCCGAGAGCGCCATCGTCGCTCGTCGATGGCCGAGAGCTTGTCATTGCTTAGGAAAGTTGTGAGCCAGATGTAACGGGTAGCATAGTTGCCCGGCGCCATCGCATCGGGCCGAACCCGTTATTCACCTGGCGCACATCACCAGATCTAGAAACAAAATTTCTCACAAATGTCATTGCCTGGAAACATTCAGACGTCCCCGGCCGCCGGCAATAATCTAGGATATCGAGGCTCTTTCAGAGCGGCAGCTCTCAGATCGCTTTAGTCAATTCTGACATATAAGAGATTCGTTACGGAGCCTGATTGCCGATGTATCAACCTGAATGTTATCGTCAATAACGCTCTGATCCCGGAATTCTCCAATATGTCGGACAGCACGTTGCCTGTGATGGCAAGGGCATATTCGATGTTGGTCAAGGCGCAGGAACGGGATTCTCTGATGGCCTTATACGGCTATGCCCGTCGGACTGAAGCCAAGCTTCATGTAGCCTCTATTGATTGCCAGCTTCACTACGATATGTCCGATCCGTTCAATGAAACATATATGCGTTCGATTTTCGACCTTGGCACGCGGGAAATGTTGTCAGACGCGTTATGGAAAGACGAGCCCCTGTTTACGGTCGCCGCGTCTCCATACGGCGGTCAACTGCTGGCAGTAATCCTCCCATCCATCCGAGAGCCAGGCTACTATTCCCCCGGAGGTAATGCGGTACTCCCCAAAGCCTCGAGCGCTCTATTCGCTTGGCGCAGGCCGCTCGGCAATGTCGAAGACTGCGGCGTTGTCCTGGATTTCCCTTAGACCCTTGTAGGAGGCGTGACGAAGGCTGCCGTCATGTGTCCAGCCGCGGAACTCGATTTCGGCAATAATTGTCGGCTGAGCAAAGACGAGATTCTTGCCCTTCAGCGGCACGACCGGCCTGGCTGTCTTCAGCTTATCGAGGGTCTTGCGCAGGTATTCGGCATCTTTCGTGTTGAAGCCGGTTCCGACCGAGCCGACATAGGCCCAATCATAACCTTTCCGCGCGGCGAGCAGCAGGCTACCGATGCCGCCGCGTGCCGAGGACGACTGTTCATAGCCGACGACCATGAAGCTCTCGCTTTGGATGCACTTGATCTTCTGCCAATCGCCGGTGCGCCCGGAGCGATATGGCCGGTCGCGGTGCTTGGCGATAATGCCCTCAAGCCCTGCCCGGCATGCGTGCTCCAGCAGGACCTCGCCGTCCAAGGCCATCTCCTGCGACAGGCGAACGGCGCCGTCGCTCGTCGGTGAAATGAGATCCTCCAGCAGATGCCGCCGCACCGAAAGCTCGGTGCCAGTCAAGTCGTGGCCGTCAAGATAGAGAAGGTCGAACGCATATAGGATCGCTTCGTCTGACGCCTTTTTGCCGCCGCGGCCACCAAGCGAGCGCTGCAATGCCCCGAAGTCGGAGCGGCCTTGATTGTCAAGCACGACGGCTTCGCCGTCGAGAATGGCGCTGTTGACCCCGAGTGCACGCGCCGCATCGACAATTGCCGGAAAGCGGTGCGTCCAGTCGTGGCCTCCGCGAGTGATGACCTTCACATCCTTCCGATGGATGTGGAGCGCCAGACGGTAGCCGTCCCATTTCACCTCGAACAGCCAGTCGGCTCCCTTCGGTGGTGTCGGCTTCAAAAGCGCCAGGCACGGCTCGATGCGCTCGGGCATCGGATCGAAGGGCAGGCTTGGCTGGGCGGGATCGCGCTTTCGCACCTGGCGTGACTGAAGGGTCGAGCCGGATTCGTCGAGCAGCGGCATCGAGGCTTTGCGTCTTGTCGTCATCTCGTCGATTGCTTCCCTGAACCCCGTTCGTTCTCGATGGACTTGCGCAACGCATCCATGATGTTGATGACATTGCCCGTCAAAGCTTCAGCCTTCTTCTTCGGCATGGCTTTGGACGGTTTCTTCAATTGCTTCTTCTTTGTGTTGATAATGTCAAGCAGCGTCTCCTGCATCGGATCGGCGACCATCTTCGGGCTCCAGCGCTGAGTCTGTTTCTTGATGAGCTGTTGCACGAGCGGCATCAGTTCCGCTTCTGGCTCTTCATCATCGATTGCGGCAAAATAGTTTTCCCCATCCCGCACCTCATCACCATAGCGCAGCGTCCAGAGCACGATACCCTTGCCGCATGGCTCGGGCATGACGGCGCGTTCCCGCCGCGAAGGCACCAGCCTCGATATGCCGACCATGTTCTCTGCGCCCATGGGGTCTGGCAAGACTTTGAACGCTGCCGGTCCAGGGGAGGGTGAATGTGCGACCGTTGGCCCTTTGCGGATATACTTGAATGACGACCAGCGGCAGCAATTGTCGGAGCCGAAATCGGCCCCAACATGATGGGAAACGGGAGCGTTGATCCCCTATTGTGTACATTTTTCGGCGCGACACTTGTTCTATAAAGGGACGACAAAAGCGTTTCGACGCGAGTCGGTATCGTCTTGTCAGACCGTTGGTCAGTTTGAAGGTCGACGTGTTCCAGCCAACCGCGCAATGGCGATCCGTTCGCGGCGCAGCGGACGGACAGAATCGCTCCCAAAGCTGGGCGCAATCGGGTGACGTGCTTTGCGGCAGAACTCGCCAAACTCGTGAATTTCGCATCAAGAATATGTAATCGCATCACAAATTTGAAAGTCGAGACGTCTGGTTGCCCCTATCATGCCCTTTTGCGACCTTAAGGGAGCCGGCATGAGTGATATCACAGACTTCGAATCTAGTTTCACGCGGCAAAGGCCGTCGCCATCGGATGCGAGGATCCATCCCGTCGATCGCCACGTCGGACAACAGATCCGCATTCTCCGAATTCAAGCCAATTTATCGCAGAACGAGTTGGGCAAGGGCGTCGGCGTCAGCTTTCAACAGATGCAAAAATACGAAAGCGGCAAAAACCGCGTCAGTGCTTCGATGCTCTATGAAATAGGAAGTTGCCTGCATGTGCCAGTGGCGCGGTTTTTCGAAGGCCTGCCGGAGCCGGGCAGCGGAGTTCCCCACCAAGAAGCCGCGGAGATTGACGAACGTATCGCATACCTGTCGACGGCTGACGGTCGCCGACTGATTGAAGGCATTTTGCGTCTGTCGCCCCGAATCAGGAACCGGGTTCTTTCGATTGTCGGTATTCTCGCCGAGGAACAGGAACAGGCCGGCGAGCAGACGGCCGAAGCGTGACAATGTGAGCAAAGATAGATTTTCTCTGTATAGCTCTTTTGCCCGCCGCTGCCGCATCTCTCTACCCGCGGCAGGACACCCCGGCTTAGTATTCCTCGGCCAGCATGATCGCGAGGACACGGACGATTTGCATCGCGTCGGTCGGATCTTCGGAGCCATGCATCATATCGCTGACGTAGTAGTTGATTTTCCAGAACACCTCGTGTCCATCAGCCAGCATCGCCCCCAAAATCGTACTTGTCATGGGGATCGTTGTCGGGCGTGAAGCTGTTAAAGTCCTGCACGGCGTCGGCAATGCGGGACCGGGTGGGATCGGGAAGCCTGCGGATACCTTGCGTTACGAGCACCTTGCCGGTAGCCAGCTCGAGCGGAGAAGGTCGTTCCGGCTCTGGATTCGTGGCGTGCGGTTGATCGTCATAGCTTTTGCTTTCGTTGGTTGATTGCGCCGATGGTACATTCCGCACGAATGCGAATGGAGAGGCCTGTCCTGCCCAACACGGATCGGAGCGGGCCCGGCATGGATGGCAACACGAGGTTTGCTTAGGAAGGCCGCCACTCATGGCAGCCGGTCAACCCGAAAGCCTATGCCGAAGCTCCTCCCAGATCGCTATAAGCCCATCCTTGTTTGCCATTGACCGACGGCAGCGCGCGCATGTCGCCGCTTGCCGCGCGTTTAGGCCTGCGCACACTGGCATTCCCCCGCAGCGTCATTGCGGTAGCGGCTGGTGGAGGTCTGATAGTACTGGGCGCGGAGGGCCGCCATTGCCTCGATTAGCGGTCCCCACGGCGCCGGAAAGCATTCTTCCGCCATCACCCGGTGCAGCATGCGCGTATGGCCGGCCAACTCGTCGTTGAGGAACTCTACCACAGGCATAGCCGGGTAGCGCTGCGACAGCAGGATCGCCGCGTTGTCGGCCTCGCCGCCCGACCTGTCCTTCTCGCGTCCATGCAGATCGTTCTGCAGGCGCCCTATCGCGGAAATGAGCCGTAGGACCTGGCGGAACGCCGGACGCGCGCGCAACGTCGCCATGTCCAGCCCCCAGAGCAATGACATGCAACAGAACACGTTCGCGTAGGCGATCGAATCGACGCCGTTGTGCAGGTATTCGGTGTAGGACCAGCGTTCCGCCCCTTGCGCCTGCGCGCGTCCGGCGCGCAGAGCCGCGCAGTAGTACCGGGTATCGTCGAGAAGCTGAGCATAGTCACGACAATCGTAGGCGAGCGCGGCCAGCGAACCCCGCAGCGTAGCGCAGCCCTCGAATCCAGGGAGCGCGCACGGCACATCCTGTCCCAGCGCCCGCTCCACCGCGGCGAGCTGCTCTGGCGTGATCAGGCCAAGGTCGTTACAATCGTCGAGCCAGAACAGCAGCGCCAGTTCGCGATAGAACGCCACAATCAGGGTTTCGTCCTGCGGATCGCGGCCCGTGCGAACGCTAATGTCTCGCAGGCTCGGGTCGATGCACTGCAGGATGTACTTGCCGCCCCTGACCGCTTCGACGGCATGCTCGTCGGCGAACCCGGTCAGGGAACGACCCCACTCCAGCACCTGCTGCAGCGCGCCTTCGGTCTGGATCATGGCGCTGCTCCTGCTTCCTCGGCAGCGCGCCGCCCCCAACTGAGCGCCAACCATAATCCGGCGAGTTCGGCCACGCGCACGACCCGGGTCGGGCAATACAGTTCCTTGCCGATCCACAGCGGCGTCTGCGGCAATCTATGCGCCGCATGGCGGGCGAGCATCCATTCCAGCGCACGCGCCACCACCTGAGCGATGCGCGCGCGCCCTATGGGTTCTTCCCTCCCATCCATCACATGTAACGCAAACAGCGCATAGGCGGTTTCCTCGAATGTGGACGCACGACCGGCGCCCCAGCCGCCGTCGTCGCGCTGCGCCTGCAGCAGCGCCGCCAGCGCGCGCTCGTCGCGCCACTGTTGCTTGCCTTGCGCCAGCGCAGCGAGCGCATGTGCGGTGGGATACAGCCATGAAACGTGCCATTTTTCGTTGTCCCACAGTCCGTGCGGGTTGCGAGTGGCCTCGACGTAGGCGCTGGTGCCGGCGGCGCGCTTTCCCAACAGTCGCAACGCATGCAGGGCATGGATGTTGGTCGACACCGAGGCATTGCGCTCGCCGGGGAAGGTGACGAACAGCCCCCCAGTTTCGAACTGGCGCAACGCGTCGACTGCCGGGTCGCGGCCCGCAAGGCGCAGGACGCACAACACAACGGCGGTGTCGTCCGCGTCGGCGGCGAAGTGCAAGGCCGGCCCAAGACCGCGTACGCCCAGGTGGGCTTCAAGCTGCGCAACGATTTCGCGCACCGCGTCTGCGAGCGCGGGATGCGCGAACAGCCCCGCCAGATGCAGGGTGTACAACGACCAGCATGGCTCAAACACATTGATCGGCCAGACATTGGGAACGACACCTTCGATGCCGCTGCGCGTCGCCCGCGATGCCGCTTGCAGATACGCGTCCGCGCGCCCGACCTGCGGCGTACTCCCCTGTACTACGGCGTGCGCACGCCACGCGGCGGTGGCCGCCGGGCTGATGCCGATGCTGCCGTACTCATCCGGGCATGCGGTGGTTGGCGACGTCCCCCAGGCTTCCCAGGTGTGCAGCAACGGATGGCCGCTCGGCAACATTGCCATCGCCCCCAGCTTGACCAGGCACTCTTGCCGCAACGGCAACAGCGCCGAGTAGCGCGGAAACGCCACGCCGCCCGGCAAGGATGGGGCCTCGCCGCAAAGCTGCGGCAGGATCAGCTCCGCACCGATCGGCGCATCTTCCGGCACCGCATGCGCATAGGGATCGGGCTGGCGCCGGAGGAACCGGGTTGCAGCCTGGACTGCGTCGGCAGCACCGGGAAGAAGATTGGCACGCTGCAATGCCAGCAAAGCCGCCCACGTGGGCGCATGGCGGAACAGCGGGAAGTCCGCGCTTCCCCATCCGCCATCAGGCTGTTGCTGCGCGATGAGCCACGCATATGCGTCCTGCCAACCGGCGACGTTGCCGCGGAACTGCAGAGCTCGCGCCGTGTCGTAGACGGACGGACCGACGCCGCCGCCATCGCTCATCTCGCTCAGCAGGTGGCGCAATTCGGAAAGGATCTGTTCGGACAGCGCGTTCACGCGGGATGTTCCTTCTGCAGACGGTTGACAAAAACCAGAATCGGGCAGTCGCCGCGTGCGCGCCGCGGCAGTGCTAGGCAACCGCTGCGATCGGCGACGCGGACTCGGAAACCGCACAGCATGCACCGCTGCTGCCACCGATCGCAGCGGCACAGGGGCGGTTCCACGCGGGCGGGCGCGCTCATGCGCATGGCGCGTGCGTGAACAGATATGCGTTGGCCCGCTGCAGGATCTGCGCCAACCGTTCCGCACGCGGCCCCAGCGGGGCGATGGCATCCTCCGCGTCGCGCAACAGATCCGCGACGAACTGGCGCGCTGCCTTTAGCCCCATGATCGACGCGCAGGTCGGCTTCTGCGCCGCCGCGTCCTTGCCGGGCGTCTTGCCAAGGGTCGCTTTATCCGCTGTCGCGTCGACAATGTCGTCGACCACCTGCAACGCCAGGCCGAAACAGGCGCTGTAGCGATCGAGCGCACAGTACAGCTCAGCGTTCGCGGCATCCTCCGCGATGGCGCATAGTGCGCCCATGCGAACGGACGCGCGCACTAGCGCTCCGGTCTTCATGCGGTGCATCGCCAAGATCCTGCCCAGCTCAACGTGCTTTCCAACCAGCGACAGATCTATGGCCTGCCCGCCTGCGGCACCCTCGGCGGACACTGCCTGCGCCAGTTCGCGCACGAGCGCGATACGGTTGTCGCCCGGGGCATCAAGGCTCGCCAGGGTCAGGAAGGCGTGCGCCTGCAGTGCATCCCCGACCAGGATCGCAGTTGCTTCGCCGAACTTGACGTGCACGGTCGGAAGGCCGCGGCGAAGCACGTCGTCGTCCATTGCGGGCAGGTCGTCGTGGACCAGGGTACAGGCGTGCATCATCTCGATGGCGGCGCCGACGACGTCGAGCATGTGCGCCGGGGTGTCGGCCAGTTCGCCGGCAGCCAGACAGAGCAAGGCGCGGGTGCGCTTCCCGCCATGCAAGGTAGCGTAGCGCATCGCCGCCATCAGCTCGGTCTCACCGTCGTCCTCGGGGCAGAGAAGACGCGTCAGCGCCTGTTCGACCCGCTTTGCGCCGTCCTGCATCCAGATCTCCGGCAGCAGCCTGCCGGATGCGCCGGGCGCCTGCGCGCCCAATCCGCCGAGCGCGGAAATGCCAGTTTGGTCATCGTGTAGCGTGGAACCGGTCTGCATGTTGTCAATGTCCTTGTTCCTGACAGGAGAGGGCCACGGCGAGCGGCGAACCGCCTTAGCGTTGCCGGCGTCGCTGCCACGCCACGCGGAGCTTGCGACGCCAGCTCATGAGAATCCGATGCGGATTTTCATGGAGGGCTGTGCTGTCGGGTAATAGCGCCGGCCTTTTTCAGCGTCGCTCAGCAACCGCGGCCGCACCCCGGCCTTGTGCATGGTCAGTGCCAAGGCGATGCCGAACTGCACCAGTTCCAGCCATACCAGGTGGTAGCCGATGCAGACGTGTGGGCCGCTGCCGAACTGCAGCATGTCCACCGGCCGGATCGGCCCCGTGCGTTGTAGCCACCGCGCCAGGCGGAACTGATCAGGCGCCTCGTGCAGCAGCGGTGAGGTCGAGAAATGCAGCAGCGGGATGCCCAGACTGGTGCCCGCAGGAATGCGCCGCTGGCCGAGTTGTAATTCCTGCGTCGCGCGACGCGGTAAGAGCGAGGACGCCGGATGCATGCGCAGCGTCTCGCGAAACAGCGCCTCGGCGACCGGGCACTGCGACAGGTCCGCGTGCCGGGTCGGCACCGCGCCCACGCGTTGCGCCTCCTCGACGAGGGAGTCCCACAGCTCAGGCTGCCGCGCCAGCTCGATCACCATCCAGGCCATCGTTGAGGCGGTGGTCTCGTGACCGGCAAGCAGCAGCAAGCGAACGTTGGCGACCAGGACGTCATCGGAGAGCGCGCCTTCGCTGCGATCGAACGCGCTCACCATGTCGTTGATCAACCCGGTGCGCGCGGCATGCGCGCGCGCGCCGCGGATGAACTGGCGCGACTGCGCGTCGATCCAGTCGCGGGCGGCGCGGCCGCGCCGAAAGGGCGTTCCGGGCAGGTCGATCGGCGGCGCGAGCATCAACTGCAGCAGTTGCCGGTACTTGCGATGCCACTCCGGCAGGTCTTGGGCGGGGATGCCCATGAGATAAAAGGTGAGCTTCAGCATCAAGTCGCCGGTCTCGGGCAGGATAGTTACTTCACCGCGCTCGCGCCATGCCTGCACCCGGGCCCGGATGACGGGCTCGAATAGCTCGCCAATGCCGGCCTCGGTCAGGCCCCTCGGCAGGAATGCCGACTTGATCCCATCGCGCGCCTGCCGATGCGCGCTACCGTTCAGAGTGACCAACGTTCCGCCAAGGATTTCGGGTGCAATCTCTTCAATCAGTGCCGAGGACACGTCCTTGTGCCGGAGCAACGCAAACGCATCCGGATCCAGGCACGTCATCAGTTGTCCGGCAGGGCCAAAATCCAGCCAGAAATGGCTGCCCAGCGTCCGTTCCGCGCGCCGCAGCAGGCGCGGCAGGTCACAAACGATGGCGGGAAGATGCCCGACCAGGGGGAAAGCGCCGGGCATGACCGGGATGTCGTCCCGCAGCCGGTGCCGACGGTTCAGCGGGTTGAGCAGCATGTCTATTACCTCTCTGGCGCCGCGGCCGCTTCGGCGGTGTCACTGGTCGGCCGCGCGGCACGGCTGTTGCCACCATCGGCGTATGTCGGCACATGCGTCAGCATGCCGCCGTCGATGCACACGACTTGGCCGGTGATGAACGCAGCATCGTCGGAGAGCAGGAAAGCCACCAGCGCGGCCACGTCCTCGGGGCGGCCGACGTGCCGCAGGAGCTGGTGCCGGCGCAGATGCCGTTGCATGCACTCGTCCAACTTGTCGAGGAGACGTTCGGTCATGATAAGACCCGGCGCAACCGCGTTGCAGCGGATCTGCGCGTGACCATATTGGGTGGCGAGCGAGGCCGACAGCATATTCATCGCGGCCTTCGACGCGGCGTAGGAGGTCAGCGCGGTGTCACCGCTGAGCCCCTGGCACGAGGACATGTTGACGATCGCGCCACCGCCACGGGCGATCATGCGCGGAATGGCCTGGCGGCAGCAGAGCAGCGTGCCGCGCAGATTAGTCGCCATCGTTTCATCCCAAACCGCCAGGTCCAGATCGAGGATCGCGCGGTCGCATGGGGTCAGATGCATGGCGCTCGCGTTGTTCACCAGCAGATCGACCCCACCGAAGTGCCGCTCCGCCGCCTCAAATAGCGCGGCCACAGCCTGCGCATCGGCGATGTCCATGGCCAAGGCCAGCGCGTGGCCAGCTTCGGCCGCGATCTGCGCCGTGCACGCGGTGGCCGCTGAGCCGTCAATGTCGGCCACGACCACCCTGCCGCCCTCGCGCGCAATGGCGAGGGCGCATGACTTCCCGATGCCGGCGCCGGCGCCGGTCACCACGGCCACCTTGCCCTCAAACCGTCCCATCGTGTCCTCCTGGATTGCATTGGTCTTTCGTGGCATGTCGCTCGGCCTCTGCCAGAGAAGGCGTAGGGTCGGCCCGGGCTGGCTCGCCATCCCCAGCGGCGCTTTCGACGACCCAAATGGCGGCAACTGGGCACTGGCTGGCAGCGAGCCGCACGGCGGCGTGCAGCGCTTGGGGGACCGTCACCACGCACACTTCGGCCACGCCGTCCAGTTCGCGCTGGCGAAAGACGCCCGGCAGGGTTAGCACACACTGCCCAGTGGTTCCGCAAAGATCCTGGTCGACCACGACGCGCATCTCAGCGCCCCGCCTGCGCATGCAGCCGCACGGGCAGGGCGCGGAATGTCCTAAGGAACGCGGATGGCTCCAGGGTCGGCTGATCGGCGAGTACGAGCGTAGGGAAGCGCGCCTCGATCCGCGGCAGGCTCTCGGCTAATTGCACCCGGGCCAGTTGCGCCCCGAGGCAGAAGTGGATGCCGTGGCCGAAGCTCAGCATGATCTTCCCGTCAATCGACATGCCAGGACTGGTGCCGTAGAACCGTACGGGGTCGAAGCGGTCGGGATCGGCAAAGGCGTCCGGGTCACGATTGCCGGCGGCGATCAGCACGCGCACGTCCGCGTTCTTCGGGATTACCACGCCGCCCAGTTCGATGTCGCGCTGTGCGATTCGCGGAATGGAGCTGAACATGGCGGGTGCGTTGCAGCGCAAGACTTCTTCGACGAATGCCTCGACCCCCTTGGCATCTCCCTGCAGCCAGTGCCGCTGTTCGGGATGCGCCAGCATCGCCAGGACCGCATGGTCAATGGTCGCAGCAGTGGTGGCGAAGCCACCCAGCAGCATGCCCCATAGCATGCTGATCAACTCCACATCCGACAGCATATCGGCATCATCGCCGTGTGCGCCGACCAGCATCGACACGACGTCCTGGCGGGGATCGGTGCGCCTGCGCTGTATGAGGTCGCCGAAGTAGGCCTTAACTTTGGCGCTGGCTGCGTCCGCCTCGGCGAGCTGGGGATCGCTGGCGTGCGGGCTCAGGCCTTCCAGGATGGCGCCGATGTTGGCGGCGAGCCCGAACATGTCCTCCTGGGGTATGCCGAACAGTTCGGCAAAGACCAGCATTGGCAAGGCAAGCGCGAATTCGCGATGCAGGTCCACTGCCTCCCCGCGCTCAAGCGCGTGCGCCATGCCGTCCAGGCGCGCTGCGACGATGTGCACTATGCTCGGCCGCAGGTTGTCGATCTCGCGCATCGTGAAATCGCGGGAGATCAGCCGGCGCAGACGCGTATGCGTCGGTGGATCCTTCATCGCTAAAGTGGACGCCAGCAGATTGAGCGACAGGCTGGTTGCCGCACGCGGGAAATAGCGCGCCAGTTCGCCCGGCGCCGGTCCCCGAAACGCATCGCCCGTGGCCTTGAGTGCCCAGTAGATGTCGGCGTGGCGGCTCAACAGAAAGAGGCCTGACGCTGCCCGGTGCACCGGATCGTGCTCGCGCAACCACCGCATGAACGGATATGGGTCGTGGATGCACGCCGGCGACGCGAGTTCGGCGAAGGCGTCCCGGCATACCGCGGTTGTTTCTTTCACGTCCATCTTGGTTACCTGTTGGTTGCTGATCTGGCCGGCGCGCCAGGCGCGCCGGCCATGCGGAGAAGATCACGATCCCCAGCGGCTTCCACGCATCACCAGAACACCGGAAACTCCTCGAACCCGCCGGTGATGATCTCCTTGCGCAACTTCAGTTTTTCGGGCGCCACGGCGAGGCGCAGCGCGGGAAAGCGCTGAAAGATCGAACCGAACACCGCCTTGAGTTCCAGCCTGGCTAGCGCAACGCCGATGCAATAGTGCGGCCCGTAGGAGAACGCCAAGTGGGGCTTTCCTTCGCGTCCGATGTCGAAGATTTCCGGGTCCTCGAAATGGCGCGGATCGAACGCCGTCGCCGGCAGGCCGACCAGCACCTTGCTCTCCGCGGGAATACGCACGCCCGCTATGGTCACGTCGGTTCTCGGGTAGCGCATGACGCCGTCCCAGCCCGCGCCCGGGGGGTACATACGCAGGATTTCCTCCACTGTCTTGTCCACAAGGGATGGATCGCCGACCAGGCGTTCGCGCTGTTGCGGATGACGGAACATCGCCAGCAGGCCGAATTCGATCTGCGCGACGGTGCTCTCGTGCCCCGCCACCAGCATGCCCGCCGCCAGGCCGATCGCCTCTTCCTCGGTCGCTTTGCCCTGATCGACCGCCGCGAGCAGATCCGTCAGCAGGTTGTCGCCGGGGTCCTCGCGCTTGTCCCGCATCTTGCCGCGAATGTAGGCGCGCAGCTCTTCCCAGGCCAGGCGCGACGCGCTGCGCGGGCCGCTTTCATGCTGGTGCGTCATCACCTCGTCGGACAGCCCGGCGAAAAAGGCGTGATCCTCATAGAGCACGCCCATCAGCGCGCTAATGACAATGGCCGGAAGCGGAAAGGAGAGGTGGAGCCGCAGGTCGGCGGGCTGGGGCTGGGCCGCCAGCGTCTCAAACAACTGCGCGGCGATCGCCTCGACCTTCTGCGCGAGCAGCTCCATATTGCGGTCGCTGAAGGCCCGTCCCACGATCGTGCGTAACCGCGCATGCTCGTCCCCCTCGTGCGAGACCAGCCACCCCGGCGAACCGAGAATCACTGAATCCGGGGTAAATGCCGCCGGCGGCATCCCCGCGGGCCGGAATGCAGTGTCGGAGAGCACCGCCTTGGCCTCGTCGTAGCCTGTCACCCACCAGCCTTCGTGCCCGGACGGGAAGCGCACGCGATGGATCGGACCGTTGGCGCTTAGCGTTAGCATCTCGGGCGAGGGCTCGATGTGATTGAGGCGCCACATCGGCAGCGTCGGCAAGGGTTGTTCGGACATGGTGGCAGTTCACTCTCTAAGCGATGGAAAGGGCGGAAGGTGACTGGCAGGCGACGGGCAGCGAACGACGGAAGACGGCATGGAGGCGATGTCCTCCACCGCGATTGTCAGCGCCAGGTCCTCCAGCGGCACGAACGGCGCGGGGAAGGTGCATCATAATTCTAGGCGCGCCGGCGCAGCGCCCAGGCGGAATTCCGACGCTTCGCCGAGCGACAGGTGCGGGTCGTGCCAGATGACGTCGAGCCTGTCGGAGTCGGCATAGATTGCCTAGTCGTAGAGCTTGGTGAATGAGGTTCGACCCTACCCGCCAGCGACGTCTCCGCCAACACGACCTCCGGACCAGTCCCACACCGCCGGTGGCAGTTAAACTAGATCGCATCCAACACGTCCCTGCATTTTCTCGGGGTCCACAACCACGCGCCAAGTCATTCCCACAGCGAACCGTCGGATCAGACGCGAACAGCGACGCGGCGCCGTGTGCGTCCCAAAGACCATCGCACTGCGATTGGTGATGATGCCGCAAACAGAGCAAATCGCGTGCCGAAGTGAAATCGCAGGCTCAGCGGGCACTTCCTAGCGGCGCGTAGTGTCAGGTTACTGACATTGAGTCTCAATGCCGACAACCGGCGGAGCAAGTGCCCGACAAAGCCCTGTTCGTGCGCTGAATGTGAGGAGCTGTCCTTGCGCGATATTTCAAGCATCCGGATTGCCTGCAACAGGCGTGGTTTGCTGGAAACCACTCCGATGTCGGCGGCAACGATCAGGAAAATGAAACCCGCTCTCCGACATCTCGCCGGGTCGGATGGGCATGCGACGCGGAAGCCGCAGGGTCGGGTCGCCGAGCTTGGGAACCTACCTGCCTTGGTAGTTCGCGCACGCGAAATGCGACTGGTATATTCCATATCGTGCATACGCTCCAACTAGCGACATGCTACCCGACTTTGCCCTGTCGAAGTAGGTAGTCGCGGGAAAAGCCGGACGATCTGCAAGCGCGTTCGGTTTTTTCTTTGTTAGGTTCTTCCCTCAAATAATGCGGTGAATGGACTATCAGCGGGCGCGTTGCTATCTGCTACATGCGAACGAAATAGAAAGGGAGACCCGACACACGGGTCAGAGTTCCGGGTATCACCCTTCAAGTTGAAGGAAATTGGATTGTTTGCGCCGTCGCGGAAGGCGATGAATGGAACTCTTCTCGCTTTGCCATGAATCTTACATCCTCTCTAGTTGAGATATTTCTAAAGTATCATCCTTGCCGATTGTCGTTCGAGGCGTGACAGGAGAGAGCGAATCTGCTTCTTCCTAATCAAAGCATTTTGGAAGACGCCAATATGGATGAAGCAGAAAACGACCTGCGTTTGATCGCCGTTATGCGGCGCTACTTCGCTGTTAGGGACGAGCTGGCAGGTTTGAAGTCCGCGCTTGAGGACAAGCGAAAAGCGGCGGGAATCGCGGTCGGCGAATTTTATCACGTGCGCGCCGACAACCAGCATGCAAAGGATGTAAGTCGCACCGTCGCGCTGAGACGGGAGCTGGAGTTTCTGATGAGCCTTGCCGAAGGCTGGTCCCGGGGAGACATCATTCATCTCGCCCCATCAGCCGAATGATCTGGCAAGCGCCGATGCTGCGGCGTGTCCTGTCGGGTTAGGAACGACCCCTCGCCGGGTCGCTCCTCCCTAAGACCGTACGCGCAGTTTCCCCGCATACGGCTCAAGCCTCCACTAGGCCCTGTTTGACCAGAGCCGCCAGTTCCTGTTTATCGGCAGAGTGGGCGGTTCCATCAGGCCGATCCGTAGTTTCCGAGGGCAGACCACGCCTGCGGCGAAGTAGCGGTCCCACATCGGATCAAACGGATTCGCTTCGGCCCGGATTTTGCGGTGGCGACGAATAGGAACGTCGGGTGTATGGAGTAACCGCCGGAACGTGATATTTCCGGCAGTATCCTCGACTGCTGCGCGGAATACCCAGTCTCGCCCTCGCTATCGGCCCAGTGATCGGATGCGGCGCCATGTGAGGACTGCGTCTGGACCCGGAGGCGAGATTGATTGCTGGCGGGAAGCGTTAGCGGCTCAACCCGAAAAATAATGGCCATCCGAGTTCGCGAGCTTTCGGAAAGGCGAGTCAAGGAATCCGCCGGGATGGAAAATGGTCTCTGCGCTTGCTGCGGGAAACGCCATCGTCCTTGCACCTTCGGAACTGCGGCCGTTCTCCATACCTCTACATCCCGACATCGCCAAGTGAGATTTACGGAATCGACCGCCGCCGGCGGCGCGATCATGAAACGATCGCATCCACCCAAATCAAACTGATGACGCTCGAGCTCGGAGGCAAGAGTCTTCCGCGGACTTGAAGGTCGCGGCCCGCTTCGTCGCCCGCTTCGGCAGGCGTTGCGAGCGTCGCGGACGTTGCTCGTCGACATGACTTGGTGCCGCAGCGGATTTACACCTGGCGCCGGCAGTTTGCGAAGAGGGCAGAAGTGCCCGGTGACGATTGGGCCAAGCAGCGAGTTTGAGGAACGCCAGAGACATGCCGGCCGCGAATTGTATTCATTCAAACAATCAATTTTACGCAGCGCCCCGAACGCCTTAAAAATTGCAGGACAGATGGAGTCGAACGAAACCTGAGCGGGTAAGTCATTGAGTTCGCTGCCCGCGAGCTGAAGACGACCGGGGAGTCTTCAAGTCCATCCGCAGATGCGTGCGACGGACGTAAGTTCGCAAGACGATATCACCTTTGTCGAGGTCGGCTAAGCAGCTAGACCTTTCCGGCCGATTGTGCCAACTCCCGACCAGGTTGAGCTGTGTGCAATCGGGGAGTCCTTTCGGGTTTACGGCACCTGCTAGAACGTGTGTGACGGCCGCAAGGGAGCATCATCTTTCTAACCGGAAAGTTCCCGCTGAGGGAAGTTTCCGGGGAGTGTGTTGCATCGCCCCGCCTCCGATTGTGACAGCGGCAGAACTCGACACGACGCACCAATTATCGATCACCTATTGCAGCCTCCGATTACGACGAAATTTGGCTTCAAACACGATTGAGGTGAGGCATGTTGTATAACTTCCTGCTTGCGTCCTGGGGGACGTCGGGTAATCTGGGCCCGTTGCTGACTGCAGCTCGACAACTGCAACGGGTTGGCCATAGCGCCCGCATTATGGCTGATCCAGAGATGCGGCGTGAAGTGGCTGCGGCGGGTTTCGACTTCGTCTCCTGGCGGCGTGCCCCGATGGGGATCGACGCGGATCCTGCCTGCTTTTCAGACATGCAGGACTGGTTCCAAAAGGCGGTGTTCGGCCCGGCGCCAGCCTACGCAGCCGACGTCCAGGATGAGATCGGCCGCATACCGACGGATGCTGTCATTGCCATCGATATGTTGTTTGGTGCCGTGTTGGGCGCCGAAGCCGCTGGCGTGCCGATCGCAATGTTGTCACCCCATGTGAGCCTTCGCCCTTTGCCAGGAATTCCGCCGGCCGCCAGCGGATTGGCGCAGCCGCAGACGCCAGAAGAGCGGATCGCGATCGCGGCGGCGAACGAAAATTGGGCTTGCTTCCTGGACCAATTCCTTTCGCTTCTAAACGAGGCGCGTGCCGGCCTCGGCCTGTCCGGTTTGGCCAGGACGGTGGATTTATTTGAGTGTGCCGATCGGTACTTGCTGGCGATCAGCCGGACCTTCGATTTTGAGGCCGACCTTCTACCGGACAACGTTCGTTATGTTGGGCCACTGCTGGAGCAGCCAAATTGGTCAAGGAGCTGGAAGGCGCCTTGGCCTGTGGACGCCAATCGACCTCGTGTGCTCGTCGCCTGCAGCTCCGGCGCTCAGGGTCAAGACGACTTGGTTCAACGGATCATTTGCGCATTGGGTACGCTGGACGTGCACGCGGTGGCGACCATCGGACCTCATGTTGACGCGGGGAAGCTGGTCGCCCCCGCGAACGTGCATCTGTTGCACGGCGCTCCGCATGACACAGTGATGAAGGAAGTCTGCCTTTTGATAACGCAGGGCGGCCACGGCACCGTCAGCCGGGGGCTGATAAACGGTCTACCGCAACTGGTGCTCCCCAACGGGCGCGACCAGGGGGATAATGCTGCACGAGTTGTGTCGAAGGGAGCTGGTCTTCGACTACCCCCGAGTGCTAGCGAAGCCGAGATCGCCCATGCCGTCAGTGGCCTGTTACAGGAGCCGCGCTATCGCGATGCGGCGCGCCGCTTGGGCGATGGCATCAAAGCTGAAATCGCCGCCTCCGGTCTCATTGACGAATTGGAGGCTATGGTGGCAAATAAATCCATTGTTGGATCGGCGACCTGATGCGGGCGGCTTGATCGTGCATTCGGATTGTTCGATTTTATCGTCGGTGCGCTCAGGCATTTCCTCCATGGGTATTTAGGCACCGATATCTTTCCTTCGATGCTTGCCTACCGGGCAAGTCGATCTTCGTCTCCGGCTTGGTGCCGCTCACAGTTCATCATGTTCAAGTGCTGCCCCATTTGCCACGGGCATTCTCAACTGGATCAGTTTGCAATCGGCAAGCCATTGCTCTCGCGGTCTGAGTGCCGCGGGTCGTTCCCCTCTATGACACAAACACTCTACCCTTTGCTGGCGAGCCCAAAAAAGAGCCGAACCCCATGAATGTAGCCGAATCGAGCCCCGTCCTGATGAACCGCGCCGGGGTGTGCCTTGCGCACTTCGAAGCAATATCGGCTTCGCCCCTAAGTCCGCCGCTCGTCCTGATTCACGGCTGGACCGGCGATCACAGGATATTCACGCCGCAGATCGAATATTTTGCTAAAAGTCGGCACGTCATGGCGGTAAACCTCCGCGGTCACGGAGACAGCGACGCGCCGAAGCAGGAGTACACGATCGAGGATTTTGCTGACGACGTAGCGTGGCAATGCAGCGAGCGGAACCTGGTGAAACCGCTGATCATCGGCCACAGCATGGGTGGATCGGTCGCACTCGAGCTGTGCGGCCGCCATCCTGAGCTGGCCTCTGGTGTGGTGATGATCGATTCTATTGTCACGCCCCGGTGGGCGCTTCGCGACAGCCCCGAAATTGATCAGTTCCTGGATGCAATTTCGAGCTCAAACTATCGGGAGGTTTTGCGAAAAAACGCGTGGTCCATGGCCCTCGACTACGACGACCCTTCCAGGCGCGAGAGCATCCACAACACCTATATCCGCGCCTCGTGCGAGAAGACACCGCAGCATGTGGCGTATTCTGCAATGCGCAATTTCATCCTCAACTATGATGCGTCTCCTGCGGCAACGCGTTGCAAGGTCCCGATGGCCTACATCGCTGCCGATGTGCCGCTGGTGAGCGCTGCATGTGATCTCGACTGGCTAAAGGTTCGCTGCTCCCAACTCGTTTTGGCCAAGACGCTGTTGGCTGGCCATTTCAATACCATCGAGGTGGCTGACCAGGTAAATGCGATGCTCGACCGCTTCTTAGCAGTCGGCCTTAGGCCGCGCCCCACCACCCGGATGTAACGGATGTGCCTAATAGACTGGTTTGCGATGCTATGCCGACCGAGGCCAGCCGAATTCGTGTAGGGTCCGCTGTCGCGACCGACATGAAATCTGGCGGGGAGTGTAAAGGCGTTCTCAAGGCAAGCGGCGCTTGATCGTCGTTAATGTAACCGTGGTGCGGATTGCCCGGCACGACCTGTCATGCCATGAAAGTTTCGCCTCGTTGCTCGCCAAGCGGGCATTAGACCTGATCTGTGTTTCGATGACGCGCTCTATACCGCGGGTCGAACGGCCGGTTACAACAGCCGCACGCGCATCGCCCACAGCCGCACCATCTTCTTGTCATTTGACCGCTAACCATCGCCATCACGGCCGCATTTGCGTATTCGCCTGACCTTTGCGCCTCCTTGCAGGCGTGAATCGTACGCATGTTTCTTGGGAGGCTAGCGAGACGAAAATGGTCGCTCTCCGCTCCGTGACCAAATATGTGGTCGCTCGCCACCATCACCGGGCAGGGCAATCCATTCGTCACGTGATGGCCGACCAAGCACTCCTGAGAGCCTCGGCGAGGCGCACCTTCCCGCCCGTGCACTCAATACCAGGCCTGGTGACCTATGCGCGCCTTCGCCCTTGTGGGGAAATCAGTACGAGGATCGTCTCAGAGCCATATGGAAGTGACAAACCTGGAGCGGTTGCGACATTGCAGTGCGACTTATCCTACAAGGCCTTCATGCTCCCAAGCCTTTGATTCCAGAGGGTCAGTTCAGATGCGCTTGATTGGCACAGCTCTTGCCGAGACGAGAGGCGGAGCGGTTTGTTTCAACCGCTTGGACGTTGGATTTCGGCGAGGTAAATTATGCGCGGTACATTTCTGAATAGATTGGTGTTGGCTATGGTTTTGGCGATGGCATTCACCATGGCGGCTTCTGCCAAGGCGCCGATGACCACTGTTGCCAAGCCGATCGATTCCAACCCTAACAACGCTCCCAACGACGCCGCCGACCCTCGCGCCTATCTGAATGAGATTGACGGCGAAAAGGCGATGGTCTGGGTGAAGGCGCATAACCAATCAACCGTCAACAAACTGTCGAAAGATCCACGCTATGGCGAATATCAGGCTGACATTCTGAAGATCTTGCAAGCCACCGATCGCATTGTTCGGCCCGGCTTCGCGCATGGCAGCACGATCGACAACTTTTGGCAGGACGGCACGCACGTGCAGGGTCTGTGGCGGCGGACGAGCTGGGAAGCCTACAGGTCTGGAAGCCCTCAATGGCGCGTCATTCTCGATGTCGAGGCGCTGTCCAAACTCGAGGATAAGACCTGGGTGCTCAGAAGCGAGAACTGCCTGCCGCCCGTCGACAATCTCTGCCTGCTCAGCCTGTCTGATGGCGGCAAGGATGCAGATGTGGTGCGCGAATTCGACATCGCCAGGGGCCAGTTCGTTAAGGAAGGCTTCGTCCTGCCTGAGGGCAAGCAGTCGGCGACTTGGGTGGACGAGAACACCATCTACGTGACTCGGGAATGGACGCCGGGCGAAGTGACGGATTCCGGCTACGGCTACGTCACCAAGGTGCTGAAGCGGGGCCAGAGCCTCGATCAGGCGGTCGAGATTTTTCGCGGCGACAAGAAAGACGTCTCGTCTCGCCGCAGCGTGATGCGCGACATTGATGGCAAGTATGTGATGGACATCTCCTATCGCGACCTCGACTCGTTCAACACAGAACTAGCCTTCTACCCGAACGGTCACACCGATAACCGCAAGGTCGTTCTGCCATTCCCGACCACAGCTGCTTTAAGTGGCTACTACAAGGGCCAGGCAATCTACAATTTGAAGTCGGACTGGGCCTCGGCCAATGGCACCGTCTTCCACAATGGCGCGCTAATCGCTTTCGATCTCCGCGCGGCGCTCGCCGATCCGGCGCACGTTGAACCACTTGTGCTGTTCATGCCGAACGACCACCAGTCTGTCCAAGGGATTACCCAGACGAAAAATCATCTTGTGCTGTCGATCCAGTCGAATGTCAGCAGCGAGGTACGCAGCTTTGATTTCGGCAAGAATGGCTGGTCGTCCTTTAAATTGGCCCTGCCGGAAAATTCGACTTTGTCCGTGACGTCGAGCGACAATGAGAGCGATCACCTGTTCATCTTCTCGGAAGGTTTCCTCGAACCCTCCACCCTTTTTTACGCGGATGCTGCAAGCGGCAATGTCGAGAAGCTCAAGTCGAGCCCGGAACGCTTCGATGCTGAAGACCTGCAAGTACAGCAGTTCTGGGCGACCTCGGAGGATGGAACGAAAGTTCCCTACTTCCTCGTGGCGCGCAAAGATATTAAGCTCGACGGCACGAACCCCACCATCCTCTATGCTTATGGCGGTTTTGAAATTTCAATGCGTCCCACCTATTTGGCAACACTTGGCAAGTTGTGGTTGGAAAAGGGGGGTGCCTACGCGCTGGCCAATATACGAGGGGGTGGCGAATTCGGACCAAAATGGCACGAGGCCGGTTTGAAAACCCATCGTCAGCGTGTCTATGACGACTTCCAGGCCGTGGCGCAGGACCTGATCGCGAAGAAGGTTACCTCGGCACCGCATCTCGGGATCATGGGTGGTTCGAACGGCGGCCTGCTGATGGGCGTGCAACTGACCGAGCGCCCTGATCTATGGAACGCGGCCGTGATCCAGGTGCCGCTTCTCGACATGGTCAACTTCACCCACATGTCGGCAGGAGCCTCGTGGCAGGGCGAATATGGCAATCCGGACGATCCTGTCGAAGGCGCCTTTCTGCGCTCGATCTCGCCATATCATAACGTAAGGGCGGGTGTGGGTTATCCGGAGCCTTTCTTCGAAACCTCGACCAAAGATGACCGCGTCGGTCCGGCGCACGCGCGCAAAATGGCCGCCCTGTTCGAAGATATGAGTCTGCCCTTCTACTATTACGAAAACATCGAGGGCGGCCACGCCGCTGCCGCCAACCTGCAGGAACGCGCGCGCCTCTACGCGCTCGAATACACCTACATGTCTCAAAAACTCATGGACAATAAGTGAGCATGGATCCTCGCGATTGGAACGGATTTGCAATCCGGTTCGAGTAAAGGATCGGACCGTTGCCGCGTGCGTTTCTTTGGCGGCGGACACGCACGACAAAATCGGGTTGTATCAAGCCCCAATGCTTCTTCCGCGCTCAGAAGACCTATCTGGTCTTACGCAAGATCGCCTTACGTCCCTCGATAATTTCTTGGCACCGTATTTGCGCGAACTGATCAACCCAGGTTCGTTCCTATCGATCCGGCGTCCTGATCCGAATGCCGATCGACCGGAATTAGGACGAGACAACTGGAAAAACTGGAGACTGCTTTGGAGGATGCTTCAAAACACGCGCAGACGGCACTCGCCGTGCTCCGAATCGTTACCGCCCTGCTGCTCATTGAACATGGCGCCATGAAGCTAGCCGGATTCCCCGCGTTCGGCGTTGGCGGAGCAGGGGACGAAGCCAATTTATCCACTCTGATGCTGATTTTTAGCCTTCGGGAGGTGTTCGGCGGCCTGGCTGTGCTGACTGGCCTCCTGACCAGACCGGTTGCATTCCTTTTATCCGGGCAGATGGGCCTCGGCTATTGGACTACCAATTTCTCAGGCAAGAGCGCCTTTCCCGTGCCGAACGGCGGCGATGGTACGCTCCTGTTTTGCTTCATCTTTCTTTATCTGGCCTCTACAGGGCCCGGGGCTTGGAGCTTTGACGCAAAGATGAAGCGAATATGAGAGGGGCTTCGTGACTGCAGCGGGAAGAATCGTACGTCCGGAACCACCATCGTTGAATTCCCCGCTTTGGATCGTATCGGGAAGTCACCGTATGACATCTGGTCAGCAAACATGCTGAAGAGTAAGTGACGACTGACCTAGAGAAGCTCTCCTTCTTTATTCAGAATATACCACGAACTTATTGGGGATCGCGAGCGTCAACCTTTGCGGTTGACAATGCCGATTGCCTGTCGACATAGGTATACAACAACATTAGGTCGACAAGAAGCGGCGTCGAGGTGGAACCCGCCACGGGCGAATGCTAGTAGACGAAACCAAAAACAACCGCTCTCCGAGCGCCGTAATCGGCCAACCCTTCAGTCCACGCCTAAGAGGCGAAGGCGACTGAAGATCCTGAGGCAGATGTCATGCCTGCCAACACTCGGATAAGAGTGGAGAGGAAATAAACCGCCTCGTCACTGGAGGTTTCGGGCGCCGGGCAAGCTATGTTCAATTAAAAAATGGTTGTCGCAAGCTCTATGAAACTCGAGAGACGATCTTGTATGAACCGACAAGATCGATGTCGCTGGCACCTGGAGAACACATGATGGAAAATAGCGCCGATGATGCCGTTTTTCGATATTGCGGCTCAACGTTCGATAGCATGATCGAAACTCTCAGCGAGGTTTTCGGGACATTCGACGCTGAACTCGTAAGTCGCTCCCAAGAGTTCCATTGGGGGATCGATCTTTCGACTTGTGAAGGCGCCGTGTTGATTACCGGTTCCCATCAGGATGGGTTTCAGTTCCGCACGGAATGGTGCTCGGGTGCAACGGAGCATCTATCGATCGTGGTGCCGCGCAGCGGTGGCATGGGGGTTACGTACGGTCGGCGCACCGCCGAGGCAGCACAAGGGAAATTGCTGCTTTACCGGAATTTCGAGCCTGACGGCATCGTGATGCACGGGCAAGCCAATCTAATAGATGAGTTGGTGCTTGATTGGGCCTTATTCCAACGGACAATTTGCGAGACTTTTGACGTGCCTTTCAATGGCTCCCTTGACCTCCTGCCTGAGCTGGATCTGTCAACGCCAGTTGGCCGCACGATCGGCAATCTCGCCGAAACAATCATCGACGGAATGCGCGCTAATGGTCCGCTTTTGCAGTCTCCTATAGCCATGGCACATATTTCGCAGGCGCTCGCCGATGTGGTGATAAGGATGGTGCCTCATCGGCTATTGCATCTGCTGGATAAGAAACCCAGCATGATCGCTCCCAGACATGTTCGACGCGGGATCGAGTTCATGCGGGCCAATATCGACCAGCCGATTACAATGCCGATGGTGGCAGACGCAGCGGTGGTTTCCACCCGAGCGCTCGAAGCTGGTTTTCGTGCTTTTAAGGACATGACACCCGCAGCCTATCTACAAATGCTTCGGTTGCGGGCAGCACGGGAAGACCTGCTAGATCCAGAGAACCGCATGCTTTTGAAAGACATCTGCCTGAAATGGGGGTTCTTTCAGTTCGGGAGGTTTTCCGCAGTTTATAGGGCGCACTATGGAGAAAATCCGTCTGAAACAAGGAGAGGCGCTTGCGGGTTGCATTCTTTTAGCGCCCCGGGACGAAAAAAGATTGGCTGGAAATGACGGACCGATTGTTTTCAAGGCGAAACGATCATGTTGGATTTCAACCGCTACCTTGTCTTCGTCATTCTTGCCATCGGTTCCACAGCGTTGGAACTCCCGTCAGTACGCGATAAAAAAATTAAGCCGCAGACCCGCGAATTGCGGACACACTGTATCGGCACAAAACGAACGTCCGGTGTCCGAACGTTGTTTCGATAAACGCTCGGTTGGGTCTGCACCCAGCGGTCAAATAACCAGGCCGCCGACAGAAAGTGAGTGAGACCTGCCAGGTTGAAGAGCACCAGTGCCCTACGAGGACTGGAATACCGCCGCTTTCAAAAAGACGTGGTCTCCTGTGGCGCAGTTTCTGCCCGCCAACCGCTTGTGCCGGCCGATATCCCCTTACTGTAAGGCGACGGCCAGGGTGGCAGCAGTCAAGAAGCATGACTCCGGCGGCTTGCCGATTACTGCGGCGGCTCGTGGATTGGCGATAGCCATTTGCGAAACGAATTGGTCTTATCCAAACAATCGATTTTCAATCGCCGCCGACATCGCATACGGCAATTACGTCGTTCCAATTCGTCGGAGCAATTCTAATGTACGTTCTCGATTTAGAGGAGATGGCCCAGTTCTTCGTGAAATCGTTCACGCTGGTTGCGATATTTGCTACGACATGCGTCGTACTCGAGGTGATCTTTCCGGCTTATCGATATAGCTTTGCCTCGTACGTTCGCGGCGCGCGGAATTGGGTTATTCGCATTGGATGCGGTGCTGTAATCTGGCACTTGTATGCTCTGGGTTTGCAATTGTTAGGGATTAAACCGCTCCTTCTGTAACGGGCTGTCCCGAGTCAATCCCTTTTGAGCTTAATCCCTCGCCGAGTGCTTGCTTCTGTCCGAACAAAAAACAGAGCCTACGCCGACCGTAAAGATCGTAAAAAAATATCAGTGCAGCCAGACGGCTGCGCTCGGTTCAGACGGGAATGCGTGCACAATATGCAAAGCGTCAGCGCAAGCGACGGCAACCCCGATCCGGTGTATTTTGCTCGGGGCGTGCTGCCAAGGTATTGCAAACAAGCGCTGTTCAAAGCAGGGAAATTCTTTGGACCTTTGCGCCGAAATTGTACCATGGTCTATATTGGTTTCAGTATTTTGAGAGCACCCATGGACAATCAGGCGCAACAGCCAAACCGCGAACATCACTTTTGCGTCTCAACTGCCAAGTTTCTGTTCCACCACCCTCAGCATGGCATTGTGGCTGCGCGTGATCCCATTAAGCTCGCGGACGCTAAGCAATATGGACTGAGTCCGATTTTGCTTTATGGCGTTGCTGTCGCCCGCCTGCCAATCCGCTGGCTGACATTCTCTACCGTTACCCATCGCAGAACATTTCGCGAAGTGTTGCTGACGGCATGGGGAAGCGCGCAGGGATCGCGTGGCTTGCCAGACATTCTCCGTGTGAACCGCTTCTGTAACGGGCTGTCCCGAGTCAATCCCTTTTGAGCTTAATCCCTCGCCGAGTGCTTGCTTCTGTCCGCAGTCGACGCCGGGGTCGCTGCTTTATGGGGTCTGCTGAGGACCGGCTGGCCAATCTAAGGACGCGCAGTCACCTCAGTGCTGCTTGCGGTTCATCGGCCTATCCGCTCCATCGTCCCGGCGAAGGGACCTTGCTCCGGTGGGCTGATGGTGGTGCCCGCCCGAAACCTTGTCTTGTTGTCTCGCTTCCTGCTCAGGCGGTCATGGCTGACGCCGCCTTGTGGGGAATGAAGTTGGTTTTATCCCTGAGCATGTGGTGCAACACCACCGCCAGCTTACGGGCCAGCGCAACACGCGCCTTTCTGGGTCCCGCACGTCTTGCAACCGCCAGCGCCCAGCTTTTGAGATCCGAACCCTTCACGGGGCGCGTCAGGATGACATTGGCCGCCTCGTAGAGCGCGGTTCGTACGCCCGCATCACCGATCTTCGAGATGCGGCCGCTATAATCGGTTTCGCCCGATTGATACTTCTTGGGCGTCAATCCGAAATGCGGCCCCACCGCTCGTGATGATCGGAAGCGCTCAGGCGCGTCAACAGCCGACACGAATGTCAGCGCCACCAGCACGCCAACGCCGGGCGTCGTCATCAGCCGACGTGCATTATCGTCCTGACGGGCCATGACACGCAGCTTTCGTTCAAAACCTGCAAATTCGTCCATAAGCGCGTCGCGCACCTTCAACAGTGAAACGGTGATCGCCTCCAAGGTCGGATGACCTTCAATCAGCTCGCGGATCCGTGCCGCATAGGTGCGCCGCGTGGTCGGCCCTACCTTGAGGCCGAAACCGCGCAGAATGCCCCGGAGGCTCATCTCGATGTCGTGAAGTTTTCCCTGGATGAGCTTGCGTGCGGTCAGCAGCGCTCGCACCTCCTGGGCCGGAAGAGATTTGCAGTGGACCGGCCTGAACCAGCCAAGCCGCATTAACTGCGCAATACCCCGTGCGTCCTTCTTGTCGGTCTTCACGGGCATCGTCTTGAAGGCCGCCCGCACGTGGCGCGTCTCGATCAGTTCGACCGCCAGATCCGCCTTCGCCATTTCCGCGTAAAGCCATTGCGACAAGGGGCCAGCCTCAAGACCAATTCGTTCCATCGCCGCGCCCTGCTCGCCAAACCAGGCGATCAGCGCATCGGGTTCACTGTGGACCTTTGCCTCGCGCACGATGCGGCCATCCGCATCCACCACGCACACACTCGAGTATTCCAACGAGACATCGATTCCGGCATACTGCTTCATGGTCGTCTCTCCGTGATGCTATGGAGCAGGCCACTCCTGACTCCGCGACACCATCATTGTGAGGGACGACCACCAAGCCTTCAAACTCGCCTGGCTGGGATCCGCCCGTTACACCATCTAACGGTCAATTTTGGTGCCTTGCTTCACTCTAGCAATCCGCTCATCAACACGGGGCTCGCCGTCCTTTCAGGTGTGCTCGTCGCGATAGCCGGTGACTTCTTCTATTATTGGATGCATCGCGCCCAACACGCCGTTCCGTTCCTTTGGCGCCTGCATGCCACTCATCACTCAATTCGTGAACTGACGGCCTGGAATTGCAATCATCATTTTACCGAGCCATTTGTATACGCATTGTTTGTCACGCTACCACTTACGCTGGTTAACTTCGAATCAGGCGTCGTGCCCGTCGTTGCCATGACCCTAATTACCTTTCAGGCCCACCTTTCTCACTCTAGCACACGAGTCAACCTTGGGCCGCTCCGATACATTATCGGCGACAACAAATTCCACCGCATTCACCACTCGATGGAACCGCATCATCGGCATCGAAACTATGGGTTCTTTACGACGGTATGGGACACGATTTTCCGCACGGCATATTGGCCGAAAAAGGACGAGTGGCCGCAAGTTGGTCTCCGAGATCAGTCCGAACCACTCACCGTACGTGACTATTTTATGTTTCCGTTTGATAAGCGACGTTGGATCAGAACCAAGGTCGGAAATGGTATGCGGGGAGTTGAGGCTGGCGGATTGAACGCGGCGGAAAGAGATGGACCTGTTCGTTCGGATATCAGTTCCGCAGCTTGAAGTTCAAAGAGTTGGGTCTGATCTAAACTTGGTGGCGGCCTTGATCAGGAGGCTGCTTAGCGAGAAGATCTGCAAGGCTGCGGCCCACCGTTTGGTGATGATCCTATCCGGCAAGTTGAGCACGAGGGTCGGCTCAGATCCGTTTCATCTTAGCATCAAAGCTCCCCGGCCCGGCCAAGACCAGATACAGGACGACGAAGCAAAACAGGATTAAGCCATCGCCGCCGCCTGCGGGCAGCATTGGCGAAAACCAACTGTCCTGCCGGTGCCTCGCCGCCTGAGGGGAAGCCAAATAGTTTCACAGTGCCATGTTCAGTGAATAGCCGCGCGGCAACAATCCAGAGCACGGCAAGTGCCGTCTGCGTGTTTTGAAACGTTCCTTCAAATTAGTATTGAGCCTCTTCGCCGCATCATAAACTCCCGCTCAATCGGGATCCGGGTCAGAAGGCGCTCGACCGCTGGGATGAACCGAATTGATCTCTGGCAAATATCACGCCAATAGAAATTCGCAGAGGACGTGAAACCATTGTTACGCATGGAAAGGTCTTTCCGGGCGCCGAAGGGGATTGCCCTCCGAACAGATCGACTACCGATATAGCGATGACAAAAGGCCTGCCGTTCACTCGCTGAAGTTCACCAGGATGCTGTGCGGATCGCTCTTTCTTTCCCACCAAATGGGCCCGCTGTCGGACTGCGCGATATTCAATTTTCCGCCCACTATGCGATTTGCGAAGAAAGTTTTCACAGAGCGTCTTTGCGCTGTGAAAACGTCAATTTGTATTACTAATGAGGAGTACTGATAGGTTTGTAGGGCGTACATACACGCTGTGGATAGATAAGTTATGCGGTTCAATGGGCTTGACCTAAATCTCCTAGTCGCGCTCGACGCCCTGATGAGCGAACGCAATCTGACGGCGGCGGCGCGCAGTATCAACCTGAGCCAGCCAGCCATGAGCGCGGCGGTCGCACGGTTGCGCACCTATTTCCAAGATGAGCTGTTTACGATGGCCGGCCGCGAATTTATCCCCACCCGGCGGGCTGAAGGTATCGCGCCGGCGGTGCGCGAGGCTCTGCTGCAGATTCAGCTCTCCATTATTTCGAGGGAGCCGTTTGACCCGGCTAGGTCGGATCGCCGCTTCAAAATTGTGCTTTCCGATTACGTTACACTCGTGTTTTTCGAAAGGATTGCGGAGCGTGTCGCGCGAGAAGCTCCCGGCGTCAGCTTCGAATTTCTTCCCCCCGGCGATGATAATGAAGACCTTCTTCGGCGCGGCGACGTTGATTTTTTCATTCTGCCGGAAATATTCTTATCAAACGCCCATCCCCAAGCGAGACTGTTCGATGATGTCCACGTGTGCGTAGGCTGCACCTCGAACAAGCAACTGGAAGAGCCGTTTACGTTCGAGAGATACATGTCGATGGGGCACGTTGTGGCCAAATTCTATACGCGGAGGCCGGGACTCGAGGATTCGTGCCTCCTCGAGCACGGTCGCGAGAGACGGATCGACGTCGTCGTACATGGCTTCAGTATGATTCCGTCCATGGTTTCGGGCAATGAGCGCATAGGAACCATGCCCTTACGGCTGGCGCAGCACTTCGCAAGAACAATGCCGCTGCGCATCGTCGAGCTTCCGCTGCCACGACACCTTCCGTTCACCGAAGCCGTTCAATGGCATGAACTTCACAATAGTGATCCGGGAAGCGTCTGGATGCGCGAAATGCTGTTTGAGGAGGCGTCCCGCATGGTTTCGCCGATTGCCACGACCGCGCCGCTCAGCAACTCAAACCAGCACGAATGTTGTCCTGCGCACATGTGATCCGAAAACTTCATCGGGCCATGACTATTATATGGCTGCCATAGCGCCGTTTCGGGCGCCGCGCTATACGCCGCGCGTTAATGCTGCCGGCAAGCTTATACGTTCCCGCGCCCGCTCGCCGACCGCTTTGACGATAGTGGGATTAGCTTAACACCGGGGACGCTAGTTTAGGGTAGCCGATCGCGAACATCGCTCATCCATGACCTCACGTTTTGCCGGTCTGTCTGCCGCTCAACGATGTCGGAGATGCGACTACGCCGTGAGGGCCACTTGGGTGATCTTGTTGGAAAGTGGCACTTTGAGCCATCGGCAGATCCGGATAATGCACGCGCCCCGCCGAAGAGTAGATGATTGCGTCCATCGCTCGTATGTGACTGCTGGGCTGCCGGACAATTGCCGCAGGGTATCTTGTCGACGTGCTCACTGCCCAGTTGGATCAATGTCGCGGACATGGTCATGAAGAACCCCCGGTCAACGCCGTGCCAAGATTGTAGGACTCGGCGCGGCGATGGCGGGTGATCAAATTGATCGGTGATCGTGGGGTTGCTCACTGCTTTGCGGGCGCGGATTTCTGCAGTTTGTCGTCAAGTTTCTTCACGAGAACAGGATCCTTCTGTGCAGCGGCCAGAATTTCGTTGTATTCGTCCACTGAAATATTGGGAGAGGTCTGAACGGCCTGTATCATCTGTTTTCTTGCCTCGCTCCGTAGCTCTTGCTTCGCTGTCTCATCCGGCGCCGCCTTGATCTTGGCCGCGTACTCCTGCCTAATCTTGTCCACCTGGAGATAGGCGACGGCAAAAGCTTCGATCTTCTGGTCACTGATGGCCGCAGCCGCACCATTGCCATCTGGTTGCCCTTGGGCGGGTTGCGTCTCTTGCGCCGCTGCAGGATTGCTGAGAAACATCAAGCCCAAAACTGCAGCGGTCAACGATGCGGCAGAGATGTAACGATCGATCATTTTAATTCCTCTCATATAGTGCGGGGGACAAGGCTTCTTTCCCAGCGTAAAGCCAAAAGCGGTGATATAGCCGGCTTCGGTCGACGAGGATTCGGCGACAATGTGGCCTTCAATGCTTGCCATAGGACGATAGCGAGGCGATCATGATACCATGAACGGGGCGCTGCCGAGAACTTTGCCATCATCAGGAGCATATGAACCGGATGCGACGGCGAGGAGCTTGACGTTTAGCATCCAACTGGACGGCCAGCACGGCGCAGGAAAAGTTGTTGGGGCTCCAAATTATGGCGCATCAGTTAAGACGAGCCATAAATTCGGATTGAATAGTGGCTGCTGTGTAAAGGGAAGCATCCAGCGGCAGGGTCCCAAATGCAAGTTGACACAGAAGATAGTTGGCGCCTGCCTCTTCTACCTGGCTAAGTAATGTTTGTCTCACCGACGCCGCCGACCCTGCGATGCATAACTCGTTCTCAACCGCCTCGTCGAAAGTCAGCGGCAGGTTTGGTGGAGTCTGCAGGTCATTTAGCTCGTAAAGGAATTCAAAGCTGGCGAGCCAGTGTTCGTAAGCCGGCGCTGCGAGCACCCAGGCTTCGCGGTCAGAACGCCCAATCACGATCATGCGAAGCAAGCCACGAAACGAGGATTGATCATCTTCGCCCGTGTTCTCTTTTCGATGGGCGCGGAAGGCGTCAGTAATTTTGCGGACAGAAGAGGACGGTCCCAGGCACGCGATGTTTGCGCCGTTCGCAGCGGCCCAGCGGGCCGATTCGGGTCTACCTGTGGCAATCCACATCGGTGGATGCGGGCTTTGATGAGGTTTTAGTGTCAAAGGTATGTTGCTCAGCTCAAAATGCTGGCCCTTATGGGACAACGTGCCGCCTCTCATCGCATTAAGAAGAATTTCACTGGCTTCCGCATAGCAGCCTGGTGCCGCGTCCGCACACATCCCGAAATAACTTAATTCGATCGGGAGAGAACCGCGTCCAATCCCGACCTCAACTCTGCCGCCGCTCAATTGGTCCAGCATACAGATTTCTTCAAAAGCACGCAGCGGGTGATAAAGGGGCAGCAGCATGACAAGTGGCCCGATACGAATCCAACGCGTACGCTGCGCGACGCTCGATAAAAACAGATTTGGCGATGGCCCTCTCCCATGTGGAGTACAGTGGTGCTCAGCAAGGTGATAAGCGTAAAAACCAAGGCCGTCGCACGCCTCGGCTAACCTCAGGCGATCTGAGTACTGCTGGGCTATGTCGCAGCCGTTGTCGTCCAGATGATCGAAGATGCCGAAGGTCAGATTAGAAGGAATGGCATTTCCCATTCGATTGTCTCCAATGTTAGATGAAAGATGTCGATTCAAGCGATGAAGAGGCGGTCTATGCTCCGGCCGTGGTTCTCCACGACGAGGCATCAAAAGGCACCAGGGTCAGTGCAATCGCCGACACCGGTTGTGTCGACCTCATTTGGTGCGGAGATCTGGGTATCCCGGCCAAATCGACTTGGCTGTTTCTGTGGTGTCGGCAAAAACAAAGATTAGCCGTGCGTGACCGGCTGCATCTTCAGGCTTTTAGAAATGTCAGCGGCGGCTGATAGGAATGCATCCATTTGGGTTTTTGAACCGACGCTTACGCGAATATGATTTTCCAGGCCGTCATCGGGAAAGACGGCAACAAGTATCTTTCGTCTTCTCAACGATGCTTGCCACCACGTGCCGTTTTGCCCAGGTGGTGCGCGAGCAAGCAAGAAATTTGCATGAGACGGGGTCACCGAAAATCCGAGTTTAGAGAGTGCGGCCGTGGTTCGGTGTCTTTCATCTTTGATATGTTTGTGGTTCTCGGCGTAGGCGGCGCGGTGCGAGAGGATGCTGGTGCCGACCGCGTGGGCAATAAGATTCATATTGAAGAGATTTTGGCTGTTACGCAGCCTTCCGATAAGTTCAGGATGACCGAAGCCGAAACCAATGCGAATACCGGCGGCGGCGTAGCTTTTAGAAAATGTTCTTAAGACCAGCAGGTTCGAATGGCGATTGATAAGTCGTAGAGCATCGTCGGGCGCAAAATCGACATACGCCTCATCCAACACTATCAAACGGTCGGATTGCGCAGCGAGCCTGTCGATCTCGGCTATTGGAACAAAGGTTCCGCTCGGGTTATTCGGATTGGCCAGCAGGATGAACTTTGCCTCTTTTGCGGGACCGAGAAGCAATTGCTCTATCGGCAACGAATAAGCTTTGCTCCATTCGATTTCGAGAAATTGAGCACCCTGCAACAAGGCTAGTTTGCGGTTGAACGAAAAACCTGGCGACATCATCGCCACGCTATCACCCGGAGCAAGGAAAGCCCTGTAGATTAGCCCCAGCAGTTCAGACGATCCATTGCCGGCGATCACCTGATCGCGGGAGAGGCCATACGCATTGGCGGCCGCTTCCCGCAAGCAGCGATTATCATCCTCCGGATAAAGGTAATGCCGTTTGAGGGCGGCAATCGCGCTTCGCATCACCAGCATTGGCAACGGAAATGGATTCTCATTCGTGTCCAGCTTAACGCAATTGGCTTCAGGACCCGGCTGTTTAGCCGGAATAGCGTCGAGCTGTCTCACCGTCTGCGAAAGAGCCGAAAGCACACTTTGCAGTTTTGCATCAGACATATCTTTTCTCCGTATCAGTTAGTCGAACCCGCTAGCATGTGATCGGCAGTCCTAGCTGAAGCCCATGTATCTTCGTTCCGCTTCGACGACGGCAGCAACGATCATCCTGTCCGCAGATCGCCACGCAACGCTAACCCTCTAAAACCGCAATTTGCTCAAGCCTTTGAAATTAGAGCGGCGCCTTTGGACCAGCCGCCTCTCACGATGTGATTTGGCGGCCAATGCCGCCAGCTTGCCCCCGCCGTTTTCGAATGCGGCTCTCACCCGGCCCATCCCCTAAAGTGGTAGTCTCGGCAAAACTCCGAAGGCAGCTGACGGGATCGCAATCGCGACCGACCGCGTCGAGACCGGCAGAAACGTGCAGCTCGCTTGGACGATCACCACGGAAATCTTCATGAGGGCCTCCTGGAGCATGAAATTACAAGCCGAGAGCTACGGACTGGATCGAGACCTCAAACACGACCATGCGAGCGAGATCGATACCGTCCGTCGGCGGATTGGGTATTCTGATCTGCCCAATACCTTCGCCACTGATGAGCCGGCCGTCGCCAGTGGGATCAATGGGGACATCGTCGACATCCCTGCCGAGGAGGCTTATCGTCATGTGAACCACCACTGATTAGCATCGCCGACCCCACCGTCGGTGGAGCACTTCACCGCCTATTTACGCTTGATCGGCCCATCGGGATAATCGATTGATTTAATAGGACTCATCCAAATGTCGGATGGTTGCGGCAAGCTTCGCATCACAGCGGTGAAAATCGACCAGGGCAGGTGTCGTCGGTTCGTGCCCGCGGCGGCGTCGCTCGTGGCAGCGCAATAGACTGCCGGCCATGGCTCTCGCGGGCTCCTCGACTCACCGCCGCATCGACATTGCAATGTCCTAATCATCGTCTCGGCACGATTTGCTGCAGGCGATGTTCAGGCCGTCATTCCAACGCGATCGGAAGTACAGGCTCTCCCTTGAGTCTGATGCGGGCACTATCTCGCGATTTTCATTGGAGGATTAGGTTATCGTCGAATTTGGCGGCGATCGCCGGCTCCGCTCGTGCTGTCGGCACCCTCGCCGGCATTGGCGAGAAGACCGACCGGCGGGACTGGGTGTTCGAGGAAGCTGCGGGACTATAGCGCGGGCTTAATGCGAGCCTGGCTCGCGGGCAAATGACATATTTTGATGCAAGCGCCGCTGCGAGCAACCTCCCAGCGTCGAGAAGCATGTTGCCTCCAGCTGCAGCTCCTGATCCGCCTTTCCTTCGGATAGAGACGTAGCCGCAAATGCTTAGAGGCTGCCTCAAAAAGAGGTGGGTGATTTCAGCAGGTTATGATTCCTTCGGATTTGCGAGATTCGATGGAGAACACGATGGCCTGGACCAAAATCACCCGTCGGCAATATGCCCGGCGAACGGCACGCTACGCAAGCGATATGACGGATCGGGAATGGGGTCTGGTTCAGCCTTTCCTGCCAATGCCGCGCCGCTTGGGCCGCCCGCGGACCACGGATTTGCGAGAGGTGGTGAATGCCCTGCTTTACATCGCCACAACTGGTTGCCAATGGCGGATGCTGCCGAAGGATTTTCCACCCTGCTCGACC
>NZ_FMAF01000028.1:37797-86496 GCF_900094565.1 Martinezella lusitana
TGGGCCAAACTTCACTCGACCAACCCCATTGAGCGATTGAACGGTGAGATCAAGCGGCGCACAGAGGTCGTCGGCATTTTCCCCAACGACGACGCCATCGTGCGCCTGGTCGGTGCGCTGCTGCTCGAACAGAACGATGAATGGGCCGTCCAGCGATCCCGCTACATGACACTTGAGACAATCGCCACAATGAGCGATGATCCGCTCATCAGCCTGCCAGCAGCAAGCTGATACTCATCCGACCCTCTGGGATGAGCCGTGGTCGTCTAAGCTACACCACGTCCTGGGACATGATCAGCGGTCCTCGCCGCACGAGCATGAAAACACTCCTTGCTATGGCTGCCGTCCCATCATGACGGAATGGAAAAGCACGGGCGATAAACTCCAGTACAACGGCACTCGCAGCCCACATGTTCAGCGCGATGACCGATGGCGCTTCTTCCGCCGCGCACTCGTCACGACAGTCAGGCTAATATGTTCACATCATTTCTGACTGCGTGCATATCGTGGGTCATCTAGAAGCTCTGGCGAGGACGGCTGGGCCTACGTGCAGGCTGATGTCTGCCCACACTCGCTCGATAGCCACAGTAGGGAAAATCCGCCTGCAAGGCTCGCAGCAAGTAAGCATATCTGCCCATGACGGTGCTTCGTCTCTTGCAAAATTCTCACGCAAGAGGGACTTTCGACAAAGTGCCGTGCCGCTTCGCAGTTCCGCCCGGTACCGGCTAGGTTGCCTGTTTTAACGAACGTCAAGTTTTCCGTACATGAGATTGGAACATGATCAAATCCGAACTTATCGAAATTGTCGCTCATCGCAGACCCTTTCTGCATTTGAAGGATGCGGAAAGGATCGTTGATGCGATCCTCGAGGAAATGGCTGAAGCGCTGATGCGTGGCGACAGGGTTGAGCTAAGAGGGTTCGGCGCGTTCAGTGTCCGCCATCGCTTGTCGAAATCAGGCAGAAACCCAAAGACGAACACATCGATATTCGTCGAGGAGAAGTGGGTTCCCTTTTTCAAGGCGGGAAAAGACATACAGTATCGCCTGAACGCCGCGAGCAACCTCGATGCCCGAAGAATTGCTTCAAGAGGTTAGCTGCGATAGCGCTCGCACTCCAACCAATAAAGCCAACATGGGGAAGGTTATGGCAAGGAAAGTCAAATGGTTTGACGCGAACAAGAAGTACGGCTTTATAAAACTGACGATGGTGGCCCGGATATTTTCGTGCATCTCAGTGAAGCTATAAAGGCGAAGCTGCCTCATCTGACTCCAGGCGTACCCATTTCCTATACTCTTGAGATTGAAGACGGCAAAAGGTCGGCAAAAGAGCTCTCGCCAGTGACTATCAGCGCTGATCCAAAGTCCCCCGCCCGAACGATGAAGGAGCCGCCGAACGATTTTACGGACGAATTCGAAAGGGAATGGGGATTACGGCAAGCCTGAAGCTGGCTCGGTTGTTTTCCGGCCTTTAAATTCGGGCGTTGCCTTGTCTTTTCGCTTGGCCTTACAACGAAAGGCCAAGTCGATTTCTCTTGGCCGGTCCCGCTTGCAACCATTATCTGTAGCCCAGACCTTTTTGTTTCGCGCGCGAGGTTCTACGTGGCATATGATTGGAACGGCGCCAGAACACGGCGTATCAAGATATTGAAGTTCGTTGTTTCGCTCTTGATTGGTCTGACGCTCTTGGCCGGCCCTGCTATAATGCTTGTCCGTGCTCATCCCTAGGACAAACACCATGGGCCTCGAATATACCGAGATCTGGCGATGGATATCCACGACTCGCCATTGTCTCGCCAATTGCGGTGGAAAACAAAGCCCGATCGGCCCTGCCCTGTGGATCACTTGGGCATTTCCCTGTGGCGATCCAGCGCCTCAAGCACCGGGATGATTCCTTCAGCTACTTGCGGAGACAGATGCTCAAGTATGATACCGGATCGCACAACTGTTTCGAAGGAACGAGCGTCGACGACGGCGTAGGTATGATCTTCATCTTCAACTAGCGAGTAACTTTGCATGGCATGGATCTCCATAAACCTGTGCCTGACGATCAAGATGCCGGACACCGTACCGAATGATGCACTGGCCGTCACGTCTCCCGAGCGACATTAATCGAACATCGTTATCAAAGAAGACGAATTGGCCGGTCTGCCGAATTTTCGCAATATGGTGAGACCTCAATGCAACGACGCCTGCTCAGACACGCGCAGTTCATTCACGGCTGCATCGGCGATCTCTCAGCTTGACTTTGTACAAAATCTCTTTGGAGTTTCGGGTTTGTAGCGGCGGCGCTGATCTTCCGCGTACTGGCAGCGTGGCGCGCGCGGCACTCTCATTTTGAGGCAATTTGAGCGGGGTGAATCAATTCGCCGCAGTCTCTCTGACTTGCCTGTTTCGCGTGACCGGATTCGAACCGGTGGATGACCGATCATAATGAGAACTGCGTCGGGTCGGGTGATCCTGTTCCGCAAATCCTTCGCCAGTGGCTGTCGTCGTTTCGTCCCTGGTTCACGGCACCCAGCTGGGAGCATCTCCTGGTCCTGGTGATGGGTGCGATCCTGTCTCCAGGCAAACGAACAGTGACGTCCTGTTTGCGGATCACCGGCCGCGCCGAGGCTGGCAATTTTTCCCTCTACCATCAGCTCCTCAATCGCGCGCGTTGGAACCCGCGTACGTTGGCTTCGCGGCTGTTATCGGTCGTTGTCGCCAGCCTCGTACCCGATGGTCCCATTGTGATCGGTATGGATGACACCATCGAACGCCGATGGGGACCAAAGATTGCCGCGCGTGGCATTTATCGCGATCCAGTGCGCTCCAGTCACGGTCACTTCGTCAAAGCCAGCGGCTTGCGCTGGTTGAGCTTCATGGTTCTTGCCCCGGTCCCATGGGCCAAATGCATCAAGGCCCTACCAGTCTTAACGCTTTTATGCCCCTCAGAGCGCTACGACAAAAAGAGGGGACGAAGGCACAAACTGCTGACGGATTGGGCAAGACAGGGCGTGATGCAGCTTTGCCGCTGGCTGCCTGGACGCGATCTCATCTTTGTTGGCGACAGCAGTTTTGCTGTCCACACATTGGCTGCAGCGCTACCAGGCAGAGCCACCCTCATCACACGCCTGCGTCTCGACGCCAGTCTGTTCACCCCGCCAGATCCGCGACACGAACATACGCTCGGGCGGCCCGCACAAAAAGGCATGCCCTTGCCCAAGCTCAAGGCGGTCCTCAACAATCCCAAGACCGTCTGGCAACGCGTCATCGCGTCAACCTGGTATGGCAGACAAACCGATAAACACCTTGATATCACGACAGGCACTGGCTTGTGGTATCGGCGGGGAACCCCACCAAGGCCAATTCGCTGGGTCCTGGTTCGAGACCCGACCGGCCGCCGCGAACCGCAGGCGTTTATGAGCACCAATACCGAGCTCGAGCCGACCCAGATCATCGCCTATTTCGTTCGGCGCTGGCAGATCGAAGTGACGTTCGCCGAAACACGCGCCCATCTCGGTGTGGAGACCCAGCGCCAGTGGAATGGCAACGCCATCATCCGCACAACACCTTCGCTCCTGGCCCTCTATAGTCTCGTGACGCTGTGGGCGGGAGATGTTCTCAGCCAAAGCACGCGCCCTTACGCCGCCGCATGGTACAGGAAAACCGATCTGACATTCACAGATGCGATTGGCGCTGTGCGTCTCGTTTTGTGGAGCGACGATCTTTATCGACACTCACCGTCAAACCTGGAAATGCATAAAATACCGCCAGGGCGACTTGTCCGTATGGCGCAGGCGCTTTGCTTCGCCGCATAATGCACAAAGTCGAGCTAAGAGGCTGACTCAAAAAGACCTCAGCAATATCTTTATCTTGCGAGCCGCCGTGTAAGGATGCGGATGTGGGCGATTGTGATCCATGCCTCGGCGGAGGCGATCGTTTTCTCCCAATCCTTGGCCAGTCTACGGCAACGACCGAGCCAGGCGAAGGTCCGTTCCACCACCCAGCGGCGCGGCAGGACAGTGAAGCCCTTGGCCTTGTCGGAACGCTTGACGATTTCAATTGTCCACTGGCCGAACTTCGCCAATCTCCCCTTCAGCTTGTCGCCCGCATAGCCGCCATCGGCGAAAACATGTCGGAGCCAGGGCCAGCGGTGGCGGATCGATTTCAGGAGACCGAATGCCCCATCACGGTCCTGAATGTCCGCGCCATGCACTATCAGGCCGACCATCAGCCCCAGCGTGTCGACAATGATGTGGCGCTTTCGCCCCTTGAGCTTCTTGCCGGCGTCATAGCCCGAAATCCCGCCGCTTTCTGTGGTTTTCACGCTCTGACTGTCGATCACGCCAGCGGACGGCGAGGCTTGCCGACCTTCCAGCTCGCGCGTCTCCATCACAAGACGATGGTTGATCCGGCCCCATAAACCCATTGCCCGCCATTCGTAGAAATAGGCTTGAACTGTCGTAAACGGTGGAAAGTCCTTTGGCAGCATTCGCCACTGACAACCCGTCGAAGCAATATAAAGCAGCGCATTCACGACCTCGCGAAGATCGGTTCTCCGTGGCCTGCCCAAACGCCTTGGCCCAGGTAGGCAAGGCGAGATCAACCCCCACTCCCGGTCCGTCAGATCACTTGCATAACGACTCGCGCGTCGGGCATATTGCCGACGGGTGAAATCAGTCCAACCCATTGTGGTCTCCGTTCGTCCTAAGCAAACAAACAGAATCACAAATGACTGATTTCACTCAACTCTTTTTCGGTCAGGCTCTAAATCGCCGTCTCTTCTGGCCAGAGATCCGGATCGTCAGCGAGGGCCGTTCGCCGTGAACCGAGACCGACTTCAGTGATATCCAGACGGTTCATCATCAAAAATTGCTCTGTGATCTCGGAAGGGGTTATCCGGTCATGGCTGCGCATGACCGAGCGACTTGTTGACAGCCGGGATGATCTTGTCTCCCCAGAGTTCGATTTGCCGCAGCATCGCCTGATGATCGAAATCGCCCAATTGGCAGTGAATTGCGATCTGGGACGGCTTCAGCACACTGATCTCTTCGAGCAGGCGATCGATCACCCGATTCACACTGCCGATTGGTAGATTGTCGCGCATCGTCTGAAACGACAGGTCCTGCTTGGTCGGGGTTTCCTGCAGAAGATAGCCGTCCTCGGTTTGTTGGCGGCGCTGATGAAGCGCTTCCGATAGCCGGCGCTGGAAACGGGCGTTGTCGAGATAGCTGTTGATCTCCGTTTCGTTATCGCTGGCATAACAACAACGCAACAGCGAAATCTTGGCATCCGCGGCATCCTTACCTTTTGCGAGTGCCGCGTTCTCGACGCTCTCGCGAAGCTTGCTTAAAGCGCCCAAGCCATCGTGGAATGCCGTGACGAAAAGATTGTGTCCTTCCCGATAGGCCCGGCCCATGTTGTATCCGGACGCCGTAGCGATCCAGATTGGGGGGGCCGGCTTCTGGATAGTCCGCACCGAAATCGCCGTCGGTGGTACCTTTAAATATTGGCCATTGTGCTCAAAAATCTTTTGCGTGAGGCCCTTGAGAAGGACGTCCAGATATTCCGAAAAGACAGCGGGCGCCTCATCGATATCGACACCAAAGCGGTCAAACTCAAACTGCTGATATCCAGAGCCGACGCCAAGCTCCAGGCGGCCGCTCGAAACGATATCGGCGAAACCTATCTCGGAAAGCAGGCGCTGCGGTTGATAAAGCGGCAATACGCAAACACCAGTGCCGAGGCGGATGGAGTTCGTCCGGCCGGCGCAATGGGCCACCATCATCAACGGCGATGGAACGAGGCTATAGTTGTTGAAGTGGTGTTCGGCAAACCATGCGGTGTTGAAGCCAGCTTGCTCCGAAAGGACTGCCTGTTCGATTGAGTTGCGGATGATTCTGTCGGCCGATTGATGATAGCCCCGCTGGGAGGCAAGGATGAAGGTCGCAAATTCCATAACGTTTCCTCATTCACGTTGGGTCCATTCGCGAATGGTCAGCGGGCATGTATCCGTGGCTACTGATCCAATCGGCTTTTTTGATATTCGGGGCTTTGAAACAAAATCGCTTGCCGTTCCCCGGCCGCAAGTGCTCCTTAAAACTGTCAAATTCGATGACGCTCCGGATGCCGTTTGGCACACAGTGTCGTTTTCGATTTCCCGTGAATGCTTCCGATCGTGGGTAGAATACAACATTGTCCGAAGTCAGCCGGCGCCGACGTAGAGGGTCGATCCGTTGATGTATGAAGCATCTGGCGAAGCTAGGAAGAACGCGGCGTTTGCCATGCCTTCGAACTGCCCCCCGCCAAGGGCTGGGTTGCGGCGGCTGATCGCGTTCTGTGCGCTATCAGGTGTGTGAATGAAGCCAAGAGCAATCGTCGCAGTCCGAATGCCAACCGGCCCGAGTTCGGCCGCCATGCAGCGGGTCAGCATTTCCAAGCCCGCCTTTGATGCGCCATATGCATGGCGCTGGGCAATCGTCAGGGAGCGGTTGATGGATCCGATATTCAGGATTACCCCGTCGGGCCGCATCATTTTGATAGCCTCACGCGCGCAGGTGAAGGCACCGGTGAGGTTGACATCAATGACGCGCGCGATCTCGGCAGGCGTTTGCTCAACTCCCGACTTGCAACTGTCGGGCCAAGCGGCACTGTTGACGAGGACATCAAGCCCCCCGAACCGCTCCCGCAAATCGTCGAACAGTGCTACCACCTGCATTTCGCTTGCAATGTCCACGGATTTTCCAATGTGCTCGCCGCCGAGGGATTTTGCGAACTTCGCCGCCGCGGCGCCGTTTATGTCGGCAAGTACGACGGTATCGCCATTTGCTGCAAAGCGGCGAGCAACGGCCGCGCCTATGCTGGTCGCGCCGCCCGTGACGAGGACAATCCGCTTATTGGTTGATTGTGGCGGACGGGAAAGTTCGGCTTGTGGTATTTCGCTTACTCGCGGGTGCGCGTCGCCAGGCTGGTTGAAGGACATCCACCCGCCATCAATTGTCAGCACCGTGCCGTTGATACAGTGCGCATCCGGGCTGGCGAGAAACCGCACGGCTCGTGCAATTTCGTCCGGACGCGCCATGCGCCCCATCGGCACACGGCTGCGCACCGCCTCTAAGTTCGTCTGGCCAGCGTGTTCCAATTGCGCGACCATCGGCGTTCGCACATAGCCCGGCGCCACTGCCATCACGCGGATGCCAAGTGAAGCCAACTCGCAGGCGAGCGACTTCGTAATCGAGATAAGGCCCGCTTTCGAAGCAGCGTAGGCGTTGCGTTTTGGATTGCCAATTATCCCGGCCATCGAGGCGACGTTGATAATCGCAGCACCTGGCTGCATCCGCCGTGCGGCTTCGCGAGCCATGAGGAAGGGCCCGATCAGATTTACCGCCAATACGCGTCGGAAGTCGTCGATGGGGGTCTGCGTGGTCGCGGCCATGCTGGGCCCCATCGCCGCGTTATTGACAAGAACGTCGATGTGGTCGAACTGCGCGTCGATCCGCTCATAAAGGACAAGGATGTCCTCTTCCCGTGAGACATCGAATTCAAGTCCGAGATCCGCAGCGCCGAAACCGCGAGCCAGTTCAAGCACACCGCTGTCCGGGAGGTCCGCGGCAACAACAATGTCCCCGACATTGAGATGAGCGTCGACGAGTGCGCGGCCGATCCCGCCTGCAGCGCCTGTAATGATGACGACGCGTTGCTTTCTCATGAGGAATTCTCCTGACCGTTTCCCGGACCTTTTTTCCGGACAACCATCCCGACATGGCGGTAGACAGAAAGGTCACGTTTCCATTTCGCCGCCGACGAAGATCTGAAACCGCTCATCACCGAGGCGTTTTCGCCATGTGGCCTTCACGTTTCTGAAGAAAACGACGGTTCAAGAGCGCATAGACCGGATCGATTGGATATGATGCCCCGATCGGCTGCCGGAGACCGAAACGCTCCGTCTCGGAGGTCACTGGCGCGGGCTGTTCCTCGAACCAATCGTAGACGACAGTCCGCTCGGCGATGCGCCACTCACCTTCCCTTTTCTGAAACAGATCGCAATAACGGCCGCACAAGAGAACCTGACGTAGTGTCCTTGCCCCGTCCGGTCCGCGTTGCAGCGCAGTGAAGTAACTCTCGACGGCAGCCTCCGCCGGGTCGATGAACTCGATCAGAATGTTCGTGATCTGATGGATGTTGCGCTGTTCGGTCTTGAAGACACCGCGCGCGAACTCTATGAACCCCTCTGCCGAGCCCGAATAAGCGCCGTGATTGTCATGCGCATCCGGCCAGTACGCACTGCGCAGCGCCGCCTCGTCTGCCCGATCTATCCCGCGACAGTATCGATAAAGACAATCACGGATCGCCTCCCGATCAAGTAATTCGGTAATTTGTTCGTGGCGCATCGCTTTGTCGCTAATTTCAAGATGGGAAGAGGCATTCGTACATTGAGCGACGCCGCAACGGCGCCAGGATATTCGGAGCCGGCGGATCATCGAGGAGATGCTACACTTTGCACCTGGCACGGGGCGGCCCGCCAATATGCTTCTCATCTGTCAAACCGTCGTTTGGTTCGACGTCCGTAAGTTCGCTCAGCCGCGGCTTAAAGTTGTCGGGAATATGGCACGTCAGACCGTTCGCTCTTTTGGCTTCCATTGTTCTCTTCTTTGACAAAATCCGATTGGACGATTTGATACGGTCCGCCTTTTCTCCTGCCGACCGGATCGAATAATCGTTTACAGGTCAGCATCGCCATTCCAGCACCCATCCCATTCAAATCTCACGCCAACGCGACCCGTGTCGCCGGACGGAATGGTTTCGTTCGTCAATTTCAAATGTTTAGCGTGGGACGGCGAGAAATTGACTTAACAAAACCCGTGTCGGTTATCTGACGAATTGGACAGTGTGTGCGTTTGAATCTTCACGACGCCGCCTCTGAGGTGTTCGCTATCTTCAGCCCTAAGTCGGTAGGAAACATTGAGAAAACTTTTCGCGGGCTCGCTCTGCAAAGTTGGCATGGTTTTTGAGGTTGTTGCGACGCAGTGAGAGCCGCCGAGACATATTTCTCTCGTTGGTCGCTGCGTGGAACACTGGATCATGTAGGCCTACAGCTAAATGAAAGGCCCGTCAGCTTGAGCATCCCGGACAAAGAGCCGTAGCACGTTCGAGACGTCTCCAACATCGTTCGGTGAAGAATTGCGGAGAAATGGAGGAAGAGCGACTTTTCAAACGCGACGAAACTTCTCGACATTAGGTTCAACGTAATCGAGCTTGCTCTCCCAAATGGCGTTGAACGGATGCAGTTGGATGATGTCCCAGGGAGTGGTGTAGCTCGGTCGATCGTCGAGCTTTCCGGACAGGGCCGGGAACGGGTCAGCTTGCCGCAGCAGGCAAGTTGATGAGCGGATCATCGCTCATTGTCGCGATGGTTTCCAGTGTCATGTACCGCGAGCGCTGAACAGCCCACTCATCATTTTGCTCCAGAAGCAAAGCGCCGACGAGCCTGACGATGGCATCGTCGTTTGGAAAGATGCCGACGACCTCGGTCCTTCGCTTGATTTCTCCATTCAATCGCTCAATCGGGTTCGTGCTGTGAAGCTTGGTCCAGTGCTGCTTGGGAAAGGTCATGTAGGCGAGGACATCTTCCTCGGCGTTGTCCATGAGACCAGCAAGTTTCGGCACTTTCGGCCTGATCTGATCGGCGACATTGCGCCACTGTTGGCTGGCGGCTTCCGGGGTGTCTTGGGCAAAGGCCGTTGCAATGAAGGCTGAGACCACGCGTCGGCCACTCTTGCCGGCATGAGCCAGGGCATTGCGCATGAAGTGAACTCGACATCTTTGCCAAGTGGCGGAAAGGACTTTGGAGACGGCCGCCTTGATGCCTTCATGCGCATCGGAGACGGCGAGCTTGACGCCGCGCAGACCGCGCCGGGTGAGTTTGCGCAGGAACTCCGTCCAGATTGGCTCGGCCTCAGAGGTGCCGATTTCCATACCGAGTACCTCGCGACGACCATCGGTGTTGACACCGACGGCGATGATGACAGCGACGGAGACGATGCGTCCGCCACGCCGGACTTTGAGGTAGGTCGCATCGATCCAAAGATAGGGCCAGTCGCCTTCGATCGGACGTTCAAGGAAGGCTTTGACCTTATCATCGATCTCCTCACAAAGCCGCGAGACCTGGCTCTTGGAGATGCCACTCATGCCCATCGCCTTGACCAGATCGTCCACCGAGCGGGTCGAGACGCCCTGGATGTAAGCCTCCTGGATCACGGCGGTCAGAGCCTTCTCGGCCATGCGGCGCGGCTCCAGAAAGCTCGGGAAATAGCTGCCGGTGCGCAGCTTTGGAATCCGAAGTTCGACGGTGCCAGCTCGGGTCTCCCAGTCGCGGTCGCGATAGCCGTTACGCTGAGCAAGTCGAAAGTCATTCTTCTCGCCGTAGGCCGCACCGGTCTTCGTGCCAACCTCTAGCTCCATCAACTTCTCGGCGGCAAAGCCAATCATCTCGCGCAGCAAATCCGCATCAGCGCTCTTCTCAACAAGCGAGCGGAGGTCCATCATGTCATTGGTCATCGGTGGTCTTTCCATCAGGTTGTGCTTGAACAACCCAACCCTACCGGAAAAAGCCGATGACCACCGCTATCCTGCTACACCACTTCTCGGGACGTCATCTGCAGTTGTACGCTGCGGCTTTTCAGAAGGTCTCAGTTCTCCATCTGACATCGAGAAGCCCGCAAAACCTACATGGCGCCTTCACAGTGGCAGGGCGAGGTTCAGGCATGTTCACCCAAAGTCTTCCCCCATGCGGCTTTTCAATAGTTGTCAAGTTCCACGGAAGCCTCATGCATGATCTGTCGGTTTTTAGGACGGCTGTCGCCGAACTCGAGCGCTTGGTCGAGCGTGGACATCGAATTTTGGTCGTTCCTGGCGGAGACTTAAACGACAAGGCGATTGAGCGTGTTGAAGACCTATATCCTCCCCCATCGGTGATGACCCATCACGCGTGCGCTCTTGTCCAAGATGAGACAGGATATTTGCTGGCGAATCGTGCCTTCTCTTCGAAACTTGTTCCGTCTGCAACGTTGAGCGAATGTCGGAGCCTGGCAAAGGTTGGCAAAATTCCGGTTCTGCTTGCCTCGCGCATGCTCTTCACAACGGATTCGGTCGAATGGAGTTTGGACATAACGTCTAACGCTGTGGCGGCGTGGATTGCGTGGGTAACCAATGCTCCGCTACTGGCAATTCTGACCGATGTAGACGGCGTCTATCGCAATGCGGCAACTCACGATCCGGGGGCGTTGATCGAGGAAATAGATGCCCACGATCTTGCCGAGCTTGGTCATGCGTCAGTCGATGCTTGTGCAGCTCATTTCATGTCATTGCGGGGTGCTGCGGGGGTCGTTATCAACGGCACCCATCCAAACCGGCTGCGTGATTGGACCGAGGGAAAGCATGTGAGAGCGACCTACATCACCACAAATGAAAGGGTCCCATCATGTTCTGCTTAGTTAACGATAATGCCGACTTCAAACGGACGATCGTGGTACCTTTCTGCGGCACGTTCTTTCAAAATCTCGTCACCGATCACAGTGACGGCGGCTCCGCATCCTCGATAGGCTCGATGATATCGGGGCGGTCATTCAAAGCCCACATCCTTGCCGATCGGCCACATTGTCATCAGCTCGGCGGGAAAGTGTCTCATTAAGTCGTCCGGATCGGGCTCCGCAGACACCGTACCGAGGCTGACCGCTTCAGCTTACAAATGCTAATCACGCGCGCAGAGAGATACCGATTTTCGCCGAAGACGGTTCACCATAACGCAGCGGGTCCGTCGTCGAGCTTCGCGACCTCCTGCCCAATCGGCCCGGCGCTTGCTTCGGCGATGATCCAGTTGTACGCGGCCCGCATACCTGCAATCGCTGCACGCATCGCATGGTTGACCCAGACGACATTCGAGATGCCAGCCTCATGATGCGCTGAAATGACTGTGCGATAGTAATTCGAAGGCGCAATCATGATAGGAAGCCGTTTCCATTGCTTCGCAAAGGTGAGAACCTCGTGCGTCTTCGCTTCCCCCGAGTGGATCAGGATTGCATCGGCGCCGGCGTTCGCGTAGGCGTCCGCGCGCAATAGTGCCGCCTTGAGACCGTAACCGGCGATCAAGGCTTCGGTGCGAGCGACAAGCACGAGGTCGTTTCCCGTGGCATCCTTAATCGCCTTTAGGCGGCCGGAAAACTTTTCGATATCGTCCAGCGGAGGACGATTGCCGACAGAGGAATTCATTTTCGGGAAGCTCTTATCATCGATGCACACACCAGAGGCACCATGCTGCAAGAGCCTTGCTGTCATTAACCGCGCGCCATTCATGTTCCCGAAGCCGGAATCACCGTCAGCGAGGATCGGCAGGCCGCTGGCGTCCGCCATTCGTTCCATCACCTCTATCAAATGTGTCCAGCTTGCCTCCTTGACGTCGCGATAGCCGAGGCTCTTCGAAATGCACGGGCCAGACGCCCAAATGGCCTTGAAGCCCGCCTGCATGGCGACCGCCGCGGAAAGCCCATCATGCGCTCCCATCAGGTGCGTCAGGTCTGGGGAGGAAATCAGATCGCGGAGCGATTTCGTCGGATCCTCAATCGCCCCGATGCTCTTTGGAACGAAAACCTTTTGATCCATGTCATGCTCCATCAAAAATCGGAAAGTTCCAAGCGCAGCGAACAATCAAAGACGCAAGTTGCATGCCGGATGAGCGCGGGCGGCCGCACTGCACGACTTGCCCCGGCCGGCGGCCAGGCCTTGTAATCCAATCGTCGGTCTCCCGACATTCTTGTCCCGTTTCGCACATCAAAAGGTTGGCGAATGACCCCGCGAGGGAGAACCTAATCATTCAATAGCGATGACACGGCACGAACTTTTAATCTCATTGCGACCGGACACGCGGGCGCCTTGCCGAAGAGCTGGAGGGTGGCGCACGTCCCGATCTGGATATGATCGAGAGCAACAACAGCGGCACATCAGTCGGTGCAATGAGAAGAGCTGTCTCGGCAAATCGCTATGCCTAAGAACGCGAGCACGGCGGCCACGTCAAAGCCTGCCGGCGGTGCTCGTTCAAGGATCTGACATGACTATCCGAAACGGTTCCGTCTTTTGCGAACATCGGACGCTTGCCGATAACAAGCGACCCAACCGATGTCACCGCGGCGGAGGTCATTCGAGGTGAGAAGGTTGGGTCAGCGCCCTTGTCGGAGGCGCTCCTACTCAAACCCAGGCTCCTTCCGGCAGTACAATGATTTTCTGCATTTAAGGCAAATGGCATGGCGCTTGCTTGATCAATATATATCGACCGAGATCGGATATGCAGCCGCAATCGCCAAACATCGCGTCAATTGTCGGTATGAGGAACAGTTAGATGAACATCAAAAAGAAGGTTCCCTTCGTCACATTCCGGACGCGTGTTCGCGATGAGGCCCTACCAGGGCCGAACCCTTATCGGTGGAAAGACAAGACATCCGACGACTATTTCCGCGGCAAGCGCGTCATCTTGTTTTCGCTGCCAGGCGCCTTCACCCCCACCTGCACCAACCAACAGCTACCGGATTTCGAAAGGCTTTATGGGGAGTTTCAAAAGAAGGGCATCGATGAGATTTACTGTCTCTCCGTAAACGATGCATTCGTCATGAACGCCTGGGGCAAGTCCGTAGGGCTTCTCAACGTCAAGCTCATCCCTGACGGGTCGGGAGAATTTACTCGCAAGATGGGCATGCTCGTTGCCAAGCACAATCTCGGTTTCGGAATGCGCTCCTGGCGCTACGCGGCGCTGGTCGATAACGGCGTGGTAGAGCAGTGGTTTGAGGAAGAAGGCTTCTCGGACAACTGTCAAACCGATCCCTACGGCATTTCATCGCCGCAAAACGTCCTGGAAACGCTGAAGGCCACGGCCGCAGCATAACCACCGGAGGACTGAAGCCTCATAAAATGAAAAATTCGCGCGACGAAGTACCAAGATCGATAGGGGTTTCTCTCTTAGGATGCAGTATTTAGCAAACCTTCTCCAGCGCCAAAAGCAATCGCTGGTTATTACGCCTCAGCTCATCCAATCTATTCGCTTGCTGCAACTGGCGCATGGCGAACTGCATCAGTTCATCGAGCAGGAATTGGAGAAGAACCCGTTTCTAGAACTGGCTTCAAGTGACGGCATCGCCTCTGACGATGTCGTCTCGACCTCGGAGAACAGGCCCGATAGTGCCACACACGATGGCAAGGTTGATGCGCCGACAAGGCTCGAGGCTCCCGAGCCACTTGGAGAATGGAAATCAATTCGAAGTTCCGCCAACGCGTCGTCAGAGCACCCGCCGGGCTTCGAGGAGTTTGCTGCTTCTACTGAAACATTGCACGACGATGTCGCCCGGCAGATCGCCCTCACAGCATTCAGCTCACGAGATCGGCTGATTGCCGGTGCGCTTGCCAATCATCTGGAAAGCACTGGATATCTTCAGGTGCACCTATCAGAGCTGGCGGCAAGGCTGGGTGTCCACGAGGCTGACGTCGAGCGAGTCCTCGCGACCTTGCAGGATTTCGATCCACCTGGAATCTTTGCACGAACTCTTAGGGAATGCCTCGAGATACAGTTACGGCAGCAAGATCGGTTCGACCCTGCTATGGAAGCGCTGGTCGCAAATCTTGAGTTGGTTGCACAACGTGACTTTCGCGCATTGAAGCGGCGCTGCGGTGTCGACGACGACGACCTTCTCGACATGTTGCATGAGATCCGGACACTCGATCCGAGGCCCGGAAACCGGTTCCAATCGGGACGGCCGGAGGCCATCATACCGGACGTTCGAGTTCTGCCCTCGACCGCAGGCGGGTGGCAGATCGAACTCAATCCCGAGATGTTGCCCAAGGTGCTCATCAACCAAACCTATTTTGCCGAAGTCTCTCGTCTGACCGCGCATGATACCGGTGATCAGGCATTCCTCAACGAATGCTTCCAGAACGCGAACTGGTTGGTTCGCAGCCTCGATCAGCGGGCCAAGACGATCCTTAAGGTAGCAACTGAAATCGTCCGCCAGCAGGATGTCTTTCTGGAACGCGGCACTGCCTATCTTCGGCCTCTCAATCTTAAGACTGTCGCCGACGCGATCGAGATGCATGAGTCGACGGTGAGCCGTGTGACTTCGAACAAATACATGCTCACCCCTCGCGGCGTGTTCGAACTGAAGTATTTTTTCACGGTCGCGATTGCATCCTCGGAAGGCGGCGAGGCACACTCGGCCGAAGCGATCCGCCATCGCATCAGGGCAATGATCGCCGCGGAAACGGAGGACAGTGTGCTCTCCGACGACAATATGGTCGCCCAACTTCGGGAAAGCGGGATCGATATTGCGCGCCGCACCGTCGCAAAATACCGGGAAGCAATGAATATCCCCTCTTCCGTTCAACGTCGTCGAGAGATCCGTGCGGGATTTGTATAGGCGCCGACCAAGCGCTGACGATCTTGCACTGCTCGCGAAAGCGACTTAACGACGGGCTTCATCCGTTTCGGGGCCGAAGCACGCGTTAAAATCACTGCATTCCTGACAGCTGGGAGCGGCGCAGAGCGAGAAACCTTCAGCCTCGCAGAGCTTGCGGTAAAGGTACTTCTTCCACCTCATATTGTTGGTATTGCCTGCCGCTAGCGTCGGAAAATGCATGGCAAACAACCGACCAAGCTCGGCTCGGTCAAATAGACCAAGGTCCTGCCATAGATGGTCGTCGCGCAGGGCACGGCGGGCAATGATTTTAGCAAACCGGGCGCTGAATGGATCGTTTGGACGGGCATGCGAAAGTAGCAAGTCACGCAGGAGCTCTTCCTCCGTGCCGAGCTCTGGATCGCTCGCCTCTTCCGGAAAAAAGGCGTCGATGAGCTTGGCATGAAAACTTCGTGTCAGGATGTCCCGCAGCTCGGCGCGAGAAAGCCCGGTCGCCTCGGTCGCCGACGCCTGGCCAGCTTCAATCTCCTGAAGCGCTCGCGAAAAGACACAGGTAAGTACATAGTCGTCAAAGTCTATCTCCAAGCCCATTCGCAGCCATAGCCTGGCATTGGATGACTGTGAATGTCGCCACCGATCAGACATTAGTATCCTGGGACTGATGCTCTTTCCCTTTAAGATCTGGAATTGATGCTGATCTGACACGGCGCTTTTGCTCCTTCGTTTCATTGATCAAGGTCGCCTGCAGCTATAGCGGCCATGACGAGAAAGCTTCAAAAATTATGCCAGCCTGGCGATAAACAGCGTCGGCACAACTCTCCGGGAGTTTCTCAACAACGTGATGAGCGTGCAAATACAGATTGGCCAACGCAAAATGTCGGCTAATCGACAAACCAGACAATCGTTGTTGGTACCCAGGGCCTTTCCCGGTGCGCCTGCTACAAACCTTTTCCCAGCTACGATGACGGCAACGGCGTGAAAATGGCGCAGTGATGTCTTTGGCGGGCGTCCCCAAATCACGGGTGACTGCTCCTTTTTGATGTTGGACGTTCAGTGATGTCGGGCATTGTCGGGCATGCGCATGCATATTGCCAGCGGAAGATCCGACGCCTGCTCAATGCTTTTCTCTTTGGCACGGCACATGCAAGGTCATTTGCAAATTTCCCGACGACCAATGAGAACCATATTTATGATCACGCTCACAGAGAACGCCGTTGCCGCCATGAAGATTGCGCTCAGCCGAGCGGACGAGCCGGCCGAAGGCCTGCGCATCGCGGTCGAGACCGGCGGCTGCGCCGGGCTCAAATACCTGATGGGACCGGAGAGCGGCCCACGCGAGGGCGATGCGATCATCGAAACAGGCGGGATTACACTGTTCGTGGACGTAGGCTCTCAACCACACGTCAACGGCATGACGGTGGACTTCGTTACACGGCTGGAGTCCTCAGGATTTGTCTTCGACAACCCCAACGCGGCAGAGATGTGCGCTTGTGGCAAGTCCTTTGCCTGACCATCCGGGGTTGGTGTGAAAAGTCATGCGGAAGTATCGCGGCAAGCTCAAGACATCATTTTGCGATCACAAGGGCGCCCGCATTCTGCAAACAGCCAAATCTGAAAACAAGGTCGCATCTGGGGATGCGGTTGAATTAATGATGGGATTCGATCGGCCGACGGAAGCGATCAGTGCCGCAACACTGCAGTCGCTCCGAACCCGTTTCGCGATCGCCTGCTCGTCCGAGTTCATCGAATTTATTGTGGGCAAGAGCGCCTATGAAGCCATTCGAAACATCAATTGCGACTTAACGTATGTTGTCGACCGGCCGCCATCCACCTCGCCGTCGCCGTTTGCCTCATGTGTGGCGCAAAGTCGCGCGATCCGGTCACATGCTTCACAGCTGTCGAAGAAGCGACTGTTACGGTCCCTGCGGCGCTGTTCATTGAAGGCCTCGTTAGGTCAGAGACGAGTTTGTCGGCAGGCACAAAGGAAGGCAGCGTACTCGAGGTCCAAGAAATATCTTTGTAACCGACGGGGTTTTTCGGCGGCATGTCGCCGCGGATCGAGGATGCTTGGAGCTCGCCTGAACAAAGTTCACCGGAGCCTGAAATTGCCAGATAACGTTCCTGCAGCCAATTCGACCAATCGAACGCTGCGGCGATTGTTCTTGCCCGAGCAGTGAACGACGGAGCCTACCCGAGGTCACTCCGCCAACTGAGGATCGCTTCCATGAGATCTGTCTATCTCGACAACAATGCAACGACGCGAGTTGATCCTGAAGTCGTACAAGCGATGTTGCCGTTCTTTACTGATCAATTTGCCAATCCTTCGTCCAGTCACAGTTTTGGTGCCTCGGCAAGTGCCGCGATAATGACCGCGCGCAAACGATTGCAAGCTTTGATCGGTGCAGAGTTCGAGCATGAGATCGTCTTTACCTCCGGCGGCACGGAAAGCGATAATGCAGCGATCCTGTCAGCGCTCGAAATCATGCCCGATCGCACACAGATCGTGACGTCCGCAGTCGAGCATCCGGCCGTGCTAACGCTCTGCGCGCACCTTGAGAGGACGCGTGGCATAAAGGTGCACAGGATTCCAGTCGATCGGCATGGTCGCCTCGACCTGCGCACATACCGGGCTGCCCTCACCCCACATGTTGCACTCGTCTCGATCATGTGGGCAAACAATGAAACGGGCGCGATTTTTCCTGTCGCTGACCTCGCTAAGTTGGCCAAGGAAGTTGGCGCTTTTTTCCATACAGACGCAGTGCAGGCGGTCGGCAAGCTGCCGATGGACCTGAAATCGAGTGCGATCGACATGTTGTCGCTCTCGGGCCACAAGCTGCACGGACCCAAAGGGATTGGTGCGCTTTGGGTAAAGCGCGGCGTGCGCTTCGATCCGATGATCAAGGGGGGACATCAGGAGCGCGACCGGCGCGCCGGCACGGAAAATACCGCTGGCATCGTCGGGCTCGGCAAGGCCGCTGAACTTGCGTCGAGCTTCATGAAGGAAGAGAACGGACGAGTAAGATCGCTGCGAGATCGCCTGGAAAGAGGGCTTCTGCAGCGCATCCCAGATGCGTTCGTCACCGGCGATAAGCAAAAGCGGTTGCCGAACACCTCCAACATCGCCTTCGACCAAGTCGACGGTGATGGCTTACTGCTTCTCCTCGACCGCTATGGCATCGCCTGTTCTTCCGGCTCGGCTTGCACTTCTCAGTCGCCGCAGCCGAGCCATGTCCTGACCGCGATGAACATTCCCGATATCTCGAGCCACGGGGTCATTCGCTTCTCCCTGTCGCGTGATAATTGCGAGGAGGATATAGATCGCGTGCTCGATGTCTTACCCGGAATCGTCGGCAGTTTACGAGATGGTTCTTCGTTTAAGCCGACGCCGGCAAAGCGGCGAAGACCTTTGGCTTTTATGAAGCCTACGGAGACGGACGGAAACACCTCATGAAGCGGTTCACTTTCTGAAGACTCGATCTGGCTTGACGGAACCAGGCGATGTTCGTCGCTGTTGCGAGGCAGAAGAGCTCGGACTGGCAAAGCCACTTGTAGCCGTAAGAGCGAGCACTTTTCCTGCGGGGCTTTCGCGACCGCGGGTCATCGCACCGGAGCACCACAGAGCATCGTTCCAAACGGGGAGAATGTTATGAACAGTTTTTGCAACGCCAGTCGAACCAGCGATACGGCCGAAATCCTCGCGCGGTTGAAAAATCTGTCTGCCGCGGAGGAGTTTTTCGCGCTGCTTGACGTCGCCTATGATCCGAAGGTGCTTGACGTCTCGCGGCTTCACATCATGAAGCGGATGGGACAATACCTCGCCGAAGAGGATTTCGCCGATCTCCCGGAACAGGTGATTGCTGCCAGAGCACGCGCCATGCTTGAACGCGCCTACGAAGATTTTGCGACGTCCTCGCCACTTGCGCACCGGGTCTTCAAGGTGCTCAACGATCACAATCCGGCCAAGCCTGCCCAACCGGGTCACACGTTCGTGCCATTCGATTCTATCTTGAAGCGTTTCGGCAGGGAGTGAATGCGACATGGTTCCGGCTTGAACGATGTCGCGAAGCCGACAATGGCGAGTCCAGTGTCGGCACCTCAGCATAAATCATTGAAATTTCAAAGGGATGCCACATTCAAAAACCTTGGCACAGATAGTGCTTTAGAGGACACGAAGCGCCAAACCCGCCATTTAACAGCAGCTAGGAGACCACATGCACGTCGTAGTCTGTATCAAGCAGGTGCCGGACTCCGCACAGATTCGCGTCCATCCTGTAACGAACACGATCATGCGCCAGGGTGTGCCGACCATCATAAATCCTTACGATCTATTCGCCCTTGAAGAAGCACTGCGGTTGCGTGACGTGCATGGCGGCGAGGTCACCGTGCTCACGATGGGGCCGCCCATGGCAGAGGATTCGTTGCGCAAGGCGCTCACTTACGGTGCGGATCGGGCGGTATTGTTGACCGACCGCTATTTTGCGGGATCCGATACCCTGGCGACTTCCTTTGCTTTGTCGCAGGCGATTGCAAAAATCGGCGAGACCTTCGGCGCCCCCGACATCGTTTTCACGGGCAAGCAGACCATCGACGGCGACACTGCCCAAGTCGGGCCGGGCATTGCTAAGCGCCTCGACCTCCTGCAACTCACTTACGTTTCGAAGATTTGCTCCCTCGATCTTGATGCACGCGAAATTAAGGTCGACCGCCGTTCGGAAGGCGGTACCCAGATGCTGCATGGCAGGCTTCCCTGCCTCATCACTATGCTGGAAGGCACCAACGAAATCCGCCGCGGCTCGCTTGATGACGCGCTACGTGCCGCACGCAGTCAGATCGTAAAATGGAGCGCGGGCGACGCCGGCATCGAGGACCTCAGCAAGTGTGGACTGCGTGGTTCGCCGACGGTCGTCAAACGCGTCTTTGCCCCGACAGTAAGGACGGAAAAGGCAGAGCAAATCACCACCACCGATAAGGCGCTCGGCGATCTTGCTGATGAGTTGATTGTCGAAATCTTCGCCCGTCAGCCGGCGCTCGAACACGAACTCGCCTTCGACGCCAGCGCATAACGGCAAGGAGCCATGACGTTGACCGCAAATCAAGAAATACCGCGCCCAGCCGTCGGCCGCGCGGGAATGAAGAAAGAACTGCCCGATCATTTCAAAGACTACCGCCATGTTTGGGTCTTCATCGAAGTGGAGCGCGGAAATGTCCATCCCGTCTCCTTCGAACTGCTGGGAGAAGGCCGCAAGCTGGCGGACAAGCTTGGCGTCAAACTCGCAGGTGTCGTGCTCGGACCTCCGGGGGACGCCACGCAGCTGGCCATCGCAGAGGCGTTTGCCTATGGCGCCGACGTTGCGTATCTGGTGGAGAACCCCCTGCTCGAAGACTATAGGAACGAGCCCTTCACCAAAGCTCTGACAAATCTCGTCGCCACTTACCAACCCGAGATCCTGCTTCTCGGTGCGACGACGCTTGGTCGCGACCTTGCCGGTTCCGTGGCGACGACCTTGTTGACGGGGCTCACCGCGGACTGCACCGAACTCGATGTGGATGCGGACGGTTCGCTTGCCGCAACGCGGCCGACTTTCGGCGGCTCTCTACTATGCACAATCTACACGCTCAACTGCAGACCGCAGATGGCGACAGTGCGGCCAAGGGTCATGGCGATGCCGCAGCGCACGAACAAGCCTATCGGCTGCGTCATTCAGCATGGGGTCCTGATGGTCGAGGAGGAGATCGTCACCAAAGTCCTCGGGTTCATTTCCGACGTGCAATCGACAAATTCCAATCTCGCCTATGCCGATGTGGTGGTGGGCGGCGGCCTCGGTCTTGGAACATCGGAGAACCTGAAGCTGGCGAAGAATCTCGCGCGGGTAATTGGAGCCGAATACGGCTGTTCACGGCCGCTGGTCCAGAAAGGCTGGATGCCGGCTGATCGGCAGATCGGGCAAACGGGTAAGACTATCCGGCCGAAGCTCTATATAGCGGCCGGGATTTCCGGCGCCATTCAGCACCGGGTTGGCGTCGAGGGCGCTGATCTCATTGTGGCGATCAACACCGATCCGAACGCGCCGATTTTCGACTTCGCCCACGTTGGCGTCGTGACGGATGCGATCCGCTTCTTGCCGGCCCTCACTGATGTTTTCACCCAACGGCTGTCGCCGCACAGTCGCGATAAGCTTGCGAATTAGGGGGCACGGGTTATGAGCGGGGAAAAGTTTGACGCCATCGTGATTGGCGCGGGCATGGCCGGGAATGCGGCTGCTTACACCATGGCGAGCCGTGGCTTGAAAGTCCTGCAATTGGAGCGTGGCGAGTATCCGGGCTCAAAGAACGTCCAGGGCGCAATCATGTACGCGAACATGCTGGAGAAAATCATCCCGAATTTTCGAGATGATGCGCCTCTTGAGCGGCATCTCGTCGAGCAGCGCTTCTGGATGATGGATGACACATCCCACGTTGGGATCCAATACCGATCGGATGATTTCAACGAGTCGACGCCAGAGCGCTATACAATCATTCGCGCTCAGTTCGACCGTTGGTTTTCGCGTAAGGTGCGTGAGGCGGGAGCGACAGTCCTTTGCGAGACGACGGCGACAGAACTTGCCCAGGAAGGGGGCAAGGTGATCGGCGTGCGCACTGACCGTACTGGCGATGTCATACTTGCGGACACGGTCGTTCTTGCGGAAGGCGCCAATGGGTTGCTCGGCGCCCGGGCCGGTTTGCGTCAGACGCCGACTTCGGAGAGCGTGGCTCTCGCTGTCAAGGAAATACATTTTCTGCCAGAAGACGTGATCGATCAGCGCTTCGGTCTTCATGGCAACGAGGGTTGTGTGATCGAGGCGGCCGGCACCATCTCCCGCGGCATGGCCGGGCTCGCCTTCCTTTATACCAATAAGGAGTCGATCTCTCTTGGCATCGGTTGCCTCGTCTCCGACTTCGCCGCAACGTGCGAAAGCCCTTACGAGTTGCTCGAAGCGTTCAAGAACCATCCGTCGATCAAACATCTGATCGCGGATTCGGAAGTCAAGGAATATGCAGCTCATCTCATTCCCGAAGGTGGGTACAAGGCAATTCCCGCGCTCTTCGGCGATGGCTGGGTCGTTGTCGGCGACGCAGCACAGCTCAACAATGCCGTTCACCGCGAAGGTTCCAATCTCGCCATGACGTCAGGTCGCATCGCCGGGGAGGCTATTTTCGAGGTCAAGAGCCGCGGAGGTCGAATGACCAAAAGAAACCTCGCACTATACAAGACGATGCTGGACGATTCCTTTGTCATTAAAGATCTTAGGAAATACAAAGACATGCCGGCCCTACTTCATACCAATTCCCGCAATTTCTTCATGACATACCCGAAGTTGATGTCTGAAGCTTCGAAAAATTTCATGCGTGTCGATGGTACGCCGAAGATCGAAAATGAAAGGGCGACAACGGCCGCTTTCATAAAGGCGCGTTCGCGCTGGGGGCTGGTCAGCGACGCGGTGCGTCTGGCATTGGCTTGGCGTTGAAGGAGAAATAGGATGACCGTTGCAGTGACGAAGTTGCGTGTTGAGGACAAGCTTTTCCAGAATCGCTATCTGGTTGATCAGGGACGCCCGCACATTAAGGTGCGGCCGCACGAGCATCCGAGTGCAAACCTTTTGGCGCTAACACGCATCTGCCCGGCAAAATGCTATGAACTGAATGACAAAGGCCAAGTGGAGATTGCCGCCGACGGCTGCATGGAGTGCGGCACATGCAGGGTGCTGTGTGAGGCAAGTGGGGACATCACGTGGAACTATCCACGAGGCGGCTTTGGTGTTCTCTTCAAGTTCGGGTGAACAATTTATTGTTAAACTTTTGAAAAACACATTATGTCGTCACAGCCAGGCGCTGCATCAATTTTGACAGGAACCAGCTTGCAATTTCAGAAACTACCATTAGAGTTTCCGCTTATACAAATAAGCACAAACAGTGGTTGGAATGGGGGCATTCTACACAGCTAGGGGTGTTGAAAATGACCCGCATTCTACGCGATTGCGTCGATGAAGTTGGACCTTTGCCCGGGGTATCCAGCAAAACGCCTGAAGTCGGAATCTCCTGCAGCGGGATCTACGAAATATCGAAGCTCCTAACGGCCGCTGCCCCGCTGGAGATCACGCTTGTCAAGGTCGCCAATATCCTCCCCACGTTTTTGCGAATGCGTCATGGGGCAATCGTTATATGGGCGAGCGAAGGGGAGCCGGAAATTACCGCGTCGGCCGGCGTCGCCGATTCTCGTCAATCCGGCGCACGCCACACCATCCCACCGGCTGCAATGGATCAGATCGTGACGACCGGACAGCCGCTGGTGATAAGGGAGACCAGTAAATCCGAACTTTTTCGGGCTGACCCTCAGCCGTCTTTGAGCAGCGACACGATCCCCATCACATTTATCGGGGTTCCTTTGAGGGCTGCGCACAAACTGGTCGGGACGTTATGGATCGACCGCTTCAGGGACAGCGCCACTGAACTGCGTCACAACGAGGATATTCGCTTCCTTACCATGGTCGCCGATCTTATCGGCCAGACGATCGCGTTCCACCGAGCCCTGAGCACGTCCGGTCCGCAAATCATCCAGCTGCACCGGAAATCCGCCGAAGGGGGACGGAATGATCCGAGCCAAAACTCAAGAGCCAAAGTCGACTGGATCGTCGGAGAAAGCCCTGCAGTCAGGCGGGTGTTGGAAATCGTCTCTGCGGTGGCTATGACGAATACCACAGTGCTTCTGCGGGGTGAAAGCGGCACTGGCAAGGAATTTTTCGCACAGGCCATTCATGAGCTTTCCCCTCGCCGCAAGAAGTCTTTTGTCAAATTGAACTGCGCCGCACTGCCTGAAGGTGTCCTGGAATCGGAACTCTTCGGACATGAAAAGGGCGCTTTCACCGGTGCTGTATCGCAGCGCGCGGGGCGTTTCGAATTGGCAAATGGCGGAACGCTGCTCCTTGATGAAATTGGCGAAATTTCGCCTGCCTTTCAAGCCAAGCTTTTGCGCGTGCTGCAGGAAGGCGAGCTGGAGCGGGTTGGCGGAACCAAGACCCTCAAAGTCGACATCAGACTCGTATGCGCAACCAACAAGGACCTCGAGGCGGCTGTTGCAAATGGCGAGTTCAGAGCCGACCTTTACTATCGCATCAATGTCGTGCCGATCGTCTTGCCACCACTCAGAGAGCGGCCCGGAGACATTTCGCGCCTTTCAAAAGTCTTTCTCGACCGTTTCAACCGGGAGAACAATCGCGAGCACGCCTTCACGGCGCAGGCGCTAGACCTGATTTCGCAATGCTATTTTCCTGGGAACGTCCGCGAGCTGGAAAATTGCGTGCGTAGGACGGCGACGTTGGCGCGCTCGAAGACGATCGTTCCCTCGGATTTTGCGTGCCAGAACAACCAATGTCTTTCGGCTCGTCTTTGGAAAGGCGACGGCGGCGGCCGCGAGGGTAAGCCTATCGATGAGCTCACTCGGGGTGGAACAACGCCGGCAGTATCGCCGCTCTCTACCCAACCAGGCAGCGTCTCGCATCCCGAGGTAGCGCCCTTCAAGGCCTGCGACCCCAATGGTCCGGCTTGCCCAGCCCTATCACCGCGCCTCACAGAGCGGGACCGGCTGATCGAGGCAATGGAGAAAGTCGGATGGGTTCAGGCCAAAGCGGCTCGTATGCTCGGCCTCACGCCCCGTCAGGTCGGCTATGCTCTGCGCCGGCACAATATCGAGATGAAAAAGTTCTAAGCCTATGTCGTTCGTCAGGTCGGAAATGCGCTCTCGGCACTCTACGTGACAGAGGCGCGTCGCATTCGCGACGAGATCCATGTGCCGATTGTCATGAACGAACGAAATCGTGCGGGAGCAAGTGTATGCAATCCAACGCGAAACACTAAAACGCCGGACATAAGACAATCCCGGGCCCTGGCATAGGTCTTGCAGTTTGAACTGCAATCTTCACCAGCAACGGAATTGCTAGATGACCGCATCGATGATTTCGCTTGATCGCTCGGCCAGCGCCAAAACGTCCGACAATAGGCTGACCAATGCGAAGTCCGACAGCTGCAAATCCTCATCCTGCGGCTCAACCGCAAAACCGGATGACATGGATCCAGCGACATGGGAGAAGATAAAGGATCATCCCTGCTACTCGGAAGAAGCACACCACTATTTCGCGCGCATGCACGTCGCCGTCGCACCGGCTTGCAATATCCAGTGCAACTACTGCAATCGGAAATATGACTGCGCAAACGAAAGCCGGCCCGGTGTCGTCTCGGAAAAGCTGACGCCAGAGCAGGCGCTGCGCAAAGTTATTTCGGTCGCCAACGAAGTGCCGCAGCTTTCGGTCGTCGGAATCGCCGGTCCGGGCGATGCCTGTTACGACTGGAGGAGAACCAAGGCGACCTTCGAAAAAGTTGCCGCGGAAATTCCCGACGTCAAGCTGTGTATCTCCACCAACGGGCTAGCATTGCCAGATCATGTCGATGAGCTTGCACGCATGAATGTCGATCACGTGACCATCACAATCAACATGGTCGACCCGCAAATCGGCGCAAAGATATATCCCTGGGTCTTTTACAATCACCGGCGCTACACCGGCATCGAAGCCGCCGAAATCCTGCACAAGCGACAGATGTTGGGTTTGGAAATGCTGGCGGCGCGGGGCATCCTCGTCAAGGTCAATTCGGTCATGATACCCGGGGTCAATGACGAGCACCTGATCGAGGTGAACAGATGGGTGAAAGAGCGCGGCGCGTTCTTGCATAATGTGATGCCCCTGATTTCGGACCCAGCGCACGGCACTTACTATGGCCTGACCGGACAGCGCGCTCCGCGGGCAATCGAATTGAAGGCGCTTCAAGGTCGTCTCGAAAAAGGCGCCAAGCTGATGCGTCATTGTCGGCAATGCCGGGCCGATGCCGTCGGTCTGCTCGGCGAGGATCGTGGCAAAGAATTCACGCTCGACCACATTCCCGATGCAGTCTCGTACGACGAGCGCAATCGCGAGGCATACCGGGAAGTAGTGGCGCGGGAGAGAGGCAATCACGCAGCAGCCAAGAGCGAGGCGATCGAAATGGTCAAAGCAGCCGGCCCCGACGGGTCGCTTCACGTCGCGGTGGCGACCAAGGGCGGCGGCCGCATAAACGAACATTTCGGCCATGCGAAAGAGTTCCAGATTTATGAAGCCTCTCCGAGAGGAATCGCCTTCGTGGGGCATCGCAAGGTCGAGCAATATTGCCGCGGCGGTTGGGGTGACGACGCTACACTCGACGGTGTGATAGTTGCGCTCGAGGGGATCGACATCGTGCTCTGCGCAAAGATCGGAGATTGCCCTAAAAAGCGGTTGGCGGACGCGGGCATTCGAGCAGTGGACTCTTATACCTATGAGTACATCGAAACCGCCATCAGCATGGTTTATGCCACCGAGTTTGGAGTCGACCTGCTGACAGGGACGGCGTGAATTTTTTTTAGTTTAACCTCCTCAGGAGTTGAAAATGGCCTTCAAGATCATCGCATCCCAATGCACCCAGTGCGGAGCCTGCGAGTTCGAATGTCCATCAGGTGCGATAGAACTGAAGGGCGAGAACTACGTGATCGATCCGAAGAAGTGCACAGAATGCGAGGGAGCTTTCGAGACGCAGCAATGCGCATCGGTATGTCCGGTACCGAAGACCTGCGTTCCAGCCTGATCGCCTGTTCGCTGGCCGCCGAAGGCAATATCTCGTCCAAAGGTTTGACCTCCGCGGTTAAGCCGAGCAGTCTCAAGAAAGTGAGGCACCACCGTGGGCATAGGACGCGAACAAGAAGTGGAAATCGGCTGTTCACCGCAATTTCTACCAGGCGAGCGGGTTCGTGCCACGCGCCACATAAAGAATGACGGCACCTATCCCGGCAAAGACGTTGGCGAAAACCTGGTGCGAAAGGGCGATGAGGGTTATGTGCGCGACATCGGCACCTTTCTCCAGCAGTTCTATATCTATGCGGTCGAATGGGTGGATCGCGGCACCATCGTCGGCATGCGCGCGCGTGAACTGACGAGCCTCGACAAAGCCGCAGCAAGCATTGCCGAAACGACTACCAGCGCCAGGGAAGGAATAGCCCCGTGAAAGTGATGATCCGCAGAACCGGAACCGGCTTATCGGCATATGTTTCCAAGAAGGATCTCGAAGAGCCGATCATTGCTATGGAAAATGAAAATCTATGGGGCGGCTGCGTGCTGCTTAGGAATGGATGGAGGCTAGCCCTGCCCGATCTGCCAAAGGACACGCGCCTGCCCATTACGGTCGAGGCAAAGAAGATATCTGAGGAGGACTAAACGCTGCTAACGAACGACAAAAAGCGACAGCGGCATGCCCGTGCTTCCTAAATCCGATCATCTTTTGGTCTGCCGGGGCGATTACGCCGAAAAGCAACTTTATTTGCTGAAGGAAGCGCTCGCCGCAGACGCAATAATCCCATATCTCGGTCCCGGGCTTCTCCGGCAAAGTTCGGCGGCACCGCCTGTACCTGATGGTCCAGAAGGCGTTGCAGCAGCTCTTAACACACGGGCGACAGCACCTTCCAAGATACGCAGCAACATGTGGTCGGTCGCACAGTTTATCGAGCAGCGCAGGCATCGTCGGACGCTTCAAGCCTGGATGGCGGAGATATTCGCCTCATCCGCGCCGCTGACCGGCCTCCATGCCTGGCTTGCAACGCTGCCACTCTCGCTCATCATCGACAGCTGGTACGACGGGACGATGCGCGCGGCTCTCGTGGCGAATGGCCGAACAGACGTGGTCGAGATACAAGGCGTTACGCGGGCAAATGAGAACCGCGATATATGGACGAGAACCTACGATTTGTCCGGAAAGGAACTCAGGCCCGGTCCGGCAGCAAAAACGGTGTTGTATACGCCTCATGGAAGCGTTCGGCCCGCTGCTAATTTTCTCGTGTCAGATGCGGACTATGTCGAAGTTCTGACAGAGATCGATATCCAGACGCCGATCCCCGAAGCCGTCAAAGCACGGCGCACCAACCGCGGCTTTTTCTTTCTGGGCTGCCGCTTCGACGATCAGATGTTGCGCATCTTTGCCCGCCAGATCATGAAGCGCTCCAACGGCCCACACTTCGCTGTGATTGATGCCAAAACCATGACCAAGAACGAACGCCGCTTCTGCACGGAATGCGGCATCACCCTGATTGACCTGCCGATTGGTGAAGTTGCGGCTGCTCTTGTCAATCCGGCATAGCCGCAAGCGTGAGCCAGGGAGCGCTTCGCAGCGGCACCGATCGCTTGCTCAAACTGAGAGCGAGTGACGAAGAGCGTGATTTATGGGCACGAGAGACTGCACCATCATTGTTGGGACGACGGCTAGAATCCCCAAAATCAACATCCCGACAACCGTCTTGGCCAGGCCCGAGCGTTAGGTCAGGCGGGGGCTTAATCGCTACACGAAGAACTTACAGCAAAGCGCAATGGCAAAAACCCCAAACGGCCATGCAATGACTAGCATGGCGCTGGCCCACTCCTGCTCGACGGGCGGCAGATTTTCTTTGTCGTTTGCCGCTGATTTCATGGTCCCCTCCACGATTAAGCTCAAATCCTATCAGGCATTTTAGCCTTGTCGCATCAAAGATGATGTCAGCGCGTCACACGGCCGGCATCTCCTAAATCACCTCCATCATTCCACCTTTCCGGGCCCGCCTTGCGTGGGCTTTTATGGGTGCGGCGACGATATCGTTAGCCGTCTGGAGGCCCGCGGTTTCGTCCCCAGAGATTGTATCGACAATATCGAATATTTTTGGATTACCGAACACGGTCTCGAAGCATATAAGGCTACAGCCACATCCCTCGGAGACGCCCAAATGATCGACGAGACGAGAGAATACCTACTGGATCACCGCGGCAAGCTGTTGTTCCAGATCGAGCGGGCGAAGCACCACCTTGCCGGTCTTGAAGCTGACGAGATCAAGATTATCAACAGCAGGGCGTCCCTGCCGGCGGCCGATATCGCCAGTATCACCGGGGACTTGGCCGAGCACCTGAGAAGCGAGATCGAGGCGCTCTGTTGGGCGATCGACCACATTGACCATGAGCTGGAATATCTGCACGGCGACGATGAATTTGAGCCGTTCACAGGGCGCCACGCTCGCACGCATAGTTGACTCGACTCTTAGATCATTCCCGATAATCATTGCGGTAATTGGGGGATTGCTATGCATCACGCCGTCGTCGTTGCCGCACTGTCGCTCATCATGGTCCCTTCTGCCTTTGCGGCCAGCGACAACGATCTGACGCTCGCGATAACCATGAGCAAAGGAAATCCACCGTCTTTTAACGGGATAACCAACCTGGTGGACGGCACATTGATCTCATTCACAGTCAGGGGTGATTTGCCAGGTTGCATCCAGCGATGTGGCTACGAGGGCGATGCCAGGACGGAAGGTGGCCGGTTCCATGTGGAGATCATCTCAGATCGATACCTTGAAGACGATAGCTATACCATTGATGTGGTCACAACTGATCAAAGCCGTCGCCTCAAGTTTCCGACGTTGGACCCGACCGACAACAACCACATGATTAGATGGACAGCTCGCCTCGAGGTCGACGCCGACGAGTCCAAGATTGTGCCCGGAACGGCTCGGCTTCTTCCATTCTTATACGATGCCAAATACTTGCGAGATGAATCCGATCACGGACATCAACCAACCCAATGAACTGCGCGCAATATTAGCGCAACTTCACCGCAACGCCTCGTGGTCAGGAACCTTTGCTGCAGCTAAAGGTTACGTCCCAGAGGAGTACTCAGATGAGCAACGACATCAACAAGCGTGCCCCAGATCTCAGAACGACACCGGTACGTCGCCAACCTTGGATGCCATGGGTTGTCATTCTCGGGATTATTGTAGTCGCAGCTCTCGCCTGGGCTTTCTGGCCCCACACCAGCACGACAAATCCCAACGCCCCAGCCCAGACGACAACGACACAGCCGACCACCACAACGCCGCCCGCGAAAACGCCCGCTCAGCAGTAAAGTGGCGGCGCCGAGAAGATGCTCAAAGAAATGATGCCTCAGGTTGCGAGAATGTTGCCTGGAGTGTAAACGTGCGTTGTATACTCATGCACGATCGGAGAGCAGCGGATGGTTTCGGATTCTCCCGAGATGGGGTCACCGGTATCCAGCCCGGCGGAGCGGCATGATGAGGATGGTTCGACGTTTTCCCAATATATTCGAAACCATGAGGCAATCTTTGGTCTGCGTGACCTAGAGATTTGTCAGCTTGCTTTCGAGCAGATTTTCTCAAGATTGAACCTAATGAAAGATGTAAATGAAGCCCAGCGACTGGCACCAATCGTTGTCACTCTTTATAAGCAAGGCATTCATGACGAACGCCACCTCGCCAGACTTGCTGGTGCATGGCCACTTTTAGCGAACCCCTTCTTGGTAAAATACTTTGCCATTGATCCGTAGTCGGACGATTGGGGCAAGAAGCCCTTGATTATGAAATTTCCAGATAGCGAAGCGATAGGAAGCATTGGCAGAATCTATCGTTCAGGGCTTGATTCCACTTCTGCATGCTTGAAAAAAAGCGGAGGCCTAACCCCAGCTTCCGCGCGCTCGCTTTGCCCAGCTTCGCGCGGCGGCCCCTCCAACTATTTGGCGAACAAAGATAGCCGATCTACATTACCGCTGCAGGGACAACCCTTACGATGAGAACATCATGGATGGGAATAGAGTTGAAGGAAATTGGAAGCAGATCAAGGGCAAGGTGAAAGAGCAGTGGGGACAGCTCACGGATGACGACCTTGGATCTAATCGACGGACGCCGAGATCAGCTCGAAGGCAAGATCCAAGAACAACGCTACGGCTTGGAAAAAGATCGGGCGCGGCGCGACATCGACGATTGGTACAATCGACAGACCTGGGAGTAACAGGCCGCGTTGTACCATCGGACTGCATGACAACGGTATTTCGTACAGCAATGCCCAAGCACACCCACAAAAAGCCCCTATCCGAATAGGGATAGGGGCAGAGTTTCCATCAAGTGCTCGTTTCAATTACGGTCGTGGGCACGGCCGACTGTTGAATTAGAACATGGTAATGTCATCAATGATATACGCCCTTTGAGGAGGCACTCCTCGACAAATTTCCTTGTATAATCGACCGTATTGTAGATCGGCGGTGACCTGCCACTCTGCGGTCTATGACAACAAACCTTAAAGACTTGTCGGTTTGCCTGCGTTGGGCGGCTTCATCCTCGCGGGTTCTGGCGCCACCGGTCTTGATGATGTCCTCGCGCCGACGGGCGAAGTTTTCCGCGGCGGAATGGAGGTATTGCGGCATGCTGCTTCCGAATGCCTTCGGCCCGACCCTTACGGGCTACGCGATATCCGTCTCCATCGCCTCGATCAGGCGCTCCAAAATCATCTCTCCCAGGAGTTACGCCATTCATTGCATCCGTTCACGACGTACATGGCGTCACGCCAGATCGTTGCCGGCTCGTCCTTCTTGAAATAATCGATGATCCATTGGGTAGCGTGCAGCATGCCGGTAAGCTCGATGACATTGTTCGCGGTCTCACCGAAGCCTGCGGACAATGCAGCGATTTCCCGGCCGTCCTTGTAGACGACGACCTAACCGCCGCTTCCAGGATTCGGTTCGCAGGCCCCATCACGCCGAATGGTATTCGAATGGGCTATTAAGTTCTGCCTGGCGACTCTAGCTAGTTTCCGTCCACGAACATCAAGTTATTGATATTATTAAGTGAATCTGAATTTTGCGCAAGCAAGGCCCGGCGGTTTCAGGTATACTTTGGGCTCATGCCACTGATTCCGAAGCACAATCTGCAACCGCCGGAGCCGACAATGCGCCAGGAACGCACCGTCCAAGCCAGTATATTCGATCTTTTCGCCACGCACGAGATCGGCCACGAACTGAAGTCGATGTCGCAGTGGCTGGACGAGCACCACGATCTGTTTGGCTTGGTGGGGCGGGATCTGGGTCGGCACGGCGTCAAGGCCACCGGACGGCAAGGGCTGCCGGCCGAGGCAGTGCTGCGTTGCGCATTGCTCAAGCAATACCGGCAGCTGAGCTACCAGGAACTGGCGTTCCATCTCGAGGACTCCGCGTCGTTTCGGGCCTTTGCGCGCCTGCCGTGGTCATGGAGCCCGCAAAAGTCAGTGCTGCAAAAGACGATCAGCGCGATCCGACCCGAGACCTGGGAAGTGATCAATCGGGCGCTGCTGTCGAGCGCTCGGCAGGCGAAGCTGGAAGACGGCACGGTCGTGCGGCTGGACAGTACAGTGACCTCGGCACTCATGCACGAACCGAGCGACAGCAGCCTGCTGTGGGATGCCGTGCGGGTCATGGTGCGCCTGCTGAAGAAGGCAGATACCTTGGTCGGCGCCGGCCTGGCATGGCGCGATCATTGCCGCGCGGCCAAGAAGCGTGCCCGCGAGATCCAGTTCACACGCGGTCAGCCCAATCGGGTCCGGCTCTACCGTGAGCTGATCGCGATCGCCTGCGCGACCTTGGCATACCTGAAGCAGGCAACCGAGCGACTGGCAGCGGCGAGCAATCCGCTCGTCCAACTCTGGCAGGCCCAGGTTTGCCGCTATCGACCGCTGATCGAACGCATCATCAAACAGAGCGAGCGGCGAGTACTGGCGGGCGAGAAGCTGCCGGCGGGCGAGAAGCTGGTAAGCCTGTTCGAACCCCATGCCGATATCATCGTCAAAGGTAGCCGCGAGACCGAATACGGCCACAAGCTCAACCTGACCACCGGCAGAAGCGGCATGATCCTCGATCTGGTGATCGAGGCAGGTAATCCGCCCGACAGCGAGCGGCTGCTGCCGATGCTGGAGCGCCACATCGCCGTCTATGGAAACGCGCCGCGGCAGGCGGCGGCCGACGGCGGCTTTGCCAGTCGCGGCAACCTGGCCACAGCCAAGACCTGGGGCGTTCGCGACATGGCATTCCACAAGAAAGCTGGCCTCAAGGTCGAGGACATGGTCAGAAGCAATTGGGTCTATCGCAAGTTGCGCAACTTCCGCGCCGGTATCGAAGCCGGAATATCATGCCTCAAGCGTGCCTACGGCCTGGCACGCTGCACCTGGCGGGGCCTTGACCACTTCAAGACCTACGTCTGGTCCTCCGTCGTGGCTTACAACCTCGTCCTCTTCATCCGCCTCAAACCGACCTGAACTCCGACCAGCTTTTAGAATTGCGCCGTCGCTACAATGCCGGCCTCGTGGCGTACGCCTCAGCGCCGCCAACTGTATACTGCCCAATCACAAGCGTTCATGATCCTGTCCGTCGCCCCAAAACCACTCTCACCGCAAAGGACAAACCCTTGTAAACGCGCTTAAATACGCCTGTTTGTGGACGGAAACTAGCTACGGGGAGCCCTGGGCGCTTTGCGGCGGACCGAGCATGGCGGGCGGATGATGAATTTCCGCGCTCGTCGTTCTTGCGGAACCGACTGCCGCCTTCTAGATCATGAACAATGTCGACGCCATGTCGGATCCCTGCGAACGGAACTTGACGCGGCTGCCAATCAACTGTTGCGCATGAAAGCCGCCTCTCGATCAGTCTTGAAAGCCTGACGTCGGCGCCAAGGCCTCGCAGATAGTCGCGTAGCGGACAAAAAGAGATTCTGGAAACACGTAGGCGATAAGCGAACCCTGCATGTGCGAGGGGTACCCGAATGCGAATACAGGATCTTTCGAAGATGAGCATCACGCCGCCCTCCTTGGAACCAAGCATCTGATCGCCAGTTTTGATTGCGGAGGAATAATGCCATGACCACACAATGGTGGGATAAAACTCTGATGCTGGAAACGAGACAGGCCGGCAGAGCGGTCGCGATCAACAGCGCCGAGCGCGCTGCCGATTTCCTGCTCAACGAATGGCCGGCAGAGAATACCGGCGAAGCCTATGAAGACGCCAAGAGAGCGGTTCTTGCAGCCCATGAGGGCAGAATAACTGCCGAAGAAGTGCGAGAGGCGATCATTAAGGCGGCCCGAGAGGATGGGGTCTTTGTGTACGGCCGGTGAGGTCATGCCTGCCTCCCGAATATATGTGGGAGGCAGCGATAGGTTTTTCTTCAGCGTCTTCGCGTCTTCCCCTCTGCGCGCGCTGCGAACTTATCAACGCGCCGATACATCTCCTTTTCGATAGTCTTGCCCGTATCGACTCGTATGGCGAAGAACCGATCGCGTAAGGCGAGCGCATCAGCTTCCGACTTGCAATCAGCGATGATGTGAGATCGGGGAAGCCTCTCCCCTTCCTCCACGTACCGGCAGGAGCCAAATGCAACGAAGGTTTTTGGCATAACCTTCTGGACCTGCAGGACGAAGAAGATTTCCTCGCTGCGATGAGTGTCCATCCAGTATTTGAAGGTGTATTCTCGGTAGGCTGCCGTCATATGGTCCGTAAAGCTGGTGAAACGCCAGCACCCGCTGGCCTGGCCGGCTACTCTTCTCAGCGAAGCAGCTGCAGGAGATTTTCGGCCCTCCCCTGTTGACAGGCTCTCAGTTGCTAAAATTCCTGTCTGCACTGGGCCAGTGAGCTATTTCTCCTCCATTCGGCTTCGAAGGAACTCTTCTATCTGAAGCGCTAACCTCGCTGGCTCCTGGCCCATGGTTTTGAGGTGAAGTTCCGGATTCTCCGGAGCCTCATAGGGAGACGAGACGCCGGTGAAATTGGCAATGTTTCCGGCAAAGGCCTTCTTATAAAGCCCTTTCGGATCTCGGCGCGCACATTCGTCTAAAGGCGTGTCAACAAAGATTTCGATGAACTCGCCTTCGCCCATGAGCTCGCGCGCCATACGCCGCTCGTCTCGGAAGGGCGAGATGAAGGAGCAAATTACGATCAGCCCTGCGTCCGCCATCAACTTGGCGACCTCAGCGACGCGGCGTATGTTCTCGACCCGATCAACTGCGGTAAAGCCAAGGTCACGATTAAGCCCGTGGCGTACGTTATCTCCGTCCAATAGATAGGTATGCTTGCCGCAAGTATGCAGAAGCGCTTCGAGTGCATTGGCGATCGTCGACTTGCCCGAACCGGACAGACCGGTGAGCCAAAGGACAGCAGGCTTTTGGTTCTTGAGAGCCGACCGCGCGGCCTTGTCGACGTCGAGCGCCTGCCAATGAACGTTGTCGGCACGACGAAGCGGGAAATCAATCATGCCGGCGCCGACGGTCGCGCTGCTTACCCTATCGACGATGATGAAATTGCCGGTTGACCTATTTTCCTTGTAGGCGTCAAAGACGATCGGTCGTTGCGTCATGATGTTGCAGACGCCCACCTCGTTCATCTGAAGCAGTTTGGCCGGTTCGCGAACGAAGCTGTCGACATTTAGTTGGTGCTTGAGCACAGTCACCGTGGCGCTGACACTGTCCGTCTCCGTCCGCAAGAGATAGCTTCGTCCGGGGAGCATCGGATTGGCATCGAACCAAATAAGATGCGCCTGAAATTGGTCCGAGACAAAAGGTCTTGAGGCGGGGTCAACCAGCATGTCGCCCCTCGAGACATCTACCTCGTCGGCAAGAACCAAGGTTACCGGTTCCCCTTCTGCGGCAGATATCTGGTTGCCATCAGGGGCAATGATCGCCCTGACCGACGATCGCAGACCTGATTTTGCAACGATCACCGGATCGCCGACCGCAATTTTTCCGGATGCGATCCGGCCCGCGTAGCTCGAAAATCCGCATTCGGCCGCATGACGAGCTGAACAGGAAAACGAAAGGGTTCTTGCCTGTCAGGTGCGTCGAGTTCCACCGTTTCCAGATATTCAAGAAGCGGGGAGCCTTGATACCAGGGTAATTTCCCCGATTTCGAAACAACATTGTCTCCGAAGCGGGCGGACATCGGAATGGCCATTACGCTGGCAAAACCCAGCTTCGCCGAGAAGCGCACGTATTCGGCCACAATGGCATCAAATATCGGCTCGCTGAAATCGATGAGATCGATCTTGTTCACAGCCAGGACGACATGGCGAATGCCGAGAAGCGAGGCGAGATAGGAATGCCTGCGTGTTTGCTGGAGTATGCCTTGGCGGCTGTCGACGAGGATGACGGCAAGGTCGGCAGTTGATGCGCCCGTCGCCATGTTGCGCGTATATTCGAAGTGGCCTGGCGTGTCGGCAACGATGAACTTGCGCTTCGACGTGGAGAAATAGCGATAGGCAACATCTATGGTGATGCCCTGTTCGCGCTCCGCCTCAAGGCCGTCGAGCACCAGAGAGAAATCGATTTCCTCGCCATTGCCGCCGCGGATGCCCCCGTGGCGAAGGTCTGCCAATTGGTCTTCGAAGACCAGTTGCGCATCGCAGAGCAGTCGCCCGATCAAGGTCGATTTGCCGTCATCGACCGAACCGCAGGTAATGAATCGAAGAACCGGTCCTTTGTCCTCTTGGACCAGATGCTCTTCCATGTCATGCGGCGATATCGAAAAAGGATATGGCATCAGAAGTACCCTTCCCGCTTCTTCTTCTCCATTGCGCCGGCCTCGTCGAAATCGATCAGCCGGCTCTGTCTTTCGGAGGTGCGTGCCTCCACGATCTCGCGCAGGATTTCCGGCACCGTCTCCGCACTGGATTCGATCGCGCCCGTCAAAGGGTAGCAGCCGAGCGTACGGAAACGGATCATGCGCTGCGTGACCGTTTCGTCGGGCTCAAGCGGCATGCGCTCGTCATCGACCATGATCATCCCCGCACCGCGCTGAACGACGGGCCGCGGCGCCGCGAAATAGAGTGGCACGACCGGGATGTTTTCCTTTTGGTTGTATTCCCAGACGTCGAGTTCCGTCCAGTTGGAAAGCGGAAAGACGCGCATCGTTTCGCCTGCGCTGACACGCGTATTGTAGGTTCTCCACATCTCCGGACGCTGGCGTTTCGGATCCCAAGCATGCTGTGCGTTGCGAATGGAAAAGATCCGCTCTTTGGCTCGCGATTTTTCCTCCTCGCGGCGTGCGCCTGCGAGCGCAGCATCGAAACTGAATTTGTCCAACGCCTGGCGCAGCGCCATGGTCTTCATCATGTGCGTGTGCACGTTGGAGCCGTCTCGAAACGGGCTGATACCCTGATCGATGCCATCCTGATTGACGTGGACAATCAATTTCAGGTCCATTTCCCGCATCATGCGGTCGCGGAAATCGATCATCTCCCGAAACTTCCACCGGGTGTCCACATGAAGAAAGGGAAAGGGCGGTTTTCCCGGGAAGAACGCCTTCATTGCGAGATGCAATAAAACGGAGGAGTCCTTTCCGATGGAATAGAGCACTACCGGATTGGAAAAGGTCGCAGCGACCTCCCGAATGATATGGATGGCTTCGGATTCGAGGTATCGCAGATTGTCGAAAGACATCTCATTTATCCTTGCGGAGCCGATGCGTCGTCAAGCTCGAAGAACTTCGCGTAGGGGCCGCCTGCAAAGTGCCGCCGTAGCTCTACAAAATTCCGCAGCGAGCGAGCGAGCGAGCGTGTTTCCTGCCGTTGAATGGTGGCGCGATTGGAAAACCGATGCGCGGGAGCTCCCAGGAAGGCCAAAACGGCTGCCAGGCATGCGCTCGGTTTAAGAAGAAGATCCTGGTATTCGATCATCAGCAGTTTGCTCGGATCAAACGCATCCTTGACCCGCGCATGGAAATCGTCGGCAGCTTTGAAATAGGCTTCGCATTCGTTCACTGACAGCGAGACACTTGGGGGCTCATTACGGTCCGGGCTGAATTTCAGCCACTGACCCGTTTGCCTTGCCTGCACCAGCGATCGTAGGGATTCCAATGTATTGCGAGTAAGCAAAATGACTTTGAGGCCTTGCCAGCGAGCCAATTCGTCGAAAAAGCCTGGACGCTCATAAAATTGAGGCTCGTTAATTTTACAGCCGACATGCGTCACCTTCTTCTTGGCTGGTGGATAGCGCATGTAGGCGAGCTCGAGAAGCTCGCGATCGCTGTGCCTCAGGCGATCCTTATCGGGCCAATTTTCATCATAGCTGTTGAGCAACTCACCGTTGCTCAAGATATTTGGATGATCGTTCAGCAACGCTTCGAGATAGTGCGTCCCAGTTCGCGGCATCGCAAGGATTACAAATGGCTCCGGCGACGGTAGGGAATGGATCATTGCGCATGTTTCCAACTGTTATTGATCACAAAGGTGGGGATGGCGCCCGCACAAGAACTTCGCCGTTGCGCCGACGAGCGTAAGGGCTCTCCGGCTGGTTCTTTACGCCAGGCTATTGAAAGACGTTCGTACTGCGGTCTGGCCAGTGCAGCTGAAACAGATCGGTATGATCCGTCTGCAGCCTTTGAAGGCTGGCATCGACTGCTTCGAAAAGGTTTGCGCGCGTGTAGCTGACGCGGCCGTCCAGGATATAGGGCAGGTTTGCTTTGGCTGGCCGGACGGGACCGACCGCTTTGGTCGAAAGCACCACATCCTGCCTGCGGCCGGTTTTGCGCAGCCAACTGTCGATATAGCGCGCCGAGAGACCGTCGTCCCGACGCGCGGTGGTACAGGATACATCTCCGCCGTGTCGACAAAGTTTACGCCTACATCGAGAGCCGCCCCGAGTTGCGCGCGTGCCTCGGCTTCCGTGTTCTGCTCTCCCCAGCCCATCGTACCCAAGCCGAACGCGCTTACTTTCAGGCCGCTGCGGCCGAGTCCGCGATACTGCATTTCATCACTCCGTTTCGTAAGCGGTCACGGCTTCAGGGCATCAGACGGCGCCGCAGAAGCGTTGCCGAAAGGAAGAACGGCAATGCCGCGTAAAGGCAGAGCGCACCGACATGCAGGCCGACGCTTTCCGCCGGCCGGCCGAGCATTGCTGGACGAATGAGGTCGATCGCATGTGCGAGCGGCAGCAACTGCGCCATTTCCTGAAATCCGCCCGGCAGTTGCGCGACCGGAAAGACCGCGCCGCAGAGGAACAACATCGGCGTGAGGACGAGCGTCTGGTAGAAAATGAAATAGTCGTAACTGGGTGCGAGTGCCACGACGACCATGGCCACGCTCGCGAATGCAAACCCTGTTAGCGCAATAACCGGCAGCACGCAGGGGATCGACGTCCACGCCGCATAGCCGAGCATAGTGGCGACGATCAAAATTCCCGTCCCGGCCAGAAACGCCTTGGTGGCCGCCCATGCCAATTCGCCGAGAATGACATCGCCGAGCGTCAGTTGTGTGTATAGGATTGCTTCCCAGCGGTGAGATTGCATGCGAGCGAAAGCCGCATAAATCGTTTCGAAGGTAGCAGATGTCATGGAACTTGCCGCAACCATGCCGCCCGTCAGAAACGCGATATATGGAGCCCCGTCCACGCGACCGACCATTATGCCGAGGCCGTAACCGAGACCGAACAGGTAGATCATGGGATCGGCGAGATTCCCGAGTATCGACGCAAGCGCAACCTTCTTCCATGCCAGATAGTTGCGGCGCCAAACCGCAATCCAGTTCCAAGCGTTAGCCGGCAGCGTTGTCGCATAACCTTCACCCATCATTCATTTCTCCATCTCGCGCCCGGTCAGCCGCAAAAAAACATCCTCCAGATTCGGTGGCCGCTGCAAAAGACGCAGGCCCGTTCGCCCGCGCAGTTGCGCCAAGACCGGCTCCGGATCGGACGCGTAACAAAAGAGCGTCTCGCCGCTCACCTCGAACCGTTGCGCATATGGCCGGATCGCTGAATGCAGTTCATGCGGATTGCCGCCGTATATTTCGATCACCTGGCAGCCGATCTGCTCGTCGACAAGCGCATGCGGGCGGCCCTCGGCGATGATGCGTCCCTTCTCGATGACGCACAGGCGATCGCACAAACGCTCAGCTTCTTCCATGAAGTGGGTGGTCAAGATAATTGTCTTGCCGCGCGCCAGAAGTGCCCGCAGGCGCTCCCAGATCAAGTGGCGCGCATGCGGATCAAGGCCCGTCGTCGGCTCATCCATGACAAGCAGCTGCGGGTCGTTGATCAGCGCACGCGCCAGTGTCAGGCGCCGCTTCATGCCGCCGGACAGCTCGGAAACGCGTGCATGCGCCTTGCTCTCAAGGCGCGCGAACTCGAGCAGTGACGGGATAACCTTTTCGACCTCGCGTGTGCTCATGCCGAAATAGCGTCCGAACACCACAAGATTTTCGCGCACAGTGAATTCGGCGTCGAGGTTGTCGAACTGAGGGACGACGCCGATGCGCCTGCGTGCCAAGCGGGCGCGCGCCGGCACGGGTACACCGAGCACGCTGATCTTGCCGGAATCAGGAAGAGTCATGCCGAGAACCATTCGCGCGATTGTGCTTTTTCCCGCGCCGTTCGGCCCGAGCAGGCCAAAGCATTCTCCCGCTCCAACGGAAAACGACAGCCCGTCGACGACGGTCCTTTCGCCGTAAGACTTCGTGACACCGGCAAGTTCGATTGCTACCGTGGACATGTGCTCATCTTCATGTTGTCTGCGACGCCAACTGGCGCCAATTCGGCGACCCGCTCCTTGGTGAAGAGCACGCCGTTGCACCATACATGGTCGATGCGTCCCCATTCGCAGGCTGCGGCAGCATCCGGGAAGAAGCCCCGTCCATGGAGGTTGGCACTCGTGTTGCAAAGCAGCGGAATGCCTGTGAGTTTTTCATACTCGATGAGGAGTTCGGTAACTGCGTGTTCAGAGCTCCTGGAAATGGTTTGCAAACGTGCAGATCCGTCGAGATGGACGACAGCGGGAATCTTGTCCTTCCACTCCGGGCGCGTCTGGTGGTCGAACAGCATGTAGGGATCGGGCGTTCCGGGACTGAATATATCCGGCGCGAGGTCCTCCAGGCATATTGGCGCCACCGGCCGGAAGTGTTCGCGAAATTTGACTTCGTTGAGATAGTCTTTCATTTGCGGCGACGTCGCGGCTGCGAGAATGCTTCTGCCTCCGAGCGCCCGGGGTCCGAGCTCGGCGCGCCCGGCAAGAAAGACAACGGGCTTATTGCTGGCGAGGATCGTGGCGAGTTCTAATATGCTGCACGGGGCAGCCTCCCATCCGGGCGGCGCATCGCCGTTTTTCAAAGCCGGGCCGCTGTAGACCGACCACTCCAGCGGCACAAAGCCTTCATGCGCCGCCATGGCGCTGCAGGCGGCACCGATTGCAGAACCACTGTCGTTCGGAAATGGCGGAACCCAGACGGCATCGAACAGGCCCGTCTCGCGCAGTGCACTGTTCCATTTGATGTTGAGACCACAGCCGCCGGCTATGCATAAATTACGCGGCCCTGGCAGTGAGTGGCGCTGCATGGCAAGCGCCATTTCACGGACTAAGAGAAGCTCCAGGAAAGAATGGAATGATGCAAGCACGTTTTCGGGCGCCTTATCCTCCAATCGGACCACGCTGGCATCGAAGAAGTCATGTACGGCTATAAGGGAAGATTCAGCGTCGTTGATGTTTGCGCGATAGCGACAGGCTCGCTCGGCATCGCCTGAAAAGTGCTCCTCGTAGAGCTCTTCGAACACCGCGACGATGTCTTCATCAATCGAGCTAAGCGCGATATAGGCCATCAGCTTGCCGGCGACACCGAGGTCCCAGCCCGCGCGGCTTGGCTGCTTATATGGCCCGAAGTAATGGCCCGCGGCAGCGTAAGCTTGCCCTATCATCGGGAATAAGGACTCAAGGAACCGCGCTCCGTGGCCATCGACGTGATAGAGGCGCGGGAAGATGCAGCCACCCCATACCAGGCAGAACGCGGCTTCACCAGCCTTGGCGAATGGACTGGTGCAGTATGCGGAGGCCACATGGCCGGTAACATGCGGATAGCTCTTATAAGAAAGAACCCGGTCGTCGAGAATAAGGCCGGAGCCGTCGAGCGAATCGAGAAGACCGTCGGGGTGGCGTTCAACGTAGGGCGCCCCCGTGAGAGTGACGGGAGCCGCGCCGCTGAGGACCTGGAAACGCGACTCGATCTCACCATCCCATCCGTCGATGACGAACTGATCGACGTCGCTTGGATTAAGACCGTGTTCCGCCAACGCGGTGACAATTGCGTCGAGATTGTCGATGGTTTGGTATCGGCGATTGTTGTCTTGCTTCTCCTGCTCAATGCAGAAGACTAGCCGTCCGTCCTCGATAAGGGCGATCGCCCCGTCATGGGTCAGCTTTATACCACAGATGCGCATAGTGTCTCCATGTCTAAGCTCGAAACTTCAATTGATTAGGAAGAGGAAACCGGATTGCGGAAACGGACGAGCAAGCAGTCTTCGTTGTCCGAGTCCCCCTGTAACTCAAGACGCTCTACCTCGACCAACATTTCGGTGAGAATGGCAATGACCGTCTCAGCGCCGGTAACATGACCCCAGCGCTGGCAGTTCGCATCGCGAGCCGAGCCGAAGACCAGATGCCCGCCCGGCGCAAGCATGCGAAGCAGGTTCCCAACTGCCATTCGCATCTCGGCAATGTCTCCGAGGTAATAAAGAACTTCTGCAACCACGATCAGATCGAAAAGCTCTTCAGAGGAAAACTGTTGTACGTCTGAGACAACCCAGCTGATATGTGCCGGCTTGTTCATGCGCCGGCGTGTTCGATCAATCGCTTCTGGCACGACATCGATAACGGTGAGGCGCTGGCAATGGGGCGCCAGTTTTTCCGTGAAGGCGCCGGCCGCACACCCGACTTCGAGTGCATTTGCGATGGGCCCCTGGGCAAGCGACAGCAGGAGCATTTGCGCGTGACGCTTGCGTTCGAACGGATTTCCGTCGAGGCGCCACGGATCATCTGCAGCCAGTTCGCGATTTAAAAGTTGATAATTGTCGTGCGTTTTCAAGCCGTCTACCTTGATAGAGCGATCATTACTGGTCGGTGCAAATGCCGTCATATGCCATCGATCTGGTAGCATCTCTCGCAAGATTGTGCCGGCGAAGCGGAGCTTCATTTTCTTGCGATTCTCTCGGGCTTGATGCAGCAACCGGGTCTTGGATGGCGTCCAGCTTTCCACCCTTGCCTGTTGCCTTGGCAGCAGAGCCGCGCGACAGCCAATCGCTATTGCTCAACGTACAGAGCGCGTAGGCCTTCAAGGGCAGCAGGAAAAAGATGTTGATGAAGGTATGCAGGGAGAAGCCGATAAATCGAAATTGGCGAGCACGAACCGCTGCGACGCTGCAGCGGATCATGGTCATCGATGCGATCATCAGGCATGTCCACCAGGGCACGGTCCCGGTGAGCGCGAACTGCGCTAGTCCGGTTAGCACCGATAGGGCGAGCAAGAGCGGTCCGAGGTTCTGACCAATGACGTCCAACGTGAGAAAACGGTCAAGACCAGGCAGAAGGTTCATTGCAAGCAACGTGTCACGGAAAGTGCTGCGTGCCCAGCGAAGTTGTTGACGCAGATAAGGGCGCAGCTTGTTTGGAACAACAGTTGCCGCGATGGCGGTTGGAACATATTCGGTTCGAAATCCGGCCTTCAACATGAGAATCGTAAGATGACGATCTTCGCCGAAATCGCTTCGCTTTCCCCGGAACATTTGCGTTTCGTACTGGTCGAGTAGCATGGTAAGCGCAGTCCGGCGGTACATGGCGCATGGGCCACAGCAGCACATGACAGCACCGAAACGAGCCTGTGCCGCGCGCTCCTCATTACAGGCCAGCCAGTATTCCATGTCGATCAAACGGGTCAACCAGGTCTCGTGGCGGTTGCTGGCGGCAAGCTGGCCCATAGCCGCGCCAATTGCCGGATCTTGCATCTTGAGTGCAAGTTTCACGACGACGTCTGGGGCGAGAATGGTGTCGGAGTCGACGTTGAGGACCAAATCCCCAGAGGAACGGCGTATCGCTGCTATCTGCGCCTTGCGCTTTCCAACATTCTCCCTGAGCAGAATGAATGTGAATCTTGGATCGCGTGCAAACGCCGTGTGGACGGGCGTGATGGCGTCGCGATTGCTGGAACCGTCATCAACCACATAGACATTCAAATCCCCAGCGTATTCTTGCTGCGCGATGGACTCCAGGCAGTCCCAGAGTGTGCCCGGATCCTCATTGAAGGAGGGTATGATGACATCGACGCTCGGCCATTGCGCCGAAGCAATGGGCTCTGCAGAGGTCGATGGCTCCTCGATTGGCCGAGCATAAACGACCTGCATGCTTTTATAAGCCGTCGAGAGCATCGCATAAAGCGAGATAGCGGCAGTGCTGGTTGCGTCGAGCAGATTCATGAATATCGCTTTCAGTGATGTTGAGGAAGCGAGCGGATTAAAAATCCGCGGTCGCGCACGACTGGGATGATGCGAGAGAGTGCCATGATGGTATGACGGCGCAGACTGCTATCTACGCTCGGCTTCGCCTCGCTTGGAGGGCATCCGTCGTGCAACAGAACGATTGCCCCGGGACGGATAGAGGCGAGCACTGCATCGACAATGGCATCGACGCCAGGACGAGACCAGTCTCGCGGGTCCACAGACCAATGGACGGCCGCCAGCCCTGCGCTCGCCGACACGGAAAGAACGTCTTGGGTCCAGCTCCCGTAGGGAGCGCGCATATATTGCACCGACGCCTGCGGGCATGCAGTCTTGATAGCCCTGCTCGCCTCAGATATCTCATGTTCTATTTCGCCGGGACCGCAATTGGACAGGTCCGGATGGGTCATCGTGTGATTGGCGACCTTGTGCCCTTCGGCGATCATTCGTTGGATGAGTTTCGGCCGCTCGGCTGCGTAAGTTCCGATAACGAAGAAGGTTGCGGGCGCCTGATGTTGCGCCAGCACGTCTAGAATCTCAGGCGTACAGAAGGGATGAGGTCCGTCGTCAAATGTCAGATAGATGCTCGGCCGGTCGGTGGCGTCATCGCACGCATTGGGCATTTCGTATAAGCAATCGAGTTGCGTCATAGCTCTGGCCCGTTCCGATCGATTACCGTGCCGGCAGGCCAATCGGAGATGGATCTTCCAATCGGCAGGACGATGACAAGCGCGTCGTCAATGCGTGTGGGCGGCTTGTCGAGGCGCGCCTCCGGTAGAGTGGACGACACACGAATCCCCGATAAGATCGTTACCGGACCGTAACGGCCGAACCTTTCGATATGCTTTTGCAATGCGGGCCGAACGGTGCCGAAAGCAAATGGAACGGCGAGTTCGCGCAATACAGGAAGCATGGCGTGAACTGAATGCCCGATCCCCAATCCCTCGAGATCCGGACGTACGCCATATAGTCCGAGCTCACCCACCAACTGATCAATTGCGCCAATTTTAATAAATCGGCGCAGCAAGCCCAGATGAGCCGCGACACCATTAGCATCATAGGCGATGAGACGAAGTTCGGGCCTTGCTCCCGCCCAGCTTCGACTGCCCTCGAATGGTTTTGCATTAAAGGGCCCGGTTGGCCCATAGGTCATCCGAAAGAAGTCGGCGAGCTCGATATGCTCGGCGAGTTCCAACTCGTTTTCCCAGCACAGTCTCCACCGCACCTTTGAGCGCATGCAAAGACCTCCTTTTTCCTGCTGTAGTTCTGAGGGAAACATCGTGTGATTGCAGCAACTGCTCGTCTACCCACGTCATACGCCCCAGGCGGTCGCAACGGCATACAATCGTTATAGTAGAACCTTTCTATTTCGCTCGCGTCTGAGATGATCAACTCTCTGAATACTTCCGACCGTCGTCGGTCGTTCGTAAGCTTACGCCGATGTACTCGTCTGCTAATCGACATACTTGTCAGGTTATCGACATTTTCCTCATGCACCATCATGCCGAATCGGTAAAATTGATTGTTTGGATGGCAACCATCCACATCTTGAATGAAGGAAAAGATGCGCTTCAAAGGACTGGACTTAAATCTTCTCGTCGCGCTCGACGCATTGATGACCGAGCGTAACCTGACGGCCGCGGCACGCAGCATCAATCTCAGCCAGCCTGCGATGAGCGCTGCTGTGGGCCGATTGCGTGTCTATTTCGAGGATGAACTGTTTACGATGAATGGTCGCGAACTTGTCCTGACGCCGCGTGCGAAGGGCCTTGTTTCGGCCGTACGTGAAGCCTTACTCCATATCCAGCTTTCGATCATTTCCTGGGAGCCGTTTGATCCCTTTCAGTCGGATCGCCGTTTCAGGATCATTCTTTCCGATTTCCTCACACTCGTGTTTATGGAAAAGGTCGTGAAGCGTGCTGCGCGGGAAGCCCCAGGCGTGAGCTTCGAATTCCTGCCCCTCGCCGATGATTACGACGAGCTTTTGCGCCGTGGCGAAGTCGATTTTATCATTCTCCCGGACGTGTTCATGCCAACTGGACATCCTCGAGCGAAACTGTTTGAGGAAAGGCTCGTATGCGTGGGCTGTGGCAGGAACCAAGAGCTATCACAGCCGCTTACATTCGACAGATACATGTCCATGGGGCACGTCGCGGCCAAATTCGGGAATTCACGAAGACCATCAATCGAAGAATGGTATTTGCTCGAACACGGTTTTAAGAGACGTATCGAGGTCGTCGTGCAGGGCTTCAGCATGATCCTGCCCGTTCTGTCCAATACCAATCGCATAGCGACCGTGCCGTTGCGACTGGCGCAACATTTCGCAGAAGTTTTGCCCCTTCGGATCATGGACCTTCCACTGCCGCTTCCCCCATTCACAGAGGCCGTTCAATGGCCTGCGCTTCAAAACAGTGATCCGGCGAGCCTATGGATGCGCGGGATTTTATTACAGGAAGCATCGCGCCTTGCCCTCCCGTCGGCAGAGCATTGAGTGGATGCCAGCAATGTTGCTGGAGCCCATCTCATGCGGATACTCGCAAGATCGGCTTAGAGTTTATAGGGAAGAGAGGCCATCGAAGCACCTGGCTTTCAACGGATCTGGCAAGTCGGCGAACGGTGCAAGGCAGATTGGCAGGAATGTCTTTGATGCCGTCGATAGAACGCCAGTTTAAAATAACAATGTGTGTGAACTTGTACCGCCAGCAGGTAAACATTCTGGTCAGCGGTAATGTGCTTGGTGGTGCAAAAGGGGTGGAATACACGCATATCGAAAAGTACCGGTACGGATCATGTCCCAGGACGTGGTGTAGCTTAGACGACCACGGCTCATCCCAGAGGGTCGGATGAGTATCAGCTTGCTGCTGGCAGGCTGATGAGCGGATCATCGCTCATTGTGGCGATTGTCTCAAGTGTCATGTAGCGGGATCGCTGGACGGCCCATTCATCGTTCTGTTCGAGCAGCAGCGCACCGACCAGGCGCACGATGGCGTCGTCGTTGGGGAAAATGCCGACGACCTCTGTGCGCCGCTTGATCTCACCGTTCAATCGCTCAATGGGGTTGGTCGAGTGAAGTTTGGCCCAATGCTGCTTGGGAAAGGTCATGTAGGCGAGCACGTCTTGCTCGGCACTGTCCATGAGACTGGCGAGCTTCGGTACCTTTGGCCTGATCTGGTCGGCGACGTTGCGCCACTGAGTGCTTGCGGCCTCCGGCGTGTCCTGAGCGAAGGCCGTTGCAATGAACGCGGAGACAACCCGGCGTCCGCTCTTTCCAGCATGGGCCAAGGCATTGCGCATAAAGTGCACCCTGCAGCGCTGCCAGGTGGCGGAAAGCACTTTCGATACTGCGGCCTTGATGCCCTCATGGGCATCGGAGACGACGAGCTTGACGCCGCGCAGCCCCCGCCTGATCAGCTTTCGAAGAAACTCGGTCCAGATCGCCTCGGCCTCGGACGTGCCGATCTCCATGCCGAGCACTTCGCGTCGGCCATCGGTGTTGACGCCGACGGCGATGATTACGGCGACGGAGACAATACGACCACCGCGCCGAACCTTGAGGTAGGTCGCATCGATCCACAGGTAGGGCCATTCTCCTTCGATGGGCCTGTCGAGGAAGGCCTTCACCTTCTCATCGATCTCCTCGCAGAGCCGGGACACCTGACTTTTGGAGATGCCCGACATGCCCATGGCCTTGACGAGGTCATCAACAGAGCGGGTCGAAACACCCTGGATATAAGCCTCCTGGATGACCGCCGTCAGAGCCTTCTCGGCCATGCGGCGCGGCTCCAGGAAGCTCGGGAAGTAGCTGCCGGTGCGAAGCTTGGGAATGCGCAGCTCGACGGTGCCCGCCCGTGTCTCCCAATCCCGGTCGCGATAGCCGTTACGCTGGGCCAGCCGGAAGCCATTCTTCTCGCCATAGGCCGCGCCGGTCTTCGTGCCGACCTCCAGCGCCATCAGCTTCTCGGCAGCAAAGCCGATCATCTCCCGCAGCAAATCGGCATCAGCGCTCTTCTCAACGAGTGAGCGCAGGTTCATCATGTCGTCGGTCATCGGTGGTGTCCCTCAGGTTGGCTCTAAGCAACCCGACCCTACCGGAAATCACCGATGGCTATGAAATC
>NZ_FMAF01000030.1 GCF_900094565.1 Martinezella lusitana
CAGTATCAAACTCAGACGAAACAAAGCAGGCAGAAACCCACAATACATGGCCGAAATCATCCGAGCATGACTGTTAACCCGGATTCAGCGCCGTGCTGTTCGATGTTGCTCGATTGCACGATCTCGTCATGCCTTGCATAATAGGCATCCAGGATTTGCTGGGACTTCGGTGCGGGCTGCCGTTCGGCAAGCATCAAGATGACCATGTCCACATTGTTGCGCACAATTAGTCGGAAGACAATCCTGACCTTACCGGTGCGGACGAATTCCTCTTCGATCTGCAGTGCGACATGCGTTCGGTATTCGACGCGATGGGGGCAGGTCGGCGACGAGTATTCGATCACGGTGACGGGTGCTGAGGCGGAGCCAATCGGCGGTCCGCACGCCCTACGGGTGCATCATGTCCCCCGCGTTAGATGCGGTTGGAAGGTTGCCAATCCAAACACTGAGAATTCCCGCGGCGAGGCGCGAGAATAGAAACTTGGCCAAGATATGAATGTCTCCGGATGATTGCCGGTAAGTTCAGGGCGTCAGTGCTTGGATTTAGACCGCCTCAAACAGATGTCCGTGCAGTCCCGAGTCGGTTCGTCACTGACACTGCTGTGTCATCAAATGCTATACGGCCAGTGCCCAAACTTCAACGGTAGCTATTGCCTAGTGACCCAAGATCTGACTGAGGAATGCGCGCGTGCGTTCCGATTGCGGCGCGCCGAAAAATGCCTTGGGTTCGTTCTGTTCTACGATTTGACCCCGATCCATGAAGATCACCCTGTTGGCCACCGCTTGGGCAAAACCCATTTCATGGGTGACGCAGAGCATGGTCATGCCTTCTTCGGCAAGCGCGATCATCGTATCGAGCACTTCCTTGATCATCTCTGGATCAAGCGCGGAGGTCGGCTCATCGAACAACATCAGCCGCGGCTTCATGCAGAGAGCTCGCGCGATCGCCACGCGCTGCTGCTGCCCGCCGGAGAGCTGACCCGGATATTTATGCGCCTGATCCGGTATTTTCACTTTCTCAAGAAAGTGCATGGCGAGTTCCCTGGCTTCCTTTTGCGGCATCTTGCGGACCCAGATCGGTGCGAGGGTGCAGTTCTGAAGGATCGTCAAATGCGGAAAGAGATTGAAATGCTGGAACACCATTCCGACTTCGCGGCGGACTTCCTCGATCTTCTTCAGGTCGTTGGTCAGTTCGATACCGTCGACGACGATCTTGCCGGCCTGATGTTCCTCAAGCCGATTGATGCAGCGGATCATGGTTGATTTTCCGGAGCCGGACGGTCCGCAAATGACGATCCGCTCGCCCCGCTGCACGGTGAGATTGATGTCGCGCAGGACGTGGAACTCGCCATACCACTTGTTCATGGCGCTAATCTCGACGGCGATATCTGCAAGACTTGGCCGGTCGTCCTGTAACGACGCCGTTTTCATCATGATGTTGGTCATTATGATATCCTCCTACCGGTGGTCGGTCTTCAGCCGACGCTCCAAATATTGCGAGTAGCGCGACATGCTGAAGCAGAAGACGAAAAACACGGCGCCGATGAAGATGAAGAGCTCCCAGTATATGCCCTGCCAGTTGGTGTTGGCACGAATGGCGGCGGCAAGGGCGATCGGGTCAAGCAATCCGATGAACATGACGAGCGTCGTGTCCTTGAACAGCCCGATGAAGGAATTGACGATGCCGGGGATTGAGATCTTGAGGGCCTGCGGCAGGATGACGAGCTGCTGGGACTTCCAGTAGTCAAGGCCGAGCGCTTCCGCCGCCTCATACTGTCCTTTCGGTAGAGCGGCCAGACCGCCACGAATGACCTCGGCCATATAGGCGCTGGCAAAGAGCGTCACCATGATCACAACGCGCAGGATGAGGTCAAAGTTCGTGCCGGGCGGCAGGAAGTAGTTGAGCAGCAGCGAAGCCGTGAAAAGGAGCGTGATCAGCGGCACGCCGCGGATGAATTCAATGAACACGACGCTCAGCATATGGATGAGGGCAGGTTGGAACGGCGGCCAAGTGCAAGCAGGATCCCGAGCGGCAGCGACATAGCTATCCCTGTTACGCCAATGATGATCGATAGCAGGAAGCCGCCGACATCGCGCGAGGCGATGCTATCGAGAGCGATTGGAGCCATGCCGTCTGCGAGGGACGAGATCGGCTGGGCCGCATAAACCCACCAGACGCTCGCGCCGATGACAGCAATGCCGACGCTCGGCCCTTTTCCGGCCCGTGCTGCCAACATGAACAGTCCAGCGCCGACAGCGAAGCCGAAATAGACCGAGATCGGAAACCAGAGGCTGCCACCCCAGATCAGGAAATAGGCTATGCCGGGGTAGACGATGCTGAACCAGAGAGCCCGTCGCGGCAAAGCGCGGAGCAGAACTGGCGCCAAAGCGGCGAAGAGCAGCGCGAATGCCAGCACCGGCCGCCAGTAGAGATGCGCAGGGTAGAAACCGAAGAGAAGCTGCGGCCAGCGGTCGCGGATCACGCCCCAACACGCGCCCGGCGCATCGCCCAGGACTTGCCGACACTCGACAAGTGAGTTGGCCCGCCAGACTGAATTGCCGAGCCATGGTGCGACGGCCACGATGAGCCATGCGACCGTAAGTACGGACCCGACTGTTAGAAGCGTGCTGAGCCAGCTGTTGAAAAGATTTTTTCTCGTCCATTCGAGCGTCCCCCCTCGCCCCGAAGGCCTTGGCGATGCGGCGACCATGTCCTGGCGCACAAAGGAGAGGTTTTGCATGTTCATCTCAACGCTCCTTCAGGCTGACGCGATTGTTGTAGATGTTCATGGCAGCCGAGATGCTGAGGCTGATCGCGACATAAGTCAGCATCAGCATCAGCATGCCTTCGAGCTCGCGCCCGGTCTGGTTGATCGTGATGCCCCCGAGCGTCGAACGGAGATCCATGTAGCCGACGGCTAGGCCCAGCGACGTATTTTTCGTGATGTTGAGATATTGCGAGATCAGCGGCGGCACGATGACCCGCAGGGCCTGCGGCAAGATTACCAGACGCATCGTGCGTCCTGAGGAGAGCCCAAGCGCATGCGCCGCTTCAGACTGGCCCTTCGAAATGGCAAGAATGCCGGAACGAACGATTTCCGCAATGAAGGCGCCGGTATAGAGGCTCAGCCCTATCCAGAGCGCGATGAAGGCATTGCGCAACTGCAGACCGCCGGTGAAGTTCAAGCCCTTCAAGGCCGGACAGTCTAAGTGGAAGCCGAGTACGTAAAGGAGGATTATCATCGGCAACGCAAAGACGCCCAGGCTCTTCCACCACGTGGCCGGGCGCTGACCGGTTTTGCCTTGGACCTGCGCGGCGTGCTTTTACCAATCCCCGATGCCCGATGAGTGAAAGCGCCACAATAGTCAGAATCGCTACGTAATTGAGATCAAATGCTCCAAGCACATCAGGAGCCGGCCCCAGGCTTTGCGAGAAGGCGGGCGTGGGTAGGTAGATGCCGCGGTTCGTAACCGCGATGCTGTCCCAGAGCATTATCGCTGCTGTGGGATGCTCGCCGCGAAATGCGTTCGGTGTCGGCATCGCCTGCGACATCACCGCAGCTACGACGATGATCCAGAGCAGAGCCGGAATGTTGCGGAAGCTCTCGACATAAACCGTCATCAAGCGGGCGACGATCCAGTTGTCTGAAAGCCTCAGCACCCCTGCCAAAACGCCAAGAATTGATGCGGTCAAGCACGCCATTGCGGCGACAATCAGCGTGTTGAGCAGGCCGACGACGGCGGCACGGGCGTGTGTGCTTGTGCTGGAGTAGTCGATGGCATGCGGAGAAATGTCGTAACCGGCCGTGCTCCATAGAAAACCGAAGGAGAAGTCTTTTCCAAGTGCGGCGAGATTGCGAATCGTGTTGTCGACCAGCCACGCTGCCGCAAGCAGGAGCAGGATGAACGCCAGGATCTGGATCGTCCGTGCTCGATAACGGGTGTCGTTAAACAGCATGCCCAGGTGAAACGGCTGGCGCGGAGCACCGGTTTTCATTGTCATGCGAGATATCTCCCTGAAGGTCTGCGCGGCCTTCGGTGCGGGCAGACGAGGCGAAAGCGAAAGGCGCGGGGGCAAGCCCGCACCTTGAAGGCTCTCAGCGGAACGGCAGCGGGTACATAAGACCGCCCTGGTTCCACAAGGCGTTTTGTCCGCGGGCCAATCCGATCGGCGTTTTCTCGCCGATGTTCTTGGCGAAGATTTCCCCGTAATTGCCCTCGGCGGCAATCACACGTTTGGCCCAGGCGGCATCGAGGCCGAGCTGTTCGCCGAGATTGCCTTCCTTGCCCAACAGGCGGTTTATTTCGGGGTTGTCGGTGCCGGCGGAAAGCTTCTCGACATTCTCTGCGGTGACGTCGAGCTCTTCGGCAGCAATCAGCGCCTGCAACGTCCATCGCGCCACATCAGCCCATTGGTCGTCGCCCTGACGCACAAGCGGACCCAATGGCTCTTTCGAGATGACATCCGGAAGAATGACGTGGTCCTGCGGAGTCTTGAAGCTGGAGCGCGTAGAGGCGAGGTCCGATCCGTCGCTGGTATAAACGTCGCAGGCGCCAGCCAAGTACTTCTGGGCGATGTCGGCATTGTTCTCGACCGGTACCGGCTCGTAGGTCATGCTGTTCTTGCGAAAATATTCCGCAAGGTTCAGCTCGGTGGTGGTGCCTGTCTGGATGCAGATCGTCGCGCCGTTCAGGTCCTTGGCGCTCTTTGCGCCGAGCGCCTTTGGCACCATGAAGGCTTGCCCGTCATAGAAATTCACGCCGGCAAAGGTGAACTTGAGGTCGACGTCGCGCGAAAACGTCCAGGTCGTAGTGCGCGACAGGATGTCGATTTCGCCCGATGCGAGCGCCGTAAAGCGCGTCTGGCCGGTCGTCGGCACGAAGTTCACCGCATTGGGGTCCTTCAGGACCGCGGCGGCGATCGCCCGACAATAGGCGACGTCCATGCCTTGCCAAACGCCGGACGCATCCGGCGCGGAGAAACCAGCCTGACCACCGGTCACGCCGCAGTTGAGCTTGCCACGCGCCTGGACGTCGGCCATCGTGCCGGCCGACGCTATGCCCGCCGTCAGCGTCGCCGCGGCCACTGTGGCCAACAACAAAGTCTTCTTCATTGACATTCTCCCGGTTTGTGATCCGAAAGCAGCGGCTTCCTGCCGGTTCTCCGCTTTGGGATCGGTTGAGTTCCCGATTGTTCGTCGTTCCGCAGAGCCTGGTGACACGTATTGTTATTGGTCGATTTCGAGCATCGCCTCTATCTCGACGGGTGCATTCATCGGCAAAGCGGCGACGCCGACGGCGGAGCGCGCGTGCTTGCCTTTGTCGCCGCAGACAGCGAGGAGGACATCAGACGCCCCGTTTGCAACGAGATGTTGCTCGGTGAAGTCCTCAGCCGAAGCCACGAAGACCGTGATCTTGATGATCCGTGCAATCCGATCGAGGCTGCCGAGATGTGCCTGCGCCTGGGCGAGGATGTTCAAGGCGCATTGTCTGGCAGCCAGCGCTGCGGCCGTGACGTCAAGCTCGCGGCCGACGAGACCTGTGGCAATCAACTTGCCGTTCGACAGTGGCAGCTGACCCGACGTGAGAATGAGATTGCCGCTTGCGACGATGGGGAGATAGTTCGCTACCGACTTCGCCGCTTCAGGCAGTTCTAGCCCGAGTTCGGCCATGCGTTTTTCAATCGTTTGAGACATCGGCGCGCCTCACAGTTTAGAGATGGCGGCGTTGATGCGGGTGATCGCATCATCGACAGTCGAGCGAGGACAGCCGAGATTGACGCGCATATAGCCGCGGCCCTCAATCCCAAACTTCTGGCCCTTGTCGAGCCAGACGCGCGCCTTGGTCAGCATGAATTTTTCGAGTGTTGCGGCATCCATGCCGAGCCCACGGCAATCCATCCAGGCGAGATAGAGCGAGTCTGCCGGAAGCACGCGGACCTTGTCGGTCGCATTATTGATCCGATCCGCGAAATAGAGGTGATTGCCGCGCACATAGGCGAGCATCTCCTCCAGCCAGGGTTCGCCATGGGCATAGGCCGCTTCGCAAGCGACCATGCCCAGTACGTTGACCAGCGGGAACATGTTGCGGTCGTATTGGCGCAGCAGTTCACCACGCAGCCGCGGATTCGGCACGAAGATATTTGCGCATTGCAGACCCGGCAGATTGAAGGTCTTGCTCGGCGCGGTGCACGTGATGCTCATTTGCGCGAATTTTTCGCCCAGCGATGCGAAGGCGATGTGTTTCTTCGCCGGGTTGAGGATCAGGTCCTGGTGAATTTCGTCGGAAATCACCAGAATGTCGTGCCGGGCGCAGATCTCTCCCATGGTCCGCAGTTCTTCTTCCGACCAGACATTTCCGGTCGGATTGTGCGGATTGCTGAGGATGAAGATCTTCGTGTTGGGCCGTATGGCCGCCTCGAAAATGGCGGCATCGAACCGGTAGCCGTCCTCGGTGCGAACGAGCGGGGCGAAGGCCAGATGACGGCCATTCATCAGCATGTCGTTGTGGAAATGGGCATAGACGGGCGGCTGGATGAGAATGGAGTCGCCAGGCGCGGAAAACGCCTGTGCGGCGACCTTCAGGATGGTAATGATGCCGGCCGAGGCAACAACCCATTCCGGCGCCACGTCAAAACCGAAGCGCTTTGCCTGCCATCCGGTCACGGCCTCAAGGTAATTTTTGGTCATGCCGCCGGGATAGCCGAAGACGCCGTGCTGGACAGCCTCGGCAAGCGCATCGATGACCGGTCGCGGGGCTTTGAAATCGGTATCGGCAACCCACATGGGAAGAGGATCGGCGGCCGCTTCGTCTGCGGACAGCAGGCGCTCGGCGAAAGCCCATTTCATCGAGTTGCTGTTCTTGCGATCGATGACCTCGTCAAAAATAGATGACGGCATGGCGTGATCCCCACGCGGATGCGGCGCAGTTGCAAGCTTCGTCAATACATTTCCTTTCGTCCGTCGCGGCTGCCTCGGCAGGATCATGGTTGACGAAAAGGTTAATCGCAGTTCATTATGAATGGAAATGGTATGAATTCATGTGGTGATGAGCGGAGGTCATAATGATAGATCGGCAGCATCTTGCGATCCTGAGGGAAGTCAACCGTCACGGCAGCGTCACCGCGGCGGCCGAGAAGATGAACGTCACACAGTCGGCGCTCAGCCACACGATCGCGAAGTTCGAGGATCGGCATGGCATCAAGATCTGGATGAAAACCGGTCGGGGTTTGCGCCTAACGCAAACGGGCGAATACCTGCTCACCGTGGCCGAGCGGGTTCTGCCGCAACTGGAGCACGCGGAACGGGTCCTCATAGACTTCTCATTGGGGCGAAGAGGAATGCTCCGAGTTGGCATGGAATGCCATCCCTGCCAGCGCTGGCTCTCGAGAATGGCGACACCCTATCTGGCTCAGTGGCTCGACGTGGATTTCGACGTGCGCACCGCCTTTCGCTTCGACGGGGTCGAGGCGCTGCTCGGTTATGAAATCGACCTCTTGATAACGCCGGACCCGGTAGAGGCGCCGGAGCTGCTGTTCACGCCCGTGTTCGATTACGAGCTGGTCCTTATGGTGCACGAGTCCCATCCTCTTGCCGGCAGGACATGCGTGCAACCGCACGATCTGATGGACGAAGAGCTAATCACTGTTCCCGTCACCCTAGAGCGATTGGACATTTACACCAAGTTTCTCGTTCCCGCCCATTATCGGCCCCGTCAGCACCGCACGGCCGAAACCGTAGACCTGATGTTGCAACTCGTCTGCGCGGGCAGGGGGGTCACCGTCCTTCCGGACTGGTTGCTGCACGAGGATGGGGCAGGAATGCCGATACGGGCGCTCAGCCTCGGAGAAGCCGGCATCCGGAAGAGCATCAATCTGGGCGTCAGGCGCGGCGAGGAGACCATCTCCTATATCGATGGCTTCCTGACGCTTGCCCGAGAGATGGGCCGCACACCCCTCGCGTGATTGCGGGATGCGTGGTGAGGCAGTTTCGTTCGCCGCGCAAGTTGCGTGTCCTGCCGCATTAGCCGTCCGAGACAAAACCGATTGCCATGCCAAGGCGTCCTGGGTGACGGTTGCGCGCGCCACGCCGGAAGCCAAGCGCTCGTAGAAACGCGCTGCGGCCTCAAGACATGAAGCGCGAGTACAATCTGATCGAGCGACGCGCGGAAACCGACACTAGAGTCCTTCCTCATCTGTTGCGGGGTAAGCTGGCGGCGCGCGATACCAACGGAACGAGCATAAAAGCTACGGCCGGCAGCACAAGCCAGTTGACCGTGCTCCAGCCTGAGCTGTGCAGCAGCGAACCGGCGAAAAAGGAGGCGCAGGCAACTGTCCCGAACACCATAAATGCATTAGCGCCCTGCGCCTTGCCGCGTTCGGATGGCGAATGACACTCGGCAACCATCGCCGTGGCGCCAATGAAGCCGCAATTCCAGCCCAGCCCCAAGAGGATAAGCGATCCCCAGAAGTGCGCGATATCGACACCGCTGAGCGCAATAAGCGCCGACCCGCCGATCAGGAGAAGTCCCACCGCCGCCACGCGCTCCTTGCCGAAGCGTGCCATGAGGCGGCCGGTAATGAAGCTTGGCCCGAACATGGCGAGAACGTGCCACTGAATACCAAGCGCTGCGGAATCGACGGAATGGCCGTGTCCGACCATGGCCATAGGTGCCGCCGTCATGACGAAGGTCATCAGGCCGTAGGAGACGACGCCGGTCGCAACGGCCAGCAGATAGCCTGGCGAGGTCAGTATCTGTGCAAGCGGGCGGGCGCTGATGGCGGTGGCATGCACGGCGGCGGAACCCGCCGGGCGGCGCAGTGGCAAAAGGATCGGCACCGCGAGCAGGGCGAGCATCGCCTGGCTGAGGAAACTGCCGGCAAAGGCATGTCCCGGCAGAGCGTTACGCGTCCATATGACGAGTTGCGGCCCGATGATGGCAGCAATCAGCCCGCCGACCATCACGCGCGATATTGCGCGGTCACGCCCGGCGCCAGTCAGGCCGTCGGTCGCCGCAAAGCGGTAGCTCTGGACATAGGCCGAGTAAAAACCGGCGATCAGCGTGCCCATGCAGAAGACAATGAAGCTTGATTGGACGATGCCCATCGTGGCAACGATCCCCGCGATCGTACCGAGCGCTGCACCTATTATATATCCGGCGCGCCGTCCGAACCGGCGCATAACGGCCGCAGCCGGCAGCGTTCCCAGAGCAAGCCCCAGGTTGAGCATGCTGACCGGCAAAGTTGCTGCGGCCGGATCAGATGCCAGATGCTGGCCGACGAGCCCGCCGAGCGAAATGACGATGGGAGAATTGGCGCCCCCGAGCGACTGTGCCGCCGTCAGAACCCAGACGTTTCTTGACGCAATTTTTTCCTGTTTCGCGACATCGTCCTTGTCGCGGAACGTCGCCTCGGCGATCCCCATTTGGCCGAGGAGGGCATCGGCAGCACATCGGCGTGCTGAAGAGGGGCGTCCTTGATCCAGATTTCGGCGCCCTCTGGGCCTGTCGCCACCTCAAATGATCTGCCTGCCGGCAACCGTCCCCAGCATTGCGGCTCCAGCGTCTCGCCCTGCAATATCAGGCTGCCGGACAGCACCAGAAATTCGAGGCCACGGCGATTTTCGATGGCAATGGCTGAGCCGGACTGCCAGGTCTCGATCGAAACGCGTTCCGCGATATCCTCGAAGAGAACACGCGCCGCACGGGCGCCGGCGCGCAATGGGGCCGCTTGGCCTTCGCCTGGCTGCCGGACAATCTGCATGCTGTCGCCCTGACGAAACTGCCAAAGGCGCACGAAAATCATGCAGCCCTCCTCCGGCGCCGGTACGTGCGAGGTGCCGGGCGGGTTGCGGAAATAGCTTCCGGCCGGATAGTCGCCATGCTCATCTTGGAACGTCCCCTGAAGCACAAGAATTTCTTCGCCGCCGCTATGGACATGGCGGGGAAAGGCGCTTGCCGGCGCGTAGCGCACGATCGAGGTCGCACGCGCGACTTCACCGCCGACGCGGTAGAGCATCCGTCGGTCGACGCCGGCGGCGGGGCTCGGCACCCAGTCGAGCTTGGCCGCATGGGCGATGACCGGCTTTGTCAGGTCTTCATTGATCCGCATTGGTCTGGTCTCCCATCGTCAGAACGATCCGGAATTTCGCCTCACCGGAACGCATTCTTCGGACCGCTTCGGCGGCCTGCTCCAGCGGCATGGTTTCGATCATCGGCCGCACGCCGGCCAGGACGCTGAAGTCCAATGTCTTCTCGTTCTCGAACGGCGACCCCGTAATTGAGCCGATCACGCCTCGCTCAGCGCCCACCAGATATCCAGTCGATACCGGCAGGGGATCCTTGCCGACGCCGAGCACGACCAGGCGGCCTTCCGGTGTAAGTGCAGGCATCAAAACCAAGACGGCGTCCGGATTGCCGATCGTGGTCAGGATCGCTTTGGCGCCGCCCATCTTATTCAAAGCCTCGGCGGCATTTTCCTTGTTCGTGTCAATGTAACGATGGGCGCCGAGCTTCACAGCATCTTCGGCAATATTGTCGCCCCGACCCACCGCGACCACGCGGAAGCCCATCTTGCGGGCATATTGCAGCGCCATGTGCCCGAGCCCGCCTATTCCGAGAATAGCAACCGTATCGCCTGCCTCAGCGCCCGATTTCTTCAAGGCATTGAATGTGGCGATGCCGGCGCAAAGGATCGGTGCTGCCTCTTCCGATGAAAGCTTGTCCGGAATGGAAACGAGTCCGGTCGCGCGCGCAATCATCATTTCCGCGTAACCGCCATCGCAGGAAGAACCGAGAACGGGCTGGTTGCGGCATAGATTGAAACGGCCACGGCATTCATTGCATTCGTTGCAATGCCCGCCGAGCCGGCCAACGCCGACGCGCTGGCCGAGCTTCCAAGCCGAGGGCGTGTTTGATCCAAGCGCGATGATCCGGCCGACCACTTCGTGGCCGGGAACGCGCGGCGGCTGTAGTCTCCGGTCCGCCTTGTCGATGTCGCTTAAATCCGCGCCGCAGATGCCGCAGGCTTCAACCGCAATCAGCACTTCTTCGTCGCCCGGCGTCGGTCGGTCCACAAGCTCAAGGCCGCCGGACGTGGATATCTGCATCGCCCGATAGGTTGTTTTCATGACCTGCTCCTTTCCTCGCATTTCAAGATAGGGGATGAACGATCTCCGTCTCGCCTGGTGATCAGGGGCGTGGCCACACGCTCACCGGCTTCGATGGCCCCAGCCAGATAACCGGGATCGTTGAGTGCTGTTCGCTGCCTGCCAAACTGATCCAGCTCTGCCAGGTCTGATCGACCCCCCAACTCGCGTGCAAATTCCTGAACCGACGGATGCATGTCGGGCCAGCCAGGAAGGGCGGAGATCGAAACCGTCGTGCGAGACATCGGTTTGCGGGTCAGCCGTGAGAATGCGGCCGCCCAGCCGTTCCCGTGCCTCGACCAGGGTAAAGTCGAGCCCGTTGCGATGAAGGTGATAGGCTGCCGTAAGTCCGGCAAGGCCGCCGCCGACGATGACAATGGCCTTAGTCGATATTGTTGTCGTTGAAGCCATTAGCGGGTTATCTGGATGTTATGCTCGCTGCAGTTCAGGCGATGGCGTAAATCCGAATGTCCGGCGCTGCCGCCAGCAGCGGCTTCAATCGGTGACGTCGTCGTCGTTGAAGAGTTCGCTTTCGAGATAGGCCCTGCGTCCTCAACGCTGTTGAACCCATGGAGAACCTGCACGTCATCGTCGCGGATCAGAAGCTCCTTGGAGGTCGCTCCGATGTCTGTGAGGAACGTTTCCTTGTATTTCTGATAGATGCCGATGGCAGCGCGACGGTTCGCGGCGGCGATCTGAAGGGTGATTTGGAGATAAGCCACGGTCATACTTTCGGGTTTCGCTTGGCCGCACGCGGCGAGGGATGTTCCTCGCCAAAAATGCATATGCGCCGTTTGATGCGCCCGCATGGCCGGCTTGACAAATGAGAGTTTCTTGGGCGCGGCAAAGAAAATCTTGGCGCGCTGCGCTGCGGCCGAGTTAGGGCCGTGCCGTGCCGGCTTCTTCAAGCAGCCAGTTGCGAAAGGCCTGCAGTTTCGGCAGCGACGCATACTGCGACCGGTAGACGATGTAGTAGGCAAGCGTCGATGGCACGGTCACATCGGGGAAGAGCCGCTTGAGCCTTCCCGCAGTCAGATCGTCATGGGCGAGGATGCTGCGGGCCAGCGCTACGCCCCGACCCTCGATCGCAGCCTGCAGGACGGCAGCGGAATTATTGATACTCATGCCCCTTTGCGGCTGGGAATCTGATACGCCGCCGGCGCGCAGCCAGCGGTCCCAGGTGACAAAACCGAGTGCCGGGTCCACGGAGAGATCGTGTATGAGCGTCTGGCGCGTCAGATCGGCTGGGACGTTTAGACTTCCAATTTCTGAAAACCTGGGCGAACAGACAGGAAAGACTTCCTCGTCCATCAGCTTTTCGGCGATCAGGTCCGGCCAGCTTCCATCTCCGTAGCGCACGCCAATGTCTATTCCATGTGCCTTGTAATCGACCAGCTTCAGGCTCGTCTCGAGCCGAATGTCGGTCTCCGGACATCTGGCCTGGAAGCGGTCGATGCGGGGCAATAGCCATTTGGCGGCGAAAGCAGGACTGACGGTTACGTTGAGGATTCCGCTCGTTGCGGACGCGCGAAGACGCTCCAGCCCAATGACTAGCTGATCGAGCCCTGCCCTGATATCGGGAAGGGCATGTTCGGCCCGTTCGGTCGGGGTAAGCCTCGCCTTTCCGGTGGTGGTACGATGAAAGAGCGGCATTCCCAGCCAATCCTCCAACCCCCGCACCATCTGTCCTACCGCAGCTGAGGTGACTTTGAGTTCCTCGGCAGCCCCGGAGAAGCTGCCGTGACGTGCACTGGCTTCAAAGGCACGCAGCGCGTTCAGATAGACCGGTGACTTTCTGTTCAAAGTGACTTTCTCCTACGCGAAGAAGGGAGAATTGAGCGGCAAAGCCACGAAGCGACATCTCCATTATGGGCCACACCCCGTCAAGTCCTGTGAGGCAAAGAACGACGTTGTTTGAGTTCCGACGCGCCGCCGATCACGACTCATCGCCGGAACCAGCTTAGGGTTTGCGCGAGACCCAATCAGACTGTCGTGTGCTCTCTCGTTCCACCACTTCAAATCCCACGTCGATGATCTGGCAGGAACGGTCGTTACTGACTGCCGATGCCGCAACAACGCATATTTTCGAGGCGTAGTCACATGCATATGCCTGTCCCGCCAAATCAGCCTTATACCAAACCCCAACTGTCGCAGGGTCAACGCGATTCTCGGCCGCATCCGCGACAAATGGACCATCCTGAAGATCACGATGCTTGCCGACCGGCCGCGGCGCTTCAATGAGTTGAAACGCGTGATAGGCGAGATTTCCCAACAAATGCTCACCCGCAACCTGAAGTCTCTGGAAGCGGACGGGATGGTGACCCGCAAGGTCTATGCGACCGTGCCGCCTCAGGTCGAGTATGGCGTGACAGATCTCGGCAGGTCTCTTGCCGCACCGATCATGCAACTGGCGACCTGGGTGCTGGATCATCTGGGCGAAATTGAAGCCTGTCGCGCGCTGGTTCGTGCATGAGCTCTAAGAAGACTAGGCTACCGATTCAACGATGTTCTGCAGTTTTCCGGCGTCCTGCCGGGGTGGTGCGCCGAACAGCCGTTTGTATTCGCGACTGAACTGCGAAACGCTCTCGTAGCCGACAGCGTAGGCGACGCTTGCTGCTTCTGAGCGCTCCGCGATCAGGCGCCGACGCGCCTCGTGCAGGCGGATTTGCTTCTGGTACTGGAGCGGGCTCAAGCCGCTAATCGCCTTGAAGCGGCGATGGAACACCGACACGCTCATGCCGGCCACAGTGGCCATGGCTGCGATGCTGAGATGCTCCGTGTAATGCTCGCGAATCCATGCCATTGCCCGCCGGACATGGGACAGGCGGCTACCGTTGCCGGCAATCTGCCGGAGCAACGCCCCTTGAGGTCCCATGAGCAAGCGAAACATGAGTTCGTGCTCCCTGTGACGCGCCATGATCGGGATTTCATCCTGGCGGTCGAGAAGTTCAACGAGGCGCCGCCAGGCGTCGATCAATGCCGGCCCTGCGGGGCTGAAGCCGAATCCTTTATTCATTGGGGGTTCCGGCATGCTGCCCATCTCCAGGAGCAGTGCGGATATTACCTCCGGATCGATGTAGAGGTTGAGAGCGACATAGGGCTCCTCGGGTGACGCTTCGCTGATCTGTCCCATGGCGGCGAGTTCGGCCGCCACGACCATGCAGTGGCCGGCGCCATACTCAAGCACCTGGTCGCCGATGAAGACCTGCTTGGATCCTTGCAGCACGAAGCAGACAACCGGGTTGTAGACCGCCAGCCCGGCTCCGACGGTCGATCGAAGGTGCTGACGCTGACCCGCGGCATCTTCGGTTGGGGCTTGCCTGCATGGCGCAAGACAATGGCTTTGAGCTGGGCAAGATCGGTCATGGGGCCCTCTGCCCTCGTTAGCCTGCAAACGTCAAGCGATCAGCAGGATCAGGCAATGAAACGGTAGGATCGGACATCGTCAATCGAAGTGTCAAACTCAAAATGGGCGCATCGGATAAGAAAGGACATTCACGATGCAGCAACGCAAGCTTGGCCGACACGGCCTTACGGTCGGCGCCATTGGTTACGGTGCCACGGGCACCGCCATCGGTTACGGCCCCAGCGACGATCAGGAATCGATCACGGCCATCCGCCGCGCCCATGAGCTCGGCGTCACCCACTTCGACACCGCACGCATGTACGGCTGGGGTGAAGGTGAGAAGCTGCTCGGCATTGCGCTGCGGCCAATTCGTGATCAGGTGACGATCGCAACGAAATTCGGCTTGACGGAAAGCTACTCCCCTGACTCCCGGCCGGAGACCATCCGTGACGTTGTGGACTCCAGACTCAAGAATCTGAACATCGACACCATCGATCTGCTTTACCAGCACATTCCCGACCCCAACGTCCCGATCGAAGACGTGGTCGGCGTGATGCAGGAGTTTGTCCACGCGGGTAAGGTGAAATGCCTCGGTCCTCTCCAACTCGGATGAGGACACCATCCGTCGCGCCAGTGCCGTTGCCCCTATCTCGATTCAGCAATACCAGTATTCCATCCTCGCCAGGGACGTGGAGCCGCTGCTGCCGGTCCTTGAAGAATTAGGCATCGGACTGGTTGCCTATTCCCCGTTGGCGCGTGGTTTCCTGACTGGCCACGTAGCATCTCGCGATCAATACGCCGCCGACGATTTCCGGCAGAACCTCGGGTGGTGGGCGCCGGCGAATTTCGCCAAGAACGTCGAGATTGCAAAAGAGCTCACCTCGCTCGCCGCGGCGAAAGGCGTCAGCCTCTCCCAGCTTGCGTTGGCTTGGCTGCTCACGCGAAAGGACTACATCGTGCCGATCCCAGGTGCTCGCAATCAGCAACGTGTGTCGGAGAACATTTCCGCCGCGGAACTGGTACTGACGGACGCGGACCTCAAGCGTATCGACGAGATCGCTCCAAATGGGGGCATCGGCGGACGAATTTGGGGTGAGTAATGTCAGCAGGTGATTTGCTCGGCCCGCCGCGCGCGATCGTCCAGGTTCGATAGGGCGCTCCTCGAAAGGGTCGAGCGCCCTCGCAGGCCGCTCGGCGATGTCGAAGACAGCGGCATTATCCTGGTTTTCGCGCAAACCCTTGTAGGAGGCATGACGAAGGTTGCCGTCATGTGTCCAGCCGCGGAGCTCGATTTCGGCAATCACAACTGCATATTTACAAACTTCTCACCAGCCGAGGAAAACTTGTCGACCGCCGCCTGTTTACCTCTTGTACGACGCGTGGGAGCGCGTTCTGTTCGAGATCAAGGTGACTCATCAATGCTGATTCCACCGCGCCCGTTGCCTTGCTCAATAACCGCATCGCGTCGATCAGCCTTGCAAGGCTTTGTTCGTAGGAAGGGCCAAGCTCCGAGATAATTATTTCCATCCGGACGGGATGTGAGCAAAAACAGAATTTGTCGACAATTCGGCAGATTTCGCAGTTTGCCGACAGCTGGGCAATTTGGGCAAAGACGGCTTCGGCATGTATCGCGAGCTGGTCGCGGGGCGGGTTGTCACGCTCGCCGTCAGTATCCGGCACATGCGGCCGCATACGCCAGAGCGCGTAGGTGAGGGTTTGACGTGCGATACCATACAAGTCCAACAATGCTCCCTCCACGAGCGGCCTGGTGAAATAGCCTTTCTGAGGGATCGAAACGATCTTGCCCTCTGCGGCAAGTCGGATGAGTGCTTCGCGTATCGGTGTCCGCCCAAGGTCCAGTTCGCAGGCAAGCTCCTGATCACTAAGATGTTGCACCGGCACGCGAGCATAGCGGTAAAGCAATTGAAGTACCGCATTATAGGCCGCGTCAGCCTTTGCGGGGACCTGTTCACCAGCGGAAGTTGGAACGGCTATTCCGCGACATTGGAGAGCATTCTCGCAAAGCCACATTTTTCAGTTTCCTCTGTCGATGCAATTGAAGACCGCGTGACGCCGGGAAATTCAAACGCCACAACGCTTTGGGCTGCTTAAGGATTCGTGGGGACGTGATTTTTGAAGTCCACTATAGATGACAGTCTGGCTGAGGTCACGCCTTCCATGATCTGATGGTCCGAAACACGATTCATGGCAGTCTACGATATGTTCACACGGTCAGATCAGTTGGAGTCCCGGAGGAGGTTTGAGTACACGCAGACCAACACAGGCGCCCCTTGGCCCGTCTGACCTAGGCCGTACTTGCGACCAGCAACATCTTTGTCATTAAAGTCGCATCACCATAAGGTGTCTGTACGTGGTCCATTTCCGACCAGCCATTCTTTGTATAGAGGAGCTTTGCGCTCTCCGTGGTAAGATAAAGCCTTTCGTAGCCGAGGCGCAAAGCTTCGTGTTCCAGCCTCTTAACCAGCAATGAAGCTGTACCCTTATTGCGATGAAATGGATGGACGTACAGCGACTTTAGCCAGGGCGAAAGATCAGGCCTTCCTTTAAAATCACAATTGGAAAGGCTGATCATCCCTGTGGGTCTGCTGTCTTCGCTAGCAACCAAAGTTAGCGGCATAGAACTTCTTGAGGAGGCTTGGAACTCACGCTGTGTCTGCTCGAATGAGCCATTGGCCTGACAACCCCATTGCCCAAAGGACCAGCTTGCACAAACCGGAACCAGATCGCGACAATTCTCCAGATACTCAATCACTATTGGAGCTTGAATGTGTATTTGCTTTTCAGCCATCGTCTCTTCCTATTTGCCGAGTGTCGGGTTGCTTTAGATTGAAGCTCTTCCTAAAGAGCATTGCAGCGGGATAATCTGACGCTGATCAGTAGCCGCGGACAAAAGGGGTCCTCACCTGGGTAACCCTCCAACGCAAACGCATTTGCGCGTTTGGTTCGCTCGCTACGGCTCCAGCCTGCCTGGCACACCATCGCCCAACCATCAACTTGATAGAATTTCTGGCAAAGCCGCCATCTGGCTGAATGTTCTCATGGCGCCGGCTTCCAGCAATTTTTCAGCATGTCCAAGAGGACAATGAGAACCACCGACGAAACCAATTACCCGCATTTTAGCCGCCACAGCCGCCTGGACCCCGGCAACGCTATCTTCGATGACCAAGCAATTATCCGCCGACGTGTTCATTCTCTCAGACGCAAATAGAAAAAGATCCGGGGCGGGCTTGCCACGTGAGACTTGGGAAGCACTGAATACATTCGGCGAAAAATAATCGTAGAGGTCTGTTAGCTTGAGCGCGAAATGCAGTTCCTTCAGATTGCTGCTCGATGCCACGCAACGCGCCACATCAATGGCATCCAGAACTTCGTTGACGCCTGAGATGGCTTTGAGATCGCTGGCATACCGTCTACCAATTTCTGCCATAGCATATTCATGATGCCCCGCCGGCAAGCGCAAGCCAGACTCAGCTTCGATGGTTGAATAGGTTTGCCGATCAGTCATGCCTGTGAAGCGACGATTGTAAGTCTCCGCAGCTATATTATATCCGTGCGCTGCCAACACTTCGATATGAACCGCTGTCGCAATGATTTCGCTGTCGATTAGGACTCCATCACAATCGAAAATCAGAAGTTTTGGCGTTTTGTACGAGGTCATGGGATCACTCCGTTGTCGCTGGAAAACGGCGTTGCAAGAGAGCAAGCGCGAAGGTGACTTTGCTTGGATTCAGCTTGTTCAGACGGTTGTCATGATATCGGAAATCTTTGGGCCAAACTTGGAAAGAGCCGTCCAGACCCGATGAAATGCTTCTGCGTAAAGTTCCATTACCCCGGCTTCGTTGGGTGGCGCGATTTCCGATACGCAAAACATGGTATCTAAAAGTTTTACCGTGTTTGGAAAATCGGCGGCTTTCCAATCCTTGGCAATATTCGGCAGATATTCGAACACTGGCTTCCTGAGCCAGATCAAAACGGGCACGCCCTCCGCCTGCAGCAGTTTGACGATGGTATCCCTTGCCGTCGGACCCGGACCAAAACCGAGAGCTTCCGGCTCGATGCGAAGTGGGAAGCTGAGCATGGACTGATTGCAGTCAGATGGGTCGAAGAGGGGAAATATACCGGAGAGATCTCGGATCATTTCCCATAGAATTTTCCCATTATTCCTTCGAATCTGAAGTTGTGTCTCGAGGTTGCTCAATCGCATTTTTGCTATGGAGGAGGAGAAGACGTTCGGACGGTAGTTATATCCTGCTGAAGACGGCGAAAAAGTCCGATCTCCGTTTCGAGATGAACTCGTCAGTGAAACGCAGTCCACATGTTCAATTAGATCTTTGTCCTCCGTAATCACGAATCCGAGCTCGCCGGCTCCAAGATGCTTGGCGCCGTTGCCAGACAAAGCGAGGGCGTCTGTATCAATGTATGCCCCATTTGCGATCGCTTTTATGGCGCCGATCGATTGGCAGACGTCATCAATCACGGCAATCCCTTCGGCGCGCGCGGCAGATCTTGCATCAGGAACACGAATGTTATTCCCGAAGAGATGGGTAATGAGAACCGCTCCGACACCGGGTCCGAATCGGTCGGCTGCCGCGTCTTGATCGATCCCGGCGAGGTTCATGTCGACATCAACGAAATCGGGCTGAAGGCCACTAATCGCAATTGGCCCCACCGCGCCCGGCCAATTTAGCGCCGCAGTCACCACCTGCTCGCCTCGACCTTTAAAATAATCAAGCTCGATATGGATTGCCGCCGTACCACTGCCGACGGCGCGCACCTTCCACTTCCCCGTCCAAGTAGCGAGATCCTGCTCCAAATCGGCCACGATAGGGTGATTGACCCGATGATACTTTCCACTGTCTACAACTTCGCGGAGTGCATCCAAATGCTCCGTCTGTGTGGCTGGCCAAGGCGTGATCCGCCCGGAAGGAACGGTGGGCTCCCCACCAAGGAGAGCGAGATCCCTTTCTCGCTGGTGCCCTCCGGACTCACAGAGGTCCAGATTATTGCTGGCAAATTCGTTCATTTATTCCTCCGGCGATTGGTTACGTCGATGTCTGTCGATTTGCTGAAGAGTTCTAATGTTTTAGGAGGTCAGATCAACAGTAGTTCTGAAATATATTTAAAAGTATATTTTGCGTTTGTGGGACTTTCTGTTGTAGTGCTCCGGTTTTTGGAAATTTTAATCCCGAATATAAATATATACTCGAAGGATAATTCTTCGTTTTCGAAATGAACATTCAAACGGCGGTGGAGAAAAGCAGGTGTGTGATGATTGCTATATCGGTTCGGGGGTTCGGGAGCGTTCGGCAACGACTGCAGGCACTCAGGCGGGAGTGGCGTAAAGACGATCGAGTTTCCACAACAAGAGAAAGTCGGATCAGACGGAGTCCATGATAAAAAGAACGGAAAAACCATCAATTGCGTGTGCGAGCAACGCGAACACTCACGAAGGATCTGGCAAGCGCCTCATCAGGCCGGCCGAGGGGGACCAGAGCGACAGTAAAGGATTTAGGCCAGCTCATCCCCTAATCGCCGCGCGGACGCTAGGGATTGCAAATCGAGGACGCTTGCTGCAGGCCCTTTACGATATGGGTCCGTCCAGCAGGGTCGAGCTTGCGCGCGTCACCGGTGCCAGCCGCGCAACCATCGGCGGCATAGTCCAACCACTGATCAATCAGAGTATTCTTGAAGAAGGCGACCTGGTACCCCCCGATCGGTCCGGCGGAAAACCCGCTACAAAGCTGTGGTTCTCGAAAGGGGCCAAGCCGATCTGCGCAGTTCGGCTGATGCACGACCGTGTCCACACATGCTTGGTCTCTCTGGAGGGCGAGCTCTATGCTCAACACGAGGTGGATTTGGCGAAAGATCTGACAGATGCTGCCGATGCATTTCAGATCGTCAGTGCCTGCATTGAGAAGTCAGTCGCATCTGCCGACCAAGAGGTTCTAGGCATCGGCATGGCAGTTGCAGGAGAGCTCAACCCGCAAACGGGCTCGATCGCGGCTATGGATTTCGCGCCGTACCTTCATGGCTTTCCGATAAAAGCGGAGTTAGCAAAGCGTTTCGGGGTTCCGGCTTGCGTCGACCAAGATGCCAGAGCCTTGCTGGTTGGCGACCGTTGGTTCGGGCAAGGACGTGGACAGAGAAATTTTGCGGTCGTTTACATCGGTCAGTCGTTGGGCGCGGCCCTCTATGTCGATGGACATCCTTATAGGGCCGCCGGGGGTAAACACTGCCAGATCGGCCATACCATCGTGCAACTCAATGGCCAAATGTGCAGATGCGGACGACGCGGATGTTGGGAAACGATCGCGACACTGCCATGGCTGAGAGGCGAAGCAAGGGCCAGGGGCCTGCCGCAGGCTGGCTTGTTGGATGCGAGCCGCTTGGTGTGGCTCGCCGAAACTGGCGCTAAAGGGGCAAAAGAACTGCTTGAAGACTACGCGTCCAATATTTCTGTCGGGTTAGTGAACCTTCAACAGCTGATGGCACCCAGCTGCATCACTTTGCATGGCGACATCGTGCATGGCGGAAAATTGATGTTAGATCTTATTCGAAAGAGCGTCAGGCAACTGATGTTCAATCCCGGAGATAACGAGATCGCCCTTGCCCTCGGCGATCGTGAAGATGTCGCCGGCCTGCGCGGCGCGGCGGGTCTCGTCGTCTGCGAATTGCTGAATTTCATAATCTAAGCAGAGAACGGCCCCAGTCCTTAGAGACCGCATCTGGTCAAATCCTTTGCAATCATCCACATTTCAAATGAAAACCGCCATCTTTCTCGAAAACCGAATTGCAACAAATTGCTGGTGGATTTGGGGGTTCCTGGGCAGCTGAAGCTGTTGGCGCATGGAGTTGCGTACTGGATGTGCTCGATCCAGCCAAGGAACTGCACAGACCCTGCAATCCCAGTCTGGTGCGGACTGAGGCTTAAGAAAAAAACGACACGAGAACGGACAACCAGATCAATGCGACGCCCAGCAACAGCGCTCGCCTGGCGGCTACGATCTTTTCCTGGCCTTCCTCCGCGACAGGGGTCGTTACGATCCAAGGAACTGAGCCAAGCGCCGCAAAACCGATTAGCGCCAAGACACGACGATCAAATCGGACCGATGCCAGCCGCCTGGCTCATACACTCCCCAATAGCCAAGGAACGCCATTCCGACAGCGAACATGGTGGCGGAGGCAGAGCAAAGTCCGGGAACAGAACCTGATGGTGCACGCATTTCGTATCCTCTTTGTCGGTCAAACCAAGGGCCAATTTCCATGACGGTGCAAACGGGCTTTGCACATATCTGTCAAGAATCGGGTGCCAGCTGAAGCATCGATCTATTGCAAATGATTTAGGAAAATCCGAACATTGAATGACGTGAGCGATCGCAGAAGCTGGTAGGGGGAGCTCCCTTTCCTGGCAGATGTGGTCGCTAACTCGTCGTTCGACAGACGGTTCGACCTCGCAAGCTCTGCATTTTTTCATTGCCAAAGTCCGCAGGCCAGCCGCTCGCCTTTAGGCACGAGTTTTGAGAGGTGCTGTCCAAAAAGTAGGCCACAAAATCACCAATGTTGACTCTGTCTTTCACTCAGCCGAAAAGAACTCCTGCCGACAGAGGGAGATACTCATGGCTGACGAGAATAATACTGGCACAAGCACTGAGATGGCAGACACGAATATACCGGTAAAAACGCCGGCGCCTAAAAAACAGCGCGCTCCGCGACGCCCGAAAGCAACTGCCGAGGCAGCGGGTACTACGCAGGTTGGGAAACCCGCGAAGGCGCCGCGAGGTCGCAGGAAGCGTAGCGACCAAGCCGCAGACACAAAGTCCCAGCCTGTCGAAATGCAGGTGGCCGACATCTCCGTCAAGGAACCCATAAAGGACACTGCAGCCAAGAGGCCGGCACAGCAGTCCGTGCAAAAAGGTACGACGGCCATTTCGGCAAGGGACGAGATGGCGGATCTTCTTCAGCTGGAAGAAGAGAATAAGAGGCTGCGTAACCTCTTGGCAGAGAAATTGCGTGCCGAAAATGCCGATCTGCGCAAGCGGCTCGGGCTAGATTGATCGCCGATCAACAGCGGGATGGTGGCGAAATCGACCTGAGCTATCCTTCTCGGCAGAAGATGCGTTCGCCGGGCTCGCCTTCCGAGCCCGGTGTCAAGCTGCGGCGCCACTATGGATACGGACTGGTCGAGGTTGAGGCACTATGAAATTACCCTGGAAATTCCTTGCTCGATTAACGTCGCGGCGACAGTCCGCACCCGAAAGTTCGATTGGGCATGGTGTCGATACCGACGCAAGCCAAAGCAAAACTCAAGACGTACCGCAGCTTGCGCTAAACCCACCAGAGCCCTCCAGTAGCTCCGAGCCCGATGAAAGCCGATCTATTGAGATCATAAGGACTGATTCAAAAGAATTCGAAGGTGAGGTCGAAATTGAAGGTGCGGCACCGGTTGAAGGTGACGAGGTTCAAGAACTGTCGCCTCCGGAGGTCGGGCAGCCGAGCGCTGAAGCTTCCGCGGTGCCGCTTGAAAGCAATACGCGCAGTCGGGTCCCTGGCATACCGCGGACGAAAAAGCCGGCACATGCGAAAGGAGTTCACATTGACGTCACTGCGCAGAGCACAGCTGTCTCAAGCAATGCTCAAGATGAGACATCCTCATCGTCTGAGGACGGCTTTTTCGAAGAGGTGACAAACCTGGACGAGGAAATCACGCAACTGAGGGTTAAATTGGCTCAAAAGCTGCTTTTGCAGAATGATCAGCTTAAAAAGATGCTTGAGCGATTTGACCGATCGTAATCCTCCTTACGATCTCAAAGATGGGACATACATGAAAACACAGCAGCGAAAATTCGTTGTCGAGCTCAAATCGGCCCGGCGCAGATCAACGATCCAGCCAGCTTCTATCTGGGGTGATACCGACCTCAAGACGCTGGCGCGCGAGGCGGAGGCAGACGCACCACATCTCTTCGAGCCTGACACCGTCTCAGATGTTCCGAAGCGAGAAAGCGAGCTGTGGTCGGATCCAATACCAGAGACTCATCTCAACGACGAGGTTGAAACCGGCGATGATAAACGGATTGCGGCGTCCTCTCTCGAAACCGAACAAACGTGCCCGTCTCAGAAGGACGATGGGGCGATCTTCGCCTCTGTTTCACAACCGAAAGAGGGCTCTTCCAGCCGGTCTCGAAAGAACATAAAGCGTCGACGTGAAGCGAATATCGATAATGCCGACGAAATGACAAGCGGCCAATCAAACGCCAGCCACGACGATATCTCAGGCGAGGAGCTAATCGCACTTGAAGAAGAGAATCGACGGCTTAAGGCTTTGCTGATGAAATATCTTCGTCAAGAAAATATGCAGATTCGACAGATGCTCGCGCGATTCAGCGATCAGCGCGAGATCTTGTGAACCAATCATGTTTGTGTGCCCGCACTTAGATCTCTTCATGGCCACAGGAGGGAGTGCGTATGGAAAGTACGCATTAAAGCTGCTCACCAAGCTCGTTGCTGGCTCCGGGCACGCCGTCTTGCGTGAAGCGATATGCACAGCCGTGCTCAGCAGATCCGCGGCAACTGTTCGCCCCATAGCCAATCGACAATGCGACTGCCACCAAACGACGTCGCCATCTGGACGAAGCAATGGTCGTCATCCTCGGCATGGCCGATCAATGCGGCCTGCGCACCCAACGGATGCGCGCGCATGACGGCGAGCAGCGCATTCGCAAACTCTGGCGCCACCAATACGACGAGCTTGCCCTCGTTGGCGACGTTGAGCGGGTCGAGGCCGAGCAATTCGCAGGCCGCGGCTACTTCCGGTTTGATCGGAATGGTCTCCTCGTCGATGCGGAGGCCGACATTTGAGGCATTGGCGATTTCGTTGAGTGTCGCCGCAAGTCCACCGCGCGTTGGATCTCGCATCAGCCTGATTGACGATCCGGCGACCTCGACCATTGCCGCTACTAACCCGTGCAGCGCAGCGCAATCCGATATGATGTCCGTATCGAAATCCAGGTTCTCGCGCTTCGACATCACGGCGACGCCGTGATCGCCTATCGAACCAGAGATGATGACCGCATCGCCTGGCCGCGCGGCATCGGAGCGTAGGTCGAGACCGGCTCGAATCATGCCGATGCCGGAGGTGGATATGAACACGCCGTCGGCTTTGCCGCGCTCAACCACTTTCGTATCGCCAGTGATGATTGGCACACCTGCCGCGCGGGAGGCCGCTCCCATGGCGTCGGCAATTCGATTAAGATCTGCGAGCGGAAACCCCTCTTCAATAATGAAACCTGCCGAAAGATAGAGCGGGCATGCGCCGGCCATGGCAATGTCGTTAATCGTCCCATGCACCGCAAGCGAGCCAATATTGCCCCCCGGAAAGAACAGCGGCGAGACAACATAGCTGTCGGTGGTCATCACCATGCACCCTGCCGGAACCGCAAATGCCGACTGATCGTTGCCAGCCCGGAGCCAGTCATTGTCGAAGGCCCTGTGGAAAATGCCCTTGACCAACTGGTCCGTGGCGCACCCCCCCGCCCCATGCGAGAGATCGATGCGTCCGTTCCTGAGGTCGAGCCGCGACCTTTTGGCTTTCGTGGTCATGCGATCGTCCTGCTGCTTTCGTCCGCCTTTCCCTGCCTGCCGAAACGGCCGTAGAGCCAATACGCGGCGCAGGCGCCTTCCGACGACACCATGCAGGAACCCATCGGCGAATCGGGCGTGCAAACCTTACCAAACAGCTTACAGTCGGACGGCTTCTTCACACCGCGCAGGATGGCGCCGCATTCGCAGGCCGGATTGTCTTTTGCCGCCGGCGTCACGACGTCGAAACGTTTCTCGGCATCGTATTTGGCATATCCAGGCCTGAGGCCAAGCCCACTTTGGGGAATCGCGCCCAGTCCCCGCCATTCGAAGCTTTCCCGCAATTCGAAGACATTGGCGATCTCGCGCCTCGCCTTCTCGTTGCCAAGGGTGGTCACGGCTCGGATATACTGGTTCTCGACTTTATGGACGCCCTCATTGACCTGGCGGACGAGCATCAGGATTGAATAGATGACATCGAGCGGCTCGAAGCCTGCCACCACGATCGGCTTGTTATATTCTTCGGCAAGGACTTCAAATGGCTGCGTACCAATGACGGTGCTGACATGTGCAGGGCCGAGCAATCCGTCGATCTTGATAGTGCCGAGCGTGCGAGCATCGGAGTTTTCAAGGATAGTCTGGATCGCAGCCGGTGTTAGCACGTGGTTTGAGAAGATCGAAAAGTTTGCGAGGTCCTTAGCGATCGCGAACCGCAGCGACAGCGCCGTCGGCGGCGTCGTGGTCTCGAAACCGATGGCAAAGAAGACGACTTGCCTGTTCGGTTCGGCTTCGGAGATGTTTAGCGAATCGAGTGTCGAATAGACCATGCGAATATCGGCGCCGGTCGCCCTGGCCTTGAGCAGACTCGAGCCGTTTGAGGATGGTACACGCATCAAGTCACCATAGGTGCAAAGTGTGATTTCTGGGCACATGGCAAGCGCGATCGCTGCGTCGATGCGGCCGATCGGCAGCACACAGACTGGACATCCCGGTCCATGAATCATCTGCACATTGGACGGCAGCAGGTCTTCAAGGCCATAGCGCGAAATTGCATGGGTATGGCCGCCGCAGAATTCCATGAAATGATAGCTGCGCGCCGGATCTACCGCCGCTGCGATTTGGCGAGCAATATCTTTGGCGAGCTTGGCATCGCGGTATTCGTCTATATATTTCACGCCGGACCTCCCAGGGCAGCTTCGCGGATCAAGGCAAGCGTCCTTTCTGCTTCTTCAGTTTCGATCTTTGCAAGCGCGTAGCCGACGTGGAGGATGAGATAGTCACCGGGCGTCACATCCTCCACGAGTGCAATCGATATGACCTTTAAGACGCCGTCCAGCGTTACCTTGGCCATATTGTCTGGCAGCAATTCCACCACCTGGACCGGTAGGGCTAGGCACATGTCCGGTGCTCCCAGTTCTGGGCGCAGTCGTGTTTGATGACGTGCCGTGCAAAGGCGGCCTGACCGAGCGCTATACCCCCGTCATTGGGCGGGATCTGGTGCGGCAGGTAGGGCTCGAGGCCATGGTCGCGCAAGGCGCTGGAAAGACCTTCGGCCAGAATGCGGTTTGTGATGCAGCCGCCGCCGAGCATGATCGCTCGCGTGCCAGCCTGCGATGCACCAAGGGAAGCCCAATCGGCGAGGCCGCTGATCAGCGTGCCGTGGAATAGGTCTGCGGCCTTTCGGCGGCCAAGCTGCCGCTCCGCCAGATGGATGATGAGGGGTCGGAAATCAAGCAGGCCATCGGCGAGACTGTAGCCCCCGGCAAGACATTGGGGATCATCGACGAGTGCTTCGAGTTCCATTGCTGCCTGCCCCTCGTAGCTCTGGACGAGGCGGACGCCCGCTATCGCAGCCACTGCATCGAATAGCCGCCCCAAGCTGGACGTATCGGCTGATTGCAAGCCGCGGGAAAACATCGCATCAAGTTGCGCGACACCAGGATGTCCGGGCCAAAGCGTGGCCGCAAGGTCGCGCCGGCCGGCGGCCTGAAGAGCGGCAATTCCCATGCGCCAGGGCTCCCGCGCGACCCGGCCGGCGCCTGGCGCCGGCAAGGGCAGAAGCGAAGAGAGCCGTCGCCAGCGAGGACCGTTGACGACCAGCATTTCGCCTCCCCAACTACTGCCATCGACGCCATAGCCGTGGCCGTCGAGTGCAAGCCCGAGGACCGGCCCGCCGGCATGATGTTCCGCCGCCACGGCCGCGACATGGGCGAGGTGATGTTGCACCGGCAGAAGCGGCAAATCCAAATGTTCCGCGATCCGCGCTGAACGAAAATCCGGATGCAGATCGCAGGCAGCAAATTCGGGCCTGACATCAAGGATAGAGCAGAGATGCTCGAGGGCTTCCCGCTGGAATCTGATCGCTTTGACATTGTCGAGACCGCCGATGTGCTGCGACAGGAACGCTTCCCGGCCCCGTGTCACGCAGATCGCGTTTTTGAAGTCCGCGCCGGTGGCAATCACGCATGGGCCGTCCTCGCCAAGATCGACCGGCTCCGGGACAAAACCCCGGGCGCGCCTCAGAAAGCTCGGCGCGCCGTCAATTACCTGCATGACGGAATCGTCAGCGCGAATGGCAATGTCACGGTCATGTGTGACGATCAGGTCGGCAACCCCGGGAAGCCGATGCATGGCATCGTCATTATCTGATACGAGCGGTTCACCCTCCGGATTGGCGCTGGTCGCAATCAGAGCGGCGGGAGCGCCGGCCGCTTCTGCTGCAAACGCGGCAAACAACAGGTGGTGCACCGGCGCATGGGCGAGCAGCAGGCCGATCCGACTGAGGCCGGGAGCGATGAGCTTGGAAAGGTGATCACGCGCCTCGATAAGGACGATCGGGGCGGCGGTCGAGGCGAGCAAATCCTCTTGCGCCCGCGAGGGCCTGGCAAGTATTCGGGCTGTCTCAATGTCCGGCACCATGATCGCGAACGGCTTCTCGTCGCGCATTTTGCGTCGTCGGAGACGATCAATCGCCGTATCATTGCGTGCGTCGCAGAAGAGCTGGAAGCCGCCGACGCCCTTGATCGCAATGATCTGGCCATTCATGAGCCGCGCGGAGACCTCCGCGATAGGATGGCTAAGCTGTGGGCCGCAAGCCGGGCAGGCGAGGGGCTCACTATGGAACCGCCGGCTTTCGGGGTTGGCATAGTCTGCGCCGCAGGCGCTGCACATCGGGAACGCAGCCATCGAGGTCCGGCCGCGATCATAGGGGAGCGCACGGGTGATGGTGAAGCGCGGGCCACAATGAGTGCAGTTGACAAAAGGATAACCGAAAAAGCGGTTGTCCGGATCATTCAGTTCGTGCCGGCATTCGACGCAGGTGGCAGCGTCGGCGCCAATGCGCGTGGCGCCACGGCCGCCGACGCTTTCGAGGATTTCGAACGTTTCGTCGCCGGCCGGCTCCAGTTCCAGCTTATCGACGGTATCGACGCGGGCAAGCGGCGGCGCCTCCTTCCAGACGCGTTCCGCAAAGCAGTCGACAGCGGTGCCCTCGACCTCGATCAGCACGCCGGCGCTGTCGTTGAGCACGAAGCCGGTAAGCTGCATCATTCTCGCAAGCCTATAGACGAACGGCCGGAATCCCACCCCTTGCACGGCACCGCGCACACGCACTCGCAACCGCCGGACACGATCTTCCGCCATGGATGCCAAGGTGCTCACCATCGTCAGACTACCTGCGAAGCTTTCGCGATCCGGGCCGCCTCAGCCTCCAGCCAGAAATAGAACGCTTCCATGCCGTCGCCGCTGCGCGCAGAAACCGTGAGAGTGCGAAGGCGTGGATTGACGCGCAGCGCATTAGCGATGCAGCGCCCGACATCGAAGTCGAGATGCGGTAGCAGGTCGGACTTGTTGAGAATCATCAGGTCGGCGGCCGCGAACATGTCGGGATATTTGAGCGGCTTGTCCTCGCCCTCGGTAACCGAAAGCACCACGACCTTATGGGCCTCGCCGAGATCGAAAGCGGAGGGACAGACAAGATTGCCGACATTTTCGATGAACAAGACTGAACCGGGCTCGGGCGCCAGGTCCTCGACCGCGTGGCCGACCATGTGGGCGTCGAGGTGACAGCCCTTGCCGGTGTTGATCTGGATTGCGGAAACACCGGTCTTGCGGATGCGTGCGGCATCGTTGGAGGTCTCCTGGTCGCCTTCAATCACGCTGATCGACATTCGGTCCTTGAGGTCGTGAATGGCGCGCACCAGAAAGCTGGTCTTTCCCGACCCGGGGCTTGAAACGAAATTCAGCGCAAAGATGCTGTCACGAACGAACCGAGCCCGGTTTTCGGCAGCATAGGCATTGTTTTTGGACAGGATGTCCTTTTCGATCTGGACGATGCGCTCCGGGTTCATGCCCGGGACATGCACGCCGGCAATCCGTTGATGATGTTGGAGCGCACCGTGTTCCGCGTAGTGACGATCATGAGGATGTCCATGATCGTGCAGGTGACCGCGATGATGATCATGGTCGCCTTGCGCGCCTGTCTTGCTCTTGCCATCTTCCAATGTTGCCATCTCGCAGCCGCATACCGTGCACATCAGATCACCTCCATGTCCTTGATCCTCAATTCATCGCCCGCCGTCGCCTGCACCTGATACCGCCCACAATCCGGGCAGGCGCCAAATCGCTCATCGAGGGGCACCGTCTTCCCACAATCGAGGCACCAGCCCTCGCCGGCGATGCGGTTGATTTCGAGTGCGGCATGTTCGGCAATCGTCCCACGCCGCACAGCTTCGTAGCAGAACAGGAGCGAATCCGGATTGATATGGCTCAAGACACCGACATCGAGGCGGATCGATTTGACTGCGCTCGCACCATTTAGCTGCGCCATCTCGCAGACGATGGCGATCACACTCTCCATCAACGACATTTCATGCATGCGCGGCATCGCGAACGTTAAGCTTGAACTCGACGCAGGGATCGAACAGAGCCGCGAGGCGATAAACTGACCGGGCTGCTGATTCATGAGCACCGATCCGCGATGACAGTAGGGTTTTGACAAATGGACCGGCCGGATGAAAATTCCATTCGGTCGGGGCCAGTATCCGGTAGGCGCAAAGTTTCCCGTTCGCGTCGATCTCGGCCTGATGATAAAGTCTGCCACGCCCACATTCCACCACGCCAAAGCCGCCGTCGCCGGGCACCGAACCACCGGCCATCAGTTCGGAAGGATCATTCTGGCCCTTGGCAAGATGCGCGAGTTGCTTCAAGCAAAGGCCAACGTCGCCTATGCGTGCCATGAAGCGTTGCCTAAGGTGCGGATCGTCTGGCCTGCTGGTGTCGCAATGCCGGGCATAAGCACCGGTTTCGACGACCCGACCGGCAAGATGCGGCAAGGCGCAGTAGTGCGCATCTTTGCAAAGATGGGCAATAACTTCGGCATCATCGGCGGCACTCAGCGGATCAGGGCGCCGGCCTGAAAAAGTTCGGTCGTCCTTGATATCTCGAAAAATCGCCGCGCAAGCCGTGCCATCCGGCGACAATCCGTCGTCTTTCGAGATGCCGAGCCCCTCTGCTGCATCGGCAAGCCGCCGCGCGTTGGCAGCCAGGGCACTATGGTTCACTTTTTTCTCTCGCGATTGGCCGATGATTGCCTGCGACGCGGCCAGGGCGCCGCGCAGATATTGGCCCGCGTCAGCCACCAGACGTAACGATATTGATGAGGGCCAGTGCAAAATCAGCGCCCTCAAAGTTTCGAATATCCGTTCGGCAAGCAATCCGGCCACCGCCGCGAGCTGCTCCTCGATGGGCATCGGTAGGCCGGCTGCATTCAGGATGGCAAGGCGCGCCGCCACCGATTGCGAATAGCCACAGAGCGAAAAAACCCATCCGACAAGCATGGGCGCCTCTTCCGGTCGATGGCCAATGAACATGCGTGCCAATTCTTGCGGGCGGTTGACCCTCACGTCCACGAAACAGGCAAGCGCTTGCGACACCGTCACATCGATCCGGATCGAGCCGGCGCTAAGGAGATAGGTCATGCAACAAGCTCCCGAAGCGCTCGGAAAACCCTCCAACGCAGATCACGGCGCATGGGGCTGGCGGTTGGATGGGATGGCGGCGCGAGCGCAACGATGTTGAAAAATGCGCGCATCGCCTTCAACACCGTCCCCATCGTTTCAAACTCAAAGGCCATGAAAAACAGCAAGCAGGAATCAAAACCGCCAGTCGTCTCGGATTTTTGCCGGCGATGAATTCGATCACGCCTGCCCGCACATTCCGAGTCGTGCCTACAGCAGCCAAAATCATGAACCGTGGCGTCGCGACGATGCGGTCGTTCGCCCGCCGAATGCCAGCAAGCTCGTTTCCGAAGCGCCTTTCGCGGGCGCATAGACGTCCAGCATGTGCCGCCTTTCACCCTATCCTTATCCGAAACGGTCACATGCGTGACGAGATTCTCGAAGCTGATCATTTGAAATAAGCCTCCTCGACATCACGCAGGCGCGCGGCGGAGTCGCGGAAATCCTCTTCAGTCGCGAGGGCGAGGGATGGGATGTCGACGATTTGCAGCATGTCGAGGACGATCTCATCCATGTTGTCGTAAAACTGTACGGACCAAACGTTTCGGGCCCCTGCTGCCGTCACGCGACAGGTGCGGTAGCCGCGTGATGTCAGTTGTACGGGACCGGCTCCGAGCGTGACCTGCAGGAAATTCACATCCTCGATGCTCATCGGAAACAACGACAAAATGATAGCGTGCGCAGGATCGCCATCCCGGTACTGGACAATGCGGTCACCGATCTCGGTCAGCACCGGCATGACGTTCATAGCGCCAGGCGGCGCAGGTCCATGTGAGACCAAGGCCGGCAGCGCCGTGCAGGCCCTCCGCACCGTCATAGGAATCGGGCCGACCTCGATATATTCCGCAATGAGGTCGCCGGCGGGGTCGGTAAAGCGCATATGCCAGACGCCGGCCATAACCGCTTCCTTGAACTGCGCCAGGACCCCGGAGGGCAGCGCCGCTACCCCGCAAACCTCGCCCTTGCCGAGCGTCTGCGTGACCAATTTCTTGTCATCGTCGTCGAATTCGAAAATGTCGAATAGCTGCCCCGGCTGGCCGGCTTTTTGCACCGCAAGCGTTGCAGCAATGTCGGATATGAGCATTGCGGCTCGGCAGCTTCGGCCGTTTAGGGAGCCAACTGGGTAGGCTGGCATTGTCTGCTCCAAATCAGCGTGTAATTCATTCTCGCACTTGGGATCTGCAAGCGGCGTACCAGTTGCTGAGAAAGATGGGTCGTATTGATCTGAAGGAAAATTCCGGTCGCGGTCTTATGCGGATGCGCACACGCGGCCCCGATGCTGAGGCAGCGCGTTACGCTTCGCAATATTCAGCAATCCGCCCGCAGCCAGCAGGATCGATCTCGTCCGTCTCCGGCTGCCCTTGGACAGTCCACATGAACATGTGGCCGACAAGGAAGAGGAGATTGCGTTCAGTTGAGAAATACGAACTGCCAGTTTTCCCGCAAATGCAACGGTAATTCCGGCTCGCGGGAGATAAGATCGGCAAATAGCGTTTCGAATGACCGTCCTTCGACCGCTTCAGCAAGACCGGCCAACGCATCGTCGATCTTGTGTGCTTCGTCGGCATCGAGCACCCGGATCGCAGATCCTAGATGAGTAAGAACGTACGTCCCAACCGGTTGCGGGCCGACCAGCACCATCGAAATCGCAAAAACCGATCCGTGGCGCTCGCACTCCGCTGTAAATTCGCCACCAGTCACCTGCATCGGAATTCCTATGCACACAATCAGCCCCTCGATCTGCCTGGGTTCATGATATTGGGAACCGGAAGGGTTCTCGCGCGGGTCCTTGGGTTTTGGATGCAGCCGGCGAACAGGAACGCAACCGACGACTGCCTCGGTTGCATCGGAACCCCCCTGAACCACTCAATTCGCCCGGTCCGCTCGCCGCTCGTAATGTGCAAAATCGATGTCGTTGGCGAGGAGAGCGGGCGCGGCGGTGCGGCGCGAACTGATGGCGACGCCCCATCGCTCCAGGATGCCGGCGGCTACCATTACGGCGGCCGGGATTACGGATTTGACGGGCTCAGTCACCGGTCCGCCCCAGCTATCGAGGTCCACCGGTTGGCAGCCGATCAGTGCGAGTCTTGCGGGATAGCGATCGAGAAGGTCGGCAGCGCTCAGAACTTCCTGGAAGCCTGTCTGGTGCAGGCTCATCTTTTTGGCGCCGGTGAATTTCGGCACGTCGTCATTCTCGACGATCTTCAGCGTGCCGGGCGCGAGACCGAAGTCGACCGCGTCGAATACAATCAGATGATCGGCTTCGGTGACATATTGCACGAGATAAAGGCCCTGGGTGCCGCCGTCGAGCACGGTGACGTTGGTCGGCACCGCATAGGCCTGGTGGAAGGCTTCGACAGCGCGGACGCCAAAACCCTCGTCCGCCCAGAGAATATTGCCAATGCCGAGCACCAAAACGTTCGGTTTGCGAGAGTTCGCTTCGTCCATCCTAGTCCTCGTTGTGCTTGGACAGCCGCTCGCCCGAAATCATCGACGAAACGATGCTCTGGCGGCTGACGATGTCCTCGCGTACCGCGATATAGATATGGATCATCACGAAGATCAGGATCACCCACATTCCCAGATGATGAAGGGTATGAACGGACTGGCTGTTCGGCCAGATGAAGAATACCCGACCAAACAGCCTGTATGCCCAGCTGTCGTGGCCGACGCTTTCGCCATAGAGCGCAAATCCGGTGATCACCATGAATGTCAGCGGCAGCGTGAACGTCACGAACATGACGAATTGCGACAGCGGATTGTGGCCAGCATATTTCAACGCGCGTCCAGTAAGGAATGTGTAAACGCGCACCTCGTGCAGCCATTCGCTCCAGAACCGTCCGCTCCAGAAGGGAACGTAGAAGATTTGGCGTGCATGCACGTTGCCGACGAAGACCCAGTAGATTCTGAGGATCAGGGCCACGGCCAGGATCTGCCCGGCGGCGAAATGGACAAAACGGATATAGCCCATCAGGAAATTGGCGCTCGCCTCGCCGGGTGCCGCCGCCAATGGGCTGCCGATGAAATAACCCGTCAGCGCCAGCGCCAGGATGGAGAAAGCGTTTATCCAGTGCCAGAGGCGAACGGGCGCCTCGTAGGCATACACGTTTTCGCGCTCGCTGGCGCGTTCGTCATCGGCGTTTGAGATAGCAGAGATGCTCATGATCGTCCTCCTCATCTGACTTGGACCTTGGCCATTTCCTGTCCGTCCGGGCTCATGATATGGGTGGAGCATGCAAGGCACGGATCGAAGGAATGGAGGGTTCGGAGGATTTCGAGCGGCTGCGACGGATCCGACATAGGCGTGTCAATCAGTGAGGCCTCGAACGCGCCGATATTGCCGTGCGGATCGCGCGGACTACCGTTCCAGGTGGTCGGCACCACACATTGATAATTGTCGATCTTGCCCCCCTTGATCTTGATCCAGTGTGCGAGGGCGCCGCGCGGGGCCTCGGTGAAGCCGACGCCCTTGACCTCGCAAGGCCAAGTCTCCGGCTTCCATTTGTCGATGAAGGCGGTGGCGCTGTCGCCGGCCTTGATATTGGCGACCAGCTTGTTGTGGAAATAGCGCATCTGCCGGCCTGCCCAGACGGATTCGAGCGCGCGAGCGGCGGTACGCCCTAGTGTCGAAAATAACGCCGCGGTCGGCAGGCCGAGGTCCTTCAGGACCTTGTCGACGGGATCCTTGAATTCTGCCTTGCCCTGGGCGTAGCCCAAGACCCAACGGGAAAGCGGGCCGACTTCCATGGCGTGGCCGCGCCAGCGCGGCGCCTTGATCCAAGAATATTTTCCGCCTTCGTCCAGCTCTTGAATGTTGGTCTTGGTGCCCTTGGCATTCGGCCCAAGCTCGTAATGCGGCACGGTGACACCGTCCCAGGGATGCAAGCCCTTGGCCTCGTCCGGATATTCGTACCAGGAGTGACTGACGAATTCCTGGATCTGCTCTGGATCGGAATGGTCGACTGGCAGGACTTCGTTGAAATTGCCATTAATGATCGCACCGCGCGGAAGCTTCAGGCTCGCCTCCGTGTAGTCATTTGCGTGTTCCGGCACGTCGCCATAGGCAAGCACGTTCTTGCCCGACAACCCGCCGCCGAACAGCCAATCCTTGTAGAAGGAACCGATCGCCATGATGTCCGGTAGGTATACCTTCTCGTTGAACTCGATCAGCTGGTCGATCACCGACGAAATTTGGTTTAACCGTTCCATTGTAATCGCGCCGACGGCTCCCGTGCCGTCGAGGTTGATCGGACAGGGCACTCCGCCGACCAGCCAATTCGGATGCGGATTTTTCCCGCCGAAGATCGTGTGGATCTTGACGATCTCCCTCTGGAAATCGAGGGCTTCGAGATAGTGTGCTACGGCCATCAGGTTCGCTTCAGGCGGCAGCTTATAGGATAGATTGCCCCAGTAGCCGTTCTTGAATGGACCAAGCTGGCCGGATTGGACGAACTTTCTCAGCCGTGTCTGGATGTCTTTGAAGTAGCCCGGCGAAGACAATGGCCAATCGGACACCGATTGGGCAAGCGCCGAGGTGGCCTTCACATCGGCCGTGAGGGCAGATATGACATCCACCCAGTCGAGCGCATGCAGGTGATAGAAATGCACGACGTGGTCATGAACCTGCAATGCCAGCTGCATGAGATTGCGGATCGAATTGGCGTTTTCCGGAATGGTTATGCCGAGCGCATTTTCAACCGCCCGCACCGATGTGAGCGCATGGGTTCCGGTGCAGACGCCGCAGATCCGTTCCGTGAAAGCCCAGGCATCGCGTGGATCGCGATTTTTGAGGATGACTTCAATGCCTCGCCACATTGTGCCGGTGGAAACGGCATTGCGGATGATATTGTCCTCGTCGACATTGACCTCGACCCGCATGTGGCCTTCGATGCGGGTTACAGGATCGACCACAAGACGCTTGCCGGAATTGTCGAGCGTGAAGCCATCTGGCGTTTGGATGGTCATCGTGATCTTTCCTGTCCATTGCCGTTTTTAGGACCGGTTTTCCCGCGCTTGGCGGTGACCTGCTTGACGGCGCTGATTGCAGCATGGGCAGCAATCGCCCCACCGACAACACCAGCTGCGGTCATGCCCACCTGGTCTGCAGTGGCTTCCACGCCGAATGGGCTGACCTCGGTCAGTCGGGAGTAAAAGCTTCCTGCGTCCCAGAAATTTTGTTCCGAGCAGCCGATGCAGCCATGACCCGACTGGATCGGGAAAGAGACGCCGCCATTCCAGCGAACGGTCGAGCAGGCGTTATAGGTGGTCGGGCCTTTGCAGCCCATCTTGTAGAGGCAGTAGCCCTTGCGCGCGCCTTCGTCGTCCCACTCCTCGACGAACTGGCCGGCGTCGAAATGAGCGCGCCGATAGCACTTGTCGTGGATGCGCTGCGAATAAAACATCTTAGGCCGACCCTGATGATCGAGTTCGGGGAGCTTGCCGAACGTGGTGATGAAGGTGACGACGCCGGTCATCACCTCTGCGATCGGCGGACAGCCAGGCACTTTGATGATCGGCTTGTCGCGGATCACTTTGTCGATCGGCGTCGCCTCGGTGGGGTTGGGCGTTGCGGCCTGAACGCAGCCCGAAGAGGCACAGGTTCCCCAGGCGATGACAGCCAGGGCGCCTTCGGCCATCCATTTGAGTTTCTCGACGAAGGGTCGCCCGCCATCGATGCAGAACATCCCGCCTTCGTTGAGCGGCGGATTGCCTTCGACGGCAAGAATGTACTTGCCCTTGTGCTTCTCCTTGGTCTCTTTGAGGATCGCCTCGGCCTGGTAGCCGGCCGCCGCCATGATTGTATCGTCGTAATCGAGTGAAATCATCGACAGGACTACATCCTTGGCCAGCGGATAGGCGGAGCGGATGAAGCTTTCCGAGCAGCAGGTGCATTCGAGCCCATGCATCCAGATCACCGGCACACGCTCTTTGGTTTCAAGTGCCTCGGCCATCGCTGCGGCCGTATCGGAGCCAAGGCCGAGGCAGGCCGCCGTGAGGCTGCAGAACTTCATGAAACTGCGCCGGGTTATGCCCTGGCGACGGATAACATCGTAAAACGTTTCGGTCGCGGCCATCCTGCTCCTCCACCTTCCCACCCCTGAGGCCTTTTTATTCAGTGAGCGATTTTAATCCTCGATCTCAACTCGACCCCTGAGTGGCGACCGCTTTTCAAACCGCTTCAGCCGAGGCCTTTGACTGGTAGCCGACGTTCCCCATGATGTGGTAGTCACTGAGGTCTGCCTCCTTCGTTAGGTTCCAATAGTCGATAAGGCGCCAAGGGCTGTTTGTTACGATTCGCCCCCGGGCGTTGCGGAAATAAGTGGACATGCCGGGATGGCTCCAGATCATCTTCTGGTGCATTTCCTGGATCGTCCGGTTGTAGTGTTGATAAACGTCTTGCCGGCATTCCACCTCGGATAACTTCTTTTCTCCCATCTGGCGCAGAACGCTCAGCACGTAGTCCAGCTGGCTTTCGATCGTGAAGATGAAGTTCCCGCGATGACCGAGGGCTGTATTGGGGCCGTAGAGCATGAAGAAGTTCGGGAAACCCGGCATGACGCTACCAAGATACGCCTGACAGTCGTCATCGTCCCAAGCCTCACGTACTGTCACGCCATCGCGTCCGAATATCTGAACTGGAAGCAAGAAGCGTGTGATATCGTAGCCCGAGGCGACGATGAGAACATCTGCCTCATGGCTGTCGCCATTTATCGCTCGGATCGACTTGCCTTCGACCTGTGCAGCAGCGCTGTCCACCAGACTGACCTGCGGCTTCAGAAGGGTTCTGTACCAGCCATTGTCCAGGAGCATTCGCTTGCCGAACGGCGGGTAGGGGGGAATGACCTTCGCCAGTAGCTCGGGCCGCCCGGCGAGCTGTTCTTCGATATATCGTGTACACGTCTCGCGGTGGCCGTCGTTCAGCGCATTCACAGAGCGATCGGGATGCGGCCATGCCGGATCCTTCTGCAGGGATTCGTGCACTTGAGTATCAAAAATCCAACTCAGCCGGAGCCTATAAAGCCATTCGTAATGTGGTACCGCGCGGAGCAAGAACTGCATCGACTCGGGAACCGACATAAGAAATTTTGGAAAGGGTGCCGCCCATTGGCGCGATCGTTGGAAGATTGTCAGGGCGCTCACCCGATCGGCGATGGCCGGGACAATCTGCATTGCCGATGCTCCGTTTCCGATCACAGCCACGCGTTTGCCGTCGAGCGTAACCCCGGGATCCCAATTGGAGGTGTGCACCAACGGTCCGTCGAAGTCACGCAGCCCGGGAATGTTTGGCCATTTTGGCGTGGTAAATCCGCCCACGGCTGAAATGACCACATTGGTTACAAGGGTTTCTTCCCGCCCGTCTGGCAAGCGCAATCGAGAATGCCAAGTCCGGCTTTCCTCATCATAACGAGAAAACAGGCATTCCGTGCCGTAGCGGATTGAGCTTTCAATACCGAAGTCGCAGGCGACCCGGTTGAGATATTCATCAATTTCCTGCTGCAACGGGAAGAACTTACTCCAGTCGCCGCTGGCAAACGTGAAGGAGTATAGATGTCCGGGCGTGTCGACCCCGCAGCCAGGATAGCGATGTGAATGCCAGACCCCGCCTGTGCGGTCCTGCTTTTCAATCTGGATGTAAGAAACGCCCAGTTGTCGCAGCCGAACTGCGGCCGCGATGCCGGACATGCCGGCTCCGATGACAAGTATGCGGAAGTTGTCCGGCAAACACACCGGATCAGGAACCGCGCCTGAATACCTCCGCAGCTTGTGGATCATCATGTCAGCATATTCCGGCGGAATAGGCTCAGCTTCTGACATGGAGAGCATGCGGATCAATTCTTCTGCCGATAAGTCTGCCCTTGCGATGGGAACGCCTTGGCGCCAAGCCATGATGGCGCTCAGTGCTGCATCGCGAATCTCCGCCTGCAATTCGATTGCCAGACCACCGGAGTCGTTGTCGTCCCAGCCGCTCTTGGCAGGAATAAACCGCGGACCTAGCCAATATTCTCGTCCTGTGAACTGATAAAGCAGGAGCAACAAGGTTGGGATATTGGCCGAAGGGAGTGCTTCGGCGATACGCTGACGAAACTGGTCGATGTCTTCAAAGTGAGCCATGGATTAGGTTCCTGCGGTTGAAGGATCTGGACCAATCGTCCAAGGCCTCGCGCCTGGATGCGATTGCTGTCCAAGTTCGAGGGTTCCACGACGGGCGTTTGGGGAGATTCTGCAGCAATTCGGCAAATATCAATTCAAAACGCGCCGGACCGGTCGGCATTGATCGCCGCGAACAAAAAGCCGCCTATTGAGGCGCCGTCAGATTAGAGGTTATGACGACGATGAGGGTTTGCTCGTGCGTTCGTCGCGACCACCCAGGTACAACCTGATGCGTCTGCGTGGCCACCGTTCGATATTCCTCGGCGAACATGGCCTGTTCCTTCTTCGGGATCTGGAGCCTTCTGCTCTCGGATGACCGGGCATAGGTCCCGGCAGATAATTTGGCGCTAACATTTCGACATCTCCATGCGGTACCGTCGGACCGTGACGCGTCTGCAAATGCTTCGCAGCAATATGCGTGCCAAAGGAAAAAATGTTTTCTTGTTCAACATAATCGATCAAACCGCCCGGCGTTGCATATCGATCGATTGTCGCATATCGGACAAGGCCAAGTGATCTTGACCCGTTAACCGCCTGACGAGCGCGAGGGACTGCTGCCGACCTCCTCGCCGGGACATCGAGTTCGGGGCCGAGCGTCTCGGCCGCGAATGTTGCCCAATCCGTTATGCCCGATATTCCCTCGCGCTTTGGCCGAAAGGGCACGACAAATCGTTGCCAGACATGGGTGGAATGGCTGGTTATTGCCAATAGCATGCGAAGGATTGGCTCTTCGCCGGCAGCGGCGGCAGGACTTGTTCTTAGGTCGCCTTTTCCAGCACGTGAATGTCTGAGCCGGCGGCATCTGAAAGCACATCAACCGACACAAGCCCTGCCAGGTTCGCGCATTCTCTGAAAAACTCTTCCGAAAAAGAAAATGAGTTCTTCAAATGCAGCCGATCACCATTTTTAAGTTCGATGCTTTTTCCTTTGAGTCGAAACGACAAATTTCTATTCACCGTCGCGGTGTGGATCACCTGCATGAAGCTGTCATCACCTCTTATATCCGCCTCATACTCAAACACTCCTGGATCAAAGTTATCGTCGACGGGTAATTCTGCCTTCATTCGATAAAATACGTTTAGCTGAAATTCTGGATGCGCTTCGTAGTAGGCTTTTGCGACATTCCACCTCAGATCCGAGCCTATTGAGATCGCAAGCCAGCACTTCTCAGCGCTGTTCGATATCCTCCTCAACGCCTGGACAACCGCCGCAACCGGAGGAGCCTCACTTATGGAAGCGGCAAGATTCCCAAAAGTCCGCCCGAACATGACGACCAATGCCGTTTCCTCATCGGAAAAAAAGCGCCGCCCGGAAAAAATGTCATCTCGTATGAACTCGATCTTCAGGTCGAACGATGGTGGCGATCGCTCTATATCCGAGAGGAACTCGTTCGAGCGATCAACCAGTACGCAACGTGAGGTTTTTCCGCGCAACTCCGTTGCAAGGGGAAGGGTCTTCTGCTGAAATGCTCGCACTGTTCCGGGGCCAAAGTCGAGAATTGACACCCCTTTTTGAGATCGCTTGCCCTGAGGCCATCGGACATACTCTTTTACTCTCTGCTGAAGGTCTCGTGCCAACTTGATCTCGGCGTCGACCATATTGGTTGTCCCGGTATCCAACGCATTGTTCATCCTCTGGGTTTCAGCCCTTGCCCACAACAGCGAGCCGCTCATCGAATTGCCGTCCCGATCACATCCAGTGTGGTGAGCGTATTGTTCTGGACCTAAGTCTGGCGCATATTTTTGTTGAAACAGCTTCAAACTCGTTTCAAGAAAGCTCACAATTGCTCTCCTCTGTGGGTGGCGATGGATTGGCGACAGGCGAAACTTTTGCGCAAAAAATTCTTTTGCCCGTCGCATTGAGCGCACGGATCGTGGCGGCGGCTTTCTGTGCCATACGTATGGCGGTGTCTTTGCAGCTACCCACCTTTTTGTGTGGGGCCGACTGTCGGATTTTCCTCCTCCAGCAAGTCGGCGGCGGTTCAGGCATTATTCAGGCCAAGGCAGAACATCGTTTTAAAACAATGAAGTGCTACTCATGCGCCTTTGACCGTGTCCGGCATTGTCGGAAGCGCGACACCGTAATGTCGCGTGTTTGCTCGTCGACCTCTACGCCAAGTTGCTTGCGCGAGCGCGATCGCGTTTCACCGGTTTTTGTTAGCTCCTCGACACAAGCTTTTTCAGCTTGCTCGGGATCAAATAGCCGAAGAGCAACGGGAAGATCGCTTTTCGGCCGACCAAAGGGAACTGGCATGAATTTTGAACTCTCTCTGCGAGGCGATCAGCGCTGCCGGCACCTTGAGTGGCCTCATAATCGGGGGATGTCGGGTCGCGATCGACCGGACAACCAGATCGCGACGGTCAATAGCCGGAGTTGCCGAGTATCGCCACTCGCCCTCTTGGCTTTTCGATCGGCAGATGAAGAGCGGCAATGGGACTTCAGCCGTCAAAGAACATGACGGGCTAATGCAGCCAGCCGCCGTTCAGGAGAAATCAATTCGTGGGTGACCCAATTCCAGATCATGTTCCGCGCGAAATGGTGAGCGACTTCAGCTTGTTCACGTCACCCGGCATGCAACGCGTCTCCAATGGAGATCCTCATGGAGCCGCCGCTCGTGTTCACGCCGGACCACCAGTGTTTTATTCACTCCACAATACGCGTGATGGTCGTGGCACGTGGCTCAGAACCCGGGCCAAAGACCAACGCAAAGTGCTGCAGGACCCTGATACTTTTTCCAGCAATCGCAGCATTTTCGCCTCTGCGCTCGGTGACGACTGGCCGTTGATCCCACTCGAGCTTGATCCACCGGCCCACGGCATCTTTCGCTCCCTGCTTAACCCCCTGTTCTCGCCAAAACGAGTGATGGCGCTGGAAGCGTCTATCCGTGCGCAAGCGATCACCATTGTCGAAAAGATCTCCGTGTCGGGTAAAAGCTGCGAGGTGATGAAAGATTTTGCCATTCCATTCACAGTTGGCGTCTTTCTTCAGTTTTTGGGATTACCGAACGAGCGGCTCGACGTATTTGTCGGCTGGGCGAAGGCCTTGCTCCACGGAGATAAGGTCCAACGATCGGCAGCCGCTCGGTCTATTCTGGAGTTTATCGATGAACTTGCGGCCTTGCGCCGGAAAGAGCCTGCAGGCGACTTCATGACCTTCGTCGTGCAGGCACAGATCGATAGCCGCCTGCTGGCCGAAAACGAAGTCCGTGGCATCGGCGTACTATTGTTCGTCGCGGGGCTCGATACGGTCGCAGCCGCGATCGGCTTTGACTTGGCCCATCTGGCACGCAATCCAAAAGACCAAAATTTGTTGCGCAGTGAACCGGAACGGATCGTGCTCGCAACCGAAGAATTGTTGCGGGCATATTCGACCGTACAGATGATTCGTGTGGCAACGAAAGATATCGATTTCGAAGGCGCGCCGATTCGCAAAGGGGATTATGTTTGCTGCGCTACGATGATTGCCAATCGTGATCCGGCGGAGTTCGAGGATCCCAACGTGATTGACCTGGCACGCGAGGACAACTGCCACACCGCGTTCGCCGCAGGTCCCCATCGTTGTCTTGGTTCGCACCTTGCCCGGCGGGAGATCATCATCGGCTTGGAGGAATGGCTGTCTCATATTCCTCATTTCCGTATCAAAGAAGGTACGGCCCCCATAACCCATGGCGGCCATGTGTTCGGGATCGAAAATCTGGTCCTGGAATGGTCATAACTCGAGCGCCGCTATGCAGCTTCGGAGGTGCGGCATGCACATCATCGTCCACACTGCCAAATGCCAGGGACACGCGCGATGCTGGTTCCAAGCGCCGGAGATCTTCAAGTTGGATGAGGATGGTTATATCCTGCCCGGCAATATCGACGTTGCTGCAGGGAACGAATTTCGCGCATCCCGGGGTGCTCGATCATGCCCCGAACGTGCGCTGGAAATCACCCGCTCATTCGATACAGTTGGAGTCACGGCGTGAACTGAGGCTTTAGACCTGCAAGCGATAAGCAGACGGTTGATCGACGATCCACCCGTGTTTCAAAAGCTGCTACCTGCAAACATCATGCGCCGATGTCGCTCAGGTCTGTCTGACATGCGACAATGGCGGACTTGCCGGAGAGCTGCTTTAAGAAAGTTACTGCAAAACAAAGGGTTTTTCCTGCGGCATGCATATTGCTTCGAGCCATTTGCGAACGCTTCACGATCAAAGTCAACTGAGCGGAAATGTCGAAAATGTCAGCAAAATGCTCTCTGCCGCCGCCTACCTCCTGCCATCAGATTTCCGGACGTAATGGAGAGATCTGGTCTTGTCACCAAGGAATATTCAGGACGAATTGCTTCTCTTGAAAACGTAACGATAGTCCTTGCTTGCTCAGGGATGGGAATGAATCCCTGATCCCAAATCTCATGCATAAAATTCGCTTTCCAGGACGATTGTTGAGCACGCGTTTAGCGCGGGCGATGAATTTCTCTTTGACCCAAACATCGGAGCTTCAGTGAATATCAGACCCATTCTTCTCGGCGGGATTGCAACACTTTCAGTCGCGCCTTCCGTATGCGCTATCGATCAAGTCGTCGCCGTCGAGCCGGAACCGGCTGAACTTGTCCGCATCTGCGATGCCTACGGCAAGGGCTATTTCTATATCCCTGGATCTGAAACCTGCATGCAAGTCGGGGGTATGGTCCGCACGCAGGCATCGTCATACAATCCTTACGCCCCAGTTGAACCCAGCGGCACCACCTGGCTGACGCGAAGCGAAATCTATGTCAATGCGGCAACGGAGACTGAATATGGCCTCCTGAAGACGACGACGACTCTACGGTTCGATTATACGGACGATAGTAGCACGATCGGCGCCGATCTACCTGTGGCGAATATATCGCTTGGTGGTTTCCTCATCGGCCGCGCCGGCTCTCAATATAATGATTGGATCGGCTATGTCGGCAATGTCATCAATCCGGATGTAATCGGCAATGGCCCTCTCAAATTGAATCAACTTTCGTATTTTTATGATTGCGGCGTAAGCGCCGTCTCCGCCCCATTGAATTGGCTATATTTTGAGGCTTGCCGGGTGTGCGAGAAGGTTTCCAGGACTATCTGGAGATTTGCATGGCAGATGATGGATTTGTTGGGCGTTACGAAGTTGTCGAGCCGCGCCGCGGAAACCGGCGTTGGCCGGACGATGTGAAGGCGCGGATCGTGGCGGAAAGCCTTGAGCCTGGCGTTCGTGTTGTTGATGTCGCGCGCCGTCATGACGTTGTTGCGCACCAGCTTTCCTTGTGGCGCCGGCAAGTGCGCGAGGGCATTCTGGCGTTGCCTTTTGAGACTATGTCGGGCCAGTCGGAGAGCGGCGATGCCGAGCCTGCATTTGTGCCTTTGGCGATTGCGGCAGAGCCGAGCGAGGCTGTGAGTGTTTTGGCGCCGCCGCTGCCGGCGACGGTTTCGTCGGTCTTGACATTGGAGATCGGCCCGGACGTTGTGATGCGGGTTCCCGGCGATGTGCCGGTTGAACGTGTGGCGGCTCTGGTGCGAGCCATGCGAGGGACGGCATGATCGTCGCGGGCCAACGCCTGCCGATCCTGATTGCAACGCGGCCGGTTGACTTCCGCTGTGGGCATCAGGCGCTGGCTCTGATGGTGCAGACCGAATTGAAGCTCGATCCGCATTCCGGGGTGACGGTGATCTTCCGGTCGAAGCGCGGCGATCGCCTGAAGATCCTGGTGTGGGATGGCACCGGAATGGTGCTAACCTACAACGATCTGCATTCATACTGCATCTCTCTTTCGGATTCAGTTGAAGGTTTTGGCGTGTCTGGCATTTTCCTTATGGGCGGCGAGGCGATCGACGAGTTGGTTCCATCGACTGCATTGCTTTTGCGGTAAATCGCTCTTCGGAAGCTCGTACAGGTAATAGTGTCCGTTGTAGGCATGGCTGGTGACGAGGCCATGTTCAGCCCATCTGGCGAGGGTATGCTCATGGATATTGAGGTGTGCAGCCGCCTCCTTCTTTGTCAACATCCCACGATCCCGGAGCCGGTCATAGCGTGATCTCAGCTTGTATTCGCGAACAAGATAGGTGACGCGTTTGGTTGTGAAGCGGGCGTTGCGCTGGTCACGGCGCGTCACCGAGCCCGGACGGTATCCCTGATTGTTGAGAATGTCGGCGATCTCGGAAAAAATATGATCGTCGAGGAGTTTATCGATCAGTTGGATGACGTCGGGGCTCGTCTTGACCTGCTGGCTGGGCGATTTTGGGCTGATGGTGACGAGTGTCTGGGTTTTGCCGCCTTTGAAGCGAATATGAGCCTTGGTTGTGCCTCTCTTCGGTAGTTTGAGGAGGGTGACATCCTCAATGATGTGGGCAAGCAAGCGCTTTCGTTCGCGGTTCGGGGTCTCTGAATTGGTCCAGAGCTTTTTGAAGTCCGCCGTCATTGTGACCAACCGCTCTTGGACGGCCTTATTGAGGATGAATTGATCGTGCTCCTGGGCGCGCTCGCGCTCTTCGCGGGCATTAGCCAAGATGCGGAGCTTCTCGTTCCATTCCCCTTCGAGCGTGTCGGCGACAAGGCGGTTATTGGGATCGACGAGCATGAAACGGCGCTGGGCGAGATCGGCCTCGGTTTGGGCGCGCTCGATTGCGCGACAGCGCAGCCGGTCCGCCTCTTCATGTCGCGCTTCGATTTCTTTGCGGACTTCAATTGCCAGTTCGACGGCTGCCGGCGTCATCTGATCCGCGATCAACATGCCGATGGCTTCGTCGACGGGAGGAGCAGCGATCGCCTGGCACACGTGTTCTCCGCGATTGCTACGGGCGCGGTCACAAACGTACCAGGCTTCCTGTCGACCGCGTCGGGCAGCGTAGCGCATGTGAAAATGCCTGCCGCATTGCCCACACACGGCCCGTCCCTGCAGCAGCGCCGGTCCTTCCCGCGGAGGCGATGCGACACCGGCGTTCCATTTATGGCAGATGTTCGACTTTAGAATCCTCAGGTTCTCTTGGTGCTGCTCCCAGCTGATATAGCCGGGATGGGCATCTGGAATACACGCCGTCCAATCGTCGGTACCTTGTTCACGGACGAGCTTTTTGCCATCGATGGTTCGTCGATAGCGACGGCGACCATAGGCATAGGCTCCGGCGTAACGTGGATTATGCAGCACGCGCATCGCCGTCGAAGGCGTCAGTGGCCGAAAAACAGTCTGGCTATCGTGCAGGCGGGAGGGAAAGAGAATACCTTCCTGACGAAAGGCCTTGACGGTCTGGGAGGCGGATCCGACGCGAGAGAACGTCTCAAAGAAATGAGCAATCGTCTCTCTAATTTGCATGTCCGGATCGAGAGCCACATTGCCGGAATGGTCATAGACCAGTCCGGTTGGCAGGGGGCAACGGAACTCGCCGCGCCGTGCCTTGTTGAGAATACCGCCGCGCAGCCTTGCCTTGATCACATGCAGTTCGGCCTCACTCATTGTTCCCTTGAGGCCGAGCAGGAGGCGGTCGTTGAAACTTGCCGGGTCATAGACACCGTCCTCGTCGAGGATCAGGGTGTCAGCAAGGGCGCAGATCTCCAGTAGACGCTGCCAGTCGGCATTGTTGCGCGCCAGCCGGGAGACCTCCAGACCCATGACGATCCCGGCATGCCCCATGCCGACATCGCTGACCAGCCGCTGAAATCCCTCGCGCCAGACCGCCGATGCGCCGGATTCACCCTGATCGTTATCGATGACGATAATTTGCTCCTCGCGCCAACCAAGTGCGATAGCGCGCCCGCGAAGCGCATATTGCCGCATGGCGCTCTCGGTATTGTCGATGACTTGCCGCATCGAAGATTGGCGGATGTAGAGGTAGGCGCTGCGTTCACGGTGATGGGACTGGACTTTGAGGTGTACATTCATGTTCATGGTGCTCTCCGTTGGTGGATGCTCATGGCGATGGTCGCCAGGACATGAACGACGGCGCTGAGGTCGTCGCGCGCCGGTCGGGTGGCCAATGACAGGTAAAACGGGTCTTGATCAGGGCTTGCCGCCGCAGGCAGTGCACGGGCCCATCCCCACATGCCGCGGCGCAGAAAAAGCATGAGGCCGCTACGGGCCTTGAGCGGCAGAACTTCGCCGAGAGCTGCACTGCGCAGCATCTCGTACTGGTCCGCGATGGCCGGCAATGAACATGCCGGTCCCGTGGCAACGTCTAGCGGATCGTTTTTTTTAACACCCGCTCGATCGTCCTGGGATGAAGCTCGATATCGAGTTCGTTGCGGACCATCTTGGCGAGCTCGCGTGCATGAACGGGTACGCCCGGAACCAGCCTTGCCTGCAGAAATGCCAGGACTTTGTCGTCGACCTTGTGGGGCCCGCGGGGACCCGGCTTTGCCGGCACCAGTCCAGCAATCCCACTCGTGTCGAAGTTTGCCTTGGCCTGGTAGTAGGTCGGTCTGGAAACACCATACTCGTCGGAAGCGTCCGTTACCGAGACGTTGTCGACGGAGACGCGTCGCAGCATCTCGTATTTGACCTGGACGGCGTCGCGCGGATCGAAGAACTCGCTGCCGCGGAACTTCGGGTCGCGCACCTTCTCGGAATTTGGATTGAAGGTGCCCTCGTCGATGAGGGCATCCATCTTTGATCGCTTGCCGCCGTACTTCGCAGGCATTGCGGGCTCCGGGTATGAGATCGAGCATTAATGTAATGCTAATTATACCGCACTTCTGATTTGTATCAAGGACATTCTCTGAGCAAATTAGGGAAATATGCCATACAGCGAGTCCTCTTGCGGCATAATCTCGTTTACATTAGCGGCATAATTGTCCTTACACTCCGCTCGCCACCGCGCTGCCAACCTGTCACAAAGGTGTTCCACCATGTTGGCCAATTCCATCAAGTTCGAAACCAGCAAGAGCGCCCGCCCGTTGCTCGCGGCAACTTCCGGATCAACGCTCACAAGATTGGTCGACTACATGGCAAAACGGCTGCTGTTTGAAAGCACGCGGCTCTATGTCGACGAGACCACGGCTCCGGTGTTGGATCCGGGGCGAGGCAAGACGAAGACCGGTTATCTCTGGGCCGTGTTGCGTGACGACCGCGGCTGGAACGGTTCTGCGCCGCCGGGCGTGGTGTTCCATTATCGGCCCGGGCGTAAAGGCGAATATGCCGCTGAAATCCTCGACGGGTTCAACGGGACAATCCAGGTGGATGCCTACGGTGGTTACTCTCACCTCGCCACGTCGGACCGGATGGGCGGTGATCCCTTGAAGCTGGCTTTCTGTTGGGCGCACGGGCGCAGAAAGCTGATCAAGGCCGCGCCAAAGAGTGGATCGCCCATCGTCGACGAGGCGCTGGTGCGGATCGCCGCGCTCTACAAGATCGAAGGCAGTATCCGGGGCTCAGATCCCGAACATCGCCGGGCAGTTCGACAGGACCTGTCCCTCCCGCTGGTGGACGAATTCTTCACCTGGCTCGCAGCGCAAGCCAGCGCGTCTCACGCAAGTCCGACCTCGGAAAAGCCCTGGCCTATATGCTGACGCGGCAGGACGGATTCCGGCTGTTTCTGGACGACGGCCACGTCGATATCGACTCCAACCTGGTGGAAAACGCGATCCGCCGACCAGCCATGAATCGCCGCAATGCGCTCTTTGCCGGTAGCGACGTTGGCGCGACATACTGCTCATCTGACGATGTCCTTAAAATAAAAGGGGATTTTGAACCGGATCCTGAGATATCGGACGTCTTGATCGCCTGGCATCTGCTTCGCGGCGAACAGTGTCGTCTTGAAGGTCGGAAAGTTGAATGATCCAAGGCGCTCCAGCACATAGCTGTCGAGCGGGAAGGACGCCGCTGCTTACCATCCGATAAGCCGTAGCTCGACTTACCTTCAGAATGTCGGCGGTCTCGTCGAGGGTTCTCTCGCCGCGTTCAGCCCGTTCGCCTTCCCGATAGACGGGGATGCCGTGGATGTTGCGAAGACTGCAGACGTGGCTTCGTGTCCAGCTGGCGCCATGTCCAGTCCGCTTGCCGGAGCGGTTCAGGATCGCTGCGATTGACAAATCAGGTAACTGCCTTGCCAAGGCGCGCACGAGATCGACAACAATTTCCGTGATTAGTAGCCGAATGATCTTTTTGCGCGTCTCAATGGATACGCTGGGGCTGTCCCATGCCTGCCCCAGGTCCCTGCCGAGCTTCATCAGTCTTGCACGGTCATCTGCCGATAGCGCGGGCATGTCGCGGTCGGTCGAGAGCGTCTCAAGCTCGATCTCCAGGTCACGCAATTGGATCAGTTTCTCATTCCAGCGTCTTTCCAACTCGCCCGCGACCAACCGATTGTCGGGATCGACAGCGTCATACTGGCGCCGCGCTCGAGCAGCCTCATATTGTGCTTGCTTGATTGAGTTCTCGAGTTGCTGACGCTTATCGCTATGACGCTGCGTGTGCGCCTCCATTGCCTGCAACGCCGCCTCGATCCCGAGGGGTTGCAGTCGTTCGAGAACTTCCTGCGCGACGGCCCGATCGACGCGCATGCCACCGAACCCGATGCAGTTTGCAGCCGCCATGTCGCCGAATGTGCCGCGACAAACGTATCGCTGCGTGTTGCCGCCTTTCCCAGAATATTGAATATGCAGTCGACGACCGCAGCGACCGCAACGAAATAGTCCAGGCAACAAAGCTTCGCCACGCCTTATCGAACCCCGCCCTATGTAGCTTTTTCCATTCGCATTCTCGGCGATCAGATGCTGATTCCTTTCAAACTCGGCCCAGCTAATATAGCCTTCATGATGGTCGTGGATCAAAACTTCCCAGTCCTTCGAATTACGCCGCAACGTATCACGGATGACCCGTTTGCGCCCATCCTTGATCATCACCCGTGTCCCACGCCGGCCGTAGGCGTACGAGCCAGCGTAGACGGGGTTTGTCAGTATGTGATGAAGGGTATGATAAACCGGAGCTTTCCACTCGATCGGCGGTTTGCCGCGCCCTTGATTGACAGACGGAACCAAGACATTCTCTTGCCTGAACCAGAGCAACACCTGGCGGACGGTCTGCAGTTCGGCGAATTTACGAAAGACGAGCAGAATGCTCTCCTGAACGCGCCGATCAGGATCTTTCTCGACACGGGCATCATCCGTCTTCACATATCCGACGGCAACAGTCAGATGAAGTTCGCCGCGCCGCGCTTTTTGGCGCATGGCCTCGACGGATCGTTGCCGAAACACGGATAACTCCATCTCGCTCATCGTACCCTTCATGCCAAGAAGGAGACGATCGTTAGGCGAGCGCGGATCGTAAATAGCCTCTTCGTCAACGATCAGAGTGCCGACCAGACCACAAAATTCCAGCAACGTATGCCAATCACGGCCATTGCGCGCCAGACGTGAGGCCTCAAGCGATACGACTGCTCCCACCCGACCTTCACATATCGCCGCCAACAGCTTCTCGAATCCTGGGCGGGCGATGCCACCTCCGGATCGTCCAAGGTCATCGTCGACGATCTCGACGGTCTCCCAACCCAACTGTCGAGCACGCTCGACTAAGCCGTACTGCCGTCGTTGGCTTTCCAGGTTATTGGCAACCTGGTAGGCTGTCGACTGCCGGACGTAGACGAAGGCGCTAAGGCTAAGATGGTCGGCGGTAATCTTACTCATTGCCCGCCTCCTTTCCGCCGTCGGCGAACCGCTTGCCGGCCAGCTTTGCCGCCGCTTCCGTCAACAGTAATTGAAGGAGTGTTAAGGCTTCCCGGCGCTGGGTGTCGCTCAGGTCTACCGGCCGGGCTGTCACGAACAGATCCAATTGCATGCGAAATTGCTTTCTCATGGCTTATCCCTTCGGCTTCTTGAACCGAGCGAAAAGGTACGTGAGAATCAATGAATGCGCGCAGTTCAATAAGCTTGGCTGCCGAAAGGCGCGGCTCGGCTACAATCTCGATCGAACTTGCCGCAGGATCAAACATCCATGCGGGGATTTGAAATGAGCCACCATGGGCTTGTCGAATCAGCAGATAATGAACACCTTCGTGCTCATGGCTGCCGGTTACCAATACGGTTTGGTCAACCAGTGGATGGAAGGGATAAGTGACCGTGGACTCGAATGCCAGAAACCCGGCATTATGAACCCGGCTTCGAGGGAGGGGGCCGCAACTGGGCCCGGTTTGCCAGCCTGATCGGCACTTGTAAAATGAACAGCGTTGAACCCTACGCCTATCTGTGCGATCTCTTCGTCAGCCTCGCAAACGGCCACCTAGCAAAAGACATCGATGCCCTCATGCCCTGGGCCTACGCCGCCCGCATCAAGGCCTCACAATGAGCTCGTCAGGTACTCTTCGGTGAGCTCATTTGACGGGCCGTAGATCAACCTCAGATCACTGCAACTGAAAAATCGATGGGGCGTGGACGCCGCATACGTTTTGAACGTAGCCTTCGCCGCAACGACCGATGGCCGACGCGCCGAAGCCGATCACAGTTGGGCGTGTTTCGGCCGAGTAACCAAGCAAATTGCGCCGCAGACGACCAGTTCTCTCCGCTAATGCAAGCTCATCATCCGGCAGCGCGAAATGGTCGAGCCCGATTTGCAGATAGCCGGCAGCGGCTAACGTTTCGGCCATGACCGAGGCCTGCTCAGCGCGCCCGGCTATATCGGGCAATGCTGCCCGGTCAATCAGGAGCTGATTTTTTCTATAGGATAGATCGTGCGAATAACCGAAGACCGCGAGACGGTCGGGACGCATCTCAATAGCTAACTTCGCGCTCTGGCGACAGGACTGGACTGTTTGATAGGGCAATCCAAACATCAGGTCGAAATTGATGCGCCCTATTCCATGCAGGCGAAGGTTCTGGACGGCAGTCATCACCTGCGCCTCGCTCTGAACCCGGTTGATCGCCTTTTGTACGATGGGATCAAAGCTCTGCACACCAACGCTTGCGCGGTTCACACCGGCTTTCTCCAAGGCTTCGGCCATATCGGTGGTGAAGGTGCGCGGGTCGACCTCGATAGCGATGTTAGCCGCTTTCTCGAACGCGAAGTGGCCGCGCAAAAGTTCCATTAGCGACAGGAAGTCTGCTGGCGGCATGATGGTCGGGGATCCGCCCCCGAAGTGCACGTCGCTCACGCCAAGTGCCTTCGGCGCTTGCTCGGCGACCAAGCGGATCTCCTCACGGAGCATTGCTAGATAGTGGATGATCAAATTATCCAGACGAGTGATGCTCGTTGGAAAACCACAATACCAGCACATCGAGCGGCAAAATGGAATGTGCAGATAGAGCGAAACAGCGTCATCGGTTGGCAGGCTCCGCAGCCATTCCTCATACGTATGGGCGCCGATTGCAGAGGAAAACTCCTGTATCGTTGGATAGATGGTATACCAAGGTAAATGCGCCTCGCTATGTTTTTTCGAGATGAAAGTTGATGATGAGGCGCGCAATGACTTTCGTCTCCAGTCCGGCTTATCATGTCCAGATTTCACGCGTCGTCTTCCTTTCGATCAGATGGGATTCTGCGCTCGAGGGGTGCTTTTTCGCCGCCAGGCATCATGGCTTCCCGTCTTCCAATGCCGGTCGCCCGTTCCCGCCGCCCTTAAATCGCAAACGCAAAGGTCATTCCAGTCGAGTGAACGATCCAGGACTTGCGTATCATCGACGTCGCTGAAATGAGCTGTCCTTAGTTCGAATGCCGAAAGACGTTTGTGCTTAAATTCGGATTGTGACGATGACCCAACGCCTTGAAGCCAAATGCAACGTTGTCCTTTCGACAATGTCCGACATAGGACAAGCGCGCCGCCCAATCATCTCGATGTTTTGAATCCCATTTGTCGCTTGGCATGATGGATGCGTAGCTCCACAATGCACTGCGTCAAGGAGGAGGAGCCGTCCCGCGATCGGCCTCTCCGAGGAGGCGGGCACCGTTGCTGAGAGTGGGCTCTGGTCGAACGCTTTGAATTTGTACTCTGATTGATCGCTGCGCCGGCTAAGGGCGGAGAATCTGTTCGGCCCCTGGCGCCGGTTGACAGAAACGGCCTCAAAAGGTGACGGGCCGCGGCAGCCTCTTCCTCGCCGGCAATTTCGACCAGTGCTTTTGCAAGAACGACGGAGACGACGTGTCGACGAGGCCGCCGGAAGCCGCTTTTTCAAAGATGACGCCGGCATAGACCTTCATGCCATGACCCTTTCGGCGGTTTCAAGCTCACGTTATGGCCCGTCATACGATCCAGCGATTTTCGTTGGGAAGAAAGAACAGTGAGGCAAGTGTTGCTGGCGAAAGTTCTGGCTTGGAGTGATGAGCTGGAGTTCACCGCAAGCGTGTGCTGGCATATCGCCAGCACGCGTGCTCGAGCCATCCCTATGTCTCAGGCATCGATGAGGAGTGATGGGCTGTAATCATCCATTTTCCGTCCATGAATTCATAGGTGTAGGTGTAACGTGCGGGAATTTTGGTGCCATCGGCGAATGAAAAAGTATAAATGCCGCTGTCCGTTGCCATGTTACATCCGATCCTGATCACGCGCAGATCGATCGATCCTTTCGGCCGCTTTTTGAGAAAGTGCTCGAAATAAGCGGCTCGCTGCTCGTGTGTCAGGCGCGGTGTGTTCGACAGCGTCGGCAGCAGGATCGCATTTTCCGCATAATTCGCGGCAACTTTTTCGGAGTCGAGTGTTCTGAGCGACGCATTCCAGCGATCGAACAATTCTGCTACCTGCTGCTCGGTGATCGGAGCGCAGTTTACAGTGCCAGCGACGGCTTGCTGCAAAGATAAAGTGGAAAGTACCGCCGCGGCGGCAAGTGTAAGACGCATGCTTCATCTCCGGTTTTTGATTGCGCGATAGTTCTCGGCAGGGCTTCTCCTGACTGCTTTTGATTGCTTTCAGCGTCACTCTTGTGCCGTCGACGCCCCAGGTTCTCTGCAATCAATGGTCCGCCTGATGCAGCACCGCCATCAATTCGCAAAATCGATTGTTTGAATAGCACACATCCACGGCATCAATTTACACGCTAAACAGCGCATCCCTCGTTAGGAATCGCCGAGCCGGCCAAGCTCCTGCCGCGGCGCATCTCAGCAATCTGAAGTTAGGGGCTGCTCTCGATCAACGAGCTTCTTCATGACAAGTCGCGGCAAATGCAAAAGATAGGATGATTTGCCACGACGCTTTGCCCCTTATCGGATACATGGTTTTGCCTGTCCGGGAGGGTCGCCGCTCGCAGCCCTTCGATTGGACTTTTGCGGTTGGTGATTCCACTCAAGCAACCGAATATTTTTCGTGCCCGGCACTCTGATATGTCGAATTCCTCAAGCGAGTTCTGGAGGCCGCCGCGGGCTTCTTCCCACATGTTCGCGGAGTGCAATTTGGCTTTGCAAAATTGTGACCGCCTGGAGGGAAGAGCAAGCCAATTGAGCTTTTCTTTAAACAACTGACAATTTAGCGACGATGAGCGATCGGGCTCTCGGCGCTTCCGGGTGTTGCTGCGCGATTTTGCTGGAACGCAAGCTGAACCCGACCGGGCAGACACGTCGCAGTCAGGAGGCACGGCGTGCCCGAATCCCTTTTGAAGCACGGTGTCGACATGTCTTCCAGTAGCTCGTTCGAAGCCGCGTTCCAGGCAAGTTCGCCCACTGAAATTAACGATGTGCCAGTTCGGTCCCGTCCTGTCCAGCATCTGACACGCAAGAAGTTGGGCGTTGAAACCATGCGGCACCATCAAAGTGCCGTCAGAAAAAACTGGACGAAGCCAAACTCAACACCCTGGAGACTGTGAAAAATGCAACGGCAGGCAGTAGGCCATAATGTCCAGAATGTGAGGTTGCCTACAATCAAAACTGGTCAATTCAATCCTAAGATATCCGTATTACGCACTCAATAGTCTTTGCGATAATGATTGATCTTGCTTTGAAAGGTCACGACGTCAGATCTGCCCGCAAACATCGGAACACTACTGTTCTTTTCAACCCTCACGATAATTCTGGGGCTAAATCGGTATGCGTTTCAAGGGTCTTGATCTTAATCTTCTCGTCGCATTTGACGCTTTGATGACGGAACGCAACGTTTCGGCAGCGGCGCGCAGCATCAATCTCAGTCAGCCTGCAATGAGTGCCGCCGTCCGCCGGCTGCGCGACTATTTCGGCGATGACCTGTTTACGATGCAGAACCGGAAACTTATCCTGACGCCACGTGCGGAAAGCCTCGCCTCCGCGGTCCGAGAGACACTACAGCACATTCAACTCAACATTATTTCTGCAGATAGCTTCGCATTAGACGAACCGGAGCGACACTTTACGATCGCGCTTTGTGATTTCATGACGACAGTATTCTTCCGGAAAATCATAAAGCGTCTGGCAAGGGAAGCTCCCGCTGTCAGTTTCGAGTTAATTCCGCTCCCAGATAATCCGGACCAGCTTCTGCGGCGGGGCAAAGCCGATTTTCTAATTCTTCCGGAATTGTTTATGTCAAGCGCACATCCCAGAGCGAAGCTGTTCGACGAAAAGTTCGTGTCCGTTGGCTGTACGACGAATACGAAACTATCTGGTCAACTTACGGTCAGAGAGTATATGGCGATGGGCCACGTCACAGCTAAGTCTGGGGTTGGTCAACAGCAGTCGCTTGAGGACTTTTATTTATCGGAACGAGGTGTCAAAAGGCGTGTCGAAGTTGCCGTTCAGAGCTTCGGGATGGTGCCCGCAGCGCTATTGGGCACCGACAGGCTCGCAATTCTGCCTCTGCGACTGGTGAAGCATCTCGCACCATCTATGCCCTTGCGAATTGTGGAAAGTCCAATACCTCTTCCGGCGTTCACCGAGGGCATCCAGTGGCCAGCCTCGCATGAAAACGATCCGGCGAGCACCTGGATGCGTGAGATAATTCTGCAGGAGGCGGGCCGCGTAGCAAGTCCTTCGATGTGTCGCGAAAGTGACATTTAGGAGACCGAAATGAAACTGAACGTCTTTGAGTGGGTGCCGCCCACAAGATTACTGGGCGGATTTGGGCCTATTACGACGACGAGGTGCGGATGGACTTCCAGGGCTTCATGGGACTATGAGCTGAATTCGTTACCGCGGCGACTAACCGCAAATAGGCTCGCCAAGAGTGTAGTATCCCAATTGCAACCACGAACAGGCGTATCGGATGTTTCAAAGCAGCAGCCCCCATTTGACATTTAAGCGTGGTGGATCGTCATTTGATGGCATGATCGAAACACTCGGTACTGCCTTTGGTGAGTATAAAGCCGCGCTGGTCAGCCCTGTCGATGACTTCCAGTGGAGTCTGGATTTTTCGACCTGTGACTATGCCACCGTGATCAAGGGTTTTCATCAACACGAGTTTGAGTTTCAAATCCAGCCTACCATCAACGCTGTGCAGCATTTGTCGATTGTGCTACCGCGTAGCGGAGGCATGGGAGTGACCTACGCCTCGCGCGAAGCCACCGCTCGACCCGGTAAGTTGCTCCTATACAACAATCTTGAGCCAGAGAGCGTTGTGATGTATGGCCGATCGAACGTCATTGACGAGCTTTTGCTCGACTGGAATGTGATTCTGCAGACGCTTGATCAAACGTTCGAGACGCCATTCAGTGGATCATTGGACCTTCTGCCGGAATTGGAAACGTCGACGTCGGCCGGTCAAATGATCGGCTCTCTCGCGGAGACCGTCATTCGTGGGTTGCGCGATCCCTCAGTTCGATCCCCAATCGCAATGGCGCACGTCACTCAAGCTTTGGCCGACCTGATAGTACGCTTTGTCCCGCACAAGCTTTCGCACCTGCTCGACAGGAAGCCCTACATGATAGCCCCCAGGCATGTCCGGCGCGCGATTGAATATATGGAAGCCAATATCAGCCAGCCGATCAGAATGCCGATGGTCGCGAAAGCCGCGGGGGTGTCGACACGCGCATTGCAACTCGGGTTCCGTGCCTTCCGGGAGACCACGCCGGCCGCGTATTTGGCCATGCTTCGTTTGCGGGCGGCGCGGGTGGAGTTACTTGATCCGGCGAACGGGCATACAACGAGGGAAATTTGCTTGAAATGGGGATTTCTTCACTTCGGACGGTTCTCGGCGATGTACAAGGCAAGTTACGGGGAAAGCCCTTCTCACACGAGAAAGCGCGTCAGGGGTATGCAGCCCCGCTCTCGCCGGCAACCACAAACTGTGGTGGGCCATTCAATCTTGCGCAGATGATCTCTCGCGCGACAGATGATTGGATGCGTGTGGCGGCTTGCCGTGCGCGCCTCAGGCAGTCTCCTTAACTGCCCCGCTCTCCCGTGTCATTGAGCGATATCGATGTCTTTTCGGATCATTGCATGCCTCCTCTATGACCATCTTCATTTTTCGCGAACAGGATTCCTCCCGGACCGATTGTCTGGTATAGACCGGGCGCCCTGTCGCTGGCGCACCACTGCCACCCGCGTCAGCGCACCCGCCCCGTCATTGCTTGCCACGTGGAATGACAGGGCGCCTGTCGATCGAGCGCAATGATTGGCAAGAATGCAGGGGGGCAATTCCCTCGGCCGACCCATCAGCAATCGGTGTCATGGTATCAACCACGCCGCAGCCGGCGAACACCAGAGTGGATCACAGCCTGCATCGCGAGCCGTATGCCGCTTTCGATCCCATTGTTCGCCCGTCCTGTGCTGCCGACCGAAGCTCATCCCGGGACAAGAGAACCAAGCCGACGACGTTCTTAATTTCTTAATCAGCGTTGCTGAAGATGATTCGTGAAGGCAGCTGTGCTCGGACGGGGCATTCCGGAGCGAATTGCTACACCGTCAATGTTGCGAGGGCTTAGTCTCGCGCGCCTTCAAGGAGGCCGTCGTAGACGTCCATGAGCGCAGTGGTGATAGCCTGCCCGAGAGCATTGCCTGCTTGCCGGACTGCGTCTTCAGTTCCATCACGCGCAGCCTTTGGCGAGATCAAAACCCTGTTCGCCGACAATCTGCTTGGCAACTTCAATAGCCCAGATACCAAAGTCACCCCGGTTGTCGATCCCAATGCTTTCTTCCATTTTTCGTCCTATCCATTTATGCAGAGCGCTTTACACCTCCATTCCCGAAATGGCCGGCACTGCTGGCCATCGCCATCCAGCACTATGATGATTCGAATAAGTGTGAGCAGTCTTTCTCACAGTGCAAGCGGACGCTCCGTTGTTGGCCCATTGAGTTCAATAAGGACTTTAGTCGCACTTATCGGATGCAATCCATTCATCGCATGGATGCGCCACATCCAAATAATCGATTTTACGAATTAAGCGTTATGATCCATTAAAAAGGAACATCGTTTGATTACTATCAAATACATTGATGGCTATCGCAAGCGGTTCGCGAATGGACAAGTATTTGGTTGCAAAGCCGAACAGTAAGGAACCCAGCGCCACGAGCGATCCTATGGGCATGAGGGCTACAGCCGGCGGCAGACGAATGCCTTTTAGGCGCCCTCAACCCGGTGCCTTTCATCGCACAGCTGCTTCAAAAAACACTCGGAAGAGGAGATCTTTGCATGTGCTCTCAAATGCGGTGGAGACTATGCTGGGAAAACGAGCTGGAACTCGCCGATCATGTCGAACTCGCCAAGTTCTTTCGAGCGACCTATGGACCAACCGGGGCCTTTAATGCAAAACCATTCGAGGGAAGTCGAAGCTGGGCCGGAGCGAGACCCGAACTTCGCCTCATCGGCTATGACGTTGACGGGATCGCCGCTCATCTGGGACTGCTACGCCGCTTCATTAAAGTTGACGGAATAGACCTGCCGGTGGCTGAGTTGGGATTGTACGGGATACGCACCGATCTTGAAAGACTCGGAATAAGCCATTCAATCCGAGCCATGCTTCCAACACTCCAGGATCTCGCCGTTCCGTTTGCATTCGGCACGGTTCGGCCGGAGTTGCAAAGACATATCCGGAGGTTCGGCCGTTACGGTCCTGTGACGGTTTTTCCGCACGTTCGCGTGCGGTCCACCTTACAAGAGCCGCGCCTCGATAAGCCGCCCACACGCATCGATGACGCACTTGTCGTCGTTCTACCGATTGGACGATCAATGTCCGATTGGCCTTCTGGTTCGATGATCGATCGCAATGGACCGGAGCTATGACGCTTCTGGGTTGCCAATGCGCCGCATACGTCGAGTGCACCTAGGCAGCAGCGCGTTCATGGTCAACATCAGAGTTGATCCAAGCGCGGGCTTGCTTGGGGAAACCTAAAAGCCACCCTGCGGCCAAACGATCGCGAATCTAATTAGTAGAGAATTACATCAGGTCCCTCCAATGCCGCGTGAAATTCGAACCGATATCCAAGCGTTGCGTGGCTTGGCTGTTTTGCTGGTCGTCCTCTATCATGCACGTATTGGGCCGTTTACAGCTGGCTATCTTGGCGTTGACGTATTTTTCGTAATTTCCGGCTTTCTGATCACCAAGCTGGTCCGGACGCAGCTTGAGCAATCGCGCTTCAGCTTTTCGGAGTTCTATTACCGACGTGCGAAGCGTCTATTGCCGGCGGCCTACATCGTCATTGCGCTTACGACGGTCGCCTCGCCGTTTTTGCTTTCGGACGTGGGGCTGCAGGAGTTCCGCAATCAGGTCATAGGGGCCCTCACATTTTCCAGTAACATCGTTCCTTGGTACCAAGTGGACTATTTCGGCCCCGCCGCCGAAACGATGCCCCTCCTGCATTTTTGGTCGCTCTCCGTCGAAGAACAGTACTACCTGCTGCTGCCTCTCTTCTTGGCTTTGGCGCCGAGGAGATGGTGGCTCATCGGAATAGCGGCGTTCCTTGTCGCTAGCCTTGCGCTATGTTTTTATCTGGTCGCCCAGAACCCATCTGCTGTGTTTTATCTTCTGCCGACCCGATCTTGGGAAATGTCCATTGGTTCACTTGGCGCATTGCTTCCAACGATGCCAGTGGTGTCTGCCGTGCTTGTGAAGTTACGTTTCCCAGCACTCGCGCTTCTCCTCCTTGCCCCGATGGGTTTCGCTCATCCAGTCGTGGATGCCGCTTTGATTTGCTTGGCAACTCTGACCTTCCTGCTTGCGCGCACCCGGGACAACATTGTCGTGCGAGGCATGGCGAGGATTGGCGACATCTCTTACTCGCTCTATTTGATCCACTGGCCCGTGCTTGTCTATATGAGAGCTGTTTGGCTGGCGGAGCCTCCGGCGCTTGCGATCTATGCGGCCGTTGCTTTCTCATTTGTTGGAAGCTGGGCGCTTTACTCGTTCGTGGAGGAGCCATTCCGACGGGGGTACGTCATGTCTCGTCTCCGGCTGGTCTCAGGATTGGCGGCCGCATCGGTCCTTCTCGCCTTCTCGCCCTCCGTTGCCATAGCCACAACCGAGAACAAGTTTGATTTTGCCACCATCCGGCGGATCAACTACGGTCTCGCGAGAGCGTGTGATTTCAAACCCGGTCCGCCTCCTCAGGACGTCCCCAAGAGCTGCCAGACCACAAACAGACCAGAATTGCTGGTCTGGGGCGATTCATTTGCCATGGCGCTGGTTCCCGGCTTAGCCAAAACAATCGGCGAAGGCGGACTAGCTCAGCTCACAATGAGCGGATGCTTCCCGGCCATCGGCGTTGCTGCGGTTTCAAAGGAGTTAGCGTCACCCTTTTCTCGTGCCTTCGGCGAGGATTGCATTGACTTCAATGACCGTGTTTTGGCCGTTTTGAAAAATCGGCCGGAGATCAGTACGGTGGCTATTTCAAGCCCTTTCGATACGCCTGTATCGAATGAATATATGGTGCTTAAGAGGAACGGTGAGACTTTCACCGATGCCAAGGTCTCGCAATATATAACCATTGAGGGGATTAAGGCCCTCGTCGAAGGTGTTCGCGCGTTAGGCAAGCGCGTGGTTGTGGTTGCTCCTCCGCCAGTCGGAAACTTCGACATTGGCGATTGCCTGGAGAGGAAGGCGAGGGGAAGCATTATGCTTGGGCGCTACAGCGACTGCAAAATAGATGTCAGTGAATACCGTCGCAGACGCGCCCGTACCCTCGAGCTGTTAAACGAAGTGGCGCTCAAGGCCGACGTAGAAGTCGTTTCCTACCACGACTTTCTCTGCGACGGCACAACATGCAAAACCGAGATTGACGGCAAATTCCTTTACCGAGATAGCGGTCACCTTTCCTATGAAGGATCTGAGATCATCGCTCGCCAGACAAATCTTGCTGAGAGGCTGATCAGGGCCGCTCGTTAGAGCGTGTTTGGCCAATGCACTCCTTCCATTTCGAGGGAAGAGGCAGGCGCCCTGGTGCCACCTATGCGTCGTAACAAAAATCGATAGGAGACAATATGCCAGATCAAATCGCAGATAACGTCATCGCCATGATCAAGAAAAACGCTGCTGCGCACGGCACCGACAAAGATCCCTCCTTGAGCGACGACGAAATAACGACTGAGACCGAACTGAGCTCGCTCGATATCGATTCGATAACACTGGCGGATATCCTCTGGGATCTAGAGCAAGCCTATGACATCGGCATCGAGTTTAACACCGCCGAAGCTTGGGCAAATCTTAAAAGTGTTGGCGATCTCATTGAAGCCGTCCGCGCTTTGATAGCAAGGGAGGCTTGAATGGACAGGCGCGTCGTTATCACTGGAATAGGCGGCCTATGCGGGCTCGGAACCAACCACGCCTCCATCTGGGACGCAATGCGCGAAGGGCGTTCAGCTATCGGCCCAATTGCCAATTCAGAACTTCACGAGTTGAAGGGCATGATCGGCGCCGAGATCAAGACGCTACCGGAGCATGGCCTAAATTCGAAGCAATCCAATTCAATGGACCGCTTCAGCTTGCTTGCCGTGATTGCCGCACGCGAAGCCGCAAGACATGCCGAACTCTCCATCGACGAAGGAAATACCTATCGCATCGGTGCGACAGTAGGTGTCGGCGTCTGCGGCTGGGAAGCGGTCGAAGCAAACTATCGTGCTCTTCTTTTAGATGGCGCTCGCCGGGCTGCCATCCTTACTGCACCCAAGGTTATGCCGAGTGCTGCCGCCGCTCACGTCAGCATGAGCCTTGGCTTGAGGGGGCCGGTTTTCGGCGTCACGTCAGCCTGTGCCTCGGCCAACCATGCCATCGCCTCGGCGGTGGATCAGATTAGACCTGGCCGCGCCGACGTCATGCTTGCTGGCGGCAGCGATGCCCCGCTTGTGTGGGGCGTGCTGAAGTCTTGGGAAGCACTGCGTATACTTGCACCCGATACCTGCCGCCCCTTCTCGGCCGACAGAAGAGGCGTGGTATTAGGCGAGGGTGCGGCCATCGCGGTATTGGAAAGCTATCAACATGCCGCACGGCGCGGTGCCCCAATTCTTGCTGAAATCGCCGGCGCTGGTCATTCCGCCGATGCGTTCGACATCGTTGCGCCTTCCGTCGAAGGGCCAGTGGCAGCGATGCGAGCCTGCCTTTTAGATGCTGAGCTGAATGCTGAGGACGTGGATTATGTAAATGCGCATGGCACTGGTACCAGAGCCAACGATCAGATCGAAACTGAAGCGATCAAACGTGTCTTCCGGCATCATGCCCACTCAATGTCCGTCTCTTCAACCAAATCCGTGCATGGGCATTGCCTCGGCGCGTCGAGCGCGCTCGAGATGATCGCCTGTGTGATGGCTCTGCGCGAGGGCGTCGTGCCGCCGACCGCCAATCACCGCGAGCCGGATCCCGCTTGCGATCTCGACTTTACTCCCAATGTGCCGCGCGAGCGGAAGGTACACGTAGCGCTGAGCAACGCCTTCGCCATGGGTGGCACGAATGCCGTCGTGGCATTCAAGCGGGTATAGAACCGGGCGTTTTCCTCGCCTTGCCTGTTAATGATTCCGTGCTGAACGTCGGATCTTAGTCGTCTTGGCGCGAGCTGTGCCAGTGGCTCTCTGACTTGGATGATGTTGTCTGCTGGCGCCCGTGAGGTTTGGCCGATCATCGGCGCGTCGATCATGAAGGACGAGAGGTAGTCAATGAATGTAGCACCACGGAACTCCGTAGATTCTCATCGAAAAGAGGATGATCATCTTGCACGTCATCTGTCCAACCGGCACCTCCAGCTTATAGCCATCGGAGGCGCAATTGGAACCGGTCTTTTCATGGGATCAGGAAAGACCATTTCGCTCGCCGGGCCCTCGATTTTGCTCGTCTATGCGATCATCGGCTTCATGCTGTTCTTCGTCATGCGTGCGCTTGGAGAAATCCTGCTATCCAATCCGGACTATCGTTCGTTTGCGGATTTCGCCGGGGATTATCTCGGCCCCTGGGCGCAATTTTTCACCGGCTGGACCTACTGGCTCTCCTGGATTGTGACCGGGGTGGCCGACGTCGTGGCCGTCTCCAGCTACGTGTCATTTTGGATCCCAGATATGGCGCTCTGGATACCGGCGCTTGGTCTTATATTCACGCTTCTCGCCCTCAACCTGCCGACCGTACGCAATTTCGGTGAAATCGAATTCTGGTTTGCGCTCATCAAGATCGTCACCATCGTGTCGCTTATCGTTACCGGTGCTTACATGCTTTCCACAGGCCTCACACTGCCCGATGGAAGCAGGGCATCGGTCTCGCATCTATGGCTGCATGGCGGCTTCTTTCCGAACGGCTTCCACGGCTTCGTTGCCGGTTTCCAAATTGCTGTGTTTGCCTTTGCGGGTATCGAACTCGTTGGAATGACCGCGGCAGAGACCAAAGACTCGACCCGCAACCTGCCGAAGGCAATCAACTCGATTCCGGTCCGTGTGGCACTCTTCTATCTCGGTGCCCTGTTCGTCATCCTCACGGTCATTCCATGGAATCAAGTCGATCCGAATTCGAGCCCCTTTGTCGCTATGTTTTCGCTTGCCGGCCTCGGTATTGCCGCCCATGTGGTGAATTTCGTCGTACTGACCTCGGCGGCATCAAGTGCCAACTCAGGCATATATTCAACATCGCGCATGGTCTACGGACTTGCGACCCTCCGGCTGGCGCCGGGCTTATTCGGCAAGTTGAACCGAAGGAAGGTCCCGGTAAATGCCTTGTTCTTCTCGTGCGTCTTTCTGCTGGCGGGGATCGGCCTGCTTTATTCCGGAGACAATGTCATCGAGGCTTTCACGATCGTCACGACGGTTTCTGCAGTGCTTATCATCTTTATTTGGTCGATCATCCTTGCATCTTACCTGCAATATCGCCGCAAGCGGCCTGACTTACACGAAAAATCGACCTTCAAAATGCCCGGCGGACGTGCCGCTGTCGCGATGGTCTTCGGCTTCTTCACCTTTATCTTGTGGGCTTTGGCGCAGAAGCCGGACACGGCTATCGCCTTGAAGGTTACGCCGCTGTGGTTCGTATTGCTCGCAATCGCCTATGTAGTAGTCAAAAAGGCACGGCGCTCGCGATTGCCCGGCGAGGGCGTAAATGGTCTTGATCAAATATGATGAAGAGTTTCCGCCGGATAAGAAGCTGCGAGACGCCAGTGCGCCATGCTGCCGATGCGTCGTCCCCTGATCGCCTTTTCCGAAGACCTGCTCGTGTAACTCAAGAAAGTGGCAGATGCGCCACCGGGTTCCTGGTTCGTATTGGCGAGTTTGTAGGAAGAACCACGAATTGTCAGAAACACCACACGGCCGGCTGCCAATCAAGCACCGGAGCTGTTCCTTCGCTATCTTGCAAAGGCTCAAAAACGAACCGCGGGCCGGCCTAACAATGCGACGTTCAGCACGCCATTTCGAAGCCAGACACGACGGTCGCTCCTTTTAAGCTGGCCAGCGGACGGACCTCAAAATCTAAGGAGAAACATGCAAGGTTCTCTAAATTATAATTTGCGAGGCGGTTGATCACGGCAGAAGGTCCGGATGGCTGAGAATGTCTTCGCCCATCCGCTGTTCAGCAGTCCCTGCCACTTATCCTGTCGGGTCGGCGGTCTCGGCGGTCAATCGCTTGAAGATTGGCACCAGCCGCGGATGGCGGCCGGCGGGTGGATGCTGAATATCGACCGTGCGACCTAATTTTTTCTGCCGCTTAAGCCAGTCGCGTAAGGTCTCTGCGCAGATATGGTCCACATAGTGCAAATCGCTGCTGGCGATCCGGACTGTGCAACCAGCTGGAAGCGATTCCAAAGTATTAAGGAGCGCGGGAACATCCCTGCAAGTCGCAACGCCACCAAGCGTCAGATGAACCGTCTCAGCATCTTCCATTCGATCGATAGCAAGCTTGCGCCGCAGATAAGGAAGGATCTCGAAAATCGAGAGCGTCAAACCTAGAGCAACACCCACGAGCAGGTCTTGCAGTACGACCATCGCAACAGTCGCAATCCAGATGCCCACGGGAAGCCAACCATGATGATCGAAGAGATCGCGCACGTGATGAAGGCTGATCAGCCGCCAACCCGTCACGAGCAGTATTGCGGCCAGGGCCGTCAGCGGCACCATGGAAAGCAATTGCGGCAGCAACACCGTAAGGCCAAGAATCCAGACGCCATGCAGGACAGCCGATGCCCGTGTACGCGCCCCGGCTTGGATATTTGCCGAGGAGCGTACGATAACACCAGTGATCGGCAGACCACCGAGCAGTCCGCAGAGCCCGTTGCCAATACCTTGTGCAAAAAGCTCCTTGTTGAAGCGTGTGCTGGCGCCGTCATGCATCCGGTCGACAGCCGCAGACGACAGCAATGATTCCGCACTGGCGATGACCGCAATCACCAGCGATGTGACGACGATTCCAGGCTGAGCCATATTCGCGAAACTTTCCACTGTCGGCAATGAAATGCTGTTTGCTAGAGATGCAGGAACCTCGACCCTGGCAATCGGTAGCCGCAATGCAGCCGTTAATGTAGTTCCGATGGCAACGCCTACCAGCGCACTCGGGACCAGCCTCAGCCGGTTGGGCCTGAATTTTTCCCAGCCGATCATCGCGAGCAAGGAAATCAGCCCTATAAGCAAGTCGACGGATTCGCTCGTCATGCCGCCTCCCCAAAGATGTCCGAATGTTCGTTCCATCGCCACGACGTTTTCAATGCCCCCCGCAGCCGGTTTGGCCCCCATCAAAACGTGTATTTGTCCGAGGATGATCAGAATGCCGATACCGGCGAGCATACCGTGAACGACAGCGGGCGAGATTGCCCGAAACCATGATCCGATCTTCAGGAACGCGGCAAGGATCTGCAAAAGCCCAGCAACGATCAGGACCGGCCCGAGCATGGCCACTCCATATTGTTCGACAAAGCCGAAGACGATGACCGCCAGACCAGCGGCAGGGCCCGATACTTGCAGGGGCGAACCCGCCAGCAAGCCCACGACAATGCCGCCGACGATGCCTGATATCAGGCCCATGGCAACAGGCACGCCAGAGGCAACTGCAATTCCAAGGCAAAGCGGGATAGCAACGAAAAAGACGACAAGCGACGAGGCGAAATCGCGCGAAAAAGCGAAGCTGTTATTGGTCATGGCACTACTCCGCTGCAACTGCGGCTAGGACTTGCGGCCGATCGCGACCGGTAACGGCGACCGGTAACGGCCCGTCCTCGCGTATCTTTGTGAAGCGGGCGGCCGACCCGTCGTAAACCTCCACCTCTCCCGTTTCGATATCGAAAAACCACCCGTGCAGCGTCATGTCATTGGTCGCAAGCCTTGCTGCAACGGAAGGATGTGTGCGCAGGTGGTCAAGCTGAACAATGACGTTCTCCATAGCGATAGCGCGGACCTTTTGACGTTCGGAAAGGTCGGCCGGATAGGCTTGGCAAACGATCGAATGCGCAGCGTAACCATGCTTTAGCCAAGCGGCGACGTTGGGCATGGACTTTAGCAATTCGGGACGGCAGAGCCCTTTCATCGCGCCACAATCGGAATGGCCACAAACGATGATGTCTCGAACCGCGAGAGCTACGACGGCATATTCTATTGCTGACGAAACGCCACCGTTTGCGGTTGAAAATGGTGGAACGATATTTCCGGCATTGCGGCATACGAACAGCTCACCTGGTCCTGACTGGGTAATGGTTTCGGGCAAGACTCGACTGTCGGCGCACGAAATCATCAAGGCGTGCGGCTGCTGTCCCTCTTGCGCAAGCTTGCGGTAAAGTGCCTGGTAGTTCGGGAACACGGCACCGCGGAAGTTCGAGATTCCTTTTAGTAGATCACCCATAGCAAGTCCTCATTGTCGGGGTGGATGGAAGCAGGGCGCGCGCGATCGTCGGAATCCGCAATCATTTCGCAACTGCGAGATGGAAGTGTGATACGCAAAGAGGATGCCAAGACGTCGATCGCCTCGTTTATTTCGCACTAATACGAGCATGCTCAGTCATTGACGACAGCTTGTCGCTGTAGTCATTCCAGACATCCAGTGAGCGCGAGCGCTTGATCGTAGGTCCCCAGATCAATGTGATGCTGCAATGCAAAATTTTAGAACTTCATAGTTCCTTGCTTGCTCGGATTGAGGCGCAATGCCGAGTCTGGGAGCCATGGTTCTACGCCCGCTCGTAAGAATAACGACGAGTAGGGGCGCGCGACTACGGACCAGCACCGCAGTATCAATGCGAGGTTCTGACCGACAAGATCGCCGCGGCCAAAGCCATCGCAGCTAGGCCTGCCGCCCCGATCGGCAGCACCGACAAGTCATAATTTGCAATAAGCCTGCCGCCGACTACGGTACCGCCGGCAACGCCCACGTGCATTGCGGTGACATTCGCACCGATTATAATGTCGCTCGGGCTTCGGCCGAGATCCGCAATATCGCTCTGGACGATCGGCGAAATCGACCAGCTCGCGCATCCCCAAATTGAAAGGCTGGCGAAAAAAAGATGCTGCTTTCTGACACGCATAGCAGCAACGTTGTGACGAGATAGATTGCAGGGCTCGCGACCAGCGCGAGCCGACGACCTGCGAGGTCAGAAAGAATACCGGCCAGCACGCCCCCCGCCATGCCCGACGACCCGAAAACGGCGTAAAGAAAGGCCTCCCAGTGTGGCCCGAAGAACCCCTTGCTCGCGGCGTAAGAGGTCAAATAACTGAAGAGGGTGAAATGACCTGCAATGAACAAAATAGAAACACGCTGCGCCATCATCTGATTGCGATCCCGGAAATGAGCTAGATACAGTTTGCCAAAAGGCGAGCGCTTGCTCGGCGACCCGACATTCGGTAGCACGACGATTACAAGCCATATAGCGACGACAGATAGGCCAATCATTGCAAGGCCTACGGCGGCGCCAACCAATCAAATGTGTAATCCACACGCCCAGAGGTACCCCCAAAAAAAGCGAGCCGCTTATTCCAAGGTACACGGAGGCTATGGCACGAGCTCGATATCTTTCCGAGACGATCTGAACTGCACAACCGACGGCGCATACCGATATCTGCGCGCAAGCCATAGCCGTGATGATCCTCGAGGCGCTTATTGGGAGCAGCCCCGATCCACCGATCACAACCGGCACATTGCTCCCTGCAAAGATTGACATGGCCGCGAGGAGCGTCGGTTTTACATCGAAGCGATAGGAAATCAGTGTAGCTATCGGCGCGAAGAACGCGTAGGTGACCGAGAACACTGAAATGAGGATACTTGCTTCGGACTCGCCTACTCCAAGGCTGCCGGCTACATTCGGCAGCACCCCGATGAAAACGTTCTCGGCCAATCCGGTGATAAACACAGCAGTAGTGAGTACGAGAATTCGATTCATACCGCCAACTGCGCTGGATTGGCCGGCGCTTGCGCGGTCTCTTTTCCACCAGCTCTGCCCGATGCTCTCATCAGTCCTCGTATGCCCTGACTTCAATCAGTTTTTTGCGGGCCGAGATGGGCTCCTGCCTCATACCGATTGGACGCCCTGGGAACAGTTTGCAACGAGATCGGCTGCGTAAAGTACTCGTACTTGCCCGTCAGCACGCCTTGCGTGAATTGAAGCGCATGCTTGCCAAAGAACCACTCTTCAACAGCATAGCCGCGGGTCAGTTCGATTGGCGAGGTAAGGTTCAGTCCGGGCATTTCGATCCGATTGACCGTCGTCGGCCGGTTGCATAACAGTCTGAGGTCCTCAACGTGGATCCCGAGCGGGATCTTTTCGAACAAATCGCCAGGCAGAGCGTCGCTGTTCGACAGGTCGACTTTGGTGAATGGCAAAGGGCCGTCGGGTCCTGCCTTTCTAGAGAGGAACTTTTCTACGGCGTGGACATGCGTCGCAATCCCGGGATGGGAATCCCATTTCGCGTAAAAATCAGAGCGTAGTACCTGCCAGTCTGCATAGAGTGAGTCGAGATCGCCCCGATCAAATGAATTCGCGTGCCGGCACTCGTACGGGACCGGATACCGGGAAGTCCCGATGATCGATGTAAAATTGTGAAATCCACCCTCGTTGGTCCGTTGTCTCAACTCGTTGATCAACGGAACCCACACATCCTTGGTCACAAAGTGCAACGACGAGTGTGCCAAAGCCAGGTCGTATCTCTCATCAGGGACGAAATCCTCGATTCTCCCTTCGATCACATCGATATTCAACGAATGTTCGTCTGCAACCGATCGCAGTTTTCTGACCGCGCTCGATGACGGTTCCAATGCAGTTACCGCATGCCCCCTGAATGCAAGAAAGAGAGCGTTCCTGCCTTCGCCGCATCCTAGGTCGACGACCATTGCGTTTCTTGGCAGTTGCTGTTCTATCTCATAGACTTCGACGCTTGGCCCGCCCATCGTCCAGACGTTGGGATCCGAATAGCCTCGTTCCCAAAACCGCTCGCTGTTTTTCATTTAGGAACGTACCTTTCTTCACGGATTTTCACGTGGTCCGAGAAGAGATGATGCGCTATCAGGTTGCTGTACTTGTAACCTTTCCGGGTCAGAGCAATGGCGCCATCGCCCCGCAAATCGATGCAGCCTTCGACTTCCAGAGCATCTATCACCTCCAAAAAATCGGCGCGGAGGTCCCGTCCGAATCGTCGTGAATAATCTGCTTCTGAAAGCTGGTTGAGCGTAAGGTTAAGTATAAAATATCTCAACCGTTCTTCGGATTCGTCTAATATAACTCCGTATTTCAGCAAATTCCGACTAGTCATCTCGAGATGTATATAATCGTCGATGGCTTTGCCGACATTCTTCAGCGCGACGGCATAGTCGAGGCTGTAGTGATATTTCCCGTTATAACTTCGCGCGCCTGCTCCGATGCCTATCATCGGAACACCGAGGAAGTCAGAGGTTTCCTGGCCGTAGGCGCTGGTGCCTTCTGGAAGGCAGGTAAAACGGGTGAAAGATTCCTGTCGATACTCATTGTCCTGCATAAAATCGACATTGCTGTCGTAGATCTCATATTTGAGGCGGTCTTCCACATATTCTTGCGGTCGAGATCGCTGCTGCTTTTGCATAGCAGTGAGCGGCCGGCTGATCGCCGGATAAAGCGAAACGGTTGTTGGCCGAAAGGACAAAATCTGCTCCAGCGAGCGCTTCCAACTTTCCGGCGTTTGACGGAAGAGGCCGTAGATCAAGTCGAGATTGAAGTTATCGAAACGCTTGCGAACTGCTTCAATGGACGAAATCGACACAGAAACCTGATATGGGCGGCCGGACGCTCTCAGTTCGACGGAATCCATCGTTTGGATTCCCATGCTGATCCGGTTCACGCCTTGGTTCTTCAAAAAATCCAGCAGTTCCCCCGACACAGTGTCGGGAGATCCTTCGACGCACACCTCGGTCGAACGGTCGATATTTGGAAAGCCATCTCGAACGGAAGAGAAAATCTGGGCCAGCCGATCGATGGGCAGGAGAGTTGGGGTTCCGCCGCCGATATAGACCGATGCGACAGATCTGTGACCGGCAAATGTTGCATAAAGGCTTATCTGCCAGCAGATCTTTTCGACATAACGTCGAATAAGATCCTCCGTGTGCCGCGTGGTCAGAAAGAGCGTGCAATAGGTGCACCTATATCGGCAAAATGGCACATGTATGTATAACGCTACCGGCGCCTGGTCGTTTGAATCCCACACATCGCTCAATCGAATGTTTTCAAGCTCTTTATATGTCCGTTTTGGGGGGTAGCTGTATACATACGCCTTGAGGTCGCCTTTGCCGATGGCTTCCCTCAAGGAATTTGCAAATGATTGCATGCTCCTTTCTCCTGCGGCCGGCACTATTCGGCAATCTGCGCGAGGTCGGCGTCAAGGCGCTTGCGCACGAGATTTGGAACGGTTGCAGTCTTGATGGCATCGAGATTGGTGGGGCTGTCGCCAACTTGAATGAGGGCCACCATGCCCAAGCTCATATGCGGCGTGCATTTCACCACATAGGCCCCGGGCATATCGAGTTTTGCGCGATATTCCTCGTTCGCTTTAGATTTGAACTCCGGTGCGCCTTTTGGGATCAAACCTTTGAACGTTTCGACATTGTGTCCCTTATCAACCGGAATAAACGTCACCGTGTCGCCTGGTGCGATCTTCGTGAAACCTGGCTCAAAAACCATTGCGCCGTCCGTGCCCCTGTTCAACATCCGGATTTGGTGGTCCGCCGCCATCAGTGGCATCGCTGATGCGGTCAGCATCGCCGTTGCGACGATCGGACAGATTTTCAAACCCATTTCTGATCTCCTTTCGCGATAGCCCGATTAATTGTCCGCCCGAAGCTTTAGGCGCGAACGGGCTGACATTCCTTGAGATCGAGCAATCTTTGATCAATTTCTACGTCAAGCCCGCGCGCCGGTGTCCATCCGCGCGCGGACGAAGTCGCTGCGGCACTCGAGGGGCGCCTCATCCGCGGGTGATCAAAGCGCAGTTGGATGCAATCAGGTGATCATCAAACAAAATCGCGGCGTTCGTTGAGAGAGATCAAGGACTGAGTGCCCGTCACGTGCGAATAGTTCCCAAAAGTGGCGAGAAAGGCGGCCGCCTTTGGCGTGGTCGTCTGTACATCGGGAAGCATGACATGAATTACACCGCTGAAACCATGCTGGTTGCGGTCGGGGCTTTTTTGGCACTGGTCGGCGCGGGGGTCGCTCATGACCAGCTTTTTGCAACCCACATGGGGATACTGTTCTTCTGTTTGCTAGCGGGCACGGTACTGCTTCTGCGGCGAATTGATTTTTCCCCCGTGACAGTGAGCGCCAAACCCAAAAACGGAGCCTATTTTGACGAGGTCATCCGCTATGGATTGATTGCCACCGTCTTTTGGGGGGTGATCGGCTTCCTGATCGGTGTCGTGATCGCCCTGCAACTTGCCTATCCGGATCTGAACGTCGCGCCGTATTTCAATTTTGGTCGCTTGCGCCCACTTCATACCTCTGCCGTCATCTTCGCCTTCGGCGGCAACGGGTTGATAATGACCTCCTTTTACGTCGTCCAGCGCACCTGCCGAGCCCGGCTCTTCGGCGGCAATCTCGGTTGGTTCGTGTTCTGGGGATATCAACTTTTCATCGTCATGGCCGCGACCGGCTATGTTCTCGGGATCACGCAGGCTCGCGAATATGCCGAGCCCGAATGGTATGTCGACATCTGGCTCACCATTGTCTGGGTCGCCTATCTTGTCACCTTTTTGGGAACGATCCTGAAGCGCAAGGAGCCGCACATCTATGTCGCGAACTGGTTCTATCTGAGTTTCATCGTCACCATCGCCGTGCTGCATGTCGTCAACAATCTCGCGATGCCGGTGTCTTTCCTTGGCTCAAAGAGCTATTCGCTATTTTCGGGCGTGCAGGGTGCCCTGACACAATGGTGGTACGGCCACAACGCCGTCGGCTTTTTCCTGACCGCCGGCTTCCTTGGCATGATGTACTATTTCGTACCGAAGCAGGCGAACCGCCCAATCTATTCCTATCGCCTGTCGATCATCCATTTCTGGGCCCTGATCTTCATGTACATCTGGGCTGGTCCGCATCATCTGCATTACACGGCATTGCCCGATTGGGCGCAGACTTTGGGCATGGTCTTCTCGGTGATGCTGTGGATGCCTTCCTGGGGCGGCATGATCAACGGTCTGATGACTCTTTCGGGCGCCTGGGACAAGATCCGTACCGACCCGATCATCCGCATGATGATCGTCGCGATCGCCTTTTATGGCATGTCGACCTTCGAAGGCCCGATGATGTCGGTCAAGACGGTCAACTCGCTCAGTCACTATACCGAATGGACCATCGGTCACGTTCATTCCGGCGCGCTCGGCTGGGTCGGCATGATCACGTTCGGCGCCATCTACTACCTGACGCCAAAGCTCTGGGGGCGCGAGCGGCTTTACAGCCTCCGTATGGTCAACTGGCATTTCTGGCTCGCCACGCTGGGCATCGTTATCTACGCCGCGGTGCTGTGGGTCGCCGGCATCCAGCAAGGCCTGATGTGGCGCGAATACAATAGTCAGGGTTTCCTCGTCTATTCCTTCGCAGAGACCGTGGCTGCGATGTTCCCCTATTATCTTCTGCGCGCCGTCGGTGGTGCTCTCTATCTGGCAGGGGGAGTGATCATGGCCTGGAACGTCGCAATGACCATCCGGGGCCGCCAGCGCGACGAAGCCGCGATCCCCAGCGCTTTCATCGCCAAGGCCGCCGAGTGAGAGAAACATGTCAATACTCGCCAAACACCAGATCATCGAGAAAAATGCTACCCTTCTGCTTGTCGGGTCGCTGTTGGTGGTCAGCATTGGCGGCATCGTCGAGATCGCGCCGCTGTTCTATCTCCAGAACACGATCGAGAAGGTGGAAGGCATGCGCCCGTACACGCCTCTCGAGCTGGCCGGGCGCAATATCTACATCCGCGAAGGCTGCTATCTCTGCCATAGCCAGATGATCCGACCGTTCCGCGACGAAGTGGAGCGTTACGGCCATTATTCGCTCGCCGCCGAGTCCATGTATGACCATCCGTTCCAGTGGGGCTCGAAGCGCACGGGACCGGATCTGGCGCGTGTCGGCGGTCGTTATTCCAATGAGTGGCACGTCCAGCATCTGTCCAACCCGCGCGAGGTGGTGCCGGAGTCGATCATGCCTACTTACGCCTTTCTCAAGGAGAGGGAGGTCACGGTTAAGGATATCGGCATGGATCTCAAGGCGAACGAGGATGTCGGCGTACCCTATAGCCAAGACATGCTGGCGAATGCGGAAGCCGACATGCGGGCGCAAGCCGATCCAAACGCAAATACGACGGATCTGCTGGCGCGATATCCGAAAGCGAAGGTCGGCGATTTCGATGGCGATGCCGCCAGGCTGACCGAGGTGGACGCGCTCGTCGCATATCTGCAAATGCTCGGAACGCTGGTTGATTTCTCGACTTACGACGATGCCACCGGCTATCGCTGAGGTGCCTCCGTGGAAACATACACTGCAATGCGTCACTTCGCCGACAGTTGGGGGCTCCTCGCACTGGCCTTGTTTTTCGTGGGGGCTATAGCCTTCACGCTCCGGCCAGGCAGCAAAAAAGGCGCCAACGAAGCCGCTGACATACCTTTAAAGGACGATTGAGATGTCGGACAAACCTATAGACGAACTCAGCGGCGTCGAAACAACGGGCCATGAGTGGGACGGCATCCGCGAACTCAACAATCCCATGCCCCGATGGTGGGTGTGGACATTCTATGCCACGATCCTCTGGGCCGTCGGCTATGCCATCGCCTATCCCTCCATACCCCTGATCAGGGATACCACCAAAGGACTGATCGGGTTCTCAAGCCGGGCTGAACTGCAGCACGAAATGAACAACGCCAAGATTGAGCAGGCTCGCCTCGATGTTCTGATCGCCGCGAAATCCGTTGAAGAAATCGATGCCGACCCAACGCTGCGTGAGTTTGCAATTGCAGGCGGCGCCTCGGCCTTCAAGGTCAATTGCGCGCCGTGTCATGGCTCCGGTGCCACCGGCGCTCCGGGGTTTCCCAATCTAAACGACGACGATTGGCTATGGGGCGGCAGTCTTCCCGCCATTCAACAGACAATCGCTCATGGCATCCGCTTCGATGCCGATCCCGAGACGCATGTCTCTGAGATGCCCGCCTTCGGTGATGTACTCGAACGCACCCAGATACGCCAGGTAGCCGCTTACATTTGGGCCTTGACCAACACAGTTTCCGATCCGGCAGCGGCCGACGCCGGCAAGCAGGTATTCCTCGACAATTGCGCCGTCTGTCATGGCGAAGACGACAGGGGAAAACAGGAGTTTGGCGCACCAAATCTCGCCGACGCGATCTGGCTTAAGGGGCGAGGGGAGCAAGCGATCATCCGCCAGGTGACCCTGCCCAAACACGGCGTTATGCCAGCTTGGTCTGCCCGGCTGGGCGAAACCACCGTGAAGGAGTTGACGGTGTTTGTTCATTCCTTGGGCGGTGGAAAATAGAAAAGAAAAATCACGAATTCACGTGCATCACAATCTTTATGGCCTGATGGCGATACGGTCAGCAGTCGATCACGATCTTGTCTCTCTACGCAATGCGGTTGCGTTCGGACAGCCAGAAAACTTGCTCGTAGAACTGAAAAAGTTAGCAGCGTTTTGATTTCACTCAACGATCGCAAGCTAGCAAGCTGCTATTCTCCGGGCCTGGAGGACGTCCCTTCGTGCTGTGGCTCGTAGTTCCTCCGGGCCACACCCCCCTCCCGGAGTGTGGCTCTCCTTTTGATTGAGCCGATAGGCTTGCTTTTTCTCTCCCGGACTTGCGTCGAGAACGCTTGGTTCGTCAAATGCAGGATGAGGATCATCAACAGGATGGTATGCGATGATCCTCACCATAGCTCCCATGACAGGTGACGATCGCATCGAACGGACAGGCGCCGACGACGTTGGTGTCCGGCGCAACCGTCAGCCGCTTTATGCCGCGCGAAAGAAAGTGTTTCCAAAGCGAGCGCAGGGTCGGTTCCGGCGATTCAAATGGATCATCATGCTGATCACGCTCGGCATCTACCATCTTTCTCCGTGGATTCGCTGGGACCGAGGTCCATATGCGCCCGACCAGGCGATTCTCATCGACCTCGCCTCTCGTCGCTTCTTCTTCTTTTTCATCGAGATATGGCCACAGGAGTTCTTCTATGTGGCCGGTCTGCTTGTCATGGCTGGCTTTGGCCTGTTTCTCGTAACGTCGGCGGTGGGGCGGGCATGGTGTGGTTATGCCTGTCCACAGACGGTATGGGTCGATGTCTTCCTTGTCGTGGAACGCGCGATCGAAGGTGATCGCAACGCGCGCATGAAACTCGATGCGAGTCCCTGGACACCGGACAAGATTGCAAAGCGGGTCGCCATACATGGCATATGGGTTCTTATCGGCGTCCTCACAGGCGGCGTATGGATCTTCTATTTCGCGGATGCGCCATCCCTTGCTGTTGCCTTATTCAAGGGCCAGGCGCCGGCCGTCGCCTATGCCACGGTCGCCCTTCTCACCTCGACCACTTACATTCTTGGCGGGCTGATGAGGGAACAGGTCTGCACCTACATGTGTCCGTGGCCCCGCATCCAGGGCGCGATGCTGGACGAAAATTCCCTCGTCGTGACCTACAACGACTGGCGCGGTGAGCCGCGCTCCCGTCACGCCAAAAAAGCCCAAGCGGCGGGCCTGGCTACCGGCGATTGCGTGGACTGCAACGCTTGCGTTGCCGTCTGTCCGATGGGGATAGATATCCGCGACGGTCAGCAAATGGAATGCATCACCTGCGCCTTGTGCATCGACGCCTGCGACGGTGTGATGAATAAGCTCGATAAGCCACGCGGCGTGATCTCCTATGCGACGCTAAGCGAGTATGCCGCGAACATGAACCTGGCGACGAATGGTGGCGCGAGCCCTGTGCAACCGCATCTCGTGCGAAACGCCGATGGCGACTTCATCGAGAATATCCAGCACTTCAACTGGCGCGTGATCTTCAGGCCGCGCGTTCTTTTCTATGCGGCTGTTTGGGCAGCGATCGGGGTGGCGATGCTCGTGCATTTGGCGCTCCGGGAGCGGCTGGAACTGAACGTGGTTCACGACCGCAATCCGCAATATGTCCTGGAGTCCGATGGATCGATCCGCAACGGCTATACGCTTCGCGTGCTCAATATGGTGCCGATGCCGAGGAGAATCGATATCCGACTGGACGGCGCGGAGGGAGCGACGATGAAGATCCCCGAACTCTCGAAGGAGGAAGGCCGGCACTTCACTGTCGATGTGGATCCGGACGCGGCCACCTCGCTCAAAGTGTTCGTCACGCAAAAGGCCAAGCCGGAAACAATCAAGGAATTCCTGTTCGTCATAGAGGACGAAAATCATGCGGATCGGGCTACGCACCGGGCCGCCTTCAACGTGCCGGGAGCGCCGAAATGAGAAGCCAAGTTATCACCGGAGGTCCCTTCACCGGCCGCCATATGCTGATCGTCATTGTTGCGTTCTTCGCCGTGGTGATCGGAGTGAACGTGACGATGGCAGTTCTCGCTTCCACGAGCTGGAGCGGGCTTGTGGTGGAAAATACCTATGTGGCAAGCCAGGAATTCAACGGCAAGGCCGCCGCCATGCGTGCTATGGCGAGCAGCGGCATTTCGGGCGATCTGTTACTGCGCCGCGATGTCATTCAGTACGATATTCATAACCGTGACGGGTCGCCGGCGGTGGTTGACGACGTGACGCTGACGTTCAGAAGGCCCGTGGGCGACCGGGAGGACTTCGCGCTTGCACTGACGAAGACAAGCGAAGGCCATTTCGAAGCGAAACATCGCATTGAGGGAGGCGACTGGATCGTGGAAACCGTCTCGCGCAGAGACGGTGTCACGGTAATGCATGAGGCTAGGCGCATCGACACGGCGGAGTTTGGACAATGACCTGCTGCACGATGGACGCGGAAAGCGTCATGACAACGAGCAATAGCTGCGCCAGTGCCGAGGAGATCGTCCTCGCCAGCCATCCGCTGGGGGAGGGCCTTCGTCAATTGGACCTCAGCGTTCCCGATATGCACTGTGGCGCTTGCATTTCGACCATTGAACGGTCCTTATGCAGGTTACCCTATGTAACGCGCGCCCGGGTCAACCTGACTGCGCGGCGGGTCAGTTGCACCTATGTCGAGCACCTTGATAATGCTGTCGTCGATCCGTCGGGTATTCTGTCCGCGATCACCGAAGCCGGGTACCGGGCGCATATTTTCACTCCCGCCGCGCCCCAGACGAATAGTCTGCGCAATCAATTGCTCTTGGCCGTTGGTGTCTGCGGCTTTGCCGCAGCCAATATCATGCTGCTCTCGGTATCGGTCTGGTCCGGTGCAGATGCAGCAACGCGAGACCTGTTTCATTGGATTTCCGCGATGATTACAGCGCCGGCCCTAATTTATGGCGGCCGTTTCTTTTTTCGATCGGCTTGGAATGCCTTGAAGAATGGGCGCACCAACATGGATGTGCCGATTTCGCTCGCTGTCACGCTCTCCTATGCCGTATCGTTGTGGGAGACGATCCATCACGGAGAGCATGCATGGTTTGACGCCTCCGTGTCGCTGCTGTTCTTCCTGCTCATTGGCCGCACGCTCGACCACATCATGCGGCAAAAGGCGCGAGCCGCGGTCAACAGCCTGGCGAGACTTGCGCCACGCGGCGCGCTGGTGATAGCTGCCGATGGGAGCAAGCGCTACACCGCGATTGAAGATATCAGCATCGGTGATCATGTTTTCATCGCTGCCGGCGAACGCATCCCCGTCGACGGCGCCGTGACCGCAGGTACGAGCGAGCTGGATCTCTCTATTGTCACGGGCGAAAGTATACCAGTTGCTGTCGCGAACAGCGCGGAGGTGAGATCTGGTGCGATGAACCTCATGGCGTCATTGACCATTCGCGCGACGAAGACGGCGCAAAACTCGCTGCTTGCGGAAACCATCAACCTTATGGAGGCAGCAGAAGGAGGCAGGGCGCGCTATCGCAGGGTCGCGGATCGTGCAGCCGGCCTTTACGCTCCGGCGGTTCATTTACTTGCGCTGCTTTCCTTTCTTGCCTGGGGCTCCCTTGGTGGAGATTGGAAGCATGCCATGCTTGTCGCCGTCGCGGTGCTGATCATCACTTGTCCTTGCGCGCTTGGTCTAGCAGTGCCGGTCGTCCAGGTTGTTGCCGCAGGCAACCTGTTTCGCCGCGGCATCATGATCAAGGACGGCTCCGCTTTGGAGCGTCTCGCGGAAATCGATGCCGTCGCGTTTGACAAGACCGGCACGTTGACGATGGGCCAGCCGCGGCTCGTCGAGATGGTGGATGTGGGGTCGGAGGAAAGGGCGATCGCGGCCGGAATTGCTGCGCATTCCCGCCATCCGCTCTCTCAGGCGTTGCTGCGGAGTGCCGGCGGCAAGGGGCAACGGTTCGACAGCGTCGTCGAGATACCGGGCGCGGGCCTGGAAGTCGAAACCGCCAGGGGGCTATATCGTCTCGGCCATATGGAGTTCGCTTGTTCGATCCCGCCCCGAGAAGAAAAAGAAGCGGATGACTCGCTCTCCGAGGTCGTTCTGTCGAGGAACGGTATCGCACTTGCCCGATTCTATTTCGAAGACACGCTTCGCCCCGGAGTAGCCGTAGCCATTCGTCAGCTCGGTCTTGCAGGGCTGCAGACGATGATCCTGTCTGGCGATCGGCAAGCCGTCGTCGAGTCGACAGCGCGGCTATTGCATGTGGATCGCTGGATTGCGGAATTGGATCCGAAACAGAAAGTGGAAGAGTGCACACGCTTGGCCGAGGCGGGCAACAAGGTCATGATGGTTGGTGACGGCATCAACGATGCGCCGGCACTTACGGCGGCGCATGTGTCGATGGCTCCCGCGACTGCGTCCGACATTGGCCGACAGGCGGCAGACCTGGTTTTCCTGAATGACCGTCTCGACGCGGTTCCGGAGGCGATCTGCGTCGCGCGGCGCGCGGCAGCTTTGATCCGTCAGAACTTCGCCCTTGCCATCGGTTACAATGTGCTCGCTGTTCCCATCGCTATCGCGGGCTATGCGACGCCGCTTATCGCCGCCGTCGCCATGTCGTCGTCTTCGCTGATCGTCGTGACGAATGCATTGCGACTCAACCACTGGAATCGGCGGGAGCAACTTAGGCATGATGGCAAACATGCAGCCTCAGCAGGAGGGTCCATATGAATATGCTGATCTATTTGATCCCGCTGGCATTGTTCATGGGTACGCTCGGGCTGGGAGGCTTTCTGTGGTCGCTAAAGAGCGGACAGTATGATGATTTGGAAGGGGCTTCGTGGCGCATCTTAGTGAGTGAGGATAATGCGCCCGAGGGGGCGCAACAATCGACAAGCGCCAGTGCAGATGACCCGACGAAACTGCTAAATTCCCAACTGCCTGGAATCCACAGACGGTCTTACACGAAGAGGTTTTTCCGAAATGATGATTCGAAACCGCGTTGAATTGCGCGAGGCTTTCTGCCCGGATAATCCAACACGTCTCATGCCAAACGTCATTCAAGTGACTGAAACGTTGCGAAATTGCCACACAAGGCCAGGGTTTGTCTGCGACAGGCAGTCCAATTTTCTTTAGTTGAGCCGCCTCAAATCCTGACGTGCCAGCCGATGTTACTGCTCCTCGATTCACGAATTTCAGATCGAAGGAGACAAGAATGACTTCCAAGGACATCATACGGGTCATCATCGCTACTGCAATATTGGGTATCGTGAGCACCGCGCACGCTGCCGATCTGACGACACCACCAAGTAGGGCTCCCATTCCCGCGGCAGCCAACAGAAACCCATGGCAGATGCGGCTGCGCGCGCTTGGTGTGATCACTACTGACTCTGGGCGCGTCGACGGCTTGCCGGGTTCGGATCTTTCCTTTTCGGACACGGTCGTGCCGGAATTCGACATCTCGTATTTCTTCACCGAGAATATCGCCGCTGAACTCATCCTGGGCACAACCTACGCTAAGGTGCATGGCGGCGGCTCGATTTCAGCGCTCGGCGAGATCGGCAAGACTTGGCTGCTGCCGCCAACGCTCACCCTACAATACCATTTCACCGACCTTGGCGCTTTTCGGCCATATGTCGGCGCCGGCCTCAACTATACGCTGTTTTACAACCAGTCGGGAAAAAGTGCTCGCAGCCTTGATGTCAAGAACTCCTTCGGTGTCGCGCTCCAGGCCGGCTTCGACTATATGATCGACGATCACTGGGGTGTGAACGTCGACGCCAAAAAGATCTTCCTAAGGCCTGATTTCGACGCCAACGTCGGCGGGGCCAACGTCAGCGGCAAGGCCAGGCTCGATCCATGGCTGCTTGGCGCGGGCGTAACCTATCGTTTCTAGGCCCTCATAAAATCGCTTGGTGTTTAGCGACTTGCGTCATCCAAGGCTCGACCAGCGTTTGGATGGCGTTGGCGTTAGTGATGCTGGGTACGTGCATGCCGACTTGGTCATCAACTTTATGAGAAGATCAAGGTCAACTCGAAGTGGAGTAACTTGAGAAATGGACAAATTCGCAAGCAAGTCACAGCACCGCCGAGCACCCAAAGAGTTCACTTGAGCCTCGTATCCAGGTGCGGCCCGAATTCTGCTCGTACGAATATCGCACGACATCGACGCCGAGGCGCAAAAGGAGGGGCTGGATTACGTAGTCGCAAATGCCCGTAAGGGGGCGATCTCTATATGCCTATGGGAGCATGACATTGCGGGTTCTCGTTAAGGGCGCCGGAATTGCCGGCCTAACAGTAGCACGTCAACTGTGCGCGCGCGGCGCTCACGTAACAGTCTCCGACCCGCATCTTGGATTCGGGCGCTCTGCATCCTGGCTCGCCGGCGGCATGCTGGCGCCCTGGTGCGAGCGGGTAAACGCCGACGAGAGAGTAATGACGTTGGGGAAAATGGCCGTGGAATGGTGGGATGCCGTCCTGCCCGGCCAAGTCATTCATAAAGGGACACTGGTCGCCGCACCTCAGCGGGATTCGGGCGAACTCGGCCGCTTTGCGGCCCGTACGTCTGGGTATGAATGGTTGGACGAAGATGGCATAGCCGAGCTGGATCCCGCCCTTGCACAGCGTTTTCGCAGGGGTCTGTTCTTCCAACATGAAGCTCATCTGAACCCCCGTCAGGCGCTACGGACGTTGAAAGAGCTGCTGTCGGCAGCAGGCGTCGTCTTTACTAGCGATGATGTGAGCGAAGACGATTTCCCAGATATCGTTGATTGCACCGGTGCTGCCCGCATCGGGCAAAGTCGCGATCTGCGCGGCGTGCGCGGCGAAATGCTCTATCTGCATACAGAGGAGGTCATGCTCGCCAGGCCTATCCGCCTGCTGCATCCTCGCTTTCCCGTCTATGTCGTCCCTCGCGGCGAAGGCCTGTTTATGGTCGGGGCGACGATGATCGAGACGGAATTCGACGGGGCGATCACCGCACGCTCGACGATGGAACTGCTGAACGCAGCCTATACACTGCATCCGGCCTTTGCGGACGCCACCGTGGTCGAAACTGGCGCCGGCATCCGCCCGGCCTTTCCCGACAATTTTCCGCGCGTGATGCGGGACGGCAGAGTCATCCACGTGAACGGCCTTTATCGCCACGGTTTTCTGCTGGCGCCCACAATGGCGGCCGAAGCGGCCGATCTCGTCTTTTCCGATCGGACGAAGCAAAGGAGTTTCCAATGCACCTGATCATCAATGGCGAAACGCAGTCCATCGCCGCTAAGACGCTTTCGCAGCTTTTGGCCGCACTCGACCATGAAGGCGACTGGCTGGCAACAGCCGCCAACGGCGAACTGGTTCATCGCGAAGATCGCGACGAACATATTTTCGCCGACTATGACAGGATCGAGATACTGACACCCATGCAAGGAGGCTGATCGTGCTCGATCTCTATGGAAGCCAGATTGGGTCACCCTGCTGCTCGGCACCGCCCGCTATCCCTCGCCAGCCGTCCTAGCCCATGCGGTCACGCGCGCCGCAGAGTCTTGATCGCATCGGGGATCGAAGGCGCGAATCGGCAGCATAGCGCTTGTGGTGATCGTCGGCTGACTGTGGAACGCGTCGCCGGTCTTCGAGAACGGGGCGGATAGTGCTGCAGTGGTGAGGGATACTCTATTGCATGCGAATCCTAAGCTGAACCAGGCGATGGATCGGAGTAAAGAGGCCTAGAGGTGCCCTAAACAACATCGCGCATTGGGAGCCGAAGCGCCGAGACACTGCACCCATGCCTGAAACGAAAAAATTTTGAACCAGCAAACAAAATGGACGCTGCGGCAAAATTCGGGATGCGTGGCTAACGACACGTCACGGTTAATCTTTTAGAAAATAAGCATAATCGCAGTGCAGTTAAGAGAGAAATGCAGGACAGGTCTAGATCATGTCCCAGGACGTGGTGTAGCTTAGACGACCACGGCTCATCCCAGAGGGTCGGATGAGTATCAGCTTGCTGCTGGCAGGCTGATGAGCGGATCATCGCTCATTGTGGCGATTGTCTCAAGTGTCATGTAGCGGGATCGCTGGACGGCCCATTCATCGTTCTGTTCGAGCAGCAGCGCACCGACCAGGCGCACGATGGCGTCGTCGTTGGGGAAAATGCCGACGACCTCTGTGCGCCGCTTGATCTCACCGTTCAATCGCTCAATGGGGTTGGTCGAGTGAAGTTTGGCCCAATGCTGCTTGGGAAAGGTCATGTAGGCGAGCACGTCTTGCTCGGCACTGTCCATGAGACTGGCG
>NZ_FMAF01000079.1 GCF_900094565.1 Martinezella lusitana
AGGGGCCAACCCTCATCATTATCGCAGCTTCAAGCACACAGATTGTCAGGCCATATAGACCATCCTTTCCGAGTGCTCTGCAGCACACTATCGTCCGTGTGTATTCGATCGACCGCCGCGATATGGGCTCTGATCAGCAAAATGAGCGGGGCAAGAAGAACGGACACACGGCCCACCCAGTCCGCCATGACGGAGCGCGAGATATCTACTCCCAGCCGATCGTACATTTCGGATAGACGATAGAGCGGGATATGATCGTCGAACTTGGCGACCATGATATGAGCAAGCAAGCCCGGTCCGGGTTTGCCTCGCTCGATCGGCAAAGTCGGCATCTCACCCGATACGGTCGTATCGCAGTCCCTGCAGACCATACGCTTCTCGACATGCCGGACGATCTTTACAGAAGCCGGCACATGCTCCATCACCTGGACCACTTTGTCAGCCGCCTTCAAGAAGGAGGTGCCGCCACAGGTCGGGCAATTGCAGGGCGCTGCATACACCCGCTCTTCAATTGGCAGGCCATCCGGCAGAGGTCTGCGTTTCGGCTTGTCCGGGGCATCATCCACATCGGGCAGCAGGCCTTTTCCAGAACAAGCATCAGCCTCGGCGCGGGCGGCCTCGATCTCCTCCAGCATGAGTTCAAATTGCTCAATCTTCCGATCGATCTTCTCTGAAGATGCGCCGTGCTGCCGATGTCGGAGCAGCTCCAACTGCGCGCGCAAAAGACCGATGATGGAGTCGCGTTTGTTGACTTCGGCTTCTTGCGCGCTGAGTTTCGCCGCCTGTTCAGCGACGAGCGCGCGCAATGCCAATAGCTCGTTCTGACTGTCCAGAGGCGGTGCTTCCATGCCCAAAAACATAGCCGATTTGCAGCGAAAGCGCTAGCATTTTAGCCCGGATGCCCTTGCAAAATATAGCTTTTACCCCGTTCGGCCAGGAGCAGAAGTCCACGCCGGTCGACGCCAATCGATCCCTTCCACAAGCATCGAAAGCTGCGCCTGCGTCAGGTGCGCAACGCCTTCTTTCGCCGTTGGCCAGGGAAAGTATCCGCGTTCCAAAATCTTGTACCTCACAACAGAATGCAGCCGCTGCCAACGCAGATACGCAGTTAGTGCGGGTAACGCATCCGTTTCATCCTTTATTCCCACGGCAGTTG
>NZ_FMAF01000024.1 GCF_900094565.1 Martinezella lusitana
GTAACCGTCGAAGTCTATTCCAAGGATCCAAATCTCTTCAGATCCCGCAAGCTTCGCCGCCCACGTTTCTCTTTCTTCTCATCTTCAATTGTCAAAGAACTGACCAGAAAAACCAGTCGAAATCACTTCCCGTAAGCCCAAGCACCTAAGCCCAGAACCTTCAATCAGCATCGCAGCCAATCCAGGAAACACTAGAGCGAAAGTCGTCGTCGCCAGCAGCGCCGCCGCCCTCGTTCAGTGAGTGGGCTTATAATCCCACCCAACGAACCAAGTCAACACACCAACTGTAAAAATTCTGACATTTTTGTAAGTGATTGATTTGAAAACGGATTTTGTGGATGGATGTGGGGAGAGGCAGCGTTTGCCCACAAGCGCTCCAAAAAATATTGTCCAAATGATCAAAATTTCGGTCGGCGCAACGGAAAGTCGATGTCCCAAGGCCGCTTCTCGTCTGGATTTGCCTCACAAGGGATCGAGGCCACGGTCACAGACGGCTGAGCAACCCCATTCCGCTCGCTCTATTGCCGACACGCAATTTTGAGATGCAAGCCTCAGAAAAACCGATATTTTATATGAGATTTCTGCTATATGTAAGAAAAACAGCATAGGAGGGAGGAAACAATGCACACAACAAGACCGGAAAGCATTATCGAAGTCAGCGTCGACAGCGCCAGCGGACGTCGTGCGCTGGGCATCATGAGCATGCGCCAGGCATTGAATCTGCCTGACCTGCTGCGATTCACCTATACGCATCCGGATCCTTCAAAAGCCGCTGCCGGCGTTGTCGTCAGCCGGGAAGAGCTCCAGACGTTTCTGACCTGCCACTGAGCTGCAGGCGAGGCGTACGGCACGGATCGTGCGGCAGCGCGAGGCTGTTTGGCGCCAGCGTTTCTCAGGCGGCCTTTCTTTCCGTGGCGGCAAGCGGCAGCAAGACGACAGCATTGAGCCCACCACCCTCGCGATCCTCCAGGCAGAGTGCGCCGCCATGCGCATCGAGAATTTGCCGGACGATGGCTAGGCCGAGACCGCTGCCGCCGAGATCGCGGTTGCGGGACTCTTCCAACCGCACGAAAGGCTCGAGCACTTCCTTGCGCCGCTCCGTCGGAATGCCGGGTCCGCGATCGCCGACGATGATGGCGCCTTGATCCCCGCGATGCTCGACACCGACCTCGGCACAGCCGCCGTAGCGCAGTGCATTGTCGATCAGATTATCCAATACCCGCACCAATGCCGTCTGAGGCATCGTCACGGCCAGGGGCTGCCCGAACGGGGAGAAGGCAACGAGGTCTGAAGCATCCTGGCGCTCGGCCACATGGGAACAAACGGCAACGTCGAGGTCGACGATAATCTTCCCGTCCGGCACGACGGTGCTGCGGGCAAAGCCAAGGGCATCCTCGACGAGGCGCTGCATGGCCTCCACATCGGCGATCGCCCGGTCGCGATGCGGCGTATCCGGCATCATCTCCATGCGCAGACGAAAGCGGGTGAGATAGGTTCTGAGATCATGCGAGATCGCCCCGATGATCAGGGTGCGGTTGTTGACCAGGGCAGCGATGCGCAGCTGCATGGCGTTGATGGCCCGGATCAGCATGCGAAGTTCGCAGGCGCCTCTCTCCGGAATATCGACCGGTTGCAGACCATTGCCGATGGAGTTGACAGTGCGGGACAGGCGCGTGAGAGGTCGGGTCTCCCGCGCTACGGCGGCGATCGCGATGACAGCGACCAGCATGCCAAGGACGCCGGCCATGAGGCCGACCGGAACCCCGCGCAACCGCACCGTCGGCGTATCGGGAAGCCTGAAGACGGCGACCTTGCCGCCGGCGACGCCGATCGACACTTCGACGATGCGGTCCGGCGCGCCGACGGAGAACCAGCCCTGTGGTCTTTCGGGAAGCGAGCGCATGTTGAAATAGCGATTGCCCAGAGCGATCGCTGCGAACTCACGCGCCAGCTTGTCGGTCAGGGTGAGATTGGACGCATCATCCTTTTGCCCGGGCAAGGGAGCATCGATCAGGCTAAGTGCCAGACCATTGGCATTCAGCGCACGGACGGCCAGCGGCTGCGTCTCGGGCGGGATGGCATCAAGAAGACGGATCGCCGACTTGACCTGCATTGCCGGCGAGATTTCGGGATCGAGCGACGTATTCGGCTTCAACTGGGCCGCGGCAAATGCCGCGAGCTGGATGACGAACAGCGCCACGGCAACGATCATGATGATGCGGGCGACGAGGCCGAGTTTCAGCATGGCTCAGACATCCTTCACTTCTGTCGTGAGGAGATAGCCGGCATTGCGCACGGTGGTGATGATATGGGCGCCATCGGGCAGGCAATGCCCGAGCTTGGTGCGAAGACGCGAGACCGTCACGTCGATGGTGCGGTCGAAAGGATCGGCGCCGCGGCCGCGCGTCCAGTCGAGCAACTGGTCACGCGATAATATGCGTCGCGGCCGCTCGAGAAAGCAGACGAGCAGATCGAATTCAGCCGTTGTCAGATGCACGATGCGTTCGCCCTCCATCTCGATCACCCGGCCATCGAGGTCGACGGTGAGGCCGGCGAAACTCTTGCGCCGGGCAGGAGCAGCGCCCTCCTCGGGACGCTCGGGCCCCGAGCGGCGAAGGATAGCGCGAATGCGCGCCAGGAGTTCGCGCGGATTGAAGGGTTTGCCGAGATAATCGTCGGCGCCCATCTCGAGGCCGAGGATGCGGTCGATATCTTCTGTTTTCGCCGTCAGCATGAGGATCGGCACCTGGCTGCGGGCGCGGATGCGGCGGCATGCGGACAGGCCATCCTCGCCCGGCAGCATCAGATCGAGAATGATGAGATCGGGAAAGCCCTTGGAGAGAATGCGGTCCATGGCGGCGGCGCTATCGGCAGCCTGCACGGCAAAACCCTCGCGGCTCAGGAACTCCTCGAGGAGCGCCCTAATCTCGCGGTCGTCCTCGACCAGAAGAAGCGATGCGGAAACCATGGCCCCTCCATGCGGGGCGAAAGGCGGTTTTGGCAACAGGGAAACAGTCGGCGTTACAAACTGTAACAAATTTCCGCTGTTTTGAAAAATCCCAGCAAAGGAAGCCGTGCAGTTTCCGAGCAAGGGCAATCCCTCCGGAGCGAACGGCGGCACCCTCTATGCCGCCTACCGACCCAACCGCCCGCTCCGGTCCGAGGCAGGGCTCGTATCCATGAAATGCGAGCCCTGCCGCTTTCCGACCTTGCCTGCTTTCCAGCAATGCGATTTGCGTCCCGGTCATCCTCGTGCGAAAGGATTGTCCTTCGCGGGCAGCAATGCCCGGTCATCGCAGTAGAGATCGTGAGGCAAACGGGTGAGCCAGCGGCATTCACCGCAAAGATCCGGCAAGACGGCGAAAGGCAGACAGGAACCCGACGGCAAGCGCGTGACCTTGCCGCGGGCGCTTTCCAAGCTCGGCTATTGTTCCCGCACCCAGGCCGAAACCCTGATTTCAGCCGGCCGCGTGACCGTGAACGGGAGAACAGTCACCGATCCGAGCACATGGGTCGATCTGGAGCGGTCGCAATTTGCGGTCGACGACATCGCAATATCTGCTGAAGAGAAACTCTACTTCATGCTGAACAAGCCGCGCGGGCTGGTGACAACCCGTGACGATCCCGAGGGCCGACCGACCGTCTATGACTGCCTGAGGGACATCGATGCACGGCATCTCGCTCCGGTCGGCCGGCTGGACAAGGCGAGCGAGGGGCTACTCCTCTTTACCAACGATACGGTCTTGGCGCAGGCGCTGCTCGATCCGGTCAGCCATGTCGGCAAGGTCTATCACGTCCAGGTCGACCGCATCATGGACCACGAGCAGTTCGAGCGCATGGAGCGCGGAATCATCGACGACGGTGAGCTTCTGACTGCCAGCATGGCCCGCCTGTTGCGCAGCGGGGATCGCAACAGCTGGATCGAAGTCGAACTCAAGGAGGGCCGCAACCGACAGATCCGCCGGATGCTGGAGGCGCTCGGCATCGAATGCCTGCGGTTGGTGCGTGTCGCTTTCGGCGATATTGCGCTCGGCGATTTGCCGAAAGGTGCGGTCCGGCCCCTGACGGAGGCCGAAATCCTTCGGCTGCGCCGGCGCGCGGACCTGAAAACAAACGGACAGAACGGATCGAAGGCGAAACGCGATGCAGCCTCATGATTTCTGGCAGGAGCTCCACCCGCCCAAAACTTTCTCGACGGCGGGCGAACGCCACGATTTCTATGTGGCGGAGCTCCCGGACGGGCGCCAGTTGCGCCTGCCGATCCGTGTCCTGGCTGATGGCAAGCACGCGCTGGCATCGCTGATCGTCAATCAGGCGAGTTTCGTCGTGCAGGAAGCGCTGGCCGAGGCGCTTGCGGCCAGGATTGCGGTCCACGATATCGATGTCGTCGCCGGATTGCCGACGCTGGGGCTGACGCTGGCGAGCGGGGTTGCGCGGGCGCTCGGCCATAGTCGTTACGTGCCGCTCGGGACCTCGCGCAAATTCTGGTACAGGGAAGAACTATCGGTTGCGCTTTCATCCATCACCACGCCAAACCAGGAGAAGCGTCTTTATATCGATCCACGCGTGTTGCCGCTGCTCGAAGGAAAGCGCGTGGCGCTGGTCGATGACGTCATATCGAGCGGAGCTTCGATCGTTTCCGGCCTGGCCCTCCTGACCGCATGCGGCATCGAACCCGTGGTGATCGGTGCGGCCATGCTGCAATCCGAGCGCTGGCGGGAGCGCGTCGATGCGGACGGCAGGCAATGGAGCGAGCGGATCGTCGGTGTTTTTTCGACACCGATCCTCGAACAGACGGAAAATGGCGGCTGGCATAGTCCCGGCTGACCGCCTTTTCCAGCAGGGCAGCCATGCCGGCGGCTCGAAGAATGCAACATTGCATATGAAAATCGTTCCGATTCCCGCCGCAATGCGCTAAGGGTCCGCTCAAGAAGCATCCGTCGGGCGGATGCATGAGCCTGCTGGTGGACGTGTTGCGAATTCTCTCCGAAGCCTATTTCCCGGAACTGCCCAATTACTATCGCGGCAAGGTACGCGAGAATTACGACCTGCCCGACGGCAGCCGCATCATCATCAGCACCGATCGCTTGAGCGCCTTCGACCGCATCCTCACCTGTATCCCTTACAAGGGCCAGGTACTCACCCAAACGGCGCGCTACTGGTTCGAGCAGACACGCGATATCTGCCTGAACCACGTCATCGACTATCCCGACCCGAATGTCGTCGTCGGCAAGCGGCTGAACATTCTGCCGGTCGAGGTCGTCGTGCGCGGTTATCTCGCCGGCACCACCGGCACCTCGATCCTGACGCTTTATAAGAAGGGTCAGCGCGAGATGTACGGCATCACGCTTCCGGACGGCATGCGTGACAACCAGATCCTGCCGGAGCCGATCATCACGCCGACGAGCAAGGAATTCGACGGCGGCCACGACGAACCATTGACGCCGACCCAGATCATCGAGCAAGGACTTCTGACCGAGGCACAATGGCGGACATTGTCGGACTATGCCCTGGCCCTGTTTGCGCGCGGTCAGGAAATCGCCCGCAAGCGGGGGCTCATCCTCGTCGATACCAAATATGAATTCGGCACTGACGAAAACGGCACGATCATCCTTGCCGATGAAATCCATACGCCAGACAGCAGCCGCTATTGGCTGGCCGACAGCTATCAGGACAGATTCGAAAAGAGCGTCCGCCCGGAAAGCTTCGACAAGGATTTCGTCCGGTCCTGGGTGACGGAACGCTGCGATCCCTACAAGGATGAGATCCCGGAGATCCCGCTGGAGCTCATCGAGCAGACGTCCAAGGTGTATATCCGTGCCTATGAAGCAATCACAGGTACGCCTTTCCTGGCCGACGACCGCAGTGCAACACCGCGCGACCGGGTTCGCGCAAGTCTCGCTCGCTATTTCCCATAGAGACGATCCGAGCGGTCTTTTAACGAGACCGGCCGGCCGAATAACCTTCCAATGGTTGCATCGGCTAACGATTCGTTAACATCCCGCACCCTTGAGTGGTGGGCGGAAGGGTATGTTTTTTGCAACACTTTAGATTTTTTTTACCGAAACCCTGCTATTTCGCCCGATCCCACATATGTTCGCCGACGAGAAATCGTAAAAGCCACTGTGCTATTGCAAAACTCATTGCTAGATTGACGCCGACCGCTTCGGGTCATTGTTTGTACTGCGTAAGGCTGGAGCGCCGAAACACTTAGGGTCATGTCGACCCCGTAAAACACTGATCATGTAAATTGAATTGTGGGACAATGTGATGGTTTCCATTCGTACTGCCGCCCCCGCCCTGCTGCTTATTCTGGCAGGTTGCGTCAGCGGCCCAGATCATAAGCCACCGGAAATGCCTCTCCCGGCCAAATTCTCGGAGGGCGGTACGAAGGTCAATGGCGATATCGCCGGTTCACAATGGTGGACCGCTTTCGGCGACTCCAGACTGAATGCCTTCGCCGCCCAGGGTCTTGCCCAAAACCTTAACATCCAGCAGTCGCTGGAAGCCATCAATCAGGCTGAAGCTGCGGTCGTCACCGCAGGTGCCGGCGGCCTGCCGAGCCTGACGGTTAGCGGCGACCACACGACCAGCGGCCAGAAGGGCTCGCTGCGCACCCAGACCGAAACGCAAAACAGCACAGGCGGTACTGCTTCGGTTTCGTGGCTGCTCGACCTCTGGGGCCAATATCGCCGCGCAAGGGAAGGCGCCAACGCATCGCTCGATGCCGCTTACTCCAGCGTCGACATCGCACGGCTTACTTATCTTCAGGATCTCGCCACCAGCTACGTCAACGCCCGTTACTATCAGGCACTTGTGGCGATCGCTCAGGAAAACCTGAAGTCCCGCCGCGATACGCTCTCATTGACGAAGTTCCAGCTCGAAGCCGGTGCGGCATCCCGCCTCGACGTCGTTCAAGCTGAGGGCCTTGTCAATTCGACGCTTTCGACCATTCCCGGTTTCGAGATCAGCTATCGCCAGGCCGTGCACCATATCGCCACGCTGCTGAACGTGCCTTCTTCGACGATCATTGCGCAGATGCAGGGCGGCGGCAAACAACCGGTCTTCCGTGGCAGCGTCCGCACCGGCGTTCCTGCCGATCTGATCCGCAATCGACCAGACATCCGTCGCGCAGAGCGTCAACTCGCTGCGGCCACAGCGGAGATCGGCGTGGCGGAAGCCAAACTGCTGCCGTCGATCACGCTCAGCGGCGCGATCTCGCCGTCCTATATTCATACTTCGGCCAGAAGCGGCGGCCTGACCAGCTGGTCGTTCGGCCCGTCTCTGAACCTACCGATCTTCGACGGTGGCGCACTGCGTGCCGGCGTCAAGAGTGCAGAATCAGCGAGCCGCGAACAGTACATCGTCTGGCAGCAGACGGTGAGGAGTGCCATCGAGGATGTCGAAAACAACCTCTCGGCGGTCACCCGCGATGCCCAGACGGTCGCTGCTCTGCACGCGCAGGTGAAATCCTATCAGGAAGCCCTGCAGCTCTCGACCGCGAGCTACAAGGACGGTGCGTCTTCGCTGCTCGACGTTCTCGACGCGCAGCGCAACGTGACGGCAGCCCAGCAGAGCCTGGCGCAGGCCGTTCAGACGAGCGCCAACGACTACATCCTGCTGAACGTCAACATCGGCGCGGGCTATGTACCGGCCGGCAAGACGACCGTGGCTGAAGCGCCGGCCAAGATCGTCAAGGTCTCGGCCAAGAAGGCCAACTGAGGACATCGCCCCGTATAACGGGCGTTTCGCTTAAATCTTCAAAACCGCCGCAGTCACTTGCGGCGGTTTTTCGTTGGCGGAAACACAGCCGAAATTGAAAATGGCGCGCCCCGCTTTCGCAAAGCACGCCATCACCATGAAAAACAAAAAGGCCGGAGCAAACCGGCCTTTCGTCATCCGCCCTCACAACAGTGCCAGTACATCCGTGGTCAAAGGGAAAGCGGAACTGCAGCCAGATTGATCGTGAAAGGTTAACGATACGTCAACTTCACTTCCGCGATCGAAGAAGGATAAAAACTGCTCGCTTTGAAGCGCGCCGGTCATCCATCGGCTGCATGACTGTAGCCTATGTCGGAATGCAACACGGCGATTTCAAGGTCGCGGCAATCATTCTTCCAGCCATGTCATGAGAGATACGCACTCCGGCGACAGTAACGCGCCGAACAGTAAGCCGCGCAGGCCTCGAACGCTTTATCCACAGTCGTTCAAGCTCCATTCATGCAAACACTTTTAAAACACATGCTGAGATTGAAGGCGCGCCGCGAAATCTATCAGATTCCGTGCATGCGCAGGCCTTTATCTTGCCGAAATTGGGAAGTCATACCGAATGGGCGCCGGGGTAGGCGTATCAGATGCCGAACAAGCACCGCACGGCGATTCGCGGCGACGGTGTGCAAAGGGAGAGTATTCATGAGGTTCAAGGTTCTTGCCGCGAGCATGCTGGCCGCACTCGTTGCGTTGCCGGCCATCGCGGAGGCAGCGGAAGGCTTTGCCACCGCAAATGTCAACATGCGGTCAGGCCCGAGCACCGCTTATCCGGCAGTGACCATGATCCCTGTCGGCGTGCCGCTGCGGATCAATGGCTGCCTCAACGAGACGCCCTGGTGCGACGTCTCGTTCTACGGTGGTCGCGGATGGGTCGCCGGCCGCTATATTCAGGCGACCTACCAGTCGCGTCGTATCTATGTCGATCCGCAATATTATCGCCCACTCGGTATTCCGACCGTGGTCTTCAACTTCGATGACTATTGGGGTCGTTATTATCGCGGCCGCGACTTCTACCGTGATCGCGATCGCTGGCGGCGCGGTCCCGGTTGGGTCGATCGTCGCCCGGATCGCAGTCCGGGATGGGACGGTGGATCAAACTGGAATGACGGACAGGATCGCAATTGGGACCGCCGTCCCGATCGCAATCGCGACTGGAACAGCGGATCGGACTGGAATGACGGACAGGATCAGAACTGGGATCGCCGCCCCGACCGTAATCGCGACGGCAATCGGGACTGGGGCCGCCAGCAGCCGGACAACAACCAGGATTTTGGCAGCCGGCCGGATCGCCGGCGCGACAATAACCGCCCCGACAACCAGCCGCGCCCCGAACCGCAGCAGCGACAGCCTCAAGCTCAACCGCAGCCCCAGCCCCAGCCGCAGCCGCAGCCGCAGAATAATCCGCGGCCGAATGCCGGTGCCCCGGGTCCTTATAGCCCTGACCATACGGATCCCTGCCCGGCGTCGGAACCGAACTGCCGCATGTCGGTAAGAGGTTCAAACCGCTGACGGCGTTTTGCGAGACCTAGACAACAAAAGGCCGGCGACCCTAAAAGTCGCCGGCCTTTTTGATGCCATGCATAGCAGCTTGAGAAGCTGCCCCGTCTTTATGGCCCGGTGGCGACAGCACAATAGGAAATCCCGCGGAATTGATCCGCTTTCAGGTAACGTGCCTATTGCCGCACTACCGCCAGGGCGCAGTTTCGAGCGATCGACGATCCGGCAGCGCGGAGGCGCTTCAATGGGTTTTCAGATGCGCTTCCCGCATTGCCGAGATGAACATCTCACGAGCTTCTTCGACGGATTTGCGGCCATCGATCGCTGCCCGGCAAACGCTTCTGGCCGCCACATACAGCGGACCGCGGCGGTCCGGCCAAAGATTGGCCATGCAATTCAATGCCTCGGATGGGCCTGTCACAGTCTGGGAACTACCTTGAACGAAACCGATCTCGATCGGATTGCTCCATTTGATGTGTCGCATGAATACTCCTCCTCACGCGCTACCAACTGCTTGGAACCGCCCTCCAAGACGGTCACATGACAATACTATAACTCTGATCAGATCATTCGAAAATACGCAACATTGCGAAGACCATTCGAAGTTTCGAAGCATTCGACCGGTTTCAATCGGCCGGCCGCTGAGACCCGCGAGACGAATTTCTGCAATAGCTTTTTGGGAAGTGCGGACATCCGCTGGATGCCGTTGCGAGCTGGCGTGCAACCTATTTCTCGCGGGCGATACGCTTTGCCTCGTCGGGCGAGAAGCCGGCCCGGCGGGCGAGCCGCTCCAGTCCGAATATCCGATCGATCTGGTCGACCAACCACAATTCAAAACGCTTCCACATTGGCGCAGCCTCCTCCGCCGCAAACCGTTCGCTCGCAGCAGCCCACGATGAACATCGCGCCCGGCCCGCCAAGACTGTTCAACGAAACAGCGGCGGCCTCTGCGCATTCGAGAGCAATTCCTGCTTTGTCGCGAAGTCGCCAAACAGCTTTTTCAGCCGGACTTCCTCGTCCTTGCAAATCCGGTGGCGCCGGGCAAAATCCTCGACACTCCACACCTCCCGCAGCCTGCTCTCGCCAGCTTTCTCTATCTTGATCAATGAACTCATAGGCTCGCCCTCTCGTTTTTATGGGACGATAATGCCCGGGACGGCGAAAAGTTCCCTGCGCGCCCCCGTTCTGGATGGGCGAAAGCCGCTATCGCGAGGGCCGGAAATGTTCTTAATCCCTCCTTAAATCGCCGCATTTACAGTTCAGGCGGGATTTAATGTCTTCGCGAGGGGTTCGTGAACGAACGGCCGGCAGCGCTCCTGTCCGGAGCATCGGGATCATTCTTCCAAGATGATAGCCGGCAGACGGGCGATCGCGCGTCCTGAAGGGCATGTGCTGCCGTTGTGATCAGTTCGGCAGCAGACATCGGAACACTGAAGCATCGAGGTACGACCGGCCCGCAATGGCAGATAAGAAAAAATCACGCCAGAGGATAGATCCATCCTTTTCCAGCGGCCGGGAACGCATCGATGACGGATTCAGCGCTGGCGAACGCATCGTTGGCGGCAGACGCTCGTCCCGATATGAAGAGCCGGAGTACGACGAAGACGAGGATGAGGATGAGCCGGTGGTCGAAAAGCCCCGCCGCTCGCGCAGCCGCCGCAAGCCCGCCCGACGTCCACCGCGCCGCGGTTTTTTCGGGTTCATCCGCACAACGATCTATTGGGGACTGGTGCTTTGCCTCTGGGCCGGCATCGGTCTTGCTGGCCTTGTCGCCTACTACGGGTCGCGCATGCCGAGCGCCAGCACCTGGGCCATTCCCGAGCGGCCGCCGAACGTAAAGATCGCCGGCCTCGACGGAAGCCTGATTGCCAACCGCGGCACGACCGGCGGCGAAGCCTTGGCGCTCAGCGACATGTCGCCCTACATACCCGAAGCAATCGTCGCCATCGAGGATCGGCGCTTCTATTCCCATTTCGGCTTCGATCCGATCGGTCTAGGCCGCGCCTTCGTGACCAACGTCCTGACGGGACACGCCGTCCAGGGCGGCTCGACGCTGACGCAGCAACTCGCCAAGAACCTGTTCCTGTCGCCGGATCGCACACTGGAACGCAAGGTGCAGGAAGTGCTGCTTGCGCTGTGGCTGGAGCATAAATACACCAAGGACCAGATCCTGACGATGTATCTGAACCGCGTCTATTTCGGCTCGAATGCCTATGGCGTCGAGGCGGCCTCGCGGCGTTACTTCAACAAATCGGCCCGTGACGTGAACCTCGGCGAGGCCGCCATGTTGGCCGGCCTTGTCAAGGCGCCGTCGCGGCTGTCGCCCGCCCGTGATCCCGCCGCCGCGGAGGCTCGAGCCCAGCTGGTGCTGCAGGCCATGCAGGATCAGGGCTTCATCAGCGAGGCCGACATCAAGACCGCGATGTCGCAGCCGCCGACACGCTCGAAGAGCTACTGGAGCGGCGCGGAAAACTACGTCGCTGACATGGTCATGGATCAGCTTCCGAAGCTGATCGGCAGCGACATCAAGGATGACCTGATCGTCGACACCACCCTTGACATGTCGCTCGAGGAGAAGGCCGAAAAGGCGCTGAATGACGTGCTCGCCAAGGATGGCAAGAAGCTCAACGCATCCCAGGCCTCGCTTGTGTCCGTCGATGCGACGGGCGCCATCCGCGCGCTGGTCGGCGGTCGCGACTATGCACAGAGCCAGTTCAATCGCGCCGTCACCGCCAAGCGCCAGCCGGGCTCGGCCTTCAAGCCCTTCGTCTATACCGCGGCATTGGAAATGGGGCTAACGCCCAATTCGATCCGCAACGACGCGCCGATCAAGATCGGCAACTGGGCACCGGAGAATTACGAGCAGCGCTACAGCGGCCCCGTGACGCTTGCCACCGCGGTGGCGCAGTCGCTGAACACGGTTGCCGCGCAGCTCGTCGCCGAGGTCGGGGCGGACCAAGTGATCAAGGTGGCCCACAGGCTCGGCATCGAATCCGACCTGCAAGCCAACGCCTCCATCGCGCTCGGCACGTCGGAGGTATCGCTGCTGGAACTGACCTCCGCTTACGCCGCCTTCATGAACGGCGGCTTCAAGGCGACACCCTACGTCGTGACCAAGGTCACGACCGCAGGCGGCAAGGTTCTCTACCAGGCCAATGTCGCCAATCCGCCACGCGTGATGAACCCGGATATCGTCGCCAACATGAACGCCATGATGGCCGGCGTCATCGCATATGGAACCGGCAAGTCGGCCCGCATTCCCGGCTGGCAGGCCGCCGGCAAGTCCGGAACGACGCAATCCTTCCGCGATGCGCTGTTCGTCGGATTTACCAGCCATCTGACCACCGGCGTCTGGTTCGGCAACGACGACGGCAAGTCGATGCGCAAGGTCACGGGCGGCGGGTTGCCGGCCAGGGCATGGAAGGATTTCATGATCGCCGCGCACAAGGGCTTGACACCGGCACCGATCTTCGGTGGCGGCCAGATCATCGACAATGGCTTGCCCGTGGCGCAATCGGCGCCGAATGCCGACCAGCCCACGACGATCGGCAATATCATTTCCGGCACGTCCGGCGGCGGGCAGGCGATTCAGCAGCCGACGCTGCAACAGCGGCCGTCGCAGCAGCCGATCCAGCCGCAGATCGTCAACCAGACCGTTGCCAACGACGACCCGCAGGATCTGCCGCCGGCCAATCTGACCGACGACACCAACCCTTACAGCTCGAACACCTACGACACCGGCGACATCCCCCCTGCCGATGTGGGCGATACCAGCCCCCACACGGCGACGGTGCGACCGCATCGTTCCTCGCTTCTCGACGTCATTCTGGGCCAATAAAAACGTAATTTTCAGCCTTGCCGCTTGCATGGCCGCGGCAAGGCTGATCTGATATAGGATTGCATGAAATCCACAGGCCCGCGGACGGCCCCGGCATGTGGAATTTGGGCGACAAACCATTCGTTTTGCTGGATTCCAGGTCATTTCCTGCCTTGCAGTCAGTAAAACCGCTACTTATATACGCCGCATCACCGCAGTCATGGCTGCGCAATCCTCAAGACCATCCCGTAAGGGGCTGTCAATGGAATGCCTGGCAGGGGTTCCGATAGCTTGCTTCAAGGAGAGAATGACATGGCAAAAGTAATTGGTATCGACCTTGGAACGACAAATTCCTGCGTCGCCGTCATGGACGGTAAAGACGCCAAAGTGATCGAAAATGCCGAAGGCGCCCGCACCACCCCGTCGATGGTCGCCTTCTCCGATGATGGCGAACGCCTCGTCGGCCAGCCGGCCAAGCGCCAGGCTGTGACAAACCCCACGAACACCCTCTTCGCGGTGAAGCGCCTGATCGGCCGCCGCTACGAAGATCCGACCGTCGAGAAGGACAAGCACCTTGTTCCTTTCACGATCGTCAAGGGCGACAATGGCGACGCTTGGGTCGAAGCCAACGGCAAGGGCTATTCGCCTGCACAGATTTCCGCAATGATCCTTCAGAAGATGAAGGAAACCGCGGAATCCTATCTCGGCGAGAAGGTCGAAAAGGCTGTCATCACCGTTCCCGCATACTTCAACGACGCGCAGCGTCAGGCAACCAAGGATGCCGGCAAGATTGCCGGTCTTGAAGTCCTGCGCATCATCAACGAGCCGACCGCTGCAGCACTCGCCTACGGTCTCGACAAGAAGGACGGCAAGACCATCGCCGTTTACGACCTTGGCGGCGGCACCTTCGATATCTCCATCCTGGAAATCGGCGACGGCGTCTTCGAAGTGAAGTCGACCAACGGCGACACCTTCCTCGGCGGTGAAGACTTCGACATGCGTCTCGTCGAATATCTCGTTGCCGAGTTCAAGAAGGACAACGGCATCGACCTCAAGGGCGACAAGCTCGCGCTGCAGCGCCTCAAGGAAGCTGCCGAAAAGGCGAAGATCGAACTGTCCTCCGCGCAGCAGACCGAAATCAACCTGCCCTTCATCACGGCTGACGCCACCGGCCCGAAGCACCTGACGCTGAAGCTGACGCGCGCCAAGCTGGAAAGCCTGGTCGACGACCTCGTGCAGCGCACCATCGCGCCCTGCAAGGCCGCCCTCAAGGATGCCGGCGTTACCGCTGCCGAAATCGACGAAGTCGTTCTCGTCGGCGGCATGAGCCGCATGCCGAAGGTACAGGAAGTCGTCAAGCAGCTGTTCGGCAAGGAACCGCACAAGGGCGTCAACCCGGATGAAGTCGTCGCTCTCGGCGCCGCGATCCAGGCCGGCGTTCTGCAGGGCGACGTCAAGGACGTTCTGCTGCTCGACGTGACCCCGCTGTCGCTCGGCATCGAAACGCTGGGTGGCGTCTTCACCCGTCTGATCGAACGCAACACCACGATCCCGACGAAGAAGTCTCAGACCTTCTCCACCGCTGACGACAATCAATCGGCCGTGACCATCCGCGTCTCGCAGGGCGAGCGCGAAATGGCTGCCGACAACAAGCTGCTCGGCCAGTTCGACCTCGTCGGCCTGCCGCCCGCTCCGCGCGGCGTGCCGCAGATCGAAGTCACCTTCGACATCGACGCCAACGGCATCGTCCAGGTTTCGGCCAAGGACAAGGGCACCGGCAAGGAACAGCAGATCCGCATCCAGGCTTCCGGCGGTCTTTCCGACGCCGACATCGAGAAGATGGTCAAGGATGCCGAAGCCCACGCTGCCGAAGACAAGAAGCGTCGCGAAGGCGTCGAAGCCAAGAACCAGGCCGAAAGCCTGATCCACTCCAGCGAAAAGTCGCTGAAGGATTATGGCGACAAGGTCAGCGAAGCCGATCGCAATGCGATCTCCGACGCTATCGCAGCGCTGAAGGCGGCGACCGAAGCTTCCGAGCCGGACGCCGAAGATATCAAGGCCAAGACCCAGACGCTCATGGAAGTTTCCATGAAACTCGGCCAGGCGATCTATGAGGCCCAGCAGGCGGAAGCCCCTTCGGCTGATGCCTCGGCAGCCGGCAAGGACGACGTTGTCGATGCCGACTACGAGGAAATCAAGGACGAAGACGACCGCAAGCGGTCAGCATAAGCGCGAACCGAAAGGTTCTCGAGGAGCTACTGCGCCGCGCGTCCTTTTGGACGCGCAAAGGGCGCAGCGGAATTTAAAGTGGCGCATAAGCCTTTCCTTAAACCCTATCAATTTAAGGGGTTGTGCGCATGATCCGGCTGCCTTCGGGCAGCCGGAAATCCATTTCCGGGGTCTAATCCTTAATGGCAAAAGCGGATTTTTACGAGACATTGGGCGTCTCAAAGACGGCGGACGAGAAAGAGCTGAAGAGCGCCTTTCGCAAGCTGGCGATGCAATTTCATCCGGACAAGAACCCGGACGACAGCAGCGCCGAGCGGAAGTTCAAGGAAATCAACGAAGCCTACGAAACGCTCAAGGATCCGCAGAAGCGCGCGGCCTATGATCGCTATGGCCACGCGGCTTTCGAGCACGGCGGCATGGGCGGCGGAGGCGGTTTTGGTGCCGGCTTTGGCGGCGGTGGTTTCTCCGATATTTTCGAGGATATTTTCGGCGAGATGATGGGTGGCGGCCGCGCACGCGGACGTTCCTCCGGCGGTCGCGAGCGCGGCGCCGATCTTCGCTACAATATGGAAATCTCGCTCGAGGAAGCCTTCGTCGGCAAGACGGCGCAGATCCGCGTGCCGACCTCGCTCACCTGCGACGTCTGTTCCGGCTCCGGTGCCAAGCCCGGCACGCAGCCGAAGACCTGCGGCACCTGCCAGGGCTCCGGCCGGGTGCGCGCCGCACAGGGCTTCTTCTCCGTCGAACGCACCTGCCCGACCTGCCATGGCCGCGGCCAGATCATTCCCGATCCCTGCACCAAGTGTCATGGCCAGGGCCGCGTGACCGAAGAGCGTTCGCTCTCCGTCAACATTCCGGCCGGCATCGAGGACGGCACGCGTATCCGCCTGCAGGGCGAAGGCGAAGCGGGTCTTCGTGGCGGGCCTGCGGGCGACCTCTACATCTTCCTTTCCGTCAAGCCGCATGAGTTCTTCCAGCGCGACGGCGCCGACCTTTATTGCGCGGTGCCCATCTCGATGACGACGGCCGCGCTTGGCGGCACCTTCGATGTGGCGACGCTCGACGGCACGAAATCGCGCGTCACCGTTCCCGAGGGCACGCAGGTCGGCAAGCAGTTTCGCTTGAAGGCCAAGGGCATGCCAGTGCTGCGCTCGAGCCAGGTCGGCGATCTCTATATCCAGATCCAGATCGAGACGCCGCAGAAACTGACCAAGCGCCAGCGCGAACTCCTACAGGAATTCGAGCAGATCTCGTCAAAGGACAACAATCCCGAATCGACGGGCTTCTTTGCCCGCATGAAGGATTTCTTCGATACCTTCAGCGATTGAGCAGCGAATCAAATCGCTTCCCATAAAACCGGCCGGTGATTCGGCCGGTTTTTTCGTTTGCGGCCGAATCACCAGCCCTAGTGGCTCGAGACGGCCCTACGGGCCTCCTCACCATGAGGGCTGATGTGCACGGCAAAATCCTTGCGCTCGGGCGATGTTCGGCATACCCCTCGGCCACCGACTAAGAATCTGAAAGACCGATGCCGCACAAGGTTTTCATCTCGCGCCTGAAGCTTACCGACTTCCGCAATTATGCGGCGGCCGCACTTGCGCTTGACGAGCGGCATGTGGTGCTGACCGGTGACAACGGCGCCGGCAAGACCAATCTCATGGAGGCGGTTTCTCTTCTCTCGCCCGGGCGTGGCCTGCGGCGTGCAGCCTATGCGGATATCACTCGCGTCCGTGCGCTGGGTGGATTTTCGATCTTTGCCGAACTCGAAGGCATCGAGGGCTCAGTCGAGATCGGCACCGGCATCGACGCGACAGACGAGGCGGCGACCCGCAAATTGCGAATCAACGGCACGGCGGCCAAGACCGTGGACGAGTTGACCGATCATCTACGCGTTCTCTGGTTGACGCCGGCCATGGACGGCCTCTTCACTGGCGGCTCTTCCGAACGCCGCCGCTTCCTCGACCGGCTGGTGCTGTCGCTCGATCCCGCCCATGGCCGTCGTGCCAGCGATTTCGAGCGCGCGATGCGCAGCCGCAACAAGCTGCTGTCCGAGGGCCGGTTCGATCCTTCCTGGCTTGCCGGCATCGAGGAGCAGATGGCGAGCCTCGGCATCGCCATGGCGATCGCGCGGCAGGAGATGCTCGGCCTTCTTTCGCGGCTGATCGCCGAAACGCGCGAGGCAACGCCATTTCCCTCGGCGGCTCTTGAACTTTCCGGCTTCCTCGACGGGCAATTCGACCGGCCGGCCGTCGATCTCGAGGATCATTACGCCGCCCTGCTGCGCGAGGGACGCTACCGCGATGCGGCGGCCGGGCGAACGCTGGATGGGCCGCACCGAGCCGACCTGCTGGTGCGCCATCGCGAAAAAGACATGGAGGCGGAACGCTGCTCGACCGGCGAGCAGAAGGCCCTGCTTGTCGGCCTGATCCTCGCCCATGCGCGCCTCGTCGGCAATCTGACCGGGCACGCGCCGATCCTGCTGCTTGACGAGATTGCCGCGCATCTCGACGAGGGCCGGCGCGCCGCACTGTTCGATCTCATTGATGGGCTCGGCGGACAGGCGTTCATGACCGGCACGGACAAGGCGATGTTTTCAGCGCTCGGCGAACGCGCGCAGTTCTTTACCGTAGCGCATGGCGGCATTACAAAATCCTAGCACCTTAAAACCGCCGATCATGATAGAATTGCCGCCATGGATCCTTTAACCTCAGACGAAATCGCCCGTTATCAGCGCCATATCCTGCTGCCCGAAATCGGTGGCGCCGGCCAGCAGAAATTGAAGGCCGCGCGTGTCCTGGTGATCGGCGCGGGCGGGCTCGGTGCGCCTGTATTGCAATATCTTGCGGCCGCCGGCGTCGGTACGCTCGGCATTACCGACGACGACCGCGTCTCGCTGTCCAACCTGCAGCGGCAGGTGATTCATGACACCGGCACCATCGGCGAATTGAAGACGCAAAGTGCGGCTGACGCCATCGCAAGGCTCAACCCGCATGTGCGGACCGTCCGTTTCGAGGAGCGTTTCTCCGCCGACACGGCTGCGCGGCATCTCGCCGGTTTCGATCTCGTCATCGACGGCTCCGACAATTTCGACACGCGCTATGCCGCAGCCGACGCGACTGAAGCCGCCCACCTGCCGCTCGTGACCGGCGCAGTCGGGCGATTCGACGGGTCCGTGACGACGTTGAAGCCCTATGAGAACGGCACCGACGGCGCGCCCAATCCGCGCTATCGCGATCTCTTCCCGGCACCGCCGCCGGAAGGCCTAATTCCAAGCTGCGCCGAGGCCGGCATCATCGGTGCACTGACCGGCGTCATCGGCACGCTGATGGCGATGGAGGCGATCAAGCTCATGACCGGCATCGGCGAACCGCTGATCGGCCGACTGCTGCTCTACGATGCGCTCACGGCGCGCTTCGAGACCATTCGTTATCGCCGCAAACGCAGCAAGGTGGCAGCGGAATGAGCGATATTACGATTCAACGGCTGAATGGCAGCTTCGACCGCTGGGACGCATTGCTCGACCTCATCCTTGCCTCTTTCGCCTATATGAACGGACGGATCGACCCACCCTCATCTGCGCTTGCGCTGACGCCGCAGTCCCTCAGGGAAAAAGCTCGCAACGAGATCGCCTATGTCGCGCTTGATGGAGATAAGATAGCCGGCTGTGTATTTTGTCGCGTCGAGCCGGATAGCCTCTATATCGGCAAGTTGGCCGTATTGCCGACCGCGCAACGCAAGGGGATCTGCAAGCGTCTGCTGACATATGCGGAGGCTGACGCGCGCGAGCGAGGTCTCGCCGTCCTGCGGCTGGAAACGCGCATCGAACTTACCGAAAACCATGCAACCTTCGCCGCATTGGGCTTCGCCAAAACCGCCGAGAATCGCCATCCGGGCTTCGATCGCACGACGTCGATCGAGATGCAGAAATTCCTACCGTAGCGATTCGCGCCTTCGGCCCTCACGCCTCCCGCGGCGGGATGCGCGTGATGCGGGCGCCGAGCGCGTTCAGCCGCTCCTCAATGCGCTCATAGCCGCGCTCGATCTGCTGCGCGTTGTTGATGATGCTCGTGCCTTCGGCGCACATCGCCGCGATCAGCATGGCCATGCCGGCGCGGATGTCGGGACTTTCGAGCTGGGCGGCGCGCAGCTTCGACGGGCCGGCGACGATGGCGCGATGCGGGTCGCACAAAACGATTCGCGCGCCCATGGCGATCAGCTTGTCGACAAAGAACATCCGGCTTTCGAACATCTTCTCGAACATCAGAACGACACCGTCGCATTGCGTTGCGGTGACGATGGCGATCGACATGGTGTCGGCCGGGAAAGCCGGCCACGGCTGGTCCTCGATCTTCGGAATATGGCCGCCGAAATCGGACTGGATCTTCATCTCCTGCCCGGAGGGAATAATCAGATCGTCGCGCTCGATACGGCAGCGGATGCCGAGGCGCTCGAAGGTCATCAAGGTGGAGCGCAGATGCTCGACACCCGCCTTGCGGATGGTGATTTCCGAGCCGGTGACGGCGGCAAGGCCGATCAGCGACCCCACCTCGTTATGGTCAGGCCCGATCCGGTGCGTGACGGCACCCAGCGGCTGGCCGCCGTGGATCGTCATCATGTTGGTGCCGATCCCTTCGATGCGGGCGCCCATGGCGATGAGAAAGCGCGCCAGATCCTGCACATGCGGCTCGGAGGCGCAGTTGCGCAGGATCGTCGTGCCTTCGGCTGACACCGCAGCGCAGAGCGCGTTTTCCGTCGCCGTCACCGAGGGTTCGTCGAGGAAGACATCGGCGCCGCGCAGCCGTTCGGCGCGAAAACTATAGACGTGGTTGACGCTGATCTCGGTGCCGAGCTGTTCCAGCGCCAGGAAATGCGTGTCGACACGCCGGCGACCGATGACGTCGCCGCCGGGCGGCGGCAAGGTGATCTCGCCGCAACGCGCCAACATCGGGCCGGCAAGCAGGATGGAGGCGCGGATGCGGGCGCAGAGATCCGGATCGAGATTGGCGGGGCGCAGTTCGCGTGCCTCGATTTCGAGCTCGTTGCGCCCGAGCCAGCGCACCTTCGCACCGACCGACTGGATCAACTCCACGAGCGCCTCGACGTCGCGGATGCGCGGCACGTTGCTGAGCTCGACGCGCTGATCGGTCAGCAGCGATGCAGCGATGATCGGCAGCGCGGCATTCTTGTTGCCGCTCGGCTCGATCTCACCCGACAGCTTAAAGCCGCCTTCGACGACATATTGGATCCGCTCATGCGGTAGCGCCCGTGCCATTTCTCTTCTGCCCTTCCTGCTTCGTACCTGCGGTCATCTCTGGGTCGCCTTTATGACATGGGCGTGACCGGCCCCGAGGCGGATGCATTGATTTTGGATGTGAATGACAACTTGCGCGCTGGGCAAAACCGGGCCGGCTCAAAGCGCCACCCGCCGAGCGAAAACGTATCAGCGAAACGGCAGCACGCGATTGGGCGGACGATGTCCGTCGATGAAGGCGCGGATGTTGATGATGACCTTGTCGCCCATGTCGATGCGGCCTTCCAATGTGGCCGAACTCATATGCGGCAGGATAACCACCTTGCCCTCATTGGCGAGCTTCACCAGCTTCGGACTGACGGCCGGCTCGTTCTCGAACACGTCGAGGCCGGCGCCGGCGATCCTGCCTTCGCGCAGGATCTTGATCAGCGCCGTCTCGTCGATCACATCGCCGCGCGCCGTGTTGACGATATAACTCGTCGGCTGCAGCAGCGCCAAACGGCGCGCCGAGATCAGATGGAAGGTCGCGGGCGTGGAGGGGCAATTGACCGAAACGATATCGACGCGGGCAAGCATCTGGTCGAGGCTGTCCCAATAGGTGGCCTCGAGCTCGTCTTCCGTCGCCGGATTGACCCTCTTGCGGTTGTGATAGTGGATGGACAGGCCGAATGCCTTGGCGCGGCGGGCAACGGCGGTGCCGATGCGCCCCATGCCGACGATGCCGATGCGCTTGCCGTGAATGCGGCGGCCGAGCATCCAGGTCGGCGACCATCCCGCCCATTCGCCGGGGTTGTCGGTCAGTATCCGCGCACCTTCGGCGAGGCGGCGCGGCACGGCAAGAATGAGCGCCATCGTCATGTCGGCGGTATCCTCGGTCAGCACGTTCGGCGTGTTGGTGACCGTGATGCCAAGGCGGGCAGCGGCTTCGACGTCGATATGGTCAGTGCCGTTGGAGAAGCTGGCGATCAGCTTCATCTGCGGCCCGGCCTCTTCGATCAGCGCGGCGTCGATACGATCGGTGACCGTGGGCACCAGCACATCCACGGTCCGAACCGCCGCGGCAAGCTCCGCCGGCGTGCGCGGCCGGTCGTCGATATTCAGTTCGGCGTCGAACAGTTCGCGCATCCGCGTCTCCACCGCATCCGGCAGTTTGCGCGTGACGTAAACCTTCGGTTTTTTCTTCGTCGTCATGGAGAGCGGCGATGCCTTGTTCAGATGTTCTTAACCAAGAAGCGGGATAATTTTCCCGTTCCGGGCATTTCTACCAGACCCGCAGGCGAAGACAAACAAAACTCGCTGGCGCGATCCAGGGATTTGCCGCTGACCGGAGCCAAAAGGCGACCCGACGGCGCCTTGATCATGATGAACGAACGGAAATCCCATGCGTGGCAGAGTATTGAAGTCCTGCGCCATTTTCGCGATCGGCCTGATGATGGCCGGTGCCGCCGCCGATCTTGCCGTGGCGCAGGCCGCCAAGGGGCCGAGCGGATTGCCGTTGCCGAGGTTCGTCACGCTGAAATCGAAGCGGGTCAACCTGCGCATCGGTCCGAGTGCGGATTATGCCGTCTCATGGCTCTATCTCAAGCAGGGATTGCCGGTCGAGATCATCCAGGAATACGATAATTGGCGGCGCGTACGCGATTCCGACGGCACCGAGGGCTGGGTCAACCAGTCGCTGCTGTCGGGCCAGCGCTCGGCGCTCGCAGCCCCATGGATGAAGGGCAAGGGCAAGGCCGTCTTCGTCAACATGCGCCGCGACGCCCAGCCATCCGCCAGCGTCATCGCCAAGCTCCAACCCGGCGTGATGATGAGCGTTCGCGAATGCACCGGCGACTGGTGCATGGTCACCGCCGATGGCACGGAGGGCTGGGTTGCACAGTCCGAGATCTGGGGCGCCTATCCCGGCGAAGCCTTCAAGTAGAGAATTCCACAAAGCTCCGCGACATCAGCAACCGCGCAACTTTTCCGGCGCAATGATATATCCGGCATCGGAACGGGAGAGTGGCGGCCTTGGGTTATATGCTAGGCGTTTTCGGCGTTGCCATCGTTGTGTTCGCCTCGACCAATGTGGATGACATTTTCGTTCTTCTCGGCTTCTTTGCCGATCCGAAATTCCGGGCGAAGCAGGTCGTCATCGGCCAGTATCTCGGCATTGCCGTTCTCTATGCTGTCAGCGTTGTCGCCTCGTTCCTCGTGCTCGTCATTCCCGCCACCTATATCGGCCTACTCGGTTTCGCGCCGATCTTTTTCGGCCTCAGGAGATTATGGGAGCTCTGGAACGGCGTCGAAACAGGCGACAATCCGGAGGACCACGAGAAGGCTTCAGCGGGGCATAGCAATATCGTCGCCGTCACCCTGGTGACGATCGCCAATGGCGGCGACAACATCAGCATCTATACGCCGCTCTTTGCCACCCGCTCCGCCTATGAGATCCTGGCCATCGGCTGCATCTTCGCGATCCTGGCGGCGGCTTGGCTCGGCGCTGCCCATTCTCTGGTGAACCATCCGACGCTTGGCGCACCGATCAGACGCCACGGGCACAGGATCGTGCCGTTCGTCCTAATCGCCCTCGGCATCCTCATCCTCTATGAAGCGGGGACTGTAGGGCTCTTCCGAGGATAGGCACCCGGCCGGCCTTATAGGAAAAGCCGCCCGCAGCGGTCTGCTGAAGGCGGCTTCGACTATCTGAGAAAACGAAAAAGCTTTAGACAACGAGCCCCATCAAAGGAGCCCGAATTCCTTGGCGGCTTCCGACAGCGATCGCATCGGCCGCGGACCGATCTGCTCGATGACGATAGCTGCGGCGAGGTTGCCGAGCTTGCCGCAATCTTCGAGCGTACGGCCCTGCGTATAGCCGAACAGGAAACCGGCGGCGAAGAGATCACCGGCCCCGGTCGTATCGACGCGCTCCTCGATCGGATGGGCATCGACCACATAACGTTCGGTGCCGCGCACGATGACGGCGCCGTCCTTGCCTGTCGTGACAGCTGCGATCTTGCAATCGGCTGAAATCAGCGTCAGCGCCGTGTCGAAATCCTCGGTCTCGTAAAGCGACAAAGCCTCATCGCGATTGGCGAAGACGATATCGACCGTGCCCGAACGCATCAGGTCCAAGAATTCGCCGCGATAGCGGCCGACACAGAAACTGTCGGACAAGGTCATCGACATTTCGCGGCCATTGGCGTGGGCGATGCGGGCGCATTCGCGAATCGCTTCCTTGGCGCGCGGCGGATCCCAGAGATAGCCTTCGAAATAGGTGACCTTGGCGTCGGCGACGACATCTTCCTCGACGTCTTCCGGGCCGAGCTCCACGCAGGCGCCGAGATAGGTGTTCATGGAGCGCTCGCCGTCCTCGGTGACGAAGATCATCGAACGGGCGGTCGGCGGGAAGGTGCCTTTCGCCTTGGTCTCATAATGCACGCCCTGGGCGCGGATATCGTGAGCGAAGATCTCTCCGAGCTGATCCTCGGCGACCTTGCCGAAATAAGCGGCCCTGCCGCCGAAATTCGCCACACCCGCGGCCGTATTGCCGGCGCTGCCGCCGGACGCCTCAAGCGCCGGGCCCATGCGGGAATAGAGGAGTTCCGCGCGCTCGGCATCGATGAGATTCATCGCGGCCTTGGTGATTTTGTTGTCGATCAGGAACTGATCGTTACAGCGGGCGATAATGTCGACGATGGCATTGCCAACGGTCAGTACATCGAAGCGAGTCATCAATAGGAGGGTCCCGGTATAGGTGATAGCCGGTATCCGGTATTATCGGTTTTTCCGAAGTTTGGAAGAAAAATCGGCACCGGGACAGTTAACTTAATTCCCATCAGTCATTCGACTGTCACTTTCCATGTGTAAATCCTTAACAAGCGGCTGGGATCGGAAGCTCACAAGGCCTCCAAGCCAGCCTGGGAAGGTATGATACCTTCCTCCTCCCCGGTACGCGGGCCGACCACGGATGAACTGGCGGCATGTGCACCGGGAGGACCGTCCGGCGGGACCGGATCGGCAAAAGCGGGTTTGATCCCGCTTTTTTGCTTTTGCGGCTTCTCACGATGAGCCAAGCTGCTACAACTTCCGGGTCAAATCCCTCGAGCTCACCCTTCACGGCCCTCGCCCGGCATGTCCGAAATCTTTACCGACGTCCTTCCGGTTTTCCTGCTGATTCTCGTCGGCTGGGTGATCGTGCGCACCGGCCTCTTGAAGGCCGAGGTCGGCGAGGCGATGAGCGAGTTCGTGTTCAAGATCGCCGTGCCGCTGCTGCTGTTCCAGACCATTGCGGAGGCGAATTTTCGCGGCGCCTCGCCGTTTCGATTGTGGATCGCCTATTTCTCTGGCGTTGCCATCACCTGGACTGCCGGCCATCTGGTGGCGACGCGGCTGTTCGGGCGGGATGCGCGCATCGGCGTACTGGCCGGCGTGTCCTCCGCCTTCGCCAACACGATCTTCATCGGCCTGCCGCTGGTGGGACGCACGGTCGGGCCAGACGGCATCATGGCGATGTCGATCCTGATTGCCGTGCATCTGCCGACGATGATGATCGCCGGCACGCTGCTGATGGAGCAGGCCGAACGCAAGGAAAACGGCAGCGCCGGCCGCAGCATATGGAAGCTCCTCCGGCAGGTCGGCAGGAACCTTGTCCGCAATCCGCTGGTCATCGGGCTTCTCTGCGGCCTCGTCGTGCATATCGTCGGCATTCCCTTGCCGGCGACGCTTAGCACCGTCGTCGACAGCATCGCCAATATTGCCGGCCCGGCGGCGCTGATCTCGCTCGGCATGGCGCTGCGCCAATACGGGCTATCAGGCAATCTCGGCATCACCAGCGTCATGGCGGCTTTCAAGCTTTTCCTGCTGCCGGCCTGCGTGCTGGCGGCCGGCCACCTCCTCGGTCTCAGCCCGGAATGGCGGGCCGCACTCGTGCTGACGGCCGCAGTTCCAACAGGTGTGAACGCCTGGCTGATTGCCAATCGCTTCGGCGTCGGTCACAGTCTCGCAGCCTCGACGATTACGCTGACGACCGCGCTCGGCGCATTTTCGGTGTCGCTCTGGGCCTATATTCTCGGCTAGGCCGGCCCCAAGCCGCCAATGGCCGGGACGACATATCTCCGCATTCGGAGAAACAGGCAGGAAAATGGTCATATATTTGCGCATCGCGGCCTTGAAGGCTGAAGCGCAGCAAAGGATGGCACATGAATATTGCAGCTCCACTCACCAATCCCGCTTCGGCCTATTCGCAGAAAGTCTTCGTGCTCCAGGGAGGCGGCGCTCTCGGCTCCTATCAGGCGGGCGCATTCGAAGCGCTCCGAGAACAGAATATCGAACCCGACTGGATCGCCGGCATCTCGATCGGCGCGATCAATGCCTCGATCATGGCCGGCAATGTGCCGGGAGAGCGGCTCAAGGCGCTGCGCTCCTTTTGGAACAAGGTCGGCATCCAGCTCCCGGTCGACGTGCTGATGGAACAGCAGCGCCAGAGCACCGCTTTCTATCGCACGGTCAGCAGCTGGTGGGTGTCGACCTTCGGCGTCCCCGGCTTCTTTTCGCCCTGGCAGATTCCATCCTGGTTCCAGGCGCCTGGTTCCAAGGGCGCGACCAGCATCTACGACACCGAGCAATTGCGGCAGACGCTGCTCGACCATGTCGATTTCGACCGAATCAATCACGGCCCGGTGCGGCTCAGCCTCGGTGCGGTCAATGTGCGCACCGGCAACTTCGCCTTTTTCGACAATAAGGACACCAAGATCACGCCGGAACACGTAATGGCGAGCGGCGCCCTGCCGCCGGGCTTTCCGGCGATCAAGATCGGCGGCGAGCAATACTGGGACGGCGGCCTGGTTTCGAACACGCCGCTGGGCTACGTGCTCAGCAACGGCGCGGGCGTCGATACCGTGGTGTTTCAGGTCGATCTCTTCAGCGCCGTCGGCAATCTGCCGCAGGATCTCGAAGAAGTCGAGGAGCGGCGCAAGGACATCACCTATTCGAGCCGCACCCGACTGAACACCGACCTCTTCCTGGAGCGCCACCGCCTGAGGCGCGCCATATCCGAACTTTATGCCCGCCTTCCCGATGAGGCCAAGGCCGACCCCGAAATCCAGAAGCTGCAGGTGCATAGCTGCGACTATAGCGTCACCATCATCCACCTGATCTATCGCAACAAGCAGTTCCGCTCACATTCCAAGGACTACGAGTTCTCAGCGCTTTCGATGCGCGAGCATTGGGACGCGGGCTTGCGCGACGGCCGCAAGGCATTGGCTCCGCAGGAATGGCGCGTGCCGCCCAAGGCCGAGGAAGGGCTGAAGGTCTATGATCTCGATCAGAGGACGCGCTCGCGCAAGCATGCTCTCTGAAAAACGGCACGAAGAAGCCCGGCCATTCTGACCGGGCTTTCGATTGCGGGTACCGATGTCAATATCAGTTGGTCGCAGCAGCCGGCGCGGCGTTCGGATCCGGCAGCGGCACCTGCGTATCGGCAAGCGTGCGCAGATAGGCGATCACGTTGGCGCGATCCTCTTCCTTGGGCAGGCCGGCAAAGCCCATTGCCGTTCCGGCAACGAACTTCTTCGGAGCAGCGAGGAAGTGATAGAGATGATCGTAAGTCCACTTTTCCGAGCCGCCCTTGGAGAAGTCCTTCATGCCGGAGGAATAGGCAAAGCCCTCATGCTCGCCGACCGGGCGATCGACGATGCCCCAGAGATCCGGGCCGACCTTGTTCGGTCCGCCTTTTTCCCCGGAATGACAGGCTTGACACTTCTTGAAGATCGTTTCACCGACCTTGGCATCAGCCTTCTGCAAGAGCTGGGCGATCGGCGTATCCGGCTTGGCGGCCGCGGCCTTGTCGCCTGCAGCCGGCTCCTCGGCCGCGACGATGGCGAAACCGGGCTTTTCCGGTGCCTCTGAATGGAAAATAAATCCTGACGCGAGCGACACGGACTTCAACACGAACAGCGTGGCCAAAAGTGCCCCGACTCCCATGTTCACGTAGGATGAATTCATCTGCTATGCTCCCCTCGCCACCAGCATCCTCTGCCGGCCCATCTTGAATTCGCGCGAAACCTATGTCTTTTGGCTGTTTCTTGCAACTCTGTAAACCGCCTCCACCATGAGACGTTTTGACACTTTTCCCGCGGGAATAGAAGGCCCAAGAATGACAGATTCAAATTTAGACAAGACCCTGGTCCTCATTCCCGCCCGCATGGCTTCCACTCGCCTGCCGGGCAAGCCGCTCGCGGATATTTGCGGCCTTCCCATGATCGTACAGGTTGCCAAGCGTGCGCGCGAGGCGGCGATCGGTCGCATCGTCGTCGCCGTCGATCACGAGGATACCTATGCCGCCGTTGCCAATGCCGGCTTCGAAGTCGTCATGACGCGTAGGGATCATCAATCGGGCTCGGACCGCATCTATGAGGCGCTGCAGGCCGTCGATCCCGAAGGCCGCGCCGAAATCATCGTCAATGTCCAGGGCGACCTTCCCACAATCGATCCCGAAACCATCCGCGCATCGCTGCGTCCGCTCGAAAATCCGGCCGTCGACATTGCCACGCTGACCGTCGAGATCAAGGACGAGGAAGAAAAGACGGCGCCGAGCGTCGTCAAGGTGGTCGGTTCGGCCATTTCGGACAATCGCCTGCGGGCGCTCTATTTCACCCGGACGACCGCGCCCTACGGCAATGGTCCGCTCTATCACCATATCGGCCTTTATGCCTATCGTCGCGCGGCGCTCGCAAAATTCGTCAGCCTCGGCCCATCGCCGCTGGAACTGCGCGAATCGCTGGAGCAGCTGCGGGCGCTGGAAGCCGGCATGCGCATCGACGTCGAGATCGTTGACACGATCCCACTCGGTGTCGATACTCCCGCCGACCTCGAAAAGGCTCGCCGTATCCTTTCCGCCGCTTCTCTCTGACGGCACTCCCCAAAGGCAGTCCCATGATCACCAAGACCAACAAGATCTCCTTCCAGGGCGACTACGGCGCCAATTCCGACATGGCCTGCCGTGACATGTTCCCGACCATGGAGCCGCTGCCCTGCCAAACCTTCGAGGACGCCTTCACCGCGATCGACAACGGCGAAGCCGATCTCGGCATGATTCCGATCGAGAACACCATTGCCGGGCGCGTCGCCGACATTCACCACCTGCTGCCGGAATCGCGACTGCATATCGTCGGCGAATATTTCATGCCGATTCGCTTCCAGCTGATGGTGCTGCCTGGAGTGACCAAGGAAGAGATCCGCACGGTGCACAGCCACATCCATGCGCTCGGCCAGTGCCGCAAGATCGTGCGCGCCAACGGCTGGAAGCCGGTCATCGCCGGCGATACGGCGGGTGCGGCCAAGCTGGTGCAGGAAACCGGCGACCGCAGCATGGCGGCGCTGGCGCCACGGCTTGCGGCCGACCTTTATGGCCTTGAAATCATCGCCGAGAATGTCGAGGACACCGAAGACAACATGACGCGCTTCGTCGTTTTGTCGCGCAACGAGACCTGGGCGGAACGCAACGCGCCGGACGAAAAAATCGTCACCACTTTCGTCTTCAACGTCCGCAACATTCCCGCCGCGCTCTACAAGGCGCTCGGCGGCTTCGCCACCAACGGCATCAACATGACGAAGCTCGAAAGCTACCAGCTCGGCGGCCGTTTTGTCGCAACGCAATTCTATGCCGATATCGAAGGCCATCCCGCCGATGCGCATGTGCGCCGCGCGCTGGAAGAACTGCGCTTCTTCTCGGAAAAAGTCCGCATCCTCGGCGTCTACAAGGGGCATCCGATGCGGGGCGATCTCTAAGTCCGGTCGTGTCGGAAGCCACCTCGTGGTTCGAGGCACCACCGTTTTCGCTGCGCTCCCACGGCAGTGCCCCTCACCATGAGGTGGAGTGCCTTCTGTGGCGGCACAAAAGATCAGTCCTCATGGTGAGGTGCGAAAGCACCCTGAGCCTGTCGAAGGGCTGCAGCCTCGAACCACGAGGGCGGATGGCGATACCGCTGCGCTTCCACCGTCAGCTATTCCGCAGCCTTGGTAACGACCTCAATGCGATGGCCGTCCGGATCGATGACGAAGGCGGCAAAATAATTCGGGCCATAGTGAGGCCGAAGACCCGGTGCCCCATTGTCCACGCCGCCGTGAGCCAGCGCAGCCTCATAAAACGACGAAACGGCTTCGCGGCCTGGTGCGGCAAAGGCGAGATGAAAGCCGGAGCCGGGAGCTCGAGCGTCCTTGCTCCGCAATTTGATGGCGAACTTGTCGCCGCCGCCTGCTGGGCCATATCCGATCGCTTGGTCGGGATTGCCTGGGTTTAGGTCTTCCCAAACCCGCACATAGCCAAGCGGTGCAAATGCGGCATCATAGAATGCAGCGGCTTTCTCGATATCTGCGACACCGAATGAAATGTGATGCAGCAATTGCGCCTTCCGTAGCTCTCTGGGTTATCGATCAGTCTCTTCCGCAAATGCCGCAAGTCAACTCGAATAATGGACGATTTGCCCCTCATCCGGCCTGTCGGCCACCTTCTCCCCGCGCGGGGAGAAGGGGATAGGTGCATCCACAGCCTTCCTTCCATCACAGCGCCCGGCGAGGGTTCGCTGTCGTCCCTCTCCCCGCGAGCGGGGAGAGGGCTAGGGTGAGGTGCAAGCCACACGCCTGGCAGCTTATTTATCCGGCTCACAAACCCGGAGCCGATGACCGTCGGGATCGAGGACGACGAAGGTCGGGCCGAAATCCATCGTCGTCAGTTCCTGCGCAATCGGCAGGCCACGCGCCTTCCAATCCTTGTAGTGCTGTTCGACGGCGCCTGCGCCTTCGACCATGAAGCCCAGTTCGCCGCGATTGCCGATGGCGGAGGGCTGCGGTTCGACGCTGCTGCGACGCCACAGGCCAAGGCTGAAGCCGTTGTTGAGCGAGAAAGCCACGAAATTCGGCGAGGCGAAGGCCGGCTCGTGACCGAGCAGGTCACGGTAGAACGGCGTGCTCTCGGCAGGATCCTTGACATAAAAGATGATGAGGTTGGGGTTGGTCATCGGGATATTCCTTTGGTTTTGAGGGATATGAGGGCGAGCATATGCGGTCCGGCAAGCTGGGCGAAGCTTGCCGGCGGAAGGCGAGTTGAGCGTGTCGGAAGTTAGGCTGTGAGTCGGCGGTGCGGTTAGTGCATCCGCTCTTCCTCGCGGTAAGGGGCGCGTCCGTCCAGGAAGCCCAGATCGCGCTTCACGGAATTCGGCGTTTCCTCGATATCGAGGCGGTTCCAGCGACGGGTGAAATAGCCAAGCGCAATCTGCGAGAGGCGAGCCAGCGGTGCCGATATTGAAACATCATTGCCCTTGCCGGATTCGACCCCACCGCGCTGCACTTGTTTCGTAGTGATGAAAACGTTGCTTGCCATGATCGGTCCTCCCATCCTGCTTGGATGGTGCCGATAATAGCCAAGCCTACTGACAGTTTCTGGCAGTAGTGTTGGTGTCGAGGTCAGTTGTGGACGACTCCCTCCCGGGCGTGCCATTCCCTGGCCAAGGCGACGCGGCGGCGTGGATAGCGTGCCTCCAGAACCGCGAAATCGACGATACGGTCGGCGCGGAAATGACGAAAATCCTGGCGCAGTTCACACCAGGCCATGATGATGCGCGAATTGTCGAAATAGCCTAGCGCGAAGGGCCAGATGCGCCGGGTCGAAATGGAGCCGTTCACATCGCCATAGGTCAGCTGCACCATGCGCTCCGTGCGGATCGCCTTGCGCATGAGGGAAAGATCGGTCCTGTCCTCGGTGATGCGGCGCGTCGCGACGACCACCGCTGCCTGATCGACCTCGTCGCGCATCTCGGCCGGCAGCACCGCGGCGATCTTGGCAAGTGCATCCGCGCCCGCTGCCGCCAGTCGCGCGTCGGTAGCACGCGCCACCCACCGGGACCCCAGCACCAGCGCTTCGATCTCGTCCTGCGAAAACATCATCGGCGGCAGCATGAAGCCAGGCTTCAGAACATAGCCGATGCCCGGCTCGCCTTCGATCATGGCGCCCTGTGTCTGCAGGCTCGCGATATCGCGATAGAGCGTGCGGAGGCTGACGCCGGTTTCCTCCGCCAGAACAGCACCGCTGACCGGGCGGCGGTAGCGCCTAAGCGTCTGCAGCAGCGTCAACAAGCGTTCCGAGCGTGCCATGGCAGGCAAAGACCTATCGTTTCCATTCCACCCAGTCGCGCATCAGGCGATGGGCAATGGCCCCCTTGGGCGGGGACGTGTTGCCGGAGGCGGAGACTCGATCGAGCATGGCAAGCGTTTCTTCGGGCGTGAACCAGCGGCAGTCCTCGAGCTCGGCTTCGTCCATGTGAATCTCCGTCGACTTCGCCTCGGCATAGCAGCCGATCATCAGCGAGTGCGGCATCGGCCAGGGCTGTGACGCATGATAGCGCACGCGGCCGGTTTGGATGCCGGATTCCTCGTGCGTCTCGCGGCGCACGGCATTCTCGATTGTTTCGCCCGGCTCGACGAAACCGGCCAGACAGGAATACATGCCGGGCGCAAAATGGTGGCTGCGGCCGAGCAGGCAGCGATTCCGTTCCTCATCGACCGTCAGCATGATGACGACCGGGTCGGTACGCGGGAAGATCACGTGTTCACAGGCCGTGCAGACCCGCTTGTAGCCGCCGATGCGGCTTTCCATGACGGAGCCGCACCGCCCGCAGAAGCGGTTGTCGCTGTTCCAGCGGATGAGGCTCATGCCCTGCGCCGCCTCGCCGAGGATTTCGCCCTCCAGCAAGAGGTCGCGCCAGAGCGAGCGCATGTCGGCCGGCTTGTACTGGCTCGCGAGCTCGTCGGCATTGATGCGTACCGGCACAGCCAGCCGCGGCTCGCCGGTCCTGCGGTAGCCGAGCAGCACGGCGGCCTCCCAATCCGGATCGAGTTCCTGCAACTCGTAGCGGGCAAACAGCGGATCGAGCACCTGGCCGTCGTGCTTCAAGACCAGCTGCTCCTTGGCAAAGGCCAGGATATGCGTGCCTTCCTTGGCCAGCGCCTGCTTGATCGATTCCTCGTCGCGATGCTCGGCATCCCGGTTAAGCTGATTTTCCGCAAAGGCGGTGAGACTGCTGGCTTCCGGATGGGGCGCATCCGAGGAAAAGATGGAATGGCTCATTGTGAAAGCGTGTCCCGCAACTTGGCTATGAAGCTGTTCATATCTTCGTCCGAATAGGGCTCCGCCTTGCCGTGACCCCAGATCGGGCCGGGCCAGTTTGCGTCCCCTTCGAACCGCGCAATCACATGAACATGAAGCTGACGGACGATATTTCCAAGAGCCCCGACGTTGATTTTTGTCGCCCCTGTCAGCGTCTTCAGGGCGCTCGCGACCTTCTCGGTCTCGAAAGTGAGCAAAATCTGGTCGAGCGGTGTCAACTCGAATATTTCCGATTTATCGGGCCGGCGGGGCACCAGCAGAAGCCACGGCCAACGGCTATCCTTCATCAGGCGCACGTCGCAAAGGCCTGTCATCACGACGGAAACGCTGTCATTCGCCAGTCTCTCGTCGAGAGCGAAGTCTTTCAAGGGGCATCCTCCATTGTTTTATCAAATGTTTAGCAGTTTTTTTTGACCTTGGCTTGCTTTTGATGGCGATATTGCCGATATGTGCATCCGGGAGGTTGGTGGTGGACGAGCCACTCGCCAACCGGGTCAGGTCCGGAAGGAAGCAGCCCTAACGAGCCCGGCACGGGTCATCGTGCCAGCCTCCCACCCTTTCCGAAAGCAAGACCCGGCTTTCTGCGGGCAACAGCAGGGCGATGAGCGACAGCGAGCGACAAGCAAAAGATGCCGCCTCGACCGGCACCGGTTACCGGGTGCTGGCCCGCAAGTACAGGCCCAAGGACTTCACAGATCTTATGGTCGGCCAGGAGCCGATGGTCCGCACGCTCACCAACGCGTTCGAGACCGGGCGCATCGCGCAGGCCTACATGCTGACCGGCGTGCGCGGCGTCGGCAAGACGACGACCGCCCGCATCCTTGCCCGTGCACTCAACTACAAGACATCGGACATCGATCGCCCAACGATCGATCTGCGCGAGCCAGGCGAGCATTGCCAGGCGATCATGGAAGGCCGGCATGTCGATGTCATCGAGATGGACGCCGCCTCCCATACGGGTATCGACGACATCCGTGAGATCATCGAGCAGGTGCGCTACCGGCCGGTATCGGCGCGCTACAAGGTCTACATCATCGACGAAGTGCACATGCTGTCGACGGCCGCCTTCAACGGCCTGTTGAAGACGCTGGAAGAACCCCCCGAGCATGTGAAATTCATCTTCGCCACGACAGAAATCCGCAAGGTGCCGATCACGGTCCTGTCGCGCTGCCAGCGCTTCGACCTGCGCCGCATCAGCGCGTCCGATCTTGTGGGACTGTTCACCACCATCGCCGGCAAGGAAGGCATCGAGGTGGAGCCGGAAGCGCTCGCCATGATCGCCCGGGCCGCCGAAGGCTCGGCGCGCGACGGTCTGTCGCTGCTCGACCAGGCGATCGCCCACGGCAGCGGTTTTGTTGCAGCCGATGCCGTGCGCTCGATGCTGGGACTTGCCGATCGCGCCCGCATCGTCGATCTCTTCGGCCACATCGTCAAAGGCGATGTTTCGTCCGCCTTGGCTGAGTTCAACAGCCAGTATGAGGCCGGCGCCAACCCCGTCGTCGTGCTGACCGACCTTGCCGATTTCACCCATCTCGTCACCCGCCTGAAATATGTGCCCGATGCCGCCGACGATCCGTCGCTGAGCGAAGTCGAGCGCATAAAAGCGTTGGAGTTTGCGCAGGGCGTGGCGGTGACGGCACTGTCGCGCATCTGGCAGATGCTTCTGAAGGGCATAGCCGAGACCGAGAACGCGTCGCGGACTGCCGGTGCTGCCGAAATGGTATTGATCCGGCTGGCGCATGCCGCGCATCTGCCCGCACCGGAAGATGCCGCGCGCAGGCTTGTGGAATTTTCTGATGGCAATGGCGGTGCTCGCCCACCGTCGGCATCCCCCATCGGCAGCGGCGGAGGGACACCGGTTTCCTACCAGGGCACTGCCATGGCGAGAGCCGTCGAAACACCAGCGCCACGACCCGCGCCCTCGGCGCCGGTTGCCATGTTGCGTTCGGTGCCGAATACGCAGCCGGATTCGGCACCCGTGGGACGCATCGAGCCGAGGCCGACCGAAGCGCCAAAGCCGCTCGTGCCGATCAATTCGATGACCGATATCGCCGAGCTTGCCGGCCAGAAGCGCGATCCGAAGCTGAAGGTGCTGGTGCGCACCTTCGTGCGCCCCGTACGGCTGGAGCCGGGCCGGCTCGACGTCAGCCTGACATCAGGCGCTCCCGGCACACTGCTGAACGAGCTTGCCGTCAAGCTGAAGGAATGGACCGGCATCCACTGGATCGTCAGTCTCAGCCGCGACGAAGGCGAGCCGACGCTGGTGGAAGCCGAAGCGAACGCGCAGAAGCAGCGGGTTGCCGATGCGCGGCAGGACCCCGATGTCGCGGCGATCCTGTCGCAATTTCCCGGTGCAAAGATCATCGACGTACGCGTGCGGGCACCGGAGACGGAAGAAGAGGAGGAGCAGACAACCGCTCCAGCCATCGCAGAATCCGTCGACGGGGATATTCTGCCGGGCGACGACATAGAATTCTAGGAGTAGGATGAACGGCAGCGGAACCGCATGGGCTCGACGCCTGGAGCGGCCTTCGCATCCCATCCTCACCAATTACGCTGACGATACGCAAAAGAAGGACCAATGACGATGCGTGACATCATGGGCATGATGGGCAAAGTGAAGGAAATGCAGGCCAAGATGGAGAAGATGCAGTCGGAAATCGCCGACATTCGCGTCGAAGGCAAGGCCGGCGGCGGCCTCGTCACCGTCACCGTCAACGGCAAGAGCCAGATGCTGGGCATCAAGATCGATCCGTCACTCTTCAAGGAAGACGATGTCGAGATCCTCGAAGACCTGATCGTCGCCGCCAACAAGGATGCCCAGGAAAAGGCCGAGGCGATCGCCGCCGACAAGACCCGCGAGCTGACCGCCGGCCTGCCGATCCCGCCCGGTTTCAAGCTGCCTTTCTAAGATCGGCGCCCAAAGGCTCCCTCACCGGGCGATCGTCTTGCGGATCAATTCGCGGCCGATCGGCTTTACCGGTTCGTTCCGCAGCACCAGCGACGTCGTCACCGCGCCATGGCGGGCGATGGAATCGACGATGGTTTCAAGGTTGGCGGCTGTCGGCACGAGGACCTTGAGCAGGAAACAATCCTCCCCCGTCAATCTGAGAACTTCGATGATCTCGGGCATTTCCGAAAACTGCTTCAGGCACGGACGGATATGCTCATGCGAGGTGCGCAGCCGGATGACCGCCATCATGCCGAGCCCGACCGTAGCGGGATCGACGACGGCACGATAGCCTGCGATCACACCTCGCTCTTCCAGCCGCTTCAACCGCTCCGATGCCGCCGGCTGCGAAAGGCCGACGCGGCGACCGAGTTCCGATACCGAGATCCTTCCATCCCGCTGCAGGATCTCGATCATCGACATGTCAGTCGGGTCCAACTCCTTCTCGGCGCTTTCCATTTTCCACCTTTAATTCATCGGTTGGAGAAGATTTTATCCAATGGATTGCAATGTCAATTGCTTGAGCGACGTGTCAGTTTTTCTCCACCAGATAGCGAGAGAGGACAGAGATGAGCGATATCATCATGCTGCCGGGGCTTGGTGGCTCCGACGGAGATCATTGGCAGACCTTGTGGGAGCGGCAGGATCCGCGCATACGGCGATTCCAGCCATCGAGCTGGGACAGACCGACGCTCACAGACTGGATCGAAGCGCTCGAACGGGAGATCGCCCGCTCGAAAACGCCGCCGATCCTGATCGCTCATAGTCTTGCCTGCCAGCTGATCGCGCATTGGGCACCCGTCCAGAAAGCGCCGATCCTTGGTGCCTTCGTTGTCGCGCCACCCGATCCGACCGGTGAGGTCTATCTGACTGGGGCCGGCAGTTTCGCCAATCCGCCGCGGCAACGGCTGCCGTTTCCGTCCATGCTCGTCACCAGCACCAACGATCCCTACGGCCCCTACGATTATTCCCGGGATAGCGCCGAAATCTGGGGCAGCGAGTTTATGAGTGTGGGGCCACTCGGTCATATCAATTCAGCATCCGGGCTGAGCGATTGGCCTGAGGGCAAGGCACTCCTCGAGCGATTTCGCGCGCAACTCGGCTGAGGAGGACATCGGGAATTTGGAAAACGGCAGCCAGGGTGCTATTTCTGGGTGTCTTCCATATGCCTTCTGGCCTACCCGATCGGAGAGAATGCGATGAGCCTGTCGATGCTGCTTGTTTTTGCCGGTGCACTGTTCATCGCGGCCGGATCGCCGGGGCCGAACATCGCAGCACTCGTAGCACGCGTGCTCACCAAGGGCGCCCGCAATGTGTTGCCCTTTCTCTCCGCCATGTGGCTGGGCGAAGCGATCTGGCTGACCTGCGCCGTTGCGGGCCTTGCGACCATCGCCGAAACCTTCCACTGGGCCTTCGTGGTGATCAAATGGCTTGGCGTCGCCTATCTTCTCTATCTCGCCTGGAAAATGTGGTTTGCGGCCTCGGACACGGCAGAGGAACAGCTGCCGGACGAACCATCAGCCGCGCGGCTTTTCCTCGCCGGCTTCACGGTGACCATGGGCAACCCGAAGATCATGGTGTTCTACGTGGCACTGCTGCCCTCGATCATCGATCTTCATGCCGTCACCCTTTCCGGCTGGGCCGAGCTCGTGGCGACGATGTTCGTGGTGCTTGTTGTCATCGATCTTTCCTGGGCAATGCTTGCGGCAAAGGCGAGGACGTTCCTGAAGAGCCGCCGCGCCGTCCGCATCGCCAATCGCGCCAGCGCCGGCACCATGGCGGGTGCTGCCGTGGCGATCGCCATGCGGTGAGCCTAGAGATTACCGGCGTCGCCCTCGAGCATGGCCCTCAGCTTGTAGTGAATGGGCGCAGCCAGATAACGCGCTCGATCCTGCCGCGATAGTTGCCTGCCGAAAGTCGCCATCATTTCCGGCATGGTGACGGGGCTGCCTGCATAGGGAACGTAGGTCACGACGGCGCCCGCTGCTAGGGTGCCGCCTTGCACGACACGACAGTAGATGCCGGGGCGCCCCGCACGCGTATAGCGTCTCACGAATTTGGGATCACCCATCTTCGCGGCGAAGGTCGCGCAGGGAATACGGGCCGAGGTGGCCTCCAGAACAAGATTGCCGGCTATGAATCTATCGCCGACGGCGACTGCGCAATTGTCGAGCCCTTCGATGACGAGATTTTCGCCGAACGTGCCGGGCTCCAGAGGGCGCCCGAGTTCTTTCGCCCACCAATCCAGCGTCAACGATCCCTCGACATAGACGGCCTGGTCGCGGCCGCCGTGATGCTCGCGATTGCAGATCGCATCGCCGATCAGACCTTCCTCGTCGATCATGACGCCGCCGCTCACGGCATGCTTGTTGATGCCGGTCCTGCTTTTCCTGCCGGGCAGCGTTTCGGCGGCGCCGACGCAAATGGCCAGAATTTTCATCGGCCAATCATCCCTTCCGTGATTCCGTTCCTTGAGCTTATGGGCTAAAAGCCTCCCATGGCAAAGCGAGTCACCGGCCCCGAAATCGAAAAACTCATCCAGCTTCTGGCGAAAGTGCCGGGGCTTGGGCCTCGCTCGGCGCGGCGCGCGGCTCTGCACCTGATCAAGAAGAAGGACCAGCTGCTCGGGCCGCTTTCCCACGCCATGGGCGAAGCCTATGACAAGGTGAAGATCTGCTCCCGCTGCGGCAATGTCGATACCGTCGATCCCTGCACCGTGTGCACCGACGACCACCGCGACCAGTCCGTCATCATCGTCGTCGAGGATGTGTCCGATCTCTGGGCGCTGGAGCGGGCCGGCGCAATGAATGCCGCCTACCATGTGCTCGGCGGCGTGCTGTCGCCGCTCGATGGCGTCGGCCCCGACGATCTCAATATTCGCGGACTGATCGCGCGGGTCGCCGAAGGCGGCGTCCGCGAGATCATCATCGCCGTCAACGCCACGGTGGAAGGCCAAACCACAGCACACTATATAACCGACCAGCTTGCCGGTCTTGAGATCAAGATCACCCGGCTGGCCCATGGGGTGCCGGTAGGAGGCGAGCTCGATTATCTCGACGAAGGCACGCTGACGGCGGCGCTGCGGGCGCGGACGGCGATTTGAGGAGAGGCAGAGCATGAGGAGAGTGCGCACCCCCCTCTATCACTTCGTGACATCTCCCCGACAGGGGTGGAGATTGGTAACCCGGAGCTCTGTCTTCACCAAACAATCAGCTGCTGCATCTGCAGAAACTTCGGACCGTCGATATGGCATGAAGCGCGCCGCCCACGATCTCCCCCCTTGTGGAGGAGATGTCCCGAAAGGGACAGAGGGGGGTATCGCGCGACATATTCTGCGGCTGCTCATCCTCCTCCTGACCATCCTTCCCCTGCCCGCGTTTGCCGCCTCGAAGGCCGATGTCGAAGCGCAGTTCCAGAGCTGGCTGCAGAAGGATCTCTGGCCCCAGGCGCAAAAGGACGGGATATCCGACAAGACCTTCCGCGCCGCCTTTGCCGGTATCACGCTGAACTGGGACCTGCCGGATCTCGTACCCCCGGGCTTTCCAAAGCCCCAGGAGCAGAAACAGACGCAGGCCGAATTCTCCTCGCCCGCTCCATATTTCAACGAGGCGCGGCTGCAAAAGCTGGCAGCGACCGGACGGAGCCTCGCTTCGCAATATGGCCCGGTGCTGCAGCGGATCGAGAAGACCTATGGGGTGCCGGGGCCGATCCTGCTGGCCATCTGGGGCCGCGAGACCGGCTTCGGGGCCGCGAAGCTGCCGAATTCGGCGATCCAGGTGCTGGCGACCAAAGCCTTCATGTCGACCCGCAAGGATATGTTCCGCACCGAGCTTATCGCGGCATTGCGCATCCTCGACCATGGCGACGTCACGCCCGATCAGTTCATGGGGTCCTGGGCAGGCGCGCTTGGCCAGCCGCAGTTCATGCCCACCAGCTACCTGAAATATGCTGTCGATTTCGACGGCGACGGCCATCGTAACATCTGGACCTCGGTGCCGGATACGCTGTCATCCATAGCCAACTATCTGGTTCAGAAGGGCTGGCAGCGCGGCCGCAGCTGGGGCTATGAGGTCGCCATCCCGCAGGCTGTTTCCTGCGCCCAGGAAGGGCCTGATCTCGCCAAGCCGATCTCGCACTGGGCATCGCTCGGCATCACCAGGATTTCCGGCAAAGCCTTTCCATCAGACGAATTGCGCGCCAGCGGCATGATGCTGGTGCCGGCCGGCCGCGACGGACCGGAGTTCATCGTCACGCCGAATTTCTACGTCATCAAGGAATACAACAACTCCGACCTCTACGGCATTTACATCGGCAACCTTGCCGACCGGATCGCCGCTGGCAGCGGCGCCTTCCAGGGCCAATGGGGCGATGTCGGCAAGATGCTGCGCTCCGATGTCGCCGGCATGCAGAAGACTTTGGAGCGCAAGGGCTACGACGTCGGCGGCACGGATGGCCTGCCCGGCTACAAGACGAGACGGTCGATAGGCCAATGGCAGGAAAAGAGCGGCATGAAGCCCACCTGCTATCCCGACAGTTCGATGCTCGGCGTACTGAAATAGGCAGCCGAGCAGGTTTCGGCGCGAAAGCCTTGCAATTTGCCGGAAACGGGCTTATATCCGCATTCAAATTCTTGATCGTGTGATGAAGAGTGGGCCGCAAGGACCCGCTCTTTTTTATTAGCTCGATCTCCCAAATGCAGTAGCCTGCAGGAGTGAACGCTTGTCGGAAGTGACAAACGCAGACAATACCAATGAACCGCGCCTGATCGTCGAAACCGGCCTTGACCAGCGCGTCGCCGCCATCATCGAGCCCGTGATCGTCGGCATGGGCTTCCGCCTGGTGCGTGTGCGCCTCCTAAACCAGAATGGCCTGACGTTGCAGGTGATGGCCGAGCGCAACGACGGCACCATGACCGTTCAGGATTGCGAAGAAGTCTCGACGGCGATTTCGCCTGTGCTTGATGTGGAAGATCCCGTCGATAAGGCGTATCATCTGGAAGTGTCTTCGCCCGGCATCGACCGGCCGATGGTGCGCAAGTCGGATTTCCGCCGCTGGATCGGCCATATCGTCAAGTGCGAGACCTCGATCCTGGTTGATAACCGCAAGCGCTTTCGCGGCAAGATCGCCGACGTCAACGACGATGGTTTCACGATCGAACGCGACCAGGTTGCCTATGGCGAGGAACCGAAGGTGACCATTCCGTTCAGCACGCTGGCCGAGGCCAAGCTGATCCTGACGGACGATCTCATCCGCGACGCGCTGCGCGCCGACAAGCTGGCGAAAGCCGAGGCAGCGAACCAGAACGAAGCGGACGACGAAGAAGAATAATCGATCAACGAACCGCCTGACGGAACGGGAACCCAAGGGCAGGAAGACGGAGACTAAAAACAATGGCAGTCAGTGCGAACCGGCTAGAACTTCTGCAGATCGCAGATGCAGTGGCGCGCGAAAAGGTCATCGACCGCGAGATCGTGCTTGCCGCAATGGCAGACGCGATCCAGAAGGCCGCGCGCTCGCGTTACGGCTCGGAGTCGAACATCCGCGCCGACATCAACCCGAAGACCGGCGAAATCCGGCTGCAGCGCCTGCTCGAAGTCGTCGAGAAGGCCGAGGACTATTCCACGCAGATCCCGCTGGAACTGGCCCGCGACCGCAACCCGGATGCAGCTCTTGGCGATTTCATCGCCGATCCGCTGCCGCCGATGGATTTCGGCCGCATCGCCGCCCAGTCGGCCAAGCAGGTCATCGTGCAGAAGGTGCGCGAAGCCGAGCGTGACCGTCAGTTCGACGAATTCAAGGATCGCGTCGGCGAAATCGTCAACGGTACGGTCAAGCGTGTCGAATACGGCAACGTCATCGTCGACCTCGGCCGTGGCGAAGGCATCATCCGCCGCGACGAGATGATCCCGCGCGAGAACTTCCGCTACGGCGACCGTGTCCGCGCCTATGTCTACGACGTTCGCCGCGAGCAGCGCGGTCCGCAGATTTTCCTGTCGCGCACGCATCCGCAGTTCATGGTCAAGCTCTTCACCATGGAAGTGCCTGAAATCTACGACGGCATCATCCAGGTGAAATCGGTTGCCCGCGATCCGGGCTCGCGCGCCAAGATCGCCGTTATTTCGAACGACTCGTCGATCGATCCGGTCGGCGCCTGCGTCGGTATGCGCGGTTCGCGCGTCCAGGCCGTCGTCGGCGAGCTGCAGGGCGAAAAGATCGACATCATTCCGTGGTCCAACGAGCCGGCGAACTTCGTCGTCAATGCGTTGCAGCCGGCTGAAGTCTCCAAGGTCGTTCTCGATGAGGACGCCGAGCGCATCGAAGTCGTGGTTCCGGACGAACAGTTGTCGCTGGCGATTGGCCGCCGCGGCCAGAACGTCCGCCTTGCTTCGCAGCTGACCGGCTGGGACATCGACATCATGACGGAAGCCGAGGAATCGGAACGCCGTCAGAAGGAATTCAACGAGCGCACCAACCTGTTCATGGACGCGCTCGATGTCGACGAGATGGTCGGTCAGGTTCTGGCTTCCGAAGGCTTTGCCGCCGTCGAGGAGCTGGCTTATGTCGAACTCGACGAAATCGCCTCCATCGACGGTTTCGACGAAGAAACCGCCCAGGAAATCCAGCAGCGCGCCCGCGAATATCTGGAGCGCCTGGAAGCCGAAATGGACGAGAAGCGCAAAGCACTCGGCGTATCCGACGAGCTGCGCCAGATCAACGGTATGACCGCGCAGATGATGGTCGCCCTCGGTGAGGACGGCATCAAGACGATCGAGGACTTCGCCGGCTGCGCCGCCGACGACCTCGTCGGCTGGAGCGAACGCAAGAACGGCGAGACGAAGAAGTTCGAAGGCCTGTTCTCCAAGCTCGAAGTCTCGCGTGTCGAGGCGGAGCAGATGATCGTGCAGGCTCGTCTGTCGGCTGGCTGGATCACCGAAGCCGATCTCGCCACTGAGACCGAAGAGGTCGCGGAGGATGAAGCCGAGCAAGAAGCATGACGATCACCGAGAGGTCGAGCGCACCGCCTGAAGACGAAGATCTCGGGGGTGACGGCGCAAACGGCCGCACGTGCATCGTAACACGCGAAAGCGGATCGCCCGACGAGTTGATCCGCTTCGTAGCCGCTCCTGACGGGACCGTTGTTCCCGATCTGAAGCGGCAGCTGCCGGGACGCGGCTGCTGGGTCAAGCTTGACCGGGCACTCGTGGACAAGGCGGTGGCGAAGAAATTGTTTTCTCGCGCCTTGAAGGCGGAGGTGACGGCACCGAGCGATCTCGGCGCCATCGTCGACCGCCTTCTTGTGGCGCAGCTTGCCGGGATGATGCACATGGCGCGCAAAGCGAGCCAGTTCGTCAATGGCTCGTCAAAGGTCGATGGCTCCGTTCGCAACGGTTCGGCACTCGCCGTGTTCCATGCGATCGATGCCGCCGCCGACGGCGTCCGCAAGATCGACCAGGCACGAAAGGCCTGGCATCTCGGCATGGAGACCGAAAAGGAAATACCGTCATTCCGTGTCTTCACGGAGGCGGAAATGGAAGAACTGATGGGCCAGAATGCTTTTATCCATGCCGCAGCGCTTGCAGGGCGGGCGGGTGAAGGTGTAGTGAAGCGCGCAAACCTGCTCGAACGGTACCGCAACGGCGGTCAGTCCCGGGCAACGGGCGGCGCTGGCCGGCGAAAACAATGACGCGGTCACCGGCCTCTGCCGGACGCCTCATTAAGGTACATGCATTGAACGACAGGGTCTGACGGACGTTTCCGAGCCCTGTCCGAAGGAACAGGAACGGAATGACCGACAATCAAGACGACAAGACGCTGAGTGTTTCGGGTAAGAAGACCCTCACCCTGAAGCCTTCAGGCGTAAACCAGGGCACCGTGCGCCAGGACATGGGCCGCGGTCGCACCAAGGCGGTCGTGGTTGAGACCCGCAAGCGCCGCCCCCTACGCCCCGAAGACGAAAAGCCGATCGTGGCTTCGACGACGGCTGCCGCAACGCCATCCGTGACGCGCGTCGCGGAACCGACCCCGCAGCCGCCGCGCCCGCCGCAGCCAGCTCCGCGCATTCATCAGCCCGGTGGCCAGCAACAGCGGCAGGGACAGCCCAACCAGAGCTATCAGCAGCGGCCGCAGCAGGAACGCTCGTCGCGACCGGTGGTTCTGAACCATCTGTCTGCCGATGAAATGGACGCGCGCCGTCGCGCACTCGCCGACGCCCAGGCCCGCGATGCCGCAGACGCCGTCCGCCGTGCCGAGGAAGAAGCGCGCCGCGCCGAAGAGGAAGCCGCCCGTCGCATCGTGGAGCAGGCCGAAGCCGCCCGCCGCGCCGAAGAAGAGGCTGCCCGTGCCGTAGAGGCAAAGGTCGAAACGCCCGCACCGGTGGAAGCACCGAAGCCGGACGTGCAGGCGGCCGCGGCCCCTGTCGTTGCTCGTCGCCCGGATGCGGCTCCGCAGCCGGCGCGCCCCGGCGCCCTGCCCGTCGAAGCACCGGCCAACCGTCGTCGGGTCAATGAAGAAGAAACCGATCGCGGCCCGCCGCGTGGTGGCCCTCCGGCGCGCGGCAAGGTCACGCGTCCCGAGCCGGCAAAGCCGGTCACTACGCGTCCGAAGACCGACGAAGAACGTCGTCGCGGCAAGCTGACGGTAACGACGGCCAATGTCGACGAAGACGGCAGCGCTCGCGGCCGCTCGCTTTCGGCCATGCGCCGCCGCCAGGAAAAGTTCCGCCGCAGCCAGATGCAGGAAACGCGCGAAAAGATTTCGCGTGAAGTCGTGCTGCCGGAAACCATCACCATCCAGGAGCTGTCGCAGCGCATGTCCGAACGCGCCGTCGACGTCATCAAGTTCCTGATGAAGGAAGGCCAGATGCTGAAGCCGGGTGACGTCATCGACGCCGATCTGGCCGAGCTGATCGCCAACGAATTCGGCCATACGGTCAAGCGCGTTTCAGAATCCGACGTCGAACACGGCATCTTCAACGTTGCCGACGAAGACGGCGAACTGGTTTCCCGTCCGCCTGTCGTTACCATCATGGGTCACGTCGACCACGGCAAGACCTCGCTGCTCGACGCCATCCGCCACGCCAACGTGGTGGCCGGCGAAGCTGGCGGCATCACCCAGCATATCGGTGCCTATCAGGTCGAGCAGAACGGCCAGAAGATCACCTTCATCGATACCCCTGGCCACGCCGCCTTCACGGCAATGCGTGCTCGCGGCGCCCAAGCGACCGACATCGCTATCCTGGTCGTTGCGGCTGACGATAGCGTGATGCCGCAGACGATCGAATCGATCAACCACGCCAAGGCGGCGGGTGTTCCGATCATCGTGGCGATCAACAAGATCGACAAGCACGAAGCCAACCCGCAGAAGGTTCGCACCGAACTGCTGCAGCATGAAGTCTTCGTCGAATCCATGGGCGGTGAAGTGCTCGACGTGGAAGTCTCCGCGAAGAACCGCACCAACCTCGACAAGCTGCTGGAAGCCGTGCTGCTGCAGGCGGAAATCCTTGATCTCAAGGCCAATCCGAACCGCACGGCCGAAGGCACGGTCATCGAAGCCCAGCTCGATCGCGGCCGCGGCTCCGTTGCGACAGTGCTCATTCAGAAGGGCACGTTGCGCCCCGGCCAGATCGTCGTTGCCGGCGATCAGTGGGGTCGCGTACGCGCGCTGGTCAACGACAAGGGCGAGCATGTGAAGGAAGCCGGCCCGGCCATGCCGGTCGAGGTACTCGGTCTTTCCGGTGCTCCGCAGGCCGGCGACAAGTTCGCAGTCGTCGAAAACGAAAGCCGCGCCCGCGAAATCTCGGAATACCGCCAGCGTCTCACCCGCGACAAGGCGGCTGCCCGCCAGTCGGTCCAGCGCGGTTCGCTGGAACAGATGATGATGACGCTGCAGGCCACGGGCACCAAGGAGTTCCCGCTGGTCATCAAGGGCGACGTGCAGGGCTCGATCGAAGCCATTGCCGGCGCGCTGGACAAGCTCGGCACCGACGAGGTTCGCGCCCGCATCGTCCATTCGGGCGTCGGCGGCGTGACCGAATCCGATATTTCGCTGGCCGGAGCTTCCGACGCGGCGATCATCGGCTTCAACGTCCGCGCCAACTCGCAGGCTCGCACGCTCGCAGAGCGCGAAGGCATCGAAATCCGCTACTACAACATCATCTACGATCTGGTGGATGACGTGAAGGCGGCGATGTCGGGCCTCTTGTCTCCGGAGCGCCGCGAAACCTTCCTCGGCAATGCCGAGATCCTCGAGGTGTTCAACATCACGAAGGTCGGCAAGGTCGCGGGTTGCCGCGTCACCGAAGGCAAGGTCGAACGTGGCGTCGGCGTCCGCCTGGTGCGCGACAACGTCGTCATCCACGAGGGCAAGCTCAAGACGCTCAAGCGCTTCAAGGACGAAGTCTCCGAAGTCAACGTCGGCCAGGAATGCGGCATGGCCTTCGAAAACTACGAAGACATCCGCGCGGGCGATACGATCGAATGCTTCCGCGTCGAGCACATCACGCGCACGCTGTAAGCGGCCTTCCTATTGGCTGGATATCAAAACCGCCGGTCATCGCCGGCGGTTTTTTATTGGGTTCGAAGAGGCTGGAGAAAGGCGCGCCGCTCATGACGACAACGTCTGAAGACAACGATCGGATCGTCGTTTCCTACGTTCGTCAACCGGACGAGCATATCGCGGTCATGCGACAGGCGGGACGCCGTCTCGCGGTACGCCGCACCCCGAATGCTTACGACAGATGGGGCCCAGGATGCCGCATTCCAGCGGATTCTGGGCTTCTGGAAGGCAGAACAGGCCATCCAGCCTTGACCTTTGCGCCGGATCGAGTCATGTCACCCGCTTTATAGCGTCCAAGGGACGCTGCTAACGGAAAAACCATGACCAGACCAACTTCTTCCGCGCCCTCGCAGCGTATGCTTCGCGTCGGCGAACAAGTGCGCGCCGCGATCACGCAGGTCCTGCAGCGCGGCGAAGTGCGCGACGACCTGATCGAGCGCACCGTGATCTCCATTTCCGAAGTGCGCATGTCGCCGGACCTGAAGATCGCCACCGCCTATGTGACGCCGCTTGGCGTCGCCGACCACGACATCGTCATCGACACGCTCAATCGTCATTCGAAATACATCCGCGGCCGTCTCGGGCCGCTGCTTCGGCAGATGAAATACATGCCGGAAGTCCGCTTCCGCGACGATACCAGCTTCGACAACTACAAGAAGATCGATGCGCTGCTGCGCTCGCCGGAGGTCCAGCGCGATCTCAATGACGGCGATGCTGACACCGATACCGACAAAAACCGATAACAGAGACAGAGAATGTCCAAACCACGCAAGCCCAAGGGCCGCCCGATTTCGGGCTGGCTCATCCTCGACAAGCCGGTGGATTTCGGCTCGACCGAGGCCGTTTCCAAGATCAAGTGGCTTTTCAAGGCGCAGAAGGCGGGCCATGCCGGCACGCTCGATCCGCTTGCCTCCGGCATGCTGCCGATCGCACTTGGCGACGCCACCAAGACGGTCCCCTACGTCATGGACGGCCGCAAGATCTATGAATTCACCGTCACCTGGGGCGAAGAGCGCGCCACGGACGATCTCGAAGGCGAGGTGACGCAGACGTCAGACAAGCGCCCGGGCGAAGAAGACATCCGCGCGCTGCTGCCGCAATATACCGGTGTCATCAACCAGATCCCGCCGCAGTTCTCGGCCATCAAGATTGCCGGCGAACGCGCCTACGACCTCGCCCGCGACGGCGAGACGGTCGAGATCCCCTCGCGCGAAGTGGAGATCTTCCGGCTGACGCTGCTTGCCTGCCCAGATGCCAATACGGCGCATTTCGAGGTGGAGTGCGGCAAGGGCACCTATGTCCGGGCGCTTGCCCGCGATTTCGGCCGCGATCTCGGCTGCCACGGCCATATTTCCAGCCTGCGCCGCAGTTTCGTCGCCCCCTTTGCGGAGGAGGCGATGGTGCCGCTCGCCAATCTGGTGGCGCTCGAAGCAATCGAGGATGCCGACGAGCGGCTGGCGGCCCTCGACGCGCTGCTGATCGACACGGCTGAAGCCCTGTCGTCGCTGCCGCACCTCGTCATCAACGACGATCAGGCGCACCGTTTGAAGATGGGCAATCCTATTCTGGTCCGCGGCCGCGATGCGCCGGTCGCCGAAACGGAGGCCTATGCCACCGCGCGCGGCAAGCTGATCGCCATCGGCGAGATCGGTGAGGGGGAATTCCGACCGAAGCGGGTGTTCGTGTAAGCGCCGCCTTCTCCCGGCCGGGAGAAGGAAAAATCGCGGCTCTTCCCTTTGCATGTCAAATGGTCTATAGGCAGCGCCAGCATCGGGCATGCCTGATTGCATTCGCGGCCAATGCTGGACGACATCCCGGCTTTTGGCGACTTTAATTTCCTCTCATAGAAAGGACTATCCGATGTCGATCACTGCTGAGCGCAAGGCTGCGCTGATCAAGGAATATGCGACCGTCGAAGGCGACACCGGTTCTCCGGAAGTCCAGGTTGCTATCCTGACCGAGCGCATCAACAATCTCACAGGCCACTTCAAGGACCACAAGAAGGACAACCACTCCCGTCGTGGACTCCTGACGATGGTTTCCAGCCGGCGCTCGCTTCTTGACTATCTCAAGAAGAAGGACGAAGGCCGTTATACCAAGCTGATCACCAGCCTCGGTATCCGTCGCTAATCGAATTTCCGGCGGGCGTTCTCCTGAACGTCCGCCGGATGCTTATGAAGGGTATGAACCCTTGAGACGAGTTTCCCTAGCGCCTTGTGTTTGCGCGATGTGAAACCGCCGGCAGGCCGGATGGGCCGGTCCTGCCAACAACAACCGTTGACCTGTCATGGGGCAGGATTGCCGGATGCTTTCAGCCGAGGCTTCGCGCTTCGGCCGATCTTCGAAAGCCTCTCGTTGTCTTGCCCGTGATGCGTCACATTTCGTGCGGTCGAAGATGCACCTTGCCGAACTCATTGGCGACGGCGCCTTTTCCCGCACAATGCAAGGACAAGATATGTTCGATATCCATACCGTCGAAATCGAGTGGGCCGGTCGCCCGCTGAAGCTCGAAACCGGCAAGATCGCCCGCCAGGCCGATGGCGCTGTCATGGCAACCTACGGCGAGACCGTGGTACTTGCCACCGTCGTTTCCGCCAAGTCGCCGAAGCCAGGCCAGGATTTCTTCCCGCTCACCGTCAACTACCAGGAAAAGACCTACGCAGCCGGCAAGATCCCCGGCGGCTACTTCAAGCGCGAAGGACGTCCGAGCGAAAACGAAACCCTCGTTTCCCGCCTGATCGACCGCCCGATCCGCCCGCTCTTCCCGGAAGGCTACAAGAACGACACGCAGGTCGTCGTCACCGTCATCCAGCATGATCTCGAAAACAATCCCGACATCCTGTCGATGGTTGCCACTTCGGCAGCGCTCACGCTCTCCGGCGTTCCGTTCATGGGCCCGGTCGGCGGCGCCCGCGTCGGTTACATCAACGGCGAATACGTGCTCAACCCGCATCTCGACGAGATGGACGAATCGAGCCTCGACCTCGTCGTCGCCGGCACGCAGGACGCCGTTCTGATGGTTGAGTCGGAAGCCAAGGAATTGCCCGAGGACGTCATGCTCGGCGCCGTCATGTTCGGCCATCGCGGCTTCCAGCCCGTCATCGACGCGATCATCAAGCTCGCTGAAGTCGCGGCCAAGGAACCGCGCGATTTCACGCCGGAAGATCACTCCGAACTCGAAGCCGAAATGCTCGGCATCGCCGAAGCCGAGCTGCGCACCGCCTACAAGAACACGCAGAAGGCTGAGCGCTACGCTGCCGTCGACGTCGTCAAGACCAAGGTCAAGGCACACTTCTTCCCGGAAGGCGTCGAGCCGAAGTATTCGGCCGAAGTCATCGGCGCCGTCTTCAAGCACCTGCAGGCCAAGATCGTTCGCTGGAACATCCTCGACACGTCGAGCCGTATCGACGGCCGCGACCTGTCGACCGTTCGCCCGATCGTTTCGGAAGTCGGCCTCCTGCCGCGCACGCACGGTTCGGCGCTGTTTACCCGCGGTGAAACGCAGGCAATCGTCGTCGCCACGCTCGGCACCGGCGAAGACGAACAGTACGTCGACAGCCTGACGGGCATGTACAAGGAGCGCTTCCTGCTCCATTACAACTTCCCCCCCTACTCGGTTGGCGAAACCGGCCGCATGGGTTCCCCGGGTCGTCGCGAAATCGGTCACGGCAAGCTCGCCTGGCGCGCTATCCGCCCGATGCTGCCGACGGTCGAACAGTTCCCCTACACTCTGCGCGTCGTCTCCGAGATCACCGAGTCGAACGGCTCGTCCTCGATGGCAACGGTTTGCGGCACCTCGCTCGCTCTGATGGACGCCGGCGTTCCGCTGGCCAAGCCGGTTGCCGGCATCGCCATGGGTCTGATCCTGGAAGGCGATCGTTTCGCCGTTCTCTCCGACATTCTCGGTGACGAAGACCACCTCGGCGACATGGACTTCAAGGTCGCCGGCACGGCCGACGGCATCACCTCGCTGCAGATGGACATCAAGATCGCCGGCATCACCGAAGAGATCATGAAGGTCGCTCTCGGCCAGGCACAGGGCGGTCGCACCCACATCCTCGGCGAAATGTCCAAGGCAATCACCGAAAGCCGCGGCCAGCTCGGCGAATTCGCACCGCGCATCGAAGTCATGAACATCCCGGTCGACAAGATCCGTGAAGTCATCGGCTCGGGCGGCAAGGTCATCCGCGAAATCGTCGAAAAGACCGGCGCGAAGATCAACATCGAAGACGACGGCACCGTCAAGATCGCCTCGTCCTCCGGCAAGGAGATCGAAGCGGCCCGCAAGTGGATCCACTCGATCGTCGCCGAGCCGGAAGTCGGCCAGATCTACGAAGGTACGGTTGTCAAGACCGCCGACTTCGGCGCCTTCGTCAACTTCTTCGGCGCCCGTGACGGCCTCGTACACATCTCGCAGCTCGCTTCCGAGCGCGTTGCGAAGACGCAGGACGTCGTCAAGGAAGGCGACAAGGTCTGGGTCAAGCTGCTCGGCTTCGACGAGCGCGGCAAGGTCCGCCTTTCCATGAAGGTCGTCGATCAGGCGACCGGCCAGGAACTCGCCGCCGACAAGAAGAAGGATGATGCGGCCGAATAAGCCGCGCCTTCATTCACGTTCCGGGGCGCGGAATTCGTTTCCGCGCCCTTTTTATATTATTGCTGTCGGCTTGGCCCGCTTTCGCTGAAACTATGTGCCCGGCCCCTCACCCTAGCCCTCTCCCCGCCTATGCGGGGAGAGGGCTAGGGTGAGGGGCAAGCATGGAATACGACGATGGCGCACATATCCGACAATCGAAACCCATTCCCATGACGAGATAACGCCTATGAGCCGCGACGCCCTGAAGACCCTGTTTCATCCCTTTGCCTCTGGCACCATTGACGCGCCCGGCGAGGGCAAGCGGATCCTTTTTCTCGCAGCAGAGGCGGGCTTTTCGCTGCCGGACGGATTTACCGCGGAACTTTCGGCCGTTCAGGGCTTCCGCCCCTTCTATCGCCAGCTGCAGGCGCAGCGGATCAACGTGACGCCGGAGATCGAGGGCGGCGACTATGACGGCGCGCTGGTCCTTTGCGGCAAGCACAAGGGCGAAAACGAAGACCATATCGCCGAAGCGCTGTCGCGCGTTAGCGAAGGTGGCCTCATCGTGGTCGCCGGCGGCAAGGAAGACGGCATTCAGCCGCTGCGCAAGCGCATGGAGGGCTTCGGCCTCGCGGTCGAGTACATGCCGAAATATCACGGTGTCGCCTTCTGGTTCGCGCGCCCCGCTGACATCAAGGTGATGACGGCGCAGCTTGGCAAGCCAGCTACACGCGTCGACGACCGTTTCACCACAACGCCTGGCATGTTCTCCCATGACCGGATCGACGCCGGCTCGGAACTGCTCGCCTCGCGCCTGCCGACCGACTTTACCGGCGATGCCGCCGATTTCGGGGCCGGCTGGGGTTATCTTTCCGTGGAACTTGCGACGAAGTCGCCAAGAATCGCCCGTATCGACCTCTATGAGGCCCATTACGGCGCGCTGGAGGCTGCACGCGCCAATCTGCTGGCCAATTGCCCGAAGGTCGCCCAGCGCTTCTTCTGGCACGATCTGGCGAGCGAGCCGGTCAAGGACAAGTACGACCTGATCATCATGAACCCGCCCTTCCATGAAGGCCACGCCGCCGAACCTTCGCTCGGCCAGGCGATGATCAAGACTGCCGCCGCCTCCCTGCGCAGCGGCGGCCGCCTGATGCTGGTCGCCAATCGCGGCCTGCCCTATGAGCCGGTGCTGGCGGAAAGCTTCAAGGAGCATGGCGAAACCTGCCGCAATGCCCGCTTCAAGGTGCTCTGGGCGAAGAAATAAGCAAAGCAGAGGCGGTCATTGGCCGCCTTTTTTTGTTTCTGCAAGTATATCGGCTCAGCGCGAGCGAGGTACGAGATGATCCCGCAGATGCAGGAAGCTTCTCTCGACGACAAACCAGAGCGCCGCCGCCACGATGAAGCATGTGGCAACATAGATCACGAAGCCGGACAGGCCCTGAAGATTTTCCCGGCCAAAGACCATCCTGTCGAGCTGGTAGACGGCCTTATGGGTCAGATACAGGCTGTAAGATAGGGTCGCGATGCCTGTGATCGCCGGAAGATGCCAGCGCCCGATCTTCGGCTGCAGATCCAGCATGGCGCCGAGGGTCAATGCTACTCCGGCCGAAAACAGCGGGAACCCGACGACTGCGCCGGGGAAAGGCTGGAGCAAAAGCGGCAGATTGGTCTCGGTAAACGGCCCTCGCCAGGAAAAGATCATCAGGGCAGCCGTGGCAAGAATGCTGCCGATGACAAGGGCGATATAGGGCGGCATGTACCGCTCCCACAGCAACGGCCTGAACAGCCGAACGGCGGCCAGAACGACACCTAACGTCAAGCCATCAAGCCGATTGTATGTCGGGTAGTAGATATCCCTGAGATAGGCCGCAAAGGCTTGGCCATATTCATGCACTTCCGCAGGCGCGCCGACCAAGCTCTGCCAGATCGCAAACCGCAAACCCATGCCGGCAATGACGATTGTCGCTGCGAGAATGGCAATGAAAACCATCGTCGCGCGGCGTTTCAGCAGGAAAACGAGAACCGGCAGAATCAGATAGAAATGCGTTTCGACGCTCAATGACCACGCCTCGGTGAACGCACCGCCAGAGCGAGGATCGAGCCCGAAGTTGAGTGTGGAGGTGAGGAACCGCCAGGCCGGCTGCATCGTCGGCGTATCGCGCAGAGACGGAATGAACGTGTAGAGGGCGAGGACCACTAGAAATGCCGGCAATATGCGGAAGGCCCGGCGCAGATAGAAGCTCTTGAAATCGACGCTGTCACGGCGCGCCGCTTCCGCCATCAGCTGGGTGCCGATAAGGAAGCCGCTGAGCACGAAGAATATGTCGACGCCGAGCCATCCATAGGGCCTGATGCCCACAAGCGGCAACGGCGTCGCCTCGGCCGGCAGATGCAGCAGCATGACCAACAGGATGGCGATGGCGCGCAATATATCCGGCCCCAGCGCTCTCGTGCCGGCAATGGCATCGAGCGATGTCGTCTCGTCCGGTGGAACGAGCGACTTGGAATTGGCAACAGCTATGGTGTTCACGGCTGGGGTTCCCGTAAATGGTCAATGAACGCCGATGGACATGCAGGCAATACTGTTGAATGCGCTTGGTGTATCGCAAATCCGGCCGGTGGTAACGGACCATCCCCGGCAAGATAGAATTAACCTAAAGTTTTCGTAAAATTTTAGCCAATGCGGGTTAACGCGGCCGATTCGGCGCTCTTGCAGCCCATTCGTGGCTCAGCAGGGCATAAATATATTCATCGCCCCATATGCCGTTGAAGCGGTCGTTCTCGACCAAATGCGCCTCGCGGCGCAGGCCCAGCCGCTCGACAACGCCGACCGATCCGGCGTTCTTCGCATCCAGCCGCGCGAAGATTCGATGGAAGCCGAATTTTTCGAAACCGAGGGTGATGATGGCCGCAGCGGCCTCGGTGGCGTAGCCCTTGCCGGCATAAGCCGGATTGAAGATGTAGCCGAGCTCGGCCTGTTGGGCAGCCTTGCTGACGAGCTTGAGGCTGACCTGACCCATCAGCGCATCATCCTCGCGCCGAACAACCGCGCAGCGCAGAATATCGCCATCTTCCGACAAGCGCGTGTTCAAGCCGGCATCGAAATGCTCCCGCATCGCGTCTGCCGACGGAGGGTCGCTGTAGAGGTAACGATAGACGACGGGAAGGGAGCGATAAGCGCTATAGGCTTCGAAATCCTCCGGCACAAAACCGCGGAGGATGAGACGTTCGGTGGATGCGAGAGCTTCGGCGGCAGCATACGCCATCGGTAATCCTCTGTAAGGATATCCGGAAATTTGATCCTCCCGGCCGATGACCGGGAGGACGATTCAGATCAGCATATTACTCGGCGTCGGCCCTCGACAGCGTTTCCAGCGTCGGCATCGAAGTAATGTTGTAGCCGGCATCGACGAAATGGATTTCGCCGGTAACGCCTGCCGACAGATCCGACAGGAGATAGAGCGAGGACGAGCCGACCTGATCGATGGTGACCGACTTGCGCAGCGGCGCGTTGCGTTGGTTCCAGGAGAGAATGGCGCGGGCATCGGAAATGCCGGCGCCGGCCAGCGTGCGGATCGGGCCGGCGGAGATGGCGTTGACGCGGATGCCGCGCGGGCCGTAATCGGCGGCGAGATAGCGCACGGAGGCTTCCAAAGCCGCCTTGGCGACACCCATGACGTTGTAGTTCGGGATCACGCGCGTCGAGCCGTTATAGGTCAGCGTCAGCATGCTGCCACCTTCGACCATCAGGTCGGCGGCGCGCCTGGCGATCTCGGTGAAGGAGAAGCAGGAAATCACCATGGTGCGCGTGAAATTATCCCGCGTGGTGTTGGCGTAGAGGCCCTTCAGCTCGTTCTTGTCGGAGAAGCCTATGGCGTGGACGATGAAATCCAGCTTGCCCCAGCGCGTCTTGATCTCTTCGAAGACGGCATCGACGGAAGCCAGATCCTCGACATCGCAAGGCAGAAGGAAGTCCGAGCCGACTTCGGCTGCGAGCGGCTTGACGCGCTTGCCGAGCGCCTCGCCCTGAAAGGTGAATGCCAATTCTGCGCCTTCGGCTGCGAGCGCCTTCGAAATGCCCCAGGCAATGGAATGATTGTTTGCGACGCCCATGATGAGGCCGCGCTTACCCTGCATGATTCCGGTCATTGCGTTATCCGTTGTAGCGCTGGAATACGAGCGTGGCGTTGGTGCCGCCGAAGCCGAAGGAATTCGAAAGAGCGATGTCGATCTTGGCGTCGTCGATGCGCTTGCGCACGATCGGCACGCCGGCAAATTCCGGATCGAGTTCGACAATATGGGCGCTTTCGCCGATGAAACGCTCCTGCATCATCAGGATCGAATAGATCGATTCCTGAACACCTGCCGCGCCGAGCGAATGGCCGGTCAACGACTTGGTCGACTGGATCGGCGGGATCTTGTCGCCGAACACTTCGCGAATCGCGCCGATTTCCTTGCTATCGCCCACCGGCGTCGAGGTGCCGTGGGTGTTGACGTAGTCGATGTCGCCCTTCACCGTGGCCATTGCCTGGCGCATGCAGCGTACCGCGCCCTCGCCCGAAGGTGCGACCATGTCGTAGCCGTCGGAGGTGGCCCCGTAGCCAACGACTTCAGCGTAGATCTTGGCGCCGCGTGCCTTGGCGTGTTCCAGCTCTTCCAGAACCAGCACGCCGGCTCCACCGGCGATGACGAAGCCATCGCGGTTAGCGTCATAGGCGCGCGATGCGGTTTCCGGGTGATCCTCGTTGAACTTGGAGGACATGGCGCCCATGGCGTCGAAGAGGTTCGACATGGTCCAGTCGAGATCCTCGTGGCCGCCGGCGAACATCACGTCCTGCTTGCCCCACTGGATCATTTCGGTCGCATTGCCGATGCAGTGCGCCGAGGTCGAGCAGGCAGACGAGATCGAATAGTTGACGCCGTGGATCTTGAACCAGGTCGCGAGCGTCGCCGATGCCGTCGACGACATCGACTTCGGCACCGCGAAAGGACCGATGCGCTTCGGGCTGTTGTTCTTGCGGGTAATGTCGGCGGCTTCGATCAGCGTGCGGGTCGACGGGCCGCCGGAACCCATGATGATGCCGGTGCGCTCGTTGGTGATATCACCTTCCTCGAGGCCGCTGTCGGCGATCGCCTGCTTCATCGCGACATGGTTCCACGCGCCGCCCTGCGACAGGAAGCGCATGGCGCGGCGATCGACCAGTTCGGTCGTATCGATCTTCGGCGCACCCCAGACCTGGCACTTGAAGCCGTGCTCGGCGAAATCGGGGGAGAAAGAAATGCCGGACTTGGCTTCGCGCAGCGAGGCGGTCACTTCTTGAGCATCGTTTCCAATCGAAGAGACAATACCCAGACCCGTAACAACTACCCGTCTCATGTCGATGACCTTTTCTTAAACAGTCTGTCTTTGTGGAGGCGGCAACGCCGCAGTTCAGGCAACCTTGTCCTTTGACAGGCCTACACGCAGGTCTGACGCCTGATAGATGGTTTCGCCGTCGGCCTTCAGCCAGCCATCGGCAGTGCCGAGAACGAGGCGGCCGCGCATGACGCGCTTGAAGTCGATGCCGTATTCGAGGAGCTTCGTCTCCGGACGAACCATGCCCTTGAACTTCACTTCGCCGGTCGAAAGTGCCATGCCGCGGCCCGGCTCGCCGAGCCAACCGAGGAAAAAGCCGGTCAGCTGCCACATGCCGTCCAGGCCAAGGCAGCCCGGCATGATCGGATTGCCGGCAAAATGACAGGGGAAGTACCAGTCGTCGGGACGCACGTCGTATTCGGCGCGAATATAGCCCTTATCGAAGGTGCCACCGGTTTCGGAAATATCTGTAATGCGATGGACCATCAGCATCGGTGGCAGGGGAAGCTGTGCGTTGCCGGGGCCAAACAGTTCGCCGCGGCCGCAGGCCAGGATTTCCTCGTAGTTGAAGCTGGATTGTCTCGTCGTCATAAAAATTCCGTTTCCCCCGCATGAATGCCGATGGATGTGAAGCTTTAGTGCAAGATCGACAGAAAATGAAGCGCAACCATCACACTCTCACTCCACCATCCAATCGAACCCGCTAGCCCTTATGTGGTGGTCGCATACAGGAACGCCAGAGCTGCGACCAGTGGCAAATGCGGCAAAAGCCCGATTTTTCCGGCTTTTGAGCACCTTCCCACCCCATCGAAACTATTGAAAGCGATCAAGGCAAAAGTTATATGGCTTAGTGAAGAATAATAGAAATCTGGAATCCGGAGTCCCTTGAATGGCGGAAGAGGCCGAAATCGCGATCGAGACCAGGCTGCGCAATGTCGGCTTGAGACCGACCCGGCAGCGGATCGCGCTGGGTGATCTCCTTTTCGCCAAGGGCGACCGGCATCTGACGGTCGAGGAGCTTCACGAGGAAGCCGTGGCCGCCGGTGTGCCCGTCTCTCTCGCGACCGTCTACAACACGCTGCATCAATTCACCGAAGCCGGCATGATCCGCGTGCTCGCCGTCGAGAGCACCAAGACCTATTTCGACACCAACGTCTCCGATCATCATCACTTCTTCGTCGAAGGCCACAACGAGGTGCTGGATATTCCGATCAGCAATCTGACGATCGGCAACCTGCCGGAGCCGCCGAATGGCATGGAAATCGCCCATGTCGACGTCGTGATCCGCCTGCGCCGCAAGCAGCGATAAGAGGAAGTAGGCAGTAGGCAGTAGGCAGTAGGCAGTGGAATTGTTTCACGGCCTTTTGCTATTGCCTGCTGCCTAATTCCTACTGCCTAATTCCTACTGCCTCCCCCGTCTCACATCACATCATCGGGATGCCTGCCGGGCTTGTGATGATAGGTCGGGAAGGTCCAGCCGAACCATAGCGCTCCGCCGCGCACGGCGAAGGCCGCGGCAACACCGAGCCCGGCCGACGCATAGAGCGGCAGCATCGTCGAATTGGCTGCGGTGAAGACGCCGGCGCCGACGAGCGCGGCCGTCACGTAGATTTCCGGCCGCAGCAGCACCGATGGCTCGTTCGCCAAGAGATCACGCAGGATGCCGCCGAAGGTCGCCGTCAGCGCGCCGGTGACGATAGCAACCGTGGGCGAGCCTGTCGCCGCCATGCCCTTTGCCGCCCCCATCACGCAATAGGCCGACAGCCCCACCGCATCGAGCCAGATGAGCAGCCGATAACGCGATTCGAACAGATGCGCGGTGAAGAAGAACAGCACGCCGACGATGGCGCAGATGATGATATAGGTCGGGTTCAGCACCCAGAAGACCGGCACCCGGCCGAGGATGATATCCCTGAGCGTGCCACCGCCGATGCCGGTGACCGCCGCAAAAAACAGAAAACCGATCAGATCGAGCTGCTTGCGCGAGGCAGACAGCGCGCCGGTGGCAGCGAAAAGGGCGACGCCGGCGTAATCGAGAAACGAGAGAAGCGACATCGGGAACTCCAACAGGACGCCGGCGGCGATTTTCATGAAATGAATCACGACGGCAAGGGCCGCGCAAGCAGGCGCGTGTAAAGATGTCGCAGCGGTCACGGCGACCAACGTGGCCGCGACGGCGCTTCGAAGAGGAAATTTCCCGTGAAATCCCTGCTGATCGTGATCCTCAATCTCATCACATTCGTGATCATGCCCGCGACGGCGCTGGCGCAGCAGTCGATTCTTCAGGATCCGGTGGCGTTCGAGAAGGAGCACTTCACCAAGACCTGCGACGGCCAGGTGAGCTTCGGCGATCATTTCGCCACCGAGCAGGATATCAACAACGACACGCTGACCGATATCGTCATCAACGAAGGCGAGATCACCTGCAAGGGCGAAAAGGGCCCCTATTGCACGGATGAAGGCTGCCCCTACAATTTCTACGTCCATGTGGCCGAAGGCGGCTACCTGATGATCGCCACGGCGCAGATCTACGGCTACGATTTCATCCAGCGCTTCGGCAACATGGTGCTGGTCATGAAGATGCACCCGCACTTCTGCGACCGCACCGGCGGCGACCCCTGCGAGATCACCGTCAGGGTGCGCGGCGTCAAATTCGTCACCATCTCGAAGAAATAGCCATCAGGGCGCGGGCACATAATTATACGGTCCGGACACGTGGTCACGGTCCGGGATAAAACGCCGATGTGCGGCCGACGGCATAATAGCCGACGAGGCCGATCCATTCGCGCATGCCGGTCGCCAGCAGTTGCGCATTGAGCGAAGGCTGCGTGAAATCGAGGCCGAGCGTTTCCTTGCCGGTGCTGCGATAGTCCACCGGCCAGGGCACGACATCGATGCCCTGCTTGCGGAAGATGCCCATCGAGCGCGGCATGTGGAAGCCTGAGGTGATGAGCAGGCAGCCCGAAAGCCCGTTCTGCGCCAGCAGCTCCTTGGTATTGACGGCATTCTCGAAGGTGGTGCGCGAGGTCTTGTCCTCGACGAGACGATCTGTGGGTATGCCGAGCGCGGTGAAGAAGCGCTCCGAGATGACGGCGTCGCCTTCGTAGCTACCGCCGATCGAACCATCGCCACCCGAGACCACGATCCGCGCCTGCGGATATTTCTGTGCCAGCCGCAGCGCCTCAATGAGGCGATCACCGGCCGAATCGAGCTCATAGCCGCCACGCGCCGTCGTCACCTCGTTCTGGGTGGCGCCGCCGAGCACGATCATGCATTTAAGGTCAGCCGGATCGGCGGCGGCATGCGGAAAGCGCTCCTCCAGCCCCTGCACTATATAGGCGCCCGCCGTCGTATAGAGCGCGACGAACAGGATCAGCACCGACAATAGCGACGAGGCGAGCATGGCGGCGCGCCAGCGCAGGAGAGCGGCGAGCAACGCCAGCAGGCCGAAAAAGAACGCCAGCGACAGCGGCTGACCGAAAATCCAGACAAGTTTCGAAAAAACGAACACGGCACATCCTTAAGCTTGTCGGCAGAAACGATTCATTCTCTCCCTAGCAGATTTTTGTGCACTGCAATGTGGCTATTTCGATCGCCGTGCCATCGAGGTGTCGGTTAGATGCCGAGAAGAGAGCTACGGCCTTTTCTTCGCGAAAGCGCGTCCTGAGCCCGATTTCAGATATTTTTCGAATCCATAAGCCTGCGATTCATCGGAGAAGGCAATGTAGGTTTTGATCGACCACGGCGCATATTTGGAGGTATGCGGGACTTCCCTCGCATTGTGCTTGCCAGACGAGCTTTGAGATCCCTGGTCACGCCGATGTAGTGGTGGTCAGGAAAGTCGCGGCTTATGAGGGTATAGACGCACTTCATGCAGGGTATGATAGTGTACTGAGACGGGCACGCAACTCATGCGTTATCGCCAATTACGCCAGAATCATCGACGATGTTTGGCCAGCACATGATCGCAATATCTGGAAAAAGTCCGCTTGCGTTGCTGCGCAGCTTCAGCGCGACAGCCTTCGCTATCTTCTCGCCTTCGGCACATCAAGCCTACCGGCTTGCCGAGCCGAAGCTCGCAGAGCGAAGGCTGGTGGAGCTAAGCGGGATCGAACCGCTGACCTCTTGCATGCCATGCAAGCGCTCTCCCAGCTGAGCTATAGCCCCATCAAGGTGGTGCCGTTTGACCGGCCCTGGGTCCCTTCGAAGCGCTTTGCCCGTCGGGGTGGCGGCTTATTACTTCTGGTTCTTACAGATAGCAAGCCGAAAATTTCGGCCCGGGAACTTTTCTTGTTTGCCGGGCTGTCTTGTCCGCAGATCAGACGTCGTCGTCGTCGCCGGTGACGCCGATGATGTCGCTCATGTCGTCATCATCCTCATCTTCGTCGGCTTCGAGGAAGGTATCGTCGTCATCGTCGCCGATTTCGACATCGTCATCGCCGATATCCGGAATATCGTCGCCGGCCGCCGCCTCATCGGCATCCTCGAGAGACACGAGTTCGACTTCAGTGTTCTCGGTATCGACCTCGGCCACTTCCTCTTCTTCGGGAACTTCCTTCGAAGCGGAGGTTTCCTCGAAGTAGGACAAGGGCCAGGACTTGCCGGTATAAGGCGAGACGACCGGGTCCCGGTTCAGGTCGTAGAACTTCTTGCCATTGTCCGGATCGGTACGTTTTGTTCCAAGTTCCGTTTTCGCCACTGTCAAAGCCTCATGAATGACCGAATGAAAATCCGGCAATGCCGGGGAAACCGGCGTTTTAAGGGAAATATCAGCCGGTCCCCTTAATCGTTGCGGCCGTCTCTGTCAAAGCTAAACTTCATGCCGCTTCGCACGCGGTTTTCGCGCGTTGCGGGATGACTGGTCAGCGCGCCCATGTTAACGAGCCGATGCAAGCCGCAGGACATCTGGCGCAGGGAGATCGCAGCCAGTCCTATAATGCTAGGGAATACCGGCGTGGCAAGGAAAATCGCCGGCGAAGATCGGTGCTGGCGGTTCCAGCCGCGGGGCTCATCTCGATCATCGCATCGCCATGAGCCTCCTCGTCACGAGGCCTGCCGCCGGGCACCCCGTCACGGTCGAGGATTCCGGCACGATCGCTACCAGTTTTCCGGATTTTCTTGATATGATGACAAGATTGGGCGCGACGATCGAGGTCAAGGACTGCTAGATCGCGCGCGAACAGCATCCGAAGCCGCGCGCCATGAAGCGCCGGAGGATGGCGACAGCAAACGGACCGGAACCATGTATCAGCCGCCCCACCATCGCGAAGACGATCTCGGTACGCAACAGGATCTCATCCGCGCCCACGCGCTTGGATTGCTGATCACCGCGGGCGACGGCGGCCTGATCGCCAATCCAGTGCCGTTCCATCTCGAGACGGGCCTTTCGCCGAAGGGCACGCTGCAGGCCCATGTCGCCAGGGCCAACGGCCAGTGGCGGGAAATCGCTGATGGCGCGCCGGTGCTAGTCGTCTTCCAGGGCGCCGATACCTATATCACCCCGTCCTGGTATGCGACGAAGCGTGAAACCGGGAAGGTCGTGCCGACCTGGAACTATGCCATCGTCCAGGTTCGCGGCAGCGCGCGGATAATCGAAGATCCCGCCTGGCTGCGCACGCAGATCGGCGCGCTGACGCGCGAGAACGAGAACAGCCGCTCGCAGCCTTGGGCGGTCGACGACGCGCCGCCGGAATTCGTCGCAGCGCAGTTGAAGGGCATTATCGGCATCGAGATCGATATCGAAACGATTGACGGCAAATGGAAGGTCAGCCAGAACCGGCCGCTGGCCGACCGGCAGGGCGTGGCGGACGGCCTCGACGCGATCGATCGCACCGACACCGCCGAGATGGCCGATCTCGTGCGTCGCTACAGCAAGTAACATCGGGATAAAGGGTAGGGACAAAAGAAGAATGATCATCGCCATCGACGGGCCGGCGGCAGCCGGCAAGGGGACCTTGGCGCGCCGGATCGCGGACGCCTATGGTTTCCACCATCTGGATACCGGCCTCACCTACCGCGCAACCGCCAAAGCGCTGCTCGATGCCGGCCTGCCGCTCGATGACGAGACTGTCGCCGAGGCCATGGCGCGCAAGGTCGATCTCGCCGGGCTCGACCGGGCCATCCTGTCGCAACACGAGATCGGCGAAGCGGCATCGAAGATCGCCGTCATGCCGGCCGTGCGTCGGGCTCTGGTCGAAGCGCAGCGCAGCTTTGCCGGCAAGGAGCCCGGCACCGTGCTTGACGGTCGCGACATCGGCACTGTCGTCTGCCCGAACGCGCCGGTGAAATTCTATGTCACGGCCTCGGCCGAGGTCAGGGCGAAGCGGCGCTACGACGAGATCGTCGAGGCCGGCGGCCGTGCCGATTACGCAGCCATTTTTGAGGACGTGAAGCGCCGCGACGAGCGTGACATGGGCCGCACCGACAGCCCGCTTCGGCCATCCGAAGACGCGTACTTGCTTGATACCTCAGAAATGAGTATAGAAGCGGCGTTTCAGACGGCAAAGTCGATCATCGACACCGCTCTGAGCCGAAATGCCTGAAAATGCGAGCGGCTGTCGCGTGCTTATAGCGCACGGAGTCGCCAATTTGTATGAAGCCTGACATTCCGTCCAAGCGCCGGATAGCTTTCCCTCAAGGGGAAGGCGGACTGGGGTCAGGCCTGTTCAACACGAACCACCGGCGCATCAGTGTCCAAAAATGCATAATAAGGACACGCCAGGAGATTTTATGTCTGTAACTACCCCCTCTCGCGAAGACTTCGCAGCCCTTCTCGAAGAATCCTTCGCCAAGAACGATCTCGCCGAAGGCTATGTCACCAAGGGCATCGTCACCGGCATCGAGAAGGATGTCGCGGTTGTCGACGTCGGCCTCAAGGTCGAAGGCCGCATCGCACTGAAGGAATTCGGTGCGCGCGCCAAGGACGGCACGCTCAAGGTTGGCGATGAAGTCGAAGTCTACGTCGAGCGTATCGAAAACGCGCTGGGCGAAGCCGTTCTTTCGCGCGAAAAGGCTCGCCGCGAGGAAAGCTGGATCAAGCTCGAAGCCAAGTTCGAAGCTGGCGAACGCGTTGAAGGCGTCATCTTCAACCAGGTCAAGGGCGGCTTCACCGTCGATCTCGACGGCGCTATCGCCTTCCTGCCGCGCTCGCAGGTCGACATCCGTCCGATCCGCGACGTGACCCCGCTGATGCACAACCCGCAGCCCTTCGAAATCCTCAAGATGGACAAGCGCCGCGGCAACATCGTCGTGTCCCGCCGTACGGTTCTGGAAGAGTCCCGTGCCGAGCAGCGTTCTGAAATCGTTCAGAACCTCGAAGAAGGCCAGGTTGTTGACGGCGTCGTCAAGAACATCACCGATTACGGTGCGTTCGTTGACCTCGGCGGCATCGACGGCCTGCTGCACGTCACCGACATGGCTTGGCGCCGTGTGAACCATCCGTCGGAAATCCTGTCCATCGGCCAGCAGGTCAAGGTACAGATCATCCGCATCAACCAGGAAACCCACCGTATCTCGCTCGGCATGAAGCAGCTCGAGAGCGATCCGTGGGATGGCATCCAGGCCAAGTATCCGGAAGGCAAGAAGATTTCCGGTACCGTCACGAATATCACCGACTACGGTGCGTTCGTCGAGCTGGAGCCGGGCATCGAAGGCCTGATCCACATCTCGGAAATGTCCTGGACCAAGAAGAACGTTCACCCCGGCAAGATCCTGTCCACGAGCCAGGAAGTCGAAGTGGTCGTTCTCGAAGTCGATCCGACCAAGCGCCGTATCTCGCTTGGCCTGAAGCAGACGCTCGAAAATCCGTGGGCTGCATTCGCCCGCAACCATCCGGCCGGCACCGAAGTCGAAGGCGAAGTCAAGAACAAGACCGAATTCGGCCTGTTCATCGGCCTCGACGGCGATGTGGACGGCATGGTGCACCTCTCCGACCTCGACTGGAACCGTCCGGGCGAACAGGTCATCGAGGAGTTCAACAAGGGTGATGTCGTCAAGGCCGTCGTTCTCGACGTCGATGTCGACAAGGAACGCATCTCGCTCGGCATCAAGCAGCTCGGCAAGGATGCAGTCGGCGAAGCAGCAGCTTCCGGCGACCTGCGCAAGAATGCAGTCGTTTCCTGCGAAGTCATCGCAGTCAACGACGGCGGTATCGAAGTGAAGCTCGTCAGCCACGAAGACATCACCTCGTTCATCCGCCGCGCCGATCTGTCGCGTGACCGCGACGAACAGCGTCCGGAGCGTTTCTCGGTTGGTCAGATTGTCGACGCCCGCGTCACCAACTTCTCCAAGAAGGACCGCAAGATCATGCTGTCCATCAAGGCTCTGGAAATCGCGGAAGAGAAGGAAGCCGTTGCTCAGTTCGGTTCGTCCGACTCGGGCGCTTCGCTCGGCGACATCCTGGGTGCGGCTCTGAAGAACCGCAACGCCGAATAATCTTCGGCTGAAGCCTTATCGAAACAAAAACCCGCCGGAGCGATCCGGCGGGTTTTTCTTTGACTGTACTATGCGCTCTTCCCGATTATTCCCACTCCACCATGCGGCGGTAGAAATCGAAGGCATGATCCTGCGGGCGATCGGCCGGCGCGGGCTGCGGCAAGGCAGGCAGGTCCGGCGCGACAACCGCATTCTGAGAAGAGACGAGCTGCGCTTCCGTATCGCCGGAGGTCTCATCGGCCGCCTGCGGCGATGATTCCGGAGCCTGTGAATCGTCTTCGGTCTCGTGCTGCTCCTTATCGCCGTCGCTGGCCTCTTCGCCTTCCTCGTCTTCCTCGTCTTCGACAGGATCCACGCGATCGACCGGTTTCGATTCGGCGTCCTTGGTGGGGGTGGCCGCCGGCAGATAATTCGCAACGACGAAGGGAACCCCCAGCGGTATCGGGGCAATTACTCCCATCTGCTCTGGCGCATCGAACGTTGCTGCTGCAGCTGATGTCTGAGGCTGGGGCTTTCCGGTAAGTGACGCAACGGAAACAGACGCCTCCGGTTCAGCTGCCAGCGCTGTCGGCGTAAAGCCCGCCGCAACAAGGCGGCTTCTGCCACTTTCATCGACGGCCGGCTGTGGCTGCGGCGACATTTGCCCTGCCCCATTGGCGGTCAGCGCCTGCGCTATGATCTGTTCGACCGAGGCCGCCGGATTGCCGATGATCTGCAGAAGGGCCGAACTGGCTGCCGCCACAGGCGGGTTGATGACAACCTGCAGCCCCTGCTTGATATCGGCCTGGATCTGTTGGATGTCGCGCGGCACCGGCGGCGGTGTAAGCGGCGATCTGATCAACTCGACTTCAGTCGGCAGCTTGGTCTCGGCAGCGATCGCCGCCAGCAATGGCCCCGCAGTCAGATCATCGACAAGGGACGCGAGTTGCGAAGGCAACAAGGTCGCATTGGCGTCGACGTTGGCGCCAGATGCTGCTTGCGGAGCCGGAGCCGATCCGCTTTGTGCGATCGCTTGCGCCGGAGCCGTTTGAACGGTTGCAGCGGGGACGGGCGAAGCCGAAGCACTCGGCGACGGTGCCTCTTGGAGCGCTTGTGCCGGCTGTGCGACAGGCTGGGCCGCCGCAGGCAGTGCCGTAGAAGGCCCCGCTTCTTTCACGGGAACCGTCAACAATGCTGCCGGGGCTGCCGTATCGGCTGCTTTCTGCGTCAGGGCCGGCGTCGGCATCTGCGTTACCACGCTTTCCGGCTCTCCGGCATTCTGGCCGTAGGAATTGACGACCGCCTTCAACGCGGCGTCGGGTTCTGCGGAAGGCGCAGGCTCGAGGCTGAGAGCCAGTTGCAGCGCTTGCGGGCTTTCCGGGTTCTCCAACGCTTTGGCCAGCAGAGGCAACGGGATCGGCGTGCTTGTCTGCGCGTTCAGCCGCTGCTGTGCCTCAGCGAGCTGTTGCGGCGGCAGGCTGCGGATCGTGGCGGCGATGCGCTGCGCGAAGGCGGCATCGCTCTCGCCCGGTTCACGTGAAACGTTCAGCGCCGCGCCGGCAGCGTCGATGGCGGAGAGCAGGCTGTCGAACATCCGCTCGCGTGCCGCCACCAGCAGCATGTTCAGCTTGCCCTCGACGTTGGCATTGATCGTGCTCGATAGAACGGCCAGCGGTGTTGCCGCTGTCTGGAGGCCAGCAGTCTCCGCCGTCACAACGACGGGCTTTTCAATAGGCGCAGCCACGGCGGACACGGCACCAACGGGAAGCAACATGACATGCTCCTTTGTCTGGCAAGGCGACGATGGAAGCGGGGGGCAGGGTCAATCAGGGTCCGCTCATGCGGCCGGTCGATGTTCGAACGCCAGGTAACCGGGGTGCGAAACGGGAAAACGCCGTCGAACGCAGCAAATCAACCGATATGATAGCAGTCAGTTCCTTAACAGATCGCTAAAGAGAAAAGCCGGTGCCACTTTCGCAGCACCGGCTTTCATTGAGAGTTTCGCTCTTCAGGCAAAGCTATCAGCTATGCGCAAAAATATCCGCCTCTTCCCAGCCGAGAAGATCGAGCTTGGCGCGCGTGGGAAGGAAGGCAAAGCAGTCGTCCGCATAGTCCATGCGGCCGTCGCGCAGCAGGCGTTCCGTCAGCTTGGCGCGCAGCGCGTGGAGATAAAGCACGTCGGAGGCGGCATATTCGAGCTGCGCCGGCGACAGTCTTTCGGCAGCCCAGTCGGACGATTGCTGCGCCTTGGAAATATCGACGTCGAGCATTTCCTTGAGATTGTCCTTCAGGCCATGACGGTCTGTATAGGTGCGGCAGAGGCGCGAGGCGATCTTGGTGCAGAACACCGGCGTGGTGGTGACGCCGAAGGTGTGGAACAACACGGCGATGTCGAAGCGGCCATAGTGAAAGATCTTCTGGCGGGCGGGATCGGCAAGCATGGCGACGAGATTGGGGGCCTGCTTCTGGCCGGCGGCGATGCGGATGACATCAGCCGTGCCATCGCCCGGCGAAAGCTGCACGACGCAAAGACGGTCACGGCGCGGAATGAGGCCGAGGGTTTCCGTATCGACGGCAATGGCGCCGGTGTAGCGGGCGGCATCGTCAGCGGAAATATCACCTTCGTGGTAACGGATGGTGGCAGCCATGAGATTCTCCCGGCTTTGTCTTCTGAATTCGCTTTTCGTCCGTTCTATAGAACAGACAGGGGGATGACGATACCGCTCGCCGCTCAAAATGTCGGCGGCGTGTTGACCCAGAGCAATATGGTCTCACCATCATGGCGGTTGCGCCAGGAGTGATAGCGGCGGCTCTCGAAGTAAAGCGAATCGCCAGGCAGAAGATCGAAGAAGTGATCGCTGTCGAGCACCAGCTCCAGACGCCCGGCAAGGACGTGAATGAACTCCTCCCCCTCGTGACGATAGGCGCCTTCGCTGGCCGCGCCCGGCGACAGCACGAAGCGATGGCAATCCATCATCGTCTTTCCTTCGGCCAGAAGCTGGACGGTGACGCCGGGCGTCGTCGCCGGCCAGGTGCGCCACTCGCCCGCCCTGATCAGGGCCGGAACATCCTCGCGTTCTTCGCCCGACAGGCGCGAGACCGTCGTGCCGTAGTAATCCGCGAGATCATGAAGGGTCTTGAAGCTGACGCCTTGCGAGGTCCGCTCCAGCGTCGACAGCGTCGACGACGTTATTCCCATGTCGGCGGCAACCTGCTCCAGCGTCCTGCCGGCCGTATGGCGCAGCGCCCGCAGCTTGCGGCCGATGCCGGAAGGCGCCATCTGTTCGCCATTGTCGGCAGCAGGTCCCGAAGCATCTTCGTTTTCCAGCGCCTCGCGGATAGCCGCCGGGTTGAGGCCGCGCTCGGCACGGAACCAGGAAATGCGCTTCAGCCGCGCCACATCCTCGGCGCTGTACTGACGGTGCCCGGTCACCGAGCGAAAGGGTACGACTAGGCCCTGGCTTTCCCATAGCCGCAGGGTGGAAGCCGACACGCCCGCGAGACGCGCCGCTTCCGCTACCTTGTAGCGCACGGGGGAGCGCTCGGGCTCGATACTGCTCATTTGCCAATCATCCCTGATCTCTAGTCTTTTGATCTGCTTAGCATGGAAGAAGCGCTTACGTGAACCTTCGCGCATTCTTGTCATCCGCACAAAATCCCACTTGAAATCTTGCAGGAAAAATGTAGGAATTTTCTAAAGAACTTGCAGAAGTTCTGCAAGCTAATTTGAAACCGCCTTCCTTGGAGCCACAGCGATGACCCTGACCGAGCGGAAGAATGCCGCCATTTCCCGCGGCGTCGGCATGATGACGCAAATCTATGCCGACCGCGCCGAAAATTCCGAGATCTGGGACAAGGAGGGACATCGCTATATCGATTTCGCTTCCGGCATTGCCGTGGTGAATACCGGCCATCGCCATCCCCGCGTGATCGCCGCCGTCAAGGAACAGCTCGACCGCTTCACCCACACCTGCCACCAGGTCGTGCCCTATGAAAGCTATGTGCATCTGGCCGAACGGTTGAATGCGATTGTTCCCGGTGATTTCGCCAGGAAGACGATCTTCGTGACGACAGGCGCCGAAGCCGTCGAAAACGCCGTGAAGATCGCCCGCGCCGCGACTGGCCGCTCCGCCATCATCGCCTTTGGCGGCGGCTTCCACGGCCGCACCTTCATGGGCATGGCGCTGACCGGCAAGGTCGCGCCCTACAAGATCGGCTTCGGCCCGATGCCGGGTGATGTCTTCCACGCCCCCTTCCCTGTGCCGCTGCATGGCGTCAGCGTCGAACAATCGCTGGCGACGCTGAAGAAGCTGTTTGCAGCCGATGTCGATCCGCGGCGCGTGGCCGCCATCATCCTCGAGCCGGTGCAGGGCGAAGGCGGCTTCTATCCGGCGCCGCCAGCCTTCATGAAGGCGCTACGCGAAATTTGCGATCAGCACGGCATTCTCCTGATCGCCGACGAGGTGCAGACCGGCTTTGCGCGCACCGGCAAGATGTTCGCGATGGATCATCATGAGGTCGCCGCCGATCTCGTCACCATGGCAAAGAGCCTTGCCGGCGGCTTCCCGCTCGCCGCCGTCACCGGCCGCGCCGAAGTGATGGATGCACCGGAACCAGGCGGCCTTGGCGGCACCTATGGCGGCAATCCGCTCGGGATCGCCGCTGCCCATGCCGTGCTCGACGTCATCGCCGACGAGGATCTTTGCAATCGCGCCAACCAGCTCGGCTCGCGGCTGAAGCAGCGGCTGGAATCGCTGCGCGACAAGGTGCCCGAGATCGTCGACATTCGCGGCCCCGGCTTCATGAATGCCGTGGAATTCAACGATGTCACAACGAAACTGCCCAGCGCCGACTTCGCCAACAAGGTGCGGCTGATCGCTCTCGACAAGGGCCTGATCCTGCTGACCTGCGGCGTCTACGGCAATGTCATCCGCTTCCTGTCGCCGATCACCATCCAGGACGGCGTGTTCAGCGAGGCGCTCGACATTCTCGAAGCCTCCATGATCGAGGCGAGTGCCGCGCGCTAACCGCCGCCCTTCCGCGTTTTCTCTATGATCCGCCCGCGCGGCCTGCCGGGCGAAAACCTGTCGGAGTGCATATCATGTCGTTTACGACCGCAATGACCAAGCATGTCCCCTTCTCCTCGCGGCTCCTGCGCGACGCCGGCTATATCAACGGCATCTGGACGGCAGGCGGCGCGACCAAGACCTTCGATGTCATCAATCCCGCCACCGGCGAAGTGCTCGCGACGCTCCCCGACATGGGTGCCGCCGAGACGACGGCGGCGATCGACGCTGCCTACATCGCCCAAGTCGCCTGGGCTGCCCGCCCTGCCAAGGAACGCGCCGTCCTCCTGCGCAGGTGGTTCGATCTGATGATCGCCAATGCAGACGAGCTGGCGGCGATCCTGACGGCCGAGATGGGCAAGCCGCTGCCGGAGGCAAAGGGTGAAATCCTCTACGCCGCGTCCTATGTCGAATGGTATGCGGAAGAGGCCAAGCGCATCTACGGCGAAACCATACCCGCGCCGTCCAATGACAAGCGCATGGTCGTCATCAAGCAGCCGGTGGGAGTCGTCGGCACGATTACGCCCTGGAATTTTCCGGCAGCCATGATCGCCCGCAAGATTGCGCCGGCGCTTGCAGTCGGCTGCACGGTTGTCTCCAAGCCTGCCGAACAGACGCCGCTGACGGCGATTGCGCTTGCCGTGCTTGCCGAAGAGGCTGGTATTCCGGCCGGCGTTCTCAACATCATCGTCGGCATCGATGGGCCGGCGATCGGCCGTGAGCTCTGCGGCAATGCCAAGGTGCGCAAGATCAGCTTCACCGGCTCGACAGAGGTCGGCCGCATCCTGATGCGCCAGTGCTCAGACCAGATCAAGAAGGTCAGCCTCGAGCTCGGCGGCAACGCGCCGTTCATCGTCTTCGACGATGCCGATCTCGACGCCGCCATCGAAGGGGCGCTGGCTTCGAAGTACCGCAATGCCGGCCAGACCTGCGTCTGCGCCAACCGGATCTATGTGCAATCCAGCGTCTATGATGCCTTCGCGGCCAAGCTCGCCGCCAAGGTGTCAGAGCTTTCGGTCGGAGACGGCTTCAAGCCGGGCGTGACCATCGGGCCGCTGATCGACGAACAGGGCGTCGCCAAGGCCGAAGACCATGTTCAGGACGCAGTATCGAAGGGCGCACGGGTCCTCCTCGGCGGCAAGCGCATCGAAGGGGCCGGCACCTTCTTCGCGCCGACCATTCTGACCGGCATCGACCGGACGATGAAGGTCGCCCGCGAGGAGACATTCGGCCCTGTCGCGCCGCTCTTCCGGTTCGAGACGGTCGAAGACGTGATCGCGCAGGCAAACGACACGGAATTCGGCCTTGCCGCCTATTTCTTCGCCGGCGATCTGAAGAAGGTCTGGCGGGTTGCCGAGGCGCTGGAATACGGCATGGTCGGCATCAACACCGGCCTGATGTCTTCAGAGACGGCGCCTTTCGGCGGCATCAAGCAATCCGGCCTCGGCCGCGAAGGCTCGCGCCACGGCGCAGACGACTATCTCGAAATGAAGTACCTCTGCATCGGCAATCTATAAGCCGGCAAATCAAGTGGAGGTAATGTGGATGCGGCCCTGCCATAGCCGGGCCGCCGTCAATCGCCCGGTGTGAAAAGCGCCGGTGTCGAGATTGAGCCGGAGCCCGCGGGCTTCGGCCCGTTTGACCGGCGTGTGACCGTGCACGATCAGCTTCGGCAGCGGCTGCGCACTGTCGTAAAAACGCGAACGGATGAACACGAGGTCAGCCTCCTGCTGATCGGAAATCGGCCGGTCCGGATCGATACCGGCATGGACGAACAAAGCCTGCGGCGTATCCAGCAGGATCGGCAACCGGCGCAGGAAATTGATGTGATCGTCGGGAAGCCAGGTTCGGATGAATGTGTCGAGCTTTTTCTGGCTCGGATATTGCTCCCGCAATGTCGGGATATCCACCCCGTAGGAGTTGAGAGTGGCGGCACCACCGAGCGCCACCCAATCATCCAGCGATATCTCGCCATCGATATAGGCGAGCATTTCCATTTCATGGTTGCCCGTCAGGCAGATGCGGTCGAAGCCATTCGGCGGCGGCGCCATGAGCCGGCCGACGACCTGCGCCGAGGCCGGACCGCGATCGATATAGTCCCCCAGCATGATGATGAGCTTGCGCCCTGGCAGCCCGGCGGCATCAGCGACGATCTTGCGCTCCAGCAAGCTCAAGAGATCGTACCGGCCATGTACGTCGCCGATGACGTAGGTGGGCATGTCGAGATTCTCGAGCCGCTCGCGATGCCGGTGACGGCCGAAGCCATGAGCCATTTTTTCACGTGTCCTAGCTGCCGACATGAAACTCCCTTTCGAGCGTACACCCCGGAACGCCTTAACAACCTTTGCAGAAAGGACTCAAAAGCGACGATTCTTTGCCGAAAGGCAGGAATCAGCGCTCTCGCCGGATGTTTCGACCGGCATTTGCCGTCGACACCAGCCTGCCTTGCGGCAAAGCGTCCCGAATGCCGCCTTTATGCATGGAGAAAGTTGACAGGGCGTATCCGGAATCCTATCGCGCTTGACAACTCAACGGGAGACTATTTGCTCGCTGGAGCGTGGCGAGCCCGGCGTCCCTGCTTTGTTGGCACGATATCTGCGCGTTTGCCCTACAATAATGAAAAACGAAGCCAGCCCTGACCGAAGGCCTATCATCAATAGTGCCTGTAACTTTACCGTGAAGCCCTGATGAATCCGACGACAGCGCTCGAACTCTGCCGCTTTTTTCATGACGCATCGCTGATGCTGCTGTGGGGTGCCTGTGTTTATCTGTCTCTTCTGGTGCCGAAGGCGCTCGCCGATCGGGTCTGGCGCATCCTTGCGATCCCTTTCGTCCTCCTTGCGGCGATCGCGGCCCTGACGGCGCTCCTTTGGCTGCCCGCTGCGACCGCCGCCATCGGCAACGGCTGGAGCGACGCACTCGATGCCGGCACGGTCCATGACGTCCTGTTCGATACCACGGTTGGCCGAGCGTGGCAGGCGCAGGCGCTTGCGGCGATCATTCTGCTTTTGGTCTTCCTGTCGCCGGAGGACTGGCGCCGCCGTGGGGTGGCGCTGGGGTCAGGCCTCGGCCTTGCCGCGCTTGCCTTGACCGGACATGCATCCATGCTTGAAGGCTGGCTGCGCCATGCGCAACGCGCCAACGACATCCTCCATGTCCTGACCGGCGGCGGCTGGCTGGGCGCGCTCGTGCCGCTGATCTCCATTCTCCGGCTTCTGAGCCGTCCGGAATGCAGGGCGGACGCGCAACTGGCGCTGCGCCGCTTCTCGCATGCGGGACACTGGGCGGTGGCACTCGTCATCCTCTCCGGCGTCATCAATACCATGATGGTCCTGAAACGCCTGCCGACCGACTGGTCCTCGCCCTATCAAAGGCTGCTTGCCATCAAGATCGCGCTGGTCGCGGGCATGACGCTGCTGGCGATCATCAATCGCTATGTCTTCGTGCCATGGATCGGCCGCAACCCAAGCCGCGCCTTGCAGGCGCTTCGCCTTGGAAGTATCGCCGAAATCGTTCTCGGCATCGTTGTCATCGGGGTGGTCGCCGTCTTCGGCATGCTGGAGCCGGTCTAGACCGTTTGTTTTCAGGCAATTTCGGACGGAAAGCCTTTCCTGGGATTGCTCTGGCCGCCGAGCGACTTCACCACGGCGCGAACGGCCTCGGCATCGCTCGTTTTCGGCCGGTATTCCAGGCCCACCCTGCCGCCATAACCATGTGTAAACAGCCAGTCCAACCGGTCAGCCAGATCGATGTGGCCCGTGCCAGGATCGCTGCGGCCCGGATGATCTGCGACATGGACATGCACGATCCGGTCGACGCGATCACCGACGACATGCTCCGTCTTCTCATCCATCACGGCCGAATGATAGAGATCGTAGACGATGCCGATTTCGGCGCGGCCGACCTCATCGACGATGTCGAGGCCTTCCGCAGTCGACGACAGGTAGTAACCGACATGGTCGATTTTCGTGTTGAGCGGCTCAAGACCAAGCCGAACGCCTGAACCCTTGAGGATATCCGCGCCAGCACTCAGGGCCGCCACAAGGGCTGCCCGCTGCTCGGCGCGCGAAAACTCGGGAAGATCGTCACCGGCCTGGGCAATGAGAACCGGCGCGCCGAGACGTCGCGCCACGACGACGGATTCCCGCAGGCCTTGAAGCCACGTCTCTTTGTTTGCCGGATTCGTCAGCGCGATCATCGGCTCGGCCACCAGGCCGGACACCGCAATGCCGGTCTCGGCGACCGCGGCGGCGATCGCATCCAGATCCTTGTTGGTCCAGCGCCAGAACTCGACCGCATCCAGCCCGGCCCGATGCGCCAGCCGGATACGGTCGGCGAAGACATCATCTTCGCGCGCGAACAACCACTCGATACAAGCCGAAAACTGCCGCATGGGATTCTCCCTCCCTCAACCGGTCACAAGCAATGCGCAAGACCGCCCGCGATCGCAAGAGGCGCTAGCGATGGAATTGCGGGGCCGGCCGCCGCATCGAAGGCTTGATGGCTTCGACATTCATCGCGGAGAGGACGCGCATATCCCGGCGGAAATCGGAAGGCGTCATGCCGGCAATGTGGCGGAAGGATTTGTTGAAGGCGCTTATCGAGCCGAAGCCGCTGTCCATGGCAACCTGCAGGACATTGGCGCCGTCGCGCATCAGCATCGCCTGGGCACGAGAAAGACGCAGCAGGTTCACATATTTACCGAGGGTCATGCCGGTGGATTTCTTGAAGAGATTCATCGCATATTTCGGATGCAGATCCGCCGCCTTGGCAATATCGACCGTATCGATGTCATGCAGGAAATTGGCGGCGATGAAATCGCACATTCTTGCCAGGCTGCGCGAGGATTGCGGATGGACCTGCTCGTTCGTCAGGTTTTCCTGCTTCTCCGGTACCATGCGGTAGGGCTCGAAGGCGATCCTCTCCAGACGCAAGAGAAGTTCGGCGACGGCGTGTTCGGCCTTCGTCCGATCGCCGGACATGGCGTAACGGTGCCATCTGGCGAAATTCTCGTCATCGGCGGCATCGGTTGCCGAGCTTATCAGCGTCTGCCCGCGGATCAGCCGGCTGGAAATATCGAGCGGCAGCCGCATGCGGAAAAAATGCACGAGCGGCAGATGCGCGCCCGCATAGATCGCATCGTCGGACAGTTCATCCAGCTGATGCGGCTGGCCGCCCCAGAAGAGGCAGATCTCGCCGGCCTTCAGATGAAGCTCATGATCGCCTATATGGTAATGTACGGTGCCGCGCACGATGTAGTTCACTTCCACCTGCGCGTGCCAATGCGGCTTCGCCATCGGCAGCGGATGGGAATAAAACATCTGCAGGATCGTTGGCAGCCCTTCGACACTGCTCGCGCCCGGCTGATAGACCGCTCGATCGCCCACCTTACTTTTCGCCAAGTCCATGTTCCCTTTTTAGGAGACAGAAGCGTACCGGGAGCTAGTTTAAGCGCGTTCGCTTGCGGACAGCAATTGAAAAGGGAGGATTTTCAATGCGTTTAAAACTTGCTGGAGCGGCGGTGCTTGCCACCTTGCTCGCTTCCGGTTCTGCCTTTGCGGAACAAACCACCATCACGGTCTGGAGCTGGAACATCGCCGCGTCGGCGCTGAAATCCACGATCGAAGGCTTCAATAAGAAATATCCGGATATCAAGGTCGATGTGCAGGACATCGGCAACCCACAGGTCTTCGACAAGATGCTGGCCGCTTGCGCCGCCGGCGGCGACGGCCTGCCCGACGTCATGTCGATCGAAAACCACAAAGCTTCCATTTTCTGGAACCGCTTCCCCGACTGCCTGACCGACCTGACGAAGCTCGGCTATAACAACGACCTCAAGAAGCAGTTCCCGGATTTCAAGCGCGCCGAACTCGAAGTCGGCGATGCGGCCTATGCGATGCCATGGGATTCCGGCCCGGTCACCATGTTCTATCGCCGTGATCTCTACGAAAAGGCCGGCGTCGATCCGGCAACGATCAAGACCTGGGACGATTTCATCGCTGCCGGCAAAAAGATCTCTGCCGCAAACCCGGGCGTGATCATGGCGCAGGCCGATCTCAACGGCGACACCGAATGGTTCCGCATGCTCGCCAATGAACAGGGCTGCGGCTACTTCTCGGATGACAGCCAGAGCATCACCGTCAACCAGCCCGCCTGCGTCAAGGCGCTGGACAAGGTGAAGGAAATCAAGGACGCGGGCCTGCTGAGCGCTGCAAACTGGAACGAGAAAATCCAGTCGAACACTGCCGGCAAGGTGGCATCGCAGCTCTATGGCGGCTGGTACGAAGGCACCATCCGCTCCACGTCGCCAGATCTCGCCGGCAAATGGGGCGTCTATCCGATGCCGAGCATGACTGCCGACGGCCCGCATGCGGCCAACCTCGGCGGTTCTTCGCTGGCGATTGCCAACGGCTCGAAGAACAAGGAAGCCGCTTGGAAATATCTGAGCTACACGCTTGGCACCAATGAGGGCCAGGTCACGATGCTGAAGTCCTTCGGGCTCGTGCCGTCGTTGCTGACAGCGGTTCAGGATCCCTTCGTCAACCAGCCGCAGCCCTATTGGGGTGGGCAAAAGGTCTGGACCGATATCCTCGCCACCCTGCCGAAGATCCGCCCGAATCCCGGCACCCAGTATTTCAGCGACGCCGACGAAATCATAAAGGCCGTCCAGACGAAGTACCTTGCCGGCGGCTATCCGAACGGCAAGGCGGCGCTCGACGACGCGGCTCAGCAGATCGCCTCGGCGACGGGTCTGCCGCTCGCGAAATGAGTGACATAGCCGGGCGCGCATCCCAAGCCGCGCCCGGCATCCCCGCCGCCCTGGAGGCGGCGGGGATGTGTCGTCACGGATCATTTCACTGCGCATAAAGGAGGAGGCTTTCATGCGGCTGCAGAACCGGAGCGCCTATGCGTTTCTTGCGCCCTATCTTCTGGTGTTTACGGCCTTCTGGGTGTGGCCGATCATCGATTCGTTCCTGATTTCGTTCCAGAATACCCGCGTCAATCCTTGGACTTTCAACCTGCCGCTCAATTGGGGGCGACTATTCGGCGACCCGGCCTTCTACAACGCACTTCAAAACACGCTTATCATCCTGATCGTCCAGGTACCCGTCATGATCACGCTCGCCACGGTCATGGCGGTGCTGTTGAATTCACCACTGCTCAAGGCGCGCGGCATTTTCCGCTTCGCTTTCTTCGCACCCGTCGTGGTCGGCGAGGTCGCCTATGCAGCCGTCTTCCGCTTAATGTTCAACGTCGATTTCGGCATCATCAACAAGCTGCTCGGCGGTGTCGGCATTTCGCCGGTGTCGTGGTTTGCCGACTCCCACGCCGCCATGGTCCTCATCATCATCGCCGTCACCTGGCGCTGGGCCGGATACAACGCCATTATCATCCTGTCTGGGCTGCAATCGATCCCCGAGGATGTCTATGAAGCTGCAACGCTCGACCGTGTCAGCCGCTTCCAGCAGTTCATCCACATCACCCTGCCGCTCTTGAAACCGATCATTCTCTTCTGCGTGGTCCTGTCCGTCATCGGCACCATGCAGCTCTTCACCGAACCATATCTGATCACCAACAGGGGTGGCCCCGGCGGTGGGACGGAGACGCTCGGCCTGTTGCTCTATCGCCAGGCCTTCCAGTCGACCAACTTCGGCTATGCCTCGGCGATTGCCTACACGATGGCGGCGCTCGCCGTGGTCATCTCTCTTCTCAATCTCTGGGTGGGGCGCGAAGCTAAATGAAATCGAAGTCCAAATCCACTCTGATCCGCTCGCTCGCCTTGCACGGCCTGCTGGCGCCGCTCGCCATCATCTGGCTGTTTCCGCTCTGGATGATGTTCGTCTTCTCGACCATGCCCGATTACGGCATTTTCAGCCCCGGCATCATCCTGACACCGTCGACAGGTTTCATGGACAACGTCCGCAACCTCCAGGCCGACACCAACTTCATCGGCGCTATGACGATCTCCATCGTCGTTGCCATCGTCTATACGGTCCTGTCGGTCATGCTGACCTCGATGGCGGGATGGGCTCTGGCGCGCTACCAGTTCGCCGGCCGTCCGGGCGTCATCGGCATCATCCTCGGCACGATCACCCTTCCCTACTCCGTCGTCGTCATCCCGCAGTTCATCATGGTGGCGCGCGATTTCGGGCTGGCCAATTCTTGGGTCGCGCTGATCGTGCCGCCACTCTTCAATTCACTCGGCGTGCTGTTCATGCGCCAGGCCTTCTCGATGATGCCCGGCGAGCTGTTTGATGCGGCCAGGGTTGAGGGTGTCAAGGAATGGCAGATCTTTCTGCGCATCGCCCTGCCACTCGCAAGGCCGACGATGGCCGCGCTCGCCATCATCCTGTTCCTGGCCTCCTGGAACAACTACCTCTGGCCGCTGCTCATCAATTCCCGGCCTGGAATGATGACCGCGCCCGTGGCGCTCGGGACGCTCATCGGCCTCACCAGAGTATCCTGGGGCGGCATCATGGCCGGCGCGGTGATGCTGACGGCGCCGATCCTCGTCATCTTCGTTCTCCTGCAGCGCCACTTCATCGCCGGCATCGCCGCCGGCGCAATCAAATAATTCCGGGAGACCCGTATGGCTGAACTATCCCTTAACAACATCGTCAAACGCTACGGTTCACTGGAAATCATTCACGGCGCCAATCTCGAGGTGAAGGACGGCGAATTCGTCGTTTTCGTCGGCCCTTCGGGATGCGGCAAATCCACACTGCTGCGCATGATCGCCGGGCTGGAAGATATTTCCGGCGGCGAGCTCAAGATCGGCGGCCGCGTCGTCAACGACATGGAGCCGGCCGATCGCGGCATCGCCATGGTCTTCCAGTCCTATGCCCTCTACCCGCATCTGACGGTGGAGCAGAACCTGAATTTCGGCCTGCGCATGAACGGCAATCCGAAGGCGGATACCGACCGCCGCGTCAAGCAGGCCTCCGAGATCCTGCAGATCACCGAGCTGATGCAGCGCCGGCCGAAGCAGCTCTCCGGCGGCCAGCGCCAGCGCGTCGCCATCGGCCGCGCCATCGTGCGCGAACCGCAGATTTTCCTGTTCGACGAACCGCTCTCCAACCTCGATGCCGAGCTGCGCGTGCAGATGCGCGTCGAAATCTCCCGCCTTCACAAGAAGCTCGGCACGACGATGATCTATGTGACGCATGATCAGACGGAGGCGATGACCCTTGCCGACAAGATCGTCGTGCTGCGCAGCGGCAACATCGAACAGGTGGGAGCACCGCTCGACCTCTATGACGATCCGGCCAACCAGTTCGTCGCCGGATTCGTCGGCTCGCCGAAGATGAATTTCCTGCGCGCCGAGGTCGTCGACAATCAGCCTGGCCGCGTCGGGGTGGCCCTTCGCGACCAGCGCAATGTCCGCCTGTCGCTGCCGATCACGGCAGCGGGCGTCGAAATCGGCGAGCATGTGACGCTGGGCGTTCGCCCCGAGCACTTCCTCGACGCCGGGCGAGGCGATGCGGATCTGACCGTCGACGTCGACGTCGCCGAGCATCTCGGCAACACCAGCTACATCTACGCCAACATCGCCGGCGGCGAGCAGATCGTCATCGAACGCGAAGAGTCCCGCAACACCGGCAACCGGGACACGCTTACCGTCGCGCTTTCCGCGGCCAAGACATTCCTCTTCGACGGTGCCGGAAACCGATTGCGGTAGGCGCTGTCTTTTCTCCCAAGACAGCATGCAGATTTAGGAAAGGATCGTTCCATGAGTACAGATACACCCATCCGCTGGGGCATTATCGGCCCCGGCAGGATCGCTCAAACTTTTGCCGACGGCATCGCCCATTCCCGCAGCGGCAAGCTGGTGGCCATCGCCAGCCGCAACCCGGACAAGCCGGGTCTCGGCGACAATTTCCCCGGCGCCCGCATCGTTAGCGGATACGAGGCGCTGCTTGCCGACAAGGACATCGACGCCGTCTATATCGCCACGCCGCACACCGGCCATGCCGAATGGGCGATCAAGGCGATCCGCGCCGGCAAGCATGTGCTTGTCGAAAAGCCGATCGCGCTTTCGGCCTATGATGCAGAAGCAATCTATTACGAAGCCAAGAAGGCCGGGGTCTTCGCCGGCGAAGCTTTCATGTACCGCGTCCATCCGCAGACGGCGAAACTGATCGAACTGGTGAAGAGCGGCGCGATCGGCGAGCTGCGCATCATCCGCTCGTCCTTCGGCTTCAACATGGGCACCGTCAAGCCGGAACATCGGTTGTTTGCCAATGAAACGGCCGGCGGCGGCATCCTCGATGTCGGCGGCTATCCCGTGTCGATGGCGCGTCTGATTGCCGGTGCCGCCGATGGCAAGCCGTTTCTCGATCCCGACAAGGTCTCGGGCGTTGCCCATCTCGGCCAGACGGGCGTCGACGAATGGGCGTCGGCCGTGCTGAAATTCCCAAACAGCATTATTGCCGAAGTCTCCTGCTCGATCATGGCAAACCAGGACAACACGCTGCGGATCATCGGCTCCGAAGGACGCATCGAAGTTGCAGACTTCTGGTTCGCCTCCGGCCATAAGGGCGGCGTCGGCAAGATCGAGCTCATCAAAGGCGGGGAGACCCAGACCATCGAAGTCAAGGAGGAGCGCTGGCTCTATTCCTTCGAGGTCGATGCGGCGGGCGATGCCATCCGCGCCGGACACAAGGAATTCGCCTATCCCGGCATCGGCTGGGCGGATTCGATCGGCAATCTCCGAGTTCTCGATCAGTGGCGCGCCTCCGTCGGCCTCGAATACGAAGTCGAGAAGGCAACGCATAGGACGAAGAACATCGCCGGCACAGCCGTTACCAAGGGCAACAGCATCCCGAAGCGCGACATCCCCGGCATTACTAAGCCGGCATCGACCGTCATGCTCGGCTTCGAATTCTTCCCGAATTTCGCGGCCGCCTCGCTGACGCTCGACGCCTTCTATGAAGCCGGCGGTAACGCCTTCGACACTGCTTATGTCTATGGCGGCGGCAAGACGGAGAGCATCTTCGGCGATTGGCACACCAGCCGGAAGGTGCCGCGCGAGGAGATTGTTTTGATCGGCAAGGGCGCCCATTCGCCGCTTTGCTACCCGGATATGATCTCCAAGCAACTCGACCAGTCGCTCAACCGCCTGAAGACCGACTATGTCGACATCTACTTCATGCATCGCGACAACACGGCCGTCCCGGTCAGCGAGTTCGTCGATGCCATGGATGCCGAGGTCAAAGCCGGCCGCATTCGCGGCATTTTCGGCGGTTCGAACTGGACGCGCGCCCGCTTCGACGAGGCGATCGCCTATGCCGAGAAGAACGGCAAGACCGCACCTGCGGCGCTTTCCAACAACTTCTCGCTGGCCGAAATGCTCGACCCGATCTGGGCCGGATGCGTCGCTGCCTCAGACGACGAATGGAAGGCTTGGCTGAACGCCAAGCAGATCCCGAACTTCGCCTGGTCGAGCCAGGGCCGCGGCTTCTTCACCGACCGCGCCGGCCGCGACAAACGGAACGATGAGGAACTGGTGCGCGTCTGGTATTCCGACCGCAACTTCGGCCGCCGCGACAGGGCGATCGAACTGGCGCAGAAGCTCGGCCGCAACCCGATCCATATCGCGCTTGCCTATGTCATTGCCCAGCCGTTCCCGGTCATCCCGCTGATCGGCCCGCGCACGATCGCCGAGCTGGAAGACAGTCTCTCGGCGCTCGACATCAAGCTGACGCCGGAACAGGTGAAGTGGCTTGAAGGCTGAAACGACACGGCCGGTTCGTGACATCACGGCCGGCAGTTGAGTGCGATTGCGCAAAATGAAAACAGCCCATCCGGACTTCCGGGTGGGCGATTGCATATGGAGCATGCCAGTGACGCAATCCCTGGCCCGAAGGGTCGGATGAGGGGGCTCATCGCCGTACCCCATCAGTACTCTTGCTCCTGACATCCCCCTCATCCGCCTGTCGGCACCTTCTCCCTTTGGGGAGAAGGGGTTACCCGGCAACGATCTCTTCCCATATGCAATCGCCCTGCCGAAACCAGACAGGCTCTTTGCATCTTATGCCGACGATGATCGCCAACGGTCAGGCGGCGAAATCGAAGGCTTTCGTCCCGGCCCCCTCCAGCCGCAGCAGATAAGCCTTGCGCTCGAGGCCGCCGGCAAATCCTCTGAGCTCACCCGCCGATCCGATAACCCGATGGCATGGCGCGATGATCGAGATCGGGTTGCGGCCATTGGCGGCACCAACTGCACGGATCGCTTTCAGCGCCCCGATCTCGGCAGCAATCTGGGTGTAGGTGCGCGTCTCGCCGAAGGGAATGGCCAGCAGCGCCCGCCATACCTTCCGCTGAAACTCGGTTCCCGAAAAATCGAGCGGGAGATCGAAAGCCTGCCGTTCGCCGGCGAAATACTCGCGGAGTTGTCGCTCGGCCTCCAGCAAGACGGGATGGCTGTCGTCCTTGGCGACGATCGGCAGCTGCACGCGATTGGGCCGGTCATTATCCCATAGAATGGCCGCAAGCCCGTCATCGCTGGCAACAAGCTTCAGCGCGCCGACGGGCGAAGCCATGATCCTGTAGACATAATGCTTGCCGGCATTTCGCGTGGATGTGGTCATGCCGATATCCTTCCTTCGAATCGTGCCGCAAGGCGGCAGTCGATCTCCTTGTCGTCATGACATGAGACCCAAAATATAAGGTTCCAGCCACCCGAAAAACGTCTTCGCGGGCCGAAATCCAATACTTCCGCATTCCACGCCTTCGATCGAAATACCGACGTCGCGGTTTGGAAATTGGATCGAAATTGTGTAAAACCGAGGCAAGATTGGTCACCTGCATGCGGAGTCAGAGATGACGGTTCGCCCGCCGCGCAATTTCAATCCATCCAATATGAACGAGACCGGCCTCGGGATTCTCGAATATGAGATGATGTCGGAGCGCGCCAGCTCGCTCGGCCGCCATGGCATGAAGGTGGAGGCAGCACTCGCCGCGCTGCAGGAGGGCGAGGCCAAGGGCAAGGATGGCGTCGAACACGAGCGGCTGGTCGATGCTGCTGCGCAAGCCGTTTGGGCCATGTTCATTCATCGCGAGATCTGCGGCCTGCGCAACAGCCGCGACGTCATCCAGCGCTATGGCATTCCGAACAAAGTGCTTGCGCGCCTCGGCGCGAGCCCGCGCCACACATAGAGCAGTCAACGGTTTCACGAAACCGCTTGACTGCTCTATGTCTTTGTTTTTGCGCGGTTGCGGACGGAAAGCCGCTGCACACTTTTCCTGCAATCGCTCTAAACTTCAGGATTTCAGGATCGCCGAGAAGCGCGGATCGAAGGCATGGCCGATCGGCTCGGCGGCCGCGCCGCGCGCCACGGCCCAGGGGTCGGTCATGCCGAGCTGCAGGCGCGGCAACAGCCGGTCGGCGCGATCGGCATTGGAGGGCAACAGCGGCTGCATGGCGTCGATCAGCCGCGTCGCAAGGGCTGCAGGCGCGCCTCCGCACAGAATCACGGTCTGCGGATCAAAGATAGTCTCGATGAGATGCACGCTCCAGCGCAGGTCGATCGCCGCCTTTTCGATCCAGGCGAGAATCTCCGGATCATCGGCGGCAGCGCGCCTGTCGATCAGCGAATAGATGTCCGGCGCCATCGGATCGACGCCCAGATGCTCGTAGAGCGAGGCCAGCGATGCGCGGTGTTCAAGCTGGGTCAGCCTGCCGCCGGCCGTGAGCAGCGCCATGCCGATTTCGCCGGCATTGCCATGGGCGCCGCTATAAAGATCGCCACCGAGGATCAGGCCGGCTCCGATACCGTAGCCGACATAGAGGCAAACGGCATGATCGAGCCCATGCGCAGCGCCGACCATGCGCTCGGCGGTCGCGCAGGCGGCGGCGTCGTTCTGCAGGGTGACGTTGAGGCCGGTGCCGGCGGAAAGCGTTTCCAATAGCGGAAAGCGCTGCCAGGCGCCCATCATCCAGGGATTGTCGTCACCGTCCTGTTCGATGCCGAACGGACCCGGCATCGCGACGCCGAGCCCGACGAGGCGCTTTTCCGCCTGTGCGGCACGCAGCTTGAGCTCGGTGCGAACCTCCTGCACGAGCTGCAGCACCACGGGGGTGCCCGTGGCCGGTCCGCCGACCGGCAGGTTCGCCTCCTTGCCGATCAGCACATTGCCGACCAGATCGACAGCGATGGCGCGGGTGATGTGACGATCGATCTGCAGGCCGATTGCAAAGGCGCCTTCCGGCACGAGCCCATAGGGCGTCGAGGGTTGCCCCCTGCCGCGGCGCACCGTTTCCCTTGAGATCACCAACCCGTCGATTTCCAGCTCCTCCATGATGTTGGAGACCGTCTGTTTCGTCAGGCGGGTGGCGCGCGCGAGATCGGCGCGGGAGAGGGCACCATTGAGCCGCAAGGCGTCGATGATCACCCGCCGGTTATGGGCACTGGTGCCTTCGTGGTTCGTTCCGCTCGTGGCCCTGATCGGGCGAACATCGTTCATGTGCATTTGCCTCTTGACACCAATAGAATATTGAAGAACAAATAAGTCAAGACAATTGACTTAAAAGAAACCACAGAGTTTCATGAGGGAACGCAGGGGAGCCTCAAGGCTCCGAAGACGCTCCGATCGAGGTTCGGCAGCCTGGTCGGCTGCCCGTTCGACACCTGACGGCGACATTTCAGCCGCCGTTGGAAAATCGCGTGACTGTCAAAAAAAACTGGAGGCTGGAATGTTGAAATCATTGAACAAGACACTGCTCGGCGCAGCGCTGATCGGCGTATCCTTCGCGTCGCACGCCTTTGCCGAAACGACCCTGAACGCCCTCTTTATGGCGCAGGCCGCCTATAGCGAAGCCGATGTGCGCGCCATGACGGACGCCTTCACCAAGGCCAATCCGGACATCAAGGTCAATCTCGAATTCGTCCCTTATGAGGGCCTGCATGACAAGACCGTGCTGGCGCAAGGCTCGGGCGGCGGCTACGACGTCGTGCTGTTCGACGTCATCTGGCCCGCCGAATACGCGACCAACAAGGTTCTGGTCGATGTTTCCTCGCGTATCCCTGACGATACGAAGAAGGGCGTGCTGCCGGGCGCATGGACCACAGTCCAATACGACAGCAAATATTACGGCATGCCCTGGATTCTTGACACCAAGTACTTGTTCTACAACAAGGAAATCCTGGAAAAGGCCGGCATTAAGACGCCACCGAAGACCTGGGACGAGCTGACCGAACAGGCCAAGATCATCAAGGACAAGGGCCTTCTGGCCACGCCAATCGCCTGGAGCTGGTCGCAGGCCGAAGCCGCGATCTGCGACTACACCACGCTTGTCAGCGCCTATAAAGGCGACTTCCTCAAGGACGGCAAGCCGGACTTCCAGAACGGCGGCGGCCTCGATGCCCTGAAATACATGGTATCCAGCTACAAATCCGGCCTCACCAATCCGAATTCCAAGGAATTCCTCGAAGAGGACGTGCGCAAGGTCTTCGAAAATGGCGACGCAGCCTTCGCACTGAACTGGACTTACATGTACAACATGGCGAACGATCCGAAAGACAGCAAGGTTGCTGGCAAGGTCGGCGTCGTGCCGGCACCGGGCGTCGCCGGCAAGAGCGAGGCTTCGGCGGTCAACGGCTCCATGGGCCTCGGCATCACCACCGCCAGCAAGCATCCGGACGAAGCCTGGAAGTTCATCACCTTCATGACCTCGCAGGCAACGCAGAACCAGTATGCCAAGCTCAGCCTGCCGATCTGGGCATCGTCCTATAGCGATCCGGCTGTCACCAAGGGCCAGGAAGACCTGATCGCCGCCGCAAAGGTCGGGCTTGCGGCCATGTATCCGCGTCCGACGACACCGAAGTATCAGGAACTGTCGACAGCACTGCAGCAGGCGATCCAGGAATCGCTGCTCGGCCAGTCTTCGCCGGAAGATGCGCTGAAGTCTGCTGCCCAGAACAGCGGTCTCTGATAGTCTTACCGGGCGGCGCCTATCGCCGCCCGCCTCTCGATCCTCCATGAAGAATGAAAGAAGGGGCCCGTCATGTCCGGCACCTCAATGACAACTCGCGCCTGGTTTTTGATGTTGCCGCTGCTGGTGGTGATGGTCGCCGTCATCGGCTGGCCGCTCGTCGATACCGTCGGCCTTTCTTTCACGGATGCAAAGCTTGTCGGCACCGGCGGCAATTTCGTCGGCATCGACAATTATGCGAAGATGCTGGCGAACTCCAATTTCCAGCGCACCTTGATCACCACGGCCTGGTTCGCGATCGTATCCGTTGCCGCCGAAATGGTGCTCGGCGTGCTTGCCGCGCTGCTCCTGAACCAGGAATTCAAGGGCCGAGGCGTGCTGCGCGCGCTGATGATCCTGCCCTGGGCACTGCCGACCGTCGTCAACGCCACGCTGTGGCGGCTGATCTACAATCCGGAATATGGCGCGCTGAACGCAGCCCTTACCCAGCTTGGCCTGATCGACGCCTACCGCTCCTGGCTCGGCGAACCGGGCACGGCGCTGACGGCGCTGATCGTCGCCGATTGCTGGAAGAACTTTCCACTGGTGGCGCTCATCGCGCTTGCCGCCCTGCAGGCCGTGCCGCGCGATATCACCGCCGCCTCGCTGGTCGACGGCGCCGGCCCCTTCAAGCGCTTCCGCTTCGTCATCCTTCCCTATCTTGTCGGGCCATTGATGGTGGCGCTGGTGCTGCGCACCATCGAGGCTTTCAAGGTCTTCGATATCATCTGGGTGATGACACGCGGCGGCCCGGCAAACAGCACGCGTACGCTATCGATCCTCGTCTATCAGGAAGCCTTCTCCTTCCAGCGGGCGGGGTCGGGCGCATCGCTTGCCCTCATCGTCACGCTGCTGGTGACGGTGCTTGCCGCGGCCTATGCCGCCCTTGTCCGCAAAACCGCGGGGAGTGCGACCTGATGGAACGCAAGAGCCCGCTCTTCACCTGCTTCATTTATGTCTGCGCCATCCTGCTCGCCGTCGTCATCCTGGCGCCGATTGCCTGGCTCTTCATCATGAGCATTTCGCCGGCTGCCGATCTTGCCGCCAAGCCCTTGCGCTGGTGGCCGCAGACGGCTGACTTCTCGCGCTACTGGGTGCTGCTTTCGACGCTGGAAAACAGCGAGGGAGCCGCCTTTACCTCGTCGCTGCGCAACAGCATCGAGGTTGCCGGCATGGCGACGATCGCAGCGATCGCGCTGGCGATCCCAGCTGGCTGGGCCGTGTCGCGCACGCCGTCCGTGGGATGGTCGCTCTCGATGGTCATCGCCACCTACATGCTGCCGCCCGTCGCACTTGCCGTGCCGCTCTATATGAGTCTTGCCTATCTCGGCCTGCTCAACAACGTCTTCGGTCTGGCACTTGTCTACCTGACGATCCTCGCGCCTTTTACGACCTGGCTGATGAAATCCGGCTTCGATTCCATTCCGAAGGAGATCGAGGCCGCCGCGATGATCGATGGCGCCGGTCTGTTCCAGACGCTGAAGATCATCACGCTGCCGCTTGCCATGCCTGTGATGGCGACCTCGGCGCTCTTCGCCTTCCTGCTTGCCTGGGATGAATTCTTCTATGCGCTGCTCTTCACCTCCGACCAGCGCGCAAAGACCCTCACCGTCGCCATCGCCGATCTGGCCGGCGGCCGTGTCTCGGATTACGGACTGATCGCGACTGCCGGCGTGCTGGCCGCCCTGCCACCGGTGCTGATCGGTCTTGTCATGCAACGTGCCCTGATCTCCGGGCTGACCAGCGGCGGCGTCAAGGGATGAACATGACCACAGAGAAAACACGCCCCGCCGGGCTTGCCGCGATCGATCGCGAAATGGCCCGCCAACATGCCGATGCGATTGCCTCCTTCGAGGCCGCTGCCGAGATGGCTGCCAAGGCGGCAGCCTCGCTGAAGCGCACCGGCAAGCTGCTGCTGCTTGGCATGGGCGGCTCCCACGCCGTCAACCGCGCCGTCGAGACGCTCTACCGTGCTGCCGGCATCGATGCGATCGCGCTACCGCTCTCCGAACAGCTCGGCCAGCCGCTGTCGCTCGAGGACCGGACGATCTTCGTGACGTCGCAGTCCGGCGAAAGCGCCGAAGTGCTGCGCTGGTTCGACGAGACGGGCGGCAATGCCGACACATTCGGCCTGACGCTGGAGGGCAGCTCCTTCCTCGCGAGGACCGCTCCCTCGCTGGTGGGCGCCGGCGGCACCGAGCTTGCCTTTGCGGCAACGCGCAGCCTCACCGTGACCTTCGCGCTGCATCTGGCGATCTTCACCGCGCTTGGGCAGGATCCCGCGAGCGCACTGGCGGTACTACAGGCACCGCAGACGCTCGATATCTCGCCGGCGCTTGCTGCCCTTGCCGATGTCGCCACCATCGTTACCTCAGGCCGCCGCCTGCAGGGCGTTGCCGAGGCGCTTGCACTTGGCCTCACCGAGCTGTCGCGCCGCCCCTGCTTTTCGCTCGAGGGCGGCCAGTTGCGGCATGGGCCGATGGAAATGCTCGGCCCATCGATCGGCGTCGTGCTTTTCCGTGGCAACGACGCGACCGCCGGCCTGGTGACGGCCATGGCTGTTTCCGCCGTCGAGACGGGGGCGCCTGTGATCATCTTCGACGGTTCGCAGGAAGAACCGGTCCCCGGTTGCATCACGCTCCGTTTCAAGCCGGAAAGCGGCCTTGCCGCCATCTTCCAGATGCTGCCTGTGGCGCAGGCGCTGATGATCGCGTTTGCCGATGCCCGGGTCGAGAATGCCGGCGCGCCGCTGCGCTCCACCAAGATCACCCGGAGCGAATGAATGAAGCCACTAGCAGTCATCGGCAACGTCAACATCGACCTGATCCTCGGGCCGGCCGAGCCTTGGCCCAAGGCCGGCACGGAGATCATCGTCGACCATGACGAGCTGCGCGTCGGCGGGCAGGCGGGCAATACCGCACTCGCCTGGGAGGGCCTCGGCATCGATTACGAGATCGCTGCCAATGTCGGCAGCGACCAGTTTGGACGCTGGCTCAATGAAGCATTCGGCACCCGCAGCAGCAAGTGGCCGGTGCGTCCCGAAGGCACGACTCTATCCGTGGGTATCACCCATCCGGACGGTGAGCGCACTTTTTTCACGACACGCGGCCACCTGCCACGGCTCACATTGGCCGACGTGCATGCCGTGCTCGACGGGACGAAACTTTCCGGCGGCTATGCGCTGCTGTGTGGCGCCTTCCTCACCGACGACCTGACACGCGACTACGAAGCGCTGTTCGACTGGGCGGATAAACACCGGATCACGGTTGCGCTCGACACGGGCTGGCCGCTTGACGGCTGGACCGAGAAGAATTGCAATTCGACGCGGCATTGGCTCTCCCGTTGCGGCGTCGCGCTGATGAACGAAGTCGAAACGACGACGCTTGCCGGCGTGGACGATCCGGTTCAGGCCGCGAGTGCGCTTCGTTCGCACATGCCTGATGGAGCCATCGTCGTTGTCAAGCGCGGGCCCGAGGGCGCCATTGCCATCGGGGCCGATGGCAGCTTGGTTTCGGTCGCCGCGCCGCGTGTCACCGTCGTCGATACGATCGGTGCCGGCGATGTCTTCAACGCGGGTTTCCTGGCCGCCCTTGCCCGAGGCGAGCCGCTTGCAGCCTGCATTTCGGCCGGGACTGCGGTCGCTTCCCGTGCCATTTCCACTCTGCCGCGCAGCTACGGCCCGGCCAAAGCATCCGAGGAGGCCGTTCGATGAGCGCGCTTGAAATCCAGAACATCCGCAAGAGCTATGGCGATGTCGAGACGCTGAAAGGCATCGACATCTCGCTTGAAAGCGGCGAGTTCCTGGTGCTGCTCGGCTCGTCCGGCTGCGGCAAGTCCACGCTGCTCAACATCATCGCCGGGCTGGCGGAAGCAACCAGCGGCGATATCCGCATCGGCAACCGTTCGGTGCTCGGGGTGCATCCGAAGGATCGCGACATCGCCATGGTGTTTCAGTCCTATGCGCTCTATCCGAACCTCTCGGTCCATCGCAACATCGGCTTCGGCCTGGAGATGCGCAAGGTGCCGGCGGCCGAACGCGACAAGGCGGTACGCGAGGCGGCGAAGCTGCTGCAGATCGAACCGCTGCTCGAGCGCAAGCCGAGCCAGCTTTCCGGCGGCCAGCGCCAGCGGGTGGCGATCGGCCGGGCGCTGGTGCGCAAGCCGGAGGTCTTCCTGTTCGACGAGCCGCTGTCGAACCTCGACGCCAAGCTGCGCATGGAGATGCGCACCGAGCTGAAGCGTCTTCACCAGATACTGAAGACCACTATCGTCTACGTGACCCACGACCAGATCGAGGCCATGACGCTTGCAACCCGCATCGCCGTGATGCGGGATGGTCGGATCGAGCAGCTCGGCACGCCGGACGAGATCTACAATCACCCGGCAACGCTCTATGTCGCGACCTTCGTCGGCGCGCCGCCGATGAACCTGCTGAACGCGACCGCCGAGGCTGGTTCCCTGCGCATCGACGGCACCTCGATCACGCTGCCCATGCCTGCGACGAAGGACGGGGTCAAACAGGGACAGGAACTGGTCGTCGGCATACGGCCGGAAACGATGCGTATGGACGAGCAGGGCAAGCTGGAGGCCATTTGCGAAGTCGCGGAGCTGACGGGTCCCGAACTGATCGTGACCGCGCAAGCCGGTTCGCAGCGGCTCATGGCCTGCCTGCCCCCGCGCACTGCGATTGCCGCAGGGCAGACGCTGAAGCTCGGTTTCGACGCCAACGCGCTGCACCTCTTCGACCGCGCCACCGGTCGCCGCTGCGAATGATTTCGCGGCCATCCCGCAGGCGCGCGTCGAGACGATACCGCAAGGCCGAATCCGCAGCCGGCTTCTCTCCGATGCGGCGCATATTGCCACGCTTGCCGAACAGTTGCTCGACCTGCGGCGTCTGGATGTCATCGGCAGGAATGTCTCGTGCGTCGATCTGGTGGAATTCTGCCGGATCGTCGCCGCCGACACGACGCCTCTCGCCAGTACGCAGGGATACGAATTGTCGCTGAGACAGGTGTCGACCGTCTGGCCATCTAGGGTGATGCCGGCGGCCACAGCGCGTCATCGTCAATATCGTCCAGAATGCGATCGAGCACAGAGGTGGCAAGGAAAATATCACCATCAAGATCGACAGACGCGCGATCATCGAAGCCTCGCGCCGCAGACGATCATCCGCCGCGATGAGCCGTCCCACTCCGATTCCGACCATTGGACACACTTCGCACAGTCAAGACGTTCGGCCTCAAATCTGAGGTCTTCCGTCTTTCGCCCGCCCTATGGCCAGGTATGGAGGGTGGAAATTTGGGATCTCCGCCAGCCCTCCATAAGTATTCTCCAATATTTCTGCGACCGGAACCTTTGCTCCAGCAAAGAGTTTTCCTGTATGGAGGAAATTTACATGAACACTAATTCTAATAAACCAAATCTAGATCTCAGAACCACGCCATATGCGCGCCGCTCTTCTTGGGGGCCGCCGATCGCTATATTGGCGGTTGTTGCTGTCGCAGCGCTGGCGTGGAACTTTTGGCCTTATGCAAACTCGCCCTACACGAGCGCGAAGGAATCTAGAATTCCGGCTGCCCAGAGGACCACGATACAGCCATCGGCAGCCTCAATGCCGCCTGCGACGGCGCCTGCTCAGCAATAGAGAAGGCCCATCCGCAATAGAGAAGGATAGCCCCATGGCAAAGCATGATGAATCGCCGCTGTTGAGCGCAACGGATGCGAAGCAAGCTGACAAACGCGATACCAGCGCCTATGGGCGTGGCTCAAAAGCCGGCAAACAGAAGAACCCGGCAGAAGGCAACCCCTATCCCGAAGGCAGCCGCGCTGCCAAGTCGTTTGAACACGGACAACTGGACGCTCAAAAAGTCAGATGCAGCGACAAGCCGCCGGGACGATAGGTGCTCGCAAAGTGGCTCAAGTTTCGAACATCGCCATTTTTGGCTTCGCACGACTTTATGGCATATCGGCGGACATGTGTTGCCGCAATATCACCGATCGCGGCGGAACCTGACCGGCCGATTTCGCCGATATATCAACAAATATGCCCTCGAATTGAACCAAATTCGGTTCTGAACGTTAAATTTAGTTGGAGTGCCATCACGAACAACGCACCGTGCAGTCAAGCGCGATGGAGATGATCGGGCGCTCCCCAGGAGACTTACATGGATACCACCACACTTCTCATCATCGTTATTGTCGTTCTGCTGATCGGCGGCGGCGGCTGGTTCGGCCGGGGTCGTTGGTACTAAGGAAGCCCTTGCGGCGCGGATAAATGTTCGCTGGTCGCGAAGCTTCCCAGAGTATACAATAATATCGACTGGCCGCGGCCCGCCAAACCACGGGATGAGGCCGGTAGATGCCAGATATAATCGCCAAATCTGATGGTCAGAAAATCGCCGAAGCCGAGGTCGACGACTTCCGGAGAGAGCTCGGTCCTTTCGTCGTCGCCGCTGAAACGACACGAATGGCGATGGTTTTTACGGATGCGAAAGAATCCGACAATCCCATCATTTTCGCCAACAACGCCTTTCTCGACTTGACCGGCTATACTCGGGAAGAGGTACTCGGACAGAGCTTCAACTTTCTAATGGCGCGCGGCACGGATCCCGATTCGCTCGCGCGCATCGACGCCGCATTCGCGGGCACGACCGGCGGTTCGGAAATTTCCTATCGTCGCAAGGATGGCAGCGTGTTTTGGTCGGCGGTCCTTATCAGCCCGGTTCGAGACGAAAGCGGCGTTATCGTGCAGCACTTCGCCTCTTTTGTCGACCTTACCGATCATAAGCGGGAACAGGCCCAGTCTCGCATGCTCATCGACGAATTGAACCATCGTGTCAAAAATACGCTGGCGACAGTACAGTCGATTGTCTGGCAAGCCCTGAGGAATGCGTCCGACGTCAATGTAATCCGGGATTCCATCGAGCCACGGCTCTTTGCACTGTCGCGGTCTCATGACCTATTGACCCGGGAAAGTTGGGAGGGTGCGGGGCTGCTCGATCTGGTCAACGCGGCTCTGGAGCCGTTTGGGATTGGAAACGGGCGCTCAGAGCACTTTGTCATCACGGGCCGGAATATCCGCGTCTCACCGAAGGTAACCCTTGCGCTCGGTATCGCGTTCCACGAGCTCGCAACCAATGCCGTGAAATACGGCGCGTTTTCCAACAAGACCGGATCGGTACTGATCTCGTGGACGATTGAGCCGTCGCCGGAAGGCGACTGGCTTCATTTACGCTGGCAGGAGAAGGATGGGCCGTCGGTGACATACCCATCACGGAAAGGGTTCGGCTCGCGCGTGATCGAGCGCGGCCTGGCTCATGAACTGGAGGGCACGGTTGATCTCGACTACCGGAGTGAGGGCATCGTCTGCACGATCAACTTTCCTGCGTCGAACGGTGCTCGTGATGGATAAATTGCTTTCCGGTCGTCGCGTGCTCGTTGTCGAGGATGAAATGCTGATCCTCATCATGATCGAAGACATGCTGGCAGACCTGGGATGTGCGGCCGTGACCAGCGCCGCCACGGTCAATCAGGCCATCGCCCTGATCGAATCTCAAAATTTCGATGTCGCCATGCTGGATATGAACTTGAACGGCGAAATGACTTACCTCGTAGCCGATGCGCTCGCTACGCATGGTGTGCCGTTCGCCTTCTCAACCGGCTACAGCAGTGACGACATTCGGGATGGTTATCGCGACCGGCCGGTTCTGAAGAAGCCGTTTATGGACAAGGAACTGGCCGAGGTCTTTACGCACCTTCTGCACCGCGCCGCGCTCTTGTGACACTCATATCTGTCAATTAATTGGTTTATCGCCGATTGTTGCTAGGAAGGTTTGAGTTGATTGTCTGCAGGCTCTTTGCTTGAGCGCGGCTCATTCTTCATGCTGCTCGGGTTGCGAGCTATGGCATGTCAGCTATTGAGGACGCCGTGGCCCATGTGGGAGGCGGAGGTAGGGCGCTGCTTGAGGTGGCCGCCCTGCTGGGTGCGCACTCCGGCAAGTCCCTGAACGCCGAAACGGCTTTGAAGTATATGCATTTGGGTGATTTGGTTGCGGGGGCAGGATTTGAACCTGCGGCCTTCAGGTTATGAGCCTGACGAGCTACCGGGCTGCTCCACCCCGCGTTACCAGCGTAAGCCGCAAAGCGGCTTATCGCGTCCAGCGTAAACCGCTTGAGCGGTTTATCGCGCCCGAGCAAACCCGGAGGGTTTGTCCCGTATTACCAGCGTAAGCCGCTTGAGCGGCTTATCGCGTCCAGCGCAAATCGGTGAGCGATTTGTCGCTTGTTTCCCTTGGCCCTTATTTCAGGTGCGCAAGGGGATA
>NZ_FMAF01000029.1 GCF_900094565.1 Martinezella lusitana
TCCCACTTTTCGAGCCGAAAACGGCGAATGAGACAAACGAGGAATAAAACGATGGAAAATCAATGTGATTTTTTGGAAGTGGTGGGCGATGAGAGACTCGAACTCCCGACATCCTCGGTGTAAACGAGGCGCTCTACCAACTGAGCTAATCGCCCTTCAGCGGAGCGAGCCATTCGCCCGCCGCATTCGGTGGCCGTGATCTATGCGGAACGGCAAAAAACCGCAAGAGTGTTTGTGAAGATTTTTTGATTTTTTTGCTCCTTGCGCATGTTCGGCCGTCGTCATCCACATGCGCCGATAGGAAGGAAGATCGATTGCAGCGGTGCATGTGAGGCGCTGATGAAATGCGTGAGGCGGGAAGCTGCTATGCCAAATCGACGGGACGGAAAATTGCCGGCGAGCTTCTCCAAAACAATTAGCGCTCTGTCATCGATTTGTATTCAAACCTGCTTGACACCCAAACACGAACCCCGTAGTTAGCCGCTCATCGAACGGCGAGGCCGCTTTGATGGGTGCGAAAGCGCTCGGAATACTTGAAATGAATGCGGGTGTAGCTCAGTTGGTTAGAGTGCCGGCCTGTCACGCCGGAGGTCGCGGGTTCGAGCCCCGTCACTCGCGCCATTTCAAGGTAAGTTCCGGGTCTGGCGCTCGGCTGAAAGGCCAAACGATGCGCGGGTGTAGCTCAGTCGGTTAGAGTGCCGGCCTGTCACGCCGGAGGTCGCGGGTTCGAGCCCCGTCACTCGCGCCATTCTTTCCAAGCCATTACAATCAATCATCAATTTTTTGCGATTGCGAAAGACCCTTTTCGCGTTTGCGCGGATTTGTCGCGATGCAGTCGCAACATATTGATATCTACCGCTCGGTAGTACTCCAAACGACAGATTCAAAAGGCTTGCGCGCGCGCTCTGCCTGCGCTAACCACGGCTTTGTTGCAACGCTCTTTCGCCTGGCTTGGGCATTTGCTCAAAGGCGCCCCCCAGGCGCTCATGGCAGGCAGGGATGGACATGATGACTGGACTGCTCAGTTCCTATATTCCGATAGCGATTTTCATTGGTATTGCCCTGGTGATAGGCTTGGCGTTGTTGATCACGCCGTTTGCCGTCGCCTTCAAGGCGCCTGACTCGGAAAAGCTGTCGGCTTATGAATGCGGCTTCAACGCATTCGATGACGCCCGCATGAAGTTCGATATCCGCTTCTATCTGGTATCGATTCTCTTCATCATATTCGACCTGGAAGTCGCCTTCCTCTTCCCCTGGGCCGTATCCTTCGGTGCGATCGGCTGGTTCGGGTTCTGGTCGATGATGGTGTTCCTCGCGGTGCTGACCATCGGCTTTATCTATGAATGGAAAAAGGGAGCCCTGGAATGGGAGTAGCCCAAAGCAACACGACGCTCGTTGCGCCGCAGCCGAAGGGGATTATCGATCCCGCAACCGGCAGGCCTGTCGGCAGCAATGATCCGTTCTTCGGCGAGATCAACAATGAACTCGCCGACAAGGGTTTTCTGGTCACGTCTACCGATGAGTTGATCAATTGGGCTCGTACCGGCTCGCTGATGTGGATGACCTTCGGTCTGGCCTGCTGTGCAGTCGAGATGATGCAGGTCTCCATGCCGCGTTACGACGTCGAGCGCTTCGGCTTCGCCCCGCGCGCTTCGCCGCGCCAGTCCGACGTCATGATCGTCGCCGGCACGCTGACCAACAAGATGGCGCCGGCGCTCCGCAAGGTCTACGACCAGATGCCTGAGCCGCGTTACGTGATCTCGATGGGCTCCTGCGCCAACGGCGGCGGTTACTATCATTATTCCTATTCGGTTGTTCGCGGATGCGACCGCATCGTGCCGATCGACATTTACATACCGGGCTGTCCTCCCACTGCGGAGGCGCTGCTTTACGGCGTGCTTCTGCTGCAGAAGAAAATCCGGCGCACCGGCACGATCGAACGGTAAGGCAGGGGACAAGGCATTATGAGTGAAGCCCTGAACGAACTCGCCGCTTACCTCACGGAAGTTCGCAGCGCTCTGATCTCGTCGAGCGAGATCAAGTATGGCGAGCTGAATGTGACGACGACGGCCGAAAACGTTATCGCACTGCTGACATTCCTGCGCGACGACGCCAAGTGCGGCTTCGTCAACATGACGGATATTTGCGGCGTCGACTGGCCGCAGCGCGCCGAGCGTTTCGATGTCGTCTATCATCTGCTGTCGCCGAAGAAGAATCTGCGCATCCGCGTCAAGGTTCCGGTCGGCGAGGACCAGCCTGTTCCCTCTGCCTGCGGCATCTATCCCGGTGCCGACTGGTTCGAGCGCGAAACCTGGGACATGTACGGCGTTCTCTTCACCGGCCATCCGGATCTGCGCCGCCTCCTGACCGATTACGGTTTCGAAGGCCATCCGCTGCGCAAGGATTTCCCGACCACCGGTTTCGTTGAAGTTCGCTATGACGACGCCGCCAAGCGCGTCGTCTACGAGCCTGTGGAACTGAAGCAGGAATTCCGCAACTTCGATTTCTTGTCTCCCTGGGAAGGCACGGACTATGTGCTGCCCGGCGACGAGAAGGCGAAGGCATAATTTGAGGCGTGTGGCGGGCTCGAACCTGCCATTCTCTGAATATCGGACAACGCGAGCATCGCCGCCATGACAGAACATAACGTTCGCAACTTCAACATCAATTTCGGCCCACAGCATCCGGCTGCACACGGCGTTTTGCGTCTTGTCCTCGAACTGGACGGCGAAATTGTGGAACGCGTCGATCCGCATATCGGCTTGCTGCATCGCGGCACGGAAAAGCTGATCGAATCGAAGACCTATCTGCAGGCCGTTCCTTACTTCGATCGCCTCGACTACGTGGCGCCGATGAACCAGGAACATGCCTATGCGCTGGCCGTCGAGAAGCTGCTCGGCATCGATATCCCGATCCGCGGCCAGCTGATCCGCGTGCTCTATTCGGAAATCGGCCGCATCCTGTCGCATCTCTTGAACGTCACTACGCAGGCCATGGACGTCGGCGCTCTGACGCCGCCGCTCTGGGGCTTCGAAGAGCGCGAAAAGCTGATGGTCTTCTATGAGCGTGCCTCGGGCTCGCGCATGCATGCGGCTTATGTTCGTCCGGGCGGCGTTCACCAGGATCTCCCGGAAAAGCTCGTTCAGGATATCGGTGATTGGTGCGATCCGTTCCTGAAGGCGCTCGACGATATCGATGACCTTCTGACCGGCAACCGCATCTTCAAGCAGCGTAACGTCGATATCGGCGTAGTCTCGCTGGAAGACTGTTGGGCCTGGGGCTTCTCCGGCGTCATGGTCCGCGGCTCGGGTGCCGCATGGGACCTGCGCAAGGCGCAGCCGTATGAGTGCTATTCCGATCTGGAATTCGACATTCCGATCGGCAAGAACGGCGATTGCTACGACCGGTATCTGATCCGCATGATCGAAATGCGTGAGTCCGTCCGCATCATGAAGCAGTGCGTCAACCGCCTGCTCGGCGACGCCAAGACCGGACCGGTCTCGTCGCTGGACGGTAAGGTCGTGCCGCCGAAGCGTGGTGAGATGAAGCGCTCGATGGAAGCGTTGATCCACCATTTCAAGCTTTATACCGAAGGCTACCATGTGCCTGCCGGCGAAGTTTACGCAGCCGTCGAAGCGCCGAAGGGCGAGTTCGGTGTCTATCTCGTCTCCGACGGTTCCAACAAGCCTTACCGCTGCAAGATCCGCGCGCCGGGCTATGCGCATCTGCAGGCCATGGATTTCATGTGCCGCGGTCATCAGCTTGCCGATGTCGCCGCAGTGCTTGGTTCGCTCGACATCGTCTTCGGCGAGGTGGATCGTTGATGCGAGCCTGGCAGGTCGTCATCCCCGCGCTTCTTGTCGCCTGCAGTGCTTCGGCCCAACAGGCCAGCTCGGCGCAGAGCTTGCCCAGCATCAATCTGCAGGGCTCGAAGGCAACGGGTGGCAACACTGCAAAAAGCGGAAATACGGCCCCGTCGGGCGCGGATTCGACCATGGCCGATCTCGTCTCGCGTGGTTATGAAATCAAGGCCGCTGTGCCGAACGGCGGCAAGTTCGTTGTGTTTATGCAGAAAGACCAGTCGGCCTACGCCTGCGAATTTTCGTCTCTGACGGATACGCGGTGTGGGTCCTTAAACTGAGATAAGGCGTGAAAGATGTCCGTTCGTCGACTAGCCGAAGATCAATTCCAGCCTGCCGCTTTCGCCTTCAGCGATGATAACGCGGTGTGGGCGGAAAAGACGATCAAGAAATACCCCGAGGGACGCCAGCAGTCCGCGATCATCCCGCTGATGATGCGCGCGCAGGAGCAGGAAGGCTGGGTCACCAAGGCGGCGATCGAGAAGATCGCCGACATGCTGGATATGGCCTATATCCGTGCGCTTGAAGTCGCCACCTTCTATACGCAGTTCCAGCTGCATCCGGTCGGCACGCGGGCGCATATTCAGGTTTGCGGCACGACGCCCTGCATGCTGCGCGGATCCGAGGGGCTGATCAAGATCTGCAAGAGCAAGATCAATGCGCATGCCTTCGACCGCAATGCCGACGGCACGCTCTCCTGGGAAGAGGTCGAATGTCAGGGCGCCTGCGTCAACGCACCGATGGTGGTGATCGGCAAGGATACCTATGAGGATCTGACGCCGGCACGTCTCGAGGAGATCATCGATGCGTTCGCCGCAGGCAAGGGCAGCGAAGTCAAGACCGGCCCTCAGATCGACCGCATTTTCTCCGCACCGGAAGGCGGGCTGACGTCTTTGACATCAGAAGAGCCGAAGGCGAAGACAACGGGAGCCAAGGCCAAGGCTGACGCTGTTTCGATCCCGCCGTCTGAAGCGGCGCGCCCGAAGAGCACGGATGCCGAAACCAACCAGAGCCTGAAGACGCCTGCAACCGCGCCGGCCGAGGCGGCAAAGAACGCCAAGGCATCGGAAGCGCAGCCGCTTTCCGCAACGGCAGCGTCTGCTACCGTGACGGAGAAGGCCGAGGGTGCGCAGAAGCCGTCTCTCACGGATAAGGATCGTCCCGCCGGCATCGAGAAGCCCGCGCAGCCGGACGATCTCAAGCTGATTTCTGGCGTCGGTCCGAAGATCGAGTCCGTTTTGCATGAGCTCGGCATCTTCACCTTCGCGCAGGTTGCGAGCTGGAAGAAGGCCGAGCGCGAGTGGGTCGACGGCTACCTGAATTTCAAGGGCCGCATCGAACGCGACGACTGGATCAAGCAGGCTAAGGCACTCGCTAAGGGTGGCGAAGCGGAATATATCAAGGTCTTCGGCAAGAAGCCGCGGTAAGAGGTGAAGCATGTTACAAGATCAAGATCGCATCTTTACCAATATCTACGGCCACAAGGACAAGTCCCTGAAGGGCGCGATGTCGCGCGGCCATTGGGACGGCACCAAGCAGATCCTCGAAAAGGGTCGTGACTGGATCATCAACGAGATGAAGGCTTCCGGCCTTCGCGGTCGCGGCGGCGCAGGCTTCCCGACCGGCCTCAAGTGGTCCTTCATGCCGAAGGAAAGCGACGGCCGTCCGCACTATCTCGTCGTCAATGCCGACGAGTCGGAGCCGGGCACCTGCAAGGACCGTGACATCATGCGTCACGATCCGCATACGCTGATCGAAGGCTGCGTCATCGCCGGTTTCGCCATGGGCGCAAACACTGCCTACATCTACGTCCGCGGCGAATACATGCGCGAACGCGAAGCCCTGCAGGCGGCAATCGACGAGTGCTACGATGCCGGACTTCTGGGTAAAAACAACAAGCTCGGCTGGGATTTTGATGTTTTCGTTCATCATGGTGCCGGCGCCTACATCTGTGGCGAGGAAACCGCGCTGCTCGAAAGCCTGGAAGGCAAGAAGGGTCAGCCGCGCCTGAAGCCGCCTTTCCCGGCCAATATGGGTCTCTACGGTTGCCCGACCACCGTCAACAATGTCGAGTCGATTGCCGTTGCCCCGACGATCCTGCGCCGCGGCGCAGGCTGGTTCTCGTCCTTCGGTCGTCCGAATAATGTCGGCACGAAGCTGTTCATGCTGTCCGGTCACGTCAATCGCCCGTGCACGGTCGAAGAAACGATGGGCATCACCTTCCGCGAGTTGGTCGACAAGCATGCCGGCGGCATTCGCGGCGGCTGGGACAATCTGCTGGCCGTCATTCCCGGCGGCGCATCGTGCCCTGTGGTTCCGGCGGCTGACATCATCGACTGCCCGATGGATTTCGACGGCCTGCGCGATGTCAAGTCATCCTTCGGCACCGCGGCGGCGATCGTTATGGATAAGTCGACTGACATCATCAAGGCGATTGCCCGCATCTCGGCCTTCTTCAAGCATGAAAGCTGCGGCCAGTGTACGCCGTGCCGCGAAGGAACGGGCTGGATGTGGCGTGTTCTGGAGCGCATGGAGCGCGGCAATGCGCAGAAGCGCGAAATCGACATGCTGTTTCAGGTGACGAAGCAGATCGAAGGTCATACTATCTGTGCGCTCGGTGACGCAGCCGCATGGCCGGTGCAGGGCCTGATCCGCAACTTCCGCCCCGAGATCGAAAAGCGCATCGACCAGTATACGGCCAATGCGACGAGCCACGGCGCGGTGCTGGAAGCAGCCGAGTAAGGATTGTCATGGCGAAGACCAAGGATATCAAGCAGGACAGCGGGGCGGCCGATGCGTCGGCCGATTTTGCTCGCGTTGCTGCCGATATGCTGCGGAACGCGCCGGTCATGCCGATCCATCCGCTGATGGCCCATCCGGCAGCGGCGTTCGCCGCTGCGTCCGCCATAGGGTTCGGGTTCACGTCGCAGATCGCCGGCGCGTTCTTCGGTGCGCTGCAGGGCGCTGTCGAAGCGGCGAGCAAACGTTCTGTCGCGCCGGACGAAAAGGATGATGCCGTCGCCGCGGAAAGGCCGGTGGCAAAGAAGGATGGGGCAGGGGAAGCGAAGCCGGCAAAGGCATCGCCCGCCGCCAAACCCGCCGCTGCAAAGCCTGCCACTGCAAAGCCGGCAGCCGTGAAGAAGGTCGAGCCGAAGCCGGCTGCGGTGAAAACTGCGCCAGCCAAGACGAAAGCCAAGATCGCCGTTGTAGAGCCGGTCGCGGCGAAGCCCGTTGCGAGCCCTGTGCGCAGCCGCAAGGCCGCGGCGAAGGCTGACGACCTGAAGCGGATTTCCGGCATCGGTCCGAAACTGGAGCAGGTGTTGAACGGACGCGGCATCCAGCGTTTCGCCGATATCGTCGCCTGGAGCGACGCGGATATCGAGCGGATCGACGCGGAGCTTGGGTTCGACGGCCGCATCCGGCGCGACGACTGGGTCAGCCAGGCGAAGGCGCTCCTGCCGAAAGGGCGGAGTTAAGATTTTTCCCCGGCTGTTTCTCGCAGCCAGGGAGGTGAATGAAGGCGGTGGAAATGTTGCGGGCGCTATCCCCAATGTTTCGGTCGGCGCGCTGATCTTGCGGGGACAAGATTGGGCAAGGCTTATTGTGAGCAAACCAGTGCCACGCGGTTTCGTGCCGTGCCGGTGGCAAGCTGGTGTTGCGATTATGAAATTGTCTGCGGCCAGGTTCGGCTGGAGACGTGACATAGGACTGAGTGGACGATGGCTAAACTGAAGATTGACGGTAAAGAGATCGAAGTTCCGGATCACTACACGCTTATCCAGGCGTGCGAGGAAGCCGGCGCCGAAGTCCCGCGCTTCTGCTTCCATGAACGACTGTCGGTGGCAGGCAATTGCCGCATGTGCCTCGTCGAGGTCAAGGGTGGCCCGCCGAAGCCGCAGGCTTCCTGCGCCATGGGCGTGCGCGATATTCGCGGCGGCCCGAACGGCGAGCTTCCCGAAGTCTTCACCAACACGCCGATGGTCAAGAAGGCCCGCGAAGGCGTGATGGAATTCCTGCTGATCAACCATCCGCTGGATTGCCCGATCTGCGACCAGGGCGGCGAATGCGACCTGCAGGACCAGGCTATGGCCTTCGGCATCGACAGCTCGCGCTATCAGGAAGACAAGCGCGCCGTCGAGGACAAGTATATCGGCCCGCTCGTCAAGACCGTCATGAACCGCTGCATTCACTGCACGCGCTGCGTCCGCTTCACGACGGAAGTTGCCGGCATTTCCGAGCTTGGCCTGATCGGCCGTGGCGAAGATGCCGAGATCACCACCTATCTCGAGCAGGCGATGACCTCCGAGCTGCAGGGCAACGTCGTCGACCTTTGCCCGGTCGGCGCGCTGACATCGAAGCCCTTCGCCTTCACCGCCCGCCCGTGGGAACTGAACAAGACCGAATCGATCGACGTCATGGACGCGCTTGGCTCCGCCATCCGCGTCGATACCCGCGGCCGCGAAGTCATGCGCGTGTTGCCGCGCGTCAACGAGCAGATCAATGAAGAGTGGATCTCCGATAAGACCCGCTTCATCTGGGACGGCCTGAAGACGCAGCGCCTCGACAAGCCTTACGTCCGCCAGGATGGCCGCCTGCAGCCAGCAAGCTGGAGCGATGCCTTCGCTGCCATCAAGTCGGCGGTTTCAGCGACCAGCGGCGAAAAGATCGGCGCCATTGCCGGCGATCTCGCTTCCGTCGAGGAAATGTATGCTCTGTCCGAGCTGCTGAAATCGCTCGGATCGGAAAATCTCGACTGTCGCCAGGACGGGACGGCGCTTGATCCGTCGCTCGGCCGCGCAACCTATATCTTCAGCCCGAGCATCGAAGGCATCGAAGCCGCCGATGCGCTGCTGATGATCGGCGCCAATCCGCGCTTCGAGGCGGCAGTGATGAACTCGCGCATCCGCAAGCGCTGGCGTCGGGGCAAGTTCCCGATCGGCGTGATCGGCGAACATGCCGATCTGCGCTACTCCTACGACTATCTCGGCGCCGGCCCGGAGACGCTGGCCGATATCGTCAGCGGTTCGCACAGCTTCGCCGACGTTCTGAAGAACGCTCAGAAGCCGATGATCATCATCGGCCAGGGCGCGCTGATCCGCGAAGACGGTGCAGCCGTGCTGGCAAACGCGGCCAAGCTTGCCGCGGCCGTTGGTGTCGTCAAGGACGGCTGGAACGGTTTTGCCGTGCTGCACACGGCAGCGTCGCGCGTCGGCGGCCTCGATCTCGGCTTCGTGCCGGGCGCAAAGGGGGTCAATGCTGCTGCGATGCTGTCGTCGATGGACGTGCTCTTCCTGCTTGGTGCCGATGAACTCGATTTCACCCGCAAGGGCGCGAAGTTCACCGTCTACATCGGCTCGCATGGCGACGAGGGCGCTCAGAATGCCGACGTCATCCTTCCGGCTGCGACCTACACCGAAAAGTCGGGTACCTGGGTCAACACCGAAGGCCGCGTCCAGATGGGCAACCGGGCCGGTTTCGCCCCGGGCGACGCTCGTGAGGACTGGGCCGTCATCCGCGCTCTTTCCGATGTGCTCGGCAAGAAGCTTCCCTTTGATTCGCTGAGGGAATTGCGCGCCAAGCTCTATGCAGCCTTCCCGCATTTCGCTGGTGTCGACGAGATTGCCGAAACCGATAGCGCCCAAATTGTCGCACTCGGGAAAAAAGCCGCTGCGATGGGCAAATCGGCGTTTGCTTCGCCGATCAAAGACTTCTATTTGACGAACCCGATAGCACGCGCCTCGGCTGTCATGGCTGAGTGCTCGGCATTGGCCCGCAACAACTTCCAGGCTGCGGCAGAGTAAGGGCAGAGGACTATGGATTCATTCGTTTCGACCTATCTCTGGCCGGCGCTGATCATGATCGGCCAGTCTCTGCTGCTCCTGGTCTGCCTGCTGATCTTCATTGCCTATATCCTTCTTGCCGACCGCAAGATCTGGGCGGCGGTTCAGTTGCGTCGTGGCCCGAACGTCGTCGGTCCCTTCGGCCTGTTTCAGTCCTTCGCCGATCTTTTGAAGTTCATGGTCAAGGAGCCGATCATTCCGGCGGGCGCCAACAAGGCCGTGTTCCTGCTGGCACCTCTGGTTTCCGTGGTGCTGGCGCTGTCCACCTGGGCTGTCGTGCCTGTGGCTCAGAATTGGGTGGTCGCCGACATCAACGTCGGCATCCTCTACATTCTGGCGATCTCGTCGCTTGAGGTGTACGGCATCATCATGGGCGGCTGGGCTTCGAACTCGAAGTATCCGTTCCTCGGCGCGCTGCGCTCGGCGGCGCAGATGGTGTCCTACGAAGTCTCGATCGGTCTCGTTATCGTCACCGTGCTGCTTTGCGTCGGTTCGCTGAACCTCACAGATATCGTGCTGTCGCAGCAGACCGGCCTCGGCACCAAGCTCGGCCTGCCGGCGTCGTTCCTCGATTGGCACTGGCTGTCGCTGTTCCCGATGTTCATCGTGTTCTTCATCTCGGCGCTGGCGGAAACCAATCGTCCGCCCTTCGACCTTCCGGAAGCGGAATCTGAACTGGTTGCCGGCTTCATGGTCGAATACGGCTCCTCTCCGTACATGATGTTCATGCTCGGTGAATATGCCGCCGTCGTTCTCATGTGTTCGCTGACGACTATTCTCTTCCTCGGCGGCTGGCTGCCTCCGGTGGATATCTGGATCCTCAACTGGGTTCCGGGCATCATTTGGTTCCTGCTGAAGTCGTGCCTCGTCTTCTTCATGTTCGCTATGGTGAAGGCTTTCGTGCCGCGCTACCGCTACGACCAGCTCATGCGCCTCGGCTGGAAGGTGTTCCTGCCGCTGTCGCTCGCCATGGTCGTTATCGTTGCATTCGTGCTGAAGGTGACGGGATGGGCATGATCATGTCGATCCTCGCTTCAAGCAGATTTGGAGGTTGAAGATGGCCGGAATTTCCAACGCCGTCAGCTCGCTGTTCCTCAAGGAATTTGTCGGCGCATTCTTTTTGTCGATGCGTTACTTCTTCAAGCAGAAGGCGACGATCAATTATCCGTTCGAAAAGGGGCCGGTCAGCCCGCGCTTCCGTGGCGAGCATGCGCTGCGCCGCTATCCGAACGGTGAAGAGCGCTGCATCGCCTGCAAGCTCTGCGAAGCGATCTGTCCTGCCCAGGCCATCACGATCGAGGCCGGGCCGCGCCGCAACGACGGCACCCGCCGCACGGTGCGTTATGACATCGACATGGTGAAGTGCATCTATTGCGGCTTTTGCCAGGAAGCATGTCCGGTCGACGCCATCGTCGAAGGGCCGAACTTCGAATTCGCTACCGAGACCCGCGAAGAGCTCTACTTCGACAAGGCGCGGCTTTTGGAAAACGGCGACCGCTGGGAACGCGAAATCGCGCACAATATCGCGATGGATTCGCCCTACCGCTAAGCGGTGTTTTGAATATGCCGCGACGGCTGGCCAGGTTGTCGCCGTCGCGGTTGAATATAGACCGGGGCTTTGCCGGACGAATGTCAGGCTAAGCTCCATCGGGCAGGGATACTCCCGGCTGCCCGGGGGAAGACGAAAAAGGCACCAACATGGGTCTGCAGGCTCTTTTTTTCTACATCTTCGCCTTTGTCGCGGTGGCGTCGGCGTTCATGGTTATCTCGGCGCGGAATCCGGTCCATTCGGTCCTGTTCCTCATCCTGGTTTTCTTCAACGCGGCCGGCCTCTTTCTGTTGTTGGGGGCTGAATTCCTGGCGATGATCCTGCTGGTCGTCTATGTCGGCGCCGTGGCGGTTCTCTTCCTCTTCGTCGTGATGATGCTCGATATCGATTTCTCCGAGCTCAGGGCTGGCATTCTGGAATATGCACCGATCGGCGCATTGATCGGCGTCATCCTTGCCGCCGAGCTCATCGTCGTTGTCGGCGGCAGCGTGATCTCGCCTCAGATCGCCAAGACGGTCGCCATGCCGATCCCGGCCGTGACCGAGCGGACGAACACGGCCGCCCTGGGCGACGTGCTCTACACCAACTACGTTTACTTCTTCGAGATCGCCGGCCTTGTGCTTCTGGTCGCGATGATCGGTGCGATCGTGTTGACGCTGAAGCATCGCACGCACATCAAGCGCCAGAATATTTCCCAACAGGTCGCCCGCACGCCCGCGACCGCCGTCGAGGTGGTCAAGGTCAAGCCGGGGCAGGGCGTCTGAGGCGGGGCACGAGGATCAAAGGAACAAGAACATGGTCATTGGACTTTCCCACTACCTGACGGTCAGCGCCATCCTCTTCGTGCTCGGCGTCTTCGGTATTTTTCTCAACCGTAAGAATGTCATCATCATCTTGATGTCCGTCGAACTCATATTGCTCGCGGTCAACATCAACATGGTCGCCTTCTCGTCGTTCCTCAACGACATCGTCGGCCAGGTCTTCGCTCTGTTCATTTTGACCGTCGCGGCCGCCGAGGCTGCCATCGGTCTTGCAATTCTCGTCGTCTTCTACCGTAACCGCGGCTCCATCGCCGTTGAAGACGTCAACATGATGAAGGGCTGATACAGCTATGTTTTTATATAAGGCTATCGTCTTTCTTCCTTTGATCGGCGCGATCATCGCCGGCCTTTTCGGCCGCGCCATCGGCGCCAAGGCTTCGGAATATATCACCACCGGCCTGATGATTATCGCCGCGATCCTGTCGTGGGTCGTCTTCTTCACGGTGGCGCTCGGCCATACAGACGGCCCGATCAAGGTTGAAGTGTTGCGCTGGATCCAGTCCGGCGGCATCGACGCGTCCTGGTCGCTGCGCATCGATACGCTGACATCGGTGATGCTGATCGTCGTGAACACGGTTTCGACCCTCGTTCACGTTTATTCGATCGGATACATGCATCACGATCCGCATCGTCCGCGCTTCTTCGCCTATCTCTCGCTCTTCACCTTCGCCATGCTGATGCTGGTGACGTCGGACAACCTTGCCCAGATGTTCTTCGGCTGGGAAGGCGTCGGTCTGGCTTCCTATCTGCTGATCGGCTTCTGGTTCAAGAAGCCGTCCGCATCGGCAGCTGCGATTAAGGCCTTCGTCGTCAACCGTGTCGGCGACTTCGGTTTCGTGCTCGGTATTGCCGGCGTCTTCGCCCTCTTCGGCTCGATCAATTTCGACGTCATCTTCGGCAATGCGCAGAGCTTCGCCGCAGGGCAGGGTGGCCAGCCGGGCGACATCGTGCTCAACCTCTTCGGCATGCAGCTTGATCGTGCGCATGCGCTGACCGGTGTCTGCCTGCTGCTCTTCATGGGCGCGATGGGCAAGTCGGCGCAGTTCCTGCTGCACACCTGGCTGCCGGACGCCATGGAAGGCCCGACCCCGGTCTCCGCGCTCATACATGCCGCAACCATGGTTACCGCCGGTGTCTTCCTCGTCGCCCGCATGTCGCCGATCTTCGAACTCTCGCCCGATGCGCTGACCTTCGTCACCATCATCGGCGCGATCACGGCCTTCTTCGCGGCAACGGTCGGCCTCGTGCAGAACGATATCAAGCGCGTCATCGCCTATTCGACCTGTTCGCAGCTCGGCTACATGTTCGTCGCCCTCGGCGTCGGCGCTTACGGCGCTGCCATCTTCCATCTGTTCACGCATGCCTTCTTCAAGGCTCTGCTCTTCCTCTGTGCCGGTTCGGTCATCCATGCCGTCGACGGCGAGCAGGACATGCGTCACATGGGCGGCCTTCGCTCGCACATCAAGAAGACCTACTGGATGATGATCATCGGCACGCTGGCGATCACCGGCGTCGGTATTCCGTTCTCGCCGATCGGCTTTGCCGGCTTCTTCTCCAAGGATGCGATTATCGCGGCGTCGTACACGTCGCACAATCCGGCTTCCGGCTTTGCCTTCACGCTGCTGGTCATCGCCGCGCTGTTTACCAGCTTCTATTCCTGGCGCCTGATCTTCATGACCTTCTATGGCAAGCCCCGCGCCTCGCACGAGGTCATGCATCATGTGCATGAATCGCCGAATGTGATGCTGATCCCGCTCTATCTGCTGGCGATCGGCGCCGTCTTCGCCGGCTGGTATTTCCATGACTACTTCGTCGGTCTTGACTACGAGGAATTCTGGAAGCATGCGCTGTTCACGCTGCCTGACAACAAGATCCTCGAAGAGGCGGAGCATGCTCCGCATTGGGTCGAACTCAGCCCGTTCATCGCAATGGTGCTCGGTTTCGTGACCGCCTGGTACATGTACATCAGGTCGCCGGAGACGCCGCGCAAGCTCGCGCAGCAACAGCGCGTGCTCTACGAGTTCCTCTTGAACAAGTGGTACTTCGACGAGCTCTATGACTTCCTCTTCGTTCGCACCGCCAAGGCGCTCGGCCGCTTCCTCTGGAAGAAGGGCGACATCGGGGTCATCGACACCATCGGCCCGAACGGCGTCGCCGCCCGCGTCGTCGATGTCACCAACCGCGTCGTGCGCCTGCAGACCGGCTATCTCTATCACTATGCCTTTGCGATGCTGCTCGGTATTGCAGCCCTCGTTACCTGGATGATGCTCGGGAGTTCCCTCTGATGACCGATTGGCCTATTCTTTCAACGGTCACGTTCCTGCCGCTGGTGGGTGTCCTTCTCCTGCTGTTCACGCGGGAAGATGGACCCAACGGCCGCCGCAACATCCTGAACATCTCTCTGGCGACGACGGTCTTCACCTTCATCGTGTCGCTGTTCGTCTGGATCTGGTTCGACAATGCCAATCCGGGCTTCCAGATGATCGAGAAGCATGATTGGCTGACCAGCGGCATCAGCTATCACATGGGTGTCGACGGCATCTCGATGCTGTTCGTCATCCTGTCGACCTTCCTGATGCCCTTCTGCGTGCTGGCAAGCTGGCTCTCTGTGGAGAAGCGACTGAAAGACTACATGATCGCCTTCCTCGTCCTCGAGACGATGATGGTCGGCGTTTTCGTGTCGCTGGATATCGTGCTGTTCTACGTCTTCTTCGAAGCCGGCCTTATCCCGATGTTCCTGATCATCGGCGTCTGGGGCGGCAAGGATCGCGTCTACGCCAGCTACAAGTTCTTCCTCTACACGCTGCTCGGCTCGGTGCTGATGCTGCTCGCCATCATGGCGATGTACTGGCAGGCCGGTACGACTGACATCCCGTCGCTGCTCGCCTACAAGTTCCCGCCGCAGCTGCAGACGTGGCTATGGCTTGCCTTCTTCGCCTCCTTCGCGGTGAAGATGCCGATGTGGCCGGTCCATACGTGGTTGCCCGACGCACACGTTCAGGCGCCGACGGCGGGCTCGGTTATCCTGGCCGGTATCCTTCTGAAGCTCGGCGGCTATGGTCTTATCCGCTTCTCGCTCGGCATGTTCCCGAACGCGTCGGAATTTTTTGCGCCGCTCGTCTTCGCCCTGTCGGTCATCGCCATCATCTACACCTCGCTGGTGGCGCTGATGCAGGAAGACATCAAGAAGCTGATCGCCTATTCCTCGGTTGCCCACATGGGCTATGTCACCATGGGCATCTTCGCGGCCAACCAGCAGGGCGTCCAGGGCGCGATCTTCCAGATGCTGTCGCACGGCATCGTCTCCGGCGCTCTCTTCCTCTGCGTCGGCGTGATCTACGACCGCACCCATACCCGCGAAATCGCGGCTTATGGCGGCCTGGTCAACAACATGCCGAAATATGCCGTCGCGATGATGGTCTTCACCATGGCCAATGTCGGTCTGCCCGGCACCTCCGGCTTCATCGGTGAATTCCTCACCCTGATCGGCGTCTTCCGCGTCAACACCTGGGTTGCCTTGTTCGCCGCCACCGGTGTGATCCTGTCGGCCGCCTATGCGCTCTGGCTTTACCGTCGCGTCATTTTCGGCGTGCTGGATAAGGAGAACCTGAAGAAGCTGCTGGATCTGTCGCCGCGTGAACAGCTGATCCTTTATCCGCTGATCGCGCTGACGATCCTCTTCGGCGTCTATCCGGCTCCGATCTTCGACGCCACGGCCGCTTCGGTGGATCTGCTGGTAAACAACTATACCGCTGCCCTGCACGCTGCGCAGAACGTTGCGCTGTCGATGAATTGATGACGGGACCTATTCGACATGACTGCTGACACAATTCTTGCAAGCCTGCATCTTTCCATTCCGGAGCTCATCCTCGCGGTCGGTGCGCTTGCGTTGCTCATGATCGGCGTCTTCTCAGGCGAGCGGTCCGGACCCATGGTCACCGGTCTTGCCATCGCGGTGCTCGCGGTGGCCGGTCTCTGGATCATCTTCGTTCCGGGCGAGGGCCTGGCTTATGGCGGCGCCTATCTCGCCGATGGCTTCTCCCGCTTCATGAAGATCGTCGCGCTGGTCGGCTCGATCGTCACCATGTTCATGAGCATGGGGCAGGCGCGCGAGCAGCAGCTCGATCGCTTCGAGTTCCCGGTGCTCCTGCTGCTGGCGACCCTCGGCATCCTGCTGATGATCTCGGCGCATGACCTGATCTCGCTTTATCTGTCGCTGGAACTGCAGTCGCTGGCGCTCTACGTCGTTGCCGCCATCAACCGCGACAATCTCAAGTCGACGGAAGCCGGCCTGAAGTACTTCGTCCTTGGCGCTCTCTCTTCAGGCATGCTGCTCTACGGCATGTCGCTGGTCTACGGCTTCACCGGCCACACAACCTTCGATGCCATTGCTACCGCGCTCAGCGCCGAGACCCGCTCGCTCGGCCTCGTCTTCGGTCTGGTTTTCGTCCTTGCCGGCTTGGCCTTCAAGATCTCCGCCGTGCCGTTCCATATGTGGACGCCGGATGTTTACGAAGGCGCGCCGACGCCGGTCACCGCCTTCTTCGCTGCTGCGCCGAAGGTCGCGGCCATGGCGATCCTGACCCGCATCGTCATTACCGCCTTCCATCCGGTGCTTGCCGACTGGCAGCAGATCATTGTCTTCATCTCGATCGCCTCGATGGTGCTCGGCTCCTTCGCCGCGATCGGTCAGCGCAACTTCAAGCGACTGATGGCCTATTCCTCGATCGGTCACATGGGCTATGCGCTGGTCGGCCTTGCCGCCGGCACCAAGACCGGCGTATCCGGCGTCATGCTTTACATGGTCATCTACATGGTCATGACCCTCGGTACCTTTGCCATCATCATGGCGATGCGCCGCAAGGACGGCCGTCAGGTTGAGAATGTCGATGATCTCGCCGGCCTTTCGACCACCAACCCCTTCATGGCCGTCGTGCTGACAGCATTGATGTTCTCGCTGGCCGGCATTCCGCCGCTGGCCGGCTTCTTCGGAAAGTACTTCGTTTTCGTCGCAGCTATCCAGGCGCATCTCTATGCGCTTGCCGTCATCGGCGTTCTCTCTTCGGTCGTCGGCGCCTACTACTATCTGCGCGTCATCAAGGTCATGTGGTTTGACGAAGCCAAGGACGAATTCACCCGCACGGCTGGTTCGCTGCGCCTGGTCTTCGGCCTCTCGGGCTTGTTCGTGGTCGGCTACGTCCTCTTCGGCGGCGCTATCGGCGGTGCTGCCGATCTGGCTGCCGCGACGCTGTTTTGATGGCGTCTGACATGAATAGCCGGAAGTCGCTTGCCGACTTCCGGCATGATGCCCTTTCAGAGACAAGTTCCACCAACAGCGAGTGCCTGGAACGGGCACGTGCGGGCGATCGCGGAAACCTTTGGGTCACCGCCGAACGTCAGACCGGTGGACGTGGTCGCCGCGGCCGTCCCTGGGTATCCGAGCGCGGTAATCTCTATGCATCTCTCCTGTTGATCGATCCTGCTCCGATGGACCGTCTCGGCTCCCTGCCGCTCGCGGTCGCGATTGCCGTGCATCAGGCGGTGCGCAGCGTGCTGCCGCTGGCCGCCGAACCGGTCGAGATCAAGTGGCCGAACGATATCCTGATCGGCCGCAAGAAGACCTGCGGTATCCTGCTCGAGGGCGAAGCCTTACCCGACGGGCGCTATGCGCTTGTCATCGGTATCGGCATCAACGTCGCCGTCATGCCCGACAATCCGATGTATCCGGTCACCTGCCTGCGGCAGCAGGGCTCGATGGTCTCGCCTGATGAATTGTTTGCCCATCTCTATGCGGCGATGGCCGAAGCCCTTGATGTTTGGAACAGCGGCAAGGGCATTCGGGAGGTCACGGCGCGCTGGCGCGAAGCGGCCTGTGGCGTCGGTGAAAAGATCACGGTGAACTTGCCGGACAAGTCGATTTTAGGCCATTTCGTCGGAATCGATGATAATGGCTTGTTGATGCTCGAGACCGAAGACGGCAGGACTATGCCGATCGCGGCGGGCGATGTTTTCTTTAGGTAATGGTTGGGAACGAAATGGCGAAACAAGACGAACTGGTGTTTCTGCCACTCGGCGGCGTCGGCGAGATCGGTATGAATCTCGCTCTGTATGGCTATGGAACGCCGGAGCATCGCCAGTGGATCATGGTCGATTGCGGCGTTACGTTTCCGGGACCGGATCTGCCGGGCGTGGATCTGGTGTTGCCGGACATCCGCTTTCTCGCCAAGGAGCGCAAGAACCTCAAGGGCATCATCATTACCCACGCGCATGAGGATCACTACGGCGCGCTGAGCGATCTCTGGCCGGGTCTCAACGTCCCCGTCTACGCTTCGGGCTTTACCGCCGGCCTTCTGGAAGCCAAGCGCGACTATGAAAAGACGATGGGTCAGATCCCGATCACCCCGTTCAAGGCTGGTGACCGCATCAATGTCGGCCCCTTCAGCATCGAGGGCGTCGCCGTCAATCACTCCATTCCCGAACCGATGTCGTTGATGATCCGCACGCCGCTCGGCAACGTCATTCATACCGGCGATTGGAAGATCGACCACGAGCCTTCGCTCGGGCCGCTCACCGACGAGACCCGCTTCCGGCAGCTGGGTGACGAAGGCGTCCTGGCACTGATGTGCGATTCCACCAATGCCCTGCGGGATGGCGTCTCGCCCTCGGAAAAGGACGTTTCCGAAAGCCTGCGCAAGATCATCGAGAATGCCGAAGGCCGGGTAGCGATCACCACCTTCTCCTCGAATGTCGGCCGCATCCGCACTGTTGCCGAGGCTGCCGAGGCCGCGGGTCGCGAAGTGCTGTTGTTGGGCAGTTCGCTGAAGCGTGTCGTCGACGTCGCCCGCGATGTCGGTCTCATGGACGGCATCAAGCCGTTCATTGCCGAGGATGAGTATGGCTATATCCCGCGCGACAAGGTCGTAGTCATCCTGACCGGCAGCCAGGGTGAGCCGCGCGCCGCTCTTGCCAAGCTGGCAAGGGACGAAATGCGCCACGTCGCGCTGGCATCAGGTGATATCGTCGTCTTTTCCTCGCGCGCCATCCCGGGCAACGAGAAGGCCATCCAGGACATCAAGAACGGCCTGATCGAACAGGGCGTGCATGTCGTGACGGATGCCGAAGCGCTCGTGCACGTGTCCGGCCATCCCCGGCGCAATGAGCTGCAGAAGATGTATGAGTGGACGCGGCCGAAGGTCGTTGTGCCTGTGCATGGCGAGCCGACGCATTTGAGCGCGCATAAAGAACTGGCCGAACAGTCCGGTATCGCCACCGTGCCGAAGGTTCGCAATGGCGACATATTGCGCCTCGCGCCGGGACCGGTCGAGGTGATCGGCGAGGCGCCGCATGGACGTATCTTCAAGGACGGCATACTGATTGGCGATTTCGACGAGATGGGCATCGGCGAACGCAAGAAGCTGTCCTATGTCGGCCATGTCGCCGTCAATCTCGTGCTCGATGCCCGTTACGACATCGCCGGCGATCCGGATATCGTGTCCATCGGCCTGCCGGCCTATGACGACGAAGGCGAGGAGATGGAGGACACGCTCTTCGATGCCCTTGTCAGCGCCATCGAGAGCATTCCGCGCGCGCGCCGCAAGGATCTGGCCATGCTGCAGGAGGCTGCTCGTCGCGCCGTGCGCTCCGCCGCCAATCACGGATGGGGAAAGAAGCCTTTTGTGACGGTGTTCGTCACGCGCACTGCCGGCTGAGGCCCGTGATCCGATCGGGGAGGAGAGATCCGTGCTTGGACGCATCAATCACATCGCGCTTGCCGTTCCGGATATAGCCGCCGCTTCGGCGACCTATCGCGAAACACTCGGCGCTAAGGTGTCTGCGCCGCAGGCATTGCCGGAACATGGCGTCACGGTCGTCTTCGTCGAGCTGCCAAACAGCAAGGTCGAACTGCTCGAGCCGCTGGGCGAGACCTCGCCGGTCGCCGCTTTCCTCGCGAAGAACCCCGACGGCGGCATGCATCATATCTGTTACGAAGTTGCAGATATCCTTGCAGCACGCGACCAGCTGGTCGCCGCAGGCGCTCGCGTGCTTGGAGATGGCGAGCCGAAGATCGGCGCGCATGGCAAGCAGGTGCTCTTCCTGCATCCGAAGGATTTCTTCGGCACGCTGATCGAGCTCGAGCAAGTGTGACATTAAAGCGCTGGACGACGCTTTGAAACGCGACAGCTTTGCCCCTATAAGCAACTTGGAAGAGGAAGAGGCGAGCAGGCTCGTCTTAAGGGAGCGGAATGGTCCAGCAGATTATAGCGAGTCTCGCGGTGTATTTCGTCATCTGGTGGATCACGCTTTTTGCGGTCCTTCCATTCGGCTTGCGCACCCAGGCCGAGGACAAGCATGTGGTCTTCGGTACTGTCGAAAGCGCACCGACGAAATTCCGTGCCTGGAGAGTGGTGTTCTTCACGACGCTGGTATCGGCTCTCATCTATGGTGCCTGGTATGTCGCCTCGCACTATTTCGGACTGAGCGTCGACTCCATTCCGCGGTTCGTTCCGAACTACGACAAATAACCTATCGGAAATTGTGGTTGGAATCGCCTGGACACCAATCGCCTCGCGATCGCTTTCAATTTGTCACACGCCTGTCATCTTTGTGAAGCAAAGAATCTATGAACGACGACCGCAATGCGCTGGTTAAGAAGCCTTTTGATGCGTCTGTCGAGCCAGTTGGCAGACAGCTAGCCAAGGCGAAAAGCAAAAAAAAACAAGGCCATAAGCCTTGTTTTAAAGTATCGCGTGATCCTTATCCGTTACCGGGGCAGCGAGCGAGCGCGCCTAAGATCTGATCCTCCCAAGACTTGACCGCGAAACGGCAAGAATTTAACCTTCCTGCCTCTTTTGTGAGCTAAAATTAGCTCAAAGATTGAGCTTTGTCATCTATTTTTTTGCTTTTTTGCTACAGTCGCGCAGAATTTTTCTGTTGATGAAATTTCGTCTTAAATCCTTACAAACGTGCGATTTTTCGAAATCGCGGAAATATATCACATCGCCCGCATTCGTGGGCATTTCTCGCATTCCCTACGCGTCGAATGCGGGTTTCCTTCCTGCGCCGAAGCAGTTATGAACTGCCTCCAGTACACAATTTGCTAACGATTCCGCCAGAGGCGAATCGTCAAACCTCTGGAACAAGCGTCATGCGTCTGTCTCGTTACTTCATGCCCATTCTGAAGGAAAATCCTAAAGAGGCTGAAATTGTTTCCCATCGGCTCATGCTACGCACCGGCATGATCCGCCAGCAGTCACAGGGTATCTATTCCTGGCTGCCGCTGGGCAAGCGCGTGCTCGACAAGGTCAACAAGATCATCCGCGAGGAGCAGAATCGTTCCGGCGCCATCGAGCTTTTGATGCCCACGCTGCAGACGGCCGAGCTCTGGCAGGAGAGCGGCCGCTACGACGCCTACGGCAAGGAAATGCTGCGCATCAAGGACCGGCAGGACCGGCCCATGCTTTACGGCCCGACCAACGAGGAGATGATCACCGACATCTTCCGGTCCTACGTCAAGTCCTACAAGGACCTGCCGCTCAATCTCTATCATATACAGCTGAAATTCCGTGACGAGATCCGTCCGCGTTTCGGCACCATGCGCTCGCGTGAGTTCATGATGAAAGATGCCTATTCCTTCGATCTGACGCAGGAAGGCGCCGTGATTGCCTACAACAAGATGTTCACGGCATATCTGCGCACCTTCGACCGCCTTGGTCTTCGGGCAATCCCCATGCGCGCCGACACCGGCCCCATCGGCGGCGAGCTCAGCCACGAATTCATCATCCTCGCAGATACCGGCGAATCCGAAGTTTTCTGCCATAAGGATTTCGTCAATTTCGATATCCCCGGCGAAGACACGAATTTTGATGACGCTGCTGGCCTGAAAGGCATCTTCGACAAGTGGACTTCGGTCTATGCCGCCACCTCGGAAATGCATGATGAAGCCGCCTTCAACGCCATCCCCGAAGGCGAGCGCCTCTCGGCGCGCGGCATCGAGGTCGGCCACATCTTCTACTTCGGCACGAAATATTCCGAACCGATGGGTGCGAAAGTTCAGGGTCCCGACGGCAAGGAACATGCTGTACACATGGGATCTTACGGTATCGGCCCGACACGCCTTGTTCCCGCCATCATCGAAGCATCGCATGACGAGAACGGAATCATCTGGCCTGCTTCGGTTGCGCCTTTTGACGTCGTGGTGATCAACATGAAGTCCGGCGACCAAGCCTGTGACGATGCTTGCGAAACGGTCTACGCCGCCCTGTCGAAGGCCGGCAAGGATGTCCTGCTTGACGATCGCGACGATCGTGCCGGAACGAAGTTCGCGACGGCGGATCTGATCGGCCTGCCCGTGCAGATCATCGTCGGGCCGCGTTCGATCGCGGGCGGCGAGGTGGAAGTGAAGGACCGTAAGACCGGTGCTCGCGAGACGATGACAGTCGAAGCGGCAATCAAGCGGCTGGCCGGCTGATAGACAAAAGACAGGATGGAAGGCGAATGGCGGTGAACGTGGCAGTGGAACAGCAGGGAAATTCGCCCAAGGCCAGCCCGTCATCCCGTCCGTTTTCCGGATTCGAGCGACTTGTCGCGTGGCGCTATCTTCGCTCCCGGCGCAAGGAAGCATCGATTTCGGTCATTGCCGGCTTCTCGCTGGTCGGCATCATGCTGGGCGTCGCCGCGCTGATCATCGTCATGGCGGTCATGAACGGCTTCCGCGCCGAACTCTTCAAGCAGATTCTTGGCTTCAACGGCCATGTCGTCGTGCAGCCGATCGATTCGCCGTTGAACGACTATGCTGAGCTGGCTAAGAAGTTTGCCGCTGTTCCCGGTGTCACCATGGCCTTGCCGCTGGTGGAAGGTGAAACGCTTGCGTCCGGGCGGGGCGGCTCCGGCACCGGCGCGCTGGTGCGCGGCATCCGCGCCGAGGATATGACCAAGCTCAAAACCGTTTCCGATCATATCGTCTCCGGCGACATAGTCGGCTTTGCCTCGGGGCAGGGCGTGCTGGTGGGTACACGCCTTGCGCGGCAGCTGGGCCTGACGGTCGGCGACCAGATCACGCTGACGGCGCCCGATGGCGATGTGACGCCCTTCGGCGTCAATCCGCGCGTCAAGGCTTATACGATCTCCGGCCTCTTCGAGGTCGGCATGTCCGAATATGATTCCTCCGTCGTCTTCATGCCGCTGGAGGAATCACAGCTCTTTTTCAACGCCGAAGGCATCGTCGAGAAGATAGAACTCTTCGTCAGCAATCCCGATGATGTCGATGAGTTGAGGCCGAAGATCGAGGCTGCCGCGGGTCGGCAAGTGTTCCTGACCGACTGGCGGCAGGTCAACGAGACTTTCTTCTCGGCACTGCAGGTCGAGCGCAACACCATGTTCATGATCCTGACGCTGATCGTCCTCGTGGCTGCGCTAAATATCATTTCCGGTCTGATCATGCTGGTGAAGGACAAGGGCAGCGATATCGCCATCCTGCGCACCATGGGCGCGACGTCCGGGGCGATCATGCGCATCTTCTTCATGACAGGTGCTGCCATCGGCGTGGTCGGCACATTCGCCGGCGTTCTGCTCGGTGTCCTGGTCTGCCTGAATATCGAATCCATCCGGCAGTTCTTCTCCTGGATTTCGGGCACGGTGATCTTCAATCCGGAGGTCTACTTCCTCAGCAAGCTGCCGGCCCAGATGAATATGAGCGAGACCGTCTCCGTTGTTGTGATGGCACTGACGCTGTCTTTCCTTGCCACGATCTTTCCGGCCTGGCGTGCCTCGCGGCTCGATCCGGTGCAGGCGCTGCGCTACGAATAAGGAATTCGCATTTGATGAAAGGCAACGTCGTTCTCCAGCTTTCGGGCGTGGAGCGTCATTACGGGCAAGGCGATACCCAGCTATCGATCCTGAAGGGAGCCGATTTCGCCCTGCGCAGCGGCGAGATCGTCGCGCTGGTTGCGCCCTCCGGTACCGGCAAGTCGACGCTCCTGCATGTGGCCGGCCTGCTCGAGCATCCCGATAGCGGCGAAGTGCTGATCAATGGTCAGGCATGTGAAGGCCTGTCCGACGACAAGCGCACGGCTGTCCGTCGCAGCGAAATCGGCTTCGTCTATCAGTTCCACCATCTGCTGCCGGAATTTTCGGCGCTTGAAAACATCATGATGCCGCAACTGATCTCCGGCCTCTCCCGCAAGGAGGCAAGTGAGCGCGCCGCCCAGCTTCTCGATTACATGCGCATCGGCCACCGCGGCGATCATCGACCGGCCGAATTGTCCGGCGGCGAACAGCAACGCGTCGCCATTGCGCGCGCCGTCGCCAATGCGCCTCTGGTACTGCTGGCCGATGAACCGACAGGCAATCTCGATCCCGCAACGGCACATTATGTCTTCGATGCCCTTGAAGCGCTGGTGCGGCAGTCGGGTCTGGCGGCATTGATCGCCACGCATAATCACGAACTCGCAGTCCGCATGGACCGCCGCGTCACATTGAGCGAAGGCAAGGTGGTCGAGGTCTGATCGCCCGTTACGGAACGATCAGCCCGCCGCGATAATCCAGCTCGTAGGCCTTGCGCTCCTTCACCATGATGACCTCGTGACCGATAAAATGGTCGCAGCCGCCGGTGCTGCGATCGACGTAACGGCCGAAGGCGTGTTCGAATTCGAAGCCGCCGAGAAAGCGTTTTTCATCGAGATAGAGCCGCAGCAGCGCTGATTTGATGACCATGCCGGCGCTTCGCCCGTCGATCAGGTCGGGCTCGACGATGCGGCCGAAATAGTTCATCGCCCAGACCGGCTCGTCGTCATGCCAGACCAGCTCCTGCCCGGCGAAATCCGTGCCACCGAAATAGCTGTCGAGATAGCGCCAGCGGCCATTGGCATAGCCGATGTCATGCGAGCCGCTTCGGCAGGACGGCAGTCTCTCGCCATCTCCGACATAGGTCTCGGCCTTGGCGATGACAATGAAATCGTTCAGCTCGGCAAGATCCAGCATGGCCCTCTCCAATGATGGTAAGTGACCACAATGCCATGGAATGTGCAGCGCGTAAAGAACATATAGTGAACAAACGCTGTGTTTGCTATTGTCCGTCTCCGCAGATTTTCTGGCCGAAGTCGTCCTGCCAGTCCTCGATTTTGACCGTTTTGGCGTCTGCCTTGATATCCTTGCCGTTCTTTGTCGCCTTGCCGGTCAGGACATTGTAGTCGCAGTTGTAGCCGGAATCGGGTTCGAGCGTATCGCGGGACACATAGGTATAGCCGGCAACGACGAAGCTGTTGTTGCGGTAGGCGAGTGTCAGCGTCTGCTCCCACCGGTCGCGTCCGACGCTGTCATTTTGCGATGTGACGGTGATGGATCCGTTCGGCAGCGCCGCGATCGACGGTTCCTGGCCGACCATGCCGTCAGGCCCCACGCTGCCCCATATCTTGTTCGGCGCGCTGACTGCCAGATTCAGCAGCGCATGTTCGCCACCGCGCAGATAGATGTAGATGCCGATCGGATTATCGGCTTGATCGTCGGGAGCCGATGCGACCAGCAGAGCGAGATCCGGCTTGCCGTCCTTGTTCCAGTCGCCGATCGCCGCGTCGATGATACGGTCGGGCGCAATGGCGTCCCCGGCATGCGCCGTGGTCGCGACCGAAAGCAGGGTGAAGGCGGCATAAGTCAGTGATTTCATGATGATCTCCCCTTTGTTCCTGCATAGCCTCGGGTTGATCGAGCGTCCATCGGCAAGACGAAATATCGGACGATGAAATTTATTGATGCATCTATTGACTCCCGAACAAAAATAGAACAAAAAAGAAACATAACGAGTAAGGAGCGCGTAAATGACCGATATCATTCGAGACGTTGCAGCATTCACCTCCATCGTGATGTTCGTCGCCAGCTTTTCCCTCATCATGATGGCGATGTGAATTTTATTCCCATACGAGCACGTTGCCCCCGAGTTTGATGGGAGCAACTCATGGACTTTGTCGTCCGCAATGCCGAGAATGGTGGTGATTCATTCAGGCATGCGGAAGGGTATGAGATGGCGGATAAGGGTGGCAGCGGTGCAGCGATTGCGCCAGTTGGCGAGGCGCCGGAATTCGTGCATCTCCGGGTTCATTCCGCCTATTCCCTGCTTGAGGGCGCGCTGCCGCTCAAGAAGATACTGGCCAAGGCCACCGGCGACAATCAGCCGGCTATTGCCATCACCGATACCAACAATCTCTTCGTCGCCCTGGAGTTCTCCCAGAAGGCGATGGAGGAGGGGCTGCAGCCGATCATCGGCTGCCAGGTATCGATCGACATGGAGGATGGCGGCGAAGGCGAAAAGCGCGGGCCGCAACAGGCCCTTGCCAAGCTGCCCTCCATCGTCCTGCTCGCCGCCACGGAGCGGGGCTATGAGCGTCTTGTCGATCTGATCAGCCGTGCCTACCTCGGCGGCGAGGGCAATCATGCCGTTCACATCACCGCCTCGTGGCTGGAGGAGATCGGCACCGAGGGCATGATCGCGCTTACCGGCTCGCTCGGCGGGCCGGTCGATATAGCGCTGAAAGAGGGGCATGCGCCACAGGCGCTATCCCGGCTGCTGACGCTGAAGCGGCTGTTCGGCGACAGGCTGTATGTCGAACTGCAGCGCCACGGCACCTATGATCGCCGTCACGAACAAAAGATGCTCGCACTCGCCTATGAGCATGCGCTTCCGCTGGTTGCCACCAACGAGGCTTTTTTCCCCACCCGCGACGATTACGATGCCCACGACGCCCTTATGGCGGTCGCTCACAATGCCATCGTCTCGGACGATACGCGTTTCCGCCTGACGCCTGATCACTATCTGAAGAGCCGTGCCGATATGGCGAAGCTGTTCTCCAATCTGCCAGAGGCGCTGGAGAATACCGTCGAGATTGCTCGGCGCTGCTCCTTCGTTCTGCAAACGCGCAAGCCGATCCTGCCACGCTTCACCGGCGCCGCCGATGATGAGGAAGAGGCTGATCGCGCCGAATCGGCGGAGTTGCGCGCTCAGGCGGTCGAGGGTCTTGATCAGCGTCTCGCTTCGCTCGGCATGGCGCCGGGCTATGTGGAAAAGGACTATCGGGAGCGGCTGGAATTCGAGCTCGGCGTTATCGAGGGTATGAAATTCCCCGGCTACTTCCTGATCGTTGCCGACTTCATCAAATGGGCCAAGCGGCATGATATTCCCGTCGGGCCGGGCCGTGGTTCGGGCGCAGGCTCGCTGGTCGCCTATGCGCTGACGATCACCGACGTCGATCCACTGCGCTTCTCGCTGCTGTTCGAGCGCTTCCTCAATCCATCACGCGTCTCGATGCCGGACTTCGATATCGACTTCTGCCAGGATCGGCGCGAAGAGGTGATCCGCTACGTGCAGGCCAAGTATGGCCGCGAGCAGGTGGCGCAGATCATCACCTTCGGTTCGCTGCAGGCGCGCGCCGCCCTTCGCGACGTCGGCCGCGTGCTGGAGATGCCCTACGGCCAGGTCGACAAGATCTGCAAACTGGTGCCGAACAATCCTGCCAATCCGACACCGCTCAGCAAGGCGATCGAGGAAGAGCCGCGCCTGCAGGAGGAGGCTGACAAGGAACCGGTCGTCGCCCGCCTGCTCGATATCGCCCAGAAGATCGAAGGACTTTACCGTCACGCCTCGACACATGCCGCCGGCATCGTCATCGGCGACCGGCCGCTCTCCAAGCTAGTGCCGATGTATCGCGATCCGCGCTCCGACATGCCGGTCACCCAGTTCAATATGAAATGGGTCGAGCAGGCCGGCCTGGTGAAGTTCGACTTCCTCGGCTTGAAGACGCTGACGGTCCTGAAGACAGCCGTCGATTTCGTCGCCAAGCGCGGCATCGCGATCGATCTTGCCAGCATCCCACTCGAGGATAAGCCGACCTACGATATGCTCTCGCGTGGCGAAACGGTCGGCGTGTTCCAGGTGGAAAGTGCGGGCATGCGCAAGGCTCTCATCGGCATGCGCCCGGACTGCATCGAGGACATTATCGCGCTGGTGGCGCTCTATCGCCCCGGCCCGATGGAGAATATCCCGGTCTACAATGCCCGCAAGCACGGTGAGGAAGAGATCGAATCGATCCATCCGAAGATCGACTACCTTCTGAAGGAGACGCAGGGCGTCATCGTCTACCAGGAACAGGTGATGCAGGTCGCCCAGGTGCTGTCGGGCTATTCGCTCGGCGAGGCCGATCTTCTGCGCCGCGCCATGGGTAAGAAGATCAAGGCGGAGATGGACCAGCAGCGTGAGCGTTTCGTCGATGGCGCCGTCAAGAACGAGGTGTCGAAGGGGCAGGCGGACGTCATCTTCGATCTCTTGGCCAAGTTCGCCAATTACGGCTTCAACAAGTCCCACGCCGCCGCCTACGCCATCGTCTCCTATCAGACCGCCTATATGAAGGCGCATTATCCGGTGGAGTTCCTGGCGGCGTCGATGACGCTGGATATGGCCAACACTGACAAGGTCAACGACTTTCGTCAGGATGCCAAGCGCCTGGGCATCGAGGTCATCGCGCCCTCGGTCCAGACCTCCTTCCGCCATTTCGAGACCGGCGAAAACCGCATCTATTATGCACTGGCCGCCATCAAGGGCGTCGGCGAATCCGCCGTGCAGCACATTGTCGAGGTGCGCGGCGATCAGCCATTTGCCAGCATCGAGGATTTCTGCCTGCGCATCGATCCGAAGCAGATCAACCGTCGCGTTTTGGAAAGCCTGATTTCCGCCGGCGCCTTCGATTGTTTCGAGCTCGACCGCGCGCAGCTGATCGGCGGGATCGATCGGATCATGGGTTATGCGCAAGTGGCGCAGGAAAACAAGCGCAGCGGTCAGCACGACATGTTCGGAAGCGCTGCGTCCGGGCCTGAGAAGATCGCATTGCCGCCTTATACGCCGTGGCTTGCCTCGGAGCGCCTGCTGCGCGAATTTCAGGTGCTCGGCTTCTATCTGACCGCCCATCCGCTCGATACCTACAAGAGCGTGCTCGACAAGATGCGCGTGCAGAACTTCGCCGATTTTTCCGCTGCGGTGAAGCAGGGGGCGAGTAACGGTCGCCTCGCCGGCACGGTGATCTCGAAGCAGGAACGCAAGACGCGCACCGGCAATAAAATGGGCATCTTCGTCTTCTCGGATGCGTCAGGCCAGTTCGAAGCCGTGCTCTTCTCGGAAACGCTCAATCAATATCGCGACGTGCTTGAAGTCGGCAAATCCTTCGTCATCACCGCCCAGGCGGACGAGCGCCCGGAAGGCATCAGCCTGCGTCTGCAGACGGCGCAGTCGCTGGAAGAAAAGTCGCTGCAGATGCAGAAGGCGCTACGCGTCTATGTCCGCGATTCCGGGCCGCTGAAAGCGGTTGCGGCCCATCTCAACACCAAGGGCGATGGCCTCGTCTCCTTCATCGTCATCAAGGAGGAGGGCATGCGCGAGGTCGAGGTGGCGCTGCCGGAAAAATACCGCATCACGCCGGAAATCGCCGCCGCATTGAGAACGGCGCCCGGCGTCATCGATGTCGAACTGGTCTAGCCTCTTTTACCGAGCGCGCCGCCATTGGTGATGGTGATGAAATCGGTCTCGTTGCCGGTTTCCGGGCCGACGCCGGTATCGGAAATCGTCAGCGACGAACCCGGTGTCAGCAGGTCCTCGATGCGGTGGCGCACCTCGTCGGGAATGCTGATACGGCCAAGCGCCTGTCCGGCGGCATCGAGCGATTGTGCCTGCGCCTCGCTGGTGATGCCGAGCCGCTTCTTCGCCTCCCTGGTAAGATCGTCGTCAAGGGTCATGCCAAACCAGTCGGCCTTGCCGCTGATGCGGTCGATCGTATTGGCGGTGAAGAAATGCACGCCAAGCGCCTCTTGCGGCTCGGCGATGATGGCGGGCGCCTCAAAGAGCGGCTTGAAGCTCTGGCGAATCATGATCGCGCCGTTCGGCGGCTCGCCCTTGCCGGCTGCGGCATAGACAGCCTTCATGAGTGCCGGACTGACAAGTCCGCCCGTCGTCTTGATGTCATGTGCCTTTCTGAAGTCTTCGATCGCCTGCACGGTCGCCGGCCCGAGCATGCCGTCCGGCGTACCGGCCGCAAAGCCCATGCCGTTCAACAGGCCCTGAAGATCGCGAACATTCTCGCGCAATCCGCGCCGGGTGATCAGGATACTGAGTGGCGACTGATCGACGGGCGGAGCGAGACTTGCTTGCGCCGCCGGGATCTGGATCGAGGCGACGTCGTTCGTGGCGACCTGCAGCGGCTGTGCCTGCGGCAGGAAGCTTGCCGTCATGGGACGCAATTCGATGCCTGAGAACAGAGCCGGAGGCGGAGCAGCTTGCGGCTGGAACAGCATGCTACTTTCGAAAGGCTGCGGCACCAGCGGCCGGTCGGCGATGACGACATGCACCCCGCGCTCGGTCATCTGGTAGAGCATCTTGGCAAAGGCCTTGGGCATGCGCACGCAGCCGTGAGAGGCCGGATAGTTCGGAACCGAGTTGGATTCGTGCAGCGCAATGCCTGACCAGGTCAGCCTTTGCATGTAGGGCATGGGCGCGGCCGAATAGAGATTGGACTCGTGATAAACCTTCTTCTCCAGGATGGAGAAGATACCGCTCGGTGTCGTATGGCCGGGCTTGCCGGTCGAAACCTTCGATGTCGCCACGACCTGGTCACCGTCATAGACGGCAAGCGATTGCCTGTCCTTCGACACGACGATCTGCAGGGTGCGCGCATCCGACGCGGCAAAGGAAGGATGGGAAAGGGCAGAGGCTGAGAGCAGCCCAAGCCCAAGCAACAAAAACGGCTTCATAGACACACGAACCAAAAACGCAATACTCGTATCGGCTAAGGTTAGACGTCTAAGTTTAAGGAAGACTTGATGAAAAGAAGCGCTTTATCGGTTCGCCGAAAACCAGATGCTTCCTTGTTATGTTGATCATCTGCCGTAGCGCCGAAGCGGGACAATCGGCCCTGCTTCGGCGGCAATCGGTTGGCAGAGAGTGGAAGCGTCAGCGCACGCTGGACGCCACCCAGTTATGCCATTCCTCCGCGCTGCCGTGGAAAGCGTTGAGGTCGATCCTACCGTCGACGCCATGCGAGACGCCGGAGCCGGAATATTGCCAGAACAGCCAGTTGCGACCGGGATAGACCTTGGAGGGATGGGCAGCGACGGAGCGCAGCCAGAAGGGATAGTTGAGCAATTCGCCGCGCAGGTTGTCGCGATAGAAATCCGGAGCCGTATAGACGATCGGGCGCTGGCCGTAGTGTTTTTCCAGCTTGTCCATGAAGACCTGCATCTTCGCCAGGACTTGTTCGCGCGACGGCCGCCGCTTGCAGCTCGATTCGCCGTTCCATTCCACGTCGATCACCGGCGGCAGGGCTCCTGCTTCTCTCGGAACGTTGCGGATGAACCAGTCGGCCTGCTCGCCGGCGGTACGGCACCAATAGAAGAAGTGGTAGGCACCGTGCTTCAGGCCAGCTTGTTGAGCGGCACGCCAGTTCTTCTTGAACATCGGATCGAGGTGGTCGCCACCATCGGTCGCTTTGATGTAGACGAAATTGGCACCCTGGGTGCGCAACGTTTCCCAGTCGATGTCGCCCTGCCAGCGCGAGACGTCGACGCCATGCACGGCCAGTTTCCTTGGCGACGTTGTGCCGAAGTTGATCGGCTTGGCATCGCGGAACTGATGGGAATAGATCTGCATCGGCTGCTGCCGCATGGCGCGGGGCATCGGGTTTGCCGGCGAAAGCATGGCGAGCGGCCGTTGCAGCGGCAGCGGAACCTCATCTCCACCCTGGTTTGACGGCAGGAACGCCTCCGGCCGAGGATCCGCCGGCAGCGAGGTCACCAGCGCTTGCTGCCGCTCAACCCGCGAGACCGTCTCGCCGATTTCGACCGACGGCGTAGGAGTTTGGCTCTTTGCGATCGAGCTGGTCATTTCTTTCGAAGGCGCGCTGGTCTGCGCGGCTTCGCGCTCGCCTCTGGCGGCGCAGCCCGAGATCGTAAGGGAGGCAAGAAGGATGGTCGATACAGCCGATAGACGCATAGGAACCCGTACGCAAAACACAATCGACGGCGGATCCGCGCCGTTCGGAAATCACAGAGACTAAGTGCTAATAGAAATTTACCAAAAAAGATTGAATCAGATCTTTCTAACGCGAATATTCGCGCGGGGAGCGCGGTCATCCGCCGGCGCGCAAGAGTATCACTGTATGGTGACTATATCGTAAGGCTTTGTTATCTCTCGCGTTTACCGCCAAAAGTGTAACCTGTCTCGACCGTCTTGTTGCCGAACTTTTCTCTGAGCTTGTCCATCGCCGCTTCGGCCGCGGCACGGCGTGTTGCCTGTTCGTCGATCAGATCGGGCGGATCGGCGCGGGCCGCATCGCAAAGATCGGTGACGCCTATGCCGATGAGGCGGAACTTCGTGCCGTCGGTCTCGGCTTCAAGCAGGCGCAGGCCGGTGCGGAAAATTCGATCGGCAAGCTGCGTCGGATCCTCCAGGCGGCGATTGCGGGTCCGGCCCTTGAAGTCGGCAGTTTTCAGCTTCAGCACCACGGTCTGGCCGGCAATGTCGCTGCGCTTCAGCCGGCGCGAGACCTTCTCTGAAAGGTCGCGCAGGATCGGCACCAGATCGTCATGACGGGAGATGTCCTCGAAGAAGGTCGTTTCCGACGATACGCTCTTTGCCGCTTCGTTCGGATGCACCGTGCGGTCGTCGATGCCGCGCGACAGGCGGGAAAGCCGCTGGCCGATGACCCCGTAGCGGCGCATGAGATCGCCTTCCTCCATGGTCTGCAGCTGGCCTATGGTGCGGATGCCGTCGCTTTCCAGCGTTGCGGCAAAGGCTTTGCCCACACCCCATATCGTCGTTACCGGGCGCGGCTCCAGAAATGAGAGTGCCTCTTCCTGGCCGATGACGGAAAAGCCGCGCGGCTTCTGCAGGTCGGAGGCGACCTTGGCGAGGAACTTGCAATAGGAGAGGCCGACCGAGATGGTGATACCGATTTCCTGCTCCACGCGCCGGGCGAATTTCGCCAGGATGCGGGCCGGCGGATCGTGGTGAAGCCGCTGCGTGCCGTCGAGTTCCAGAAATGCCTCGTCGATCGAAAGCGGCTGCACCAACGGCGTCAGTTCCTGCATCAGCGTGCGAACCTCGCGGCCGACGCGAACATATTTCTCCATGTTCGGGCGGATGACGACGGCCTGAGGACACGCCTCCAAGGCTTTGAACATCGGCATGGCAGACCGCACGCCATGAATGCGGGCGATGTAGCAGGCAGTGGAGACGACGCCACGCTTGCCGCCGCCGATAATGACCGGCTTGTCGGCGAGTTCCGGATTGTCGCGCTTCTCGATCGATGCATAGAAGGCGTCGCAATCGATGTGCGCCAGGGTCAGCGCATAGAGTTCGCGGTGATAGACGAGGCGAGGACTGCCGCAGGCCCGGCAGCGCGTCCGCACGGCCGATTGCTCGCTCAAGCAATCGCGACAGAAACCGGAAATCTTATCGGGCACAGGGGTCATCAAGCGAGAACAAAAATTGAACATCGCTACCTTATGTTCTAAGCTTGCGAGTCTCAAGGTGGAAAACAGCGGAGGGGGAAGGGGTGCAGGATTTAAGTGTGCGACCATTGACGCCGGATCGCTGGGGCGATTTCGAGACACTCTTCGGGCCGAGCGGCGCCTGCTATGGCTGCTGGTGCACCCATTTTCGCATTCCGACGTCACAACGCAAGACGATGGACGGGGCGGCGAAGAAGCGGTTCATTGAGGAGCGCGTTGCGGCCGGACCGCCGCCGGGTCTTCTCGGCTATGTCGGCGAGCGCCCGGTTGCCTGGGTGCAGGTGGGTCCGCGCTCGGAGTTGCCGCAATGGAATTCTCCAAAAACGGTGTCACGGCCGCTCGATCCGGCCGATGCCGAGGATCGCTCGGTCTGGGCTGTGAGCTGCTTCTTCATGAATTCACATGATCGCGGCAAAGGATACAGCCATCGCATGCTGTCGGAGGCGATGAATTTCGCCAAGGCTTCCGGCGCTCGCCTGCTCGAGGGCTGTCCCATCGAACGCACGAAGCAATCGAAGTCGGTCGGCCTCTATGTCGGCTCGCAGCGCATATTCGAGACGGCCGGATTTTCCGAGATCGCGAAGCGCAAGGATGGGCGGCCTCTGATGCGCCTTGTTCTCTGATGGTGGGGCCGGCGGTCTCAGCGGACGATATGGGCCTGGATCAGCGGTGCTGCCTGGCTCCATTCGTTTGCCGCGAGGATGCCCGCCGCAGCGGCCGGCGCCATGCGATGGACGATGGAATCCGGCTTCAGGTTGATCAGCAGGCAATCCGGAACATGCTCGCCGACCGAATGCAGATTGTGCGCCATGTCGTCGACAAAGGCGACCGGCAGTGCGCGCCTTCCATGCAGCGACCGCACGATCGGCCCTTTCGGCTGCAGCGATGCGAGCAGCGGATAGGCGAGGCCGAGCCTGTCGAGAAGCCGGCGTCGCTGAGCCCAGAATTGCGGCGGCATGGCCGTGAGAAAAACGATGTCGGCGTCCTTCGAAAAATCGCCGAGGGTATCGGTGACGCGATCAAGCGGCGTCTGCCATTGCTCCTGCGCCTCGAAGAATGCTTCGATCAACCGATGAACGTCCTTTTCTTCAAGCGCCACTCCATCGGCCTTGGAAATGATGTTGCCCGTAAGCCTGAAGGAACGCGGCAGGAATTCATGGCCTTCAGCATCGATGAAGAGCAGGAAAGGCGCAAAGAAATGCAAAACGACATCATCGACATCGCAGACGATCAACGGCCGGTCCTTGAGGCGGATATGCGATGTGTCGAATTGGAGCGGGGCATCCATGGTCAATATTCTCCGGAGGCAAGGCCGGGCGGCGAGAAATGCGCCGACGCGGCCGCGACGGTTTCCGGCGGAATGCCGCTGGCCTCGCAGAAAGCCAGCAATGTCGGCTCGTGGTTCATCAGAAAGTCGAGCATGCCCGCAAGAAAGGCCGGCTCGTTGATGGCGTTGCGCACCTGCGCCGGCTCGACGCCGGTGAGCGCCAGGAAGCGGCCGAACATATCCGGTTCGTTGGCCAGCCAGCCGAGCACGGCAATTGCTGTCTCTTGCGGCTCTGCCGCGCTGTTCTTCGGGTTCTTGAAGTTACTTTGCATTTCGACGGGTGAGTTACCTATTTTTCAACCAAATGCCGGTAGTATCCGATTCAAGTATTTCTGGAATCGATTTCTCACGACCCTATATTTTGAGAGAATAGATGCAATACCGGATGCAGGGACAGCTTTCCATGCCTAAGCAAGTGATGATTGTAGAAGACAATGAGCTGAATATGAAGCTCTTTCGCGATCTGATCGAGGCGTCCGGCTACACCACGATCCAGACCCGAAATGGCATGGAAGCGCTTGATCTCGCTCGCAAACATCGCCCGGACCTGATCCTCATGGATATCCAGCTTCCGGAAGTTTCCGGGCTGGAAGTGACCAAGTGGCTGAAGGAGGACGATGATCTGCACGTCATTCCGGTGATCGCGGTCACGGCCTTTGCCATGAAGGGCGACGAAGAGCGCATTCGCCAGGGCGGATGCGAAGCCTACGTCTCGAAGCCGATTTCCGTCCCGAAATTTATTGAAACCATCAAGACTTATTTGGGCGACGCCTGAGCGTGGGGAAAAGCTGATGACCGCGCGCATCCTGGTGGTTGACGATATTCCAGCGAATGTGAAGCTTCTCGAGGCGCGGCTGCTGGCCGAGTATTTCGAGGTGCTGACGGCGGAGGATGGAGCGAGAGCTCTTGCCATCTGCGCGGGCGCCCAGGTCGATCTCATCCTTCTCGATATCATGATGCCGGGCATGGACGGGTTCGAAGTGTGCGAGCGCCTGAAGTCCGATCCGCGCACCGCGCATATCCCCGTGATCATGGTCACGGCGCTGGATCAGCCCGCCGATCGCGTGCGTGGCCTGAAAGCCGGAGCCGACGATTTCCTGACCAAGCCGGTCAACGACCTGCAGCTCATTTCGCGCGTCAAGAGCCTGCTTCGTTTGAAGACGCTCAGCGACGAGCTGCGTATGCGCAACGAGACCGCCCGCAATTTCGGTATCGAAGACCTGCTGCGGGTCGGCGATGGCCGCGCTGACGAAACCGGCCATGTGCTTCTGGTCGACGGCCGCGCCAACTCGCAGGAGCGCATCATCCGCGCGCTCAAGCCGATTGCCCAGGTCATGGCGATGTCCGATCCGCAGGCCGCCCTATTCGAGGCAGCGGAACGGCCGTTCGAGCTCGTCATCGTGAATTCGAATTTCGACGACTATGATCCGCTGCGGCTTTGCTCGCAGCTCCGCTCGCTGGAGCGTACGCGCTTCCTGCCTGTCTTGCTGGTGACGGAGCAGGGCGCGGACGAGATGATCGTCCGTGCGCTCGATCTGGGTGTCAACGATTACATCGTCCGGCCCATCGATCCGAACGAATTGGTGGCCCGCTGCCTGACGCAGATACGCCGCAAGCGCTACAACGACCGTCTGCGGGCCAGTGTGCAGCACACCATCGAGCTTGCCGTCACCGATGCGCTCACCGGGCTGAACAACAGGCGCTATCTCGACAATCATCTGAAGATTCTTTTCGACCGCTCCTTGGCGCGCGGACGGCCGCTCTCTGTTCTGATCACCGATATCGACCGGTTCAAGCACGTCAATGACACCCATGGTCATGACGCCGGCGACGAAGTGCTCAAGGAGTTCGCCGCCCGCATCCGGTCCACCGTGCGCGGTGCCGATCTGGCTTGCCGCTATGGCGGCGAGGAATTCGTCGTCGTCATGCCCGATACGCCTGCCGAAGTGGCCGCTGCTGTCGCGGAGCGATTGCGCGCGTCGGTAGAAAATATGCCCGTCAAACTGCGCGAAGGCGGCGTTGCTCTTAACATTACGGCCTCCTTCGGCATCTCGTGCCGTTTGGAAACAGTCGAAACGCCGGAGCAATTGATGAAGCAGGCCGATCTTGCGCTTTATGAAGCAAAAAGGGCAGGGCGCAATCGGGTTGTTGCTTCAGCGGCCTGATCTAGAACAGATCAGTCGGAATAAGGCCCTCCCATGAATATTGAGGGGCATTCGCAAGTTTTGAACAATGATTAAGATTTTGTAATCTTTGCATCGCTGCGGTATGTCGCCGGGATTTTCTCAAAGGATAAATTCGGCATTTTCACTTTTTATTTGGATAGATACTTGAGTTTATAGATTATTTTAGAGATTTTATAATTACTATTCGATATGTTCGCGTTTAGTCTGTGGTTTTAGTTAGAAAAAAATGCAGAAAAACTGTGGATTAATCGAGGATAATTAACGTGTTCAAATGTTCTTAAATATCTGTATTCGGAATTTGTTGCATCTGCGAATGCCATCTCTTCCCTCTTCAGATGTGTTCGCTTTTGAATTGTGAATTTCGCAGAAGATTTATTCAGAAGAAATCGGGAATTTTAACCATCCAACCAGAGAACAATTTTTTATCATTAAGAATTTGTTGATTTTCTTTCGATTTCGCGCAAATTTAGTCTCGTACACAGACAGCCCGTATGGGTTCGAGATACCCCATGATGCTCAGGTCCGCCGCATCTCCTGGGTCGTGGGGTCGGTCGGCTGGCATGCAATATAAGCGGTTCCTCGTGCCGTTTTGCAGGCTAGCCGACCCCCAACTCAAAACGCCGTTCTTCGTTTTTCGAAGGCGGCGTTTTTTTCTTTGTCGACGAATACAAGGGATCTATATTTTAGCTCTTCTTGCCTTATGAAGCACAGTCGAGCTCGGCGCCAGGAGAACGTCATTGAAAACAAAAAGGCGCTAACCTCTCGGTTGCGCCTTTTGTAACCAGAAGTTTAGGGAAATTACTTGATCTTCGTTTCCTTGAACTCGACGTGCTTCTTAGCGACCGGGTCGTACTTCGTCTTCGTCATCTTGTCCGTCATCGTACGGCTGTTCTTCGTCGTGACGTAGAAGAAACCGGTGTCGGCCGTCGACAGCAGCTTGATCTTGATAGTGGTAGCCTTGGCCATAGTCGTCCTGCCTTTAATAAAAATGAACGCCGTGGACGGCCAGTGCGGAGGTCCACGGCGAATTCTGGCGCGAAACTACAAATCGCGCCCGAAAAGTCAACCCCTGTTGCCCATGAAAAGCAATCGTATCCCCGAAAGCAGGACATAAAGGCCGAAGAAAAAGGCAACGGCCCAGGCAAAGCCGCTGGGGTTGACCAAATCCATCGCCGTGCCGATCGTCGGCGGCCCGAGAACCATGCCGATGGCATAACAGAAAACGAAGGCCGCATTGGCGGCCGCGAGATCCGCTCCGGTCAGGCGCGTGCCCAGATGGCTGAGGCCAACCGTGTACATGCCGGAGACGCAGCCGCCCCAGAAGAGCAGAATGACCGCGAGAATGATCCAGTTCGAGGACAGAGACGGCAGCAGCAGCGCGCCCACCAAGCCGATGGTGGCCATGATCGAGAGCAGTGGCCGCTTGTCGCGCATGCGGTCGGCAAGCAGCCCCAGGGGGATCTGGAAAACGAAATTACCGACGCCCATCACGGTCAAGAGCAGCGCGGCCTGTGATTCGTTGAAGCCGAGGCGCGTGGCATAGCTGGTGAACAAGGAGCCGCCGCCGACGGTGACGGCGCCGAACACGAACACTGCGGCGGTCGCCGTCGGTACCAGGAAGATGTAGCGGACGAAATGCAACTCGGGCTTTTCGTCGACATCCGGGCTTTCGTTGCGCGCGATGAAGATCGGAATGGCGGCTGCCAGGATGATGCAGGCGCCGATGGCGAAGGGCATGAGCCCTTCGCTGCCGACAAGCGAGAACAGCAGGGGGCCGGCTGCAAAGCCGAGGGAGAAGACCGTGGAATAGAGGCCGAGCACGAAACCGCGCTTGGAAGGCGGCGAAGCCGCATTGATCCAGAATTCCGACAGGATGAACAGAGTCGTCGTCGACCCGTGGAACAGGATACGCAGCGGAAACCACAGAAGCAGGTTTTCCGCGTAGTAGAAGCCCAGCGAGCTCAGCGCGGAGAGCATGACCGCCCAGATCATCGTCTGCACGACGCCGAAGCGATGGGCGAGTTTTGTCGTGATGACCGCGGCGAGCATCGACGCCACCCCCATCATCGCGGTGTTGACCCCGATGAGGCTTGAGGGGACGCCGCGCTTTTCCAGAATGATGCTGAGAAGCGGCAGGCCCAACCCGATGGCTATGCCCACGGCGGATACGGACGCGATAGCTGCGACGAGCGAGGGCCAGTGAATTTCTTCGACATGGCCGGTCTTGCCGTTCGTCGGTTCAAGCATAAACGGATCCTTGCAACGCGTGGCGGGCGAATCGATCGGCACGTGGGATATAGAAAGGCACGGCACGGCCAAATTCAGGTAACGGGTCGGCTTTCATGAGATCGGTCATATCCCCCGGGATGGTCCTTTCGACGCCCGGCATGTTCAGACAAGAAATGCTGTCCATGTCAAGCCGTTGCCGGCAAACCAGCTCCGCTGAATCCCGAATATACGACGAATCGATATTGGCCGTGACCAAAGGGCGTAACGGCGCAAGGTGAGTTCCGCCTGCCGTGCGGGCGAGCGACTTGGGCTGGCATATGGCTTTCACGACCGGCTGTTTCCCTGATCCCAGTCGTCCGGGCTGTCGTCGTGGCCACCGAAGCCATGCATGCGGAGCGCCCATTGCAGGCCGATGACCCCGCCTTTGATGGGCTGTATGATCGCAAGCGCCGCGATCACCGTGATCGGTGCCCAGATCGCGAGGTGGACCCACATCGGCAGATTGAAGGCCATGTCCGTCAGCATGTAGCCGCCGACGACGATATGGCCGAGAACCAGGATCACCAGATAGGGCGGCAGATCGTCGGCGCGTTGATGGAAAATCTCCTCGTCGCACACAGCGCAACGATCGACCGGCTTCAGGAAGGCACCGAAGAGTTTGCCGGTGCCGCAGCGGGGACAGCGGTTCAGCATGCCACGGGTAATCGATCGCCCGAGCGGGCGCTCGCTTTCGTCTGCGCCACCATAGCGCATGGTGGGATCGGATGGGCTGCCCGTCATGAATGCTCTTCCTTCCTGGCGGCAACCGTCCCTTACCGGCGGCCGCGCGGTGGTCTCGTGCCCGGCGCTTTGCGCGCCTGATTTTGATTGCGGCGGGTCGCCTTATGGAAAGAGCGTACCGCCGTCGGCATCGACCGTCCGTCGCTCAGCATTTCGAAGCGCAGCGCGCCCGCAAGCGGCACGGCCTCCACCAGCCGTACGCTCACCTCGTCGCCAAGGCGATAACCGAGCCCCGTCTTCTCGCCTGTCAGCGCCTGATGCGCCTCGTCATAGATGAAGTAATCGGTGCCGAGCGTAGATATAGGGATGAAACCGTCGGCGCCATAGTCCGGCAGGGTGACAAAAAGTCCCGACTTGGTGACGCCGCCGACGCGCGCCTCGAATTCCGCGCCCACACGCCCGGCGAGATGATGGGCGATCAGCCGGTCGACGGTCTCGCGTTCCGCCGCCATGGCGCGGCGCTCGAATGTCGAGATTTCCGCGGCGATGTCGTCGAGGGCAGCTTCCTCATCCGACGTGATTCCACCTTCGCCGAGGCCAAGCGAGCCGACGAGCGCACGATGTACGATCAGATCCGCGTAGCGGCGGATGGGAGACGTGAAATGGGCGTATTTCATCAGGTTCAGGCCGAAATGCCCGATATTATCAGGGCTGTAGATCGCCTGGCTCTGCGAGCGCAGCACCATCTCGTTGACCATGGTCTGATGCGGCGTCCCATCGGCTTTCGCCAGAATGCCGTTGAAGCTGTTGGCCCGGACATTGCCGCCCTTGGGCAGCGATATGCCGAGTGTCGCCAGGAATTCGCGCAGCACTTCCTGCTTGGCGAGCGTTGGGCCGTCATGGATGCGAAAGATAAGTCCCTGTTTCTTCTTCTCCAGCGTCTCGGCCGCAGCCACGTTCGCCTGGATCATCATTTCTTCGATGAGCTTGTGCGCATCGAGGCGCGGCGGCACGACGACGCGATCGACCGTGCCGTCGGGCTTCAGCAGGATCTTGCGCTCCGGCATATCCAGTTCGAGCGGCTGGCGCCGCTCGCGGCCCTTCTTCAGGATTTCATACGCGTGCCAGAGAGGTCTAAGGATCGGCTCCAGCATCGGCCCGGTCTTGTCGTCGGCTTGGCCGTCGATCGCCGCCTGCGCCTGCTGGTAGGAAAGCTTGGCGGCACTCTTCATCATGATGCGATGGAAGGTGTGTCCAGCCTTGCGGCCTTCTCTGGAGAAGATCATCCGGACGGCGAGGGCAGGGCGATCGACGCCTTCCTTGAGCGAGCAGAGATCGTTGGAAATGCGCTCTGGAAGCATCGGCACGACACGGTCGGGGAAATAGACCGAATTGCCGCGCTTCAGCGCCTCGCGATCAAGCGGGGAATTGGGGCGCACATACCAGGAAACGTCGGCAATGGCGACCGTGACGATAATGCCGTCGGGATTGTCAGGCGAGGGGTCCATTTCGGCGTAGACGGCATCGTCGTGGTCCTTCGCGTCGGCCGGATCGATGGTGATCAGCGGCAGGCTGCGCCAGTCCTCGCGATGCGACATGCTCGCCGGCTTGGCTGCATCCGCCTCCGCGATCACGGCGGCTGGGAATACGTGCGGAATGCCGTGCGCGTGGATGGCGATCATCGAGATCGCCTTTTCCGAGGCGACGGAGCCGACGACCGACAGTACCTTGGCGCGCGGCAGGCCGAAACGGCCGAGGCGGGCCACTTCGACTTCGACCAGATCGCCGTCCTTGGCTTCGCCGGTATAGTCCGGATCGATTACCATTTCCTCGCCGCGCCGTTCGATCGGCATCAGCCGGCCGCCGCCACCTGGCGTCTCGCGGAAGACGCCCATGGACGCGCCCCTCCGCTTGTCGATGACCTTGATGATGCGCGCGGTATAGGCCGGACCGCCACGATCCACCGCCGAGAAGATCTTGGCAAGGATGCGGTCGCCCATGCCGGCGACGGGCGCCTTGCCCTTGCCGTTGCGGCCGGCGGGCGAGGAGGATTGCTTGATCATCACGGCCGGCGCCACGCCGTTTTCCTCGGCCCACTCAGCGGGGCGGCCGATCAATCCGCCATCCTTGTCGCGCGTGGTGATATCAAGAACGGCGATCGGCGGCAGAGCGCCGGGGCGGATGAGCGACTTGCGGCTCTTCTGCACCATGCCGTCTTCTTCGAGCTCGCGCAGGAGATTCTTCAGCTCGACACGGCTCTCACCCTTCAATCCGAAGGCCTTGGCGAGTTCGCGCTTCGAAGCCTGCTGCGGATGCTCGGCGATGAAGCGCAGGATGATTTCGCGCGGCGGCAACGTGCCGTGAACGATCGCCATCATCGGCTCGGCGTCGCCGCTTGCCTTACCGGCGCGGCCGGGCTTGCCGGAACGTCGTTCCGACGATGAAATCCTGCCGCGTGGTTCTCTGCTCACTCTGCGCTCTTCTTTTTCGCTGCCGTCTTGGCCGCAGGCTTCTTTGCAGCTGCTTTCGGCTTGGCGGTCGTTTTCGTCACTTTTGCGCCGGCGGCCGCAGTCTTTGCCTTGGCGGGCGCCCTCTTCGTCGTGCCGCCGCCCTTGCCGGCCTTTGCAACGATCAGAGCCAGGGCTTCCTCGACTGTGATCGCCTGCGGGTCCGTGCCTTTCGGCAGGGTAGCGTTGACTTTGCCCCAGTTGACATAGGGGCCGTATTTCCCGTCACGAACGGTAATCGAGCCGCCGCCGTCCGGATGCGCGCCGAGATCCTTCAATGCAGCCGGCGTACCACCGCGTGCTCCGCCACCTGCCTTGCTCTGCTTTTCGGCAAGGACTGTCACGGCGCGGTTCAGGCCGACGGTGAAGACATCCTCGACGGTTTCGAGGTTGGCATAGCTGCCGTCATGCAGCAGGAACGGCCCGTAACGGCCGATGCCGGACGAGATCATCTTGCCGCTTTCAGGATGTTTGCCGATATCGCGCGGCAACGAGATCAACGCCATCGCTTTCTCGTAATCGATATCCTCGGGCTTCCAGCCCTTCGGTAGCGAGGCGCGCTTGGCATCCTTGCCATCGCCGCGCTGGATATAGGGTCCGAAGCGACCGGAACGCAGCGTCAGCTCTTCGCCGGTGACCGGATCCGCGCCGAGTGCCTTCGGCTCGTTCAGACCGGTGGATTCGGCTTCGGCGCCGCCTTCCGAGGAGAGCTGGCGCGTATAGTTGCATTCCGGATAGTTCGAGCAGCCGACGAAGGCGCCGTATTTGCCGAGCTTCAGCGACAGGTTGCCCGTGCCGCACACCTGGCAGATGCGCGGATCGCTGCCATCCTCGCGCTTCGGGAAGACGAGCGGCGCCAGCGCCTCGTTCAGCGCGTCGAGCACATTGGTGACGCGCAGCTCCTTCGTGTCCTCGATCTGGGCGAAGAAATCGCGCCAGAAATCGCGCAATACGTCCTTCCAGTTCAATTCGCCAGCGGAGATGCGATCGAGCTTTTCTTCCAGATCGGCAGTGAAGTCGTATTCGACGTATTTGGTGAAGAAGCTTTCGAGGAAGGCGGTCACCAGCCGGCCCTTGGCCTGCGGCACCAGCTTTCGCTTGTCGATCGTCACATAGTCACGGTCGCGCAGCGTCGCCAGCGTCGCCGCATAGGTCGACGGGCGGCCGATGCCGAGCTCTTCCATCTTCTTGATGAGCGAAGCTTCCGAATAGCGCGGCGGCGGTTCCGTGAAGTGCTGCGTCGAATTGATCTTCTGCTTGGCGAGGTTTTCGCGCGCATTGATCTCGGGCAGACGGCCATCTTCGTCGTCGGCATCGTCGCTCTGCTCGCCGTCTTCCTTCTGGTCGGTGTAGGCGGCAATGAAACCGTCAAAGCGGATCACGGAGCCGACGGCGCGCAGGCCGGCCTTCTCGCCGGCATTGTCGGCGAGAATCTCGACGGTGGTGCGCTCGATCTCGGCGGAGGCCATCTGGCTGGCGATGCCGCGCTTCCACACGAGGTCATAGAGTCTCAGCTGGTCGGCATCGAGGAATTTGCGGACGCGGTCCGGTGTGCGATCGAAATCCGTCGGGCGGATCGCTTCGTGTGCTTCCTGGGCGTTCTTCGCCTTGGTCGAGTAGAAGCGCGCCTTTTCCGGCAGGTAGCGGTTGCCGAATTGATCGGCGATCGCCGCGCGTGCCGCATCGATCGCTTCCGGCGCCATCTGCACGCCGTCCGTACGCATATAGGTAATGAGACCGACGGTCTCACCGCCGATGTCGACACCTTCATAGAGCTTCTGTGCGACCTGCATGGTGCGCGAAGCGGAGAAGCCGAGTTTGGAGGAAGCGGCCTGCTGCAGGGTGGAAGTGGTAAACGGCGGGCTCGGATTGCGCTTGACGGGCTTTGCCTCGACGCTGTCGACGACATAGGCGGCGCCTTCCAGCAACGCCTTCAGCTTGCCGGCCTCTTCGCCGTTGCCAATCGCGCGCGGCTGCAGGCGTTTGCCGTCGGCGGACACGAGGCGAGCCTCAAATTCGTCGCCGCGCGGCGTCTTCAGGATGGCCGAAAGGTTCCAGTATTCTTCCGAAATGAAGCGCTCGATTTCGGATTCACGGTCGCAGACGAGGCGAAGCGCGACAGACTGCACACGGCCGGCCGAGCGGGCGCCGGGCAGCTTGCGCCACAGAACCGGCGACAGATTGAAGCCGACGAGATAATCGAGGGCGCGGCGGGCGAGATAGGCGTCGACCAGCGGCACGTCGATGTCGCGCGGGTCGGCCATCGCGTCGAGCACGGCCTTCTTGGTGATGGCGTTGAAGACGACGCGCTTCACGGGCTTGCCGTTGATCACACGCTTCTTGTTGAGCAGGTCGAGCACATGCCAGGAAATCGCTTCGCCTTCGCGATCCGGGTCGGTCGCTAGAAACAGGCCGTCGGCGGATTTCACCGCGTCAGCGATGTCCTTCATGCGCTTTTGCGAAGCGCCATCGACTTCCCAGAGCATTTCGAAGTCCTGGTCCGGCAGCACCGAACCGTCTTTGGCGGGCAGGTCACGCACATGGCCGAAGGAGGCAAGAACCTTATATCCGGGTCCCAGATATTTGTTGATTGTCTTAGCCTTGGCAGGCGATTCTACCACTACAACGTTCATCATTAAGTCTCTGAATAGGAGGTCGTGCCGAAACAAGGCACGGGAGAAGCCGAGTTTTTTCGTCTCCCCGGCCCTCCGACATGGACAGGGAAATCGTCGCGGTCAAGAGGCGATGTCAATTTTTGCGCCTGGCGCGACGATGCGATGCTTAGAATTGGTATGCGCGTCACAGTTTTCAATCCAGCATGGAGAGCGACACGAGCCCGCCGGGATGGCGATGCAGCCGGCCGGCCATATCGAGCTCGAGAAGAACGGAATGGATCGAGGATATCGGCAGGCCTGTATGCCTGACGATGTCGTCGATCTCGACCGGTGTCGGCCCGAGCGCATCGACGATGTGATCGCGTTCAGCATCAGCGGGCGGTGCGGAGAACGGTTTGCTCCGTTCGACTGGCGCTTCGGAAGGGCGAGGGCGGAAGAGATCGGGCTCAGCCAGCGGCCGCAGAGCATCGACGATATCGTTCGGCGTGGTCACGATCATCGCGCCGTCCTTCAGCAGGCCGTTGGTGCCTTCGCAGCGCGGATCGAGCGGCGAGCCGGGAACGGCAAAGACCAGCCGGCCGAATTCGCCGGCAAGGCGCGCGGTGATGAGCGAGCCGGAGCGGGTCGCCGCCTCGATGACGACGACGCCGAGCGAGATGCCCGATATCAACCGGTTGCGGCGCGGGAAGTCGCGAGCCCGCGGCTCCCATCCGAACGGCATTTCGCTGACTGCAAGCCCGTTGCCGTCCCATATGTCGTTGAGCAGGCCGATATTCTCAGGCGGGTAGGGCTGATCCAGCCCGCCGGCCATGGCGGCGATCGTGCCGGTCTCGAGGCTGGCGCGATGGGCTGCCGTATCGATGCCGCGGGCAAGCCCGGAGATGACAACGTATCCGGCCTCGCCGCAGGTGCGGGCGATCATTGCGGTGAACTTGGCCCCGCTGATCGAGGCATTGCGCGAGCCGACGATGCCGATTGCCGGACGGGTTGCCGTCGGGACATTGCCTTTGACCGCAAGAAGCGGTGGCGCGCCATCGATCTCGCGGAGCGCGGGCGGATAATCCGGCTCGCCGATGCCGACGAAGCGCGCACCGAACCGATGCATCGCTTCCAGTTCCCGCAGAGCGTCGCGCTCGTCGGCAATGCGGATCGCCCGCGTCGAGCCGCCGCGCTGGGAAAGCTCCGGTAGCATGGCAAGCGCCGCCTCTGCCGAGCCGTAGTGATTGATGAGATGGCGAAAGGTGGATGGACCGACATTGTCGGAGCGGATAAGCCTGAGCCAGGCGATCCTTTGTTTTTCGGTCAGCGCAACTCCGGTCCGTCTTGCGCTGCCTGTATCCATTACCCCTTCGCTCCGATCTTGCCTTCCGTTCCGGCCGCCAGCCGGGCGATGTTGGCTCTGTGTTTGTACCAGGAGATGACCGTCATCAGCGCCATGGCGCCGGCGATCTTGTCGACGCCCAATATCCACAATACAACCGGGATGGCAAGGGTTGCAACCAGCGCGGAGAGTGACGAGTAACGGGTGGTGAAGGCGATGGCGAGCCAGACGATCGCGAAAATCAAGGCCATCAGCGGAGCCAGACCGAGCAGGATGCCCAGATAGGTCGCAACGCCCTTGCCGCCCTTGAAGCCGATCCAGACCGGGAAGATATGACCGATGAAGGCCGCGAAACCGGCGAGCACCGCGGCGTCATTGCCGAAGAAATGCGCGACGATCAACACGGCGACGGTGGCCTTGAAGGCGTCGAGCAGCAGGGTGGCGGCCGCAAGCCCCTTGTTGCCGGTGCGCAGCACATTGGTTGCGCCGATATTGCCCGAGCCGATCTTGCGGACGTCACCGAGGCCTGCCATGCGCGTCAGCAAGAGGCCGAACGGGATGGAGCCGAGCAGGTAGCCGATGACGAGGGCTGCCAGCGCTGTCTCCGGGGTAAGCTGCCAAGTCCAGAAATCCGCCATCACGTCTTGTTCTCCGTAAACCCTGGGCCTGCTCTAGAGACTGTGAACCAGCTTGCCGGCGACATAGGTTGCAACCGCCCGGCCGCTCATTCTTGCATCCTCGAAAGGTGTATTCTTCGAGCGCGACAGAAGCATTTCTTTGGCGACAAGCCAAGGCTCGTCGAGATCGATCAAGGCAATATCCGCCTTCGCGCCCGGCTTCAGCGTGCCGGCATCGAGACCGAAGATCTGGGCCGGCCGCGTCGACAGGGCATCGATCAGCCGCATCAGGCTGATCTCACCGCTATGATGGAGGCGAAGGGCGGCGGCCAGCAGCGTTTCCAGCCCGACTGCGCCGTCCTCAGCCTCTGCGAACGGCAGGCGCTTGGTGTCCACGTCCTGCGGGTCGTGTGAGGAAACGATGATGTCGATGGTGCCGTCCGCCAGCGCCTGGATCATGCCCGTGCGGTCGTCCTCGGACCGCAGCGGCGGGTAGAGCTTGAAGAAGGTGCGGTATTCGCCGATGTCGTTCTCGTTCAGCGCGAGATTGTTGATCGAGATGCCGCAGGTGACCTTGGCGCCGCGCGCGCGGGCAAGGCGGATGGCTTCAGCCGATTCAGGCACGGAAATCATGGCGGCGTGATAGTGGCTGCGCGTCAGCGCCGCAATGCGCAGGTCGCGCTCGAGCGGGATGAGTTCGGCCTCCTTCGGGATGCCTGACAGCCCGAGCCAACTCGCAAGCAACCCTTCATGCATGACGCCGTTGGCGCCGAGATACTTGTCGCGGGTCTCGCAGGAAATGACCGCGCCGAATTCCCGCGCATAGGTCATCAGCCGCCGCAGGACCTGTGTGTCGTAGACTGCGGAATGCGCATCGGTGAAGGCAACCGCGCCGGCCGCCCGCAGAAGGCCGATTTCCGTCATCTCCTCGCCGGCAAGACCCTTGGTGAGGGCGGCGGCCGGATAGACATTGACGACCGCGGTGTCGCGCGCCGTCTTTCTGACGAATTCCACCAGGGCGATGTCGTCGATGACGGGATGGGTGTCCGGCATCATGATGAAGGAGGTGACGCCGCCGGCCGCGGCCGCGCGGCTCGCCGAGGCGATCGTTTCGCGATGCTCGCCGCCAGGCTCGCCGACATGGACGCGGGCGTCGACCAGACCCGGCACGGCCACGAGGCCGGTGCAATCCCGTACCGTCGCGCCCTTCGGCGTCGGGTGGCCTTTCGCATCCTTGCCGGCGGCGACGATGATGCCGCCTTCGACCACGATCGCACCGACCTCGTCGAGATTACGGGAGGGGTCGATGATGCGGACATTCTGCAGGACGATCGAGTTGTTCATGCGCCTGATACCTCGCTGCGAGGTCCTTGGTTCTGTGAGACGAGCAGCACTTCCATGACTGCCATGCGCACGGCGACACCCATTTCCACCTGCTCGGCGATGACGCTTTGAGGACCGTCGGCCACCTCGGATGCGATCTCGACCCCTCGGTTCATCGGCCCCGGATGCATGACGAGCGCATCCTCCTTGGCGGCTTTGAGCGTCTCGGCGTCCAGCCCGTAAAAATGATAGTATTCGCGCACCGATGGCACGAAGGCGCCGGACATGCGTTCGCGTTGCAGCCGCAGCATCATGACGACGTCGGCATCCTTCAGCCCCTCCTTCATCGAATGGAAGACCTCGACGCCCATGTCGGCAATGCCCGCGGGCAGCAGGGTAGCGGGCGCCACGACGCGGACACGAGCGCCCATGGCGTTCAGGAGCAGGATGTTGGAACGGGCAACGCGCGAATGCAGCACGTCGCCGCAGATGGCGACGATGATGCGCGAGAGCTTGCCTTTCGCTCGGCGGATCGTCAGCGCGTCGAGCAGCGCCTGGGTCGGATGTTCATGTTGGCCATCGCCGGCGTTTACAACTGAGCAGGAGACCTTCTGCGCCAGCAGCGCGGCGGCACCTGCGCTCGAATGACGGATGACGAGCACATCCGGCCGCATGGCGTTCAGCGTCATCGCCGTATCGATCAGCGTTTCGCCTTTTTTCACGGACGAATTGCCGACCGACATATTCATCACATCGGCGCCAAGCCGCTTGCCGGCCAGCTCGAAGGAGGATTGGGTGCGCGTCGAGGCTTCGAAGAAGAGATTGATCTGCGTGAGACCGCGAAGCGTCGACGTCTTCTTCTCACGCTGGCGGCTTATCTTGACCGCCTCGTCGGCCTTGTCGAGAAGATAGGTTATATCCTGCTCGGTAAGACCCTTGATGCCGATGAGGTGGCGGTGGGGAAAGAAGACCATGGACCTGCCCTCTGGATGTCGTCAGGGGGTCTATAGAGAGGGAGCGCCAAAGGGGCAAGCGCGCGCATGTGACAAGGTCGCGTGTTCCCCATGCAATTTCGCTCGAATCCGGTTACAGCAGCTATGCTGTTAGGAGACAAAACTTCCGGTTTCCTTTTGCAACCCTCTTGCTCTAAAAGCGAAATATGACCCAACCGACCCGGACTGATGACCCATTTGCCGACCTGAACCAGCCGAGCCTCTGGTCCGGCATCAATGCCTATCGTTCCGATCCGTTGATAGTCGATCTGACCTCTGGCCTGCCGCGTTCGACACGGGAAGACCTGGAGCAGCTCGGTCGCTTCGTCACCTCGCACGAGGCGCAGGAACTGGCGCGCATGGCGAACCAGGGCACCCCGCAACTGCGCACCCACGGTCCGCGCGGCGAGCGTCTCGATGTGGTCGAATTCCATCCGGCCTGGCACGCGCTGATGCGCCGTTCGATGTCGTCGGGCCTGCATTCCTCGATCTGGGATGCGCAGGCCGATCCCGAAGCGGTGGGGCAGTCGCACAAGGTGCGCGCGGCCCGCTTCTATCTGACGGCGCAGCTCGAATGCGGCCATCTCTGCCCGCTGACGATGACCAGCGCGTCCGTGGCAGCCATGATGGCGTCGCCAGCCGTCCAGAAGGACTGGGCGCCGAAGATCCTGTCGCGCAGATATGATTCCTCCAACAAGCCGGCCATGCAAAAGACAGCCGTCACCATCGGCATGGGCATGACGGAGAAGCAGGGCGGCACCGATGTGCGCGCCAACAGGACGGCCGCCGACAAGGTGAGCGAGGGCATCTACAGGCTCTCCGGCCATAAATGGTTCATGTCGGCGCCGATGAGCGATGCCTTCATCATGCTGGCCCAGACCAAGGAGGGCCTTGGCTGTTTCCTGGTGCCGCGGCTGCTCGAGGACGGCTCGGCCAACGGCCTGCAATTCCAGAGGCTGAAGGACAAGCTCGGCAATCGCTCGAACGCCTCCTCGGAAGTCGAATTCACCGACACCTTCGGCTTCCTACTCGGGACGCCCGATGCCGGCATCCGCACGATCCTCGACATGGTGACGCTGACACGGCTCGATTGCGCGCTGGCGTCGGCCGGCATCATGCGGGCTTCGTTGGCCGAAGCCGTGCATCATGCGCGCGGCCGCAGCGTTTTCGGCAAGATGCTGGTCAAACAGCCGATCATGACGCGCGTGCTCGCCGACATGGCGCTCGATGTCGCTGCCGCGACTGCGCTCGCCTTCCGTTTGGCCGAAGCCTTCGACAAAGCGAGCGGCAGCACTGAAGACGCCGCCTACGCCCGCGTCATGACGCCGGTCGCCAAATACTGGTGCTGCAAGATCGCTCCGGCGCTGATTTATGAAGCGATGGAGTGCATCGGCGGCAGCGGCTACATCGAGGAGCGCCCGATCGCCCGCCATTACCGGGAAGCACCGGTCAATGCGATCTGGGAAGGGTCCGGCAACGTCATGGCGCTCGACGTTCTCAGAGTCTTGAACCGGGGCAAGGACCTGTTCGAAACCGTCTTCGCCGGCCTTGCCCGCGATCTCGGGCCCGCCGGCAAGAAGACCATCGAGGTGCTGCGCGCGGCCATGGCGCTTTGCGAGCAGGATGAGGGGGCAGCCCGTCTCCTGGTCGAGCAGATGGCGCTCGCCGCCGGTGCGGCCGAGCTCTATCGCCTCGGCGCGGGCAAGATCGCCGATGCCTTCATCGAAACCCGGCTGGCCGGCGGCTGGCGCGCCACCTACGGCATGCTCGATGCGCGCTTCGACGCCAGCTATATCGTCGACCTTCTCTATCCGCCGGCGACATAGAATTTGCGCCAGCGATTGCCGGGCTCGCAGCGGTATCGGCATAGGAGTGTTTACATGGCCCGCAACACATCCGTTTCGCTTGGTGATCATTTCAGCGCCTTTATCGAAGCTCAGATTCAGACGGGCCGATACGGCTCTGCCAGCGATGTTCTTCGCGCAGGTTTGCGTCTGCTTGAAGAGCATGAAGCGAAGGTCAGGGTTCTTCAGGATGCATTGATTGCTGGTGAGGAATCCGGAAAGCCTGCCCCTTCGATAACGCCGCATTCCTGAGGCGGATGCGCGCGACATATGGCGAATAGGCCTCGAGAGTACGGCCTGTCCCCGCTAGCGGGGCCGATCTTGAAGACATCTGGCGATATACCGTCGAGAACTGGTCCGCAAAGCAAGCGGAAGCCTACCATGCAGAAATCGTCGAAGCCTTCGAGGGACTGGCGTCCGGTCTGAAAATCGGGCGTCGCATCCATATCCGCGAAGGTTATTTCAAACATGCCATCGGCTCCCACGTGATCTACTATCTTCTGCCGGATGCGGAAGTCGCCATCATTCGCGTGTTGCATCGGCGAATGGATGTAAGTCGGCACCTCTGAAGAGACATTGGAGTTTTGATTGTTGGCCGCACAAGATTCTCACGTCAGCTCGCAGAGGCTCCCATGATCAACCTCCGTCAGGTCCAATCCGATGATATCGACCAGCTCTATGCCATCTCGCTGCTGACCGGTGACGCCGGCAAGGATGCGACGGCGCTTTACCGCGATGGCCGTTTGATTGGGCACATCTATTCCGCGCCCTATGCTGCACTCCACCCTGAGATGGTTTTCGTCGCCGAGGATGACGAAGGCGTCTTGGGTTATATCGCGGGCGTTTTCGATACGGTTGCTTTCGAAGAGCGCCTGGAGCGTGAGTGGTGGCCGGATCTGCGGCGCCGGTACGCCGATCCCGTCGGCGATCCGGCACTCTGGGATGCCGATCAGCGCCGGATATCGACAATCCATCATCCGAAACGGACGCCGGCCATTCTCACCGATCCATTTCCCGCACATATTCATATGAACCTGCTGCCGAGGGCTCAGGGAAAAGGCGTCGGCACGGCGTTGCTGGAGCGCTGGATGGCGTACGCCAGCGCCAGCGGCGTCAAAGGGGTTCATCTTGGCGCCAATTCCGGCAATCATGGCGGTATCCGTTTCTGGTCGTCGCGAGGCTTCGTACCGGTGGAACTGCCGCCCGATCTGGCGTCGGAAACGACCGTATGGTTCGGCCGGTATCTCTAAATCTGTGGATTCGCAGGCTTTGACGGTGCTGCCGATCACACCTTTGTTGTTCGCGCCAATTCGACTTGTTACTCACCGCTCGGTGACAGATTGGAGCTGAGTCGATGGCCGTTGCAAACGCAGCCGTTAAAATCCTGATGGAAGCGCCCGTTCCGGAAAAGCGGATGCGCAACCGCGCCGCAACCGAGCAGGCGATTCTCGATGCCGCCAAGCGGCTCCTTGCGGAGGAGGGGTTCCAGAATTTCGGTATCAACGCGGTAGCGCGTGGCGCCGGCTGCGACAAGCAGCTGATCTATCGCTATTACGGCGGGCTCGACGGACTGGTGGAAGCCATCGGTGCGGATCTCGGAAGCTGGGTGAAGGATCGCATTCCCGACGATACCGGCGGCATGTTTCTTCTGACCTATGGCGATCTGATGGAGCGGCTCGCCCTGTTGTTTCTCGACGCCTTGCGCGCCGATCCGCTGATGCGCCGCATCGTTGCCTGGGAAGTATCCGAAAACAGCGAGCAGGTTCGCAGGCTCTCAGAGGCCCGCTCCAAGGCACTCGCCGGCTGGATCGAGCGCATGCGCGGCTCGCTCACCCCGCCGAAGGGGATCGACGCACAGGCCGTCAACGCCATGATCTTCGCCGCCATCCAGCATGTCGTGCTTTCGGCCACGCTCAGCAATCAATGCGCCGGCCTTGTCTTGAAAACCGCTAGGGATTGGGAGAAGGCGTCAACGGCGCTGAAGCGGATCGTGCGCGGCGTCTACGGCTGATACCGGCGCTCATCCGGGAGATATCCACAAGCCCGCCGCGCCGTTAACCTTAACAAATGGTTTACATTGCGCCGCAACGGTTAACTCGGCAGTGTGAAAAGACCGATTGTTAACTATTAAGCGTGCAGCCATGGGGTCCAGACCCACAAAATTAGTGTTTCTTGTCACGGCGATGATGTTCTTCGCCGTGCTGGCCCTAGATATAACGTTGCCCGCGATGGTGTTGAGCGCCATGGCGCTGTCGAACTGGCTCGTCCTTTCGGCTGGGACGACGCAATATCCGCGTCGAAGAGGTGCCGCATGAAGTGGTTGCTGATTTGCTGGGCTGGCCCCGTCTCGTTTATCGGGGCATGGTATTATCTGTCGTACTACGACATGAGCTTCGGCATCTTCATGCTGACGCGGCAGATGCATGATCTGGTGTTCGAGATCTACGGCAAGATCCTCGGCATTCCGCCGGAAGCCATCCCGCCGCTCGTCGCCCGCGCCATCGCCTTTGATAGTCTGCTGGTTTTCGCGATTTTCGGCTTTCGCCGGCGCGCCGCCATCATGGGCTGGTGGAGGCACCGTCAGGAGTCGAGATCGGACAAGGTTGCTCTGCCGAGCGCCGAAAGCCTGTCCAAGGCTCCCTGAAGAATAAAGCTCGCAGCGGCCGAGTCGATGCGCTCGGCCCGCTTGGCACGCGAGACGTCCATTTCCAGAAGCGCCCGTTCGGCCGCAACCGTCGAAAGCCGCTCATCCCAGAAGACGAAGGGCAGGGCGGTCTTGTCGGCCATGCTGCGCACGAAGGCGCGCGTCGCCTGCACCCGCGGCCCCGAAGAACCGTCCATATTGACAGGCAGGCCGATAATAAAGGCCGCCACCTTTTCCTTCTCGGCGAAGGCGAGCAAAGTCTGAGCATCCTGGGTGAACTTTACCCGCTTGATCACCGGGCGCGGCGTGGCGAAGCGGCGGCCGAGATCGGACATCGCAAGTCCGATCGTCTTGGTGCCGAGATCGAGGCCGGCAACCGCCTGCCCGGGCAGGAGCGTCGCGGCTAGGTCTTCGATGGTCAGCGTCGTCATCAAGGTCTCGCTCTCGTCAAAACAAATTGAAGTCCGAACCGCTTTTCTTTGCTGCGGTTTGAGATATCTCCTAGACACCAGCCTGCCATTTCAAATCAAGCATTAAGGAGAAATCCAATGAAGATCACCTGGCTCGGCCATGCCGCTTTTCGCATCGAAACGGCAAAGGCCAAAATATTGATCGATCCTTTTCTGACGTATAACTCTTCCTTTGCCGCCGCTGGCCTCGATATCAAGGATGTTGCCTCGGGTGTGACCCATATCCTGTTGACCCACGGCCATGGCGATCACGTCGGCGACACGGTTCAGATCGCCAAGGATACGGGCGCCGTCGTTCTCGCCAATGCCGATCTGGCCTCCTGGCTCGGCACCAAGGGCGTCGAGAAGCTGGAAATGGGCAATACCGGCGGCACCGTCGGTCTCGGCGGCTTCTCAGCCACATTCACCAATGCGCTGCATTCGTCCGCCCAGATCACCGAAGACGGCGTTTCCCACGCGCTCGGTAATCCCAATGGCCTGATGCTGCATTTCGACGACGAGCCGACGCTGTTCCACATGGGCGATACCGATATCTTCTCCGACATGGCCCTGATCAACGAGTTGCATCAGCCCGATATCGGCATCGTGCCGATCGGCGACCGCTTCACCATGGGCGGTGCCGTTGCTGCGCTCGCCTGCCAGCGCTTCTTCAACTTCAAGACCGCCATCCCCTGCCACTACGGCACCTTCCCGATCATCGATCAGACCCCGGAAAAGTTCGTTGCCGGCATGGAGGGCTCGAAGACCGCAGTTGCCGCGCCGAAGGTGGGCGAGAGCGTTTCTGCCTGACGATACCCGTTGCGTATGGCGGACATGGCCTTTATAGCGTGAAGCAAATCCGCTTTTGTGGATAATCTTGCTATCCGGAGAATGCCATGTCCGTCGATCTCGCCACTGTCAAACGCGTTGCCCATCTTGCCCGCATCGCCGTCAATGAAGACGAAGCGCAGCGGATGATGGGCGAACTCAACGGCATTCTGGGCTTCGTCGAACAGCTTTCCGAAGTGAATGTCGATGGCGTCGAGGCCATGACCTCCGTGACGCCGATGGCGATGAAGAAGCGCGCGGACGAAGTGACCGACGGCAACAAGGCCGCCGACATCGTCGCCAATGCGCCGAATACCGATCAGAATTTCTTCCTGGTGCCCAAAGTCGTCGAATAAAGGCTTCCTTTTAGCCCGTTCCGACCCGTTGCCTATTTCCAGATCTGAAGCGAAACAAAATGAGCGAACTGACCAGCCTGACCATTGCCGAAGCCCGCGACAAGCTGCGCGCCAAGGACATCACCGCCACCGAACTGACCGAAGCCTATCTTTCGGCGATCGACGCGGCCAACGGTCAGCTCAATGCCTATATCGCCGTAACGCCGGAAAAGGCGCGCGAGATGGCCAAGGCTTCGGACGCGCGGCTTGCCGCCGGCAACGCCGGTGCGCTCGAAGGCATTCCGTTAGGGATCAAGGATCTGTTCGGCACCGAAGGCATCCACACCCAGGCCTGCAGCCACATTCTCGATGGGTTCAAGCCTCGCTATGAATCGACGGTGACGCAGAACCTCTGGAACGACGGCGCCGTCATGCTCGGCAAGCTCAACATGGACGAGTTTGCCATGGGCTCCTCCAACGAGAGCTCCTATTACGGCCCGGTCATCAACCCCTGGCGTGCCGAAGGCTCGAACCAGCAGTTGGTTCCTGGTGGCTCGTCGGGCGGCTCGGCTGCTGCCGTTGCAGCCCACCTCTGCGCCGGCGCAACGGCCACCGACACCGGCGGCTCCATCCGCCAGCCCGCTGCCTTCACCGGCACCGTCGGCATCAAGCCGACCTATGGCCGTTGCTCGCGCTGGGGCATTGTCGCCTTCGCTTCGTCGCTCGACCAGGCTGGCCCAATCGCCCGCGACGTTCGCGATGCCGCCATCCTCCTGAAGTCGATGGCAAGCGTCGATGCAAAGGACACGACCTCGGTCGACCTGCCGGTGCCAGATTACGAAGCCTCGCTCAGCCAGTCGCTGAAGGGCATGAAGATCGGCATCCCCAACGAATATCGCGTCGACGGCATGCCGGAAGAGATCGAAACGCTCTGGCAGCAGGGTATTGCGTGGCTGAAGGACGCCGGCGCCGAGATCGTCAACATCTCGCTGCCGCACACCAAATATGCTCTGCCTGCCTATTACATCGTCGCGCCCGCCGAAGCATCCTCTAACCTCGCGCGCTACGATGGTGTCCGCTACGGCCTGCGTGTCGACGGCAAGGACATCGTCGACATGTACGAGAAGACGCGCGCTGCCGGCTTCGGCCAGGAAGTGAAGCGCCGCATCATGATCGGCACCTATGTTCTCTCGGCCGGCTATTACGACGCATACTACCTGCGCGCCCAGAAGGTCCGCACGCTGATCAAGCGCGATTTCGAGCTTGCCTTCCATGCCGGTGTCGACGCCATCCTGACACCCGCCACGCCGTCCTCCGCCTTCGGTATCGCCGATGAAGACCTCGCTTCCGATCCGGTGAAGATGTACCTCAACGACATCTTCACGGTGACGGTCAACATGGCCGGTCTCCCCGGCATCGCCGTCCCCGCCGGCCTCGACCCGAAGGGCCTGCCGCTCGGCCTCCAGCTCATCGGCAGGCCGTTTGAAGAGGAAACCCTGTTCAAGACCGCCCACGTCATCGAACAGGCCGCCGGCAAGTTCACGCCGGCGAAGTGGTGGTAAGCACCACAATTTGAGGCCCATAATTTGAGGTCCATGACCGACGCCGACCACGAAACGGCCGGCGCGGTCGGCTTTGCCGCTCGGTGGAGCGGCGACGCCTTGGATGCAAGATTCAAAAGTCCTGACGTTATTGCGGCCGTCGGTCGAGAATGCTTCTCTGATCCCTTCATGGCCAAAGACGAAGTCATCGTCTCCGAGGTTGATGGTCGCTTCACCGGCTGGATCGCGCGCGAAGACCATCGCCATCACATTTTGGACCGAAATACGATCATAAATTGCAGCAGGCCGCTTGGTCTTGTCGTCTGCAACCGAATCGGAAGGTCTCTTCATGCTCAAGCAAGTATCGGCGATCCTGCTCCTCAGTGTGGCATTTCCGGCGATTTCGCTGGCCGCCGACAATGGAGCTATTCGCGCCATTACCTTGTCCTCGGGTGGCCTTGCCGAGGTCTCTCGATCCGCGGCAGTCGGTAGCGACGGCGTGGTCCGGCTCGAGGTGCCTCTCGACCAGGTTGATGACATGCTCAAGAGCCTTGTGGTCAATGAGACCGACGGCTCCGTGGCCGGTTTCTCGCTGGCGGGGCCGCAACCTCTAGAGGAAACCTTCAAAGGCTTGCCGTTTACGCCTGAAGCGCTCTCATCCGTGCCGTCGCTTTTGACATCGATGCAAGGCGCCAGAGTATCGGTAACCAGCGGTGGGAAAACCATTGAGGGAAGCATTCTCGGGATCGAGATCAGGAAGGCTGGCGAGAGTGCGCCGGTTCCGCTGCTGACCGTTCTCGACAAGGATGGCGCTGTGGAGACGCTGGCGCTTGGCGAGGATGCGTCCGTCCGGATTGAGGATGCTGAGATGAGAGCGAAGGTTGCCAAAGCGGCGGCGGCCATTGCCCGTGGCAAGAACGACGGCAGCCGCACCATCGATATCAAGCTGAACGGTGTGAAGAACGGCGGCGATATCGGCCTGACCTATGTGGTTCCGTCTCCGATCTGGAAAACGGCCTACAAGGTTGTGACCGAGGAAAATGGCAAGGCGCGTTTGCAGGCATGGACCGTGCTGGAAAACGCCAGCGGTGAGGATTGGAAGGGCGTCAAACTGACGTTGACGTCGGCCGAGCCAGTGACGCTGAAGCAGGGCCTGCACAAGCTCTATTGGAGACAGCGGCAAGAAGTGCCGGTCAACACGGCTTCGAATATTGTCCCTGATCTCGATAGCGGAGACCTGTCCAACAGGCAGCGTCTATCATCGGATGTCGAGGAACGAGCAGCGCCCGCGCCTGCCAAGGCAATGATGGGTGGCGCCAGCAGAAAGGCAGCCGCGTCTGGATACATGGCCGACGAGTTGGAAAGGCCCGCAGCGCCAATGCAAATAGCTGCTGGTAGTGCTGCCAATGCCACCGAAAGCGATATCTCGGCCACGTTCGAACTTCCGGGAACTTACGATCTGGCAAATGGCGACACCTTATCGGTGCCGATCGTGGATGCGGAGCTGGATGCCGATATGGTGGACATGTATCGGGCGGGCAGCTCATTTCCCAATCCCATCGCTGCCGTGATGCTCAAGAACACCACAGGCGTCAGCATGCCGGCGGGAATTCTGACGCTGTACGACAGCAAGATCGGCTATATCGGCGATTCCCAGCTATCCGCGCTGCCCAAGGGCGATACGCGCCTTGCCAGTTTCGCAACCGACCGAAAGGTGTCGATCAGTGAGCAGCAGACGCCGACGGAGGAGATTGCCTCTCTCAAGGTTTCCGATGGCGTGATGCAAACAATCGTCAAATACCGCCAGACGACAACATACACTGTTTCAGGGGCGCTTGACGGCGAAAGGACCGTTATTGTCGAACACCCGATTAGGGATGGTTGGTCGTTTTCGTCGGACGAAAGTTTCGGCAAGACGGCAACACACCAGCGGCTCAAGACGGTCGTGCCGGCGGCTACGGAAAAGACACTGACGGCAGTCGACGAGCAGCTTCAGAGCAACAGTTACGCTCTGGTCGATGCAGAGCCGGACATGCTGCTTGGATGGTCGGCTTCGGCCCATGACAAGGTACTTGTAGACAAGCTCGCAAACCTGGCGGAGGCGCGCAAAAAGCAGGTCGCTGCCCAGAACGATCTGGAGAGTTTCGACAACGAAATAGAGAAACTCACCAATGACCAGGAGCGGATAAGACAGAATATCGGCGCGGTTCCGGAGAACAGCGATTTGAAGAAGCGCTATTTGAAGGCTCTGGCAAATAGTGAAGACCAAATCGCTGCAGTCGGCGAAAAACGCGCCGCGATGCAAAAGGACAGCGATCGTCTGGGCAGCCAGGTGGCGGAGCTCATCAGGACATTCTGATCGCCACCAGCGCTTCGTCACATGAGCCGCATGAGCGGATAAGAGCCGCCCGACCGGGGCGGCTCTCATGTTTTCTCTACCTATTATCCAATTGCGCCCTCACCAGCCTCAGGCCCCGTTCCGTTATCCGGTAGGGATGTCCGCCGGAGGATTTGATGGCCTTCAGCTGTTTGAGCTTGCGGAAGAGCTCGATGCCGAAACCGGGATAGAGCCAGCCGTCCCGCGTGTAGCAGTTGACGGTCTCGATTTTCTTGTTTTCGGTGCGTTCGATTTCAATGCGCCCGCCTTGAGCGAGCAAATGCAGGATGCGCTGCTCTGCGCGTGAGATATCCATTGTCGTCAGAATCCGGAAAGCGCCAAAGGCGCAACAAAACGATCCGACGCTCCCTTTAGGGAAGTCGGGGCTTCGTTTTCGGGCCCAGCACGCAAGAAGGCTTGCGGGCAGGGCCTTTACCGGGTCTGAGAAAAGGTAGACATCAAAACTCCATTGACGCGGCAGTTTTAAAACAGGTTGCAACCGGCGGTCAAGTTTCACTCTCGTTGGACTTGGGCCGCCACCGTGCGCTTGCTTTTATCTCGTCGCTGGAAAAAGCTGTTTTCCGGTGCTTTACTGCTGGAAACGGCGGGGGCCCGATGATCCATATTCGCAATGCGCATGAAGGGGAAGCGGAGGTACTGGCCAATATCGGCCTGCGCTCATGGCAGAAGGCCATGGGCTCGATCGGAAGTCCGGTCGAGCTTCTGGAAAGTGCAAGCGACGCGTTTTCGAATTTCACGCGCAACGTCTGGCTGACAATCACGGTCATCGAGCTGAACGGGGAGGTCGTCGGCTGGGCGGCGCGCGAGGGCCTCGATGAGACCATCTCCGATTTCTGGATCGACCCGGGGTTTCTCAGGCGAGGTCTCGGTTCGGCACTCCTGGAGCGTATCGAGCAGGACATGCGCGAACAGGGGCTGGAAAAGGTTTCGCTGCACACTCATGCCGGCAATGTCGACGCGATCGGTTTTTTCAAGGCTCGTGGCTATGAGATCAACTGGCTGTCGATCGTCTATTCCCCGAAGCTCGATAGCGATGTGCCGACCATCGGGCTTTCAAAAGCGCTGGTCGAAGATAGCGACGGCGTCTACGGTCCAGGCATATAGCGCGCCGGCGATGCCGAAAGCCTTGCACCATCTCGCCAATTGCTCTACCTCACAAAGTTCAGAAGAACAGCATTTCAAGAGCTTCCCATGACCCTTGTCGACGTCCGCACGCCAGATCCGAAACGCTTCATTCCCGGTGCCACCGGCGATTGGGAAATCGTTATCGGCATGGAAGTCCATGCCCAGGTGTTGAGCAATTCCAAGCTCTTCTCCGGTGCCTCGACCGAGTTCGGCAAGCCGCAGAATTCCAACGTCTCGCTGGTCGATGCCGCCATGCCCGGCATGCTGCCCGTCATCAACGAGGAGTGCGTCAAGCAGGCCGTGCGCACCGGCCTCGGCCTGAAGGCGCAGGTCAACAATCGTTCGATCTTCGACCGTAAGAACTATTTCTACCCCGACTTGCCGCAGGGCTATCAGATCTCGCAGTTCAAGGATCCGATCGTCGGCGAGGGCAAGATCGTCATTTCGTTGGGGCCGGATCGTCAGGGCCAGTTCGAGGATATCGAGATCGGCATCGAGCGGCTGCATCTGGAGCAGGATGCCGGCAAGTCGCTGCATGATCAGCACGCCACCATGTCCTATGTGGATCTCAACCGCTCCGGCGTGGCGCTGATGGAAATCGTCTCCAAGCCGGACATCCGCTCGTCGGACGAAGCCAAGGCCTATATGACCAAGCTCCGCTCGATCGTGCGCTATCTCGGCACCTGCGACGGCAACATGGACGAAGGCTCGATGCGCGCCGACGTCAACGTTTCCGTGCGCCGCCCCGGTGGTGAGTTCGGCACGCGCTGCGAGATCAAGAACGTCAACTCCATCCGCTTCATCGGCCAGGCGATCGAATACGAAGCGCGCCGTCAGATCGGCATCCTTGAGGATGGCGGCAAGATCGACCAGGAAACCCGCCTGTTCGATCCGAACAAGGGCGAGACACGCTCCCTGCGCACCAAGGAAGATGCGCATGACTACCGCTATTTCCCCGATCCGGATCTGCTGCCGCTCGAATTCGATGACGCCTTCGTCAAGGAACTTGCGGCGCACTTGCCCGAGCTGCCCGACGACAAGAAGGAGCGCTTCGTTCGCGAGCTAGGCCTGTCGATCTACGACGCCTCCGTTCTGGTCTCGGAAAAGGCGATCGCCGATTATTTCGAAGCGGTCGCTGCCGGCCGTGACGGCAAGATGGCGGCAAACTGGGTCATCAACGACTTGCTGGGTGCTCTGAACAAAATCGGCAAAGATATTGAAGAAACTCCGGTTTCGCCCGCCCAGCTCGGCGCGATCATCGATCTCATCAAGGCTGAAACCATCTCCGGCAAGATCGCCAAGGATCTGTTCGAGATCATCCTCACCGAAGGCGGCGATCCCACAGAGATCGTCGAGACCCGCGGCATGAAGCAGGTCACCGACACCGGCGCCATCGAAAAGGCCGTGGACGAAATCATCGCTGCTAACCCGGATCAGGTCGCCAAGGTCAAGGCCAAGCCGACGCTCGCCGGCTGGTTCGTCGGCCAGGTGATGAAGTCGACCGGCGGCAAGGCCAACCCGCAGGCCGTGCAGGCGCTGGTCAAGGCCAAGCTCGGCATCGAAGAGGAATAATCGGTGTTCTTCGTCCGCACCGCCGGCGAGCAGGACCTGGAAAAGGTCCGTGCTCTGCTGCGCGAAACCTGGCATGCGACCTACGACCATATCTATGGGGCCGACAAGGTCAGCGAGTTGCATGCCTCCTGGCATTCTCTGGCGTCGCTGAAGGCACGGCTGGCGAAGAAGAACGCCGAATTCCTCGTCGCCGACGACGGCAAGACGATCGGCGGCATGGGCTATGCCGCCATGTCCACGGAGATGACAAAGACTGTCGAGCTCAACATGCTCTATGTCGGCCCGCGCTACCAACGCCAGGGCGTCGGCCGCGATATCTTTGCGGAGCTGGAAACCTGCTTTCCGGACGCAGAAGTCATGCGCCTGGAAGTCGAGCCCCAAAACGAGCCTGCGATCGCCTTTTACACGGCGCATGGCTTCGTCGAAGTCGGCCGTACGGAAAACTGCGGAAATGCGCAATCGGGCATTCCGGCGCTGATATTCGAGAAGCCTCTCGAAAACCACTGACAGCTAGGCAGGTCGATCATGAACAGCGCCGATTTGATCATTCGCGAAGCTCGTGAGGCTGACCTTCCTTCCTTGATCGACCTCTTCGCCGCAGATGCTGTCGGCGGCCACGGCGATACCACCGATCCATCCGCCTATGGCGATTACCTCCGGGCCTTCCGCACGGTCGATGCCTCATCCGAGCAGACGCTCTACGCCGCCGAACTGGCCGGCGAAGTCGTAGGCACGTTCCAGACGATGATCACGACATCGCTGACCGGCCGTGGCTCCTCCGCGATGATCATCGAAGCTGTGCAGACGCGCACGGATCTGCGCGGGCAGGGGATCGGCGCCGCAATGATCAATTTCTGCATTGCCGAGGCAAAAAGCCGCGGCATGCGGCTGGTGCAATTGACCTCGAACGCCCAGCGCAAGGATGCTCACCGCTTCTATGAGAGATTGGGTTTCAAGCCGAGCCATCTTGGTTTCAAGATGACATTGAAATGACAGCGTTTGCCTGCTGGAATCACTGGACAAGCCCGTCCGGTGGCGGCATAAGCAAGCTATCGAATTCTGGTATCGCTCGCCATTCAGCGGGTATCGAGGAAAAGACATGTGGAATTTCATCGTACAAACATTCACCTGGTGGAATGGTCAGACAATGGGGACGCGGTTCGCGACCTGGCGTTTCGGCAAGCGCGTCGGCGAGGATGAATTCGGCAATGTCTATTACGAAGGCGGCATGTCCTCCTACGGTCTCCCGAAGCGCTGGGTGATCTACAAGGGTTACGCGGAAGCCACGGCAATTCCCCCGGGCTGGCATGGCTGGATGCATCACCGCACCGACGTTCCGCCAACCAAGGAAAACTATGTCGCCAAGGAATGGGAAAAGGGGCACCGCGCCAACCAGACCGGCACTCCGCAGGCCTATCGCCCGCCGGGCTCGCTGGCCGTTGCCGGCGAGCGTCCGCGCGTGACCGGCGACTATGACGCCTGGACCCCGGGCAACTGAGCAGAAGGGGCCGGCTCGTCCTTTGGCCACAATTGGCCGTTAGGCGCGAGAGATGCCGGCTCTTGCTCGGCGCTTTGACCGAGACCAAGCGGAGATTGCCGGATATGACGTTTTTCACGCGGAGCGCTTCTTTGCGTGTAATGGCGGGAGCCGTGATCGCTCTCTTGGCTGGCATCGTTTTGCCGCCTTCCGCAGAGGCGGCCCGCATCGCCAATCCCGTCGCCGTTTTCTCCGGCCTCGACAAGATCACCGGCCGTATCACGACATTCGATGTCTATATGAACGAGACCGTGCAGTTCGGCGCGTTACAGGTGACGCCGCGGGCCTGCTACTCGCGTGACGATACCGAACAGCAGAAGGTGGACGGTTTCATCGAAGTTGATGAGATCACGCTGGATCGCCGCATCCGCCGCATCTTCACCGGCTGGATGTTCGCCGACAGCCCCGGTCTCAACGCGGTCGAGCATCCGATCTACGACGTCTGGCTGAAAGAGTGCAAACAGAAATCCGACATCCCGCCGCCGGATACCGCCGGCGCGAAATAGCCGATCCCTTGAGAATCCGCAGCCTTGCCGACTCGCCCGCAGGAGCATCGCTCCCGCGGACGATTTGCTATTTTGCCTTCGGATTTGAGGCTGCCTCACCGATCGCATCGCGATCATCTTCATCGGACAGATCGATGACGATGCGCATGCCGACCTTGATGCGATGACGTAGAACGTCGCTGTGGTCCGGATGGCCTCTCAGCTTGCCGCGGCCATGCAGCACGTTGAGCCTGGATCTCGAAATGGCCAGCTCGGACGCAAGCAGGCGATCAAGGCGAAGGTTCAAGGCGAACACGCTCGCAAGCTCGATTTCCAGTGTTGTCCAGCTCGCTTTCCCCTGCGCTACTTCCTTCCGGACAATGGCGTCAGGCGATTCATCGATGCGCAGCGCCTTGCGCTTCAGTCCGTCGAGATCGAATTCCTGAAGTCGTACCCAGTCCGGATCGTTGCCTCGCAAGGCTTCCAGGGTAGCAGGGCTGAGATCACGAATGGTCCGCCGTTCGAAGAGGGTCCGATTCCACGTCTTCCCGCAATCGGAGCATTTATAGATAAGCCAGGCATCAAGCCTTTTGCCATTGGCATTGAGCCTCATCTTGCCGCTCGATTTGAAGGGTTTCAAGCATCCGCAGCCGCTACAGGCGATCCATCTGGAAGTTCACCAAGCTGATGGCGGGACAAGCCCTTTATGGGCACGGTATGGCGATGGTACGGGACGGCTGAAGAGCTGAGACAGCAATGGCTGTGCTAGGCGCGTTTTGACAATGCCAAACCGGTCTCAGACCACCACCCGATGAACATGAACATGCATCGGGCGGCGACACGCTTCCCTATGCATGGGGTGAAACTGGATGAGACCGGTATTTACGACGGCAAAGCGAAACCTCTATGCACCAACGCTCTTCGCGTCGAGCGATAGCAAATACCAACCGGAATTTGAAGTCTTCGGCGCACGAATACCTTTAGTACGCTCCGCAGGGCGCAGCTCTGATCGCCTCAAAAGCTCAGATTGGGTGATTCCATCGCCTTTTCGAGCATTTTCGCGTAGTCGTCCTTCGGCACGTCGATTGCGCCAAACGTCTTCAGGTGCTCGGTCGTGAATTGCGTGTCGAGCAGTGTGAAGCCTCGTTGCCGCAGGCGCTCGACCAGATGGACGAGGCAGATCTTCGAAGCGTCGGTGCGGCGGGAGAACATGCTCTCACCGAAGAAGGCGGACCCCAGCGAGACCCCGTAAAGGCCGCCGACCAGTTGGTCATCCTCCCAAGCCTCGACGGAATGCGCATGGCCGATATGGTGCAGCGTCGAATAGAGCGCGCGGATGGTCTGGTTGATCCAGGTGCTGGGCCGGCCGCTCGTGTGCTCGGCGCAGGCGGCGATGACGGCGTCAAAATCGGTGTTGAAACGGATGTCGAACGGCCTATGGCGGATGGTCTTTGCCAGGCTCTTCGAGACATGAAAGCTATCGAGGGGCAAGACACCGCGAATTTCCGGCTCGACCCAGAAGATCTCCGGGTCGTCGGCCGATTCGGCCATCGGGAAGAGTCCGATGGAATAGGCGCGCAACAAAATCTCCGGGGTAACGCCGGGGCGTCTGCTGCGCGTTCCTGGCACGGCTTAGGCCGATGTCCTGGCCAGGTAGTCTTCCAGCCAATGGATATCGTAGTCGCCGTTGGCGATATCCTGGTTGGAAACCAGATCCTGGAATAGCGGCAGGGTGGTCTTGATGCCGTCGACCACGAATTCGTCGAGCGCGCGGCGCAGGCGCATCATGCATTCGACGCGGGTCCGGCCGTGCACGATCAGCTTGCCGATCAGGCTGTCGTAGTAAGGCGGGATCTTGTAGCCCTGATAGGCGCCCGAATCGATGCGCACGCCAAGCCCGCCGGGCGCATGGAAATGCGTGATCGTGCCGGGCGAGGGGATGAAGGTGCGCGCGTCCTCGGCATTGATGCGGCATTCGATGGCGTGACCATGGAAATGCACTTCATCCTGCGTCACCGAAAGACCGCCGCCGGAGGCGACGCGGATCTGTTCGTGCACGAGGTCGATGCCGGTGATGGCCTCCGTAACCGGATGCTCCACCTGCAGGCGGGTGTTCATTTCGATGAAATAGAACTCGCCATTTTCATAGAGGAATTCGATCGTGCCGGCGCCGCGATACTTCAGCTTCTTCATGGCGTCGGCGCAGATCTGGCCGATCTTCATGCGCTGCTCGACATTGAGCGCCGGGGAATTGGCTTCTTCCCAGACCTTCTGGTGGCGGCGCTGCAGGGAGCAGTCGCGTTCGCCGAGATGCACGGCGTTGCCTTCGCCGTCGCCGAACACCTGAACTTCGATGTGGCGCGGCTTGCCGAGGTATTTTTCCATGTAGACGGAATCATTGCCGAAGGCAGCGCCCGCTTCCGTGCGCGCCGTCGACCATGCTTCGACCAGGTCCGCTTCCGTGCGCGCCACCTTCATGCCACGACCGCCGCCGCCGGCGGTTGCCTTGATGAGCACCGGATAGCCGATCTCGCGCGCCGTCTTCAGCGCGTCTGCCTCGGTCTTCACTTCGCCGTCAGAACCCGGAACGACCGGGATGCCGAGCTGCAGAGCGGTGGTCTTGGCGGTGATCTTGTCGCCCATGATGCGGATATGATCCGCCGTCGGACCGATGAAGGTGATGCCATGCGCCTCGAGGATGTCGGCGAACTTGGCATTTTCCGACAGGAAGCCATAGCCGGGATGCACGGCGTCGGCGCCGGTGATCTCACAGGCGGCAACGATCTGGTGGATGTTGAGATAGCTTTCGCGCGACGGCGGCGGGCCGATGCAAACGCTCTCATCCGCAAGCCGTACATGCATCGCGTCGGCATCGGCGGTGGAATGAACCGCGACGGTGGCAATGCCGAGTTCCTTGCAGGCGCGCAGCACACGCAGGGCGATCTCTCCGCGATTGGCTATGAGAATCTTCGAAATCATGGGCATGGGCTTACTCGATGACGACAAGGGGTTCGCCGTACTCGACCGGGCGTCCGTCCTGAACGACGATTTCCGTGACCGTGCCGGATTTAGGCGCAGGGATCTGGTTCATCGTCTTCATGGCTTCGATGATCAGCAGCGTCTGGCCTTCCTTGACGACCGAGCCGACCTCGATGAAGGCGGCCGAGCCCGGGGCCGGCGCCAGATAGGCGGTGCCGACCATGGGTGCGCTGACGACGCTATCGGGATTGCGCACCTTGCCCGCGGGAGCGGCGGCCGCGATGGGAGCAGCGGCTGCTGCATAAGCAGGTGCTGCGACCGGCGCCTGAACATATTGCGGCGTGCCGGCGCGAGACACACGAATGCGCAGATCTTCCTGCTCCACTTCGATCTCGGTCAGATCCGTCTCGTTGAGAATATTGGCGAGATCGCGAATCAGCGCCTGGTCGATACCCGATTTCTTTTCAGCCATTGGTTTTCTTGCCCTGTATTTTTGTTATTGGGTGATGGATTTCAGCGCGTGCAGCGCCAGGATGTAACTATAAGGTCCGAAACCACAGATCATGCCCTTGGCAGCGGGCGCGATCATCGATTTGTGTCGGAATTCTTCTCGCGCGTGGATGTTGGAGATATGCACCTCCACCACGGGAACGGAAATGGCGCGGATCGCATCGTGCAGCGCGATCGAAGTATGGCCATAGGCGCCAGGATTGATCGCGACGCCAGCGGCGGTATCGCCGGCTTCATGCATCCAGTCGACCAGCACGCCTTCATGATTGCTCTGGCGGAAATCGATGATGAAGCCCAGGCTTTCGCCCGCGGACTTGCAGTCTGCTTCTATATCCTTGAGCGTCTTGCCGCCATAGATGCCCGGCTCGCGCTTGCCGAGAGCGTTCAAATTGGGTCCGTTGAGGACAAAAATAGTTTGCGCCATCAGAGGTTCCGTCAAAGTGCAGCGCAACCTATAGACTCCCGAGGCCTTGTAGGAAAGCCCCGGAGCGTAGGTTGCGCGTCTCTAGGTGTGGAAACGCCGCGATTTTGGCAATTTTGAGCCCTGTCGAAATCCACGTGGTTTCGATGGTGCCTCAAATGCAGCGCGCGGCGCGGAGATGTGATCGTCAGCAGGTGGTCTTGCCGCAGCTGCGGACATTGGCAATCTTCTGCTGAATGGCTTCGAGCCCGATTGCGCCGGAAATGGTTTCGTTGCCAATGACATAGGCGGGCGTGCCCGTGACGTTGAGATCGGTGGCAAGCTGGTAGGTCGCCTTGATCATATCGTTGTTCGGGCTCTTTGCCATTTCCGCGCGGATGGCTGCTTCTTTGACGCCAAGCGAGGCGGCAACCTCGATGGCGCTGTCCTCCGAGGCGCGGCCGTCGCTGCTCAGCAGCGTGTGATGGAATTCGGCATATTTTTCAGGCGCAAGCTTGCGGAATGCATCGGAAACCCGCGAAGCCGCGACCGAGTCCGCCCCGAGGATCGGGAATTCCTTGAGCACGAAACGCACGTCCTTGTCCTGCTTCAGCAGCGTGTCCATGTCGCCGAGCGCATGGCGGCAATAGGTGCAGTTGTAGTCGAAGAACTCCACGACGGTGATGCTGCCCTTCGGATTGCCGATCGCGACATCATCCTTGGAGTTGAAGATCGCGTCCTTGTTCTGGGCGATCACTTGGGACGACTGGGCGAGGCGGGCCGCCTCCTGCTTCTTCTCGAGCGCGGCCTGCGCATCGAGCAAGACTTCCGGATGTTCGACGAGGTATTCCTTGATGAATTCCCCCATTTCCTTTTTCTGCTGATCGTCCAGCGCGGCGGCGGGCTGGATTGTGGCGAAGGACGCTGTGAGGGCAATCGCCGCAACCGTCAGCAGGCTTTTGAAAGAAAAGGTCATTGGGTCCTCGTTTGGATCTATGCGGAGACTTTCTCGGATGCGGCATAGCATCGTCGGGTCAACTTCCGCAAATACGGATCAGCAACTTACGGCGCAAGCTTGCTTCCAGAAACAGGAATTTTCGCGACGAAGCCGCAATCGCGGGATTGTGAATGAACCATTATTGCGGCAAATGTCGCACGGCGATCCGATCCGAGAGAGAATTGATCTTGTTTTCCCTATCCAAGCGCAGCGATGTCGAACCCTTCCACGCCATGGATGTGCTGGCCGAGGCGACGCTTCGGCGTCAGGCCGGTTATCCGGTCATTTCGATGGCTGTGGGACAGCCGTCCCATCCGGCGCCCCAGGCGGCGCTTGAGGCGGCGCGCGCGGCGCTCGGCCACGGCCGTATCGGCTATACGGACGCGCTTGGGACGCTGACGCTGCGCCAGGCGCTCTCCGCGCACTACCAGACCCGTCACGGACTGTCGGTCGATCCGAAGCGCATCGCCATCACCACCGGCTCGTCGGCTGGCTTCAATCTTGCCTTCCTGACCTTGTTTGATGCGGGCGACAGCGTCGCCATCGGTCGCCCTGGCTATCCCGCCTATCGCAATATCCTCGCGGCATTGGGGCTCGATGTGCTGGAGGTGCCGGTGACCGAGGAGACGCAGTTCACGCTGACGCCGGAAAGCCTGGAGGCGGCACAGGCGGAGAGCGGCAAGCGGTTGAAGGGGGTGCTGCTTGCAAGCCCCGCCAATCCCACAGGCACCGTCACGGGCAGGGCGGCGCTGAAGGCGCTCGCCGATTATTGCGCCGATCGTTCCATCGCCTTCATTTCCGACGAGATCTATCACGGGCTCACCTTCGTCGGCGAAGAGACGAGTGCGCTGGAACTGACCGACGAAGCGATCGTCATCAACTCCTTCTCGAAATATTATTGCATGACCGGCTGGCGCGTCGGCTGGATGGTGCTGCCGGAGCGGTTGGTGCGCCCCATCGAGCGTGTCGCCCAGAGCCTATATATCTCCGCGCCGGAACTGTCCCAGATCGCTGCAGAGGCAGCGCTTGGCGCAGGCGCCGAACTCGATGTCTATCGCGAAAGCTATGGGCGCAACCGCGATTTCCTGATGCGGCGTCTGCCCGAAATCGGCTTCCGTATCGCTTCTCCGATGGATGGCGCTTTCTACGCCTACGTCGATGTCAGCCGCTTCACCAATGACAGCATGATCTTCGCCCGCAAGATGCTCGCCGAAATCAACGTCGCCGCCACGCCCGGTCTCGATTTCGACCCGGACGACGGGCATCGCGCGATGCGGATCTCCTATGCCGGCTCGAATGCCGAGATCGAGGAGGCGGTTGAACGCATGGCGGCCTGGCTGAAATAGGCTAACGGATCAATGTGTTGCGCCAGTCTGCGAATGTGGTTGCGCGGGCGTGAGCACCGTTTCCAAGCATGAGCCTTAAACCTGGCGATCTGCAGAAACAAAAAACCGGCCGCGTCACCACGGCCGGTTTTTTGATCAATTCTTCCCAAACAGCAACGCTCAGAAGAAACCGCGGCGCTGCCACCAACCAGCCTTCTTCGGCTTGGTCGGATCGCCGTCACCATCGCCGCCCTCGTTGGTGCGGGTGGATTTGACCACCGGCTCGGAGGACGAGACGTTCGACTCGCGGTTGGCGCGTGCCGGCTTGGCCACGGCTGTTTCGGATTCCGCCGCAGCTGCCGGTTCGGGTTCTACCGGGCGGTCGAGATCAGCGACAATTTCGGCCACCGTCTCGGCTTCGGTATCAGTTGCAGGTGCCGCTTCGACGACCGGTGCTTCGACTGGCGATGCTTCCGCCTTCGGCTTGCGACGGCTGCGGCTCTTGGCGGGCTTCACGTCCTCGGTGACGACGGACGCCGTCTCGACGGCTGCCATGGCCGGCTGGCCTTCGACGGCGGCCTCGCCTTCGGCAACGACGATTTCGGCGACGGTCACAGCAACATCGCTTTCGCCGTCATCCTGATGATCAGCGCCTTCGTCGGAACCGGCTTCGTCGCCGGCAGCCAATTCATTGCCCTCGCCATCGCGATTGCGGCGGCCGCCACGCTTGCCGCGGCGGCGGCGCTTGCGCTTCTGCTGCGCGTCGTCGCTGCCGGACACGGCGGAGATTTCGGTATTGCCGACGTTGTCGTCTTCGTCGCCTTCATCCCCGTCCTCATCGCCATCTTCCGTAGAGGTGTCGGAGGTTGAATCGGAGGCTGTCTGGGCATCGCCGCTGCGACCGCGACGACGGCGGCGGCGCTTGCGCTTGCGGTTGCCATCATTGTTTTCGGAGCGGGCGGCAGGCTGCTGCTCGACGCTTGCAGCCTTTTCTTCCAGCTCCTCGTCTTCATCCTCATCGGCCTCGATGACGATATCGTCGTCATCGTCCTCCGGAATGGCGGCGAAGTTGAACAGGCTCTCGATCTTCACCGGATTGGCCACCGGCTCGCCGCGGTCAATCGCGAAGTGCTGCGTGCCCACGGCATTGTCGGCGCCGATGACGATGGAAACGCCGAAGCGGCTTTCGTAATCGGTGATCGTCTGGCGCTTGTGATTGAGCAGGTAGAGCGCAATGTCCGGCGTCGTGCGCACGATGATGTCGTGCGTCGTGTTCTTGAGCAGGTATTCCTCGATGCCGCGCAGGACATGCAGCGCGACAGAGGACTGCGAGCGCACATGGCCGGTGCCGCCGCAATGCGAGCAGATCTGTGTGGTGCTTTCGAGAACCGATGCGCGGATGCGCTGGCGCGACATTTCCAGCAGGCCGAAATGCGAGATGCGGCCGACCTGGATGCGGGCGCGGTCGTTCTTCAGGCATTCCTTCAGCTTCTTCTCGACGGCGCGATTGTTGCGCTTTTCTTCCATGTCGATGAAGTCGATGACGATCAGGCCGGCAAGGTCGCGCAGACGAAGCTGACGGGCGACTTCATCGGCTGCCTCGAGGTTCGTCTGAAGCGCCGTATCCTCGATCGAATGTTCGCGGGTCGAGCGGCCGGAGTTGACGTCGATCGAAACCAGAGCTTCCGTCTGGTTCATGATCAGGTAGCCGCCGGACTTCAGCGTGACCTGCGGCTGCAGCATGCGGTCCAGCTGTGCCTCGATGCCGGAGCGCGAGAAGATCGGATGGATGTCGCGATAGGGCTGAACCACCTTGGCGTGGCTCGGCATCAGCATCTTCATGAAGTCTTTCGCTTCACGATAGCCTTCCTCACCGGAGACGATGACTTCGCTGATATCCTTGTTGTAGAGGTCGCGGATCGAGCGCTTGATAAGGCTGCCTTCTTCATAGACGAGGCAAGGGGCGGTCGAAGCGAGCGTCAGCGTGCGGACGTTTTCCCACAGGCGCATCAGATATTCGAAGTCGCGCTTGACCTCGACCTTGGTGCGGTTGGCACCGGCGGTACGCAGGATGACACCCATGCCCAGCGGCACTTCGAGCAGCTTGGCGATTTCCTTGAGGCGCTTGCGATCCTGCGGATTGGTGATCTTGCGGGAGATGCCGCCTCCGCGCGCCGTGTTCGGCATCAGAACCGAATAGCGACCTGCGAGCGAGAGATAGGTGGTCAGCGCCGCACCCTTGTTGCCGCGTTCTTCCTTGGCAACCTGCACCAGCAGGATCTGCCGGCGCTTGATGACTTCCTGAATGCGGTACTGCTTGCGCGGCTTGCGCTGCACGCGGTCCGGAACCTCTTCCATAGCGTCTTCGGCGCCGACGGATTCGATCACTTCCTCTTCATGGTCGTGATCATCATCGTCGTCATCGTCGCTGCGGCGCTTGGAAAGGTCGACATTTTCGGAGATCGAATCGGTTTCGACCATCGCGGCCATTTCGCCGGACGGACCTTCCTCTTCTTCGCTCGGTGCATCGACGGCGGTCGTTGCCTCGGCGGCAGTCTCGTCAGACGGAGCGGTCGCGACCGGCTTCTTGCGGCTGCGGCGAGGCCTGGCCTTCTTTGCCGGAGCCTCTTCCTGAGGGGTGGCGATTGCCTCGGCGGCAGGGGGCTCTTCGGCGATCGCGGCAGGCACAGCGTTGTCGTTGCCGTCCTTCGCAAGGATGCCGACATCCGGCTGCTCCTGCTGGGAGAGGTCGAGCGCCGTTTCCACATGCTCGACATCGTCGTCGCGGCGATGTTCCTCTGCTTCGGCCTTCAGCAACGCTTGCCGGTCGGCGAGGGGGATCTGGTAATAATCAGGGTGAATTTCGGCGAAGGCGAGGAAGCCATGGCGATTGCCGCCATAATCAACGAACGCGGCCTGAAGCGAGGGCTCGACCCTCGTTACTTTTGCGAGATAGATGTTGCCGCGTATCTGCTTCTTGTGCTGCGACTCGAAGTCAAATTCTTCTATGCGGTTCCCGCGAACGACAACGACGCGCGTCTCTTCCTCGTGAGACGCATCGATAAGCATTTTGTCTGCCATGAAAGCTGTGCTCCTCGGCGCGGGCAACCGGATGGGGGCCTGCCTGTCGCTGGGACAAGCCGGACGCGATCCGCCGTTGCTGCACCGGATAATGAAAGTCGCGATTGGTTGTACGGCGATGACAGCATCCAGACGGCAGCCGGGGCATTACTTCCCTGGGGTCTGTTCACTTCCTGAAAAAGCTGCTGCGGTAACATCCGTAACCAAGCGAGATCAACTATGCCTTAGACCCAACCGGGTCCGATGAATTTGCTCTCTAAAGAGCGTTTGGTGGCTCTCCACCGATGAATTTCCCGCCTGAGGCTGAAAATTCAGATATCCACTGTTGGAGCAGAAGCTCTTGTAGACGGCGGATGACTGCCGCTTATGGCGCCTGGTACTCGAGGCGGCTGCCTTTGCGGCGACTCTATCCCGTCAACACTTCTACCCTAACATGCGTTGTATGTTTTATCTGTCACAATAGCAAGGGAAAAGCCAAGTATGCCATAATATTGATGGATTCGTCGGATGATGAGAATGAAGGAGGGCGTCTTCTGATTCTTCTCCCGGCGTATCGCCGGGCGGCGCCATCACGTCACACTTGGTTCCCGTTATGGGACTTCAAAAACAACGTCGAAACCAATATGGGGCGCGTTGGACACGTGTTAAAGGGATTGCGGCATGCGGCGGAGACTGGCGTGAGGGCTTTGCGACTTGCGATGGCGACCTTCGCCCTCATGATGCTGGCAGCGTTTTTGCCGTTCGCGGCGACGAATGCGGCGGCCGATCCCGTGCTGGCCTTTGGCGCCCGTATCGCCGGCGACGATGCCCGCACGCGCATCGTGATCGACATGGATCGCGAGCCGACCTTTTCGGTTCATTATCTCGACAATCCGGTTCGCGTCGTGGTCGATCTCCCGGCGACTGCCTTCGGTTTTCCGGCTGCGGATTTGAAGGCGGCCGGTCTCTTCAAGGATATTCGTTACGGGACGATGGACGCAGACAGCGCCCGAATCGTTCTGACGGCGAAAAAGCCCGTGAAGCTGGTCATGGCCAAGGTGCAGGCCAATGAAGACGGTAAGGGCAGCCGCCTCGTGCTCGATGCCGAAATGCTGCCCGCTGAGCAATTCACCGAGCTTGTAAAAGAGCAGAGCTGGACGAGCGATGATACGGCAAAGGATGTCGGCCCGGTCGAATCGACGCAAAAAGCCGATCCGAATACCTTCCTCGTGGCTGTCGATGCCGGCCACGGCGGCATCGACGCCGGTGCGACCGGCAGCGATGGCGTCACGCAGGAAAAGGACATCACGCTCGCCTTCGCAAAGATGTTCGCCGACAAGCTGAATGCCCAGCCTGGCATCAAGGCGTTTCTCGTACGCGACAAGGATCAGTATCTGTCGCTGTCGGAACGGGTGACCATCGCCCGCCAGAATCACGCCTCGCTTTTCATTTCCCTTCATGCCGATACGCTCAAGCAGAAGGATATTCGCGGCGCGACTGTTTATACGATCTCCGACAAGGCTTCGGACAGGCTCGCCGGCGAAGTGGCCGACCGCGAAAACAATTCCGATCAGATCGCCGCCGCCGACACGCAGGCTCAGCCGCCCGCCGTTACCGACATCCTGATGGACTTGACCCGGCGGGAGACGCAGGCCTTCTCCATCTCACTGGCGCAGGATGTGTTGTCCTCGTTCAATGGGCAGGTCTCCACGATCAATAATCCGCATCGCCACGCCGGCTTCCGCGTGCTGCAGGCGCCGGACGTTCCGTCCATTCTGCTCGAACTGGGCTTTCTCTCCAACAAGGACGACGAGAAATTGCTGCTCGATCTCGACTGGCGGCAAAAGGTGGCCGATCGGCTGACAGAGGCCGTGAAGCAATATCGCGTATCGATCATCGCAAATGGTGGCTAGCCGCGTCATGCATCCGGTCGTACGTGGCTTCCATGTAACAGCTGCTATTATTAGCGCCTAATGAAACTGGGAATACTGGAGACAAGCCCTATTTTGCTCACATTCCCGCCTTTACAGCAAAGTATCGTTCGTCCGCGGGTCGCACACGGCTTTGTCTCGCCGCCGTCTTGCATTAACACCGCGGGCGTGCAAAACGCCCGTGGTTATGCGATGATCTCGCGCATATGCCGCATGAAGAACAAGCACCGGTAGTATCACATGATCAGACTGATTGGATATTTCTTTGGGCTGGGCTGCCTCCTGTTTCTGGGTGCTGCCGCGGCTGCGGCTATCTATCTGAGCGTCGTTTCCAAGGAACTTCCCGACTACGAAGTGCTTGCGAAATATGCGCCTCCGGTGACGACCCGCATTCATGCCGGCAACGGCGCGCTGATGAAGGAATATTCGCGGGAGAACAGACTTTTCGTGCCGATTCAGGCTATACCTGACCGCGTCAAGGCCGCCTTCCTCTCCGCTGAAGACAAGAATTTCTACAATCATCCCGGCGTCGACGTCGGCGGCCTGGCACGCGCCGTTGTGGTGAACCTGCAGAACATCGGCTCCGGCCGCCGCTTCGTCGGCGCGTCGACCATCACGCAGCAGGTCGCCAAGAACTTCCTGCTGTCCGCGGACCAGACCTTCGACCGCAAGATCAAGGAAGCGATTCTGTCGTTCCGCATCGAGCAGGCCTATAGCAAGGACAAGATCCTAGAGCTCTACCTCAACGAGATCTACTTCGGCCTCAATTCCTATGGCATCGCCGGCGCTTCGCTCACCTATTTCGACAAGTCCGTCAACGAGCTGACCATCGCCGAAGCGGCCTATCTCGCGTCGCTCCCCAAGGGTCCTTCCAACTACAATCCGTTCCGCCGTCCGGAAGCAGCGATCACCCGCCGCAATTGGGTGATCGACCGCATGGTGGAGAATGGTTATGTCAGCCAGAGCGATGGCGAGGACGCCAAGAAGCAGCCGCTCGGCGTCGTGCCGCCAAAGAGCGGTCCGTCGCTGTTTGCCTCGGACTATTTTGCCGAAGAAGTGCGCCGGCAATTGATCGACCAATATGGCGAAAAGACCCTTTATGAAGGCGGTCTCTCGGTTCGCACTTCGCTCGATCCGCAGATGCAGCTGGAAGCGCGCAAGGCTTTGCAGGATGGTCTCGTCGATTATGACGAGCGCCGCGGCTATCGCGGCCCGATCAAGCAGATCACGACGTCGCAGGATTGGGGCGTCGAGCTTGCCAAGGTCCCGACCTTGAGCGACGTTCCCGAATGGCAGGTCGCCGTCGTACTCTCCGCGTCCGATCAGGCCGTCGACATCGGCTTGCAGCCGAGCGTCGATGCTGGCGGCAAGGTTTCAACGGATCGCAGGCGTGGCACGATCGCCGCAGCCGACATGCGCTGGGCTTTCCGCTCGGCCGGCGGCAAGGCTGTGAAATCACCCAGCGGCGTGCTGAGCCCGGGCGATGTGATTTTCGTGCAGAAAACCGGTGGTGCCGATTCCAGCACCTATCGCTTGCGCCAGCCGCCGAAGGTGCAGGGTGGCCTGGTCGTCATGGATCCGCATACGGGCCGCGTGCTCGCCATGGTCGGCGGCTTCTCCTATGCGCAATCCGAGTTCAACCGTGCAACCCAGGCAAAACGTCAGCCGGGCTCGTCGTTCAAGCCCTTCGTCTACGCGGCGGCAATGGACAACGGCTATACGCCGGCCTCGGTCATCCTCGATGACCCGCTGCAGATCACCCTCAGCAATGGGGATGTCTGGAAACCGACAAACTATGAAGGCGAGGGCGGGGGCGTCCACACGCTGCGCTTCGCCATCGAACATTCCCGCAACCTGATGACGGTTCGTCTCGCCGCCGACATGGGCATGCCGCTCGTCGCTGAATATGCCGAGCGCTTCGGGATCTACGATCATATGAATCCGGTTCTCGCCATGTCGCTGGGCGCCGGCGAGACGACGGTGCTGCGCATGGTCTCGGCCTATTCGGTCATCGCCAACGGCGGCAAGCAGATCAAGCCGACGCTGATCGACCGCATTCAGGACCGCTACGGCAAGACCATCTTCAAACATGAGGAGCGCGTCTGCGACAGCTGCAATGTCAGCGCCTGGCAAAATCAGGACGAACCTGTGATCGCCGACAATCGCGAGCAGGTGCTCGATCCGATGACCGCCTATCAGGTCACGTCGATGATGCAGGGCGTCATCATCCGCGGTACGGCGGCCGGCAAGATCAAGCTCAACACCGATGTCGCCGGCAAGACCGGTACGACCAACGATGAAAAGGATTCTTGGTTCGTTGGCTTCACGCCGAGCCTCGTCGCCGGCCTGTATGTCGGTTACGACACCCCCGCCACGCTCGGCAGGGGTGGCACCGGCAGCGGGCTTGCCGCGCCGATCTTCAACGAATTCATGCAGGCTGCCACGAAGGATGAGGCGCCGGAGAAATTCCAGGTTCCGGCTGGCATGACGATGATGGCGGTCAATCGCGCGACCGGTATGGCGGCGGAACCAGGCGATCCGAGCGCCATCATGGAAGCCTTCAAGCCCGGCACCGGCCCGGCTACGAGCTTGACGGTCATTGGTGGCGGCGAGGCTGCGCAGGTTGCGCCAGAGGAAATTCTGAGGACGTCGCCGCAGGCGAACCAGGCTGTTACCTCCGGGTCGGGCGGCCTCTTCTGATCCCATCCTATTTGTCCGATCATCATGCCGCGGGGCTTTACACCCGCGGCATGTATATCTATGTCACCAGCATTCTTTGAATTGAACAACGGTTCACATCGAACCGCCGAATAAAGAAGCAGGATTATGCGAGCGGAAATCGAGAAAATAGTCGACGAAACCAAGCAGGCCATAAGCCTGCTGAGGAGGCATCTTTGACTGGGACCAGGCGGTAAGACGACTGGACTGGTTGAACAACAAGTCAGAGGACCCGACCCTCTGGAACGATGCTGCCGAAGCGCAGAAACTCATGCGCGAGCGCCAGCATCTCGATGATGGCATCAGCGGCGTACGTGCGCTCGAACAGCAGCTTAACGACAATATCGACCTGATCGCGCTTGGCGAGGAAGAGGGCGACGACGATGTCGTCCGCGAAGCCGAAGAGGCTCTCAAGAGCCTGAAAGCGGAAGCTGCGCGCCGGCAGGTGGAGGCTATGCTCTCGGGCGAGGCCGATTCCAACGATACTTATGTCGAAGTCCATTCGGGCGCCGGCGGCACCGAGAGCCAGGACTGGGCGAACATGCTGCTGCGCATGTACACCCGCTGGGCCGAACGCCAGCGTTTCAAGGTGGAACTGCTCGAAGTCCATGACGGCGAGGAAGCCGGCATCAAGTCGGCAACGCTTCTGGTCAAGGGCCACAATGCCTATGGTTGGCTGAAGACCGAATCGGGCGTTCACCGCCTGGTCCGCATCTCACCCTATGACAGCAACGCACGTCGTCACACGTCTTTCTCGTCGATCTGGGTCTACCCCGTCGTCGACGACTCGATCCAGATCGACATTAACGAAAGCGACTGCCGCATCGACACCTACCGTTCGTCCGGCGCCGGCGGCCAGCACGTCAACACCACCGACTCGGCCGTGCGCATCACCCATATCCCGACGGGTATCGTCGTGCAGTGCCAGCAGGAACGCTCACAGCACAAGAACCGCGCAAAGGCGTGGGACATGCTGCGCGCCCGCATGTACGAGGCGGAGCTGATGAAGCGGGAAGAGGCTGCCAATGCCGAAGCTGCTTCGAAGACCGATATCGGCTGGGGTCACCAGATCCGGTCCTACGTCCTGCAGCCCTATCAGCTCGTCAAGGATCTGCGCACCGGCGTGGCCAGCACGGCTCCCAGCGATGTGCTGGACGGTGATCTCAATGAGTTCATGGAAGCCGCTCTCGCGCACCGCATCAGCGGCGCGGCAGACGCGGTTGTCGACGACGTCGAGTAACCTCAAATATACCGAGATAACCAAAAGCCCGGGAAACGGGGCTTTTTTCATGTGGCCATGCCATGGGCTTCAATCCGAAAATTGTTCCGCAAGTATCCGCTCCGACCAGGAGCGATCCGGATCGGAAAGGATGCGCGCGGTCGTGTCCTCGGTCTGGGCGATTCGCACGCTCAGTACCGATTTGACCTCGGCATTGTCGGCAACGGCGTTGACCGGTCTTTTTTCCGGCTCCAGCACGGTGATGTCGATCGACACCTTGTTCGGCAAGAGAGCGCCGCGCCAGCGGCGGGGGCGGAACGCGCTGACGGGCGTCATGGCAAGCAGCGGCGCTTCAAGTGGAAGAATGGGGCCGTGCGCCGAAAGATTGTAGGCTGTGGAGCCAGCAGGCGTCGTGACCATCAAGCCGTCGCAGATCAGCTCCGGCAGGCGCACATGTCCATCGATCTCGACCTTGAGCTTCGCCGCCTGATAGGATTGGCGAAAAAGCGACACCTCGTTGATGGCAAGCGCGACTGAAGTGCTGCCATCCTCGTTACGGGTGCTCATCTGCAGCGGATGAAAAGCATTTTCCACAGCTGCGTCAATGCGCTCCGCCAGGCAATCCGTGCGGTAGTCGTTCATCAGGAAGCCGATGGAGCCGCGATTCATGCCATAGACGCGCTTGCCGGAATTCATCGTCTTGTGCAGCGTCTGGAGCATGAAGCCGTCGCCGCCGAGCGCCACGACCACATCCGCTTCCTGCTGCGGCGTCTGGCCATAGAGGCGAATCAGCTCTTCCTGTGCCTCCAATGCTTCCGGCGCAGTTGAGGCGAGAAAACAAACAGATTGAAAACTACGCGACATGTAATGTCCTTTTAATGATCGTACTACGTAATGATATTCCCCCTATGCGACAAGACGTTTTGTAAAGACTGGTGAATCCCCAATCCGCTCTTGTGCGAGGGATCATGGGGAAGGCGGCCGATTTTCTCTTTACAGGAAATCAAAATCTGCTACTTGGCATGCCGATGTGCCCTTGTAGCTCAGTTGGTAGAGCACCTGATTTGTAATCAGGGGGTCGCGGGTTCGAACCCTGCCGGGGGCACCAGATCTTTTCAAGAATATGGTGGCCGTGTTATCGCTGGTATGGAAAACCGGCGGCAGCAGACCAATATGTAGATGCCGACGCCTTCGGGACGTTCGCAACGATCATCAACAACATCGTGTCCTTGGAAAAACATGACCCTCAAGCCCAAGAAGCCTAAACTCGAGCACTCCGAGCTGTCGGGTGAGTTCACCGATGACGATGTGACCGTTTTGGTCGATATCTTTCGTCCGGCCGGCAGCAATGCCGACTGGCGGATGGAAGTCATCACGCCGGAAGAGGATCTGATCGAATGGGAGGAGCCCTTCGCGACCGACCGTGAAGCTTTCGACGAATTCCTGGCAACGATTGCACGCGATGGCATCAGGTCATTTTTCGACGAAGCGGATCCGGCGGTTCACTAGCAGGCCCCAGCGGCTCTGCCGGCTTCAAATTGCGCCTCGGCTCTCCGCCGGGGCTTCATTGGGCCAATGCCTTAAAATGCGGGCTCATTTACAATGTTTGCAATAGGCATACACTCATCTCGTCAGTGGCGGGTGAGGATATGTTCATGCGCAAGACATCGAGGTATGTCGTCTTGGGATTGCCGCTTGTTGCGATCGCGGTGATTACCAGCGTGTCGGCGTTGGCCGGCGAGAATTGCTACTGCAAGAATACGGATGGTAAGCAGCATGCGGTCGGCGAGGTCGCCTGCATGACCGTGGGCGGCAAGAGCTATCTCGCGCAATGCGAGATGAACCTCAATGTCACCTCGTGGTCGAAGCTGCAGGAGGGATGTCCGGTTACCCAAAGATCGCTCTGGCGGCAATCGGCTTGGCACGTGACACCGATTGCCCTTCGCTGAACATTGCCGCTCTAATGGCAGCGATAGGCGCGTTCGGAAATGGCACCCATGCCGGAACGGGTCATGAGTTCGTAGAGAAGACGCCGGCTGAAGGGATTGTGCAGGCGCACGGCGTCGGACCCCAGAAAATGCGTTTCCGCCAATTCGAAGGCTCCGAGGTGCGGCGCCTGTTCTATCGCTGCGCGATAGAGGTCGTGAAATTCCCGCCGACAGACATAGGTCTTGTATTTGGTCATGCAGAAGGCGGAGAAGATCTCGTCGTTCTCGCGGAGGAAATCGGCGACCCCGACTGTCACTTCCGGCCAGGCGGGATTGAAGGTGTCGTCGAAGATAATGACGCCGTGATCGGCGAGGGTGTCCTTCGCCAGGCTGCTATCGCTGACCAAATTGGACAGGCTGTGGCCGCCATCGACGCTGAAGAAGCGCACCGAGCCGACTTTGTCGACGATATCGCTTGGCGATACGTCCGCGCTGTCGCCGACAACGAGCAGTTCCTCGTCCACGGGCAGGCCGAGCCTGTCTCCGTTTTCGAGAAAGAGGCGATACTGCTCGGAGATGCCGTCCGCCGTATCTCCAATATCGAAGAGGTCGATGCCGAGCACGCTGGCGTCAGGCCCTGCAATCTTCTTCAGCAGAAAATAGGAGCGGCCGAAATAGATGCCTATTTCCGCGATGCCGCCATCAAGATCGTTCTGGTTTTGCCATTCCAGGAGTGAAAGATAAACAAGCGCATCGGGCGGATCGATATATCCCTCCACGCTGCGTAGATCGTGGAAAATGAACTTTCGGATATTCGGTAGTACCATGCGCGCCGCACCAACCTTGCGTTATGTGACAATCGTTTCCAGCCTTTGAGCTGGTTCCATAACACATAGTCACATTTCCGGGAGGTCAACCCATGGCGCGTTTTCAGGCGTTCAGCCGCCCTGTTTGCGCACCAGCAACAGCGGCTCGCCTTCCTCTTCGTCGGATTTCTGGAAACTGCCGTCCGGCTTCATATCGAAGGAAAGCGAGGAGCCGTCATTGCCGAGCATCACCAGGCCGAAGCCTTCGGTTGCCCAGAGCGAAAGCTTGAGATCGCCGATCTCGCTTGCGCAGTCCCCGCTAGGTGACATCTTGGCGGTGCCGTCCGGATCCTTGTCCGTGGTCAGCGTGATGTCGCAGACCGGTTTGCCGTCCGGCCGCTGGATGCGCCACGCTCCGGCAAGGCTTGCGACGGTCGGCACGTGATCGACGTCGTCGAGCGCCGGCAACAGCCATGTGGGATCGCCTGCGTCGCTCTCCCAAGGGGAGCCTTCTTCCTGCTGAAACCGGATGAGCGCCTTCGCTGCGGCATCGACGATAGTGAGCGCACCGTCATCGGTGAAATTCCAGGCGCTTGCCTTGGAGAGCGCGGGCAGGGCCGCCGCGCAGGCTTCCGCCCCGCTTATGGCGTAGCCGCCGGAGATCGCGCGGGTCTCGAAGGTAAGGCGGCAGCCTTTGGCGCCGTTTTCGGGCGCAACCAGCCATGCGCCGGCTTGAGCCTTGACGAGTTCGTCGTCAACTGCGCGTGCCGGCTGACCGATTGTGAGAACAAGGGCGGCGGAGAGCGCCGTAAGGCCAAGAATGCGGATCAAAGCAAATTCCCCCAACTTGCTGCGGCAGCCGCAGTGTCGCTAGATTTTCAGATAGGACCGCGCCGCATAGAGCGCGATCGCAGCTGCGTTCGAGACATTGAGCGATTTTATCGCGCCCGGCATGTCGAGCCGCGCCAGCGCATTTACCGTTTCCCGCGTTTTCTGGCGCAGTCCCTTGCCCTCGGAGCCGAGCACCAGGGCGACCTTGTCGCCGCTGAAGGTACCCTCGAGCGGCGCGGGGCCTTCCGAATCAAGGCCGATGGTGGTGAATCCGAGGCGATGCAGCTCACTGAGCGCATCGGCGAGATTGGTGATCTGTATATAAGGTATGAGCTCGAGCGCGCCCGAGGCGGATTTTGCCAGCACACCTGATTCGGTCGGGCTGTGGCGCTGGGTGGTGATCACGGCCCCCGCATCGAAGGCTACGGCCGAGCGCATGATCGCTCCGACGTTGTGCGGGTCGGTCACCTGGTCGAGAACCAGCAGCAGCGGGCTGTCCTTCAGCGCCTCGAGGCGGCGCACGGGCAGGGGGCGCGTTTCCAGCATTACGCCCTGGTGGATTGCTTCAGGGCCCAGCACCTTGTCGATATCCTGCGGTGGGACGATCTCAACGGGAATGCCAAGCGCGTCGACCGGGCCGACCTCCAGCCGCACCAGCGCATTCTGCGTCGTCGACAGCTTGATGTTCTTGCGCTCGGGATTGGCAAGGGCGGCGCGAACCGTATGCAGGCCGTAAAGAAGGACCTGATCGGGCGCGAGCGCCGGAGGCTTCCAATCATCCGCGCCGGGCCGCTTTCGCTTCTGCGGCTGTGGCGTCGGGATTTCGCCGCGCTCGCGCTTGGCATCGCGATGTGCGCGACGCAGGGTGGCGTAATGCGTGTCCTTGGCCGACTTGTCGTCGGTGGTGGTATCGGGGCCGGAGCGGCCGGATGTTTTGTCTTTGCTCATGCGGCTTTATAACCAGCGCCTTCCCGGGCGCATAGCCCTCTTTCGCCGCCGCGCTTTTCTCACAGGCTGAAATTTTTTCGTCATTTTTGGCAATTCCTTATGTTGACAGACGGAAGTCGTCCGGTCATATACGCGGCGCAGATCACGGCGGCGACGCCACGGTCGAGCAAACTTGGTCGCAAGATCCAGTCGGAATACTGGAGGGATGCCCGAGTGGTTAAAGGGGACGGACTGTAAATCCGTTGGCTCAGCCTACGTTGGTTCAAATCCAACTCCCTCCACCATTCCGCACAGGATCTTGACCACCCGCGCGGGTATAGCTCAATGGTAGAGCAGCAGCCTTCCAAGCTGAATACGCGGGTTCGATTCCCGCTACCCGCTCCAAGTCTCGAAATTTTTAGTCATTCGGACAGGTACTTATTGTCTTAGCGGATCTCGCCGGCAATCTGCCGCAGCAGACCGGCGAGTTGTGCCTCGTCCACCGGCCCGAAAAATTCCGCGTCGGCGGTCTCGACAGCCACGATGGCGCGCTGTGCCGCCGCCCCGGCTGCGGTAATGCGTATCACCGGCCCGGGAATCGTGATGGTCGGTCTCCCGCGCTCACCCGTCTTTGCACAGTTGACATGAAGGGTTGCTTATATCAACGCGAGCGTTAGATATTGCTCAGGCAACCGAAACGGGAGAACGGAAATGGGTATTTTCGACAAGATCAAGGGTGCAATCTGGGGAGAGGCAAAGGCTGCTCCGGCACCGACGCAGACCACAGCGGCAACCGCCAACCCGGCCCCTGCGCCGACGCCGGCTCCTTCAGCGACCACGGCAGCAACATCGCCTGCGACCAGCGCGCCGGCCGCTCCGGTCGATATCGCCTCGATCCTCGATGCGGCCGTCAAGAAGAGTGGCCAGAAGCTCGACTGGAAACATTCGATCGTCGATCTGATGAAGGCGCTCGGCATGGACGCGAGCCTTTCGGAGCGCAAGGAGCTGGCGCAGGAACTGGGTTATACCGGTGATGCTGGCGATTCCGCCAAGATGAACATATTTCTCCACAAGGCGCTTCTGAAGAAGCTCGCGGACAATGGCGGCAAGGTGCCGGCCGAGCTTCTCGACTGACAGGCGCCGGGCTTCGGTGCTGACGGCACCGGACATCGATCGTTGTAGACGACGATTTGTCGTCGCCTAATTGCTCTGCGCCCTTTCCCACCGGGAGAGGGCGCTTTGCATTGATGAGTGGCGTTACCCGATGAATGCTTCCATTCCTGCATCCGGCACTGGAATTCATGCCGGCGCGTGCCTATCTAAGCCATTGAACCGGCAGACGCTTTTATATCTTTCCGGATCGGCCGGCGAACCTTGGGCGGCGAATGAATATCGAGGGCTGCGGATCCCGCGCCATCGACCAGGCTTCGCCCGGAATAGGCCCTGCAATTAAGTCTTGCGCAAACGCGACGAAAGCCTTAAACGGCGGCACTAAACCGGTTCGCCGGGGTCACTCATTACGTTCATAGGAAGCATTCAAATGGCAAAGAGTAAGTTTGAGCGCAATAAGCCGCACGTTAACATTGGTACGATTGGGCACGTTGACCACGGCAAGACGTCTCTGACGGCAGCG
>NZ_FMAF01000065.1:2500-6780 GCF_900094565.1 Martinezella lusitana
ACGAAAATTGTCTTTTGAAGAAGTAAAAGTTTGCATCGGCTTTGAGCCTGATGCCTGTTCTGCATACATTGTGAAGAGAAGATTGATCTGGAGGCTTCCAGGTGTTTTGAGCGACCGCGAGGTTGTTTGAGGCGTCCGAGCCCGGACCTTACGATATCGTGGATGGCCTAGCCGGCTGGAAACGAAGGAGGGGACGGAGGTAGGAAGGAAGCTTGTCGCTCTGGGTCGCCAGTGTAGATCGCGAAAGTGATTTACGTGTGTTGTTGGCATTTTAGGAATGCCTCTGACAGCGACCGGATTACCGTTGCCTGACCGCGCGGTATCGGATCCAATCTCGAGAAGCTGGTCTTAAGATAGACCGCAAGCGAGCTGCTCGGCGTAGCTCCAAAAAAGCGGATCTATCGAACACGTCGATGGCATTGTTAGAAAGCGTCCGTTGTAAAAGGTAACGGCGCATAGCTGGTTCGGCACACTGGCAAGATGAACCCTTTGGGTTCACTTGAGAAGTGTCCGGATTGTCGGATTTGGAACCCCTTCGAGCGAAAGCGAGGAGGATAGGAATTCCAAATCCAAGCAAAGACGATGAGCATTGGCAATGAGAACGATCAAGTGTCGTAAGGGCATTTAGTGGATGCCTAGGCATGCACAGGCGATGAAGGACGTGATACGCTGCGAAAAGCCGTGGGGAGCTGCGAATAAGCTTTGATCCATGGATCTCCGAATGGGGCAACCCACCTTAAATGCTTAGAAAATCATTTTGGTTGGCAATTGGCTCGAAGCCGTCAGGCTTCGCAAGGCCAAGGGCCGTCGCCGGTTATCCGGCGTAACGAACCAAAGTGGTTTCTAAGCATTGTTACAAGGTATCTTCATCTGAATAAAATAGGGTGTAAGAAGCGAACGCAGGGAACTGAAACATCTAAGTACCTGCAGGAAAGGACATCAACCGAGACTCCGCAAGTAGTGGCGAGCGAACGCGGACCAGGCCAGTGGCAATAAAGTTTAAAGTGGAAGAACCTGGAAAGGTTTGCCGTAGAGGGTGACAGCCCCGTACGCGTAAGAGACTTTATTGTCCTAGAGTAGGGCGGGACACGTGAAATCCTGTCTGAACATGGGGCGACCACGCTCCAAGCCTAAGTACTCGTGCATGACCGATAGCGAACCAGTACCGTGAGGGAAAGGTGAAAAGCACCCCGACAAGGGGAGTGAAATAGAACCTGAAACTGGATGCCTACAAACAGTCGGAGCCCGCAAGGGTGACGGCGTACCTTTTGTATAATGGGTCAACGACTTAGTGTAACAAGCAAGCTTAAGCCGGTAGGTGTAGGCGAAGCGAAAGCGAGTCTGAATAGGGCGGTATAGTTTGTTGCATTAGACCCGAAACCGAGTGATCTAGCCATGAGCAGGTTGAAGGTTGGGTAACACCAACTGGAGGACCGAACCCGCATCTGTTGCAATAGATTGGGATGACTTGTGGCTAGGGGTGAAAGGCCAATCAAACTCGGAAATAGCTGGTTCTCCGCGAAATCTATTTAGGTAGAGCGTCTGACGAATACCCCCGGGGGTAGAGCACTGGATGGGCTATGGGGACTCACCGTCTTACTGATCCTAACCAAACTCCGAATACCGGGGAGTACTATCAGGCAGACACACGGCGGGTGCTAACGTCCGTCGTGAAAAGGGCAACAACCCTAACCTCCAGCTAAGGTCCCCAAGTCATGGCTAAGTGGGAAAGGATGTGAGGATCCCAAAACAACCAGGATGTTGGCTTAGAAGCAGCCATCATTTAAAGAAAGCGTAACAGCTCACTGGTCTAGTCAAGGGTCTTTGCGCCGAAAATGTAACGGGGCTGAAGCCATGCACCGAAGCTGAGGATGTGCAGCAATGCACGTGGTAGCGGAGCGTTCCGTAAGCCAGTGAAGGGGTACCTGTGAGGGGCCCTGGAGGTATCGGAAGTGCGAATGTTGACATGAGTAACGATAAAGAGGGTGAGAGACCCTCTCGCCGAAAGACCAAGGGTTCCTGCTTAAAGTTAATCTGAGCAGGGTTAGCCGGCCCCTAAGACGAGGCGGACACGCGTAGTCGATGGGAACCACGTTAATATTCGTGGGCCTGGTGGTAGTGACGGATTGCTTAACTTGTTCACACTTATTGGATTGTGTGGGCGGGGACGCGGTTCCAGGAAATAGCTCCACCGTATAGACCGTACCCGAAACCGACACAGGTGGTCAGGTAGAGTATACCAAGGCGCTTGAGAGAACTATGTTGAAGGAACTCGGCAAATTGCACGCGTAACTTCGGAAGAAGCGTGACCCTTATATACGCAAGTATGTGAGGGTGGCACAGACCAGGGGGTAGCGACTGTTTACCAAAAACACAGGGCTCTGCGAAGTCGCAAGACGACGTATAGGGTCTGACGCCTGCCCGGTGCTGGAAGGTTAAGAGGAGGGGTGCAAGCTCTGAATCGAAGCCCCAGTAAACGGCGGCCGTAACTATAACGGTCCTAAGGTAGCGAAATTCCTTGTCGGGTAAGTTCCGACCTGCACGAATGGCGTAACGACTTCCCCGCTGTCTCCAACATAGACTCAGTGAAATTGAATTCCCCGTGAAGATGCGGGGTTCCTGCGGTCAGACGGAAAGACCCCGTGCACCTTTACTATAGCTTTACACTGGCATTCGTGTCGGCATGTGTAGGATAGGTGGTAGGCTTTGAAGCAGGGACGCCAGTTCTTGTGGAGCCATCCTTGAAATACCACCCTTATCGTCATGGATGTCTAACCGCGGTCCGTTATCCGGATCCGGGACAGTGTATGGTGGGTAGTTTGACTGGGGCGGTCGCCTCCGAAAGAGTAACGGAGGCGCGCGATGGTGGGCTCAGACCGGTCGGAAATCGGTCGTCGAGTGCAATGGCATAAGCCCGCCTGACTGCGAGACTGACAAGTCGAGCAGAGACGAAAGTCGGTCATAGTGATCCGGTGGTCCCGCGTGGAAGGGCCATCGCTCAACGGATAAAAGGTACGCCGGGGATAACAGGCTGATGACCCCCAAGAGTCCATATCGACGGGGTTGTTTGGCACCTCGATGTCGGCTCATCGCATCCTGGGGCTGGAGCAGGTCCCAAGGGTTTGGCTGTTCGCCAATTAAAGCGGTACGTGAGCTGGGTTCAGAACGTCGTGAGACAGTTCGGTCCCTATCTGCCGTGGGTGTAGGAATATTGACAGGATCTGTCCCTAGTACGAGAGGACCGGGATGGACATATCTCTGGTGGACCTGTTGTCCTGCCAAGGGCATAGCAGGGTAGCTACATATGGAATGGATAACCGCTGAAGGCATCTAAGCGGGAAACCAACCTGAAAACGAGTGTTCCCTATCAGAGCCGTGGAAGACTACCACGTTGATAGGCCGGGTGTGGAAGTGCGGCAACGCATGAAGCTTACCGGTACTAATAGCTCGATTGGCTTGATTGTTCTCATTGCCAGTGCTCATCACAGGCTGAATGCAACGCATTCATGCCTATACGCCGAACGCGCAAGCGTTCGTCCGCGTAGAGCAAACCAAAGACGTGTTCATAAAGACAAATGAAGTCTCAGACTTCGCCAGCTTCTCATAGGGCATAAACCGCTCAAACGGTTTAGCCCAAAGTTGCGCTTTGCCGACCTGGTGGTTATGGCGGGGTGGCCGCACCCGTTCCCTTTCCGAACACGGCCGTGAAACGCCCCTGCGCCCATGGTACTTCGTCTTAAGACGCGGGAGAGTAGGTCGCTGCCAGGTCTGCCAAGCGCAACTCAGGCTAAATCGCATCGCGGTTTATGCCTAAATAATCTTCTCATCACACACGCGGTAAACTCGGAAGAGTTTATCGCTCAGCGGCTCAAGCCGTGCTACAATGGGCCGCACAAAGCGGCCTTTGCCGCTTCTGAAAGCAAGCAATTATCCCCTTGCGCACCTGAAATAAGGGCCAAGGGAAACAAGCGACAAATCGCTCACCGATTTGCGCTGGACGCGATAAGCCGCTCAAGCGGCTTACGCTGGTAATACGGGACAAACCCTCCGGGTTTGCTCGGGCGCGATAAACCGCTCAAGCGGTTTACGCTGGACGCGATAAGCCGCTTTGCGGCTTACGCTGGTAACGCGGGGTGGAGCAGCCCGGTAGCTCGTCAGGCTCATAACCTGAAGGCCGCAGGTTCAAATCCTGCCCCCGCAACCAAATCACCCAAATGCATATACTTCAAAGCCGTTTCGGCGTTCAGGGACTTGCCGGAGTGCGCACCCAGCAGGGCGGC
>NZ_FMAF01000052.1 GCF_900094565.1 Martinezella lusitana
GACAAGGCGAAAGGCTTCGAGGTTCTGCCGCGTCGATGGGTGGTCGAACGGACCTTCGCCTGGCTTGGCAGATGCCGCAGATTGGCCAAAGACGTCGAACGCTCCATCGCATCAGCCGAAGCGTGGATCATGATCGCCCACATTCGTCTCATCACCAGACGGCTAGCAAGGTATGGATATCGTTGAACGCTTTTCGAATCCGACTCTTATGAGTCACTTACGCCGTGACGTATGTATGAAAGGGCTCGAAGAAAGAAGAGAGCGACTCGCTGGTTGGCATACGCGCAATTTGGCGTCAGGAACCAAGCTTTGCATTTTGACAACAGGGAACGCATCTGGGGCCTCAAAGATTGCGTGCGCCGAAGGAACAGGGTTGCGGCCAGATTCTTCAGTTGCGGCACTCAAAATCTTGCTGCATGGATGTCGTTGTTCATCGTATTTCGCCGGGTTCGGCACACATGACATAGATTGGATGACCGTGAAAACCAAATGCTGCTTCAAAGAACTCCGGATCGTCATGCGAGCGACGTTTCCGCCTCCGCGCAATCCTCCGAACTAACGCCGCATCAAATTTATAAATGCCGACGAGGCTCAAATCTGCAGACGCACTTTTATAGCTGTCGGAGCCTTCGGGTACAATTGCTGTAAGGCGTTGCGCTTTGCCCGTCAGCACTCGTAGCGATCGTTTGCCGAGTGACTGGCTCACAACGACAATGTTGCGATATGATGACCGTACCAAGCGCTCCAGCACAGTTAAATTGATCACCATTTCCGCGGTAAATATCAAAACTACTCCATCGACATCAGCGACTTCCTCTGCCGCTGTCACATCAATAAGACGCCCGGGATATGGCGTGCGCTGTGGGCGTACGCGGAGCTCCATACCGTACAGCTCGTGACAGAAACGATGGTCGACCTCGCCCATGCCTCCTAGTCCAAGGATAATCGTCTTTTGCACGCCAACGCGTGCCAATTGAGATAATAGATGTTGCAGAACGGACGTGCCGCCGACCATAACTGCGCGCGCTGGGAAGCGCTCTTTGCCAGTTAACATAGTATGTCGGGGGCTTGCGATAACAATCGCACATGTCTCCATTAGCAGTGCCCTCGGATCGTGCACATAAGCTGAGACTAACCCCGAAACGTACTTGGTCCACTCCCTAATCAGATAGTTGACTAGCTGGTGGATCAGCGCCTCCTCCAGGCGCATGTCCAAACGCTGTTCGCAGCCATCGGCGACGGCGAAAGCATCAAGATCAGAGGGTCGAACAGATGGTCCGCGTCAAGAGTATGCGGTGTTCTTTCTGCCGCTGACAGATACATTTCTTCACGAACCGAAACGCGTGTTAATGCAAGGGCGCGCTGGCTACAGATCCGCTGAAGTATCTTTGCTTTAGTGGCAAAGCGCCCAAGTCCGAGTTTCAACATGTGCGCTCTAGATTAGAGGCATGGCACTGTTTCAAAACGATCTTTTCATTGGCACGATGTGTGCATGGTTATCCGCAAAATTGCCGACTGAGGAGTGAACTCCCTCCGGATCAAGCCCATTCGCCGAGGTGCCGCAATGGAAAGCTTCGGCGCGAGCCGCAGTTCAACAAACTGGGTTTTGGAGATAAGTGCAAAACTTTGTTGGCGAAAGAATTTGAAGGTCGGTCGAACTTTCATTGAAGGATGCACGCGATGGCGGAGAACGAGACTAATCGGGATTTCCACTCAGCGGCGGTGCTGATCACTGCACCAGAAGATTGCTCTGGTCAGTTCTTGGAATGCGCATGTAAGCACCTCAATACCAGCCATGGGAACGTCCTCGCCAAACACTTCCAAGAGGCGACGCCAGATGTGGTGTTTCTTAGGACGCATTTCCCTGACGTTGAGAAGCAGACGCTCTGTATTCGCCTGCGTCTTTCTCGCCGGGCGCGGTCAATGTCGATCATTGCGATTGCGGCGGTTGCTGATGAAGTAACTCAAGGAGACACGGTCACTTTCGATGACAATGAGCATGTTAGCCGATCGCGAGAGATAGCGCTGACGAGCATCGGCAGAATCTTGGACGGCTCGTGTCGGAGTTCCATTCCCAGGCATCACGAACTGCTTGCCTTTCAGGACATTGAATTGGATGTGGCCACGCATCGTGTGCGCCGAAACGGCCGGACGATTCATGTAGCTCCAACCCAGTTCCGCCTGCTGGAGCACTTTATGAGGAACCCATACCGGGCCTACTCGCGAGATGAACTAAAGAATGCAGCTTGGCCCCATGCCGTTCATATCGGGCCTCGCACCATCGATGTTCACATCGGCAACTTGCGCGCGGCACTAAATAGGGATAGCGACCGCGATCTGATACGGACTGTAAGAACTGTCGGCTACGCGCTTTCCGAAAAACCGGATTCGTAATTGCGGGATCGGCGTGAAGCTGGCCGTGTAAGCGGCGCCAATTTGGCGGCGTCTTAATCAGTCAAATTCAACAGCGCTTGATATTCAGCTTTTTCAGGCGGAGGATTTTTTAGTTGCCAGCGGTATTCCATTGTTGCTGATGTTAGCCCATCTTCATATTGCTGAGATTGGCAAGAAGGGCCGTCGCCCGCAGTACTATTGCTTATTGGCGCATCCGTGGAACCTTCAAAGTCCAGGGCATCTATGGAGGCTCTTCCTTTGGATCAGCCGTTGCGAAACGTGTCGCTGTAAGCATTGATTGCCGGCACGCCGCCGAGATGCGCGAATAGGAGCCTTGATCCTTTCGGAAAGAAGCCCTTGCTGATGAGATCTATCATCCCTTGCATCGATTTCCCCTCGTAGACGGGATCAGTGATTATGCCTTCCAGCCGCGCGCAAAGGCGAATGGCCTCGTTTGTTTCCTCGGAAGGAATGCCATAACGGGGGTGCGCATAGTCCGCGAGCAATACCACATCATCATTGGCGATTTCTCTTCCGAGTTCGACGAACTTCGCAGTTTGCCGGGCAATGTTAAGCACCTGCGACTGGGCTTGGAGAGGGGTTGCCGAAGCATCGATACCGATCACATTGCGCTGTCGTCCATCCTTGGCGAAACCAACGACCATGCCGGCTTGCGTCGAACCCGTCACAGTGCAAACCACGATATAGTCAAAGGCAAAACCAAGCTGTTTTTCCTGCGCGCGCACTTCCTCGGCAAAACTCACATAACCCAAGCCGCCATATTTATGGACAGACGCACCGGCTGGGATCGCGTAGGGTCTGCCGCCCATTTGCTTGACGTCGTCGAGCGCCCTTTCCCAACTGCTGCGGATGCCGATATTGAAGCCGTCATCAACCAGTCGCACCTCCGCTCCCATGATCCGGCTTAAGAGGATATTCCCAACCTGATCGTAAACAGCGTTCTCATATGGTACCCAATCCTCTTGCACCAGAAGGCATTTCATGCCGATCTTGGCGGCTACTGCGGCGACCATGCGTGTATGGTTGGACTGCACGCCACCAATGGAAACAAGCGTGTCGGCATTTGACGCGATCGCGTCCGGGATGATGTACTCGAGTTTGCGGAGCTTGTTGCCGCCGAACGCCAGCCCCGAGTTGCAGTCCTCGCGCTTGGCATAGATCTCCACCTTGCCCCCTAGATACTCGCTAAGTCGGTCAAGCTTTTCGATAGGCGTAGGGCCGAAGGTAAGGGGATATCGTTCGAAGTTTTGCAGCATGTTCTCTCCAGTGATTTGCGCCTGAAATAGACGTGTTCACGACGCGTGGGCGGGCAAGCCCGGCAACAATCCTCGGCGTTTGATTAGATCCCATTGCTTCATCGGCCTTCGTTCGTCGTCGAGGCGGCGCAACCCACAGGCCGGTCGCTGCGTTTGCCACAGCACCCTTCAATGGGAACCGAACAGCAATAAACTCCTTAGGTTGCTACACCGTGGAAGCCATTGCCGACGGACACGTCGTGTAGTTGTTCCAACAACGTTATGCTCGATGATCAATGTCTTCCAGGCAGCCCGAGGCTCGCAACTGATCTGTTCCCGGCCCTCAAGGGCAACAAACCCACCATCGAGCCGAGCTGGAAGACAACGGGGTAGTTCAGTCTTTCTTTTCGCAATGCTCTGGCCGGTAACGCATTTCCTCGAGATCATCGAAACGCAAGACCCGCTGGCTCCTCTTTAAAGCGCAACTGGCGCGCCAGATCAAAAAAAGCACGCTTGCGAAATAGGCCACCTGAAGAAGGAGCCAAATATCCACCGTCGTGACCATTGCTCTGCGGATTGAATGTGAAACGAAGTAAGCGCCTAGAAGGCTGAAGCACATGACTGGTTGCAGGAGGCGACAGAAAATTGCAAAAGGCACAGTCGTTCTCCCGCGTTTATACGCCAGCACATGAAGCGAGCTTGTCAGCCGGTATATGAATCTGACAGTTCTTCGGGCAGACGCGGGCGCAGGCGCCGCAGCCGATACATCGCCCTGCTTCGTCCACGACCATGATCATACGATTGAGTTCGCCATCGAAGTCGTCGTCTTCGTCATCGCAGATGCCGAGGATTTCACCCGCTTCACTTGCGCCGTAAAGGTGCATGACATCGCGCGAGCAGACCTTGAAGCAGCGGCCGCAGCCGATGCAAGTTTTGCCATCGATAGCGGTCAGATACTCCGGCAACCAGGTGGATCCATCACGGGTAACGAAGGTCCCCGTCATCGCGAATCCTCCAAGGCGGCAAGCTCGTTCTTTGCCGCATTCAACTCCGCGAATGCGTCGAACGTCTTTGCTGCGATCGTCTTGATCTTGGGCCAGTTGACCGGCAGGTCCTCGGCAAGATCGTGCAACTCCATTTTCGCGGTTGTCGCTCGTGACTGCAGTTTACGGACCTTTTGAAGCTGCTGCACAATGTCTGACATTTATCTCTTTCCTCAAAAACCCGAATTCACGGCGCCCGCGCCACATCGGGGTAGGCTTTTATGGCGATGACAGCATCATCGACCAATTTCGTGCCGGCCTCGGTGAGTTTGCGAAGCGTCTCAAAGCCGAACCGATGGACGTCTCTGAGCGTCTTCGACAAAACGACCAAACGCCCTGTCGTGAGAACCACTCGCCCGAAGCCCTCGGGATTCATCGTCACGATCGAGGAGGCGACGAGGCCTGAGTGCCCTTCGATTTCAAGCCCAACGCAGGTGTAAAAGATTTGAAGCCTCCAAATCACGTCCGGATCGGGGTCGCCGATGATCGGCATTTGCCGGCGCTGCTCCTTCGTCACAATGAAATCGGCAAGCAGGTCAGTGTCCGATTTTCCGTCCCACGACCCATGAGTATCCTGCGCCCTGACCAAGCGAACCAGGCGCTTCATGAACGGGGTTGCCATTGCGTCGCGATCATCATCTGCGAGTGTGTTCGCAAGGTTGCTGGGCGAAGTCATCGCCGACCTCCTTTAATCTTCGTCGTCGAAGAACGGCTTGGCGAGACCCATGCCGGCGTCTGCAAGCACCTTGCGCAGCCATGGCGGCGGGGCAGTTTTCAGCATGGTCTGGGTGCGCATCAGTACCTCTTCGATGGACGATGGCTCCGGCACCTTGATCGGATGGATTTTTGCCGAGACGACCTTCGCGGCGGAGGGCCCGCCGATCGCCAGGCAGAACAGCAGATGACATCCCTTCAACGCCTCGACCCTCATCGCGATGCGATCGGTGCCGCCGTCGTTCGTGTGCTTGCCGCTTTCGTCAGTTGCTTCACCAAAATCGACGGCTTCGACGATCTCCCAACCGGTTGGGGTGACGTCATAGACTGCAAAAAGCTTGGCAGACCCGAAATGTGCGTTCAGCCTCTTCAGGTCCTGTGTCGCGATGGCAACGCGCAGAACTCCCTTCGGGCACTCTGGCGCAGGGGCTGGCCCCTCCTCAGTGACGAGTGAAAGACGTCTGACGGCCGTCATTTTTTGCCTCCATGTCTTGCAAGGGATTGAGCGCTTCGGGGCTCGGCCGGCGGCAGTTCGACTGAAAAATGTTGGCGGCCTCGAACAGGAAGTTGCGCGCGCCCTCATAGAGAATGGTTTTCTTATGCTGGCTGCCGAGCCGATCAAAGATCGGAAAGCCGACCCTCATCAGCGGGACGCCAAGCCGCTCGGCGGCCTGGCGGCCGTGGGAATGGGTCACGATCAAATCACCGCCAGCGTGGCGCGCCATGGTTTCGAGATCAGAAAGGTCGCCGACCTGCACAGCGTCGGCCGGCACCTTCTGCAGAATGCAGCTTGTGCCGGTGGTCGAAACGGCGGCGACTATTTCAGCGCCCATACCCTTGAAGAACGTTGCAAGTTGAAAAAGATGATCTGGCTCTGCGGCAATCGCGATACGTTTGCCGCCGAAATAAAAATGGCCGTCGAGGAGTGCGTCCTGCAATTGTGCGCGGCGCCGCCGCACAGCGGGCGGCACCGGATTGCCGGCGATCATGGCCAGCATCGTCATGAAACGGTCGATTGCCTTTAACCCGACAAGCTGCTCGAAGAGGACGTAAGGCACGCCGGTCTTCGCCTGCAGGGCCGCGGCGGCCGTGCGCATATGCTCGCCAATCGCAACCGCCTGGAAGCAGGTGCCGAGTTCGCGGATTTCCTCGACCTTCGTGCCGCCATAGGTAGTCGGCACCCAACGGTCGTCAGGAACCGTGCCGTCGAGCGAGCCCGAGACGTCCGGCAGGATCACCGGCTTCAGACCAAAGCTTTCGACCGTTTCGCGCAGAAGCTCAATATCGGCGACCGTCAGGTGCCAACCGGGGAGGATCGCAATCTTCTTCAGATCGCGGGGCCGGCCGCCTGGGGTCGTAATGCCTTCGATCATGGAGGTGACTGCCTTTGCCCAACCCTCCTCGATCGCACCGTCGAAATCGGGTGTGCTCGCTAGCACGACCTCGGTACCTGCTAGCTCTTCGGCACGCTCCAGCTTGATATTGACAAGATCGCCCTCGAAATTCTCGCCGCGGGTTTCCACCAGCGCCGTCGTGCAGATCCCGATCAGCTTCGGTTTAGCGCGTGTTTTGATATTGAGGAGCGCCTCTTCCAAATTGCCGGCGCCGCCGAGGATCGTCGCCACTGCGTCCATCGCCGTTGTCTGCAGGGGGATGGCTTCCTTGAAATGGCGCACGAAGAGCACCAGCGCGAAGCTGGTGCAGCCTTGGCTGCCGTGGAACAGCGGTATCGCACCATCGACGCCAAGATAGGCTAGAGCGGCACCGAGGGGCTGCGACGATTTCAGCGGATTGACCGCCGCCGACTTGGTCTGCGGGAGAATGCAGGCCATCAGCTTTCCTCACCACCCGCGGAAGCCGCCGGCGGAGGCGCCGACGAGATCTGTGAGGCGGGGAACGTCTCGCTCTCGCTTTGCGTGCTTTGCAGTTCTTCCTTCATTGCGGGCTGGGCGTCCCATGGTGCCGGCTCCCGCACCTCGCTCCAGATCGGGTTGTGGATAGCAAGATCGATCTGGCGAACGAGCTCCACCATGCCCTCATAGCCGGCATAGGGATGATGGCGCTCCTGGTTGATATCAAGCCAGGGCGTTTTTGCCTTCAGCGCGACATATTGCGTACGCCCACCAGACAGCATGATGTCGGCTTTGTGTTCTGCGAGAATGTCGTACATCTCCCGCGATCCCATCGACTCGAACATGCGGTGATCCTCCTTCAGAATTTCCTTGATGCGCTCCTTGTCTTCGGCCGTCGATTTCTTGGTCGAGGTGCCCACGATTTCGACGCCGATCTCCATCAGCGCGTGGGCAATCGACCAGGCCTTCACACCGCCGGTATTAAGCAGCACACGCTTGCCTTGAAGCCGCGACCGGTATGCCGCGAGCTTTTTCCAGGCGATCGCCTCCTGCTCTGCGATCAGCGCCTCGGTGCGCTCAAGAATCTCCGGATCGGCGCCCTTCCTGACGAGCAGCTCAGCGATCTGCCGCAGCGATTGCGACGTGTCGGTAATGCCGTAGAAGGACCCTTCGAAGAACGGAATGTCCCAGAGTTCCTCCATTTTGCGGGCAAGATTTATGAGTGCGGTCGAGCACACCATCATCGCTGCCCGGGCACGATGCGCTGAGGCAATGTCACGATAACGCGCGTCACCGGGGATGCAGGCGCGCACGCGAATGCCAAGCCGATCAAGAAGCGGCTTTACCAGCCAGAACTCGCCGGAAAGATTGAATTCGCCGAGGATATTGATGTCGTAGGGGCCGGCATCATCGGGCTCCACCGTGCCGATGACATGATCGAGCAGCGCCTCGCCGGCGAGCTTGTTTCCAAGATTCTTGGAGCCGGAAAAGCCGGGCGCATTGATCGGCACCACCGGCAAGCCGAATTTTTCCGCAGCGCGCTTACAGACCGCTTCGATGTCGTCGCCGATTAGCGCCGTAACGCATGTCGAATAGACGAAGATCGCCGGTGGCGCGTAGGTTTCCTTGATCTCGCGGATCGCTTTGAAAAGCTTCCGCTCGGCGTGGCCCATCACCACGTCGAGTTCGGTAAGATCGGTGGTGAAGCTCGTGCGCCAGAGCATCGGGCCGGACGAAGCCGTACCACGGTTATCCCAGGAATTGCCTTCGCAGGCGAGCGGAGCATGGATCAGATGCGCGACGTCGGTGATCGGCTGCAGCACGATCTTTGCGCCGTCGAACGCGCAGCCACCGGCTGCCGCCCCGGGGGTGAGCGGCTTGGAACAACCCTTCTTGCGGACATTGGCATCTTTGCCGCGGTTCATCTCGCAAGCGGGTTCCTCGAAGACGTCCTGGATCCTGGCATCGAGCGACCGGCTTGCGCCGGCCTTAGATGTCGATTGCAAGACACTCGGCGGCGGAGCCGAGCGTTTGCCGTTAGCGTGTGAGGTCATAGGAATAGTCCGTGACACCTGTTTGGCTCGTCTCGCGGTCGAGTTTGTCGAATATCGTGTCGAGGATTGTCGTTAAGACACGCAGCCCGCCTTGGTAGCCCATCAGCGGGAAGCGATGATGATGGTGCCGGTCGAAAATCGGAAACGTCAGCCGGATCAGCGGCGTGCCGGTGTCGCGCTCCAGATATTTGCCATAGGAATTGCCGATCAACAGGTCCACCGGTTCGGTGAAAAGCAGTGATCGCAGTGCCCAGAGGTCCTTGCCCGCCCAGACCTTGGCATCCTTTCCGAACGGCGAGGATGCAAGCAATGCCTTCATTTCGCTTTCCCACGCAGATGTGCCGTTGGTCGCGAGGCAATGTGTGGGCTCGCCGCCGGTTTCCATCACGAACCGGGCCACCGCATAGACAAAATCTGGATCGCCGTAGATCGCGTATTTCTTTCCGTGCAGCCAGGCTTGGCTGTCCGCCATGGCGTCGACGAGGCGCCCACGCTCCAGTCCGATCGCGGAAGGGATTTCCTTGCCGGAAATCTCCGAGATTTTCACCAGCAATTCGTCGGTTGCTTTAACGCCAAGGGGATAATGGAAGGAAGCCGTCGGCTGTCCGAACTCCTTGCAATATTCCAGCGTCTTGCGGGTGTTGTAGTGCTGCAGCGATAGTGTCGCTTCGGCGCCAAGAGCTTCCTTGACGTCTCCGATCGTCGTGCCGCCATCATACATGCGATACATGCCATCCGAGGGAGTATCGAACTGGTCGGATGCGTCCTGGATGAGGGTATACGATACGCCCATGAGGTTCAGCAGGCGCTTGAGCTCGCGGTTGTTGCCGACGCAGAAGCCGTCGAACCCGGGTATGATGTTGATGGTGCCGTTCGGTTCCTTGCGCTCCCTGCCCTTCCAGAAGTGCTCCAGGATGCCCTTGACCATGCCGTCATAGCCATCGACATGGCTGCCGACGAAGGCGGGCGTGTGGGCGAAAGGAACATCGAAGTCTAAGGGGACCGAGCCTTCGCTCTTGGCGTTTTCGATAAAGCCGTGCAAATCGTCGCCGATAACCTCCGCCATGCAGGTGGTCGAGACGGCAATCATCGACGGGTCGTAGAGCGCATAGGTGTTGGCGAGCCCGTCGACCATGTTCTTCAGTCCGCCAAATACCGCCGCGTCCTCAGTCATCGAGGACGAAACCGCCGACGAAGGCTCCTTGAAGTGTCGCGAAAGGTGCGACCGGTAATAGGCAACGCAGCCCTGGCTGCCGTGGACGAAGGACATGGTCCGCTCGAAGCCCGCAGCCGCAAAGACGGCCCCGAGCGGCTGGCAGGCTTTGGCGGGATTTATTACGAGGGCTTCGCGGGCAAGATTTTTCTCCCTGTACTCCCAGGTCTTGGTGAACTCGCTTTGATCGGCAACGACCTGGTCCGGGTGCGGACATTCGAAATTCAGCTTCTTTTCGGCAAGCATTCGCCTGTATTCCGGCTCGCGGAACAGAGGCGCGTGGTCGAGAATTTTTTCCGCCGACTGCGGCATGGTAATCGCCTTTCGTTTCATCGTGCCGCACCAATGGCGGCAAAGGACGTCGAGATGTTCGAGGTGTCAGGATCAAATCCGCGGCGAGAGCCTAGCCTGCCCCTGCTCCAAGACAGGCCAGGCCCTCATTCGGCCGCAACCGCCTCAGCCGGCGCGACCTTTCTCTTCCAGGGGGCGTCGTAAAGATCCCAGACTGGATTGTTGATGGCGAGGTCCATGTCTTTGGCAAAGATGGCAAAGCCGTCGTAGCCATGATACGGGCCGGAGTAGTCCCACGAATGCATCTGGCGGAATGGAATGCCCATCTTCTGCACCGGGTACTTTTCCTTGATACCGGAGCCTACGAGATCGGGGCGGATCCCCTCGATGAATTTTTCCAGTTCATAACCGGTCGCGTCGTCGTAGATGAGCGTGCCTTTTTTCACGTAATGGCCGGTGCGCTGATAGTCGTCGTTGTGGGCGAACTCGTAGCCGGTGCCAACGATCTCCATGCCGAGATCCTCGTAGGCCGTGACCACGTGACGAGGGCGCAAACCGCCGACGTAGAGCATCACGGTCTTGCTTTGGAGGCGTGGTCGGTATTTGGCGATGATGGCGTCGACCAAAGGCCGGTACTTGGCAATGACTTTCTCGGTCTTTTCCTCAATTTCCGGCCCGAAATGCTTGGCAAGCTTGCGCAAAGAGGCTTCGATCTGCGACGGACCAAAGAAATTGTATTCCATCCATGGAATGCCGTACTTTTCCTCCATGTGCCGACAGATGTAGTTCATCGACCGGTAACAGTGGATGAGGTTGAGCTTGGCCTTCGGCGCCCGCTCCACTTCGGCAAGCGTGGCGTCTCCAGACCAGTTGCCGACCACGCGCAACCCCATCTCCTCCAGGAGGATGCGCGTGGCCCACGCATCGCCGCCGATATTGTAATCGCCGACGACGTTGATGTCGTAAGGACTCGCCTCGAACTCGACATCCGTTTTCTCGAAAACCCAGTCACGGATGGAATCGTTGGCGATATGGTGGCCAAGTGATTGCGATACGCCGCGGAAGCCCTCGCAGCGCACCGGCACGATCGTCTTGTCGTGTTCCTTCGCCTTCTTGCGCGACACAGCCTCGATGTCATCGCCAATCAGACCGATCGGGCATTCCGATTGGATGCTGACGCCTTTGTTCAGCGGGAATAATTCCTCGATCTCATCGATGATCTTGTCCAACCTCTTGTCGCCGCCGAAAACGATGTCTCTTTCCTGGAAGTCGGAGGTGAACTGCATCGTCACGAAGGTGTCGATCCCTGTCGTGCCGACATAATAATTGCGACGCTGCGACCAGGAATATTGGCCGCAACCAACCGGTCCATGGGAGATGTGGACCATATCCTTGATCGGCCCCCACACGACACCTTTGGAACCGGCATAGGCGCAGCCGCGGATGGTCATAACGCCCGGAATGGATTTGATATTCGATTTGACGCTGCATTCGGAAAGAACGTCGTCCTCCTTGTCGGTCGCGTCTTTGCCCGTTGCAACGCCGAGGTGCTTGTTGCGGCGCTTCGCCGCCTTGTCCGGATATTGCGACAGCACGTCCGCTATAAGCTTTTCATGCAAAGCGCCGTTTTTCTCGTAGTCGAGGCTCATAGGGCCTGCCCTCTTTTAAGGTTCGGATGTCGCCTCGCGCTGAGGCGCGTTCTCGGGAAGGACGCGCCGGGTCAAGGGCCGGCGCGTCCGTCGAAAGCGGCGGTTATTGGGCGGCCGCCACCTTCGATTCCTTGGCCTGAAGTTCCGCAAGCATCTGCTCGTCGGTCTTCATGATGCCGAAGTCGAGCAGCATGTCCTCGAGCTCTTCCATGGTGATCGGGGTCGGGACGGTCCCTTGACCCGAATTGGCATGAATTTTCTCAGCCAGGGTGCGATATTCTCCGGCCTGTTTGGAATCCGGCGCATACTGGATGACCGTCATCTTCCTGAGCTCGGCGTGCTGGACGATGTTGTCGCGCGGCACGAAATGGATGAGCTTGGAATTGAGCCTGGAGGCCAGGGCCTCGGCGAGGTCGATCTCGCGGTCCGTCTGGCGCTCGTTGCAGATCAGACCCCCGAGCCTCACGCCGCCTGCATGGGCATATTTCAGGATGCCCTTGGCGATGTTGTTTGCCGCGTAAAGCGCCATCATCTCGCCGGACATGACGATGTAGATTTCCTGGGCCTTGTTCTCGCGGATCGGCATTGCGAAGCCGCCGCACACGACGTCGCCGAGCACGTCATAGGAGACATAGTCGACATTGTCGTAGGCGCCGTTTTCCTCAAGGAAGTTGATGGAGGTGATGACGCCGCGGCCGGCGCAACCAACACCCGGCTCCGGGCCCCCGGACTCTACGCACTTGATGCCCTTATAGCCGATTTTGAGCACGTCCTCGAGTTCGAGGTCTTCCACCGAACCTTCCTGTGCCGCTAGATGCAGCACGGTGTCCTGCGCCTTCGAGTTCAAGATCAGGCGGGTGGAGTCGGCTTTGGGATCGCAGCCGACGATCAGGATCTTCTGCCCGAGATCGACAAGGGCTGCGAGCGTATTTTGTGAGGTGGTGGACTTGCCGATGCCCCCTTTGCCGTAGAATGCGATTTGACGCAAATCTGACATGTTGCCTTCCTTCTTTCGTTCCATCCGTCGCGGAGTACGGTCGGCAGCTCGCGCCGCCCGCCGAGAAGCGTTTCAAAACGCGTGCCAAGTTGGCAGTCGACTTGAAGGGAAACTCTCTTGATTGTTTTTCAGCTATTTAGCTGCGCCAGACATGCGCTCCAACTGGACAAGCCTTTGTCGCGGGCCCGACAAATCGGACGCAATGTGTCGCAGTAAACTGATAAAGCCTGGCGATCGGAGGGTGCCGCAGGTTGGCCAAGACCACAGCGGGACCAAAGAATTTTTAAAATTGGAGACAATCCCACATCAAATCGTGCCACTGGCGAAGCACCCGGGTTTGCCTCAAAACAATGCCAAACCAGTTGAGACCCCAACTGCTTGTTCGGCCGCATCATGCCCCAGGATCGAAAGCGGCATATCCATGCGGCGCGACCCACACGAAACGGATAGGACAGCCTTGGCAATTTATGCGTTTGGAATCAGCGGTAAGCGCAGGGATCCAGGTAAGCTGCGCAATATTCCTGGCGGCCGGTCGCGGACAAGCTCGCATGCCCAATGGCTTGAAAAGTTTGAATGCATCGCAGCCGCATCAAGCGAGCCGGCCGTTTATCCGGCGTAAACTTTCGGACGAGTGGGCTTCATTGTCGGAGCATCTTGACGTTCCGCAGCCGGCGGCGAAACCATCCGGGCAGCCTCCCGAATTAATGTCTCCCGCATCCAAAGGCTTGCCGCATCGCTATTGTGGAGCGCGGGCCATTGGACGGCCTCGGTCAATGTGGCGATCGGAAGCGGAAGCTCCATGATGCGCAGGGGCGTCGTTTTCGCACAGTGCTGCGCCAGCCGCAAAGGCATTGTCCCTATACGGTCGGTACCTGCTAGCATGGGCGGTATCATGCTAAAGGATTGCACCACGACCTCGATACGTCGCTTGAAACCCCGCTCGCGCAAATACCATTCGTCAATGGCAGGCCTAAGGCCACTTCCAAATCTGACCGCAACATGGCCCATCGACATGTATTGCTCGAACGTGAACGGCTCTGATAGCTGCTTGTTCGTACTACACCCTACGCACACGAATATATCGTCGAACAGTGCAGCATGAGGATGCTTCGACATGAACACTTTCGGCATAATGAGGAAGTCGACGTCGCCGCGCTGGAGGAGCTCATCGAAGTCGTCTGAAACAGGTAGAAACTCGAAGCTGATGGCAGGAGCTTCCTGCGCCATACGCTCGACGACCTTTTCAAGAAACACGAGTGTCACGTAGTCGGATAGGATGATCTTGAAGCAGCGATCCGAATGAGCCGGATCGAACGGTTCCCAGGCAATAACGGAGAGCTGGATATACAGCAAAGCCTCTCGGACGGCCACGGCGAGCCTTTCGGCACGTGGCGTTGGGACAAGTTCACGGCCAACCATCGTAAAGAGATCGTCGCGGAAATAGCTTCGCAGCCGCGCGACGGCCGCGCTCATCGCGGGCTGGCTCAGATTGATGCTTCGTGCCGCTGCTGTGAGGTTGCGCTCGGTCATGAGGGCGTCGAGCACGACAAGGAGATTTAGATCAAGACCTTTAAAGCGCATGTTTTCCTTCATCCACGGCGTGGAGGTGTGCCATACACGCCATCGATCATCGTGCCTATTGAAAGAATATAAGTTGACCGAAATCAAGTAAATCGAGTGCACAGTTGCATTGGCTCGCCCGAACGGTCGCATAAATCGGCCTTGGGGATGTTTGGGGTTTACTCTCGTTGCGCGTCTTGGCAACTCTCTTAACCGGGCAACCCCTTTGGGGGCGGTCGTGAGACGACAAGACGTGGAACCTTCCACGCATCGTTGCATGGTATCGGACAAAATTTCGGGCCGACCCAGGAGCTCGGCATAAAGGCCTCCACTCACGTCATCGCGGCAAGAGCAATCGCTTGGTTCGAATATCAGAGCGAACGTGGCAAGCACCCGCCGTTGCCGAACACGCCGCCGTACGGGATCCACGCGAAGGAGATCGGCTATCAGCGCGTTTAATATCCGCTCATCCCCATTCCTTAACGCCTTGGCGATCTGACATCCGGTGGGGAGTCTTCAACAGGAAACTGCCGTACGGAAATGCCGGTGTAGATCGGCATCATGAACGGGTCTCAGTCCCTGAAACTGCGGAGCTGTGTCTTGATTTATCCATATCGTAAATAAGCGTTATCTAAACAATAAATTTGCAAACGAAGTCAAGAATCGGTTCCTATGCCTCCACATTGATCGTTCGAAAACAAACTTTAGGGAAATTGATGTTCAGTCATGCAATCAAAGCCGGTGCTCCCGATTTCCGCTCATTGGGCTAGGTCCGACTGCGCCTAATGTCAAATCTGGTTTCAATAAGAGGAGCAACGAACACATTCCCTTGAACGAATCCTCCCCTGGACAAGGCCAGCAAAGGCGCGTGCGACAGCACACCGCCTTTGCACATTCCGTTGATCCGTTACTGGATTTCATAGCATCAACAGGAACACGTTTTGTCGAGACTATCCGTATCGAGTGCAGGTTCTTGCCCGCAGGAGGAACTTCCATCATCCATGAAAGGCGATCGAATGCTCAGCTCCGCAAACTCCAACCCGAAGGACCTCGAACAGATCGCGCGCAACGGCGGGGTATTTCGTCGGATGGTGTCTCGAATTCCAACCTATCTCACTGATATGCGGGAGAACCCGGCTTGGCTACCAATGTTCCTGCTGGCACGCACGATGCCGTTCCGCAAGGCACATTGGCTGACCGCAAGACAAGCGCCGCGGCAGGAAAGTCGCAAGCCCTCGATGTTTGGTGACCTCAAGGCAGAGACGATCGCAGCCGAATTGAGAAGTACGGGCCTTTTTGCCGGCTTGACGCTTCCCACCGCAATCTGCGAGGAAATTGCCCGTTTTGGACATGAGACGCCTTGCTTCGGCAATTTCGACCGAAGGTTCGACTTCTTGGCCAGCGACCATGTCGAAGCCGAGGGGTGGTTTGGCAGGACGATACTAAGTGGCCACCATTACGAACGGGCGTTACGATGTGATGCCGTCGTTGCCGTTCAGCAAGATCCGCTGCTTCTCGACGTGGCAAGGCATTATCTCGGCGGCAACGCGAGATTGATCACCACGCGGACGTGGTGGAGCTTTCCGACGAAAAACGCTTCGGATGCGGATCTGAGCCGCGCTTCCTTCAAGTTTCACTTCGATCTTGATGATTGGCGGATGCTGAAGTTTTTCTTTTACCTCTCCGACGTCGATGGCAATTCCGGTCCGCATGTCTACGTGCGCGGCAGCCACAACCGTCGGCGCTTGAGGCATCAATTGACTCTGCTCGTTGGCCATCCGGCGCACGAGGTGCTTGATTTCTATGGCGCAGAAAATGCCATCACTTTGACCGGCAAAGCGGGTTCAGGTTTCGTCGAGGATCCTTTCGGCTTTCATATGGGTACCTTGGCAAAGCAGAGGCCGCGACTGATGATGGAGGTCGGTTTTGGCGTCTCAAAACCATCAAAACGCCGTTTCCATGGAGAGCCGGTTCTTCGCTAGACGAGCAACCGTTCCGGCGCGGATCCAAGTTCTGACAGGCCGCTTTCGCCTGTTGGAATGCACTCCGACTGCCTTCCTGGCAGGCCCTCTTCTGCCATGCAGTTGCCGCGCGGCGACCTAAGGGTCGATGATACCGTTTATGATGGAGGGAGTGCCTCGCCGCTTCAAGTCGATCTGCTGCTTTCCTCAACCAGTCACAGACGTTCCGAAAAGCCGATCGCATCGCGAAGGAAACCGTAACCTAGGGCTAGGAACGCCGCCTGCTCGCGATCGTCCGCGCCGGCACCATGACCACCGACCTCAGCTTCGTAGAAGTAAGCGGGGCAGCCGAGTGCCTGCAGCTTTGCAGCCATCTTACGTGCGTGCCCCGGATGGACGCGGTCGTCCCCTCTTCGGGTCGCGAGCAGGATGGGCGGGTAGAATTGCCCGGCTTCGGCCGTGTGATAGGCAGACATTTGACTGAGAAAGGCCCAATCCTCCGGCTTGTCGGGATCACCCTTTTCGTCAATCCGGCTCGCGCCCGCGAGGAGCTTGGTGTAACGACGCAGATCGAGAACGGGTACTGTGCAAAAGAGTGCGCCGAAACGCTCCGGATATCGAGTTAGCATGTTGGCGATCAGGAGACCGCCATTTGAACCGCCCTCGGCAGCGATCCGTCCGGGACGCGTGACACCCCGGCGCACCAGGTCGGCGGCCACGGTGGCGAAATCGTCATGGGCAAGACGCCTTTTCGCCCTTTTTCCAGCCTCGCGCCAGCGCGTACCGAACTCGCTGCCGCCGCGGATGTTGGCCACCACGCTCGTGCCGCCGGGTTCGAGCCACAGCTTGCCTATCGCGGAGTTGTAATGGGGCAGAACCGATTTGCCGTAGTCGCCACAGGCGGTGAGGTGGACCGGCGCATTTCCGTTTCCGTTTTCCGGCCCGACCTGTGTATAGGGGATTATTTCACCATCCGTCGAACCCGCCTCGTGACGCGTGACCAGCAATCCTGATGCATCGAATTTGTCTGGATCGCGTTTCAGGACGACGGGGGCGCCGAGCCGCGGCGCCCCGTTAAGATTGAACAAGAGAAGCTGCGGCGGCGTCACTGGATCTTCAGCCGAGACGAGGACTTCCCCATTGCTCTCGTGAACTTCCGCATCTAAGGGCCAGGCTCGAACAGTCGTCGCAGCGGGCATGGTGTCCAACGTTCGGTGCGTCCAATCCTGTCGTCCAGGCGTGAACATATCGAAGCGAGGAACGAGATTGTCGAGGAGGGATACCACGAGCTTTCCATCGTTCCAGAAGAAGGACTGCAGGGCGCACCTTTCGTCCGGTTCAAACAGCGTAGCAAAGTTACGCGCGCCGGCGATGAACGAGGACAGGGAGATGCCGATCAGTGCGTCAGCTGAATGGGTCGTTCCTCCGACCGTCCATGCGTTACGCAACTTCACAGCCAGCCAATCACCGAAGACGTTCCAGCTAGCATCTCGAGGAAGATCGATCTTGGTCTTCGGACCGCTCCTGTCGCCGATCCAGCCGACCGTACTGAAAAAGCCCCGCTCGATGAACCAAACGCGTTCGCTTGCGGCGGTACGATCCAGAAAGCCGAACACGAGGATGGAATCGGGACCCGCCTCGAAGATAACCGGTGCGGCGAGCGGATCGGAGTCACGCGTCCATAACCGCACTGTGCGCGCATAGCCGGAGCGCGTCGCCATGCCATCGCCGAGAGCGATGGAAAGCAAAAGAGTGTCGTAATCGAGCCAGGCAACATTGCCTTTGGCCTCCGGGAGATTGAAGCCGTCGGTAACGAGGCTTCGCGTGGTTAGATCGTACTCGCGATGCACGACCGCATCGCTGCCACCCAGCGACAGGTGAAGGACGGCGCTTTCGCATCTGCCCGGTTCGATCGAGGCACTGTCCCATATCCAGTCCTTTCCCTCGGCCTTGGCAAGGGCATCCACGTCGAGAACGATCTCCCACTCCGGCTCCGCCGCCATGTAGGCGGCGAGTGTTGTTCTGCGCCACACGCCTCTCGGGTTTTCGGCATCGCGCCAGAAATTATAAAGGTATCGGTCCCGGCGCGTGATCCCCGCAATCTTGTCAGGGCAGTCGAAAATGCCCGCGAGCGTGTCGCGGTCTCCTTCGAACGGCGGCCCGCCAAAACGCGAAAGCGTTCGCGCCGATTGCTCAGTGACCCAAATCAAAGCTTTCTCGCCATCGATGTCTTCGAGCCAGAGATAAGGGTCGTCATCGGGGGCATTCAGTGTCGGCCGAGCATCGATAACACTCATGTGCGAAAAACTCCTAATCGGGAAGAACTCCGTTGTGCGGGGAGGTAAGTCTGTGATGGCGGACACGATGGCCGTACGATCTGTCCCGAGAACGGATGGTATTGTCCTTGCCTGGTTTTGTGTTGCCGAGCCTCCGAAGGTGAGAAACACGTGGCTGTTTTAGCCGACCAAATGGATTTAGCCCTGCCAGAAATCGTTACTGCTCCCGTGGCCGCTGGGCGATGATCTCCGCAAACGGAGCAATCGTCAGACGGTTCGGTCTAGGCTCGCGGAAAGCTCGCACAGAACTAGGGCTCCACTCACCTCCGCAGGAAAAATCGTAGCTGGCGCGGCAAAGAAAAGGCGGTCCTCAATTTGGCGCCAGAACGGCTGTTTCACCGCCGCACCTGCGCGACTCTAATCCGACGAATGCGAAAGTCGGGTAAGCACATGTTCATTGAAACCAGCGGGGTTCATTGGCGACTATTGGTCGAGCCGAGTAATTATGAGAACGCCGCCACTCCAGCAATCGAGCGTTCCGATGCCAGGCAGGTAACGGTCCTTTTGGACTTAATGCGGATCTGCGCCAGACTTGGCATGATGCCTTTCTCCTCCTTTCATCGGATCGATCTCGTCACAGGTCATCGTTTCTATCACCTCCTGGCAAAGGAACTTCAAAAGCCGTGCCAGCTGCGCAAAGAGCGTGAAATGACCGCTATCCCAACGGTTCAAGCATGGATGCGTCAGTTGGCGAACACGTCGGTGTCGCGGACGGAACAAATCCGACATCGTCCCCCGAAGCAAAAACATCGCGAAGATTTATTGAAGTTTCAGGCGAGCGCGTGCCGGTTCATCACAGACCCGGTAATCGCGCCAATCGGCCAGAAAGCGGCAATACCGTCGGGAAGCTGACACACGGTTGACAGTGGCCGAGGCGCTGTTTGGCAAGCTGTTTGCTTGCAGAGCTTGGGGCAGCAAAGTCGACAAAGCATGGTCGGCAGCCAGTGGCGACATTGGGTTCTACTAATCAGCCCACAGGAGGAGCGACGGCGGATGACATGCATTGTCGGTTTGATCAGCGACGGATCTGTTCACATCGGCGGCGATAGCGCTGGTGTGGCCGGCTATTCGCTTACCCTCCGAGCCGATCGCAAAGTTTTCCGCAACTAGGACTTTCTCTTCGGGTTTACCTCTTCGTTCAGAATGGGCCAGCTATTGGCACATTCGCTCAAGCCGCCCAAAAGAGATCCTGAAACGGATGTCTATGCCTTCATGGTGACGGATTTCGTCGACGCGCTTCGCCAGTGCCTGAAAGATGGCGGCTACGCACGGCGGCAGGACGAAGTCGAGCGCGGCGGCACCTTCCTCGTCGGCTATGCCGGAAGGCTTTTCAGAATTGACGATGATTACCAGGTTGTTGAGCCGGTCGATGGCTTTGACGCCTGTGGATGTGGTCAGCAAATAGCACTGGGCGCGCTCTATGCATCATCAAGCTCACCGCCTCGCGAAAGGTTAGAGATGGCTCTGAACGCCGCCGAGCGTTTTTCCGCCGGGGTACGCGGCCCATTTCACTTCGAGACACTCAGTCTCGCTGGGTGATGATGGTCACTACGGCAGTTTATTGTAGCGAGTTCGCCAAAGTCTAAGCTTGACTTTGTACAAAATCTCTTTGGAGTTTCGGGTTTGTAGCGGCGGCGCTGATCTTCCGCGTACTGGCAGCGTGGCGCGCGCGGCACTCTCATTTTGAGGCAATTTGAGCGGGGTGAATCAATTCGCCGCAGTCTCTCTGACTTGCCTGTTTCGCGTGACCGGATTCGAACCGGTGGATGACCGATCATAATGAGAACTGCGTCGGGTCGGGTGATCCTGTTCCGCAAATCCTTCGCCAGTGGCTGTCGTCGTTTCGTCCCTGGTTCACGGCACCCAGCTGGGAGCATCTCCTGGTCCTGGTGATGGGTGCGATCCTGTCTCCAGGCAAACGAACAGTGACGTCCTGTTTGCGGATCACCGGCCGCGCCGAGGCTGGCAATTTTTCCCTCTACCATCAGCTCCTCAATCGCGCGCGTTGGAACCCGCGTACGTTGGCTTCGCGGCTGTTATCGGTCGTTGTCGCCAGCCTCGTACCCGATGGTCCCATTGTGATCGGTATGGATGACACCATCGAACGCCGATGGGGACCAAAGATTGCCGCGCGTGGCATTTATCGCGATCCAGTGCGCTCCAGTCACGGTCACTTCGTCAAAGCCAGCGGCTTGCGCTGGTTGAGCTTCATGGTTCTTGCCCCGGTCCCATGGGCCAAATGCATCAAGGCCCTACCAGTCTTAACGCTTTTATGCCCCTCAGAGCGCTACGACAAAAAGAGGGGACGAAGGCACAAACTGCTGACGGATTGGGCAAGACAGGGCGTGATGCAGCTTTGCCGCTGGCTGCCTGGACGCGATCTCATCTTTGTTGGCGACAGCAGTTTTGCTGTCCACACATTGGCTGCAGCGCTACCAGGCAGAGCCACCCTCATCACACGCCTGCGTCTCGACGCCAGTCTGTTCACCCCGCCAGATCCGCGACACGAACATACGCTCGGGCGGCCCGCACAAAAAGGCATGCCCTTGCCCAAGCTCAAGGCGGTCCTCAACAATCCCAAGACCGTCTGGCAACGCGTCATCGCGTCAACCTGGTATGGCAGACAAACCGATAAACACCTTGATATCACGACAGGCACTGGCTTGTGGTATCGGCGGGGAACCCCACCAAGGCCAATTCGCTGGGTCCTGGTTCGAGACCCGACCGGCCGCCGCGAACCGCAGGCGTTTATGAGCACCAATACCGAGCTCGAGCCGACCCAGATCATCGCCTATTTCGTTCGGCGCTGGCAGATCGAAGTGACGTTCGCCGAAACACGCGCCCATCTCGGTGTGGAGACCCAGCGCCAGTGGAATGGCAACGCCATCATCCGCACAACACCTTCGCTCCTGGCCCTCTATAGTCTCGTGACGCTGTGGGCGGGAGATGTTCTCAGCCAAAGCACGCGCCCTTACGCCGCCGCATGGTACAGGAAAACCGATCTGACATTCACAGATGCGATTGGCGCTGTGCGTCTCGTTTTGTGGAGCGACGATCTTTATCGACACTCACCGTCAAACCTGGAAATGCATAAAATACCGCCAGGGCGACTTGTCCGTATGGCGCAGGCGCTTTGCTTCGCCGCATAATGCACAAAGTCGAGCT
>NZ_FMAF01000031.1 GCF_900094565.1 Martinezella lusitana
CCATCAATGGTGAATGTTTCGGAGCCTATGTCCGACAACAGTTGATCCCGACCCTCAAACCCGGCGACATCGTTATCCTCGACAATCTTGGCTCCCACAAAGCCAAGGCCACTCGCGATGCCATCAAGGCAGTCGGCGCCAGATTATGGTTCCTGCCGAAATATTCGCCCGACCTCAATCCGATCGAGCAGGCCTTCGCCAAGATCAAACATTGGATGCGCCAAGCCCAAATGAGAACCAGCGACGACACTTGGCGGCAGCTCGGATACCTCGCCGACACCATCAAGTCGGACGAATGCGCAAACTACTTCACAAACGCAGGATACGCTTCCGTCAAAACTTGAAACGCTCTAGCGCATCGACCGGGCGTTGGTGCATCGGTCGATGAATGAACGGATTTCAGTCTTTGATGCTATGTCTATGCGGTAGCTGTCACGCACCGGACGGATTTCGGGCGTGCACATGCGAGCATGCGATTGAGGGCGGCGCAGCCGATGGCGACCTCCGTCTGTTGCGCGCCGAGTGAGCGTGCTCGCAGTCGAGGTCCGATGATCGATTTGTATCCGCCGATGGCGGTCGCGACCAGCGAGCTCTTGCCATAGCCGGTCGTTACTTGCCATTTCATCCGACCGTCCTGCCTGATCGCTTCGATGTGTCGGTTGTTGATTATCGCACGAATTTGACCCACTTTTTCATTTCGGACAGATCCACCCTCACTGCAAGAAGATGTTTTCGATCAACATCATAAATGTAATCGGTTGGTACAATGCGAAATGAAAAAGTGGCGCAAATCTAGCTGAAAGCCGACACTCTACTTCACATAGCCGGGCGGCTTCTAACTTTTTAAAAGGTTGCGCAGATCGCGCCTGCCATCCACAACACGCATAATCTGTACGATGTCGACTGGTCCCTGATCGGCATCCGGAATCGTCTCGTAGAGAATAACATAAGGTGCTTCAACCAACATCCGCGCGCTGGCTGCGATTTCGGGATGCCGCTGACCAAGCTGCGGCTGATCGGCCAAAAGGCTGACCTTCTGCTTAAACTGCTCGTAGTAGCGCTCAGCCGCCAGCGGTTGGTGGAGGCCAATCTCGACATAGATACTGATGACGTCATCCTCGGCCTGAGGCGACCAAACAAGCTTAACCGCCATGTTTTCGAGCGGCACTCAGTTTCTGGCGAGCCTTTTCGTGGGTTGCCTCGAAATCAACAGCTCTTGGTGTACCGCTGGCTTTACCCTGCGCCCACAGTTCGCGCAGATGCTGGATATCGTTCTTTCGGGTAGCCCATTTCGCGGACCAATCACGCATCGCTTCGCGGACAATTTCACTGCTACTGGCATAGGCGCCACTCTCGACCGCATCCCGCAGCAGCTCAGCTTGCTGTGGCGTAACTGCAATGCTGACCTTTGAAACGTTCGACATGGTTATCCTCTTCGGCCTTTTGGTAGGAAACCTTACCACCAGGCTCGCGTCGTGGCAAAAAGAATGAGCAATGCGGTCGCCGCTAGTTCGGAACAGTGAGCCTGTTTTCTTCCCCAGACGGAGCCTTGGGATCGGAATTTTAGTCAGGACGAGATCCGCACTGCCTTCCAGGCAGCGTTAGATGATATGCCGCGTTATGCAGCGGGCGAGGAACGGCGAAGTAATTTCGATCAAAAGCCGTTCACCCATTTCTGAGCGTGTCGATCTCTCCTCACGCACCGCTAAAGCACCGACATTCGGCGATGGTGTGAACAGCACACCGGTTACGCTTCGGAATGCCTTGATCAGACATAGTGCAGGCCTCATCGCTGAGGGACCCTCAAGTCTGCCTTTAGCAGATTTAGGTCACGAAGGCGCAGGGACGCGTATACCTCGATCTACACGTTCCAGCGCATGGGATGGGTTCACACCTTAGTCGCCCTTCGGTTCAACAGAGACTGTAGCGGTCCTCCCAGCAACCAGCTGAACTGCATCCGGGACATCTTCGAACTCGATGCGCACCGGGATCCTCTGGGCCAGACGAACCCATGAGAACGTCGGGGCGACGCTGGCCAGCGAGCCTGCAGCATCACTTCGCTCCCGGTCTTCGATTCCGGCGGCAACACCTGCGACGCGCCCGGTAACCGATTGCGGCTCTCCCATGATATCGATCTTCACACGGTCGCCGATGTGGATACGTGGGAGTTTGGTTTCTTCGAAGTATCCAGCGATATAGATGGATGGCCTTTCCACGAGCACCCCAACCGCACTTCCGGCGGAAACATAGTTTCCGCGACGTAGAGAGAAGTTCGTGATTTTACCCGAGGCCGGTGCCTTCACGATTGTCCGGTCAAGGTTCAGCTTCGCCAGATCAACGGCCACGAGTGCCGATTGATGGGCGGCGTCTGCCTGGCGCATCTGGCTCTCCGCATGCTGCCGCTCCTTGAGGCTGGCTGCTTCTTTGGATGCAAGCAGTAGATACCGTTCGAAATCTGTCCTCGCCAGCTCTGCCGCAGCTTTGCTGCTCTGCACCTGGGCCTCCGCCTCGCGCAGCGCAAGGTCGAAGCGGTCTGTTTCGATTCGAAAGAGGGGCGTCCCTTTCTCCACCTGAGCGTTGTCCGATACCAGAACCTCGGTGACAGGTCCCGAGACATCTGGTGCCAGCCGGATGATGTCCGCCCGGATATGAGCGTCCCGTGTCCACGGCGCCTCCATGTAGTAGGACCACAGGTGCCAGCTTAGAACCGCGGCGCAGCTCACCATAGATAAGGTCAACAGGGCTCTGCCTGAGGTGATCGTAAGGTTCTTCATATCTGCAACCAGTTGAAAAGGGCGGAAAGCCCGCCAAGGACGGTGATGTAAAGTGCGAGGTTGAACAGGGAGCGATGCCACACCGCTTGATAAAGCCCGAGCCTGGCGAGGAGCGATGTAAGCATGCGGAGCAGACCGTACGCGCACAGCGCGAGTGCCGAGAACCATGGCAGAAAGACACCATAGAGGTCGAATTGTCCGGTCACGCAGCATTCCTTTTTGAAGGAGGTGTTATCAAAATCGGAAAATCCGCCTCCGGAGCGAGGCACAGACGAAGACCAGCAGCGTGCACCACAAGTTCCGTTTCGGCATCCACTGGAACCATGTCCGCAGTAGAAAGGATAAGGTCGTCCAGCATTCCGATTGCATTCTCCAATGGTTCGCCTCGCTCGGCGGGCGCAAGCCGATACAACGTCTCCAGTCCGGAGAAGATTGCTTGCGCCTTGAGGCGCATCGGCATTGAGGCTTCATCCGCGAGTTCTTGCATCGCTGTTATATGAAGTCCTGTCCGCAGATCCCTTATAAGGTCTGGATCGGAGGCGCCGGAGGCGGGAGAGAATTTCGCCGCCCTGGCGGCGAACAGGCCTGCCACATCGATGAGGTGATGGCGCGTGACATGGGCGTCTGCATGTCGGCCAGCCGCGATCCTGGCGACATGCTTCTGGGTCACGAAGAAAAGCCTCCGGGCGTTGGTCTCCGTCCCGACAGATCGGAAGATGCCGCAGACCATGATTGTCCAGACCATCGCAAGAATGGTTGCGATGCCTGTGTTCGCAAACATCATGAAGTCGCTGCTCTGGCGCGCCTGGAGGGCGAGAAGAAGCGGAAAGTTTATGCACAGCCCCATGCCGATTATCGCAAGCGAGGGCACAGCGAGGCATATCCCGGCAGGGATCATGAATAGCCCGAGGGCAGCGGCGAGCGGCACGAAACCATCAATCAGCGGAAGGATCGCGAAGCCGTAGACGAACGCTGCGATGACGGCACCGATTGTGACATCGATGAATTTGCGCATGGCTGGTACCGGATCATCCATCGTCGCCAGAAGGCAACAAAGCACACCCGAAATCTGGGCAAATGTCATCCCGTCCGTCCAGCCGCTTGCAATCCAGAAGAACATGGAGGTCGCCAGGCAGATCGCAACCGCCAGCGCCGATAGCAATGCCATGCCGATATCACGGTGCGGAGCTGGAATATTCTCCGGAGAGACGAAGCGACGAGCCTCTCTCGCGGCGTTCTCCTCCTTCAGGGCGACCTGAAGGAACTGACACCCGCGAGAAACCTGAAGAACATCCCGCAGGTTCCGCGCAACATTGGCAAGAAGCAGACTTTCCCATGATCGAGGCGCTCCGGAAGAGGCGAGCAAATCAGCCCTGGTCTGGAAGAACCCGGAGGCGCTTGTTGAGCGCGATCCCACAGCTGCAATCATTGATATAGCTTGTTCCGAGCGGGGGGTGTTGAGCTTCGCCAGTGCTCGTCGCAGATCCTCCAGTTCGCTCAGCAACGGAAGGAAGGACACCATCCGCTGCTGCAGTGATCTCACCACCGACATTGCGCGTCGATACCTCGATCCGTCATATCGAAGGTGGGCCGTGAACGACCGGAGGTCGACCGCGTCCGCCGCCAAGGCGTACCGTTCCGCTCTGCTTCGGGCTTTGTCCGCCTCGGCAGTTGCGGTTGCCGTAAAGAGCGTCTGCGCCCTTGCGATCCAGGCATCGATCCGGCCGAGGAGGGTTGTAGCGACATGAACTGGAAGAACAACGTGGCTGACGATCGAGGCGCACAGGATCGCAAGCCCGATCTCCTCTACGCGGGAAACGACAGTGTCGAACGTATTTGTTGGCGCCGCGACGAGCGGCAGTCCCGCGAGAAGCACGGTGTAGCCGGCCAGGAGAGAGGCATAGCCGCGAGGCGTGCGATCAAGAAGGCTGAGAAAAGTGCATCCTGAAACCCATACAATGATCGCTGCGGAAAGCAGCACTGGTTCGTTCACCAGGTTTGGGATCATGATAAGCGTCGCAACGCCGCCGGTCAGGGTCCCCAGCAGTCGATAGAATGATTTCGACGAGATCGCACCCGAAAGCGGATGAGCAACGATGTAGACGGTTGCCACCGCCCAGAACGGTCGCGGCAGATCGAACCTTATTGCGATGTAATAGGCCAGCACTGCCGCCAGGAATGTCTTCAACGAAAATATTACATTACTGGTGGTGACGACCGGTCGTGCGCTCACAAGTCGTCTCCCGAGTGAGTATCGACCCGCGTGGCACCTCGTTCATCATTGGAGACAGTCAGTCCGTAGACTGTGGGCGAGACGTAGCAAAAGACCGGAGCCATCATGCAGGCATACATGTAAGCTTCGAGTGGATCTGCACACGAGACAGCCGAATTGGGGGTCGGCTGATGACGAAAGAGCCAGAGTGTCCGCGCGAGGCAGGCTTTTATGAACTTTCGTACAATGGCTATGCCACCGGCCCCCATAGACGTGCATTGGGGAGGCAAAATGCGAAGCCTGCGAGAGCCCTTTTGAGGCAATCGGATTTCAGCCTGGATGATATCGGACCACCATTGCGGCTCTTGCTTCTGAACTGTCATCGTCAATCTCCGAACTCTTTGACGTGACTCTATCGACAAAGCGCGCAGATGAATTTAGATATTCTCTCTAATGATGACTAAATTCCACCAGTCGCTCTCTCTATCTAAAGCTTTTGCCGACCACGAGATCGAAACCTCCCTTGCGCCTGTGCACGCCGTGAGGATCGACGTCTCGCAGAATGAACGGGAGGCACCTGAACACCGCCACCGAAAAGGGCAGCTTGTCATGGCTTCGCGGGGCGGCGTGACATGTCGCGTTCCAAGCGGGCTGTGGATGGTGCCGCCTCATTGCGGCGTCTGGGTTCCCGGCGGCATGCCGCACAGCAATGTGGCAACCGCCAATGCCCGTTTGTTTTTTCTGTTCATCGAGCCGGGCGCCGCCGATCTGCCGGACCGATGCTGCACGCTGTCCCTATCCCCGCTCGTCAGGGAACTTATCATTGAGATGGCCGATCAGATCGCAGCGGCGACTGCTGACTCTAAACTCATGGCAACATTGCTTCTGTCGGCATTGTCGCGGATGCCGGTAGAGCATCTTCATCTCCCGCTCACGGATGAGCCCCGGCTTGTGCGGATTGCATCGGAATTGGCCGATGATCCTTCCGATCGCAGTACGATGGCGCAATGGGCAAGGCGACTAGGAATGAGTGAAAATTCGCTCGCACGTCTCGTTCAGCATGAGACCGGACTGACATTCGGCCGTTGGCGACAGCAGCTGCAATTGATCGTCGCAATCCGCAGCCTTGCAGCGGGGGCGACAGTGCAGCAGGTTTCGGGCGACCTTGGATATGAATCCGTGTCTGCGTTTATCACCATGTTCAAGAAAGCGCTTGGCACATCGCCAGCCAGATATTTAGGTAACTTTGACCGGTAGGCACCAGGAAATACAGTTACCACCCGAGAGGAGATAAAGCATGTTCACCCATGTCATGATCGGCAGCAACGACCTCGAACGGTCGAGAAATTTCTACGATGCCACCTTCGTCGCCCTTGGGGGCAAGCCCGGCGAGATGGATGCGAGAGGCCGGCTGATCTACGCCCATGAAGGAGGGCGGCTGATGATCACGAAACCGATCGACGGCAAGCCGGCGACCGCTGCCAACGGCGGAACGATCGGTATTGCGGCGACGACCCCCGACCATGTCCTGGCGTGGCATGCCGCCGGTGTCGCACATGGCGGCATGGCAATCGAGAGCCCGCCTACGGAACGGCCGAACGGCGCGTTCGTCGCATATCTTCGCGACCCTGACGGAAACAAGCTGACCGCACGGACGCATCCAATGAAATGAGGTAGCTGTGCGTAGGGCTCTGCTGAAAAGATTTTGGAGCCGTAAGATCAGAGAAAAATATTCCTTCTCTTGATTGCAAGCGGCTTTGAACAATCGCCCGGTAACGGTGAAGCGCGATTGCGGGCGGTAAAAAAGAGGGTCGCCGGTGAAGTACGCGTAACGCATTGAATCGGCGTTCTTATCCAGAGTTTTGAGGTATAGGTTTTTGCAAGTTTGTGAGGTTCTCTTTCGGAGAAACTTGCAAATTGCGCCGCGGGAAAAAACGTGATTCTCTCTGTTGGACGGTGTTTTGATGGAGCGTTGGAATGCTTCCGAAGGAGCGGCGAGACAGCGGGCAGAATGATCTTTTCCGGGCACGGCTCGATCAGATCGTCGATATGAAACATGCACTGGCGCGGCTTGGTCGGGCGATCGATTGGCGGTTTTTGGAAGAGCGCTGCGGGGCGGTCTACACGGATGCACCCGGCCATCCGCCGCTGCCAACCCGGTTGATGGCCGGGCTTGCCATCCTCAAATCGATGCACGACCTATCCGACGAGGCCTTGTGCGAGCGGTGGGTGGAGAACCCCTATTACCAACTGTTCTGCGGCGAGGAGTTCTTCCGTCATGACTTGCCGTTCGACCGTTCGTCGATGACGCGCTGGCGGCAAAGGATGGGCGAGGAGAAACTGAACGCCTTGCTTCAGGAAAGTCTTGCTTCGGCGGTTCGCACAGGCGCGGCCAAGCCCGTAGACTTCACCGCGGCGATCGTCGATACGACCGTGCAACCAAAGGCCGTCGCCCATCCGACCGATGCCCGGCTGATGCATCGCTCGCGCGAGCGGCTGGTGCGGTTGGCCAACACGCTTGGGATCGAACTGCGCCAATCCTATGCACGCGTCGGTAAGATCGCCCTCATCAAACACCAGAGATACGCGCACGCCAAGCAGTTCAAGCGGGCCGGTAAGGCGCTGAGAACGCTGAAGACCTATCTCGGCCGTGTCATTCGCGACATGGTGCGCAAGGCAAAGGACGACGCAGAACTTGAGGCGGCGGTGGCCCACGAACTGATGCTGGCCAGACGGGTCCATGCTGGAAACCGCAATCTCAATCGCGTCAAGGGCCTGCCCAAGGACGCCGATCTTCGCGTCTTCAGCCTGCACGCTCCGGAGGTCGAATGCATCGGCAAGGGCAAGGCCCACAAGCCTTACGAGTTCGGCGTCAAGGTCTCCGTCGCCACAACGCTCAACCGATCGAAAGGCGGCCAGTTCGTCACCCACATTCAGGCGTTACCCGGCAAACCCTATGACGGCCACACGCTCGAAACCGTCATACCGGCCATCGAGGCCCAGGTCGGCGCAACGCTTTCCCGCATCATTGCCGATGCCGGATACAAGGGCCACAACGCTCCGCAAACCCACCGCTTCAAGGTTTATACCGCAGGCCAGAAACGCGGGATGACCGAACACATCAAACGTCAGATGCGCAGACGTTCCGCCATCGAGCCCGTCATTGGACATTTAAAAGAAGACCACCGCATGGGCCGCAACCATCTCGCCGGAATCACCGGCGACGCCGTCAACGCCGTCCTCGCAGCCGTGGGCTACAACTTCCGCCGCATCCTCGCATGGATCAGGTTTTGCGTGGCTATCATCTGTGCAGCCCTGGCGCTATCCAAAGCGCAAAATCCAATATTCAAAGCATCAAACCCGATGCCGGCAATCGTCTAAACGTCGTTCTTCACGGGCGACAAGAGGGCTTCCTCGTCAAAAACACAGACCGTCTGGAATTCCATCCTACACCAAGAAATTTTGGCAACAGAGCCGGCCCCCGCAACCAAACTTTCCCCAATGCTTCCACCAGCGCCGGCCAGAAGTCATCATCCGCGATCGACTGGCTTCGCCTACTCGTCGTGTCGCAAGTTGCGAATTCGGTCGAGAAGGACGGCAAGCACAATTGCCCCACCGATAAAGCTACCTTGCCAGAACGCATTGATACCGAGCAAGCCAAGGCTGTTACGGATAATCTCTATGAGTGCGGCGCCTATCAACGCTCCAAACGCGGTGCCCACGCCTCCAGCCAGATTGGCTCCGCCAATAACCGCGGCGGCAATGACCTGAAGTTCCATCCCGGCGCCGATGTTGGTGGTGACAGCGCCGAGCCAGCCGGTTTGGATGATGCCGGCAACCCCCGCCGACAGGGCAGAAATCATATATACGATAACCTTGATCCGCGGCACGGGAACGCCCGTCAGTGTTGCAGCGTGCTCATTGCCGCCGATGGCAAAAACATAGCGGCCGAATTTGGTCCAGCGCAGCACGAAACCGGTAATGAGTGCCAGCACGACCATGTAAAGCACTGGATTGGCGATGCCGAAAACCCAAGCGCCTCCACCCAGCGCCAGTAGTTTGTCGTGATCAGGCCCGAACTGGAAAACGACAGTGTTGTTGGACGCAACCATCGCAAGGCTGCGCGCAATCGACAACATGCCGAGAGTGACGACGAAAGGTGGGAAGCCGAGATAGGCAATCAATATGCCGTTGAAAGCTCCGACCAGAAGAGCAGTACCGATTGAGGCGACGATGCCGACTTCAATGCTGTATCCCGCGTGCATGACGACCGCCAGCACCATGCTGCACAGGCAAAGCACGGAGCCAACGGACAAATCAATGCCGCCGGTGATGATGACCAACGTCATGCCCAGCGCGATAATGGCGACGAAAGTGACGTTGCGGGTGATGTTGTAGATGTTCTTCGCCGTCGCAAAAGAGTCCGTCGCCATCGACAGAAAAATGCAGGCGAGAATGACTGCAATCAGCACCCAGAATGTCTGGCCGCCCACGATCGTCGCAAGCCAGCTCCGTTGTTTCTGTCCGATCGTTTGGTCAAGTGTAATCGCCATCGTCGACCTTCTTCCTTCCTGTTGCAACGGATAGCATCGATCACACCTGTTCGATGGCGCCGGTGATCAGTCCTGTCACTTCCTCCGGCGAACTTGCTGCAATCTGCTTGTCGGCCACTTTTCTGCCTCGCCGCATCACGATCACGCGGTCGGCGACCGAAAAGACGTCGGGCATGCGGTGGCTGATCAGGACAACGACAATGCCCCGGTCCCGCAATTGGCGGATCAGATTCAGAACCTCAGCCACCTGGCGCACGGAAATGGCTGCTGTCGGCTCGTCCATCAATACGATTTTCGCTTCAGACAGCATCGTGCGGCCGATCGCTACCGCTTGCCGCTGGCCACCGGACATTTGCTTTACGAGATCGCGCGCCCGCGTCTCGGATTTGAGCTCGCGAAATATCTCGCCGGCGCGCTTGTACATGCTCTTGTGGTCGAGGATGCGAAGAGGCCATACGCCGCGGCGCAGTTCTCGTCCGAGGAACACGTTTGCTGCCGCCGTCAGATTGTTGCAGAGCGCCAAATCCTGGTGAACAATCTCAATGCCATGCTGGCGCGCTTCCTTTGGCCGATGTAACACGAGATCGGTGCCGTCGAGCCGCATGGTTCCATGGCTCGGTCGAAAGTTGCCGGCAATCATCTTCACCAATGTGGACTTGCCAGCGCCGTTGTCGCCCATCAAGCCGACAACCTGCCCCGCTTCGAGCGAAAACGAGACATCGTTGACTGCCTGGATGGCACCGAAATGTTTGGAAATATTGCTGAGCTCAAGAACCGCCACCAGCCTCCGGGCCTCCCACCCAAAACTTGCAGGCCATCCGTCGCTCCGAACCCTGCTTGTCTTCGACGCGAGGCTCCAGCGAATTCGCTTTTCCAATGTCCTCCGAGGAGAAGCGATCAGGAGCATTTACGCAAAACCCCGCGACAGCGTCAACTAATTGTCCGAGGTTTGGCCTTATTATCGCAAAATCAGTTTTGTCAGACAAATATCGTTTGACGAGAGTTGCGCCCGGATATTAGCTATCAATGGGAGAAAGAGCATGCTGATCCTTGTTGCCGGTGCAACGGGCAAGGTCGGGCGGCGCTTTATTGCTGGGCTGCTTGACGATCCGAGATTTTCCAAAGCCCGTATCCGCGCGCTTTGTCATAATCGTTTGTGCGATGAGACCGACCGTGTCGACGTCATCCGCGGCTCGATCGCCGATCGCGATGTTGTGGTAGCGGCGCTGAATGACGTTACCCATGTCGTGCATCTCGCCACATGCAAGGAAACGCCGAGCGACATCATGGATGTCACGGTCAAAGGTCTCTTTTGGCTGCTTGAGGAGTTCCGTACGAACGTCACGGCACGCCAGTTCATCCTGATCGGCGGCGATGCGGGCGTGGGGCATTTCCACTATCGCCACGACGGCCCGATCACCGAGAGTACCCCCCATTGTGCTTATCCGGGTGGCTATGCGCTCTCCAAGGTTCTGGAAGAGGTCATGCTGGAGCAGTTCGGCATTCAGTACGGACTGAATGGCTGTTGTCTGCGCGCGCCCTGGATCATGGAGAAGGACGATTTCAAGTATTCGCTGTCTTTTGGAGACGACGTCTTTGGCGGTCCGGACTGGAAGATGCTCGTTCCGGAAGAAGCGGCGCGGCGCTATGCAGCAATAGGTACGGTGCCGCTGCTGCTCGATGCTGACGGACGTCCGCTGAAACGCAATTTCGTGCACGTCGATGACCTCGTATCGGCAATATTGGCAGCGATCGACAACCCCCGGGCGGAGCGGCAACTCTTCAACATCTGCATGGACAGACCTGTCGACTATGCTGAAGTCGCCGCCTATCTCCTGCGCACGCGCAATCTCGGCTCCATCGACATACCAAGCCGCTTCCATTCCAATTGGATGGACAACAGCAAGGCAAAATACCTGCTGGATTGGCGGCCAAACTACGATCTCGAGATGCTTATCGACTCGGCATGGCAATATGAGCGTTCGAAGGAGGAGCCTCGCATCGTCTGGTATCCGGGTTGATTTCGTGTGGCGGGCACGCGGTGTCCGTCTGTTTCAAGGGAGGAAACTATGAGGAAGGCATTACTACTTACAGCCGCAGTCTTAGCACTCACCGCCGGGCAGGCCTTGGCCAAGAAACAACTCGTCATCGTCGTCAAGGGCCTCGACAATCCGTTCTTCGAAGCAATCAATCAAGGTTGCCAGAAATGGAACAAAGAGAATCCCACGGCGGAATACGAGTGCTTCTACACCGGTCCGGCATCGACATCCGATGAAGCCGGCGAAGCGCAGATCGTTCAGGATATGTTGGGCAAGGCAGACACGGCTGCAATCGCAATTTCGCCGTCAAATGCAAAGCTCATCGCCCAGACCCTGAAGACCGCCAACCCGACGGTTCCGGTGATGACGCTCGATGCCGATCTTGCTGCCGAGGATGCAGCCTTGCGCAAGACCTATCTTGGCACGGACAATTATCTGATGGGCGCCCGCATCGGGGAGTACATCAAGAAGGCCAAGCCGAAGGGCGGTAAGATCTGCACGATCGAAGGCAATCCGGGAGCAGACAATATTCTGCGCCGCGCACAAGGGATGCGCGACACGCTCACTGGCCAGAAAGGCTTGACCGCGCTGAAAGGCGAGGGTGGTTGGACTGAGGTTGCCGGCTGCCCGGTGTTCACGAATGACGACGGTGCCAAGGGTGTTCAGGCAATGACCGATATTCTCGCGGCCAATCCCGGCATGGACGCATTCGGCATTATGGGTGGCTGGCCATTGTTCGGTGCGCCGCAACCCTATCGCGACCTGTTCAAACCGATGGCCGAGAAGATCGCCAGCAACGATTTCGTCATTGGTGCGGCCGACACGATCGGCGACGAGGTTGCCATTGCGAAGGAAGGTCTGGTGACTGCGCTCGTCGGCCAGCGGCCATTCGAGATGGGCTACAAGGCACCTTCGGTGCTGATGGATCTGATTGCCGGCAAGCCGGTTGAAGATCCGGTCTTCACCGGGCTCGATGAGTGCACAAAGGACACAGTCGACACCTGCATTCAAAAGTAGGTTTACGGTTTGGCGCACCCGGTTCAAGGGTGCGCCGAATGTCCCTCACGAGACGGATCGAGTGTGAATCGGCTCCGAAGGTGGCCCCCTTGGGGATGGAACCCAACATATTGATCCCATTACGTAATTGCGCGCCAAAGCGGGATTCCTGCCGGCTCGGGGATAACCCCACTTAATTTCTTGATTTTCACTGCGTTTCCAAATGGTTGTCGAGGATGTCAACGGGGTGAGCGTTCGGAGCCGATTCACAGTCACGACATTCCAAATCAGGCTAAGACAGGTCGGAAATTTCGCGCCAACATTCACTTTTGATGGCGCGTCAAGGCCGACATGGCCTATAGGAGCTGCCAACACCAAGGCTTGGCCCTGGTCCCGTCCCCGCCGCTCCAAGTCCCGATACCTTGCGAGCACCAGGGATACCATCGCGCACCTTGTTCGCCTGCAGGAAGAAACAGTGACTAGAACCGAGAGCTTACCGTCCGACATCTATGCCATTGCCGACGTCCATGGACGCGCCGATCTTCTTGAGGCCATGCTTGGATACATCGCGGCTGCCTCGAATGATCAGCAATCCAAGCCGGTCGTGATCTTCCTAGGCGATCTGATCGACCGCGGCCCAGATAGTCCAAAGGTACTCGATCAGGTTTGTTCGACACTCGACCTTTATCCGGGTTCTCGACTAATTCTTGGCAACCATGATTTTTACCTGCGTGAGCTCCTTCGTGGCGCTCTCACCTATGAGGACGCCGTCAACTGGATGGACTGGGGAGGCGTCGCAACGATGAGCGCATATTCCAATCGCCCGGTGCCGGATTTCGAGAACATCGCCGCGGAAATTCGCCGCGTCTTCCCACACCATGTGGACTTGCTAGAAAACGCGCTGACATTCAAGGAGATCGGGCGCTTCTGCTTTGTTCACGCTGGAATACGTCCTGGTGTTCAGCTTGCAAATCAAAGCGAATACGACTTGCGTTGGATCAGGGCGGGCTTCCTCGACCATATGGATGTGTTTGACCATGTCGTTTTGCACGGTCACACGATCACGAAGTCGCTGCGACCCGAAGTCTACTTGAATCGCATAGCTTTGGATACCGGAGCATATCGGACTAGCCGGCTGAGCGCCGCCGTAATCAGGCGCGATGAGCTTTCACACTTCGTGTGCACCGAACTAACCGAGACCGGTATCGTCCAGGCCGGCGAGTGGCGACCCGACTAATCGCCAGGAGAAGGAGATCGGGTTTCAATGGTTTCCATAGCAGGATGTTACGCCACAAAATCGCAGATAAGTCGTAAGGCTATTTAGATCATAAAGGCGTCTCGGCCCTGGCCCGTTTTGCCCGTGTACTTCGCCGTGATATCGACGCCGTCTGTAACGCCATCGACCTGCCCTGGAGCAACGGTCAGGCAGAAGGCCGGATCAACCGACTGAAGACGATCAAGCGCGCAATGTGCGGCAGGGCGGGACCAGAGCTTCTTAGGGCGCGGATGATGCCAATCAAATTGACTCATCTCCACACAAATTGAGGAAGACCCCGATTAAATGCAAAACGACACGCAATGCGTGAAACCGGCAAGTTACTTATATTTCTCGATGATGAAATCATAAAGAAAATGCTGCGCTTATGCGATGCTCAAATTCTCGGTGGCGAAGATCCTGTCGCTTGGTCGAGCAACGAGCCGACCGAGGTTCTCGACCAAGAGATCTATGACTTTCTGGCGACAACGCCTCGGTGATTGGTGCAATTAAATCGCTAACCGTTGGGTAAGTTCAATCCACGTGAAAGAGTCTTACCCCACGTTTTTCCCGCTCCCCCGGACGCTAATGCCTCCGGGAGCGCGGCAGTAATCACTTGCTGCAGCAGCTTTGAGCTGGTTTGCCCCCGGCCTGTTGAACACGGTTGTCGACGCTATGTCCATTGTCCCCCGTCGGTAGGTTCATGGCGATGTTGCCGGCGAAGAAGCCATTTGGCTTCAGGGTGAAGCCGGCGTATTCCACCGGCATGATCGGGAAATCCTCGGGTTTGCAGACATGCGTGTGACCGAAGGAGTGCCATAGCACTAGGTCTGCGTTCTCGATGGGGCGGTTTTTCTTGACGTAGGCCGGCAAGCCATCGCCACCCGCATGGACATTGGGATAGTCGCCGCTCGCATATTTCTCCGTTTCGTCGAAAGCGGTGACCCAAACATGCTTCTTGGCGAAGCCGCCGCGTTGAGCGACCGTCGATTCTGGCTGAGCCAGCATCACGGGCGAGGGCATAGCGACAAGCTTGTACCCGGGCGCCTTGCCGACGCTGTTGGTCACGTTCGGATTTTGCACCTTCCAGTATCGACCCGTTTCGCCATTGGCCACTGACGGTGAATCGAGTTCGCTTTTCAGCACCCGGCTCTTGGTATCGAAGACGTTTCCGTAGGGATTGTCCTCGCCCCAGGGGCGCGGCACGAAGTCGTGTTCCGTCACCGTGTTGCCGCCGCCATCGACGTCCATGTGCAGGCGGACGTTAAAGAAGTGCTGGTGCGTCGGCCCACCGAGATTGTCGTCGACCATGCCGCCCCAGCGATAGGTCTCGCCATCGGCGACGGCCGCCGTCTGGATGATGCCGGTCAGCTTCGCTTCCAGCTGTATCGTGCCGTCCTGGTAGAGATACCAGTAGAAGCCGTAGTCGTAATTGCCGACGGTGGCGAAGAAGGAGATAACGAGGCGGCGCGAGCGGCGCACTTCGAAGATGCCGTTGCGGAATTCGTAGTGCTTCCAAAGGATGCCGTAGTCTTCCTCGTGCATGCAGATGGCGTTCTTCATGACAAATGGCTGGCCGAAATCGTCGGCCGCCGGCACGTCGAAATAGTGGATCTGGCCGAGGCAGTCGCAGCCGAGTTCCAGGCAGTTCGCCAGGCGCCCCAGGCCATATTCGCCGGCGTCGAATGCGCTCTTCCAGTAATGGTTGGCAGTCGGATCGGCATAGGGCACGACCATTTCGGTGACGCTGGCGCGGAAGATCACCGGCCGCTTCCGGCCCTGGTCGTCGATGCCCAGCTCGTAGATCACCAGGCCCTCGCGCGGCGTGAAGCCGAGGCGGAAGCTCCAGCCCTGCCATTCCACCTTCCAGCCGTCGACCGAGAAGCTCGTGCCTTCCGGCTGGACGATATGCAGAGGCTTCAGGTCAGGCCGCGTTTCGGGAAAGGATTCGCGACCGTAGTTCCGTTTTTTCTTCGGCACCGGAATGATCTTCTCGTCATCGTGAAGATCGACCACCTTGTTGGCGGTTAGATCGACGACCGCAACGACACCTTCAACCGGGTGGGCATAGCCATTGTCGCGGACATCACCGCGCCAGTAGGAAACGGCGCGCACGATGCGTTTGCCCTTCTCGAAGTCGTGGCCGAAATAGCCTGACGAGAACGGATCGATCTGGATGAGTGGTATGTCTTCATCGGTAATCCCGCGTTTCTTGACCGCGGCGATCCAGCGAGGATCGGATTTCACCGTTCCCTCGACCGTCTCGAATTCGCAAAGCATGACCGGCGGTTGGCCATAGGGCATTTCATTGAGCGGCAGGCGGACATAGGAGGCAACCTCGCCCTTGCTTAGATCGACGATACCCTCGAAGGTCTCGCCGTTGCTAATGTCCATTGCGAGGAGGAAGGCGCGGCGCGGGAGATAGCCGCCCTGGCGATGGGCAGCCAGATCCGCCTTGGTCGGCTCTTCGAGCCGGATGATTGGAAATCGGACGGTTGATGGCAGGGACTTTGCATCCTTGAGGATGGCAACCGCAGCCCCAATTTCTGCAAGGCTGAGCGGGTCGAGTGGATGGGTGAGCGCGACGACGGCGTCCATGGGTTTGCCTTTCAAATCTGGAGACGTCGGGGCGGCGGAAGGCGCGCGCCCCATATTCTGGGTGTGTCAGCCCGCCGAGCGGCCTGAGCAGATGTCGCTTTCCACCATTCGGTCACCGTGGACACAGAAGATCGAGCACAAAGCGTGCGTCTTGATGCCAACGGCAAGCGTCGCGACAACGAGGAGGGCGAGGGTCAGCAGGAGAAGCCGATCCGAAAGCGCCAGCTGGCTGGTGGTGGTCATTCGAACACCTTTCCGAGCGAGGCGTAAAGAAACGGCTGAGATTTCTTGACCCGTACCGCAAAGATGGCGCCGAGAATGCCGACGACGACCATGGCGTAAGGGAATGCCTTGACAATCAGGCTGTCGCTACCCGAGAGAAGCGAGAGGTTGGCGGTGACGAGTACCAGGGATCCGAGCAGTCCGACCAGCCCGATGACCGGGGCAATGATGGTGGTCCAGATCCCGTGGCTGGTCGGCGTCTTCCTGAAGAACATGATGATCGCCACCGAGACAAGCACCTGGACGAGCAGGATGCCAATACCCGCGAGTGCGGCCATCCAGGAGAAGACCACGGTATAGGGGTCGGCACCGAAGGCGACGAACAGGCCCAATATCACGGCCGCAGCCACGCTTTGAATAAGGCCGGCGACATAAGGCGAGCCGTGCTTGGGGTGAACCTTACCCAACGCTCTGACGGCTAAGCCCTCGCGCCCAAGTGCAAAGAAGTAGCGGTTGAGCGTGTTGTGGAAGGATAGAATGCAGGCAAACAGGCTGGTGATCAGCAGCACGTTCATCACCTGGCTGGCCCAGGCTCCGAGAACGGAATTGGCAGCGTTGAAATAGAAGGTGTCTAGGCCAGCATTGGCCACGGCTTGAACCTTGCTCGGACCGTAGAACTGGACGATAGCCCAGGTCGAGAATGCGTAGAACAGCGTGATCAGCGTCACGGCAACATAGGTTGCCCGCGGAATGGTCTTCTCCGGATTTTCGGCTTCCTCGCCGAAAATTGCGGTCGCCTCAAAGCCGATGAAGGAGCCGATCACGAAGACCAGTGCCACGCCGAGACCAGTGCCAAATACCGCGGATGGGGCGAACGACGAGAGGTTCATGCCTTCCGGTCCGCCGCCGGTAAACACGATCCCCACGTCGAGCAGCAAAAGGATGGCGATCTCGGCAATCATGCAGACGCCGAGAATAGCGCCGGAAAATGCGATATTTCGCTGGCCGCAGATCAGGACCACGACCAGAGCCGCAAACGACCATGCCCACCAGGGCAGTGCAAGCCCGAACGGAGCGACCGCGCCGGCCATGAAGAAGCCGAACAAACCATAGATGGCGATCTGCACGGCGCTATAGGTCACCAGCGCCATGAACGCGCCGCCCACGCCGGCGGGCTTTCCGATCCCATGCGTGATATAGGTGTAGAATGCGCCGGCACCGCCGACATGGCGGCTCATCGCGGTAAAGCCGACGGAAAAGATCAGGTAGAGCAGCCCGGCCAGCACGAAGGCGCCGGGGACGCCTGCGCCGTTGCCAAAGGCGAATGCTGCGGGCGACGCGCCGACGACAGCGGTCAGCGGCGCTGCGGCTGCTACCACGAAAAAGACGATGTGGGCGAGCCCGACGGAATTCTTGGCCAGGCGGTCCGGCTGTGTGGGTGCCGGGATGCTTGTTTCCAGTGTCATTGAAGAACCCCTTGCTTCTTTATCATTTGAAGGGAGGCTACGTGCTGGCTTCTGGCACTGAAATTGCTAGTTACGCCAATGAATCGATAGTTCGCGCCACACCAACAGCCACGGATACTCGAAATGGCAACTGCACCGCATTTAGTCAGCAAGATGCCGCCTTTTGCCTCAATTCGCGCCTCCGTGCTGATCCCTTTGGTGCAGGAAATTGACAGGAAATCCGGAAAAACCGACCTTCTGCTGGCGTCGCACGGTATTCTACGGTCGCAACTGGCCGATCCCTATGCAGTTCTGCCAATGGCGCGGTACATCGCGCTATTTGAAGACGCGGCAATCATCACCGGCGAGCCCTCATTCGGCGCCAGAATGGGTGTGGGCTTCGAGCCCGCCGACATCGGGCCAATCGGCATGCTCTTCGCCCTGTCGCCAACCATTCGTTCAGCTTTCGAGCGCCTGTCGCGGTATGTCAATGCAGTTCAGGGAGCCACCAGTTCAGGCGTTTTCGAGGAGGATGGCGACTTCGTCTGGAGCTACCGTATCGACGATCCATCTATGTGGCCGCGGCGGCAGGACAGCGAGTTCACGATTGCCGCATCATGCCAGCTCGTGCGCGCATGCTTCCGCCGTGGCTGGCGGCCGATCCAGATTCACCTTGAACATCAGGCGCCTCGAGACACCACCTCCCTTGCACGGATCTATGGTGCGTCGATACTGTTCGGGCAGTCCAGCAATCGCATCATCATGTCCAGAGCGGAGGCCGATCGCGTTCATCGTACGGAGGACAAAAGCCTGATCGAGATCCTGCTGCGGCACATCACCGATCTGCTCGACCGGCCCAGATCGGAGGCGGTCTTAAGCGAGAAGGTCCGGGCTCTGATAGGGATCTATCTCGGTCATAGGCCGATCACTGTAAAGGCCTTTGCAGACGAACTGCAGATGTCGCCCCGCAGCCTGCAGCGGAAGTTAGCCGAGGAAGGGAACTCCTTGCGAGTCCTGGTCCGCGATTATCGGCAGGCTCTTATTTCCCTTCACTCGGATGGCAGGAACGGTTGCTCGATGAGCGAACTGGCAAGCATGGCGGGCTATGCAGACAACACCGTATTATGGCGTGCGAGACGAAATTGGAACTCGTCTAGTGGCTAACCTCTCGCAAGCTGATCTGGTAATCGTGTTACCCACCCAACGACGTCAGAATGATTTTCGGTTCGATATATAGTTATTATGTAGGGGTAATTTATAACATGGCCCTGTCTTTCCCTCGGCGCCTGCATTGTTGAAGAACAAGTCGATCTTTCCGAACCGTGCCTTGGTCGACGCGACGAAGTTCTGCACCTCGGTCTCTTTCGAAACGTCGGCGGCGATAACGACGCTTCGGTCCGGCTCGAGACCGAGCTCGGCAGACATCGCTTCGAGAGCGTCCTTGTTCAGATCGACGAGGACGAGATTAGCACCCTGATCATGGAAAGCTTTCGTCGCAGCTTTTCCGATCTCTCCGGCCGCTCCGGTGATAAGGACGGCTTTATCTTTGAGTTGCATATGCGTCTCCAGTCTGCTGAAATTTTTGGAATCCCGATTTCCGGGACAGGTCACACGTCGGCTTCCATAACGTTAGGACGGCTGGACGAATTCAGTGAACTTGACCTTGTACTCGACGTCTCGACGGCTGTACTTCCAGGCGCCGTCTTCGCGCTCCAACCAGTCGTGATAGACGCAGATGCTGCCCTCGGTCTTGCCGTCCTTGACCACGAAGAACTGCAGGTAGGCCTTTTGTCGTGCGGTATCGCCTTCGAATGTGATGATCTCGTTGGTCGTGAGGTGATGCATGTTGCCGAAAGGCTCGTTGCAGAGCTTGACGAACGCCGCAAGCTCCTCTGGACCGCGAGGGCGCTGCCCCTCGATCAGGGCGTTGGATACGCCGCTCTTCGTGAAGCACGCTGCCCAGGCCTTTCCGTCGGCATCGTCGACAGCGTAGTTGTACTTCGCATTCAGAGTATTGATTTCCAGTATGTCGGCGACGCGGGCCGTATCTATCGTCTCAGTCATTGGTTCCCCATTTTTTGCTACTCACAGGGCGTCGCTGATGTGATCGCCGCCAAAAAGATCGTGCATTTCTGGCAACAGGTCTTGGCGTAGAGGGAATGGAGATTTTGCGGGGAGAGAACTGGAAGGAACTCAAGAAGCGTTGAATACTCTCGACCTCAACAGGGATTTTCGGTGATCCGTGTCGATCGGCAGACCCGCGCTGCCGCCGATCGATCGCACGCTGAGCAATGGCCCTCCGGATCTCGGGATCTGTGCTCATGCTGCCTAACCTGGCATTCCTGATGGGCAGCGAGATCTATCAGGCCACCGATCTAACTCAGCAATTATCCTTGTGAGCTCCACGTTAGGAAGGTTTCTGGTTTGACGCCATCCGTCCGCGCTTTCTCGATCAGCGGTCTGAGGGTGTCGTTGACGAATTCTTCCATTGTCGTGGGCAGCACCGGACGATCATCGTGGAACTTTACACGCCTGTCGTTAAGAGCAGCCGAGGTGTTCTTATCATAGACCCACCGTTCGAGAGTTCCGAACCGCTCCCGGAATACCGTCTCGACCTCACGATCGCTCGTATCGACGAAGCGATAGTCCACCTCTCTACCGAGTGCCCGGCCGATAGTCGCGGCGATCTCGGGCATGGTGTAATCGATGCCCAGTTGCTTTACGGATCGGTGCCGGTCAGTCGGCGTGTCGAACTCCTTCGCCGCGAAATCCGCGATGTCCTGGATGGCAACCCAAGGAGCTTTGACGTTGGGGTCAAGCGACCAGCCGATCCCATTGTGCTGCGCGATCGAGTCGACCCACCTGGACAGGTCCTCCATGAACCAGCCACCCTGCAAGTGCACCAAATTGATGTCGCGTAGTCGGTTGAGGATCTGATCCAGGATATGGAAGCCCTGGAAATGGCCGGTGTTCCCGCTGACCTCGGATCCCATTCCGGTCAGGCTCACGGCAAAATTCACCGGGGAATCCCGAAGTGCGTCGAAAAACCGAAGCGCTACCGTAGGGTAGTGCCCATGAAGGTCCTCGGCAGCCCAAAGGGTTTTGACCATTAGGAAAGCAGCGTCAACGTCTTCGAAGAACGTGCTAAGCTCACCAGCACCCGTGTCAAAGCTACCAAGGAACGGTTCTGCTCCTTTCGCGACAAGTGCATCGAGGGCGGGCCCTCCTCTCGAAAGGGCTTTGACTGAATGGCCTTTGGCCAAGAGGTTCTCGGTAAGTTTGGCACCGATCCTGCCGGTCGCGCCAACCACGGCGATACGCATGGCTAATCTCCTATAGTTGTTTGACCAAGATCCTAAAGGATTGCGTCGCGAGCAAAATTGGAGATAATGCCATATGATCTCGAAATCGGGCCAATCGTCGAATAAGCGACCTCCCTGCAGTACCGCTTGCGATCTGAGCCTCTCGCATGGGCCGGCGATGGCAATCAGGATGGACTTCGCCGACTATGAAGCCGAGGGGCTGCTGCACCAGCACCGGCAGGGTCAACTGATCGTGGCGCTCCATGGCGCGGTTACCTGCAGAGCGGAAAGTGGGGTCTGGATCGTTCCTCCCGACTGCGGATTTTGGGTGCCCGGTGGCGTTCCTCACAGCAATCAGGTGACGTCCAATGCTCGTCTAACATACCTGTTTGTCGAGCCCGGCGCGGCCATGCTTCCGGCTGAATGCTGCACGCTTTCGGTATCGCCGATGCTTCGGGAGATGATACTCCGGGTAGCGGAATTATCAGAAGGCGATGCGCGCGACGCTCATGTCGATCGTCTCGTGCGGGTCATGCTCGATGAGCTCGCGCTAATGCCGCGTGAGGGCCTGGAACTACCTATATCTGACCATCCAAAGATCGCCTTGATCGCTGCGGCTCTTTTGGCAGACCCGAGCGACCGCCGTACCCTCGGCCAATGGGCTGAGCATGTCGCCGTCAGTGAGCGATCGTTGAAGAGGCTTATGATCCAACAGACAGGATTGAGCTTCGGCCGTTGGCGGCGCCAGCTACATCTCGTCATCGCGCTGCGGGAACTTGCCGGCGGTGCAACAGTCCAACAGGTGGCAGGCGACTTAGGGTACGAATCAACGACGGCCTTCATCGTCATGTTCAGGAAGGCGCTTGGGACCACGCCATCGCGCTATTTTGCCGATCGGCTTTTGAGCGCTGAGCGCGCGTGAGATGTTGCCCATCCGAGGTATCGGCGGCGACAATCCTAAGTTTACTTTCTGCCTAAAGCCTGAGGACGCCAGCCAACGGGCGCTTAGCAGTGGTCTTCGCGGACTTGGCCTAGCGTGCGCAAGCCGAGAAGCGCGACTCGTTTATAAGCGCTCCCAGATCGCGGCGTATCCTCCGGAATGCTGCTCCCGTTCGGGTTCACTCGTTCGGGATGGAGCGTCAGTTCGCGGGCGACGGCGCACGCCTTTGCGGCAAAGTCCTCGCCGGACTCGATCACGTCAAGATCCGCGATGCCCAAGCCGGCCCGATCCAGTGCCATCCATACCCGATACGATCGACGCGCTCACACCTTCCTCTCGGCAATTGCCTTCGCTGCAAGCTTCATCTTCTGGCTCAATCAATCAGCCCTGACCCTAGATCACGACTTGAAATTCTTCTTCGTCAACAATATCTGGGGGTCACTTCCTGTGCGGACGATATCCTGCTCGCTGCAATCGCCGCGGCGTTCGATATTGTCCCGGGATACAAAAGAAGGCGCTCCCCTCACGGGTCGAGCGCCTTTTTTGTGTCGGAGGCGACCGCAAACGAGGTGCTGCATCTTGACCGCAACCGCTTTGCGGATGAGATCTGTAGTCAAACACTCCGTGGGAACACATGCCATTTTTTCTGGTGACGCAGACATCGCTTGTCGAAGCTCAAGATGAGCAGGAGGCCGCTCAAACGGGCGTCGACCGCCTCCGCTCCGGAGGACAGGTCACCGTCGCGGTAAAATCGGATGAAACAACGATCACGCACTTCGTTGTTGCCGCAGTGGTCGAAGAGCCTCTCCCGGTCTCGCCGTCCGAAACCATCAATCCATCGCCCACTGCTGTCGCTATCCCCGAAGCTGCCTGAGCCGCACCGGAAAGCAGGAAACTGATCTTGAAGCGCATGATGGCTGACGCGCTGGCCCTACTGGGGCGCCGAACCTAGTCGCATCCTCAAAAAATTGCTTTCCGCCAGCATTCTATCGTCTTCGAGTTCCGGCTCGAACTGATAAGTGATGATCAAAAAAAGCAGGAAGGATGAACCCGTCGCAGATCGGTCCTCCTGCCGGCGCTGTCGCTCAACCGCCGCCTGCGTCATCCCGGCTGCTTGTCCTTCGCAGGGCTGTTAGCCCCGCTCGTCCTGCACAGCAGGGATGCTCAGCTGCAGTTGCGGCAGTCCTGCCGCTCGGCGGTCCGGGAGGTGTCTTCGGAAAGATGAAGACAGGAAGGGCCGGCAAGGCGCCGGTCCGAACCCTCTAGACAAGGACAAATCCCATGCAGATCATGAAGGTTGACCCACGCGCGCTCAAAGAAAACCCCGACCGGATGCGCCAGTCGAAGTCGTCGCCGCAGGCCGATGCGCTGATGCTGGCCACGATCAAGGCCGTCGGAATCGTGCAGCCGCCGGTAGTCGCACCGGAAACGGATGGCGGAAACGGCTTCACCGGCTCCATTCGCACTCTCGCCCTCAACGTCAAGGCCTGCATCGCCCGGGTGGAGAACTCCTCAGACAAGGGCCCACAGTTCCGCGTCTACGCCGGCAGCGTCGAGCTGGGCGCCGCCTGGCAGAAGACCTCCGAGCAAGGCCGCGACTATCTCTCGGTCGAGCTTGACGATCCGAGCTTCCCGGCTCCGATCTACGCAGCGCTCGCCGAAGTCGAAGGCGAAGATGGCCTCCAGCTCATCTGGTCCCGCCCGAACCGGGATTGATGAAGATTACGGGCTCCACCTCGGGCGGAGCCTTTCCCCGTCGGGAATGGCGGTCTGCGATTAGCGCACGTCGAACCTGGCGAGCATCTTGCGCAATTGCGCGTTCTGCTCGATGAGCTTCTCTGCAAGCTGACGTCGCAACGCGTCGACCTCTGCGTCGAGGTCGGCCATTTCGTCGATGAATGATTTTGGGGCCGCAGCGACAGCATGCACGACGTCGCCGGTTTGGTCGACGGAGACCACCGGCTCCAAAATCGGCGCAACCTTCTTTCTGCGTGTCGGCACTGGCTTCACCAGCGCCTCAGCAGTTTTGGTTCGCGTGGAAACAGGAACGTCTTCTTCAATCGGAGGCGCTGTTTCGCCGACGGCGGTCGCAGGTTCTGGGTCGGAGTGCGGCGCGGGTGAAGTCTCTTCGACTAGCGTCGCTGGGACGAGATCAACGGCGGTTGTCTCGGGACCCGGATGTTTCTCTTCGGGGGCAGGTTTGTATTCGAGAGCAATGGTCTTGGGTGCGGCTGCGGGGCTTTCGTCTTGACTATGTGGTTTCGGTCTACGCGACACCAGGTCAGCCACAAATCTCCATGGTGTTCTCATCACATGTAACCTTCAAAGCGTGGCGGCGGGACATTGCCGCGGTCATTCATTGTCAGCAGGACCGCATTCATCCTGGCCCTATCAGACGAAAGATCAGCGGCGCCATCACGTGTGAACGCGCGACGCCGCCAAAACGAAAATCAGGCCTTGCCAAGACGCTTGCGCAGATCTGCATTCTCGGCGCGCAGCTTTTCGGAGAGCTCCTTACGAAGCTGCTTATTCTCTTCCTCAAGCCTGATGAGGTCGGCGATATCGTCAATGCCGCCCACAGGGGTGGCGACCAGAGCGGAAGCAGCAGCACCAACGCGGGGCTTGCGAGTGGCGGCCGTTTTCGGTGCGGCAGCTGCCTTCTCGGCCTTGACCGGAGCCGTCTTGGAGCCACGCTTCGCACGCGTCTTCTTGCCCGGCTTTTCGACAGGCGCAGCGGTAGCATCGACGGTGCTGGCTTCAGCGACAGCTTTCGGCGTCCGCGGCTTGCGGGTTTTCTTTTCGGCGGGGACTGCGGCCGGCGCTTCGGTGGTCGCAGTTGTTTCAATTGTGTTTTCGTCGGCCATCAGTGTTCTCCTCTGTCAGGCGGGCCAAGCTTTTGATTCGTTGCGAATTAAAGTCAATGCGGGGAGCCGTGTTTTCGCGTGCAATCGGTGCTTGAGGTGCCGCAACGTGCGATTCCTTTCACTGCGCGACGAGGGACCGGTCCAACGCGGGCTCGATGAGGCATGTCTGACTGAAGAGCGGCTGTACCGTCATTCCTCTCCGACTAACATGAGTCCCAGTTGCCGCCTGTCGTTGCGACCCACCTCGTTGGCACAGCTGCGGGGTTGCCTGTGAACAGGTGATTTGCCGCGAAGCTGTTCAGCCTTGTGAGCAGAATATCGGCCGGCAAGGCAGCCAATTCGCTTACCCGCTCCACAATTGTGATGTTCGACAGATACCGCTTACCGATGCACAGTTCCGCTCGCTCGTCGGGGCTGTTCAGCACCCTGTTGAGCCAGCCTTCGGGGACGAGCGCTTCAATGAAGGGCGGTAATCTGCCGGGCGTGATCTGGCCCACAAGCGGCGGACCATCCGGATCGGACGCCTTCCATCGCCATTCCAAGCCATCATGCGCCAGATTGCCGATCGGTGCCCCGTGCCAGGCCACGATCAGATCAAGTGCGGCCTGGTTGGTAACGGTGATGGCGCCCGCTGGTTTCCGTTTGAGGAAACGTTCAGCAGCACGCCTTTCGTCAAGCCAGTCATTGTCACGCGCAAGCTGGAAGGCTGCATCGGGTTAGCCAACCGACGGCCTGGCGGATCGGTCATGCGTTGCGCCTCATGGTGGCGCGCGAGCACATGCTCGACGGCACGGTGGAAGTCGACCATTTCTATCTTGGTGGCAGACCGAGAAAGCATCCCGATAATCCACTACCCGGAACGGGCCGCAAGGGACAGGTAAAGACGGAGAAGACGCCGGTCATGGCGATCGTGCAACGACCGACAGATATCATCTCCGGTTCAAGTGCCGGCGATGCCTGTGCGGCTGTCGTCACCGGCCTTTCGTTGCGTGCTGCCGTTCGAGCGGTTGCAACACAAATTGAACTTCGAGCGCATTTGATGAGTGACGAGGCAAAGGCATTCGTTGCCATAGGCGAAAGCTTTGCCGCACACGAGACGGTCAACCACTCCAGCCGCGAATATGTCCGGGATGCCGTCCACGTCAATTCAGCCGAGGGGTTTAATGCACGGGTCCGGCGAACCATTGCAGGCGTCTTTCACCACATCAGCCCAGAACTTGCCGACCTGTATTTCCATGAAATCGGCTTCAGATGGTCCCAGCGCGTTGTTACCGGCCAAGCGGTCCGGAAAAGCCGAAGCGGCAAGGAAAGCAAGAAGATCCTTTGGTCACGAGTACCTCCTGCACTGCAATTAATGCGAGTTTTCCGTGCTGCTACCGGCCGCCAAATGCGCCGTAGTCATAGCGGAGGCATCACCATCAAATCTGCCGTGGCTGTCTTTGGTTGATAAACACCGCGTACGATTTCGGACTGCTCTTGTTCTGACCCCTTTAGTCACGATAATTTTCAGGATTTGATCCAATTATCGTGACAATCGCCCGATTCCCAAACCGTGGCAAGGAAAATAAGGTTAACAAGGGGTTACCGACAATACCCCGACCGGCGCACCTCTGCCGAATCTGCGAAGTGTTACTGACAGTTAGGCAGAATTAACCCAAGAGGCAAATGCAGGGGAAACTGCAGATCTGCAGAGAATCCGGCCGGTTTTGCACACCCATGTTGGCTCGATTTCCACCACGGCTCCCCGACTCACGAGAATCGGCCTCTGCAGATCTGCAGATGGCCAATCGTGGTTTGTGGTGATCTTGATCCCGCCAGACGAAGTTTACCCGGAGATAAGGATGCAGGTTCTTGCGATCTCGCCCGACCGATTTGTCGAGCATCAAATTCTTCTGAAGCAGATGTATCGGCTGCGCGCCGACATATTTGGCGGGCGGCTCGAATGGGACGTCACCATCGTGGACGGTGACGAGCGGGATCAATACGACGACCTCGATCCGACCTACATCCTCGCCATCTCCGGCGGCAATGTGGTCGGATGTGCACGCCTCCTTCCCGCAGTCGGCCCGACCATGCTCGAACTGACATTTCCGCAGCTCCTGGCGGAAGGTTCGCTCAATGCGACCAGTGCGATGATCGAGAGTTCCCGCTTCTGCGTCGATACGACTTTGCCCGCGGGTAGGGGAGGGGGGCAGCTCCACCTTGCAACACTTACCATGTTCGCCGGAATCATCGAATGGTCGATGGCGAACGGCTACGACAAGATCGCTACCGCCACCGATCTGCGCTTTGAGCGCATCCTGAACCGGGCGGGATGGCCGATGGCGCGGTTGGGTGAACCCGTGGCGATTGGCAATACCGTCGCCATTGCCGGCACACTTCCAGCGGACCAGGAGAGCTTCGAACAGGTCCGCCCGGCGAACTATCGGTCTGTTCTCTCGCGCACTGATAATCACTCGGTCAGGAGCGCAGCGTGACTCAGCTTCGTTCCCATACTAGACTTGTCCGCAAACTCCAGGACGCCCTTGGCGACCAGCTCTGCGTCGCCCTCGACGACGCGACAGTCGTCGAGATTATGCTCAATCCTGACGGCCGACTGTTCATCGAACGTCTCGGTCACGGCGTAGCCGAAGCCGGGGTCATGACACCAGCGGCTGCGGAAGTCGTCATCGGCAGCGTCGCCCATGCGTTGCAGTCGGAGGCAGATGACGAGCGTCCGATCATCTCGGGCGAGCTACCCATCGGTGGCCATCGGTTCGAGGGTCTGCTCCCGCCGGTCGTATCCGGACCTGCCTTCACGATCCGGCGCCGCGCCTCGCGACTCGTCCCGCTCGACGACTACGTGACCTCGAAGGTGATGACACAAGAACAGGCATCGGCCATCCGCAGTGCCATTGACGCCCGCATGAACATCGTCATTTCCGGCGGCACTGGCTCGGGTAAGACCACGCTCGCTGACGCAATCATCGCAGAGATCGTTTCGGCTGCACCCGACGATCGCATGGTGATCCTCGAAGATACCGCCGAAATCCAGTGCGCGGCCGAAAACGCAGTATGCCTGCATACCAGCGATACGGTGGATATGGCTCGCCTCCTAAAGAGCACGATGCGTCTCAGGCCTGATCGCATCATCGTCGGTGAGGTCCGCGACGGCGCGGCTCTCACATTGCTGAAGGCATGGAACACGGGTCATCCTGGCGGGGTCACCACGATCCATTCCAACACCGCGATGTCGGCGCTGCGTCGGCTCGAGCAACTGACCGCCGAGGCCAGCCAGCAGCCGATGCAGGAGGTGATCGGTGAGGCGGTCGATCTCGTCGTCTCCATCGAGCGGACGGGGAAGGGGAGGCGGGTCCGCGAGGTGATCCACATCGAGGGATACCGCAACAACCACTACCAGACCGAACACTATGCCCAGACCGATGAGGACAGCCATGTCGCGTAAGACCTATCTCATTCTCGCAGCCATTATGTTCGCCGCCGTCTCCTTTAACCTTTCGGAGCCCGCATTGGCGTCCTCAGGAGGTGGCGGCCTTCCGTGGGAATCACCACTGCAGCAGATCCAGCAGTCGATCACCGGACCCGTCGCGGGATTCATTGCGCTTGCGGCAGTCGCGATCGCCGGTGCCATGCTGATCTTCGGCGGGGAACTCAACGATTTTGCCCGTCGCCTTTGCTATGTCGCCCTGGTCGGCGGCGTTCTCCTCGGCGCTACTCAGATCGTCGCTCTGTTCGGCGCAACCGGCGCGTCGATCGGCGAGGCTCATTCGCAGGCTGGGCGCAGCATGACCGAGCCCACGATGACGCCGGCCACCGCAGGGGAGGAGGGGCGTGGCTGAAGCCGGTTCCAACCTCATCCGGTCGCGGGTACACCGGGCGCTGTCGCGCCCCAACCTGTTGATGGGCGCCGATCGCGAGCTTGTCTTGCTGACGGCGCTTGCCGCCGTCATCCTGATCTTCGTGGTCCTGACCTGGTACGCAGCGCTGTTCGGCGTCGCGGTCTGGCTGATCACGGTCGCGGCCCTTCGATCAATGGCCAAGGCCGATCCGCTGATGCGACGAGTCTATGTCCGGCATATCTCCTACAAGACGTGCTACCGCGCGACATCGTCGCCGTGGCGCAGGTATTGAGGGGGTATGGCATGGTTGCCCTCAAATCTTTCCGCCATTCCGGACCGTCCTTTGCTGATCTCGTTCCCTATGCCGGGCTGGTCGACAACGGCGTCATTCTCCTGAAGGACGGCTCGCTCATGGCCGGCTGGTATTTTGCCGGCCCCGACAGCGAAAGTTCGACCGACGCCGAGCGTAACGAGGTGTCGCGGCAAATCAATGCCATCCTGTCGCGGCTTGGTTCCGGCTGGATGATCCAGGTCGAGGCCGTGCGCGTGCCGACCGGTGATTACCCTGATGAGGCTGAATCGCACTTCCCCGATCCAGTCACCCGCGCCATCGATGACGAGCGACGCATGCACTTCCAGAAGGAAAGGGGGCATTTCGAGAGCCGCCATGCTTTGATCCTGACCTGGCGGCCGCCGGAGCCGCGGCGCTCCGGCCTGACGCGGTATGTCTATTCGGATGCGGCGAGCCGTTCCGCGACCTATGCCGACACGATGTTGCAAAGCTTCCTGACCTCGATCCGTGAGGTCGAGCAATACCTTGCCAATGTCGTCTCGATCCGTCGGATGATGACGCGGGAAACCTCAGATCGCGGTGGGTTCCGTGTCGCCCGATACGATGAGCTCTTCCAGTTCATCCGTTTTTGTATCACTGGTGAGAACCATCCGGTGCGCCTGCCTGATATCCCCATGTATCTCGACTGGCTGGTGACGGCCGAACTGCAGCACGGACTGACGCCACTGGTCGAGAACCGGTTTCTCGGCGTGGTGGCGATCGATGGCCTGCCGGCAGAGAGCTGGCCGGGAATACTCAACAGTCTTGACCTGATGCCGCTCACGTATCGCTGGTCGTCCCGCTTCATCTTCCTTGACGCCGAGGAGGCGAGGGCCAAGCTCGAGCGCACGCGCAAGAAGTGGCAGCAGAAAGTTAGACCCTTCTTCGACCAATTGTTTCAGACGCAGTCGCGGTCGCTCGACCAGGACGCCATGCTGATGGTTGCAGAGACCGAGGATGCGATCGCCGAGGCTTCATCGCAACTCGCGGCCTACGGCTATTACACCCCGGTCATTGTTCTCTTCGATGAAGACCAGCCAAGCCTACAGGAGAAGTGTGAGGCTGTTCGCCGCCTGATCCAGGCAGAAGGTTTTGGCGCACGGATCGAGACGATCAACGCGACCGATGCGTTTCTCGGCAGCCTACCGGGCGTGTCCTATGCCAACATCCGTGAACCATTGATCAACACGCGCAATCTCGCCGACCTCATCCCGCTCAATTCGGTCTGGTCGGGAAGCCCGACCGCACCTTGCCCATTCCACCCAGCTGGATCGCCTCCGTTGATGCAGGTCGCCAGTGGGTCATCACCCTTCCGGCTGAACCTGCATGTCGACGATGTCGGCCACACGCTGATCTTCGGCCCGACCGGCTCCGGCAAATCAACGCTGCTCTCATTGATCGCAGCGCAGTTCCGACGCTACGCCGGTGCGCAGATCTTCGCTTTCGACAAAGGGGGCTCGATGCTGCCGCTGACACTCGGGTTGGACGGCGACCACTACCAGATCGGCGGCGACAGTCCGTCGCCCAATGGCAAGGCGAGGGCGCTCTCTTTCTGCCCGCTGGCGGAACTCTCGACCGACGGCGACCGTGCTTTCGCCTCCGAGTGGATCGAGATGCTGGTGGCGCTGCAGGGTGTGACGATCACACCGGACTACCGCAACGCTATCTCCCGACAGATCGGGCTGATGGAGGAGTCGCGCGGTCGCTCACTCTCCGACTTTGTCTCCGGCGTACAGATGCGCGAGATCAAGGACGCCCTGCATCACTACACCGTCGATGGTCCGATGGGGCAGCTTCTTGATGCCGAGGAGGACGGTCTGGCGCTCGGCGCCTTCCAGTGCTTCGAGATCGAGGAATTGATGAACATGGGCGAGCGCAATCTCGTGCCTGTGCTGACCTATCTCTTCCGACGCATCGAAAAACGCCTGACCGGTGCACCCAGCCTGATCATCCTCGATGAGGCCTGGCTCATGCTCGGCCATCCGGTGTTCCGGGACAAGATCCGAGAATGGCTGAAGGTCCTGCGCAAGGCCAATTGCGCCGTGGTGCTCGCCACCCAGTCGATCTCGGACGCGGAACGCTCCGGCATCATCGATGTGCTGAAGGAATCCTGCCCAACCAAAATTTGTCTCCCGAACGGGGCCGCCCGCGAACCGGGCACGCGCGAGTTCTACGAGCGCATCGGCTTCAACGAGCGGCAGATTGAGATCGTCGCGACCGCGATCCCGAAGCGCGACTATTACGTCGTCTCGCCCGAGGGGCGCCGTCTGTTCGACATGGCGCTCGGCCCCGTCGCGCTCTCCATTGTGGGAGCGTCCGGAAAGGAAGACCTCAAGCGCATCCGCGCCCTGCATCTTGAACATGGGGCCTCCTGGCCTCTCCATTGGCTCCAGCAACGGGGGATCGCCCATGCCAATACGCTCTTCCCAAATGAATAGGATATGGCACGCCGCGCTCGGCGTGGCCCTCACGCTCTCGGCCCCTTTCCCGCTTCCAGCTGAGGCCGGCGGCGTGACGGGACAGGCAACCGAATGGACACAGCTCGCCAACAATACCGAACTGATCTCGCTCGTCGGCAAGTCCGCTGAGCAGGTGAACAACCAGATCACCCAGATCTCGCAGTTGGCCGAGCAGATCCAGAACCAGCTCAACATCTACAAGAACATGCTGCAGAACACCGCGCAGCTTCCAAACCACATCTGGGGCCAGGTCGAAAGCGATCTGAAAAACCTCCAGAACGTCGTCAACCAGGGACAGGGCGTCGCCTTCTCCATGGGCAATGTCGACGATGTCCTCAAGCAGCGCTTCCAGAGCTTTGCCGACATGAAGAGCAACCTGCCGGACGGCGCGAGCTTCTCGACGACCTATCAGAGCTGGTCCGACACCAATCGCGACACCATCGCCGGCACGCTCAAGGCCGCAAATCTGACGGCCGAGCAATTTTCCAGTGAGGAGAGCACGATGTCGCAGCTCAGATCGATGTCGGAATCGGCCGATGGCCAGATGAAGGCCCTTCAGGTCGGGCACGAAATTGCCGCACAGCAGGTCGCCCAGATGCAGAAGCTGCGGGGTCTCGTCTCCCAGCAGATGACGATGATGGGCACGTGGTTCCAGTCAGAACAGGCACAGAAAGATCTGGCACAAGCGCGGCGCGAACAATTCTTCAGCGGAACGGAGCGCGATATCAGAGGCGGCCAGACCATGGAGCCCCGCTGGTGAGCACGCGTCTGATCGTCATTATCGCCCTTGTAGCGATCGTTTGCGCGGGGGGTGCGAGTGTCATCACCTGGATCGTGTTTCGGCCGGAGCCCGTTTCCGGATCTGACGCGATCGCGACAGGCTCTCCCTCCGATGAAGACCGGCGCCGACATCGTGAAGAGCTCTTCGGTGGAGACGCGAGCCGAGACATTCGCGAAGGGCAGGAGATGAAACCGCGATGGTAGCCGTTCCCTCTTCCCGCACGCTCGAACGGATGTTCGTACCAATCGCGCTCGTCCTGCTGGTGACCACGCCGGCTCTGGCACAACAGGGTCAGGTTCTCACCACACTCGAAAATTCCGTCGTGACCGCCGCCAAGGGCTGGGAGACGACGGTGATGAATGCCGCCCGCTCGTTGTTCTGGATACTCGCCGGCATCGAGGTCGGCATCGCTACCGTATGGCTGGCGATCAACGCCGCTTCGCTCGACAGTTGGTTCGCTGAACTCGTCAAACGCATCATGTTCATCGGCCTGTTCGCCTTCATCCTCGACAGGGGGCCGGAGTTCGCCAAGGCCGTGGTCGACAGTCTCTACCAGATCGGTGCCGGTGGCGGCTCGGCATCTCCCGCCAACATCTTTGATGCCGGCATCCGGGTCGCGACCAAGATGTCGGAACAGGCGAAGTTCGGGCTCTTCGAGGATAACTCCCTGGCGATCGCTGCCGTTTTCGCCATGGTCGTGGTCGTCGTGTCGTTCTCGCTGGTAGCAGCGATCTTCGTGGCGGTCATGGTCGAGATGTATGTCGGCCTGCTCGCTGGCATGATCATGCTCGGGCTGGGCGGTTCTTCTTATACCAAGGACTTTGCAATCAAATATCTGGTCTATGCCTTCTCCGTCGGCATGAAGCTGATGGCGCTGGTGATGATCGCCAAGATCGGCTCGGACATCCTGCTCGGTCTGGCGGAGGCGCCAACCGCGACCTCCGAGCAGTTCATCACGACGCTGGCGATCGCCGGCATCTCGGTCGTTGTCTTCGTCATCGCAATGTATGTGCCGCCCATCCTGCAGGGCGTGGTCCAGGGCGCATCGGTCGGCGGCGGCATGGAAGCCATTCGTCATGGCGGGCAGGCGGCGTCAGCGGCACTCGGCGCCGGGTTCCTGACGATCGGTGCGGCCAACAGAGGCTTCGGGGCCGCGAGTGCCGCAAGGGCAGGGGGCGCGTCTCTGGCCAGTGCGGCGCTGCGCGGCATGCAGGCCGGGATTGGCGGAGCGGCCGGCGCAGTCGGCTCGGCAGCAAAGGAAAAGGCGATTGGCTCGCCCGGCGCCTATGCCGGGTCGATGCTCGGCCTTGCCAACGCCAAGCTCGATCAGCCATCTGGCCGGCCGGGCACACCGCCTCCGCCACCGCCGATCAACGACGTCAAGTGACAGAAGGCTGACAGAATGGCCGGACAGAATGTTCCAGATAATCCCTACATCGCCGCGCGCAACGAATGGAACGAGCGTTATGGCACGTATGTCAAAGCGGCAGCCGCGTGGCGCGTCGTCGGCATTGCCGGAATGACCATGGCGGTCGTCGGTTTTGGTTACGCGCTCTACCAGAGCACTCAAGTCAAGCTGATCCCTTATATCGTCGAAGTCGACAAGCTCGGCACCGCGGTTAATGCGGGCCTTCCACAGCAGATCGAATATGCCGATCCACGGGTGGTGCGCGCGACACTCGGCAGCTTCGTGTCGAACTTCCGATCCGTCACGCCGGATGCGGTCGTGCAGAAGCAGTATATCGACCGGACCTATGGGCTGCTCCGCACCTCCGATCCCGCGACCGAGAAGGTCAATGCCTGGTTTCGTTCGAACTCGCCCTTCGAGAAGGCGAAGACCGCAACGGTGGCGATCGAGGTCAACAACATCGTCGCTCTATCGAACCAGAGCTACCAGATCGACTGGACAGAGTTCGAGCGGGATCGCCGCGGCAAGGAGACCGCCACGCGCCGCTTCCGCGGCATTGCCACCGTGACACTGACGCCGCCTCAGGACGAGGGCGTCATCCGCTTCAATCCCATCGGTCTCTATCTCCGGGACTTCGACTGGACCGCGCAGCTTTGAAAGGCATGGCTCCCAACATGAACATAAGACATTCCAGAATATGGGCCACCCTGGCTGCGAGCGCAGCCGTGCCGATGATTTTCCCGATGATAGCACTCCCTACCTCCCACGCACGTGCCGCCGATGGCGTCACGGCGAACGAGGCGAAGGGGATGGGCATCTCGACACAGTGGCGCGGAAGCCGCGGCCTTGTCACGAAAGGCGCGGATGGAAAGGTGGTCTTCCTCTATGGCGAAGTGCAGCCGTCCGTCGTCTGCTCGCCGTTGCAGGTCTGCGACATCGAGCTTCAGGGTGGCGAGGTCGTTCGCGATGTGCTTGTCGGCGACACGGTACGCTGGAAGGTGGAGCCGGCTACCTCGGGTGCGGCCGGTGGGCAGGCGATCCACCTGATCGTCAAGCCGTCGGAACCAGGTTTGATCACGTCGATGGTCGTGACGACGTCGCGGCGGACCTATCACATCCAGCTGAAATCGAATCCCACGCAGTACATGGCGCGCGTCGGTTTCGAATATCCGGAGGACGTCTCGGCAAAGCTTGCCGACGTCAACGCGCGGCTGGAAGCCAGCACGATACCCGGCGCTGGGGTTCCCGCCGAGCAATTGAGCTTTGCCTATTCCGTCTCGGGCAGTGCCGGCTGGCGGCCGACGCGGGTCTACTCGGATGGGCAGAAAACCTACATCCAGTTTCCGCGATCGATTTCCGGTCAGGATGCACCTGTTCTCTTCGTTGTCTCCGGCGGCCAGAACCGCATCGTCAACTATCGCATGAAGAGCAACATGATGGTGGTCGATTACAATATTGATCGTGCTGTCCTTGTCTCGGGCGTCGGCTGGAAACAGCAGAAGGTGACGATCACGAGGGGAGGGCGGTGATGCTGAACCTCTTTCGCTACAGCCCGAACCGCCTCCGCCGCTTCCGCTGCCCTGCCGCGGCGTGCGTCGTAGCCATCCTCCTTTCCGGATGTCAGTCAATGGATGGTGGCGCTCTCGTCAACAGCGCAGCACCGCCTGAGGTTTCCGGACCAGCCGCGGGCGCGATCGCCGGCGATATGGTCAGCCGGCTTGCCGAACAGATCGGACAGGGAAAGGCGACCGTTGCGCTCAAACAAGATGGTTCTGCGTTCGGACAGGCGCTTGAAGCGGCATTGAAGGGATGGGGTTATGCGGTTGTAACCGATCAGAAGACGGATAGCGGCGCGCCCATCATTTCGCTCGCCTATATGATCATGCCCTATGACGGCCAGGTGCTCGCACGGCTCTCGACCAGCACGGTCGAACTGGGTCGGGCGTACACAGTGACGACATCGGGCGCCACGCCCGCCAGCGCGCTGTCGCTCATGCGGCGCGGATGAGGGAGATCATCATGGTGCAGTCTCTCAAGCTCGGCGGCGCCGCGAATGGTCAGGCTACATCGGGCATCAAGCGGGTGAACCGCGTGCCGGTCATGGTCGTGATCGTGCTGTTCGTTGCCTTTCTTGGCATCATCTTCTTTGGGCTTGCCTCGCGCGGGCTTTACTTCGGCAAGAATAGCGGCCCCGACACCAGTTCGGGCAGTCCGGCTTCGACCTATGCCGACCAGATCAAGCGAGGTGTCACCGACGGCATCATTGGCGAGCCACAGCAGCAGACGACGTTCCAGCCGGCGCCGGTCGAGACGAAACAGGCCGAAGAGAAGGCGGCCAATCCCTTTACGCCGCAGCCAGGGCAACGCGAAGTGCAGCAGCGCGATCAGGAGCTCGAAGCGGAAGGCGTTTGGCGTGCCCGCCTTCAGCGCGAACAACAAGAACAGGTTCTGCGGGAGCAGCAGCGCCAGCGCATGGCTCGCTTGCAGGCGAACAATGCGGCCTATGACGCGCCGCTTGCCATCGACCGCGGCAAGTTGGAAGGGCGCGCTGAAACGAACGATGCGACCGCGGGCAAGGCAGAAAGGGCCGCAACGACATCGACAAAACCGAGCGGCGCGTCCGATCTCTACGCGGCCGCGTTGCGCGCAGGGCTCGGCGATCAAAACGTCGATCCCAATGGACAAAGCTCGAAGGAAGACTTCTTCAACGCCGACCTGAAAGAACTTGGCTACCTGCCGAACCGTGTCGTGTCTCAACAATCGCCCTTAGAGCTGAAGCGAGGTTCGGTCATTCCGGCGACACTGATCACCGGGATCAACTCCGATCTTCCCGGCCGGATCACGGCACAGGTGAGCCAGAATGTCTACGACAGCGCCACAGGATATCGGTTGTTAATTCCGCAAGGTACGAAGCTCTTCGGTCGGTATGACAGCAAGGTGTCCTTCGGACAGAAACGTGTTCTCGTTGTCTGGACAGACATCATCTTCCCGAATGGCTCGACTTTGCAGATCGGCGGGATGTCGGGTACCGATGCGGAAGGCTATGGCGGTTTCAACGACAAAGTGAACAACCATTATCTGAAAACCTTTGGCTCGGCCGCGCTGATCGCGCTGGTCGGGACGGGTATAGACATGGCCGTGCCGCAGAGCTCGACGCTCGCGACCCAGGACACTGCCTCCGACGCTACGCGGCGGAATTTCGCCGAGACGTTCGGCCGGGTAGCAGACCGGACCATACAACGGAACATGGATGTTCAACCGACCCTCGAAATTCGCCCGGGCTACAAGTTCAATGTCCTTGTGGATCAGGACATTATTTTTCCGGTCGCATACAGAGGCTGACCGCGGGTAGCAGCCGAAACAATTCTCGTAGGAGACGCAGGTTCGAGTTGGTTCAAGCGCAAATGAGAATTTGCATCTGGAAGAATTGATATATTCAGAGAGGTTGGGAGGCTTTCGTCAAGCCTACCTTCGCCGCGAGCTGGGCTTCCACGAAATCCGCGAGCATGCGGGCCTTCATGCTTGTGCGTCTTCCCGTCGGGAAAACAGCCCAAAGATCGAGGGTTGGAAGCTGCCAGTCGGTGAGAGCGGGTCGTACTGCACCACTCTTCAACTCCGGCGCAAACATCCATTCCGAACTGACGGTTAGGCCCAACCCAGCAAGGACAGCCTCTCTAACACCTTCCCCGGCCGTGACCCGAACGCGGCTGCCAACCGTGACGGCTATCTCTGTACTTCCCTGTCGAAACTTCCAGAGGACGCCAAGATTGGGTTGCGTCAGGGATGTGGCCTGATGGCGCGTGAGATCTTTCGGTTCCTGAGGTTCGCCCCACCGTTCAAAGTAGGCCGGAGTCCCCATGGCAAGGCGCTGACACTCGCCGATCTTTCGGGCAGTCAGCGTGGAATCTCTCATGGACCCCATTCGTATCGCGACGTCGATTCCTTCCTCGACCAAATCGACACTGCGATCATCCATGATGATCTCGATTTCCAGTGCAGGATGGTGTTCGAGAAATTCAGGAAGGATCGGAATCACATGCAATCGACCAAAGGTGACGGCGACGCACACGCGGAGGCGGCCGGTCAGGGCTGCGCCGGCGCCGCGGGCCGCAAGGTCTGCTTCATCGGCTTCCTCGATCGCACGGCGTGCCCGGTCGTAGAAATTCTGGCCCGCCTCGGTCGGTGTCAGCCCTTTGTTGGAGCGAAGAACCAGCTTGACCCCAAGTCGATCTTCCAGCTGGGCAATGGTTTTGGAAATTGCGGGCTGCCCGATGTGGAGCTGGCGCGCCGCAGCCGAGAAAGAGCCCGTATCGATCACCCGGACAAACGCTTCCATTGCCGTCAATCGATCCGTGGCCATTCTCCTAGGGAAGGATCACTATCACCGCGGACGGCCTACCGCAACGTGGAGGGAATGGCTCTTCTCTGGATCGTTATGCCGGATGGCAACCCCCAAATGTATCGAGAAGAAGATCATGATCGAAGTTTACGCATTCGCCACACCCAATAGCGTTCGAGTGCCAATCGCACTCGAAGAGCTTGGTTTGGAATATATCCTAAATCCCGTCAACGTCCGAAAGGGTGAACAACGAAGCGACAATTTCCTGGCGATTAATCCGAACGCGAAAGTGCCTGTGCTCATCGATTCGGACGGCCCTAACGGCGAACGTATCGTTCTGACTGAGTCGGCGGCGATCTTGATCTACCTCGCGGAGAAAACGGACCGCCTGCTGCCCAGGGCCGGCGTCAACCGCTTCCGAGTGTTTGAACAGCTATTCTTTCACACGACCTGTGTCGGTCCGGCCTTTGGTCAGGCGGGCTTCTTTCAGCGGCAAGCGCCTGAACAAGTCCCCTTCGCGATCGAGCGTTTCCGCAATGAAGCAATGCGCGTACTGAAAGTGTTGGACGGCATTCTGGCCAGATCGGCTTTCGTCGCTGGCGATGACTACACGATCGCCGATATTACGCATTTCGGCTGGCTGTGGCGGCGCGAGTTCGCCATGATCGAACTGGCCGATTTCTCGAACATCCAACAATGTATGAGGAAATATCGGTCCGCCCGGCCGTTGTTGCAGCAATCGAGAAGGTGAATACCCTCATTTCAAAGGAATGACGACGAGCAGAACAGGAGGGAAACGTGCCGGACTACCAGCGCATTTTTTTTCGTCTGTAAGCCAAATAGGCGCGCTTTGCCCGCCGCTAGCGCGGCGGGCAGGAGTTTGTTTGGGTCCGGATCAGGCGTTCCAACCGCCATCGACGGTGAGGTTTTCGCCGTTGGTGAAGGCGGCATCCGGATGGGCCAGATAGGCGACGGCGGCGGCAATTTCGGTTGCTTTGCCGAAACGACCAACGCTGGTGAGTTTAACCATGGTATCGTAAGCCGGATCGCCCGGGTTCGGGCTAAGCTCGGTGTCGATTGGGCCAGGCTGGACACCATTAACGGTGATACCCAGCGGGCCGAGTTCGCGTGACAAGCCCCGGGTAAAGCCGTGCAACGCAAACTTTGTCGCGATATAAAGCGTGACGCCAGGCAGCGGCGCGGCTTCACCGAAGGCCGATGCCACGTTAATGATGCGACCCCAACCGGTTTTTGCCATGCGCTTTCCAGCATCCTTGGCAAGTGCGATCGGAGCGCGGATGTTGACGTTAAAGTGGTTGTCGTACGACTGGTCAGAGGACTCCAAGAATGGGCCGTATTCGACAGTGCCTGCGTTGTTAACGAGGATGTCGAGACGACCAGAAAACTTTCCGCCAAAAGCCTGGTCGATGGACGCGATCAAACTCTGGGTGCCTTCGATCGTGCTGAGGTTTGCGCCAACGGCTTCAGCCTCGCCGCCAGCCTCACGGATTTCCTTCACGACGTCCTCGGCTCGGCCGGCATTGTTGGCATAGTGGACGATGACCGATGCGCCATCGGCAGCGAGACGCGCCGCAACGGCAGCTCCAATACCGCGCGAGGAACCGGTGACGAGGGCAAGCTTGTTTGCAAGAGGTTTAGACATGGGATGATGTTTCCTGAATGATATTTATCGTTTGGAGTCAGTGAAAGGTGGCGGGAATCAAGCAGCTTTTGCAGCGAGCTTGGCCACTCGGCGCCCGCCATGAAAGCGTCGATCGTCGTGGGGATGGTGAGCTTAGGTCACGCGAGAACTCCGTGAGTTAACTGGTCACGGAGTTAAAAATGATGCTGTGGATCGCGTGCCTGTAGGTCGGTCGTACGACTACAGATTATTCCGAAGAGGAATGGCGGCCGGGAAGACTGACGCCTGGGGATACGACTTCATCATATATCGTGTCAGTATATGACGTTTTCCGGCGACCCTGTCCTGCAGGATGGACCATGCGATCCGACGGCAATGGCAAGTGTGCCGACTGCGCGTTCTGCGAGATTGGCGTTATTCGTTGTCAGGTGGACTACACTCAAGCACCGCCTGATCCCTCTTCAGTCCTGCGATTCGCTCGGGTGTGCAGCGAAGATAATGGCGGCCATAAGACCTGGAAACTTTGTCTCAAGATCGTCCAGACGAAGTGAAATCAGTCTCTGCGTCCCTTCGACCCTCGTCGACGTAATCCCGGCTTCGCGCAATCGACCGTAATGATAAGTCAGATTGGTCTTTGAACCTAAATCCAAGAAAGCCGAACAATTCTCTTCGCCCAACGCAGCAAGTCGCAGCACGATATCGCGTCGTGTCGGGTCGCTCATTGCGTCCAGCACTGCCGAAAGGTCGATCTGCTCGATGGTGGGGTGATAGATTTCCTTGGCCATGCCTCATATTAAAGACCTTCGCCATCTAATTCAATAGTTGTTGGACTACTTGACAGCGAGCCGTCACCAGGCGCATATGTTCAATAGTCCTTGAACATTGGAATAATCTTGTCATGTACCGCAATTTGATATGGTTGGCGCTTGGAGCATTCGCGATCGGCACCGAAGGCTTTATGATCTCGGGTATTCTTCCAGGGATGGCGCTCGATCTGGGCGTGTCGATTGCCGCGGCCGGGCAATTGGTTACGATTTTCGCATTTGCCTATGCGGTCGGATCGCCACTGATTGCGGTTGCGACCGCCAACGTTCCGCGAAAAGCGCTTCTGATCGGCGCTATGACGGTGTTTACTTTGTCCAACTTGGCGGCCGCACTTGCTCCCGGTTATACTGCGCTTGCCATTGCTCGCGTCCTGCTTGCGGTTTCCGCGGGAACATTCATGCCAGCCTCGGCCGGTTACGCGTCTATGACGATCGCGCCGGATCGGCGGGGCCGCGCGCTATCCTTTATCTATAGCGGCATGACCATTGCGCTTGTGCTGGGAGTCCCCATGGGGACCTTGATCGCGGCTCGGTTCGACTGGCGTGCGACGTTCATCGGCGTGGCCGCTCTTGGGGCGGTCGCTTTGGTCGGCACCATCGCCAGGTTGCCGCGCTCGCCCAGCCCTCCGGCCATCAGCCTCAGCCGGAGACTGGCCGTCGCCCGGCGGCCCGAAGTTCTGTCGGTGCTGCTGTTGACGGTCCTCGTCCTGATCGGTGCGTTTACGGTCAACACCTATTTCGGCGCCTACCTTGAAACCGTGTTCAGGATATCGCCGCAGGGCGTGGCGTTCACGCTTTTTGTCATCGGAGTCGCAGCAGCGATCGGCAATAACATTGGCGGACATGTTGCCGACCGTTGGGACAAGCGTCAATTTCTAATCTTGGCGACAGGGATGATGGTCTTATCGTTTGCGACGCTATCCTTGCTTGCCGCCTTCGCTCCTGCAGTTTGGGCATTCTCGGGCGTCGTGGGCGCTATCACGATCTGGGCGCTTTTCGGTTGGTCGCTGCCGGCGGTGCAACAGGTCAGACTTCTAGTGATCGATCCCCACCTGGCGCCGGTGACGTTGTCGCTGCACTCCTCGGCCGTTTATTTAGGAGCGGCAATCGGCGCGGTAATGGGGGCGGCGACGGTCCAATGGACCTCGTTGGCGATGATTGGCATGGTGGGTGCAATCTTTGAACTGTTTGCTCTCGGGTTTCTTCTGCTCGGGGGACGCTCGGAGCACGTGACCGTGTCAACATAACAGGCGATTTCGCATGCGCCCGGCGATGGCCGAAACGCTGAAGATCGCCAGTTGCCAGAAGATTGCTTATGATTCCAGAAGTCGAAAACGGGTTTGACGATGAATTCGTAAACCAAGGTCACTCTCGATCTACCAGAAACCCTTCGGCCATTAGCCGGAACGCCTCGATAGCCTTGGGCAAGACGATCTGCGGCTCGTCGCTGGCGGCAACCCATAGGGCGGCATTGAAAGCCGCGCCGCTTAAAAGACGTGACGCGGCCTCGATATCGACTGGCTTCATCACACCTCCGGCGATCAAATCGGCGACCGCCTGCTTTGTGATGTTCAAGCAGGCATTCTGGCTGGGCCACCTTGAGGGGTCGCCCAGAAAGGCAGGCCCGTCCAACAATACGATTCGTCGGACTTCCGGGTCCAACGCCATCTCGATATATGCATCGCCTTCAGCCAGCAGCCTTTCCCACGGGGTTGCTGCTGCTGCCGCCATCTCTTGCGCGCGCACGGCCATCTCGCCATCGACTTGGGCAACGACAGCAGCCAGCAGTCCTTTCTTGTCGCCAAAGCCATGGTAGAGGGCGCCACGGGTAAGGCCAACTTGTGCAGTGAGTTCGTCCATCGATGCTTCAGCAAAACCCAAGGCTGCAAACGCTTTTCGCGCCGCGCCGATCAACTTGGCGCGGTTTTCCTTCGTTGTCTCGGTGCGACGTTTAACCGCCAGAATAACCTCCCATTTCGCATACGTTTCGTATATCAACTTGACGCTCAGTTCAATCTGTGCTTTCACATACGTAGCGTATGTTGCTATGCCGGCTGAGCTGGAATGTCCAGCAAAGCTTGTGGGATGCGCTCGCCTCTACATGAAAGGACGATGCTATGGCCCAGAGCGAAACAGTGTTTCCCACCAACCCGGATGCCCTATACGAAAAGTACAGATATTCTCCCGCAGTCCGATCGGGCGACCTATTGTTCGTGTCGGGTCAGGTCGGCAGCCGCCCCGATGGTTCGCCCGAACCCGATTTCGAAGCTCAGGTTCGCCGAGCCTTCGCCAATCTGGAAGCCACCCTCGCGGCAGCAGGATGCACATTAGCCGACATAGTTGACCTGACGACGTTTCATACGGATCCGGAAAAGCAAATGAGCGTGGTCATACCGGTGAGAGACGAAAAGTTCCCGCAAGCCCCGTATCCGAACTGGACCTCTATTGGAGTCAGCCGACTTGCGGGCTTCGACTTCGAAATCAAGGTGATCGCACGCATTCCGTGTCAGGCATCAGCGTCAGTGAGCCGCCGCAACCCTTCGACGATGTGGAACATGGCCTCGCACGGGTTCTCGCATATCAGCATCGCGGAACCAGGCCGCCTCGCTTTCCTATCCGGCCAGGTCGCAGCGACACTTGCCAGTGACCAAGTACCCGACGACCTCGCTGGCCAAGCGAGGCTTGCGACTGCCAACCTCGCCGCCGCCCTCAAGGACCTGGACGCGACCGCGCAAGACATTGTCATGTTGCGCGTTTATGTTGTGAATGCGACCAGCGAAGCGTTCGGGCAGGCCGTCACTCCACTACGTGAACTGGTCGGCGACGAGATGCCCAGCATCACGACGATTGGCGTCCAGGCACTCTACAGGCCGGAAATCAAGGTCGAGATTGAAATGGTCGTGCGCGTCCCTTGAACAGAGAAACACCGGTCGCGGCCATCGAGCTTCTGCGCGTGTCGGCAGCTTGCAGCTGCGATCGTCGGCGACCGTTGCCGGTTTCCCGCTCCGGGTGTGGGGTTGGTCGAACAAGTCGAGCCGCAGCCTCGCCGAAAGTGGCTTGCTCCAGCCTTCACAATTCGGCATCAATGGCCTGGCGCCGCATTCCCTCCCCGTGGCAAGAGCACCAAGTCGGCCGCTTCCTCTGCGTCTTTGAGCAGCTCCCTGCGCGACGTGCCCATCTGCGCACGCATCGTCAGGCCGCGGCCAAGGTCAAGAACCTGGGACGCACGCGCGGCTACCGGAAAGTCAGACCGGACTTCTCCCGCATTGATCGCGTCGCAGAAACGGCGCTCCACCAGCGCCGCGGCGGCGGCTACGGCGTCCTGCACGAACTGCCGGACCTCGGTATCGTTCACGAGCGGCGCAACACAAATGAGAAGACACCCCGGGGCAGATCCTTCCTCCGTTGCAGTTTCAACGGCGTTCCTCAGGAAGCCGGCGATCGAGTCGCGAAGAACCGGCGGCGAGAAGAGCGCCTTTGCGGCGCCAGCGCCCTTTGTCTCTGCGTACGCCCGCAGGGCGCGCAAGAATAACGTCCGCTTGTCCCCGAAGATCGAATATAGACTTGGCCGTCCCACCCCCATGCCTTCGACAAGATCGTCGATCGTTACTCCGTCGTAGCCTTTCGACCGGAACACCTTAGTCGCCTTTTCCAGCGCCCCCCTCTCATCGAAGCTACGTGGACGTCCGCGGGGCTTCACCGCATTCTGAAACATTTAGTTCAAAACTCCTTGACCACAGTCTTCATACCAACATAATATAACTAAAACGTTCAAAAATGACAAGGGAGTGCCTATCCCGCGGGGCTCCTTCGACTTTTCCCTTTACCACGGAGCCATCCATGCAACATTCGATCGCTCTCGTCACCGGCGCCACCTCCGGGCTCGGTTATGCGGCGGCCCGTGCTCTCGCCGAAGAGGGCTGGGGCGAGATCATCCTCACCGGACGCAGTCTGGCTCGGGCCCAGGAAACGGCCACTCGGCTCGCGGCTGAGACCAAATCACAGATCTTCACGCCGCTGGAGCTGGATCTGGACACACCGTCCAGCGTTCAGTCCGCGCTCGCCCAGATCGTCAAGCGAGGTCGGCTGGTCAATTTCCTACTGCTCAATGCAGGTTGGATCGGCGGTAGGAAGCGCATGCTCACTGCGACGGGCGTCGAGACGACCCAGGCCCCTCTCATCGGCCACCATCAACTGACGGCCGGGTTGCTCCATGCCAAACTGCTGAGCTCCGACGCGCGGATCATTATTGCCGGCTCGGAAGCCGCCCGTGGGGACATCCCCATGTTCGGCTACACCGACGTGGCGGCTCTTGCGGCCAAACACCATCAGGGTGACCGAACCGCCGCGGTGAAGGCCTTGCTGTGCAGCGGACCGAACGTGAAGTACGAGCCCAACCGAGCGCACTCCGACGCGAAGCTCATCGTCGCCTGGTGGGCCGCGGTGCTGGCGCGCCGGCTCCCCCCGGGCATGGCCGTATACGCTGTCTCGCCTGGTAGCACGCCCGACACCATGGGGCTGCGAAACGCCGGCCTCGCTTTGAAGTGGCTGATGGTTCCGCTGATGAAGCTCATACCCGGCATGTCTCAGACGCCGGAGATTGCGGTTCGTCGCTATCTCCAGGCATTGGCGTTCGGAGCCGACGTCTCGGGGCAATTCTTTGCCTCCGCGCCCAAGAAGGTCACTGGCCCAATGGAGGCGATGCGCCAGCCACACTTTCACGATCGCGAAAACCAGGACGCCGCTTGGCAGGCTATCGGTGAGGTCTCAGGTGTCGTTTGGTCTGACCCTGCATCCTTGGGTGTGGTTTTCTGAAGGAAACCGGTCCTGGCAAACAGGGTGCAGTGATGAGCATCCGCATGCTATTTTGAAATTATATAGTTCAAAAATAGCTTGACCGCATCCACCGCACAAAATATCGTACTAAATAGTTCGAAAATATCAAATCTCACCAGGAGAATCCGTATGAATCGGCTCAACGGAAAAACAGCACTTATCACAGGCGGAACCACCGGCTTGGGCTTGGCGACTGCCAAATTATTCATCGAAGAAGGTGCGCGTGTGATCGTGACCGGTCGCAATCCGGAAACAATCAAGACGGCCCAGGCCGAACTTGGCGATTACGCTATCGTTGTTCCCAGCGACGCGACCTCTCTCCCCGATATGGATGCCTTAGCGGAGAAGGTTAAGGAGACGTTCGGCAAGCTTGATGTGCTGTTCGTCAACGCGGGATACGGTCATTTCATGCCATTTGAGGCGGTGACTGAGGCAGTTTACGACGAGATGCTCAATCTGAACGCCAAAGGACCGTATTTCATCGTCCAGAAGCTGGCGCCGCTCATGCCGACAGGCAGTTCGGTGGTATTTACGACTTCGATCGCAAACGTAAAGGCAGTGCCAACCTTGAGCGCCTATGGCGCCGCCAAGGCAGCGCTTCGCGCAATGACCCGGAGTATTGCTGCAGAGTTGTTGCCCCGTGGAATACGTGTGAATGCGGTGACCCCCGGTCCAATTGGATCCACGGACATCCTCCAAAAGGTAGGAATGCCGAAGGAAGCGGCAGATCAGGTCTACCTTCAGATGGCGGAAAGCGCGCCGATGAAGCGTCTCGGCCGGCCGGAAGAAATTGCCAAGGCAGTGGCATTCCTGGCGATTGATGCGACCTTTACGACGGGAGCAGAACTTCCAGTCGACGGAGGATGGTCGCAACTTTGAGCGGCCTTAGCGTCCAGGATCAGTTCGCAATCAGTAAAACGACCCGGACCTCGTAAGGCCGGACCTAGCGAGGAGACCGCATATGGATCGATATTCAGGTAAAAACGTTGTAGTCATCGGCGGCACGAGCGGCATAGGGCTCGCGACTGCGAAGATGCTCGTCGATGGGGGCGCCCACGTTCTGGTGACGGGTCGCTCGCAAGCCGGCTTGGAATCGGCGCAGAAAGAGCTGGGGAAGGGTGGTGTCGCGGTTTCGAGCGATGCCCGGTCGCTGACGGACATCGACGCTCTCGCCTCTCGGGTGAAGGCCGAATTCGACACCTTCGATCTGCTTTTCGTCAACGCCGGGTTCGGCCTCTTCGCGCCCATCGAGAGCACAACGGAGGCCATGTACGACGAGGTGTTCGCGGTGAACGTGAAGGGGCCGTTCTTCGCTATGAAGAAGCTCGCGCCGCTAATGAACCAGGGCGGCGCTGTCGTCTTCACGACCGCGGTCTCCAACGTCAAGGGAATGCCGATGCTCGCCGCAGCGGGAGCGACCAAGGCTGCGCTGCGATCCCTTGCTCGGGGGTTCGCCGCTGAACTTCTTCCTCGGGGGATTCGCGTCAACGCGGTGTCGCCCGGACCCACCGATACGCCGAGCTGGGGCAAAGCGTTTCCCGATAAAGGCATGGCCGCCCAACTCACCGGGCAGATGAGCGAAGCCAATCCGATGAAGCGCTTGGGGACATCGGAAGAAGTCGCCAAGGCCGTTCTTTTCCTCGGGTTCGACGCGACTTTCACGACCGGCGCCGAATTACCGGTGGACGGGGGTCTGACGCAACTCTGACGCCCCGTGCCGCCATATGAGTAGACTCGCGTGTGGGCGAACCTTAGCGCAAATACGAACCCGTAGGCCGTTCAGTGGCGATTCAAGGACAGATCATGAAAGCGGTGCGGATATACGAGTATGGCGGTCCTGAAACTCTCAAGTATGAACTCGATGCACCTGATCCAACGATGGGCCCGGAGATGGTGCTGATCGAGCTCGTTGGCACAAGTGTCAATCCAATCGATTGGAAGGTTAGGTCAGGCGTCCGTCAGAAGGACTTTCCGCTGAATCTGCCGGCTATCCTTGGTAAGGACGTAAGCGGTGTGGTGCGAGCGGTCGGTAGCGAGGTCCATAATTTCAAGCCGCCGACCGGGTGATCGCCATGGCCGATGCCACCTACGCTCAGTATGTGGCGATGCCAGCTGCGCTGGTTACCCATCTTCCCGATGGCATTGATCCGATTGAAGCTGCAGCCATCCCGTGCGTCTCGCTTACCGGCGATTAACTCGTCCGCCTTTCAACGCACGCAGCAGCAGGTCAGACAATTCTGATCAGCGGTGCCCTCGGTAGCGTGGGCCGCGCGGCTGTGCACACAGCGAAGAAGCTTGGCGCGAAGTGATCGCGGGCGTTCGGTCACGTCAGCTTGCTGAAGTTGAAAGCTTGGGCGTCTTCCAAGCCGTCGCCTTGGGCGATGAGACTGCGATCGCTGGGTTTGATGCACTGGACGGAGCCGCCGACACAATCGGCGGCGAGATCGCTGCGAAGCTTATTGGAAAGGTTCGCGCCGGCGGCCGGTTTGCTTACGCGTCCATATTGTCCGATGATGCCTCAGCCAGAAATCCGACGGTTAAGACAAGCCGGGTCTTTGTACGCCCAGATCCAACCAAGATTCGCGAATTTGCAGATGACATTCGCGACGGGAAATTCATTTTGCCGACTAGCCAACGCTTACCTCTTCGCGAGGCGGCGGCTGCACAGGAACTAATGCAAAAGGGCAGAGCTGGAAAGATTGTCCTGCTTCCCTGATACCGATTGGACTGCCGGCCAGCGCGCCTTTTCGCCGGGTGGCCGCCATGATGAGCGGCACCACGCGGTCGGCAATCTGCGGAGCAAGTGGCGCGACGGGCACGTCTTTTCGCAAAGCAGCCCGCTGGGAAGCGAACGACCAGAACGAAATTGAAAAGCCTAGGAATTGTGAGACCCTAACGATGAAGCTGAGTGACGTGCCCTTCGCCGAGAAGAAATTTATGACCGTCAATGGGCAACGAGTGGCGTATATCGACGAGGGAGAAGGCGACGCTATCGTCTTTTCGCACGATAATCCGACTTCGTCCTATATCTGGCGCAACATCATGCCGGCCTCCAGAGGGCTAGGTCGGCTGATCGCGTGCGATCTGGTCGGTCAGGGAGACCCGGATAACCTTCCGAATTCAGGTCCCGGGGAATACGACTATTTCGAACAGCGCAGCTTCATGCACGCGCTTTGGGATCAGCTTGATCTCGGTGACAACGTGATTTTCGTTGTCCACGACTGGGGTTCGGCGCTCGCCTTCAACTATGCAAGCAAGCATGCCGATCGGGTGCAGGGCGTCGCCTACATGGAATCGATCGTGACGCCGTTCGAGTGGCGTGGCTTCAGCGAACTCTTGCGCCCCGCGTTCGAGGCGATGCGTTCGCCCGCCGGCGACGCGATGGTCATGCAGGAGAATTTCTTCGCTGAGCAGGTCCTCTTCGCAAGCGTTGCTCGCCCCCTCTCCGATGCCGTTAAAGCCGAACATCGCAGACCCTTCATGAACCCGGGGGAGGATCGTCGGCCGACCTTGAGCTGGCCGCGTCAGATCCCCATCGCGGGTGAACCCGCTGATGTGGTCGATGCGGTCAAGAGCTATTCGCAATGGTTGGCGACCAGCCCTGTGCCCAAGCTTTATTTCCATGCGACTCCGGGTGTCGTAGATAGCAGTCCGAACCAGGTCGCCTTCTGCCGGACCTTCTCCAATCAGGAAGAAATCCGGGTGGAAGGCGCCCATTATATTCCTGAGGAGTCTCCGGAGGTCGTCGCTCCGGGCGTAGCCGCATTTGTCCGCGGACTGCGCGGCATCGCCTAAACTTGGCCCGATCTGGAGGCTCAGCAAAGTCCGCTATCTGCTTATTGATGCGGCACGATTTAAATTTGATCGTCGACTTCGCGAAGTGATCCAACCGCAAAATCGAACATAAATCGTACCGGATCAATAGCTGCCCATAATCCGCCAACCCGGCCCACTGATTCGAAACAACCAGGAGGACGTTATGAGAGATTTCCCGTATCACTGCGCCTTAATCATCGGTGCTGGACCGGGCATCAGCGCTTCACTCGCGCGGCGCTTGCGTAAGATCGGTTTGCAGGTCGGTCTAGCCGCTCGCGATGTCGAAAAGCTCAAACCACTCGCGGAGGAGACTGCCGCCGCCGTCTTCGCCGTCGATGCCTCCCAGCCGGAGCAAATGGCGAAGCTATTCCTCGACATGGAACGCCAGGTCGCGGAACCCGATGTTGTGATTTACAACGCAAGCTCGCGCGTTCCGGGGCCGCTCTCGAGCGTCGATCCTACCGCAGTCGAGAAAGCAATTGCTATTACCACGTTCGGCGCGTTCTTGGCTGCCCAGCAGGCCGCCAAGCGAATGGAGCCAAAAGGGCATGGGGCGATCTTATTCACCGGCGCGAGTGCAGGCATGAAGGGTTTCGCCCAATCGGCGGCTTTCGCAATGGGCAAGTTCGGTCTGCGCGGGCTCGCTCAGAGTGCGGCAAGAGAGCTCGGTCCCAAGGGCATACATGTCGCGCACTTCAACATCGACGGAGGCGTCCGCTCAAAGACCCGACCGGACCCGGGCGGCGAGCCTGACAGCACGCTAGATCCCGACGCAATCGCCCAGACCTATATGGACGTCCTTGCGCAGCCGAGAAACGCCTGGTCGCACGAAATCGACCTTCGGCCGTGGACAGAGCGATTCTAGGCAAAGCTGAGTGAGGGCCCCGGTGACTGTTGGACTTCAGAACATGAACCGGGCAAATGCCGTTTGGCAATTTCGAAGTTTGCGGCAAGCCGCCGAGAAATTGAATTTGCAGCAACCAGCACCGAGCCGCCGCATGCGAGATCTTTAGCTGGAGGTCGATGCCACTCTCCTCGAACGCACGAACGGCGGCGCCTTGCCTCGGCCGACAAAGGCTGCCTCGCCTTAAACAGCTCACTTCCGAGTACCGCCGGTGATCCACTGCGGGAATGGATGGCTGAACTGCGCGTGCAGACGTGGAAGCGGTTTTGCAATCGATTCGCCGAAGCTGACGTTAACGAGAAGCTTCCGGCCGGGATGGACGCGGGTTCCCTCGCTCGCTTGGTCCTGGTGATTGCGCGGGGCATGGCCGTCGAAGCCCAATCCGGGGCCAGCCGCAAAGACTTGCGCCGAATGATCGCCCTCGCGCTGCCGGTGTGACCTGACGCAGAACATTCGAACGGCTAGTTCGCATCCGCTGCCCTGGAGGGCCATCGGCGGTCACCATCAAGCTCAAAAGGCGGCTTACGTTACTCGCCGACCCAAGTACCCAGATAGTGTTGCCTGCAAAATGGACCGCTGGTGGTTACCTTGTATCGCAGCGTTTGGCGCCCCGCTTTGCAACTTCGACCTGAGCGCGCTGGAAGCCCATTCAGATATCGAGTCGCTCGGTGCGAACCTGACGCAGTTCAACGGCGAGGATATCTGAATCCTGCCATGCCCGCTCGTTATGTCATAGCGCGGGTCGGCACGATCGCTTGCGCCGAGGTAAACGCCGACTATACATGGCGCCCCGAGCCTTCGGCGATCTTCCCCGTTCTAGAGCAACTAGCGCACCAGAAGGTCAGCCCGATTTTGTCCGCAGAGCCGGTTGGCGTTCCTCATCCCGTTAAGAACTGCATATGGCGAAAGCAGCCGCCGGCTTCCCGCGCCCTCTTAAATGAACGACTGGTCACTCCCGGCAATGTGATCGCTCTCGAAATTGCACATCGGCCACCGAGCGTTTAGCAAACTGAAGGAACAATCCTGGAGAGGACACCCATGGCTTCGCGTATATTCGCTGCTCTTATTTTCTTTGCCGCCGTCACGTCGGGTGTGTTCGCAGCTCCGGTGTGTGGAGGCGAGGTCGTTTGTTCGGTTCGAACAGGAGACTACCGGATCGAGCTGCCCAAGGATGGCGACCTTCGCGGCGTCTATGTCTTTTTTCATGGGTTCAAAAGCTCTGCCGAGTTACAGATGCGACAGCGGCCGCTGGTTGACGTGACGCTTGCCCATCATCTTGCGTATGTCGCAGTTGACGGTATCGACGGCAGCTGGTCCTTTCCAAACAGTGCCCGCTCGGGGCGCGATGAGAAGGCCTTCATCGCCGACGTCTTCCAAGACCTGAATAGTCGCTACGGCTTTAGTTCCGATAAGACGGTGATCGGCGGTTTTTCCATCGGAGCGTCGATGGCGTGGTACACCGCTTGCCAGCAAGGCGACAAGGCAAAAGCGATGGTGACGTTTTCGGGCGTGTTCTGGGATCCGCTGCCCAAACCAGCTGATTGCGTCACGGCCATTCCGCCCATTGTGCATTTTCATGGGACCGCGGACCGGACCTTTCCGCTTGCCGGACGCGCCATCGGTACGCAGTTTCATCAGGGCAATGCTTTTGAGAGCATAGCGATCATGCGGACGCGCGCCAAATGCGATGTCACGAATGCAAGGAAAGTCACTCTGGACGGCATTCAATGTCAAGATGTTCCCAGCTGCATTCGGGGCGAGAGCGTCATGTGCATTCACAATGGCGGCCATGAGGCTCGCGCCGACATGCTCGACGCCGGACTGACCGCTGTCGGTTTTCCTCGCTGATCTCCTCCCGAAGAATTTTGCACGTCCTTGTAACAAGCGCGCCGCGCTTTGCGAACTCATGGATAGCAAGGTGTTTTGCCTTGGTTTGCCTGGACCGACCAGTTCGGTCCAACCGTTACAAAGGAACGTCGTCATGCAGCATTCTGTCGTCTGTCCGAGCATCGGGCATTCAATCGTTCATCACTTCGGGGAAGGTGCTGCGGTCTGGGGTCAGGCGATCACCCCAAGCATCGCTCACCTGGTCCAGGTTCACCGCGAACTCGCGATCGACTATTCGCAGATTCGGCCGGGAATTGTTTTTGACACAGTGCCGAGCATCGCGATGCTTCCACATGTCATTGATACATCGACCTTCCGGCTTCATGCGGATGCTGCGGTCTTTCGCCATACGGCCGGCCGTTCCGGCACCGCGATGGAGGCCGTGCTTCGTTGCGATGCAGGTGGCGAATGCTCTCTGAAGCTTTGGGGTCGCGTGGTGGCAGAAGACGGTGTTCAGCAGCCGGATCAACTGTCCCCTACTGGTGGAGGCTCGACTCTCCCGGTGCTCTTTACCGTTGCGTTTTGGGAGATCTCGCGCGCAACCGACGCTCGAATGCAAAGCATGATCACGGAATCGGCGGAGAAAGATCGCAAGATCCGCGAGTTGGAGGCGACAATCGCGCTCGCAATGTGCTCGCAGTAAGCGGATAGCAGCCGGCACACGAAGTCGTGAACGCTGGAGGATGTAACAACCGTTCGCAACTGCCCGAACAGGGTATGTCAGTCTCAACCAGAGGAAAGACCATGACCCTAACATTACGGCATTTCCTGCCATTGGCAGCGGCGACGGCACTCGCAATATCGACAGCTTCGGTCGCGCTGGCCGATGAAATATATGCGACCAACGGCGTCGCCATAAACGGCTACGACGCCGTCGCCTACTTCACTGACCACAAGCCGGTCAAAGGCTCCGACAAATTTACCACCAACTACAAGGGTACAACGTTCTACTTTGCCTCTGCAGCGCATCGCGACGCCTTCGCGGGCAATCCCGAGCATTATGCACCGCAGTTTGGCGGTTATTGCGCATATGGGACGGCAGAGGGGCACAAGGCCCCGACCGAGCCGCAGGCTTTTACCGTCGTCGATGACAAGCTTTACCTCAACTACAACGACCATGTCATGCAGACGTGGAGGACGGATATTGGCGGCTATATCAAAAAGGCAAACGCCAACTGGGATACGGTGAAAGAACAGCCTGCTCCGTGACGGTCCGTCATCATGGTGAACTGCCTGCTCGCCGACATGCGGGCAGGCAGCGTCCTGATCAATCGACCGGAGGCAACCATCCGAGCCATGATTTTTGAACCCCATTTTCCTCAAGGTCACCCCAGCCGCGATCGCGATTGTCAGAGATCGGTCGTGACGGAGCTTAACGATCTGGTTGACTGGACAGCGACGGCCGGCTGGAGCCGCCGTGGGGTAATCGCGGCACTCGCCGACTTGCTGGATACCGAAACCGTTGATGCGAGCGACTTGCTGCAGATGATGGCGGCCAATCTCGGTCAGCCGGACGCAAAGCGCGCCAAGATGGCAATTGGACGGGGCGGCCTTAAACCTTACGCGGGGAAATCATGCGGTTGATCGCAATAGTATTTCTTTTCCTATTTGCCGCCGGCAACGCGATCGGCGCGGGCGTACCGCTTGCGATGAACGATGCCTTTCGGCTGACGTTGGACAAAATGCCGGGCGGGGCGATTCATCTGCACTGGGCAATGCCGCCGGGATATTATCTCTATCGGCAATATATCTCGGCAAAGGCCGCGGACGGTTCAGCAATCCCCCTTGCTATGGCAGCCGGAGTGGAGAAAGTTGACGAGAATTTCGGCAAGTTGGAAGTCTACTTCGAAAAAGCCGATGCTGAGCTCGACCCTGTTGGCGGGTCCTTCACGTTGAGCTATCAGGGGTGCCAGGAACACGGACTGTGTTATCCGCCTGCGCGACGCACGATCGACACGGCAACACTCGCGGTTTCGGAACAGCCGATCTTTTCGCCGCCAACCGGCAAGCAATCCGAATGGTCCGAACCAGCAGCTGGCCACGACGATCAGACAGTCAGTGGGACTGCTGCGGATGCAAGCAGACAACAGACAAATGGCGGCAACATCGTCGATCACTTCCTTGCCCGCGGCGGCGTTCCGCTCTTGCTTGCGGCGTTTCTCGGTTTTGGCATTCTGCTGGCTTTCACGCCATGCGTTTTCCCGCTCTATCCGATTGTAGCCGCGATGTTGTCGCGTCAAGGAGAACGACTTGATGCTCGGCGCGGTTTTCTGCTGTCGATAAGTTATGCCGTGGCGCTCGCTGGGGCTTTTGCCATCTTTGGTGGGGTCGCGGCGTGGACGGGGGGAAATCTGCAGATAGCCCTGCAATCGCCGTTCACGGTCGCAGTGGTGGCGTTGATATTTGTGTCACTCGCGCTTTCAATGTTTGGCCTTTTCGAACTGCAGCTACCTTCAGCTTTGACAACCAAATTCGGGCGTCATGGGGAAACAGCGAGCGGGTCTGTCGGATCGGCAGCAGCGCTCGGTTTTTCGTCAGCCTTCATCATTGGTCCCTGTGTTACGGCCCCGCTTGCCGGCGCGCTTCTTTACGTCGCGCGCACCGGCGACACGGCTCTTGGCGCAGCCTTGTTGTTTGCGCTCGGTCTCGGCAAGGGCATTCCCCTGGTCGTCTTTGGCACGATCGGCGCTCATGCGCTACCGCGCGCCGGGGCATGGATGAATTCGGTCAAGTATGTCTTCGGTTTCGTCTTTCTCGCCTCTGGCATCTGGATGGTGGAGCCCCTGCTGGCGGAATGGATGTCGATGCCACTTTGGGCCGTATGGGCGATGGCTGTGGCCATCTTTCTCGGTGCCTTCGATGTGACAAAGGCGCGCGCGACGCCGGCACGCATGGGCCTACAGGCTCTTGGCTTGCTCTCGGCGGTCTATGCTGTTTTGCTCATCGTCGGACTTGCTTCAGGTGCGACCGATCCATTGCGGCCACTTGGAGGTATTGGCGGTGGCCGAGTGGTCGCGCAGGGTGATCCGGCAAAAATGATGTTGTCCATCGGCTCGAAGGCAGAATTTGCCAGCCAACTCGAATCTGCCGGTGCAACGGGCCAGCCGAGCCTTGTTTATTTCACGGCTGATTGGTGTGTGAGCTGCCGCTTGATCGACCGGAATGTCTTTTCCAGGCCGGAAATTGCCCAGGCGTTGAGCCCCTTGAGGACGCTCAAGGTTGATCTGACCCATATCGACCCCGCTCAGCGCGCGCTAATGCGTGAGCTCGACGTCGTCGGGCCGCCGACAATGATCTTCTTCCGAGGCGACCGGCAAGAAGCAGCGAATGGTCGACTGGTCGGTGAGTTCGGGGCATCCGATGTGCTCCAAGCAGTTTCAGAAGCCAGAGATGGCAGTTGAACGACGGCGATTAACTTTCGAGGACAGGAACCATGACAATGATCAATCGCAGGCGCCTTCTTTCGGTCGGGGCAAGCAGCGCAATTCTAGCTGTTTTGGCACCACGAGCGGGTTCAGCTCAGCAGCTCACATTGGAAGACGTCTTCCGCGATCCCGATGCACCCACACTTGGCAATCCCAACGGCGATGTCACGGTGGTCGAGTTTTTCGACTATCAATGCCCCTATTGTAAAAAGAGCCACCCCGATGTGAAATCGGTCGTTGCTGAAGATGGGAATGTCCGCCTTGTCATGAAAGATTGGCCGGTGTTTGGCGACGCTTCCGTGTTTGCCGCGCAAGCCGTGCTCGGCGCGAACGAAATCGGCGGCTATGAAAGGGCCCTGGAGGTGCTAATGGCAACGCCAGCCTCGCTGAGTGAAGACGACGTCAAAAGACTGCTGACGTCCACAGGGCTCGACCTTAGCAAAATCGCAGCAGCAGTGCGTCAGAACGACAAGAAAATCTCCGATCTCCTGACGCGCAACTACAATCAGGCTCAGGCCTTTAATTTCGCCGGCACGCCATCCTTCGTCATCGGCAAAACGGCATACTCTGGGGTTCTCAGCCAAGATCAACTTCGTGACCTTATCAAGCATGCCCGGTCGGCATAGGAATTGATACTCTGCTCAACTTGACTGAGTTGGAAGCCCGGAAGAAAAATGCGTGGACCGGCCTCGCCGGCCGCTTTGCTGTCCATGATCAGAAAGCCTGCATTGGGTGATCCTGCCGCATCTCAGGTCACGTGTTGCGGTTTGAGCTGGCTTTACCCGCGATGCTCGAGCCGGCACAGCAAGTCGTTCGTTGGTGACCCATTTCACCGCATTATTCGATATGATGCGCATGAAGAGATCTTCTGGAGAATTGGATGTTACCAGTCTGCATAAATCACGAAAACGTGACTGACTGGTGAGTAACGAACATCCACGCGTTTGCGAACCCCTAATGCGCTCAACAAGAGCGTCTATCCGATATGGAGAACGCAATGTCCGTTAAAACTGCTATCAATTCCTTCGTCCTCGCCGGCGCCGTCACCACTGCCCTTGCTTCGATGGTCAGCGCTGCCCCATTGACCAAAGCCGAAGGCGCAGCCGCCGTTGCCGCTCACAAGGAAAAGTGCTTCGGCGTCGCGCTGAAGGGTCAGAATGATTGCGCTGCTGGCCCGGGCACGAGCTGCCAGGGGACCTCGACAGTCGATTTCCAAGGCAATTCCTGGAAGTTCGTCCAGGGCGGCACCTGCACATCGATCAAATTGCCGAACGGCCATCATGGCTCGCTGAAGGCAATCTAACTCCACGCGCGATAGCAACGACAATCGGGAGGCGGAGAGACGCCATGACCACAGATCTGATTTCAACGACCGCGTCTGCGGCAAACACTCTCCGCTTTCCGGCTCATTCTATTGCGGGGCTTGCGGGAACAAGCTTCAAGCACGAACATCTACCTGCGATTACGGCCGAAGGCCCGCAGCGCGGTTTCTTCGAAGTCCATGCCGAAAACTATATGGGTGCCGGCGGCCCGCCGCACCGGATCCTCGAACAGATCCGCCGCGACAACCCTGTGTCGCTGCATGGCGTCTGCATGTCGATCGGAGGCCCTCAGCCGCTCGATAAGGCGCATCTGGAACGCTTCCGCTCGCTGGTTGAGCGTTATGAGCCGGCGCTGGTGTCCGAGCATCTTGCCTGGTCGACACATCAGACAACCTACTTCAACGACCTGCTCCCCCTGCCTTACACGCAGGACAGCCTGGTAAGGGTCTGTGATCATATCGATGAAGTGCAGACAACCATCGGCCGGCCGATCCTTCTCGAAAATCCTTCCACCTATATCACATTCAGCGAGTCGGCGATGAGCGAGACCGATTTTATCCGGTCGATTGCCAGGCGTACCGGCTGCAGGCTTCTGCTCGATGTCAACAACGTCTTCGTCTCCGCGACAAATCACGGTTTTTCGGCGCTGGACTATCTTTCCGATTTTCCGCTTGCCTCAGTCGGCGAGATCCACCTTGCCGGCCACGCCGAGCAATCTGACGACGAGGGCGACCTGCTGCTGATCGACAGCCATGACGGGCCTGTCGCCGACGCCGTCTGGAAGCTCTACCAGATCGTCATTAGTCGCCGTGGCCCTATACCGACTCTTATCGAATGGGACAGCAGCATACCCGATTGGCCGATATTGCGTGCCGAGGCGAGCGCCGCCCAGGCGATCCTGGATCACTATGCTTCCATCGCGTTACCGGATCATAGCCATGCAGCTTGATCCCACATCCGAGCATACAAGACCGCTCACTTATGCGGCGGATTTTGCGCCGGCCCTGACCAATCCGGATGCCGAGACGCCCGTGGGCGTCATCGGCCCGAACGGCAAGGGGGCGATCAAACGCTACAATGTCTATCGCAACAACGTCACCGTTAGCCTGATCGATGCGCTTGCCGGAATTTTCCCGGCGGTGCAACGCCTTACCGGCGCCGAATTCTTCCGCGCCATGGCGCGCTTCCATTTACGCGACACTCCGCCGACGTCGCCGCTGCTCTTCGAATATGGCCGCGACTTTCCGGCTTTCATCGAAGAGTATGAATACGCCCAGTCTTTGCCCTGGCTTGCTGACGTCGCGAGGGTCGAGCGTGCCTGGCTGGACGCTTACCATGCGTCGGACGTTCAACCGCTTGCTGCCGATGCTCTCGCGTCCGTGCCGCCTGAGCATCTCGCCGGTCTGGTTTTCACGCCGCATCCGGCTAGTAGAATCGTTCGCTCGCACTATCCGGCATTGACGATCTTTGCCGCCAACCGCGGTGATGATCCCGTCGGTCCTATCGAGGCAATCGACCCGGAAGATGCGCTGATCACGCGGCCCGATATGGAGGTGGTCGTGCGGCACCTGCCGCCGGGCGGCGCGGAATTCCTGATCTTTCTTATTTCCGGCGAGCCTTTGGGTGTCGCCGCAGCCAGGGCTGTCGACGCCTACCCATCCTTCAACATCGCAGCCAGTGTCGCTGGCATGATCGAGGCCGGCGTGTTTTCGGCCATCACTCCTGGAGACGCATGATGACATCGACCACCACACAACAACCTTCGATCAAAGACAGGCTTCAGCCGATCGTGACACTCGTGGAGATGGCGCAGACCCTCGTGCGCGCAGTCGCGCAGCCGACGCTCGTCCAAGCCGTTATGCGCGTCGCCCTTGCCGTACCTTTCTGGAAATCCGGCATTCTGAAATGGGACGGTTTCCTGCAACTGAACGACACGGCTGTCACCCTCTTTACTGATGAGTTCATGCTGCATCTGCCGGGCGGGCCTTATCCCTATCCAGCGCCGGTGACCATGGCTTTTCTTTCCGGCTGCGCGGAGATCACGTTTCCGATCCTTCTGGTTCTTGGCCTTGCCACCCGGTTCGCCGCGACGGGCCTTCTGTTCATGACGCTGATCGTCGAATTGACAGTGCCGGACGGGTGGCCGATCCATATCACCTGGGCTGCGATGGCGCTGTCACTTATGGCATGGGGCCCCGGCAAGGTGTCGGTCGACTATCTGCTGGCAAGGATCTGGAAGAGCAGCGCTGCATGATCGTCCCTTCTATAACAAGTAATGCAAGCGGCTGCACCGCATCGGAGCAACGGGCGTCGCAGCGGGCAACCTGGCGCCGCCCATTCAAATGTGAAGCCTCGGCGTCGCCGTGATAGTTGCAGCCGCATCGATCAGCTGCGTCTCGCAAATGGCTGGCTACGGTATCCCAGGAGCCGCGTTAATATGAATTTCTTCGTGGTCAACAAGCTCCTTGAGAATATCGTCTCGATCCTGATTGAGATGCGGCGGAGCCCGGTCGAAACGCACCGGCGTTGCTGACATTTTGAGGGGATTCCCGAGAAGCCGCAAGGCCTTCCCATCCTGCGTTTGCATCTCCACCACCATCTCGCGAGCGAGCGTATGGGGATTGGAAACGACCTGATCGACGGTGGCAACCCGGCCGGCAGGAATTTCGGCAGCAATCAGGCGCTGCTCCCAGTTCTCGGCAGTATCGGCCTGCAATGCCTCGCCTATCAGTAGATCGAGGGCATCGATATTGACGACGCGGTCGCGGTTGCGCTGAAAGCGCGCGTCTACGCTCAGATGGGGCACCCCGATTGCCGCGCAGAACCGGGCAAACTGCTGATCGTTGCCGACCGCGATGGCGATATCGCCAGCGCCGGTGGCAAAGGTCTGGTAGGGGGCGATATTCGGGTGTCGGTTGCCGATGCGCCCCGGCACCTTTCCGGAAACCAAGTGGTTCGTCGCTGCGTTGATAAGCCAGGCGACTTGGGCATCGTAGAGCGCAAGGTCGATGTATTGACCTTCACCGGTACGGTCACGGTGCCGCAAGGCTGCAAGGATGCCGACGGTCGCGTACATGCCGCACATCACGTCGGCAATGCCGAGGCCCACCTTGACTGGTCGCCCGCCATTGGCATCATCTTCTCCGGTGATGCTCATGATCCCACCCATGGCCTGAACCAGGAAGTCATAGCCGGTTCGGTCGGCATAAGGGCCTGTCTGACCGAAACCAGAAATCGCGCACCAGACGATATCGGGCTTGATCTTACGGATATCCTCGTAACCGAGCCCTCGTCTGGATAGATCGCCCGGCTTGTAGTTTTCGATGACCACATCGGAAATTGCGGCCAACCGCTTCACCAGGGCAACGCCGTCCTCGCTGGCAAGATCGATGGCGATCGATCGCTTGTTGCGGTTGGCCGAGAGGAAGTAGGCGCTCAGATCGCTGTCTTTGCCTTCGGCTGTTGGCACAAAGGGCGGTCCCCAGCTTCGAGTGTCGTCGCCGACATCAGGACGCTCGACCTTGATGACATCGGCTCCGAGATCGGCGAGCAGCTGTGTGCATGTCGGTCCTGCCAGGATCCGCGAGAGGTCGAGGATGCGCAGGCCTTCAAGGCTGGCGGATTTATTGTATTCAGACATCGAAGCCTCACGATTTCCAGGGCGAACTCTTGAACCATCGAACGAGATAGGCGGTCGCGATCAGCACGCCGAAGCCAAAGAGATTTCCAATTGCTTCTGCGTCGGTGGTGCGCCCGGCATGATCGAGCGCAATACCGATCGGTTGAGCGATCACCATGCCGGTGATGAAGACGGCAAGCGACTGCTGGCCCACGACCGTCAACACCCGCACGACAGGGCCGCGCAGGCGCGAGCCTTTCTCGCCGACCAGATTCACAGCGATGTAGCATAGCGCCATGAAGTGAACGAAGCGCAGCGGGCCGAAATTCGTCTTGTCGGTCCATGGAGCAAGTCTCGTCGCCGCCATCTGGAAGAAGGGGTGGACCTCCTGAAACCGTACCCAGGCAAAGGGTATCGTCAGCACGACGACACCGACGGCAAGCGCCATCAGCCGGCGGTCAAATCGCGGTGCCGGCAAGCTGCCGCGCATCAGGAAGAAGCCGGTGAAAAACAGGAGTTGCCACCCGAACGGGTTGAAGAACCATGGGCGATCCGACCAGGGTTCGGCCGGCAGCCGTGTCAGGCCAAATTGAGTAGCAAGCCAAAGGCTGATCATCAATGCAAAGGGCAGGAAACGCTGGATCTTCAACGCAAGGATCATCACCGGCATCAGCGCCAGAATGACGATATACATCGGCAGGATGTCGAAATAGTTCGGCACGTAGGTGAGTGTCAGTAGGCCGACAAGAAGGTTGCCCGGATCCTTGATGAACGGCACGAGATTGAGGCTGTCGACATAGCTGACGCCGTCATAACGCGTTCCGGCGACGACCATGATGGCGGCGACGACGATAAAGACAACAATATGGGCCCAGAAGATCTGCCAGATGCGTTGGGCGATGCGCGCGATTAGCATAAGTGCGCCGCTGCGATCGAAGGTCGAGCCAAAGGCGATGGCGGAGGCCATTCCCGATTGGAAGACGAACATTTCCGTCGCATCGGAAAAGCCAAAACGCGCCGGGATCCACAACGCCCAGCCGTCGCTGGGGATGTGTGCCAGAAGGATGATTAGCATGCCAACGCCACGAAAAAAGTCGAGGCGCGGATCGCGCGGACGCTTGATCTTCTGAGGAGCCAGCGCCGTCGCGACAACCTCAGAAGGCGCCATCGTAGGCGCTTGCGTCGAACCGGCAAGCAATGAGGCTGAAGCCTCCGCGCTTGCCGGCGGCCTCAAGCTCGTGACTGAACTCATCGGAATTCTCCACATTGACGCCATAGCCGCCGAACCCTCGTGCGACTGCGGCGAAGTCAGTTTCTCCAAGCGTGACGCCGGTCGACGCAAGCCCGGCCGATGCTTGCTTCAAAGCGATGAGGGCGAGACTGCGATCCTGGAACAGAACGATGGTCACCGGCAGATTGAGATCGCGCAGCGTGGCGAGCTCGCCGATCCCCATCTCAAGGCCGCCATCACCCATCACGGCGAACACCCGCCGGGAAGGATCGGCGACTTTGGCGCCGATCGCCAAGGGTAGGGCGGCGTTCATGGTGCAGAATCCCGCGGACTGGAGCAGCGAAAAGGGCTTGGTTGCCACCCATTTTTGCGACAGCAGAATGCGATGGGCGCCGCTGTCGACCGTCACCAGACCCTCCGAGCCAGCCGTATCGTTCAGGCGATCGATGATCGCGTGCGGGCCCCACGCCGCCTTGGTCGCGAAGATTTGACCAAGCTCTTCCCTTGCGACGCCGGGCTCGCCCTTTGCCCAGACATTTCGCCCCGCTACCGAACCGTTGAGCGCCTGGACGATTGCCCTTGGCTCGGCGGTGATCCTTGTCCCCGCATGGTGCATCGCGTGATCGAGAGGTGCGTTGCTGATATCTACCAGCTTCGACCGATCCGCGACGAAGTCCAACCAGCCAAGGCGCATCTCGATCGGGTCATGGCCAATCATCAGCACGAGATCGGATTTTTCAAGCAACGCCAACAGAACCTTGTCAGCAAGCGGCGAGAGTCCGGCTCCGCCGAGAGATAGTGGATGATCCTCACGCAGGAGACCCTTAGCCTTGTAAGTTGTGATGACCGGCGCACCTATCGTCTCGGCAAGATGTTCGAGGGCCGGGCCAGCGTTGCAGCGAGTGGCCTCAAGTCCCGCCAGGATTATCGGGCGTTCAGCGACGCGGATTCGTTCGGACACATTTCTGATCGCAGGATCGGTAATCGAAGCAGATGTGCCAAACTGAGTTGGCGGCCTGATAATCGCGTTGTTAGGACTCACTAAAGCAGCAACAGTCGGTGAAAGATCGAGATGAACCGGTCCCATCGGCTGTGTCGTAGCGATCGCCAACGCGCGCGCCACGGTCGAAGCAGCACTTTCGGGCTCAATCTCGAAAGACGTCTTAACGATGGGCCGTAGAAGCTGTGCATGGTCGATGACCTGATGTGTGTAACGCGCGCGCGTGCTGCGGTCGACGATACCCGAGATAACAATCAGGGGAACACGCTCCTGGAGAGCATCGGCTATACCATTGACGGCATTCGCCAGACCCGGGCCGACAGTCGTCACCAGCAGCTCAGGCTTCCCGCTGATGGTGCTTGCGCCAGCCGCCATGATCGCTGCCGATGTTTCATGGCGGGCAAGACTGAAGGGAATACCCGCTTTCTCCAGGCCATCGATCAGCGTCACGACCTCGCCTCCCGGTACCCCGAAGGCATGGCGAATGCCATGGGCGTGAAGGGTCTTCGCGACAATATCTGCGACACGGTTCGTGTTGGTGGAAATCGTCATCGTTCCTGCTTCGCTTCAAGAGTTATCGAGCCCTGATGGCAGCCTGCCCGGGGATGGTGGAACCGGGCAGGCCGCCTCCACGGCACGTCTTAGTGTTCGGTCTGGCGGACGACGAACGCTACGACGGTGCCGAACAGGACATGACCAATGAGCGATGCCCAGGTCAAAGTGATAAAGCCAAGGAATGCCGGCAAGCCTGCAAAAAGATGCGCCATCACATAGAGTGCGAACACCCAAAGGCCGGTCCCGAAACCGATACCGGTCAAGAGCAGCGGCAGCTTCGGCACAATCAGCCTCTGCAGCGGCCGGGCGATGAAGAGATAACCGATCGGATAGAAAATAATCCCCACCACGGCATGGATACATTCCGCAAGCAGCAGATTATTGAAGCCGAAGACCGACTGTATCAAGGCAGCCGGTTCGAGTGGTCCTCCAACCCATAGCGGCGTGATCAAGCGCGCCCAAATCTCCCAGGTAATATCAGCTGCAATGCCCGCAGAGACGATTGTGCGGCCAAGGCTCGGCTGGATTTCCGGAAAGACGCTGGTCTTATTCATTTCCATCATCGACATTGGGATTTTCCTTCGTTGATAGGGATTGCTCAAACGGGCAATCGTGCGCTGACCGAGCGCTCAATGGACTTAAAGAGCTGGTCATCGGCCTTGAGGCGCTGTCGGATCTGGCCGATGCGCGAAACTGCAGCATTGTCGCCGCCCGCACCGACGGCTTTCGCAAGCGCAAGCACGAAAAAGTCTCGCTGCGCGTTGCTTCCGCCTATCTTTGTGAGGTTTGCGACCATTCGGTCGATCATCTGGCGATCGGCCGGGGCGTCGAGACCGGCAAGTACACGAGCCATCGGCACACCGATTTCCGCAGCAACACGCGCCTGATCATCCATGCCCAGCGCTTTTGCGTCGATCTGTGCCACGAGCTCGGCCACGCCGTCGCGCTCACCAACGGCAACCATTGCAGCCAGATTGTGGAGGGCCGCAAAAATGAGCGTCGTATCCGTCCGGCGACGATAGGCGATCTCAGACACGTCGTGCCAGCGGTCACCCACATGGACGCCAGACTGCTCCATGCGCCATAGCAGTGAAACGGCGTTGGCCATGTCACGGAAATCGTCGGTCTGCTGCGGACGAACCTCGTCGTCATAGATTTCCAGAACCCGATCGTGGTCGCCGCGCTCGAGATGCAACAGACCGAGATGCCAGGCCATATGAAACGAAAAATTGTTGCAGCGCGACCATGCCTTGCGGCCGCGCTCCAGCCAGTCGACACCTTGTTCGGTGTCGCCACGCATCTCAAAGACATGCGAAACGGCGTGCAGGCCCCAGGAATCGTCTGGTTGGAGCGCAACCGCGCGCAGGCCAGTCGCGAGCGCCTCAGAATAGCGCCCATGCTCCTCAAGCGCGAAAGCGTGACAGCCAAGCACGAAGCCTGCAGCAGCAGCCGACGAATCGAGGCCGATTACGGCACGCGTGCTTGCTTGCAACATCGCCGCCGTATCCCCGGCCATGAACCGTAGAGCGTGGGAGAGCTTGAACGGAAGAAGCGTCGCCGGCCGATCTTCGAAGCCGTGGTCGAGCACATCGGCAGCGCGAGAGAAGGATCCCTCCGAAGCGGCTTCTAGCGCCCTCACAAGGATGCGTTCGTCACTCGTCCCGCCGACTTTTCTCGCCAACGAAACATGTGCGTCTGCAAGTGCGGTCGTCGCGACCGGCTCAAGCTCGGACCGAGCGAGAATAAGGTTTGCGAAGCCCTTCAACACATGCCCAGCAACATGATCAGGATCCGCAGCAAGCGTTGCCTGCAGGGCCGCGCCAGTGCTCGGCCGATGAGATGCTATCCCGTAGACCGCACTCTCAAATGCTCGCTGCGCCTCATTGCTGGCGGTGCTCGTTGTCAGATCATAGGCATCGCGTTTCATTCGTTTACTCCTTGAGGAGGGACCGTTGCCTGAAACCTCTATGGTCCCAGGCGAGAGCGTCCGACAAAGACCATTACGGCTGCAGCTGTTCGTTCGTTACAGCGCGGCAGAATTATTTTCTCGCAGATGCAACACGCCTAGCAATCAAACCTATGGAACCGGAAATTTTTTGAAACATCTGTAACAAAACGATGCCCTACTGCGAAAAGGCACTTGGCGGCTGATAAATGAGAAGGTGGCAGGACAATGGAAACAAGACGAAAAGCGGAACCCGTGGTGATGGTTACCGGCGCTGCCGGAAACCTTGGCCGAGCTGTCGTGCATGAACTCGTCGCAAACCGATATCTCCTGGTTTGTGTCGAGCGTGGTTTTGAAGCGCTGGAACGATTGTCTGCAAATGTCGGCCAGCCGAGCGACATGGTCCACTTAAGCGGCATAGATCTGACAGATGCTGATGCCTGCAAAGGCGCGGTTGACAGAACCCTTGAGAAGTTCGGGCGGATCGATGCCCTCGTCAATACCGTCGGCGGCTTCGAGACCGGACCCGTGAGTGAAGCAGGAATAGATCAGTGGGATCGGCTGTTTCGGATGAATGCCCAGACAGCCTACACGATCAGCGCTGCGGTGCTTCAGCCGATGCAGCAGGCCGGCTACGGCCGCATTGTTCATATCTCTGCAGCACCTGGCCTAAAGGCAGGCGCTAATCAAGCCGCCTATGCCGCATCGAAGGGCGCTGTTATTCGACTGACGGAAGCGATCGCCGCTGAGAACCGCGACAACCGCATTTCGGCCAATTGCATTCTACCAGGGACGATCGATACGCCGCAGAACCGGGCCGCGATGCCCAATGCGAAAACCGATAGCTGGGTGCAGCCGGGTGATATCGCAAAGCTGATCGGCTTCCTCGTTTCGCCTGCTGGCGGCGTCGTCACCGGCGCTGCCATACCGGCGACCGGGCGCATCTGAGGAATGTCATGTTCGATATGTACGATCCAATCGCCGTCGGAGTGATGATATGGGCCGGGATTGGCCTTGTCGTAGCCACGGCGTTTCTGCTTTTCGGTTTTGATAGGATCGATCCCGGGGCCCATGAGGCTTACGCGGTTCGGCCGCTCCTTGTTCCTGGCCTCGTGCTCCTCTGGCCGCTTGTGATCTGGCGGTGGATTATACTTTCGAACGAGGAGCGATAACATGCAACGCCGCCATCGCCGCGCCCATACGGTGATCTGGACCGGCGTCGCCGTCGCCGTGCCGATTGCGCTCGCCGTGATTTTCGCAAGCGTCCCCAAGCTGGCGACAGATGCACCAGCCGTGCGCCTCGATGCCCCGACAGGGGGAGGAGGGCAACCGTGAGCGTATCCTACAAACCGGTGATCTGGAACCGGACCAAGATGATCTATGACGCGGTTCTGCTGGCCGGCATCGTGATCTACATCCTGATTTTCTTGAAGCTGGGTCCGATCCTGTCGCCTGCGCTACGCGACACCGATCTTCCGACGCAACGCATGCGCGCCTTTGGCTCGCTGGCGCTGCTCATGCTCACTATCATACTTTCGATCGGGCCGCTCGCGCGTCTCGATACCCGCTTCATGCCGCTTCTCTACAATCGCCGCCATTTCGGAGTGATGACGGCGATTGTCGCCGCGACCCACGCCTACTACGTGTTTGGCTGGTACTTCTCCTACAGTCCGACGCCGCCATTGACCGCGTTGTTCACCAGCAATACGAGCTTCACGAGCGTCGTCGGATTTCCCTTCGAGCTCTTCGGCATTGTCGCGCTCGTCATATTGGCAGTTCTTGCGGCGACAAGCCACGACTTCTGGCTTTCCTTCCTGACGCCTCCGCTGTGGAAGGCGATCCATATGAGCGTATACCTTGCCTATGCAGCGGTCATCCTGCACGTGGCGCTTGGCGCACTCATCGATCGTCGCGACCTTGCGCTCGGACTGCTGTCGATCGGCGGCTTGGCGCTGCTTTGCACCTTGCATTTGCTTGCAGGGCGCCGGGAAAGTGCGGCCGACGCTGCTGCATCTCCGAAGGCTCCCGACGCACCCTGGATTATCGTCGGTGATCTTGCTGAGATCGCCGAAGGAAGGGCGATCATCGGCGCGGCGCCAGGCGGCGAACGCATTGCCGTCTTCCGCTCAAAAGGCGGTCTCTCGGCGGTCTCGAATGTCTGCTCGCACCAGAACGGCCCCGTCGGCGAGGGCAAAGTGGTTTCGGGCTTAATCACCTGTCCGTGGCACGGCTATCAATATCGAGCCGAGGATGGCTGTTCACCGCCGCCATTCCGTGAACGCATCCGTAAGTATCGCGTTCAGTTGCAGGGATCGATCGTACTTGTCGATCCCAAACCGTTGCCGCTCGGCACCAAACTCGCAGCATTCCCGATCCCGGCCGAATTTCTCCCCGCCGCTCCGAAGAAAGAAGGAATAGCCTGATGCTCAAACCCGCTGAACGTGGCTTCTTTGTCGGTTATTTCAAAAAAGTCCCTGCCGACGTCAGGGCGCTTATGATCGGCTTCATCGTGTTTTTCATTGCAGGAATGGCCTCGGCCTCGGTGCTCATGTCGCTCAACACCGACAGCCCGGGCGCGGGGAGCTACGCCGACGAACTGCATGGCGAGCATCTCATCGGGATGATGGAACTGAAGCCCTATCCGATCCTCCGTGTGCCGGCTGAAGGCTCGGAACCGGCACGGGCGGTGATGTTGGCGGGCTCCGGCAAATTCGGCGTCGACGACAGAGCGTTGCCGCTTGCCGGCAAAACTGCGCAAGTCGGCGGCGTCTTTGTCAAACGCGGCGATCTCGAAATGTTGCTGATCGGCGGCGACGACGATCTGAAGGCCGCCGATCTTCAGATCTCAGCCACATCAACAATCGCGGGCCCTCAAGACCTTGGTAGATGGCGCCTGACTGGTGAGATCTGTGATGGGAAATGCGGTGGTGGCGCGATGAAACCCGGCACTGGGCTTGCGCACAAGGCCTGTGCCAACCTCTGTCTGAACGGCGGCGTTCCGCCGGTGTTCGTCTCCACTGCTCCGGTCGACGGTCATATCTTCTTTCTGCTTTCATCAGAGGACGGTGGTCCAATGCCGGCCCCTCTGCTCGATAAAACCGGCGTCCCGGTGGTGCTTGAAGGCAGCGTCGAGCGGCGTGACGATCTGCTGATCTTCAAGGTTGACCGGCCGGTCAATGGAGCCCAGTCGTGAGTGAAAATGAAACGGCGACCCGGATCCGTCATGTCATCGGCCTTATCCTGACTATACTTGCGATCGGGCTCGTCGTCCTTGTCTGGAACTTTGGGCTCGATTATCTGAACGGTACGATATTCGAGGAGTTGCGATACGTCATTTTCGCCGTCCTTGTGATCGGCCTTCTTTCGGGATTGCAGAACCTTCTCTCCCGCTTCGGTCGCTAATCTGCGGCCGATCACGACGGCATATCGCGCTAGCATCAGCGCCGAATTGCGTCGGCATAATCAGGGCGATGTAACAACCAGGTCGATTCCAACGAACAGGACATGCGGACCACACAACTTTGTCCGCGCGCCGCCGAATTTCGTGGCGCAGCGTTAACGATCAGCACAGGAACAAGCTCATGGAAACGACGATCGAGCCCACAAACGAAGCAAACGAAGATCATATCCGTCATCGCGCCTATATGCTCTGGCTGGAAGAAGGGCAGCCGGATGGCCGGGCTGAAGAACATTGGCATCTGGCGCGGTCTGTTGCCGAGGCGAGAGAGGACATGCCGGATGCAGTGACAGTGTCGAAGGAAAAGCAAAATAATGATTCTGGATTCAGGGCCGGATGGCGCCCTGATTTTTCCAATCTAACGGTATAACGAGCACATGAAGCCGCAATCGATCTTCGACACTGCTGAGGGGCGGCGTCTGCTTGCCGAGAGCGCGACCGGTTGGCGCCGATGGGGTCCGTATCTGGCGGAGCGGCAATGGGGCACCGTCCGCGAGGATTACAGTGCCGATGGCGACGCCTGGCGCGCGTTTTCATTCGACGATGCACGAAGTCGCGCCTATCGCTGGGGCGAAGACGGAATCGGCGGGTTCTGTGATGACAGCATGCGCTGGTGTCTGTCGCTTGCACTCTGGAACGGTAGGGATCGGATCCTCAAGGAGCGGCTGTTTGGCCTCAGCAACGAGCAAGGCAACCACGGTGAGGACGTCAAGGAGGTCTATCATTATTTGGATGCGACACCAACGCATTCCTATCAGAAGATGGCCTATCGCTATCCGCAATGTGCCTTTCCCTACGATGAACTGGTCCGCGTCAATGGCGAGCGCTCGCGTCTCGAGCGGGAATATGAGCTCGCCGACACCGGCATATTCGCCGACGGCCGATTTTTCGATGTAACGATCGAATATGCCAAGGCAGCGCCGGACGACATTCTCATGCGCATCATCATTAAAAACGCTGCCGTCGAGGCGGAGTGCATTCATGTGCTGCCGCAGCTATGGGCGAGGAACACCTGGTCATGGAGTGACGGTAGTGAGCGGCCCGTTCTTGAACACACCGCCAGTGGAGACGTCTTGGCGCGCCGGATTGGCAAAAGGACATGGCGGCTCAGCATTGATCAAGAAGCCGAACTGCTTTTCTGCGAGAACGAAACCAACGTACCGCTCCTGTTCAACTCGCGGGCAACGGGACCCTTCAAGGATGGCATCAACGACTACGTCGTTGATCGGAAGGCCGACGCCGTCGGCACAGACGGTCATGGCAGCAAGGTCGCGGCCTGCTGCGCACTCAAAGTTCCCGCTCTCGGGAGCCGCGAGATCCGGCTTCGATGGCGGCCGGATGGCATTGCAACGAAACCGTTCATCGATTTCGACGCAATTTTCCGAGAGCGTATTACCGAGGCGGACGAGTTCTACCGCGCCCTACAGCATGGCATCGACGACGAGGACACTCGAAAGGTGCAGCGGCAGGCGCTGGCTGGCCTGCTATGGTCGAAACAGGTCTACCGCTTTGATGTTCCGACCTGGCTGGACGGCGATCCGGCCCAGCCCAGGCCTCCGCAAGCACGGCGAAGGGGCCGCAACGCCGATTGGCGACATCTCAACAATGCCGATGTCATCTCCATGCCGGATACCTGGGAATATCCCTGGTATGCCGCATGGGACCTCGCTTTTCACTGCGTCTCGCTGGCGCTTGTCGACCCCGCCTTTGCCAAGGGCCAACTCGCTCTTTTTACGCGCGAATGGTTCATGCACCCCAATGGGCAGCTACCTGCCTATGAATGGGAGTTCGGCGACGTCAATCCGCCCGTTCACGCCTGGGCGACGCTGAAGGTCTACCAGATGGACCGTGCGCTGATCGGCACGGCCGACGTCGATTTTCTAAAAAGAATATTCCACAAGCTGATGCTGAACTTCACCTGGTGGGTGAATCGCAAGGACAGTGGCGGCCGCAATATTTTTCAGGGCGGTTTTCTCGGCCTGGATAATATCAGTCCCTTCAACCGATCGGAGGTTCTACCTGATGGGGCTTCGATCGATCAGGCCGACGGCACGGCCTGGATGGCCATGTATGCATTGAACCTGATGCGCATAGCGATCGAACTATCGATGACCGATCCGGTCTACGAGGATATCGCAACGAAATTCTTCGAGCATTTTCTGTCGATCGCCGGCGCCATGGCAGACGTTGCGGGCAGTGGTCAGGGGCTCTGGGATGACGTCGACGGCTTCTTCTATGACACTCTGCACACCAAAGAGGGACGCATTCACCCTGTCCCTGCAAGATCGATGGTCGGTTTGATCCCGATTTTCGCGGTCGAAGTGCTCGATCAGGCCGCTCTCGACAAAGTTCCAGAATTTTCCAAACGTCTGCAATGGTTTCTCAAGCATCGGCCACAACTGGCGAGTTTGGTCCCGAAGTGGACGGACCCCGGGGTTGGCGAACGAAGCCTTCTTTCGCTGTTGCATGGCGACCGACTGAGAGGCCTGCTACGAAGGATGCTCGACCCGGGCGAATTTCTTTCCGAATTTGGCATAAGGTCGATGTCCAAGGCACATCTCGATGCACCATGCAGCGTAAGTTTCGCTGGAATGCAGCTCGACGCCAGCTATACGCCGGCAGAGGCGGTCACCGGCCTGTTCGGAGGCAATTCGAATTGGCGCGGGCCGATATGGATGCCGGTCAACTTTCTCCTTATCGATTCGTTGCGGAAATTCCATGCTTACTTCGGCGACGACTTTAAGGTCGAATGCCCGGTTGGATCAGGTCACATGCTCCATCTGGAAGAAGTGGCGGATGAGTTAAGCCGGCGGTTGCAGAAGCTTTTCGCAAGCGACGCGGGCGGGCGACGGTCGTCCGTGAGATCAGACGCGACGATCGATGACAATTTGTTGTTCCACGAGTATTTTCACGGTGACACCGGCGAGGGACTTGGTGCTTCGCACCAGACGGGGTGGACGGCTCTTATTGCCAATCTTCTCCACGATCGGGGCATAACAACGCGCCGCTAGCACTGCAATGGCCGATTCACAAGTCAAATGAACCGACCAACTCCGTAGCTGCGAGGCTCTGACCTTATCCCCCGTACCGAACTGCGGGCGAGAACCATGGTATGATTATTTTCCGCCTGCTGTAACGAACCACTCGCTCTGTGCGTGTCAATCGGCGCGGAATGTTGACCCCTTATCGGCGTCCAATCTTCACCCCCCTGTAGACGACGAGCGCTTGGCCTGCCCGGCGCTGGCCGGGGTTGCAGAGGGTAGGCCAAGTGCGGGTGATGGGTATCTTCGGCTTTAGCTTTGAGAGCGGTTTTTGAAGCGCCAGGATTCGTTTCCGGTCTCAGCGATCTCGCAATGGTGGGTCAGCCGGTCGAGGAGCGCCGTCGTCATCTTGGCGTCGCCGAACACCGTCGGCCATTCACCGAAGGCCAGGTTTGTCGTTACGATGATTGAAGTGCGCTCGTAGAGCCTGCTGATCAGGTGGAACAGGAGCTGGCCACCGGCTTGTGCGAACGGCAGGTAGCCGAGTTCATCGAGGATGATGAAGTCGAGGCGATTGAGGTAGTCCGCTGTTCGTCCCTGCTTTCCGCTGCGCGTTTCCATTTCCAGCCGATTGACCAGATCAACGACATTGAAGAAGCGGCCACGCGTTCCGTTGCGGATGAGAGCACGGGCAATTGCAATGGCCAGGTGGCTCTTGCCTGTTCCCGTGCCGCCGACGAGAACGACGTTGCGCTGATCGGCGACGAATGTGCCGGTAGCCAGCTCTCGCACCAGGGATTCATTGACGGGCGTATTGGTGAAGTCGAAGTCATCGATGTCCTTGGCCAGTGGCAGCTTGGCGATACTGAGCTGGTAGCGAATGGACCGGGCCTGCTTCTCGGCGATCTCCGACTGCAGGAGGTCACCGACGATGCGCGGCGGTTCGTGTTGCCGTTTGATGCCATTGCCCATGACCTCGTCGTAAGCGCTGCCCATTCCGTAGAGCTTCAACGTGCTCATCAGTTCGAGAACCTGTGTGCGTTCCATCAGCTTGCCCTCCTGAGCCTGTCGTAACGGGCGCAATCGGCGACCGGCTCATGGGTCAATCGAAGCGCATCGGGGGTTTGAAGAGTGATGGCAGGCGCAGGGTCACGACTGCGAGCCAGGATATTGATGATCACCGAGGCAGAGCAGACGCCGTGATCCACCGCCTCCTGGCAGGCCGCATCG
>NZ_FMAF01000020.1 GCF_900094565.1 Martinezella lusitana
AAAGCCTCGAACAGGTGACGCCAGACGCCCCGCGCTGACCATCGATGAAACCGGTTGTAGATCGTCGTCGCCGGGCCGTAGCAGGGCGGGCAGTCCTGCCAGCGGCAGCCGGATTTCAACACATGAATGATACCACTGATCACGCGGCGGTCGTCGGTACGATGTGCTCCAGGCTGATTGGTTGGAAGCAGCGGTTCAATCGCTGCCCATTGCTGATCATCAAGCCAGAATTCTCCTGCCATGAGCCAATCTCCTTCAAATATCCAGATTGAATCATACAGTTCAAGCAAAATCAAATGCATGATTGGGTTTGGAACCTAGAGCTTCGGGCTGAGCGGGACGATGGCGGCAAAGCGCAGCCAGTCCTTTTGCGCCTTCGGCGTCCATGCGGCCTCGGCAACGGCCGGCAGGCGTGGGAAGACCAGACGATTGAAGTAATCACGCGAGATGAAATTCTCCTGCCAGATGCAGGCCTGCACACCCTTCATGAGGTGCTTCAGTTCATCCGGGAAATCACCCTCCGCCTCGTAGGCATAGGTATGGGCCGGCGGCACCGTGCCGGCCCAGCTGGCACCGGGCTCCTGCCAGGCGTCGGCCTGCACCATGTCGAGATAATAGGCCTGGCCCGGGGTCATGACGACCTCATAGCCTTCGCGCGCAAGCTCGATGCCGACCTCGGGTTTTTCCCAGGCCATCAGCAGCGTGCCTTCGGCACCGACACCGCCGCCATGGGCGACTTCGTTCCAGCCGGCAAGCTTGCGGCCGCGCTCGGTCAGCATGGCCTTGATGCGCTTCAGGAAATAGGATTGCAGCGCAAAGGTGCCCGATATGCCTTCGCGCTCCATCAGCTTGCGCGCCAGGGGCGAAGCGAGCCAGGAACCGTTGGCGACCTCGTCGCCGCCAATATGGATATATTCGGAAGGGAAGAGCTCGACCATTTCGTCGAAGACCTTGCCGAGGAATTCGTAGGTCGGCTCGATGGCGGGGTTCAATGCGTTGTTCGGAAAGCCCTGGACGGAATGATAGCTGTCCGGCGCTTCCTGCCCGTCCGTCAGGTCAGGCAGGGCAACAAGGGTGGCGGTGCTATGGCCGGGAATATCGACCTCGGGCACGACCTCGATGCCGAGCGCCAGGGAATGGGCGACGATCTCGCGCACATCATCCTGCGAATAGAAACCGCCGACGGGCTCGGCGGCATTTCCTAGCTGCGGCAGCAACGGCTCATCGGGTCCGCGCAGCACGCCGGTCGATGTCAGCTGCGGATAGGCCCGGATCTCCAGCCGCCAGGCCTCGTCGTCCGTCAGGTGCCAGTGGAAGATATTGAGCTTCAGCCAGGCGAGAATGTCGAGCAGGCGCAGGACATCCGCCTTGGGGGTAAACTGCCTGGATACGTCGAGATGGCAGCCGCGCCAGCCGTAACGCGGTTGGTCGGCGATCTCGCCCGAAATCGGGAAGCGGAACTTGCCGGGTTCGCGTCGCGCGCCGTCCAGAAGCTGCGCCAGCGTCGTCAGGCCGTAGAGGCGGCCGGCATCGGCCGAAAAGGCGAGCACGACCTCATCGCCGGAGAAGGTAAGCTCATAGGCTTCGCGCGCGAGCACCGGCCGATCGACGAAGCGCAGCACCCTGCCCTGCGGCGCGGCGATGAGGCTGAAGGGAATGTGATTGGCGGGAAACAGCCGGCGGAACAGCGCCTGGGCCGTGGCGAGCGCCTTCACGCTTGCAGCATCCGTGCCCTTTGCGGGATAGAGCGCAACCGGGAAGTCTTTGCCCGGCTTGACATCGATCGTCGCCGGCCATGGTTGGATGGCGAAGGGAAGCTCCAGCCTGCCCTCCGGCAACAGCACCGGCGGCGGCTCGCTGACGCGGCCTTCGAGCAGGAGGTCCGACGTGAAGACGGTGACATGGCTGCCATCCGCCAGCGTCAAATAGGCTGATTTGGCGCCATCGGTGCAATGCCGCGCGACCCGGTGAAGGGCGGAGACACTGAACGTCCAGCTCTCTCCGGGACCTACGGAGAAGCCTGCCGGTGGGGCGAACTCATGGAAATTGGCGTTGCGGCGGACGAAGATGGCATTGTCGCAGGCCTCTGGATCGACGACGCGCGTCAGTGTCGTATAGGCAAGGCGGAAATTCGCGAGCGGCGCATCCGAGAAATTGAAAAGCGTCAGGGTCAGTCGACCATGCTTTCCTCCCTCGGGAGACCAGGTGTTTTCGAGATGAAAGGAAGCCGGCTGCATCTTTGTTCCCTCTTTGGCGACGCGCGTTCAGAGCATGATGCCGAAAAATGTAAGCGGTTTCCGGACGACATCATGCTCTACCTCTTTGATTCTAGAGCGGATTCAGATTTTAGGTCGAACAGACCTAAAATCATCCGACTCTAGTAGTGATCGGATTGTGAGAATGTGTGGGCGAGCTCGGCCTGCCCCGCAGTCAACCCGCAATCGACCGGCAGGCAGACGCCGGTAATGGCGGCGGCGAGCGGGCTTGCCAGGAAGGAAACCGCATTGGCGACATCGACCGGGTCGACGACGCGCTGCAGCGCATACCAGCGCTTTGCTTCCTCGAAGACATTCGGATTTGCGGCGGCGCGCTTTTCCCATGCCTGCGTGCGCACCGTGCCGGGTGCCACCGCGTTAGCACGGATGCCGAACTTGCCGTATTCGACAGCGACCAGCCGGGTGAAATGCAGGAGCCCCGCCTTGGCGGCGCTATAGGCCGGGTGGCCGAAGACCGCCAGGCCGTTGACGGAGGCGATGTTGACCAGCGACCCTTTCGAGGCCTTCAACATGTCCTCGACGGCGCGGAAGCAGAGAAACGCCGCTTCCAGATTGAGGGCATTGTCGGCGCGCCAAATCTCGGGCGTCGTATCGTGCAGACTGACGGCGCGGGCAGCCCCGGCATTATTGACCAGCGTCCTCAGCGTGCCGAGCCGAGCGGTAGCCTTCGCCATCTCGGCGGTATCGGCTTCGCTTGTTATATCCGCCTTGAACGCAACGAAGCGCTCTGCGGTGCCCAACGCCTCCGCCGTCTTTTGCGCGGCAGCCCCGTCGATATCGACGAGCAGGATGACATCGTGGTCATCCGCCAGGCGCTTGGCGATGGCGCGGCCGATATCGCCCGCGGCCCCGGTGACGATGGCTACCGATCTGCTCATATCTCTGTTCCCTTGATGAAATCCTAGTCCCCGAGAAGCTGGCGATCGTCGCCATCGCGATGGGTGACGAGCTGCTGTTTGATACGGCGCAATGTCACCGTGGCCTGCGGCTGGATGCGGTAGGCGACGAGGCTGGCGAGAATGTCGAGAACGGCCACATATGCGATGCGCGTCGATGTCGGCCGATAGATATTCTCGCCTTCCGGCAGATCGACCGGCACGGTGATGTCGGCGACGTGCGCCACCGGGCTTCCGCTCTGCGTCAGCGCAATGGTCGGCACCTTGGCCTCGCGCGCCAGCGTGAAGGCGCGCACGAGCTCGGCGTTGCGGCCGGAAAAAGACGAACCGATCAGCACGTCCGTCGGCTTGGCGGCTGCAGCCATCATCAGCTGCATGCTGTGGTCGGAGCTTGCGGTGATGCGCAGGCCGAGCCGGAACAGACGGTTCTGCATCTCGCTGGCGATCATCGAGGAATTGCCGCCGGAGCCGAAGGCGTAGATCATCTCGGCGCCGGCGAGCCGATTGGCCGCCTGTTCGATAGCCGCGACATCCAGCCCGCGGTGCAGCAGGAAGAGCGCATTCTGCGCCTTGGTGATGATGTCCTGCGCGACATCGGCCGGGGCGATGCTCTTCGGCTCTGGCTTGAGATAGCGCATGCCGACATAGGCCGTGCGCGCAAGCTGCACCTTGAAATCGGAGAAGCTTTCGCAGCCGAGACGGCGGCAGAAGCGGGTGACGGTCGGCGGCGAGACATCCGCCTTGCCGGCCAGCTCGATGATGGAAGCGTTAACAGCGAATTCGAAGTCACCGAGGACGATATCGGCGATCCGGATTTCCGATTGTGAAAGCCGCCCCCTCTCGTCCTGCATGGTCGTGAAGATATCCATCAGCTCCCCCTTTGCGTTGCTGCGCTTAAGAACGTCCGATACTTAATGAGCGACGCAATCCATCTCAATCCGGTTATCCATCATCGGGCCAAAACATGGCGCAAGAGCGGTTGCGGCTCGCCGCCTGCTCTTCTCTGGCCGGAACCATAACGCTTGATGGACATCATGCGATTCCTGCAAATTATTTTCTTGATGCGTTGACAAGTGACCATAGAAAGCAGAATTTGACCAGTGAAAATCGTGGATTATGAAAAGAATTTAAATGACGGCCGATACAATGCGTGATCCCTTCAAGAATCCCTTCCCTGCCAGCGATACCATAAGGCATGCGATCTGGGAGATGCTCGTGCCGCGTGACATCGACGCTTTCCTTGCCGCCGACTGGTCGTCGGTAGCAGGCGATTTCGTCGAGGAGGGCTTCATCGGCATCGACGGACGGCGCGAAATCAACCCCGACAAGTGGCGCCTCGCCTTTCCGACACTGTCAGCCTATCGCGAGGAATGGCTGCGCCAGGCGCGCGACTTCGCCGGCCAATCCTTTGCCGAGGATCCGCGTACCGCCATTTTCACGACGACGACGCTCGAAGACATCGAGATCGAAGGCGACACGGCGCTGGTGCGCAAGAAATTCGACGGCAGCCTGAAGAAGTCGGATGGCGGCATCGACGTGCTGAAATGGCAGACACTTTACTATTGCCGACTGCATGAGGGGCGCTGGAAGATCTCCGGCTTTACCGGTTACCTGCCGAACCCCATGGAATAAAGGCGACCGTATTGCGCATTTTCACTGCGGCATTCGCGACCGAGACGAATACCTTCTCCCCGATCTGTATCGACCGGCGCGCCTTCGAGGCTTCCCTCTATGCGCCGCCGGGCATGCATCCGGAAACGCCGACACTCTGTTCCGCACCGATCACTGTGGGACGGCGCGTTGCCGCCCAAAAGGGTTGGGACCTGATCGAGGGCACCGCGGCATGGGCCGATCCTGCCGGCCTGGTGAACCGCCGGACCTATGAGGACTTACGGGACGAGATCCTCGATCAGCTTCGTGCGGCCATGCCGGTCGATGCCGTGGTGCTTGGCCTGCACGGCGCCATGGTTGCGGACGGCTATGAGGATACCGAGGGTGACTTGCTGTCCCGGGTCCGCGAGATCGTCGGGCCGGACATTCTTGTCTGCGCCGAACTCGACCCGCACAGCCATCTGACCGAGAAGCGCGTCGCGGCTGCGGATTTCTTCGTCTACTTCAAGGAATTCCCGCACACCGATTTCGTCGATCGCGCCGAGGACCTCTGGCGCATTGCCGTCGATACGCTGGAAGGCCGCGTAGAGCCTGCCATGTCCGTGTTCGATTGCCGCATGATCGATGTCTTTCCGACATCGCGAGAGCCGATGCGCTCCTTCGTCGACAAGATCATGGCGATGGAAAAGAGCGATGCGGATATCCTGTCCATATCGGTCATTCATGGTTTCATGGCCGGCGACGTGCCTGAGATGGGCACGAAGCTGCTTGTCGTGACCAATAGCAAGCCGGATAAGGGCTCCGCGATTGCGCGTGCGCTTGGGCTGGAGCTGTTCTCCAAGCGCGGCACGTTCATCATGCCGCAGATCGACGAGAAGCAGGCGGTGAGCCAGGCCATGGCGGCGACATCAGGACCTGTCGTCATTGCCGACCTCTGGGACAATCCCGGCGGCGGTACTGCTGGTGATGCGACCGTCATTCTTCAGGAACTGCTCGACCGCGGCGCCACCGACACGGCGATCGGCACGATCTGGGATCCGATGGCGGTGCAAATCTGCATGGCGGCCGGCGAAGGCGCGGAAATCCCGCTGCGGTTCGGCGCAAAATCGGCGCCTGGCACGGGCAATCCCATCGACGGCCTGGTCAAGATCATCAGCCTCGTCGCCAGTGCCGAGATGCGCTTCGGCGAAAGCTTCGCCCCCTTTGGCGACGCCGCGCATATCCAGCTCGACGGCATCGACATCATCCTCAATTCGACGCGCGCGCAGAGTTTCGATCCGAGCCTCTTCTCCGTGATGGGCATCGACCCCACGCTCAAGAAGATCCTGGTCATCAAATCAACCAATCATTTCTACGCGTCCTTCTCCAGGATCGCCTCGGAGATCCTTTACTGCTCCGCCGGAACGCCCTATCCGAACAATCCGGCCCGCACGCCCTATCGCCGCGCGCGGAAAGATATCTGGCCGATGGTGGCCGATCCTCATGTGGAAAAACGGAAAGAAGCCTGAGATGGCACATGATATTGCGCTCGAAATCAGCCCCAAGCCCGGCGACCGGATCGACGGAATTTCGACGCCGCGTCCGATCATCGACGAAGAGCGGCTGGCGGCGAATATAGCCCGCGTGCAGTCCTACATGGATGCGCACGGCTTGAACTTCCGGCCGCATATCAAGACGCACAAGATTCCCGCGCTGGCGCGCGCCCAGGTGGCCGCCGGCGCCAAGGGTATCAATTGCCAGAAGATCACCGAGGCGGAAGCCTTCGCCGATGCGGGTTTCGAGGATATCCTGATCACCTTCAATATTCTCGGCCCCGAAAAGCTCGTTCGCCTCTCGGCCTTGAACGATCGCATTTCCGGCTTGAAGGTCGTGGCCGACAACACCGTCACCGTCGACGGGCTCTCCGCCTGGTTCGCCGAACGCAGACCGCTGACCGTTCTGGTGGAATGCGATACCGGCGGCGCGCGCTGCGGTGTGCAATCGCCAGCCGAAGCTGCTGCGCTCGGCAAGCATATCGCCGGCAAACCGGGCCTCGTCTTCGGCGGCTTGATGAGCTATCCGAAGCCGAACAATGCTGCCGGAACACAGGCGTTCCTCGCCGAAGCCGTCGCGTTGCTGAAGGGCGAGAACATCGAATGCCCGATCGTCAGCAACGGCGGCACGCCAAGCCTGTTCGAAGCGCATCTCGTGACGGCGGCCACCGAGCATCGCGCCGGAACCTATATCTACAATGACAGATCGATGGTGCGGGCAGGCCATTGCCGCGAGGAGGACTGCGCAATGCATATCCTCGCCACCGTCGTCTCGCGGCCGACGGAAGACCGCGCCGTTATCGATGCCGGCTCGAAGGCTCTTACCTCCGATCTCCTCGGCTTTGCAGATTACGGCCAGGTGATCGGCTACCCGGAAGCCGTGATCAAGGGCCTTTCGGAAGAACACGGCGTCATCGATCTATCCAATTGCACCGGTCCGCGCCCGCAGATCGGCGACAAGATCCGCATCATCCCCAACCATACCTGCGTCGTGTCCAACCTGTTCGATCAGATGGTGTTTCACCGCGACGGTATCGTCACGCGCGTCGAGGATGTCGCTGCGCGCGGCCTGGTCTGGTAACGGCTTCAGCAGCAACCCGCCCTCGTGGTTCGAGACGGCCCTATGGGCCGTCTCACCATGAAGGCTGGTCCTCATGCCTCGCGATCTACGCACCTCACCAGGAGAACTGATCCTTTCCCGTCCGGCGACGGGAAAGTTAATCGCTCGACTGCTATTTTGTCACAGCGCTGGCCATCTCCCCTCATCCTGAGGTACGCAGCCCACAGGGCGGAGCCTCGAAGGACGATGCGGCCCGAGATGGCAGCCGCTTCCCTTAGGAAGCCGCAGAATTCAGCAAATCCATGTCGATATCGGTCAGTTCCACCCTGCGCTCGAAGGCCATGCCGCTTTCATCGAACAGATGGCAATCGGCGATACGGATGCCGGTCTTGAGCGGTGCCTCCAGGCGGATGGCGACGCTGCCCGGCAGCGTGGCGCAAAAATTCTCGTCGACACCCTCGGCGGCGGCGTAGGCAACAGTCTGCGCACCCAGATGTTCGACGACGGTCGGCACGATGGTCAATGTCAGCTCGCCGCCACCGAGCTGGACATGCTCCGGCCGTATGCCGAGCGTCAGCGCCTTGCCGACCGCGCCCTGGCGCGGCGTCACCGGCAACAGCGCCTTCTGGCCCTTATAGTCTATTTCCACGCCGGCCTCGCTGACATCAGTGCAGGTCACGGGCAGGAAGTTCATCTTGGGATTGCCGATGAACCGGGCGACGAATGTATTCGCCGGCTTGTGATAAAGCTCCAGCGGCTCGCCGACCTGCGATATCTCGCCGGCATTGAGGACGACGATCCGGTCGGCCATGGTCATGGCTTCGACCTGGTCGTGGGTGACGTAGATCATCGTCGCCTGCAGCTGGTGATGCAGCTTCGCCAGCTCGATGCGCATGTCGGCGCGCAGAGCGGCGTCGAGGTTCGACAGGGGTTCGTCGAAGAGGAAGATCTTCGGCTCGCGGACGATCGCGCGGCCGATGGCGACGCGCTGGCGCTGGCCACCGGACAAATTGCCCGGCTTCTGCTGCAGGCGCTGCTCCAGATGCAAAATGCGGGCGGCATGCGCGACCTTGGCCTTGAGCTTGTCCTCCGGCATCTTCTCCACACGCAAGGGGAAGGCGATGTTCTCGAACACCGACATATGCGGATAGAGAGCATAGGACTGGAACACCATGGCAATGCCGCGCTTGACGGGCGGCAGATCGTTGACGCGAGCGCCGTCGATCAGGATGTCGCCACTGGTCACCTCGTCGAGGCCGGCGATCATCCGCAGCAGGGTCGACTTGCCGCAACCGGACGGCCCGACGAAGACGATGAATTCACCGTCCGTGACGTCGAGCTCGACGCCTTTGATGACCTCGAAATGACCATAGAATTTCTTGACCTGATTAAGGTGCAGCTTTCCCAAACTCTGTCTCCGCGCGGCGCCGCCATTGTGCGTGCAGGGCTCGAAAGGCCGCGCGCGATGCGCGCGGCCCGGCGATTTGCGATCTTATTTGTACTGCTCGAGATTGGCAGCTGCCTTCTTCAGGGCATCCGCCGGCTCGGCCTTGCCTGTTACGACCGACTGGACCATCTCGATCATCACATTCTGGAAGCCCTTATAGTCCTTGAACAGCGGCTCGGGACCACCATAGCTGATGCCGTCGATGAACGGCTTCCAGAAGGGATCCTTCTTCTCGAACTCATCGACCATCGGAGACGGACGCAAAGGCGTGAGACCGGCGCCGCCCTGCAGCTCATATTCGCCCTGCGGACCGGGCGATGTGATGAACTTCGCAAATTCGATCGCCTTGTCCTCGACGCCGCTGCCCTTGAAGACGGCAAGGCTGTCGGTGATGAGCAACGTGCCCTGGCCCTTGGCCGCCGGGCCGAGCGGCAACGGTGCGACGCCCCAGTTGATCTTCGTTTCCTTCAGGCGATAGGCAGCGCCCGAGCCCGCCTGAAGCATGCCGACTTTGCCGTCCAGGAAGATGGCGCGCATTTCGTTCTGCTCGTAAGCAGTCGGTCCTTCGACGGAGTAAGGCGTGATGTCCTTGTAGGCCTGAAGGGCGGCCAGCACTTCAGGGCTATCGAGCACGATCTTGTCGCCGTCGATCACCTTGCCGTTGTTGGTGTAAACCCAATGGAGGAACTGGTGCATGGTATTGTCGAAGGTCTTGGCCGAGAGGCCGTAGCCGGGGATACCGGTCTTTTCCTTGATCGTCTTGGCGTCGGCGATTTCTTCAGCCCAGGTAGTCGGCGGCTTCTCCGGATCGAGACCGGCCTGCTTGAAAAGGTCCTTGTTCCAGTAGAGCGCCTTGGTCGAGAAGGCGATCGGCACGCCCCACTGCTGGCCACCGGAGGTAACGGTACCGACGATACCCGGATAATATGTCTTCTTCTCATCGTCCGTCATCGGAATAGGAACGATGAGGTCGTTCTCCGCGAACTCCTTGAGCGTGCGCGAGCCGACATAGGCCATGGCGACCGGCGTGCCGGCTGCGGCAAGCGTCGTCGCCTTGTCCTGGCACTGTTCCCAGCCGACGACTTCGGGCTTGACCGCCCAACCCGGATTCTTGTCTTCCCATGCCTTGATATATTTCTCATGGATCGGGTCGATCTTGTCGCCGCAATAGATCCAGCTGATTTCCTTGTCGGCAGCATGGGCAGTCACAGCGCCAAGCGCGGTGGAGCCAAGCAAAGCAAGGGCAACCAGCCCCGTTTTGAAATGGAATGTCACGTTTAAGCTCCCGTTTCTCTGGTGTTTGATTGGTTTTATTGCTTCACCGCGCCGGCGGTCAGGCCGCTGACGAGATACCGTTGCAGGAAGAAGATCACGACCAGCGCCGGCGCGATGCCGACGAAGCTTGCAGCCATGAGTTCGTTCCAGACGACCTCCTGCCGGCCGAAATAGGCAAACAGCCCAACCGGCAACGGCATGTATTCCGTTTTCGAATTGAAGGTGAGCGCATAGATGAACTGCTGCGCATAGGCCTCGATGAAGGAAGAAATCGCAACCACAGTGATACCAGGCATGGCGATCGGCAGAATGACGCGGCGCAGCGTGTAGAGCTGGCTCGCGCCATCGACATAGGCAGCCTCGTCGAGTTCGCGGGGAATGCGCCTGATATAGGTGTGCAGCAGCCAGATGCCCGTGGGTATGATGAAGGCCACGCCGGGTATGATCATGGCGAAATAGGTATTGAGCACGCCGAAGGAGCGCATGAGCCGGAACAGCGGGATCAGAAGAACGGCGCCAGAGAACATCTTGACGGCCAGAAAGGCGCCGAGCAACAGGCCGGCGCCCCTGAACTCGAACCGGGCGAAGGCATAGGCGGCCGGCACCACGAGGATCAGCACGATGATGGTGATCGAACCGGAGATCAGGAACGAGTTGAAGATATACCAGCCGAAGCCCGGCACGCTGGTCCACATCGTGCGATAGGCATCGAAGGACCCGTGCTCGGGGATGAAGCGGTAAGGCGATGAAAAAAGCTGGCTGAGCGGCTTGAGCGAGACCAGGAACCCTTCGATGAAGGGCGCCAGGACGAAGGTGAGGAACAGCAGGATTCCGGCATAGATGCCGATGAGCTCATACCATTTGTAACGATTGATCATCGCGGGCTGGCTCATCGCTTGGCTCCTGTGGAAAAGCGGCTGGTGAGGCGGAAATAGGCAAGGCAGAAAAGCGACAGGAAGATGCAGATCAGCACCGCACGGGCAGCACCTTCCCCGTATTTGTAAGATCCGATCGCCGTGCGATAGGTGTCGATGATCATCGTCGTCGTCTCGCCGTTCGGGCCGCCGCGGGTCAAGATCCAGATGATGTCGAAGGAGTTGAACGTCGAAATCAGCGACAGCATCGACATGGTGACCAGAGAGGGCACCAGGAGCGGCAGCGTGATGCGGCGGAAGCGATAGAACCGGCCGGCACCGTCGGTCCAGGCGGCTTCATAGAGATCCTGCGGGATCGCCTGCATGGCCGCCAGCATATAAAGCGTCACCATCGGTACGCCGATCCAGACGTCGGTGACGATCGTCGCCCAGAAGGCCGTGCTGCCATAGGCAAGAAACGCAACCGGACTGTCGACGATGCCGAAGCGCTGCAGTAGGCCGGAAATCATGCCGAACTGGCCGTTATACATCCAGCCCCACATGAAGATGCCGATCGCCATGGGCACGATCCAGGGCGGCATGGTCAGCACCCGGAAGAGCGCACGCCCAGGAACCGCCGCATTCAACATGCTCGCGCCCAGGGTGCCGATGATCATCTTGATCGACACGGAAAAGAACGTCCAGATGAACGTGCGGACGATCACCGATGCGAATGTATCGTTGAAGATCTTGCCGTAGTTCTCGAAGCCGACCCAGTTCGTCACCCGCTTCAACGAGGCGTCGGTGAAGGACAGGATTATGGTGTCGACCAATGGATAGGCGACGATGATGGTGACGTAAAGGAGAGCCGGAAAAAGCAGGACCCAGGCGAAGATGATTGTGCTGCGTTGAACACCCATCTTGCGCCCCTCCCTAGGCTGCTCGTGAATAGAGCGCTTCGTCGAACTCGTCCCATATCGGTCGGAGATCCACGACGGTTCGCTTCATACGTGCCTCATCCATCGAAAGCGCCAGGATGCCTGCCTCCAGCGCATTCAAGGTCGAGACCGGCAGGTGCTGCCCCGATTTGACATGCGAGATGATATCGGCCGCCATCTGCTCGTCGGCACCGTAGTGCTGCGAAAGCGCTGTGCGCGTCGCATAGGTCTTTTCGACCACCTTGTTGCCGGTCAGCATCTCATGGACGTTGAAATAGCCGCGAATGAAGTCGCCTTCCGCCATGCCGCGCGAACCCATGATGGCGAAGCGACGGAACTGGTCCGGTACGTTGAGATTGGTGTGAAAGTTCATGCCGACGCCGTTGGCGTATTCGACGATCGCCACCTGGTAATCGATGATGTCGCCATCGCTGTCGAAGACCTTGTCCGATCCCATCCAGCCGCTCGGCTTGCGATGGAAAAGCTCTAGGTCGTTGATGCCTTCCCTGGCCGGATCGTTTTCCGGAATGAAGCTCTTGCGCCCGCCGAAGCTTGCGACCCTCTCCGGGCGCGCGCCGACCACGCCATTATAGAGATCGAGGTCGTGGCAGCATTTCTCCAGCATGAAGCTGCCGGAATAATGCTCGTAGCGGCGCCAGTCGCGCATGAAGAAGGCGCCGTGATAGGGCTCGATATGTTCGGACGCCTCGATGGAAACGACGTGGCCAAGCTTTCCCTCGGCCTGCGCGACCAGCAGATCGCGATACATGGGCGAATAGCGCAGGACGAGACCGACCATCAGCCTCTCATGGCCATATTTCGCCATCAGCCGGGCAAGCTCGATGCTGTCCTTGATGGTGGTGACGATCGGCTTTTCGCAGAAGATCTTGAGGCCGGCCTCAAGCCCGATGCGAATATGGTCGAGGTGCATATGGTTCGGCGAACCGATCATCAGCAGATCGAACTTTTCGTTGGCGATCAGCTCCTGCGGAGTGGCATAGGCCTTTCCGGCGGAAATGCCCTTTTCGATCAAGCCCGGCAGACCCGCCGGCTCCGGATCGACATATCCGGCGATCTCGAAGCTTTCATCAATCGCCTTGAAGACATAGCCCAGATATCCCAGGCGGAATCCCAGCCCAATGATTCCAACTCGCATGCTTTTTCAGTTCCCACTACGTAATTTATTTTCGTAAGATTGGGACAAATTTTCGCATTCGTCAACGACGTTCGCGCATTTACTCGAAAACATGAAATTTATTTTCAGATGGCCGCCTAAAAATGCGCAGCCCTATCGGAAGATGCTGCGCCTCATTTCATCGCATTGCTGCTTATTTCGGCATGGCAATGGCGTTATCTGTCAGGCTCGTTATATTGCCAATACTGGTAGTTCGGCTTTCTGGTGCTGCTGGAAGTAACGCCGTCCTGCTCGCAAACATAACCCAGGCGCGGGAGGCCTCGGTAGAAATAGCCCCTAATGAAGTCATCCGGATATAAGGTGGTCGTGCGGCATTGAAATTTCTCGTCGGCCGCCATTTTGGGCTCAGTTACACCAGGCAGGTTCTTGTAAGGGTAGACGGGGCGGACATATGGCTTAGGGAGAAGTGGGTTGTCGGCAAAGCCGGTCGCGGGCATGAGGCCTGCGAGGAACAGAGCAACAATGACGATTTTCGATCTGATCCACATGAATTGCTATCGTCCTTCACCGATGCGGACGCCACGACCGTGCGCCGCGTCAATCAGATATAGTGAGGCGGATGCCGGGCGCCAACGGGCAGGTCCGCAAAATCGCGTCCGGCGGGCAATATCCATCCCGGCAGGGAACCGTTCACGAGACGTTACACCAAACAAAATGCTTTTATCTCAAAATGCAACATCCACGTGCATCAGGCATTTGCGACAAGTGATAAGCATGTTATATAGTATAGATCTTGCATTCTTCATTTCCCGCCAACGCGATTTCTGTTTGTAGGAGTAACAGTCATTCTCGAACGGATTAGTCGTATTCCTCCGACCGGCGATCCTTTCATTGTTGCCGAGAGCGCGCAGCAAGTTCGCATCTATGTCATCAATCTCGATCGCTCGCGTGAGCGCTGGGAGAGATTGTGCGGGCAGGCCATGGACTACGACCTGAATATCACGCGAATTCCGGCTATCGACGGTCGTACGGTCGCGGAGAGGGATCGCGCCGATTTTCATCAGAAATCGTTCATCTACCATAACGGCCGCAAGCTGCTGCCCGGCGAATATGGCTGTTATCGCAGCCACCTGCTTGCCCTCCAGCAATTCGTCGCCAGCGGCGACAAGATGGCCATCATCATGGAGGATGACGTCGAGCTGAACGAAAGGCTGATCCCGCGTGCGATTGCCGCCATGGAGTGTGTCAATGGCGCACGCCTCGTCAAGCTGGTCAATCATCGCCTAGTCGGCTTCAAACCGATCTCGGAGACCGCCGAAAACGATATTGTCGGACGCTGCATGCACGGCCCACAAGGATCCGCCGCCTGCTACATCGTCAATCGAAAGGCCGCCAAGAAGCTGCTCATTACGCTGAAGCCCATGCTCCTTCCGTATGACGTCGCTCTTGAGCGCGGCTGGTCCACCGGCGTCGAGACATTTGCAACGCTCGAAAATATTGCGGATTTCAGCCCGTACCGCTCAGATACGACGATCGGCAAGCGCGTGCACTATCGCGCCGTGAAGCGACATTTCCTGCTGCGGGCAACCGCACACTGGTTCCGCACATGCGATCAGCTGCATCGCTGGCGCTATGCCATCAAGGTCAAGCGGGAAACGGGCGTCAGCATCAGCGAACGCTGACGTCGGAGCGGTTGCGCAATTCCGGACGGAAAACCACCGCGCACTTTTCCTGGAACTGCCCTACAGCGGCGCGACGTTGTCGAGATTCGGCTGAACGACGGCGAGGTCCGTTTCACGTTCGCGGTAAACCAGATCGACAACTTCACTGCTCGGCGCATAACCGGACACCAGCTTTTGCAGCATTGTCCGTGCCAGGGGTATGTCGTTCTCATCCAGCGCCGCCTCCAGCGCCGTAAGTCGCTTCGACAGTTCCGGCCAGGCCAAAAAATCCTCCTTGGCCTGCATGATGCGCGGATGGCTCGTCGGCTGCGGGTTGTCGCCGATCAGCAATTCTTCGAAAAGCTTTTCGCCGGGCCTCAAGCCGGTGATCTCCAGCTCGATATCGCCATCGGGCTCATCCTCGTCCCTAACCGTCAGACCGGACAATTCCACCATGCGGCGGGCTAGATCGGCGATGCGTACCGGCTCGCCCATATCAAGCAGAAAGACATCGCCGCCACCCGACATCGCACCGGCCTGGATCACCAGCTGCGAGGCCTCGGGAATGGTCATGAAATAACGGGTGATGTCGGGATGCGTCAGCGTGATCGGGCCGCCGTCGCGGATCTGCTGACGAAACAGCGGCACGACCGAGCCGGATGAGCCAAGCACGTTGCCGAAGCGGACCATGGAGAAATTGGTGCTGGCGACACCGGGTTTGCGACCGGCGTCCATCGCCTGCAGCACCATCTCCGCCAGCCGCTTGCTCGCGCCCATGATGTTGGTGGGACGGACGGCCTTGTCCGTGCTGATGAGGACGAAATCGTCGACGCCATAGTCACGCGCCGCCTGGGCCGTGATCAACGTGCCCAGCACGTTGTTGCGGATGCCTTCGGCGGGATTGTACTCGACAAGCGGCACGTGCTTATAGGCGGCGGCGTGATAGACGGTTTTCGGCCGCCATGCCTCCATGATCTGCCTGATGCGCTGGCCGTCCCGGACGGATGCGAGGAAGGGGATGATGCGGACATCGGCGGGTTCTGCGGATGCAGCCGATTTTTCAAGCTCACCGTGAATGGCGTAGAGCCCGAATTCATTCTGCTCAACCAGCAGCAGGGAGGATGGGCCGTTCTTCAGGATCTGGCGGCAAAGTTCGCTGCCGATCGAGCCGCCCGCACCGGTCACCATGACGACCTTGCCTCGGATGTTCTTCTCGATCAGCGCGCGGTCGGGGACAATCACGTTGCGGCCGAGCAGATCCTCGATATCGAGTTCGCGCAGGTCGGAGACTGCGACACGGCCCTGCGCGAGCGCCGTCAAATCCGGCATGGTGCGCACGGTGACGCGAGCCTTGCGCATATCTTCGAGAATTTCGTTGCGGCGTTGCCGCGTCGCGTTCGGCAAGGCCAGCAGCACGCCCTTGATCTCGCTGGTAACCGCAAGCGCCGGCAGGTCGGTCGGATCATAGATCGGCAGGCCGCCCATGATGCTGCCCTGCAGGTTGCGATCGTCATCGAGATAGCCGACGACATTCAGCTCGGCGCTGTTGGCAAGAGCGCCCGCGAGCTGGCGACCCGAAGCGCCGGCGCCGTAGATCAGCACCTTTGCGAGCTGATTGCGGTTCAAGAGCCGCTGATAGGCATTGCCGAGCCAATAGCGCGTCCACATGCGCGACAGGCCAATCGCGATCAGCAGCAGCAGCGGCTGCAAGATGCCGACCGTGCGCGGCACACCCGGCACGCTGATCGCGGTAAAAATCGTCATGAAGGCCAGCGCGTAGATGGCCACCGCCTTGAGAACCGTCACGAAAGCCGAAAGGCCCGCATATCGGAAAATGGCGCGATAGAGACCAAGGACGATGAAGATGGGGATGGCAACAAGGAGGGAGACGATGGCCGGCAGCCATTCGACGCCTTGCAGAATGACCCAATCGTCAAGGCGCAGACAATAGGCAAACCAAACCGTCAGCACGCAAAGGCTGGCGTCGACCAACAGCGCGAGCGCACGTTTGGTGGAGCGCGGCAGTGCCAGGAACGGCAGAACGAGCTTATCCGCGGGCACCATTGGTCAGTTTCCCCTGGCGCCGGTCATCGGAACAGCGCACCGCTTCTCTCGCATAGATCGTCTCACAATGTAGCCACATGACGCATGATGATTGCATCATGCCTTCATTAGTAAAATTCAATCATTCCCAGCGCCGATTTACATCTAGAACAGCCGGCGCACAATTGCATCCCCGATATTGAAGAGGCGGAAGGCGGAAAAAGATCAATAAGGTTCACTTGGCCAGATAGCTGCGGATCACGGGATGCCGGAACAGGCCGAGGAGAATGGCGAAGGTCATGCCAAGACCTGCGCCGAACATTGCGCCGGCGATCAATCCGGCTATCATCATCACTTTCCGAGCCGGACCATCCGCAGTCAGTGGCGGTTCCGCCTCGGAAATCACGCGAATATTGCTCTGCGACAGGTCCTGCGCATCGCTGCTCTGGCCGGATCGCTTGAGAAGCGACTCGTAGAGATCGCGGGTAGCGGCGGCCTTGCGCTGCAATTCGTTCAGACCGACGAGCTTGCCCGACGTATTGACCTGCGATGCTTTCTGCACCGCCAGCTCCTTGGCAATATCCTGCTCGGTCCCCTGCGCCTGCTCATAGTCGGCGCGCGCCGATGTCATCTGTCGCTGCAATTCGCTCCGTATTTCCGCGGCGAGGCTTTCCAGCGCGGATTTCGCCGCGAGCAGGCGGGGATGGCGGGCACCCAGCTGGCTCTGCAGGCTGCCGACATTGGCGGCAAGCGTCGCATATTGTTGGCGCAGGCTGCTCAGCGCCGTCGATGCCGTGCCGCCGGCAGGGTTGCTGGGGTTGTTGGCGACGACATCCTCGAAGCTCAGCTTGCCGGCCGCATCCGCCCGCGCCTTGGCCTCGATCGTCCTCTGCTGGGCGGTCACCAGCATGTCGTTCAGCGCCGTCAGGCGCTTGTCGGAGATCAGATTGCCCTCGACAGCAACCATGTCATTGTCGGCGCGATAAGCCTCTACCGCTTTTTCAGCTGAAAGCACCTGCTGGCGCAGATCGTCAAGCCTGCTGTCCAGCGCGCTGTTGCTTGTCTTGAAGCTCTTCGCAGCAGCTCCGCTCTCTTCCTCGATGAAGGAGGAAACGAGCTGGTTGGCGATCTTTGCCGATTTCTGCGGATCGCGCGTCGTCACCTTCGCTGTTACGACATAGGTGCTCGATTCGCGAGCGATCTGCACTGCCTTCGACAGGGTTGCCGTCGCTATGTATTTCGCTGCCTCGCCGGTGGCGCCGCCATCGAATTGCGGATCCTGATCGAGCTTCAAGGCGTCTACGACGCGGCCCAACACCCTACCCGAAGACAGGATCTGCGTCTGGCTGTCGATCATCGTCGTGATCAGTTCGGGAGCCGTCGGCGCCTGCTGCGAGGAATCGGCGCCTCCGTTGGGCCGAGGATCGAAATAAAGACTGGTCTCGGCCGAGAATTTCTGCGGGATGAGCGGAATAACGGCAGCGCCCAGCACGGCGCAGACCACCGCCAAGGCGAGAACCAGAAACTTCTTTGCCCAGATCGAGCGAATGGCGGAGCGCAGATCGATCAATGGCGTATCTGCCGCAGGTATCGGCCCCGGTTGCGGAGCGACCGGCGGTACGGCAACGGTTGCCGGTTCCGTGAGCTGCGCGGCGGCGACAGCCAACGGCTCGACAGTTAGCGGCGGCGTCGCTTCCTTTTGAAGCTCGTGCCGGTCCGGCATCTGCCTGGGCGCGGAGTTGTTGCTGCTGGCCTGATCGACTGGTTCCGATGATGTGTCGGCCTCTGCTTCGGCGACGAAGTCGCGCGGACGCAATACCGGACTGCGCAGACGCAGACCGTCGCGCTGCGCGTCAGACGGCTGCGTACCGCGCCAACCCGCAAGTCGGTTCGCTCTCCTGCTTTGTTCCATTGAGCTCATGTCAGACTTTCAATGCTCCGCAGGCCGATTCCACGCAGCAGATGCCGAGAGTTTAGAAATGTTTGGCTAACGGAACATTAAGGACACTCCCAGGAAGTCGCCATGCAGGCGCCGGTTCGGTCCGCCCCTTCATCATTATTCAATACCGTAGCCCTTATGAGAGCGACGTATTCTCGTGGACAACAGGAACGTGCAATGACGGGATCGATGACGGAATTTCTGCGCCGCCTGCTGGCCGGGACGGTCATGCTGGCCGCAGCGGTGCAGGCAGACAGCGGTTTTGCCGCGACGCAGCTCTGCTATCGGGGTGTCAATCTTTCCGGCGCGGAGTACGGCGAGCGCGACGGCGTGGCCAATGTCAACTACACCTACCCATCCGAGGAGACGGTCGGTTATTTCGCGAGCAAGGGCATGAACGTCGTGCGCCTGCCTTTCCGCTGGGAGCGGCTGCAGCCTGTGCTCGGCCAGCCTTTCGACAGAGCGGAAATGCAGCGCTTGAAGGAGGCCGTCGACCTCATCCAGAAGCACGACATGGCCGTGGTTCTCGACCCACACAATTTCGGCTACTACGACAAGACCCAGGTAACGCAAGCACCGGCAACGGATCTTGCCTTCGGCGATTTCTGGGCACGACTCGCCATCGAATTCGCCAATCGCAAGGGCGTCATCTTCGGACTGATGAACGAGCCGCACGACATCAGGGCGCCCGACTGGCTGGAGGCGGCCAATACGGCCATTCGCAGCATCCGCACGGTTGGGGCACGCAACCTCATTCTCGTACCCGGCACGAACTGGACGGGGGCGCATAGCTGGTCTACCGACGTGCTGGGCGGCGGCGCCAACGGCACCGTCATGCTTGGGGTCAAAGATCCGCTCGATTTCTACGCCTTCGAATTCCATCAGTATCTCGATGCAGACAGTTCCGGGACGCATCCGGCATGCGATGGCAGCGACAGCGCGCGACAGGGATTGCTCGATGTCACGGACTGGCTACGCAACAACGGCAAGCGCGGCTTTCTTGGCGAATTCGGCGTGCCCGGCACACAGCCTTGCCTCGACGGGTTGAAGGCCGTTTTCGGCATCATGGCCGACAATAGCGATGTTTGGCTCGGCTGGAGCTATTGGGCAGCGGGCGAATGGTGGCCGCCAGAGGAGCCGATGAACGTGCAGCCACGCAACGGCAAGGACCGGCCGCAAATGAAGACGATCACGGCGGCAGTCGGCAAGAAAACACCCTTGGCGCCTGGCTGCACAGCCGTCAAGCCGGCCGGCTGATCGGCTGAACTTCCGCGACCGGAGCAAGGTGGTTCGGCTTTTCACTGAAAGTCTGAGCCGCTCCAGTTCCTTGTTTTCCAGCACATCCGGACGGAAAACCGCTACGCGCTTTTCCCGGAATTGCTCCAGCGGTTAGCGCTTTGTCACGAATCACGGGACTGCTATCGTTGTGACAGCCAAAGCATGCGGCAGTCGTGGACGACAGATGAGAAGCCTCACAGACAAACAGCGTATCGATTATCCGATCCTGGCGATCACGCTGTTTTCGGTGCTCTACAACTGCATCCTCGCCTATATCAACCACAACATCATGCCGCTCTCGATCTCGCACGTCGTGCTGTGCGAGGGTCTGATGATGATCTCCAGCGTGGCTTTCATCCTGAAGAAGGGGATTTACGAGGAAGACCTGCCGATCGTCCTGTTTCTCGGCTTCGCGCTGGTCATCACGATCTACATCATCGTCTTCAACCGCCTGACCTTCATCGACCAGTTCCGCAACATTCTGATCATCTTCGCCTTTGCCGGCATCGGCAGCTGGGCGAGCGAGAGAACGGTGAAGCTCGCTTTCCGGATCGCCTGCATAGCAGTGCTGTTGTTTCTCGTCTGCGAAATCGTCAGCACGCCCTTTTATGTCAGCCTGTTCCATCCCGGCGAATATTTCGAGAATACGCGCGGCATCAAGCAGGTGAGCTTCAACTCGACCGGCCTTTTCGCCAATGCCCTCGGCTTCCAGGGGCGCTTCTCCTTCGGCCTCATCGATCACCGCTCGTCATCGATCTTCCTGGAACAGGTGTCGCTCGCCAATTTCTGCGGCGTCATCGTCATCTACCTGCTCTCCTTCTGGCCGAAGCTCGCCCTTCTTGAAAAGGCGCTGTGCATCTCGACTGTGCTTTTGATCCTGCTCACCAATGACACCCGCACGATGCTGATTTTTTCCTGCGTCAGCATCGGAGGCTATTTTCTGTTTCCGAAAATCCCGAAGGCATTCAATCTGACGCTGATGCCGGTCATTATCCTCATCGGCTTCTTCGTGCATTTCATGAAGCCGGACGAGGTTGGCGACAATTTCACCGGGCGCATCGGGGTCACGATCAAGAAGATGCTGGACCTCGACATCCAGGCAATGCTCGGCCTGTCGATCTCGCGTATCGGCGAATTTGCCGACAGCGGCTATGTCTATCTCATCTACGGATCGACGATTTTCGGCCTCATCGTCTTCTGGCTCTTCGTCTGCCTCTATCCGGCCGGAAGGACGGCGGCGCAAAGACGCTGTGCGCATTCACTCTCTCTTTTCATTTTTCTGAATATGATGATCGGCGGTACGGCGATCTTTTCCATCAAGATCGCCGGGCTGCTCTGGCTGCTCGTCGGTTACATGCGTGTTTCCGACAACCCGCGCGCCGTTCGGGTGCAGTCGGAAAACCTAAATGAAAGTAGAGTGCCGGGCTGACGACCATTCACGTCGGCAACGGCCGCGTGAGGATCGAGATGCTTGTTCAGTTGCAGTATCTGCGTGCCATCGCCGCGCTGATGGTCGTCTATTTTCATTCGATACTACAGGTGTCGAAGGTCCAGCCCGACTTCCAGACGGATTTCTACCTTTCCGGCGAAACCGGCGTCGACATTTTCTTCGTGCTCAGCGGCTTCGTCATGTGGCTCACCACTGCCGGGCGTGAAATACGTCCGCTGGATTTCTACCGACGCCGCATCCAGCGCATCGTGCCGCTCTACTGGCTGGCGACCTTGTTCGCAGCGAGCGTGGCACTTCTCGCTCCGACATTATTGAAGTCGACGGTCTTCGATCTTCCGCATCTGATTGCCTCGCTCTTTTTCCTTCCCTGGAAAAATCCCGCCGATCCGACGATGGCGGTCCCGGTGGTCGTTCCGGGCTGGACGCTCAATTACGAAATGTTCTTCTATTTCGTGTTCGGCTTGCTGCTGCTCGTGCGCGAAAAATATCGCATTGCGGCACTCTTTGCGACGATGACGACGATCATTCTCGTCTGCCGCTTCATGCCGGGCGGCATGACGGCGGCCAAATTCTACAGCGACCCGATCATCTACGAATTCCTGGCAGGCGTGGTTCTCGCCAAGCTCTATCTCGACAAGATCCTGCTGCCGCAGGCGGTTGCCTGGCCGGCGCTGGTGGTGGGATTCTCCTTTCTGCTGATCAACGAGGCACTTTGCGACGCCAGCACCCGCGCCTATACGTGGGGCATCCCGGCGATCGTCATCCTGTATTCGGCCGTGTCGATCGACTTTTCGAAGCTTCCGGTCATCGCGACGCTGAACTATCTCGGCGATGCCTCCTATAGCATCTATCTCACCCACGCCTTCACGCTCGCATTTCTACGTATCATTTGCGTCCATCTGAACATCCAGATTCTGACAAGTCCTCCGGTCTTCATCGTCAGCTGCATCATCTGCTCGGCAATTGGCGGCGCCATCATTCATGAGCTGACGACACCCAGCCGCTGGCGGAAATGGAAGAGGAAGCGCGCGGTCGCCGCTTGACCGCCTCCTATCAGATTTTTTGGCGTCTGCTCTCAAGACGACGGGGATACGCGGCTTAAAGGCGCAATGGGAACGGAGTTTTCCGCCGCCTGTCATAAGCTTTGTCCCACGTTCGGATCGGGGAGCTTTTCCCTGAGTGCTGATTGCGATAAGCGAGCGGCGACGATGAGCCGTTCTACGAGGGAAGAGACATGAAGAACTATGTACTGACTGTATCGTGCAAGTCGACGCGCGGGATCGTTGCGGCGATCGCCAATTATCTGGCCGACCAGGGCTGCAACATCGTCGATTCCAGCCAGTTCGACGATCTCGACACCGGCAAGTTCTTCATGCGCGTCTCCTTCATCTCCGAGCAAGGGGTCGGCCTGGAGGCGCTGGTCGAAGGCTTCAAGCCGGTCGCCGCCAAGTTCGAGATGGAGGCCGAGATCCATGATGGCAAGAAGCGCATGAAGGTGCTCTTGATGGTCTCGCGCTTCGGCCATTGTCTCAACGACCTGCTCTATCGCTGGAAGATCGGCGCGCTGCCGATCGACATCGTCGGCGTCGTCTCCAACCATTTCGATTACCAGAAAGTCGTGGTCAACCACGACATCCCCTTCCACCATATTCCGGTGACGAAGGCCAACAAGCCGCAGGCGGAAGCACGGATCATGGAGGTGGTCGAGCAGACCGGCACCGAACTGATCGTGCTGGCCCGCTACATGCAGATCCTGTCGGATTCCATGTGCCAGAAGATGTCTGGCCGCATCATCAACATCCATCATTCCTTCCTGCCGTCCTTCAAGGGGGCGAACCCCTACAAGCAGGCCTATGAGCGCGGCGTGAAGCTGATCGGGGCGACGGCGCATTACGTGACGGCCGATCTCGACGAAGGCCCGATCATCGAGCAGGACACGGCCCGCATCACGCATGCGCAGTCGGCCGACGATTACGTCTCGATCGGCCGCGACGTCGAGAGCCAGGTGCTGGCCCGCGCCATCCATGCGCATATCCACTACCGCACCTTCCTCAACGGCAACCGCACCATCGTCTTCCCGGCAAGCCCGGGAAGCTATGCATCCGAACGGATGGGGTGAGCCCCGATCGTTCGATCCACGGCCTTTCCCGATTACAGCATCCGCCGCAGCACCTCATCCTTTCGGAAGAGGTGGTGCCAGAGGGCTGCCACGACATGCAAGCTGACGATCGCATATAGGCAATAGGCGCCGTATTCATGGATTTCGGCGGCCATTCTCTCCAGCGGCTTGTCGAGCGGCAGGAGATTAGGCCACTGGAAAAGCCCGAACCACGGCAGGTCGTGACCGCCGGCCGCGGAGGTCGTGTAGCCTGCGAGCGGCATGAGGATCATCAGCCCATAAAGCAGGATATGCACGCCCCGCGCCGCATAGTGGTTGAGGGCGTCGAGCGGCTGCCGATATGCGGGCTCGCCGAAAGAAAACCTGAGCGGCAGGCGGATTGCAATCAACGCCAGCGCCGTCATGCCGAGCGATTTATGCACATCGAGAAGGCCGCGGCGAAGCGCGGAGCCCGGCACGAGATACGAGCAATAAAGGCCAAGGCCAAGAGCTGAGATGATCACAATGGCCATAGTCCAGTGCAGGATTCGCTGCGACGGTCGATATCGGAGTGTTGGCGTATCGGACGAGGCCTCGGTAGTGTTCGGCATATGCTGGTTCTCCGGTGGTCATGGGATTTCGGCGCAAATGGGTTGATCGTCCGGAACCTGGCTGATTTGAAGGCTTGTCAATTCACCTTCTCGCGAGCTGTGACGCCCGCAATCCGAAGCGCGATTGATGTCGTGCCAAAGGCGAAAACCCTTAGCGAGGCGATGGAAATCGTCCGGCGAGACGCGGGCCGGTTGCAGCTATTCGACTGAGGTCGACATCTGGGCGGAAGCCGCGCGAAGCCTATCTTCCGACTTATGTTCGATCACCCTATCTGTTTTCGGTGATTTTCTTTAGGATGGAATGGTTTAGTGTCGACGCAAATGAACCGTCCGGGGGGATGCCATGGCTGACGCCGCGCTCGTGAACCGTATGCAACTGCAAAGACCGGATATCACGCCGGAAGACGCAGCCGAGATCCTGCAGACGCATTACGGCCTCAGCGGAGCATTGAGCGAACTCGGCAGCCAGCAGGACCGAAACTATCGCATCGATGCCGGCGACAACGCCTATGTGCTGAAGATATGCCGGGCCGAATACGAGCTGGTCGAGCTCGAAGCGCAGAACGCCGCCATCCGCCACCTGCACGGCAAGCCCGATGCACCTCGCATACCCGATGTCGTGCCATCACTCAACGGTCGCGACATTCTCACCATCACCATCCGCGAACAGGACTATCTCGTCCGGCTGCTCGGTTTTCTCCCCGGGCAGACATTGACGCGGCGCAAACATCTCTCACCGGCGGCCGCCGCCGGTCTCGGAGCACTTTCGGCCCGGCTCGCACGCGACCTCGCCGATTTCGAGCATCCCGGCCTTCACCGGAACCTGCAATGGGACCTGCGCCGGGCCGGGCCGGTCGCCGTGCAGCTCCTGTCGGCCATAACGGACCATGAGGCGCGCGACCGCATCGCCAAGGCAATGGTGGCGGCGGTCAAGCGCATCCAGCCGCTCGCGAGCGCGCTGCGCGTGCAGCCCGTCCATCACGATGTCACCGACGACAATGTCGTCAGCCACCCTGATGCGCATGGTCAGCTCGTCCCGGATGGCGTGATCGATTTCGGCGATATCATCCAGGGCTGGCTGGTCGGCGATCTCGCCGTCACCTGCGCCTCGCTGCTGCATCACGCTGATGGCAATCCCTTCCAAATCCTTCCGGCCGTCAGGGCCTATCATGCGATCTATCCGCTGGAAGAGGCCGAGGCCAAGGCCCTATGGCCCCTGATCGTCGCGCGCGCCGTCATCCTGGCCGCAAGCACCGAACAGCAGCTCGCCATCGATCCCGACAACGACTATGTGCGCGGCAATCTCGATTTCGAACGCGAGATTTTCGATGTCGCGACCGGTGCGCAACCGGATGTGATGGAGGCCGCGATCCTGCGAACGATCGGCTTCGATGTCACCCCGATCGCGACCGAAGGCTGGTCGGCGCTGCTGCCGGATATCGATCCGCGAGAGATCGTCGCTGTCGATCTTTCCGTCACCGGGCCGGATTTTATCGATGGCAACTGGCAAAAGCCTGACATGGACTGGCGGCTGCTTGCCCAGGCGGCGATTGCCTCCGGCGCGGCGGCAACGCGCTACGGCGAGTTCCGCCTGTCACTCGCGGCTCCGCTCAGCATGGCGCCGCCACGGAATTTCGCTCTGCACAGTGACATCTGCCTGCCGGCCGGCGCGACGGTTGCGGCGCCCTTCCCCGGGCTTCTGCAGCGTCAAGGGCAACATCTTGTCCTTGTCGGCGAAGAGATCAGCCTGCATCTCGATGGTGTCGACACCGCACTCGAAGACGGCGCGGCCATCGAACGGGGCGCGACCCTGGGCACGATCGGCAGCGAGGGATCGGCGATCGGCGGATTGCGCGTGCAGTTCTGCCGTGTGCCGACACTGGAGCCGCCGCTCTTTGCTGCAGCGGATCAGGCTGATGGATGGTCTGCCGTCTGCCCCTCGCCCGCCGCTCTGCTCAATGCCGCCTGCGAAGCGCCACGGCCGGATTCCTCCTCACTGCTTTCCTTGCGCAATGCGCATTTCGCCGAGCCGCAGAAACATTATTACGAGATCCCGCCGCAGATCGAACGCGGCTGGCGCGAATTCCTGTTCGACATGCAGGGCCGCTGCTATCTCGACATGGTCAACAACGTCACCACGCTCGGCCACGCCCATCCGCGACTGACGGCGGCCATCGCGCAGCAATGGTCCCGGCTCAACACCAACTCCCGCTTCCATTATGCCGCCGTCGCGGAATTTTCCGAGCGGCTGGCGACGCTGGCGCCGGAGGGGCTCGACAGCGTCTTCCTCGTCAACAGCGGCTCCGAAGCCAACGATTTGGCCATTCGCCTCGCCTGGGCGCATACCGGCAAGAGAAACATGCTTTGCCTGCTGGAGGCCTATCATGGCTGGACAGTCGCGAGTGACGCCGTCTCCACCTCGATTGCCGACAATCCGCAGGCGCTGACGACGCGGCCCGACTGGGTCCATCCCGTCATTTCCCCCAATACCTATCGCGGCCCATTCCGGGGCCCTGACTCGGGCCCCGATTATCTCGACGACGTCGCCGCAAAATTGCAGGCCATCGACCAAAAGGGCGACGGCCTTGCGGGCTTCATCGCGGAGGCGGTCTACGGCAATGCCGGCGGCATCACCCTGCCCCATGGCTATCTTGCCGGCGTCTATGATGCCGTGCGGCAACGCGGCGGCCTCTGCATCGCCGATGAGGTGCAAGTGGGCTATGGTCGGCTCGGCGCGCACTTCTGGGGCTTCGAGAGCCAGGGCGTCGTGCCCGATATCATCACCATCGCCAAGGGCATGGGCAACGGCCATCCGCTCGGCGCTGTCATCACGCGCCGCGAGATTGCCGAATCGCTCAAAAAGGAAGGCTATTTCTTCTCGTCTGCCGGCGGCAGCCCGGTAAGCTCCATCGTCGGGCTTACGGTTCTCGACATTCTGAGGGACGAAAACCTGCAGGAAAACGCCCAGCTCATCGGCGATCGTCTGAAGGCGGGGCTGATCGCGCTCATGGAGCGCTTTCCCCTGATCGGCGCGGTGCACGGCATGGGCCTCTACCTCGGCGTGGAGTTCGTCCGCGACCGTGAAGCGCTGACGCCCGCCACCGAGGAGACGGCCGCGATCTGCGAGCGCCTGCTCGATCTCGGGGTCGTCATGCAGCCGACCGGCGATCACCTGAACGTGTTGAAGATCAAGCCGCCGCTCTGCCTTTCCGCCGAGAGTGCCGATTTTTTCGTGAAGGCGCTGGAAAAGGTACTTGGAGACGGATTTTGATCCGTCCAACAGCGCCATTAACCATTAGGGTAATTTAGCGGCGGGTGAATTTTAATGCCGCCGGGGCATTGCCGAATCTCTCGTTCATTCCTACTTGTCTGTCGGTGATCGGCAATACCGTTCCACTACGGAAAGTTGCGCGGAGGTTGACACAACCTACCCCGCAATTAGCCAGGTACGGAATTATATTTCCCCGATCGTCGACATTTTGACATCTTTCGGAATATGTTTCTGGAGATGTATTTGCTATTATCTACTAAGATTGTAGACAATAGCACATCGGATCACCGGCTCTGGAATCGGAGCCTTAACAAGTACAACACCAACTAGGGACGTGACATGCTGAAAGTTAAAGCCATCGCTTCGATCCTTGGGCGGTCCGTGCTTGGCCATGACCGCTCGGGCGCGCTCTCCAGCCCGCGCTGTCGAATGTGACGTTCGTCCCCTTACCGGATTCAAACAGTCAATTCGCCATGTCTGCGCCGATAGCGGTGCGGAGGGAGTATATTTATGAAGAAGCAAGTTATCGAATACGCCGGCGTTCCGGTCGGCATCGTCGTTCCCGATCAGGATCGGCTCAAGTTCATTGCTGTGAAATATCACGTCCATGATCTGGACGAGCAGCATTTCAGAAATGCAGACGAAGTGAAGCTCGCGATCCGCGATCTCCTTTCTCGCCAACAGGCAAAGCCGATCCACGTTTGATGGATCGGCCTTGCCGCTACTTTTACATTCCAATCACCCGCCCTCGCCCTTCGAGGGTCGCTACGCTCTCACCTCAGGGTGAGGGCTGATCTTTCCAATAGAATCAACCGGACCTATCCTGCTTTCGCCTTCGAAATCAGGTTTTATTGCATTCCACGCGAGGCCACTCCGCCCTCATGGTGAGGTGGCCCGAAGGCCCCTGGAACCACGAGGGTCGGCCCCGACGCTCCAACAAACCCATCTTGTCTTTTCATCCTCTTTACGGTCCTATCGCCATGACAGCCTCGCGCTGCAAAAGGCGAAGGATTTTTCATTGGCTGCTCTTCTCAATCTCCTGACCGATATCGAAGGCGTCGCCGTCGGTCATTCCACCGATCTTGCGCTCGGCTCCGGCGTCACCGCCATCATCTTCGACGAACCGGCCGTGGCCTCCTGCACAGTGCTCGGCGGCGCGCCGGGCGGACGCGATACCGCGCTGCTGGATCCGGCCATGACCGTCGGGGTGGTGGATGGCCTCGTTCTTTCAGGCGGTTCCGCCTTCGGGCTCGATGCGGCCGGCGGTGTTCAGGCGGGTCTTCGCGAAATCGGCCGTGGCCTGCAGGTCGGCGACGCGCGGGTGCCACTTGCGCCGCAGGCGATCCTTTTCGATCTCATCAATGGCGGCAACAAGGACTGGGGCCTGCATTCGCCCTATCGCGATATGGGCTATGCCGCCTTCAAAGCTGCGGGCAAAGGGCCGTTTGCACTCGGCAGCGTCGGCGCCGGCACAGGTGCCACGACGGCTACGGTCAAGGGCGGGCTCGGTTCGGCCAGCGCCGTCAGCAGCAAGGGATACCGGATCGCCGCCATCGTCGCCGTCAACGCGCTTGGCTCCGCCACCATCGGCGACGGCCCACATTTCTGGGCCGCTCCTTTCGAGGAGAATGGCGAATTCGGCGGGCTCGGCATGCCGAAAACCATTGATACACGCTTGCGGCTGAAGGGCACCAATGTCACCGCCACGACGATCGGCGCCATCGTTACCGATGCACGGCTGACCAAGGCGGAGGCACATCGCCTGTCGATCTTAGGCCATGACGGCTTTGCCCGCGCCCTGTTGCCGACGCATCTGCCGCTGGACGGTGATACGATATTTGCGGCCTCCACCGGCAAGCATGATCGCGACGACATGCCGAGCTTCATGGAGCTCTGCCACCTCGCAGCCATCGTCATGGCTCGCGCGATCGCCCGCGGCGTTTACGAGGCGACGGCGCTGCCGATCGACGGCACGCAGCCCGCGTGGCGGGATCGCTTCGCCAAGCCTGTCGCCTAGCCGGAGGTTTCGCGCATGCAGATCCGGGCGCTGATCTATTTCGACGAGCTGGTGCGCACCAGTTCGATGCGCCAGGCGGCCGAAAACCTGAATGTGGCGCCGACGGCCATCAGCCGGCAGATCGAGAATCTCGAATATCACTTCGGCACGCAGCTGGTGGAGCGCAGCGCCCGTGGCGTCAAGCTGACGGCCGCCGGCGAATTGCTGGCCGCACGCGCCGGCCGGACGCTGCGCGAACTCGAGCATGTGCATCAGTTGATCGAAGACCTGAAGGGCCTCCAGCGCGGCCGCGTCAGCATCTATGCCAATGGTGCTGCGGTCGCCAATATCCTCGCTCCCGCGCTTGCCGAATTCAGCCTGCGCTATCCGAGGCTTCGCTTCGAGGTGACCATCACCAGCGCTCGCGGCGCCATCGAAGCCGTCAACAGTGCCGAGGCCGATATGGCGGTGACGCTGTTTGCGCCGCCGCTTTCGGGAACCAAAGTGCGCCTGCGCTCCGAGCTGATTTACGACGTGATCCTCGCGGCCTCGCATCCGCTCGCGGGTAGCAAGGAGATCACTGTGGCCGAAATCGCCGCGCAAGCGCTTGCCGTGCCCGACCGCTCCTTCGGTGCGAGGCAAGCCTTCGACGCCCTGTTCGAGCGTGAGGGGCTGACGCTCGATCCGGTATTCGAGACTGGATCGCTGGAAATGCAGAAGGAGCTGGTGCTGCGTGGCGCTGCGATCACCATGCTGCCGGCGCTGACGGTGCAGCGAGAGATCGCGGCGGGCCAGCTTATCGCCTTGCCGGTCGCTGATGGTAAGGGAGTGAGGACACCGATCGACCTGTGCGTCGCTCCCGACCGCCAGCTTTCCTTTGCCGCCGGCAAGCTGCTTGATTTCATCGAGCGCTTCATGCGCCAGCAACTGACCGCCAAGGAGAGGCAGGATTGATCGAAATACTGTAGATGACGGAATTCAGTGTAGCGATATCGGCTACACTGAGCACACATTTTCAGAATTGAGTGTACGCCCGCGAGATGACACTATCTTGAAAAGACCGTATGCCGGAAGGGAAGCCGGACTTGCGGACAAAAGCAAGGGAACTGAAATGACCACGTTTTTACGCCCGAGCCTCGGCGATTTTGCGCGCCGCCTCGCCTGCGGTGCGGCGCTTTCCGCCGGTCTTTTGATGCTTGGTCTAACGCCAGCGGAAGCTGCCAAGACGACGCTCAATCTCGGCATGAGCGTCGAGCCGACCGGGCTCGATCCGACGATCGCAGCACCCGTCGCGATCGGTCAGGTCACCTGGCAGAATATCTTCGAGGGGCTCGTTGCCATCGACGAAAGCGGCAAGATCGTGCCGCAGCTCGCAAAGAGCTGGGAAATATCTGCCGATGGCCTGACCTATACGTTCAAGCTGCAGAGCGGCGTCAAATTCCATGATGGCGAGGCCTTCGATTCGGCAGCGGCGAAATTCGCGCTCGATCGCGCCCGCGGCAAGGATTCCGTCAATCCGCAGAAGCGCTTCTTCGCGACCATCGCCTCGATCGATACGCCGGATCCGCAAACGCTGGTCCTGCATCTTTCCTCGCCGACCGGCAGCCTGCTCTACTGGCTCGGCTGGCCCTCTGCGGTCATGGTCGGACCGAAATCCTCCGCCAACGACAAGACGACGCCCGTCGGCACCGGCCCGTTCAAGTTTTCCTCTTGGGCGAAGGGTGACCATGTCGAACTCACCAAGAGCCCTGATTACTGGAACAAATCCGTCGACGTGAAGCTCGAGAAGGTCACCTTCCGCTTCATTTCCGACCCGCAGGCCGAAGCTGCGGCCCTGAAAGCCGGCGATGTCGACGCCTTTCCGGAATTCGCCGCACCCGAGCTGATGAGCTCCTTCGACGGCGACCCCAGGCTGATGACCAAGATCGGCAATACCGAGCTGAAGGTCGTGGCCGGTATGAACAATACGCGCAAGCCCTTCGACGACAAGCGCGTGCGCCAGGCGCTGATGATGGCGCTCGACCGCAAGACGATCATCGAGGGCGCCTGGTCCGGTTTCGGCACGGCGATCGGCAGCCACTACACGCCGAACGATCCCGGCTACAAGGACCTGACGGGCACGCTTCCCTACGATACGGCGAAGGCCAAGGCGCTGCTCGCCGAAGCCGGCTATCCAAACGGCTTCAGCTTCACCATCAAGACACCGCAGATGGCCTATGCGCCGCGCAGCGCCCAGGTGATGCAGGCCATGTTCGCCGATATCGGCGTGACGATGAACATCGAGCCCACCGAGTTTCCGGCTAAATGGGTGCAGGACGTCTTCAGCGGCCGCAACTACGATATGACCATCGTCGCTCATGCCGAGCCGCTTGATATCGATATCTATTCGCGCGACCCTTATTACTTCAACTACAAGAACCCTGATTTCAACGAGCTGATGAAGAAGATCCAGCTCACTGCCGACCCGGTCGAGCAGAACAAGCTTTACGGGGAGGCGCAGACCATTCTCGCCGAGGATGTGCCCGCACTCTTCCTCTTCGTCATGCCGAAGCTCGGCGTCTGGGACAAGAAGCTGAAGGGCCTCTGGGAAAGCGAGCCTATTCCCTCGAACGTCCTTACCAACGTTTCCTGGGAAGACTGACCTCTTTCGCCTGCAGGCGCGGACGGGCGAATCGTTTCGCCCGCCGCCAACCATTTCGATGCCGGGCATGATCGGCCATGGACATGCTATGATCGCACTCCTCATCCGTAGGATTTTCGGGCTCCTGCTGACGCTGATCGCCGTTTCGCTGCTGGTCTTCGCGGTCATGGCGCTGCTGCCGGGCGATCCCGCTGCGATCACGCTCGGCACATCCGCGACACCGGAGACACTTGCAGCGCTGAGGCACGATATGGGCCTCGACCAGCCGCTGATCGTCCGCTACGGCCAATGGCTTGCCGGTGCGCTGACGGGTGATCTCGGCAAATCCTATACCTACGGCGTGCCGGTCGCCGGCCTGATTGCCGAACGGCTGGCCGTCACGCTGCCGCTTGCCGCCCTTGCCGTCGTGCTTTCGGTCCTCATCGCCGTTCCCCTCGGCGTTGCGGCTGCCGCCAGGCGCGGCGGCTTCTTCGACATCCTCGCCGCGCTGTTTTCGCAGATGGGCATTGCCGTGCCGGGTTTCTGGGTGGGGCTGCTGCTGGTGCTGCTGTTTGCCACCTCGCTCGGCTGGATGCCGGCCGGCGGCTTTCCCGGCTGGGGCAATGGGCTCTGGCCAGCGATGAAATCGCTGGTGCTGCCGGCTGTCGCCCTTGCCCTGCCGCAGGCGGCGGTGCTGACCCGGGTCACCCGTTCGGCCGTGCTCGACACACTGCATGAGGATTTCGCCCGCACGGCGCTTGCCAAGGGCCTGTCGCGCAACCGCGTGCTCTGGGGACATGTGGTGCCGAATGCGCTGGTGCCGGTGCTCACCATTCTCGGCCTGCAATTCACCTTTCTCGTCGCCGGAGCCGTGCTGATCGAAAATGTCTTCACCCTGCCCGGCCTCGGCCGGCTCGCCTATCAGGCGCTCAGCCAGCGTGACATCATCGTGCTTCAGGATGTCGTGCTGTTCTTTGCCGGCCTCGTCATCGTCGTGAACTTCCTGGTGGATCTCTCTTATCTCGTCATCGATCCCCGGCTTCGGGCTGGAGGTGCACGATGAGCGTCACCGACAGCGCGACCGTCGCCCGCCCCCTCCGTTCCCGCTTTCGCGGGCTGCGCCGCGCCAACCTGATCCTCGGGGCGATCATCATCCTTGCGCTTGTCGGCATCGCCATTCTCTCGCTGTTCTGGACGCCGGTGCCGCCGGCGAAGATGCAGATCACCCACAAGCTGCAGCCGCCTTTCGGCTTTGGGCTTCTCGGCACGGATCAGCTCGGCCACGACGTATTGTCCATGCTGATGGCCGGCTGCTGGAATTCGCTGTCGATCTCGGTCTCGGCCGTTGCGATCGGCGGCACGCTCGGGACGATCATCGGCATCACGGCGGCTGCGCGGCGCGGTATTTTCGAGGCGCTGATCATGCGGGCCTGCGATGTGATCTTCGCGCTGCCGCCCATCCTCTCGGCCATGATCCTCGGCGCCTTTTTGGGAACGGGGCGGACAACCGCAATTCTGGCCATTGCCGTCTTCATGGTGCCGGTGTTTGCCCGCGTGGCGCTTGGCTCTGCTCTGCAGGCCTGGAGCCGCGACTATGTGCTGGCGGCGCGCGCGATCGGCAATACACAGCTTTCGATCACCGTGCGTCACGTGCTGCCGAATATCATGAGCGGCATCATCGTGCAGGCGACGATCCAGCTTGGCCTCGCGATCCTGACCGAAGCCGGGCTTGCCTTCCTGGGCTTAAGCGTGCCGCCACCGGAGCCGACCTGGGGCAGGATGCTCGCCGATGCCCAGACCTATTTCCATGCCGCGCCGTGGCTCGCCCTCCTGCCAGGCCTTGCCATCGCACTCTCCGTCCTCGGCTTCAACCTGCTCGGCGACGGCCTGCGCGACCTTCTCGACCCCCGCGAGGCGGCACGCTGATTTCAGACACGAAGAGAATAGACCATGACCGAACCGACCGATCTTTCCATCCGAGACCTCAAGCGCAAATTTGCCGACAAGAGCCTATCGCCCAGCGAATACTGGCTGGCGCTCGAACGGCATATCGATGCGTGGGAGCCGACGATATCGGCTCTCTATGCCTATGATCCCGAGGATGCACGCAGGCAAGCAGCCGCCTCCAGCGCACGCTGGGCAAAGGGCGCGCCGCTTGGGCCGCTGGACGGCATCCCGGTGACCTTGAAGGAACTGATCGCCACCAAGGGCCAGCCGGTGCCGCTCGGCACGGCCGCCGTCGAGCTCGTTCCGGCAGCCGAGGACGCGCCGATCGCCGCCCGCATGCGCGAGGACGGCGCGGTGATCTTTGCCAAGACCACCTGCCCCGACTATGGCATGCTTTCCTCCGGCCTTTCGAGCTTCCACAAACTCAGCCGCAATCCATGGGATCCCTCACAAAATCCCGGCGGCTCCAGCGCCGGAGCTTCGGCAGCCGCGGCCGCTGGCTACGGACCGCTGCATATCGGTACGGATATCGGCGGTTCCGTGCGCCTGCCGGCCGGCTGGACCGGCATCTTCGGCTTCAAGCCGAGCCATGGCCGCATTCCCGTCGATCCCTATTATGTCGGGCGCTGCGCCGGGCCGATGACCCGAACCGTCGAGGATGCGGCCTTCTCCATGGCGACGCTGTCGCGGCCGGACTGGCGCGACGGCACCAGCCTGCCGCCGAGCGAGATCGACTGGCTGGACCTCGACATCGACGTCAGGGGAATGAAGATCGGCCTGATGCTGGATGGCGGCTGCGGGCTGCCTGTCGATGACGAGGTGCGCGATGCCGTTATATCAGCCGCCAGACGCTTCGAGGAAGCCGGTGCCATCATCATCGACGTTGCGCCGGTGCTGACACGGCAGATGCTGGATGGGCTCGACGTCTTCTGGCGCGCGCGCTTCTGGGGCGACATCATGGGTCTCAGCGAGGAACGCCGCAACATGATCCTGCCCTATATCCATATATGGGCCAAGGGCGGCGCCGATGTCAGCGGCGTCGAGGCAGTGCGCGGCTTCAACCAGACGATCGAGATGCGCAAGAGCTGCGGCAGGCTTTTCACCGAGGTAGACGCCGTGCTTTCGCCGACCAATCCGATCGTCTCCTATCCGGCGGAATGGGCCTCGCCCACCAACGACCCGGCCCTGCCGTTCGAGCACATCGCCTTCACCGTTCCCTGGAACATGTCGGAGCAGCCGGCCTCCTCGATTAATTGCGGCTTCTCCCGCTCCGGCATGCCGATCGGCCTGCAGATCGTTGGCCCGCGCTTCGACGACATGCTGGTCCTGCGGCTCTCCAAGGCTTTCGAGGACTGGACCGGCGGTGTTACCAACTGGCCGAAGCGGCCGGGATGAGCCGCCGGCTAGAGCGGTTACGCGGTTCACGGAATCCCTGACCGCTCTATGCTATTGTTTTTACGCAATTCCGGACGGAAAACCGCTACGCACTTTTCCTGGAATTGCTAGTCTCGTGCCAAGGGTAGCGTAAGACCGATCTTCACCCGGTCCATGGTGACGAGCGATTTGAACTTCGTCACATTCGGATTGTCGTAGAAAAGGCGGCGCGTCAGGACTTCATAGTCGGACATGCTGGCCACGACGACGACGAGAACGAAATCGGCCTCGCCGGTGACCTGGTAACATTGTTGAACTTCGGGTGCGTCAAGGAAGCTGCGCTTGATCGCATTGATAAGATCGTAGCGTTCGTTGGCGATCTGGACTTCGACGATGATGGTGATCGGCAATGCCACTGCCGCCGGATCGACGACCGCGATATTCGCCTGTATGACGCCGCTCGCCTGCATGCGCTTGATGCGCCGCTGCACCGCGGGTGCCGACAGGTGGACGTGCTCGCCGATCGATCGCTGCGGGACGGTGTTGTCCTTCTGAAGAATATCGAGGATCTCCAGATCGAAACCGTCGAGGTTGGGCATTTCAAAACATCCCGTCATCAAAAATGAAACAAAATTGCACGAATGCTGCCTAAATGGAGCCAAATCCTCGCTTCTTATGCAATAGATTTGCGCCACAAACCATCTGACTCCAAAAAAGGTACAGGAATGTCTGCGCCCGAATACGATATCCGGTCCCCGGCCCTTGGCGAAACCATGGCGGCGAAAGACGTTGCCGCCATCGGCGTAGCCTCCGCATCCGATGGCTCGAAGGGTCTGGTTGTCGGTCTGGTGGCGATGGTTCTCGCGGCGCTGGCGATGAGCATCTCCCCCAGCCTTGTGCGCCTGGCCGATGTCGGCCCCTTCGCCAGCGCATTCTGGCGTGTCTTTCTCGCCCTGCCTATCCTTTGGGTATGGATGCGATATGCTGAGGCGGCAGGGGCCGACGCGCCCCGCGCGAGCTTCACGCTGGCGACCATCCTTGCCGGTCTCGCCTTTACGGGAGACCTGTTCTTCTGGCATCTCGCCATCTTGCGGACCACCATCGCCAACGCGACCTTCTTTGCGACGATGGCGCCGCTATGGGTCGTTATCTTCGGCTGGCTGCTGCTGCGGCAAAGGGTCAACCGCGCCACGCTTGTCGGGCTCCTCGTATGCCTTTCGGGCGGCACGGCGCTGGTGGTGCAGAGCCTTGCATTCAATCCAAGCCGCGCCGTCGGCGATACGCTGGGGATCATCACCGGTGCCTTCTTCGGCCTCTATTTTCTGGCGGTCGGCGCGGCGCGCGGCAGGACGAACGCCGCACGCGCGACCTTCGAATTGAGCGTCGTCACATCGGCAATCCTCTTTGTCGTTGCCTTCTTCTTCGAGCCGAGGATGCTGCCGCAATCGGTTTCGGGATGGGGCGTTCTCCTTGCGCTCGGCCTTGTCAGCCATGCCGGCGGGCAGGGGCTGGTCTCGGTGGCGCTCGGACGCCTGCCAACCGTTTTCTCGTCGCTCGTCATTTTCCTCGAGACGATCGCCGCCGCGCTTTTCGCCTGGGTCCTATTCGGTGAAAATGTCACGCTGATACAGGCCCTGGGCGGGATCATCATCGTCGCAGGCATCTGGATTTCCCGGCCGCGCACGCCGTAGAGGCTGTCTCGCGAAGGAAGCACGGGGCGCCAACCGCATTACAGCGTGGCGGCGCCCTTTTGCTCGATGTCGGCATCGAGATCGTGCAATGCCTTTTCGATGACGCGCAGATCGTCCTGAAGACCGTCGTCCGCGCTCATCGAGCTTTCGCTGCCGGCGCGTTGGATGCCGCGCGCTTCACTTTGCAATTCGCGCAGCCTGTCGATCTTGCCGCTCTTGCGGATATGGCTGTCGCACAGAATATCCCTGACTGTCTTTTCCATCGCCGTAATGGGCATGTTTCTTCTCCTCTCGATAGGATATCGCGATCAGAAGAATAACGGACGAGCGGAGAGACTGTTCCGAGGCAGGTCAACCGACGAAGCGGCGGTATCCGGTCGGCTGTTGGTAGAGCCAGCCGATACGCTCGACGGCGGCGGCGAAATTCTCGCGCGCGACGGTCATGGTATGGCCATTCGCATGGACGATGGTCTCCGGGTCCTCCATGATCGCAACATGGCCTTTCCAGAAGACGAAATCGCCACGACGCAGCTCCTCGCGGGCGATCGGCTCGCCGAGACCCGCTGCCTGCATATCAGTGTCGCGCGGTGCTGCACGCCCTGTCATAGAGAGCGCCAGTTGCACCAGCCCGGAGCAATCGATGCCCAGGCCGGAGCGGCCACCCCAGAGATAGGGTGTCTCCAGAAAGCGCAAGGCGACGTCGACGTAATCGCCGCCGTCATTGTGACCGATCGACTCCACATGCCTGGCAAAAATGGCGGTGCCGTCGTCCAGAACGACGTAATGATTGCCGCGCGCTTCGGCGGTGCCGCTGACGCGCACGCGGCTGCCCATCGAAAGCACTGTAACATGCGGCTTGCGCAGCTCCGGTTCGGGATAAAGGAAGGTACGCTGCGGGATAACGATGTGCGTCGCTGCCGCCGTCCCTTCCTTGACCGCGCCTTCGGGGAGATAGCCGACATAGCCATCCGACAGGGACTTTACCCAGCACCAGCCATTGCTGCGCTCGAAAACCGTCACCTCCTCCCCCATCAGCAGCTCTGTATCGATGCCGGAGGCAAGATCCGGCTCTGGGCGAAGTGCTACAACGGGACCGACGATCTGTGCTTTGCTGCCTTCGACGAAGCGTTCGGCCTCGACTTTGCCTCGCAGCGAGGCTTCGGCGAGGTCAGGTCTGAAGGCGTTGAGACGGCGGTCGAGCGTCATGAAAAAAATCCCGAACTCATAGTTTGCGGCCCTGCTCGATAACGAGATCGCCGAGTTTTTCCAGATAGAGCGCGCCGGTAACCGTGCGCTTGATGATGACATTGCGGCGATCGCGATCGTCGCGCACGCGGTCGACCAGCCCCATCTCGCCCATCGTGTCAAGCGCCCGAGTGATGACCGGCTTGGTGACGCCGAGCGTCGCAGCAAGCCCGCGCACCGTATGCGGCGGCGGCACGAGATAGATCTGCAGCAGGATCGCGGTCTGCCGCAGCGTCAAATCATGATCCTCGCGGCGCACCTGAGTGAGCGTCACGCCGTGCCAGAGGCCAAGGGCCTGCGAGGCGGAGAGATCAAGCGGCAAGGGCAACCCCGAAAATCGTTACGCTACCGTTCCATTTTCGGCCAAGATCGTGGCGGATTCAAGGGGAATTCATCAACCCTTTCTCCCCGCGATGCGGGGAGAAAGTGGGACCGGGACATTGAGCTTAAGTGAAATGTCGAGGGCTCGGGATGGGGCTTTCTCTGCAGCAGCCTCAAGACGAGAGTTACCGTCCTTTCGGATCCGTTATTGGTGATGGTAAGGCCAGTCCGGCGTGACCGCGCCGACGTGCGTGGCCCCTCACCCCACCCCTCTCCCCGCAACGCGGGGAGAGGGAACTATAGTGCCCTAACGCACACTCTGCCGGATATGGTGATACAAAGCCCGGATCGCCTGCGCCTCGCCACCGCCCGGAGAGTGCGGTCGTTCACTCTGAGCCCAGCCGAAGATGTCGAAATGCACCCAGCTCGGCGTTTTCGTGACGAAACGCTTGAGGAACAGGGCGGCGGTGATGGAGCCGGCCATGCCGCCGGCGGGCGCATTGGTGATATCGGCGAATTTCGTGCGGATATCCTTGTCGTAGCCCATGTAGAGCGGCATGCGCCACAGCGGGTCGTCCGTCTCCAGGCTCGCCTCGGTCAGATCGCGGGCAAGATCGTTGTCGTCGGTGAAGAAGGGCGGCAGGTCCGGGCCGAGCGCGACGCGGGCAGCGCCGGTCAGCGTTGCCATGTCGATCATCAGGTCGGGCGCATCCTCGTCGGCATAGGCAAGCGCGTCGGCGAGGATCAGGCGTCCCTCGGCGTCCGTATTGTCGATCTGCACCGTCAGGCCCTTGCGGCTCTTGTAGATGTCACCGGGGCGGAATGCATTGGCCGAAATCGAGTTCTCGACGACCGGAACGATGACGCGCAGGTCGACCTTGAGCTTGGCGTCCATGATCATCAGCGCCAGGCCCATGACATTGGCGGCACCGCCCATGTCCTTCTTCATCAGGAGCATCGAGGATGCCGGCTTGATGTCGAGGCCGCCGGTATCGAAGCACACACCCTTGCCGACCAACGTGATGCGGCGATGGCCCTTCTTGCCCCAGCGCAGCTCCAAGAGGCGCGGGGCATCGGCGCTGGCGCGTCCCACAGTGTGCACCAGCGGGAAATTCTCCTTCAGCAGATCATCGCCGATGATGACGGACATGTCGGCCTTGTAGTGCTGGGCAAGCGCCCGGAAGGCGGCTTCGAGCTGTTCCGGCCCCATGTCGTTGGTCGGCGTGTTGATGAGATCGCGGGCAAGAAAGACGCCGGCAAGCTGACGCTTGATGTCGGTGGCATCGGTATCGCGCGGGATCATCAGCGTCGGCGCCGTTACCTTCTCGGACTTGTAGCGCTCGAAACGATAGCTGCCGAGACCGAAGCCAAGCGAAAGCCGGTTCGCGGTCAAAGGCGCCGTTTCGATATGCCAGTCGCCCGCCGGCAGGCTGCGCGCCAGCCTGCCGGTCAGGAATGGCTGCTCGGACGGATTGGAGCCAAGGCCGAACAATGCACCGCCCAGATGTCCATCTGCCGTCGGGATCAGGAGCAAGGAGCCGCTGTCGGCCTTGTAGCCGGCCTTACGCGCCCAATCGAGCGCGATGGGATCGATGGTGCCGGTTTCTATATGCGCCGGCGTGACGGCAAAGATCGGCAGCGTCGCCCCACCCTTCGAATTGAAGGGCGTCGCGCGCTCGATGAATTGATAAGGGGCCATGACTTTCCTTTGACGATGACTTCAGGGAATCGAGAGTTAACCGTCTGTTAGGGTTAACAGATTATTGCTGGAGCGAACATTGCGTCGAACCTTTCCCTGTTCCGATTCTAGGCCGGGCGCAAGACTTAAGGATTCAGGGAAAAGCGTCATGTCCGCCGGTTCAATCGCGTCTTCGTTCAGAACCTTTCTTTTCCAGGGCACCTCGGCCGCGCTTCTGGCGCTCGCACTCGCAAGCTGCTCGACAACGGGCAAAGACAAGATGACGACCGGCTCGATCCCGACGGCGTCGAAGTCCCTCGATACGATGAACGGCAGCGACCTGGCGCAGGCGACCCTTACCTTCGGCAAGGCCTATGACGCCAATCCCAAGGATCGCGACGCCGGCGTCAACTATGCCAATGCCCTGCGCATGAGCGGCCGCAACGATCAGGCGCTTGCTGTCATGCAACAGGTTGCGATCAACAATCCGAGCGATCGCGGCGTGCTGGCGGCCTATGGCAAGGCACAGGCGGCGGCAGGCCAATTGGACGAGGCGCTGGCGACCATCGATCGCGCCCAGACCCCCGACCGACCCGATTGGCGCCTGGTGTCCGCACAAGGTGCGATCCTCGACCAGCTCGGGCGTTCCACCGATGCCCGCGGCAAATATCGCGACGCGCTGGTGCTGGCTCCCAACGAGCCGACGATCCTTTCCAACCTCGGCATGTCCTACGTGCTGACCGGCGATCTCAAGAATGCCGAAACCTATCTTCGCTCCGCCGTCGGCCAGCCGGGCGCCGACAGCCGCGTGCGGCAGAACCTGGCGCTGGTCGTCGGCCTGCAGGGTCGCTTCGCAGAAGCCGAGCAGATCGCCCGGCAGGAGCTGACACCACAACAGGCGAACGCCAACGTCGCCTATCTGCGCTCTATGCTGGCGCAACAAAACTCATGGCAGAAGCTCGCCGCCAGTGGCGATGCGAAGAAAACGGTCCAATAAAATAATTCCAGTAAAATGAGCGGCGCTTGCCTCTGGAATTGCCCGTTCGCCAGTTGATCAACGCCAGATATGCCGTGGCAGGCCGTCGATCACCAACCGCGCTCCGAGCGCTCCGATGATGGCACCGGCAACCCTGTCGATCCACAATTTCGATCCGATGTAGAGCGCACGCGGGCGATTGGACGAAAAAGCCATCGTCACCACCATGTACCAGCCCGTCTCGACCACGAAAACTGCCGGCGGCACGGTGAGCAGCAACCGGGGAGCGGGAGACGCCGGAAGAAGTGCTGCAAAAATACTGCCGTAGAAGATGGCCGTCTTCGGATTGCTGAGCTGGGTTCCAAGCGCAAACAGGAAATTGCGCACGATACCGCCCGCCGCCGGCGTGGCCGGTGCGTCGATCGGGAGATCATGCGCCGCGCTGCGCCAGATGCGGATGCCGACATAGATCAGATAGAGGCCGCCCGCGACCTTCAGCGCGAGGTACAACCATTCGACCTTCATCAAAAGTGCGCTCAGGCCGAACAGAGCCAGCGTCGCGAAGATGACGCTTCCGGTTCCCATGCCGAAGGCGGCGGCGAGACCGGCCTTGCGCGAGCGGGAAACGGCAATGCGGGACACGAGCACAAAGCTCGGCCCGGGGCTGACGGCCCCTATAAAAACCGCGGCGATAACGCTGAAAAATATGGCTATGGATGACATGCGACACCTCCCAACATGCCTGGAAATCCGCTTAGCAACTGATGCGAACCTCCGCGCATCGGGGAGGCCATCCGCTGATGCTGTCAGCGACTTCAAATTGGAGATTAACCACGCTTCCGCGCTGGCGGCAAGCTTGCCGGTCAGAACTTGTCCATGGCCTGGATGATCGCCGGACCGAGAATGACCGCCATCAGAACGGGCAGGAAGAAGACGATCATCGGCACTGTCAGCTTCGGCGGCAAGGCGGCCGCCTTCTTCTCCGCCTCGTTCATGCGCTCGTCGCGGCCTTCCTGTGCCATGACGCGCAAGGCCTGCGATAGCGGCGTACCGTAGCGCTCGGCCTGGATAAGAGCCTGGGTGACCGACTTGACAAGCTCGATCTGTGTGCGGGCGGCAAGATTGTCGAAGGCGGTGCGGCGATCCTGCAGGAATGAAAGCTCCGCCGTGGTCAGCACCATTTCCTCGGCAAGCGGCGGGGATTGCTCGGCCATTTCCTCGGCCACACGGCGCATGCCGGCTTCGATTGATATGCCCGACTCCACGCAGATCAGCATCAGGTCGAGGGCATCGGGCCAGGCGCGCTTGATCGACTTCTGGCGCTTGGTCACCAAATTCGAAATATAGATGTTCGGCGCATAAAAGCCGAGATAGGCCGTGCCGATGACACCGAGCAGGCGGATCGGAAGAGGCTTGGCGGCGAAATATCCGAGAACGAAGACCAGGACGATGGCAACGGCCAGGAACAGGAACGGCAACAGAAACCGCGCCACCAGAAACATGTTCAGCGCGTTTTCCGAACGCAGGCCGGCGGCACGCAGACGGTTGACCGTATTTGCGTCCACCAGCGCGTTGCGCAGATTGAAACGCTCGACGATCTGCCTGACGTTACGATTGTTCTGGTTGCGCAGCGTTGCCTTGCCGCCTTCGGCGCTCAACCGCGCCCGCTCGCGCGCCCGGATCTGCTCGCGCTCCGTCGACACGGCCTTCATACGCTTATTGAGATCGCCGCGCTCAAGCATGGGCATGGCGATCGTATAGAAGGTAGCAAAGACGGCGATCGCGACGACGACGGCGAGAATGGTGCCGGGATCGGTCAGTTGAGAGGCCAGATCGGACATGGGCTATGCGGCTCCTTCCGCTCAGATCTCGAAATTGACCATGTTGCGCATGATGTAGATGCCGATCGACATCCAGATGCCAGCGCCCATCAGGATCAGGTGACCGCGCGGATCGCTGAACAGGACCATCATGTATTGCGGCGACGTCAGGTAGACGAGCAGCATGACGATGAAGGGCAGCGCGCCGATGATGGCGGCGGAGGCCTTTGCTTCCATCGACAGCGCCTGGACCTTCGCCTTCATTTTCTTGCGTTCACGCAGCACCCGCGACAGGTTGCCCAACGCTTCCGACAGGTTCCCGCCAGCCTGAGCCTGGATGGTGATGACGATTGCAAAGAAACTCACCTCTTGCAGTGGCATGTGGTTGTTCATGCGCCCACAGGCATCCGACATGCTGAGGCCGACCTGCTGTGCCTCGACCACCCGCCGGAACTCGGTCTTGACCGGCTCGCGCGCCTCGCCCGCCACCAGCCGTATGGCATCGTGGAGTGGCAGACCAGCGCGAAGCGAGCGAGTGATAAGATCCAGCGCGTTCGGAAATTCATCGAGGAATTTGTTCTGCCGGCGCTTGATGAGGAACCCGATGAGCCAGCGCGGCAGACCGAAGGCGGCAGCGAAGGGCAAACCCAGAATGACGAGGAACGGTGCACCGCCGATGAAAAGGATCAACATGACAAACAGGCCGAACAGCACGCTGAAGACGTAGAAACGCGAGGGCGCCAGCGACAGGCCAGCCTGTCCCAGGCGCGCTTTCAGCGACTGCTTCTTCTTGATGTTTTCGGTCTGGCGCTTTTCCAGATCCTTCAGCGAATCCTGCACCGACTTGCGCCGCTTCGACAGTTCCTGAACACGATCACGCGTAGCCTTGACCTTCAGCCGGTCTGTCTCGGCTTGGCTGACCCGGTTGACGCGGCTGTCGGCCTTTTTCTGCGACTCGATCCGCGAATAAAGAATGCCATAGCAGATCGCAGCCGCGGAGACGGCCGTGAGCAAGACAATCAGTAGCACCGTTGGATCGACACCGAACATGGGGAGTCCTATTGCGACTTTTGTTCCATCTCATCGAGGGCGGCGGCCAGGCGCTTTTCCTCGTTATAATAGCGTGCACGATCCCAGAAATGCGGCTTGCCGATACCGGTGGAGACGTGCCGGCCGATGATGCGGCCATTGGCGTCCTCGCCGTCCATCTCATAGCGCATCAGGTCCTGCGTAATGATCACATCGCCCTCCATGCCGATCACCTCGGTAATCTGGGTGATCCGTCGCGAACCGTCGCGCAGGCGCGCGGCCTGGATGATCACGTCGACGGAGCTGGAAACGATTTCGCGCACGGTCTTGGCCGGCAGGCTGAAGCCGCCCATCGCGATCATCGATTCGATACGGCTCAAGCATTCGCGCGGCGTGTTGGCGTGGATGGTGCCCATGGAGCCATCGTGACCGGTATTCATTGCCTGCAGCAGATCGAAGACCTCGGGGCCGCGCACTTCGCCGACGATGATGCGTTCGGGGCGCATACGCAGGCAGTTCTTGACGAGGTCGCGCATGGTGATCTCGCCCTCTCCCTCGATATTCGGCGGGCGGGTTTCGAGACGCACGACATGCGGCTGCTGCAACTGCAACTCTGCAGTGTCTTCGCAGGTGATGACGCGTTCGTGACGGTCGATGTAATTGGTCAGGCAGTTCAGAAGCGTCGTCTTGCCCGAGCCGGTGCCGCCGGAAATAACGACGTTGCAGCGTACGCGGCCGATGATCTGCAGCAGTGTCGCACCCTCCGGCGTGATGGCGCCGAAGCGGACGAGCTGGTCGAGCGTCAGCTTATCCTTCTTGAATTTGCGAATGGTAAGCGCCGGGCCGTCGATCGACAGTGGCGGCGCTATGACGTTGACGCGCGAGCCGTCGGGCAGGCGAGCGTCGCAGATCGGGCTCGATTCATCGACGCGGCGGCCGACCTGGCTCACGATGCGCTGGCAGATGGAAAGAAGCTGGGCATTATCGCGGAAACGGATTTCGGATTCGACGGTCTTGCCGCCCACTTCGATGAAAGTCTGGCCTGCGCCATTGACCATGATATCGGCGATATCATCGCGTGCCAGCAGCGGCTCCAGCGGGCCATAGCCAAGCACGTCGTTGCAAATATCCTCGAGCAGTTCCTCCTGCTCGGAAATGGACATCGCAAAATTCTTGATGGTGATGATGTCGTTGACGATATCGCGGATTTCTTCGCGCGCGGCTTCATTGTCGAGCTTGGAAAGCTGTGACAGGTCGATCGTATCGATCAGCGCGGAAAAGACCTGCGCCTTGGTGTCGTAATATTCCTCGGTGCGTGCGGGTCGGCGCCGGGCGGGCGTCTGCATCGAAGGCGGTGCCACCTGTTGACGCGGCTGCGCGGCGTCGCGCGACGGCTCGACCAGCACTGCCGGACCCGCGAGTGCGCCCGTCGTGGCAGGCGCGCGCGCCGGCGCCGGCGGAAGTGCGCCGCCACCGCTCTTTGCAGAACCTTCATTTCCGCGCTTGCCAAACATGGTCTCGATCCAACTCCATTACTGCAGCATGATTTTCACCGAGGGAAATCGACCCTTCGAAACTCATGCGAAATCAAACAACTACTTCCGCTTCAGGCGACCAAGAAGGCCGCCCCTTTTTGCCTTCTTCACAGCGATGCGCCCGGTGACGATGTGCGATATCTGCGCGAAGGTCTCGGCGACCGGCGACTTCGGATCCGTCTCCGAAATCATGCGACCACTATTGGCCGCATTGCCGAACAGATTGATGTCGAACGGGATGATGGCGATCGGATCCGTCTCCAATGGCGCGCAGAATTCCACCGGGTTGATCTCGGGGCGCTTCGGCATGCCGACTTGATTGAGAATGAGATGCGGCGCCTTGTCGTTGGGACGCAGTTTGCGCAGCGCGTCAATCAGGTTCTTGGTGTTGCGCAGATTGGCAAGATCGGGTGCGGCGCAAATGACGACTTCATCGACAGCCGCAAGCACAGAGCGTGTCCATTCCGTCCACTGATGGGGTACGTCGAGGACGGCGACCGGCGCGCTGCGCTGAAGAACATCCAGGACAGGCAGGAATGCCTGACCGTCGAAATCATAGGCACGATCCAGCATGGAGGGCGCAGCCAGCAACGACAGATGCTGCGAGCATTTGGTCAGCAGGCGATCGAGGAAGACCTCGTCAAGACGCTCCGGCGCATAGACTGCCTCGGCAATACCCTGAGCGGGGTCCTGGTCGAAATCGATGTTGGCCGTGCCGTACGGCAGATCGAGATCGGCAAGAATGGTTTCGGTCGAGAACAGGGTCGAGATTCCGAAGGCGCAATTATGCGCGATCGTGGATGCGCCTACCCCACCCTTCGCGCCGACGAAGGCAATGCTGCGGCCGAGCGGCTCCGCATCGGGGTCGATGAAAATCCCCGCCATCGCCGTCATGATATCGTTCATATCAACGGGCTGGACGATATATTCGGAAATGCCGTTGCGCATCAGTTCGCGGTAAAGGGCGATATCATTGTGGTAACCGACAATGATCACCTTGGTGCTCGGATCGCAGACGGCCGCGAGCGGCGCCAGTTCGGCCAGCAGATTGCGCGAATTTGCGCGCGTCTCGAGGACAATCAGATTGGGTGTCGGCGTCGAAGCAAACATGTTCGCAGCCGCCGCCGTGCCGCCGCTGGTGATCCGGAGGTTGACCTTGGACATGCGGCGATCGTTGGCGCATCGGTCCATAACCTGCTGCAACTGCTCGCTTTCGCAGAAGACATGCACGGAAATGCGTGGCAGCGGCCGCAAGTTGTCGAGGTTGCCAGAGCGCGGGGCTTCCTCGGCCTCCGCGGCAGTCGATCCAATGTCGTAATCGATGGCGCTCATCACTTTATCCTGTTCTGCCGACCGCTTGCTCTCAATTTCCAGAACTGAACCCGCCGAGGGTGGCCGTGCTGGTCGCGACCGAGCCGCTGCGATAATTGTCGATTATCTTGCCGCGCTGATCGGTATCGATCGGCGTCGTGGCGCGCGGTGAGATAAGATCCGTCGGGTTGGCGACCTGTGCCGCCAGGTTCTGCTGGGTCGCGCAGCCGAAATTGTAATAGTTCTGGTTGTCGAAGGCGTTGTCTGAGAGATCGTCGGGCCATTGGCCGCAAGCATTGGTGGCCGCCGTCGTCGCGGCGAAGCGCAGACGGATCGGAGCAGCGTCATCAGGACCACCGGCTGGATAATAAGTATCGACGATACGCCCCGACGGTATGCCATTTGCCACCATTTCCCGGCGAATCTGCCGGCGCAGCGCCGATGCGGCCAAAGTGTTTACCGACTGCCTTGGCGACAGTATTTCGACCGTGCCGGTCGCGTGCGCCCTATAGTCCTGAACGAAGCCGCGGACGGTGTCGCGCATGCCCGTGGTCAGGTGGCGGTCGCTGGCGGCCACCGGTATGTCGATATTATGTTCCTTCTCCGTCAAGACGATCGGGTGGCGCTGACGATAATCGTCATTGATGGCGCTGGTCGTCATGCGATCCCTTGAATCGGCACAGCCGCTGACGGCGACGGCCGTCAAGATCAAGACCGGGGCAATCAAGGCCAGCGTGGAGAAACGGGGCCGGCCGGTGCGGGGCGCGTTACGGTCGAGACTGGCCATCTTCTGATCTCTCGTTGATCCGGTTGAAAAGGTGCGCGTCATGCTCCGTGTCCCCTCATTTGTAGATGAAGCCAACGGTGCCGTGAAAATCGGCGTCGGCGACCCGCGGCGCATCCTTGCGGCCGTAAATCTTGTTGACACGGTTCATGAAGAAGCCGCTGACATCGTTGCTCGGCGAGAAATTGTCGTCGGGACGCGCCAGCTGACTGCGGGCCACCGGGCGGACCAGATAGGGCGTCGCAATAATGACCAGCTCGCTTTCGTCGCGCTGGAAGCTCTTCTGTCGGAACAGCGCACCGAGGATCGGGATTTTCGAGGCGCCGGGCGTACCGTTGGTGGTCTGTTGGATGGTATCATTCAAAAGGCCGGCAAGGGCGATCGAGCCGCCGGACGGCAATTCAACCGAGGTATCGGCGGCGCGCTGATTATACGTTGCCGTGTTTGCCGTGCCGATAGGGTTCGACACCTGCGTCTGTATGTGCAGGCTGATGCGTCCGGCAGACAATACGACCGGCGTGAAGGCCAGGCTGATACCATAGTTGAAGGGCGTGATTGTAACACTCCCATCCTTGTTCGACGTGGAATAGAGTGTCTGACCGCCCGAAGTGAAGGTCGCTGCCTGACCGGAGATCGCCGTCAACGTCGGCTCCGCCAATGTACGAACGGCGCCCGCCTGTTCCATTGCGTTGAGATAGGTGCCGATACTGTACTTGCCGACGGCAGTTTTGAAGAGGCTGGCAAGACCGCCGCCGGCAGCCGCCGCGCTCGCGTCGTTCTGAATACTGCCGAGCTGCGCCACCGTCAGACCCGAAGAGTTGCTGACAAGATTGTCGAAGCCGATCTGCTTCAGCACGCTGCGCTTGATCTCGGCGACGGTCACCTTGAGCGTGACCTGATCCTCGCCCTCGATTTGCAACATGTTGACGATCTGCGAGGTCTGCCGCCCTTCAGCGAAGAGAGCGACAGAGCTGTTGTCGCCGCTGCCTGTCGCCGTCGCGAAGCGAGTGGTTGCTTCACCGCCCTTCAGGAAGGCCTGGGCAAGCTGCACAGCCCGTGACGCATCCTGCGGCGTGCGCACGGTGCCTGTCAGGACGATATTGTCGGAAACAATTTCGACATTGATATCGGAGTCCGGGATGAAACGCTTGATATTGTCCTGCAGGCCGGCAATGTCGCGCTCGATCTGCAGGTCGAGGCTGACGATTTCCTTGCCGTCCGCACCGAAGACGAAGATATTGGTCTGGCCGACCGTCTTGCCGAAAAGATAGATGCGACGCGATGTGCGTGTCACAGCATCCGCCATTTTCGGATCGGAAACGAGAATATCATGTGCGTCGGCCGGCAGATCGACGACCAGCGCCTTGTTGAGACCAAGCTTCAAAGTGCGTTTCGTGCCGAGGCCGGCAATCGTAACGATGCTGTCGGAACCGCCTGCACGTGCGGCGGACATACGCAGAAAAGCCGGGATGTCCGCCAAGGGCAATCCCGCAAAAGCCACGGAAAACGAGAGAATTGCAGCAAGGGGAGAGCTGGCTTTCTTGTTGGTCTTGAACATGATCCCGCCCCTTCTCATTGTGGTTTCATTCCGGTTGGGCCATCGGTCACGATCGCTCCCGACTTGATGACTTGCACAAGGCCGCTGCCGCTGTCGCCGGCCAGCAGATAGTCGGCGGCGGTCGTATCCGGTTGCTGTGCGTCGGCGACGGAGCGCAATGCCAGCGTCAGCCGGTCGGCCATCTGGTGCGCGACGACCAGAACCTTCGTCTGATCCGGCGTCAGTTCCAGCGTCGCGGTCACCCCAACAGCAGCCTTGCTGCCGTCCTGCTTCTCCTCGATCTGCTGGTCGACGGCCAAGACACGCACGTTGCTGAGCACCGTCTCGGTTATGAGCTGCTGCTGCGCACCCTTGCGGACCATGATCACGTCGACGCGGTCATTCGGAAGAATGAAGCCGCCGGCGCCGGTTGCGACGGAAATCTCGGTGGCAACGGCCCGTTTGCCGGAAGGCAGCAACGAGGAAAGGATGCGGCTGTTGGAATCGGCGACCTTTTCTTCCCGGATCGGCTCGCCCTCGAAAATCGGCAGGCGGACCACCGCGCCGTTCAGGTCTTTCAGCGCGTCGGGCCGCTCGCTCTCGGTGATAAGGCCCTTGACGATGCCGCTTTCCGGCCAGCCCATCCAGTGGACCGAGCTCTCATTCAGGCGCGAGCCGACGGGCAGGTTGGCACTCGCAACGAGCACATTGATCGTTGCTTCCTTTTCCACCACCGCCGCAACCTGGGGCACGATATTGTGCGAACCGGCCAGACGCATCGCGAGCAGGCCGGCCATCCCTGCCGCGACAGCTGCCACTGCGAGTATCATTATGCGAGCGGGTTTCATGGTCATTCCTTGGGGAACAGGATTCTTCGCCCCGCAGAATGCTCAGCAATTGGTATAATTATAGTTAATGGTGTATTACATTTATAATTACTTAACCATAATTACTTGATGTAAATTAGAGAATATTTATATAGTGATTTAATTTATACTCGCCGATTTCCGGCTTAGAGCGCCCCTTGGGTCGCTGCAATCAAAAGCGGCGAGGAGGGAAAGGCAAGGATGCCGCCGATGGCAATCGCAATGCCGTAGGGGATTTTTTTGGCGACCATCAATGAATTCGGCACGGGCAGACCAATGGCCATGATGATGCTGGATTGCGACCGAAGCAAAACGATCAGAACCGTCACCACCCCGCCGATAAACGCGACATAGACGAGAAATTCCATCAGCGAAGAATCGAAACCGAACCAGAGTGCTGCAGCAGCCAAGAGCTTCGCATCGCCGCCGCCCATGACATTCAGCGCGAACAGCGCGAAGCAGGCAAAAAAGACAATGCCGGCGCCGGCGAAGTGCATACCGATTTCCGCAAATGAAAATCCGAAAACGGGCGCCAATACCAAGAATGAGACTGCGAGCGCCAGAGACACACGATTTGGGATCGTCATGGTCAGCAGATCGGAGATGGCCGCTATCGACATGCAAAGCGGAAAGATGAGTAATACTGCAGCTTCAAGCAATGCCAACTCCTCCGATCCTGTGTACTAAAAAAGAAACCGCCCACATTATTGGGCGGCTCCCATACCAAATTACTATTATGGCACCGCGACAGATTAATGTGCGGCCGAAGCGTTATTCATCTTCGTCGAGATGTTGTTGAAGGTCGTGCTGAGCGTATTGCCCAGGGTGGTTGCGCCGGCAATGATGGCGACCGAGATCAGAGCAGCGATCAGGCCGTATTCGATTGCGGTCGCACCGGATTCATCCTTCAGGAAGCGCGAAAAAAGCTTGGACATTGATTTACTCCACTCACTTTGTTGACAGCACGTCCGCCAACTGTTTGCCGTTGATCGGATGCGTTGAACCCTAGTCGCGCGCCGTTTCCATCGCTTTAAGGAAGTGGGTTAACGCAGTGTAAATTCTAAAGCGAAAATAGAATAGTTAACTCCAATTCATGTCTTTCCAAGCATTTTTAAAGAAAACTTTTAGCTTAAAAGAAATTATTAGGTACATGTATATTAGAATAATATGCGACTTGCCTCGTAATGACACGTATTTGTCGTGAAAAACGAAGAACGGAAGTCAGATGAGGGACACCAGCGTCATAATCACGCTATCGAGCGACGCCTTAATCGTTCATTCACCATTCTTTCTCATTCTGTGCGGTAAACATTTTCGACATCAACTCCAAGAGGCAAAGCCATGCCAATCGGCGGCAAAACCGCATTCCTTGCCGGCGTAGTCGCCCTGGCCAGCATGACACCACAGCTTTCCCAGGCTGCGGGAGAAAGCATGCTGCGCGTCTACATGGATCACGCGCGCGTATTGAAGCTTGACCGTCCCGTCGCGAAAGTCATCGTCGGAAATTCCCAGGTCGCCGATGCGACTGTCGCGGATCCGAAGACCATCGTGCTGACCGGCCGCAATTTTGGCACCACGAATATCATCCTGCTCGATGCTGACGACAATGCGATCGTGGACGAACAGATCCTGGTCTCGATCGATGAAGGCAATACAGTGCGCGTCTTTCGCCAGACGGATCGCGCCGTACTGTCGTGCACACCCAATTGCGAACAGCACGCCCAGCAGAGCAATACCGCGACAGCCGCGCCAACTGGCCAGTAAGACGCTTTTGTTGATGCAAATATTCGAAAGAAATATTTAGGAATTACCCTCCAATCGATAATTCTGGTTTCCTTTAAATATGAAGGGAGAAGAGAAACGGATTATCAAGAAAGCATCTCTAGTTTCACCCGCAGGCAAATCGCCGCGGATACTCAACGATGCCAGACGATGATCTTCTCGGAAACAAGAGCCCAGCACGGCGGCGTGCCCGAGGTCGTTTGCGCGAATTCGTGCGCTCTCGCGACGGAACCGCGGCGATCGAATTCGCTTTGCTTGCCATTCCCTATTTCCTGATCGTCTTCGCGATCCTGGAGACCTTCGTCGCCTTCACCGCCGAGCAGGTCATTTCCAATGCCGTCGACACCCTGTCGCGCCAGATCAGAACCGGACAAATCACCGCAAGCAATACAACTCAGCAGCAATTTCGCCAGGCCTTCTGCAATGAGATCTCGGTGCTGATCACCTGCTCGTCATCGGAAGCGACGACGCCATCGAGCCTCTATCTCGATGTTGAAAACTACACCAGCTTCGCAGCCATGCCGACGACAGTTCCGCGCCAATCGTCGACGGATCCCTATTCCGATCTCAAGACCACCGGCTTTGCATTCGCACCTGGCGGCGCCAAATCCATGAACATGGTGCGCGCCTATTATCGATGGCAGATCATGACGGACCTCATGCGGCCCTATCTCACCAACATACGACCGTCCGACGGCTCGATGCCGACGACCTACCTCATCGTCGCGACCGCTGCTTTCCAGAATGAGAACTATCCTTGAGCGGGCAAGCGAACATAATAGAGAAGGAAGGCACGTCCTTCGGCCTCCTGCGGCGCTTTGCACGCGACCGGCGCGGCGTCGGCGCGATCGAATTCGCCATTCTCTTTCCCGTGCTGCTGATGCTCTACCTCGGCGCTTTCGAGCTTACCGTCGGCCTCAGCTTCTCGAAGCGCGCCAGCCGCTCGGCCGGCTCGATCGCGGATATCGTCTCGCAGCAGTCGAGCGTCACGAAGTCGGTGCTTGCCACCATGCCGTCCGTGGCCAGTGCTATTTTCGCGCCCTATGTCACGACCGGCCTGACATTGAAGATTACCGGCATTGCGATCGACGCTACAGGAAATGCGACGGTGGCCTGGTCTTGGGCACAGGACGGGACGCGGCCCTATTCGGCCGGCACCGCGGTCACGATCCCCAGCAGCCTGAACCAGGCGAGCACGTTCCTCGTCCGTAGCGAGCTTGCCATCCCTTACCAGCTCATCAGTTTCGGCGCCAACTTCCTGCCGAGCGGCACCAACCAGATCACCATAAGCCGGCAGTATTACTATCGCCAGCGCGTCGGCACGTCGATCAGCTGCAGCGACTGCTGAGCGCGATCATCAAGACCAAGCTCGGCATTCCCAACCGAAACGGAAAATTGCCAAGTCGGTGGCTCCGTTATATGGGTGACGTCCAATGCACCCGGCGGAACCGCTGGGCGGCGATGATCTTTATCGGGTGATCCATGGCGCGCGCCTTTCTCTTCGTTCTGGACTCTTTTGGCGTCGGCGGCGGCCCGGATGCGGCAAGCTATGGCGACGAGGGCGCCGACACGCTCGGCCATATCGCCGAATTCTGTGCCGCCGGTGCCGCCGACCGCGAAGGCCTGCGCCAGGGACCATTGGTATTGCCGACCATGTCCGCCTTCGGGCTGCTGGAGATCGCCAAAGCGGCGACAGGCAGCTATCCCGCCGGAATGCCGCAGCCTGAGAAGCTTTATGGGGTCTACGGCTGCGCCAGCGAGGTTTCACGCGGCAAGGACACGCCATCAGGCCATTGGGAGATCGCCGGAACGCCTGTTATGTTCGATTGGGGTTACTTTCCGGCCGAGGGCGACGCCTTTCCGCCGGAGCTGGTGAAAGCCATCTGCGAGGCGGCCGATCTGCCCGGTATTCTCGGCAATTGCCATGCGTCCGGCACGGATATCATCGCCAGGCTCGGGGAAGAGCATATTCGCAGTGGCAAGCCGATCTGCTACACCTCGTCCGATTCCGTCTTCCAGATCGCCGCACATGAGCAGCATTTCGGGCTGGATCGGCTGATCGGCCTCTGCAAGATCGTGCGCACCCTGCTCGATCCCTATAATATCGGCCGCGTCATTGCCCGCCCCTTCGTCGGCGTGACGGCGGCAACATTCGAGCGGACCGGAAACCGCCGCGACTTCTCCGTGCTGCCGCCGGAACCGACCCTGCTCGACCGCCTCGTCAAGGCCGAACGCACCGTGCATGCGGTGGGCAAGATCGGCGATATCTTCGCCCATCAGGGCGTTTCCAAAGTCATCAAGGCCAATGGCAACATGGCTTTGATGGATGCCACGTTGAAGGCCATGGACGAAGCTGCCGACGGCGATCTGGTTTTCACCAATTTCGTCGATTTCGACATGGTCTACGGCCATCGCCGCGATGTGCCGGGCTATGCTGCGGCGCTCGAGGCCTTCGACGCGCGGCTGCCGGAAGTGCTTAAGAAAATGAAGGCAGGCGATCTCGTCATACTGACCGCCGATCACGGTTGCGACCCGACTTGGCGCGGCACGGATCACACGCGCGAGCGCGTACCGGTCATCGCCTATGGACCGGGCATCCGCTCGCGCTCCATCGGCATCCGCCAAACCTATGCCGACATCGGCGAGACGATCGCACAACATCTGGGCGTTGCGGCAGGACCGCATGGAAGGAGTTTCCTTTGACATCGCATTTGAAGAAGGTGGAGCTGCATTGCCATCTGGAAGGCGCGGCTCCGCCAGCGCTGACGCTCGCGCAGGCACGGAAATACGGCGTCGACACCAGCGCTTTCCTCAAGGATGGCATCTATCTCTGGAAGGATTTCGCCGAATTCCTCGTCTGCTACGACAAGGTTTCCGAGGTCTATCGCACGGAGGAAGATTATGCGCTGCTGACGGAAACCTATCTGGAAGAGCTTGCCGGCATCGGCACCATCTATAGCGAGCTCATCGTCTCGCCCGATCATGGGGACCGCATCGGCCTCGGCGCCGACGCCTATATGGCCGGGGTTTCTGCTGGTATTCGGGCCGCCAAGGCAAAGACCGGCATCGAGGCCCGGCTGATCGTGACAGGCGAACGCCACTTCGGCCCGGACCGGGTGGTGAAGGCGGCCGAATATGCGGCCAGGAGCGACAATCCGCTGATATCAGGTTTCAACATGGCGGGCGAAGAACGTATGGGCCGCGTCGCCGATTACGCCCGCGCCTTCGACATCGCCCGCGAGGCCGGTCTTGGCATCACCATCCATGCCGGCGAAGTCTGCGGCGCCTTCAGCGTTGCCGATGCCGTCGAGCTGGTCCGCCCCGATCGGATCGGCCATGGCGTGCGCGCCGTCGAGGATGCAGACCTCGTCAAGCGCCTCGCCGATCTCGGCACGGTGCTGGAGGTCTGCCCGGGCTCCAACGTCGCACTCAATGTCTTCCCGGATTTCCCATCGCATCCACTGCGCAAGCTGCGCGAGGCCGGCGTGCGGGTGACGATCAACTCCGACGATCCGCCCTTCTTCCATACGTCGCTCAAGCGTGAATATGAACTCGCTTCAACCGCTTTCGGCTTCAGCGACGACGAGATCGACGCCATGACACGCACGGCAATCGAAGCTGCCTTCGTGGACGAGGCGACCCGGGCGGCGTTGCTGGCGAGGCTGTAAAGGCTGGATTCCAGGCCGCAGACTGGGGATGAAATTTCCCAAAGCGGCCTATTTTCTTGCACCAGAGACGATTTCCGTGAAAGAAACATCTCATATCGCGGAATTACTGGAAGGCTGAAACCATGGACGGCGTCACTGTCATCGATCACCCGCTTGTGCAACACAAGCTCACAATCATGCGCAAGAAGGAGACGTCGACAGGGAGCTTCCGCCGACTGCTGCGCGAGATCTCGACGCTGCTTTGTTACGAAGTGACGCGCGACCTGGAATTGACCATCGAGACGATCGAAACGCCGCTTCAGCCGATGGACGCGCCGATCCTCGAAGGCAAGAAGCTGGTCTTCGCTTCGATCCTGCGCGCCGGCAACGGCCTGCTGGAAGGCATGCTCGACCTCGTGCCCTCGGCCCGTGTCTCGCATATCGGCGTCTACCGCGATCACGAGACGCTGCAGCCCGTCGAATATTACTTCAAGGCACCGGAGGATATCGCCGAGCGCCTGATCATCGTCGTCGACCCGATGCTGGCGACCGGCAATTCCTCGATTGCGGCGATCGACAAGCTGAAGGAACGTGGTGCCCACAATATCCGCTTCCTCTGCCTGCTGGCCGCTCCCGAAGGCATTGCCAATTTCCGCAACGCGCATCCGGACGTGCCGGTCTTCACCGCCGCGATCGACAGCCATCTGAACGAGAAGGGCTATATCGTGCCCGGCCTCGGCGATGCCGGCGACCGTATGTACGGCACGAAGTAGATTTCGCCGTTACATTTGCTGTTTTGCCCGGCGGTGTCCAACTGCCGGGCTTTTTACTGATTGCTTTAGCGGCCCTTCAGTAAAATTGACTTACATATGGCGATGCCCGCAGGAGGGGCCTCGCTGATGCTTGTTCGCGTTCTTGTCTTTGCCGGCATCATCGCCGTTGCGGCCACCCAGGTGCCACCGCTCTTGACCGGGATCGCAAACAGAGAAAAGCCCGCGCCGGTGGAAACCGTTTCCGTTCCGCCGCAGAAGGCCGAACCGCCCAGCCTCTATGGCACCGTATTGCTGCACGCCGATGCGAGCGGCCACTATCAGGGCGATTTCAACCTTAACGGCCGACCGGTGCATGGGATGATCGATACCGGTGCAACCTATGTCGCGATCAACGAAAGCACAGCACGCAGCATCGGCTTCAGCAGCGTCGATCTGGACTATCGTTATCCGATGCAAACCGCAAACGGCACTTCCAAGGTAGCTCTCGTCAAGCTCGGGCGCCTGGAGATCGGCGGGATCAGGGTCCGCGATATCGACGCCATCGTGGCGAAGGACAGCGCGTTATCCACGACACTGATCGGTATGAGCTTCCTGAAAAGGCTGAATTCCTATGGTGTCCAGAACAGCACATTGCGCCTGACGCAATAGGGCGGCCAAGCGTTTCGCAGAATCGCTCAACCGCTCCACTCTATTGTTTTGACGTCATATCCTGGTGACGATAACGGGCGGCAAGACAGGCGCAGTCTCAACGATGCGATAGCTGGCAGCCAGATCGGCCGTGGCCTTTTCCGCAGTTACCTCATCGACGGCGTGAACGGTTGCGATGCGGTCGCCTTTGCTGACCCTCGTGCCGAGCGGCAGGATATCGCTGAAGCCAACGCGATGATCGATCTTGTCCTGCGGATGACGTCGTCCGCCGCCCAGATCGATCACGCTCATGCCGATCGCGCGGGCATCGCAGGCGCCGAGCCATCCATCGGAGGAGGCAAGAACGGGCTTTTGCACCGGCGCGGCTGTCAGATACCGATCGGGATTCTCGAGCAGATCGACCGGACCGCCGAGACCATGCACCATGCGGCCGAACACGTCAGCCGCCCTCCCGGAAGCAATGGCGTCTCGCGCCCTGCCCTCCGCCTCGGTGCTGTCCGCAGCAATGCCGGACTGAACCAACATCTCCACAGCGAAGGCCAGCACGATCGTTTCAAGCCGCGTGCCCGCCTTGTTGCCCTTCAGGAAATCCAGGCAGTTGCGAAGCTCCACCACATTGCCGGCGGCATCGGCCAGTGGCTCATTCATATCGGTGATCAGGGCGGAGGTTTTCACGCCGGCGCCGTTGGCGACATCCACCAGCGAGCGCGCCAGTGTCTCCGCCTCCTCCTGCGACGTCATGAAGGCGCCATTGCCGATCTTGACGTCAAGCACCAAGGTTTCCAGCCCCGCCGCCAGTTTCTTCGACAGGATCGAAGCGGTGATCAAGGGTACGGAGTCGACGGTTGCGGTGACATCACGCACCGCATAGAGCTTGCCGTCGGCGGGTGCCAAAGCGCCGGTCTGGCCGATGATGGCGCAGCCCACCTCGTCCACCACCTTGCGGAAGCGCGCCGCATCCGGGGTGATCCCGTAGCCGGGAATGGATTCCAGCTTGTCGAGCGTGCCGCCGGTGTGGCCGAGGCCGCGACCGGAGATCATGGGCACGGCGAGGCCGCATGCGGCGGCAATGGGGGCCAGCATCAGCGAGACGTTGTCGCCGACGCCGCCAGTCGAATGCTTGTCGGCGATCGGCCTGCCGATGACGGACCAGGAGAGCGTATCACCGGAGCGGGCCATGGCGAGCGTCAAGGCCACGGTCTCATCGCGCGTCATTCCGCGAAACCACACGGCCATGGCAAAAGCGCCGATCTGGCTTTCCGCCAGTTCGCCACGCGCCAATGCACCGATGAAATCGTCGATATCGGCAGCCGACAGGGCGGCGCCGTTACGCTTCAGCCGGATGATTTCCTGCGGGATCATGAGTTCAATAGCCTGAGGAGGCCGTCTTCGACTCTCCGCCGGCCAATACGTTCAGGATATCGTCAAGCAGGCTCGACGCACCGAAACGGAAGGTCGATGGCATGGCCCAGTCGGGCGCCATGATGGTCTCGGCAAGGCTCAGGTAAAGCGCCGCGTCGGCGACGGAGCCGATGCCGCCGGCCGGCTTGAAGCCGACCTTGCGGCCGCTGGCGCGGATCGCCCGCAGCATGATGTCAGCCGCTTCGAGCGTCGCATTAACGGCAACCTTGCCGGTTGAGGTCTTGATGAAATCCGAGCCGGCGTCGATGGCGAGTTCGGAGGCGCGCCTGATCAGCGCGGCGTCCTTCAATTCGCCGGTTTCGAGAATGGTCTTCAAGATGACTGGCCCCTTGCACTCGGCCTTGACGGCAGCCACCATGTCGGTGACGGCCTGTTCATTGCCGGCCAGAAATGCGTGATAGGGAATGACCAGATCGATCTCGTCGGCGCCGTCGGCAATGGCTTCGCGGGCCTCGGCTGATACGTCGGCCACCTCCATGTCGCCGGCCGGGAAGTTCACGACAGTCGCGATCTTCACGACATGGTCGGTTCCGAGAATGCTGCGGGCCTGGGCGACGAAGCGCGGCCAGATGCAGATCGCGGCGGTATTGCCATAGGGGGATTGTGCGCGGGCACAGAGCGTCTCGATCTGGGCGGGCGTGCAATCATCCTTGAGATTGGTGAGATCGAGAAGGGAAAGCGCAACGGCCGCCGTTTCTCTGAGGGAATGGCTCGTCATTGGGGATCTCCTCCGTCGGCAATCATTTCTTTCAAGATGGCGGCGAGACGGGCGCCGCCGACCGGAGCCATGTCCTTGGTCTCGTCATGCGAGAGTTCGCCGCCGGTCATGCCAGCACCATAGTTAGTGATGACTGAGGCAGCGGCAACCCTCAGGCCGAAAAGACGTGCCAGAATGACTTCCGGCACGGTCGACATGCCCACGGCATCGGCACCGAGGATGCGCGCCATGCGGATCTCCGCCGGCGTTTCGAAACTCGGTCCGGAAAACCACATATAGACGCCGTGCGACAGCTTGATCTCGGCCTTTTCCGCCGCCTTGCGCATGCGCATGATCAGGTCGGTATCATAGGCGCTGGTCATGCCGACGAAGCGCTTGTCGCTTTCTTCGCCGATCAGCGGGTTCATGCCGGAATAGTTGATGTGATCGGTGATCTGCATCACCGATCCGGGCGCCATCTCCTCCCGCAACGATCCGGCCGAGTTGGTGAGAATCAGCGTCTCGACGCCGAGCGCCTTCAGCGTCTCGATCGGCACGCGCATGGCATTGGCGTCGCCCTTTTCGTAGTAGTGCACGCGGCCGGACAGCATGATAACAGGCACGTCGCCGAGCTGGCCCGCGACCAAAGTACCGGCATGACCGGAAACGGCGCTGACGGGGAAACCGGGCAGATCGGCATAGGGAATGCGCACGGCATCGCCAACCTCATCGACGAGAGAGCCGAGGCCGGAGCCCAAAACGACGCCGTAGCGCGGCTTCAGATCGCCGAGCTTTTCGGTGAGGATTTCGACGGCGGCGCTCATCCCAGCATCTCGGTTTCAAAGCTGAAGGGCAGCATCTCGTCCATGGTCATGGTCTTCTTCACGCCGGCCTCGTCGCAAAGGTAGATGCGTGTCTCCTTGCTGGCGAATTCGGCGATCTTCTGCCGGCAGCCGCCGCAGGGCGGGCAGAGCGGCAGCTTTTCCGCAATCACGGCCATCTCGACGATCTTCTTGGCGCCACCCATGATCATGTGGCTGATCGCTGTGGGTTCAGCGCACCAGCCCTGCGGGAAGGACAGGTTCTCGATATTGGCGCCGGTATAGATCTTGCCGTCCTCGGCGCGGATAGCCGCCCCAACGGGAAATTTCGAATAGGGAGCATGGGCGAAAGCCATCGCCCCGCGGGCAGCCTCGAACAGATCATGCGACATGGACTAGCGCTCCTTGGTATAGGGCACGCCACCGGCCTTGGGAGGCTTGGCGACACCGATAAAGCCTGCGAGCAGGATGCAGGTGAGGATATAGGGCAGCGCCTGGAAAATCTGTACCGGCACTTCGCCGATACCCGGAACCGCCTTGCCCTGCATGAAATTGGCGAAGGCATCGAGGAAGCCGAACAGAAGGCAAGTGAACATGACCGGCACCGGCTTCCACTTGGCGAAGATCAGCGCCGCAAGTGCAATATAGCCCTTGCCCGCCGACATGTTGTTGATGAAGGCGGCGGACTGGGCGATGGCAAGATAGGTGCCGGAGAAGCCGCAGAGAATGCCGGCGACGATCAGCGAACGATAGCGCAGCCACTCGACGGAGATACCGGCCGTATCGACGGCACCCGGATTTTCCCCGACGGCACGCAGCCGCAGGCCGAACCGGGTGCGATAGAGGATCCACCAGGAAATCGGCACGGCGAGGAAGGCGAGATAGGTGAGGATATTGTTGCCGGAAATGACGTTGGCATAAAGCGGCCCAATGAACGGCACGTCACGCATGGCATCGACGCCGGGCAGCGTGATCGAGGCGAAGCGCGCCGAGCCCGGCAGCGTCGGCGTGCGGCCGCCCTGGCCGAACCAGGCCTGTCCGAGCACAATGGTCAAGCCGGCGGTCAGGAAGTTGATGGCGACACCGGAGACGATCTGGTTGCCGCGATTGGTGATCGAAGCGAAGCCATGAAGCAGGCCGAGGACGACCGATATCGCAATGCCGGCGCCAAGCCCGGCCCAGGCCGAACCGGTGACGGAGGCGACACAGGCCGCAGCGAAGGCCGATGCCAGCATCTTGCCTTCGAGGCCGATGTCGAAAATGCCGGCACGCTCGGAAAACAGGCCCGCAAGCGCGGTAAAGATCAGCGGAATCGACAGGCGGATGGTCGAGCCAAGTATGCTGATGAGAAGATCATAATAGTCCATCATCCGATCCTCACGCCCTGGCAAATTTTTGATAGATGCGCGCAAGCGCAGGTCGGAACATATATTCCAGGGCGCCGGCGAACAGGATGACGAGGCCCTGGATCACAACGATCATGTCACGCGTGATGTTCGGCATATCAAAAGAGAGCGCGTCGCCGCCCTGATAGAGAATACCGAACAGGATCGCCGCCAGAATGATGCCGAACGGATGGTTGCGTCCCATCAACGACACGGCGATACCGACGAAACCGGCGCCGAGCACGAACTCCACCTGCAGGCGCGCGGAGGCTCCCATGACCGGATTAAGTGCCATCATACCGGCGAGACCGCCTGATATCAGCATGGCGATGACGACCGTGCGTGCATAGGGGATGCCGGCATAGACCGCGGCCGTCGGGCTGAGGCCGAGCGTGCGCATTTCATAGCCGAGCTTGGTGCGCCAGACGAGAACCCAGACCAGAAAACACATGACCAGCGCGATGAGAAAGGACACGTTGAGCGGCGCTGCCCCAATGGTCGAGCCGAAGATGCCCATCAGCCAATCAAGCTTCGGAAGTTGGCCGCCCTCGAGAAAGGTGCGGGTTTCCGGTGCCATCTTGCCCGGCACGATCAACACATGCACCAGGATGAAATTCATCATCGCCGAGGCGATGAAGTTGAACATGATGGTGGTGATGACGACGTGGCTGCCGCGCTTGGCTTGCAGCCAGGCGGGAATGAGAGCCCAGAGCGCACCGAAGATGGCCGCGCCGATCACCGCGAAGGGCATCGTCACATACCAGGGCACGTATCTGTCCAGCGCCAGCGCCACCAGGGCGCAACCGAGACCACCGACATAAGCCTGGCCTTCGGAGCCGATGTTGAACAGACCTGCATGGATGGCGACGGCGACGGAAAGGCCTGTGAAGATGAAGCTGGTGGCATAGTACAGAGTAAAGCCGATACCCTCACCGCTGCCGAGAGCACCCTGCAGCAGCAGCACAAGGGCATCGAGCGGGCTCTCGCCGATGAACCAGACCACGAGGCCGGAAATCAGAAAAGCAACGATCAGGTTGAGGATGGGGATCAGGCCGTAATTGATCCAATTTGGAAGTGGAACGGAAGCAGTACTCATCAAGGCCTCATGCCGCAATGCCGGCCATCATCAGGCCGAGCGTTTGTTCACCGGCCTCAGCCGTTTTTTCACCGACGATATGCCCGGCGAACATGACAAGGATGCGGTCCGACAGCGCGCGGATTTCATCCAGCTCCACCGAAACCAGCAGGATCGCCTTGCCGGCATCGCGCATCTCGATGATGCGCCGATGGATGAACTCGATGGCGCCGATGTCGACGCCGCGCGTCGGCTGACCGATCAGCAGCGCTTTCGGATCGCGCTCGATCTCGCGGGCGACAACGATCTTCTGCTGGTTGCCGCCGGAGAAGTTGGCGGTCTTCAGCCGCGCGTTCGGCGGGCGGATATCGTATTTCTCGATCTTCTCGACGGCATCCTTGCGCATGGCTTCGAGATCGAGCATTCCGCCCCGGCCGTATTTGACGTCGCGGTGATAGCCGAGCATCGAGTTCTCGTATTCCTCGAACTTGAGGACGAGTCCCATGTGATGGCGGTCCTCGGGGATATGGGCAAGGCCCAGGTCGCGCAGGGCGGCAGGATCGGCCATGCCGATCGGCTTGCCGTGCAGATGGATCTCGCCTGAGGCCGGCTTGCGGATGCCGGCGATCGCCTCCAGCAATTCGGACTGGCCGTTTCCGGCCACGCCGGCGATCCCGACGATTTCTCCCGCACGGACATCGAAGGAGACGTTGTCGACCATCGTGACGCCGCGGCCATCCTTGACGGTCAGATTGCGTACCGACAGCAGGACGTCGCCGGGATTGGAAGCACCCTTCTCGACGCGCAACAACACGCGGCGGCCGACCATCAGCTCCGCGAGTTCCTCCACCGTGGTTTCCGCCGTCTTGCGGGTGGCGACCATCTCGCCGCGGCGCATGACCGATACCGTGTCGGTGATCGCCATGATCTCGCGCAGCTTGTGAGTGATCAGGATGATCGTCTTGCCCTGATCGCGCAGCACGCGGAGAATACGGAACAGATTGTCGGCCTCGGCTGGCGTCAGAACGCCTGTGGGCTCATCGAGGATGAGGATCTCGGCGCCGCGAAACATTGCCTTCAGGATCTCGACGCGCTGCTGCTGGCCGACGGGAAGCTCCTCGATCAATGTGTCCGGATCGACCTCCAGGCCGTAATCCTTCTCCAGACGACTAAGCTCGGCGCGCGCGGCTGCGACGCCCTTGGCGAGCAACGCGCCGCCTTCGGCACCCAGCATCACGTTTTCGAGCACGGTGAAATTATCGACCAGCATGAAATGCTGGTGCACCATGCCGATGCCGGCGGCGATTGCCGCCTGGCTATCACGGATGGCGATGGGATTGCCGTTGATGCGGATCTCGCCGCTGTCAGCGTGATAGAATCCGTAGATGATCGACATGAGCGTCGATTTCCCGGCACCGTTTTCGCCGATGATCCCGTGGATCGAGCCTTTGGCGACGGTCAGGTTGATATCTTTATTGGCGTGGACAGCACCGAATTTTTTGTCGATGCCCACGAGCTCGATGGCAGGTGTTTGGCTCACTATAGGGGGCTCCAGAAACCAGATTCCGGATAAGAAAAGGGCGTATGACGTTTTGATCCGTCATACGCCCTTGTTTCATATCAGCTCTTCGGGCAGGCGTTGTCGGTCGTATAGTCGTGGACCTTGACGGTGCCGCCAATGATATCGGCCTTTGCCTTGTCGACCGCAGCCTTGATTTCCGGCGTCACGAGCGGCTTGTTGTTGTCGTCCATGGCGACGCCGACGCCCTCTTCCTTCAGGCCGAGCTCCTGCGTGCCGGGCGTGAACTTGCCGTTCTTGGCATCGCTGAATGCGTTGTAGACGGCGAGGTCGACGCGCTTGACGACGGAGGTCAGAACGGAGCCCGGATGCAGGTAGTTCTGGTTGCTATCGACGCCGATCGACAGCTTCTTGTTGTCGGCGGCCGTCTGCAGCACGCCGAGGCCGGTCGCGCCGGCAGCCGCGTAAACAACGTCGGCGCCCTGGTCGATCTGGTTCTTGGTGAGCTCGCCGCCGCGGACCGGGTCATTCCAGGCAGCGCCCGTCGTGCCGGTCATGTTCTGGAAAACTTCGATCTTCGGATTGGCGGCGCGTGCGCCCTGCTCGTAGCCACACTCGAACTTGCGGATCAGCGGGATGTCCATGCCGCCGACGAAGCCGACCTTGCCGCTCTTCGAAGACAGCGCAGCCATGACGCCGGCGAGATAGGAGCCTTCGTTTTCCTTGAACTTGACGGAGCGGACGTTCGGCAGATCAAGACTGTCGTCGATCAGCACGAATTCGGTCTTCGGATATTCAGCAGCAACCTTCTGGAGAGCAGAGGTCCACGCGAAAGAAACGGCGATGACCGGATTGAAGCCCTTGCTGGCAAAGTTGCGCAGCGCCTGTTCGCCCTGGGTGTCGCCCGTCGGCTCGAAGTCGCGATAGGCGATGCCGGTTTCCTTCTTGAACTTTTCAGCGCCATTGTAGGCAGCTTCGTTGAAGGACTTGTCGAACTTGCCGCCAGTTCCGTAGACGATTGCCGGCTTGATATCGGCCGCAAGCGCCGTTGCCGACATGGCAGCCAAGGCGAAAAGGGTCAGAAGGGATTTTTTCATGAGTTGCAGCCCTGTTGTTGCTATCTTTGTTGGGTCCTCCCGCAAGCCCGTTGGCCGGACATGTCTGCGGAACCGCCGGCCTCCCCCGAGGCCAAGCTGGCGCATCCTTGCATGGCTGCACGAAAAATTCACGAGAAATTTTTCAGTTGGTAAAGATTTGTGGGAATTGCCAAAAACCCGTCCAAAGGGGCCGATTTTTGAACAATTTCGCTCTCAAACTGCGATTTTATTAGCCAGCGAGGCGGTCGTCGAACGTCCGGCAGCCGTTGGTTTGGCGCTTCGCATTCCCTTTGCAAGACCGCCCGAGGGCGTCCCCGTCGCTGCCAAACTCCCCAAAATGGCACAGGTCCCGACGGCTCTTGCATAGCGCTTCAGACACTGAAGCGACCGGCAACCGGCGGCCGCTTGTAGGCGACCATCCAAAGGAGCAGCGCGAGCACCAGGAAAACGGCAAAGGCCGGCTGGGACAGCAGCCATTGCATCGCCAGATCATAGAATTGCGGATGGACATAATAGGAGATCATCGAGCGGAGCGTCGCCAGCGACGATGGGCTGACATCGTTCCAGGCATCGCCCATCGGGGTCATCACCACAGCCGATGCCGCGACCGACTGGATGGAATCGATGGTGCCGGCGATAACAGCAACCACCAGCGCGACAAGGCTGGCGAAACGCAGCAGGAAACGCATGAACCCCTCCGGATACTCAATTATCCTCGGCCATACACGTTTGGCCGGTCGCGTTCTTTTTCCGTCCTCATCTTTAGATAGGTTGAGAATGGCACAAACGCAATGGAGGAGAAGTGTGTAGTTTTTTGTCCAGAAGTCAAAAAACTGTCAGATTCAGGTTGATCCCAGAAAATTCATCGGTATATATCGCGCCGTTCCCACGATAGCTCCTTTATCGGACGCGAAGTGCAGATGGACAGGTGGCCGAGTGGTTTAAGGCGCACGCCTGGAACGCGTGTGTACGTGAAAGCGTACCGTGGGTTCGAATCCCACCTTGTCCGCCATCCAACGCTACAGCGTGATGTAACTCTCTATCCTCCGCAATAACCGGCGATCAGCGTGCGTTCACAAAATTGGAGGGCGCCAATGACCAGCGGCCCCGCGGATCAGCATATCATGCACGCCGAACGCTGTAAGAATGGCATCGAGATGGGTGCCGTCGAAACCGTCATCCCTCGTCTTTTGATGACCGTTTCCTCGCGGCCGGGTGCAAAATGCAGTTCCCATCCAGCCTGAAACGGCAGCGCTGCGGCCGCTCCGCAAAGATCGCGGCACTGCGCCTCACCGACGATTGGGCCACGCGCGCCAACTCTCGGCATGCACGCGCTCCGCCGAGGAGCTGGCACCGCCGGCACGGGATCTTTTCGAGCATCTGGCAGTAAAGTAACCGCAGTGCCCTCTTGGAAAAACGAAGCAGGATCGAATAGGTTCGTTCGCGTTGCTGCCTGGAGGAGGCAGCGCGTTGGGAGGTCAGCATGGAATTTCAGGACGACGGTCTCGATCGATTCGAGGCGGAGGGCGCAGCGCCCTTGCCGCACGCAGAGACGGAAGGACACGTCGATCACGACGGCGCTCGCATATGGTATGCGGCCTACGGCAGCGGCGCCCCGGTGATCCTCCTTCATGGCGGGCTCGGAAACAGCGGTAATTGGGGCTATCAGGTGCCGGCGCTGATCGACGCCGGCCATCGCGTCATCGTCATCGACAGCCGTGGCCACGGTCGCAGTACGCGCGACATGCGACCCTACACCTACGAGCTGATGGCTACCGACGTTCTGGCCCTGATGGACAGGCTGGGGGTCCGAAAAGCCGCCATCGTCGGATGGAGCGACGGCGCCTGTACGGGTCTCATTCTCGCAAGAACCCATCCGGAGCGCGTTGCCGGCGTCTTCTTCTTTGCCTGCAACATGGACCCGAGCGGTACGAAGGAATTCGTGGCCACGCCGGTCATCGACCGCTGCTTTTCCCGCCACACCAAGGATTACACGGCTCTGTCGTCAACACCAGATCAGTTCGATAGCTTCGTTGAGGCTGTCGGCCTGATGCAACGAACGGAGCCGAACTATACCGCCACCGATCTCGCCGATATCGATGTGCCCGTTGCCATCGTGCATAGCGAGCATGACGAGTTCATCAAGCGCGAGCACGCCGATCACCTCGCGCGGCACATCCCCGGCGCGGAATTGATCCTTCTGGCCGGCGTCAGTCATTTCGCCCCATTACAGCGACCAGCGCAGTTCAACGCCGCCCTGCTCCCCTTCCTTGCGAGGATTTCGGCCTGATATCAGATTCAGTTGCGCACGTCCGATTGTTGGAATAAATGATGATCATCATCTTATTCGAGACTCCCGAGACCGAATCGCCGCTGACAGGCCCTTCCCCCCCGGGGGGAGCAACATCAGCTCCAGGCAGGATAATTTTATGACAGCGACCTTATTTTCACCACTTGCCGTCGGCCCCTATGAACTCGCGCATCGCATCGTCATGGCGCCGCTGACGCGCATGCGGGCAAGCCAGCCGGGCAACGTGCCTTCCGCACTGAACGCCGAATATTATGCGCAGCGTGCCACCCAGGGCGGGCTGATCATTTCCGAAGGCTCGCAGATTTCTCTTGCCGGACAAGGCATGCCGGCAACGCCCGGCATCCACACGGCCGAACAGATCGCCGGCTGGAAGGCGGTAACGGAGGCTGTCCATCGCAAGAGCGGCAGGATCTTCCTGCAGCTCTGGCATGTCGGCCGCATCTCCCATTCCTCGCACCAGCCAGGCGGTGCTCTGCCCATCGCCCCTTCCGCCATCGCCGCCAAGGGACAGGCTTTCACCGCTTCGTTCGAACGCGTGCCCTTCGAGACGCCGCAGGCGATCGACATCGATCTCATGCCGCTGCTGATCGACGTCTATGCGCAGGCGGCTGCCAATGCCAAGCAAGCCGGATTCGACGGCGTCGAGATCCACGGCGCCAACGGCTATCTGATCGAGCAATTCCTGCAGGCGCGCACCAACCAGCGCGCCGACCAATATGGCGGCTCGATCGAGAATCGCACACGGCTGCTGCTCGAAGTGGTCGAGGCGGTTTCCGGCGTATGGGGTTCGAACCGCGTCGGCGTCCGCCTTTCGCCCTTCGGCATCGCCAACGATAGCGGCGAGGATGACCCCTTGCGTCTCTACGGCCATGTCATTCGCGAGCTGGACCGGCTGCATCTTGCCTATCTGCATCTGATCGAACCGCGCGCCAGCGGGGCGGGCTTCGCTGAGGTCGACCACAAGAATGTGCCATCGGCGGCGGAGCTGTTTCGCCCTGCCTGGTCGGGCACATTAATCGCAGCCGGAAACTTCCGGCCGGAGACCGCCGAAGCAGCACTTGCCGCCGGGCATGCAGACGCCATCGCCTTCGGCCGGCTGTTCATCGCCAATCCCGACCTGCCGGAACGCATCCGTCGCGGGGCTCCGCTCAATCCCTATCATCGCCCGACCTTCTACGGCGGCGGTGCCGAGGGCTATACCGACTATCCAACGTTCGATGCCAGGGAGGCCGCCGAATGAGCACGCCATGCGCCGTCATCGTCGGAGTGGGAGCAGAACAGGGATTGGGTGCCGCGCTTTGCCGGCTTCTGGCCGGTAAGGGCTATCATGTCATCATCGCCGGCCGCACACCGGCAAAGATCGACAAGGTCGCCGAGACCATCAAGGCATCCGGCGGCAGCGCCGAGGCCATCGAAACGGACGCAACGGACGAAGCCGCCGTCGTGCGGCTCTTCGAACATGCCTTTGCGCCGCGGGACGGCATCGCGGCGCCCGATTTCATCGTCTTCAACGCCGGCATCAACCGCCCGATCGGCTTTCGCGATCTGACAGCCGCCCAGTTCGAGGAGTTCTGGCGCATCTGCTGCTTCGGCGGCTTCCTCGTCGGGCGCGAGGCGGCCCGCCACCTCGTGCCGCTCGGCCGCGGCACCGTGATCTTCACCGGCGCTTCCGCCAGCCTGCGCGGCAAGGCGGGCTATGCGCAATTCGCCGCCGCCAAGGCGGGCTTAAGAATGATCAGCCAGAGCATGGCGCGGGAATTCGGGCCGCTCGGCCTGCATGTCGCCCACACCATCATCGATGGCGGCATAGACGGTGAGCGGCTGCGTTCCCGGCGGCCAGATATGGACGCCAGCGGCTTGCTCAATATCGACGCCATCGCCGAGAGCTACTGGCATATCCACCGCCAGCATCCCTCGGCCTGGACACAGGAGCTCGACCTGCGTCCCTACAAGGAAAATTTCTGAGGCCGGCAATCGAGGCACAGGCTAGCAATTCCGCGAGAGCGCTTTCGCGATGTTGAGAAATTTCGGCTGCGTGGCATCGCACTCGTTGCGACGCCACGCACTTGTTTCACTTTCAGCGTCAGGGGTTTCGCTGGGGATCGTGAAGGACCATGGAGACGGGCGGGACGGGCTACCGCGATACAGGCGACGAAGTCGGCCGAAAATGCCCCTCGCAGCAGCTCGATCCTTGTCCGCGCCCGAAGGCGGCTCGATCGCCTTCAGGTTTGCCGGATCACCCCAACGATCATTGTAAAGATCCCTGAAGAAATAGTTGGTCAGCATTTGGGTTTGCCTTTTTTGAACCGATTCAATCCTATATCGGATTCATTGACTTGAATCGGTTCAATCCTACGCTTGAATGCTCCGCTGTCAAGCGGAATTGAACCGATACAATTTCCTGCTACTGTGCACGGGAACGAAAATGGAGAGGCTATTGGTCAAGGGCACGATCAAGCTTGCAGATGTCGCCAAGGCGGCAGGGGTATCGCAGGGAACCGCATCGAATGTCTTCAGCCGGCCCGATGTGGTGCGCGAGGAGGTGCGCGAGCATGTCCTTAAGACCGCCAGACAGCTCGGATATGCCGGCCCGAGCCTCACGGGGCGGTTGTTGCGGGCAGGAAAGGTCAATGCGATCGGCGTCGCCGCCGTGGAACCGCTCGCCTATTTCTTCGACGACCCATGGGCGAGAGCCCTGTTGGCGGCCGTGGCCCAGGTCTGCGATGCCAGCGGCACCGGGCTGGCGCTCGTTTCGGCCAAGGACCGGCAGAAGCTGGACTGGAACATCAAGAGCGCCCTCGTGGACGGCTTCATCCTGTTATGCGTGGAGGGCGGCGAAAAGCTGGTGCAGCTGACGCGCGAGCGGCAATTGCCCTTCATTGCCCTGGCATTGAACGACGATGATCCGTCGGTCGCGTCGATCGGCGTCGACAATGTCGCCGGGGCTGCGACAGCCGCGACGCATCTGGCGGAACTGGGCCACCGGCGCTTTGCCGTGCTTGCCACCGAATTCTCTTACGATCATGTCGGGCCGGTGGGCCTCGGCGAGATCGAGCGGGCTGTTTATTCGACCTCGCGCGATCGTGCCACCGGCTATTGGCAGGCGCTTGAGACATTCGGCATCCGACGCCAGGATGTTCCGATCTACGAGACGGATAACCACAAGACGAGCGTCGAGACGGGTCTCGAATATCTGTTCTCGGCGCCTGAGCCGCCGACCGCCCTCCTCGCAATGTCCGACCATATCGCACTGCTGGCCATGAACTGGCTGCAGGCACGGGGACTTTCCGTTCCAAGAGATGTCTCCATCATCGGCTTCGATGGCGTTCCGGAGGGCGGCATGGTGGAGCCGGGCCTTACGACGATGGCGCAGCCCTTTGACCAGATCGCGCAACGCGCGGTAAGGGCGGTTCTGGACGATGCCATGCCGATCGAGCGCGAGATGATCGACGTCACGCTCATCGTCCGTGGCAGCACGGCGGCGCCGAAGCTATGATGCCGCGACACTATCCGACACAGCGTCTCAGCCCGCTTGCTGCGCGCCGTCGACGGCTGCAGTACGCATCTCCATGAGCTGCCGGGCAGCGGCGGCGGAAGCGTCCCTGTCGCTTGCCACCTGCACGGTCGGGAAGGCGAACTGGATGCCGTTTTCATCGAAGGCCTGCTTGATCAGCGCCAGCGCGCTGCGGCGGATGACCGAGACGTCGTTGGGCTTGGCGGTGAGCGCCAGCCTGATTTCGATCGCGAAATCGCCGAACTGTTCCACGCCCTTCATCTTCAGCGTCTGGATGATGCTCGGCGCCAGTTCAGGATCGTCGAGCAGGCGCTGGCCGATATCCCTGATGATCCGCTTCATCTTCACCAGATCGGTATCATAGGTGACCTTGACGATGATCTTGTCGATCGCCCAGTCACGATTCATGTTATTGACCGCGCCGAGCGAACCGAACGGAATGGTCGCCAGCGGTCCGCGCTGGTGACGCAGCTTGACCGAACGCAGGCTGAATGACTCCACCACGCCCTTGTGGTTGCCGCTTTCTATGTATTCGCCGACCCGGAAGGCATCGTCCCACAGATAGAAGACGCCGCTGATGACGTCCTTGACGATGGTCTGCGCGCCGAAGCCGACCGCGACGCCGACGACACCGGCACCGGCGATCAGCGGCCCGATCTGGATGCCGAGCCCCGACAACACCATCATGATGGCGATGATGCCGATGGCAACCGCAAGGATATTGCGGAAGATCGGCAGCAGCGTCTGCAGCCGGGCGCGGCTCGCCTTCATCTCCTCGGAATCGCTGTCGGCGGGCAAGGATTCCATCAGCTTGGCGTCGATATAGGTTTTCATCAGGTGCCAGACGAGATCGGCGACCAGCAGGATGACGATGCCGCTGAGAACACCGCGCGCGATTCGCCCGATGATTGATTCGCTGCTGCTCATCATCGCGTGGGCCTCGACACCCAGCATCCGCCCCAGCCAGAGGGCCGCGAAGGTGATGATCAGTGCCCGCACGCCGCGATCGAGAAGCACGGCTGCCAACTTGCCGGCGCCGAAAATGCCATCGGCCGCATCATGCAGCGCCTCGATGGCACGCGTGGATACCGAGAGAACGCGCGGCAACAGGATCGCATAGATGCCGAGCCAGAGAAGGCCGTCGAAACCGGCGACCCACAGGCACCAGAGGGCCACGAAGAAAATCGTCAATAGCCAGGAAATCGTCTTCGCCCCACGTTCCTCCGGCGCGACGGGCCTTGACCACACGGCCGTCACGGCGATGAGAAACAGGCCGATGCCGAGCGCATAGCTGATGAGATCCCGGGCGCCGACGGAAAATTCGAGAGACGTGACGGCCTGCAGAACTGCCCAACCGCAGGCAAAATAGACAGCAAACAGCGTGCATCGCCGATACCAGTATCTCGCCACACGCCGCCGTTCGGCAATGCGGGCGGTACCGCTGTCCTCGTCCAGAACATCGTTCGTTCGGCGCATGGCGATCAACTCCATCAGCAGTTTGCCGATGGAAATGACGAGCCTGATGGAAACCAGCGCAATGACACAGGCTATGGCGAAGCTTTCGATGGCCGGCGGCCAGTCGAAAGCGAGCAGCGGAACCAGCGTCACCAAGGCGTGAATGATCGCAGGCACCACCCCGCCCAAAAACTGGAACCGGGCAGCCTGCAGCTCGGTCTCGATGGCGGCAGCCCTTTCGGTGCGACGCATGTGCTTGGTGTTGATGAAGCGCGCAACGGCGAGCTCTGCCACAAGTCCCATGAAAAAGAGGATCACGACCTGGATGATAATACGCAGGATACCAACCGCCCTGCCTTCTCTTTCGAGCTTTTCGGATGCCGTCATCACCTCATAAGGCAACGTCATCGCCGCGCCGGATACGACCTCCAGGTGATGCCGAGTATGACCAAGCATGCCGGAGAGGACGGACATCTGGTCACCGTCGGACGTTCCGGGAGCGCTGGCGGCGAGTTGATTGTTCAGCTGGGCACCAAGCCATTGCTTGACCTCCGGTTCGTTCATCAGCTGAATGAGTTCGCGAACCTTTTCGGGCGCCGGCTGTGGTGCAGCCGTGTTTTGTGCGAGTGCCGCAAGAGGCGCGGCCAATGCAAAAAGACATAAAAGCAGTGTCCTGATCGACAGCCTGCTACCCCCGACATTCTTCATATACGCTGCCCTTCCCGCGATCGGGCCGCCGGCCCGTTTTTGCAGACTATACGCCTTTTTTATGCGGGCAAGCAGGCACTTACGCCCATGGCGCGATCGGCGCCGGCGGCATTGCCCCGGAGCGGTTGCCGCGCTAGGTTCTGCGGCAATACCGTTCGGTGCTCGGGGACGCGCGTGTTCAATTTCCTGAAAAAGCTCTTCGGTAAAGGCAAGCAACCCGAGCAGCGGCTCACGGCAACCGAACCGGTGACCTCCACACCAGTCAAGACGCTCGATCTGAACATTCCAGACGAAGCTTTGCAGGACGAAGCCTGCTTTGCGGCCTATCTGCAAGAACGGCTGCCGTTTTTCGGCGACCTGATCGGGATCGACTACGATGCCGCGGCCGGCAGCCTGACGCTGCACAGCCGCAATGGCGACACGATGACGAAATTCCTGAGCAATGCGTTGCTGGCGCTGCGCGAGAAGCGCGGACAAGCCCGCGCGCAGGCGCTGATGAACTATCTCAACATGACCGAAGCCATTGATGACGGCGACGAGCTCGCCAAGGTCCTGCCGGTCTTGAAGGCGCGCGACTTCGTTGACGTGGCGCGGCAACAGATAATCCAGGCCGTCAAGGACGAACCCGACCCGCCGCAATTCGTCTATCTCGACGAGGCGGAAAACCTGATCAAGCTCTTCGCCGTGAACGGCGAAACCACGGTCAGCTACGTGATGTCGACGGCGCTGGAAAGCTGGGGCATCGACGCCGAGGAACTTGCCGTGCTGGCACAGGCCAACCTGCAGAAATTCCTCGACAAGACCGGCGTACAGATCGCCAAGCGCAGCCAGTTTCAATATGTCGAGGTGGACGGCCAGTTCGAATCCAGCATCGCTTTCCTGCCGAATTTCTGGGCGCAGGTGCAGGAGCAATCCGGCGGAGCGGCGCCGATTGCGGCCTTTCTTTCACGCGACAAGGTCTTCTTCACCCATGAAAACGACACCCTGGGCCTGCAGCTGCTGGAGCTGATCGGCGCCGATCTCAGCGAGGTGCCTTACGTTATTTCGCCGGATCAGTATCGTTGGGAGAACGGCAGGTGGACGCTGTTCAAGCGGGTGGCGCCGATAGCGGCAGCTAAGCTCCACTAAAGCGATCAAGCTTTGAACGGAATCGCGCGATCATTCTAGAAGCGTTATTTTCACGCAATTCACGCAATTGCGGACGGAAAACGCTCTACACCAGCACTTCGTGATCGATGCGATCTTCTGCGCCGAAGAACTTCAGATAGCGCTCGACTTCCGCTGGTTCGCCCGTCGCCTTCTGCGGATTGTCCGAGAGCTTGACGGCCGGGCGGCCGTTGGCCTCGATGACCTTGCAGACGATGGAAATGGGGTTGAGGCCCTTGAGTTCGGTCGGCGCGCAGCCGGCGAAATCATTGGTAAGATTGGTGCCCCAGCCGAAGCTCATGCGGACGCGGCCGTCGAAATGCTTGTAGGTATCGATGATCGCATTGACATCGAGGCCGTCGGAGAAGATCAGCAGCTTCTGGCGCGGATCGCGGCCCATCTTCTTCCACCAATCGATGATCTTCTCGCCGCCTTCGATAGGCGGCGCGCTGTCGGGACGGAAGCCGGTCCAGTCGGCCACCCATTCCGGTGCATCGCGCAGGAACGAGGCGGTACCGAAGGCATCGGGCAGAACCACCAGAAGGTTGCCGCCATAGAGGCGGTTCCAGTCGCGTAGCACCTTGTAGGGCGCCTTGCCGAGCTCTTCGTCATTCTTGGCAAGAGCGGCTGCGACCATCGGCAGCTCATGTGCGTTGGTACCGACGGCTTCGAGATCCGAATCCATGGCGAGCAGCACGTTGCTCGTGCCGGTGAAAGCATGGGGCACGCCTTCCTTCAGCGCCTCGACGCACCAGCGCTGCCAGAGAAAGCTATGACGACGGCGCGTACCGAAATCGGAGATGCGCAGGTGCGGCAGCTCCCTCAACCGCTCGACCTTTTCCCACATCTTCGCCTTGGCGCGCGCATAGAGCACATCGAGCGTGAATGGACCGAGCGCCTTCAGCGCCGTGCGCGAGCGAAGCTCGTTGATGATGGCGAGCGCCGGGATTTCCCACATGGTCGTTTCCTTCCACGAACCGTGGAAGTCGAGAATATACTGGCCATCGCGCTTCGACAGTTCATAGTCCGGCAGCTGGAAATTCGACAGCCAGGCAAGGAATTCCGGCTCGAAAATCTGGGCGCGGCCGTAGAAGCTGTTACCCGCGAGCCAAATCATCTCCTTCTTGGAGAGCCTGAGCGTGCGGGCGTGATCGAGCTGTTCGCGCAGTTCCCTCTCATCGATCACCTCGGCAAGCCGGACGCTCTTGGTGCGATTGATCAAGGAGAAGGTGGCGTCGACATCCGGATAGAGCTTCCAGATCATCTGGAGCATCAGAAGCTTATAGAAATCCGTATCGATCAGGCTGCGGATGATCGGATCGAGCTTCCAGGTATGGTTATAGACGCGGGTGGCGATATCCGTCTTCGTCATGTCGTTCCTGCCCCGTCTCCTGCGCTCCGGACGTCATGCTTGCCGCCCGCCGACGCGTCGGCACGCGTATGTGGTGCCTGTTATCAAAAAATGTTGAGCGAAAGTCCAGTCACTGAAAGAAAATTGATGCCAAAGCGACCGCACCGCTTTTGAACATGCACGGGCACGGCTGAACTGTGCCCATAGCTGCCCATCCCGAACGATATAGTGGTCGGCAGAGGTCATTCCAGCGGGGCTTAGAGCGGTTTAGCGATTCATGGAATCGCCGAACGCTCTATCTGTTTATTTTTACGCAATTCCGGACGGAAAACCGCTGCGCACTTTTCCTGGAGTTGCTCTAGTAACCCCGGCCGCGATCCACCAGATGCAGCAGCGGCACACCGCGTTCGAAGCGGGCGATCTGTTCCTCGACATAGCGGAACAGCGCTCTTTCCTCCGACATGGCGGAATCATGCGGCGTGATGATAACATTTTCCAGACCCCAGAGGGGATCGTCCGCCGCCAAAGGCTCGACTGTAAAGACGTCGAGCGACGCGCCGCCAAGCACGCCAGTCCCGATCGCCGAGGCGATATCGGCCTGGACCTGGCTCTTGCCGCGGCCGGCATTGATGAACACCGGTTTGCCGAGCGCACCGTCGCGGCGGAGTCTGGAAAAGAGCGAGGCGTCGTATAGCCCCGTTGTTTCCGGCGTCAGCGGCAGCAGCCCGACCAGAATATCGGTCCGCGCGAGAAAGGTATCCAGCTCGCCGGCATCGAAGGTTTCCATGCCATCGATCTGTTTCTTGTTGCGGGACCAGCCGATGACGTTGAAACCCATGACCTTCAGCTTGGCGGCGGCATCGCAGCCGAGAACGCCAAGGCCCATGACGCCGACGGTGACATCACCTGCCTCGGGGCCATCCTGCGGAACCCAGACGCGCTGGCGCTGGTTCCTGAAATGCCCCGGAACATCGCGCAGGTGCATAAGGCATTGCATCACGACCCATTCGCTCATGCGCACCGTCAGGCTGCGATCGACGAAGCGGACGATCGGTATGTCCGGCAGGCCGGCAATCGACATCATCGAATCGACACCGGCGCCCCCCGAGAAAATGACCTTGAGATTGGGCGCACGCTCAAAAATGTCGGCATCCGGCTTCCACAGAAGCGCATAGTCGACATGGCTCAGATCCACACCCTTGCTCGCGGGATCGGCGAGATTGATGCTGCCGCGATCGGCAAAGGCGGTCTTCAGCACTTTGGCGATCATAGCGGGATCGAATTTGAGGTCGACGAGAACGGGGCTTTTGGCCGGCATGGCGATTGTCTTTATTGCTGGATAGTGGCGGTGGGCACCGCCTCGATGTTGAAGGCGGCGGCGAGAAGCGCCTTGGTATAATCCTCTTTCGGCGCGCGGAAAATATCGGCCGAGGTGCCCTGCTCCACGACCTTGCCGAAGCGCATGACGATCAGCTCGTTGGCGAGCGCCTTGACCACCTTCAGGTCGTGGCTGATGAAGAGGTAGGCAAGGTCATGCCGCTTCTGAAGGTCGCGCAGAAGGTCGACCACCTGCGCCTGCACGCTCATGTCGAGTGCCGAGGTCGGCTCGTCGAGCATGACGAAGCGCGGCTTCAGCACCATGGCGCGGGCAATGGCGATGCGCTGACGCTGGCCGCCGGAGAATTCATGCGGGAAACGCCAGCGGGTCAACGGATCGAGGCCGACTTCCTCCAGCGCCCAGCAGACGCGCTTTTCCCGCTCGTCCGCCGAAAGCGACCGCTCATGCACCTTGAGCCCCTCGGCGATGATTTCGCCCACCGACATGCGTGGGCTCAGAGAACCGTAGGGGTCCTGGAAGACGACCTGCAACTGGTTGCGGAGCGGCCGCATCTCGCGGAAGGAATAGCCGGCTATGTCCTTGCCGACGAAGGCGATGCGCCCCTGGGAAGAAATGAGCCGGGCCAGTGCCAGGCCGAGGGTCGTCTTGCCGGAGCCGGATTCGCCGACGACGCCGAGCGTCTGGCCGGCCCGGAGCTTGAGATCGATGCCGTCGACGGCTTTGACGTGATCGACGACCTTGCGCATGAAGCCCGCCTTGATCGGGAACCAGACGCGGATATCGCTGCCTTCCATGACCACGGGCTTGCTGGCATCGCCAAGCGGCGGCTCGCCGCGCGGCTCGGCGGCAAGCAGGTGACGGGTGTATTCATGCTGCGGCCGGGTGAAGACATCCTCCACCGGACCGGTCTCGACGATGTGGCCTTTGGTCATCACGCAGACGCGGTCGGCGAACTTGCGGACGATGCCGAGGTCATGGGTGATGAACAGCATCGACATGCCGTGCACGCCCTTGAGATCCCGCAGCAGCTCTAGGATCTGCGCCTGCACCGTCACATCGAGCGCCGTCGTCGGCTCGTCGGCGATCAGCAGCTCGGGACGGTTGGCGAGCGCCATGGCGATCATCACGCGCTGGCGCTGGCCGCCGGACAGCTCGTGCGGATAGGCCTTGAGACGCTTCTCCGGCTCACGGATACCGACCTGGTTCAGGAGCTCCAGCGTGCGGCTGCGGGCGGCCTGGCCGCCCATGCCCTGATGCAAGGCCAGGATCTCGCCGATCTGCCGTTCGATCGAATGGAGCGGATTGAGCGAGGTCATCGGCTCCTGAAAGATCATCGTGATGTCGTTGCCGCGCACGGCGCGCAGCTCGTTATCCGACGCCTTCAGCATATCCTTGCCCTTGAACAGGATCTCGCCCGAGGGGTGGCTGGCGGCCGGATAGGGCAGCAGCTTCAGGATGGAATTGGCCGACACGGATTTGCCTGAGCCGGATTCGCCGACCAGCGCCAGGACCTCGCCCTTTCTTATATCGAACGAGATGCCATCGACCGCGGTCAAGGTATTTCCGCCCTGGTGGAAGGCGACGGACAGATTGCGGACGGACAGCAGGGGAGTGGAATTCTCGCTCATCGGAACGTCTTCCTCGGATCGAAGGCGTCACGCACGGCCTCGCCGATGAAAATCAGCAGCGACAGCATGATCGACATGGTGAAGAAGGCCGACAGCCCGAGCCATGGAGCCTGCAGGTTGGATTTGCCCTGGGCGATCATCTCACCCAGCGACGGCGAGCCGGGTGGCATGCCAAAGCCTAAGAAATCGAGCGAGGTCAAGGTCGAAATCGAGCCTGACAGGATGAAGGGGACGAAGGTGAGCGTCGCGACCATGGCATTCGGCAGCAGGTGCCGATACATGATGGTGAGGTTGTCGACGCCGAGCGCCCGGGCGGCACGAACATATTCGAAATTGCGCGCCCGCAGGAATTCGGCGCGCACGACGCCGACGAGACCGACCCAGGAAAACAGCAGCAATATGCCGAGAAGGATAAAGAAGCCAGGCGGCAGGACGGACGCGATGATCAGCAGGATATAGAGCACCGGCATCGACGACCAGATCTCGATGAAGCGCTGCATCAACAGGTCGGTCCATCCGCCGAAATAGCCCTGCATCGCGCCGGCGCAGACGCCGACGACAGCCGAGCAGATGGTGAGCACCAGCCCGAACAGCACCGATATGCGGAAGCCGTAGATCAGCCGGGCCAGCACATCGCGCGCTTGGTCATCGGTGCCGAGCCAGTTGAAATTGCTCCAGTTGCAGTTCGGGTCGGCAACGCCTCCCGCATAGCCTGAACAGCGCTGCTCCTTGCTCATCATCCAGAACGGCGGGGTCGGCGCCGACTTTCCTTGGGGAAGGTTGGAATTTGCCGTCTGATAGGAATAGTGGATCGGCGGCCAGAGCATCCAGCCGTTGGCATTGATCTCGTCCTGAATGTCCTGCGCGCGGTAATCCGTCTGCGCCAGGAAGCCGCCGAACTTCTCTTCGGGATAATCGACGAAGATCGGCGTCAGGATCTCGCCCTTGTAGGAGACCAGGATCGGCCGGTCGTTGGCGATGAACTCGGCGCCGAGGGTGAGGACGAACAGAACGAGGAAAATCCAGAGCGACCAGTAGCCACGGCGGTTCGCCTTGAAATTCTCCCAGCGGCGCACGTTGGTCGGCGAGAACAGCCCCTTGCGCGGCGGCTTTACCGTCGTCGGGGTTGCCGGAGGGTTGGCTGCATCCATCACACGTCCCTCCGCTCGAAGTCGATGCGAGGATCGATCCAGGTGTAGATCAGGTCGGAAACGAGGCCGACGACGAGGCCGAGCAGCGAAAAGATGAAGAGCGTCGCAAACACCACTGGATAGTCGCGCTGGACGACGGAGAGATAGCTGAGGCGGCCGAGGCCATCCAGCGAGAAGATGTTCTCGATCAGCAGCGAACCGGTGAAGAAGGCGGAAATGAAGGCGCCGGGAAAGCCGGCGATGACGATCAGCATGGCGTTGCGGAAGACATGGCCATAGAGCACGCGCCGCTCGCTCAACCCCTTGGCGCGAGCGGTGGTGACATATTGCTTCTTGATTTCCTCGATGAAGGAATTCTTGGTGAGCAGCGTCGTGGTGGCAAAGGCGGCGAGCGACAGCGAAATCAGCGGCAGCACCAGATGCCAGAGATAATCGAGGATCTTCTGCCACCAATTGAGATCGGCGAAATTGTCGGAGACGAGACCACGCAGCGGGAACCAATCGAAGAAGGAGCCGCCGGCAAACAGCACGATCAGCATGATGCCGAAAAGAAAACTCGGGACGGCATAGCCGATGATGATGATGCCCGAGGTCCAGACATCGAAGGTCGATCCATCCTGCACCGCCTTGCGGATGCCCAGCGGGATTGAGATCGCATAGGAGAAGATCAGGATCCAGATGCCGAGCGAGATCGACACAGGCAGTTTCTGGCCAATGAGGTCGATGACCGAAGTATTGCGGAAAAAGCTTTCGCCGAAATCGAAGCGGATATAGTTCCACATCATCTGGCCGAAGCGCTCAAGCGGTGGCTTGTCGAAACCGAACTGTTTGTCGAGCTTGGCGATCAGCTCGGGATCGAGCCCCTGCGCGCCGCGATATTTCGAGCCGCTGTCCTCAACCGCCTGCTGCGCGAGCATGTCCGTGCCGCCCGAAAGCCGGCCGGTGGCGTTGTCGCCTTGGCCGGTCAATTGCGCGATGACCTGCTCGACCGGACCGCCGGGCGCAAACTGTACGATGGTGAAGGAAATAGCCATGATGCCGACGATGGTCGGGATCATCAGCAGCAGGCGTCTGAGGATATAGGCGCCCATCAGCCCATTGCTCCCTCGCAGAGGGACATGTCCCGCCTCGCCTCAATCCGTCCGTCGTTCAATTCACATTCCCTTCCGCCGCATACAGACCGGCGCAGTCATTTCAGCTTGAAACTTGCGAATCAGCCTTAGCATTTGGAGGCAGCAAGCCCCCTATTGCAAGAGAGCCTCACTTTCCGGCGCTTTTCGACCACCATACGTCTGGGAAGCCGATGGAGTAGTAAGGAAGTTCCGGAAGATGTTCGAACTTGTCCCAATAGGCGATCCTGGTCGTCGTCCCGTAGAAAGTGGGCAAAACATAGTGGTGGGCGAGCAGCACGCGATCGAGTGCCTTGGTCGTCGCTTCCTTCTCCGCCACGTCCTTCGCGAGGATCACTTTCTGGATGAGGTCGTCGACGCCCGGGTCGGCTATTCCCGCGTAGTTGCGCGATCCCTGGCGGGCGGCGGAGGCGGAGCCCCAGTATTCGGCCTGCTCGTTGCCGGGGTTCAGCGTCTCCGCCCAGACGACCCAGATCATATCATAGTCGAAGCTGCGGATGCGGTTGATGTACTGCGAGGGATCGACCGTCCTGACGCTGGCATCGATGCCGATGCGCTTCAGGTTCTGTACATAAGGCAGCACCGATCTTTCCAGCGAAGGATTGTTCAGCAAGAGTTCCAGCGAAAACGGCTGGCCGCTCTGCGCGTTCACCATTTTATTGCCCTTGAGAATCCAGCCCGCGTCCTTGAACAAACCAATAGCCTTGCGAAAATTATCGCGCGCCTTTTGCGGGTCGCCGCCGACGGGATTGGCATAGGGCACGGTAAAGACATCGGCGGGCACCTTGTCCTTGACGCTGTTCAGAACATTGAGCTCCTCGCCTTGCGGGAGACCGGAGGAGGCGAATTTCGTACCGAAAAAGAAGCTGTCGACACGCGTCAACTTCCCGAAGGAAAGGGTTCGGTTGAGTTCCTCGAAATCGTAAACGTAGTTCAGCGCCTCGCGGACACGCTCGTCCTTGAATTGCGCGCGTCGCATATTGGGAACGAGCGCCTGCATGATGCCGACCGAGCGCAGCGTGTTGGGTAGTTCCTCCCGCTTGATGCGGCCGTCCTTGGCAGCTGGAAAATCGTAGCCGGTCACCCAATGGCTTGTGGAATTGTCCTGCCAGTAATCGATGACGCCGCTACGAAACGCCTCGAACGCGACGTCGTAGTCAGAAAAATAGACATAATTTATCGCGCCGAAGTTGTTCGTGCCGATATTGACCGGCAGGTTCTTGCCCCAATAATCGTCGCGCAGTTCGTAGCGGATCGAAGAGCCAGGCTGGAAGGAAGCAATCTTATAGGGACCCGACCCCATGACGGGCTCGAGCGTGGTGCGCGAGATATCGCGCGGCTTGCCATCGGGGCCATTGGCTTCCCACCAATGTTTCGGCAGGATGGTCAGTTGGCCCAGGATCGAGGGAAGTTCGCGGTTGCCCTTCTCATCAAAACGAAAGGTAACGTCGCGCTCACCGGTTTTCTCGGCGCCCACGACATGGGCGTAGTAGCTTGTCACCATCAGATTGAGTTCTTTGGTTTTCTCAAAACTGAAGATCACATCCTCGGGCGTTACCGGCGTGCCGTCGGGCCACCTCGCTTCGGCGCGCAGCCGAAACGTCGCGCTCGAAACGTCATCGGGATAAGAGACGCCCTCGGCAAGCAAACCATAGGAAGAATTGGCCTCGTCATCGGCTTTCTTCAGCAACGTATCATAGATCAGCTCTGTCCCCTCGGCGATATTGCCCTTCGACAGGACAGGATTGAAGGTGTCAAACGTGCCGCTGCTCGACAGCTTCACCTCGCCGCCCTTCGGCGCATTCGGATTGACGTAATCGAAATGCTTGAAACCGGGCTGGTATTTGAGATCGCCGAGAATGGCCGTGCCGATGCGGAATTGCGGCTCTTCGGCTTTCGAGGACGCTGGCAGGGCCAGCAGGCACATGAGAGAAACAACCAAGCCTGCTTTCAACCGCGTCAATGCCATTCATCATCTCCTGATGCTTTTCCTAGAATCAGCATAAGCCAAATGAGGGCAAAAAACAGGACGCAATTGCTCACCTCTTCCCTCCGCAATCGTTTGGCAGCTCTCGAAATCAGGTTTTGGAGGTGGCTTCTTCGAGACGCCGGCGCAGCATCAGGCGCAATTCGCTGACGACGCGTTGGTCCTCTTTGGCGTCGGGTTCGTTGGCGACGGCCGCGGCGATGCGCAACAGTTCGAGGACGATACCCGACATCAGCGTGATATCGTCCGATATCGACGGCTCCGCTCGCCGCAAGACGGCGGCGATCAACTCTTTCAATTCCGCACGCGAGCGCATCTTCCGGTCTTTAGGGATATCGCGGCGCGCGGCAAGCACAGGAAATTCCGGAAATTCTTCGATAAATGCGCCAAGCGCATCGAAGATCGCTTCGCCGCTATCGGCTGCGGAGAGGCCGGAACTGCGTTCCGCCAGGTTCTGAAGACCCGCCTTCAGCCGCTCCAGGCGATCGATATGCAGCGTCTCGGCAAGCAAAGGCTTGGTCGGAAAGAATTGATAGAGCGAGCCGATGGAGGATTGCGCCTCGGCCGCGATCTCAGTCATCGTTGCGGCTTCATAACCCTTCCGCGCAAAGACCCTTGCGGCCGCTTCCAGCAGGACGACGACACGATCATGGCCGCGCTGCCGCTTCGGGGTGCGCGTCTTCAATTCTTCACTTGATTTTTGTGAGGTCATCCTCATATTTCCATTGTGAGGATGCCCTCATGTTTCTCTCGGAGCCCCAAATGCCTCTTTACGACCCCCGGACCACCGCGCTTATTTCCATCGACCTGCAAGGCCTCGTTCTCAGCCTGCCGCTTGCCCCCTATTCCGCTCAACAGATCGTTGCGAATACAGTTGCGATCGCGAACAAGCTGAAGGCCGATGGCGGAACCACCGTTTTTGTAACGGTTGGATTTTCCTCGGACTATACCGACGCTGTCAATCAGCCCACCGACGAAACCTTCGCCCTTCCCGCCGGAGGCTTGTCGCCGGCCGCCCTGGCGGCACCCATCGAAATCGCCGCGCTGACGCCGGATGTCGCGATCGTCAAACGCCAATGGAGCGCCTTCTACGGCACCGAACTCGATCTGCAGCTTCGTCGCCGCGGCATCAAAACGCTGATCCTGACCGGTGTCGCCACCAATTTCGGCGTCGAATCGACGGTGCGCGATGCCCATGCGGCAAATTATGCCGTCATCGTCGCTGAGGACGCGGTGACGACTTTTTCCCAGGAAATGCAGGATTTCGCCTGCACGAAGGTATTGCCGCGACTGTCGCGCATTCGCAAGACGGAAGAAATTCTAGCAAATTGATCCGTCGGAGGTGACGGCCTAAGCGGGCGGCGGGCGGTCGCTCATCAGCCAGCGGCGATTGAACGTGGATTACCCTCGCTTCCTTTTCAAGGTAATCTCGCCGCAAATCACCTCGGCTGACGCCGACCGCCTTTCAAGGATATGCATGGTTTCGCTCCTGGTTCGCACTTTCCAAACTATCGGCCAAACTATCGGCAAATTTTCCCTCATCGCCACGATCAGCACGGGTCTCATTGCCGGCGATGCGCTGGCGCAGCAGGCGGGGCCGACGCCCGGCAGTGCCAAGGCGATCTTCGGGGCTGTGACGCTGCCGACGCAGGGACCGACGCAATCGATCGGCTTTTATGCCAAGGGCTGCCTTGCCGGTGCCGTGGCGCTGCCCACCGACGGGCCGACCTGGCAGGCCATGCGCCTGTCGCGCAACCGTCGCTGGGGCCGGCCTGACATGATCGGCCTTCTCGAGCGCCTGTCACGCGATGCGGCAAAGCATGACGGCTGGCCGGGCCTGCTTGTCGGCGACATCTCGCAGCCGCGCGGCGGCCCGATGTTCAACGGCCATGCCTCGCACCAGATCGGCCTCGATGCCGATGTCTGGCTGACGCCCATGCCTCCGCACAAGCTGACGGTCGCGGAACGCGAGACCCTGCCCTTCACCTCGATGCTGGCGAAGGACAAGTTCCTGACCATCAACGACAGGGTCTGGACGCCGGCGCATGCCCGCCTGCTGATGCGCGCGGCCAGCTACCCCGAGGTCGAGCGCATCTTCGTCAATCCGGCCATCAAGAAAAAGATGTGCGATACATGGACCGGCGACCGCAGCAATCTCGGCAAGCTGCGCCCGGAATATGGACATGACTCGCATTTCCATATCCGTATCCGCTGCCCGGCCGGCTCGGTCGGCTGCACGCCGCAGGCGCCTGTTGCGGCCGGCGACGGCTGCGACAAGACGCTCGCCTGGTGGCTTGGCCCCGAACCGTGGGCAAAGCCGAAGCCCGACACGAAGCCGCCTGCAAAGCCCCGCGAGATCATGGTTTCGGATCTGCCCAGGGCCTGCCAGGCCGTGGTGGCCGCGCCGCCGGTCGCTTCCGTTCGTGCTGCCACCTATGGCGCCACGGGTATCGGCGCGTCCGCGGAAACGGAGACGATGCCGATCTCCGGCAATACGCCGCCCGGCCAGATCCCGCAGCAGTGAGGCTCGGATGGTCCTTGCCGGAGCGGCCTTTCAAAACGCCTCCCCTTGGTATAGAAGGCGGATAAATCGATTGAAAGTACTGGGTGGAGCAAGAGTTTCATGGCCGGCGGCAAAAGCATCGCGCTGATCGCGCACGATCAGAAAAAGGATGCGATGGCGGAGTTTGCGCGGCGTAACCAAGCCGCCCTTGCCGATTGGCATATCGTCGCGACCGGCACGACCGGCGGCCGCGTGCTCGACGCTTGCCCTGATCTCAAGGTCACCCGCCTGAAAAGCGGGCCGCTTGGCGGCGACCAGCAGATCGGTGCGCTGATCGCCACCGGCGAGATCGACATGCTCGTCTTCTTCATCGACCCCCTCACCCCGCTGCCGCACGATGTCGACGTGAAGGCATTGACGCGGCTTGCCGTTGTCTACGACATTCCGATGGCGCTCAACGAATCCACCGCCGAGCGGCTGATCAAAACACTGAACCATTAATCCGCCTTGCCGGCGGCAGACCACGGACCTGGCCATGCCCGAGCTCAATCACAGCGATGCCCCCCTGCCTTTTCCGATTCTCATCGGCGATATCGGCGGAACCAATGCGCGTTTCTCGATCCTTGCCGATGCGAATTCCGAACAGGAGCATTTTCCTGTCGTGCAGACGGCGAATTTCGAGACGATCGACGATGCGATCAAGCTGATCCTCGAAAAGAGCAAGGTCCAGCCCCGCGCCGCGATCCTTGCCATGGCCGGCCCCGTGCAGGGCGATGAAATTCCGCTGACCAATTGCGACTGGGTGATCCGCCCGAAGACCATGATCGCCAATCTCGGCATCGAGGACGTGCTGGTCATCAATGACTTCGAGGCGCAGGCGCTGGCAATCGCCGACGTTGCCGACGAGCATCGCGAAACCATCGGTGAGACAGGGGACAGCATGGCCGCCTCGCGCGCCGTGCTCGGACCGGGCACCGGGCTTGGCGTCGCCGGCCTGATCCACACCCAGCATCAGTGGATACCGGTGCCGGGCGAAGGCGGCCATATCGATCTTGGGCCGCGCACGGAACGAGACCTGCAGATCTGGCCGCATCTGGAAGCCATTGAAGGCCGCATCTCGGCCGAGCAGATCATTTGCGGTCGCGGGCTGCAGAACCTCTATCATGCCATCTGCAAGGTCGACGGCGTCGAGCCGAGCCTGAAGGAGCCCGCCGATATCACCACCCATGCGCTTGCCGGCACCAATGCGCAGGCCGAGGAGACGCTGACGCTCTTCGTCACCTATCTCGGTCGCCTTGCCGGCGATATCGCCATGATCTTCATGGCGCGCGGCGGCGTCTATCTTTCCGGCGGCATCTCGCAAAAGATCCTACCGGCGCTGCAGAAGCCGGAATTCCGCGCAGCCTTTGAAGACAAGGCGCCGCATACCGAAATGATGAAGACGATCCCGACCTATGTCGTCGTCAATCCGCTGGCTGCGCTTTCCGGCCTTGCGGCCTACGCCCGCAAGCCGTCGAGCTTCGGGCTTGCGACCGACGGCCGCCGCTGGCGGCCTTGATCGCTTCCAACAGCCGATGGCGCATCGAAACTACCGGCGCGTTATGCCTTTTTGAAGAAGCCGCCTTCCTCTATAATAAGGTCGGCTCCGAGATCGGCCTTAACCAGTGCCGCAGGCCATCCCTAGCCAAAGCCGTCCTAACTCTTTATAGAGCCGCGGCAGCATGTGCCGTGCGCGGCTCACTTGGTTTGAGACAGGAAACCGATTTTTGAAGTCGCCCAACACGAAAAAGACCGATATCGACAGCGAAGCCATTACCGTTGTCCTGAAGCGCGTTATAGCTGAAAACGGCCGTGATCATGTCTGGGGCTATTCGGTCGCAATCTTTTGCCTCGTTGTCGTCGCAGCATCCACAGCAATGATGGCCTTTGTGATGAGGCCGATCGTCAACGGAGCCTTCTACGAGCGCCGCGCCGAAGTCATGTGGCTGATTTGTCTTGCCATATTTGCGGCTTTTATAGCGCGTGGTTTTGCCGGCTATTTTCAATCGGTCATTCTGTCCAAGATCGGCAATGACATCATTGCTCGCTATCAACGGCGCCTCTATGCGCATCTGATGACGCTGTCGGTCGGTTTTTTCAGTGAAGCGCGCTCGGCTCAGATTGCCGCGCGGGTCAGCCAGAACGTTTCCGGCATCCGCGATGTGATGAACCTCGTCATCACGTCTACGGCGCGCGACTTTCTGTCATTCGTCTTTCTGCTCGGCAACATGGTCTATCAGGACCCATTGCTCAGCCTTATCTTTTTCGTCATTGCCCCACCTGTCTTTCTGGCCTTGCGCCACATCTCAAGGCGCCTGCGCGCCGTCACGCGCGAGGCGGTCGTTCTCAACAGCCGCGTGCTCGGCGCGATGCAGGAAACCATTCAAGGCATTTCCATCGTCAAAGCCTTCACGATGGAGCCCGAACTCGACCGCAAGATCAACAAGCTGATTACGGCGGCAGAGAATCGGCAAAACCGTATTGTTCGCATTTCCGAGCGTAACGGCCCGCTGATCGAAACGGTTGCCGGCTTTGCCGTCGCCGGTGTTTTTGCCTATGCCGCCTACCGTTCGATTTATGAAAATGTGCCGCCAGGCGCAGTGTTTTCCTTCATCGTGTCACTGCTTTTGGCTTATGATCCGGCCCGCCGCCTCGCGAAATTGCAGACGCAGCTTGAACGCGCGGTCGTCAATGCACGGATGATCTACGAACTGCTCGACATGGAGCCGCGCCAGCGCGATCTGCCCGAAGCCAAGGCGCTGGTTGTCACCGAGGCCCGCATCGAATTTCGTGGCGTCCACTTCGCCTATGGCGACGATACTGTTCTGGACGACGTGAGCTTCGTTGCCGAAGGCGGACAGACGACGGCGCTCGTCGGCCCTTCCGGCGCCGGCAAGTCCACCGTCATCAATCTCATTCCGCGCTTCTACGACCCGAAGGCCGGTAGCATCTTCATCGACGGGCAGGATATCAGCCACATCACCAAGCAGTCGCTGCGCCAGCATCTCGCCTACGTCTCGCAGCAGCCCTATCTCTTCGAAGGCTCGATCCGCGACAACATCCGTTATGGCCGCCCTGACGCGACCGACGCGGAGATCGAAGAGGCAGCCCGCCTCGCTTACGCCGATGATTTCATCATGGCGCAGTCGCAGGGCTACGACACGCCCGTCGGCGAAAACGGCGTGACGCTTTCCGGCGGCCAGCGGCAGCGCCTGTCGATCGCCCGCGCGCTGGTGCGCAATGCGCCGATCCTCCTGCTCGACGAGGCGACCTCCGCGCTCGACACGGAATCGGAAGCGGCCGTGCAGAAGGCGCTGGACGAAGCCATGAGCGGCCGCACGGTCGTCGTCATCGCTCACCGCCTGTCGACCGTCGTTCGAGCCGAGAAGATCATCGTCATGCAGAATGGGCGTGTCGTCGAAGAGGGCAACCACGAGACGCTTGCGGAGGCCGACAATGGCCTTTACGCTCGCCTCAACAACCTTCAGCGGCCGGCCGTTTCCGGCAACTCCCGCAAATGAGACGATAGAGACGACATGAGCGACGATGCGATGAAGCTGGTGGTGGTTGGCGCGGCGGGCCGCATGGGGCAGGCTCTGATCCGCCTCATTCACGCCACCGAGGGCCTGACCTTGCATGCCGCCGTCGCGCGTCCCGGATCCGTCTTCATCGGCAAGGATGCCGGCGAGATTGCCGGGTTGGGGCCGATCGGCGTTCCCGTCACCGACGATCCGCTTTCCGCCTTTCTGCATGCCGAAGGCGTCATCGATTTCACGACGCCGGCAACCAGCGTCACCTTCGCCGGGCTTGCCGCGCAGGCGCGCATCGTCCACATCATCGGCACGACGGGATGCACGGCCGAAGACGAAGCCAAGTTCCAGGCGGCGGCGCGCCACGCCCGCATCGTCAAATCGGGCAATATGGGCCTCGGCATCAACCTTTTGAGCGTGCTCGTCGAGCAGGCGGCACGCGCCCTTCCCTCCGCCGACTGGGATATCGAAGTGCTGGAGATGCATCACCGGCACAAGGTGGATGCGCCCTCGGGCACCGCACTTCTGCTCGGCCAGGCCGCAGCCAAGGGGCGCGGCATCGATCTCGACGACAATTCCGTGCGCGTGCGCGATGGCCATACCGGCCCGCGTCCGGCTGGCACGATCGGCTTTGCGACCCTGCGCGGCGGCGGCGTGGTCGGCGATCACTCGGTCATCTTCGCCGGCGAGAGCGAGCGGCTGACCCTGTCCCACAGCGCCGGCGACCGTTCGCTGTTTGCCCGGGGCGCGCTGCAAGCCGCTCTCTGGGCGCGCGACAGGAAACCCGGCTTCTATTCCATGCTCGATGTTCTCGGGCTCTCCACACGTTGACCTGATCCTGGAGCGGATCGGCATGGAACTGCCGATCCGCTCCAGCCTTTTATTGTCTCGCAATTCCGGACGGAAAAACACTACACACTTTTCCTGGAATTGCTTCATTAAGGAGAAATTTTATGAGCGGTACTCTTGTCCTCGTTCGCCATGGCCAGAGCGACTGGAATTTGAAGAATCTCTTTACCGGCTGGAAGGATCCCGATCTGACCGCCCTCGGCATCGAGGAAGCCAAGACGGGCGGCAAGGCGCTTGCCGACTACGGCATCAAATACGACATCGCCTTCACGTCGGCCCTCGTCCGCGCCCAGCACACGCTGAAGATCATCCTTGATGAAATCGGCCAGCCCGGGCTCGAGACCATCAAGGATCAGGCACTGAACGAGCGCGACTACGGCGATCTCTCCGGCCTCAACAAGGATGACGCCCGCGCCAAATGGGGTGAGGAACAGGTGCACATCTGGCGCCGCTCCTACGACGTGCCCCCGCCCGGCGGCGAAAGCCTGCGCGACACCGGCGCCCGCGTCTGGCCCTATTATCTGACGGAAATCCTGCCGCGCGTGCTCGCCGGCAAGAACGTGCTGGTCGCCGCCCACGGCAACTCGCTGCGCTCGCTCGTCATGGTTCTCGACCGATTGAGCAAGGAACAGATCCTGGCGCTCAACCTCGCGACCGGCGTGCCGATGGTCTACAAGCTCAAGGCCGACTCCACCGTCGCCTCGAAGGAAGTCCTTGGCGACATGTCCGGCGCGCATTGAGCGTCATCTAAACTAGCTATCTCCGAAAAGCCCCTGGCCCTCTCCCCGTTTGACGGGGAGAGGGGACGACCTCTCTTGCGGCAAACTCTTGACTCTTATTAGGTTGAGAAGCGACGGAGGGTGCGTCTTTCCCCTTCTCCCCGCCGGCAGGGAGAAGGTGGCCGACAGGCCGGATGAGGGGCCGCGCCCCAACCTCAATTCTCGATCGTGAACCGCACCCTGTCGGCGGCGAAGCGGGAGATCGAGTATTGGACCGGCACGTTGTCGAGATCGGTGTTCAGCGCCTGTGTGATCAGGACGATGGCGCCGGGAGATAGCTGAAGATCGGCGAGATCGCTCTCGTCGGCATGGGTCGCGGTAATCTCGGTGATGACGCGCACATAGTCCGGCACGCCAAGCTCCCGAAACGCCTTGGTGATCGATCCCGTCGCCCGGTAGATCTCGGCGATATTGCCAAACCGATCCGCCGGGAACCAGCTGGTGGCGCGCGATACCGGACGGTGATCCGCTTGACCGAGCGTTTCCAGGCGCACGAGTGGCGTACCGGTCTTGATCTTGAGGTGCCGGGCCACCTCCGCGCTCGCTGCCTCGTCGCTCGTCGCAAGCAGGACGCTGCGGGTCTCGCGCACCTGATCGCCGATGCCCTGCGAGAAACGTGTCCGCTTCGAAATCGGGAAGCTCAGCCGCTCCTTGCGCTCGATCAGCGTACCGCGCCCCTGCACAGCCCTGACGATGCCTTCCTGCGCCAGCGCGGCGAGCGCGCTGCGAATGGTATGCCGGTTGACCCCGAACTGCAGCGCCAGCGTCGTTTCCGGCGGCACCATGCCGCTTTCGTCGAAGTCGCCGTGATTGATCGACATCCGTATTCGGTCGGCGATCTGCCGCCAGAGCGCCACGCCTGTCTGCCTTTGAATCCTCTGCCCTGCCATTTCGCCCACTCGCCCTGTCACACGCTTGTCACGACTCACTAATAGATATAAATCTATCTTGTATGGTTGTCTATATCAATAGACATTTAGAGGAAGGCGCGATGAATTCAGCACAAAGGCAGGAAGCAGCCGCACAGGAGCGTCGGGAGCGCAAACGTGTTGCCGATCTTCTGGCACAGGCCCAGCGCGACGAGCTCGACGCAGCCTGGGAAGCATTGCCGAGCAAGCCGGCGGTACAGCCGGTGCGCGGACCGGAAACGGGGCTCGTCATGGTGCGCGGCCGCATCGGCGGCGGTGGTTCCCCCTTCAATCTCGGCGAGGTCACGGTGACGCGCGCCTCCATCCGGCTGGCATCCGGCACCATAGGCCATGCGCATGCACTCGGCACGGATCGCGAGAAGGCACGGCTTTCGGCCATATTCGATGCCCTCTGGCAGCAGTCGGCCACCAAGGAATTCGTCGAGAAGGCGATCCTGCAGCCGGTCACCGAGCGCATCGCAGACTATGATCGCAAGCGCGCGGAGGAAACGGCCGCTACCCGCGTCGATTTCTTCACCATGGTTCGCGGAGAAGACTGATGAGCTTCACTACCTCCACCTTCGGCAATGATGCATTGATCGGCGGCTTCACCGACCCGGTTTTCGATGCACAGAGCGTCTTCAAGATGACGATGGACGCGATGGCGCGGCCGGGCATCCTGCAGACCGTGACAGCCGATATCGCTCCGCCTGCCCCGCTTGGCATCGCTGCCGGCGCGATCGGGCTGACGCTTTGCGACCATGATACGCCGGTCTGGCTCTCCACCAGCCTTGGACGGTCGAGCCTGCCGGAATGGCTGAGCTTTCACACCGGAGCACCCATCATCCAGGAACGGCTGGAAGCGATGTTCGCCTTCATCGAGGGAGGCATGGCGCTTTCCTCCTTCAACCAGTTCGGCATCGGCACCCAGGAATATCCCGACCGTTCGACGACGCTGGTGCTGGAAGTCGAAAGCCTTGAAGGCGGCAAGGATCTGGCACTTTCGGGTCCCGGCATCAACGGCGTCCATATGATCGCGCCCAGGGGCCTGCCGGATGCATTCCTGCGCATCTGGACCGACAATCGCGCGCTCTTCCCGCGCGGCGTCGATCTCGTTCTGACGGCCGGCCGGCAATTCCTTTGCCTGCCGCGCACCACCAAGATCACCGCGACGGAGATGTGACATATGTATGTTGCCGTAAAGGGTGGCGAAGCCGCCATCGCCAATGCTCACCGGCTACTGGCCGACCGTCGCCGCGGCGACCGTTCGCTGCCGGCTGTTGGCATCGACCAGATCGTCGCGCAGCTGGCGCTCGCCGTCGATCGCGTCATGGCCGAAGCCTCGCTCTATGACCGCACCTTGGCAGCCCTCGCCGTCCGCCAGGCACGCGGCGACATGATCGAGGCGATCTTCCTGCTGCGCGCCTATCGCACGACGCTGCCGCGCTTCGGCTATTCCCAGCCGCTGGACACGGTGGCGATGAAGATCGAGCGCCGCATCTCCGCCACCTACAAGGATCTGCCGGGTGGCCAGCTTCTCGGCCCGACCTTCGACTATACGCACCGCCTGCTCGATCCGAGCCTTCTGACCGACGAGCAAGTGGACGAGCCGATGCAGCGGCCGGCCGAAGAGGGTCGCGTCATGCGCGTTTCCGAAATTCTCGATCAGGAAGGGCTGATCGAAGGCGACGGCGTCATGCCGGTCGATCATGAAATCGGCGACCTGACGCGCGAGCCACTGGAGTTCCCGATGACCCGCGACCTGCGCCTGCAGGCGCTCGCCCGCGGCGACGAAGGATTCCTGCTGGCGCTCGGTTATTCGACGCAGCGCGGCTACGGCCGCACACATCCCTTCACCGGTGAAATCCGTATCGGCGAAGTTGAAGTGGAATTCGAGGTGCCGGAACTCGGCTTTGCCGTGTCGCTCGGCCGCATCCAGGTGACCGAATGCCAGATGGTCAACCAGTTCAAGGGCTCCGCCAAGGTGCCGCCGCAGTTCACCCGTGGCTACGGGCTGGTCTTCGGCCAGAGCGAGCGCAAGGCCATGGCCATGTCGCTCGTCGACCGGGCGCTGCGCGCCGAAGAGCTTGGCGAAGACATCACGGCGCCGGCACAGGACGAGGAATTCGTCATCTCGCACTCTGACAACGTGCAGGCGACCGGCTTCGTCGAACATCTGAAGCTGCCGCACTATGTCGACTTCCAGGCCGAACTCGACCTGGTGCGGCGCATGCGCCGCGAATTCGAAGCCGCCCGTGACAGCGGCATGGACCCGATGACGGAGGCAGCCGAATGACCGAACTCGCCACCTATAATTTCGCCTATCTCGACGAACAAACCAAGCGGATGATCCGCCGCGCCATCCTGAAAGCGATCGCCATACCAGGTTATCAGGTGCCCTTCGCCTCGCGCGAAATGCCGATGCCCTACGGCTGGGGCACCGGCGGCGTGCAGCTGACGGCGGCCATCATCGGCCCGCAAGACGTGCTGAAGGTCATCGACCAGGGGGCTGACGACACGACAAACGCCGTCTCCATCCGCGCCTTCTTCCAGAAGGTTGCCAATGTCGCGGTGACCACCCGCACCGACGAGGCGACCATCATCCAGACGCGCCACCGCATCCCGGAAGCCAAGCTCGGCCCCAATCAGGTGCTGGTGTATCAGGTGCCGATCCCCGAGCCGCTTCGTTATCTGGAGCCGCGCGAGACCGAGACGCGCAAGATGCATGCGCTCGAGGAATACGGCCTTATGCATGTGAAGCTCTACGAGGATATCGCCCGCAACGGCCGCATCGCCACCACCTACGCCTATCCGGTCAAGGTCGCCGGACGCTATGTGATGGACCCGTCGCCGACGCCGAAATTCGACAATCCGAAAATGCATCTGTCGGATGCGCTGCAGCTGTTCGGCGCCGGTCGTGAGAAGCGTATCTATGCCGTGCCGCCCTATACCGAAGTCGTCAGCCTCGACTTCGAGGACCATCCTTTCGAGGTGCAGCGTTTCGACAAGCCCTGCGCCCTTTGCGGCGCCGAGCAGGTCTATCTCGACGAGGTGATCCTCGACGACAAGGGTGGGCGCATGTTCGTCTGCTCCGATACCGATTTCTGCGAGGACCGCCGCGCCCATGGCCATGTTGGCCCTATGCTGGCGCCAAATGGGCTCGCAGCCGATGGATTGCCTGATAGCAAGGAGGCCGCCGAATGAGCGACACACCGCTTCTGAAAGTCAAGGACATCTCGAAATTCTACGGCAGCCGCATCGGGTGCCGGGACGTGTCCTTCGATCTCTGGCCCGGCGAAGTGCTGGCCATCGTCGGCGAATCCGGCTCCGGCAAGACGACGCTGCTCAACTGCATCTCGACGCGGCTGCTGCCGACGACCGGCAGTGTCGAATATCATATGCGCGACGAGACCTATCGCGACCTGTTCCGCATGAGCGAGGCCGAACGGCGCTTCCTGATGCGTACCGACTGGGGCTTCGTGCATCAGAACCCCGCCGACGGCCTGCGCATGACGGTTTCGGCCGGCGCCAATGTCGGCGAACGGCTGATGGCGATCGGCAACCGCCACTACGGCAACATCCGCAACACGGCCATCGACTGGCTGGAGCGGGTCGAAATCGATGCCGACCGCATCGATGACCAGCCGCGCGCCTTCTCCGGCGGCATGCGCCAGCGCCTGCAGATCGCCCGCAATCTGGTGACCGGGCCGCGCCTGGTGTTCATGGACGAACCGACCGGCGGCCTCGACGTTTCGGTGCAGGCACGCCTGCTCGATCTCGTCCGCGGCCTCGTCAACGATCTCGGCCTGTCGGCGATCATCGTCACGCATGATCTCGCCGTCGCCCGGCTTCTGTCGCATCGCATGATGGTGATGAAGGATGGGTACGTCATCGAGCAGGGCTTGACCGACCGCGTGCTCGACGATCCGCGCGAACCCTATACGCAACTGCTCGTCTCTTCGATCCTGCAGGTCTGAGGAAGTATCATGGCAACCCCACTCGTCGTTTCCGAAGTCTTCAAAAGCTTCATCATGCACCTGCGCGACGGCATCTGCCTGCCTGTCGTCGCCGACGTCTCCTTCTCTGTCGCCTCTGGCGAATGTGTCGTGCTCGGCGGCCCCTCCGGCATCGGCAAGAGCTCGCTGCTGAAGATGATCTATGGCAACTATGCCGTCGACAACGGCCAGATCCTCGTTACGCACAACGGCAAGATCGTCGATCTCGCCACCGCCGATCCCCGCACCGTGCTCGAGGTGCGCCGGCAGACCATGGGCTATGTCAGCCAGTTCCTGCGCACGGTGCCGCGCGTCCCCGCCCTCGATGTCGTCGCCGAGCCGCTGCTGGCCCGCGGCGTCGCACCCGCTGACGCCCGCGAAAAGGCGGCCGGCCTGCTTGCGCAGCTAAACCTGCCGAAAGAGCTTTGGCAGTTGCCGCCTGCCACCTTCTCCGGCGGCGAGCAGCAGCGCGTCAATATCGCGCGCGGCTTCATTACCGACCACGCCCTCCTTCTGCTCGACGAACCCACAGCCTCGCTCGACGCCAAAAACCGAGCCGTCGTGGTCGACATGATCGAACAGAAGAAACAAGCGGGCGTCGCCCTTCTCGGCATCTTCCACGACGAAGAGGTGCGCGAAGCCGTCGGCAGCCGCATCCTCGATGTTTCGCAATTTTCGCCGAGAAAGGCTGCCGCATGAGCCGCAAGCTGGGCGAAACGCCCTTCATCAGTGCCTCGGCCAGCGTTAGCAAATCGACGCTCGGCCGCTATACCGAAGTGTCCGACCGCTGCCGCATCGATGAAACCGAGCTCGGCGACTATTCCTACATCATGCAGGACGGCGCCGTCTGGTGCACGACCATCGGCAAATTCGTCAACATCGCCGCGGCCGTGCGCATCAATGCCACCAATCATCCGACATGGCGGGCAACGCTGCACCATTTCACCTACCGTGCCGCCGACTATTGGCCGGATGCCGATATGGAAACGGACTTCTTCACCTGGCGGCGCGATCATCGCGTCGTCATCGGCAACGATGTCTGGATCGGCCATGGCGCCACCATCCTGCCTGGTGTCAAGGTCGGCAATGGCGCTGTTATCGGCGCGGGTGCTGTTGTCTCCAAGGATGTCGCTCCCTACGCGATCGTCGGCGGCGTGCCGGCCAAGCTGATCCGCGAGCGCTTCACCGCCGAGGTCGGAGCGCGTATGGATAAGCTATCCTGGTGGGATTGGGATCACGATCGCCTGCGCACGGCGCTTGCCGACTTCCGCGCCCTTTCCGGCGAAGAATTTCTGGATCGCTACGGCGCCTGAGGACGTTTTCTGCCCACATCGGGCTTGCATGGGGCCGACAGGCGATCCAGCCTCGGGCGATCTGTCCAGCCCGAGACCAAGGGAGGCTTCTCTTCATGGCAAAGCAGTTTTCCAGCATCGATGACCGGCTGCGCGATTTCATCGCGCGGCAACACATCTTCTTCACGGCATCCGCGACCGCGAATTTCCGTGTCAATGTTTCGCCGCGCGAAACGCTGTGCCTGCGCATCATTTCCCCGAACACAGCCATCTACCTCGATCGCACCGGCAGCGGCAACGAAACGTCAGCCCACATGAAGGCCGACGGCCGGCTGACCATCATGTTTTGTGCGATGGAAGGACCACCGATGATCCTGCGTCTTTACGGTCGCGGCAGGATCATGCATCGGGCATCGCCAGAATACCGGGAATTGCTGCATGACCACTACGCCGGAGATGAGCCGCTGGGCGCACGGCAGATCGTTTGGCTGGACATCGATCTCGTGCAGACGTCCTGCGGTTTCGGCGTGCCGCTGTTTTCTTATGAAGGCGAAAGACCAAGCCTCGATCAGTGGGCCAAGGCCAAGGGGCCTGATGGTATTGAGGAATACCGGCGCGAGAAGAATGCCCTCAGTATGGATGGTTTGCCGACGGGTTTGTTTGACGGCTAAAAGTAACCAAAGCCTTCAGCCGGCTAATAATATCGAATAGCCGCCGATTGTAACAGCACTTACACAAAACTGACATTGGAGCTTCACGAAGCGAGACTAATGCGTTGCCTTGTGCTTGGCGCGCGCCCCTTGAAACTCCCTTCGAGGCAAGGGTGTGCGCCCGTTCATAGCGTCGGATCGAATGCATTTTGCCGATCCAGGGCAGCCGCGAAAGGGAAGCTTCATGTTCGAACTCAGGAATGTCTCACGCCGGTTTGGCAACAAGCTCGCTGTCGATTCCGTGACTTTGGACATTCCGCAGGGACAGATGGTCGGCGTCATCGGCCGCTCCGGCGCCGGCAAGTCGACGCTGCTGCGCATGATCAACCGCCTGGCCGACCCGAGCTCCGGCTCCATCCATTTCTCCGGCGTCGACGTCTCCAAGCTCAGAGGCCGTGCGCTGCGCAACTGGCAGCGCGACTGCGCCATGATCTTCCAGCAGTTCAATCTCGTTCCCCGCCTCGACGTGCTCACCAACGTCATGCTCGGCCGCCTCAATCAGCGCTCGACCGTCATGAGCCTCCTTTCCGTCTTCACCCGCGAAGAGCGCATCGAAGCCATCGCGGCGCTGGAGCGCCTCGGCATCGAGCAGACGGCACTGCAGATGGCCGGCACGCTTTCCGGCGGCCAGCAGCAGCGCGTGGCCATCTGCCGCGCCCTCATGCAGCAGCCGAAGATGATGCTGGCCGACGAGCCGATCGCCTCGCTCGATCCACTCAATGCCAAAATCGTCATGGACGCGCTGCGCGACATCAACGAGCGCGAAGGCATCACCGTCATCACCAACCTGCATACGTTGGATACGGCCCGCAACTATTGCGAACGCATCATCGGCATGGCAGCCGGCCGCGTCGTCTTCGACGGCAAGGCGGCTGATCTCACGGCTGCAGCCGTCAAAGAAATCTACGGAACCGACAAGGACGGCGCCGGCATCGACGAAACCATGACGTCGACATCAATCAATTTCGCCGATCCGGCCGCGCAAGCCGCGGCCAGCGAATCTGCCGGCCCGCAACCGCTGGCACTGGCCGGTCTCTGAGAGAGGCAGCCGGGATCGAGAGCCCGCGTCAAGGGCACATTTTTTCTAGACCGAAGGCATCCGGGGACACCGGTTAATCAGGAGACGAACCCAATGTTGAAGAAGACCCTTCTCGCAGCCACGGCGCTTCTCGCGCTCGTCGGCGGCGCTGCCGCTCAAGACCTCAAGGAATTCCGAGTCGGCATTCTCGGCGGCGAAAACGAAGCCGACCGCCTGCGCAACTATGCCTGCCTCTCCGACCACCTGAAGAAGGAATTCGGTTTCGAGAAGGTATCGCTTTTCCCGGCCGCCGACTATGACGGCGTTATCCAGGGCCTGCTCGGCGGCACGCTCGACTTCGCCGAACTCGGTGCTTCCGGCTACGCAGCCGTCGCCATCAAGGACCCGAAGGCCGTCACCCCGATCCTGACCACGCAGCAGGCAGACGGCTCGACCGGCTACTACTCGATCGGTCTCGCCCTCAAGTCTTCCGGCATCAAGACCATCAAGGATGCCAAGGGCAAGAAGCTCGGCTACGCCGATCCGGACTCGACCTCTGGCTATCTCGTTCCGCTGACGCAGATCCCGAAGGATACCGGCGCTCCGAACGACAAGTTCTTCGCCTCGACGCAGTTCAACGGCGGCCACGAGAACAACCTGCTCGCCGCTTATGACGGCAAGGTCGACGTCGCCGTCGACGACTCCTCGGGCCTCGGCGATTTCAAGGACGGCTACACCTCCGGCACTTTCCGCAAGGAAGTCGACAAGGGCGCCGTCGACCCGAACAAGCTCGTCGAAGTCTGGCGTTCGCCGCTGATCCCGAACGGCCCGCTCGTTGTCCGCAACGCGCTCGGCGACGCATGGAAGACCAAGCTGACCGACTTCTTCCTGAAGCTCCCGACGACCGACGCCAAGTGCTTCTCGGCTATCGAAGGCGGCGACTTCAAGGGTTACGTCAAGGTCACCCCGGACTTCTACAACGCCGTTATCGACGTTCGTAAGGCTGCCATCGGCGGTTGATCCGCATTCTGAATACGGGGCGGCCGGCAACGGCCGCCCTTTTGCTATCACAAGGGCAGAATTCATGACGATTGCCGATACGCAGCTGAAGATGCAAGCAGCGCCGCAGAGCGCTCGGGATATCGGCGACGCCTGGAGCAAGATGGTGGCGCGGCGGCGCCTCTATACCGGCATCGGCCTGCTCATTCTGCTTGTTGCCTTCGTCAGTTCCGTCCGCTTTGCGGACGAAAGCAATGCCGGCCACTTCTTCGACCGTCTGCCGCACCTCTTCGACTTCCTGAGCTGGCTCATCCCCAAAGACTGGGCCGATGTCTACCGCGCGCTCTTCGATCTGCCGAGCCCCAACGGCGCCAATGGCGTCGGCGGCGAGGAATTCAACTTTCCGCTTGGCCGAGTCTATGTCTGGGGCGATTTCTATATTCCCGAATATTTCGAGCTGATGATCATCACGATCAACGTGGCGCTTGTGTCGACCATCATCGGTTTCGTCTTCGCGCTGCCGCTCAGCTTCCTTGCCGCGCGCAACCTGTCGCCTTCCAATCCCGTCCGCCTGGTGACGAAGCGGGTCATGGAATTCCTGCGTGCCTTTCCGGAGATCGTCATCGCCGGCCTGTTTTCGGCGATCCTGTCGATCGGGCCGATCGCCGCCATCATCGCCGTCGGCCTGCACACGATCGGCGCGCTCGGCAAGCTGTTCTACGAAGTCGCCGAGAATATCGACATGAAGCCCGACGAGGGCATGCGGGCCGTCGGCGCGAGTTGGACGGAGCGCGTCCGGTTCGGCGCCCTGCCGCAAGTGATGCCGAACTTCATGTCCTATGCGCTGCTGCGCCTCGAGATCAACGTTCGCGCCTCCACCATCATCGGCGCCGTCGGCGGTGGCGGTATCGGCGAGGAGCTGAAACTCTCGATCTCGCGCGGCTTCGGCGCCAAGACCGTGGCGCTCGTGCTGCTGCTCTTCGTGACCATCATCGCCGTCGACCAGTTTTCCGCATGGCTCCGCCGCCGTCTCGTCGGCGAACATGCCTTCCTTTTGCAGCATTGAGGTTCCCATGTCCGTCATCGACGCCGGCCGTATGCAGGAAATCGAAGCGCGCTACCCGGAGATCCTTCACCGGTCGTTCCGCCAGCGCTTCGGCGCGCTGATGATCTTCATCGGCGTGATCCTCTATGGCTTCTATGCGGTATGGTTCTTCGACCTGCCGAAAGTCATCGCGGAAGCGCATTGGGAACGCGTCGGCATCTATCTCAGCGAATGGATCAGCTACGACGTCCAGCCGGAATTCCGCATTTCCGGCGACAAGATCACCATCAAATATCCGCGCTTTTCGCCTCTGGGCGACAACCCCAACCCGGATTGGGTGAAGACCGCGCCCGACGGCAGCATGACCGTTTCGGTCAGCGGCACCAGCCGCATGGTCACGATCACCAAGACGCAGGCCATCGTGACGGCGCATGGCGTGACCATCCCGATCGATATCACCGGCGACATGCCGAAGATCGTCGGCTCACAACCCGTTCCCAGCTGGATGACCGTCTATGACGATAATATCCTCGCGAACATGGGTTTTGCCGGCGACGTCAGCATTTCCACGGACCGCGTGAAGATCCGCAAGCGTTTCATCGGCTGGGCCAATTTCGTCTTCGATACGCACTCGCCCTTCTTCGACAAGCCGGCCAGCGAAGTCATCAGCCTGATCGTTTCCGGCCCGCGGCTGGAGCCGGACCAGTCCAACCTCTCGCTGGCCTTCGACAATATCTGGAACAACGGCGCCTGGCAGCACGGCGATGTCTGGACCAAGCTGTTCCAGACCATCGTCATGGCCTTCCTCGGCACGTTGCTCGGTTCGCTCGCGGCCTTCCCGCTCGCATTCCTGGCCGCCCGCAACATTACGCCGAACCGGCTGCTCAATCAGGTGCTGAAGCGCTTCTTCGATTTCCTGCGCTCGGTCGACATGCTGATCTGGGCGCTGTTCCTGACCCGCGCCTTCGGCCCTGGCCCGCTCGCCGGCAGCGGCGCGATCTTCCTCACGGAGACCGGCACGCTCGGCAAGCTCTATTCCGAAGGTCTCGAAAACATCGACAACAAGCCGCGTGAAGGCGTGAAGTCCACCGGCTCGTCGACGATCCTCGTGCATCGCTACGGCATCGTACCGCAGATCGTCCCCGTCATCGTCAGCCAGACGCTCTATCAATGGGAATCCAACGTGCGCGGCGCGACCATCATCGGCGCCGTCGGCGCGGGCGGTATCGGCCTGAAGCTCTGGGAAGCGATGCGCACCAACGCCAACTGGGAAAACGTCGCCTACATGGTGTTGTTGATCCTGCTCGTAGTCTTCCTGTTCGACGCCGCGTCCAACGCTCTGCGCTCGCGCCTGATGGGCACACGCGTCAAATAAAAAGCCCGATATAAATCGAAACGCATCATCATTTTGTCACGGGAATCCGATAGCGCAGGCGCGGCAAGATCGCATCGATCGAGCCGGGTTTAGCCGGATTCGATAGGTTGCTGCCTTGCCGCTCTTGCGGTTTGTCGCAAATCACCCAACAGTGTCGCGCGCAGCCGATTTTTCCAAGGAATACAGCCTTGCGCTATGCTCTCTATTTCACGCCGCCCAAAGACGATCCGTTGACGTCGCTTGCTGCCCTCTGGCTGGGTCGCGATGCTTTTTCCGACGAGATTTTTTCCGACAAGGCCATCGGCCCGGTGCCGGAAGGCCATGCCGAACTGACGGCCGATCCGCGCCGCTACGGCTTCCATGCTACGTTGAAGGCGCCCTTCGAACTCGCCGCCTCGGTGAACGAGCGCGATCTGCTTGAGGTTGCCGCCGATTTCGCGGCCCGCACGAAGGCCTTCGTCATTCCCGAGCTGGTTCTTGGCCAGCTCGGCCATTTCTTCGCCCTCGTGCCCGGCTCGCTTTACCAGCCCCTGCAGGATTTCGCCTCGCGGGTGGTCAAGACCTTCGAGCCGTTCCGCGCGCCGCTTTCGCAATATGATATCGCCCGGCGCAACCCGGAAGGAATGACCGAGGCGCAGCGCGCCAATCTGCTGCGTTGGGGCTATCCTTATGTTAACGACGAGTTTCGTTTCCATATGACATTGACGGGGCGCGTCCCCGCCGAGCGCCAGGCTGAAATGCACGAGGTCCTGCGCGAACGCTTTGCCGACCATACCGGCAAGCCGCTCGACATTTCCGGTCTCGCCATCTTCGTCGAAGAAAAGCGCGGGGCACCCTTTACCGTCCGTTCCTGGCTTCCGCTTGCCGGCGCCTAAAAGTGAAAGACCTGACATGACCAAAGAAACCGTCCTCTCCAATGCCCGAATCGTCCTTGAAGACAAGATCGTCCAGGGCTCCGTGCTGATCCGCGACGGTCGCATCGCCGGCATTTCCGAAGGCAAGTCCGATATCGGCGAGGATTTCGAGGGCGATTTTCTGATCCCGGGCCTGGTCGAGCTGCATACGGATCATCTGGAAGCCCACTATTCGCCGCGCCCCGGCGTACGCTGGAACAAGACGGCGGCCATCCAGGCGCATGACGCCCAGATCGTCACCTCAGGCATCACGACGGTGTTCGACTGCCTGCGCATGGGCTCCGACGAGGACGGCGGTTTCGAAAAGGGCGAGATGCGCGATATGGCCGACGCCATCCAGGCGGCACAGCGCGAGGACCGGCTGCGCGCCGATCACCTGATCCACCTGCGTTGCGAAGTCTCCTCCGACAACGTCCTCGATCACTTCCAGGATTTCGAGAAGGATGACTATGTCCGTCTGGTCTCGCTGATGGACCATGCGCCGGGCCAGCGCCAGTTCCAGACCATGGATCAATATATCTTCTACTACCAGAAGAAGCGCGGCCTGAGCGACGAGGCCTTTGCCCGCTTCGTCGCCAAGCGCCAGGAGGAATCGGCCAGATACGCGACACCGAACCGCGACGCGATCTCCAAGGTCTGCTCCGAGCGCGGCATTACCGTTGCCAGCCATGACGACGCTACGCTCGCCCATGTCGACGAAGCCATTGCCTATGGTGTTCGCCTGGCGGAGTTCCCGACCAGCGTCGATGCGGCGAAGGCGTCGCATGGCGCTGGCATGAGCGTGCTGATGGGCGCACCGAACATCGTGCGCGGCAAGTCGCATTCCGGCAACATCGCCGCCCGCGATCTGGCTGAACTCGGCGTACTGGACGTGCTTTCCTCCGATTACGTGCCGCTCAGCCTGCTGCATGCACCGTTCATCCTGGCCGATGAAGTCGAAGGTATTTCGCTGCCGCAGGCCATTGCCATGGTGACGGCAACGCCAGCGAAAACCGTCAGCCTTAGCGATCGCGGACGCATCGCCGAAGGCCTGCGCGCCGATCTGGTGCGCGTTCGTCGCGATCACGGCGTGCCGGTCACGCGTTCGGTGTGGCGGGAAGGACGCCGGGTCGCATGAGCGCTGACGCCAACATCAAGCCGGCTAATGACCGTCTGCCGGATAACGCAGCTGGTATCATGGCCGTTGTCGTTGGCCCGAGCGGCGCTGGCAAGGATACGCTGATGAACCTCGCCGCCCGGCATTTCGCCGGCCGGCCGGACGTTCATTTCGTTCGCCGCGTCATCACCCGCGAGGGGGATGCCGGCAATGAAGACCACAGAAGCGTTTCCGAAGCAGATTTCGACGCCATGGAGCAGACCGGTGCTTTCGCTGTCTCCTGGGAAGCGCATGGCCTGAAATACGGTATTCCTGCCGACGTCACCGACGAGCTGGCGCGTGGCAATCTGGTCATCGCCAACGGCTCCCGTTCGGTCCTGCATCGTTTCCAGGCGGCCTTTCCAAGACTGAAGATCATCAACGTCACGGCGCGGCGTGAGGTGCTGGCGGAACGGCTGATGGCGCGCGGGCGCGAAAGCCGTGAGGATGTGTTGAAGCGCCTGGATCGCAGTTCGCTCACCGTTGGGGGCAGCTACGACGTGACCGATATCGACAATAGCGGCACACTTGGCGATGCCGAGCGCGCGATCATCTCCGCGCTGGAAGTGCTGATTGGGAAATAACCGTTCGGTGTTCTGCTCGGATCATCCCAACGCTTATACGTAGCAATACCCCACCCGCCCTCGTGGTTCGAGGCTCCGGCCTTTCAGGCCTCCGCACCATGAGGACTAGAGCGGTTCATGACTTATGGGAATCCGTTCTGGATTCCCAAATCAGCGGAATTGTGATTCATGATGGATGCTGGAATGGAGGCCAGCATCCATGACGCGACCTTATTCGAATGATCTTCGTGAACGCGTAGTGGCTGCAGTTGCGGCCGGTCAGAACTGTCGGGTGGTGGCGGAGCGGTTCGACATAGCCGTCTCCTCTGTGGTGAAGTGGTCACAGCGCTATCGCAGGACCGGCAGCGTGTCGCCCGGTAAGATGGGCGGCCATCGTCGGCGTATTTTGGAACCGCATCGGACTTTCATCGTCGAGCGGATCGAGCAGACCTCACACTTGACGCTGCACCGACTGAAGGACG
>NZ_FMAF01000040.1 GCF_900094565.1 Martinezella lusitana
GGCGCCTGTTGTACCTTCACCGGAACGAAGGCGCGCGGCTCTTCCGCTCTCTCTGCAACACCAAGCTCACGACGCCACCGATAAACCAGTGACCGATCAACGTCGTGACGTCGCGCAACCTCCGTCACCGTCATCTCGCCAGTCAGCGTCTCCGAAACGATCGATTCCTTGGAAGTTCGTGTGAACTTCCGGCGCCGCATACTGCCCGCCAAAATCTCAAGCTGATGGATAGACACGTCGTTATCCTCGTTGTTAGCAACGTGGCGATACCGCTCACCTCAGCAAAACATCGATATCACCGTGACAAAGCAAGGCGGTCCTCGGCGTGGGGATACTGGACCTCTGGAACTCCGGACTTCCTGTGAAGGATCACCAAACATGTAACCGATCGCGCAAGTCTGTGGTTACGACGGCTTCGGTAATATTGTTGGGAGATATCGACAAGCATGGGTGACGGCTAGCTCGCCGGATGCGGTGCCGCTGCGACGGCACCAAGCTGCCGCACGCCTCCTTGCGAAGGCGTTAGACGATAATCAATTGCGTCTTCGAGAAGATATAGGTCGACGCACGCAAAGCCACATTCTCGATAGTTCGCCACGTTAATGACGTCTGGTGTCAGAAGTCTAACCAGACAAAGCCAAGCGTGAAATAACAGCTTTCAATGTGTCAAGATTTGGCTGAGGAACAGCTTTGTTCTGTCGTGCTTGGGGTTGCCAAAGAAGTCATCGGGGTTGCCCTCTTCGACAATTCGACCACAATCCATGAAAATTACCCGATCCGCGACGGCTCGGGCAAAACCCATCTCGTGGGTGACGCAAACCATGGTCATTCCCTCACGCGCCAGACTAGTCATAGTTTCTAGTACCTCCGAAACCATTTCAGGGTCGAGTGCTGAGGTAGGCTCATCAAATAACATCACTGCTGGTTCCATACACAGAGAACGGGCAATCGCGACGCGCTGCTGTTGTCCGCCTGATAATTGGGCTGGGTATTTGTTCGCTTGATCGGGGATGCGAACGCGCTCTAGGAACTTAAGAGCGATCTTTTTGGCCTCTGCCTCGGGCACGCCATTAATCCACATTGGACCGGCCATACAATTCATCAGCACGGTCATGTGGGGAAAGAGATTGAAGTGCTGGAACACCATACCGACATTCTTGCGAACTTCGGTGACGTTACGCATTCTGTTGTGCAACCTGATCCCGTTAATGGCAATCTCACCCTCCTGATGCGCCTCAAGTCGGTTGAAACATCGGATCAGTGTCGATTTTCCCGATCCGGAGGGGCCGCAGATGACGATGCGTTCGCTTTTGCTGACAGTAATATTGACATCAGTGAGTGCCCTGAAGGCGCCGTACCACTTGGAAACGTTCGTCGCTTCAATTATTTTTTCTGCGCTCATCGAGACCTGCTTCTGCTTCGAAGACTTGTGGGATGACGGCACATGCACTGGCGGCATGTTGTCAATCCCCTGCAAAGAGTTGCGCTCATCGGCCCCCTTCACTTCAAATGTATTGCTAAGGGTCATCGTACCATACTCCTCCCGAAATGGCGCTCGAGCCGTGATTGACCAATCTCGAGGCAGACAGACATTGTCCAATAGATGAGCGATGCTGCTATCAGCATCTCCATGTGATGAAACGTCGGCTGACCGATTGTGCGGGCAAGGAACGTCAATTCCCACACGCCGAGTACCGACACAAGCGAACTATCCTTTAGCATTGAGATGAACGTATTTCCCATCGGTGGAATGATGACAGGAAAAGCCTGCGGCAAGATGATCTTGCGCATGGTCAGACCGAAGCCAAAACCGATGGATCTTGACGCTTCCCATTGGCCCCGGTCGATACTCTGGATACCGGCGCGAAAGATCTCTGTCATATAGGCTCCCACACAGAGCGACAACGCCAAGATGCCCGAGGGAACGGCATTGAGCACAATCCCCAACTGAGGCAAACCGAGGTAAATCAGATAAATCTGCATGAGAAGGGGCAGACCCCGGAAAAAAGAGGTGTAAAAACTGGCGGTGGCATATGCGAAGCCATTGCTTGAAAGCTTTGCGACCGCGGCGACAATCGCGATTAGCGAGGCAAAGAAAAGCGAGACCGCTGAAACATAGATCGTAGTCACCACCCCTTGGGAGATGAGGTAAGGCAAATTCTCCCATATGAAGGGCATGCTCAGATTGAATGATCTGAAAAAGGCGAGAAACAGCAGCAATAGTTCCATCCATACGATGCCAATCTGCACCTGTAATGGAATAAATCCAACTACTACGATGTTGAGGCTAAATATGATCGCAAGTACGAAGGCGATCGCAAAACGCCCGTAAATTCCGCTTTGTAGCGGGTCGCCAATAACCGGCCGCATAAGTTCGCCGAAGGTCGTGCCCGCAAGGTTGAACGAAAGAAAAAATGCAAGCATTGCGACGAAGATCAGGGCGACGAACCAAGGCTTATGAACAAGCACCTCGGATTCAACTGTATCCCGATATAGCATGATAGACCCTTCAAGAAAATGGGCCCGGCCGAGCCGGGCCGCTAACGCGTGATGTCTTATTTTTGTTCGCAGTAGTCCACCCCGAACCACTTGATCGACATCTTGGAAAGGGTACCGTCATCTTTCATACTCTTGACGGCGGCCGCGATCTTGTCATTGAATTCGTCGTCGCCCTTCAAAATTGAGATTGCACCTGGCGCGTAGAAGAGGGTACCAAGCACCTTGATCGGATAGCCTGATTTTATTGCTTCACGGGCCACCGTATCATCACCGAGAACCGCATCTAAACGAACACCGTCGCCGAGACGAAGGTCGTCGAATGCGACGTTGCTGGATCCATACGTCTTCACTTGGCCTGGCGTAAATTGGTACTGCACCGGCTTGGCGTCAATCCAACTGGGATTGAAGTTGTGATTGGCGTAGGATTCCGCCACGTTGCCCGCTCCGACGCCGACAATCTTTCCGTCCAAATCCGAAAGCGTCGTCGCCTTGCTGTCTTTGTGAACAACGGCAACTTCTGGCGCCCACACGTAGACAGCTGGGAAGTTTAATTTTTCCGCACGCTCCTTGGTTGGCGTCATTTGACCCATAGAAAGATCCCAGCGACCCTCCCACTGGCCAGAGGTGATGAGATCCCAGGCAGGCGTAACAAACTTGACCTCCACCCCTAGGTACTTAGCAACTCCCTTAGCGATATCGACATCGTCACCATCAAGTTCGTGCTTGTCATTCATGCGCGACATCGGCCCCCAGTCCGTTCCGACCGCAACTGTCAGCGTCTTGGTTGCGCGTACGCGATCAAGTACCTCACCGGCATTTGCTTTGGCTAATGGAATTGCCGAAGCAACCGCGACCGACGACGCCGCTGTCAACATTTTTAAAAATTTGTTCATCCGATATTCCCCTTTGTTAGTGCTTCTTGATTGTCGGCGCGGCTCATCGCGGCGCACCTCGGCTCAGCTTGTGCGTCCCGATCGGTATCCCAGGCTGCTGCCCCGTTTTCGAAGCGTATCGTGTGGTAAATCGAAATGCAACATTTGTTTTAAGTATGTCTGTTCGACCCGAATGTATCGCCGTGAGTTATTGGCTTAATAACGCTGCGGTATCCGTGTTGTGTAGCCGCTTGGCCCGGACCGAAGGGGGCGCGGGTGTCGTCACTTCTTGGAACTAAGTGTAATCGGTCGTCAAAGCGGACGGCCCGGAAGGCCTGATCAGTGGCCACGCCATTTACATTTAAACTTGCCAGGGTGCGGTGTCGCAACCTCGATTGGGGAGCGACATCCAATGGATGGCTCGTGCGCTGGCGCATCAGATGCAGCCCAATGATCTTGAAAGCGATGTTACACCTGATCCATATATCGCAAACTAAGACACTCGTTGCATTAGTGGTCATATTGCGTTAGGCATTGGTTCCGGCTCGTAGGGTCCTTGGGAGTGTGCCCCTACTTACCGGTCCGCCAGACTTGTGCCGTGTTGTTAATGGAAGGATGTTCGCAACAAAGAAGCGGCCTGATCGTCAGCTACTTCGAATGGGTGAAGAATCTCACGCATATCCCTTCGGCTTCGGCTTGATGGAGCGCCGCCGGCGCGAGCGGCGCAACCAGACCATCGCACCGGCCCTCGAATGCATGACCGGTAAGGAGTTCCCTGCCGACATCCGTGACGAGTTCCTCGAAGGCGGCGCGGAAATCGATCTCGTTCGTTCCGGACTGGAAGACGTGATGCGAAGCACCTGGGGGCGCATTGCTGACCTGATGGAGCAGCAACCGGAACTCGGTGACTACCGAACCGCCGCCTATGTCGCGTCAATCCGACAGATCGCCGATGCCTATGAAGCGATAGGTATCTGATCGGCGACACGTACGAAAAGGGCTTCGTTTAGGGGATCAGTCGCTTGAGCTTTGAATTCGCCTCCCAAGCGACTTGGCTGCCGCCGAACAAGGACGGCAGCCTCTTTTTTGCGAGAGAGACTGGTATCAACAGCGTCAAATCGCGGGAGGTCTTAATCCGCGTCAGAGGCCACCCAGGCAAAGGTACTTCATTTCAAGATAGTCCTCGAGGCCGTGGCGGGAGCCTTCACGTCCAATGCCTGACTGCTTGATCCCTCCAAAGGGTGCAGCCTCCGACGACATGCGGCCGGTGTTAATGCCGACCATCCCGTATTCCAGCGCCTCGGCCACACGCCAGACCCGCCTGAGGTTCGAAGCATAGAAATAGGCGGCGAGGCCGTAGATCGTATCGTTAGCGTATCGCACGACTTGCTCCGGGTCGTCGAAACGGATGATTGGTGCCAGAGGACCGAAAGTCTCTTCCTGGGCGATGCGCATTGAGCTGACGACATTTGTAATCACGGTCGGCTCAAAAAATGTTCCGGACGTGCCGATGCGCCGCCCACCACATCGCACTATTGCCCCGTTTTTGACAGCGTCATCGACATGCGCTTCGATCTTTGTCAGAGCATGATTGTCGATCAGAGGCCCGATCGCGGTGTCCTGTTCAAAGCCGTCGCCAACGCGAAGTCTTCGCGCGTGCGCGGTGAACTTTTCAGCAAATTCGTCATAGACGCGTTTTTGGACGTACAGCCGATTGGCGGACACGCAGGTCTGCCCAGCATTGCGAAACTTGGCTCGGATCGGGCCGTCAACGGCGGCGTCGATATCAGCATCGTCGAAGACGATGAAAGGGGCGTTCCCGCCGAGTTCGAAGCTGATGCGCTTGATTTGGTCGGAGCACTAGCGCATCAGTAATCGGCCGACTTCGTTCGACCCTGTGAAACTGATCTTTCGCACCTTTGGGTTTGAACACAATTCACGACCGATAGCGTCACCCTCTGACGCATAGACGAAATTGAGAACGCCCTCCGGGAAACCAGCTGCACGCGCGAGGGCGAACATGGCCCCGGCAACGAGGGGCGTTTGCTCAGCGGGCTTCAAGACAACGGTACAGCCAGCGGCAAGCGCCGGCGAAATCTTGCGCGCTACCATCGAGGCCGGAAAGTTCCAAGGGGTAATGGCCCCGACAACACCGATTGGTTGCTTGATCACCAGCATACGCCTGTCATTGGAGGGCGCTGAAATGGTCTCGCCGTAAATGCGGTTGGCCTCTTCGGCGTACCATTAGAGATATGCCGCCGCGTACAAGACTTCCGATTTCGCCTCTCCCAGCGGCTTTCCCATCTCAGCCGTCAAGATCACGGCAAGATCGTCGCTATGTTCGAGGATCAGCCGGTGCCACTTCCACAGGATGTCCGAGCGCGCCCGGGCGGTGAGCCCAGCCCAAGGCGCTTGGGCAGCATGCGCCTTGTCAATGGCTGCGGAAACCTCTTCGGCACTCATGTCCGGCACCTCGGCCAGCAGATCGCCGGTGGACGGGTTAAAGACCGCAAAGCGCTTCATAGATGTAGCCGTGTGCGTGCTAGGCTCGGATAGGTCGAGGAATTGCTCCGGATTTTTTAGATGCCTCGTTAGCGCAGCAGTGAGCGTCATTCCCGTTCTTCCTGTTCCGATCGTCAACGTCTACAGCTTTGTTCATCTGAACGTTTATGCTGAACGGGGACGCCGGAGCAATGTTGTTCCTGATCGTTGCGGTGAAGGCGGCGCGCAGCTTGACTGAGAGCGATCAAGGTCTCGATTTCACTTTTGCACCTTTCGCCAACGCCTTCCACCGCCAGCAGGGGTAGGGGGTCTAGAGGGGGGCGGCATAGATACGTTTGACGTCCGCGAAGTCGCTGAGTTCAACGAGCAGAACGGTCGCTTTCAACGTCTTCGCATGCTCGCGCTAGGCCTTCGCAAGGGAAGCAAGATTCGTCAAGCACCACTGTTCGGTCGCCATTGCATTCAACCCTGCGAGATCGCAGCTGAGCAGCCGGGTATTCGTTTCATCACGGATGTCGCTCAGCGCTTTGAAAGCGGAACGTATTCGCGCAGCGGTGCGCCGGTATAGAGCTGGCGCGGGCGGCCGATACGCTGATCCGGATCTTCGATCATCTCGTTCCACTGGGCAATCCAGCCGACGGTGCGGGCGAGCGCAAATAGTACCGTGAACATGGTCGTGGGGAAGCCGAGCGCCTTCAGCGTGATGCCGGAATAGAAGTCGACATTCGGGTAAAGCTTCTTCTCGATGAAATAGTCATCGGTCAGCGCGATACGCTCCAGTTCGATCGCGATGTCGAGCAGCGGATCGTCCTTGATGCCGAGTTCGCCGAGGACCTCGTGCGCCGTCTTCTGCATGATCTTGGCGCGCGGATCGTAGTTCTTGTAAACGCGATGACCGAAGCCCATCAATCGGAACGGATCGTTCTTGTCCTTGGCGCGGGCGATATATTCCGGAATGCGGTCGACCGTGCCGATTTCCGTCAGCATGTTGAGCGCAGCTTCGTTGGCGCCGCCATGGGCCGGGCCCCAGAGGCATGCGATGCCGGCGGCGATGCAAGCAAAGGGATTGGCGCCGGAAGAGCCGGCGAGGCGAACCGTCGAGGTCGATGCGTTCTGTTCATGATCCGCGTGCAGGATGAAGATGCGGTCCATGGCGCGGGCAAGCACCGGATTGACCACATATTCCTCGCAGGGCACGGCAAAGCACATGCGCAGGAAATTCGACGCATAGTCGAGATCGTTCTTCGGGTAAACGAAGGGCTGGCCGATATGGTACTTGTAGGCCATGGCGGCAAGCGTCGGCATCTTGGCGATCATACGAAGGCTTGCGACCATGCGCTGGTGCGGATCGGTGATGTCGGTGGAGTCGTGATAGAAGGCCGACAGAGCGCCGACGCAGCCGCACATGACGGCCATCGGATGCGCATCGCGGCGGAAACCGGTGAAGAAGCGGGACATTTGTTCATGCACCATGGTGTGGTGCACGACCCGATAGTCGAAGTCCTTCTTCTGGGCTGCGGTCGGCAATTCGCCGTAGAGCAGCAGGTAACAGACTTCGAGGAAGTCGCCGTGCTCGGCAAGCTGTTCGATCGGATAACCGCGATGCAGCAGAACGCCTTCGTCGCCATCAATAAAGGTGATGCTGGACTCGCACGACGCAGTCGAAGTGAAGCCAGGATCATAGGTGAACATCTTCGTCTGCTCGTAGAGGGATCCAATGCCGAGGACGTTCGGACCGATCGTGCTTGATCGAAGTTTCAATTCGGCACTATGGCCGTCGACTAAGACACAAGCATTGTTGTTATCCATGATATTTTTCCTCAGGGCTCGCTAGCTGGGAACTAACAGCTGCCGAATGAACTGATCTGTGTTCTAATTGTCTTCCCGCAGAGGGGGTGAACCGCGCCGGGTTTGCCGGAGGCTCCAACTCGTGAGAAAGTGGAGCCGATATGAGCAAGACGACCAACAAATTTTCACCTGAAGTTCGTGACCGAGCCATCCGCATGGTTTTGGACCATGAGGCCGAGCATCCATCCCGGTGGGCGGCAGTTTCATCCATAGCCGCCAAGATTGGCTGCTCGGCACATACGCTGCATGAGTGGGTGAAGAAAGCCGATGTTGACAGCGGCAAACGAGCAGGCCTTCCAAGCGATGTCGCCGAGAAGATGAAGGCCCTTGAGCGGGAGAACCGCGAGCTTCGACAGGCCAATGAGATTTTGCGTAAGGCGTCGGCTTATTTTGCCCAGGCGGAGCTCGACCGCCCACTGAAGCGATGATTTCCTTCATCGACGAACACCGCTCAAAGTTCGGGGTCGAGCCGATCTGCAGGCTGCTGCCGATTGCCCCGTCCACTTACTATGACGCCATCGCCAAGCGCACGGACGTGGACCGCCTGTCGGCCCGCGCTCGTCGCGACGCGGCCATGAAGGTCGAGATACGCCGAGTGTTCAATGAGAATTTCCAAGTCTACGGCGTGCGGAAAGTATGGCGGCAGTTGCAGCGGGAAGGCTTCGACATAGCTCGATGCACTGTTTCTCGGCTTATGAGAATGATGGGTCTTCAGGGCATTATCCGTGGAAAGCCCGTCAAAACGACCGTGTCTGACAAGGCCGCTCTATGTCCGCTCGACCGCGTGAACCGCCAGTTCTGCGCTCCCGCGCCGAACATGTTGTGGCTTTCCGATTTCACGTATGTAGCCACTTGGCAAGGCTTCGTTTACGTCGCTTTCGTGATCGACGCGTTCGCCCGCCGCATCGTCGGCTGGCGGGCGAGCCGAACCGCTCATGCGGGTTTCGTCCTCGATGCCCTGGACCAGGCACTCCATGACCGGCGGCCAGTCCATCGCGGTGGGCTCATCCACCACTCCGACAGGGGTGTTCAATACGTATCGATTAAGTATTCCGAACGGCTGGCGGAGGCAGGCATCGAGCCTTCCGTTGGAAGCGTCGGCGACAGTTACGACAACGCTCTCGCCGAAACGATCAACGGCCTCTACAAGGCCGAGGTCATCCATCGGCGGGGACCATGGCGCAATTTCGAAGCCGTGGAGTTCGCCACACTCGAATGGGTGGATTGGTTCAACAACCGGCGTCTTCTGGAGCCCATAGGAAACATTCCGCCTGCCGAAGCCGAAGAACGTTACTATGCCATGCTGGACGAGCCAGCCATGGCCGCATAACTTAAACCAAACGGCCTCCGGCAAACCCGGCGCGGTTCAGGGTTCGGAACGAAACTCTTCGAGCGCAATTGCGACGCGCGATTACAAGAGCTGCGATCTTAAGATATCCGGCCGAGCCGGTGATGCAGGTTTGAGTATTTTACTGCCACTGGCTCGTTTTTCACCACGTGCAGATAGTGGGCGACAGCTACCCGGATGAGCTCAAAGTCCTCTTGCGAAAAGACAGCCCGCGGTCGCTCCAGCAAGATCGGTTTCTTTTTCTCTTCGTCGTTCGACATTACTTCCTCCGGTAAGGTAAAGGACGCAGGCCTGCTGCAGGTCCCTTGCAAGGTAGGTCTGCATCAGGCCGCAAACTGGTTCATCGTGTTATTGGCTCCGCCGGCCTTAAGCGCCGCCTCGCCGGCAAAATACTCTTTGTGATCGTCGCCAATGTCAGAACCAGCCATGTTCTGGTGCTTCGCGCAGGCAATGCCCTGGCGGATTTCCCTTCGCTGGACGTTGGCGACGTAACCGAGCATGCCCTGCGCGCCGAAATATTCTTTGGCGAGATTGTCCGTCGAGAGCGCCGTGGTGTGATAGGTCGGCAGCGTAATCAGGTGATGGAAAATGCCGGCGCGTTTGGAGGCGTCATGCTGGAAGGTCCTGATTTTTTCGTCGGCTTCCCGCGCCAAATCGCTGTCGTCATATTGTTCGCTCATCAGCTTGGCCCTGTCGAACCCAGAGACGTCCCTTCCTTCGCTCTGCCAACCATCAAAAACCTGCTGCCGGAAATTCAGCGTCCAGTTAAAAGAGGGCGAGTTGTTATAGACCAGCTTGGCATTGGGGATCACCTGCCGGATGCGGTCCATCATGCTCGCGATCTGTTCGACATGAGGCTTTTCGGTCTCGATCCACAGCAAGTCGGCGCCATTGTTAAGCGCATTGATGCAGTCAATCACGCAGCGGTCGGCGCCTGTGCCTTCACGAAACTGATAAAGGTTGGAACGCAGCCGCTTCGGCCGCAAGAGCTTCGAGCCGCGCGTGATCAACACGTCGCCGTTGGAGGGTGGCTGGCCGGTGACATCGTCGCAATCCAGGAAGCCGTTGTACAGGTCGGCGATGTCGCCTTCGCTGACGCTGAAGGCGATCTGCTTGGTAAGGCCTGCGCCGAGTGAATCGGTGCGAGCCACGATGATGCCGTCGTCGATGCCGAGCTCGAGAAACGCGTAGCGGCATGCGCGGATCTTGGCGACGAATTCCTCGTGCGGAATGGTCACCTTTCCGTCCTGATGGCCGCACTGCTTTTCATCGGAGACCTGGTTCTCGATCTGCAGCGCGCAGGCGCCGGCTTCAATCAACTTTTTCGCCAGCAGGTAGGTTGCTTCGGCATTTCCGAAACCTGCATCAATATCAGCAATGATGGGAATGACGTGGGTCTGATGATTGTCGACCGCCTGAACCAGCTGCTGTTCCCGCGCTCGGTCACCCTCCACCCGGGCTTTGTCGATTTCCCTGAACAACATGCCGAGTTCGCGTGAATCTGCCTGGCGCAAGAAGGTGTAGATCTCCTCGACAAGGGCCGGCACGCTCGTTTTTTCATGCATGGACTGGTCGGGGAGCGGACCGAACTGCGACCGCAGTGCCGTAACCATCCAACCTGAGAGATAGATGTAACGGCGTTCCGTCGTGCCGAAGTGCTTTTTCAGCGAGATGACTTTCTGTTGGGCAATAAACCCATGCCAGCATCCGAGCGACTGCGTATATTTGCTCGGGTCTTGATCATAGGCGCCCATGTCCCGACGCATGATCGCAGCGGTATAGCGCGCAATGTCTAGACCGGTTCTGAATCTGTTCTGAAGGCGCATGCGAGCGACAGCTTCGGCAGTGAGGCCGGACCATGCGTGGTTTTCGACAATCAAGGTTTTGGCTCCTTCAACACTATCTGAATACGACATTTACTCCTCCAAGGGTCGGCCAGTTGTGTGCACTGCAATAGCGGGTCGCCGTTTTCTTTTCAGCCGGTGCCTTTGTGATGTTGTCAAACTTTACAAGGATATTTTGTAATGCTGTAATCGGTGTATGGAAAAACTCTGCGTTTATCTCGGTCCGCGACTTCGACGCTTGCGGAAAAATCTTGGCCTCACTCAAGCCGACATGGCATCTGACCTCGATGTCTCCCCTTCTTATGTCGCGCTCATGGAGGGGAATCAGCGACCAGTTACGGCCGAGATTCTTCTGCGACTTGCGAAGATCTACAAGCTCGACATGTCGCTCTTTGCCGACGACGGCACGCCCGAAATCCTTGCGCGACTACAATCGACCATGAAGGATCCAATATTCAGTGGCATAGAGATATCACCGCTCGAAGTCGCAGACGTGCTCAGCAGCTTTCCGGGGTTTGCAGAAGCGATGCTGCGGCTCTACACCTCGTACAAGGAGGAACAGATTGTTCTTGCCGATCAACGACAGGCCGCCCTCGACGGAGGGATCGATGAAGGAGCAGATCCTGTTGCGGGCGTGCGACGGTTCCTCGCAGCTCGACGTAATTGCTTTCCTGGCCTTGATGTTGCGGCAGAAAAGTTGGCGGCGGCGGTGAAGGAGGCTGGCGGGCTTCCATTCTATCTTATGCAACGTCACAATCTTCGAGTGAGACGATTACCAACGGAGATCATGTCAGGATCGGTCCGCCGACTGGACCGACACAGGCATGAGGTTCTACTTGACGACTGCTTGGATCTGGCAAGCCAAAACTTTCAACTTGCACAGCAACTCGCCTATCTTGAATCCGAGGGCGATATTCAAAAGTTCGTTCAAGAAGGCAATCTTGCGACAGAGAGTGGGCGACGATTAGCGTACCGGGCGCTCGCAGGCTACTTTGCAGCAGCCGTTGTCATGCCCTACACGCAATTTGCCAAAGCGGTTGAAGCGCGCCGCTATGATGTCGAAGCGCTCTCGCGTCAATTTGGCACCAGTTTCGAACAGACGGCACATCGGCTGACCACACTGCAGAAGCCCGGACAAGAGCGGATCCCCTTCTTCTTTATCCGTGTGGATTCTGCAGGCAACGTGTCCAAGCGCCTCGACAGCGCAAATTTTCCCTTCGCACGACATGGCGGTGGTTGCCCCCTTTGGACGTTGCACCAGGTTTTTACAACGCCGAGGACGGTGGTAACGCAGTGGCTAGAGTTGCCGGATGGCCAACTATTTTTTTCGATCGCTCGAACCGTAAGTTCCGGGGGAGGTGCCTTTGGACTTCCGCGCGTCGATCGGGCCGTGGCGCTGGTTTGCGAAGCCAGCCACGTCGAACGTCTGGTCTATCATAAGGACAACACGTCCGTTGTGCCAACGCCCATCGGCATTACCTGTCGTCTTTGCCAACGCGATAGCTGCACATCCCGGTCGGAACCGCCAATCGGCCGACAGATCTTGCCTGATCACTACCGGCGCACGGACGCGCCATTTGGGTTTTCCGACTGAGGATGAGGGCCGCAGGAGGTGCGCCCTCGTGTTGTATCGGCGCCAAGGTGGAACGAATTCGGATCGGCTCCGCCGTTCAATCCGGGATCGTGGCATGTCACTCCTAAAGTGACGCTCTCTTAGTCAAAAAGCTTCCCGCCAAAGGGCGTCAACCTGTCTATTAATGCAGGTTTCCTGCTTCATCAACGTTGTCGGCGCCGCTGAACAAATCCTACGTTTCGCGCCATCTGGCCCGCCAATCAGTTCTCCAGTCTCGGCCGGCTAATGTAAGCGGTTGCGATCAGTTGGCTGATGGCGACCCTTTCGACCTCGGATGTGATGGTCGCATTGGTCCAGGCGTCTTCAACGTCACCTGCATTCATTCTGGCCATTTTCGTCGGGGCGATCGCTGACAACTTTAGCCGACGTAAGGTGATGATCATTGGCCGAAGCCTTATGATGACCGCGTCCGCCATGCTCACGCTTTCCGTTGCTTTCGACGAAACTGATCCGTGGATCATTCTCGGTTTCAGTTTTCAGGCTGGCTGCGGCATTGCTCTCCACGATCCCGCCTGGCAGGCATCGGTCGGGGATATCGTCGAACGGCCCCACCTGCCGGGTGCAGTCACGCTTATTTCTGTCGGGTTCAATACTGTTCGCAGTGTCGGTCCCGCACTGGGAGGGATCGTCGTTGCCTCAGCGAGGCCCCTCTCTGCCTTTGCGATTGCAACATTTGGTTTTGCAGTTCCGCTGATCACCTTGTGGCAAAATAAATGGAAAACGCTTTCCTCATCCTTGCCGCGTGAGGCGATGTTTACAGCTATCTGTGATGGCTTGCGCTTCACCGCTATGTCCTCAGAAATCAAGGGAACGGTTGCACAGAGCCACTCGCTTTCGGTCGCATTTGGCTGCTCCACGGGCTGGCTGAGTGCCCGGCCGAAATCAAGTGGATCGATACCTAAAGGAACTGGAAGCTTTGAAAACGCCCAAGGCAGGAACCATAAACATGATGACCCAAGATCAAGAAATTGCCGTGCATCGCGTCGCCGAGGTTATGCGCGGTTCCAATTCGGCTGTGGGAGGCCTTGGCCGCTGGCCCGAAGGCTGTCGCCGCAGCTCAGCGTGGTTTGCAAAAAGCGCCGGCGTCTCCCATCATCCCCCAGCTCGACTTCAGCTGTTTGCAAGACATCGGTTCGCATCGGCAAATAGGTATGGTAAATCAATCAGTGGTAGAGCTTCGTGCTACAGCTATTTCAAAGTGACCGTTGCAATATCAAAATTGAAATTCTACTATGGCTTAGGCGAATTTTCCTTTCATTCGCCAAAGTGGCTGCACGAGCAGTCACCTTTGGGCCGCCAATAGCCCCTTCGAGGCGGCCCTTCCTTTGTGAGACGTCAACGGCATTTCGAATATTGGAACGAAAAGGATTCACATCGGCAAAGTGTTGCCCGCCGTGACCGGCAAGGTCGCTATCAAACCACGCCTCCCTGGCTCCTCTGCGATTCGGTGCCAGACAAGGAATCACGAGCGCTTCCTGCTACGGCAAGAGGGCAAATCACGAAAGCACTCACTGGAATAAATGTGGTAATTGAAAACCCAGTCGAATGGATACTTGGTTTGGGACGTCGTGCGCGGGGCTCGAAAGAGAAAATTCAGTGCAACCGTCTGGTGTTTGGATGCCAGCATGGCTACAATCTCAATCGTACGGAATGGGGAGGCTGCACTGACGTGAAACCGCAAAACTCTCACACCTCGTCCCCAGAGAAAACTCGCCGCAGTGCGATCGAGCTCGATCCGACATTCCGTCCATATCTCGCAGTGGCTATCGTTCGGTTTAGTGCGTCGCATCCAGATACAGAAATCGAAATATCGCAAACCATCAGCCTGTTGGATAACGGCGCAGCGCCGAGTGATCTGCTCGTTCGAGAGTTCCACCACTGTCTGTATCGCGAGAAAATTTATGCCGAGACGCTTCCGCTCAGGCGTGCCCTGGTCGACGGTGTCCTCGGGCGATGACCGTATTTCCCCTTAAGTTCAAACCGTTCGGCGCCGGCTATCTTTTTGCGGATGATGCGGGCGGTTACTTCAAAGCCGACGCTCACTTTCTCAATCGCTATGCGACCGGAAAGCTGACGGCACTGGATAGGGGCTTTCTTGAAGCAAATGGTCATGCGTTCAATGAGATCGACGATCCAGCCTATATGGGATTTGCCTACCGGTGGGCCCAACGGTTGCACCGTCCTCAAGAGCTGAATTACGTCATTCTCGTTCCGACCCTCCGTTGCAATTTGGCATGTGCCTATTGCCAGGTGTCTCGGGTGAACGAGAGCACTCCGGGCTTTGATTGGACGGATGAGACGCTTGAGCGCGTTCTCCGATTTCTCGATGCCATGACGTCCGCGAGCGTCAAAATCGAATTCCAGGGTGGCGAGCCACTGCTCCGATTAGACCTATTGGAGAAGGTTCGTGATTTCGCTCGCCGCAAGTTCCAAGAAGTTTTCTTTACGGTATGCACCAATCTGCAATCAGTATCGGAAGAAGCTTGGGATTTCCTGGATGCTTCGGACGTCTTCGTGAGTACGTCACTTGATGGCGAATTTTCGACGCATGAGCGGCAACGAACCGTAAACGCCAAAGACACGCAGCAATTCGTATCGAACCTCAGCTATGCCATCGAGCGCTTGGGGCAGGGAAAGGTCTCGGCTCTCCCGACGCTAGACATCAACCAGTTGCCGAGCGTTTCCGAGATCATTGATACATTTGGCCGGTTCGGATTTCGGTCAATTTTCCTTCGACCAGTTAATCATCAGGGTTTTGCCAGAAAACGGTTTCAGACCACCGGTCTCGAAGACAAATGGAATGCCTACCATGCCGATTTTATCGACGCTCTGATCGAGGACAATTGGACCGCCGGGCAGCCGGTTGAGGAGTTCTATTTCACACACTGCCTGCGGCGGGTTCTGCGTGGCGGCCACAATCAGCACGTCGACCTTCGTAATCCGAATATTCTCGGCCGAGACTACATCGTTATTGACTACGATGGCACCTTCTATCCGACGGATGAAGCCAGGATGGTCACGCGGGTTGGACAGGTCGATCTTAGCATTGGCAATCTTTGTGACGGCATCGACCAGTCCAAGCTAGACGTGCTGAACCAAGAGTCTTCCAATTCATTCCATCCCGACTGCATCCATTGTCCATACCAAGCCGCGTGTGGTGCGGACGTTGTTGACGATCTATCCCGTTATGGGCGCATCGATCTACCGAAGGCCGACACAGCCTTCTGTCGCCGTCATACCGCAATCTTCGACAAGATCTTCGAGCTGCTCTATTCGGCTGACGAGAAAGTCCAAAAGAGCCTTGCGTTCTGGGCCGGAATTCCGGAATTCGATCCGTCACTGGCGCCGGTACACACATGATCGATTTGCGGCTCAAGATCGATGACGTCCCGATCGACAATCCAAGTATCGTTCGCTTGCGCTCGCACGCGGTGGACAGTGAATATGATGCACTCCTGATCGACAGAGATCAGGAAAGTCAAACCTTCGATCTCGCGGGTTACTCGCTTCGCGTCCACTGCGGTCCCGAAACCGATCTTGACGGTGACGTCCTGCTTCTAGTTCCTGGGCGAAAGTCAGCGCATCGATTGGTGCGATCCCGGTCGAGACACAACACCTTCTTGGTCACCGAGCAATGCGACCAGCTCTGCGTCATGTGCTCGCAGCCTCCAAAGAAATATCACGCCGACCTCTTCGACCAGTTCACAGTCGCCGCCACCTTAGCGCCGGAAAACGCTCGGATCACCATATCTGGCGGCGAACCGCTGCTGCACAAAGGAAGGCTGTTTCAGTTTCTTCTAGCAGCCGTGAAAGCCCGGCCGGATATCTCATTTCATGTTCTGACCAACGGCCAGTTTTTCGAACCGGGCGACAGCACCGTGATGGATGAGATCGGACGTGATCGCGTGCTATGGGGCATTCCGCTCTATGCGCCTTATGCGGGACTTCACGACAGCATTGTTGGAAAATCCGGAGCCTTTGAAACGCTGTCGTTGAACTTGACGGCGCTGATGAGGGCGGGGGCAGCGGTCGAGCTTCGTACGGTTGTCCTCCAGCAGAACTGGGATGTGTTGCCACAGCTTGCGAACTATGTCTCGACCCGGCTTCCGTTCATTGACGTATGGGCGATCATGCAACTGGAAAATATTGGCTACGGCAGAATGAACTGGGCCCATTCGTTCAAGGATACGTCGCTGGATTTCGGCCGACTCCGCACAGCCATCAACCTCGCGATTGGGCGCGGTATTCAAACGCTGCTCTATAATTTCCCTCTTTGCAGTGTCCCTCCAGGGTACCGACATCTGGCACCAGGCACGATTTCAGATTGGAAGAACAAATTTTTGGAACAGTGCAGCGGATGTTCGCTGCGCTCTACTTGTGGTGGATTTTTTGAATGGTATAAAGCTGATCAGGGGTTTGGGGGACTCTCACCACAATGAAGAAGCGCAAGATCTACCTGGTGCCGTCGTTGATCGCGGCCGGTTTCATGCCATCGAAAGGTGATGCTGCGCCGATCATCGGCCTTACCGAAAAGAAGCCGGCCGCCACCTTGTTCGAACGGTTGCGGGTCAAGCAGGTCTACACCCTTGCCGGCCATAGCTCGCATTCGAGCCACGCAAGCCATGCCAGTCACGCAAGCCACGCATCCTCAGCTGGAGGTGGCTACGTCCCACGGGGCGATTATGACACTGCTTATCCATCCCCCGATCCGACACCGCGCTATCAGCCCAACCCGGGGCCGGTCATCAGAAGTCTCCCAACCACTCCAAACTTACCGGCGACGACGTCAACTGGCACCTATTCGACGCAATCCTCTTCGACGAGCGCGCAGCCAGTGCCACTGAAGACGTTGCCAGGCAACTCGGACAAATTTCGCCGTATCGTCATACAGGTCCAGACCGCTCTGATCGCATTTGGTTATTTCGGCGGCCCGATAACAGGTCAAGTCGATGCCGCCACGAAGGGCGGGCTCAGTAAAATGCAGGACGCGTACGGTCTCAAAGTCACCGGCACCATAACTCCGCAGGTCCTGTCGGCCCTGGGGATCGCGACGAACTAAACCGCCATGCGAATGAAACGGCGTTTCCTTTATACGATTATCACAATTGTTTTGTCTGTTTCGGTTTCGATGGGCGCCGCGACTGCTGCGGTCTCTTACCGTCATCTCTCCACGACGAATGGGACCACGATCCTTCTTGTTGAGGGCAGCTTCGAGACTGGCGATGATCCTCAACACATCGCCTTAGAACTTGCTGCAAGCCCGGCCAAATACATCGCGTTTAATTCGGCGGGTGGCGATCGATCAATCGCGATGGCTTTCGGGAAGGCAATCCGCAAGACCGGCCTTCCGACGCTCCAGACAAAAGGCTCCCCTTGTCTCGAAACCTGCCTTTTGGCTTTTATGGGTGGCCTTAGTCGTTATGCCGAAGATGAGAGCATAGGCATATCTGTAGAGACGTTTGCGACATCTGCGGAATCTGACGGTCGTCTCAATCCCTCAGTGTCAGCAGCCCTCAAAGACTACCTCGGCACGATGGGTGTCAGCGCTTCGCTTCTGGACGCAGCGTTGTCAATGCCGCTGGGGCAATCGAAAGAATTGAATCTTGTCGATATGGCGGGCTATCAGCTGGTAACGGCCCAGCTCAATGAAGAAAGCGCTTCGGCAGATGAAGTGCAGGATATTCAGCCCACCGATCAAGCAGGGGCAGTGGAAGTGTTCAATGAGTTCCAGCGGGTATGGTCGGGCTCGAGCAGCGAGGCGGTAGCCTTTCTTCGCAACGTCTATGCCGACCGCATCCAGTATTACGGAAAAGACCTTTCGCGAGAAGATGTGCTTAAGGAGAAGAGCGCTTTCGTGGACCGATGGCCGACAAGAATCTACACAGCGCGGCCGGGTTCAGTTCATGCGCTTTGTGCAGACAAGTGTTCAGTCTTCGGCGTTGTCGACTGGTACGCCTTCAGTGCAACCAGAAAAAAGGGTGCTTCAGGCGCAGTCAACCTGGCGCTGACTTGGGACCCGGTTAGTCGAAGGATAGTCAGTGAGACGGGCAGGGTCATTGAGACCGACAAAGCAGTCGCCGGCCCCGATCGTATCATCCGCCGTTGGATTCTCGACGCTACCGCCTGCTCGATTGGGAACGCTGTCGACGCGGAAGTATGCAAATCGCGCTCGATCCTGGAGGCCGATTTGAATAGCTCTGGATGGTGTGATCAGCGGGGATTGGGCTGGAGGCAGTGCGCCAGCCCGTGATCAACTAGCGGCCGCCCTCGCGGCGTGGAGTTTCGACTGACCGTGCTGCAGGAGTCGGTTTGCGAGCAACAGAAAGCACGGGACTGGAGGAAATCATCCCAGGAGGCACCCAGCCAATGGCGTCGCCGGCGCTAACGTGGGTCCAACCCGCTTCTTGCTCCATAAGAGATACAAGGGCGTTCTGCCCAAGACTGCCGACAACGATGTACTTAGGACCAGGGCCGTCTCTGAGTTCAAGAGGTAGCCGAATGTAAGCGAACCTCGCGGCAGGGGGCGGGGTGGCCTTATCGAAAGGATCGACCGCAGGCGCGATGGTGGTCGCCTCCGATTTCTCGATGGACGCGATCAATCCATCGAAGACGTACGGATCAGGTTCAGGGGCGCCGCTCGTTGGCTGCGTGATCGGAAGCCCAGGGCTCGCCTCGGTGCTTTGAGGCGTAGGTGCGGAGAAAGACGGAGCCGCTTCCGAAACGGATGTCGCATTCGCTGTACTGGAAGATGTGGGCGACGGCTCTGCACTTGCAGGAGTCGCGGTTACCACCGAAGTTTGAGACGCAGGAAGCGCTTTTTCCTGAGCGCGTGTTGGGGTAGTAACCGGCGCTGTCACGATCTGATTGCGCGAGGGAATAAGTGACGAAACAGGGGCGTGAGACGCCGTTCCCGGCTTTGACGTCGTATTCGCTGCGAAGACAGCGCCCCCGATCATCGCCAGCATTACCCAGAAGTCTCGGTATGCTCCGGCCACGCGCGTCACCGTTACCCTATATCCATTTGGACTTGCTTAAGCCGCACATACGCTTCAACCAATTGCGGGGGCGGGTTCCTTCGCAGTTCGGAGGCAGTATCCAGAAGTTCCTTGAGCTCATCCGGAGCACGCCTCAGCTCTCCTTCCAGGTCAGCCCTCTGACGCGCTATGTCCGTTTTGACCTCATTGATAGCCTGCGGATCGGTGGCAATGTGACTATTGAATACAAATTTCTTTTCAACAGACGACGACCAACTCGCAAGGGCGTCGGCTTTTTTGGGACCAATGCCGGGAACGGCTAAAACCGAGCGAGTCTTCACATCCCACGCGCTGTCAAAACCAAACGACGAGAGCGTTACCGTCCTGCTCTGTCCAATGCCAGCGATTTTTGCGCGGGAGATCAAGTGCCCCTGCATGTGGCTCCTGAATTGAAGGTCTCTTTTCTTTCGCTCGAGCTCGGCGAGACGTTCGCGTTCCTGTTCCGGAAGTTTGCCATGAGCCGAGGCCAGGGACAGATAGTGGCTTTTTCGTTTCAGGAACACGGCAGGCCCGGCGTGCTCTTCCCAAATTTTCTTCTTCTCCTCCCATGCTGCGGTAGCCGCCTGCAGTTCGACCCTAAATTCTTCCGCAGGACGGCGGGATCGGATCATCATTGTGATTGATGCGATAACCAGAGCTGCACCCCAGAAGCCATTCAACTGGTTTGCAAGGAAAATACCTATCAGCAGTCCCGCAACCGAGGCGAAAAACGCCAGCTGCTTTCCACGTGAGAAGGATACCGCCACAGGGCTGCGGGTGAGAGACGGAACCGCAATGATGCTTTCAGGTGCTGGGGGTTGGTTTGGTGGAGCGGGACGGTTGATCAGAGCAATGAGGTCACCGATGTTCAGTGTGGAAACAGTGCTTGAAATCTTCGCGGCGAAGAGGCTCCTGCCCATCGATTTCTCGAGGCGGCACCAGGGACACGACGAGCTCCGAAAATACGCATGCGATTTGTCAGCAGAGCACTCCAGCAAACCCTTCTCGAGCTTGCCGAGGATTTGGACCCACGAGGTCGCATTCGGTCGACCGCCCGGAAGATCACCACTCTTTCCGAAAGCGGATTCGAATGCGTCGGAAACCTCCTTGCCAAAGTCACCCAGCGCTGGTGTTAGCGGCGGAGGTTCCATGCGCGTCTCAGCCCTGCGTGCGCTATAGGCGAAACGGTGGTCGCCTACAGCGGTCGGGATGTCTATGTCGCCAAGACCGAGATGCTTCCCAGCAAACGGATGTCTCCCAAGAAAAAGCAGCTGAAAGATGAGGACGGCTAGACCAAAGTTGTCGTGGTTCGCCATCCGAACCACTTTTTCGAAGTCCGCGCCTCTCAGCTCAGGCGGCGTGTAATCCGGCACGCCTACGGTGCAGCGATAGACTTCTGGCCCCTTATTGAACTGAAAGGAGTCGCTGTCGATCAGAGTTACCATAGCCTGGTTTGAAACGAGGATGCCGGAGTGGTTTACGTCGCCGACCACGCAGCCCGTGCTGTGGATTGCAGCAAACGCGTTCGCAAGATTGAACGCGCTGCGCACCAGGAACCGGGCGTCGGCAGAAGGAAATTCCGTCCGCCTGCTGCCAGGCCCATAGAGTTCATGGATATTCTTAAAACCTGCGACCTTCTTCATGGAAAACCCCATGAACATTCCGCTCTTGTCACTGACAGTGTCGATCGGGAAGGCGACGATGTCGGTTGTCTTGTGGAGTGCGGCCGACGTCATGGCAAGGATTTTTGCTTTCCTCTCGAAGGCCCTGCCGGGATTATAAATCTTCACCGCCAAATCGCCCGCCTCGTGGACGTGATAGACCGCGCCTTCGCCGCCTTTTCCTAGCATCCCGCCAAGCGTCAGCTTCCTCCCATCCGATCCGAATACGATAGTGCTCATTTGCGCACACCGAGTACGAGCGTCTTGTCGTCATCGGTTCTTTCGCAAACGGATGGGCTTTCAAGATATTCTCGCAGCGCCATCGACAGAGGAAGGTTCCTGCCGGCTTCCTCCGAAAGAGCCAGCGGCGTCACCATCCGATTGAAAAATGGCTCATGAGCCGAACGATTTGCGCTATTGAGGACTAGACGTTCGATGCCGTCGGAGAAGACTGCAAATCGATCGACACGACGGTCATTTCGAACGAAAGTGAGATGCGGTTGGGGATCATCGGTGATGAAGGTGGTTGTCGATGCATATTCGCCTTGATACGGCCACGACGGCACATCCCAGGCTTCGTCTCCTTCGTAGCGTACGACAGCCGCGCCATCGCCGATGTGAAAGATCACAGTACCGTTTTCAGACATGAGAGCAGCAACGCTTGTGGCCGCGAAATCGCGTCGCTGTGTTCCAGAGCGACTAGCCTTCGCGCTGATGTATTCGCGGATATCGTCTATCCAGTCCCAGACCATTTCTTCACGAAGCTGGGAGAGGGAGTGATTTGCGAGATATCCGCGGATGAGCCGAAGCAGACCAATGCAGACTGATTTGGAACCAATCTGCGCCAGTTTTGCGCTTCCCGCACCATCTGAAACGATCACTGCCATAACGGTTTCATCGACGCTGGCTAAAGTCTCACTCAATGCAAAATCCTGACATGGCAAACCCGTCTTCACATGGGAGGTGCCACGAGCACGGGCCGCAGCCCATCGCCAGCCGTCGGTCATGCGATTGAGGCCCATCCGTCTGGCGTTGCAGGATTAGAGAGAGGAACGGCGTCACCGGGATTGGATTGCGAGACCGAGCTTAGAGAGCTGGAAAGCCACTGGAACAGATCTCGAAACCTGAGTTCCTTCAGCGCCAAAGGCTGGCGCACGCAGATATGGGAAAGCGTTTCGAAATTAGCACCGTCGACGCCGACAGCAAAAAAGCTGAAGGCCTTTTCAACTTCTCCAGCCTTGACCTGCGCCGCCGCACTCTGCCAGGCGTCTGTTGGGGCTCCGTCCGTAATCAGGAAAACCCACGGGCGATAGTATGAGATTCCGTTTTGGCGATAGGAGTTCTTCCGGTCGCGCAGGAGCCGGAGGCCCTCCTCGATTGCATGGCCCATTGGCGTATCTCCCTGTGCGGCCAACTCGGGGACGATCCAGTTTTGCATGCTTGTAAAGTCGTTCACGATGGTCACAGGGCCGAAGGAGACTATGCCTATCTCAACGCGCTTAGATGCGAGAGAGTCCGCATAGAGTTCGTCTTTGAACTGGACGAGACCTTCATTGAGTTCCCTAAGCGGGCGTCCCCGCATCGAACCAGAAACGTCTAGCAATAAAAGGCAGGGACAACGCGGTTCGGGATTGTCCACGAACTCCGCGCCATCAAAGGGAATTTGCTCAAACGGATTCGGCATGTGGTTCTCCTCAAGCTTGCGAACAATGCATAGCAGCTCTCGCCGGCGCTGCATTTACAAAAGAGCGCTCAAAGATATTTTTTCGCCGGGTGTGGCTTTTGGGAAAAGCACCGGAACCGCGACTCTCGGGCTCGAGATGGCAGCATCGAGGTGTTACCGAAGTGCGCCGTGCAAAAGTGCAAGCAGCCAGGCGACGACTAGCACCCAAAACACGGCCGAGTACATTATTCCGCAAGTGCGGCTCCGATAGCGGCGGCCAGTAGCAATGACATTGCCGAATTTAGGAAAGTGATACTGAAACCATAAGATGGCCTTGCCGGGAAATAGAAATACCATCCACCAGAGCCGCGGCCGAGTGCTCGAGCCGCTTTGTGATGAGGGGAGCTGGTGCATTGCCATCGCGATCTCGTTGCCTGCGGACTAAGATTCGTCAGGCAGCATATACGAGTCTCTGGGAGAAGCTACCCAGGGTTTTTCTCAGACCGACGTTATACAATCATGATGTTCAATTTAGCTCGTGGACGCTGCCGACAGCAATCTTCTTCCCACCTGGGTTCGTATTGGTCGTTGGCGACCGCAGGGCGGTGAATCGGGCGGAGAACGCCATCGACACTTCCAAGCGTGCTCTCCTTTTTGATCACGGCGTGGAAGTGCCGAACAAATGGGCGGCGATCTCCGAATTTACGCGGACCAGGAGGCTCCGAACCTCAAGCTAACAAGGGAGCCGTTGCGGAAGCCGTGGCCATTGCGCCCGGCCTATTTTGGAAGACCATTCGAAAGGGTTGCGGTTTCGATGAGACATTGGGGCGTTTGCGTTTGCTGCAATTGCAACCAAAGTTAACCGAGCGAAGTCTGGCGAGGTGGTACGGACCTGAGTAGCGTAAGAGGCTACGGCGCGCCCTGCGATTGGGCGTTAACGCTCGTTTATGACGTTGCCGAGTGGCGTAGACGATCTCGACTTTGCACGTGCACGCTCAAACGCACCGAGTCTGCTCTTCATCGAAGAAATCGATTCCGTTGGACCGTGCGGCGAGAAAAAAGAGGGCGTCTTTATCACGGCGCCTGTATTTTCCCTGAGCGTCGTCTAGGCTGCCGAACTGCTTGGGCTGGGCCGAAGTCAGGTTCACAGGCTGCTGCAGGCTTATGACCATTCAGGTCCGGCCGGCCTCGTTTCGAAGAAGCGAACGCAGCCGGGCAACCGGCGCCACAGCGAGGAGTTTCGCAATGCGGCGCTGGATCTGATCCGCGAGCGCTGTCTGGATTTCGGCCCGACACTGGCGCGTGAGAAGCTGATCGAGTTGCACCGGATCTCTGTTGCCAAGGAGACGCTGCGGCAATGGATGACTGAGGCCGGCATCTGGATCTCGCGCCGGGAACGCAAGAAACGGGTTTTCCAGCCGCGTGGCCGGCGCGACTGCTTTGGCGAACTGGTGCAGATCGACGGGTCGCATCACTGTTGGTTCGAGAACCGCGGCCCCAAATGCGCCCTACTCGTCTATATCGACGATGCCGCCGGAAAGCTTCTGCATTTGCGTTTTGCCGGATCGGAGAACACGTTCGACTATCTGCTGCGACGAAGGCCTATCTGCAGCAATGGGGCAAGCCGCTCGCTTTCTATAGCGACAAGCATGGTGTCTTTCGATCGACACATCCGTGAAGAAGGACCGGACGAGCGGCCTGACGCACTTCGGCCGGGCGCTTTATGAGCTGAACATCGACATCATCTGCGCCAAAACCCCCGCGGATCCTCCGATCCGACCAGGGCGGCGCGTCCCGACCGCGATCCCGACCATCCGTCGACGCCTGACTGCGGCCCTGGCCAACCGCCTGCAACGATGTCCGTGCTGTACAAGGGCCATGGACAGCCGCGGCAAATCCGCGGTTTATGACGCAGTAAGACTAGACGACCCCATCAGTCTGAATTCCCGGGTCGCTTCTCAGCAGAAATCAACAAGTCATCCTGGCTGGCGAGCCGCTTCTCGTAGAAAATCACGGCATACCCATGCAGCATCCCCTCACCGCGGCGACTATAGCCAGACGTCTCATACATCATTTGAGCCCCGACCTGGATGGTTGTTGTTTCGAGCATTATGCACTTGATACCTAGGGCAGCGGCGCGCAGCTCCAATTCACTAAGTATTCTCCTTCCAAGCCCTCGTCGTTGAAAGGCGGGATCGACCCGCATCCGCTTCAGCTCTGCAACATCATCTTCGGCAGGTTTCAGTCCACCCATAGCGACGAGTTGGCCGCCAATATGAGCAACTACAAAATCTCCGCCTGAGGCTAGATATACGTCCCCGACATTACGCAAATCATCCTCCCATGCCCCTTCCGGCCCATGTACACCAACACCGTCGGATGCGCTTCGATGCAACCGCCATACATCGTCAGCATCTCCTACCTCGAATCGGCGAAAGACCACTTCGTCTTGAGACATTGACCATTTTCGCCTGATGTCGGAGATATGCTTGATCGAGGAAAATGCCGCCTCTAGCTTTGGTGCGCTCCCTAACAGCCGCTGCGACAACACATCCTCAATCCTTTCCGACATATCAACTCCAACAATTGGGAGACCCGGCCCTACCGTATATTTCAGGGCCGCACGACGATGCATCCGGGTAAACCGATCCAGCGCACAAACACAGGACGCGTGCAGCTCTCGGATTTCGCTGCTCTGGCGCTCCACGATGGACGAGACCGTTGCGAGCTTAGGGAAAGGCGCTTTCCCTTCAAGCCAGCTTGGCTGGGTTCTCGCGCGCACCTTGTCTGGCGATAACCAGCGAAATACGTCGTCAATGCATTTTTGAGGATAATATTCCGACAACCGATATACATCCTTGTAGAATTGCGGCTTCTGGCGCAACAGCTCTTCGCCGATCAGAAGAACCGAGACCGCCACGATGCGGGCAGAGAAACGACCGCTTGGGCCAAGCCTATCCTTGTAAGGGTTCTTTCCGTAGAACATGCGAAATTGCTCGAAAAGATCGTGCGACATATGTTCATAAAAACGTTCCAAAACATAAATGGCTGACTCCAGCGACTTCATGCACAGCGATAGACACTTGCGTGCATCTGCCGCGACCGTGTCTCGCAACTCAAGCAGAGCTTCTATTGCCGACTGTAAGTCACCCTCAATAAGTTGATGGCCGAGGCAAAAATCGCGCTCCTCGACCCCAGCTGAACCGAGGCAATATACGCGAGGATCCCTCTCCACTGGGTTGGTGAGGATCATGTCTTCATAGGAGAGGACATCAATGCTAGGCTGCCGCTGACGACTTAATTGTGCAATACGCATCAACGGTTCTCCTACCGCCAACTCCGCATCGACGGGATTGAGGCCGGCAAACGCGGACATCTGATAAGCACAATTGACGAGATACTGAATGTCTGTCTTAGCCACTCCGAAGTCGGACTGGGGCAGATTTATTAGCTGCGCCTCACAGTCTGTTCCCCGTATCATTGCGTTGATGCTCTGCCCGAGCGCCTTAACCGCTTCATCTGGCCGTTCATTCCCTTTGATCTGCGCAATTTGGTGCGGGAGTTGCTCGGCGACGAAATCGCTGACAATCCCAAGCGGGCGTTTTGCCTGGCTGCGGTCGATGCTGTCGACCAGGTGAGAAAATATCCCCCGCGCCTGATGGGCGGGTCGATCTGGGATGGAAAAGGACGAGGTGAAGGTCATTGACGAGGTCCCCCGACTTCGCCGAAACACAGCTTGCATTTTCGCACTTGAGCCGTACCGTCCCGCTGGCGAGTAATCGTGCTCTTCCAAGAGGTCGGTCTTCTTGTCCCTATCCTGCTATCGTTGTAGGCTACCCGATCAAGCACCTGGTCCGAGAAAAACAGCAGAGACACAGCGCCTGAATTGATGATGCCGGCGGAAGTCAGAGAAAGTACGCCGTCGTTAGAGATGAATACAAGGTCGGTCTCCTTCAAGATTTCAAGCTCGCGGGGAAAGTATTTTTCGAAGGGCACCCCAAACTCCCGTGCGAAGCGGGATAACAACACTCCGCTGCTTCGCAACGCAAACATTACTGTCCTGCCCATCAGATCGTCCTCTAACAGTGCGACACCTTTCCAAATCGGTTTATCGCCCGCTTCAACTCTAGTCAGATACCGATCAAAATCGGCCTCAATATAGAACTGGCGCTGGCTCATGGAGCCAAATCCGCTAACCCCAAACGGCACAAGATTATTGTCGTTCCAGGAATCGTACTTGCAAGACTGTCGAAAGGAGTGCGATTGCGACGCCTTCGTCCATAGAAAATCGGCCCGTGACGATAGCCAAGCGCGGTGAGGATGTGCTCCGCCATAAAATGCATGATTATCCATTCCTTGGAGGGCAAGATGGGTCTTGCAATCGTGAGTCGTGGGAGTTCAACAAACCCATTTATTCCAGTCCCTTTAATTTTGCCGAGCGATCGCTTCGCTCCTACCTGGCAAGCAACTTCGTCGGCTCTCAACGGCGGGGCAAAGTTCATACCAATTTGTATTTTGGCGCTAAAAAATAGATTGTAGATTTCCTTTCAGTTACTTAGCGAAAACATCGAGGAGGCCGGCTAAACAAGCCTATGTCCAAAATTCGCCAAAACAGCCATAAATTGTCGGACACCGTCAAAGGCCGCTGAGCCTCATCGTCGGGGACGAGTTGATCGCCGAGCCATGCCGCGAGGTGGGCCCGGCCGAGATGAAGCAGATCGTCGTTGAAGTCGCCGAGCTGCGGCCGCAACACCAAGGCGAGGATCCCGGACTCGCCTGCGCGCTGGCTGAGACGTTCGATGCAGTGCCGGCCGGCAGAGTCGGCATCGGCTGCGATGTAGAGGCGACGGCAGCCAAGCGGAAGTCCGGGCCGGCGAGGTGATTGGCCGAGGCGGCGGCGGCCACCGGCAGCGCCGGCATCACCACCTTAAGCGAAGCCATCGTCTCGAAGCCTCGCCGGCGGCCATGACCGGGACGGGCGCACCGGGCTGGTGGCCTAGCAAGATGCCGTTGCCAAGAATATCCCCCAGCGAGCGGCGTGGATCCGCGAGTTGCGCCTTGCCCTGACCCGAAGGATCAAGCCAGGTGCGCTGCAGGCCGCTGACAGCGGCAATTAGGGCAGGAAGAGTCTGCGTCTCGCCCGTAACGAGATCCCTGTAGTAGCAGCCGGGATGGAAGCGCAGCGCGCGCTCATGCGGGGAGAGCAGAATGCCGCGACCGGCGAGGTATCGTTCGGCAGCGTGCCGGCGATCGGCTGAGACATGGCGAACAGTCTACGCGCGGCCTTCGGGGAGCCGCGTTTCGCCGCTGGCTGGCGCTGCGCGCCTGGGAGCTGGGGAGGTGGCAGCGGCATGGAGAGGAAGCGACGTGCTTCATCCGCGACTTCGCGGAAGTCGACCAGACCACAGCTTTCGCGGATGACATCGAGCAGATCGCCAAATTCGGAGGTCGCCTCGGCTCGTCTCCACTGCATGATACGCTCGCATCACGACGCCCGCGAACATCAAAGCGGCACTGCCACCCAATCTGCCCTCGTACGCTGAAGTACGTGGGGCACATTCGATGGCAACTTTTCAGTGACGAGCATGGAAGTGTGCATAGCCCTGAAGCCCAGAAGTGGCGCTACGAGCAGATGAAGGCCAATCTCGCGATCTCCGGCATGGAAGTGGATCCCGAGCTAGAAGCCATGACTGAGGCATGGGAAGCGAACGGTCAGGGGCCTGATTGCGCGTGCTGCACACTACCGACCGATCTCTTCGGAGAAGACCAAGATCAGGGCCATCTGCTGGGGACGGCCTTTTTCTTTGTCCGATGAGTCGGAACCTTCGACGGTGATTCGTCTTGAGCCGCGAATCGCTTTTCGGAGGTATTGCGTCATGGCCCGAGATGTCGAAATTTATGCTCAGAAACCGTTCTCTAAACTCCCTGTCGATCTGCGGAAGGAAGTTCTGCAGAAGATCTCGAAGCGGCTCCATTACGTCGCCCTGCTTGCCCGGACGTGATGGACGATTTCGACCGAGACATGATGACCGAGTCCCGGCATTAAGGGCGTCAGGGCAGTCGCTTCAAGAGCCGAAGCCTGTTTCCCGGCGCAAACTCGATGATCTTGTCCTGCTCCAATGCGACGAGCACAGCCATGATCTCATCTTGCGTAAATCCTGCCGCGGTGAGTGGAACCCCGATGTCGAACAGGTTGATCATCATGTCGGGCTTCAGCTTCAGGGACCGAAGCTTATCCGTCAGGGCTATTTCGGTTTCTTCAAAGCGGCTCATATCAGCTTCTTAACGCTTTTCCGGCTGGAATAGCACCATGTCCAAGCCTCCGCGTTCGAAACCGCTCCTCCAAGACACTGACGGTCCGGCCCGGTCGAAGCCACTGCGTCGTCGCGATCCCGCACAGCCGAACCTTCTGCTCGACCCCAACCGTGACAGGCCGACGGTCGACTATCTGATGAATTTCACCGAGTACTCAGTTCTTGTTGAAATCACACGCCGATATTCCAGCAACGCCGCGCCGGAAGGTCAGGGACTTGGAGATTCAGCGGCGAATTCATGGATGCCGTGTCCCAGGTTCTCGAACAGAAGGCAGGATGGTTCATTCAAGGCCAGACCGGCCAAAACTTCGACAAGACCGGCAATCGCCGCATGACCGCGAGGACGCGGGATCCCAAGGCGATCCTGGTGATTGGGCGGGGCCGCGATATCGAAGGCGATGGAACCTCCCGTGACGCTGAGGTCAGACGCGACACATTCGAACTGTTTCGACGTTACACCCGGAACCTGGACATTGTCACCTTCGATGAATGGCTTGATCGAGCGAGATTTATTCCGAGAGACTGAGCCGAATGATGCCTCTCTTGTGACGGAGGAACTGGAACACCAAGGACGCCTCCCGCCTTTGCCGAACACGGCGAGGCGCTGCAAGCACAAGTCGTCAGCTAGTTGAAAAAAACTACAACTACAGTTAGATGGTTTGCGGTGCGGGCGGAGCGGGTAAAGCCGCTGGCTCAGCTTGCTGGGTTCTGGTCACAAAGGGGCGCGTTCTGCGCGTCGGCCTATGGCTACATTCGATTGAGTGTTTAGTTGCTTTGAGTTTTTGCGTCCGCACCACTTCAGTTCTTGCGAGAAAGATATGACGCGTCCTAGTCCGAGTACGATCAACGACACGATCTGGATAACGTCCCGAGTTCGAATGATCGCAGAGCGCAAAGCTCTGCGGAACCAAAACATTTCATACCTCGCGGTGACTTATTACTCTGTATTCTCAGTCATCCTTTCCATCTTCGAGTCCTTCTACAGCGTTCCGTACCCGGAACTCGGCAAGCTGAACCTGGCGTCGTCGGTGGTCGTGCTTGTGGCGTCTCTAGTCGCGGGCGGTTTCCGGATGGAGGCTCGGGCCGCTTCGTTTCGCGAGTGCTATCTCAAGCTGCAGAAGCTCTACGACGAAGATCTCCCGGATCAGGACAAGAAGCTTCGATATCGGGACATCCTACTCGACTTCCCAAATCATTCGAACCACGATTACACGGACCTTCTCGTCAATCACATGCTCCTCGAAGGGAAGGAGCTTACCAATCACGGCAAGCCCCTAACATGGACGTGGTTCCAGTTCTTTTCGTTCTTCGGGCGGCGAATCCTTTACCGGTCGATCATCGCCGCATTATTTCTGGTTCCGGCGGCGTTCCTCATGTGGCCATTTCTTCACGGGTGAGGTTGATGCAGGCCAAAGAAAAGTTCGACGAGCAGTTTGCAATCGGGAACCTGCAATCGATCTTCGATGAGCGAATTGCCGCATCCGGAACGATCGGAAAGGACGGTATCGACCCCGGAGCCTTTCAGAAGAACATCGATGCCGAGTTGGCGCTCATCAGGAAACGGGTGTATGCCGACTCCTATCGGTTCACGTCCTTCAAACAGCGCTTGATATCGAAGGGAGCGGGGAAGGCGCCGCGCGAGATCGCGATAGCGGGCGTTAGAGACCGGGTCACCCTGAGAGCCCTCACGAACGTGCTGATGCACGTCTTTGATGACGCGAAGCTCCCTCCCGCCCACTTCATCGTGAAGGACCTGTTGGAGTTCGTGCGGCCGCTGGCAGACGATCACGTCTTTCTTCAACTGGATGTCCAGGACTTCTATCCGAGCCTCGACCATCAGCTCTTGCTAAAGCGGATCCGAACGCGAACCCGATACAGGTTCCTAACCTCTCTGGTGGACTCCGCAGTCAAGACGCCTACCGGCGACGGTAAGAAAGCGAACGGTGTCGGAGTTCCACAAGGACTCAGCGTGTCCAACATTCTCTCCTCGATATACATGATGCAGATCGACGAGAACGCCCACGACCGCTTCCAATATTATCGGTACGTCGATGACATACTGGTGGTCTGCAAGGCATCCGACGCCAAGCGGCACTTCCGATGGCTGAAAGGCAGGCTGTCAAAGGCGCAACTGACATGTCATCCGCTCGAAGAGGGCAGCAAGTCGAAGATCGTTCCGCTTTCGACCGGCGTCGACTATCTCGGGTACCACATCACGCCGAAGCTTGTGTCTGTGCGGAAAAGCTCCTACCGACGGATGATGACGACGATAATGTCGCTTATGACAAGCGCGAAGTATCGTGCAAACCACAAGCGCCTGCTGGCGAAGCTCAATCTCAAGATCACGGGGTGCATTCTTAACGACAAACGCTACGGCTGGATGTTCTTTTTCTCGATGACCCAGGACGTGAAGCAGCTCAAACGGCTCGACCGCTTCGCCGCCCGGCTGTGGAGGAAACTTGGCATGGCCGGGCAGGGGAAGCCAAAGACCTTCGTGAAGGCCTACCATGAGATTCGATTCAACATGGCGAAATCGAAATATATCCCACGGTTCGACGACTATTCCCTGGAAAAGAAAATGCAGTTGATCGCGGATCTCCAAGGGGTCGAGCTCGATAGCATCAAAGACTGGACGGAGGAAAAGATCAACAAGATGTTCTGGCGTCTGGTCCGGAGAGAGGTGAGCGAACTCGAGAAGGATCTTACACCTGTTAGCTAATGCCAACGGACAAACGTTACGAACAAATCCAAAATGGCTCGGCCGTTCCATAATAGAACTTATCTGAGTTTCTGTTGTAGCGGCTATTTAGTAATGCGACAGTTGGGCCAGTTAGAGATGCGACAGTCTCGCCTCTCGACGCACTGGTCAAAGCCACCGTTGGGAGCAAGGATGACGATCTTCAGCCTGGTCGAGACCAGGAGCGGTCGGAGTCGTCATGTCCTTTATGATCACCATGTCGCAGAAAGAATTACATCGCCTCGAAGTCATCCAGAAGATCCGTAACCAACGCCTGAGCGTCGTACAGGCCGCCGAACTGCTCGACCTCAGTCGAAGTCAGGTCCACAGGCTGCTGCAGGCCTATGATCAGGATGGTCCGGCCGGCCTTGTTTCAAAGAAGCGATCACGACCAAGCAACCGGCGCCATAGCGAAGAGTTTCGCAATGCGGTGCTGGATCTGATCCGCGAACGCTATCTGGATTTCGGTCCGACGCTGGCACGCGAGAAGCTGCTCGAGTTGCACCGGATCTCGGTCGCCAAGGAGACGCTGCGGCAATGGATGACCGAGGCTGGTATCTGGATTTCGCGTCGTGAACGCAAGAAACGGGTTTTCCAACCACGCGGCCGGCGCGGCTGCTTTGGCGAACTGGTGCAGATCGACGGATCGCATCACTGGTGGTTCGAGAACCGCGGCCCCAAATGCGCCCTGCTCGTCTATATCGATGACGCCACCGGCAGGCTATTGCACCTGCGTTTCGCCGGATCGGAGAATACGTTCGACTATCTGCATGCGACAAAGGATTATCTGCAGCAGTGGGGCAAGCCGTTGGCTTTCTACAGCGACAAACATGGTGTCTTTCGATCGACGCATCCGTCGAAGAAGGACAGGACAAGCGGTCTGACGCAGTTCGGCCGGGCGCTTTATGAGCTCAACATCGATATCATCTGCGCCAACACCCCTCAGGCCAAGGGTCGGGTGGAACGTGCCAACCAGACATTGCAGGATCGGCTTGTGAAGGAATTACGGCTTCGCGGCATTGATACGATCGAAGCTGCCAATTCCTATGCGCCTGAGTTCATTGCGGATTTCAACACTCGCTTTGGCAAGCAACCACGCAATCCAAAGGACATGCACCGACCGCTGGCCAACCACGAGAACCTCGATGGTGCCATGTGCCGGAAGGAAGTCCGCACGCTGTCGCAATCTCTGACGCTACGCTACGACAAGATGTTGTTCATTCTCGATCCGACCGAGATTTCCAGGCCACTGGCTGGCCAGAAAGTGATCGTCTGCGACTATCCGGACGGTCGGCTCGAGATCATGCACGAGAGCTTTTCCCTGCCCTACAAGACCTTCGATACGTTGCGCTCGGTGCATCGTGCGGAGGTCGTCGACAACAAGCGGCTGGACGACATGCTGTCGATCGTCGCCGAGTTGCAAGCCGGCCGAGAACAGCAACGCAGCAAGAGTGGTCCCCGACGCACCGGGCAGAAGGATCATATGTTTGGCATTCGGGACGGTAGCACAGCCAACGGCTATCAGAAGCGGGGACGCAAGCCGAGGACAGATTACATGAACGATCCGGCGGTGATTGCACGGCGAGAGAAAGCGTTATTGAGGCAACCAGCGGCGGAATAAAGATCGTCAGTGCACGCCGATGTCGCTTTGCGTATCCGATTCCAGCTGCAGGCATGCGGACCAAAGCGGTGTCTTGTGGAAGGATCCGTCCTGGAAGAGTGTGAGGCCCTCTCTTGCTTCATAGAGCAAGCCGAGCCAGCACAAGCGCCGTAAGACGCCATATTGGAGATCGGATTTCAACTCCCAGGCTTCTATGGTCATTTCGGTGTGTGACAGAGGCGCCAAGTCTGGATAGAGGATCTTCACAACGTCCATTGGCGTGCAACCTTCCCTGGCCTTGATATTGAGAAGATTGAGGAACATGCGCCACCAGCGTAACCGCGCGCGGACCTTTTCTTCCCGCTCGGTGGCGTGGACATACGAATAGAGATAATCCGTGGCGACCACATCGAAGAAGGCTTGCGGATTCACCAGAAACTCCCGCCCGCGTCTGGTTGGCAGCAGCACATCCTTTTTCCGGCGAAGAAGCTTCAGGTGGCGGGTCATGTCGCGCACGACCCAAAGCGGCGGCATGTCGCTTTCATTGAGCACCTTGTTCATGCTGTAGAGGTCCTCGGCTGTGAATCCGGGCCAGAGGAAGTGCACAGCGGCCCAATGCACGAACTTGCGGTTCATGGCGCCGGTCGCGGTCAATCCTATGCCACCCTCACCGTCAGCATAGGCAACCGAAAGAAGCATGCCGCGAAGAAGTGGTGACAGCGCGGCGATGTCGACGTCACCTTGCAGGTTGATTTCCGGAAGCATCGTGCGGCTTTGATCCCCAACTGCGCCATGCAAGTGCTAGCGAGTATCGAGCGGTAAAAGAACAATTGCCAGTGAGAAAGCTAAAGCCGAAGGGGAATGTTATCACCCGCCCCCGCTCCGCCCTTTCAACCCGGCCCAGCCGGCCGGATCGGGGGCTGATTGTCAGAGCCAGTGTCGCATTTCTAACTGGCTGACAATGTCGCGCGTCTAGCCAGCTTTGACATCTGTAACCTAATGGAATTATTATATAATCTTGTAAAACGGACTTATAAATGTTCCACAGCAAGAGATTTCATGTCCAAACAGGAACATAGCCTGTCCGCTGAAAAAGTCGCGCCCCCAGGGTGTCCCCACATCCGACAGCGTCGAAATGCCGTCATACCTGTGAGTTGAGACGCGATCTTCAGAACAGGGGAGTTCTGAACTTTAGGATAGTCGGGCCTTTTTCGTGGAGCGGCTCTCTAACCTGCTTCGAGCCCTGCAGTTTCCGCTATCGGAATAGGTCAAAACCGCGAACAGGCTTGGGCCGCCTTTCATAATTGTACCGCTGTCGAAATATCTCTGGAACGAACGATCTCGTTTCCTCAGCACCGATTGGACGGTATTCAAACCTGATGGAAGAAAAGTGCAGGCTTCCACGCGATGGGACAATAATTCGCCCATTTTTGCCACTCCGATACGATAAACGAGAAAGCATGACCACTCGGTTCGCGAAAGCGTATGAGGCGGCCAATGTTTGTCATGGACGGAACAAATAAAGAACAAACTCACTTATTGTCAAGTGCCTATGAGCCGAATGCTTAAGCTGGCATACGGCTTCACAGCCAGTAACGCGGTCGAAATTGCTTGGGATGGCACCATCCCAGGCAATTTCCTCGCATGAAGCAGGTACAATCTTACCAATCGAGCTTTTCCGCGTCATTGTCATGCGAACGAGCTTCGTAGTCATAGCTCGTAGCGATTTTTTCGAGAACAGCAGACGTGCGCGGCCATTCCAGCGCCGTCGCTCGCGACCACTCGCTAAAGGTCCTCGCAAGATCGTGCTCTTGGGCGCCGCCGTCACGCGGTAGCCTCGTCGTAACGCCACGCAGATTGCGACGACCAATCATGAGCCCAATTTCGATATTTTTGTTGCGAACGGATTCAATTAATTCGCGGACAGCTTCTGTGGGCCAGATGCCGTCTTGCCCCGAAGGTGCGCAGGCAAGGACTTCGCCGATCTTCTGGTCCGAAATATCCTCCCGCCCGGCGGATTTCGCCAGTTGGCGGGCACGTTGAACCCAGTCTTCTAAGATCGCTAGATCTATTGTACCGTCTGGTCTGGTTCCAGGAACAACATTCCAGAGACGCAAGAGGTTGCTTGCTTGGCGGGCACGATTGGTGACTTGTTCTTGGTTAGCCACAGTCTCTTCAACTACGCGGCTGTCCTCGCTGGGTTTGTAAATTGCGCAGATTACGTCGATGAATAGCTGCGGATTGGACGCAAGCTCGCGGATGATTAACTTGGCCGGACGCTGCGAGTATTCAAGCACTGGAAGATAAATCCATTCCAGCTTTAACATCTCCGTGGCGGGGACGTCGTCACGGTTGTCTAAAACAGACAGAATTTCGGCAACGTAGTGTTGGAACATCGTCGTGTCATTGTGATCGGCGTCGAATTCGGCTGGTTGTAAGGCCGCTTCAATAAGGAGGCGGACGAGCAAATCCGAGCCAAATGTCAGACCTGTATGCAACCGCAAGCCAACTAGATGCACGACATGGCGAGCGCGACCGACATCCATCAGTTTGCTCACCGCAAACTCTGTATCTTCCCGTTCGCCATTAATCCAAAGGATTGGGACCCGTTTCCAGTACTGCTCTTCGAAATTTGCGCCCAATTCCCGCAAGAGCGACCAAGCGCGCGACGAGGGCGGGAGGGCGAGCAGAATTGCGAGCAAGCTTTCCTGTTTGGCTCCTATCTGCTGCATCTCGTCGACCAAATCTGTCACCCATTGATCAGCTTGCATGGGATACATCGTTATTATCATCCCCCGGGCAACTCCTAAGCCCACTACGCCCTCTCTTGTGAGAGCCCGGACGATAATTTCGTGTCCCCGTCGCGGGTTGCCAACTTCGGCCTCGGCAATGGCTTGTCCCAGGTAACCTTTCTCCTGTACAGCGTTAGCAAGAGCAAACAGGCCGTCCAGTCCCATATTGGTGAGAATTGCTTCAACAACGCTTCGGCGTTCCCCTTGGAGCTGCCGCTGTGTGTCCTCGTGCCACCTGGTGCCGATTGGGTTCGGAAGTGCGACCGACGTGTCAAACAACCAAGAAATCTCTGCGATTAGGTCGACAGGGGTTATGGCGTTGTAAATTTCCTCAAAAGGAGCCAATTCTTCTTCAGGAAGCGCCCACGCGGCATCACGGAAACTGCGATGGCTATGCAAAATTGCGCGCAACTTCGACCTTAACGCGTTCCGACCCACGTCGTCCGCAATGAACGGAACAAGCGCCTTGAGTTTGTTTAGCGCTTCTTCCCGTCTGGCTCCGAGATTGCCCCAGCGATCGAGCAGCGCCACCCACCGTGAGATATCAGCCGACGCGTCTGCAAGGAGACGATCGGTAATCGCGAGCGCGCCTCTTTCAATCAGCTCGAAAGTGACGATTTCTGAGGTTGGCGTCGAGAAATCGCGCCAGAGAGGGGCTGGCGTTGGTGAAAACGAGTCGTGTTCGGTCGGAAGAATGCCCAGCAGGAGTTTCCAAGCTGCCTTGGGGAACCTCGCTCTTAGCCGGTCCAAGACCCGAAGTCGCTGTTCTAGTGTCGCGTGTGTTTGCGGCGCCCATAGAAGAAATGTAGTTCGGAGACTACTGCCGGGACGGTTAGTATAACGGCCCCCAGGATCAAGCTCATCGAGCGCCCCGAGAATAGAGGCCGCACGCCCGAGATAGTCGGGAGACCATGCCAAAGTTTCGAGAGCCCACAATAATGTGGATAGGTGCTCGGCGCCAAAAAGCGGGGACGTATCGTGACCGAAAAGAACGGCGACAGGGCTATCGTCCTGACCAAGTGCGTCGTCGAGTGCGCTGAGGAAACTGGACGGTGAGGCTTCCGCTAATAGTTGAAAATCCCTCGACAGTGACCACCAACGTTGACGGTCGGCGCCGCTAAGCAAGCGTTGAATGATAAGATCTGGCTGCAGCTCCGCAGATGGTACGGATGAGGCCAGTTTTCCGAACAGAGCAAGTATAATCAATACTTCGCCGACACCGTTACGCAGATTTTTGGAAAATTCTGGATGCACCCCCCGGACCGATGCATACCACCGTTCCTCCGCGGGCATTTCGTAGCGGGGGTCGGCCGCGCTCAAAACGTCTAATGCGACTGCAGCAAACCGTTCCATGTGAGAGGGCGATATATCCGCTGCCAGCAGGCCCCAAGCATCGCGTGGCGAGGCAATTTTCCACACAGAGCCCACTTTACGCAGAGGACTATCGAAATTTCCGGCCAAACCCGCAAGACTAGCTGCGAACGGTTCGTAGGGCATGTCAGCCAACCGCGATAGGACAGATTTGTCTCCCTCGCTGCTTTCATCCCAGCCACCTGCGAGGAGAGCCGCAATGAGCGATTGAGAGGGAAGTCCTTTCGCCCACGCGGGTACTCGTCCAGGAGAGCTTGGCATGAGACGTCGCAGAATTCCTAGACTTCGCGACGAATCTCTCGCCATCCGCCCTGCCATCTCGGAAGGCACGCCAACCCCTTCAAGGACGATCTTAATATTCTCTCGTGCGGGGCGTTCAAGCACAATGGCATCGCCGGAGGACGAGGCGTCTTGGCCATATGCGGCAAGTACATGGTGTCCCTTCTTGGCCAACGCCTGCGCCGGGCCTGGCTCCGGATCTAACACCACGATGACCAACGGCGTTGCACTATCTCCAATCAGCCTTGCAGTTTCGGAGTTTGCGACTACCAAGCTTCGGCACAGGTAATATTCCGCAAGATTAGCGGGAAGCTGGTTGATCGCCGCATAAACAAATCCGGAAACCTCAGCCGGGCTCTCCCCCTTTACCGCAAGCACAGACGACGGCCCCCTGAGCCATCGAAGAATCCGGGTGGCACTTTCGTCGCGATCACAGAGCACCAATTCACTTGGCAATTGCCATTGGGTCGCGAGCGCCCATTCCAGCCAATATTCCCGAAGATCAAGTGCCCCGGCTGGTCGCTTGCCAAGGGCGATAGCCAGCCATAACCCGACAGCGGGATAGAGTTCGATCCAATGGACTAGATTATCTCCATCGTAAGCACGCACGTCCTTCCAGATGTTCTCCGCACGCTTCTTTTGCGCCCACATTTCCTTTTGGGGCCAATGACGCGGCGTCACGAAGATGAACGTCAACTCGGCAGGTATAAGACCAAGCGGATTCTCGCTGCGCTTCTTATAGTCATCATCGGCCTTCGAGGCGATGCGATCTCGCTGCGTCCCGATTTCCCATCCCGTGACACCGAGCGGAATATATTCAGACGCTTCGCTTGCTTCGGTAACTCCGTCCCAGCCAGCGTGCTGGACACCTTCGTCCGAGGGAAACCTCAGTAATATGGGGCGATTTGCCCTTGCTAGCTTCGCAAGCAAGGTTGGAAGAGATCCCTGACCGTCGCGTCGCTCGGCCCACTGAGAAAGATCAGTCGCATCGACCCATCTTATTGGCAAACCAGCGTCCTTCCGGTCGGCGAAGGCGGGCAATGTTGGCCCGATAACAGCTCCTCCCGCTCGGAAAGCAATGCCTTCCGCTTCGAGCACTCCGCGAATTGCTTCAGCGTTCTGTTGAATCGGGTTGCGATGGCCCCGCTCAAAGTCTGCCACGGTGGAGGTGGCTACTCGAGCGCGGCTGGCGAGCTCCTGCTGAGACCAAGCCAAAAGAGCGCGAGCAGCGCGACATTGTGCGGGAGTGATAGCCTCATTGGAGGCAGGAGGATTGAGCAACGTAGACATTAGTGATTTTATATGACGTCAAATTAAAAATGCAATAACCCTGGAGCCGAACAACACATTCAGGGACCAGCTACCCTGCCTCGCCTTCGGCTCCTTCTCCAAGTCAAAAGGATTGGGGATTCCGCGAGCAGCGATGAACATCGGGATGTTTTCATTGCCCCTTCCAGAATCCACATCTATAGTTGTGAAGCGTGGTACAATTAGATCGAATCGGAACTGCTATTGTTAAGAAAAATATTGTCTGTAGCATGCAGAAACTTAAGTAGCCGCTGGGGCAGAACATGTTGGCGGGCATTCTTCGATATTGCTTCGACATTGCCAAGAAAAACCAGGCACTTCGCCCATTCGTTGCGATCTACAGGCTTTTGCGCCGATTATTTCATAGAATCTTGGACAAATATCCGTCGCTCGCGATCATCGCGATTGTCGCAATAATTATTTTCATGACACTCAACCCTGAGTATGCACCGGACTTGGTTAAGCCTAGCCATGGATGCGAACTCATCCAAATTGGAAACGGGGAACTCTATACAGTCAAAGGCGACACTTTGCATTTTTCAGGGGATCGGCCTTGCCAGAGTCGACAACCTGTAGCCTTCGACTGGTTCAATCGCTTCCCTACAAAGATGATCGGCCTAGGCTCGCAGCCCGATGCCGTATCCGCAGGAATTTTTTTCAATGAATTGGCCACTGAAGCAACCGGGGCAAACGAATGGCACGAATATACGCTGTTCCACCAAGCAAATGACTTTACCTGGACAATGGCTCCAGGTGCTTCGATGGTGCGCGAAACCTTTCTCAAAGGAGGCTGCGGCTACGATACGTCAAATCCGCCGCCTTCGAAAGAATTGGAGGCGCGAGATGGCCTATTGCTTACGGCTGAGCAGTTGCGATCGAGTGTGAAGTTGCCGGAAAACGTGTGGGAAAAATGCAATACTGGCTCTCCCGAAGACGAGACTTGGGACTATTGCCACTACACGGGATTAGAATTTTTCATTCCGACAGTCAGTCCGCATAATGTTTGCGCCCAACACTCTTGGCGTGACGCTTGGATTCCCGGCGGGACGCGCAAGATTCTGCTGGGTAAACCGGAGGCCTATGAAAAGCTCTCGCGTTTGTCTCAAGATCGATGGGACGTCGGCAAGATCAAAGAAGTCTCCGCAGATGATTGGGCCCAAATGACAGCCGACCTTCCTAAAGTTTGCATGCGGTGGAAGGATAAAGGCAAACCGAACTGGGAAGAATTCGCGTCGCTTGCTGCAATCTGGTGCGACTATTAGGCGTTGCCTCTTAATGAGCCACCGCTTCCGGTTCATGGTGATATTCTTGGATATGAACCGATCAGTTGCCGTGGTGGGCTTCTCTTTAGAGGCTGCCTCAAAAAGAGGTGGGTGATTTCAACAGGTTATGATTCCTTCGGATTTGCGAGATTCGATGGAGAACACGATGGCCTGGACCAAAATCACCCGTCGGCAATATGGAGAGCGTTGGGACTTTGGCCACGCATCAACCATCGTCTCGTGATGGAAACGCGCGAGTTGGAGGGCAAGGAGGCAAGCCCGACGGCCGGTGTGATCGATAGCCAGAGCGTCAAAACCACCGAAAGCGGCGGCATCCGGGGCTATGACGCGGGCAAGAGTGCGCCTCGAAGGCGCGTGTCACCAATGGAGGAAGGTTCCATCCAGAGAGTTGTCGATTGATCTGGTAGCTGACGAGCGGATCGGTCGGGTAACCGGCCGGTTCGAAGCCTCGTGACAAAGGCCGCCTTGGGCGGTTGAGCAATCCAGTGGGCCGTAACGCGAGTGAAGTCCGAGCAGGCCTCGAAAGAGTCGATGCAGATGCCGACCCGTCTCTTACCCGGGGAAGGCCGTGCGAACAGGGAAGCAATCGTCACAAGCACCTGTTCGGTCTGCCGGGGTATTGGGCACGGCACGCGGGAAGGGTGATGCGGGTAATCGAGGGAGACCCGTGCGGTCGGAGGTCGCGGCTTCGACATCGCTGATGGCGATGGACCGGACGGGAGTCGGACAGGGTCGTAAGACTGTCGATGCCGGGCAATGCCGGCGGAGGAAAGGACCCTGACTTCTGGCATGCTTTCGAAGATGGTGAGGAAAGGTTGATTGGCGATGAGCCTCGAAACACCTGAAAAGATCAGGAACCTACAGAGAAAGCTCTATTGTAAGGCGAAGGCGGAGCCCGCTTTCCGCTTCTATTTGCTCTACGACAAGATTTGCCGTGAAGACATTCTGCGCCATGCCTATGCGCTGGCCCGCGCCAATGCGGGAGCGCCTGGCGTCGACGGAGTGACCTTTACGCAGATCGAGGCGTCGGGCGTGGATGCGTGGTTGGCGGGCCTGCGCGAAGAACTCGTTTCGAAGACGTACCGACCCGATCCGGTGCGGCGGGTGATGATACCGAAGCCTGGGGGAGGCGAGCGTGCGCTCGGCATTCCCTCTATCCGCTGTCGCGTCATCCAGACCGCTGCCAAGCTCGTACTGGAACCAATCTTCGAGGCGGACTTCGAGGACGGTGCTTATGGTTATCGGCCGCGTCGCAGCGCGGTCGATGCAGTCAAGGAAACGCACCGGCTGATGTGCCGGGGCTACACCGACGTTGTCGACGCTGATTTGTCGAAATATTTTGACACGATCCCGCATTCGGACCTCCTCAAATCGGTGGCCCGACGCATCGTCGATCGGAGCGTGCTGCGGCTGATCAGGCTGTGGCTGCGAGCACCGGTCGAGGAGCGGGATGGCGACGGGAAACGGCGCATGACTGGCGGCAAGAGCAGCACACACGGCACGCCCCAAGGGGGTGTCGTCAGTCCGCTGCTCTCGGTCATCTACATGAACCGGTTCCTGAAGCACTGGCGTCTCAGCGGTCTGGGTGAAGAGTTCCGCGCGCACGTCATCTCTTATGCCGATGACTTCGTCATTCTCAGCCGCGATCATGCGGCCGAGGCGCTGGCGTGGACAAGGACGGTGATGACGAAACTCGGGCTGTCGCTCAACGAGGCGAAAACCTCGGTGAAGGATGCCCGGCGCGAACACTTCGACTTCCTTGGCTACTCGCTTGGACCACGTCATCTGCCCAACGGCGGCCGGTGGTACCTGGGAGCGAGCCCGTCCAGGAAGAGCGTGCAGCGGATCAAGACCAAGGTCAGCGCGCTGCTGACGCCGGGCAACAAGGGCACATGGCCTGAAGTTCGCAAGCGATTGAACCGCCTCCTGGGCGGTTGGGCCGCATACTTCTCCTATGGCGCTCTCGCATCGGCCTATGAAGGCGTCGATCGACACGTCTATGACCGCGTCACGAACTTCCTGTGCAGACGGCACAAAGTGCAAGGACGCAGCACGCGTCGATTCCCACGTGAACATGTTTACGGGGAATTGGGCGTGCTGTGTCTTCGACGCGAGCGCGGCAAGCAGTCGCCGTGGGCCTTACGATGAAGCCAGTCGGAAAGCCGGATGCGGGAAATCCGCACGTCCGGTTTGATGAGCGGGGAAAGGAAACGGAGCGAGCCTCGCAAGGGCCAGCCACCGCGCCTTTCCTCGACTCTACAGACCAAAGGCCGCAAGCGCCATATCATCGTCGATACGCTCGGCCTGATGGTCGGTCTCATGGTGCACAGCGCCGACATCCAGGATCGCGACGGT
>NZ_FMAF01000067.1 GCF_900094565.1 Martinezella lusitana
ACCCGTCATGCGCTCGCACCGCGTGACCGTCGAGCAGATGGCGATGCTGGAGCCGGGCCTTTCCGAGACGGTTTGCGCCTCGCTGCTCGTCGTCATGCGTCAGGCCATGGATGAATGTGTTTCCCGCGGCGTTCCGGCGGAAGCCGCCCGCGACTTCCTGCTCGGCCATATGAATGTTCTCGGTGCCGTGATCTTCAAGGAAGTCGACGGCGTCTTCTCCGACGCCTGCAACAAGGCAATCGAGTTCGGAATCCCCGCCCTGATGCGCGACGACTGGAAGAAGGTTTTCGAACCGCAGGAGATCGCCGAAAGCATCCGGCGCATTACCTGAGGAGATCCTGGGGAGGGCGTCAGTCCTCCCTTTTCTGCCTCGCTGGGAACGGGGCCTGTTTCATAACTGGGAGGAAACCATGAAACTGACACGCAGACTGACACTTGCTGCCTTTACCAGCGTTCTTGCCCTGGGCACGGCCGCACCTGCCTTCTCGGCGGATCTGATTGCCATCATTACGCCAGCCTTCGACAATCCATTCTTCAAGGCCGAAGCTGTCGGTGCCGAAGCCAAGGCAAAGGAGCTTGGTTACGACACGCTCGTCATGTCGCATGACGACGACGCGAACAAGCAGTCCGAGGTCATCGATACGGCAATTGGGCGTGGCGCCAAGGCCATCATTCTCGACAATGCCGGCGCTGACGCGACGGTTGCCGCCATCAAGAAGGCCAAGGATGCCGGCATCCCCGCCTTCCTCATCGACCGCGAAATCAACGTCACCGGTATCGCCGTCGCCCAGATCGTTTCCAACAATTACCAAGGTGCACAGCTCGGCGCGCAGGAATTCGTCAAGCTGATGGGCGAGAAGGGCAATTATGCCGAACTTGTTGGCCGCGAAGCCGATACCAATGCCGGTATCCGCTCGCAGGGCTATCATGACGTCATCGATGACTATCCGGATCTGAAGCTGGTCGCCAAGCAATCGGCGAATTGGAGCCAAACCGAAGCCTATGCCAAGATGGAAACGATCCTGCAGGCGAACCCGAACATCAAGGGCGTCATCTCGGGCAACGACACTATGGCGATGGGCGCAATCGCAGCCCTTCAGGCGGCCGGCCGCAAAGATGTCATCGTCGTGGGCTTCGACGGTTCCAACGACGTGCGCGACTCAATCAAGGCGGGCGGCATCAAGGCGACTGTCATGCAGCCGGCCTATGCCCAGGCTCAGATCGCGGTCCAGCAGGCCGACGCCTACATCAAAAATAAGACCGTGCCGAAGGATGAGAAGCAATTGATGGATTGCGTCCTCATCAACGCGGACAATGCCGACAAGCTTGAGACCTTCGCGCTGAAGAACTAACGGCAGACCGAGCACCATGGAGAGCGTGGAAAACCCACGCTCTCCAGATATGTTTCCTGTGAGATAGAGGTGCATTGCATGTTGAGGATCAGAGGCGCCGTCGCGGCCCTCATGCTGGTCGCAGCGCTGCCTGGCTGCAAGATCATCAAAACGCCGACACCTGAGGAAAAGGCGGCGGAAGCGGCAAAGACCGCCTTCGATCCGACGACCAAGGTCGAGGCGATCTGGCAGTCACAAGTGCTTCCCGACCTTGAGAAGCGAGCGGGCGACTTCAAGACGGTGTTGCAGGCAGTCGCATCCAACCCGGATGAGGCCGGCGCAAAATATGGAAATCCGCGCAAGCAGGCCTCATCGCCCTGGACCTATGCGGTCAAGCTTAGCGGCAAGATCGTCGCCGCGGATACAACCTCTCGCGCAGGAACCGTCGACGTCGATGTGGATAGCGACGGCAAGGCGGACGCAAAGGTGCAGATTGGCCCGGCAGTCCGCGGTACGGCGCTGCGCGACGCGCTGGATTTCCTCGACTTCAATGAATTCAGAAACCAGATTGAATGGGCGCAATTCGGCAAGGCATTCAACGAGAAGGCAAACACGTCCTTCCTCGCGGCCCTGCCACGCGATGGCCTCGTGGGCAAGACCGTCACGGTGACCGGCGCGTATCCGCTGCCAGCCTCCGGCCAACTTCCGCTGATCACCCCTTCGGCGCTGGCGTTGGGGCAATGACCATGGGCGACACGACAGAGGACGACATCATCCTTCGCCTGGAAGACGTATCGAAGGTCTATTCCGGAATCGTTGCGGTCAAGCGCGCCAATCTCGAGCTGCGGCGCGGCGCGGTTAATGTCCTGGTTGGAGAAAACGGCGCCGGCAAATCAACGCTGATGAAGATTATCGCCGGCGTTGAGCGGCCCACCCTCGGCCGCATCGTCCTTGAAGGTGAAGCCGTTCATTTCGATAGCCCGGCTGACGCGCAAGCGCGCGGCATCGGAATGATTTTCCAGGAACTCAACCTCTTCGCCAACATGTCGGTCGCCGAAAATATTTTTGCGACGCGCGAAATCACGCGCCGCATCTTCGGCATCGACCACAAGGCGCAAATTACCAAAGCCAATGAATTCCTAAAGAGACTGGACGCGGGCATCAATGCCGAGACCATGATCGAGGATTTGCCGATCGGGCAGCAGCAGCTTGTCGAAATCGCCAAGGCCATCTCGCTTGATGCCCGCATCCTGATCATGGACGAGCCGACATCGGCGCTGTCTGCTGCGGAAGTCGACATTCTCTTCAAGGTGATCGCCGAGCTTAAGGCGCAGGGTGTGGCAATCGTCTATATCTCGCACCGGCTGGAAGAACTGATGCGGATCGGTGATTACATCACCGTGCTGCGCGACGGGCAGATCACCGGCCAGGCTATGGTTCGCGATATCGATACGAAATGGATCGTCCGGTCGATGATCGGATCGGAAGCCAAGGATTTTGCCAAGGGCGACAGCCACACGATCGGTAAGGAAGCCTTCCGTGCCGAGGAGATCAGCCTTCCGCGCTCGACCGGCGGCCTTGCCGTCGATCACGTCTCGCTCTCCGTTCGCGCAGGCGAGATTCTCGGCATTTATGGCTTGATGGGCGCGGGCCGCAGCGAGTTCTTCGAATGCGTCATGGGTCGGCACGTGCATTCGACCGGCAAGATCTTCATCGACGGCGTCGAGGTTCGCGAACGCGATACCACCCGCCGCATCCGGCGCGGCCTGGCGCTGATACCGGAAGACCGGCAGCGCGAGGGGCTGGTGCAGGTGCTGTCCATTGCCAGCAACCTGACGCTCGCAAGCCTCGGACGCTTCGCCCGCTTCTTTCACATCGATGCCGGCGCCGAAAGGCGGGCCATGCGCGACATGATCCGTGACCTGTCGATCAAGGCACCCAATCCGGATTTCGAGGTGACATCGATGTCCGGCGGCAATCAGCAAAAGGTCGTCATTGGTAAGGCGCTGATGACAGACCCCAGGGTGCTTCTGATGGACGAGCCCAGCCGGGGCATCGACGTCGGCGCCAAGGCCGATGTCTTTCGTACCATGCGCAAGCTTGCCGGCAAGGGTCTGGCAATCCTGTTTTCGACATCAGACCTGGAAGAGGTCATGGCACTTTCCGACCGCATCGCCGTCTTGAGCAACGGCAGGCTGGTCGCGGTCTTCGAAAGAAGCGATGCCACGGAAGAAACCATCATCGCCGCTTCGGCCAAGGGACACGGACATACAAGGGAACTCGCGTCATGACGGCAGATACCTCCACTTCTTTTGCGGCCAAGCGGTCGAATGGCTCGGCACTCCTGACGCTGATGAAACTCAGAACCTTCATCGCGCTCTTTGCCGTCATTATCTTCTTCGCCATCTTCGCCCCGAACTTCACCTCGAGCGCGAATATGATTCTAATGTCGAAGCATGTTGCGCTTAATGCCTTCCTGGCGATGGGCATGACCTTTGTCATCATCACCGGCGGCATCGACCTCTCGGTCGGCTCGATCGTCGGCCTGTGCGGCATGGTGGCGGGCGCTCTCATCCTCAATGGCGTCGCATTGCCGATCGGATACACCGTCTATTTCAACATATACGAGATCATCCTGATCACGCTTGCCGTCGGACTGTTGATTGGGCTCATCAACGGGCTACTCATCACCAAGCTTAACGTTGCCCCCTTCATCGCAACGCTCGGGACGCTCTACGTTGCTCGCGGCCTCGCGCTGCTATCCTCGGACGGCCAGACCTTTCCGAACCTGGTCGGCAGGCCGGAGTTCGACACGACCGGTTTCGACGTCTTCGGTGCCGGCAGGCTGCTCGGCCTCCCCGTTTCCATCTGGATACTCATCTTTCTCGCGCTGATCGCCGCCTATGTGTCCCGCTCGACGCCGATCGGCCGGCACATCTTCGCCGTCGGCGGCAATGAGCGCGCGGCACGCATGTCGGGCATCCGCGTCGATGGGGTGAAGATCTTCGTCTATATGTTCTCAGGGCTGTGTGCTGCGATCGTCGGCATCATCATTTCGTCGGAGCTGATGGCCGCTCATCCGGCGACCGGCGAGAGCTTCGAACTCAACGCCATCGCGGCTGCTGTTCTCGGCGGCACCTCGATGTCGGGTGGACGCGGTACGATCGGAGGCACGATCATCGGCGCCTTCGTCATCGGCATCCTGTCCGACGGGCTGGTGATGATGGGCGTATCATCCTTCTGGCAGATGGTCATCAAGGGGCTGGTCATCATCATCGCCGTGGTTGTCGACCAGGCGCAGCGGCGTCTTCAGCAACGCGTTACCCTAATGCAAATGGCAAGGGCCGGATGAAATTGCGGAAATCCGGCGTATCTTGAACAGTCTTGGCAACACCCGATCTCAGGCAATGACTTTAGATCATTCGCACGACGGCACCCTGGCGCTCTTGAAGGGAGTCGACCCCTTGACCCGTTTCGCAATTTCCCGCGTTCTTGAAAACACGATATTGCTGACCTGCATATCTGATGACTGCAATGACGCTTGCGATCGCTCGTTTTTGTCACCCAGGTGCTGTCGCAGCCTGTCAGCAATATAGGGCCACTCGCAAGTGAAACACGGACTATAGGTTTCTTGTTGCCGACATTTCCGGCAGCAGATCCCCGCCACGAGCAAAGCTGCGGCGGAAAACCGTGTCGCGCCCGGATCATATTACCGATGGCCCAATTCTATATCTCATCACCTCCATGACCACCCTCATAAGCGGCGTCAATACGTGACAACATCCTTGATTATTATCAACGCATGTTGATGCACTAAAAAAAGATTAAGTATATTAGCTAATGGTCGACAATATGAGAAACCTAGATTGAGGAGAACAATATGAAGCAAGAAGCAATGCCGAAATTTAGACAGGGGCTTTGCTATCCAAAGAATAGAAGTATTCGGGCGGTCACAAGAAGAATAAGGGTCACACTAAAGGTTGGGGGTATCGACCATGAACGGACAGTCATTAACGAATGAGAAATTCGCTTCAGAAACAGCAGCTCGCATCATTTCAGTTCGAACACCGGATTCATTGAGGCCGTTTGTTGCCTCCGGCATCGCCGGCGCGGCAGAATCAGAGGACTATATCCTTCTGATCGATTCCAGGGCTCTGGACCGCGAGTACCTATCAAGAAGTCTCACAGACTATGACGACAGCATGAATATCGTCACCGTAGCGTCATTCGAGGAATGGCAGATACGGGACATGCAGGTCGCACCGTCAGCCATTCTCTTCATGATTGGCGGACGCAAGGTTTCCGACTCCGAAATCAGCACGAAAATTTGCGCCTTGGTGGAGAGATTCAAGGCCAGCCCCGTGATCGTCGGCGCCGACAGCGACGAGCTCGCACAGCTTTTGCAAGC
>NZ_FMAF01000061.1 GCF_900094565.1 Martinezella lusitana
CAACAGAGCGGGTCGAAACACCCTGGATATAAGCCTCCTGGATGACCGCCGTCAGAGCCTTCTCGGCCATGCGGCGCGGCTCCAGGAAGCTCGGGAAGTAGCTGCCGGTGCGAAGCTTGGGAATGCGCAGCTCGACGGTGCCCGCCCGTGTCTCCCAATCCCGGTCGCGATAGCCGTTACGCTGGGCCAGCCGGAAGCCATTCTTCTCGCCATAGGCCGCGCCGGTCTTCGTGCCGACCTCCAGCCCCATCAGCTTCTCGGCAGCAAAGCCGATCATCTCCCGCAGCAAATCGGCATCAGCGCTCTTCTCAACGAGTGAGCGCAGGTTCATCATGTCGTCGGTCATCGGTGGTGTCCCTCAGGTTGGCTCTAAGCAACCCGACCCTACCGGAAATCACCGATGGCTATGAAATCCAGCTACACCACTCCATGGGACACGATCCCGGTACGGCTTAGCCACACTTCTGGTGCGGCATTCCACACTCCGTTACCAGCCATGCGAAAACCGCCAATTGATAGACCGACGTCGTCGAAAACTATGCCGATGCCCGTTGGATGCTTCACCACACTGGAGAGGCATTGCGATCATTTCTGTCTCAGCTGAGCAGCAATCATGTCGCGACTGGCGTTATGGATCAGCAGCGTTTCGTAAAAAACCGTCAGAATGTTTTCCGCCAATTCCGTATCCAAGTGTTGCATACGAAGGACAGTCACCTTTCGCTCCTGCCGTGAAACCTGTTCTTCACTTTCGGCAATATGGCGATTTGCGATATCAAGGTCGGCTTGAGTGAATATCATTTTGGTTTCTCCCTGAGATCGGCATCCCTGGGAAGTGGCACTCGCACTGAAGCGCTTCCCTGTGTTCCGTCGGAACCCAGTTCATCGCGGTTCGGAAGAAACGAAGATGACGCTACACTGGTGGACGCTACCAGTGACGCTCGAAACGCGTCGGGTCGGTCAATATCTTACCATAGGTAGTGCGGACAAAGCAGCAGAATACATGTTCGAGGAGTGGCCGGGAAATGTCACGATGGATTTACTTCAATTAGCGCAACGCATTTCGGTCATTTGCTGCCGTCAATTTGCTTACCAATTGCGATTTCGACACCATTGCGGCATTCAGGATCGCCTACTGTCTGGCCATCATTTTGGCCGCAGGTCTCGCCTATGCGACCTAACAAGCTGAAAACATCTCGCAGAGTCTCTTCGTCCAAGGTCCGCAACTTTTCGATTGAGGCCAATAGCAGAACCGCTTTTGCTTCAGTCCCACCCCAGAGATGGGGTGCTGCTGGCGCGATAATTTCCTCCGGAGTGGCGTCCAGAACCTCACAGAGATGAATTAGCCGGCATACCGTCAGGCGGGAGATCTTATTTTCGTAGCGGCCGTAAACCTGTTCGCTCAGCCCAAGCAGGGGCGCAAGTTTCGATCGAGGCAGTTTTCGTCTGTCGCGGGCGCCGCGAAGACTGGTGCAGATCTGTTCTTCCAGTTCGGCGCTAAGCACAATTCGCCCATCAAAAGGCTTCCGATAGACAGGTTTGTCTATGCGTGGGTCAACGACCTGCTGTAAACCGAGTTCTTTAATCCATTGCTTCAAAGATGGACCTGCCATTGCTGAGACTGAGGGTTAACGCGCAAGATCTCTTTTATACGGAAAAACGTTAAGGTTAAAACCTGTAACGTTGCATTTTTGATCATTTTTGGCGCATCTTTCTATCAAGCGAATTCGTCAAACGTGCACTAATTTCGCATATTATTATTGTTTTTCAATACATAATTGAAATCGGCACTGGTTTCTCTTGGTGCAAGAAAAAACACAATCGCACCAAATTGGCTATCGCCAGGTTACGCACCGCACTGGCATGGCGTTCCCGACCGATCCGATATCGTGAGAAACGCATCAATGCGATGTCTAGAATCTGTAGGGTGGTTTTCCTGTGGTTTTTGTTCACTGCGACCCCGAAGCGGCTCTCTGTCGCTTAGGTCTGATGATCGACATGCGGGAACGCGAGATAGGCCATCAGCCTCAGAGGGGATCGCCGAAACCCGTTCATAGATCGGCTCCTCCAGATCGTGTTTTTTTGAGGTCACAAGTCGGGACGGGCGATCGGGTTATCCAGCGCTCTCCACGCGTTACGCTTACTGAAAATTGCATACTCAGCTCAAAAAATGAGTCGACTGACATAATGCTTTCCATTTTTTTGCCGAAAAAACGCAAAATATATTTGGCTCACCTTCAAGCGTTCTCACTAAAGGTATCCTATGAAATACCAGCTCGATTCAACTGATTTCAGTACAAATCTTTAGAATTTCAGCCGACCCGGAAAGCTGTCCAGATTGCGAAACACGTGCCAAATCGGCGCGTACGGCAATTTACAACGCCCTATGAGAACAGCATATTGCGTCGCGCCGCCGCTATCTATGGTTGGTATCACAGCTCTCCCTTCTCCCTCATCTCTGTGGGCACGAGATCGCTTCAAATAGGAGGCTAAAGCAAATGAAAAATATCGTGTACGTGTTAGAGTCGGATACCGCCCGTTTTGGGGCGGTTGAGCTTCAGGATGGAAGCATTGCTCCGATCTATGACTTGATTGGTAGCAGGCTAATCGAGATGATCCGCTTTGACGATATGCACTCGCTGTTCGTAGATGAAGAAGCGTTGCGTGATGGGCTAACCGCCTTTACAATCTTTGATGGCTGTCCAAAGCCTCTGGCGGGGAAAATTGTCCTTGTGGGAGGCGACTGCGGACAACCTTATCGTGCCCCATTGATCACGATTGCGGATGCGGCGGCACGCTTCCGATGTTGCCGGCCGGTGCTCGATCCAGTCTTTGCCACGGCCGGCGATATGACGCCAAAGGGTCTTATAGTTGCCGGGGCACTGGCAAGCTTGCAAGTCCGCATTGATCGTCGCTCTCCCGTGCTCGAAGAGAGCGAAAATCGCGGTTTGATACAATAAATCCGACCGCCACGCTCGCGAAAGATCGCGCGGGCATGGCGGCAAAAGCTTAGGTATTCGGTTTCAACTCACTCACTCATTTGCCAGGCGGCAACCCCTTAATGAATTTGCTGCGGTGGCGCTGCCGCTAAATAGGCTGGCAGATCTCAGGGAACTCCGGAAAACGCGCGCACCGTTTGCAGGTCTGAGATGGCGATCCAACGCACCTCGGGTAATCATTGCTCCAGGAGATCAGATCTCAAAACCCAAAATGAGGGGATGGAGTTTACGTCGACCACGCACGGCACAATCCTCCCGCCTCTTGTGATAGCCCCCGGGTCGATGATGACCAGCTGGGAAAGCGGGCTGTCGCTATTCATCCAGCCATCCACGTTTCGCACGCTGATCCTCAACGTCAAGTACGGGAGGAGCATTGCGTTTTCGGTCAAGCGTCATTGGCTCCATGTCCGAGCATCGGCCAATTTGAGAATTTTGTCCGTAAGGCGAACCAAATTTGATCGGTCGAAACGGTATCGAAATGGCATTTAGACTTTCAAAACAATTAATAAAATCAATGCGTTAGTTTAGTCACTATCCCGCTGCGACCTCAAGTAGCAGCTCAAACTCGTACATATCTTGCGCCAAATTGATTTGTTGGGATATGCTTTTCGCGTATCGACCGCAAACATCCCGACGCGTGCGTCGGGTCTGAAATGGAGAGAAAAAACCGGCCAGAAAAAGAAAAACCGCTCCCGAAGCAATCCGGAAGCGGGTCTGTAAGAGAATAAATTAGCCAAAACCTTTGTCGCAGACCCTTCCTTCCTTGTCAACAAAAAACATCACTTTGGTGAACGGCGGAGCTTTGCCTGGTCCCGAACGGAGACGAGGACATGGAAGATATGACCACCTGCCAACGGCCGGTCGGCCGTAAGATAACGCCCCAAAGGGCTGAATTCCGGCGCTGGGCAAAATCGGCAGAAATCGGAATGGTGACGCGTGCCCAATTGGCTGTGCTTGCTCAAAATCTGACCTGCACAGGCCTGATAAATGGAACGGAAAGCCATCTGTTGCTAATATTGATCAACACCGCCCCCGCCGATACTTTCGATACGTCGGGGCGGCCAATCGTGTTCAAATCGAACCGACAATTGGCATTTGAGGTCGGGCGTTCGGCCGGCCGGGTCAGTCGAATGCTTTCCAAGCTTTTCGATCTGGGTTTGATCACGATGCAGGACAGTGGAAACTATAAGCGATATCCCGTCAGAAACAGCGATGGCGTCATAACGGATGGATGCGGGGTCGATCTTCGAATATTGGTCCTGCGATATGGCGAGCTTACTCGCCTCGTAAAAGACATCCGAGCGGAGAAGAGGGCGACCGAAGCTGCCTTGCGACGGTACCGAGGCGCCTTGCGCAATATCCGTTGTGCCCTCGCTGCTGTCGCTGATGTAAGTGCAACAATGCGCCAACGCATTGCCGACCGGGTCGAGCGCATCAGCAATTATATCGGAATTGCTGCCAAAGCATCCAACCGGATGCTGCGTCGTGCGACTGTCCTTCTTGAATGGTCTATGGACCGACTGATGCGGCTTGACCCGCGACCTCAAGACCAACTCGGCGCAGGGAAAACGACATGCGTGCCTGTCGAAAACGACATGCAGAAACAGACTACACCTCCTTATCAATCAAAACGTAGTAGTAATGTTCGAGAGGGTTCGGCTCATGTCGGACAATACAGTTTTCCAAAAGCCAGCGCCGCCAGCAGCTCGGCTTTTGAAGAAACCGCGACCCTTTGGCGAGGCTCAGTCAGCGAGCGAGAACCTCAGCGGCAGGCTCTAATCGCGCTTAAGGATGTCTTGCGGGCGGCCCCGGCCCTCGCGGAGCTTGGATGCACTCCCAAGAGCTTCCAGGAGTTTGTTCGGCTGACTCCGATGCTGTGCCGCTTCGTCGGGATCTCAGAGGATGCCCGCCGTGGCGCCGTGGAGGCAATGGGCGAACAGCAAGCAGCGGTGGCGGTGGCAGTTATTCTGGAAAAAGCAAATCGGCAGGAGGTCAGTTCGCCCGGCGGATATCTGCGCGCAATGGCCGAGCGCGCAGCCGCGGGCAGATTGTATCTTACCCGCTCGGTCTTCGGTCTGGCGGCTCGCCGCGACCTTGAGCAAAGCACTCGAATGGCCGGGCAAACTTAACTGGTGGGTCACGCTCTTAAGCGGTGCAGCGTTCTAGTCGACACTGTTCATGCGCCACGATCAAAGTGAGCGACGATGTCGGCGCATGCGGTGACCGACCGGAAAACGAGTGAGTGTGAGGTCCAGGATTCTATAGTTGTGGCGCTGGTTCCTTTAAAAAGATGATCATGAAAACCACTTTGCGGCGAGATCGCGGTGAAGACCGACGCTTTCCGTTGCCGGAGTGCCTACCAGACAGCCAAGCTTACCTGCGATTGATGTCTCATTAGCTCCCGTTATCTTGAGGCACCATACGCTTCAGCAGCCGAACGAGATCGCGCTTTGCCTCGCTCGGAAGGGTTCTGATAATTCGGTCCAGAGTGAGACGATCCTCGGCTTCCTCAGGCGTGCGCCCCCAAAGATGGGGCGCCGCTTCAAAGAGCATATCTATGGGCATAAAGCCGAGAATTTCACAGAGATGGATCATTCGGGTGACCGTCATCCTTGAAAACGCCCGCTCGTAACGTCCGTACACGGGTGTCGACAGACCGAGCATTGGCGCAAGATCCGCGCGAGCGAGGCCCTCGGCCTCGCGCGTTTTTTTTAAAAATGCGCTGATCAGTTCTTCCATATCTCCTAGCGTCGCAACTTTCCCGTCAAAACCGGGCTTGCGGTAGATCGGCTTGTCGACTTCCGGATCGGTGGTATCTACGAGGCCTCTCGCACTTTTGTAACTTTCTAGATCTTGCGTCACCGCCTGTCCCTACTTTTCAACAATCGCCGGTCAGCGTGGATCGCCGTGGACGGACTTGAACTGCTTGCCTTTGCCCCTTTGAGGTCGTCTTCTGTCCGTTCCGAGGGGAACATTGTCAGGTTATAACAACTTTAGAGAGCTTAGCCAATTTGCTTCAGTAATCCGATGCACGATGAAGTCAAATCACGGCTGCGAGATCGGCGATCTAATTTAATCAGCGACAAACGATTGCTCGCTGGGACCATTTTCAAACCACCACGATCCCCTTGAAATTCAGCGAGAATTCGCGAATACATCCTTCAAGCTCCTTTATGAAGTCAGCGGCAATCGTCATTGGTTCCGATGTGAACGGCCGAGCCAAGGGTCGGCGCATCTTCGTGTCCGCTTATATCCCATTTGGTTAGCAGGAAAAGTAGGACCGTACCCTGGTGATGATTTTCCCAGAGAGCCTTATCGGCTATCCCTCTCCGGTTGTTGCGTAAAACCAAGCGATTTGTGATGGCCGGCTTGCTCGCGCGAAGCGGACGGGATAGTGCCTGTCTTTAAATGACGGAACCGGTCGTCGAGCGCATCGTAAAGCTCGCAGAGCGTCAAAGCGAAAGGCTTACTGCGGCTTTCTGGGGGCTGGGCGGCAATCAGGGAAGCGCTCGTCTTCTCTGGTAGGTCTCGGCCATGCGGTGCCCGATTGACGCGTCAAGAATGCCCGGATTGAATCGGGGCTCGGCCTTGAACCCGACTGAATCGCGCGCCGGATCGGCATCCCCGCGCCACTGGCTTGACGATGCCGAGACGCTCAGCGGACGTGCGGCGAAGGCCGCTGAGGCTGCCGTTGAGGGCTGCGGCATCGTTCGTAACGACACCGCGCTGACCCTGCTCGCACACCGCATCGGCCTTCGAAATAGCAGGTGCGATCGATCTTGCCGGGACATGTTCCGGCTTCCGCTACGCTCGCGGACGGCGCTGTTCGCAGGCAGGGACGACAGGCCATGGTGGCGGCCAATAATCTCAGCCACCGGATCAATCCAGCCGAAGGGCGACCTCTTTTCTTTTCCAGACGCCGCCGGCGCCGGCGTCTTGAGGCCATTAGGCAATACGGAGAAGCCATTCTCGGTTTGGATCTCGCGGTGGACGACAGCCGCTACGATCTGATCTCCTTCCTGTTGGGGGCAGCACCTGGCCCCTCGCTCCAGGCATGGTGGCGGAGGGTTTCCTGATGATGATGCGGGACGGTCGTGCCGTTCAGGCCAATGCCCGAATGTCCGATGTCGTTACCAACGGGATCGGCATCGATCCACAAAACTCCTGCTGACAGGCTCTGAAGCGCGCCTGACGGAAGGTGACCGTCGTTTACGGGCCACGCCATCAGTTCCAGACAAGGACCTGAAACAAGTTGACGTGGGCCCGCAAGACAATGTCCCAGATGAAATGACACGCGGGCGCAAATCGCGATTTTCCGCCCGAAGGCCGCAACGTCCTGCATTGCACAGGTCGCGCCGAGCTAAGATAGTCCGGCAACATGGCCACAGAGCGAACGAAGTGCATCAGGCTTCCGAATGTCGACCATTCGCGCATGTCGCAGGCTGATTATGCTTTGTTCCTTCAACTCGCTCATGGCACGCGATACCGTCTCGATCGTCAAGGCGAGATAGTCCGCAATGTCCTGCCGCGACATGGCCAATCTAAACTGCCGAGTGCCTCCCAGGCGCTCGCAGAGATCCAACAAAAATGTGGCCACCCGTTCAATCGCAGACTGCCGTCCGATAAGCAGAAGGTGTTCCTGAGCACGTTCCATAGCTTCAAGAGCAAGTGCAAGGAGTTCCGGCAAATGCCGCTGCTGAGCAAGGCCCTGTTCAAACGCCACTATTCTTGTCAGGGCGAGCGCTTCGGCAAAGTAACGATGCTGAGAGCCAGCTTCGAAGCCGAACATTTCCCCCGCGACATGGAAGGAGACGACCTGCCTCCCCCCGTTGGAAAGGATGCGACATACCCGAACAGCTCCGGTAGAAACCCGATAGCACTTATCGGCGCTCCCGCCCTGGGCGTATATCTCTTGGCCGCGCTCATATGTGACGGCGATGTGCGCTCCCCCAATTTGCGGCCCCACAATTTTCGTCGGCGAGGTCCAAGGCTGTGCTGCGGGCATGAATTTCGACTGCATCTGGTATTCCCCATGTTCCGGGGCAAGATTGCCGGTTCTTATGGGAGCGATAAATTCGGTTTTATCACTAAGGGTAAACACTTAACCGGCATCTCGTGCGAATTGCCGGCGATTTATTCCGATCCCTTTCGAAGGGTGTTCATCACTAGAGGCAGCAGCTTGTCGTCGTCATAAGAAATCGTGGCGCCGCCCGGTCAGAAAATAATGCGGGCGAGTCTTTCGGCAAAGACGTCTCGACGCGCAGGATGGGCCCGCTAAGTCCGCGAAAGCGCCTCCAAAGTTGCCTTCGATTATATAATCCCGTCATCGAGCAATGACGATCAATTTAGAGTTTTTGGGAAAACAGATGCCATGACGACCCTTCCCGTTCGCAAGGTTACGGCAGGACCCCGAATGCGGCGAGATCAACACTACGAAGCTAGAAGGGCCCCATCTCCACCGCAACAGCCATACGAACCAGATGCGGGATGCTTTTTGCTCTCATTTTCGACATGACGCGGGCGCGATGAACCTCCACCGTGCGGCGGCTAATATTCAGATCATGTGCAATCGACTTGTTCGGAAGGCCGACCACGACGGCAAGAAGCACTTGGCGCTCCCTCTCGCTCAAGGTTTCGATGCGCGCTTGAATGGCAAGGCTCTCGTCGACGTTAGCGCCATTAACATGTAAATGGTCCGACGCTCGTTCGATCGCCTCAATGATAACGGCGTCTTCGCAGGGTTTCTCTATGAAGTCGACCGCACCGGCTTTCATCGCCTCAACTGCCACCGGCACATCGCCATGTCCGCTGATCACGATTGACGGAATTGAGATCTTTTTCACGCTAAGCTGACGGATGAGATCTATACCTGACATCTCTGGCATTCTGAGATCCGTAACAAGAATTCCGTTGTGGATGCCCGGCGCAAAGGAAAGAAACAAGGCTCCCGATTGATGCACCTTGACGGCATAGCCGTTCATGGTCAGCATGAAGGCAAACGATTTGCGCGCCGGCTCTTCATCATCGACAATATGGATCGTATAGTCAGTCGGTTTCACACGTTTGTCCTTCCGTATAGGCGGGAAGCGTGAACTGGAAAGTAGCTCCGCCAGCCGCGTTTCTTGAGACCGTCATTTCACCTCCATGGGCCTCGACAATACGTTTCGAGATCGCAAGGCCGACACCCATTCCACTTGGCTTTGTCGTGACGAATGGCTCGAAGAGCTCCGCGGCAATTTCTTCCGGAATGCCTTTGCCGGTGTCTTCCACGATAACGGCGACTTCATCCTCCTGCGTGGGCATCGTGCGGATCGTAAGCTCACGATGCTCGACGTGGCGCATAGCTTCTATGGCGTTTCGCATCAAATTAATGATGACCTGTTCGACCTGAACACGATCGACCATCACCATCTCGGCGCCGGGCACGTATTCGAAGACAGTCCTGACGCCTTTTTCTCGGGAACCTACAAGCGCAAGGACGCCTGCTTCCTCCACCAGCGTGCGGATATTTTCGAGGCCCTTTTCCGTTTCACCTGTCGTGACGAACTCTCTGAGATGTTTGATAATTTTTGCCGCTCTAAGGGACTGACGTTCAATCTCCTGCAAAGCGTTTCTCATGACCGTTGGGACATTGTTGTCCATGTCGCTCAAGAGCTTCGTACACCCGAAAGCGTAATTTGCGATCGCCGACAGCGGTTCGTTCAGCTCATGCGCAAGGGCGGATGCCATTTCGCCCATTTCGCTCAGGCGGGCCAATCTTGCCAATTCCGCCTGGATCCGCTGCTGGTGAGCAGCAGCCTCTTCCCGCTCCGTAAGGTCTCTTAGGAAGCCGATGAAAAATAAGCCACCACCCGATTCCAGCTGGCTCGCGGTTAACTTGAGGGGAAACGTCGATCCGTTCTTCCTGCGTCCGACAACTGCTTGATCTGCGAGAACGCGCTTTTCGCCCCTTCCAAGTTGCCGTTGCATATGGCTGCCGTGGACGGCGCGAAAAGGATCAGGCATCAGCAGTCGCAGGTTCGCGCCAACGAGCTCTTGTTCTGCATACCCGAACTGCCGCAAGACGGCGGCGTTGAAGGACACAATTTTACCGTCGCGGGTCGTGATCACCATCGCATCGGGCACTTTGTCCAATATCGATGTCAGATGCGCAGTGGGGGCAATCTCACTCTCGATGATGGCATGTCTCGTCGCCTGCAACACCTCTCCCAGACAAGCAATCAGAAGCACCGCAACGCCAAAGGAAACCAGTTCAAAGACCGTCGCGTAAGCCGCATCGCTCAGCCGCTGAACAAGGACATCAGCGCCAAGCGACATGCCCGCCGCTAGAGAAATCGGCTTTCCGCCGCCGATGATTGCGACCACGAGAATAGCGGGAATGAACGGCAATAGGGTAAGATCGTCGCTGGTGAACTGCGACAGGGCCAATCTCAGTGCGAGGACGCCGAATGGAGCAGCGGCGGCGACACTATAGGCGACGATCGGTCTGCCCCGCCACCGGACAAGCATCCAAGCGAGCCCGCCAGCGCCTTGTGAATGCATTTTGTGATCCACCAGGGAAAAAGGTACTGTCATCATGCCGAGCATCTCGCTGGCAGATCAAAACTAAGCTGAACTCTTTTCATCGAGTATGCTGCGCCTCCTTTGCCTCGGCGCCGCGATTTTGAAAATAATTCAAAGAAATCCGTCGCGCTCTTTGTTGAAGATCAAAGAGCCATGCAAAGCGTGTGCCTAGAATGGCCGCATTCTAGCCAGTACTCCGTAGAAGGATTTCGCATGCAATCGGCACTTATTGAAAAATACGGCGATGAGCGCCTACCCCGCTACACTAGCTATCCGACATCGCCGTGTTTCTCCCCCAACGTTGACGATAGCACTTATGAGAATTGGCTTAGCGCTGTCTCGCTGGAGAAAGCGGCATCGCTTTACGTGCACATCCCGTTTTGTCCGTCGATATGCTGGTATTGCGGATGTCACACCACGAATGCGCGCAATAGCCGACCGATCGTCGACTACCTGCGAATGCTGCGCGAGGAAGTACGCCTCGTGTCCGCAAGGACCGGGGCGCCGGTTAGGATCGACCATCTGCATTTTGGTGGAGGAACGCCAACGACCATCGGGCCGAAGAAAATGTTTGAGCTTATTGAGCTTCTGCACAAGCAGTTCGAGTTCACCGGTTCGGCCCAAATCGCGTTGGAGATCGATCCGAGGACGCTAGATCAGGAGATGGCGACGGTTCTCGGGGAAGTAGGGGTGCACCGTGCTAGTATCGGGGTACAGACCTTTGATCCGACGGTCCAAAGGGCGATCAACCGCACCCAAAGTAAAGAACAGACAATGGAGGCGGTTTTTAAGCTGCGCCGGGCGCGCATCGCCAGCATCAATTTCGATCTTATGTATGGCCTGCCAAACCAGACGGTTCAATCCTGCATCGAAACGGCCAAGGCAGCGATCGAGATGCGGCCGGACCGTTTCGCAGTCTTCGGTTATGCGCATGTACCTTCCTTCAAGAAGCATCAACGGCTAATCGACGAAGCCGCTCTCGCCAATGCGCAAAGCCGTATTTCCCAGGCAAAGGCAATTTCGGAACACCTTGTTGCGGCAGGCTACCGCCGCATCGGGATCGATCATTTCGCCAGGCCGCACGACAGTTTAGCAACCGCGCAGACAGACGGGCAATTGCATCGCAACTTTCAGGGCTATACGACCGATGCTTGTGAGGCACTTATCGGCTTGGGTTCGTCAGCTATTGGCCGCATGCCAGGCGGCTATGTTCAAAACGAGGTACTTCCCAATCGTTACGGAAAGCGGATCGCATCCGGCCGCTTGGCCACAACGAAAGGCTGGCGCTTGTCGGCCGAAGATCGCCTGCGGGCAAGTATCATCGAACGCCTGATGTGCGACTTGCAGGTCGACGTCCCGGCGTTGGCCGTCACATACGGTTTTGACCCACACGCGCTTCTTAACGGCAACCCCAGGCTCTCGATGCTCGAGAGCGACGGAATAATCGAAAACGCGGGCGGCATCATTCGTTTGCGAGAAGACGGGCGCTTCCTGATCCGCGCCGTTGCAGCAGCTTTCGATGCCTATGTGAGGGAATCGGGGCGCCATTATAGCAAGACGGCCTGAGGTTTCTCTTTGCAACAATGCAACGGGAGCCCTTCGGCATGTTATACCGCCGGCAAACCATCTCGTCTTAAGCGACTTGCCGGCCGGCTGGATGAAGAGTTGTTAACAGCCATCTTGCGGGATACCACAGATGAACGCAGATGGAACTCAATACTAATTGGCCGCAGCTCTTCGAGCGAGAGCCATAACGTAGTCATCTGCGATGTCGGCCAAGGTCAAAGCGACCTCCGGCTCCTTCCAACCGGCAGCGACGGCCGTCAGCACGAATTCACGGAATGCCACGGAAAGCACCTCCTCGCCCTCGATGACGCGATATGGATTATTCGCGGCATGTTGAGGGGCGCTGATCTGTATTGTTGTGGGTAGATGAGGTTCCATGAGACGTCCCCTGAAGGTTGACTTGTTGTAGACCTGTGATCGTGTCCCATGGAGTGGTGTAGCTTGATTTCATAGCCATCGGTGATTTCCGGTAGGGTCGGGTTGCTTAGAGCCAACCTGAGGGACACCAC
>NZ_FMAF01000042.1 GCF_900094565.1 Martinezella lusitana
GAGCTGTCGATCATCTGGATGTCGCCATCGTAAGCTTCTGATATTGCGTTGAGAATACGCTCCCAGTGCCCAGCATGGCGCCACCGGTTGAAGCGATTTACGCAGGTGGTATAGGGACCATATCGAGCCGGGATATCCGCCCAGGGCGCACCCGTTCTCAGTCGCCAGAAGATACCATTCAGCACCCGCCGATCATCAACCCTCGCCTTGCCGCGTACCTTCGTTGGAAGAAGCGGTTCAATCACCGACCATTCGAAATCCGTCAAATCAAAGCGAGCCATCACTGCCTCCAAATCAACGGAAGCAGTGAATCACAATCCATTAAAAACAAAAACTATTTTATGGGTATGTGACCTAGGGCACTGAGTCGTTCTTTATGATCGGTGGAATGGGATTCCGGCGGCGGGATTTTGTGGAGGTTCCAAGCGTTTTTCGACGCAATCAGACGGCCTCGACAACTCAACTTCAAAGAGTTATGCAACGAACAAATTGTGATCACATAACGTCAATGTCGATATGATTCCAATAGTGAAGTGAAGCTCCACTACCTGAAGTCAGCCCACCGAGCGAAGGAGTTGCTCCCGTTGAAACAACCAGACATGCCAGCCTTTGAAAGACCTGCGGGCATGACAACCCAAGAGTATGTTTTTGAGCGGCTCAGACAGGCTATCATGGTGGGAGCATTCAAACCAGGCACATCACTTACCATCCGCGGGCTAGCCGATATTTTAGACAGCAGCCCAACGCCGGTTAGGGAGGCACTGAGACAGTTAACTTCAGTTGGCGCTTTGCATCTTTTGGAAAACCGCCGGATCGTCGTCCCAAGAACGACGCCAGCGCGTTTCGAGGAACTCATTTCCCTGCGCATCGCGCTGGAAAGTCACGCAGCACGAAGAGCGGTCATGCACCTTTCGGAGCTGCAGATCGACCAGCTGGTCGTGTTGGATGATGCCATAGAGGCTGCAATTTCCGTCGGAGACAAGGCTGGAGCACTTATTGCCAACCAGGAGTTTCATCGACGCATTTATATGGCAAATCCTGCGCAACTCGCGATGCCGATGATAGAGAGCTTGTGGCTTCAGCTTGGACCTTTACTTGGAATAGCTATGGAGCATGTTGCAGAATTCTATCTTGTTGATCGCCATCAAGAGGCGATTGAGGCATTGCGACAACGTGACGAGGAGGCTGTCGCCCGGGCAATTGACGCTGATATTCGCGAAGGTGTCGGAGGGCTTGATGGCGGCGCAATCGAACGGCTTCTAAAGCTCACCGGATGAGCAATAAAAATACTATGAGCGTGCAACTCTGGCCAACGATCGCATAGCTTTGAAATCGGCGCCGATCCACAAATGAGAATCTCCAATCGGAAAATGAACTAGCAATCCGACAGAGCAGCGAGCCGCGCCGCCTCGTCCATTATGTCCATCAGACAAAAAGTACTTAGGTGGTCTTGACTGGAACCGAACTCACAGCCCCATAGTGGCTGCCATTGGTCAGCCGCAAATCTCTTGAAAATTCCCTGACTTCACCTTCATCTTATTAATCCGAAGATCCAGCAATTAGATCTCGTGGACCTTCACAGCCACCTGCTGTCTTGGATACGATGACTGGGGCAACGCGAAGAGCCCACACGCGATTTCATCACCGCCACCAATCCGCAGCCTGAAAGCTGCACGCTATCGGCAAGGCCGAACAGGTCGAGCTATCGATGTTCGACGGTAATGGCCGCCAAATCGACGGCCTAGGCGATTCCAACCGTCGATTTGCCGGTCCCCGGCACATCTCTCTTTCATTATTCTCCTGATGTCAGCGAAAGACAGGAGAAACGAATGCGCGGCGCGGATATTCTAGTAGATATGCTCATCGGATACGGCGTTGACACGATCTTTGGCGTGCCGGGGGATACCAACGTACCGCTCTATGAAGCACTCCAGCACCACGAAGACAAAATTCGCCATGTGATGGCCCGCGACGAGCGATCCGCAGGCTTCATGGCCGATGCTTATGGACGATTCACCAACAAGCCGGGCGTGTTCGAATGCCCGTCGGGCGCGGGCGCGATGTATTCATTGCCACCTGTGGCGGAATCGAACGGATCGTCGGTGCCCGTGATCCTGCTGACAATCGACATTCCATTGCCCGGCGAGGGGCGCGGCGTCCTGACGGAATTGGACTGCGCGAAACTGTTCGAGCCGGTCACGAAGCTCTCCTTGCAGGTAAAAACGCCGGAGAAGCTGCCCGAAAGGGGGCGTCGCCTTAAGCTGGGACAGGGTGCGCGTCTGGCATCGTGTCAGCCTTCACGCGTTGATTAACATAGTGATCTGCCGCCATGTTGCGTTGGCGTTGGAGCGAAGCTGGCGGTGATCTGCTGCGGTCAGGTGTTTGCGGTGAAGAAGAAAGAGATTGGCGATCTGGCCGTGGGTTGAAATGAAACGCTGGCATTGCCGCGCCGACTTGAAGCGCATCATGCGCCGTTCCCGTCGTCGCACGGGAAGATGTGAATTCTCGGCGCGGTTGTTGATGCCCTTATGTGACCGATGCTCGACGCCCGGCATCAATTCGGACTTGGCGGCAGAGTAGGACCGCAGCTTGTCGGTGATCATAACCCGTGGGGTGGTACCCTGACCCTTGAGCAGTTTGCGCATCAGCCGGAGGGCGGCTCGCTTGTTTCTCCGGCTTTGCAGCAGGGCGTCGAGGACGTAACCGTTTACATCGACTGCCCGCCACAGCCAGAATTTCTTCCCCTTGATCGTCACCACCATTTCGTCGAGCTGCCATTTATCAGCAAATTGACCGCGGGACCGTCGACGAAGCTGATGAGCGAATTTGAGGCCGAACTTCGCAGCCCATTCCGAGACGGTCTGAAACGAGACCTCAATGCCGCGCTCGGCCAGCAGATCTTCGACGTCTCGAAAGCTGAGTGGAAACCGGTAATAGAGCCAGACCGCATAGGCGATGATCTCGGCGGGAAAACGGTGGCGTCTGAAATGAGCAGGAGAGATTTCGGTCATTGCCACCAATACCAACCCGTTCACCACAGACACGTTAATCCGACGCTACCCGCAGACCAATTGCTGCACCCAGTCCCCAACGCGTCGAGGTTCGGCAGGCTCAGTGGACCGCTCCTACAATCTTCCGCGCGGCCCGCTGCGCAGGCCTCGGCGACATGAAAAAGCGTGTTAAAGCCCTCGTCGCCATATCGTGCCGCGTCAGGAGCGCCGCCGCAGCCGACGGAATCGAGAACGCAGAGGAAGACGCGTGCCATGGGCTCGATCTCACGAAAGCTGGAAGCGGCCAAGCGAACGACGGCGGATTAACTCAATGACTTCGTAAAAGGCCCAGCCGATCGCCGACAGCAGCATGACCATACCGATGACGGCCGCCGTGTCGCTGTTTTCCTGGCCCGAGGAAAGAAGGTAACCGATACCCTCGTTGGCACCGATCAGCTCGCCGATGACGGCGGCGGTCATGGCAAGCGTCGTGGCGACCGCCATGCCGGCAAGTACGGAAGGGAGCGCTGAGGGCAGCTCGATATGCCGAAAGCGTTGCCAGGGACCGAGCTTCAGCACCGAGGCGAGATCGCGGAAGCTCCCCTCCCCGTAGCGTAGCCCGGTGACCATCCCCGTCATGACGGGGAAGAAAGTGACGATCGCGATCAGCACAATTTTCGGCGCCGGGCCAATGCCGAGCCAAAGAAGAAGGAGTGGCGCGATCGCGATTTTCGGAGCGGTCTGCAGAAGCAGGATCAACGGTGTGGCAAAGCGTTCGACACGGGGCAGGCGTGAGAAAACGACGCCAGCAAAAATGCCGGCGACGGCTCCGATGATGAAACCCGCGACGATTTCCGACAGTGTTACCCAGATATGCCGGGCGAGCTTGGCGTTCTCGAACAGGAAGGCGACGCGTTCGAACACCTCGGCGGGTCCCGGCAAGAGAAAGGCTGGGACATTGAAGATAAAAACGATCGCCGTCCAAAGAACAAGGGTCACGATCAGACCCGCTATGCCGCGCAGAATCATGCTTATTGACCGATGGTTGAAGGATCGACGACGAAATCGGCGGCCTTCGGGGCGCTGTCGATCACCTTGTACTGCGCCAGTATGTCGGCGCTCTTCTGCCAGCCGCCCATATCGGCCGCACCGAGGCCTTTTTGCTGGGTGAGCGGGCTTTGCCAGACGGATGGGATGAAAGTTTGCTCGAAAGCGGTCGTCAGAATTCCCTTCTGGTCCTTCGGCCAGGTCGGCGTGTACTTGCTGAACGTGATGTCCAGCGCCTCCGAAGTGTGACCATCGATGACCCATTGATAGGACTGCGTGACCGCAGTGGTGAAGCGTTTCACGACGTCGGCGTTCTGCGCAAGCTTCTTGTCACTGGTAACGACCACGTTGCCGAAGGACGGCAGGAAGCCATTCGACAAGATCATGGTCACCTTGGTGCCGTCAGCTTCCAGATTGTACTTGCGCAGTTCCGAGAATACGATGGCATCGACTTGCTCAGCCTTTAGCGCCGGGATGATGGCACCAGTAGCGACGACTTCGACGGATACGTCATCGAGCTTCAGACCCGCTTGTTGCAGGCCGACCTGAAGTTGCAGGTAGTTCGGGCTGGCCAGGCTGGTGACGGCAATCTTCTTGCCCTTCAGGTCCTTGTAGGACTTGATCCCACTCGATTCTTTGGCGAGCAGAGCGCCAATGCCGCGCTGGTAAGTGGTGTGGACCACCTTGACCGGCAGACCGTTGGCGGCAGCGGCAATGACGGCGTCACCGTTCGGGAAGCCGAAATCGACGTTGCCGGCTGCGATATTGGTCAGGATGTCGGCGGCGGCGGCATAGATGAATTCGACCTCGATGCCGTTCTTTTCAAAAATGCCCTTCTCTACGCCAGCATAAAGCGGTGCGTAGAAGGGTGCTGCGGCACCGTCGATCTGCAGCACGACCTTGTCAGCTGCTTCGGCGGTGATAGCAAATAGGGGCGAGGCACTGAGGGCAATGAGACTTGCCACAGTCGTCGCGCGAAACTGGATCATTGTTGTTATCCCCTGAGTTCCCATTCTGTGGAGGAAAATAGCCTTCCTGCAATGCGCAGAAGGTTGCGCTGGGTTGCCTCATAGTCGTCGAGCCAGCTGTCGGTGGCACGATTCCCATGGACACCAAGTAGGCAGCCGGTTTCAAGGCCAATGGCTCCGCCGACGGTCATAGTGATCTCGCTCTCCATCTCGACGCCGATGGCACCCTCAGCCTGGAAGCGTCCAATGAAATTGGCGGACAGGTCCTGCCCGTCATCAACGGGGCGATAGCGGCGGTCCTGGCCGAAATAATAGCTGTCCGTGGACGCAACCACGCCCGGTCGACAGGTGAGGCCAAGTTCTGTTGCAGCACCGACAAGACCGGCGACGATACGAGAGGAAGCTTTCGCCTCACCACCCACCGCGCGGTATGTGCGGGCTGTGCCGGTATCGCCAAGGGCGCGATCTACCGCCACGAAAGAGCCGGGCGCATATTCCGCTACCAAGGAGGACATCCCGCCGATCCGTACAACACGCTTGGCGCCGAGCATGGCGAGTTCCACCAAAGCGATCTCGGTTGATGGGCCACCGATACCGGTTGAGCAGATCGTCAACCGCTGGCCCTCATAGATGCCGGTGATAACGGCGAATTCCCGCTTGCGGCCGAAATCCGTCACCTCTTCCAACATGTCGGCCAGCAGTCGCACGCGATCGGGATCACCGGGGGTGAGGACATTCTCGGCGATATCACCGGTACCGCATGGAAGATGCGGCGGCCGCCCATTCTCCCAAGGGAAGGCGGCGCTGGTCATGCTCATTTTTTCACGCCCTTCCAGTAGAGTAGTCGATTTTCGAGAATGCTCAATGCGACATGCATGAGTTGTCCGAGGAAAGTCGTCAACAGAACGGCCGCGAACAGCAGCGGCGTCTTGTAAGTCGCCCCGGCATAGGTCATCAGGTAGCCGAGGCCGAGTTTGCCGGACATCCACTCCGCAAGGACTGCGCCGACCAGAGCCTGCACCGCGCCGATCTTTAGGCCGACGAAGATTTCTGGCATTGCGGCAGGCAGCTCGATCTGGCGGAACCGCTGGAGGTTGCCGAGGCCCAACAGTTTGGCTAAATCCTTCATCTTCGGATCAAGCGCCCGGAAGCCGGCGCAAGCGCCGATGAAAACCGGAAAGAAGACCAGTGAGAAGATCAGGATGACCTTGGATAGGACACCGAATCCGAACCACACGACGAAGAGTGGCGCGAGCGCGATCTTCGGTGCCGTTTGGAGAATGACGAGCGGACCATCGAGCCAGACCGCCAGCTTCTGAAAGCGGGTCATCACATAAGCCAGCGCGATTCCCGCCACGGAGCCAAGTACAAGGCCGAGAATGATGTTCTGTAGCGTGAAACCGAGATGCAGCCAGAGCTCACCGGTCACCGCGATGCCCGCCAGCGCGTTCCAAGTGCGCAATGGTGACGGGAGGAGATAGGTCGGCATCGCCATCGGGCCAGTTGCGAACCACCAGGCAACCAGAAGCGCGACAAGTGCCAGCGAATAATCAATCCACGCGATAAGGCGCTTGACCATCAGCTCCTCTCCCCACCTGGCGTCCTTAGATCGCGGCGGAGCTGGGCGACGAGTGCGTGATAGGCCGGATCGAGCTTCGTCTCCTCACCGCGCGGACGGGCGAGAGTGACATCATGAACGCATTTCAGTTTGCCGGGGCGAGCGGTCATTACCATTACCCGGTCAGCGAGATAGGCGGCTTCCTCGACACTGTGGGTGACGAGCAGGATGGTCTTGCCGGTCGATTGCCAAATGCGCAACAATTCATCGTTCAGCGTGTCGCGGGTCAAAAGGTCGACGGCAGAAAACGGTTCGTCCATAAGAAGAATCTGTGGGTCGTCGGAAAGCGAACGGGCGATTGCAGTACGTTGGCGCATGCCCCCGGAGAGCTGGCGCGGCAGGGCATTTTCGAAGCCGGCCAGCCCAACCATCTTGATAAGGTCAAGCGCCTTCCTGTCAGCTTCGAGGCGGCTGACGTTGGCGGTATCGAGCGGAAAGCGAACGTTTTCGAGGGTCGTCTTCCACGGCAGCAAAACCGGCTCCTGGAAAACAAAGCCGACGGGACGCTTACGGCCGGCCGTATCAAGCGTGATCGTGCCACCACTCGACTGATCAAGGCCGGAGATGAGGCGCAGCAAGGTTGACTTTCCGCAGCCGGAGGGTCCGACGATTGCAATGAACTCGCCTTCCTTGATGGTAATGCTGAGCGGCTCCAGAGCCGTCACCGTCCCATGGTCCGCGACGAATGTCTTGTGAACACCCGCAATATCGATCATCCGCTCCGACTGCACCACCCGAAAACTCCATGTATCAGATACAGGAAAAGCCATAAGCCTTTCGACGATCAGCAGCCGCTCTGCCGCCTTCCCATCTAAGAAAGAGGCAAAGCTTTCACAAAACCTTCACCGACGCAACTTGAATCTCAAAGATGAGATTCGTATCATAATTGCTTCAATATATCCAACATGGAACCGGTTGAGGCCGCAGCCTGGGGCGAAGCGCTCTTAGGATCTCTTAGGATTAGGATAAAGTCTGCCGCACATCGGCCTTTAGGACGTGTCGTCAAAACTGGTCAGTCATGCCGTTGGAAACCTGCAGGGCTTCGCTCGAGAGCGGAAAGCCAAATCCTTCTTGGCCCGCTGTACAAACTGTCCGTCAACGGGCGCGACGTGCGTTTTCTGTCTAGGAGCAGCTTGGGCAGCCAGCGGGCTTTCCTTTGCTAACCGGCAGTCGCAAACTCGGCGATTCCACCATGAGCAGCTGACCATTTTGAGGGCTCATTCAAAAAGCTCTCAACTTCATCGAGAACGGCAGCCTTGAAATGCCCTGTCTCTTTAGCAGCGGCCAACACATCCCACCAGGTAGTAAGATAGTGCAGATTGATGTTCAATTCAGACATGAGCTCCCGGCTGTTCGGGAAGATGTCATAGTAGAAGAAGACAAAGCAATGATCGACTTGAACTCCTGCCTTCCTCAGGGCCTCGCAGAAATTGACTTTGCTCCGACCGTCCGTCGCGAGATCTTCAACCAAAAGCGTGCGAGCTCCAACGGCGATGTCACCTTCAATTTGAGCATTTCGTCCAAAGCCCTTTGCTTTCTTTCTTACATATTGCATCGGGAGCATCAGACGATCAGAGATCCAAGCGGCAAAAGGAATACCCGCCGTCTCTCCACCGGCGATAGTATCCAAGGATTCATAGCCGATATCACGGACTATTGTTGCTGCGGCAAAGTCCACTAGTGCCGATCGCAACCTCGGATAAGAGATGATCTTCCGGCAATCGATATAAACCGGACTCGCCCATCCCGAGGTGAAGAAGAACGGCTTTTCGTCGTAGAAGTGAATTGCCTTTATCTCGAGCAGCATTCTTGCAGCTTGTCTGGCGATATGTTGTCGATCGGCTATAGCGGATAAGCTCTGCATTGGGTGCTCCGTGCAATGATTGCCAGGTTTGCGCTGGTCGTCTAAAAAATGAAAAACAGTCTCTTTTTACATATTTTCTTGTAAAGTCAAGCGACCGGCTCAACACCCTTTCTCAAACGGCGAAACATAAGTGGGGATTCACTTATTTTATAGATTAATCCCAAAATTGAGATAATTGCTTGCAAGGGAGACGCTGAAATGTATAGTTAGGCATTCAGGCCAATGAACAAAAAAGGGAACGTCAATGGTCAGCGAGCAGATTGCCGTTACCGGGGAAATCGAACCGCCCTTTGCTGAGGTCACGTCTCAGGCAAAGAAAGCGCTCCTTGGCTCAGCACTGGGTTATGCCATGGATGGCTTTGATCTCTTGATCCTAGGCTTCATGCTCAAGAATATCTCCGCCGATCTGGCGCTCTCTCCGGTTCAAGCCGCCTCTCTTGTCACTGCCACGCTGATTGGCGCGGTGATCGGCGGCTTCATATTTGGCGTGCTCGCCGACAGGATTGGGCGTGTACGCGTGCTCACCTGGACAATCTTATTATTCGCGGTTTTCACAGGTCTTTGTGCCGTCTCTCAGGGCTATTGGGATCTGTTAGCCTACCGCACAATCGCCGGCCTCGGTCTGGGAGGCGAATTTGGTATTGGCATGGCGCTCGTCGCTGAAGCTTGGCCTGCGACGAAGCGAGCCCGTGCTTCTTCGTATGTGGGACTGGGTTGGCAACTGGGCGTCCTGGCCGCTGCGATCGTGACGCCGGCTTTACTGCCAATCGTTGGTTGGCGTGGGATGTTTTTGTTGGGAGTATTTCCGGCTGTCGCTGCTTATTTCATCAGACATTCACTTCATGAGCCTCAGATATTTGAATTGCGGAAAAGTGAGGCAAGTCCGTCTATTGGTCTGTTGGTGTGCGATGTGTCGGCGCTTAAGCGTAGCGCGGGAATGGTCGTGCTCTGTTCAGTTCAGAACTTCTGCTACTACGGCGTTATGATCTGGTTGCCAAATTATCTGGCTTCCCGGTTCGGATTTGCGCTTACTCAATCTGCCATCTGGACGTCCGTCACGATCGCAGGCATGGCGGTTGGAATCTTTTCATTTGGCCATATCGCAGATCGCATCGGGCGCAGGCCGACATTCCTGACCTATATGATCGGCGCATCGATTATGGTCGTGGTTTACTCTCAGCTTACCGATCCGATCGCCCTCCTCATCAACGGCGCGATCATGGGCTTCTTCGTCAATGGAATGATTGGCGGTTACGGCGCCCTGATCAGCGAACTGTATCCGACCCACGTCCGTGCAACCGCGCAAAACGTCCTATTCAATATCGGCCGCGGTGTCGGCGGCTTCGGGCCGCTCGTCGTTGGAGCATTGGCATCGGCCTATAGCTTCGAAACAGCGATAGCATTTCTAGCCGCCCTGTATCTTGTCGATATTGCAGCCTTGCTCGCGCTCATTCCCGAGCGTCGCGGCGCAGAACTGAACTGAATCCAGGCTTCAGCCGATGAACATTTGTCACCAATCCACCATTTCCGCCGATCAGGCCCCCTGGAATGCGACAGTCGCCAGGGATGTAACGGAAGTCGTATCGAACACCGCTGTCAACGCCGAGTACTGGCATCTGGTTGCGCTATGTGGGGAAATCACAGCTGGTGCCCGACCCGGGCAATTCTTTCAGCTGCTATGCCCACAGCCGCTGGACGAAAAACCGTTTCTACGTCGGCCAATGAGCCTTTATCATGCCGACCCGGAGCGCGGCCGTGTAGAATTCCTATATAAGGTTACCGGTGCAGGTACCCGCGGCTTGTCGATGTTGAAATCCGGGGACACACTCGACATTGTCGGTCCACTTGGAGTTGGCTTTACCATCGACAGTTCCTGGCGGAATATCGTGTTGGTTGGACGGGGTGCCGGGCTGGCAACGCTGGTACCTATCGCTTCGGTCGCGAGACGTCAGGGCACGAATGTTACAGCGCTCTTTAGCGCTCGCCACCCAGATCTTATCGTTTCCGAAGATGTTCTGCGAAACCTCGGCGCCAGTGTGATCACGGTAACGGACGCCCAATCGACAAGCGATCCGACAACCGTCGAAGAAATTTTGCGGGAGCTTATTCGCGGGCTTCGCTGTGACGCATTGTTTACCTGTGGCTCGGCACGTCTCATGCGGATACAGCAAGCCCTGTCAAGGGAGTTCGACATACCCGCGCAGGCAGCGCTGGAAGAGCAGATGGCATGCGGGTTGGGGCATTGCTATTGTTGCGTTCGCGATTTCAACGCCGAAAGCCAGATAGTCAGTCGCCGCATATGTACCGAAGGGCCGGTATTTGACCTGCAGGAGGTCATGCTGTGACAAGTCACTATGCAGTGGATCTAACCACCGAGATTGGCCGCCTGCGGTTGCGCACTCCGATCATGCCTGCGTCGGGTACCTTTGCCGATGGATTGGCGAAGGCCGTGGATTTCGATCGCCTCGGAGCGCTGGTTACCAAGACCATTACGCGCGAATTGAGAGCCGGCAATCCCCTGCCCAGAGTTGTCGAACGCCAAGGTGCAATGCTGAACGCCATTGGCATACCGTCCATGGGGGTGGAGCATTTTCTAAACGACGTGATACCGCTTTACCGGTGCTACGAGCCACCCCTTGTCGTCAGCATTTCTGCGCCGACTGCCGAAGGATTTGCAAGTCTTGCCGCAGAGCTCACGGTGCCGGGCGTTGCGGCGATTGAAGCGAACATATCCTGTCCGAATATCGAGGAAGACGGAAAGGCGTTTGCAATGGAGCCGACATCGACCTGGAAGGTCACGGATGCTCTTCGACAAGCGACCACCCTTCCCCTTTGGGTCAAGCTTACTCCCAACACTGGCGACATCCCGTCGGTTGCGCAGGCAGCCGAAGAGGCAGGAGCCGACGCCGTCGTTGTTGCGAACACGATCCTGTCGATGGCCATTGATGTGAAGAGCTTCAAGCCAAGCCTGGGCAACATCCTGGGAGGACTTTCTGGTCCTGCCGTAAAGCCAATCATCCTGCGACAGGTGTACCAATGCGCCAAGAAGGTACGAATCCCCGTGATCGGATGCGGAGGAGTTACCAGCGCCGAAGATGCCATCGAATATATCTTGGCGGGCGCTGCTGCCGTGCAAGTCGGAACGGCAACGTTTTTGCGACCCGATGCGATGACACAAATCTTGGATGACATGCAGGCGTTTTGCACCAGGCGCGGGATTGATCGTGTCGCAAGCCTGATAGGCGGTCTCGTCCTGGATGACAGCCAAACAAGTCAGACACGGCGGATGGATCCGCTATGAGCAAGAAAAGCGCCCTTGTCCCGAGCGATCCAAACACATTTGGAAGCATACATCAGATGGTGGAGGAACTTTTCGCCTCGCTTCGAGCCGCAACGGGGGATGGCGCCGGCATAACCCGGGAAGCTTACAGCGCGCAGGAAACGGCAGCGCTCGATATCATCGAAGCTGCGGCAATGAAGCACGGCCTTGCGAGCGAGCGGGATGCTGGAGCAAATCTTGTCGTGACATTGGAGGGGGCCCAACCGCAGCTCGGTTTCATGGCCTGCGGATCCCACATTGATTCGGTTCCACAAGGAGGAAACTTCGACGGCGCCGCAGGCGTGATTGCCGGCTTGGCCGCCTTGGTCAGCCTAAAACGCGAAGGATTTCTACCAAAACGGACTCTCAAGCTGTTTGCTCTTCGTGGAGAAGAGAGTGCCCGGTTCGGCAAAGCATATCTGGGGTCGAGCGCGTTGGTCGGCCAACTCAAGTCGATAGAGCTCGACACTCATGAAAGCAACGGAGCAAAGACGCTGGAGCAATGCATGCGCGATGTCGGCGCCGACGTGGCCCGCATTCGCTTAGGACAGCCACTGATCGAGCTGGCGCGCATGACCGGTTGGCTCGAGCTCCATATCGAGCAAGGTCCCGTGCTGGCGGCAAGAAATCTTCCTATCGGTATCGTGACCGGTATCCGCGGTAACATCCGCCATCGCGCCATCAGATGTATCGGCGAGGCCGGGCATTCAGGAACGGTTCCTCGCTGGCTGCGTCATGACGCCGTCTTCGCAACAGCCGAGCTCATCACACGTCTCGACCAGCATTGGCGCAAACTGCTCGAGGAAGGCCACGACATTGTCATCACGTCCGGCGTCTTCGGGACGGATCCACGCGAGCATGCCATAGCGCGCATACCAGGTGAGGTCAGCTTTTCATTTGAAGCGCGAAGCCAGAGTGAAGCCACACTCGGTGCCTTTTATCAGCTGTTCCTTGCCGAATGCAGCAATGTCGCGCGCGAGTGGGGCGTGCGCTTCGACCTTGATCGCAAGCTTGAAGTCGCATCCGCGGCAATGAGCGACGATTGGGTGGAACGGCTGAAACGCATTGCCGCAAAACTGGACATCGCTTGCATGGATATGGCAAGCGGCGCCGGTCACGATGCCGCAGTCTTTGCGAATGTCGGCATTCCCGCCGCCATGATCTTCGTGCGCAACGAGATGGGATCTCACAACCCCAGGGAAGCGATGGAGGTCGACGACCTCATGGTGGGGTGCGCGGTTATACGCGAAGCGCTGGTGGAGGTTTTATCGTAATCAATTCAAGACGGTGGAGGAAACACCCGTAATCGGGTCAGACCCGCATGCAGCTTTTTTCAAGAAGATCAAGGAGACCGATCATGCATGAACTACTGGAATGGCTGAAAGACCAAAAGGGTGGTGTCAGGACTTTCTCGGATTTTCGAAATATGTCTCTTTCAATCAGGTATGCGAGGCCGACCAATGCGGCGCTTGCACGTTTGTTGGGAGATTTGTCCGGTCGCTTTGCCGATGCATATGACGACCAGCCCTTAAGAGCTACGGTTGCCGATGAAGCGATGTCCCGCCTACTCAATTTTGTCGAGCGCGCCGTTGCGATCGAGGCCGCCACGCCCGAGGAGCGATTGCACCTCCTCAATGACATAGGCGTGTCTGAACTAGAAGATTGTAACTGAACCGCAGGCGCTCAAATCTCACGCTGCGGTCGCCGGCTCTGCCTTAGGCCTACGTGAGATTAAGGACAAGGCGCCCATATCGAGACGATTACGAAAACAGCTTGACGTAGTCGTCTCAATAGTTAGATTTTTCGCATAAAATTACACTTATCGACGAAATGAAACGACTGCACGACCTCTGGAAGGAGACCGAATTGCTTAAGAGAAATGACTTTTCCCGGCTCGGGAACCATTCGATTGACGATTGCCTCGATGAGGGCCAGCGGCGGCAGATGATTTCCGCTGCATCGGTGAAGATCGAGGAACTCTTCGACATCCTGCGCATCGATCATGTCAACGATCACAATACACGCGATACACCGATGCGATTTGCCAAGATGTTGGTGTGCGAAACGCTGGAGGGACGTTACTCGGAGCCTCCCAAGATCACCGAGTTCGAAAACATTGGAGCCTTCGACCAACTTATCGTCACGGGTCCAATCGAGCTGCGCTCGACCTGCGCACACCACCTTATGCCGATCCACGGCAGCGTCTTCATCGGGATTCTGCCGTCCAAGGACGGCAAGATCATTGGACTGTCCAAATACGATCGGATCGTGAACTATTTTGCGGCACGACTTCAGATCCAGGAAGAGCTCGTGAAGCAAATCGGCGACTTCATCTGCGAGAAGACGGACCCCCAGGGTCTCGCGGTTCGCATCAGCGCTGTTCACATGTGCAAGACCCACCGCGGCGTCAAAGCATCGCAGGCCAGTCGCATGGTCACGAACGCATTCTACGGAAGGCTGGAATCCGATGCTGCCAAGAAGTCCGAATTCTTGCAGGAATGCGCAGCACTCGAGAAGTTTTGAGGTGACCCATGACCAGCAGCATCACTATGCCCGACGACCGGGTGACGAGCACGCGCAAGCACATTGAAACATACAGATCTACGAAGAGCTACGATCACAATGAAGGCCTATCCTGTTGCTTTCGGCAATGGCGCGCCGATTCCCATTGCCAGCTGATCCACGGCTATGCATTGGCAGTCAAATTCGTCTTTGCCACCCATCATCTCGATGAACGAAACTGGTGTTTCGATTTTGGTGCACTGAAGGAAGTCAAAGCCTGGTTGCATTCCTTGTTGGATCACACGATGATCGTTGCCGCAGACGATCCTGAGCTACCACGCTTCCACAATCTTGCCGATGCAAAACTCGTCGATCTGCGAATTTTGCCAGGTGTTGGCTGCGAGGCGCTGGCACGATATGTCCATGATCATGTAGCGACCATCGCACGAGAAAAGACCAATGGGCGCGTATGGCTCGAGTCGGTTGAAATCCGTGAGCATGCCGGCAATTCGGCCATCTACGAACTCCACTCCCACACTCCGCATTGATTTAAAGGCTGGAGGACCGCCCGCAGCCTACGAGCTATTGGCAAACACCATATTTTTCGATCAGTTGCTCCAGAAAACGAGCTGCATCACTGCCCTTCAAAGACCGCTCCCACAATTGTTTGGCAATATCTTCGTGTAGGGTGATGGCTTCAGGCGATGACGTTATGAGGCCGACACCGACACGAATGTTCGGCTGTTCGCCCAAACGGAACGGGCTGATGGCCAGAACTGAACGCGACGTTTGGCGAAAGATCTGAAAGCTTGTCGCAGGTGGAGATTGGGGAACGATACACATCTGAACACCGATCGGCTGCGTTTTTAGCAAGTCTACGATATGCAGCGCTTCGCGCTTTGCCATAACGCGACGCTTTTCCTGTATGTCATCGGGCAAATCCGGTCGACCAACCAAGCCATGCAAAAGAAATCGCTCAAGATCGGAGGAGGCAATCAGATTGACCAGCAGCGGTCGGCGTCTGAGATACGCGTCCTTGCGCTGCTTGAGAACAACAAGCAACTGTTTGATGGCCGCAGCCGCAGCCGTGTTCTCTGAAGAGTCCTGAAATACTTCACTGAGCATGTCGTCATAGACTGGCGACGTCAGCAGATAGGATATTGGGCCAAAAAATCCTATGATCTGCTCGCTTTCTTCTTCAAGCTGTCGCATACGCTCGAAGAATGCGACAGCGGTGTCGACATATTCCATCCCAATGCCGAGCAGGCTCTGCAGAGAAACGCCAAGCACGTTGGTAATTCTGGTTAGCGTCTCAATCTTGAAGATCTCGCCCTTTTCGGCGCGATAAAGCGCCGCACGTGAGATTCCGAGCCGCTCAGCAAGCTCTTCTGGGGACATGCCACGTCCGATGCGATAGGCGTGCAATCTGGCGCCGATATCGCTGACACGGATCGAGTCGTTCGCTACTCGTTCGTTTTCCATCGTTTCTAACATTCTAACTCTACTTTAATGTTTTGTAATACTTTTTTGATCTTTGATGTCAACGTCTCATAAGTGGCGAATGAAGCTTATAATCCATCAAAAGTCTAGAAAATCGGACCCCGCGGCTACGAAGCGACCTATCATCACTTTAATCGACGGCACTTCGCCACACGATCGCGAACCAATCACGTTCCGTTGATCAGCATGATACCGAGCACCACGGCAACTATTCCTGCTATCTTCTCCAGCCTCAAAGCTTCGCCAAACACCAGCTTTCCCAATATTGCCGAGACCGGCAAGCTTGCCCGCCGCAGAATGGCGACGACCGAAGGCAAAGAGCCCGGCAGCGAAACGGCATAGAAGGAGAGCATCTCGCCCCCAGCAATCAACAGGGCCGCCACCGCCAACGCCCTTGAGACGTTCTTCGCGGATTGGCTCAAACGCCAGGAAAGCGGCGTGGCGGGTCGACCGGCAAAAAGGAGAATTACCAGAAGCAATCCCAGTCGATACAGATCTGACAGGGCTTGCAGAACGAAGCTGTCCGCATGGGCTATTGAAAGAAGGTTCTTGTCGTAGATAGGCATGATGGCGGAGCAAGTCGCAGCGCTGACCGCCAGGATGTAGCTCAGCGTGAGATGTCGTCGAGGGCAAGATGTGCCGGACGCAGACAAGGTGCGCCGATAGTCTGTCCGGGACACCGTAACCACCCCGAGCAGGATTGCGACGATCCCTAAGCACGCGGCGACTGAAGGCCGGTCGCCGTACATCAAAGTTCCCGCCGATAGCGCCAGAACGGGAGAAAGCGCACGCAGCGCCGAATAGGTGCTCAGCGGCAATGTCCGTAGTGCAAGGAATATCGGCGCGTAGGCGAAAAGCTGAAGCAGCGACCTGCCCAGCACCAGCAACTGGATATCGGTTGGCAGATAGACGGACTGCAGGAAAGCCTGCGACCTGCCGGTCAGGCTCAGAATCGGCACCCACACCAGCATCCCGAGAAAGTAGAGACCAAAGCAGGCGACACTTGGCTTGAGCCGCCTGGAAAGATACTTGAGAAACACATCGCCGCATCCAAGGACGGCGCCGGCTGAGGTCGCAAGAATTATCCACATGCGATCACTCCCACGGGCGCGCGGATGGCAGACGATGCATGCTCAATCAAAGCGGCGCGCGTTGCGATCAATGTGTGTCAAAAACCTCGCGATAGAGCCGAAGCCGCGCCTCGGTTACAGCCTTTTCCAAAGCGGTTGGCTGTCCTGGATCCTTGGCCGGCGGCAACATTCCAAACTTCATCAGACAAAGCATCAGCAAGAGGCGTGCTTTCGTTGCCGTCAGGTTTGAACCGCCGACGAAAAGCCCGCCCGACAATGCAAAACCTTCCGAGTTCCCGCGCCCAACGATGACGACCGGAACGCCGCAATAAAGCGCCCGCTCGAGCGCTACCGCTTTGGAGCTTGCCGCCGGCTTGCCGTATGGTGAAAGCCCTTCCAACACGAAACCTGACAACGGATGTAGTCGCAAATACTGATCCAGCGTCGCGTTGATCTCGACCTCCAGATCCGGCCTTGTTCCGTAGTCGTCTTCGGAATAGCTGTAATCCTTGACGATCGAAACCTTCGGAATGGCGTGCTCCAGCAGCTCGCCGCGGCCGTTCTTGATTGGAACGGTAACCCTCTCCAGCCGACCTTCGGAAAGAGAAATTCCCATTACCTCGTCTGGTAGACGAGTGATGTTGACTGCGGAGTCACGCGTATGTTTGGCACAGGGCAAGAACCGCAAGCTCGGACCGCCCTGTCCGGCCGAGCCGATGACACCACCATGCCCGCCACTTGCGATATAGCCGCCAGGGCGCGCGTCAACCTTGGCAACCTCGCGTGCCGCAAACACTCTCTGATCCTGCACAAGAACCGCTCCCGCCCGATTGTGGCCTTGCTCATCGGCCCAACAGCGCGACCGAATATAATGGACAGAGTCGATGAGGTTGCGGGGCCCATCATTGCTAGTCTCACCGTGATATCGTTGCGAAGCATTACCGCAAACCGGCGCCGTCACATCAAGCACAAGGTTCAGCCAATAGATCGTTTCCTCAATTCTCGGACTTCCCTGTGTCCAGATCGCGCCATCATAGTGCCCGCTGGAGAGGATCCGTTGCGCGGCGTTAGTGATCTGCGCAAGGCTTGCCCTGGGCGGCGACTTCGCAAGATGCACCGGTCGATAGGCAAAGAAGTCGCGTCCCTCGATTTCGGGAGCGGTCGACGCGCTGCCTTGGGCGCCCTGCCCTTCTGTAGCACTTCCCTTTGTGTATCCGCCTGAGGGAACGACGCGGAAGAAATCGACATCGGCGATGTTCGCAATCGAATTGCCAAGACCGAGTGGGTCCACCCCCAATCTGTCGATCTCGGCGAACATCCGCTCACCGTCAGGCATGAAAGGCTGCCTGCTGGCATCGCGCGGCGCCTTCGGCGAAATCCCATCCGCCTCCCAGGCACTTCCATCGCGTTGGCGCGCCATATATGGCAGCGGATAGTATCCATCCTCTGGTCGAAGTTCGACCTTCAACACCGCCACGTCCGTGGCCGATGATCGGGTGGGCGAGAACCGGCCCTGCGCGTCCAGATAGCCGTCGGGGTCGCAATAGAGCTCGGCTGCATCAGCCTCAAGCGGATGTGCAGAGAAATGCTCTATATAGACCCAGACCGGCAACGCCAGTCTTTGAGGTCTCAGAGGATCGTAGCGCGAGGGGTTGCCATCGACGTCACTCAACAGCGGCAGGCCATGCAGCCTGCGAGCCTTGTTGGAGGTTATCAGCGGTGGCGTGTTGTGGATGGTGGCATTTGGTCCGGCCAGATGCGCGATACGGACTTTGCGGCAGTCTGACCCTTCAGGCATGCGCACCGGCCTTGATAACGGATGCAGGCCCCTCGCCCAGGGAGACACCATAAGTTGCCAGGGACGATTTCAGCCGCGGATAGATCTCCTGCCCGAACGATCTCAGGTCTTCCACAAAGTCGATGAATGTCAGCTGCATGGCATCAAAGTCCGCGGTCACGATGATATCCGCCAGCTTTTCGGCGATCGTGATTGCCGAACCGATCAACGGCGCGCCGGTGCCAAATCCGACCATCCGCGGATTGCGCAAAAAAGATGTCCTGTCGGCCGACGAATCTCGTTGGTCGCGCTCGAACGATTCGATCAGATTGCTGAAGGCGGCCTCATCGCGGCCTGCGACGATGTGATTGAAGCGCTTAAGTGCCTGCTCATCGGTGTCTCCTTGCACAATGAGCATATTGCCGGAAGCCTTGACGGTTCGGCCCCGCGCAGCCGCCACAGCCTTGACCTCGAGAACCTTCTCGGGTCGGGCTCCGACGAACTGATAGTCCGAATGCCTGGCTGCAAATTGCAAGCCCTCGTCAGACAGGCCGGCAGAGACAATGGTTGGATAAGGCCTCTGGATCGGCTTGGGGTCGCAAACGCAATTGCTAAGCTGAAAGAACCGGCCTGAATGGTTGCAGCGTTCCTGCGACCACAATTGCTTGACGACCGTCAGCCATTCATCGGCATAGTCGTAACGGATCGTCCCATAATCCTGCGGAACAACGCCCATCTGTTCCAGTTCTTCCAACGTATTTCCGGTCACGATGTTGATGCCAAAGCGGCCGTTACTGATTTCGTCGGCTGTTGCAATCATTTTCGCGGCCACGACAGGATGGAGAAGCAGCGGATTGATCGTCGCGAACAGCTTGATACGACTGGTAATGCTGGCCAGAGCAGAGCTCATCACCACAGGTTCGATCGTCTTTTGCCAAAATCCACTCTCTCCGCCAAATCCCATCCATTTCCCCATCGAGAACAGAAAGTCGAAGCCGATCTCCTCAGCGAGCGTCGCAATCTTGCGCTGCAGCGCAAAACTGGGATGGTATTGCGGCGCGGTCGTCGACATTAGGAAGCCATTCGTGCCGACCGGCATGAAAACGCCAAGCTCTATCCTGCGCATTTGAGTTCCTTTCAAAACAGGGGGAGTAGCTGCCGCTGTTCACGTCAGTTACCTTCGTCATACAATCGGGTGACCGCAGACGTGGCCGGGTTCAACTTGAACAATCCGGCGCGGTCCGCCGCGGAGGCGCTTAACTGCCGTGCTTTGCGCTTGATTGCGTCTTCATCCAGTGTCGCAATCCGCCCGCTCGCATATAACGGCACGCCCGCAACCCAGGTCTGCGCGATCGAACTTGTGGTGGCAGAATAGACAAGGGCCTGCAAAGGATCGAGAAACGGCGTCCATTCGATGTGATCTGTGTCGAAGAGTACGAAGTCGGCCTGCTTTCCGACTTCGATAGAGCCGATCTCATCGTCCCAAAGCAATGCCTTGGCTGCGTCGACCGTCGCCATGCGCAATGCCTTTTGCGCTCCCACCGCCTCCGGATCGTTCCTCGCATCCTTGAAAAGGCCGGACACAATATGCATCTGGCGCATGAGGTTGAGATTGCCGGAGGCGGAAACGCCGTCCGTTCCCAGTCCAACAATGACGCCCCGGTCCATCATGTCGGGGTACCGGCCAATCCGGCTTGCGCCCTTGGCCAATTTCAGTGATGAACAGGGGCAGAAAGCAACCTTGACGCTGTGAGCCGAAAGAGCGTCCAGATCGGCGTCGTTGACCGCCACGCAATGGGCAATGACGAGATTAGAACCCAGGCCGCCGGCCGCAGCAATCCGTGAGACGGGCCAAGTGCCATAATTTCTCTCGCAAACCTGCGCCTCCTCCGCAGATGTTGCGAGATGATATGTCGTACCGACTCCCAGGCGCTCGGCGAGCGCTCTTGCCCCGACATGAAGCTCCAGTGTGCAGGGCTCCTTGCCTTCGATGTTGACCCAGCAGCGGATGCGGCCACCGGCTCGCCCATTGAAGCGACGCACACAGTCCTCCAAGGCGGCAAGCGCAGTCGCGGCGTCCGGGAAAAAATGATGATCCATCATTTCTGCCGACCAGCCCTCGGGAATGTCTTTTGGACGATTGTCGGCTGCATGCCTGCCGGTGATGCCGCGGATCCCTGACCGTTCGATGGCATCGACAACATGCTCGGGATCGTGCTGCGAACCCATGTCGAGAAAACACGTGGTTCCGCAACGCAGCATCTCGCAGATTCCCAAAAGCGCGCCGTAATATTCATCCTCCGTCGTCACGTGTGCATAAAATGGCTTCGCCCAATTAAAGACCCAGGCTCGCGTGTTGAGATTGTCGGGGAAAATTGCCCGAGACAGCGTCTCGGAAAGATGAACATGCGTATCAATGAAGCCAGGGCAAAGAGCATGCCCGCGACCGTCGACAACCTGATCATATGTCAGATCCCGGCAACGCTCTGCAATCTCTGCGGCCGGACCAACATCCACGATGCGGCCGCCGTTGAGGACGAGGCTCGCACCGCGAAGAACGGTATTGTTCGCATCCACCTGAAACAGGACATCCAGATTTTCGATCAATGTGCGCATGATGCCACTCAGTCAACCAGCGCCGGCGCTTTGAAGGTTCTTAGTCTGTGCCCTTCATTGTCGCATCGGATCTCGCCGACCGTGCCGCCATCGTAGCGGTCCATGACCTGCTTTATGTCTGCGGACACTTGCGATCGAAATGCGCGGTCTTCCATCTCCGGCCCCATCGCGAGGATCGAAGAGCCCCAACTGCTCATCGCCACTCCGCTGACGCCCATTTCGTGCAAGCGGCGCATCGTTGTCGAGACGACTTCCGACTGGCATTGGATTTGATGCGACTTCCAGCGGCACTTCTGCAATTCGTTGATGCCGCGTGCGAAGACAGCAGGGTCATCCTCAATGACGGAAGGCACGAGCATCATCATCGTTATATGGCACACGGCCCTCACATCCTCCTGCGGGATCGGGCAAACACTTGCGAAGAGCTCCTGCTCCAAGGCGCCATGGATCTTGCGTGCGATCGGCGTGACGAGCAGCATCGGCCAATCGGGCATTTTGTAGCGAGCCAGGAGCGGGCCAGGCGGAATATCCGTCGCCCATCCAGACGTCATGAAGGCGCCGGCCTTGACCTTGGCTGGATGGCCGCAATCAATGACAAAGCCCCCCTTGTCGAAACTGTTGGACCCGATGCCGGAGGTCCCGCCACGTCCGACAAAGCGCGCGAGTTCGCGTCCGGCAAAGTCATTGCCAAAAAGCGCCGTGTAAGCTCTGGCGACCCCAAGGAGCAATGCCGTCTTCGAGCCAAGCCCGGCGTGAGACGAAACCGGTGACTTTACGGTAATATCGACATGGGGCAGCCCGAGCTTCTTCTGCAGCCCAGCGAGCGTTGCCGCGATTGCCCCTTCCGCTTCGTGACGATCTTCCGGATCATCGATAAGGCAGGCGACCTGATCCGCTCCGCTTGCTGGCAATGCAACAATCTCAAATCTTGGATTCGACAGTGCGAATCCAACTCCACCATCCACGCGGCCCGAGAATGCACCATTCAAATCCGTCAGGGTCAAATGGAAGCGACTGGGCGCGCTTACGCTAACTCTCTGATATACCATGAATAACTTCCTCTAATTAACAATGGCTTTGCCGGCGGCGGCGAAGGAGAAGCCCTGTATCGGAGCTGGGTATCCCGACGAGCAGGTGACCGAATAATATTGACAATAAATCGCTTTGTCTACATAAATAGACAAAGTTGATATTTCGAGAACTTTCTCTAATTGGAGACGGCGATTGCCGTTGCGCTCATGATTGATCCGTCAAGCAGGCTGCAAAAGCGCCGGAGAGTAGGTGTCGATGGTCCATGAAACCTATTGGCAGCGGCTTGCGCATGTCATGACAATGGGCTCCAGGGACCCGTTTGCCCAAAACCTGCCGCCCAGTCACAGACTGCGCGTCGGTTTCAGCTGGAGCATCAAGCCCGAATACGCCTGTTTTTATTTCGCACAGCAGCACGGCTATTATTCGAGTGCGGGGCTGTCGATCGAGTTCCGCCCCGGCAACGGAGCGGAAAGCGCATTGCAGGTCTTGCGATCTGGCGGGATCGATCTTCTCGTTCTGCCCTGCCCATTTGCCGTTAGTGCCATCCAAGGCGGCGCACCGGTCAAGATCATGGCGCTTTATCAGCAGGTGGCGCCCGTCTGTCTTGTGTCGCATGACGACTGCCCGGTCCGTCACCCCCGTGATTTGGAAGGAAAGGCCGTGGCCATGTTGCTCGGGGAAACCGGTACCGCGTTCCTCGAACACTTCTGCCAGAAAAACGCGGTCGACTACGAGAAAGTCGGACGCCGAAACACCCGGCCGCAAGATAAGCTCGACGCTTTTCGACGCCGTGACGTCGATGTCATCAGCGTCTATCGAACGAATGAACTGCCAATTCTGAAGAGCTCGCTTGAAAACTCGCTCGCAGAGCTGGACCTTGCCGCGTTCGGTCTGAAGATCCCTGGAATGTGCATCGTCACGACAGATACCTTGCTTGACGAGCAACCTCAGATCTTGCGTCGGTTTCTGCAGGCCACCAGCAACGCGACAGCCGCCGCGCTCACAAAGAGACTTCAGCTGCAGACCGTCGCACAGGCGCTCTGCAATCATGACAACGAGGCCGATATTGTCCGCCAACAGCTCGATGCTTTTGTCGGTTCGCTATCGCGCGATACAACGGCGCCTTTCGGCTTTTGCGATGACCGAATGATCAACGCCTATCTGGCCGAGACCGGTGTCGCGCTCGCCGGCCGGCCCTGCCGCTATACCGCCCATCTTGAACCTGAGGATATCGATGGCCATGGAAGCGCATGCTGACAGCCAATTTGCACCAATTTCAAAAGAACGCTTTAAGGCGGCGATAGCACCGCTTGCCGGGACAGTGTGCGTCGTCACGACCGATGGCCCCGGCGGCAAGGCAGGGTTTACCGCATCCAGCGTTTGCGGCGTTTCCGATGACCCGCCAACCTTGCTCGTCTGCATCAATCGCCAGAGTTCGGTCCATAACGCGTTTGTCGCAAACCAGCTCTTCTGCGTGAATGTTCTTGCCGCAAGCCATCAGAGCCTATCTCGTGCATTCGCCGGAAAGACATCGACGGACGCAAGGTTTGCGATTGGTGATTGGACGGCCAGTGAAACCCCGCTTCCCGTGCTGCCAACAGCGGTCGTCTCACTGGAGTGCGAAGTCGTCCGCTCCATGGATATTGCCACTCACAAGATTATTTTTGGCAGGCCCTTCGCCATCCACGGCGAGGCAGGCGATCCGTGCCTGATTTACTTCAGGCGACAATACCATCTGCTTGGCATCGCTTCGTAGGAAGGCGGCCAGCGCCATCATCTCATGAACATCTCGGAAAGAACAATGGAAGCCTATCTTGTTGACGCAGTAACCGCAATCATTGACGAAGCCGCCGCCGCCGCAATACTCCCGCGTTTCAACCGGTTGCATACAACGGAAATCGAAGAGAAAACGCCAGGCGAAGTGGTAACGACGGCCGATCGCGACGCTGAGTGGATCATCTCTCGGCAATTGGCCGGCCTTGTTCCGGGTTCGCGCGTTGTCGGCGAGGAGGCGGCGGCTCAAAATCCCTCCGTGCTCGATCAGCTCGACGAGGGAGATGTCTGGCTCGTCGACCCCTTGGACGGTACAGCCAATTTTGTCGCAGGATCACCCGATTTTGCAGTCATGGTGGCGTTCCTGCGAAACGGACTGACGATGGCCTCATGGATGCTTGCGCCGCTTTCACACCGCCTCGCGATTGCAGTGCGCGGTCAAGGTGCGACGTTGAATGGCGATCGCGTCAAGGTGACAAGTGCCCCCCAGACACTCTCGAAGTGTCGAGGAGCGGTGCTCACACGGTTTCTTCCCGAGGAGATGAAGAACAGCCTGTTCGCCGGCAAGGACGAATTCGCCGAACTGCTTCCGGGGCGCAGATGCTCAGGCATAGATTATCCATCGCTTGTCGCAGGAGAACAGGACTTTTTGATGTTTTGGCGACTGCTACCTTGGGATCATGCCCCTGGAGTCCTTTTTGCCGAAGAGGCAGGCGGTGTCGTGGCGCGCCTCGATGGCTCTAAATATCTACCGGGCGATCAGCAGCCGGGCCTGCTCATCGCCCGGGATCCGGAGGTCTGGCGCTCGGTGCATCGGCTTCTCACCGGGCAAGCGTCACTGCGCTGAACAGCCCAAGATCCGCCGTGTCCATTGGAGAGCCCTCATGATCCGCACCAATCGGGCCGCCGTCATTCTGCTTATTGCATCGGGCGTCGCAGCCGGAATGCAATTTGCAAAAGTTGCCGTCATTTTCGATGAGATCCGCGCAGCCTATCATATGGGCACCGCCGCCACGGGCTTTTTGGTCTCCAGCCCTGGTCTCCTTGGAGTGGTTTTGGGTGCGACAGCAGGTCGTCTGTGTGGGCGTATCGGCTTCCGCCGAGCTTTATGTCTTTGTCTGATATTGGGCAGCTGTTGCTCCTTCTTCCAAGCTTTGATGCCGCCTTTGCTCCCACTTCTGCTGAGCCGGATCGTCGAGGGTCTGTCTCACCTAGGGATCATTGTCTGCGCTCCTGTCTTGCTCCTGTCGACAACCGCCGAGCGGTCTCAAGCTGTCGTCATGGGTGTTTGGGGAAGTTTTTTCGGAGTGGCATTCTTCATATTGGGATCGATTGGCGTGGCTTTCGCGCGATCCTTCGGAATTACCGACCTGTTCCTTCTGCACGGCGCGCTCATGCTTCTTCTGGCACTGGTGGTACCGATATTCCTCGACGCTGATCAGACACCCCCTCGCAACACCCAGTTCCCGGGTTTTGCAAGCCATATTCTGGGTGAGACGGTTGAGACCTACCGCAGCCCATCCACACGGCTGCCCGCATTCATCTTCCTGTTCTACACTTTTACCTATGTGGCCTTGGTCATCTTCGCACCGCATGTTTCTGGCGATGCAGATCAGATTGCGTTGCTGCGATCACTATTGCCATTGGCCGGAATAGCGGGATCGGTAACGAGTGGAGTGTCGGCCAAGCTCACGAAGGCGCCGACCACTTTGGCAATGACGGCTTATCTCGCCGTTTCCTTCATGGCGGTTCTGGTGTTCGTCCTCGGTATTGGCGACCTGACGCTGGCAGGCGCCCTTGGCATGATGTGGTGTCTCGGCATCGCGCAAGGGTCCGCATTTACAGCAATTCCATATCTGGCGGAAACCCGACAGCAACGCGGTCGTGCGGTCGGAGCGATCGCGCAGCTTGGAAATCTCGGCTCAACGATCGGTGCACCTTGTTTTGCCGCGATGTTCGGTGGTTTCGGGATACGCGGCGTCGGATCCTTGGTGGTGTTTACCTGCCTCGCAGGAGCCTTAGTTGCATGGAGCGGCACACGGTATCTTCGCCGCAGAACCCGGCGCCGGCCGCATACTCAACCGTTTTCAGCATCATAGAAGTCAGCCGATAATGTCCAGCTCCCTATAGTCAGGAAGCTTAGCATCAAGAAGGCAACCGTTGCGCACGACAAATCGGTCTGATTGCGGGCGGGCCAGGACCTCACTCCAGTTGCGACCGCCAAACACGACCATATCGGCCCCACCCCCGACGGCCAGTTTGCCCATGGAACGTGCACGGCAGATCCCAGCTGGCGTACTTGTCAGGAGCCGTGCGACATCGTCCAGCGGATGATCAAGATGCATGATGCGAATTGCCTCTCGCAAGACCTCCAGCGGATCGAGGTCACCGTAAGCGAAAAAGGGATCGCGGGTATTGTCCGAGGCTACGGCTGTATCGACACCCGCAGCCGCAAGCTCCTGCAACAATGTGACGCCTCGCCATCGCGGCGTCCGCCCGCGCACTCGGTCCTGTAGATAGAGATTACACATGGGCAAAGACACGATCGCGATCTTTGCTGCCGCGACCTCGCCGATCGTCCTCAGGGCCGTATCGGCATCCTGGAGCGCAAGAGAACAGCAATGCCCGGCAATGATCCTGCCTTCAAACGCCGTTTCTTTTGCCAACGAAGCAACGGTCGCCAAGGTGTTTGTCGTAGGATCGTTTGTTTCGTCGACATGCAGGTCAAGGTCATGTCCACCCTTCGAGGCCGCCTTGATCAGGGTTTTAAACCTTGTCTCTAGCGCAGGTCCCGGCTCGGTCACGCAACCAAGATGGATGCCATGGTGCTTGGCCAATCTCAATATCTCACCGAAGAATCGCTCGTCGTCGACAAGATCGAGTGGAAACATCGCGACCGCCTGCAGGGAAATCCGATCTCGCCAACGATTTCGGACCTCCGAAAATGCCGAGAGAACCGCATGATAGCTGGCCGGCCGACAATCGAGATGTGTGCGCAGCAGATGCGTTCCGTGCGCAAATGCGCACCGAAGCGCGAACTCCATCCGCATCATGACATCCTCAATCGACCAGAACGGTCGATCCCGTCTGACGGCCTCCAGAGCACCGCTGAACGTACCATCCAGATTGCTCGTTCGCGAACAGATGTGGCCTTTGTCGAGATGCGTATGCATATCCGTGAAGCATGGAAGAACGATCCCGGAATCGATGTCGGCGCCATACAATCCGTGCTGGACAATGCCGGCGGGGGTAATTGCGGCAATGGATGAACCGGCAACAACGATATCGACCTTGATTAGATCTTCGCCCGAGAACCGAAGATGGGCGTCAAGCACGCAGCGAGGGACCCTTGCATTGGCGAGGACGAAGGCTTCGCTCCGGGGAAAGTCGGCTCTGTCGAACAGCATGGCGGGGGCGCCCCTGTCAGAAACGCTGCATTTCGTGCTGCACCGCGGCGAGGAATCTCGTGCGCGCTACCGCAGTCGTGCGGTTCATCGAATATTGGCCGAGATATAAGACCTTGGCCATCGGATGGATCTGAGCCCTGATGACGCGCTTGACGATCCGCCTGGGCGGATCGCCGACAATGAGCGCCTTGGTGCGATCTGCCCCGTATGTTGTAATCGCCGCAAGCTTTGTGATGTGCTTCAAGGTGTACTGCATCCGTCCGCCCTCAAGTTTGAAGGACACGCCGGGCAGGAAGACTCGATCGAAAAATCCTTTGAGAATGGCCGGAAAGCCGAAGTGCCAGATCGGTGTGACCAATACTAGCGCCTGTGCGGCCTTCAGGCGGTGGACATAGCCTGCCACCGCCTCCTGGTTTACCGATTCATCGTGGTAGACGATACGTTCATGACGCGACAATACCGGGTCGAATTGCTCCGCATAAAGGTCGCAGTAATCAACCTCGTGTCCTGCTGCTTCAAGCCCTTGTCTTGCCTGTCGGCAGAGCGCCGCACCGTAACTTGATTCAACCGGATGGGAATGGAGAAGAAATACGCGCATCTGGCGCTCCTAGGAGTAGTGCAGTCGAAGCCGCTAGTTGTGTGAAATTGGCGAGCCGATAGCGTCCCCTTTGCGCAACTGTGTCTTTAGTCCGGGAAAGAGTGCCAACGCGTTCTCATTGGCAATCTTGCCGCGGTCGATGTCTGACAGTTGCGATGCCTGGAGAGTTGAAAGCGGGGCCATATCCGCTGGCGGAAACGAATAGTCTGTTCCAAGCACGATCCGGTCGGTGCTGACGGTTTCGGCAAGAAAGCGCAGCGTTCGCGGGGAGTGGACGATCGTATCGAAATAGAGGTTCTTCAGATAGAACGACGTTTCGTTCTCGGCGGCATAATGTTGCTGCTGCTTGTTCATCCGACTGTGAAGCCGATCAAAACGCCCGATCAGGAATGGCAATAGACCGCCCCCATGAGACAGAAGGACGTTTAGTCCGGCAAAACGGTCGAATACGCCTGAACCGATCAAGGAGCCGATCGCCAGCGTGGTATCGTATGGATACTGCACGACCTGCGTAAGCGCATACTTGTTCACACGCGAGCCAGGAACGGCCTGGACCGGATGGATCATCAAAGGTACGCCGAGTTCCTGGAGTTTCGACCACAGCGGATCAAGCGCAATGTCTCCCAGATTGACCTCGTCGACATTGGCTGCAACACAGATGCCGACAGCCCCCATGGCCTGCACCGCATGAGCCGCTTCTGCCGCCGCCAGTTCACCGCTGTTGAGCGGAACCGATGCCATGAAGGAAAAATGTTCCGGATAGGCCGCGCATAGCTTCTGATAGGCACTGTTCATGAGGCGGTGCCACGCGACGGCCTGGGATGGCGGCAACCCGTACCCAAAGATATCCGTCCATTGGCTGAGAACCTGATGTGTGACGCCCATCTCGGCCATGCCTGATAGGCGCTGCTCGACTGTTTCAATTAGCTTGGGGAAAAAGGGGCGTACCTTAAGCCCGTAATCGAAATGGAGAGCGGGAACAGCCTGCGGCGTCTCCCGATGCAGCGCGATGCCGAAATCCCGGGCACTCTCCTCAAGCGTATGCAGAACCTCAGCTGGAACGTAATGGGCGTGTGTATCGATAGCCATGCTTTCCCTTTCCGATGAAATATGCCGACTTTCGGTCGTGTCGGCGTCGAACTGCAACGCCTTGCCTTCTATGTCGCCGCGACGATCCCCTCGCCGTTTCTGAATGAGCGTGCTTGGGCGCTCTTCTCGTGCACGATTGCTCTTAGAACGTTGCCGCTGAAGCCTTCGCGCACGATCCCCCGCGCCATCGTCGGAACAAGCGTCCGTCTGGCATCGCAAAACGCAGCTTCGAGGTCGGCGAAAGTCGCACCCTGATGTCCGATGCCCGGCGCAAGAATGAGCCCATTGTCCATGCGCGCCACCATGTCGGCCAGGCGATCGCCGATTGTGGCTCCCAGCACACCGCCGATTACCTTCTGCTCTTTGCGAATGTTGAAGGCGGCGATCTGCTCGGCCAGAAAGCCGGCAACCGTCGTTTCCGCATCTTGAACCAGCGCAGTCTGTATGGGCGCGCCTTCCGGGTTCGACGACATCAGAACAACGAATATGCCTTTGCCGTATTCGGCCGCGACATCCAGAATCGGCAAAAGCGAGCCGAAGCCCATATAGGCGTTCACCGTCAGTGCATCCGCATTGAAGTAGCTTTTCGGCCCGAGATAGGCTTGCGCATAGGCCGCGCAGGTCGAATCGATATCGCCTCTCTTGGCGTCCATGATGACGAGCAGGCCTTTTTCGCGCGCCATGTCGACAAGACGCTTGAGTTCCAAGAGCCCGTCGGCGCCAAATCGCTCGAAATAGGCGATTTGCGGCTTTATGATGGAATTCAATCCATCGGATGCCTGAAGCAAGCGCTCGCAGAAAGATCGCACGCCTTGGCAATCGTCTGGCAGGCCGGCTGCATCCAACAGTGCTGTCGATGGATCTATGCCCAGGCAGAACGGTGATATGGTGTCAGCAACATTGTGAAAGCGAGTTGCAAAATCCATCTATAATAACCCTTGCTCAATCGCTGAGATTGTCGAGCTGACGGCGTCGGCGCTCGTTCGCTGTTTTAAGTTTGAACAAATACGGCGCGGTCATCGGTAGCCGATACGGCGTCAGCTGTGAGGAGAACGCATCTTCCACCGCAGCAGCCACTGCCGCACCGGCTGCGTTGATCCCGCCCTCGCCGGCCCCCTTCAGGCCGAGCGGATTTGTCGGGCTCGGCCAGTCTTCGAGCACCAACACGTCGAAAGCGGGTATGTCGGCCATTTTAGGAATGGCATAGGTGGAAAGCCCGGTGGTGTGCGGGTAACCGTCGTTGGAATATGTTATTTCCTCAAAAAGCGCGCCACCAATACCCTGAACAGCGCCCCCAACGAGCTGCCCTTTGACAAGGTCGGGATTGACGGCACGCCCGATGTCATAGGCAATGCAATATCGCTCGGCCCGAACCTGCAGCGTATCCGGATCGACGCTAACCTGCGCGATATGAACCCCATAGGGATAGCTGACATTTTCTGCGTCAAACGTCGTTTCAATTTTGAGGGCCGGCGCGTTGTCGCCGTTGCCCATATGCAACCGCGATAGGTCTACTGGCTGGCCGGCGATCTCCAACCGACCGTCTTGCAGATGAACAGCTTCGGGCGCCGCATCGAAAAGCTCTGCGGCACGTTTGATGATCGCCTGTCGAAACAATTGTCCAGCTGCATGAACGGCCGACCCCGCCATGATGGTGGCTCGCGAGCCAAACGTGCCGCCGCTTTGGGAAATGCGATCCGTCTGGCCGCGGACCACCTTGAAGTCACTCATGTCCAGACCAACGCTATCGGCAGCGATCTGGGAAAGAACCGTCTCGAGACCTTGCCCGAGAGAAGAGGCACCGGTGACGAGCTCGACAGAGCCGTCGGATGAAAGACAAAGGCTCGCCGTTTCGCGCAACGCGACACCAGATTTTTCAACGAACATTGCCAGGCCGACGCCGACGTGCTCGCCGGCCGCCCGACGATCAGCCGCCGATTTGCGCATTCCTTCAAAATCGAAAGCGCGCACAGCCTTGTCCAGCGTCAGGCCATAATCGCCGGAATCATAACGAACCTTCTTGCCGGCGGCAGTTAGGTCTCGATCAAACGGCATCTCTGAGGCAGGGATTAGATTCCTGCGGCGCACCTGGATCGGATCGATCTTGAGCACACGCGAGATGGTGTCCATCATGCGCTCCATCGCAAATGTCGCTTCAAAACGACCCGGCGCGCGATACGTGCCGCAAGGCGTTTTGTTGGTCAGCCGAACGCTGGCTTGGGCCCGATATGCGGGGATCCGATAAGGTCCGGGTAGAAAGGCGCAGGACAGATCGGCAACTTTGATCTCGTGCGTGCGCAAATACGCTCCCTGATCGGCAACGATATCGGCGGTCAATCCGAGGATTACTCCGTTGTGATCAACGGCAGCGTCCAGCATGACAACTTGGCCGCGCGAGTGATTGGTCGCAAGGAAATGCTCCCGCCGGTCTTCGATCCATCGTACCGCGCGCTGCAGCCGAAGTGCTGCAAAGGCAACAAGAACATCTTCAGGATAGAGCTCGCCACGGACACCAAAGCCACCGCCCACATGCCCCTCGCGCAGGACGACCCGGTTCGGATCCAGGCAGAGGATCCGGGCAAGCTCGGCGCGGTTTGCATGAACCACCTTTGCGGCGCCGTAAAAATCAAATCCGCTGGCGTCGCCATGAGGGACAGCCAGCGCACCTCGGGTCTCCATTGGAACCGCGGTCTGCCTGGCGATTTCGCAGGATATCGAAAACCGATGCGCTGCCGCTTCAAAGGCAGCGGCAATGTCGCCGTAGGACTTGTCAATGCCTGCAGCCTCTTGCACGTGAAGCCCAAGTCCGTCATCCGGGCCAGGCGCTACTGCATTGCTGACGGGAGGAAGACATTCTACATCGAGTGTAACAAGCTCTGCCGCATCTTCGGCGATGCGCGGATCGGTGGCAATGATGATTGCAACCGGCTCACCCACGTAGCGCAATCGATCAAGGGCCAGCACAGGTTGCTGATAAAGCGACAGCTCGGGTTCGACGACACGGCGAAATCCGATCGGGGCGAGCTCGCGTGTGTCGCTGCCGGTGAAAATGGCGACGACGCCGCTGACAGATTTTGCGCGATCCACTCCAATGGCGTTCAGGCAGGCATGCGGATGTGGCGAACGCACGACGTGCATATGCAGCATGTTGTCAAACGACAATGCGCCTACGAAACGCGTCCTGGCGCTGAGCAGGTCCTCATCTTCTACTCGTTCGACCGGTTTTCCGACAAAGCTCATTGCAACTCCCCGAGCTCATCACCGCGGGAGGAAAGCAGATCAGCCACGGCCGAGACGATCGGCTCGTAACCGGTGCATCTGCAGAGGTTCGACGACAGAACATGCCGTGCCTCGTCGAGCGGCAAAGCCCGGCGAAGGATGTAGTCGACCAGTACGAGAAAGCCCGGCGTGCAATAGCCGCATTGCAAGGCCTTATGCTTTTTGAAGGCTCTTTTTATCCTTGCAAGCATGTCCGGCGAAGAAAGGGCTTCCGCAGTCTGGACATGAGCTCCGTCTGCCTGAACCGCGAGAAGCAGGCACGCGCGTATCGGCATTCCATCCAGCAAGATTGTACAGGTTCCGCATTCGCCCTGAGCGCAACCAACGCGGACGCTCGCCATGCCGCATTGTTCGCGCAATTCGTCAGCAAGCGATGTCCTGGTATCAACGCTGACAATTTGCTCTCTACCGTTCAATTTGAATGAGATGTGGCCGGACATCTGCTCTGTTGTCATTGCATCATTGCCTGTTTCAATGCACGTGTTATCGCCGCAACCGCGATCTCCCGGGCATAGCGGCAATCGGTACCCTCGATCATCTGCAGGTGGCCAACCTCGCTGCGAATGATATCGGCAAGGGCGATATCTTCGCGCCAGGCCCTGCGGGAGTTCGCAAGCTCATTTTCCAGCGAATAGAGCCGCAAAGGACGCGGCGTGCAGGCTCCGATTGCTATCCGACAGTTCAAGATCCTGTCATCGTCGCGTTGCGTTGCTACGAGCGAAAAGGCCATCGCTGGCCTTCCCGCAGAGGGTGCAACCTGTGCGAATCCGAACACTTCATTCAAATTGGATAGGCGCATGTCCGCGCCTAAGACGACTTCATCCGGTCCAAGCCAGGTTTGAGCCGGCGGTCCTAGGACGTCAGCGTAACGTTGGCGACGAGTGCCACGGGTCGATGCAATCACCACATTCGCATCCAACAGCACCGAAAGCAGAGTCCATTGTGAAGCCGGGTTCGCCAGTGCAAGACTGCCACCAAAAGTGCCGCGATGTCGGATGGCAAGATTGCCGATCTGCGAACCGATCTGCTTTAGCACGCGCAGAAAGCAGATCGGCAGCCCCAACCGTTCGACTTCACCCTCGCAGAGCGATTGATGGCGCACCATTGCGCCGACCGAGAACACGCCATCGGAAAACGACATTCGAGAAAGTCCGGGAATGCGACCAATGTCGATGAGCGTGCCAGGCCTTACCTTGCGCAGGTTCATGAGCGGTATCAGGCTCTGACCTCCGGCGAGAATAGCGCTGTTGGGTGCGTACCGCACCAAAAGTAACAAGGCGTCCTGAAGCGTCATCGGCCTGTGATACCGAAATGGAGCAGGATACATGGCATGCCCTTACCGACCAAAAAGTGGACGTCAACTCATAAATAACCGTATGTCTCAATATTGATACTATGTCAACAAATAGAAATTTATCGGCAGCCTGCTATACAAAAGGAGGAGAATCCAATCAAATTATCAAATCTTACCGTGACCGTTCGCAAGTCTCGTCCCTTCCATCAGGCTCGCCGTATTGGTTTTGATTCAGTTAGGGAAAGCTATTTCGAAACAGAACTGTCGGGTTTCAGCTAGATTTGCGCCACTTTTTCATTTCGCATTGTACCACCTAGTTGCATTTAAGGTGTTGATCGAAAAGGCTTTGGTGCGCGGATCGTTGAAAGAACGGAATTCCGTCTTTGATGCTACGACTATGCGATAGCGAACTTGAGCCGGACGGATTTCGAGCGTGCGCATGCCAGCATTCGATTGAGCACTGCGCAGCTGAGGGCGACTTCCGTCTGCTGTGCTGCGAACGAGCGCGCTCTTAGCCGGCCGCCGATGATGGATTTGTAGCGACCGATCGCGGTCTCGACCAAGGATCGTTTGCCGTAGCCGGTCGCGGCCTGCCATTTCATCCGGCCATCAGCGTTGATCGTCGCGATATGTTGGTTTCGTTGATTGGTGGGATCGTCGTGCTGACGTTCTACCGCATTGGCACGCGGCGGGATAACTACCTCAGCATCGGCGGTGTGCCTGATGACGGCAGCGTAGGTCGGCTCACCGTCATAGGCTCCATCGGCCGTGAACTGCGCTATCGGCATGTCGATCTGGTCGAGTAGTGGCTCCACCTGCGAGGCGTCGCCGGCATCCCGGTCCGTCATAACGTGAGCGATGATGTCAGAGCTGTCGGCATCCAGCGCCAGATGCAGTTTCCGCCAAGCCCTACGGGATTTAACACCATGCTTTTCCTCCAGCCATTGGCCAGCGCCGTAGACCTGCAGCCCTGTGCTATCGATCAGGACGTGGACAGGCCCTTTCTCCGGGATGCGATCATCGTGCCGCTTGTTCGGCGCCTTCCGCTTACTGGCCCGACGGCTCAGGGTCGTGTGATCGGGAACGGCGAAATCCAGCCCAATCAGCTTCAGTACCGAGGTCAAGAAGCCTTCGGTCTGCCGCAGCCGCAAGCCGAACACCAGTCCCAGCGTCAGGGCAGTCTCAATCGCCAGATCGGAATAGCGCGGCTGGCCGCCGCGCGTCGTTCGCTTCGGCGCTCGCCAGGACGACAGTGCCTCGGGCGTCACCCAAAGCGTCAGACTTCCGCGCCGACGAAGGCCTGTCTCGTACTCCCGCCAGTTCGTGACTTTGAACTTCATCTTGCCAATACGATGGCGGCGGTAGGCGTTGTGCTTGAAAGGCATCGTTGCAAAAGCCAGGTTATTGCGATCGCAGGTCACCTACGACAACGCAATTAACGATCCGCGCACCAAGGCTCATTTCGAGCCGTTCTACTATTGGTCCCCTCCTAGCGATATGCCTCCAGACCAGGCAGAACCGGAATTGATATCGGCAGTCGCGGATCGATCTGAAGTTCAATTCCACTCGGTCGGCATTTACCTCGCTCCTGACAGCATCCCAGTTGGTACGTTGGAAATCGCCGTTGACGATGAAACCGGCGAAGCATGCGGCATAGTCAGTACGAGGGGAATGACGAGCGCTGCGACATGGACGAAAGCTGGGGCGAGCCTGGACGAGACAATCAAGACCTTCGTCGAAGCGATATCGATCGACAAGGATGCCCTCGTTGCCGTCAAATTGACGATGCCACCCCAGGCCTAGACGATGCCGTCAGCAAGGCGCTGATTGACTAGGATGTTTCACCGTTTTGGCGGTGGTCACTTTCTTGCGCGGCTTCTTCGGGATCACCCGGCCGAGAGCGTCCGTGCAGCCCGGCTGGGTGAAGTGGCAACTGACCGACGCTGGCGAGTGCCCGCCACCGCCCAGGCATGTCGATTGAGATTTCGTAAAATAGGGCGTCCGGCGCCCAGTCAGTCTCGCTGTGCCGGTGCCGCACGGCTTGTAGAAGGTTCCGACTTGCGTCTTGAGCCCGTATTCCTTGTAATATGTGACTTCATAATCGCGGCCAGCGGCTGCTTGCGCCTCGGTACCGGCGACGATTCCCAACGTCGTTATGGCAAGAAAAAGACCGAATCTCATGGATACTCTCCCTTAGACAGGCGGCGATCGTGACAGGTTTGGATAGTTTTTGCACCATCTTTGAAATGTTTCATCGAGGCCATAGATCCTGTTAACGCATGTGAGGCAAAGCTGAGGTCTTGCAAGGAGCTTTGTAAATCACGCGACGCGGTCGTCTCTGGTTGCCTCTTCACTCAGACCATCGATCTCATGAATTTACAGCTCCCCGTCTCCGATTCCGTGCCGACTCTCGCCGCGTTAGTCATCAGGAACCAAGTCATTCCTATTGTTCACTCGACGCCGTACAAAGAGCAGCACAAATGCCAAACAGGCGGTAGCGTAGCCACTAACCAGATACGGTGCGGCCACCCCGGCAATCTCCGCTAGTCCGGCCCCAAGTGGCGGGGCAGCCATCATCGCCGCTGCGCTGAGCCCTTCGCCTACCGCCGCAACGCGCCCTAAAAGTTCAAGTGGTGTCTCCTTCTGTAGCACCACTCGATAGGGAACGAAGAAACCTGCGCTGGCCAAACCTGTGGCAAATAGAAGTAGACAGAAGGCCGCAGCAGGAATCACGATATCGCCGCGCCCAACATGTCCCATGAAGGCAATTAGCAGCCCTCCGACAAGGCCCGAAGCGATCATCAGCTGAGAAGGGTCACGTTGTCCAAAGAATTGTTCGAGAAGCAAAGCACCAATTACTCCGCCGGCGCCTGCGGATGCCACGGATGCTCCAAGTAAGGCGCTCGAAAATCCAATTTCTTTGACTAAGAGTGCAATGAGTCCGTCGTACAGGAATATTAGGAAATAGCCGAGGGCCATTGCCAGAATGGAGGTGGCAAGGATCCAAGTCCTTTTGGCCCTTTTTTCCGTTTATATCGGACCCGAGCCGATATGAGTAACGCAAAGCGCCGTAGGGGTCCCGACGACTTTGATGGATCACCGCGAAATGTGAAGAAGGGTGAAAATAACGTGGAACTCAACAATCGCCTGCTGTTCCGCAGCCAGACTCTTTCAATCTCTGCTCGGCACGCTCTTTTTTAGAATACCTCTAACTCAATCAAGGCCGCATGAAACCTTTGCCATCTCGGCACGTTCATGTGACGGACCTGCCGCGGCGCAGCTGGCCCATGCCCCATAAGCGCCCGCGTAGGGAATCCCATGCCTGAATCCGTCAAGCTTGTCTCCATCGGGACTGCCGTCCCTCCTCATGTCATCGATCAGCGTGACGCCGCGCTCGCATCCCACCAAGCATTTTCGTCACGCTTTCCAGACTTCGAACGCCTCGCAAAAGTCTTCGAAAGTTCCGGTATCAGGCGTCGGTATGGCGTTCGTCCGCTCGACTGGTATCTCAAGACGCTAGGCTGGCCGGACAGGAACGACGCCTTCATCGAGGGCGCGAGCGCCCTGTTCGTGTCTGCAGCGACTAAGGCGTTGCAATTAGCCAACCTTTTGGCGGCGGATGTTGATACGATAGTTACCATTTCATCCACGGGCATCGCCACGCCGAGCCTTGAGGCGCGGGTCATTGCACAGATGGGATTTCGCGCTGATGTCGAGCGCGTTCCCGTTTTCGGGCTCGGTTGCGCCGGTGGTGTTTCGGGCTTTTCCATTGCGTCGCGACTAGCTGCGTCCAGGCCAGGCTCGGTCGTTCTGCTTGTCGCGGTGGAAACATGCACCCTTGCCTTTCGCATCGATAAGCTGACAAAAGCCAACATCGTCGCAACCGCTCTTTTCGGTGACGGTGCGGCAGCCTGCATTCTTCGTGCGACGAATGACGGCATCGCCGAAGTCGAGATGAGTGGCCAGCATACCTGGCCCGACACGCTGGACATCATGGGCTGGAGCGTCGAACCTGAGGGTTTGGGCGTGATCTTCGATCGGGCTATACCGCCGTTTGCCGAGGCGAACATTCATCCTGCCGTCGCGTCCATTCTGGCGCGCTCCAACCTGAAGATTGATAACGTCGACCGGTTTGCCTGTCATCCCGGCGGCGCGAAGGTTATCGATGCGCTGGAATCGGCGCTTGACCTTGGGCAGGGAACATTGAACCACGAACGCGATGTCTTGTCGGACTATGGAAACATGTCATCGCCAACGGCTTTGTTCGTCTTGGAACGGCTGATCTCCACCGGATTGCCGCGACGCACGCTACTCACCGCCTTGGGACCAGGATTTACGCTGAATTGCGCCTCCTTGAAGGCTGCGGCATGATCTGGCCGATCCTGCTGCTGACGGCGGTGACCCTTGAAAGGCTGGGCGAACTCTGGCTTGCCAGAAGCAACACGCAGATACTGATGGCAAGGGGAGCTGTCGAAGTTGCAGCCTCGCACTATCCGGCGATCGTCACTCTGCATGCTGCATGGCTCCTCGGGCTCTGGCTTCTCGCGTGGAATGCACCACTTAATATGGCATGGCTCGCAGTCTTCGTAGGTCTTCAGGTCTTGCGGCTCTGGACCCTGTCCACGCTTGGTCGGCGATGGACGACACGGATCATCATTGTACCCGGAGAGACGCTTGTGGTCGAAGGGCCCTACCGGTTTGTGCGGCACCCGAATTATGCTGTGGTGATCGGCGAGATCGCAGCTCTTCCGATGTGCTTTGATATGCCGCTTTATACACTCCTGTTCTCGATCGCCAATGCTCTGATCCTTGCCATACGCATCAAGGCCGAGAATGCAGCCCTTTCAGGATTGTCCCATGCAAAACCGGCCTGATCTCCCGCGCTCTGCCATCAACCCTCAGCTGGTGTGGACGGGTTTCATAGCCATGTGCGTCGGGATGTTCATGGCGATCCTCGATGTGCAGGTCGTTGCGACGTCGCTGCCGACGATCCAGTCGGCGCTTGACATCGATCCGGATCAAATGAGCTGGATCCAGACCTCCTACCTGATTGCCGAAGTGGTCGCGATTCCGCTGACCGGCTTTCTGACCCGACTGCTTTCGATGCGTTGGCTCTTCGTGACCGCAATAGCCCTATTCGTCTTTGCATCCATCGGCTGTGCGACCAGTGGGAGCTTTGGCGAACTGGTGGCCTGGCGTGTTCTCCAGGGGTTTTCAGGCGGAACACTGATCCCCTCCGTCTTCTCCGCCGTCTTCATTCTGTTTCCCAATGAGCGGCAAGCGGTCGCCACCACGATAGCCGGCGTGCTTGCCGTGCTAGCGCCGACGGTCGGCCCCATTGTCGGCGGCTGGCTGACGGAGACCTATTCCTGGCATTGGCTGTTTTTGATCAATATAGTCCCGGGTATCGTCTCGGCTCTTGTCGCCGGTCGTTTCTTGCCGCGGCAGCGGATCGATTTCTCTGAACTGCGCCATCTCGACGGCTTGTCGCTTGTGATGATGGCAACGGCTCTTGCCAGCCTGGAGCTGAGCCTAAAGGAGGCGCCGACGAGCGGCTGGACATCGTTGTATGTCATGAGCCTGCTTGCCCTGTTCATTGCCTCGGGATGCTTCTTCGTCTGGCGTGGCCTGCGCCAGGCTCGTCCGGTCATTGATCTCCATAATTTTCAAGACCGGAACTTTCTCGTCGGGTCTGTGCTGAGTTTCGTCCTCGGAATTGGCCTCTTCGGTTCCGTCTACCTGATGCCGGTTTTCCTGGCTTTTATCAGGGGACACAACGCGCTTGAAATCGGAGCGACTATGCTTGTCACGGGTATCGCGCAGCTGGTGACCGCACCGATCGCCGTGGCGTTGGAGAAACGCGTGGATGCACGTCTCCTGTCTGTCGCGGGCTTTGCGCTGTTTGCCGTCGGCCTAGGCATGAGTGCGTTTCAGGACCCCCGTTCGGATTTCGGTGCGATGTTCTGGCCGCAGATCATCCGAGGCGTCGCGATCATGTTCTGCCTGCTGCCGCCGACGCGGCTCGCACTCGGAACCCTGTCGCCGGACCGCATTCCTGATGCAAGCGGCCTGTTCAACCTGATGCGAAACCTCGGCGGCGCAATCGGCATCGCGTTGATTGATACCATCATCTACACGCGATCGGAGCCGCTCGGGCAAAAGCTGTGGGAGCGGCTTCAGAGCGGCGATGCCGAGACCGCCGCGTTCATAGGCGCGCCGGCGCAGATAATGGCGGGACACATGGGAGCCTTCGACGCCAATGCCACGGCCGTGCTCGACCCACTGATCCAGACGGCCGCAAGCGTCGAGGCCATGAACGAAGCATGGCTGAGCATCGCTATTCTGACCGGCTGCGCCATACTCTTCCTGCCCCTTGCGAGAAAGATAGAACCTCCGCAATAAGAGTGGAACTGAAGTGTCGCCAGATCGGATGCCGAAGAAGATGTGACTGCTATGCTCCTTATCCCGGCGCGGCTTCTCTCATATCAAGAGAATCGTTCAGACAAACGCGGAGATTATCAATGAGACGAGCCTCTATTCTCATAGTAGCCCTTCTGCTGGTCGCTGGTGCGACTAGCGCTGCCGACGCTCTTGTCGGAAACTGGAAGACTGAAAACGGCGAAGCGTCGTCCATCACCCCTTGCGGTTCGGGCTACTGCATCACCATCAAGACTGGAAAGTATGCAGGTCGCAAGATAGGCACCTTCAGCGAAAAGGACGACAGCTATCGCGGCCAGCTCACGGATCCAGAGACCAACAAGATCTACAGCGGCACGCTAAAAATCACGGGTCGCAGCCTCAGAATGCAGGGTTGCGTTATGAACGTGCTGTGCAAATCCCAGACTTGGACGCGGCTATAGGATCGTCGCTGTATCAGCCAAACGATGTCATATTTCGAAAATGACACGATCCATCGCGGGTTTCGGCAAGACCTCATCGTCGGGCTCGGTTAGCAACGCCGCTTCGGGGCTATGGCCTGCCGGAATGCTTTGCCACGATCCGCCGCCTGCCGGAGGCCCGCGCGGGCAAACCAAGCAAGCGGGAGTTCTTGCAGGTCCTCAGACTGCCGTAGGTCTTCCGGATGGATCAGTTGTCGCCGGGACCACGGAGCTCTAGTGCAGCACGATCAACTCCGGCGCCGTCAAATCGCTAGGCCCTGTTGACAAAGTCCGTGGTGATAGTGCGATAAGATCGCTCCATGGCGGAGGTTTTTGATGTCCACACTTGATCGAGAAATAAGACTTCGACTTAGTGTGCAACACGCGTTGCTTGGGGCAGTATCGTCGGCGCTAGCCGCTGTTACGTGCGGCTGGAATGGCAACGAGATTGTCCTCGAATTCTTGGTTGACTCGGACTTCAATGATGAAGATCGAGAACGTATGGAGGTAGTCGCATCTGAGGTCGTCGCGGATTTCGGTGATGAAGCGATAACGACTATCTTCACGTCACTACCTTCAGAAGGGCCGAAGATCCCAGTCGCTAAG
>NZ_FMAF01000032.1 GCF_900094565.1 Martinezella lusitana
CTACCGGCTCGCCAAGAATCTGAAAGGCTCGCGTTTCGACGTGCGCCACGTCGAGGTCGGCGACGCCGGCAAAGCGCGGCTGAAGAATGACCTTGCCATCGATTGCGTACCGGCGGACGCAGCACTCGACGGCGCCGATGTGGTCATTCTTGCCGTTCCGGATACGGCGATCGGCAAGGTCGCCGCCGGCATCGTCGACAAGCTCAAGCCAGGAACGATGGTCGTCGCTCTCGACGCCGCCGCCCCCTTTGCAGGCCATCTGCCGCAGCGCGAGGATCTCACTTATTTCGTCACCCATCCATGCCACCCGCCGATCTTCAACGACGAGACGGACATGCAGGCCAAGAAGGACCATTTCGGTGGCCTGTTTGCCAAGCAGCACATCGTCTCGGCCCTGATGCAGGGGCCGGAGACCGCCTATGCGCTCGGCGAGGAAATCGCCAAGGTCATCTGGGCACCCGTCATGCGCTCGCACCGCGTGACCGTCGAGCAGATGGCGATGCTGGAGCCGGGCCTTTCCGAGACGGTTTGCGCCTCGCTGCTCGTCGTCATGCGTCAGGCCATGGATGAATGTGTTTCCCGCGGCGTTCCGGCGGAAGCCGCCCGCGACTTCCTGCTCGGCCATATGAATGTTCTCGGTGCCGTGATCTTCAAGGAAGTCGACGGCGTCTTCTCCGACGCCTGCAACAAGGCAATCGAGTTCGGAATCCCCGCCCTGATGCGCGACGACTGGAAGAAGGTTTTCGAACCGCAGGAGATCGCCGAAAGCATCCGGCGTATTACCTGAGGAGATCCTGGGGAGGGCGTCAGTCCTCCCTTCATCACCTTGTCGGGAACGGTGTTTGTTTCGTATTTGGGAGGAGACCATGAAACTGAGTGACATTCATGCGAATGGCACAGGCTGGCTGAAATGACAGAGCTCGGGGGCGCGTTGATCGGTTGCGGCTTCTTCGCAATCAATCAGATGCACGCATGGCGAGACGTCAAAGGTGCCCATATCGTTGCGATCTGCGATCGCGATCCGGAGCGACTGAAGATCGTCGGCGAGCAGTTCGGCATCGAACGGCGCTATACGGATGCGGCCGCGCTCTTTGCCGACGGTGGCTTCGATTTCGTCGATATCGCGACGACGGTGCAGAGCCACCGTACCCTGGTCGAAATGGCAGCCGCGCACAAGATCCCGGCAATCTGCCAGAAACCCTTCGCAAAGACGCTTGATGATGCCAAGGCGATGGTCGATGCCTGCTCCCGAGCCGGTATTCCCCTCATGGTGCATGAGAATTTCCGCTGGCAGACACCCATTCAGGCCGTGAAGAACGTCCTGCTATCGGGCACGATCGGTGAGCCCTTCTGGGGCCGCTTTTCCTTCCGCTCAGGCTACGATGTCTTTTCCGGCCAACCCTATCTCGCCGAAGGCGAACGTTTCATCATCGAGGATCTCGGCATCCATACGCTCGATATCGCCCGCTTCATTCTCGGCGATGTCACTTCGCTCACAGCCCGCACGAAGCGGGTCAATCCGAAGATTAGGGGTGAGGATGTCGCGACCATCCTGTTAGACCACGAAAGCGGTGCGACATCGATCGTCGATGTCAGCTATGCTACCAGGCTCGCAATCGAACCCTTCCCGGAAACGCTGATCGAGCTCGACGGCCCGAAGGGAACGATCCGGCTTTCGCAAGGCTATCGCCTCGAAGTCAACGGCCCCGACGGCATGACCGTCTCTGATGCTTCGCCGCGGCTTTTATCCTGGGCTTCGCGCCCCTGGCACAACATCCAGGAGAGCGTGCTGGCGATCCAGCAGCACTGGGCCGACCGTCTGGCGGATGGCAGCGAGACCTCCACATCCGGGGCCGATAATCTCAAGACTTTCGCGCTTGTCGAGGCGGCCTATGAGAGTGCCGCCAGCGGTCGCGCCGTCGATATCCAGGCAATGCTGCGATGACGACCGGGATCGACCCGTTTCAGCTCTATGGAACGCGCGAGACGGACACGCCGCCGGTGCGGCTGACTGCCGGCAGGCTGGCTGTCGACTTCAAGGACGGCAATCTGCGTACCATCAAGTACGACGGCGCTGAAGTGCTGCGCGCGGTTTCCTATCTTGTCCGCGACCGCGATTGGGGCACTTACGCCCCGTCTATCAGCGACCTACAAATTGATCAGCGTCTGGACGCCTTCGCCGTCAGCTATGTCGCGCGCTGTGCCGGACCTGGCGACACGGAGCTTGCAATTGATGTGCGGATCACCGCTCAGGCGGGTGAACCTCTGATCTTCGAGGCCGAAGCCCTTTCTCGAACCGGCTTCGCGACGAACCGCTGCGGCTTCTGCATTCTCCATCCGATCGTCGGCGTCGCAGGCATGCCGGTTTCGATCGAGCATGTCGATGGCCCCAGCGAGGAGACGCAGTTTCCCGATCTCATCGCGCCGTGGCAGCCTTTCAAAGACATGCGCGCGATCACACACCGCGTGACCCCAAGCGTGACGGCAGAATGCCGCATGGAGGGCGACATCTTTGAAATGGAGGATCAGCGCAACTGGTCGGATGCGTCCTACAAGACTTATGTCCGTCCCCTCGCCTTGCCTTGGCCCTATCGCATATCGGTGGGTGAGCCCATTCGGCAGCGGATCGTTCTCAGTATCCGCGATAGGGGGCACCCATCGATCGCTCCAACATCGCGTTCCGCGGAAAATGGCTCCATCACACTTTCGAGCGGTAGCAGAAGCGGCGTCATGCCACCGATCGGGCTTATCATCACGCCGCAGGAAGCGAAGGCAACGCTTGCGGCCCGCGACAGGCTTGCCGAGATCGGCCCGCAGGAACTGCTGTTCCATTTCGATCCCGACGCCGGCCATGGTGCCGATGCCTTCAAATCCTTCGCTGCCGTCGCCGCGCTTCATTCCGGCGGCTCGACGCTGGAAATTGCATTACCCTGTCGACAAACACCGCTTGCCGAAGCAACGCAGATCGCGAGCCGGATGCAAGCGGCAGGTTTCAATCCCGATGCGATCGTCATTTCTCCTTCCGTCGACCGGCAATCGACACCACCGGGCAGCGAATGGCCGGAATGCCCACCGCTGGAAGAGGTCTATGCCGCCGCACATGCAGCCTTTCCCGGCATGCGTCTCGGCGGCGGCATGCTGAGCTATTTCACCGAGCTCAATCGCAAGCGGGTTCCAGCCGGTCCGCTCGATTTCATTACGCATTGCACCAATCCGATCGTGCATGCGGCTGATGATCTCAGCGTCATGCAGACGCTTGAAGCATTGCCGTTCATTACCCGCTCCGTGCGCGCCATCTACGGCAACAAGCCCTATCGCATCGGCCCTTCGACCATACCCATGCGCCAGAACCCCTATGGCAGCCGCACGATGGACAATCCGGATGGCGGACGCATCGCCATGGCCAACACCGATCCCCGGCACAGCGCCCGTTTCGGCGAAGCCTTCGCTTTCGGCTATGCCGCCCGCGTGCTCGATGTCGGATTGGAATGCCTGACGCTCTCCGCACTGACCGGACCTTTCGGCCTCATCGCCGGCAAGAGCGAACCGTCCCCGGCCGGCGCCACCCGCCCGATCTTCAACTCGGTCGCGACGCTGGCCCGCCTTGCCGGCAGCCAATGGCGCGAATGCATATCGTCCGAGCCGACCTCAGTGCTTGCTTTCGTCACCGCGCGAACCGGTGAGCGGCGGCAACTGCATCTGGTCAACGTCACCCCCGCACCGCGCCGGATCGAACTTGGACCCTTCCGTTCCGTTGACCAGCCCAAAAGCGATGCCCTCACGCTCGGAGCCTACGCGGTCACTTCGGCGACTTTGACGGATTGACGTGAACCCGCAGACGCGCATGTTAGTCCCAACAATCGCAGTGATTTGGGAGGACCGGCGTGAAGACGAAGAAACTGATCAACGAGGGTGCGGCCGCCGTCGACGAGATGCTGGCCGGCATTCTGGCAGCCCATCCCCGCCACCTTCGCGCTCTGGAAGGGTCGCCCCGTTCGATCGTCGCCAAGCATGGGCCGCGGCCCGGCAAGGTCGGCATGGTCATTGGCGGCGGCTCGGGACATGAGCCGAGCTTCCTTGGTTTCGTCGGCAAGGGACTTGCCGATGCAGCCGCGATCGGCAACGTCTTTGCCTCGCCGCCGCCCGACCCCATCATCGAATGCGCCAAGGCCGTCGACGGCGGCGTCGGCGTGCTGTTCCTCTATGGCAACTATGCCGGCGACGTCATGAATTTCGACATGGCGGCCGAGATGGTTGCCATGGATGATGTGGAGGTACGCACCGTCGTCACGACCGATGATATTGCTTCTGCCCCGCCGGAGCAGAAGGAGCGCCGGCGCGGTGTCGCCGGCAACGTCTTCGTCTTCAAGGCGGCAGGTGCGGCTTGCGATATGATGTATGGCTTCGACGAGGTCGAACGCGTTGCGCGATGGGCCAATGAGCGGACTTTTACGATGGGTGTCGCGCTTTCTCCCCCTGCTCCCTGCCGCAGACCCGGAAACCCAATTTCGAACTCGGGGCCGATGAAATGGAGATCGGCATGGGCATTCACGGCGAGCCGGGCGTTGCGCGCGGCCCGCTGAAGCCGGCGGATGAAGTAACGAGCGAGCTGGTTGGTAAGATCCTTCACGAAATGAAGCCCGCCCGCGGCGACCGCGTTGCCGTGCTCATCAATTCGCTGGGCTCGACGCCCCTCATGGAGCTCTACATCCTGATGCGCAAGGTGAAGATGATGCTCGATGAAGCGGGCCTAGTCATCCATTTGTCGCTGGTCGGCAATTACTGCACCTCGCTGGAAATGGCCGGCGCCTCGATCACGCTGATGCATCTCGATGACGAACTCCAGCGACTGATCGATCACCCCTGCGATTGCGCCATGTTCCGCTCCGGTGAGGCCCTGCAATGACGACTGTGACGGTTGAGGATCTGAAAGCGCTGTTTACCCGCATCGCCGAAGCGATGACGCGCGAAAAGGATCGCCTGTGCGAGCTGGACGGCTTAATCGGCGACGCCGACCATGGTATCGCCATGGAACTCGGATTTGCCGCTGCCGCCAAGGCAGTTTCAGGGCTGGATGCAACGACGGCCGATCCGACGCTCGTGTTCAACACGGCCGCCAAATCCTTTCTCAATGCTGTCGGCGCCTCTTCCGGACCGCTCTACGCAACCGCGCTGATGCGCGCCGGCGCATCAGCGAAGGGAAAGTCATCGCTGAACGACGACGATATGGTCGAGATCTTCACGGCTTTCGCCAAGGGGATTCAGGACAGAGGCAAGGCGGAGGTCGGCGAAAAGACGATGGTCGACGCATGGGCGCCTGCCGCGATAGCCTGCCGAGCCGCGCGTGACCGAGGCCAGCCGCTTGCCGCTTGCCTGACCGCCGCCTTGGAGGCTGGGAAAGCGGGAGCCGACGCAACCAAGGAGATGATCGCCGCCAAAGGCCGCTCGTCCCGGCTTGGCGATCGCGCCTTGGGACACATGGATCCTGGAGCCGCTTCGGCGGTGGTGATCATAGCGTGCCTTCATATTCATTTCACGTCATAATGATGATGAGCTCATCATACCAGTTGACATGCTGATATCTATTTGCCAAAACCGCCCTCAGCTTAGCTCGGAGGAGGATTGAAGATGGCTATCAGTTGGAAATATGCGCGTTGGTTCGGCGCGGCTACGATTGCCGCGGCAGCTCTGGTGGGGACCAATGCCGCCGCGGAAGACCTGACGCTGTGGACGCTGAACTTCGACAATGGCGGCGCCAACACCGCCCTCAAGAAGGTGGCAAGCGACTTCGAAGCCGCCAATCCCGGCACTCATATCCAGATCGTCCAGCGTGGGGTCGATGAACACAAGACCGCCCTTCGCGTGGCGGCCGGTTCCAGCAAGGGTCCGGATATCTATTTCAGCTGGGCCGGTCTCGGTCTTGGCGGCGAATATGTGAAGGCCGGCCTGTCGCTGCCGCTGGACAAATATTACACCCAGTACAAGTGGAGCGACGAACTGCTTCCTTCGGCGGCCGCCTTTGCCGACCTCTATCCGGGCGGCAAGCATGGCGTTCCCTTCACCTTCAAGGGTGAGGCCATCTACTACAACAAGAAGCTCTTCCAAAAGGCCGGTATCACTCAGGAGCCGAAGACCTACGAAGAGCTGCTCGCCGACGCGGAGAAGCTCAAGGCTGCCGGAATTCCTGCCTTCACCTTCGGCGGCTCCGTCAACTGGCATGTGATGCGCCTGATGGACGTACTGCTCGAAACCAAATGCGGCGCCGACAAGCATGACGCGCTAATGGCCATGAAGACCGACTGGAACAAGGAGCCTTGCGCCACCGACGCCTTCACCGAATTCGCCAAATGGACCAGCGATTATACGCTGAAACCCTTCATGGGGATCAGCAACCAGCAGTCTTACACGCTGTTTGTCGCCGGCCGCGCCGCGATGATGCTGGAAGGCGACTGGCTTGTCAGCCAGCTGAGCGGCAGCGGCGTCAATCTCGACGATTACGGCGTCGTGCCGTTCCCGACGAACACCAACCGGCTCTACGGCTTTGCCGAATACAACTACGTCAGCACCAAAAGCAAAAGCCCGGACCTTGCCGCCAAGTTCCTCGACTACTTCCTGTCGACCAAGGTCCAGCAGGATCTCGTCGGGCAGGTCAGCTCGATCTCGGTCAACAAGAACGTTCAGTATGCCAACCAAAAGCCGCTCGAAGCAAAATGGCTAGATATCTTCAAGACCTACGGCAAGGTCTACATGAACGGCGACCAGGCCTTCCCGCTCGATGTCACGACGGAGTATTTCCGGGTGATCAACGATGTCGCGGCCGGCAACATCAAGCCGGCGGATGCGGCCAAGCAGCTGCAGACCTTCATCTCGGGCCGCACCTAATCTTCGAGGGAGGCCGCCGCCCCGATCACCGATCGCGGCGGACGGCTTCCCTCACCTTCGTGCCATGCGCCAGCCGTCGCCGGGAGCAATCAGAATGTCACTCCGAAACCGAACCCATGATCCCCGCGTCCAGGCGCTGATCCTGCTCGCTCCGGCCATGCTGATCTATGTGATCTTCGCACTGTATCCGATGCTGAACGTGGTGGTTCTGAGCTTCCAGAAGTGGAACGGGCTTGCCCCGCAACGCCCCTTCGTCGGTCTTGCAAATTATCAATATATCTTCACGCAGGATCCCGTCTTCTGGGTCGCCTTCAGGAACACGGTTATCTGGACGATCATGTGCGTGATCTTCCCGCCGATGGTGGGGCTTCTGCTGGCGCTCAGCCTCAACCAGAAGCTCTTCGCCCGCAACACATTTCGCGCCATCTTCTATTTGCCCGTCATCATCGCGCCGATCGCGGTCGCGACCATGTGGAAGTGGATGTATGATCCGTTCTTCGGCCTCTTCACCGAGATCCTGACCTCGTTGGGGCTGCAGAGCTGGATACAGGACTGGCTCGGAGACAAGAGCGTTGCGCTCTACTCCGTCTTCGTCGCTTATCTCTGGCAGTCGGTCGGTTTCTCCATGGTCCTGTTTCTCGCCGGCCTGCAGAACGTCTCGCAGACGCTGGTCGAAGCTGCACGCATCGACGGCGCAGGTCGTTGGAACATCTTCAGATACGTCACGCTTCCCGCACTTCGCACGACGATCACCATCGTGCTGGTGCTGTCCGTAATCTCATCGCTCAAGGCTTTCGACATCGTTTATGGCCTGACCGGCGGTGGACCGGCGCAATCTACACAGATGCTGGCGCTCTGGGCTTTCACGCAGGCGATGCAGATCTTCGATTTTGGCCGCGGCGCTGCGATCTCCGTCGTCCTGCTGCTGATCACCATCGCCGTCGTCATCCCCTATCTGCGCTGGACGCAAAAGCATGAGGAGGCCGAGCAATGACGGCAACATCGGCGACCTCCATGTCCGACGGCTTCGAGACCGTTGCTGTCGCAAAGCCCAAACGTGACCCTATCCTGATCGCGTTATGGATCACGCTGCTCGTCGTCGCGCTGATCTGGCTGGCGCCCTTCATTTTCATCCTCTTCACCTCGCTGAAGACGCAAGCAGCGGTTACCAGCACGGGGGCTTTCATGCCGCCGACCAATCCTGCCTTCGAGAATTATTCGAACGCCTGGGGACGCGGCAATTTCGCCGGCGCCTTCCTCAACAGCGCCATCATCACCGTCATCAAGGTGCCGCTCGGCCTCATCCTGTCGGCCATGGCGGCCTATGCTCTCGCCAAGATCCGCTTGCGATTTAGCAAACTGTTGCTGCTTCTCGTCGTCTTCGGGACCATGATCCCCTTTCAAGTCATGCTGGCGCCGCTGTTCACGCTCGTCAATTCGCTTGGCCTGATCGACACCTATCCCGGCGTCATCCTCCCCTATATCGCCTTTGGCGTGCCCTATCAGGTCTTCATCCTGCACGGCTTCTTCAAAGGCATCCCGAAGGAGCTGTCCGAGGCCGCACTGATCGATGGCGCCAGCCACTTCACCATTTTCCGCCGGATATTTCTGCCGGTCTGCCTGCCAGTGCTCGCGGCCCTGCTGATCCTGGATTTCGTCTCGACATGGAATGAATTCGCCATGGCGCTGGTGCTGCTGCAGGACCAGCACATGTGGACGCTGCCGCTCGGGCTCATGTCCTTCCAGGGGCAGTTCTCCAACGATTACGGGCAGTTGAACGCGGCAATCGTCATGACCGTGCTGCCGGCAACCATCGTTTATCTGATCTTCCAGCGCTACTTCGTCTCCGGGCTCACCTCCGGCGCGGTCAAGGGCTGAACGGTCAAATCATCCATACATATCGAGGAGAACATCATGTCCAACGCGTCCGTCGAAAAATGGGGTGTCTTCGAGGCGGCCTTCAACGGCCCTTCGGGCGGCAATCCCTATCTCGATGTGGCATTCGATGCCGTCTTCAGCCAGCACAGCCGCGAGATCCGCGTGCCGGGCTTCTATGACGGCGACGGCGTCTATCGCGTTCGCTTCATGCCGGACAATGAAGGCGAATGGTCGTTCCGCACGCGTTCGAAGAGTACAGAACTCGATGGCAAGACCGGCTCGTTCGTCGCCACCAAGCCTTCGGAGGGCAATCATGGCCCGGTGCGCGTGCGCAACAAATTCCATTTCGCCTATGCCGACGGCAAGCCTTTCCTGTCCTTCGGTACCACCTGCTATGCCTGGACGCACCAGCCGCTCGACATGCAGGCGCAAACGCTCGAGACCTTGAAGCAGGCCCGTTTCAACAAGATCCGCATGGGTGTGTTCCCCAAGGACTATCCCTACAACGTCAACGAACCGCTTTACCCCTGCTTCGAAAAGGGTACTGATGGCAAAGAAGATTTCGACAGGCCTAACCCGGTCCTCTTCCGCCATTTCGAAAAGCAAGTCGGAGCCCTGTGCGATCTCGGCATCGAAGCCGACATCATCATGTTCCATCCCTATGACCGCTGGGGCTATGCCGACATGTCGGCCGAGCAGGATTTCCGCTACGTCGCCTATCTCGCCGCCCGTCTTGCCGCCTATCGGAATGTCTGGTGGGCGCTTGCCAACGAATATGATTTCCTTCTCGACACCAAGCCGATGTCGCAGTGGGACCGCTACTTCCACATTCTCGAAGAGAACGATCCCTACGGTCACCTGAAATCTATCCACAACGGCGAGCAGACGATGAATTTCGATCATCGCAAGCCTTGGGTCACGCATACCTGCATCCAGAACTGGGATGTGAAGCGGACCCAGGAATGGCGCGACGCCTACGGCAAGCCCGTCGTCAACGACGAGCCGGAGTATGAAGGCAACATCATCCAGTCCTGGGGCAATCTGACCGCGCAGGAACTGGTCCATCGCTTCTGGATCACCATGACACGCGGCGGCTATGCCGGCCACGGCGAAACCTATTCGCATCCGGAAGACCTCATCTGGTGGGCCAAGGGCGGCGAGCTTCGCGGCGAGGCATGGAAGCGCATCGGCTTCCTGCGCGAGCTGCTGGAACAGGACGTCGTCAACGGCCTCGAGCCGATGGCGGGTGCCGGCGAATGGCCATGGACGCGCGTCTCCGGCGCTCGTGATGGCGATGTCAGCTACATCTATCTCGGTGAACACCAGCCGATCATCTGGTCGACGGGCCTGCCGAAGGACGGCACGGACTATGACGTCGACATCATCGACACATGGGAAATGACGATCAGGCCGGCCAAGAAGGTGGAGGCGCCGATCCCTCACCCGACACGGCACGGCGCGATCGTGCGCGGCGGCAAGGCGGATGCGGCTTTCGGCGTGGAATTACCGGGCAAGCCTTGTCAGGCGCTGCGTATCCGGAAGAAGCATTGATCCAAGGGAAGAATTTCATGTCCGGATTGACCATCAAGAACGTCAGGAAGTCCTACGGCGCCGTCAATATCATCCATGGCGTCGATGTCGAAATCTCGGACGGCGAATTCGTCATTCTTGTCGGGCCGTCGGGCTGTGGCAAGTCGACGCTGCTGCGCATGATCGCGGGACTCGAAGATATTACCGGCGGCGAGATCTCGATCGGCGGACGGGTCGTCAACGACCTGCCGCCGAAGGATCGCGACATCGCCATGGTGTTCCAGAACTACGCGCTCTACCCGCAGATGACGGTCGCGGAGAACATGGGCTTTGCGCTGCAGCTTGCCGGCGCCAAGCGCGCCGAGATCGACCGGAAGGTCGGCGAGGCCGCGAATATCCTCGGGTTGCAGCCGCTGCTGGGTCGCAAGCCGGCACATCTTTCCGGCGGTCAGCGCCAGCGCGTCGCCATGGGCCGCGCCATCGTGCGCGATCCGAAGGTCTTCCTCTTCGACGAACCGCTCTCCAATCTCGATGCCAAGCTGCGCGTGAAGATGCGCGCCGAGATCAAGGCCCTGCATCAACGCCTGAAGACAACGATCGTCTATGTCACGCACGACCAGATCGAAGCGATGACCATGGCCGACAAGATCGTCGTGCTGCAAGGCGGCAAGGTGGAACAGGTCGGCTCGCCGCTGGAGCTTTACGATCGTCCGAAAAATGTTTTTGTCGCGGGTTTTCTCGGCTCGCCGGCGATGAACTTCCTCGAAGGCCGGATCACCGGCGGCGCGACGCCGGCGCTCACCCTGCCGTCCGGAACCCGCATCCCGCTGGCGCACGTCCCGGCCCAGGCAGACGCCCGAGACATCATCCTCGGCATCCGTCCGGAAGACATAGCCTTTGCGAGCGATGAGGGCATCGCCGCGACCGTGAGCGTGATCGAGCCGACCGGTTCCGAGACCCATGTCGCGCTTGAGCTGGAAGGCAGGGAAATCACGTGGGTGATGAGGGAACGCGCCGAGCTTACGCCCGGCCAAGTCGTGCAGATTTCCCTGAAGTCGCCGAACCTTCACTTCTTCGACAAGGTCACCCAGCAGCGCTTGTGAACTATCTGGGCCACTGCGCGCGCATCATCGCGACGTGCGCTTGCGGGCGTCGCTCATGACCAGGAAGACCCGTTTGATGAACGCATCGCCGTCGAATTGCCGCGCAGCGCCCTCGGCAACATGTTCGGGGCGATCGAATATGAAGGCTTCGAGATTGACGACGGGCAATTTCAATCTGGTTCGCACCTCGCCGATCATTGCCGTATGCGTGATCACCAGCTGACAACCGTTCGGCTCGAACCATTCCTGGATACCGGTCGCCGGCATGGACGCCACCGTCAGCCCCTGCTCCGACAGAACAGAACCGATGCGGGAAGCAACCTGCTGATTATCCAGACAGATCAGCACATCGGTTTGGGACTGGGACGACGAATAGTCTGAAAGCATCGGGCGGCCTCTCGTTCAAGCTGAGGCGAATATACCGATTCGGATGTAACGCGGTATTATAAGTTGTTACATTTTGTTGCAGGACAGTGGCTGCCCTGAAAAGCGGTGTTTGTCCGCGAAAAATTACGCGGCAAATTTTAAAAATATGCCGCAACATAACCACACACACGCGATCCCGGAAGGCTGGTTTCCTACGCTCATCGAGATGGAAACAAAAAGGGCCTGCTTTGCGAGAGAACCGCGATGAGGAATCAAGCTGTGCCACAGGCGTGCGCGGCACGCTGATGGGTACGCGCCGCTTTCTCACCAGACGCCTCTGCATCTATGGGTCAGCTGTCTTGCCTGCAATGCCGCCTTCAGCCTCATCGGGGCCGGCCCCCGTCAGTTCATAATCTTCAATCTGCTGACATTGCCGGCATTTTCGGCGAGATCTTTTCAAGACACGTCCCTTCGGGCCGCTGAAAGCCGTCCGTCTCGCCACAAAGCGAGCCAATCAGCGGCAGCCTGTAGACCGCTGATCGGATATCTGATGGACTTGCTCGTCGCATGCTACGCCATGACCGTGTTCGTCGACAATCTGGCGACGGGATCGAGTGTGCTCGGCAGCTTGCGCTGATGCCAGAGAATGCGGCCGGGCTATCTGGAAAAACGCTCCGGCCGGAAATCGGCCAGAAGCGGGTGGCGCTTGCCGGTCGCGATCTCGTCGGCAAGCAACTCGCCGGCAATCAGGCCGAGGGTCGCGCCGCTATGGCTGAAGGCGACGAAATAGCCCGGCAGCGCCTGCAGCTCTCCGAAGACCGGCTCGCCGTCGCCGGGAATGGGCTTGGGGCCGACGCCGTAATCGCCGATTTCGAGCTTAGGATTGCCCTCCAGCACCTTGGAGGCTTCCTGCAGCAGACCTTCGAGCGTCGAGAACTTGATGTCGTAACTGCCGTCCGCATTCACGATGACTTCCTCCTCGGACCATGCAGAATCCAGCGCGAAAGCACCATCCGGCGTGGGCCGGATGGCAACGCGGGGCGTATTGAGCACGGCCTTCAGCGCGTGATCGATCGGCTTCGTCCTGACCAGAAGCGCAATCGGCGTCCCATCGCCGATATGCTGGCCGGCCTCCGCGACGATCGCCGGCACCGCGCCGCCTGCAGCAAGCAGCACCGCATCGGCCTGCCAGCGGGTTCCGTTCGATGTGGTGACACCGCGGACACGGCCGTCCTCGACGTCGATCGTCGCGCGACCGGCATCGGTGACGATTTCGCCGCCCAGCGCCACAAATTCCTCGGCGAGAACGCCGATCAGCAACGGCAGATCGACCCAACCCTCGCCCGGATTGAAGATTGCGCCCTGCGGTGTCACCGAGCGCGCATCGACGCCCGGCGTCGTCCCGGCGATGTTTTCGGGGGCAAGCAATTGCGCGTGATAGCCAAGGTCACGCTCATAGTCGAAGACCGCGGCGATCTCGTTACCGGCATCGTCGGCATCCCAGGTCAGGCCGCCGTCGAAGCGCAGCCATGCGGCATCCGGATATTTGGCAGAAAGCGTGCGATAGCGATCGATACCGGCAAGACGCAGCCGATGATAGGCGTCGGAGCGACGACGCGACGAGTTGAGCCAGGCAAGCGAGCGGCCTGATGCACCGTTTGCCAGCGGGCCGTCGTTGATGATGGTCGTGCGAATACCGAGCCGCGCAAGATGAACCGCTGTTGAAACCCCGAAGATACCGCCGCCGACGACAATGACTTTCGAAGGACGAGTGGGAGCATGCATGTTGAGTAACCTTGTCTACAATGGATGTTGCGATCGAAAGGCTGCCGAAATTCTCGCCAGCCCTGCTTGTCAGAGAACCTCGGCGAGGAAGCGCTTCAGCCGCTCGCTTCGGGGATTGTCGAAGATCTGCCCAGGCGGGCCTGCCTCGACGATGCGGCCCTCGTCCATGAACACGACCTGATCGGCGACCTTGCGGGCAAATCCCATCTCGTGCGTGACGACAGCCATCGTCATGCCCTGACGTCCGAGATTGGCCATCAGATCGAGAACGCCCTTGACCAGTTCCGGATCGAGCGCGCTCGTGACCTCATCGAAGAGAATAACCTCGGGATCCATGGCGAGTGCGCGAGCGATCGCAACGCGCTGCTGCTGGCCGCCAGATAGGCTCGCCGGCCGGTGATCCTTGCGTCCGGCGAGACCGACCTCCGTGAGACGCATCTCGGCGATCCGACGTGCCTCGCCTTTCGGCATCCTCTTGATCTTGGTCAGCGACAGCATGACGTTTTCAAGCGCGGTATGATCGGGAAACAGATTGAAATGCTGGAACACCATGCCGACGCGACGACGCAGGCTTTCCGGCTTCATCGCCAGGATGCTTTCGCCGTCCAGCAGGATGTTGCCCCCCTTGGGTTCGACAAGCCTGTTAAGGCATCGCAGCAGTGTCGATTTGCCGGAGCCCGACGGGCCGATAATGCAAGTCACCGTGCCCTTGGCGATATCGAGGTCGACGCCCTTCAAGACATCGAGATCGCCATAGGACATGCTGAGATCGCTGACCTTGACGGCTCCCCCCGTGAAACGCGCCGCACCGGCACCGTTTGCGGGCTGCGTACCCGACGCTGCCGCCAGTTCAGTGACTTCGACAAGCCCGCTGGCGGCACCCGAGCCCTGACCCTGCCGCCCGAGGCGCAAACGCGCATCGATATAGTTGACAAGATGGGTGAGCGGGACGGTGATCACCAAATAGAAGACGCCTGCAAGTAGCAGCGGCGAGAGATTTCCGGTCACGACTGCCTGGTCCTGGCCGACGCGGAAGATCTCGCGCTCCGCCGCCAATAGCCCAAGAAAGTAGACCAGGCTCGAATCCTTAACGTTGCCGATGAACTGGTTGACGAGGGCCGGCAGGACGCGCCGCACGCCCTGCGGAATGATGATCAGCCGCATCCCTTGCCCGTAGCTCATGCTGAGCGCTCGGCAGGCCTCCATCTGGCCGCGTTCGACGCTTTGAATGCCGGAACGGAAAATCTCGCCGATATAGGCGCCTGCAATCAGGCTGAGCGCGATGATCCCTAACGGAAATGGCGATGGGCCGAAGAGGGCGCGGCCCATGCGTGCGAAGCCCTGACCGATGATCAGGATCGTCACGATTGCCGGCAGGCCGCGAAAGATGTCTGTATAAATGCGCGCCGGCAGGCGCAGCCATCGCGATTGCGAGATGCCCATCACCGCCAGCACCATCCCGATGACGACTCCGAGCACTGTGGAGGCCGCCGCCAGGATCAGCGTGTTCTTCAAACCGACGGTGATCATGCTCGGCAGGACTTCCGCCATCGCATCCCAATCAAGGAAGCTGCGGCGGAGATTTTCTAGCCAGTCCATTCAATTCCCCATGAAATTCTCGAGAGCAGGCGGATGCTCCGCCCGGCAGGCCGGGCGGAGCGCGGCCTTACTTCTTGGGAAGATACTGGTCCGGCATCGGCGAACCCGGGAACCACTTTTCGTAAAGCGTCTTCCAGGTGCCGTCCTGCATCGCGTCATGCAGCCCCTTGTTGAGCGCCACACGGAAGGCATCATTGCCCTTCTTGACGACGAAACCTGCCGGCGCGTCGAAGGACGGAATGTTCACGGCGATCTTCAGCGCGGGATAGCGTTCGCCATATTGCTTGGCGGCTTCATAATCGAGGAAATGCGCAGCGACGGTGCCGTTGTTGAGTGCCGCGACCGCCGAATTATTGTCCGGGAACTTGACCAGGTCCGTTCCGGTAAAATTCTTCGTTGCATAGATCTCCTGCAAGGTGCCCTGCACGACGCCGAGGCGCTTGCCCTTGAGGCCGTCGGCGTCCTTGATCGCGGCGTCGGAGGTCAGAACCGAAAGATAGCCGGCGAGGTAACCGTCGGAGAAATCCACCGTCTTCTTGCGTGCCTCGGTGGTTCCGATCGCCGCGACGGCGACGTCGAAACGCTCATTGGCAACCGATGGCAGCAGGGCCGAAAACTCCTGACCGGTGAAGGTCACCTTGTCCTTCGGAAAGCCCATGCGCGAGACGACGTTGAGGAACAGTTCGATATCGAAGCCGCTGAACTGACCGTCGGCCGTGGTAAAGGCATAGGGCTTGGAGTCGCCCATGGTGCCGACGCTGATGACGTTCGGATCGATGAGATTATAGGGATTGTCGGCCGCGACAGCCGGGCCGACGCTTGCCGCGACGAGATAGGCCAGCACGCCCGCGCGCAAGGGCGCCGCGATGGCTGAGAAGATGCCAGATATTTTCATGTTCGTTCTCCGCTCTGAAAGGATGCTCTTATCGGCATTCATGCATGCTCCGCCCACATCCCTGATCGACTATCAAAAGGGATATCTGGACAAGAGACCGGTCTCAAATATAAAGAGACCGGTCTCACCAGATATTTGTTAACTTGAGATTGACCTCCCGTCAACAACTCTTGTAGTCGTCATCCCATGGAAGAACCGCTTGCTTCGAAACGCTCCGTTACCGTCGCCGATGTCGCCAGGGCGGCGAAGGTCTCGAAGGCCACCGCAGCGCGTGTTCTGGGCGGCTACGGCGTAGTCAGCGACAAGATTCGCGCGCAGGTGACGGCGGCGGCCGCAGCGCTTGAGTATCGCCCCAACGAACTCGCCCGCAGCATGACGACGGGCAAATCCGGCATCATCGGCGTGGTCGTCGGCGATATCGAGAACGCCTTCTTCAGCCTCGCCGTGCGCGGCATCAGCGACGTCGCCCGAATGGCCGGCTTCAATGTCATCATCGCAAATTCCGGAGAAGAGCTGGAGGCGGAGAAATCGGCGGTGGATCTGCTGATCGGCAAGCGCGTCGATGGCCTCATCGTCACGCCGGCGCGATGCGACCGAATGGAACACCTGCGGGACATACGCCGCGTCGGAGTGCCGCTTGTGCTGTTTGACCGAAGCATTCCGGAGCTTGGCGTCGACTCCGTGACCGGCGATGACTTCGACGCGGCCGCCACCGCCACACGCTACCTGCTCGACGCCGGGCATCGCCATATCGCTTATATATCGGCCATGGACGCCGCTGACGAGCGGCTTACCGACAGCCGCGAACTTTCCAACTCCGCAGTGCGCGAGCGCGTGGAAGGGGTGCTGAAAGCGCAGGCTGCCGCGGGAATTGAAGACCCGCAGCGCTATGTGCGGCTCGGCGCCACCGATCAGGCGCGTACGGATGCAGTCGTCAAACACCTGTTGCAAGAAATGCCGGTGCCGACCGCGCTCGTCGCATCCGACAGTCTCGTCGGCCTCAGGGTATTCAAGTCGCTGCAAGCCCTCGGACTGTCCATACCCGCCGATATCTCGATGATTTCCTTCCTGGATGCCGATTGGACGACCGTCACCACGCCGCCAATCACCGTCGTCGACCAGCCGGTCTACGAGATGGGCAAGAAGGCAGCCGAAAGGCTGATTTCAAGACTGAACGGCAGGGATATGCCGGTCGAGCGCACTGCCGTCAAAACGAGCCTGATCAAGCGCGGATCGGTGGCCTCGCCGCCTCACAGCAGCGAGCAATAGCGCAGCGCATCATAAATGGCGGCATGGATATTGCGGCTCGCGATCGCATCGCCGATACGGATCAGGTCGAATGCACCCGCTTCGTTTTTCGCCGGCAGCGGCGCACGACGCGCAATCAAGGCCGGATAGTCGATTGCGCCGAGGTTGCGCGACAGCGGCTTCAGCTCAAGGTAAAGTTCGTCATTGGCGACGGTGCCATGCTCGACCACGACCTGGGAAACACGGCGCTCCCACAGCGTCTGTTCGGAAAAATCGGACCCCAGAACCGCAACCAGCGCATTGCCGTCGCGGCGCACCGATTTCAGCCGCGTATTGATGGTGACCCGGACATTTTTCTCGGCGAAGGTCTTCGCATAGGGCACATGGTTCATGCCGCCCATTTCCGGCGCGAAGAAACGCTCTGGCGAGACAAGCTCCAGTTCGGCGCCGCTATTGGCGATGACCTCGGCGGCCGACATGCCCGGATGCCCGCCATTGTCGTCGTAGAGCAGGACCTGCCCCTCGGGCTTCACGGCGCCGGCCAGAATGTCCCATGAAGACGTGACAAGGCCATCGCCACCGTCGAGTTCGGGCGACTGTGCAATGCCACCTGTCGCCACGACGACGAGATCGGGCTCGAATGCCATCACCTCATCCGCCCCGGCATAGACGTCGTAATGGATCGTGACGCCGAGCCGCTCCAATTCGGACAGCCGCCAATCGATGATCCCGATCATCTCCTTGCGGCGCGGATTGCGGGTGAGGAGATTGACCTGACCGCCGGCCTTCCCGCTTGCTTCGAGTACATCAACCGTATGGCCGCGCTCGGCGAGGACACGAGCCGCCTCCAGACCGGCTGGGCCGGCACCGATGACAACGGCCTTCCGCGACACCGCTGCCCGTTCGATCTGATGCGGCATCTCGGCCTCGCGGCCGGTCGCCGCATTGTGAATACAGAGCGCTTCGCCGCCTTCATAGATGCGATCGAGACAGTAGGTCGCGCCGACGCAAGGGCGGATGCGGGCTTCCTGCCCCGACATCACCTTGTTGACGATATGCGGGTCGGCAATATGGGCGCGTGTCATGCCGACCATATCGAGCTTGCCCTCCGCAATTGCATGGCGGGCCGTCGCGACATCGCCGATGCGGGCAGCGTGAAAGACCGGGAACTTGGTCGCCGCCCTCACCTCGCCGGCAAAATCCAGATGCGGCGCCGACGCCATTCCCTGGATAGGGATGACGTTGTTGAGCGCTGCGTCGCTGTCGATATGCCCGCGAATGATGTTGAGAAAATCGATGTTGCCGGAGGTGGCGAGACGCCGCGCGATCTCGACGCCCTCCTCCCGTGACAGTCCCTTCTCCCAATCCTCATCGGCCACAAGCCGGATACCGACGATGAAATCCTGTCCGACCGCCTTGCGGATCGCCTTGGTCATCATCATCGAAAAGCGCATGCGGTTTTCAAGCGAACCGCCGAACTCGTCCTCGCGCCTGTTCGTCGCCGGCGACCAGAAGCCGTCGGTCAGATGGCCGTAGGCCTCGATCTCGATGCCATCGAGGCCGGCAGCCTGCATGCGCTGGGCGGCGGCGGCGAAATCGGCGATGATCCGCTCAATATCCCAGTCTTCGGCAGCCTTTGGAAAGGCGCGATGCGCCGGCTCGCGGATCGGCGACGGCGCCAGCACCGGCAGCCAGTCTCCCTTGTTCCAACCGGTGCGGCGACCGAGATGGGTCAACTGGATCATCACGGCCGCACCGAATTCATGACAGTCGTCGGCAAGCTTCTTCAGCCATGGAACGATCTCGTCGCGATAAGCATGGAGATTGCCGAATGCCGGCGGCGAATCCGGCGAGACGACTGCGGAACCCGCCGTCATGGTCAGCGCGATGCCGCCCTTTGCTTTCTCCCGATGATAGAGCCTGTATCGATCCGTCGGCATCCCGTCTTCCGAATAAGCCGGCTCATGCGCCGTCGACATGATGCGGTTCTTCAGCGTGAGGTGCTTGAGTTGATAGGGCCGGAGCAAGGGATCGTTGGAGGTCATATCACTTTCATCGCTTTTGTGAAATCGAGGCTCAAGCTGCTATCTTTGCCGAGACGAGGGCCGATGGCTATAGCCTATTCGGCGGGCACACGAGCACGGCGCCCATGTCGCAGATCGACAGCCGTGTGCCAGACGATCGTCGCGAAGATGATCGCCCCGCCGATGAATGTGGCAACGGGCGGCGTCTCGGAGAAGAAAAGCCAGACCCAGAAAGGGGTCAGCACGATCTCCATCGAACTGATGAGGGCCGCATCGGCCGCGGGCATACGCCTAGACCCGAAAAGGAAGAGGACGAAGGCGAGTGCGAAATTCGTCGCCCCGAAGGCGGCCAGCAAAAGCCAGTTATAAACGTCCAGCGAGCTTGTCGAGGCGAAAGGCACGAAGATCAAGAATGTCAGGAGCCCGCCGACAACGCTCGACGGCAGGATCGGAATGCTGCGATCCATGCGCGGGATGACGATGATAAGGGCGAAAGTGATTGTCATGCCGAGCGCCAGCAGATCGCCGACACCGGTACCGCCACCGATCGAGGAGGCGACGATGACGGCAACACCGATCAGGCAGACGCCGCCGGCAATCAACGTCCGCTTCGCCACGCGCTCCTTCAGCATGATCCAGCTGAGAAACGCGGCGATAAATGGCGCCGTCGCATAGATCATGGTCACATTTGCGACCGTGGTCATGTAAAGCGCGCCGATGAAGCAGGCCTGACTTATCATCTGGCAGGCGAGCATCGCCAGGCCGGCCGGATGAAAGATCGAGGCCCATTGGCGCCGTGAAAACCCACCTTCGAGGAAAAAGCTGGGAATCAGCAGGAACAGGCCGCCAAACAACGATCGCCAGGCGATCGCCGTCCAAATGTCCGTGGTGAGAAGGCGTGCGTAGATGCCGCTGCAGCTCCACGCAAGCATTGCCGTAGCCACGAGTACAACGCCCCTCTCATAATCGCTGGCAAAAGCGGAGCGGGTCGGGAACTGGAATGTCATGTAATGGACTCAGAAAGGAAACCGAAGGAACGCCTCCTGTGTGCGCCGATATTTGACATCAGGCAAACGAATAGTAGAGATAGTAGCTATCAGAAATATTTGTGATCTCCGATGCACGACCCTATCGAAAGCGATTTGCTCCGAACCTTCCTCGTCATCAGCGAGACATCGAATTTTTCCGTGGCCGCGCAGCGTATCGGCCGCACGCAATCGGCCGTCAGCGCTCAGATCAAGCGCCTGGAGGAAACGATCGGCGAAACGTTGTTTGACAGAAATGCGCGAGGAGCGGTCCTGACCCGAGCGGGCAATCAGCTGCTTCCCTATGCCCAGAGGGTCATCGAGCTTCTGAACGAAGCGGCCGCGACCATCCGCACCAAGCCACTTGATGGACCAGTGCGGATCGGAATTCCGGAAGAGTATAGCCAGACCATTCTGCCTGCGGCACTTGCCGCCTTTGCCGTCAGACATCCGGCTGTCGAAGTGACCGTTTCCTGCGACTATACCGCCCGAAACCTTGCAGCCCTGGAGAAGGACGAACTTGATCTGGCTGTCGTCTTCGACTGGAGCAATCAGACGACGGGCGAAATTCTCTGCATCGATCCCACCGTCTGGGTAACCTCACTGGTACATCGCCTGCACGAAGCGACACCGCTGCCAATTGCAGTCTACCGGAATTCGACGTGGTGTCGCGATTTCGCTCTGCGATCCCTAGAGCAAACGGGGCTGCGCTATCGCATCGCCTTCGTCGCCGACACGAGTTCGGGCCTGAAGAATGCCGTCTTGGCCGGCCTTGCCGTTTCGACGCTGTCGCGCAGCAATATTCCGCATGGATGCAGGGAGCTGACGAGCGAAGACGGCTTTCCTCCCGTCGATTCCTCGCGCGTCGTGCTTCGCCGCAATCCCTATCATTCGAGCGAGGCAATCCAGGAGCTTGCCGAGAGGGTGCGCGAAGCCTTTCAGCCTATGTCGGCTCTGCCGCAGCCGTGATACGGCCGCGCAGCCTGCGGCGCGTACCGGATGGGCTTTCGGAAAAGCTCGCCCTGTAGCTGCGGGAGAATGCCGAGGCCGAATTGAAGCCGGTTGCTGCCGCGATCTCGGCAAAGGAATCCTTCGTCTCGATCACTTTGCGTCGCGCCGCGTTTAGTCGAAGTGCCAGATAGTGCACATGCGGCGGCGCGCCGATGCTGTCCTGGAAAAGCGCCTGCAGATGGCGTGCGCTGATGCCGACGCGGCGGGCCAGGCGCGCCAGAACCAACGGCTGCTCGATATGGTCTTCCATCAGGCGGATGGCCTGTGCGACCCGCGGATCACGCATGCGCAGACCCGCGGTCGATGGAGAAAGCTCTGCCGCGCCTTGTGTGGAAGCCGGCTCATAGATGAACAGGCGGCTGACCTCGAGCGCCAGCGAATAGCCCTGCCGTCGACGGATGATTTCGAGCATCAGATCGACGGTCGGCAAAGAGCCGGCCGTGGTGATACGCTTGCCGTCGATCACGAAGCGGTCCTTGACGGCCTTCACCTGCGGATAGGCAAGCGCGAAATCGTCGAAATCTTCCCAATGGACGGCGGCAGAGACATTGTCGAGAAGGCTCGCCTCGGCCAGCAGCCAGCTGCCGGATTCGATGCCCGCGATCATCGAACGATGGCGCGCGGTTTGCGACAATTGCATCTTCAGCGCCTGCGTGGCGCTGCGCCGCCAATTATAGCTGGCAAGCACGAAGAGCGGCGCCGTATCCGACATCGGCTTGAAACCGCCGGATGCCGGCACCGGAATGAGGCTTGTTGTTTCAACCGGCGAGCCGTCCAGCGTCAGCAGGCGCCAACGATAGATCTCTGCCCCGGAAATGCGATTGGCCCCGCGTAGCGGCTCGATCACCGAAGCGATCAGGATCAGGTTCGTTTCCGGCAGGACCAGCAGATCGATGTCGAGTGGCGTATCGGACGGGGTCAGCATAACCATTATCTCAAATTTCCGATAATGTATCGATAGATTCCGATAATGCAAAGCATGAAGATGTCGCATGCCGCGTAATGCTCTCAATACGAGGGAGAACAAAATGCCTCTTGCGATGAACCGAGATGTCTTCATCACCTGTGCCGTGACAGGCTCCGGCGATACGGTTTCGAAATCCAGCCATGTTCCGATCACCCCCAAGCAGATCGCGGATTCGGCAATCGACGCCGCCAAGGCTGGCGCCGCAATCGTTCACTGCCATGTCCGCGATCCGGAAACCGGCGCTGCCAGCCGCCGCAACGATCTCTACAAGGAGGTCACCGACCGGATCCGCTCGGCGGACGTCGACGTGGTGCTGAACCTGACTGCCGGCATGGGCGGCGACCTGATTTTCGGCGATGTCGAAAGCCCCCTGCCTCTGAATCCCAAGGGCACCGATATGGCAGGCGCAGCCGAACGTGTCAGCCATGTCGCCGAATGCCTGCCCGAAATCTGCACGCTCGATTGCGGCACCATGAACTTCAGCCTCGGCGACTATGTTATGACCAATACGCCCTCCATGCTGAGGGCCATGGCGAAGAAGATGACCGATCTCGGCGTGCGCCCCGAGATCGAGGCCTTCGACACCGGTCATCTCTGGTTTGCCAAACAGCTTGCCGAGGAGGGTCTTATTGAGGACCCGGTCCTCATCCAGCTCTGCATGGGCATCCCTTGGGGGGCGCCCGACGACCTCAACACCTTCATGGCGATGGTCAACAACGTTCCCACCAGCTGGACCTTCTCGGCCTTTTCCATCGGTCGTAACGCCATGGCCTACCCTGCGGCTGCTATCCTTGCCGGCGGCAACGTCCGCGTCGGCCTCGAAGACAATCTCTATGCCGGAAAAGGCATGCTCGCCACGAACGCACAGCTCGTCGAAAAGGCAGTGCAGGTGGTCGAAGGCATGGGCGCGCGCATCATCGGCCCCGAAGATGTCCGCAAGAAGCTGAAACTGACGAAGCGCTGAGGCTGCGATGACCAAGATCAACAAGGCAGCCTGCATCGGCGGCGGCGTCATCGGCGGCGGATGGATCGCCCGCTTTCTGCTGGCCGGCATCGACGTCGATGTCTACGATCCGCATCCCGAGGCAAGCCGCATCGTCGGCGAAGTGCTTGATAACGCCGAAAAAGCCTATGCGATGCTGACGGGCGCCCCTCTTCCGCCGCGCGGCAAACTGACGTTCCGCGAGACGCTGGAAGCGGCCGTCGCCGGTGCCGACTGGATCCAGGAAAGCGTGCCCGAGCGGCTGGACCTGAAGCGGAACGTGCTGACGCAGATCGACGCGGCGGCACGGCCGGATGCGTTGATCGGCTCCTCTACTTCGGGGCTGTTGCCGACCGATCTGCAGCGCGACATGCGTCATCCCGAGCGCCTCTTCGTCGCCCATCCGTATAATCCGGTCTATCTGCTGCCGCTGGTCGAGATCGTCGGCGGCGAAAAGACGAGTGCTGCGACGATCCAGGCCGCGATGGACAGGCTGCCGCCGATCGGCATGAAGGGTGTGCATATCGCCAAGGAGATCGAGGCTTTCGTCGGCGACCGCCTGTTGGAAGCTCTGTGGCGCGAGGCGCTCTGGCTGATCAAGGACGATATCTGCACCGTCGAGACGCTGGACGACGTCATCCGTTACTCCTTCGGCCTGCGCTGGGCGCAGATGGGCCTGTTCCAGACTTATCGCATCGCCGGCGGCGAAGCCGGCATGCGGCACTTCCTCGCGCAGTTCGGCCCGGCCCTGCAATGGAACTGGACCAAGCTGATGGATGTCGTCGATCTCGACGACGCCCTCGTCGAGAAGATCGGCCAGCAGTCGGACGAGCAGGCGAACGGATTGTCGATCCGCGAGCTGGAGCGCATCCGTGACGAAAACCTCGTCGGCATTCTGCAGAGCCTGAAAGGCGGCCACGGCGGCAAGGGCTGGGGCGCCGGCAAGCTGCTCAAGGATTTCGAACAGAGCCTCTGGGCGGCAGGCGGCGGCGAGAAGACGCCGCCTGACGTGGCAAGGCCGCTGCGCCTGATCGACACCAAGGTCAGCCCGGCATGGGTCGACTATAACGGCCACATGACCGAGCATCGCTATCTGCAGGTATTCGGCGACACGTCGGACGCGCTTCTGCGCCTGATCGGCGTCGATTTCGACTATGTCGAACGCGGCCACAGCTACTATACGGTGGAAACCCATATCCGCCATATCGGCGAGGCCAAGCTCGGACAGGCCATCCATTCGACCTGCCAGGTCCTCGCATCGGACGAGAAGCGGCTGCATGTTTTCCATAGGCTACACGACACGGCGAGCGGCGATGTGATCGCCACCGCGGAACACATGCTCCTGCATGTGGATGCCAAGGCGGGCAAGGCTGTTGCCGCACCGGAGGAGGTGCTGGTGAGACTAAGGCCGATCGCCGCCGCGCATGCAGCACTGCCAATGCCGGAGGGAGCCGGCCGCCATGTGGGACAAAAACGCTAGGAGGAAGCGATCGTGAATTTCGGACTCAGCGAAGAACAGGAAATGATCGTCAAGACGGTCCGGGACTTCGTGGAGACGGAGATCTATCCGCATGAGAACGAGGTCGAGCGCACCGGCATCGTGCCGCCGGATGTTGCCGAGGATATCAAACGCAAATGCATCGAGCTCGGCTTCTATGCCTGCGGCTTTCCCGAGGAGATCGGCGGCGCCGGCCTCGATCATCTGACCTTCACTCTTGTCGAGCGCGAGCTCGGCCGCGGTTCGATGGCACTGACGGTTTTCTTCGGCCGCCCCTCCGGCATCCTGATGGCTTGCGAGGGCGAGCAGCGGGAGCGCTATCTCCTGCCGGCGGTGCGTGGCGAACGGATCGACGCTCTCGCCATCACCGAACCGGACGCCGGCTCAGACATGCGCGGCATGAAATGCGCGGCACGACAGGATGGCGATGATTTCATCCTCAACGGCACCAAGCATTTCATATCGCATGCCGATGTCGCCGATTTCGTCATCGTCTTTGCCGCCACCGGCGAGGAAGAGACCTCGAAAGGCGTCAAGAAGAAGATCACGGCCTTTCTGGTCGACCGCGGCACGCCGGGCTTTGATATCGTGAAGGGTTATGACTCGGTCTCCCATCGCGGCTACCACAATGCCATTCTGAACTTTACCAATTGCCGTCTGCCGAAATCGCAGGTGCTCGGTGAGGTGCATCGCGGCTTCGATCTCGCCAATCAATGGCTGTACGGAACGCGGCTGACGGTTGCGGCGACCTGCGTCGGGCGGGCTCGCCGCGTCTTCGACCTGGCGCTGCCCTATGCCGCCGAGCGCAAGCAATTTGGCAAGCCGATCGGCGCCAATCAGGGTGTATCGTTCAAACTCGCCGACATGATCACCGAGATCGACGCCGCCGACCTCCTGACGCTGTCCGCCGCCTGGAAGCTGGATGCCGGCATCCCAGCCAATCGCGAGCTCGCCTCGGCAAAGCTCTATGCTTCCGAGATGTTGGCTCGCGTCACCGATGAAGCCATCCAGATCTTCGGCGGCATGGGGCTGATGGACGACCTGCCGCTCGCTCGCTTCTGGCGAGACGCCCGCGTCGAGCGCATCTGGGACGGAACCTCGGAAATCCAGCGGCACATCATCAGCCGCGACCTGCTTCGGCCGTTCGGAGCATGACGACATGACGCCACGCCCGCTCGACCGCCTCATCAGACCCAGAACGATCGCCGTCTTCGGCGGTCGCGAGGCGCGACGGGTCATCGAGCAGTGCGACCTGATGGGATTTGCCGGCGACATCTGGCCGGTGCATCCGACGCTGGAAAGCGTGCTTGGACGCCGCTGCTATCGCTCTGTGGAGGAGCTGCCGGATGGGCCGGATGCCGCCTTCGTCGGCGTCAACAGGATGCTGACCGTCGAGATCGTGCGAGCCCTCTCGGCGCGAGGTGGGGGCGGCGCGGTCTGTTACGCCTCCGGCTTCAGCGAGGCGGTTTCGGAGCTGGCGGATGGAGCGGAGTTGCAGCAAGCCCTCGTCGAAGCCGCCCGCGACATGCCGATCGTCGGTCCCAATTGCTATGGCATGATCAACGGCCTCGACGGCGCCCTGCTCTGGCCTGATCAGCATGGCATCGTGCGCAGCGAGCGCGGCGTTGCGATCCTCACCCAATCCTCCAACATCGCCATCAATCTCAGCATGCAACGGCGCGGCTTGCCCATCAGCTACCTGATGACGGCCGGCAACCAGGCGCAGATCGGGCTATCGGATCTTGCCCATGCCGTTCTCGACGACCCGCGCGTGACGGCAGTCGGCCTGCATATCGAGGGCTTCGGAAATATTCGTGCGCTTGAGGCTCTTGCCGCCCGCGCCCGAGAGCTGAAAAAACCGGTCGTCGCCCTGAAGGTCGGCAAATCCGAACAGGCGCAACGCGCCGCAATCTCGCATACGGCCTCGCTTGCAGGCAGCGATGCCGTTGCAGACGCCGTTTTCCATCGCCTCGGCATCGGTCGGGTGACAACGCTGCCGGAGCTTATCGAAACACTGAAGCTCCTGCATGTCGCAGGCCCGCTCGAAAGCGATGCGATCTCCTCGATGAGCTGTTCAGGCGGCGAGGCATCCCTGATGGCTGACGCAGCCGTCGGCCGGAACGTGGAATTTCGCGCCCTGAAACCCGGGCAGCTGCCGGCCTTGCGCGCGAGCCTCGGCGAGATGGTGACACTCTCGAACCCGCTCGACTATCACACCTTCGTCTGGGGCGATCTCTCCCGCCAGACGGATGCCTTCACCGCCATGTTCGAAGGCGGTTATGCCCTCAATCTGGTCGTGCTCGATTTTCCCCGGGAAGATCGCTGCGACGGTTCGGACTGGATGACGACCGTTTCTGCTGTCGCCGCTGCCGCCAAGCGAAGCGGCGCCCGGGCCGGCGTCCTCGCGACCTTGCCGGAAAATCTGCCGGAACCGATCGCCAAGCAGCTCATCGAAACCGGCATCGTGCCGCTCTGCGGCATCAGCGAAGCACTGGCGGCCGCCGATGTCGCGAGCGGGATCGCCAGAGTTTGGAAGAAGCCACGGCCATTGCCGTTGCTGGACCAGCCCGCAGACGCGGGCGAGATCGAAACCTTGAGCGAAGCGGCCGCGAAGGCGGAGCTTGCCGCTGCCGGCCTTACGGTTCCGCTCGGAAGAACGGCCGCTACAGCAAATGAGGCAGCCGAAACTGCGCAGCAAATTGGCTTCCCCGTCGCACTCAAGGCGCTCGGCATAGAGCACAAGTCCGAAGCGGGTGCCGTCAAGCTCAACCTATGGGATAAGAATGCAGTCAAAGATGCGGCCGAAGGCATGGCTCCCATCGCCCGCGGATATCTGGTCGAGCGGATGATCGAGCGCCCTGTCGCCGAGCTCATTGTCGGTGCGGTGCGCGATCCCGTCGTCGGCCTGACCTTGACGGTCGGCGCGGGCGGAATCCTCGTGGAATTGCTTGAAGATTCCGTTGTCCTGCCGCTTCCGGTGACGAAAGCGGAGGTTTTGGACAGGATTTCACGGCTGAAGGTCCGCAAGCTCATCGAAGGCTATCGTGGCAGTGCGGCAAGCAGTCTCGAAATCGTTGCCGACGCCGTCGTATCAGCGGCAGAATATGTCGTAAAGAACGCCGCGCTGCTCGAAGAACTGGACATTAATCCCTTGATGGTCTTGGGTGAATCACGCGGCGTCGTTGCCGCGGATGCCCTCATCCGGCGAAGGAGGTAGCAGAAGTTGCAAGACCCCATTCGCACCCGATGCGACGACGGTATCCTCGAGGTCGTCATCGACCGGCCGAAGGCGAATGCCATCGACCTGGCGACCAGCCGTACCATGGGGCTCATCTTCCGCGACTTCCGCGACAATCCGGATCTGCGCGTCGCCATCGTTTCGGGCGCCGGCGAAAAATTCTTTTCAGCCGGCTGGGATTTGAAGGCTGCCGCTGATGGTGACGCTGTCGACGGAGACTATGGTGTCGGCGGCTTTGGAGGCCTGCAGGAGCTGCGCGATCTCAACAAGCCGGTCATCTGTGCCGTCAACGGCATCTGTTGCGGCGGTGGCCTGGAGATCGCGCTTTCCGCCGATCTGATCATCGCGGCCGCTCACGCAACCTTCGCGCTGCCGGAAATCCGCTCCGGCACTGTCGCCGATGCCGCATCGATCAAATTGCCGAAGCGCATTCCCTATCACATCGCCATGGATATGCTGTTCACCGGCCGCTGGCTCAATGTCGAAGAGGCGCATCGCTGGGGTTTCGTCAACGAGATCGTCTTGGCCGACAAGCTGATGGACAGGGCTTGGGAACTTGCCCGTCTGCTTGCAAGCGGGCCGCCGCTCGTCTATGCGGCCATAAAGGAAATAGTTCGCGAAGCGGAGGGAACGACGTTTCAGACTGCCATGAACAAGATCACCAAACGGCAGTTTGCGACCGTCGACGCCCTCTATTCAAGCGAGGATCAATTGGAAGGCGCAAGGGCTTTCGCGGAGAAGCGGGCCCCCATCTGGAAAGGAAAGTGAAAAGCGGCGGCAACCGCAGCATTTTCCCGCATGATCGCGGGCAACAGGCTTCACGCGGAAGAGGAAACCGTGACGTGAAGTGCGCTGCCCGGGAATTCTGTCAACTCGGCAAAAAGAAGGAACAGGGGAATGAACGACTATACGAAATATCTGGCAAGCCGCGTGACTTCGGGCGGGCTCAGCCGCCGCGAATTCATGGGACGAGCAATGGCAGCCGGCGTAACCTTGGCACTCGCCGACCAGCTCTTTACCGAAAGTGCGATGGCGGCCGAGCCGAAGCGCGGCGGGCATCTGAAGCTCGGCCTCGAAGGCGGAGCTGCGACCGATTCCAAGGACCCGGCGAAATTCCTGTCTCAAGTCATGTTCTGCGTCGGCCGTTGCTGGGGCGACATGCTGGTGGAATCCCACCCGCTGACCGGCGCCGCCGTTCCGTCGCTTGCCGAATCCTGGGAGCCGTCGAAGGATGCCGCTACCTGGACCTTCAAGATCCGCAAGGGCGTGAAGTTCCACAACGGCAAGGATCTGACGATCGACGACGTCGTCGCCACCCTCAAGCGTCATACCGATGCGAAGTCGGAGTCGGGCGCGCTCGGCGTCATGAAGTCGATCAAGGAGATCAAGGCCGACGGCGGCAACCTCGTGTTGACGCTGACGGAAGGCAACGCCGACATGCCGTTGCTTCTCACCGACTATCATCTCGTCATCCAGCCGAATGGCGGCTATGACGATCCCCTCGCCTCGATCGGCACCGGCCCCTACAAGATGGTCAGCTTCGAACCCGGAGTGCGCGCCACGTTCGAGCGGAACAAGGACGACTGGCGCACCGACCGCGGCTATGTCGATTCAATCGAAATCATCGGCATGAACGATGCGACGGCACGCATCGCCGCCCTCTCCTCCGGCCAGGTGCACTACATCAACCGCGTCGACCCTAAGACGGTTGACCTGTTGAAGCGCGCACCGAATGTCGAGATCCTGGCGACGGCCGGCCGCGGCCACTACGTGTTCATCATGCATTGCACCACGGCGCCGTTCGACAACAACGACCTGCGTCTCGCGCTCAAATACGCCATGGACCGCGAAACCATGGTCAAGAAGATCCTCGGCGGCTATGGCAAGGTCGGCAACGATTTCCCGATCAACAACACTTATGCCCTGTTCCCCGAAGGCATCGAGCAGCGCACATACGACCCAGACAAGGCCTCCTTCCACTACAAGAAGTCCGGCCATAGCGGCTCGGTGCTGCTGCGCACCTCCGAAGTCGCTTTCCCGGGCGCCGTCGATGCAGCCGTCCTCTATCAGGAAAGCTGCAAGAAGGCGGGGATCGAGATCGAGGTCAAGCGCGAGCCGGGCGACGGCTATTGGACCAACGTCTGGAACGTCCAGCCCTTCTCCACATCCTATTGGGGCGGCCGCCCGACACAGGACCAGATGTATTCCACCGCCTACCTGTCGACCGCCGACTGGAACGATACCCGCTTTAAGCGCCCGGACTTCGACAAGCTTCTGCTTCAGGCCCGCTCCGAACTGGACGAAGCCAAGCGCAAGGAGCTCTACCGTGCCATGGCGATGATGGTGCGCGACGAAGGTGGTGTGATCCTGCCGATGTTCAACGATTTCGTGAACGCCTCCACCAAGAAGGTGAAGGGCTACGTCCACGATATCGGCAACGACATGTCGAACGGCTACGTCGCGACCCGCGTCTGGCTGGACACCTGATGCCCGAAGCCGGGCGACAACGCCCTCATCTCTGACGAAGCCGGGACCGCGGACACTCTTCGCGGTCCTCCCGACGTTTAGAGCAACTCCAGGAAAAGTGCGCAGCGGTTTTCCATCCGGAATTGCGTAAGACAACAAGAGCGCGAGGCATCGGCCATGTCCAATCCATCCCCCGGAACCGTTCTGCCCGGGCTGAGGTTCAAGCAGCGTTTTCCGTTGCTGTCCCTGATCATCGAGCGCTGCCTGCTCAGCATCGTCCTGCTGTTTGCGGTCTCCATCCTGATCTTCGGCGGGCTGGAAGCCCTGCCGGGCGATTTCGCGACCACCTATCTCGGCCAGTCGGCAACGCCGCAGGCGGTTGCCAACATTCGCGCCGATCTCGGCCTCAACCGGCCTGTCGTCACTCGCTATGTGGAATGGCTCGGCAACGCCGTGCAGGGCGACTTCGGCACCTCCTGGGCCAGCAAGAACTCCGTCAGTGAGCAGATTGGCAAGCGGCTCGGCAATTCGCTGTTTCTGGCCGGTTTCGCCGCGCTGATCTCGGTGCCGCTCGCCGTCGGCCTCGGCATGCTGGCGGTGCATTTCAGGAACCGCATGCCCGACAAGATCATCAATGTCGTTTCGCTGGCGGCGATCTCCCTGCCGGAATTCTTCATCGGCTACCTCCTTATCCTGTTCTTTGCCGTAAAATTCGGCGTGGCGACCTTTCCCGCCACCGTCTATGAAGGCATGGGCCTCATGGACCGGCTGCAGGCGATCGCCCTGCCGACGGCGACGCTGGTGCTCGTGGTGCTTGCTCACATGATGCGCATGACCCGCGCCGCCATCCTTTCGGTCATGTCGTCGGCCTATATGGAAACGGCTGAGCTCAAGGGGTTGTCTGCCTTCCGCGCCATCGTCAAGCACGCGGCCCCCAACGCGCTGGCCCCGATCATCAACGTCATCGCGCTGAACCTTGCCTATCTCATCGTCGGCGTCGTCGTCGTCGAGGTGGTCTTCGTCTATCCCGGCATGGGCCAGTACATGGTCGATGCGGTCACCGTGCGCGATATGCCTGTCGTCCAGGCCTGCGGGCTGATCTTTGCCGCCGTCTACATCCTCCTCAACATGACCGCCGATATTCTGGCGATCGTCGCCAACCCGCGCCTGAGGCATCCACGATGAGATTGAGAGAGATCCCCATCACCGCCTGGATCGGCATAGCCGGTATTCTGCTCGCCTTCTTCTGCGCGATTTTCGCGCCCTGGATCGCCCCCTATGGCGAGACCGAAGTCGTCGGCAATGTCTGGCAGGCCGCCGACGCGCAATATTTCTTCGGCCTCGACAATCTCGGCCGCGATATCCTGTCGCGTCTGATCTATGGCACACGCACGACGCTGTTCGTCGCGCTGACGGCGACGATCATCTCCTTCTCGCTCGGCATCGTCCTGAGCTTCACCGCCGCCGTCTCGCGCGGATTGATCGACACGATCTTCTCGCGCTTCAACGACCTGATGATGTCGATCCCGACGCTGATCTTCGCGCTCGTGGTGCTGGCGGTGCTGCCGCAGAACCTGATCGTGCTGATCCTCGTCATGGCCATCCTCGATTCCACCCGCGTCTATCGTCTCGGCCGTGCCGTGGCGCTCGATGTCGCGGTCATGGAGTTCGTCGAGGCCGCCAAGCTGCGCGGCGAAGGCAGGATCTGGATCATCTTCCGCGAGATCCTGCCGAACACGCTTTCGCCGCTGCTGGCGGAATTCGGCCTGCGCTTTGCCTTCTCGATCCTGTTCCTTTCCACCCTGTCCTTCCTCGGCCTCGGTATCCAGCCGCCGTCCGCCGACTGGGGCGGCATGGTCAAGGACAACAAGGACGGCATCATCTTCGGCATCTCTGCCGCTCTCGTACCGGGCTCCGCCATCGCGGCGCTCGCGGTCTGTGTCAATCTGGTGGTCGACTGGCTCTTGAAGCGCACCTCCAGCCTCAAGGGAGGGCGTGGCGATGCCTGAGCTTCTTTCCGTTCGCGATCTCAAGATCGAGGCAACCAGCTATCCGCCGGGCGAGCCACCGAAACGCGTGACCATCGTCGACGGCGTGTCCTTCGATCTCAAGAAGGGCAAGGTGCTCGGCCTGATCGGCGAATCCGGCGCCGGCAAGTCCACCATCGGTCTCTCCGCGCTGGCCTATGGTCGCGGCGGCGCCGAGATCACCGGCGGCCAGGTGCTGCTCGACGGCGTCGACATCCTGCCGCTCGGCAAATCCGGCATCCGCAAGATCCGCGGTGCCCGCGTCTGTTATGTCGCGCAATCGGCAGCGGCCGCCTTCAATCCGGCGCACAGGCTGGGCGATCAGGTGATTGAAGCCACCGTCAAACACCGGCTGATGACGAAGGACGAGGCCAGGAAGCGCGCGCTTTACCTCTTCCGTGTGCTTGGCCTGCCCAATCCGGAAACATTCGGCGAGCGCTATCCGCATCAGGTCTCCGGCGGCCAGCTTCAGCGCGCCATGACGGCCATGGCGCTTTGCTCCAACCCCGAACTGATCGTCTTCGACGAACCCACAACCGCGCTCGACGTGACGACGCAGATCGACGTGCTGGCAGCGATCAAGCACGCTATCGAGGAAACACATACGGCGGCGCTCTATATCACCCACGATCTCGCCGTCGTCGCCCAGATCTCCGACGACATCATGGTGCTGCGATACGGCAAGCAAGTGGAGTACGGCAGCGTGCAGCAGATCATCGAGGCGCCGCGACAGGACTATACCCGCGCCCTCGTCAACGTTCGCCAGATAGCGAGAGAGGAAACCGCCGATCAATCGGGAGCGCTTCTGAAAATCGAGAATATCAACGCGCAATATTCGAACGGTTTCAAGGTATTGCACGATGTTTCTCTACATGTACCAAAAGGTCAGACACTGGCTGTTGTCGGTGAATCCGGATCGGGGAAATCGACGCTCGCCCGCGTCATCACCGGCCTGCTGCCCCCGAGCGACGGACGGATTTCCTTCGACGGCAAGCCGCTGACACCAGCCTTGAAAAACCGCTCCCGCGAGGAATTGCGGCGGATACAGCTGATCTACCAGATGGCCGACACCGCCATGAATCCCCGCCAGACCGTGCGCGACATCATCGGCCGCCCGCTGACCTTTTATGACGGTCTGCACGGCGCGGCGAAGACGGCGCGCGTGAAGGAACTGCTCGACCAGATTGAGATGGGCACCGGTTTCGTCGACCGTTACCCGGCCGAGCTTTCCGGCGGCCAGAAGCAGCGCGTCGCAATCGCCCGTGCGCTTGCCGCCAAGCCCGAGCTCATCCTTTGCGACGAGCCGACCTCGGCGCTCGATCCACTCGTTGCCGATGGAATTCTGAAGCTGCTCTTGAGGTTGCAGAAGGAAGCCCAGCTCTCCTACATCTTCATCACGCATGATATCGCCATCGTGCGCGCCATCGCCGACAGCGTCGCTGTCATGCATCGCGGCAAGCTCGTTCGCTTCGGACCGAAATCACAGGCGCTGTCGCCGCCTTTCGACGATTACACGGACCTGCTGCTGAAATCCGTGCCCGAGATGGAAATCGGCTGGTTGGAGCGTGTCTTGACGACGCGAAAAATGGAGAGCGCCGGAAATTGAATGCTCGACATCTCAAGGCCTCCGCCCAATCTTAATCCTGCCTGCAATACCGGAATGAAACGCATGACCGACCGCAGCTTCGCCACCATCGAAAACCACTGGATCACCCTCAAGGACGGCACGCGCCTGGCGGCGCGCATCTGGATGCCGGACAATGCGGAAAACGATCCCGTGCCCGCCGTCTTCGAATTCCTGCCCTATCGCAAACGGGACGGAACGAGCCCTCGGGATGAATCGACCTACCCGGTTTTTGCGGCCGCCGGGATTGCAGGCGTGCGCGTCGATATAAGAGGCTCCGGCGAATCCGACGGCGTGATCGATGGCGAATATACCGAGCTCGAGCTTGCCAATGCCTGCGAACTGATCGCCTGGATCGCCGAACAACCCTGGTCCAACGGATCGGTCGGCATGATGGGCATTTCCTGGGGCGGCTTCAACTGCCTGCAGGTCGCCGCCTTGAAACCGCCGGCACTGAAGGCCGTCATATCGATCGCCTCCACCGTCGATCGCTACAACGACGACATCCACTACAAGAACGGCTGCCATCTCTCCGCGCAGCTCTCCTGGGCCGCGACTATGCTCGGCTATCAATCGCGTTCGCCCGATCCGGCCATCGTCGGCGAGCGCTGGCGGGAGATGTGGTTGGAGCGCCTGGAACACGAACCCTTCTTCATGGAGGAATGGCTTCAGCATCAACGCCGCGACGACTTCTGGCGGCATGGCTCCATCTGCGAGAATTTCGCGAAGTTCGATGTTCCGGCTATCGTCATTGCCGGCTGGGCGGACGGCTATCGCAATACGCCGTTGTTGGCTGTCGAAGGCCTCGGAAATAAGGCGAAGGCGCTGATCGGGCCGTGGGTCCACAAATATCCGCATTTCGCCTGGCCGAAGCCACGCGCCGATTTTCACGGCGAGGCCATCGCCTGGTGGAACCGCTGGCTGCGCGGCGACCAGAATGGAGCAGAAAGCATACCGCCAGTTCGCGCCTATATTCTCGATGCCATAAAACCCGCAACACGCCGCGATTTCGACCCTGGTTTCTGGATCGCCAAGTCCGAATGGCAAAAGCCTGATATGCAGTGCTTCTATGTCGAGCAGTTCGGCACGCTGATGGAAGGCATGCCGATCCCACATGCGCCGGAACATCCCATCTATCTGCGCTCGCCGCTCGACACGGGCACCGCCTCGGGCGAATGGTTCACCCTGAAGCCGGACGTGGAAATGGCGATCGATCAGCGTCTCGACGATGCCGGCTCGCTCACCTTCCAGACGGCGCCGCTTGTAGAGGATCACGATTATCTGGGACGCCCGGTACTGGCGTTGACGCTTCGATGCGACGCGGAAACGGCAAATCTCTGCGCAAGACTTGTCGATATCCATCCGGACGGCACGGCGACGCGCGTCTCCTTTGGCGTGTTCAATCTCGCCCATCGCAACAGCAATGCCGAGCCCGAACCACTGAGCAAGGGCGAGCGCACCAGGGTCACGCTGACGCTCGATGCCTGCGGCTACCGCTTCCGCAAGGGTCATCGCATCCGCCTGTCTCTGTCGACGGCCTACTGGCCGATGGTCCTGCCGCCGCCGGAAGATCCGGGTCTGACGATCGACCTCGCCTCCATCGGCCTCGGCCTGCCAAAGCTGGGGGCGCACGACGTCATCGACTTGAAGCAGCCCGATAATCCGGATCCGCTGCCGAAATACATCGAACATGCGCCGGCTTCGACGAAACGGCGGGTGATGCGCGACCTTTCGGCAGGTAAAACTCACTATGAAATTCATGAGGATACCGGACTTTTTGAACATCCCGGTACAGGTCTTTCCACGCGGCAGCTACGTGAAGAAGTGTGGTCGATCGCACCGGACGATCCGCTGTCGATGAAGGGCATTTCGACCTGGACATGCGACATGCAACGCCCCGACTGGTTCGTTAGGACGATCGCGACATCGGCGATATCCTGCACGGCAACGGACTGGATCGTCAGCGCTTCCGTCACCGCCTATGAAGGCGAGACGCAGATTTTCCGCAAAGTGTTCGAGGAGAAGCGCGTCCCGCGCGACCTGATGTAAATCAGCGCGTGCCTGCGAACCGGCTTGCCGCGGCGCATATGGCGGCAAAGCCGTCGCGGGCGCCGTCGCTCATATGTCTCGCCCGCAGCCAGGCATGCACCATCTGCGGCTCCTCGCGGAACCAGACCTCGACGCCCGCCTGCGCCAGCCTTGCCGCATAATTGCGGCCGTCGTCGCGCAACGGATCGAAATGCGCCACCGTGATGAAGGCGGGGGGAAGGCCGGCAACCGATTGCGAGGCAAGCGGCTCGGCAACGGGATTGCCTGATGGAGCCTGCAAGACGCTGCGGTAGTAGCCGACATCGGCGGTCGTCAGCCCCGGCGCGTCCGCCATCTCCTGGTAGGAACCGGAGACGAGATCGCCGCCGAGCGCGGGATAGATGAGGATCTGACCCGCAATCCCCGAAAGACCGTCGGCCTTCGCGCGGATGGCCAATCCAGCCGCGAGATTGCCGCCGGCGCTGTCACCGATCAGCACGACGGTCTTTCCCTCGGCAAGCAATTGCCCGAGAACGCTGAAGCAATCATCCGTCTGCGTCGGCCACCGATGCTCCGGCGCCAGACGATAGTCGACGGAGATAAGCTCTGCTCCGGCATGGTCGGCAATCTCGGCGCAAATCGCGTGGTGGCTTTCGAGCGAGCCGACGACGAAGCCGCCGCCGTGAAGATAGAGCAGGCAGGTTGCGGTGCGGATGTCGGCCGGAAGGTAGCGCCTGATCGGAATCGTTCCCGACACAAGCTCATCGCGCATGCGCATGCCATCAGGCAATGGTCGGTCGAAGCGAGCGCAGAGCGCGTCATACCATTGGCGTTGCTGTCCGATGGAAGCCGTCACTGCGTCCGGCGGATAAAAAGAATCGCAGATCTCCATGAACTGCAAGATACCCGCCTCGGTCGGCATCGGGCGCTGCGGAGAATCCATCTGAAATCCTCGTTCCGTTGGAATTGTCGAGCAATAGCACAATCCCGCCGCGGGCCGCTTATCCGCTTACGGCCAAAGCCGCCGCGACGGCGACATGCGGCTGGACGGCTCCACGGAAAGGCGAGCGATTGCACACAGCCCCTCATTGCCGGAAGATTCGTCAGAAACTGCACATTTTTCGCGCAAGTGCATGCACTATTGATTTCAGAAATTGCCGCTCAATCACATCACCAAATAAAATCAATGAGTTGTGATTTGGCACGCCACTTGCTTCGTTACCGTTGAGTTGGTGGCTAGGGTTCCGGCGCTCCATTGGGAGCGTGACTGGTCCGAGAGCTGCCACCGGTCGGGAGAGAAATCCCACCGGATGCACGGCGGGACAAAAGCCCGGGAGACCTCGTAAGCCAAGGGATTGGCGGCGCGATGGTCTTTGCCGATCCCTTTTGACGAAAAGCAAAAGGGGAATTTCTATGCAGACTTTTTCAAAGATCCTTTCCGTAACCGCTCTTTCGGTATCGCTGGCTCTCGGGCTCGGCTCCGCCGCCAGCGCAGCACCCAAGACCAGCTTCAAGGTCGCCTGGTCGATCTATGTCGGCTGGATGCCCTGGGGCTATGCCGCCGACCACGGCATCGTCAAGAAATGGGCCGACAAATACGGCATCAGCATCGACGTCACCCAGTTCAACGACTATGTCGAATCGATGAACCAGTACACGGCAGGCGCCTTCGATGCCGTGACGCTCACCAACATGGACGGCCTGTCGATCCCAGCGGCGGGCGGCGTCGACACGACTGCCGTCATCGTGGGCGACTTCTCCAACGGCAATGATGCCGTGATCCTCAAGGACAAGACAAGCCTTGCCGATATCAAGGGCCAGAACATCAATCTCGTCCAATATTCGGTCTCCCACTACCTGCTCGCCCGCGCGCTCGACAGCATCAAGCTGACCGAACGCGACGTGAAGGTGGTCAACACCTCGGACGCCGACATGGTCGCGGCCTACAAGACACCTGATGTCTCCGCCGTCGTGACCTGGAACCCCTTGGTCTCGACCATTCTTGAGGACCCCACCGCCAAGAAGGTGTTCGACAGTTCGCAGGTGCCGGGCGAGATCATCGACCTGATGGTCGCCAACAGCAACGTACTCAAGGACAACCCGAATTTCGGCAAGGCACTGGCCGGCATCTGGTATGAAACGGCGGCGCTGATGAAGGCCGACACGGCGGAAGGCAAGGCTGCCCGCGAGGCGATGGGCGCGGCCTCGGGCACGGATATCAAGGGCTTCGAGGCCCAGCTTGCAGCCACCAAGCTCTTCGACAAGCCCTCAGACGCCGTCGCCTTCACCGCATCGCCGAGCCTGCCGAAGACGATGGATCTCGTGCGCAACTTCCTGTTCCAGAAGGGCCTGCTCGGCAATGGCGCTGCTTCCGCCGATGTCATCGGCATCGAAATGCCCGATGGCAAGGTTCTCGGCGACAGCAAGAATGTCAAGTTGCGCTTCACCGAGAGCTACATGAAGCCAGCCGCCGACGCCTCGCTCTGAGCGAAAGATCCATCGGCGGCGCGATAGCGCCGCCCCGTTCCTTCATTCGCGGAGCATTGTTCATGCGTTGGATCAACACCAGGCCGAGCCCGGGCGCGCAGCTTGCCTTGACGCTGCTGCCCTTTGCGCTGCTGATCGTCGCCTATGCCATCGGTTCGGCCGCGCGGCTTGCCGAAAACGCCAACGACAAGCTGCTGCCCAATCTTGCCGGCTTTGCCGATGCGATCAACCGCATGGCCTTCATCGCCGACCCGCGCACGGGAGATTATCTGCTATGGTCCGATACGGGGGCGAGCCTCGTGCGGCTGCTATCCGGTCTCGGCATATCCACAGCGATCGCGCTTTGCTTGGGCATGCTCATCGGCATGTTGCCCTATCTCAGAGCCCTGCTCTCGCCTTTTGTCGCCGTCATCTCGATGGTGCCACCCTTGGCGCTTCTGCCGATCCTCTTCATCGCCATGGGCCTGGGAGAGACATCGAAGATCGCGCTGATCGTCATCGGCGTCACCCCGACGATGATACGCGATCTGGCACTGAAGGCGCTGGAATTGCCGCGCGAGCAGATCGTCAAGGCCGAAACGCTCGGCGGCTCCTCCTGGCAGATCGCTCTTCGCGTCGTGCTGCCGCAGATCCTGCCACGGCTGATCACCTGCCTAAAATTGCAGCTCGGCCCGGCCTGGTTGTTTCTGATCGCGGCTGAAGCGATCTCGTCGGATGCCGGCCTCGGCTACCGCATCTTCCTCGTTCGCCGATACCTGTCGATGGACGTGATCTTTCCCTATGTCGTCTGGATCACGCTGCTCGCCGTGCTCATGAACTATCTCCTCGATCGCATCCGCATTGCCGTCTTCCCGTGGTCGGAGCTGGAGAAGCAGGCATGAGCGCGCTCAGGATCGAAAAGGTCTGGAAGGAATATGGCGACCAGATCGTCCTTGAGGACGTGTCGCTGACCGTGGATTCGCGCGCCTTCGTCGCGCTGGTCGGCCCCTCCGGTTGCGGCAAGTCGACCTTTCTGCGCATGTTGCTGGGGCAGGAGCAGCCAACCAGGGGCAATATCCTTCTCGACGGCGTGGCGTTGCCGTCAGAGCCAGGTGCGGATCGCGGCGTGGTCTTTCAGCGCTATTCGGTCTTCCCGCATCTGACAGTGCTCGGCAATGTGCTGCTCGGAAAGGAACTCACCGCCGCCCGCTATAAGGCAAGGCTCCTTGGTGCAGCGCGCCGGAGCGCCCTCGATGAAGCTCGTCAGCTGATCGCCGAGGTTGGCTTGGCTGGCGCGGAGAACAAATATCCGGCCCAGCTTTCCGGCGGCATGCAGCAGCGCCTGGCACTTGCCCAGGCGCTCATCATGCGGCCGAAGGTCCTGTTGCTCGATGAGCCCTTCGGTGCGCTCGATCCCGGCATCCGCGCCGAAATCCATACGCTGATGAAGCGGCTGTGGCACGAGACGCAGATGACCGTCGTCATGGTGACCCATGACATGCGCGAAGCCTTCACGCTCGCCACCCGCGTCGTCGCCTTCGAGCGCCGCCGCGACCGGCCGGAAGAAAAGGAGCGCTACGGCGCGACCATCACCAAGGACATTTCCATCTGGCCGCCGCGCATCGCCGGCGCAGCCTCGATCTTCAGCCCCGACCGGGACGGCCCGGTCGCTTCCCCGGGGCACCGCCGGGACGACCTGGCACCACTGGGAGACATCTAGCCATGCAACACGTCAGACGTTCGCCGGAAGAAATCGCCGCCAATCGCGCACGCTATGAGGAACATCAAAGGAAAGGACTGGAGTTCGCGCCCAAGGCCTTGCCCGCGCCAAGCCCCCTTCCCGCCCCGCCTGTCGACGCAGTTCGCGTCATTCATCAGGAGGTCATACCGGGCGGCTGGTATTGGTCGACCCGCATCAAGCGCGGCGAGACGTTGCGCATCGCCCAGCAGCAGGGTTTCTCGACGGTAACGCTCGTCGCATGGAATGCGGCCGAAACAAGCGAGCGGCTGAACCTGCCCGACACCGTGAAAATGCAGTGGACCACCGCCCTTTCGAAAGGCCGGGTGATCTTCTCCGATATGGGCCGGGTGATGTTTTCCGTGATCGAGGATTCCTCCGGCGCTCATGATTGCCTTATGGGCGGCTCCACGGCCACGTCGAATCTCACGAAATATGGCGAGGGTACGCGCAACACCCGCGACAACCTCGTTTTGCTTGCGACCAAGGCCGGGCTTGAGCGGCGAGACATCCCGGCGGCGCTTTCGCTCTTTGCCCCCGTCCGCGTCGACCAGGACGGCAAGTTCCAATGGAGACCCGAGCTTCGTCATGAGGGCGACTACATCGAGCTTCGCGCCGAGATGGAAATCATCGTCGGCCTCTCCAATTGCCCGCATCCGCTCGACCCCAACCCCGACTACCGGCCCAATCCGGTAACGGTCACCCGCATCGCAGCAACCGAGCCACGCGCGGACGACATTTGCCGGACGGCAACCGCCGAAGCCGTGCGCGGCTTTGAAAACAACGCGCTGGCAGCGATCTGAGCGAGGAGCAATATCGTGACCCCATTCATCCAGACCGCATCCAGCCGCACCCTCGATAACGCCGCGCAGGATCACTTCATCCCGGCCGAAGCGCCCTTCTCAACCGTGATCCGCAAGGGCCAGACGCTGCGCATCGAGGATAGCTACGGCCAGCAGGCGATCGACACGCTATTCTACAACGCTGAAGACCACTCCGAGCGCTATTCCAGCCAGGACACGATGCGCGAGCAGGGTGCCGCCTATATCACCACAGGCACCCGGATCGTCTCCAATGAGGGGCGAGTGATGCTGACCATGAGCGCCGACAGTTGCGGGCGCCATGACACCTCGGCCGGCGCCTGCTCCTGCGAGAGCAACACGGTGCGCTTCGGCCATGGCACGAAGTATCTCCATGCCTGCCGCGACAATTTCGTTCTGGAGGTCTCCAAGCACGGCATGAGCAAGCGCGACGTCGTGCCCAACATCAATTTCTTCATGAACGTGCCGATCGAACCATCCGGCGAGATGACGATCGTCGACGGTATTTCCGCGCCTGGTGACTATGTCGAGCTGAAGGCCGAGATGGACGTGCTGCTCGTCATCTCCAACTGCCCGCAGATCAACAATCCCTGCAACGGTTTCGATCCGACGCCGATCCGGGTTCTCGTCTGGGACGGTGAGGCCTGAGATGTTCAAAAAGATATTGATCGCCAACCGAGGCGAAATCGCCGTCCGGATCATCCGGACATTGAAACGCATGGGCATCGCCTCCGTCGTCGTCTATTCCGACGCCGACCGGTTTTCCAAGGCATCGCTGATGGCCGACGAGGCCGTAAGGCTCGGTGCGGCAACCGCCTCCGAGAGCTATCTTAATGTCGATGCCGTCATCGCCGCCTGCAAAGCGACTGGCGCCGAGGCCGTCCATCCTGGCTACGGTTTCCTGTCGGAAAACATCGGTTTTGCCGAGCGGCTGGCCGCGGAGGGCATCGTCTTCATCGGCCCAACGCCGGAAAACATTGCCGCCTTCGGCCTGAAGCACACGGCGCGCGAGCTGGCGCGTGCCAGCGGCGTACCCCTGCTTCCGGGCAGCGGTCTTGTCGACACGAGCGAGGCGGCGCTAGCGGCCGCCGCGGAGATTGGCTACTCGGTCATGCTGAAATCGACAGCAGGCGGCGGCGGCATCGGCATGCAGCTCTGCGAGGATGCCGATAGTCTGAAGGCGGCTTTCGAAAGCGTGCAGCGCACGGCCAAGGCAAGTTTCGGCGACGCGCGCGTCTATCTCGAACGCTTCGTTTCCAAGGCCCGTCACGTCGAGGTGCAGATCTTCGGCGATGGCGAGGGACGGGTGATCGCGCTCGGCGAGCGCGACTGCTCGCTGCAGCGCCGGAACCAGAAGGTGATCGAGGAAACCCCCGCCCCCGGTCTTTCGCCCGCGGTGCGAGAGCGTCTGCACGCCGCGGCCGTGGCGCTGGGCACCTCCGCGCGCTACCAATCCGCCGGGACGGTGGAATTCATCTACGATCCGCTGCGCGAGGAATTCTACTTCCTCGAGGTCAATACCCGCCTGCAGGTCGAGCATCCGATCACGGAAGCCGTATACGGCGTCGATCTCGTCGAATGGATGATTCGCCAGGCGGCCGGCGAGGATGTGATCACCGGCAACGACCATCTGACTCCAAGCGGCGCTGCGATCGAGGCTCGCATCTATGCCGAGATGCCGCATGCCGGCTTCCGGCCCAGTGCCGGTCTGCTGACGGAAGTCGCCTTCCCGGCGAGTGCGCGCGTGGATGCCTGGATCGAGACCGGCACGGAAGTTACGCCCTTCTATGACCCAATGCTCGCCAAGGTGATCGTCACGGCCGAAGACCGACCTGCCGCGATCGAGAAGTTGAAGCACGCGCTTGCGGAAAGCGCCATCGCCGGCATTGAGACCAATCTCGACTATCTCAAGGCGATTGCGGGATCGGATCTGCTCTCAAGCGGCGATGTGGCGACGACTGCGCTCAAGGATTTCGCCTTCGTGCCCGACATCATAGAAGTTGTTGCGCCGGGCGCGCAGTCGAGCATACAGGAGCTACCCGGCCGGCTCGGCCTCTGGCATGTCGGCGTGCCGCCGAGCGGCCCGATGGACGAGCGCTCGTTCCGCCATGCCAATCGGCTCGTCGGCAACGCCGATGAGACGGCGGCGCTGGAACTCACCGTATCCGGCCCGATACTCAAGATCTTCTCGGACATCACCATTGCTCTCGCAGGCGCGCGCATGCCGATGAGCCTCGACGGCCTCCCTCTGCCGCATGACGAAGCCGTCACCATCAAGGCGGGACAAACGCTTGTGATCGGCGCGATAGAGGGTGCCGGCCAGCGCTCCTATCTCGCGGTTGCGGGCGGCTTAGCAGCCCCTGTCACCCTCGGTTCGAGAGCGACCTTCGGCCTCGGGAAATTCGGCGGCCACGCCATTGGCACGCTCCAGACCGGCCATGTGCTGCGGCTGGCCCGCGCACCGCAACTGCCCGCCAAAGCAGCTGAGGCACCGGCGCCGCTGACCCGCAACTGGCAGGTCGGCGTTCTCTATGGCCCACATGGCGCGCCGGACTTCTTTCTGGAAGACGACATCGAGACGCTGTTCTCGACCGAATACGAGGTGCATTTCAACAGCGCCCGCACCGGCGTGCGTCTGATCGGCCCAGCACCCAAATGGGCGCGCAGCGACGGTGGCGAAGCCGGCCTTCACCCCTCCAATCTCCATGATAATGCCTATGCTGTGGGAGCCATCGACTTTACCGGCGACATGCCGATCATTCTCGGACCCGATGGCCCGAGCCTCGGTGGCTTCGTCTGCCCTGCCGTCATCGCCCGCGACGAGCAATGGAAAATGGGTCAGTTCAAGCCCGGCGATAAAATCCGGTTTCATCCGACCGAGCGTGCGCAAGATCCTGTCGCCGGTCCCATGGTGCGGCGCATTGGTGATGAAGCTGGATCGGCGATCGTCGGCCAGAACGAGCATGGACCGGTTCCCGTCGTCTATCGCCGCCAAGGCGACGACAATCTGCTGGTCGAATATGGCGCGATGACCCTCGATATCGCGCTGCGCCTGCGGATACACCTGCTGATGCAGGCGATCATCGAGGTCCGTTTACCTGGGATCATCGACCTGACACCCGGCATCCGATCGCTGCAGATCCATTATGACGGCACCACGCTCACGCGAACGCGCCTGCTGGGCCTGCTTGCCGAGATCGAGGCGGCCCTCCCGGCAGCGCAGGAGGTCAAAGTCCCGAGCCGCATCGTGCATCTGCCGCTCTCCTGGAACGATCCGGATGCCGAACTCGCCATGCGCAAATATCAAGAACTTGTGCGGCCAAACGCGCCCTGGTGCCCATCGAATATCGAGTTCATCCGCCGGATCAACGGCTTGCCCGACGAGCAGGCCGTGCGCGACATCGTCTTCGATGCCAGCTATCTGGTGCTCGGCCTCGGCGACGTCTATCTCGGCGCACCGGTCGCGACCCCAATCGACCCGCGCCATCGGCTGGTGACGACGAAGTACAATCCGGCCCGCACCTGGACGCCGGAGAATGCCGTCGGCATAGGCGGCGCCTATATGTGCATCTATGGCATGGAGGGCCCGGGTGGCTATCAGCTTTTCGGCCGCACCATCCAGGTCTGGAACAGCTGGCGGCAGACACCGGTCTTTGCCCGAGGCAAGCCGTGGTTGCTGAACTTCTTCGACCAGATCCGCTTCTTTCCCGTCAGCCATGAGGAACTGGCGGAGGCACGTGCCGCCTTCCCGCATGGAGGCTATCCCGTCAAGATCGAGGAGACGGAATTTTCCTACGGTGCCTATGAAGCAGGCCTTGCCCGCGACGCAGCCACCATCGGCGCTTTTAAATCCAGGCAGCAGGCCGCCTTCGAAGCGGAACGCCAGCGCTGGAAGGAACTCGGCCTCGACAGTTTCACCGTCGACGAGGGAGCCGGCCCCGGATTGGGCGGCGACATACCTGAAGGCTGTTTCGGCATCGAAAGTGCCGTACCCGGCAACGTCTGGAAAATACTCGTCGAAGAGGGTCAGCCGGTTGCCGCCGGCGATACATTGGCCATCATCGAATCCATGAAAATGGAAATCAACGTCACCGCACATGCCGCCGGGCGCGTCCGCGATCTGCGCGCCGGCCCGGGGCACAACGTCAAAGCCGGCGATGTGCTCGTCATTCTGGAGGAAATCTGATGCTTCCCACCATTCTCGATCTCGCTTCGCTGAAAGCGGCCTATGCGGCAGGCCTGTCACCGCTCGACCTGGTGGAGGAGATCATCGCCAGACGGAAAGCGTCGGACGATCCGGCGATCTTCATCACCATGACGCCGGATGACGATCTGCGCGCGGCAGCCTGCGAGCTGTTGGCAAGAGTGCCCGAGCCGAACAGCCTGCCGCTCTGGGGCGTTCCCTTCGCGGTCAAGGACAACATCGACGTCGCAGGTCTGCCGACAACAGCCGCCTGCCCGGCCTTTGCCTATCATCCTGAAGAGGATGCGACCACGGTCGCCCGGCTGAAGGCCGCCGGCGCCATCGTCATCGGCAAGACCAATCTCGACCAATTCGCGACCGGCCTTAACGGCACGCGTTCGCCCTATGGCGCACCGCGTTCCGTATTCGACCGCAACTACGTTTCCGGCGGCTCCAGTTCCGGTTCGGCCGTCGCCGTCGCGGCTGGACTGGCGAGCTTTTCCCTTGGCACCGATACGGCAGGCTCGGGCCGCGTCCCCGCCGCCTTCAACAATCTCGTCGGCATCAAGCCGACGCCGGGACTGGTGCCCAATGTCGGCGTGGTGCCCGCCTGCCGCAGCGTCGATGTCGTCACCGTCTTTGCGGCGACAGTGGGAGACGGCACTACCGTGCGCAGGATCATGGAAGGCTATGACGCTCGCGATCCGTTCTCGCGGCGGGCCGCGCCGGCAAACCTGCCATCATCACGCCCGCGCATCGGCGTGCTCGACGGCGTGGAGCGCGAATTCTATGGCAACAAGGATGTCGAAGCTCTCTATGACGCCGCCATCGAGCGGGCTAAATCGCTGGGTGCAGAGATCGTACCCTTCGACTATGCGCCTTTCCGGCAAGCGGCCGAATTGCTCTACAACGGCCCCTGGGTCGCCGAGCGGCTGGCGGCGGTGAAGGATTTTCTGGAGACGAATGCCGGTGATTTCGATCCGACTGTGCGGACCATCATCGAAGGGGCAAAGGCCTATGACGCGGTCGCTGCCTTCGAAGGCCGGTACCGGTTGGAAGCCTTGCGACAGAAGACGAAGGTGGAATGGGAGAAGGTGGACTTCCTGATGCTGCCGACCTCGCCCACCACCTACACCGTCGAGGAGATGCGGGCCGATCCGATCGTCAAGAATGGCCACTTCGGTCGCTATACCAACTTCGCCAATCTGCTCGACTGCGCGGCGATCGCCATACCTGCCGGCTTTGACGCCAAGGACCATCTGCCCGCGGGCGTGATGCTCGTCGGCCCCGCCTTCACCGACGAAGCATTGGCGCCCTTCGCCGACGCCATGCATCGCGTCCTGAACGCTGGAATGGGCAAGGACCGCACGGCCGCGCTGCCCGCTGCAAGCCGCGTAGCCCCAGCTGCCGAAGACCTCGTTCCAATCGTGGTCGTCGGCGCGCATCTGACCGGCATGCCGCTCAACCATGAACTGACCCGGCCGGGCGGATGTAAGTTGAAAACCTGCCGGACGGATGGCAGCTACCGGCTCTTTGCGCTCCCCGGCACCGTCCCGCCAAAGCCGGGACTGGTGCGCGATCCGGGTTTTGCCGGCAAGGGTGTGGAAGTTGAGGTCTGGGCTCTGCCGCCTGCGGCATTCGCCCGGTTCGTCCAGAATATTCCGGCACCGCTGGGCGTCGGCAAGATCACGCTCGACGACGGAAGTTCCATCTCGGGGTTTCTCTGCGAGGTCCATGCCGTGGCCGACGCCCGAGATATCACCGAATTCGGCGGCTGGCGCGGCTATGTAAGCGCCGCTGACCCGGCATCTTGAGGAGGCAAGTCAAATGCCGGAATTGCTGATGAAGGCGTTGCGAACCATCCTCGAAGGTTTGATAGCGAGAACCGGTGCTATCGGTGGCAGCCGTCCTGACAGGCACGACCTCCAATCACAAAAAACTCGTGTTAGCGACTCCTGACTGATCTCGGCCACCGTGGATGACGAGTCGTCCACGGTGGCATCTACGATGCCATCAACGAGCGGATGCTCCGATCAGCCGATTGCAGCAGTTCGAAAGCGGCATAGCGACGTTCGTGCAGCACCTTGATGGCGCCGTGCGCCGGCGAGAACAATTTCGCCAGCCGTGACATGGCCGCCATCGCTTCCGCGAGCGAGCCATAATGTCCACCGGCCGTAGCGCCCAGCATGGCCGCCCCGAGAAGAACAGGCTCTTCAGTGTCGGCAACAGCGACAGGTGTGTTGGCTGTATCGGCCAGAAGCTGTCGCACAAGGCCGCTCTGGGCGGCACCGCCGCTCGCGACGATGAGATTGCACGCGATGCCATCCAGAGACAGCTTTTCGAGCAGCTGCCGCAGGCCGTAGCCGATGCCGCAAAGGCCGGCGACATAAAGCGCGACCAGATCGTCGATGCCGGTCTCCAGCGCCAGACCCGAGATGACGGCACGGGCGTCAGGATCAGCGAAGGGTGAGCGGTTGCCGAGGAATTCCGGCACCACCTGTATGGATTTGGCGAGCACGACCGCGTCAGACGCATTCTTGCAGGCTTCGCCTGCCTGACGATCGAGCCAGGCGACCAGCGAGAGGCCCTCCGCCTCGGCCCTCGCCCGCGCTTCGTCGGCTGCGGGATGCATGGTGACGAGATGGTCGATGGCGGCTCCAGCCGCCGACTGCCCGCCTTCCGTCAACCACAGGCCCGGCACCATAGCCGAATAATAGGGGCCCCAGACACCATCGACGAAAACCGCCGCCTCGCTTGAGGCCATCGAGCAGGCTGATGTGCCGAAGATGTAGGCGAGCCTGTTGCTGATATCGGCATTCCCCTTGGCGTCTTGGCCACCTAAGGTGCCGACGCCGCCGGCATGAGCGTCGATCAGGGATGCGCCGACGGGCGTGCCGGCTGCAAGGCCCAGATCACGGGCCGCAGCTTCGCTCAGACCGTTCCCCAGGGGAGTGCCGGGCTCGACGATGTCAGTGCCTATTCTGGCAAAATCCTCGTCAGCCAGTTCTCCGACGCCGATATCCCTGAAATATTGGGCGTCCCAGCGCTTTTCATGCGCGAGATAGGTCCATTTGCAGGTGACCGTGCAGATTGATCTCGTCAGTGAGCCCGTCGCGCGCCAGGTCAGATAATCGGCAAGATCGAAAAAATGATCGGCTGCTGCGAAAGATTGCGGCAGGTTTCGCTTGAGCCAGAGGAGCTTGGGGGTCTCCATCTCGGGCGAGATGCGGCCGCCGACATAGCGCAGCACGGCATGATTGCCGGCATTGATTTCCTCAGCTTCGCGGGCGGCGCGATGATCCATCCAGACGATGATATTGCGAGCGGGATCGCCGGACGGACCGACGGCCACCGGCGCGCCATCCGCCCTGACCGCGACAAGTGAGCAAGTCGCGTCGAAGCCGATGCCGGCAACATCGGTTGCCACTATGCCAGCAGTCGCGACAGCTTCCCTGACGCTGTCGCAAACGGCCTTCCAGATCTGCTCGCTCGACTGCTCGACGATGCTGCCGGCCTCGTGCCAGATGGTGATCTGGCGTTTGGCCGAGGCGAGCAGATGTCCCCGCGCGTCGAAGACGCCGGCGCGGGCGCTGCCGGTTCCGACGTCGATGCCGATGAAATAAGGTGCCGTCATCAGAGATCCGTACTTAAAGGCAGGATCACCAGATCCCGAATGACAATGTTACGTGGCCTCGATAGCATGAAGAGGACGGCTTCCGCCACTTCGGTCGCTTCCATAAGGCCGCCGGCGGCGATCGTCTCGTCCAGCTTCGCCTTCGGCCAATCGCTAATCAGCGCGGTCACCACGGGCCCTGGCGCGACTGCGCCGACACGGATGCCATGCTTGGCGACCTGGCGGCGTACGGTATGGACGAATGCCTGAACCGCATGTTTCGAGGCCGTATAGATCGGCTCCCAGACCACCGGCACCAGGCCGGCAATAGAACTGGTCATGATGATGTCGCCGGTCTTCCGCTCGACCATATGCGGCAGCACCATCCGGACGGAACGGAAGGCCGCGTTGATATTGAGATCCAGCATCCGATCCCAGGCATCGGGATCACCATCCACGACCTCGCCGCCAATATAGGCGCCGGCATTGGCGTGGAAGATGTCGAGTTTGCCGAATTTCTCCAGAATCTGCGGCATCATGGTGGCCACACTTGCAGGGTTCAGAAGGTCGATGACCACGGGATGGGCATTCGGTCCCAGGTCGGCGCAGAGGCTTTTCAGAGTATCCTCGGCTCTGTCGATGAGGGCGACGCTGGCGCCCTCGTTCAAAAGCGATTTGGCGCATTCCAGCCCGATCCCGGAGGCGGCCCCGGTGATGGCGGCGATTTTACCGGCAAAATCCTGTCTCATATCAATCCTTACTTTGTGATGAAATCAGCCACGACCATGCGAGGCGCGAGACCGGCGAGCCAGAGAGTCGACGATGACAGCGATGGCAAGGACTGCGCCGGTGATCATGTAGCGAAGCGCCGACGACAGATCGAGCATCGTAAGACCGCTCGCGATCGACTGGATGACGATGATGCCCAGTAGCGCCGAATAGGCGTTGCCACGGCCGCCGAAGAGGCTGGTGCCGCCAATGACGGCTGCGGCGATCGCATTCAGGTTAACGTCTCCGGTGCCGGCCTGCTGGCTGGCCGAGGCCAGACGCGCCGCGGCCAGCACACCGCCGAGGGCTGCAAACATGGCGCAGAGCACGAAGGCGCTCGTATAGATCATCCGCACGTTGATGCCGGCACGCCGCGCAGCCTCCCGGTTGCCGCCGACCGCTGACATCGACCGGCCCCATTGCGTGCGCGTCAGCGCGTAGTCCATCAAGATGACCAGCACCACGAACAAGGCGAACATCCAGGGAATGCCGCGATCCCGATTGAGGTAGAAGGCGACGAATTCAAGAGCCACGGTGATGGCGACGGCTTTGGCAACGAGGCCGCCGGCGGAAGGAGCCGACAAGTTCGCCTGCTTGCGGCGACGAACTACGGCGAAGCCGGAAAACAGCATCACCACGCCGGGGATGAGCGCAAACAGATAGGCGAGCGGACGCGGAATGACCAGGAGTTGGCCAAAGTTCACGATCGCCGAACCATAGGGCAGATTGATGGAGCCGGTGGCGCCGAGCAAATAGAGCTGCATGCCGAGTACGGCGAGCAATCCCGCCAGCGTCGAAACGAAGCTTGGCATGCCCAAACGGTTGAAGAGCAAAGCGTAGATCGTGCCGATCACACCACCGAAGACAAGCGCGGCGAGGATGGCGAGTACCACCGGCCAGCCTTCATTGACCCAGAGCATGCCGACCATGGCCGAGGCGAAGCCGCTGATCGATCCCACCGAAAGATCGATCTCGCCGACCATCAGCACACAGACGATGCCGAGCGAGATGATGCCGACCGTCGACGCGTCGAACAGCAGATTGGCGAGATTGTTGCTGGAGAGGAATGTCGGGTTGAGCGCGCCGAATACCGTCCAGATGATGACGAGGCCGACGACGACTGGCAGGGAGCCGAGATCTCCTGACCGTACCTTGTCGATGGACGAACGGATCGTGGCGGCGATGCCTGTTTCATGGCTGACGCGAACGTCGCTTCGGTCGAGCAACACGGCCGGCTGCTTCATGTCCTGGTTCATAGCTGGCCCCCTTCTCTTTGTTCCTGTTGGGCCTGACGCCGCCCGGCGCGCCGCGACACGGCATTTTCAGTTGCGCCGGTGATGGCGCTGACAAGTTCCTGGTTCGAGGTGTCGGGATAGAAGATGCCGTTGTTGCGGCCGAGGCGCAGCACGACGATACGGTCGGCCACGGCGCGCACGTCCTCCATGTTGTGGCTGATCATGAGCACGCCGAGCCCCTTGTCGCGGACGCGTTCGATCAGGTTCAGCACCTCCGCTGTTTGCGCCACGCCGAGCGCGGCTGTGGGCTCGTCCAGCATGATGAGCTTCGGCTCGAGCAACAGCGAGCGGGCGATGGCCACCGTCTGCCGTTGGCCGCCGGAAAGCGAGGCGATGGGAATGCGCACGCTCGGGATGCGCGCAGCAAGCTCATTGAGGAGTGTCCAGGCACGCACCTCCATCGCGGTCTCGTCGAGCTTCAGCGGGCTGAGCTCCCGGCCGAGGAAGATGTTCGCCACGACATCGAGGTTCTCGCACAGCGCCAGATCCTGAAAGACCGTGGCGATGCCGAGATCGAGGGCTGTGGCGGGATCGCTGAGCGTGACCGGCTTGCCTGCGAATGTGATCGTGCCGGCGCTCGGCTGGTGAACGCCGGCAAGGATTTTCACGAGCGTCGATTTGCCCGCGCCGTTATCGCCGACAAGCGCCACGACCTCGCCGGCATGTACATCGAGGTTAATGTCAGTCAGTGCCGAGACGGCGCCGAAATGTTTGGAGACACCTTGCAGGCTGAGCACCAGCTCGCCTGTCGGGGCTCTTTGACCGGAAGCGTCAATCATGTTTCGCCACTCTCTCGGTTTGCAGTGATGGTCGGTTCATTTCCGGCCGCCGAAGCGGCCGGAGCATATCGATGCGCTATAGTCAGCTGCCGATACCGAGCTTCTTGCAGCCATCCGCGTAGCGATCGGTGCAGAGCTGGTCGGGCGTCTGGATCGGCTTGCCGTTGACGGCCTTGTCGATAATTTCAGCCTTGAGATTGTCGGCCGTAACCAATACCGGCGTGAAGAGCTTCGTCGGCGTGTCGAAGAGTTTCGTGTCCGCCTTCGGCGTTTCGCCTGAGAGCAATTCTATCGCGACATTGGCAGCAGCCGCGGCGACGATCTCGCTCGGCTTGGAGATCGTGTTGTACTGATCGCCGGAAATGATGAGCTGCAGGCCGGCGATGGTGGCGTCATTGCCCGTGACCGGCGGCACCGGATCGAAGCCTGCTGCCTTGAAGGCCGCCACCGCAGCGCCGCCCGTGCCATCATTGGCCGCGACCACGCCGAGGATCTTCTTGCCAAAGCGGGTGATCTGGCCACTTGCCCATTGCTGTGCCTTCGGCGGCGCCCATTCCGGCGTGTCGAATTCGGCGAGCACGGGATAGCCGCCCTCGGCAAGACCGGCATGGATGCCCTTCTTGATGAGGCCGGCCGCCGCATCGGTCGGCGAACCGTTGATCTCGAGCAGGCCGCCGTCACCGGCCTTGACGTTCTTGGCCTTCAGGTGATCGACGAGCGATTTCGCGATCATCTTGCCGATCTCTTCGTTGTTGAAGGACACATAGTAATCGGCAGGGGTCGACGGGATCGGGCGGTCATAGGCGACGACGCGAACGCCCTGGCTCTGGGCCATCTTGACCAGCGAGGCAGCGGCGGTGGAGTCGACCGGGTCGAGCACGATTGCCTTGGCACCCTGCGAAATCGCCGAGTTGAATTGCTGCTGCTGGCGCGAAGCATCGCCATTGGCATTCTGGTAGATGACCTTGCAGCCGGCGCAGAGCTTCTTCATCTCCGCCTGGAAACCGGGAAAGTCATGCTCTTCGTAACGCGTCGAACTCTGGTCTGGCATCAGAAAGGCGACGGTTGCGTCGGTCACCTTGGCGGATTGCGCGAATGCGGACGTGCCGCTCAGAAGACCAACCGTGAGCGCGGCTGCGCCAGCGATTTTCAGTGCGAGATGGTTCATTGGAAATTCTCCGTTCCAAATGGTAATGGTTTCCCTCGATCATCGCGGCCCTAAGCACGCGATGCTCTTGTTCGACGTCCCCTGGCGACGGTCGTCCGACCGTGGCAGCGGCTATTTTTCGGACAAACGATCTCCTTCGGGCGACAGAGGTGCCCGTTCGCTTGGCCTGAATTGTTGTCTCTCCTCCCTGTCCTCCCCTTGGTTAGGCGGCCTCCACCGCACGAGCATGCTGTGCCAACAGTGATCTGAACCGTGAGGGCGCCATGCCCTTCTGATCCAGAAAACGGCGATTGAAATTCGAGATATTGTTGAAGCCGGCGGCAAAGCAGATGTCGGTGATCGACATATCCGCCTTGCTCATCAGCAGGTGACAGGCGAAGTTGACCCGCAGTCGGTTGACATATTGCACCAGCGCCATGCCGGTGTGGCGGCGAAAGCTGCGCGAAAAAGCGCTCGGGCTCTGGCCCGTCAACTCGGCGAGGTCACATTCGCTGAATGGCTCGGTCAGATGCGCATTGATATAGGACAGCGCCTGATTGACGCCCGCAGACATGAAGCCAGACGGATCCGGCTGGTAACCGGCGCTGGCAAGCGAGCGCGTATCCGAGGCACTGCTCATGGCGTCGAGAATGTTCATGAAAAGCTCGATACGGCGGATGCCGGTCGCCTCAACCAACTCACCAAGGATTGGGCCGACGATTGCGGCGGTCTCGGGCGTGAAGAGCGCACCACGGCGACTCGTTTCCAATATGCCTGCGCAAGCGGACAGTTCCGGGAAGACCCTGCTCGCATCGGCAAAGAAGGATTCGGAAAATTGCAGGACGCGGCAGCGCAGAGGAAGGGTGACGCCGACCGGGACGTCGCTCACCCAATTATGCGGTAGGTTCGGCCCCGTCAGCACCAGATTGCCCGGCTCGAACTCGCCGATGAAATCGCCGACAAAGTATTGCCCGGTGGTCGCCACGACATGATGGATTTCATACTCGGGGTGAAAATGCCAGCGAACCGTGCGGTACGGATAGCCATGCTCCCAGGCCTTGAAGGACTCGCCGCTGCCGATCGCAACAACTTCCAAATCGGGGTTCATCAGCCAGCCTCCTTTCGCCCGCCCGTGCTCAATCCGGTTGCGGGGCCTCCTCCCAGAGGCCATCACGTGTGGTAAATCTACGCCTCGTATTCGCCCCCCGCTACTACGCCCTGAACGCTCGGCCGATACTTTTTTGACATGAATGGCCCCTTCGTTGGCCAAATGTGCAGTGCAGTATGACAAACCGCAATGCGAGGGGCGTGGCGATATTATGAAGCGACTTCAATCCAGATCATCGCGGATGCATGCCTTGAATTGTCCCGGCACGACTTCGCGCAACTCGGGCACTGTTGCTGCACATGCATCAAGAGCATGCGGACAACGCGTTCGGAAGACGCAGCCGCTGGGCGGGTTTGCCGGGCTGGGAATGTCGCCCTTCAGGATCTGGCGGTCGCGCCGGGCATCCGGATCGGGGGACGGAATGGCTGATAGGAGCGCGCGCGTATAGGGATGGCTGGGGCGGGCATAGAGATCGGCGCCCGCGGCGATCTCCATGATCCGCCCGAGATAGAGTACGATGACCCGATCGCAGACATATTCGACGACGGCGAGATCATGCGAGATGAACAGCATGGTCAGGCCGAGCCGCTGCTGCAGGCCGCGCAACAGATTGATCACCTGGGCCTGGATAGAGACATCCAGCGCCGAGACGGGTTCGTCGGCCACGAGAAACTCCGGTCCGAGCGCAAGCGCGCGTGCGATGCCGATCCTCTGTCGCTGGCCGCCGGAAAACTCATGCGCATAGCGATTGATCGCCTCTGCCGGCAGATCCACCTGCTCGAGCGCTGCCCGCGCCCTGTCGAGCCGATCCAGGCGATGGCCGATACGCTGTATCTTCAGGCCTTCGGTCAGGATCTCGCCGATCGTCATGCGTGGCGACAGGCTGGCGAAGGGATCCTGGAAGATATACTGCATGCGTGGCCGCATGCGTCGCAACGCTCCCGCACGAAGACCGGTGATCTCGGTGCCATCGAAACGGACACTGCCGGCGGTGGGCTCGACGAGCCTGAGGACGGAGCGCCCTATCGTCGTCTTGCCGCTACCAGATTCACCCACGAGCCCCACGACCTCCCCCTTGCCGATATCGAAGGAGATATCGCGAAGGACGGCAAGCTTTGCGCCTCGGGAGACATAGTCCTTGGCAAGGCGGCGCACGGAGAGAAGCGGTTCGGTCATCTAGATCTCCCGCCAGCGGATACAGCGGCTCGCATGCCCGGCACCAACGGTCTCCAGAGCCGGCACTGCTTCGGCGCAGGCGGCAATGGCGTGAGAACAGCGCGGTGCGAAGGCGCAGCCTGCAGGCATCCTGGTCAGTCCCGGCACGATACCCGGAATGGCGGCCAGCTGTTCGCCGGCTTGCCGCATCCGCGTTGCCTCGCCGAGGCGCGGCATGGAGGCAAGCAGCCCCTGCGTATAAGGATGCCTTGGATCGCGAAACACTGTTCCGACCGGTCCTTCCTCGACAATCCGGCCGGCATACATGACGGCGACGCGATGGGCGATTTCGGCCACCACACCGAGATTGTGGGTGACGAAAAGGATCGCCATGCCGCGCTCCCGTTGCAGCCGCTGCATGAGTTCGAGGATCTGCGCCTGGATCGTGACGTCGAGAGCCGTTGTCGGCTCGTCTGCGATCAGCAGCACCGGGTCGCAGGCGAGCGCCATGGCGATGGTCGCCCGCTGCCGCATGCCGCCGGAAAGCTCATGCGGATACTGCCGCACCCGCCGCTCCGCATCGGGGATGCCGACGCTCTCCAACAGCGCGACAGCCTTGCGCATCGCCGTCCTGCGGTCAGCCTTGCGATAGATGCGGATCGGTTCGGCGATCTGGTCGCCGATGGTCAGCACCGGGTTGAGGCTCGACATCGGCTCCTGAAACACCATGCCGATATCATCGCCGCGTATCGCGCCCATATGCCTGTCGTCCAGGGTGGCGAGATCGCTGACGACGCCTTGCTTGTTCCGCAACCTGATACTTCCGGCGGCAATGACGCCGACATTGCGCGTCAGCAGCCGCATGACTGAAAGACTGGTGACCGACTTGCCGGAACCGGATTCCCCGACCAGCGCCAGGGTCTCTCCAGCGCCAATGGTCAGGTCGACATCCCGCACCGCCGTCAACTCGCCGCCGCGGGTACGGAAGACGGTCCTCAGCCCCTTGATGTCGAGAACGGGTTCGGCGGCCGGCGTCATCATATCTGGAGCAGCCCCGTTTCCCGCAGGATCCCATCGATCCTGGCCGCCTCTTCCGCATTGAGCGGTGCGCGCGGACGCGGCATGATGGCGGTATCGATGATGCCGAGGCTTTTCATCGCTGCCTTGAAAGCGCCGATGCCGGACGCGCCGCCGCTGACGCGGCCCTGCGCCACCCAGACAATCTCGAACAGGCGGCAAAGCCGCTCCTGTTCGCGCCGCGCCGCGACCCAATCGCCTCGCTGTGCCGCATCCCAGAGGCGGACGTAGCCATGCGGATCGACATTGGCGATACCGGGAACCACACCATGCGCTCCCATCAGCAAGGCATTGTCGACGACGATCTCGGAGCCGGTCATCAGGAAGACGTCCTTGTGATCGGCGAGATCGAGGAGCGCGTAGCGGAAGTTGCCGTCGTCGCCGCTGGAATCCTTCAGCCCGATGATGGTGCCTTCCTTGGCAAGGGTCACCACCGTCTGGCGCAGCAGCTTCACATGCACGCAGACGGGAATGTCATAGGCGACAAGCGGCACGTCGACGGCATCGCGGATATAGCGGAAATGGTCGAGGATCTCGGATTGGCTGGTGACCGTGTAAAACGGCGCCGTCACGACGACGGCATCCGCCCCGGCAGCCCTGGCGATCTGCGAATGGGCGATCACGCGGTCGGTGGTCGCGTCGATAGTGCCGACCAGCAACGGAACGCGGCCATTCACGACCTTGGCCGAATGTTCGATGATCTCCCGCCGTGTCTTCTCGTCATGGAAGACGACTTCGCTCGTCGAGCCCAGCACGAAGACGCCATGGCAACCGGCCTCGATCAGATGCTCCAGAACCCGCGTATAGGATTTGTAATCCACCGTGAAATCATCATTCAGCGGCGTTACGACGGGGGGCACCACACCCTTGAATTTGCTCATTGTCTCTTTCTTTCCTGGTTCAATGAAGCTCGGCGCGCGGATCGAAGGCATCCCTCAATCCATCACCGATGAAATTGATGGCAAGGACGGCAAGAATCAGCGCGGCGCCGGGAAACAGCCATTGCCAGGGATATTGTTCGAGGACGGCGGTGGAGCGGGCGGCATTCAGCATGTTGCCCCAGCTTGCTGCCGGCGGGGCAATGCCAAGCCCGAGAAAGGAGAGCCCCGCCTCCAGCAGGATCGCATTGGCAACCTGGGTCGTCGCGTAAACCACGAGAATATCGATACAGTTCGGCATGCCATGGCGCAGCAGAAGGTGCGGCAGCCCGGCGCCCATGCCGCGCGCGGCCGTCACGAAATCGCGTTCGCGCAATTCGAGCAGCCTTGAGCGCACCATGCGCGCAAGCAGCGGCCAGGACAGCAGCGATATGACCGTGATCGTCGGCAGGATGCCGGTGCCGGTGATGGAGGCGAGCACCAGCAGGAAGATCACCGGCGGCAGGGTCATGACCAGATCGACGAAGCGCATGCTGAGCGCATCGGCCCAACGACCGGCAAAGGCCGAAATGGAACCGAACAGGAAGCCGATCAGCGCCGAAATCAAAGTGGAACCCGCAGCCACCATCAGCGAAATACGACCGCCTTCGAGGACTCTCGCAAAGACATCGCGTCCGACACCATCGGTTCCGAACCAATGCGTCGCATTGGGTGCGGAATTCATCGCCAGAAGGTCGATGTCGTTCGGCTGGAACCGCCACCACAGCGGATAAGACAGAATGAACACCAGCATCGGCGCGGCGATGCAGACGCCAAACAGCGCCGCTCCGTTCAGCCGGAAGCGGTCGAATGCGCGGGCCAGAGGGCCGTGACTTGGTCGTTCGGTTCGCGCCAGCATCGCTCATCCCACCTTGATGCGCGGATCGACCACCGCATAGGCGATGTCGGTCAGCAGATTGACGACGATGACACAGGCGCCGATGACCAGCGTTGCTCCCATGATCACAGGGTAATCACGGGTCGTGACCGCATCGACGAGCAGCAGGCCCATGCCGGGCCAGTTGAAGACGCTCTCGATGAAGATCGCCCCGCCGATGGCAAGCCCAATGGTCGAGCCGATGACAGTGACAACAGGCAGCAAAGCGTTGCGCAGAGCGTGCTTGACGATAACCCAGAACTCGATCACGCCCTTGGCGCGCGCCGTGCGCACATAATCCTGGTTGAGCACTTCCAGCAGCGAGGCGCGCATGTAGCGCATGATCAAAGCCGCCTGGGCGACCGCCAGAAGTGCCGACGGCAGGATGAGATGCCGGAGCAGGTCGGCAAGAGAGAAATCCACGCCCGGCGTCGACATGCCCCCGGATGGCAGCCAGCCGAGACGCACGGCAAAGATATAGAGGCCGAGAAGCGCGCTCAGGAAGGCCGGGCTCGATATGCCAGCCAGCGCCAGGACGGAGAGCGAAACGTCGGTTACGGAATTGCGCCTGACGGCGCCGATGACGCCAGCGGCAATGCCGGCGACGATCGCCATGATAAGGGCGGAGCCCATCAGCAGGAGAGTCGGCCCTATGCGCGACAGCACCAGCGTCAGCACCGGCTGATCCAGCCGCTTGATCGAATAGCCGAAATTGCCGTGCAAGGCCTGCTGCAGCCACCCGATATATTGCACCGGCAAGGGCTGATCCAACCCAAGTCTATCGCGCAGATCGGCCATGGCAGCCGGAGACAGCGGCGTGCTCGGGTCGATATAGGCATCGATGGGATCGCCTGGTGTCAGCCGCAGCAGCACGAAGACCAGCATGCTCAGTGCAATGAGCATGCCGATACCGATCGCCAGACGCTTGAGACAGTAACGAAGCATATCGAATCCGCGCTTGAAAGGAGCCAGCCGCAGCCCGCGACCGGCCGAAAGCCTATTCGGAGAGTTTCCACGCTTCCGGATGGGCCACATACGGACCACCGCCGGGCGCGGGCGTCCAGATGAAGTCCTTTACCTTCGATGAAACGACACCATAGCGGTTCGCCACCCACATGGTCGCCCAGGGCAGATCCTTGTTCATGACCTTGCAGACATCCTGATAGCGCTGGTGGCGCTTGGCGACGTCCGTCTCGGCAATGGCGGCGTCGAGTGCCTTGGTCAGATCCGGCATGCGGGCGCGCACGACATTGGCGCCCGCCGGCGGGATCTGTTTTTCGTTGAGCCCGGTATTGATGTTGCTCGGGTCGGGGCCATTCTGCAAACCCGCATAGACAAGCTGGAACTGTGATGCATCAGCGTCAGGCTTGAGCACCAGACCGTTATAGGTCGGCGCATCGACCGCGCGCGGCACGACGTTGATCCCGACCTGCGCGAGCATCGCCTGCACCGCCGCCAGCACGTTTGTGGCAAGCGGGGTGTTGTAATAGGTCAGCAACGTAACCGGCTTGTCGCCGTTGATCTTGTCCCACCCGGCCTCATCCAACAGCTGCTTGGCTTTGGCAGGATCGTAGGGATAGGCCTCGATACCTTCCGGGACCAGCTGACCCGCCACATAGGCGCAATTGGCCGGCTTTGCCGCGCCGCCATAGAGGCTCTTGATGATCGCATCGCGGTTGAGGGCATACATGACGGCCTGGCGGACACGGAGATCCTTCCACAGCGGCGAGTCCTGGTTGAAGCCCAGATAGTTGACGACGAAGGAAGCTCCCTCGATCACCCGAAAGGATTTATCGTCCTTGAAGGTCGGCACATCGTTGGAATCGATGTAGGTGAACTGGATTTCGCCGGCGCGCAGCGCCGAGATCGCCGAAGCAGGATTGGCGAAATAGCGATTGATCAAACGATCGAGGACGGGCTTGCCGCCGCGATAGTCCGGATTTGCGGTCAGCTCGACATATTGATCCTGTACATATTTGACGAATTTGAACGGACCTGTCCCAATCGGCGAGGTCGACCACCAGGTGCTTTTCGCAAGCTGATCAGCGGGTACGGCCGCAAGCGCATGCTCCGGCAGCACCATTATCTTCGTCAGCGTGTCCAGGAGACTGGCGGAGGGAGCGGAAAGCTTGACGACCAAGGCATGATCGTCAGGCGTCTCGATCGCGGATAAAACCTTCAGGCGAGCTGCGAAGATCGAACCCGTCTTGGCATTGGCAGCAAGCTCGATGGTGAATTTGGCGTCCTTGGCCGTGAAGGCCTTACCGTCGTGCCATTTGGCATCCGCAAGCTTGAACGTATAGGTGAGCTGATCCGGGCTTACCTCATAGGAAGAGGCAAGCACGCCGACGATCTTCTCCAGCTTTTCGTCATAGCTGATCAGCGGCTCGAAATAGATGCTGAGCCAGGTTAAGCCGGCGGTCGCAGCCAGCGGATTGAAATTGCCTTGAAAGCCGCCGGGGCCAACATCGAATCCACCAGACAATGTCGCGGCAGTTGCGGGCGCGGCCACACCACCTAAGACCGGCACGCCGGTGATCGACATCATCGCTCCCAGCGCGATTGCCGGCAGACAAAAAAGCTCCCTCATCATAATCCTCCTCCCTAGTTTTGGGTCGCTAACCCTTCTTGTTGTTGGCTATCACCTTCGAAATCCCCTCATAGTGGCGGTCGAGGCGCATGCGCACCTCCTTCAAATTCTTCGCTTCGACGGCATCGACGATCGCCTCATGGTCCCTCCACGTGGCCATGGGATCGGCATTGTCGAGGTCGAAAAAATTGGATGCCTTGTAAAAAGCGAGCCAGAACACGTCGATCAGGCGGACGAAGGTCTCGTTGCCCTGGCAGCGAAACAGCAGCCGATGAAACAGCTGGTCGTCCTCGGCGAAGGGTTCGCCGCGCTCGGCATGAATGCGCATGCGGTCGACGGTGGCGCGCAGTTCGGCCAGATCCTCCGGCCCGATCATCTCAAGCGTCTTGCCGATGAGGCCGACTTCGAGTGTGCGGCGAATTTCCAGCACCTCCTCCATATGGCGCAGCGCATTGCCGAGCCCATAGGCGAGATTGTCCAGCAGCGGCCCAAAGGAAAACGCCCTGACGAAGATGCCGATGCCGCGGCGCGTCTCGAGCACACCCAGGGATTCTAGCGCCTTGATGCCCTCGCGCAGGGAATTGCGGCTGACGCCGAGCTGCGTCGCCAGTTCGCCTTCGGCCGGCAACGGCGTGCCCGGTTCCAGACCGTTGTCGGCGATATAGCTGCGCAGGCTTTCCTGCACCGAAACATGCAGCAACGGCGCGCGCATCAAAGGCTGAATGACTTTGCCGACCATGAAACGGGCCCCCGAGGTATCGGCATTGATCCTATGAACTTGTAGGATATCCGTCAAGCGGATGAGTGCATGCACGAAGAGGCCGGATGGCGGCTGCCTGAATTCGCCTCCAAAGCAAAAAGGCCGGGCTATTAACCCGGCATCTTCCGCACCATTCGTTTCAGGGGATTATCCGATGGTCTAAGAACGCAGCGAGTCGAAATGCTGCATCATGCGCTCCGCATCGGGGCGAATGCCTGTGAACAGTTCGAAAGCCTTGACCGCCTGGAACACCGCCATGCCGCCGCCATCGAGAACCCGGCATCCCTTCTGTCTGGCAAGTTTCACCAGTTCCGTTTCGATAGGGAAATAGACGATCTCCGCGACCCAGAAGCGATCCGAAACAAGATGGGCCTCGAGCGGCAGGCCAGGGTGGGCGCCCATGCCCGTCGGTGTCGCATGCACGAGACCATCCGCCCCATTCAAGGCTTCAGCGAGGTTGTGACCGACGGAGAAGGAACAGGTGGCATGAGCCGCCTGCAACTGATCGGCAAGCGCATGCGCGCGGGACGGGTCCAGATCGAAGATCTCGATCGAGCGCGCGCCCATTTGTGCCACCGCATGCGCGACGGCAACCCCGGCGCCGCCCGCTCCCAACTGCACGACACGATCAAGCGAGACATCGCCAAGCCCACGACGAAAGCTCTCCGCAAAGCCCCACCAATCCGTATTGTGCCCGATCCTGCGCCCACCACGAAAGACGATCGTATTGATCGACCGCAGCGCCTGGGCATCCGGCGACAGTTCATCGACCAGCGCGACGGCAGCCTGTTTGCAGGGATGCGTGATATTCAGGCCGGCGAAACCCGCTGCCTCCGCCTCATCGATCAGGGCCGGCAGATCCGACACGGAAAGACCCCGTGCCTCAAGATCGATCAGATCGTATTGATAGGAAAGGCCACAATGCTCGCCTTCGCGCATATGCATGGCCGGCGTCAGCGAGCGGCCGATGCCCGCGCCTATCAGGCCGACATGAAGTTGACGCGGAATGATGGCTGCTTGAGTGTTCAATCTATCCTCCCGAGCGGCGAGTCAAAGGAATATCTCGGTCCACAATCAAAATGTACGAACTAGTACGTAAAGTCAATGAACGCCACAGAAATCCTATTCCGGGGCAACGTCGGTCGATATCTTCCGACGGTTTAGATTCTCAAGTAATCTCTGAGGAAGGTGTCTTTAAGAAAGCCAAGATTGTATCGACTATCAATGCCTTGTGCCGATTCTTTAATTCATCGGAAGATAGGTCGCGTTCGAAGATCGCCCCGAAGGTATGGCGGTTCGACACGCGGAAAAAGCATTGTGCACTGATCATCATATGCAGATCGACCGGGTCCACCCGGCGCGAAAAGCTGCCGTCGGCATAGCCGCGCGCCAGGATTTCGGTGATGATGTCGATCACGGCGATATTCATCTGCGACAGCACGACCGAGCGTTTCATGTGCTCGGCACGATGAATGTTCTCGATACTGACGAGGCGCACGAAATCGGGATTCTGATCGTCGTGATCGAAGGTGCTTTCGATCAGTTGGGCCATGGCCTGAACGGGCGGCATGTTCTGCAGATCGAGTTCGCTCTCCAGCGTGCGGATCTTGGTGTACGCCTGCTCGAGAACGGCGAGATAGAGCCCTTCCTTGCTGCCGAAATAATAATAGATCATCCGCTTGGAGGTCTTGGTGCGCTCGGCGATCTCGTCAACGCGAGCGCCGGAAAAGCCTGCGGCGACAAACTCTTCCGTCGCGATCTTCAGAATATTTTCCTTGGTCGCGTCGGGATCGTTCTTTCGCGTAAGGCGCTCGATCTTGGCCGCTTGCGCTTTGGTCATGCCTTGCTCGTCTTCCTGGGTTCATCGATGCCCGCCATTGAAGATCAAAGCTTTAACACAGCCTCAACGCGAATGGGGAGAGCCTAACGCTTCGGCAGACCAATCGGTCGCAGATGCCGCCTCAGCGCTGCGATGCGGAAGATGGCGTTCGCCGCGCCATAGCCGCGATAGCCGCTGCGCTGGACGATCTCGAAGAAGAAGCCTTCGCCATAGGTCGGGCTGTAGAGCTGGAAATATTCGCCATGCTCGTCGCGATCGTAGAGAATATTATGTGCCTTCAGGCGCTCGGTGAAATCCGGGTCGAGGCCGAACCTGGCTTCCAGATCGTCGTAGTAATTCGGCGAGATCGCCAATGTCACGAAGCCGTTGGCCGAAAGGGCCGATGCCGTCGCGAAGATGTCGTCGGTCGCAAAGGCCAGATGCTGAATGCCCGAGCCGAATGTCTCGGCGATGAAATGACCCGCCAGCGTATTGCGGTTCTCCGCACCGTTCAACGTGATCCGCAACGTACCCGGGTCATTTTCGACGACCTGGCTTCGAACGACACCGGCCGGATCGATGATGTCGACCATCGGCGTCTTATGCGCATCGAGTATCGCCGTATAGAACAGCAACCAGGTCAGCAGCTCATCATACTTCATGCTCTGCGCGACATGGTCGATGCCTGTCAAACCTACCGGCTGCAGATCGGCACTATCCTCGACGGGGTCGAACTCGATCTCCCAGATCCGCCCGAGCGGGCTCTGGCGATCGAGGAAATAGAGGATGCCGCCGCCGATCCCGCGTATGGCAGGCATTTCGATCTCGCCGGGATCCAGCGACTGCTCGAAACGCTCGGCGCCGAGCGCAACGGCACGCGCAAGGGCCGCCTGCGCGTCGCCGACCCATAGGCCCATCGCATAGGCCGATTGCCCGTGCAGCGCATAGGAAGCGCCGGCAAATCCGCCTTGATCCGCATTGACGACCAGATTGATGCCTCCCTGCCTGAAGACATCGACGCGCTTGGTCTTATGGCGGCCGACATGCCGGAAGCCCAGCCCGCGCAGGCGATCGGAAAGGGCCGATATCTCGGCTTCATCGACGGTGAATTCGATGAACGCCACGCCCTCGACTTCGGCACGCGGCGGCATGGGCGCCAGCGTCAGGTTGCTGCCGCTTACGGCGCGGCGGACCTGATCGCCCAGATAGACAAGCGAGCGCCTGCCGTCGACGGCAATGGCCGTCGGCGAGCCGCCGCGGAACTGGTCGTTGAAAATCTCGAGCGAGAGATAGCCGTCATAGCCCGTCGCCGCTACCGCATTCATGAAATCGAGGACGGGCAGATCGCCCTCGCCCGGCATGTTGCGGAAATGACGGCTCCAATAAAGAAGATCCATGTCGATCAGCGGTGCGTCTGCAAGCTGGATGATGAAGATCTTTTCCTTCGGGATCGACCGGATCGAATTGACGTCGATCTTACGCGAAAGCGTGTGGAAGCTATCGAGGATGAGGCCGATATTTGGGTGATCGGCACGTCGGACAATTTCCCAGGCATCGCGGTGATCGTGAATGTGCCGCCCCCAGGCAAGCGCCTCGTATCCGACACGCAGGCCGCGTTTTGCCGCCCGCTCCCCAAGCTCGAAAAAGTCGGCGGCAGCACGGTCGATGCCGCCAAGCGCCGCCGAAGAGACGTTCGAGCAAACAAGCACAAGATCGGTGCCCATTTCCTGCATGAGATCGAATTTGCGCTCGGCACGATCGAAAGTGCGGCTGCGCAACGGCTCGGGCATGCCCTCGAAATCGCGGAACGGCTGAAAGAGCGTGATCTCCAAGCCATAATCCCTAACCATCTGGCCGACCTGGCGCGGCGATTCATCGAAGGCAAGGAAGTCGTTCTCGAAGATTTCGACACCGTCGAAACCGGCCTTGGCGATGGCGTGCAGCTTCTCTTTGAGATCGCCGCTGATCGAAACGGTCGCGATCGAGGTTTTCATTGTGTCATCCCATCCATTTGGCGATTTCCAACAAATTCATCCGCGATCGCGTGCCCCCGCTGCTGCTATGAGGTGCCAGCACAACGCACCGGCACCCGTTCATAGTCAGAGGGCGCGGTCGGCATGCGGCGTCGTAGCCGCGTATCGGCCTATATCCCTGCCGAGCTGGTCGATCGGTGTCCGATAGGTCTCTGTCGCCGTTGCCGCGGAAACGGCGGCAATGAGAGCGGTGATCGAGGTAAATGCTGCGACCGGCACCCAGCCCATCGGCCCGGCGCCCATTAAGGCGGCACTGATCGCAGGGGCGAAGCCGCCGAGCGCAAAACCGATCTGGGTGCCGACCGCCATGCCGGACAGACGCACGCGGGTGTCAAACATTTCCGCATAGAGCGCCGGCCAGATGCCGTTGGAGGCGCTGTAGACCACGCCCGAGAGCAGAATGCCGAGGACGAAGACGAGCGTGAGGTTGTTCTGGCTGATCGCCCAGATATAGGGCCAGATCAGAATTGCGCAGCCGACGGCGCCGAAGATGAAGATGGGCTTTCGGCCGATGCGGTCGGCCAAGGTCGCCCACAGCGGGATCGCACCAAGCGCCACGAGATTGGCGAGCACCAGCACGGTCAGCATGGTGGAGCGGTCGATATGCATGGTGTTGACTGCATAGGATAGGGTGAAGACGCTGAAGATCGTGCTGACGACCGAAATCAATGCGGCAAAGATGATGCGCAGGACATCGGCCCAATAGTTCGTCATCAGGGCGACCAGCGGCAGCTTGGCAACCTCGCCCTTCTTAGTCTCTTCAATGAAGGCGGGAGTCTCGGCCAGCGTGCGGCGAACCCAGAAACCGACGATGACGACGACGAAGCTCAGGAAGAAGGGAATGCGCCAGCCCCATGACAAGAGCGCGGCTTCGTCAAGCCTCCCCAGCGGTATGAAGACGAGAGTTGCAAGGATCAATCCGGCCTGCGTGCCGCTCAGCGTGAAGCTGGTGAAAAAGGCACGCCGATGCTCCGGCGCGTGCTCGAGCGTCATCGAGCTGGCTCCGGCCTGCTCGCCGGCGGCGGAGATGCCCTGCAGCAGTCGCGCCAGAACCAGAAGCATCGGTGCCAATATGCCGGCTTGATGATAGGTCGGCAGGCAGCCGATGATGAAGGTCGAAAATCCCATGAGCAACAGCGTGAAGGTGAGCACCTTCTTGCGGCCGAACTTGTCGCCGACATGACCCAGGATAACGGCACCCAGCGGGCGCATGATATAGGCAACGCCGAAGGTGGCGAACGAGGCGATTGCCGCCGTCTGCGGATCTTCCGCAGAAAAGAATATCTTTGGAAAGATCAGCGCCGCCGCCGTCCCATAAACGAAGAAATCGTAATATTCGACAGCACTTCCAAGCCAGCTCGCCAAGGCGGCGCGCTTCGGCGTTTTATGTTCGACTGGTGTTTTCATCATCGTTCCTCCCCAGAACATTTCCGTTTCGAAGACATGCCGCATCCCTGAGCGCAAGCTTCGGCCGGCACCCTCCCGCGTGACATCCAAGATTGTCTTGGCAGCCATGGACGCCACCCATGGCAGCGTTCGTCACTCCTCACGACAAATAATGTACGAACTAGTTCGTTTTGTAAAGTACCGCTGTTTGAAGCTGCTTGCCGGCCTATTTTTCCAGATTGATCCATGCAGGCTCCGCCCTTTTAATCGGGTAGGTTCCGGCATCGGAATAGCCGTCTATGCATATGATGTTAATCGCTTTTGGGGCGATACATAGGCGCGCGGTAAACGCAACGCACTATGGTCGCAGAGACACTTACGGGCGGTCTCTCCGGTTGGCTGACGATGATGTATCCCGGCTCTCGATTGGAGCGGCCCGAAACTTATTTCACACTCTGAGGTGCATCCGTAGCAGGCAGACGAACGAGCTTGCCTTCCTCCGCCTTGTAGAAATATTGGCTCGCGATCAACCAACCCTTCAAGGGCCGTAGCGGTGGAATGCAGGTCGCCAGCATAAAGGGGCCGGTCACCAGAAACTGAACCCAGATCGGTGCGGAATAGGCGACCTCCAGCCAAACACCAAGAAGTACGCTCGGAATGCAGGCGAAGCAGATGACGAAGAAGGCTGGCCCATCGGCCGGGTCGGCAAAGGAGTAGTCGAGCCCGCACGCCTCGCACTCCTTGCGCAGAGTCAGGAACCCGTCGAACAGACGTCCCTGACCGCAACGCGGGCAACGGCATCTCAGTCCGGTCTGCAGCGGCTTCAGCGGGGGATATTCGGTATCCATGGCAATCTCGCTTTCAAACGGTAAGTCAGCATTATGATGCATTCAATTTTGATTATTGCATGCATACAATGTAATTACAATGAAAGAGAATTGTTTGTCCATTCGTCAGAATGACGCAGCGTAAATAGAGCGGAAGCGGGCGCAGAGGATTGCGTGTGCCGCCCGCAGTCGCGAGCCGCCTGTCCATCGCAGCGTTCGGGAAGCTGAGCGAACTCAGAAAAATGAGGCTGCCATCTCCGGCGGGCCTTCCAGGGCATGCGCCATGAAATCCAGCGCGCCTTGCAATCTTTCGCGTGAAATCGGGCCGCCGAGGCAGACCCGCACGGCCTCGGGCGCTGTTCCGTCGACCGTAAAGACATCGCTCGCCACGACGCCGATGCCGGAGTTGCGCATGTGGCTGCCGAACGTGGAGCGCGTCCAGCCGTTGGTCAGCGGCAGCCAGATATTGAAGCTTATCGGATCGGCATTGTAGCTGCCGGCCGGCAGAATATTGGCCACCATCGCCTGGCGCGCAGCCGATTCCGCGCGAATGAAGCGCAGAATGCCATCGGCGGTGCCGTCCTCTATCCAGCGGGTTGCGAGCGCCACATTCAGCGGTGAGGCCATGACATTGTTGGTTCGCATGGCGCTGACGAAGGGCCATATGGCTTTCGTATCCGGCGCAACGACATAGGCGAGGCGAAGCCCCGCACCGATGCATTTTGCCAATCCGCCGATGTGCCAGGCCAGATCCGGCGCGATGGCCGCGATCGGCGGGGGACCATGCAGCGGAATGAAGCCGTAGGCGTCATCCTCGATGACCGGCACGTGGTATTCGCGAGCAATCGCCGCAATCGCCTCGCGGCGTTTCTCCGGAATGGTCAACGTCAACGGATTTTGCAGCGTCGGATTGAGATAGAGCGCCTTCGGCTGCAGCCGTTCGCAGGCCTCGGCGAAGGCGTCCGGCAGGATACCCTCTTCATCCATCGGAAGGCCCGCGAGATTAAGCCGGAGCTGGGCGGCAATCGAACGCATGCCCGGATACGTAATCCTTTCTGACAGCACCGCCTCTCCGGGCTTGGCAAGCAGACCGAATATGGCGAGCAGGGCCGGATGCGCTCCTGGCGTTACGAAGATGCGCTCCTGCGACGGCACAAGCCCGCGGCGGCTGAGCCAGGCGGCAGCCGCTTCCTTGTCCATGCTCGAGCCGCCGAAACCCTGATAACGCAGCAGTGAAATGAGATTGGTCGCCACCGCGGACATGCCTTCGCGCATGCGGGCAACGAGGTCCGGATCGTTCGGCTCCGGCGGCAGGTTCATCGAGAAGTCGACCATCGAGGTGCGGCGCGGATCGGGCGCCGCATCTGACACGAAGCCACGGCGCTCCTTGTCGGCGCCACCGGTCACGAATGTGCCGCGACCCACATGGGAATCCACCAACCCGCGCTTCTGCGCCTCGACATAGCCTCGCGCCACCGTCGTGAAATCGATATTGAGGCGCTTCGCAAGCTCGCGCTGTGGCGGCAGCCTGTCGCCCACCACCAGAACGCCGCTACGCAGATCCATTTCGATCAGGTCGGCAATGGCGATATATCGGGGATTTGAGGAGCGGCTGAGATCGGGATGCCAGTTCTTCATTTCATGCTCCGCGATGATGATCGGACGGGGAAAGAAATCCAACCGACATTGATCGTATATTGTTGCATGCGGCTCACGTCACGCGAAAACATCGCGTCCACTTTGTGGGCGACGAATGACCAAATGCCGCAGCTGGCATGTCGACGCCACGCTCCGTTCAGCGAGAGAACCATACAATTGAATGCACCAAAAACTAGATTGATGGTATTTCCGCACAGTAGGTTTGCGAAAACGCCGCTCAGACGGCGGCAGTCCCGGGGCAGCCCGGCGCGAGCCGGGATGCCATTCCTGCTTGGCCGGACAACGATTTGGCGTTGCCTTGATAGTCATTGCCCCTTTTGGGAGGCTTTCTCTTTCGCCTGATCGTCGACGAGTTCATACCACATGGCATTGAGGACAGCGAAAGCGGCGGCCAGAGGAAAGCCGAGAAGCCAGGCGAAGTACCACATGCGGATTCTCCTTGAAGGTTAGTAGGCGTGACCGCCCTTGTCGTTCACCGTCTTCTCGTCGACCTTGCCCCACAGCACCCGATAGACCCAGGCAGTGTAGAAAAGGATGATCGGCAGGAAGATGCCCGTGACGACGAGCATGATGAACAGGGTCAGGTGACTGGACGAAGCATCCCAGACCGTCAGGCTGGAGCGCGGATCGAGCGACGACGGCAGGAGGAAGGGAAACATCGACAGACCCACCGTCGAGATGATGCCGAGGATGGCAAGCTTGCTGAACAACAGCACGGTCACTTCACGCCGGGCCAGCATGGCAAGCAGGGCGGCGGCCGCGCCGACGAAACCGAGAACCGGCGCGATCATCATCCACGGATGCGTACCGTAGTTGACAAGCCACGCCCCTGGACTGTGCTCGACGGTCTTGAGCAGCGGATTGGAAGGGCCGGCCGCATCGATGGCGCTGGAAATGCGATAGCCGTCGATCCCCGCCCAGAGAAACAGGCCGCCCAGCGCAAAGAGAACGATCACGGCCACAGCCGCCAGACTGCCATAGCGACGAGCACGCTCCGCAACGACACCGTCCGTCTTGACCTGAAGCCAGGCTGCACCGTGCATGGTGAGCATGGAGACAGAGAGAAGGCCGCAGAGCAGCGCATAAGGGTTCAGAAGCGCGAAGAACGACCCTTCATAGTAGATGCGCATGTCGTCATCGAAGCGGAAGGGCACGCCCTGCAGCACATTGCCGACCGCCACGCCGAAGATCAGCGAGGGAACGAAGCCGCCGATGAACAGCGCCCAGTCCCAACCGGCCTTCCAACGGGCGCTTTCGCGCTTCGACCGGTATTTAAAGGCGACCGGCCGCAGGATCAACGCAAACAGGATGGCGAACATGGCAAGATAGAAGCCGGAGAAGGACACCGCATAGAGCGGCGGCCAGGCGGCGAAGATGGCGCCGC
>NZ_FMAF01000036.1 GCF_900094565.1 Martinezella lusitana
TCCGCTTCACGCCCCCTCAACGCCGGTCGCCGCTTGCCCGGTCACCAGGCATCTGACAAGCTGATCCCAGAGAGACGACACACCTCTGGTTTTGACGACAGGTTCCACGTTACGACGCTTCATCGGAAGGTTCATTTTCATTCGTCTCTCGGATGCGTACCGGCCCAGGGTTTGCCCTGGACTTGCCTCCAACGCTCACGACCACGTCTCTTAAACGCAGCCGCTTGGAGTGGTTTGAGCCCAGCTCCTGAAAGCCGAGCCCGAGGGGCCAACCCTCATCATTATCGCAGCTTCAAGCACACAGATTGTCAGGCCATATAGACCATCCTTTCCGAGTGCTCTGCAGCACACTGTCATCGCCGTGAAGACGCTCGGCAGCCAGCACTTGTGCCTCGATTAGCCCCGTTCAACACCGCGGCGCAAGCGCCAACCTGGTCGGCCAATGTCGAGAGGCTGAGGTCGATGCCTTTACGGGCATAGCGCTCACTTTGCCGGTTCAGCGGCTGATGCTGACCGAACTTCTCAAACAGGATCATCGCCAAAAGGTTCGGCCCGGCAAAGCACGTGGCCTCCAGTGAACCGAAGAGCTTCTTCACCTCGGAGATCCGAGGTAAATCGGTCATGACATTTTTCTTTTTCGGACTTACTTAAGTGCGGCCCGCACCATTGCGCAGATCGAGATTCCCCGTAAAGAGTCTCTTTTCATCAATTCTGGGGGATTACATGAGCGTGGGCATTTCGCAGCGTAGCCGCACAAGTACTGAAGACGGACGCATCATCATAACCGGCACAGGCAGAGCAGGAACAACTCTGCTCGTTCAATACTTTACGGCTTTGGGTTTCGACACTGGTTTCAGCATGAACGGAATCTTTAAAGAGATCGACAGCTTTTCGCATGCCGGGCTGGAAAGAAAGCTCGTTGATGAAACAAACCCCTACGTCATTAAGTCTCCTGAATTCGCTGATCATTTGATGGATGTCCTCAAAGAAGGGCGCATGAAGATATTTTCTGCCATTATACCGATGCGAAATTTGTTCGACGCCGCCGCAAGCCGTCGACGTGTATTTAAAGCGGGTGTCCAATGGGGTTCGCTATGGAAAACGAAAGACCCAAATAAACAAGAAGACATGCTGGCCATGCAGTTTTATAAGGCCATGTACCCCCTAGTGAAATACGGCGTCCCGACCTATTTTCTCGACTTTCCCCGCTTCGCCGAAGACTTTGACTATTTTTTCAGGACACTCCGGCCGCTTACCGATGTGCATGGTGTCACACGAGCAGAAGCAAAGGCCGCCTATACTCGTGTTGTAGATAAATCAAAAATTCATTCATTCCGCGCGCTTTTTTCCACCCCGGGAAAATCCAAAAGAGGAATTGAGATAGTGCAAAACAACCTGACCGCGGCTTCGGATAATACAGTGTCCTCGAACCCGAACATTCTACTTCCACATGTATTTCGGGAGAAAGATTTCGTAGATCTGGGAACAGCCGTCGAGAGCCGATACGCAGGCATATTTTCGCCGCGCGAGGAAGTCTCTGTCGTTCCGCTAGGCGTCACGGCGCAATTTTTAGAGAATCCTGAGGATTTCCATCACGCCGCGACAGATACGGATCATGCGCAATGGCTTATAAGTACGGTGCTTGAGAGAATTTCCCATGTTCCGGAGAATTCCCTCGTTCTGGACGTGGGATCTGGCTCTGGCAATACTGCATTCGCGCTGCTACGAGCGTTGAGAAATCCGGTCATTTTGGCGACCGACATAAGCAGACCGCTGCTAAGGTCACTATTGACGACGGCAAAAACTGTGAAGAACGGCAGTTCGATTGTTCCTATCTGCATCGACTTGAACAAGCCCTCTTTCCGAGACAACAGGTTCGATTTGATTGTTGGCAGGGCTATTCTCCACCACCTTTTCGAACCTGATATTCTGATCAAGAATCTGTACGCCAGCATGAAGCCAGGTTCATCAATGGTCTTTTTTGAGCCATATGAATGTGGCTATGCATTTTTCGGGATGCTCTTGGAGATGATCATCGAGACGGCAAATAGAATGCCCGGAGTCTCAGACGAGATTATCACTTTCCTGCGAGGAACAAGCCTCAGCTATCAGAAATGCGAACCGAAACCCGTCGAAGAATATGCCAACCTGGATGATAAATGGAATTTCAGCCGCAGCTATTTTGAACGCGTTGCCGACGACCTCGGGGCGCACTTAAGAATTTATCCGATGTATAAGAGCGCTCATCCTTACAGCGGCGAGTTAGCTTTCCGTCTAAAAGCGGGGGCTGGGGCCGAAAAAGATGCACTGCCGCAATGGGCGTGGGATTTGATGGAGAAGTGGGAATCGCGGCTTTCGCAGGACGCACTCGACGAAATGGCCTATGCAGTGTCAGTTGTATTTACGAAACCGGCAAGTTGAACCTCCCTAAAAATTTCTAATGAACATGGTAGCTTTGGGGCGATAGTATTGAACTGACTTACTTCAAAGCTGCCTAAGAATTCGAGAGCATGGAATGGCGATCAAGCCCAAGATAGATTTCACCAGATTTTCATACGCCATCCAGCAAAAAATGAACGTCATGAATGCCGTAATGTTGCGCGATATGCGTACTCGTTTTTTCAATCACGGCCTTGGGTTTTTGGTACAATCCCTGTGGCCACTCAGCCACATGATTGTTTTGTTGACACTTTATAACTTTGCCGGCCGAAGTGCCCCGTTTGGCGACAGTCTCAACGTTTTCTTTGCTACCGGCTTGGTGCCTACGCTAAGTTTCATGTACATCTCCCGGTTCATGTCACTCTCTGTCGTGCTAAACAAGCCGATGCTATCTTTCCCGGCCGTAACCGTCACCGACATATTGTTTGCTCGCGCGTTGTTGGAAATTATTGCTGGGGCCCTCACGCTTCTTTTGATCATAATTGTCTTATGGTGCACTGGTGCCAACCCTACGCCGGTCGACCCGGCGCAAGCAGTTTTATGCTACCTTTCGACCGTCTTGCTTGCCGTAGGCGTTGGAACTTTGGCTGGGGTACTAGTAATGATGTTCGAATTGTTCGTTACTGTATATGCGCTGCTATGCATTCTGTTCTACATCAGCTCCGGAACGCTTTTCGTTGCGAACCAACTTCCGAGCTCACTCGCGGTTCCCTTGTCATACAGCCCGCTCATCCAAAGCGTCGAATGGATGAGGACTGCTTATTTTGAGAACTACAGTGACAGCCTCGTAAACAGAGGATATCTCGTTATCTTCGGACTCACATGCCTACTGCTAGGCCTAGGCCTGGAGCGGCTTTTTCGACGGCGGATAATGGAAGGATAGCACCAACTATCCAACCAAGCTGAGAAAATGGCTAATTTTTCCTAAGTCCACCTCAAAGTCCGCAGTGGATGGGTCGGTGTCGCCCATATCTTTGCAGAATATTTCACTATAGCGAATTCCGCTGATAGAAGCCAAATCCCAGAAAAAGGGGTCGATGAATCGTGAGGACGATAGCACCAGCGCATGCGCTCTCGGGTTGCAGAATATTATATTCGTAAGCGCTGCTCCCTTCCCTCCAATAATTACTTCGGCGTTCTGAAATGCCTTTATCTGCTGCCCAAAGCTATAGAGTTCCGGAAAGAATGTCACAAACCCTCGAGATTCAAGAAACTGCTCGAATTCGGGGCTATTTACGATGTGTCGCGTCCCAATCTTTTGCCTGCTAATATATAGACGATTCCCCTTGAACGGCTCATCCACAGTACCAAATAGCCTGATGGACGCCTCTTTCGTAAAATCGATTGCCGTTGGATGCTTGAACAACGGAGGGACATGAACTGGCTGAACGTAAAGCAGCTGCTTGACATTCAATGGCATTTGATCGTTCGCGAATATGATCTCAGCATTTGGGAAATATTCATGGGCACATCGTAACATGATTTCCTTCAAGGGGCCGGAAACATCGCCGTAAATTATGGTGTCAATCTGTACCCCTGCCGCGCTCATCGCCGGGAGAATAGGCATAAGGTCAACAAGGTAATGGCCAAAATTTCGATACCAGGGCCTTTTTACGAGAAGCGTTGTACCGTTTCCGGCCTTATCCCCTCGGTTTGGCAATTCCATGTTTTCAAATGTACCAAGAACACCATCAGGTTTAATCCCGTGGTTGATAAATTCGATCGCGCTATCAAGTACTAGAGAGCCGGTAGAGAGTATAACTGTCCCCTGCCCTACAACCGTTGCGTTTTCAAACCTAAAGAGATGTATGTCTTTTGGCGCACAACCAGATTGACCCATGACATCGCCAAAATAAGCACTCTCATCGTGCGATAGATACTGCGTGTCTAGATGAAACGGCCGGGGCCGGTCATACCCTTTTCCCGGAATTAGCGTACCGAGCACGGACGCTGTCACTGGCTTCTTCGTACCTGCGATGAGTTCAGCACAGGAAACAACGTTGTTATTTATTTTCAACTGCTTATCCTTCGCAGAATTTGATAAACTAGAGCCCTTTCAGTTGCTTTTAGCACACTGTTCACCTATGGATAGGCCCATTTTGAACAATGGAGTTTCGGGAATGTTCATCCACATTAATAGCGGAATTGGCTTCAGAGATTTTATAACGCAGATGGTTCGTAGTAAGCGTGCAAGAACTTATCTCGAAGTTGGCGTACGAGACGGAGCGACGTTGACGATGATCGATTGCGATGCGATTGGCGTCGACCCGTATTTTCAGTTCACGGTTAACCCCGCTGGCAAAAAAAGAGCACTCTATCTGTTTCAAGAGACGAGCGACGAATTTTTTCGGGACCGAGATGTTAAGGCCATCATGGCAAAACCGATTGACGTTGTGTTTCTCGACGGCCTGCATCAGTTTGAGTACCTCCTTCGCGACTTCATCAATAGCGAACGCGTTTGCCATAGCACTGGTCTGATCATGTTGGACGATTGCCTGCCGGTTAACGCGGAGATGACCGAGCGAGAGCATCGCCCCGAAAAACGTCTGAATGCCGATCTTGCGCAATGGTGGACAGGTGATGTCTGGAAGCTGGTTCCTATCCTCAAAAAATGGCGTCCTGATCTTCGCATCACATTGGTTGACACTAACCCTACCGGGAACGTCTGCATCACCAATCTCGACCCGTCTTCGACTGTCCTGAAAGACAACTTTTACAAGATTGTCGATGAATATAGGAACATTCATATGAACGACGAAGTGCTTCAAAAATTCTATGAAGAAAACGAGGTCATATCGACATCGACAGTTCTGAATGGTTTTGACGCCTCGTACGTTGTGGGTCCTTGACCAATCAAAACGCTCTCCGGCTGAATTTTTCAGCTTGCATTGGGCTGCCCCTCATAACTACTAATCTCCTAAAAATCATCAAAGCTTATTATCAATTTTCTCAACCAGAGATTACATGGGGGCTCCGTTGCGTATTCCGGTATTTTCAAAAAGTCGATCAAGCAACAAGCCTTCAGAAACAGAACTGCAGCGCGCCCAGAGAATTCGCGATGCGGGCGACATATGGGGTGCCTTTACGATCCTACGGGCGGGGTATGAAAAGCAGCCATCCGAAGAAATTGCCACCGAACTATCAAGCCTAATTGGAACCACCTCTGGTTATGTGGATGTTCTGGCCGCCATGGCTTCTCATTTCGACAATAATTTCTATCTCAACTCCAATCCTGACGTTCGAGGCGCTACCAAGGACGGCGATATCCACTATCTTCTTTATGGATGGAAGGAAAATCGAAATCCCTCGCCATTCTTCGACAATGCCTTCTATCGCGATCGCAATCCCGATCTGAAACCAGGAGAATTCCTCCTGTCACATTTCGCGAAGTGCGGTAAGGCAGCCGGCAGCCCAGCGAACCCTATTAACGACCGCTATTGGTTTGAGCCATTTTCGCCAACCGATGAGCAGTGGAGCAAACTTTCACCCGCAAGGATGAACGATAATACAGAGACGGTAGTCATAATCCCTGTTTATAAGGGATATGAAGAAACGATGACTGCCATTTATCACGCCGTTTCCTCAAGGGGAAATGATCGATATTCTCTCTTGGTGATTAACGATAAAAGCCCAGATGATGCTATAAATGCTAGACTTCGATCTCTCGCGGCCAAAGGGTTGTTTGAATATCATGCAAGCGTGATAAACCGTGGCTTTGTTCAAACCTGCAATTATGCGATTAAGGAACTGAGTGGGAACCACGACGTCATTCTGTTGAATTCGGACGCTTACGTTTTCCCTGGTTGGTACAATCGCCTCAAAGCCCACGCGATCGATCCCTCCGTGGCTACGGTCACTCCGCTTTCCAATAACGCGACGATCTGCAGTTATCCCCTAACCCATCGTGACAACTTTCTGGCTCTCGAATGCACACCCGAACAATTGGATACGCTAGCGGCAAACGCCAACAGGGGTCTTGCTGTTGAAACCCCAACCGGCGTCGGTTTCTGCTTCTACATGAACCGCAACGTCATCAACAAAATCGGAGCACTTGACTCGGACGCATTTAAGGTCGGCTACGGCGAAGAAAATGATTTTTGCATGCGTGCGCTCAATCACGGTTACAAAAACCTGATCGTCGGCGATGTTTTTGTATTCCACACGGGATCTGTGTCTTTCTCCGCGATAAAGGAAGAGAACTTCAACATGGGTCAAAAGGCCTTAGAAGTGAACCATCCCAATTATTCCCCGCTAGTTCGCGGCCACATCATGGCAGACCCAGAGCTGCATCTACGACGCAGGCTGGACATGGAACGTCTCTCCGCTGCGCTGCGTGGCGCCACTGTTTTTGTGACCCACAAATGGGGTGGTGGAATAAACACCTATCTGAAACAACAGAAAGAAGCTTTGAAGGACAAGAAATCGGATTTTGTTACACTTCAAGTGCATGATAGTTGCCGAGTTACGGTCAATACCGACTATGGGCTCTTCGTTCCTAATCTTACAAATATTGATCTCAGAAACGAGTTCGGCTTAGTCGCTGAGATGATTGACAAGCTCTCACCGAAACTTTTCCATGTGAACAGCTTCGCCGGCATCGACTGGCATTGGCATAAGAAACTGCTCGAACTTATCAGCGAGAGCGGCATCCCGTACAAGTATGTAGGGCACGACTATTCGTCCATCAGCCATCACTATCAGCTTCTTCGACCCGACAATATTTACGCACCCATCCCGTCAATTCAGGAACGCCGCACTTGGTCAACAATGATTGAGAATTCTGGCAGCATCGACATTTGCGATCCAGATGAACGGCTTGAGGCTTATACCGGCTTTCTAGTGAAGGCTGCTGTAGTGGAAGTCCCAAGCAAAGCGGCCAACGCTATTCTTGAACGCGAGTTTCCACAGGTGACTTTCAACGTAGTTCCGCATGATGATCACCTTCCAGATTTTCCGATAGCGACTCGCCGCGCCAGGGACAAGAGAATCAAAGTCGCTGTTATCGGGGCGATCGGCCCCCACAAAGGCAGCGACGTTTTAACAGCATTAGCTGTTGATGCTAAAAACAGAAATCTCGAACTCGATTACACTTTGGTGGGGTACAGCAGCAACGATGAGCTATTGAAGTCCCAAGGTGTTTATATCACTGGCCCGTATCATACTGAAGCAGAGGCCCTGGACATTCTATCTCGGGCGCAGCCCGATTTCGTGCTGATCCCGAGCATCTGGCCGGAAACATTCTGCTATGCTTTGTCAATGGCCTTGAAATTGCTCATACCGCCTGTTGTCTTTGATATCGGAGCGCAAGCAGAACGCGTTTCCCCTCTCGCGTGGGGGGTGACTCTGCCAATCAGCCTAGCCTACGCGCCCCGAAAGCTGTCTGAAACCCTATTAGGTATCGACATCGATAAATTGTGGGATGCCAGGGAAAGAAAGATAGCCGCATAGGCAGCCACAAGAAACTTCGTCATGACCGCAAACCGAAGCTGCACGGAATACTCAAACCACAACGTCGCAATATGGCAAACGTAGTCATTCATATTGGCCTACACAAAACTGGATCAACGTCGATACAGCATTTCATGGCAACCAACAGGAAGCTGCTTCACGATAACGGCGCTCTCTATTACGAAGGTGTCCTAAATGACCAAAATCATGTAGACTTGCACGTTGTTTCAATTCGTCCTGACAGAGAAACTCCCTTTAAACGCCTTACTGGCGCTAAAAGTACGCCAGAGCTTGTCGAGACCGTGCGCTCGCGCATCAGTGACGCATTGTCCAAAAATGCCAGATTGACGGTCTTCTCGAATGAAGGGATTTCTCTGATCGCTCATAAGGACGAGGCACTTCGTCTGAAGTCCCTTTTTCCCAACTCCAGCATTAAAATTCTTGTCTATCTAAGAAAGAAAGAAGACTTTCTGGCTTCGTACCGGGCGCAGATGGAGAATCTCGAATATCCGAGAGTTGTTACCAGGGATTCATACGCCTACACGAAAGATGATACTTGGTTACTCGATTATCAGAAGAGACTGAGCCTATTCCGAACCGTTTTCGGTGGCCAGAATGTTGTTGAAATTGACTATGATAATGAGATGCAATTTCATGGGAGTGTGATCCCGTCGTTTATCGAATTCATCGGCGCCAAATCTCTTTTTTCGGCATCCGATTGGCAACGCATATGGCTTAACACACGCTCAGAAATAAGCCTCTAAGAACGAAGCGGCAAAAAACTGAACATCGCTTCCTAAAGATAGTGCGTTGCCGGCCAAGAATGACTGCCGCCAAACGTTTTAACGCATCTGAAAAGATTTCAAGGAACTTCGAAACCTCCGTTCAGCAAGAATGCCACGACACCGGCGGCGATGTGGCTGATGAAAATCAGTTCCCGATGATGACGGCGCCGATCCGGCGGATAGCATCTGCGAAGGTAATGCCAGCAGCCATGCCCCCAGTGCCGACGACGCCGAGCGCCCCAAGGCCGATTAGCTTCCAGCGCCTTACGTCATCAAATCAGAGCTTCCAGACGCTTGGTCTCCAATCATCCATGTCGCATTCCGCGCGCTAATTGTGAAGCATCCCGTAGCCGTGCCATATTTGCAGTACGTCTCCGGAGCGGACCTAATGTGCCAGAAAATTACCAATGCTTACTCTTCCTGTGCGTATTCCGATGAAGCCGGCCATCGATTCCGATTTGAAGCCGGCCAGTCATTCCGATTTCATTCCGGCCGGCGTTCCGATTTGAAGGCGGCCATTTGTCGGACTGATCCTGGGTCTTTTGGATGTTTGGATTGAGTTTTGTTTTTGGTCAAGCGTGGGATGTTTCGGGCGCTCCTGGCGAGCGGTGTTTTCGCATGCTTTCACCGGTGAGATCGATGCGATAGGCATTGTGAACGAGGCGATCCAGGATGGCATCGGCGAGCGTGGGGTTTGCTATTATTTCCCACCAGCGATCCAGGGGCACCTGACTGGTGACGATCGTCGATCGACGCTCGTAGCGGTCTTCGATGATCTCGAGGAGATCGCGCCGCTGATCATCGTTGAGCTTTTCCGGTCCCCAATCATCAAGGATAAGCAGATCGGTCTTGGCCAGCGATTTGAGGATCCGGCCATATCGCCCATCGCCTCGTGCAAGGGCAAGTGTTGCGAATAGCCGGGGAACCCGGTGGTAGGCGACGGAGAAATCTTCGCGGCATGCTTTATGGCCGAGTGCACAGGCAAGCCAGCTCTTGCCGACACCGGCCGGCCCTGTGACGAGGAGGCTGTGGTGCCTGCGGATCCAGTCGCAGCCAGCAAGCGTCATGAACAGATTGCGGTCGAGACCGCGTGCGGCACGAAAGTCGGCATTCTCGATCTGCGCATCGTGGCGAAGTTTGGCAGCCCTGGCGCGGGCTTCGAAACGCTTCTGGCGGCGCATGGTGGCTTCGCGTTCGAGCAGGATGGCAAGCCATTCTCCATGCTCGAGGCCGCGCGCCTCGGATTGTGCGTCGAGCTCCTGGAAGGCGGTGGCCATGCCGTAAAGGCCGAGTTCACGCAGCATATCGATGGTGGGATTGGTCAGCATTGGTGTGTCTCCTCAATGAAAGTAATCAGGGCCACGCAGATTGGCATGGTCGACAATGGCGGTTGGTTCGGTGGAATGGCGGGCAGCCTTGTGGTTGGCCAGAAGCGAAGCAATGCTCTTGCAGTTCAGGCCACCGATCTCGACGGCGCGTGCTGATACGGCTTCGGCCCGATTGCGTTCAATGTCGCGAAACAGGCGAAGCACACCCAGGCATGTTCGAAAGCCTTGTTCGGGGTGCGGACGGCTGGCAAGGATTGCGATCACCAGGCCCTCTGTCTGTGGCCCGATGGATGCGGCCCAGCGCCGAAAGCGATCCGGCGTCCACTCAGCGTATCGCCGGTGGGAACTGGGCATGTGATCTGGGTCGGTTCCATGGCGAGGACCACCATACCGACGCTGATGCACGGCGATGCGCTTGCCGCGGTGGAAGATCTCGATGGTGCGTGCCGTTGCCCTCAGGTCGACCTGCTGGCGAATGAGGGCATGGGGCACGGAATAAAAGAAGCTTTTGAACTCGACGTGATAATCGGTCGAGACACGGACCAGACGCCATTCGGCGAATTCGTAGTCTTCACCCGGAAGGCTGGCGAGCGCAGCACGTTCGACACTTTCAAATACTTGCCGCCGGGTAACACCCAATCGACGCATGAGGTGATCGTTGATGCGATCAAGTGCTTGGCCAATAGCGGCATTGGCCTCAGCCAGCGAGAAGAAAGTCAGCTTGCGCAACCGCCCCAGGATGCAGGTCTGAGCAAAACGGACTCCGTTCTCAACTTTCGATTTGTCCCGCGGTTTCTTTGGCCGTGCCGGAAGAACTCCGACGCCATAGTGGGAGGCCATCATGCCGTAACTGCGGTTGATCTCGGGATCGTAGAAGCTGGCGTGGTTGACGCCCGACTTCAGATTGTCGGGAACGATCAGCCGGGGAACGCCTCCAAAAAAATGAAACATCCGGACATGCGAGCCGATCCAGTCAGGGAGCGTTTGCGTCCAGGTCGCCTCAGCATAGGTGAAGCTCGATGCACCGAGCACCGCCACAAAGATCTCTGCCTCGCGGATCTCTCCGGTCTTGCGATCAACGATCGGGATCTTCTTGCCGGAATAGTCGACGAACACCTTGTCGCCAGCCGCATGCTCCTGGCGCATCGTCGGTGAAAGCCGCTGTTGAAACCCACGCAGGAGTTCACAAAAGCGGCTATAGCCGTAACCGTCGGGGTGCGACCCACGATACTCCTCCCACAGGATGAGCATGGTAACGCCCGGCTTCTTGAGCTCAATGGCAAGATCGGCCCAATTGGGCTCGACCCGTCTTCTCGTGCCGTGTTTGATGCCATTACGAGTGAACAGTTTGCTCTCGAGGGCATCGTCGGTGAGATCCCCAGGCAAGGGCCAGTTTAACCCAACCGCCGCCGCGCGCTGCAGATTATCCTGCACCGTGCTACGCGCAATTCCCAATACGACGGCAATCTCACGCGAGCTGGTTCCGCTTGCCGCAAGCCGCAGCATTTGTCGCAAATGTCTCATGGTCAGCCTTCTCTTTGCCGGCATCAAAATCCCCTCGTTCATCACGAGGTATCGATGCCAAAAGTTGCTGACCCAGGAGGTAATCTTCAGTGCCGAAAACTGGCCGGTCTTTGATTGGAACGGTGGCCGGCCTCAATTCGGAATGGTGGCCGGTCTTTGATCGGATTGCCGGCCGGCTTCACGTCGGAATCCGCACTCTTCCTGGAAAGGTGACCCCATCATTTTCAGGATATTATTTCCTTTCCCGAAACAGTCTCTGGGGAACAGATAAAGCTTCACCGTAAAGCGGTATATGGTTTATAGAAGACGGCGTACCGCGCAGAGCGCATGAATTTTATGAGTACTATCTTCGTTTCAGTTGCGGTGAGCCGTTAGCATGTCAACCAGTTACCTCCAAATGCTCGAGGCCGAGACAATCCACATTCTGCGCGAGGTCGCTGCAACGTTTTCCAATCCGGTGATGCTTTATTCCATCGGCAAAGACTCTTCGGTATTGATGCATCTGGCGATGAAAGCATTTCATCCAGGAAAGCCGCCGTTCCCGTTTTTGCACGTCGACACGACCTGGAAGTTCAAAGAGATGATCACATTTCGTAATCGCATGGCAGCCGAATACGACATCGAGCTTCTTGTCCATGTTAATCGCGACGGCATAGATCAGCATGCAAGTCCATTCACCAATGGCTCGAATACCTATACCCAGATCATGAAAACGGAAGCACTAAAGCAAGCGCTCGATAAATATGGCTTCGATGCAGCTTTCGGCGGAGCCAGGCGTGACGAGGAAAAATCGCGTGCCAAGGAGCGTATGTTCTCTTTTCGCACCGCGAAACATTCCTGGGATCCCAAAAACCAGCGTCCCGAAATGTGGAAAACCTATAACACGCGGGTGAATAAGGGCGAGTCGATCCGTGTGTTTCCGTTGTCCAACTGGACCGAACTCGATATCTGGCAATATATCGTGCAGGAAAAAATCCCGATCGTGCCGCTCTATTTCGCCGCCAAACGGCCTGTGGTTGATCGCGACGGCATGTTGATCGTGGTGGACGACGAGCGTATGCCGCTTGCTGCGACGGACGTGGTGGAAGAACGGATGGTTCGCTTCCGTACGCTCGGTTGCTACCCGCTCACCGGCGCTATAGAATCAACGGCTGCAACACTTGAAGAGATTGTTGGGGAAGTGCTTGCAGCTCGCACCTCGGAACGACAAGGCCGCCTTATAGACAAGGATGAGGCGGGTTCGATGGAAAAAAAGAAGCGCGAGGGTTACTTTTGATGAATGCTGGGATCCCCCCTGATCCTCTTTGCAGTGTGGCTGGCTATCGTTCCAACCAGGATGGAAAATCCCTTCTACGCTTCCTGACATGCGGTTCCGTCGACGACGGCAAATCGACGCTCATAGGGCGCTTGCTCCACGATACTAAGAACCTCTTTGAGGACCAGCTTTCCACTTTGGAGCAGGACAGCGTCAAATATGGCACCACGGGCGATGACGTGGATTTTGCACTTTTGGTCGACGGCTTGGACGCAGAGCGCGAACAGGGGATCACGATTGATGTCGCTTATCGGTTCTTTTCTACACCGAAGCGCACGTTCATTGTAGCCGACGCTCCCGGTCACGAGGAATATACGCGCAATATGGTCACCGGCGCATCGACGGCTGACCTTGCCATTGTCCTGGTCGATTGCCGTCAAGGTGTCCTGCAGCAGACAAAGCGCCACAGTTTCATCGCATCGCTGCTTGGCATTCGCCATATCGTGGTAGCGATCAACAAGATGGATCTGCTGCAATATGAACAGGCAGCCTTTGAAGGGGTAGTCGCCGACTATATGGCCTTCGCCAAGGGACTTGGCTTTGCGACCATCAGGCCGATACCGATATCCGCGCGCTATGGCGCCAACATAGCAACAAAATCGGCAGACATGCCATGGTACGATGGTCCGTCATTGCTTGATCATCTCGAAACCGTCGCGACCGATAGCAAAGTTTCGGAAAAGCCATTCCGCTTTCCGGTACAATGGGTTAATCGACCAAATCTCGATTTTCGTGGCTTTTCCGGCCAGGTCGCCTCGGGAACAGTCTCCGTGGGCGATGCCGTCACGGTCGCTAAATCCGGCCAGCAGACTACGGTAAAGCGCATCGTCACGTATGATGGGGACCAGACCTCGGCTTTCGAGGGGCAGGCCGTCACGTTGGTCTTAAGCGATGAGGTCGAATTGTCGCGTGGGAATCTGCTGGTTTCTCCGACAGAAAGGCCCAATGTTTCCGACCAGTTCCAAGCCCATGTCATCTGGTTCAGCCACGAGGCATTGATACCCAGCCGCGCCTATATTCTAAAGACCGAGACCGACAGTGTGAGCGCCACCGTGACGGCGCTCAAATATAGCATTGACGTCAATACATTCGCCCATCAGTCCGCAAAGACGCTGGCGATGAACGAGATCGGCTTATGCAACTTGTCAACCCAGCAGCCGATCTGCTTCGACAGCTACACCGAAAATCGCATAACCGGCAATTTCATATTGATCGACCGCTTCACGAACGCGACCGTCGGTGCAGGGATGATCATCCACTCGCTGCATCGCGCGCAGAACGTCCACTGGCAGGCGTTGACGATCGACAAAGCCGCCCGTGCCGAGCAGAAAAACCAGCGTCCCGTCGTATTGTGGTTCACAGGCCTATCGGGATCCGGCAAATCGACGGTCGCCAATCTCGTTGAAAAGCTGTTGCATGCGAAGGGAAAGCACACCTTCCTGCTCGATGGCGACAATGTCCGCCAAGGTCTCAACCGCGATCTCGGCTTCACGGCCGAGGACCGCGTGGAGAACATTCGCCGGATTGCCGAGGTCGCGAAGCTGATGACCGATGCCGGCCTTATCGTGCTGGTATCGTTCATTTCGCCATTCCGATCCGAGCGGCAAATGGCGCGCGAACTCATGCCTGACGGTGAGTTTATCGAGGTCTTTGTGGACACGCCAATTGAAGAATGCGTGAGGCGCGATCCCAAGGGCCTCTATAAAAAGGCTATGGCAGGACAGATTCCGAATTTCACCGGTATTTCGTCGCCCTATGAGGCGCCCGAAAATCCAGATATCCGTCTGCATACCTTAGGCCATGATCCACTTGATCTGGCGCACCGCGTCGAAGACTATCTGAACCAAATATGAGGCTGGCGTTGCCTATGCACTAAGCAGCGGAAACGGGGGAGTTCCAGCCGCAACCTCCGCCAGCATGAAGTTCAGATGTTGGCAGCCGGCATTCGGTTGTCGATAAAATACCACTGCTCCGGATTTTCACGCACCATTGGCTCGATTACCGCGTTCAAGAGGCGCACATCCGCGGCCAATTGATCTTCAGCCCCCTTGCCCATCGGCAGCCTGAACGGCTCCAGCGCCTTTAGCACAAAGCTCGCTCCGTTTTCCCGGACGATGAGGAGCGGATAGATCAACGCATTCGTCCTACGCGCCATCCGTGCAACGATGGCGTAGTTGCCTTCCAGGTGCGCTGGCTGGCCAAAGAAGGGCGCGCGGATACGGCCGTTGAAGCCCTCGTCGCAGAACATCAGCAGATTGCCGTCGTTCTCCAGGATCCGCAGCGCCGGGCGCGCGAAGCTGCGGCCGGGTTTCAGGATCCCGAGGCCCGCACCCTTGCGCACTCGGTTGACGATGTAGTGGCGCGAGCGGCGCTTGGGCGGGTCGTAGTTCATGGTGACCGCCAATCCCATGTCGAGCAGGCAATGCCACAGCACCTCCCAGTTGCTGACATGCGGCGCGATGAAAATCACCGGACCTTCGGCGCAACGCTCGACCAATCCTTCCGGGCCGATCTTGCGGACATGGCCGCGCGCCAATCGGGGAACGACGGAATATTCGGCCATCTGCCGGCCTTGTGAATCGGCGTAACGCTCCAGAAGCGTCTCGAGTTCGGTGCCGCTGAGATCCGGCCTTATCATCTTCAGGTTGGCCGCGGCGCGAGCATAAGCCCCTTTGTGGAAACGCGGCGCCAGGAGCCGGCCCAGCCACCCGCCGAGCGCGGAACACGCTCGGGCAGGTAAAAGCATGAAGGCAAAGTAGAAAAGGAGATCTATGGCGTTGTCGACATTCTCATAAAGCCAGTAGCGCAGAAACGCCTTGCGTCGATCGCCGCCGGCCAGGAAATCGGCGAGCGGCGGTGCCTTGGGAGCCTCGTAGGTCCAAGCTTTGCGTTTGCTGCCGGCAGTTTTTCTGCCGGTCTCGTCGCCGGTTGCCACCTTAGCGCCTGTGCAGCGTCACGGGCATGCCGCCACGCGGACGCAGTGTCAGGCGGCATTGCGGCTGGACCTTGTGGCCCTCCTTCACGCGCACCCGAAAGCGTTGGGCGAGGATTGCGAGGCAAAGGATCGCCTCGGTGAGGCCGAACTGCAGGCCGGGGCACACGCGGGGGCCGGCGGCGAAGGGAATGTAGCTGTAAGGCGTTGGACGCCCCTCCCCGAGAAAGCGTTCGGGATAGAAGCGATGTGGTTCGGGAAAAAGCGTCTCCGTGCGATGCAGTATCCACGGCACGATCAGGACGAGCGCCGCCTTGCGCACCTTCACGCCGCCGATCTCGTCTGCTTCGGCCGCCTGCCGCGCCAGGATCGGCACCGGCGGATAAAGCCTCAGCGTCTCCTCAATGACAGCCCGACACCAGTCAAGCTTCGCGACGTCATCGATCGACGGCACCCGGTCGCCGCAGACGGTTTCGATTTCCGCATGAACCGCCTCCTCCACCCAGGGTGCGCCGGCAAGCAGATACCATGCCCAGGTCAAGGTCGCGGCAGTGGTCTCATGTCCAGCCATGAAGATCGTCGCCGCCTCGTTCCTGAGCGCCACGACATCGAGCTTCAGCTCCGGATTGCGCCGCTGCCGGCGGATCAGGAGCTCGACCATCGAGCTGTTGTCCCCCTTGCCGGCCAAATGATCCTCGATCACCTGATCAATGATGCGATGGATGCGTTTCACCGATCGGCGAAGGCTCGGCGTCTTGATGATCGGCAGCCCCTCGTCGAAGCCCAGGAAATAACCGAGATTGATGGAATCAACCAAGGCCTGATAGCTTGCGAAGCCTTCGGTAACGGCATTGGCGCTGTCCTCGCCAAGATCGTTGCCGAAGACGCTGCGTGAGATGATTTCCGCCGTCAGCCCTGCCATTTCGAACAGGGCATTGACCTCAGCGCCATCGCCAAGGCCCTGCCAACGGTCGGCGAGTTCGCTTGCGGTATTCTGCATGATTGCGCCGAAGGCCGGCACGCGGTTCTTGTGCACGATATCGGAGACCAGCGGCCGCCGCTGTTTCCAGGTCTCCTTGTCGGAGATGAACAGCCCGTCGCCCAGCAGATATTCCAGCGCCCGGCGCATCTGCGGCGTCTTGCGCTCGAAATTTTCATGGCGCTTGGCGACCACGTAACGGATCGCATCCGGCGAATTGACGATGACGAGTTGACGCCCGAAAAGCTTGAACTCGGCTACATGCTCCCGATAATCCGCGCGCCGCCAGATGGACAGGAAATCGCTGCGCGCCTGCAACATAAGCTTCAGCGGTTGACCGGGCCTGCCGCTATAATAGGCGGCATGAGCCGGCTCGAAAATTTGCGTCGCCTGATCGGCGTGCTCAACGATTTCGGTTTTCTGATCAAGCCAGGCCAGCATGTCGGTGCAGAACTTTCGCGCCTTGTGGCCAAGGACAATGAGATGAAGATCGGGCACCACGTCGCCCGGTGGTGCCCACTATATTCATTTCGCAACCGCGGAAAAGCCCCCGCGCTGATGACAGGAGCGCTCGTCGACATCTTTGAATGAGATCTCCGGACAAGAACGGCGCATCAACCACAAAATGGTTGCTGTGTCCCCGCTCGCTTCATGCCGGCACCCTGCCAAGAAGCCGATGCTCTCGCTTAGACATCCTCCAAGGCCAACAGCTCATCAAATGTCTGGCGCCTGCGGATCAACCTATGCGTTCCGCCATCGATCAACACCTCGGGCGCATAGAGCCGGCTGTTGTAGTTCGACGACATCGTCGCGCCATAAGCGCCGGCGCCATGGAAAATGAGATAGTCGCCGACATGGGTTTCGGGGAGATCGCGTTGCTGCACTATTCCGGATTCCGCCTGGGTGAAGACATCGCCAGATTCGCATAAGGGGCCGGCTATGACTGTCGGCAAGGTCGCTGTTTCAGCGCTGCGTGGCGTCTTTCCGGGGATGACCGAAATGTGGTGATAGCTGCCATACATGGCCGGTCGGGCGAGATCGCTGAAGCCGGCATCAACAAGCACGAACCGGTTCCGGCCCATGGTCTTGACGGCCCTCACCTCTGCGAGCAGCACCCCGGAATCCGCAGTCAAGAAGCGCCCAGGCTCGATCTCCAGTCGGATCGGATGGCCGAAATGCGCCTCGACTTCACGCCGCGCGGCATCCCAGAGCGAGAAATAATGCGAGGGGTCGATTTCCTCCTCGCCTTCCCGATAGGGCACAGAAAGACCGCCACCGGCGGAGATCGCCTCGATATCGATGCCAAGATCGCGGCAGAACCCAACCATTGCCCCGCAGACGCGCTGCAGATGGCCGTAGTCGACGCCGGAGCCGATATGCATATGCAGGCCGACGAGCCTCAGGGAATATTTCTGCGTCAGCGCCACCGCGTCCTGCAGCTGCTCGAACCAGATGCCGTGCTTGCTGTTTTCGCCGCCGGTATTGGTCTTGTTGCTATGGCCATGGCCGAAACCCGGATTGATGCGCAACCAAACCCTGTGGCCCGGCGAGCGCTCACCCAGCTGATGCAACATGTCGATCGAGCCGATATTGACCTCGATCTTGTCGGCAATGACCCGCTCAAGCGTCGGTCGGTCGAAAACATCGGCGGTAAAGACGATCTCCGCTGCCTCGGACGCGGTGCCGGTTGCAAAGCCTGCCCGTGCCGCCCGCTCGATCTCGCCGAGGGAAACGGCGTCGACCCGGACGCCCGCCTTGCGCATTTCCTGCAGGATATGAATGTTCGAACAGGCCTTTTGCGCAAAGCGCACGACGTCGAATGCGGACAGTTGCCTGATGCGACGACGGATCGCGGCGGCATCGTAGATCCAGAGCGGCGTTCCATATTCCGCTGCTAACGCGCTCAGTATTTCATTGGAAGGAATGGTCATCTTTTCTCGGTCAGCGTGGGGCGGGAATAAAATCAAAATGGATAATAGGACGGGCGGAGCAGTAGTGCCACTCCGCCCGCTTGGCAATCTGAGACACTGAAATTGCTATCGTCTTGCCGTCAGCAGCGCCTGCTCAAGATCGGAGATAACGGCTGCGGCTGAATGAAGCCCGACGTTCAGGCGGATCGTGCGGTCGCTGACGCCAAATCGTGCAAAGACATTGGTCTCCGGCGAGATGCTGAGCGCCGCCTTTGCCGGGACGACGAGGCTCTCCGGGCCGCCCCAGCTGACCCCGATGCGAATGAGGCGCAGCGCGTCAACGAAATTTGCCACATCGATGCGATCGGAAACTTCGAACGAGAACAGCCCGCCGAAGCCGCTAAAAGTGCGCTTGCCGGCATGTTCGCCGAGCGCCGGGTGCATGACATTGGTCACGTCCTCATGTGCGTCAAGCCAGGACGCGACCTCAAGGCCGGCCTCGTGGTGATGACGCATCCGGAACGGCAGGGTCTCCAGGTTGCGCAGGACCAGCCATGCCTCGAACGGCGCCAGCTTTGCACCCGTATAGGGGTAGATTTCGCTGTTGATCCGGCCGATATGTGCCTTCGAGCCGGCAACAAGACCTGCCACCGTATCGCTCTGTCCACCCAGATATTTCGAGGCCGCGTGGATGACGAGATCGATGCCGAGGGCGAGCGGGTTCTGGTAGAGCGGCGTTGCCCAGGAGTTGTCGACGATCGTCACGACGCCGTGGCGGCGCGCGGCCTCGGCGATGACAGGCAGATCCTGCAGCTCGAACACCATCGAGGTTGGATTTTCGAGATAGGCAAGCCGTGCGCCAGGAAGGGCCGCGATCATGGCCTCGGTGTCGGTGCCGTCAATATAGTCGACGACAACGCCGAAGCGCTTCAGCACCTTTTCGAAGAAGCGGAAGGCATCGCTGTAGACGTGCCGCACGGTGACGATGCGATCTCCCGGGCCGACGAAGGCAAGGACCGCCGCCGCAATCGCGCCCATGCCGCTCGCAAAGGCGCGCGCCTCCTCGGCGCCCTCCATCTCGGCGATCCTCCGCTCCAGGAGCTGCACCGTCGGATTGTCGCCGCGCGAATAGATCGGCTTCTTCGAGCGGCCGGCGAAGACATCCTCGAGCTCCTTGTAGCTGTCGAACAGGAACAGCGACGTCTGATAGATCGGCGGTACCGCTGCGTCGAACGGGTCGTCGCGGCGGGGCATCAGCGTATCGGGAATGGCGTGCCGATAGGCATCGAATCTCGGTGTCTCGTTCATGGCGTTCCTCTTGGTCAGGAGTGAAGTGTCGATTGGCCGGTCAGTTGCCCCTCGGTTTCGGCGGGCAGAATGGCAAGCCATTCTCTCCGCGCGACGAAGAGGCCGAGCATGGCGGCAAGGATTGCAGCCGCGGCGGGAGCAGCGGATACGCCAGCAAAGCCCATCCAGAGAGGCAGCAGGAGCAGAAGCGGAATGAGGAGATAGCCTTGCGGCGCAAGGCCTACGAGCGCGGACAAGCCCGCCCTGCCCCGGGATTGCAGCATAACGAGCAGCACGGACTGAAAGGCGGCCAGGGGAAAGACCGGAAAGAGGGCGCGCAGCCACGCCACAGCCTCATCGACGACCTGCGGACGACCGGTGAACAGCCGCGCCATCGGTTCGGCAGCCACAAACAGCAGAACGGAATAGAGCAACGCGACGGGCACCGTTACCGCCAGCATAATGCGGATCACGCTTTTGAGCCGAAGCGCATCGCCAGAGCCGAAGGCATGGCTGACGACGCTCTGGGCCCCAAGGCAGAAGCCGAGGATGGGAAGCTGACCCAACGTCATCAGTCGAACGGCAATCGCAGTGGCCGCCACTCCGGTGTCGCCACCATGGACCGCAGCCTCACGCATCAGCACGAGAAAGCCGAACCCGGTCACGACGCTCGTGGCAGCGGCGGGAACGCCGATCCTCACCATCGGCCGCAGCAATCGCCAGCGCACCAATCCATTCGTCACGCCGACCGTGCCCCATCTGCGGACGAAATAGACGGCATAGCAGGCAAGTGCCGCAACGGCGGAAAAGATGGTTGCCAGCGCGGCGCCCGATGCGCCAAGCTTGAAGAGAAAGATGAAGACAGGATCGAGAACAGCGTTCAGGGCAAAGCTTGCGATCAGGACGATCATCGAAAAGCGCGAGTTGCCCTCGGCAATCGCAATGAAATCGCAGACCGTCTGCAGCAACCCGAGCGTGACGCCGAAGGCGAGCAGTCGTCCATAGTCGAGGCCGGGCGCGAGCAGACTATCGCTCGCTCCCAGCGCACCGACAAAGTGGGGCAGTCCGAGATAGATGAGCACGGACAAGACAATGCCGAGCGGGATCGTCGCAGCGAGCGCGGTCGCGGCAACCGATGAGGCGGCCGTCAGATTGCCCTCGCCGAGATGTCGCGCCAAAAGCGTGGCGAGGCCAATGCCGAGTCCCTGACCGGCCGCGGCCACCAGCAGGAACAGCGGCATGACCAGGCTGATGCCTGCCAGTACCTCCGGCCCGAGGGCACCAAGAAAGATCGCGTTTATCGCGTGATGCCCGGCGCTGGCGGCCAACCCGGCCACGGCCGGAAGCGCGACCGTCAGAACGAGCCGCAGGATGCGCGGATCGTTCATGTCGACGGATGCTGTCATCACGCGGCATCCCGCGCTAGCGAACCGAGCACGGGCAGACCATCGCCATCCGTCAGACCGGAAAGGTCCGGCGAGAGCAGTCGATCCATGAAGAAACGCTCGCGCAGCAGCATGACCAGCAACGCCTTCTTGTGCGGAAACTGGATGTGCTTGATCTTGGCGAAGCCGGACCGGTCAAGATTGCGGATCTGCTGGCTGTGATGGTGGATCGGCTCGCCGACAATGCGCCGTGTGCGCGGATCGGCGAGGAACATGTAGTGCATCAGCGACGGCAGCCAGGCGCTGACGAAGGCCTTGCCGCGGAAGTCATCTTCTCCGATCGCCACATGCCAGCCGCGATCATGGCCGTCAGCGTCATAATGCGGTCCGATCCGGTCTTCCTTGGCCCAATAGAGCTCGAAATAGCCGAAGGGAATACCGCCGAAAGTCCCGATCAACGGTAAGGTGCGCGGATCGGCCAGGCGGCCGGCAATGAAATCGCGGTGATAGGCGAGATCGCTGCCGTCTTCCCAAATGGCGGCGACCCGAGGATCGTTCATCCAGCGATGGAAATGCTCAAGGTCGGCCTCGACATCGGCGACGTGAAATCCCAGCTGGGTATTCAGCCAGGGTATGAAACGCTTGTAGACTCGACCCGTCGGCTTCGGTGGCCTTTGCGGATGAAGGGCGCCGTTCGTCAGGATCGGCACCTCCGGATAGGCGTGAGGAATGCTCCCGAGCCAGGGCTTCGTTTGCTGAAAGAAGGTTTCGGGGCGCCCGATCAGACGGTCTCCACGCAGCTCGATCACGCCCAAACTCAGCAGGCGCCTGGCGAGGCTATCATCTGCGAGCGTGAGCTCCACACAGCCCAATTGTGGATTGCAGGTCAAAATGGCTTCCAGCACGGCGTTGACAATATCGTCGGCGGCAACCGCCACCGTTGCCGCGGATAGGGTGTCGAAGACCAGAACGTCGGCGGGACCCGACAGATTGCCCGAGGCTACCTCCATTCCGTGATATTCGACCCGGAAATCACCAGACATCAGCCCCGACGATACGAGAAGCGGCTGGCCGCAGGCGAGCGCATGGCTCGCAACGCCTGCGGCCGGCAGACGCAGATCGAATGACTGCGACGCCATCGTTTCGCTCCTCATCGCTACGGAAGCATCCATAGTTCTTCTCCATCTCTCGAAACCGCGCGTCATTGGAATCGGCAAGGCCGCACACAGCGCTAATTCCGCAGTGACGAACGGCGCCCCGCGGAATTCAAAATATTTTTTGGAAATATTTTTTGAGATTTTTCTGAATTTCTGCGAACGCCGTTCGTTATGCAGCTGCGTCGATGTAATTCACGGACGAATCGAATTTATTGGCGCCGTAAAGTCAATATAGATGACGCGTTTAACTCAATAGTTATTAAAACTATTGGGATATGTACATTATTACACTTTGCTATGTTGGCTATGTATTAAATATCTTCGAGGAGAACGGCGAAGAAATGACTATTCATGACCGGAACGCCAATGCGGTTGATGACTCGGATCACGTCGCGAAATGCTCGCTATCGCCGACACAGTCGCGAATTTGGCTTCTATCAGAGACGGGCAACGAGGTCATTTATGGGCGGCAAATTCTTGCTATCGCCTTCCCTCCCATCGCTCTTGCAGTAGCACGCAAAGGGCTTGCGGCACTTTCGCGTCAACATCCGCTCATCACATCGGAATTCGAGGCTCGAGCCGGCGGCGCTGTGCAGCAGATCCTGAGGAATAGTCGTCATGTCGATGTGATCGAGGTGGATTTGGCGGCCGACGACAGTCTGGACGAGGCGCTTGCCGCAGCGGCCTCGGCGGAACGAGCGCGCGCCATAGATCTCGCCAGCGGCAATCCCGCCCGTTTCGTTCTGCTGTCAAGGAACGAGCAAGCGGTCGGCGCGGTATTTTCTCTCCACGCCGTCCTTGCCGATGCCGCAACGCTCGATCTGCTTGCGAAGGATTTCCTGCGCAATATACGCGGCAGCGCCAATGTGCTGGCTGATGTTAGCGAAACCGCGCTCCCGGACGCGGCATCCTGGATGACCGGCAATAGCGCGCCACGCAGTCCGGCGCTGGAGCTCGTCGATTTCTGGTTCGAACGCCTGACGGCACAGGAAAACATCGCGTCGCTCCCGCCGCAGGCAACGGCCGGACGGGATATAGTCGATGAGGCATGGTTCGAGCATTTGGTGGAGGTGCCCGCTCCGGAGTCCCTTGCACACGCACAGTCGACGGTTGAGACGTCCCGCGACGTTCTTGCCGCGCTGAGCATCGCCCTCCGTCGCCACACCGGATACGACACCCAAAGGATCGGTTTGGTCACGCGGCCGGCGACGCCGACGATCGCGGCGCGCAGCGAGGATGTGCTGATCCTCACCGCGGAACTGAATGGCGCCATGGGGCTTGAGGATGTCCGCAAGACATTCATCGAGGAAATCGAGACCGCCGCACGGCAATCCCTGCCCTTCGAGGCTCTTGCCGACGCGTTGCTGCGACGTGACGAATTCTTTGACACCACCGGCCTCGTCAAGACGCTTCTCGATGTACGGGCACCGCTCCAGTTTATGGAATCGGCCACGGATGAAACCCCGATCCGATGCCTCGTCGAGCCTCCGGCCCGCCGCGATGCCGAACTGGTCGTCACTGTTTCCCAAGCATCCAGGGATAGACTTCGCATCGGGATCGGCTTCGATCCGCAAAAGCATGACCGTAAGCAGATCGCCCGCTTCGCCGATGATCTGGTTATCGCCCTTGCCCGGTTGGGCAGCAACCCCGGCGAGGCGATCAAGCACATCCCATTCGTTTCGCCGGAACAACTGGACGGGCTGTCTGCGCCCTATCCCGACATACCCGAGCCGGATGACGGAGTGCCGATCCACGAGGTCATCTCCGCACAAGCCAGACGGCGGCCGTATGCCTTCGCCGTTGCGCAAGGAGAGAAATCGGTCACGCACGGCGAGCTCGAGGCGGCGGCCAATCGGCTCGCGCATCGCCTGATCTCCTTGGGGATCGGGCCTGAGAAGCGCGTCGCCATCGCGCTCGAAAAGTCGATCGATGCAATTATCGCCATTCTTGCCGTGCTGAAATCAGGCGGCGCCTTTACACCGGTCGAGCCGGATCACCCCGAAGCGCGCAACCGGCATATTCTGACCGCTCCCGGCCTGTCTCTCGTCATCTCCCGCACGCGGCACATCGCCAATCTGCCCAGCGACATCGCCACAGCGTATCTCAATCTCGACGCCACCGATCTCTCGTCGGAAAGCAGCGACGCGCCTGCCACCGCCGCTATAGCCCCGCAGCAGCTCGCATATGTGATCTACACGTCTGGCTCGACAGGTGTCCCGAAGGGTGTCGCGGTCGAGCACGGTCCCTTGGCGCATCATTGCAAGGCGACCCTGCGCATCTACGAAATGAACGAGGACTCTTGCGAATATCCGGTCCTGCCATTTACGTCAGATGGCGGGCATGAACGCTGGATGGTGCCGCTGATGGCGGGTGGCGGCGTAGTGCTGACACAGGACAAGCTCGCCACGCCCGAAGATGCTTTCGCGATGATGAAGCGGCACGGCGTCAACAATGCCAGCCTTCCCACAAGCTACGTGCGCGGACTTGCCGAATATGCCGGTGAGAACAGCGACATACCGCGGCTGCGGCTCTATTCCTTCGGCGGCGAGGCGCTGTCGCAAGCGGTGTTCGACATGATCACCGAGAACCTCAAGGCGCAGATGCTGATCAATGGCTATGGCCCGACCGAGACGATCATGACGCCGATGATCTGGAAAATCCCGGCGGGAACCCGCTTCGAGGGGACGGTCGCGCCGATCGGCCGCGGCGTGGGCGACCGGCGGATCTATGTGCTCGATGCCGACCTCGCGCCTGTTCCGGTCGGCGTGATCGGCGAAATCTATATCGGCGGCAGCGGCCTTGCACGCGGCTATCTCGGCCAGCCGGAGCTGACGGCGGACCGTTTCATTCTCGATCCCTTTTCGCTAGGCGGCAGACTCTATAAGTCCGGCGATCTCGGCCGCTGGCGGGAGGATGGCATCGTCGAATTCGCCGGTCGCGTCGATCATCAGATCAAATTGCGCGGCTTCCGCATCGAGCCCGGCGAGATCGAGGCCGTGCTGCGATCCGACCAGCGCGTCGCCGAAGCCGTCGTACTGCTGCACAATGAAGGCGGGCGCAGCTCGCTCGTCGCCTATGTGGTTCCGCGCGAGGGCGAAAGCTTAAGCGTGACCGAACTGCGCCGCGCAGCCATGACCGCCCTGCCCGATTATATGGTGCCGCAAACCATCATGATCATCGACGAGCTGCCGATGGGGCCGAACAGCAAGCTGGACCGCGCCGCCCTGCCCGCACCTCGCATCGAACGCGAACTGGTCGCGCCAGCAAGCGAGAAGGAAAAGACAATCCTCGACGCGTGGAAGGCCATTCTCGACATTGGCGATATCGGCGTCACCGAGAACTTCTTCGATATCGGCGGACAATCGCTGGCCGCCGTGCGCATCGTCTCACGCCTGAAGATGCGCCATCCCGAATGGCCGCTTTCGATAGCCGACATGTTCAATCATCCGACCATCCGCGACCTGGCGCTTGCCGTCGAGGGAAGCCGCGACGAGACCGGCGTCGACGTCGTCTATCTCCGGCGAAACGGCGACCGGCCGGTTCTCTATTGCTTCCCCGGCCTCCTCGTCTCGACGCGCGAATATATGCGCCTGGTGGATTATCTCGGCCCGGAACAGCCGGCGACCGGCTTCATTTGCTATTCGCTGACCGAGACCAAGACGCTCAGCACCCGTGTCGAGGACATCACGGCGCGCTATGCGGAAGCGGTGCGCAAGAAGGCCAAGGGTCGGCCCTGCGCCTTCCTCGGCTGGTCCTGGGGCGGGCTTCTTGCCTATGAGGCCGCCCGGCAGCTCGGCAATGACATCGACCTGCGCATGATCGGCATGGTCGATGTTTGCGACATGGACGAGGAATTCACCGTCGGCATCATGCCGCGCTTCGAAGACGGCATCAGGGACCGTACTCATGCCGCCGTGCAAAGCTGGCTCGCGAAGACGCCGATGCGCGAGGATTGGAAGAGGCTCTTTGCCGCGATGGATGGCGAGGTCTACGAACAGTTCCTCCACCATATCGTCAAGCATAACGTCAAGCTGCCGACGGATGGTCCGGACATCGGCTCCGAAGAGCACACGTTCTGGATTCTGGTCGACAACGCGATGATCTTCCGAAACTACCGCCTTGCGCCTTCGGATTTCCGCATCCATGCCTTTGCCGCCGAGGATTCCCTCACACGCGCGCTCAACGTCATCGACTGGCGCCGCTATTCGCCGAACGCCACGGCCTCCGAGATCGTCAATGGCACCAACCACCTGACGATCATCGGCAAGACGCCATTCCACCAGCGCTTCGCCCGACGGCTGGACCACGCCTTTGTGCCGACCATCCTGCCCGCGGGCAAGAACAACTAATCCACATCCTTCTGGAGCTGCATCATGACATCGCACGTGCTCGACCTCGCCGGGGCCGGAATTGGTCCGTTCAACCTCAGCCTTGCCGCCCAGCTCGATTCCATACCGCAACTTTCGGTCCGCTTTTTCGAGCGGCGACCTGCCTTCGCCTGGCATCCGGGAATGATGCTGCCCGGCGCGGAAATGCAGACATCCATCCTTAAGGATCTGGTGACCGCCACCAACCCGACCAGCCCATGGAGCTTTCTCTCCTATCTGGTTGCACACAAACGCTTTTACCAGTTTCTTAATGCGGAATATGAGGCCGTTCCCCGCAAGGAATTCGCTGACTATCTCGCATGGGTCGCGCGCGGCCTGACGTCGCTTCGTTTCGGTGCAAGCATGCGCGAAGTCCATGCGAATGACGGTCTATTTTCCATCGCGACTGACGACGGCCCGGTTTGCGCCCGCAATCTCTCCGTCGGCGTCGGCAAGATACCGGCGCGCCCGGTCTGGGCCGAGCAACTGCCGAAGTCGATGACCTTTCACAGCAGCGAGGCCGCCACTCGCCTTGGCGACGTCAAGGCTCCGCGCGTTGCCGTCATCGGCGGCGGCCAGAGCGGTGCGGAGATCGTCGACGCCCTCCTGGATCTGAACGCCGTCTCGTCGGTCCACTGGATCAGCCGCCGTCCGAATTTCGAGCCGCTTGATGCCACGCCCTTCACCAACGAACTCTTCACACCGAGCTACATGGAGCGCTTTCACGGGCTTCCCGAGGCGTTGCGGCTCACTCACACGCGCCGGCAGGTGCTTGCGAGCGACGGCGTCTCCGCCTCGACCCTGAAGAAGCTCTATCGCCGGCTCTATGAAAGGAAATTCGAAGCGGCCGGTGGCGCCGATCAGGGCATCTCGTTACGCCCCTTCCGCGATGTCGTCGCGGCCGCACAGGATGGTCCCGAAATCGCACTTACCATGCGCAATGGCTTCGACAACAGCATCGAGACGCTGGCGGTCGACATGATCGTGCTTGCCACAGGCTATCGCTTCGTCCTTCCCGAATTCCTGCATTCGCTTGAGAACCGCATCGAGCTGAACTCCATCGGCGAGCCGGTGCTGGAAAGCGATTTTTCGCTGGCATGGGACGGCCCGCGCGAAAATCGCATCTTCGTCCTCAATGCCGGACGCCACAGCCACGGGATTGCGGAACCGCAGCTCAGCCTTGCCGCCTGGCGCAGCGCCGTCATCGCCAATGCATTGCTTGGCCGTGAGCATTTCGATCTCGGTCAGCTCGATCCCATCGTCCAATGGGAAACCCAGGGACATCAATCCGAACTCGCTTCGCATCTGGGACAGGCTGCGGAATAAGGTGCCCGCTTTCCCAAAAGGAGAAGAGATCGCGCAGATCGAGCTTCACAGCCTGCATCTGCGCGACGGGCTTCATATCTCGACCGCTCTATTGAGCGACGCGGAAAAAGCGCGCGCCGCCGCATTTCGGTCACGCGATGCTGCGCGCTTGTTCATCGCTGGACGCCTTCTCTGCCGCAGCATTATCGGCAATATGATCGGCTGCGCGCCACAGGCCCTCACCATCTCGCTTACGCCGCATGGCAGGCCGTATCTGCCGGATCATACCGATATCGACTTCAATCTTTCCCACACAAAAAACAGGGTTGCTCTCGCCGTCTGCCGCGGCGGTCGCGTGGGAATCGACATCGAGCAGCCGGATAGGATTTCCGAAACCGAGGTGCTCGAAATCATGCCGTTGATTCTGTGCGAGCGGGAACTCGACGACATCCAGCGACAGCCGCCAGAGCAACGACACAGGACATTTCTCTCATATTGGGTTCGAAAAGAGGCTGTGTTGAAGTGCCGTGGCCGCGGCTTCCTTGATGATCCCAGAGGCATCGCGCTCGAGCCGGCGGATACAACCGAAAATATGTCGAATCGGGCATTCGATGCAGCTAATTTCATCCGCTTCGGCTCTTGCCGTAGCGAAAATGCACCTAACTTTCTATGGGCTGTCGCGGCCTCGCAAATGCTGTCCGAGCCTGTTTGGCAGCAGCATCCAGACGTTGGAAGCCTCATCGGGGATTGTTTAAAATTAAAATAAAATCAAATCACTAGCCGATGCAAGGAAAGATGGTTCCCAGCCTTTAGATTTTATCTTGACTATCATTATCATGTTTTATACGGTGCGCTGAAAAAGAGGGGCACACCGAAATGCAACTTTGGATTTCAGCGAGAGCCCGACATGATTGCCAACACTTCGCAGTCGACTTCCAATGAGCAACTTCAAACTGCCCTTCATGCCTATCCCAAGCTTCTCTCCATCGCGCGCCGGATCACCGGTAGCATGACATTGGCCGAAGATGTCGTGCAGGAGGTCCTTCTGCAATTGGTCTCCAAACCGCTCAAGCAGGACATAGCGGCACCAGGCCCCTATGTGATGCGCATGGTACGCAATCTGGCGACGGACCACATGCGACGGTTGCGCTATGAGAGAGGCCTGTTCGTCGAAGAAGAGGTCGGCGGCAACACGTCGGCCTACGGAAGCCCCGAAGAGCATCTGCACGAGGCGGAGGCATACAAAGCCTTCCGCTGCACGGTCGAGGCGATGCCCGCAAGGACGCGCAAGTTTTACGAGGAGCATTATTTCAAGGACGTTCCGCAAAACATCATCGCCAAAGAAGCCGGCGTCTCATGCGCCCTCGTTTGCGGCCTGTTGAGAGAGGCGCATTCACGCTGCCTCGCTGCAATATCGCTCGAGGCCGACCAGGATTATGCCGCCGGCCGCGCGCACAGCCCGCGCAGAACACCACGAACCTCAGAGATGCGGGCTTGACACGGGAGCGCCGAATGACGCTACCAGCCGGTAAGGAAGAACAGATGCAGGAAGCTATCGAAATAACCGAATCCAAGAGCGATATTTGTCGTGCCATCATGTCGGAGCTGACGGACTGGTTCACAGAACCGGAGGTCATCGAGGCATGTGCGGAAGCCGTCGAAACCTTGCCGATGTTCGGCTGTCTCGACGAAGGCACCGTTACCGGCTTCGTTGCCATACAGGCCCATCCTCCCGCCGCTATGGAAATCCTGGTCATCGCCACCCGGCGGCAGCACCATGGCAGCGGCGTGGGCAAGCGGCTGCTTGCCGCCGCCGAACGGTTCGCCCGGTCCGCTGGTTGCAAGCTGCTGACGGTGAAGACACTTGCGCCGCGCGGCAAGGATGAACCGCAATACGATGCGACGCGCGCCTTCTATGACAGGAACGGCTTTATCCGCGCCGAGGTGTTCCCCACCCTCTGGCACGAGGACCATCCATGCCTGTTCTTCGTCAAGCCGTTAACGGCCGCCAATTGAAGGCGATCGAAATATCACGAGGCCATGCTGCTTAGCAGGAACGACCATGAAACACGAAACCATCCCCAAAGCCGGCCAGCATCCGGTATCCGTCTTCACGACGGAGGGCCTCCACTTCGACGTCGATGGCAAGACCATTCTCCATCCGCTGGATCTTACGTTCAATGCCGGCGAGATCTCGGGACTGATCGGCCATAACGGTTCCGGCAAATCGACCCTGATCAAATTGCTGGCGCGCCAGATCCAGCCGACGGGCGGACGGATCCTGTTCGACGGCGTTTCCGCCGCTTCCTATGACATGCGCGCCTTTGCCCGTGCTGTCGCCTATCTGCCGCAGGATACCACATCGGCCGCCGGCATGACCGTTGAGGAACTGGTCGCCTGCGGGCGCTATCCCTGGCATGGCGCCTTGGGCCGCTTCACCGATCTCGACCGCGAAAAAGTCGAGACCGCGATGCGGCTGACGCATGTCGACACTTTGAAGGGCCGGATGGTGGACACGCTTTCGGGCGGCGAGCGCCAGCGGGTCTGGATCGCCATGCTGGTCGCGCAGGACAGTCGCTGCCTCCTTCTCGACGAACCGACCTCGGCACTCGACATCGCCCACCAGATGGAGATCCTCGGCCTGGTGCGAGAGCTCTGCCGCACGAAGGGCCTGAGCGTCATCCTCGTGCTGCACGACATCAATGTCGCCTCGCATTTTTGCGATCACCTGCATGCGCTGAAACAAGGGCGCCTGATTGCCGCCGGCCCCGCGCCGAGCCTCATGAAGGCCGAAACGCTGCATACGATCTACGGCACGAACATGGGCGTTACAGCTCATCCGGTGCATGGAACGCCGCTCGCCTATGTCATCTGAGGATCATTTCCACGGGTTGAGGCTATCGCGCCGCAACGCGCTTCTTGCCGCCGCGGCTCTCCTTGCCGTCCCACGCGCGGGATATGCCGGCGCGACAGTGTCCGGACCGATCGTCTCGCTCGACTACGGCCTTGCCTCGACGCTGCTGGCGCTCGGTGTCACACCCGCCGCGATCGCCTCGCTTGCCGATTGGGACAAGTGGGTCGTCGAGCCGAAAATGCCGGCCGGGGTCGTCGATCTCGGCACGACCAATGAGATCAATCTCGAAATCCTGGCAAGCCTGAAACCGGCGCTGATCCTGACCACACCCTATCTCGCACCCCTAAAGCCACGCCTGGAAGTGATTTCGCCGGTCATGGAGCTGACGATCTATGCCCAAGGCGGTGAAGCCCTGCAACGCTCCATCGAAGCCACTCGGCTGTTGGCTGCCGCCATCGGCCGTCAACAGCAGGCAACCGATTTCCTGACGCAGTCCGAGCAGTTCTTCGACGATTGCGTCAACCGGGTGAACAAGCTCAAGCCTCCGCCACTGGCTCTCGTCAACTTTGTCGATCAGCGCCACGCCCGCATCTATGGCGGCACCGGCCTCTATCAGAACGTCATGACCAAGATCGGCCTCAGGAACGCCTGGACAGGACCCGGCAATTTCTGGGGCTTCGAAACGATCGGCCTGGAGCAACTGGCAACACTCGATCAAAGCCTGCGCCTGATAGCCTTCGAACCTCTTATTCCACCAAATATACTCGACAATCTGCAAGACAGCCCCCTGTGGACCAGTCTTCCCTTCGTTAAGGCGAGTCGAGTCTCGGTACTGCCTGGGACGCTGATGTTCGGCATGGTTCAGGAGGCGGAGCGCTTCGCCCGTATTCTGCTCGATCACCTGGAAAAGCTCGCATGATCCGCACCAATGGAAACAATTCCCTCGGCGCCCCCGTCGTGGCGGTGACGCTGTTGGTGCTTGCCGGCTTGCTTGCCTGGCATCAGGTCGCGCCGGATTTTTCGCGGCTGATGGTACGGGACGCCGGTTATGATCCGCAGCGCCCGTTGCTTATTTATTCGACGCTGCCGAGAATAGCGACCGCGCTGCTGGCCGGCGCGGCACTCGCATTATCAGGCACTCTGCTGCAGCAAGTGCTGCGTAATCCGCTTGCATCACCCTCTACGCTCGGCATTTCCGCCGGCGCCAACCTGGCGCTCGTCGCCGTCATGCTCGCCTTTCCGGCGCTTGAGGGCTTCGGCCGCGATGCGGTCGCTCTGTTCGGCAGCGCCGCGGCAGCCGCCGTCGTTTTCCTGATCGGTGCAAGACGAGGCTTTTCGCCGTTTGCACTCGTGCTTTCGGGACTGATCGTCAGCGTCTGGAGCGGCGCGCTTGCTGCCATCCTCGTTCTGATGAACGACCGCTACCTCTCCGGCCTTTTCATCTGGGGTGCCGGGTCGCTGGCGCAGCAGAGCGGGACCATCCCCCTCTCGCTCCTTCCGAAAATCACGATTCTCACCATCGCCGCTTTCCTGATGGTGCGGCCGCTATCGCTTATGGAACTTGGCGACGGCGGTGCCAGCGGGCTCGGCCTTTCGGTGAAGCGGACCCGTATTGCCGCCGTCTGCCTTGCCATCGTGCTGGCCGCTGTCGTGACCAGCGCCGTCGGCGTCATCGGCTTCATTGGCCTTATTGCCCCCCGGATCGCGCAGCTTTCCGGCGCGCGGCAGATGAAGAGCCAGCTTATCTGGTCCCCTCTCATAGGCGCGGGCTTGCTGCTTCTGACCGATGAGGCATTGGTGCTGCTCTCCGGCGCTTCCTCGACCTTCCTGCCGACAGGAGCCATTACCGCCCTGCTCGGCGCTCCGCTGCTGCTCTTGATGCTGCCGCGTCTGAAGACGATACAGCGTACTGTGCCGGCCCTTTCGCACAGCCCGAACCGGACTGCACACACCTCGCGAAATCTGCTCCTTGCAACGATCGGCGGCCTTCTCGCTCTGCTCGCCGGCGCAATCTTTTTCGGACGCGCGCCGGATGGTACATGGACTACCCTTGCCTATTTGAACTGGCCCGACGTGCTGCCCTATCGTCTGCCGCGTGTCATTGGCGCCTTTGCCGCCGGAGCGATGCTTGGCGTCGTCGGCGCAATCCTGCAGCGGCTCAGCGGCAACGAGATGGCAAGCCCCGAAGTGCTGGGCATTTCGGCCGGCGCCACCATCGGCGTCACAGCCGCACTCTTCATCTTGCCCGCACCCGGCATGGCCGCTCAGCTCGGCTTCGGCGGCATCGGCGCATTCACCGTCCTGCTTGCCATCTTCGCCTTCGGCATGCGTTCCGGCTTCGCACCAGAACGGGTATTGCTGACCGGCATCGCGCTGGGTGCCATGCTGGATGCCGTCATCAGCGTGCTTTCCGCCAGCGGCGATCCGCGCGCGCTAACTATCATGCAATGGATGAGCGGATCGACCTATCTCGTTGATACAAAGGAGGCAATTTCCGCCACAATTGCCGCTGCCATAGGCCTCGCGCTGGCATTCCTCGCCCGCCGCTGGCTTGATCTACTGCCACTCGGACCACCGGCCGCACAGGCGATCGGCATCCGCGTCAACCTTGCCCGCGCATCTCTCTTCGCGCTGGCCGCCGCCATGACCGCCGCCGCCACACTCGTCGTCGGTCCCTTGAGCTTTATCGGCCTCATGGGGCCCCATCTGGCGCGAGAGCTTGGGCTACGACGCGCAGCCCCGCAGCTTACCGGAGCAGCGCTCGCCGGCGGAGGGCTCATGATGCTCGCGGACTGGTTCGGCAGGATGATTGTGTTTCCGTATCAAATTCCGGCCGGGCTGGTCTCGGCACTCGTTGGTGCGCCGTTGTTGCTGGTGCTGCTGATGAAGCGGCGCAGGACGGCATAAGATCCATGAAGGCTAGCTTCCGTCGCTCCTTGTCTTTCGCGACACAGTCTCATGACGCAGGCTGGAACACTTGCAGCGCCCAAAAGCATCACGTTAGAGCGCGATCGGCGCGTAGCAGGCGCATTCTATTCAGTCGCTGACAGACCTTAGTGACAGGTTTTGGCCGGTGGAATCGTAACAATCCGCTTCAATAAGCCGGTGAGTACACTGAGTGCGGTAGCGGATAAGCCGCGGCGTCCAAGCTTCAAATTCACCGCAGGAGAGATGACGGGCGCCACGCCAAAACGCAGCGCCTATCAATGCCCCCTACCACCGATACTTCAGCGATGCCGTGATGTTGCGGCCCTGACCCAAATAGCAATAGCCGCTGTCGCAGATCGTCAGGCGCCGGTTGGCGATGTTGCGGACGTCGAGGGATGCCGTCAGGCCTTTGTATTTCTTGTCGGCAGCCCCGAAGTCGTAGGAAAGGGCCGCGTCCAGGTAGAAGCTCGCGTCGTTCTTGGAGGTGTTGGCGGTGCTGGTATAGGTCTCGCCGGTGTAGCGAATGCCGGCGCCGGCTGTCAGGCCGTTGGCGACGGAATCCTCCTGGAAGGTATAATTCGTCCATAGGCTGGCGATATGCTTCGGTGTGATCGAAGGCGAATTGCCGACGTCGTCACCACCGGTGATTTCCGAGTGATTGTAGCTGTAGGCGGCAATCACATCCAGGCCGTCGGCAACTGTCGCCTTGGCCTCCAGTTCGATGCCCTTGTTGGTGACCTCACCCAGCGAGGCATAGACGAGCGTCAGGGGATTGACCAGGACGGGCTTGTTCGTCTCGACGAGATGATAGGCTACGGCGGACAAGAGAATATCGGTACCCGGCGGCTGGTACTTCACACCCAGCTCATACTGCTTCCCCTTCGTGGGATCCAGAATGCTGCCGGATGCCGATCGCTGGGTCACGGGATCGAAGGAGGTCGAATAGCTGGTGAAAGGCGCTATACCGTTGTCAAAAAGATAGAGTGCGCCGGCCTGGACGGAGAACGCCTTGTTGTTGATGTTTTCGGACGTGCTCGTCCCGGAGGAAACAAAGGTCGTGTCGCTGGATTGATCGACCCACGTCTGCCGTCCACCAAGCGTGAAGCGCCACTTGTCTAGCTCGATCTGGTCGAGAGCATAGGCTCCCACCTGCCGCATGCTGGCGCTGACCCGGCTATAATTATAGTCCGGCGTCGGGCCGGAAACGCCGTAAGTCGGGTTGGAGATGTCGAAATCATAAGCGGCGCTGGTCGTCGCATCGAAGCCGTAGCCGAAGGACGAATTCACATTGGTGTAGTCCAGGCCGAACAGCATGGTATGCGAGGCTGGCCCCGTGTCGAACTTGGATTCGAGCTGGTTGTCGACCTGGAAGACGTTCATCGCGTCCCGGATCGCGGTCGCGCGGCGATGGGCGACGGTGCCGGTCCAGTTGTAGGTGCTGAGATAGCGCGCCCTCAGATCCATATGAGAGAAGCGAAGATTCTGGCGGAAGGTGAAGCCGCCGTCGAACTCGTGCTCGAACTGGTAGCCCACCTGCTGTTGGCGGGTCTTTTGGTAGTCATAGTCGGGATCGCTGTCGCGCAAATTGAGAATATTGCCGTCAGGACCGACCATGGCACCGACATTGGCATCCGTCTCGTCCGCCTGCGCCGAGCCATAGACCGTAAATTTAGTCGAATCGTCCGGCTTCCAGGTAAAGGACGGCTGTATCAGATAGCGATCGTCGGCAATATCGAAATTGGTGTCACCCTTTCGCGCCAGGCCAACGATCCGGTACAACATCGTATCGTCATCCTGGGTGACCGGGCCGCCGAAATCGAACATGGTCTGGGCGCGATCCGATGTTCCGTAGACGACCCCGACTTCCCTGATCGTCTCTTCCGTCGGCAGTTTCGAGATCTTGTTGACGATGCCGCCCGGCGAGCCCGCACCATAGAGCACGGATACCGGTCCCTTGATCACTTCGACCCGATCCAGCGCATAGGGATCGGTGCGGAACATTCCATAATTCATAAAGGGTTGCCGCAGGCCATCGCGGAAATCGCCCGTTGTCGTGATGTTGTTGCCGCGGATGAAGATCTGATCGAAGCGGGGATCGAAGCCGTTCATACCGGTCTGGACGCCGGCGGAATAGCGCACCGCCTCGATGATGCTCTGCGCACCCCGCTCCTCGATCTCCTTCTTGGTGACCACCGAAACGGCGCGTGGCGTCTCAACCAGCGGCGTATCGATCTTCGTGGCACCGCGGCTTTTCTTGGCAGCGACTGTCTTATCGTCACTTGTGCCGCTCGACTGGCCGCTGACGACGATCGGAGCGAGCTGTGTCGCGCCGCCCGCATTCTCACTGGCTGCAGAATCCTGCCCAAAGGCATTGCCGCTCAGCGCAAACAAGGTGACCAGTGCAGTGGCAGCGCGCCCCAATCGAAATGAATTTCTTCCCAAATAATTGATATTATTACAGAATATCTGTCCCATGTTCCCTTTTCGCCTGCCCTTTCCTGTAAAAGATGGCGCAAATTAGATTGCAGGCGCTGTGGTCGTCAAGAATACATGACTTTAATAGTCATCTTTTTTGTCGATATGGGATCTTTGACGCACCAAAGTTGCCTCCAAGGGAGGGACACCGTAAAATTACGAGGTTGAAGCTCCTGATCCGCTTGGCAAATTTCGCTTCTCATAATATGAGGAATTCTATCATATTTTTAAAGCGCAGCCTCTTTCGCGCCGCACCCGCCCTTTCGATCGCCCAGAGAGACCATGCCTCACCCGTCACCACTCAACGCAGCGGTTCCGCTGACGCCTGTTACATTTGCCGGGGCAACATTTGCCGATATCACCTTCGAAAACGCCGATCAGCCGCACAGGATCTTTCTCTATCGACCCGATAAATCGCCCCCGCCAGAAGGGTGGCCGGTTCTTTATCTGACGGACGGGAATGCCTGCTTTGCAACCGCCGTCGACGCGCTCAAAGTGCAGGCCGCTTATCCGAACGGAACCAATATCTGTGAAGGCGTTATCGTCGCTATCGGCTATCCATCCGACGAACCCTACGATCCGCTGAGGCGCTCCTGGGATTTGAGCCCGCCACCTGGGCGGACCTATCCGCCATTTTTCCCTGGCGGGCCGGATGTCAGGACAGGCGGAGGAGAACGGTTCCTGAAGCTGATCGAAAACGAACTGAAGCCCTGGGTGGAAGGCCATGTTCCGGTCGATCGGTCGCGCCAGGCGCTTTTCGGCCACTCGTTCGGCGGTTTGTTCGCACTTTATGCGTTGTTTTCGAAACCAGACGCCTTCAGCCGCTGGATTGCGGCGAGCCCGGCGATCTTCTGGGAAGATGCAGCGATCCTTGCGACTGAAAGAGCGCTCCTGGACAATCTTGAGGCTCCCCTCGATATCGAGCTGCACCTTTCGTCCGGCGAATATGAAGGCGAGAAGCTCGCGCCTTTCCACAAGGGCACGCCCGATGAGCACAAAAGGCAGGAACGCGCCAAGGAAACACGCACGATCGAACTCGCCCGTGACATGGCGCAGCGATGGTCAACATCGGCGTCGTTCGCAGGAACTGCGATATTCGAGGAATATCCCGGCGAGAACCATATGTCCGTTCTTCCGGTCGCCTTGAACAGGGCCGTTCAGATTGCGTTCCGCAGGCCGAAATAGAGCTCAAATTCACGCGTTTGCCTGCAACAGAAGTGGCGCGCGGGCGAGCCTTTGCGGTTCGCCTCGGCGCAAATTTGAACGAATGTCACGCCCAGCTGAATTTCATACCGTTATCCGGCACCTCAATTCCTGACGTTAATCCTTGGTTAACCATAATCCCGCTTATTCGTGCTATCAAATACAAGGACTTGATTCCCAGCTCCACCGCGCAATTTAGCGGATAATATTACACAGAAACACTTTGCCGTGACCCGACAATATGCACCTTCTTAAAACGATAGCGCTGATGACGTTAGCCGGCTTGACGGCGGGATGCACGACAACGGGTCACATCAGACAGTCGATCGGCGTCGAAACGGTCGACAATGACAAGGCGCTGGCCTTTCCGCCGCCCGGTGGTCCGGCGATCGTGAGTGTGGTCGAGCGCAGACATGCAAAGGATGTCGAGCAGACGATTTCGCTTTCGACGTCGTCTTCTGTCCCCGGCCAGAATTTCCTCAAGGTGCAGTTTCTCGGCCTGACGGGATCCAATCCAGGGCTCGGCAGCAGGCCGTACAACACGATCAGCGACCTCGCGATAGCCCGCGAGATGGCATCGGCCGTGCCCGGTGTACGGCTGGCACGCTCGGCAACCTTCGTGCAGAACAGCTACGGACCGTTCGGCTATGCTTCGGGCCAAAGCAGAAATGGCGACACCTGTCTCTATGCCTGGCAGCAGATCCCGGCAGGTTTTTCTCCGCCGCAGGAACAGCGCAATTTCGGTATGGTGCAGGTTAGGCTCAGGCTTTGCGACGCACACGCAACCGAGCGCCAGCTGCTGGGCACAGTCTATGGCTACACGATCGCCGGCCGTTTCGACGGCGCCGCCCTGAACCCGTTCGGAGCTCCGCGGGGTGCCGACGCCCTCTTGGGCAAGCCCGGCGAGCCGGTTTATCCCGACGCGGCCGCCTATCGCACTCCCCCGATCAGCATAGGCTACCAGACCGCTCCAGTGGCAGCGCGCCGCTTCGTTCCGCGCCGGCCGGTCGTCGTTCAGCCGCAGGCGGCCCCAGCGCTGCCGCCAATGATTGGTCCGCGCGTGCCGCTCCCCGATGGGCCGGGCGACACGCCGCAGACGGGAGCTGCAGGCAGCTCACCGGCGACCACGGCGCAGCATCCGCCCGCGGCCGCTGGAAGCAGCGTCATCGTGCCTTTACCGGACTGTAACGGAGATGCTGGCATATCTGAAGCTTGCCGCCGTTAAGCGGGACGACGTCGGGGCGCCAGGATGGCGCCTGGCAATACCCTTGAAGGAAGATCGATGCAGACAGCAAGCAGCATCTTGATATGGGCCGTGATCGCGCTGTGCGGGGTGGTGCTTATAACGTTGCCGGTCAACCTTCAAACGCAGCTGATCGCCAGCACCGTTGTCGTCACGATGATGGCGATCATCAAGATTCTCAAGCGTCAGGGCACCTGGCGGCTTGTCGCGCTCGCCTTCGGCACGGCAATCGTGCTGCGCTATGTGTATTGGCGGACGACGAGCACGCTGCCGCCCGTCAACCAGCTTGAAAACTTCATCCCGGGGCTGCTGCTCTATCTCGCCGAAATGTATAACGTGGCGATGCTGATGCTCAGCCTCTTCATCGTCGCCACACCCCTGCCCCCGCGCACGGCCCGTGCCTTGAAGACGCAAAATTTTCCATCCGTCGACGTCTTCGTGCCGTCCTACAACGAGGACACCAATCTTCTCGCCAACACGCTCGCCTCCGCCAAGGCGATGGACTACCCAGCCGATAAGCTCCGAGTCTGGCTGCTTGACGACGGCGGCACGGCACAGAAGCGAAATTCCACCAAGGTACTTGAATCCCAGGCTGCCATTGCTCGCCATGACGAGCTCAAACAGCTATGTGTGGAGCTCGACGTCGAATATCTGACGCGCGAGCGCAACGAACACGCCAAGGCCGGCAACCTCAACAATGGACTCGAACATTCCGATGGCGACCTGATCGCCGTCTTCGATGCCGATCACGCGCCCGCGCGCGATTTCCTGCGCGAGACGGTCGGCTACTTTGAGGACGATCCGAAGCTCTTTCTCGTCCAGACTCCGCATTTCTTCATCAATCCCGACCCGCTGGAGCGCAATCTGCGCACCTTCGACAGCATGCCTAGTGAGAACGAGATGTTCTACGGCATCATTCAACGCGGTCTGGACAAGTGGAATGCAGCCTTCTTCTGCGGCTCGGCAGCCGTGCTCAGCCGCAAGGCACTGGAATCCCAAAACGGCTTCAGCGGCATCAGTATTACCGAAGACTGTGAAACCGCACTTGCGCTCCATGGCGCCGGCTGGAACAGCATCTATGTCGACAAGCCGCTGATCGCCGGGCTGCAGCCCGCCACGTTTGCGAGCTTCATCGGCCAGCGCAGCCGATGGGCGCAGGGCATGATGCAGATCCTGCGCTTCCGCTTCCCGCTGCTGAAGCGTGGTCTGACCCTGCCGCAGCGCCTGTGCTACATGTCCTCGACGCTGTTCTGGCTCTTCCCGTTTCCGCGCGTCGTTTTCCTGTTCGCGCCGCTTTTCTATCTGTTTTTCGATCTCGAGATATTCACGGCCTCAGGCAGCGAATTCCTTGCCTATACGCTTGCCTATATGCTCGTGAACCTGATGATGCAGAACTATCTCTATGGCTCCTTCCGCTGGCCGTGGATTTCCGAGCTCTACGAATATGTCCAGACGGTGCATCTGTTGCCCGCCGTCATCTCGGTCATGCTCAACCCCCGCAAGCCGACCTTCAAGGTCACGGCCAAGGACGAATCGATCTCCGTCAGCCGTCTTTCCGAAATCAGCCGCCCATTCTTCGTCATCTTTGCCGTACAGGTCATTGCGCTGGCGGTGACCATATACCGTGTCTATGCCGAGCCCTATAAGGCTGATGTCACGCTCGTCGTCGGCGGCTGGAACGTAATCAACCTGATCCTCTCCGGTTGCGCACTGGGTGTCGTCTCCGAGCGTGGAGAGCGCGCCTCCTCGCGGCGCGTCAGGGTCGACCGCCGCAGCGAATTCGGCGTCGGCGACAAATGGAATTCCGCCTCTATCGAGGATGTGTCCGTTCACGGCGCCAGATTGAACGTCTTCAACAAGGACATGGGCCTGGTGAAGATCGGTTCCGAAGCCATCGTCCGCTTCCAGCCCTATAGCGGCACCGAGATGGTGACGCTGTCGGTCATCATCCGCAATATCGAGCAGATGGGAGATATCACGACCATCGGGTGCCAATATGTCCCGAAGGGTGCAGCCGATCACCGGCTGATCGCCGATCTCGTCTTTGCCAACTCCGATCAGTGGACGAAATTTCAGCAGGCACGCCGCCGCAACCCTGGCATCATCCGCGGAACGGTCTGGTTCCTGGGGCTATCGCTCTACCAGACCAGCCGGGGCTTGCTCTATCTCTTCAAGGGAGTCGGGGCCGAAAAGGGGCAGCAACGGCAGGACGCGAAGGCGAAAGGCTGATGAGACGCATCCTTCCAGCACTGATCTTCCTCATCACCGCCGCCGTCGCGCAGGCGCAAACGACGCCCTTCGATATGTCGGGTGAACGGCCGAAAGGCGAGCCGCCGGCCACACCGCAGATTTTCACGCCACAGCCGGCAACGCCGCAGACCGAGGCACCCAAGGCGGTGGCTCCGCTGGTAATTGCTCCCCAGATGACTGCTCCACAAGCGATAGTGCCGCCGGCAGCTACGCCGCAGGTTGTCGCGCCGCATATGACGACGCCCGCCGTCCCTGCTCAAGTGACACCGCAGGCGGCACCGGTTGTGAAACAGGCGGCACCGGCAACACCTGCGTTTCGGCGTTACGTCGTCCCCTTCGCGAAATTTCGGCTGGAAGGCGAGAACGATCGCAGATCCTGGTCGATCTATCTGACGCCCGAACAGGCGGCGGCACCGGCGAAATTCAATTTCGCCTATCAAAACGCGGTCGTCGTCGCTCCTGAAGCATCGCAACTCACCGTCCTTCTCAACGACCGGGTAGTTCACCAGCAGCAGATCGGTTCGCCCGATAGTGTTTCGGATGTCAGCTTCGACATTCCGCGAGGGCTCTTGCAGCCGGGCGCCAATTTGCTGACGTTCGAGGCGACACAACGCCATCGCACCGACTGCGACATACAATCGACCTATGAACTTTGGTCCGATGTCGATCCGGAAAAAACCTATCTGAGCTTCACCGGCCGCGAGGCTGAGAAACTGTCGACCACCGATGCAATCCGCGCGATCGGCGTCGATGGTGCCGGGAAAACCCAATACAATATCGTGGTGCCGGCGCTGGCTCAACCCGGTACCACCAAGCCGCTGCTGCGGCTTGCGCAAGGCCTGTCGCTCCTCAGCGGCATGCCGAATGAGACATTCTCCTTTGGCACGGATGGAGTACCGGCGGCGGGACCGGGCAAAATGACGGTTGTCGTCGGCACACCCGCAGAACTGCAGCCGGTCTTCGCCGCACCTTCCTCGGCACAGAGCGGCGCGCTGGCGACATTCGCGACCGATCCGCGCAGCGGCCAGCAGCTTCTGCTCATCAGCGGCCCATCCTGGCAGGCGATCTCCGCCGCGATCGATATGGTCGTTTCACCGACCGACAGGGACCCTGGCACCCGTCGCGATCTGCTGGTTACGCAGCGATGGACGGCGCCGGATGCCCCTCTGATCTACTCCGGCACCAGCCTTTCCTTCGAGCAACTGGGCGTGAAGACGACGGAATTCTCCGGGCGTCGCTTCCACACCAGCTTCAACGTGGCGATCCCCTCGGACTTCTATGCGAATGCCTATGGGGAAGCGACCATCCTGCTGGACGCCGCCTATGCAAAGGACGTGCGCCCCGGCAGCCATATCGACGTTTACGTCAATGGCAGCATTGCCACGACGAAACCGATTACTGCCAGCGGCGGTGGCATCTTCCGGCAATTGCCCATCCGCATCACCATGCGCCATTTCAAGCCGGGCCTGAATACATTGACGCTCGAGGCCATGTTGATGACCGACGAGGATACCGTCTGCGCGCCCGCCGCCACGTCCAGCACGACACCGCGCTTTGCGCTGTTCGACACAAGCCAGTTCCGCATGCCGGATTTTGCAAGGGTCGCACAGCGCCCCAACCTGGCGGCGTTTGCAGGAACCGGCTATCCCTATAATCGCGACACCGAGCCGACCACCCTCTTCATCGATCGGGCCGATGCCGATACGCTGTCGGCGAGCGCAACCCTGCTCGGACAGATGGCGATCGTTGCGGGACACCCGGTCGCCGTGGAGCCGACTACCTCGCCGAACACGATCAGCGGCCGCAACGCGATCTTCATCGGTTCGATCTCTCAACTGCCGTCGACGATCCTTTCGCAAATGAATATCGCGGCGACGAGCCAGGTGGCTTGGCGCCCACCCACTCCAGGGCAAGCCGGCACGCAGGACGCCTCCGTCACGATCGCGGATTGGCGCTCCCGCATCAGCGGCGGTCTGCTGCAGGGTCAATTCGACCGCTTCCAGCAATGGATGCATCGCAACTTCGATATCTCGCTCAGTTCGCTACGCTTCATGCCGAGTTCGGAGCAGGTGTTTACGCCGTCGAATGCCAATACGTTCCTGATCGCCCAGGAAGCCAACTCGACCAACGACGCCACCTGGACCGTGATCACAGCACCGAGCGCTGGAGATCTGCGGGCAGGCGTGGAGGCCATGACGTCGCAATTCGACTGGCCGCAAATCAGCGGTCGCATCACTGTCTATTCCGGCAAGACGGGAAAGATCGACACGGTACCTGTCAGCCGTTTCGATCTTGTCACGTCGCAGGCCTGGTCGCTGACCAATTATCGCTTGATCGCCGCCAACTGGCTTTCCAGCAATATCTTGTCCTACGCCTTCCTGCTCGTGATCGGTTCGCTGCTGCTCGGCGTCAGCACCGCAAGCATTCTCTCGAAGATCGGCAGGCGCGAATGAGACGCTGGCGCTTCATCCTTGCAATCTGCGGCGCTGTCATCCTGGCGGTAGCCCAACCGGTCGCAGCTCAGCATGCTGCGATCGATCCGGAAGCCTGGATCGCCTACAAGACGAAATTCCTCGATGCAAGCGGCCGTATCATCGACAATGGCAACGGCAACGTCAGCCACAGCGAAGGGCAAGGTTACGGCCTCTTGCTCGCCTATCTCGCCAATAGCCCGGCCGATTTCGAGCAGATCTGGTACTTCACACGAACCGAATTGCTGTTGCGCGACGATGGCCTGGCGGCCTGGAAATGGGATCCCGCCGTCATGCCGCATATAACAGACACGAACAATGCCTCCGACGGCGACCTCCTGATCGCCTACGCGCTGGCGCTTGCGGGATCGGCATGGAACAAGAAGGACTATCTGCAGGTCGCCGCAACCATGGCAAAGGCACTTCTTTCCCATGTCGTGATCGATTCCGATGGCCGGACGCTCCTCCTTCCCGGAGTTGATGGCTACAAGGCCCCGGGCCGCAAGGATGGCCCCATCATCAATCCATCCTATTGGATTTACGAGGCTATCCCCGTCATGGCGCTGCTGGCGCCCTCCGATCGATGGCAAAAACTGACGGATGATGGCGTTGCCCTGTTGCGCTCAATGCAGTTCGGCCCGCGCAAACTGCCGGCCGATTGGGTGAGCCTGCGCGCAATGCCGAAACCTGCCGATGGCTTCGAGGCGGAGTTTGGCTATAATGCCATCAGGATACCGCTCTACCTGGCGCGAGCCGGGATAGACGACAAGGTTTTGCTGATACGGCTGCGACAAGGCATGACCGTCGAGGGGGACGAACCGGGCACGATCGATCTGGCAACGGGCAAGCCAAAACAGCTGCTTCCCGACCCCGGTTATAGAATTGTTAACGATGTTGTGGCGTGTGTGGTTAACGGAACGAAACTACCCACCTCGGTTCGGCAGTTCGCGCCGTCCCTTTACTACCCGTCCACTTTGCAATTGTTGAGCCTGGCTTTCGTCGCGGAGAAACACCCGGAGTGCTTATAAAATCCACTTTGATCATGGCTTTTATGGCAGTGGCCGTGGCGGGTTTCACCCTCGCGACGAAGGATCATGTCTCGCCTGAAGACAAGATCAAGCTGGCGAAATCGAGCCGCCTGGAGCCGCAGACTCTGCTTGCCGCCGATATCAAGCCGGGCGGCGCTACCGAACAAACAGTCGATTTACGCGCGGTCGCCGACCGCATTCAGGCGACGGCACCATCCGCCGTCCTGTCCGACGGGCCGAGCAATCCGCAACCGAATGCGCCGGCGCCTGACGCACTGGCACAGGCTGCACCGCAGTCGACGGCGCCCCAAGCTGCTCAACAACAACCGGCACAGCAGCAGTCGGGCCAAGCTCAACCGGCTAGCCCGCCGAAGGTGGACGAAAGCGCGTTGCGCTATTTCGCCAGCCGCGGCGACAAGGCGCGGCTGCAGGCCGAAATCTCCAGATTGCAAACGCTTTACCCGAATTGGACACCGCCAGCCGATCCGCTTGCCGTTCCGCAAAACAGCGACAAGCAGCTGGAAGCCATGTGGCAGCTCTATTCTGAGGGCCGCTATGCTGAGCTGCGCAAGGCGATCGCCGACCGTCAGACCGCAGAAGCCGGATGGCAGCCGCCCGCCGATCTGCTGGAGCGCCTCGACGTCGCCGAAGCGCGCGCGCGCCTCGTCAACGCCTCCGATCTCAAGCAATATGCGACTGTCATCGACATCGCCGCCAACACGCAGAGCCTGCTCACCTGCAGCGACATAGACATTCTGTGGCGGGTGGCGGAAGCCTTTATCCGCACGGATCGGGTCAAGCGCGGGCAGGACGCCTATACCTATATGCTGAAGAGCTGCACCAATCCGCAGGAAAGGCTTGCGACCATCCAGAAAGCCGCGGCAATGCTGTCTTATCAGCCCATGCAGGACCTGCTGGCCCTCGAGAAACCCGACGGCAATGGCGGGCGGGAATTCGACAGCATAAGGACCGACCTTGCACGCCGTTTCGTGGCGCAGGGCAATGACGATCCGAAACTGACCGTCTCTCAGGACTATCTCTCGCAGGTCGAACGGGTCGCGCGCAGCCAGGGGCTGGCATCCGATGATTCGCTTCTCGGCTGGTACTATCTGCGCCGCAGCAATTATAGCGACGCGGAGCAATGGTTCGAGGCCGCGCACACCAAGGAAGATTCCGCAGCAATCTCGCAGGGCCTGGCATTGGTGCTGATCGCCGACCACAAGCCGCAAGAGGCCGAAGAGGCGATGTACAAATGGCGCAACGAATCCAAGGACGCGATGGCAACCTATCTTGCCGCCACCGCCAATCTGATGGCCTTGCAGCCACCCGCCAATCTCAGCGAGGACGTCCTTGGACGAATGGCCGGCGAAGTAGTGAAGCAAAAATACGTTCCAACGGCGCAACAATTCGGATGGTATGCGCGTTCGCTGAACCAGCCGCAGGCTGCGGCGCGCTGGTTCGAGACGGCGCTTCGCTGGAAGCCGGATGACGAACCATCCGCTTATGGACTGGCCATCACCCGCAATCAGCTGAACGACCGGCAAGGTGTCGCCGAAGTCCAGCGGCTCTGGGCAGGCCGTTCGCAGCGTATCGCCGTTCTCGGCGAGCCGGCGACGCGCACGCCGACCTCGGCACCACTGCCCTCTCCGAACCAGACAGTCCAGCTAACACCGCAGATCGCGCCGCAGGGATCGCTCCAAAGCGCGCCTCTGGCGGCTCCCCAAGCAACGCCTCTGGACCCCATCACACAACCACCCGTCAACGCGCAGGCGGCCGCAGAGCCCGCAGCGCCCGTCCGCCGCGCGCCACCAGTCGAATACAATCAAGCGGAAGCCCGCACCAGGACGGCCGTGCGCGGCGCACGCAGTCCGGCCGGCTGTACAACCACGATCAGCGCCGAACTGCTGACACCGGCAAACGCGCTATCGCGCGGCTGGTGCCTGATGAACCTCAATCGACCGATGGAAGCCGTGGAAGCCTTTGGCGTCGCGCTGAACAATACCGATCCAAAGTCGCGCGAGGAGGCCGCCTATGGGCAAAGCCTCGCCTATCTGCGAGCCGGGCTTGCCAACAACGCCGCCGTCGCGGCGACCAAGGCCCCCATGAACCACCAGCGCGCCGCTGAATTACAGGTGGCCATTCTCTCCGATCGCGCGCTCTCGGCCTTTTCGGGCAAGCGGTACCATGAGGCCCTCCTCTATCTCGACCAGCGCTCGCAGCTTCAGCAGGAGCGTGTGGACCTGATGGTGCTGCGCGGATACTGCTATCTCAATCTCAAAATGTACGACGATGCTGAGCGCATCTTCACCGCGGTCGCCGCAACCGGCAACCGCGACGGCAATCGCGGCCTGAGAGACCTGAGGCTCGCGACCCATCCGCAGCCGGGGGGGTATTAAGGTCAGCTGCCCCATAGTGATCACTGCAGTTAATTTGAACAATCCAGGCCTCCTCTAGTAAGGAATTGAAATGCTGTCTCGATTGGTATAGCCCCCAACAAGTATTCTCATCTGACCCATTTCGAGCGATGACCGAAACCAAAAAACGAACCAGGGACCTAGGTCTCGATCATATTCGCGCGCTTGCGGCATTCATGGTTTTCAGCTGGCATTTCCTGCATTACGCGAACGGCTGCCCAGTGCCTTTTGAAGGTGCACCATCGATTTTCCCGCTTGCTCTGCTGGATGAGGGGCATACGGGCGTCGCTCTTTTCATGACGTTAAGCGGTTATCTGTTCGCGAAAATTCTTGACGGGAGATCGGTAAATTACCTTGCATTCCTGTCACGTCGAGCGACCCGGCTCCTTCCCCTACTTTTTGCGATGTTGGTAGTGGAGGGCGTGCGGGAGTATGTCGTTGGAGCTGACCTCGTTGGCTATTCAAGGAGCCTTGCGACCGGTCTGATCGAACCGACACTGCCCAATGGTGCGTGGTCCCTGACGGTGGAATTCCACTTCTACCTTTTACTTCCTCTCCTGCTGTTTCTCTGCCGGAAATCGCCAGCGCTTCTTTTCGCGGCGATATTCCTGGCAGTCGGCTTACGAACGTTCTTGTTCATCAGGAACGATACGGTTTTCTGGCCCGCCTACTGGACGCTCGCCGGCCGCCTAGACCAATTTGTATTTGGAATTTTGGCCTACCACTACCGTTCGATGATCATCAAGAAACACGTGCTTGCTCTGGTACTAGGGACCGTGTTTTGCGTATTTTATTATCTATTTGACCGGATGGGCGGCTTCTACCGAATGCCGCAATACCCCTCGCCCTCTCCTATCTGGATTATTCTCCCCACCATTGAAGGGGCTTTCTTTAGCGCACTCATTGCCTACTACGACGGCTCATTCCAACATCCCCGCGGATTGCTGTCACGATTCATCGCAAAGATCGGCAAATATTCCTACTCGATATATCTCTGGCACTTCTATGTCGTATTCCTCATGGCAGACTTCGTGCAACGACACATTATGAATATCTCTTACTACTACATTGGACAGGTCTGGGCGTTGCTTTGTTTCCTCGCGCTGGTTCCGTTCGCCTTCGTTAGCTACCAAATATTCGAGAAGCCCTTCATGAATGTGGGCTTGTCATATTCAAGGAAAACAGGCCCGCAACAGCCTTCGCTCGTTGTCTGACCAAATTCCCTAATCTGGTGACCGAATAACTTAAGGAAACTCGACCTTTTGCAAGCACGATATTTTCCACCGCCAGCGGGACCTGTTAGCTACCGCCGGTCGCCCAGGTTGAATGACGTGTGGTTCACAACAGCGCAAGATTAAGAAGATATCAATCACGAACTTAGTTTCCTGTTTGAGGATGGATTTCACCGGGCAAGCCGTCTAAACTGACTCGATCACGATGATGCTCAAGTGGGGGGGCATCGTTGCCGGTTTCATGTGCCCGACGCGGAATGTTCGCGTTGCCCTCATGGGATCCGGCAGCACCTTCGCAATTCCGGTTTGCCGGAACATTGAGCTAGTCTGATCATGCAAGATGCCAACGAGACCGTTGAAGGTCCTGTACCAACGCACCATCTCCTCATTGCTGGCACTGGCCGGGCGGGTACAAGCTTTCTTGTACGTTACCTTTCCGCCTTGGGTCTGGACACGGGCTTCAAACCTGATGACAAGTCGCAAGCTTGGGAAGCAAACGCCAATGCCGGCCTCGAACGCCTACCCCTCGTGGAGCCGAACGAAAATCTGCCATATGTCCTGAAATCGCCTTGGTCTGGCGAATACATCGACGAAATCCTGGCAAGCAATCGGTTTTCTTTCGACGCCATCATCATTCCGATGCGGGACCTGGTCGAGGCGGCTTCGAGCAGAAGCATCCTTGAACACCGTCACCTACACCAACATATTGGTTGGATGGCGGACCGGCTCGATGCCACGTGGGAGGTTTTCGCCTATACCCCCGGCGGGATCATCTACTCGTTGAACCCCCTCGACCAAGCGCGGCTGCTCGCGATTGGTTTTCATAGACTGGTGCATAGCGCCGCCAAGGCGGGCATCCCGCTTATATTCCCGGTCTTTCCGCGCATGGTCGAGGATTGGTCTTATCTTTACGAGACCCTAAAGCCCATACTTCCCGACACGATCACCGCCGAAGCGGCAAAATCGGTCCATGATCAAGTCGCGTCCATGTCCTTGGTTCGGGTCGGGTCCGAACTTGGCGGTGCCGAGCCGAGCCAAGCCGGAGAGGCTGCCGGTCAATCGATCCATCGCTATCCCACGACATCCGATATCGATCTCATCGCCTTGCGCCGCGAGCTTACGCGGGTGAGACAGGAAAGACAGGCCGCAGCGGAGGATGTTGCTAGGCTTTCCAATGATGTTGCAAGGCTCTCCGCGCAATGCAACACCATCGAAGCTGAGGCGAAGCGCCTCGAAATTGAGTTGGAGGCAGCCCAAAAATACGAAGAGGAAAACGCAATTATCCTTGGTCGGCTTGGCAATCTGCTGAATAGCAAATCATGGCGATTGACGGCTCCTTTGAGGAAATTGGTTGATACCGTGCGCCCGAAACGCCGCATCTGAAATTCCGAGCCTGCGGCAGAGTCTCCTGCCGTTCGGAATCATGCGTGCGCGCCTTCGTCGTACGCATACGGGCAGGACCGCGGGACGTTTTCGCCTGCGCGTGATAAGCTGGCGATATGGAGATCGACGAAGACAAAATCGACGAGGCGGTTCTGGCGCTACTCTGGCTGACACGTCACAACGGGTGCTGCGCCTGGAAAGGTTTTGACTGGGCAACGACGGATCGCTTGCATCATAAGGGGCTGATCGGCGATCCGGTGAACAAGTCGAAATCATTGGTGTTGACAGACGAAGGCCTGCGGCGCTCGGAGGAACTGTTCCGTCAGCTGTTTACGCGATGAACGTTCAGTTCTTGCTGACCCGGGTGCATCTTCAGGTTTTTCGGCGCGTCCTGGCTTTTCGAACCCATTTAGCCCCGAGATCATCGACAGCCCTGTTGAGATGACTGAAGTTGGCGTAGCCAGGATTGTAGTCGCTGCCAAGCCATTCGGCGAATTCGGCATGCCGCTCATGCGATGGATCGGCACGTGCCGCCAGGAGCTCCTGGTAACTCCATGGGCCGCCGATATCCTCCGGCGGGCATGCTCCCGTGGCCTCAAGCAGCATCGGGCGGTCCATGCCGAGTGCTGGAAAGGTGCGTTCGATCTTGATGCTGTGCGTCCATCCGTCGCCAAAGTCGTAAAGATACTTGAACGATTTGGCGCCGGTGTCCTGAACCGCAGACAGCAGCGTGACCTTACGTGCATCGATGGGGCCATCTCCCCAGTCATCATCCGGTAAACCAAAGCCGACATCACGCATACGGAACTCGTAGAGGTGGCTGTTGGTCCAGCCCATCGCCACCTGCAGCACCTCGTGAAGGCGGCTGAGCCTGATCCGGAATGGTACGACCACGCGCCGCATCACAGTCGGCTCGACGTCATCGAGGGTAATCTTCAGGCGAACAACGGAAGCGCCCGCCATCAGGCCGCCTGCGGCAGGGCGGTGGCTGCCGATGCTTTTTTCCACGTCCATGGAAGCAGTTCATGTAAACGCGATGCGGGATAATCGGCGATGCGGGCAAGCACATCGGCCAGCCAGGCCTTCGGATCAACCTCGTTGAGGCGGCAGGTCATGATGAGCGTCAGCATGACGGCGGTGCGCTCGGCGCCACGTTCAGATCCCGCAAACGTCCAATTCCGCCTTCCCAGTGCAAGCCCTCTCAGCGCGCGCTCGGCCGCGTTGTTCGTAAGACAAATTCTCCCGTCTTCCAGGAAGTGGGCAAAGCCTTCCCAGCGTTTGAGCATGTAATCCATCGCCTTGACAAGATCGGAGGACCGGCTGAGCGTGGCACGTTCCTGTTGCAGCCATACATGCATATCTTCGAATAGCGGCCTGCTTTTTTCCTGTCGCACGGCAAGTCTCTCTTCGGCGCTCAGTCCATTGATCTGTCGCTCGATTTCAAAGAGCGCATCGAAGCGCTTGACCGCCTCCAGTGCGATCGGCGAGATCGGCTTGCCGTTGCGCTTGCTGTCGCGGGCGCTTTTCTCGATGTCGGCAAGCTCAAAGAACTTCCGTCTCGCATGGGCATGGCAAAAGGCGAACGTGATCGGCTTGTCCTTCCTTTGCGCAACGCCGAGCGGCTCGAACCCGTTGTAGCAGTCCGTCTGCAGGATGCCGCCATAGTCCGCCAGGTGCTTTTGCGGATGCTCGCCCCGCCGGTCGCTGGAAGCATAATAGACTGCAGCTGGCGGCAAATGCCCCCCGAAGGACCTGTCGTCAAACACGTAAGTCCATACCCGCCCAGTCCTGCATTTGCCCTTGGCCAAAATGGGGATCGTCGGGCGAGTAGGCCGGAGGAATTTCACCTCCAGCCTCTCTCAGAACCGGGCGTGAGGCTCTCACCTCACCCGGCTCCCATCAAGCGAGCTCCGTGCCATTACCGAGTTGCCAGTGTACGAACAGCTTCCGGTTTTCCCGCGCAATCTTTGCAACAAAGAGGCGCGCTTGCCCCAGGCGTTTGCGGAAGCGCTTATATTTCCGTTTAAACCAAACATAGAGGGTTTCGTTGATGTATCTCGCCATCGGATAAAGTGCCGAGCGCGAGTATTGCCCATAGTATGCGATCCATCCCCGAACGATCGGGTTTATCTCGCGAGCAATGTCATCCAACGTCACCTCCGTTCGTT
>NZ_FMAF01000017.1 GCF_900094565.1 Martinezella lusitana
GTTCGGCTGCCGATATGTTCGAGACTGTTCGGGCCGGAAATATCCTGCTGGCTGATCGTGCCTACGACAGCGACGCGTTGCGCCAAAACCTCAAAACCCGTGGCGCATGGGGATGTATTCGCCCTATGCCAAACAGGGTCAATATTCCCGTCTTCAGCCCATGGCTCTACAAACAGCGCAACGCGGTCGAGCGGTTCTTCAACAAACTCAAACACTTCAGAGCAGTCGCAACCCGATACGACAAACGCGACGACAACTTCCTCGCATCCGTCCAGCTAGCCTCAATTCGAATTTGGCTCCGATCTTATGAGTCGGTCACCTAGACCTCAGCGCGGTTGTGCTTGCGATGCGGAGACAATTTGTTTGGACAAACTTGCGAAGTAGTCCTGCTGCCTCAGGTGCCTCTCGCACGGCATCAAGCAGTTCGTCTGGGTCTTTTCCTTCCTGGCGGAGAGCATCGGCCCTGAACTTGATAATTGCCGAAGAAGTTTCCGACGTGAACTCCGGATGAAATTGGGCTGATATCGCTCGAGGGCCAAATCGAACAATTTGGTGGGGATCATGATCTGATGCCGCGAGAGAATACGCACCCGGGGGCAGATCGATGATCGTCTGCATGTGGGTCAGATGTGCCTGGAATTGCTGAGGCAAACCGCTTAGCAGCACGTCCACCGGCGCGTCCGGCAGCAGGCGTATTGTATGGCACCCGATTTCGCGGCCCTGAGGATGATATTCCACTCGCCCGCCAAGTGCATGCGCCATGAGTTGATGTCCGTAGCATACGCCAAAAAGCGGCATCTCTAGCGCCATCGCATCGCGGATCCATGCAGCTGTAGCTTCACTCCAGGGTTCGCGGTCGGTCACCATGGACCACGATCCCGTAATGACAGCAATCCGGCTTGGATCGGGTTTCGGCAGCCCGTCGCCGTCGAATACACGTACGACCTCAATGCTGTCTGTCGCTCTGCCGAGGGCATGGCAATACCAGTCGGGCAAGTCGCCCAGCGGAATGCGGATTTCATCCGGAGGGGTGCCTGTCTGAATAAGGATGAGGTCGGGACCGTCTGCGAGCATATGCAAATTCCTGAATTGTTGTGAGCGCTCAGCTTGACGGAACAGACATAATGATGTCAAGTAAGTGCAAATGTGATCACAATAAGGGAATTGATATATGTCGTCGTACGAGGCGAGTCCGCCCGCGTTTCACGAATGGCTGGAGAAAAATGGTCCGATCGAAAGCATTCAGGCCGTCATCTGCGACTTGAACGGCATCATGCGTGGCAAAAGGCTTCCGGTTGAGCAAGCATCAAAGGTTTTGGGCGGTGGCATCCGCATGCCGCTTTCGATCGTCGGCGTCGATGTTTGGGGCGAAGACATAATCGGTAACGAGGAGGTTCGCGCGACCGGCGATCACGATGGTATCTGCGGCGTCACCGGACGCGGTGTGCTGCCAGTCAACTGGACTTCTCGGCCGAGTGCACTCGTGCCGCTGTGGCTGCAACAAGAAGACGGTAAGCCGTTCCTTGCCGACCCGCGCCAAGCACTGGCGGCAATCGTGCGGGAATATCAGAAGCTGAATCTTCGTCCAGTGGTGGCGACGGAGATGGAGTTTTACCTTATCGATCCGGAACCCGACAGCGCTGTTCCACCAATCTCGCCATATACAGGTAAGCGGCTCGATTCAGATGCAATTCTGTCAATCGATGAACTCGACGATTTTGGAGACTTCTTTTCATCAGTCTACGAGGAATGCGCCCGACAAAACGTGCCTGCGGACGCGGCAATTGCCGAGAATGGGATCGGTCAATTCGAGATCAACCTGCTGCACACTGACGACCCGCTGAAGGCGGCCGACGATGCGGTGTTCTTCAAGCGCATTGTAAAGGGTGTGGCTCGCAAACACGGGCTTGCCGCAACGTTCATGGCAAAGCCCTACGGCACGCGTTCGGGAAGCGGGATGCATGTCCATTTCAGTCTGCTCGATGAGAAAGGGAACAACATCTTCAACGACGGTACAGAGCAGGGCTCGTCGACCATGAAGCATGCTGTGGCAGGCCTGCTGCGTGGTATGGCCGAGACGACGCTCGTCTTTGCGCCGCATTTTAATTCCTATCGTCGGCTGAGGCCGGATACGCTAGCACCGACCGCAATATCGTGGGGCTATGAGAACCGTACGTCGGCGATCCGCATACCCGGGGGCAATCCAGTGGCGCGTCGTATCGAGCACCGCGTCGCTGGCGCCGATTCAAATCCCTATCTTGTCATTGCTGCGATTCTGGGCGCGGCACTCGTCGGGATTCGCAACAAGTGGCAGCCGCCCGAACCAGTTGAGGGCCACACTTACTCCATGGATAAACTCCCCAAAATCCCTGCCGAATGGGGGCAAGCGGTCGATGCCTTTGAGGCAGGATCGATTGCCGCCGAGGTCTTCGACCCGCTGCTCCGTTCCATGCTGATTGCCTGCAAACGTCAAGAGATCGCGGGCTTTGCCGAGCAGGTTACGGATTATGAATTTGGCGCCTATCTGGAAATCGTCTAATGCTTAAGAAACACAAATCCTATGCTGGCGACGGCAGCTATCCGACCAGCTACTATGCCGCCTCTCGCAACATCAGCCGCACGCCGGTTCGGCTGCAAGGCCGGATAAAGACCGACGTTTGCGTCGTCGGGGCGGGCTATTCCGGCCTGTCGACGGCAATCCATCTCGCAGAGAAGGGCTACAAGGTCGTCGTCATAGAAGGTGCTCAGGTTGGCTGGGGGGCCTCGGGCCGCAACGGTGGTCAGATTGTCAACGGCCTCAACGCCAGTCTCGCGACCATCCAGTGCCGCTACGGCGAGGACACAGCCCGTTTCATCGGCGGCCTAGTGCAGGAGGGCGGCAAAATCATACGCCGTCTCGTCAGCGAGTACCAAATCGAGTGCGACCTGAAGCCGGGCAACATCTACGCTGCTTATACGTCAGCGCATATGAAGGAGCTTGAAGCCAAGCAGGCGCTCTGGCGCAAGTACGGCATGGACGATCACCAGTTTCTTGACAGGGGGGCGCTTCGCAAGCTCGTCAACTCGGACGCCTATTGCGGCGGTATGCTCGACACAACTGGCGGTCACATGCATCCGCTCAATCTGGTGCTCGGCGAGGCGCGCGCCTTCGAGAGCATTGGTGGCACGATCTACGAAGGTTCGCCGGTTATACGCGTCGATCACGTTGCAGAGCGGCCGACTGTCTACACCGAAGGCGGCGAGGTCTCGGCTCCCATCGTCGTCCTTTGCGGAAATGCCTATCTCGGCGACGCGGTGCCGAAACTCGTGTCGCGCGTCATGCCGGTCTCCACCCAGATGATAAGCACGGCACCGCTCGGCGAACAACTTGCCAACTCGCTGATCCCAAGCGACATGTGTGTGGAAGACGTTCGCTACATCCTCGACTATTTTCGTCTTTCCGCCGACAAGCGGATGATTTTCGGTGGTGGTACCGTCTATGGCGGCACCGATCCCGCCGACGTTGTAGCGAAGCTGCGGCCCAACCTCGAAAAGGTCTTTCCACAGCTCAAAGGCGTGAAGATCGACTACGCCTGGAGCGGCAACTTCGCGCTCTCCTTCACACGCGTGCCGCAGATGGGGCGCATCGGTCCAAGCACTTACTTCGCCCATGGCTGCAGTGGCCATGGCGTCACCGGGTCGCATCTTTTCGGCCGCACGCTCGCTGAGGCGATCGACGGTGATGCGTCGCGCTTCGACATCTTCGAGAAACTGCCCTGGTATCCGTTCCCGGGCGGGCGCTTGCTTCGCGCCCAATACTCTACAATTGGTTCTTGGTGGTACTCGTTAAGGGATGCAGTCGGGTGGTAACCAGCGCTTCGCTGGAGCTGCTGGCCGCAATGGCAGGGATTGGAGGATCGAATGCTCGACAAATGGAAATTCTATATTGACGGAAAATGAGTCGAGCCCACCACGCAGAGCGAAATGCTAGAGATATCGATCTGGCGGTGGCCGCTGCCAAGAAAGCATTCCGAAGTTATAGCCAATCCAGCGTCGCGGAACGGCTGGGGCGGCATCGTAAAGTTAACGGAACTTGGAATTCGATGTGCAATTACAGGTCATGACGAACGGTGATCTGCTTTATCGCCGTCATCGCTTTCCCGCGGAAATCATCGCCCACACGGTGTGGCTTTGTTTCCGGTCCCCTCTCAACCTGCGGATGGTCGAGGATATGCTGGCTGCTCGCGGGATCATTGTCTCGCATCAGACGGTCTCATTGTGGGTGGAAAATTCGGCCCTACTTTTGCCAAGGAGATCCGCCGGCCTTCAACAGGCAAGTTTGGCGACAAGCGCCACCTCGATGAGGTAGTCATCGAGATCCGGGGCAAGAAGCACTGGCTGTGGCGCGCCGTGGATCAAGACGGCTTCGTCCTGGACGTTCTCGTGCAAAGCTGCCGCAATGCCAAAGCGGCCAAGCGCCTGCTGCGCAAGCTCCTGAAGAGCCACATCCGGGCGCCGCGTGTGATGATCACGGACAAGCTTCGATCCTACGGCGCTGCAAAGCAGGAGATCATGCTCGGTGTCAAGCATCGCTTCCACAAGGGCCTGAACAATCGGGCGGAGAATTCCCACCCACCAGTCCGGCGGTGAGAGCGGATCATGAAGCGCTTCAAATCGAAGCGGCATCTGCAACGCTTTGTCTCCATCCATGATCCAATTGCCAACCTGTTCCACATCCCGCGCCACGACATCCCCTCCAGCCATCACCGCGAACTGCGTGCCGCGGCGATGAACTTATGGACGAAAATCGCTCACGCATGAGCGATGTCTGCCGCCACCCATCATCCGCTTGCTACTCGGCTGTTAACTTTACGATGCCGCTTGTCCCTATGTCGTGCTGCGTTACGGCGATGCGGCGCTCACCTCGCAGTCAAATCCCGAATTTACCGCCGACTTCATCCGCGCGCTTGTCGCAACGCGCGGTCAGAGTTTGCCAGATGGGATCAAGAGCGGGGCGAGCAATGCCGATGATGCAGAAATCGCGCGCGCAAGGACAAGTGTGGAAATAGCTACGTTTGTGAAATCGCGTTGATTTCAACTGCCTGCTTTGACCAGCGTGCCGCGCTTCCGGTGTGGTTGGTCATCCATGATCCTATCGTAGATAAGGAGTCCCCATGCACTATCACTCCGATGCCGAACTCTTCATTGATGGCGAATGGCGCGATGCGCCGGCGGGTGAGACCCGCCACGCAAGACGCGGCAGAAAGCCCACGCATCCTGTTCAACATCCTCATTCCGAGGGAGAACCACAATCCGGCTCGATTACCGAGGCAGGCCCATTTAGGTGTTTGCTGTGGGCATGGCGGTTCACATCCTAATGTGCGGCTGCGCGGCTAACCTTATAGTGTGTCGTTTCCAAGCGTTTGCTTCAACAGGTGAATGGCGTCAAGGATATCGGCTTTGATCGCCACGCCCAGGGCTTCGGCATCCCTTCGGCGAATGGCTTCTAGCGTCATCTGGTGCTTATCGACAATGGATGTCGTTTCGCTCATTTCATAAACGCTGCGCATGAACGGACCAAACTGCATCCAAATGCTTTCCAGCAGAGCGACAATGACTTCGGACCCCCCAGCTCGGTACAATTCGAAGTGAAATTGATAGTTTTCGCGCATGTAGGCGTCTGCGTCCTTGGCTCCATAGCTTTGGTTCATGCGCGAATCGCAGGCCTCCATCACCCCAATAGTCTCGAGCGTCACATAGGGAAGCGCCAAACGTGCGCAAAGGGGTTCCAGCTGCAGCCGGGCATGCATAAGCTCTTCGAAACGTCGGCGAGTCAGCTCGGGAATGCAGACCCGGCCGTTACGACGCACCTCCAGAGCGCGCTCGCCGCCGAGCCGGGTAATCGCTTCACGGACAGGCATAAGCCCGACACCCATACTCTTGCTTAGGCCCCGTAGGCTGACGCTCGTGCCGGGAGAAAATCGGCCAGAAATAAGCTGCTCGCGAAGCGCCTGATAAACCTGTTGCTGTTGGGTCGATAGTTCTCTCATTATTTCATACGCCTTGATACCGCCGCCGCACGACCCCGCTGCGATGTGGTCAAGCCTTGCCGTTCCTCTTGGAGGCAGGAGGGCCATCTGCCGCGTAAGACGCGACGCCATAGCACAATCCAGTGCGCGACAACCAGTGCGTCGTTGCAACTGCCTTGCAAGGATTGCCAAATGACCAATCGAAACCCATCTGGTTCTGGGTGTTCAGTCCGCAATTCCGCTCACCGCCTTGGAAAGAGGTTCAAGCCAGTTGGACCTTGCGCTCCTGCAGGATGTTGCCGCCATCGACAACCAGCATCGCGCCGTTGATGTAGCTCGCTTCGCCAGAAGCAAGAAAGACGGCGGCGGCAGCGACTTCATCCGGGGTTCCAGCGCGTCCCAGAGGCGTGTACCGGGCAGCGACCTGCTCTTCCTCGGTTGATGAACCTGTCTCGATCCAGCCGGGGGCGACTGCATTCACGGTCACTCCGTAAGGGGCAACTTCGAGCGCCAGGGCATGGGTGAGCCCCACCATCCCCGCCTTTGCCACCGAATAGGCAGCCTCTCCCGGATTGGAAACCAGCGGGCCAGTCACGGAGGCGATATTCACGATACGTCCGCGCCGCCTTTCGACCATTGCCTCCAGAAAGGCGCGCGTGACAAGAAACGCGGTCTTGAGGGTGACGTCAATTCCGATGTCCCAATCGGCCTCACTCAGCGCCAGGAATTCGCGTTGCACGGCTGGCGCCGCCGTGGATCCCATGCCGGCATTGTTCACCAGAACGTCAACCGGCCCTACCAGTTTTCGCAGGCGCATGACCTCCTCGGCCTTGGTGAGATCTGCAACTTGGGCTATGACGTCAAAGCCTTGTGCCCGCAGTTCCTCAGCCCGCAGATGAATTCGTTCGCTGGCGCCGGTGATGCAAACGGCGAGACCTTTCTGTGCAAGCTTGCGGGCGATGGCAAAGCCTATGCCATGGGGCCCTCCCGCGCCGGTCACCAGAGCCGAGCGAAAGTCGCCTTCGCTCGCCGTCATATGACGTCGCCGTAATAGGCAAACTCTTCGTCTGTCACCTCGGCGGAAAAGAAGCGGTGTTCCACACGCTTCAACGCAATGAAGACCGAGGCCATGCGTTCGCCGAGAGCGTCCTTCAGGAATTCGGATTCAGCAGCCTGGTCGATCGCCTCGCGCCAGTCGCATGGCAGCAACTTTCCGGCGTCGTCGCTGTAGGTGGACGATTCTGCGTCTGGCTCGATCCGGTTATCAATCCCCTCGTACATTCCGGCAAGCACGGTCGCAGCAACCAAATAAGGGTTGGCGTCGACGCCGGCGGAACGATGTTCAAGGTGGCGGTTGGCTGGGCTGCCCGCAGGCACCCTGATGGCAACGCTCCGGTTGTTGCGCCCCCAGGTCGGCGACGTCGGTGCATAGCTGTTGCGCGAAAAGCGACGCCAGGAATTCAGATTGGGTGCAAACATCAGCATCGAATCCGCCATGGTCCGCTGCAAGCCACCGATGGCGTGGCGCAGCATCGGCGCGAGATCATCTTGCACGTCGGCGAAGAGATTGCTGCCCAACGGGTCCGCAAGACTGGCGTGAAGATGCATACCGGAGCCGGAGCGATGCGCGAAGGGCTTGGCCATGAAGTTGGCGCGCATGCCATGTCGGAGCGCGAGACCTCGAACGAGGCGCTTGAGCATCACGAGGTCGTCTGCCGCCCGCAGGCCTTGGGGCTGGTGACGCAGAGTGAGCTCATACTGGCCGGGAGCGTATTCGGAGATGATTGTTTCAACAGGCAGGTTTTGGACGGCGGCGGCGCGGTAAAGCGCATCGATAAACGGCTCGAACTGATCCAGCACGGCAACGCTGTAGACGTGGTTGCCACTTGATGCTGTTCCCGAGAGAGGCAGACGTGCTGCCTTAGGTTTTCCAAGAGCATCTTTTTCGGCGTCGAGAAGATAGAATTCCAGTTCGAAGGCTAACACTGGGAACAGATTTTTAGCCTCAAACCGCTCGATCTGGCGCACCAGAGCCTGCCGGGGATCGGCACCCATCGCAGATCCGTCCAGCTCATACAGCATGACACGAACTTCGCCGCGTTCGGGTGACGTCCAAGGCAAGGTGACAAGTGAACCGGCGATCGGCCATGCAATCCTGTCGGCGTCTCCATCGTCCCAGGTCAAACCGGTCTCATCGACATCGGCGCCGGTAACATCCAGCCCCAAAATGGAGCCGGGCAGATGCCGGCCGGAACGGAACAGTGGCAAGAGTTCATGGCGGCGGATAATCTTGCCGCGCGCAACCCCGTTCGGATCAATGAGCACGAGGTCAAAGGCTGCGATGTCTTGGTGTCGCTCCAGGAACGCTTCGGCTTCCTCGACAGGTGCCGCATTGAGTGGACGTGTTCCGGTCATTTCATACAGCCTTTGTCATACGATCGAGAACTTTCTCAAAGCTGGCGACAAGGCCAGCGACATGCTCTTCGCTGGTCGTCGGCGCCACAAGAACCATATTGTGGAAGGGGGTGACCAAATATCCCAGATTGAGGAATGCCGTATGCAACGCCTTCTGGATCACCGGATTGGCCGCGGCGCGTGCTTCACAGGCGTTCTGCAGGGGATGTGGCGCGAACACAACTTCGAGCCGGGCGCCGACGCGGCCGACGTGCCACGGTAATTCGTAGTGTTTGATGGCCGCGGAGAAGCCTCGCTCGACGGCATCAGCAAGGCGGTTCATTCTGTGGTAAGCCTCGGCTGTCATGACCTCTTCGAGGCAAGCTCTGAGGCAGGCAAGTTGCAAAGCGCTGCCCGAGAGCGTCGTGCCTATGCCTGAGTGGCCCGTGCCCGTACTCGCCGCGCGTACGGCTTCAAACCGGCTCGCCACATCGTCCGTCATGCCCCATACCGCGACGGGAATACCGCCACCGACGGGCTTTCCGACGACAAAAATATCTGGTTCGAGACCATGCACTTTCGTGTATCCGCCAAATCCGGTCGAAACCGTATGCGTTTCGTCGATCTGCAGCAGCGTCCCTGTAGAGCGAGTAAGATCCCGCAGGGCTTTATGAAACCCGGGAAGTGGGAGAATCATACCGCAATTGGTCATTACGGGCTCCGCCACGACGCAAGCGATGTCACTACCTTTCAACGCTGCTTCGAGAGCGGGAACATCGTTGAAAGGAATACAGACAGTCGTTTCGGCGAGATTCACCGTCTGGCCAAGTAGGCCATTGCGAGGGACCGTCTGCCCGTCGACGAGGTCCACCAGCGCTTCGTCGGCCGCGCCATGATAGCAACCATCGAATACCAGGATCTTTTTCCTGCCAGTCACCGCACGCGCCACCCGAAAGGCAAAGCGGTTGGCGTCACTTGCTGTCGTCGTGACCTGCCACATTGACATGCCGAATGTGCTGCGCAAAAGGCGGCCAACGGCATCCAAGTCTCTGGAGGGCAACATAGTCGTAAGACCCAGGGCGCCAGCGCCTGCCAGCACGTTCAAAATCGGCTGCGGTCCGTGCCCGAACATCGCACCGCTGTCTCCCAGGCAGAAATCAATCGCGCGATTGCCATCAATGTCCCAAACTTCGCTCCCGGCAGCCTTGGATATCACAATTGGAAACGGCATTGGCCAGTCCCGCATCCAGTACTGCGGGACTTGGTTGAAAAATCCCGACGATGCCGCGGCGAAAATCTCTTTGCTACGCGACCGCTGGCTCGCGAAGATCGACGTTTCTTCGGCAAGAATTCGCCTCGCAGCGGTGAGAAGGGAAGCGGAGTCTAGTGGTCCGCTAGGTAAGATGCTCGGCACTTGTGAGAACCTTTCGAAGTGATCATTGTGATCACATCTAGAAGCGATGGCGCTATCGTGTCAATGAGACATTCACGAAGGTGCAAATTATCGCGTTATGATACGTACTTTTCTTGGTGAAGCGTTTGGTGGTGAGAAAATCTCCTTTTATTATTGTGATCACGTTGTACCTATGCAGCCTTGTCGGAAATGGTAGGTAAAGAAAATTTGCGAGAAGCCAAAAACCCCTTGACGGCCTTCAAACTCGGTGTTTGGATAAGTGGATACAAAAATCCAGCGAGCGACAATGGCGATTTCATCTGCATCCACCACACATGTCGCCTCAACGGCCGAGGAGGAGGCTTATGCGTATCTCCAGCAGGCCCTGCGCTTCGGCCGCTACAAGCCGGGGGACCGCCTGATCCCCGAAGAGATCGCTACCGAAATCGGAATGAGCCGCATGCCGGTTCGTGAAGCCTTTCGACGCCTGGCTGCCGATGGTCTCGTGACGCTGCGGCCCAATCGGGGCTGTGTGGTGGCGGGACTCACGCTCGACGAGCTCAACGAGACTTTCGAAATCCGCTCTGTACTTGAGGGTCTTGCAGTCCGCATCGTCATGCCGCGTCTGACGCTGGAGAGCTTCGAGGATCTGGACCGGCTCCTCCTGCGCATGGAACGCGCGGGCGAGGCCGGAAGCAGCGACTGGGTGCTGCGCCACCAGGAGTTTCACGCCTATCTCTATGGGATGAGTGGGCGACCGAAGCTCATCCGCCAGATTGCCGCGCTTCACGTTGCCATCGAGCCCTACATGCGTATCTGGTTCGATTATATCGACAAGCCGCTTTCGGCGCGCGAGGAGCATCAGAATCTCATCGATGCGCTGAAGTCGGGCGATAGCGCCAAGGCCGAAAGGGTTATGCAGGAACACGTTCTCTTCACGGCGCCGCTGCTTGCCGATTTCGCAAGTCCCAGCCGGCGCTGATTGCCGGTTGGTCAAATTGTCCGAAGCCGGAGGGACATCCGGCAAGGACGGGGAACGCCGCTAATGCGGCATAACAAAAAGGGAAAAGCCATGACATTTCGTCGTATGGCCGCAATTGCGGCTGCCTTCATGACAATCATATCCGCGCCGCTTTCAATGGCGGCGGATGCGCCGAAAGCCATTACTATTGCCACCGAAGGTGCCTATGCGCCGTGGAACTTTACCACCGCCGACGGTAAGCTCGACGGGCTTGAGATCGACCTCGCCAACGATCTCTGCGCTCGCATGAAGATCAAGTGTACCATCATCGCGCAGAACTGGGACGGCCTCATCCCCTCGCTGACGGTGGGCAAGTTCGACGTGATCATGGCAAGCATGTTCATCACGCCGAAGCGCCTGGAAACCATTGACTTCACCCAGCCCTATGCGGTGGACCCTTCGGGCTTTGCAATCGCCAAGGACAGCGACCTCGGCAAGCTTGGCATCTCCAAAGAGAAGTTCAAGCTGGAGGACGAGGCCGCCGCAATGGCAGCGATTGAGAAGCTGAAGCCGTTGCTCAAGGGCAAGGTCGTCGGCGTGCAGTCTGGCACGACTAACCTCGAATTCCTGAAGAAGTATTTCGGCGATACCGTCCAGATTCGCGAATACAAGACGACGGAACAGCACGATCTCGATTTGGCTGCCGGCCGCGTCGATGCTATTTTTGCTCAGCAGACGGCGCTCGCCGCCACGCTCGCCAAGCCGGAATTTGCCGACTACACGATCGCCGGTCCCGGCTTTGTCGGCGGCATCTTCGGCCTTGGAACCGGGGCAGGGCTGCGCAAGGAAGACAAGGCGCTGAAGGACATGTTCAATACGGCTATCGATGCCGCGATTGCCGACGGCACGACCAAGCGCATCTCCGAAAAGTGGGTCCATACCGACGTCACGCCGGTGAAGTGAGCCGCGCGGGATCGGGTGGCCGAGGTCATTCGATCCCACCCATCTTTCACAAAGCGATCTCGCGGCGCCTCCGTCGTGCCCAGCCGAGTTACAGGTTTTGAGCCCTCATGTTCGATAAATTCAATCTGCTCGGTCTTGGAACCGGAGGCTGGGGTGCGGCGCTGCTTGAGGCCGCCGCCATCACCCTGCTCCTTTCCGCGGCAGGTTTTGCGCTCGGGATCGTCTTCGGTGGGATGGCAGCAGCCGGCCGGCTCTCCACCATGCGCTTTCCGCGGGGCATCGCGTCTGCCTACGGGATCGTGTTCCGCGGCGTGCCGGATCTCCTGACCATCTATCTCTTCTACTATGGCGGCAGCGTCGCGCTGACGGCGTTCGGCCGTCTCTTCGGCGCGAAGGGCTTCACTGGCCTGCCGGCGCTTGCCACCGGGATCGTGACGATCGGCTTCATTTCGGGTGCCTATCAGGCTGAGGTCTATCGAGGCGCGTATCTCGCGGTCGAGCGCGGCCAGTTCGACGCCGCCAAGGCGCTTGCGCTGACGCGCATCCAGATGCTCCGCCTCGTGATCTTGCCGCAACTGCTGCGCCACGCAATTCCCGGTCTTGGTAACGTCTGGCAGCTTGTCCTAAAGGATTCGGCTCTGATTTCCGTCATCGGACTTGTCGAACTGATGCGCCAGTCGCAGATCGGCGCGGGCTCGACCCGCGAGCCTTTCTTGTTCTATTGCGCTGCCGCGGCGCTTTATTTCGCCATTGCCGGCCTCACGGGCCTTATCTTCGGACGGGCTGAGGTCAACGCCTCGCGCGGGGTTATCCATTGATGATCGATCCCGGCTTCTTATTCGAAATCATCCCCACCCTCCTTTCCGGCCTGCCGCTGACGCTGGAACTGGCCGGCTCCTCGGTCCTCCTCGGCTTCGTCCTCGCTCTTCTTCTCGCGCTGGCTCAGCAGGGTAAATGGCCGGTCGTGGTCTGGCCGATCCGGACATTCGTCGCAATCTTTCGCGGTACACCGCTCCTGGTGCAAATATTCCTCATTTATTACGGGCTCGGCCAATTCCGCCCGACCCTGCAATCGGTCGGGCTCTGGTCATTGTTCCGCGAGCCCTATTGGTGCGCAATCCTGGCGCTGACGCTGAACACCGCGGCCTATGGCAGCGAGATCCTACGTGGTGCTATCCGCAATGTCCCGCGTGGGCTTTCGGAAGCGGCCTCGGCGTTGGGTCTGTCGCGCATGTTGGCTTTGCGGCTGGTGATACTGCCGCTGGCGCTGCGCCAAGCGCTGCCTGCCTACAGTAACGAGATTATTCTGATGGTGAAGGGCACCTCGCTTGCCTCCATCATCACGCTGACGGAAGTGACCGGCATAGCGCAGGAACTGATTTCCCAGACTTATCGCGCCATGGAGGTGTTCATCGCCGCCGGCGCAATCTACCTCGCCCTCAACTTCCTCATCGTGTGGGCGCTTTCGCTGCTCGAGGCAAGGCTTTCGCATTACCGCGTGCGCGCCTGAACCACCCGCCATGACCGCATACTACGGAGACTTAAAGGCAATGCGCAATTTCGAGAAGCCGACGCGATCGGTGGCTGTGTCCGCCCGGGCAATGGCTGCGACATCGCACCCGTCCGCCACGCTGACGGCGATCAACATCCTACAGGCGGGCGGCAACGCCATGGACGCTGCCATTGCCGCCTGCGCCGTCCAATGCGTTGTCGAGCCAGGATCGACCGGCATTGGCGGCGACTGCTTTGCGCTTTACGCGCCGAGGGGCGGAGCCGACGTCATTGCCTATAATGGTTCGGGCCGTACACCGGCAGCCCTGACGGTGGACTGGTTCGAGGAGCGCGGCCTGACCGAAGTACCACGCCAGTCGCCTTCCTCCGTGACCGTCCCCGGGGCCATCGACGCATGGACGCGGCTTCACGCGGATCATGGCCGTCTTCCCTTTGCCAAGGTTCTCGCGCCCGCCATCACCTTTGCCGAGACCGGCTATGCCATTTCGCCGCGTGTGCATCATGACTGGGTGAAGGAAGAGCGGCTGCTTGCTGCGGACGAGGCAGCAGCGCGCATCTTCCTGCCGCAGGGCCGCGCGCCGCGCGTCGGCGAGATACATCGCCAGCCGGAGTTGGCCGCGACCTTCGACAGGATCGCCACCGAAGGTCGCGACGGCTTTTATCGCGGACCGGTTGCCGAAGACATAGTCGAGCGCCTGCGCGCGCTCGGGGGGCTTCATACGCTCGAAGACTTCGCCGCCGCCAGGGGCGAGTACGTGACGCCGGTCACCACGACGTTCCGGGATTACACGATCCATGAATGCCCGCCTAACGGGCAAGGCATCATCGCGCTGATGATCCTCAACATCCTGTCACATTTCGAGGCTGCGGGCGCGCCGGACGCGATCGACCGCATTCATATCGAAATTGAGGCGACGCGGCTTGCCTATGCTGCGCGCGATGCCTGGCTGGCGGACCCCGCCAAGTCCGATGTACCGGTCGAGGAGATGCTGTCCGACGAGTTCGCCGGCCGGCTCGCCAGTATGATCGACCTGACGCAGGCGATTGCTGATCTGCCGCCGTTCGAACTGCCGCGCCATCGCGACACGGTCTATATTTCCGTGGTCGATTCAGAGCGGAATTCGGTGAGTTTCATCAACTCGATCTTCGACAGTTTTGGCACGGGCATCGTTGCACCGAAATCGGGGGTCATCCTGCACAACCGTGGCCAGAGTTTCTCGTTGAAGCGCGGACACCTCAACATGATGGCGCCGGAAAAGCGTCCGCTGCACACGATTATCCCGGGCATGGTGACGCGCAACGGTCGGACTGAAATATCATTCGGCGTCATGGGCGGGTACTACCAGGCCATGGGTCACGCGCATCTGATTTCCAAGGTGCTCGACTATGGCATGGACATGCAGGACGCCATCGACCTGCCACGCCTAGTGCCGGCAAGCGGGCTCGCGCCGAAAATCGAGGTGGAGCAGACCGTTCCGGCCGCGACCATTGCAGAACTTCAGGCGCGCGGCTTCGAGATCGTACCGACTGAGGACCCCATCGGTGGCGCGCAGGTGATCCGCATCGACTGGGAAAATGGCACGCTGACGGGCGGGTCGGAATCACGCAAGGACGGGGTTGCACTTGGCCTTTGAAGAGAGACGGGTGCCCTCAGGGGACGCCCTGCGGCAATGAATGCGCACCTTCGAAACAAGACCAAATAATGTGATCAAATCCTGAATATCGTCGATCCCAACGACACTTCATATATCCGCAGGAGTTCCAGATGAAAAAGTTCGGCCAGTTCTACATTGACGGCGCCTGGGTCGATCCGATCGACCCGCAGGGATTGCTCGAGGTCATCGACCCTTCCATCGAAGAGGCCTTTGCGACGATTGCGCTGGCGGGCGGGGGCGATGTCGATCGCGCCGTTGCAGCTGCCTCGCGAGCCTTCGAGGGCTTCTATCTGACGAGCCCATTAGAGCGTCTGGACCTGCTGAAATCGGTTCTGTCCGTGTATCGGAAGCGTTCGCAGGATCTCGCCTGGGCAATTTCCCATGAAATGGGTGCTCCGAAAAAAATGGCGCTCGAAAATCAGGTCAGCAGCGGCGCCGCGCATATACGTACCATGATTGACGTCATGAAGGACTACCGGTTCGAGCGCATGGTCGGCAAGACGATGGTGGCCAAGGAAGCGGTCGGCGTCGTCGCGATGATCACGCCGTGGAATTGGCCGCTCAACCAGATCACCTGCAAGGTCGCGCCCGCGCTCGGCGCCGGCTGCACCATGGTATTGAAACCGTCCGAGGTCGCCCCGGTCAGCGGGCTGGTCTTCGCAGAAATCATGCACGAGGCAGGCGCTCCCGCCGGCGTTTTCAACCTCCTCAACGGCGACGGCCCGACGGCGGGTGAGGCGCTGGCCGCGCATCCCGATGTTCACATGATCTCGATAACGGGATCGAACCGCGCCGGTATCGCCGTCGCGAAGGCCGCTGCCGCGACCGTCAAGCGTGTGCACCAGGAGCTAGGCGGCAAATCCGCCAACGTCATCCTCGAGGACGCCGACTTCGTGATGGCCGTACGCCAGGGTACGCTCGACTGCTTCGACAATTCGGGCCAGTCCTGCAACGCACCGACCCGCATGCTGGTGCCGGAAGGACGCATGCAGTCGGCAGCAGCCATTGCTGCAGAAGCGGCCGGTTCGCTGGTCGTCGGTCCGGCGGAGCGTGAAGGCGTCGATCTCGGCCCCGTCGTGAGCCAGGCGCAGTATGATAAGATTCAGGGCATGATTGCCGCAGGCATCGCTGAAGGCGCGACGCTGGTTGCTGGCGGCGAAGGCCGCCCGGACGACCTCAATCGCGGATATTTTGTACGCCCGACCGTCTTTGCCGATGTCAAGCCCGGCATGCGTATCGAGCGCGAGGAGATCTTTGGGCCGGTGCTCTCGCTCATCGGCTACAAGGACGAGGACGACGCGATCCGCATTGCCAACGACAGCATCTACGGTCTTGCGGCCTATGTATCCTCGTCGGACAGGGACCGTGCCAGACGCGTCGCCCGCAGGCTGCGCGCCGGCAATGTCCACATCAACTCTCCCGCCTGGGACACCTACGCCCCGTTCGGCGGCATGAAACAATCCGGAAACGGACGCGAATACGGGGAATTTGGTCTTGACGACTTCCTGGAGATCAAGGGCATCAACGGATATGCCGAATGAAATGGCGGGACGCGTTCGGTCAGGCGTTTTCGAAGATCAGGTCCAGAAGGCCCCTGATCTCCGGAAGAATCCGCGCCAGATGCGTCTCCAGCGTCATCGTTTCGTCCTTCAGGCAGGCCTGATAATGGCTGAGCCAGTGGTTGTAGATGATGGAGGCGAGGGCATCGGCGTCAAAACGGCCGCCGCGCCGCGTCCTGCAGGCATGTGCGACCAGCATCTCATTGATCGTTCTGATCAGTGTCGCGTCGATCTGGCTGTAGCGTTGCACGAATTCGGACTGAGGGTAGCGGATCGCGGTCGATTCCGCGTAGAGCCAGACGGATTTGCTGAAAATTTCCAGGGAGCGCTTGGTCAGGTCGCTCAGAAGTTCGCACAGATCGTCCGCGAGGCTGTCGGATTGGCGCTGGATGTGCGTGCGATAATGGTCGATTGCTTTCTGGTGCCCCTGGAAGATGATCGCCAGCAGCAATTCATCGCGGCTGCCGAAATAGTTGAAGACCGTGGGCGTCGAAACGCCGGCCGCCGCGGCGATCATCGCCATCGAGCATTCCTCGATGCCAAGGCGTTCAAAAAGAGTGCGCGCGCTTTCCATGATTGCATCCCTGCGCTGCTGCTTTTGCCGCTCGCGCAGGCCTGCCGTCGCTTTCTGAACCAATGTCTCGCTGCCTCCCCAATAAAATATTTTACGTCGTAAAACATTTTATTGACACAAATTGTTGACGCCATAAAGTAGGTGGCGTCCACTAATTAAAATACAAGCGTGGGAACAACACAAATTTCGCGGGCCATTCCGGTCTGCGGAATACAGCAGATAACTCCGTACAGGAACGCTAACGAGAAGCTCGTTCAGGCCGATTGTCCTCTGCGAAGTCAATGTATTCAATTTGGACTGATGTCGACTGCGGAGATATTCTTCGCGGCTTTGGATTTCTGCATCATTTTCGCTCTGACCCCAACATGGAAACTTGAAACTGGGAGACTGAACCGATGGATTTTCGGCCGAGTTCAAACTGGGTGGCTCTTAAAATATGAGCAGTATTACGCCTTTAAGGGCCGCCAAGGGCGGTGCTGTCTCGATCCTCAGTGTTCTGAAGGATTTCGGCAATTTCCGCGCCGTCGACGACGTGTCCATAGAGATCCGTCCGAACGAGTTCTTCACCCTTCTGGGGCCTTCCGGCTGCGGCAAGACCACACTGCTTCGAATGCTCGCTGGCTTTGAAGCGCCGAGCGACGACAAGATCCTGCTGGACGGCACAGACATTTCGATGCTGCCGCCGAACAAACGCCCGATCAACACGGTGTTCCAGAACTACGCGCTCTTCCCGCACATGACGGTCGCCGAAAACATCGGTTTTGGCCTCAAAATGCTCGGCAAGAGTGCCGCCGAAATATCGTCGTCAGTCGAGGAAATGCTTCGTCTGGTCCGGTTGGAGAATGCCGGCAATCGCTCCGTCACTCAGCTTTCCGGCGGCCAACAGCAGCGCATTGCGCTGGCCCGCGCGCTCGCCCCGAAACCGAAGCTTTTGCTTCTCGACGAGCCGCTTTCGGCCCTTGACCTGAAGCTTCGCAAATCCATGCAGATCGAGTTGAAGCGCCTGCAGCAGGAAACCGAGATAACCTTCATCTTCGTTACCCACGACCAAGAGGAAGCCCTGACCATGTCTGATCGCATCGCAGTCCTGAATGGCGGCAAGGTCCTGCAGATCGGCTCGGCGCCTGATATCTACGAACATCCCGCCGACCGCTTTGTCGCCGGCTTCATCGGGGAGACGAACTTCCTCGAGGGCGACCTGATGTCGAGCGCCGACGGCGTCGGCACGGTGGCGCTGCGTTGCGGTCCAGTCGTCGAGGCGTTGACCGCCAAGTCGGTAGCCAGTTCGGGGGCCGTCACCATCGTCGTGCGCCCTGAGCATCTGGAACTGGTCGCGCCCGGCTCGCCGCAGGCGGTGGACGCGACCGTCGAACAAATCGTCTATTTCGGCACGGACACGCATGTCCACGCCCGCCTGAGCGACGGTACGGCGCTGACCATTCGGCAGCAGAACCGCCCTGGCCCGAAAGAAGGCATTGCCGTCGGCCGGACGATCGGGGTAACCATTCCGCCCCGCGTCGCCCAGATCCTGAAGGACTGAGGCCATGTCGGAGATCGCCACCGCTCAGGACGAACAGGACGCCAGGCGTCATCTGCTGCTCTCGTCACCGGCCATCGTCATCATGATCCTTCTGGGCTTCATCCCCCTGATGATCGTGGTCGCATACTCCTTCATGGCGCCTGGCGACTACGGCGGCGTCGTGCCAAAATTCTCTTTCGAGGCCTACGTCTCTCTGATTTTCCAGCGCGACATGTTCGATGACACCCTTACGTTCTCGTCGTCCTATCTAGAGATCTACATTCGCACCGCCGTCTTTGGCGTGGCGACGACGATCTTCTGCGTGCTGATCGGCTTCCCAACCGCCTATTTCATGGCGACGCGCCCAGCGAAACAGCGCAATCTCTGGGTTTTACTGCTGACGATCCCCTTCTGGTCGAACCTCTTGGTGCGCACGATCGCGGTCATGTTCATTATCCGCGACGAGGGGCTCATCAATACGGTGCTGATGCATCTCGGCCTCATCGATCGCCCGATCACGCTGCTCTACACGAACTTCGCCATCCTGCTCGGCCTGGTCTACAGCTTCCTGCCCTTCATGGTGCTGCCGATTTATGCCTCGCTGGAAAAGTTCGATTTTCGCCTCGTCGAGGCGGGCTTCGATCTCTATGCGAGCCGTTTCAAGGTGCTGACACAGATCATCATACCGCTGGCCAAGCCCGGCATCGTTACCGGCAGCATCCTCGTCTTCGTGCCCGCCTTCGGGGCCTATGTCACGCCGCTTCTGCTCGGTGGCGGCAGCCACCTGATGATCGGCGACCTGATCGCGCTCCAATTCGGCTCGTCGCGCAACTGGCCGCTGGGCTCGGCCTTCTCGATCGTGCTCATGGTCTTCGTTTTGCTTGCGCTTCTCTTTCAGATCCGTCGCTCGGGACAGGTGAAACATGGCTAGCTTCGCGTCCACAGGAAAGATCGACATCAAGCGCCAAACGGGGTTCGGCTTCATCGCTGTCACCTGCCTGGTCAGCCTTTATCTGCCGATCCTCGTTGTCCTCATCTTCTCATTCAACAATGCCATGAGCATCGGCGCGTCCTGGCAGGGCTTCTCCATGCGCTGGTACGTGGCGCTGATGCGGAACGAGGGGTTCTTCAACTCAGCCATCCTGTCGGTGGCGATCGCCATTGCGGCAACGATCATGTCGACGATCATTGGCACGATGGCGGCGCTGGCTACCACGCGGGTCAAGCGCTGGCGGGGGCAGTCTGCTACCATTCTGGCAATCACCTCGCCGCTGATCGTCCCAGAAATCGTCAGCGCCGTGTCGCTGCTCGCCTTCTTCTCCTTCATCGCGCAGACCTTCGGCATCAGCTATGGCATTCTGAAGATCGTTCTGGCGCACACGTCCTTCTGCATCCCCTTCGTATACCTGCCGATTAAGGCGCGGCTCGAGGGCATGGACGTGACGCTGGAAAATGCGGCGGCTGATCTCTACGCTGATCGCTGGAAAACGTTTCGTTATGTCACGCTGCCGCTGCTGTTGCCGGGCATTTCTTCTGGCGCAGCGCTCGCCTTCATCGTCTCCTTCGACGATTTCACGATCACGCAGCTGATTGCCGGTCCCGGTGAGACAACGCTGCCACTCTTTATCTGGTCTCGCATCCGCAACATCGTGACGCCCGAACTCAACGCCATGTGCACGGCGCTGCTCGTCGTCTCCATCGCTTTCATTGTTCTCTCTTTCCTCCTGACAAAGATGAAGCAGAACCAAAACTAAAAACCAACCAGAAGGGTACAACAGAAATGAAGAAATTGTCATCTCTTGCCATCGCGGGTCTTCTGCTCACAACCAGCACGTCTTTCGCCGCCGGCGAACTTCACATCTATAACTTCGGCAACTACACCAGCGCCGACCTGATCAAGAAGTTCGAGAAGCAGTTTGACGTAAAGGTTACGCTCGACACCTATGACACCAACGAATCGATGATGGCGAAGGTCAAGGCTGGCGGCTCCGGCTACGACATCGTCATACCGTCCGACTACGCCGTCGACATCATGAAGAAGGAAGGACTTCTTGAGGCTACCGAGCCCGACAAGATGGAAAACTTCAAGAACATTAAGCCGGAAATTGTGAACCTCTATTACGACGAAGGCCGCCACTACACCGTTCCGTGGCAGATCGGCGTCACTAGCCTGCAAGCCGACACTGCTGTTTACAAGGGCGATCTCGACACCTGGGGCGTTCTCTTCAATCCGCCGGCTGAGCTGAAAGGCCGTATCAACGTCCTCGACGACATGATAAGCGTCATCCACGCGGCTGAGCACTACAAGGGCTTCAAGCTTTGCACCTCCGACAAGTCTGAGCTAAAGCAGATCAACGAACTTCTGCTCGCCGCCAAGCCTTCCTGGCGCACGTTCAGCTACGATGCCCCGACGCTGTTGCAGTCCAAGGATGTCGATGCCTCGATGATCTGGGACGGTGCCGCCTATCGTGCCCGCGCAAGCCGGCCGACGCTGCAATTCGGCTTCCCCAAGGAAGGTGTCGAGGGCTTCGTCGACAACGTTGCCGTGCTGAAGGGCGCAACGAACCTGGAAAACGCCAAGCTCTTCCAGAATTTCGTCATGGACCCGGAAAACGCCGCGATGATTTCCAACTTCGCGACCTATAGTAACGGCATCGTCGGCTCAGAGAAGTTCCTCGATAAGGATCTGGGCAACGCGCTGGAACTCCAGCGCCCGGCAAATTTCAAGGTCTCTTTCTCGCCGCCCTGCAGCCCCGAAGTCATCGAGCTCTACAACAAGATCTGGACCAACCTGCGCAAGTAGCGCTGGGTCTGGAGCCATTCCGCCATCAAAGGACATCAGCGCGCCGGCCAGACCGGCGCGCTACATAACAAATTTACCTAAAAGGGAAGAACGCTATGGGTCAGTCTGCGAACATCGTCATCAGGAACGGCAAGGTCATCACCATGGACGATGCCGCGCCGCGCGCTCAAGCCGTCGCCATTATCGGCAACCGGATCGTCAAGGTCGGCTCGGATGCCGAAGCCATGGAGCTTGCAGGCCCAGTCACGCACGTGATCGATGCGGGCGGCGGGACGATCGTGCCCGGTTTCAACGAATCTCACATGCATATTTTTGGCGGCTCCCTCAGCCTCATCCAACTGCCGCTGATGGGCGTTCGCGGCGAAGCGGCGCTCACAAACGCCATTGCGGCCTATGCTGCGCAAAACCCGGACCTGCCGCTTCTCGTCGGCAACGGCGCCGACTATCTCATCTTCGGCGATACGCCATCCGATCGCCGCAAGCTCGATGCGATCATGCCCGACCGGCCGCTGCTGCTCATCTCCCCCGACTATCATACGGCCTGGGCCAACACCGCTGCACTCAAGGCCGCCGGTATTCTCGAAGGTGCGAAACTGAGCATCGGCAATGAGATCGTCATGGGAGCGGACGGCCTTGCCGCCGGCGAACTGCGCGAGAGCGAAGCCATGGGACCCGTGCTGGAGCTCGGATCGACCGGCGGGCGCGAACGCTTCGGCATCGCCACCGGCGGCAACCCGGATTTGGTCACCGACGCTCAACGCGCCAGCGATATTGCCCTCCTCAAGAAGGGGCTCGCCTATTGCGCCTCGCTCGGCATCACCTCGTTTCAGAACATGGATGGCAACCTCTACCAGCTTGAGCTTCTCGACGAGATCGAGAAGACGGACGGCCTGCCGGTCCGTGTTCGCATGCCATACCACATGAAGAATTTCATGCCGCTCAGCGTCATCGAGGAAAAGGCCGTCGTCTGGCGCGAGCGCTACAATACGGACCGTTTGCGCTGTGACTTCGTCAAGATGTTCGCTGACGGCGTGATAGAGTCCGGAACGGCCGTCATGGTCGGCGGCTACGGCGACCGCCCCGACGAAAACGGCGATCTGCTGTTCCCGGTCGAACAGTTCAATGCGGTCGCCGTCGAGGCCGATCGCCTTGGCTTCCAGATGGCTGTTCACGCCATCGGCAGCGGCGCAGTCCGTGAGGTGCTGGACGGCTATGAGCATGCGCGCACGCTCAATGGTGCACGCGACAACCGCCACCGCATCGAACATATCGAGACCATCGAGCCGGATGACGTGCCGCGTCTGTCGGCGCTCGGTGTCGTCGGCTCGATGCAGCCGACCCATCCGCCGGGAACGGGCGACCTGCCGCTGCAGCCTTATCTCGGTCGTATCGGCGAAAAGCGCTGGCCGCTCGCCTTCGCATGGCGAACCATAAAGGATTCCGGCGTCACCCTCGTCCTTGGCACCGACTGGCCGGTCACGCCCATCGACCCGCTCGCCTGCATCCAAGGCGCGCTGATGCGCAGGCCATGGCGCGACGACCTGAAGGATCAGCGGCTTTCGCTGACGGAGCTACTGGAGGGCTATACAAAGAACTGCGCCTGGGTGGAGTTCATGGAGGACCGAAAAGGTGTGCTGAAGCCCGGCTATCTCGCCGACGTCGTCGTGCTGTCCGGTGATATCGAGGCGACCGCCCCAGAGGAGGTCTCCCGCCTCAAGGCCGCTTTGACGATCTGTGACGGTCGGGTCACGCACACCTCTCTCTGAAGCGCGTCAGAGCTACCGCTCCGCGCGAGCGCGCAGCATAGCGTTCAGTTTGGAGAATGCGTTTTCGATGAGATTGAAGTCGGGACTATAGGGCGGCAGGAAACCGCCTAGGTGTTCCAAAATTCGCATTACCACTGACAAGCTATCCAAGCGATCTGAAATCGCATGTCTATTTCACATCGCTCCCAAAATCGGCTGAGGTTTGCCGTTTGATTCTCATCAAGACCATGGGGTTGAAAGCAGCTCTAACCAGACCACCGCTTGGCCTTCTCGCCGGTCGGCACACGCTCATAAGTAAACTCCGAAACAGACGAATATAAGTTCCGGATCGGACGAGGTTGAAATCCGAACTGGACGCGTGTAGCTTCCGAGCCGAACGCGCCGGCTATCCTAGAATTTTGTAGCGCTCAGGAGGAAGAACAAATTGAAAGCGGAAAGCCCCTTTGACCTGCTTTATCCGAGAGGCGTGGCCGAGAGAATTAGGATTGCCTTGGAAGATACGCCAGTTGTACTCGTGAACGGACCACGTCAATGTGGCAAGACGACGTTGGCTCGAACCTTGCTTCAGACAGATCGTCCGTATTTTACGCTAGATGACGAAACGACCTTACTGTCAGCAAAGGCCGACCCAGTCGGCTTCATTCGTCAGATTGATACCGGCATCTTAGACGAAGTGCAGCGCGCGCCGGAGCTGCTACGTGCCATAAAACAATCCGTCGACAACGATCGGCGACCTGGCCGATTTTTGTTAACGGGCTCAGCAAACATTCTCGCACTTCCGACGATTTCCGACAGTTTGGCTGGGCGGATGGAGGTCGTCACCTTGTTGCCTCTAGCTCAATCCGAAATTCGACGTAACCGGTCGAACTTCCTTGATTCTGCCTTTGCTGGAGAGGCTATAGTTCCCCACAGCCCAATAGTCGGGAACGCCTTGATTGAGCAGGTGCTTATTGGCGGATATCCTGAGATGGTGGGCCGGGGCGATCCCCGCCGCCGATCCGCATGGGCTAGGGAGTACATCCGCGCCATCGTTGAACGAGATGTGCGCGACATTGCCGACGTCGAACGCCTGGACCAGATGCCGCAGCTTCTTCGGGCACTTGCGCATCATTCAGGACAGTTGCTCAATTTCACCCAATTGGCCGGCCAAGTCGGTATCGATGACAAGACCGCTCGCCGTTATATCGGGCTATTTGAACAGTTGTTTCTAGTTCGTCGCATAGAGCCCTGGTTTCGAAATCCGTTGAAGCGCCTTGTTAAGACTCCAAAGCTCCTGTTTCTCGACAGCGGCCTTTTGGCTGCGCTTATCGGACTGACAATGGATCGAATTTCACGGGACCGTTCACTATTCGGCTCATTGCTGGAGACGTTTGTCGCCGACGAAATCCTCCGGCTTGCGACCTGGAGCGACATCCAATCAACCTACCATCACTATCGGGATAAGGATCAGGACGAAGTCGATATCGTTCTCGAAGATGAAGCTGGCAATATGGTGGGACTTGAAGTCAAGGCTGCGGCAACGGTGACCGCCTCAGATTTCAAAGGCTTACGCAAACTAGCCGTAGCCACAGGCCGTGCCTTCAAGGCGGGCTGGGTTCTGTACGACGGCGACAAGATTCTGCCGTTTGGTGACAATCTTGCGGCGATACCGCTATCTTGTCTCTGGGGCCACTGAGACAAGCAGCGGGAATTAAGGTTCGGATCCCATCAAGACCTCCGTGTACTACCTCAGATCGAGTACCAAGATTCATCCACATATAGTATGCAAAAGTCGCAAGCGTCGCCTTTGATTCACCATCCGAATTCGTGCTGTTACAGCATGGACTGGCACGCGAATAACCGCTATTTCCTCGGCCTGTGGCGATGTTGAGTATCGCTGAATCATCCCGTGATACCCGAGGCGTCTTCCGGTGAAAAAAGTCCAACGCAGTTTCGTCGTCGAATATAAATCCGGTCGGCAGAAACCCGACCCGAAGTCGAACTCGATCTGGGGCAAGATCGATCTAAAGTCCGTTGCCCGCGATGTCGAGGACGACGCGGTGTCATTTTTGCCGGGTGGGCCAACAGATGGTAGTTCCGCCAGCGGAGTGTCTGTATCGAAAGCTGAGCCAGCGGAACCATTGTTGACACCGCCGACTGGGCATCACACAACACCAACAGTGACCGAGGAGACGATCATGGCCGACGAAATCGATACGATGACCACGACTGATGCGTCGGCCGTTGCGGAAACGCCAATCGCGACGAAAAAGCAGCGCCAACCGCGCGCAAAAAAGGTGAGTCCTCAAGTCGCCTCGGTCGATGATGCGGTGGAACCAGCCGGTACTTCTGCGGGCACGCCCGAGAAACAGAAGCGTGGACGCAAGGCCAAGTCGATCGAAGGTGCCGGAACCGCAAAGCAGGCACCTGTGAAACGCGCTCCCAAGGCCGTACCGGTGGCTCTCGCAGCACCGACGGCACCTGCGTTGCCGACAGCTACCGCAGAAGCGAGTGACGAGATGGCCGATCTGCTGCAGTTGGAAGAAGAGAACCAGAGGCTGCGCAAGCTGTTGGCCGAAAAGCTCCGTGCTGAAAACGCCGATCTGCGCAAGCGCCTCGAGCTCGATTAAGAAGCAACCGGCGGCCCATCGCCGGCCGCATTTGCATGCAACGAGCCAAATAGTCCGGTGGGCGGTCACGGCCGCCGCCAAACCATCAACTCGCAGCCTGCATGCGGGATTAACCGCGAGGTCGAATTAATGGCGTCTCCCTGGAAATTCCTTGCCAGACTTGTGTCGCCGCGGCGCCAGCCAAATCAGGACAACAGCGCGATCGAAGGCGTCAAGCCAAACGTTTTGGCGATAGCGGGTCCGACCGAAACCACAGTCGAGGAGAGCCGGCATAGCGCCGATCACCTGGCAAGAGAACAACTACGGCCGATCGATCGATCTGATGCGGTTGCCATCGCGCCTGAACCATCCGATGAAACCCGCAACGATTCTGCAGGCGTGTTGGAAAACGATAGCGCCAAGCTGGAGCCAGCTTCTGGCACAGTTTTGCCGGATGTCGGCGTGATCGTTGAGGAGGTCGAAGGCACCGCCGAAGCCACGCGCCGCGAGCGGAGAACTCATGCCACAAAGGTTGAAGCGGCCGCGGTCGTGTTACAGGTCTCTCCAGTCGCTGCCTCTGTTTCCGACGAAATGGTCAGCCTGGATGAAGAGATCGCCATGCTCCGGACCCAGTTGGCGGGCAAGCTCCGACTGCAAAACGCTCAGTTGAACAGGATGCTGGCACGTTTCGAGCGCTGATCTCTTGCAATGTCGATGTCTGCGGAGAATGCCAAGCGGAAATCAACAGACAGGTTCAAATGGATTGCTGCGGCCTATCTCTTTAGTCATATCTCCTCGTCGGACGGGACAACCGCGTTTATGGACTGGGTAACCTCTGATGAAAAATAGGTCGTTTTGGGTATGGATCTCTACACTCGCCGTACCCGTTGTTTCGCTGATCGCAGTTCAGATCGATACGAATTCTGGAGCATCTATCGGCGGTGGTGGCTACGATCTTGGTCCGTTCCTATATTCCTGGCTGCTGATCATAGTCACAGGCGGTTGGTCGCTTTGCACTTTTTCGGCGGCGTTAATTCATCGCGACCGAGCAGCTTCGATGCGGGCCGTCGGCCTGACTGTTATTGGGTTTGTCACATTCGTCACTGTCCTGCTTCTCTACCGACAGAACCTTTCCTAGAATAATCGGGGATCCGGGCAGAGTTCATCCTGTGTTCGGCGAAGCTCGAGATTCATTAGAATGGGAGCCGGCGCAGTTTCTGGTCGATGTTCGCTTGAAAGCTCTTTGTTCAAAACCTTATAGATTTCAGATGTCGGCCAAACGGGGGTTATGGGTTCAAGTCCATTCAAGGCGTTCACATTTGACGGCCCAAAAGCGCACTTCTGCGGTCGCTGGTTTAAGAGCGGACCCGCGCGCCGGGGGCTGTCGGTCCCGGTTTCCGGCGTTGCCGTCGCTATGCTAACCCTCCTGCGGCAACCCTTTTGACCGGTCTTGTGGGAGGCGAACGGCTTTCGCGGTTCCCGCTACAGCTGGTGTGCCCTTTATATTCTGGACGTTTCTGCCCAACGACCCAAGAGCTGTCACTGCGTGAAACCGTGCGATTATAAACCTTGCTCCCAGGTTGGCTGAACCCGCACCCCACCAACAAGGTTGATCTGCCGATCGTGCCGTGTTTTGAAGGTGGAAAATTAGCGGCGAGGCTTTGACAACAGGAATGGCAGAACAGTTTGACATGTTTTCGGAGCAGGCTCCGCGCGACCATGCGGTCACGCGTGGCTCCTCCAAATCCGTCAAACCCGACAAGCATACCATCCCCCTTAGTGAGGACGACATGGTCCGACATCTGTCGGAGACAGGCCGATATCGGATCCTGCAGAAACTCGTGCCGCGCGCGATCGCGCCAGTCCCCCGGCCAGGGTACCCGCTCAAGGGCATCATTCTCGACACCGAGACCACGGGCCTCAATGCTCGCAAGGATGAGATCATCGAGATCGGCGTGATCGCTTTCACCTTCGATGCAACAGGAAGTATCGGTGACGTGACCGGCATGTATGGCGGATTACGGCAGCCGAGCGTTTCCATTCCCGCTGAGATCACCAGGCTCACCGGGATTACCGACGATATGGTCGCCGGGCAGTCAATCGATATGGCGGCGTTGCGGGCGCTGATTGGGGCTGCCGATCTGCTGATCGCCCACAATGCCGGTTTCGACCGGCCATTCTGCGAGGCCTTTTCTCGCCTGTTCTCCGGCAAGGCCTGGGCTTGCTCCAACTCCGAGATCGACTGGTCGTCGCGGGGATATGAAGGCACCAAGCTCGGATATCTGCTCGGGCAAGCAGGATATTTTCATGAGGGTCATCGCGCGGTCGACGATTGCTTTGCGCTTCTGGAGGTTCTGGCCCGCGAAGTGGACGGATCGGTTTCCACCGCTTTTGCCGAGCTCTATGAAGCAAGCCAGAGATCGCGTGTCCGGATCTTTGCAGAGAACAGCCCGTTCGACATGAAGGACCAGCTGAAGGCGCGAGGCTATCGCTGGTCCGACGGAAGTGACGGTCGTCCCAAATCCTGGTGGATCGAGGTTGGAGAAGAGGCGCTCGATGATGAGCTCCGCTATCTCAGGGCCGAAATCTACCGTTATCCAGACGCCGATCCTCCAATCAAACGCCTCACTGCCTTCGACCGATTCCGGGCCTGATGACCCCTTCAGCCCCTCTCTGATTGGACCCATGCTTTGAGCACATGGCCGACCTGAGACCTTGTGCCTTATCGACGGGCGGGCAGGGGCCAATATCCCAATCATCGAAACGACGTTGGGACCAAGCATGGTTGCTGGCGTCAAGAGACCTCACGAAAGGGGATCATCATGAACGTAGCACGCTCTTTCAACACTTGGCGCAAGTATCGTCAGACCGTTAGCGAACTTGGCCGCATGAGCTCGCGCGAGCTGCAGGACCTCGGCATCGATCGCGCCGACATTCATAGCGTGGCCCGCGCATCGGTTGCTCGCTAAGCGACTGTTTCCAAGCCAAGCTGAATGACGACACGCCCGCTGATGACGCGGGCGTTTCTGTGTCTGGCCGCCGCGAGGCGCTGCGCTGGAGATCTATCTGAGGCCGTGTATTTTTCGCATGGCTGCACTGCAGCAAAGTCTATTTAATGTGCGGACGGAATGGGTATTCTGGTTTTCATCGAAGCGATGCACCTCCTCCCGCAGAGCTTTGATTTCAGACGGCCCACTCCTCCTCCCAGGGCGCGTCTGTCGGAACAGCGGCGCTCCTCCTCCCAGCCGTTGTTCGGTTCTTTTCGAAAAGCCTGCCGCACCTCCTCCCGCGGCAGGCTTTTTCGTTTTGGGCAGGGGCAATCACGGGAGCGACCGCTTGCATCGCGCCAGCACGATCACCACAACGCCGACCAGAGCTCCCCGATAAATCCAGGGCGACTGATCGATCATGAAGCTCTCGGCCGGATATGGCAAATACCCGCTGCCCTGACCCATCCAGAGCAGACCGATCAGAACGAGTAGTCCTCCTAAAACATACCCGTGCGGCTCTGGTCGAGCATTTTGCCGAGGGAAAACTGGTGCATCCGGCAGCGCTGCTTGCGCCATCAGCTGAAGACGTGCGGTCGTGGGCCGGAAGCTACACCATCACCATCACCGGCGAAACCTGGAAGCCTTACGAGCGCACGGTCGAACAGCCCGCGAACTCGGTCGGCAGACAAGCCGCGACTGCCCAGATGTCAGCCTTCGAGTAGCCGAGCCGCGGGGCTCAGGCCCCGCTTTTCTCCAATGCCCGCAACGCCGTTGCGACCTGCTTCTGAAAAGAAAAAAGGGCCGACGGAAAACCGCGGCCCATAAAGTGTGAAGGTCATGGACCTCCAGAGGGGAACAGCTGCTGCGGCGGAACTGGGAGGAAGCCGCCATGTGCATCAGCTGAAGTCTGTATGCCCTATTTTTCATCATGCTGCACCTAATTTTTGTGCAGTGCAGCTATGCGATCGCGGCTTGGGTGACCGCGATCCCTCCCGCCTGCATCTTTCGCTTCGACAGGCCATTCCAGCCAACCCTACCAGGTGATCAAGGGTGACCTATGTAGCCACCGATCCGTGGTGACTTGATCCAGCACGAAGGTCGCAACGTCTTCGCGCGAAATGGAGCCTCCGCGGAACTGGTTCAAATCCGTGAGCGTCTGGATCGTGTTGTGACGAGGCTTGTTGTTGAGAACTGAAGGACGGACGATGGTCCAATCCAGATCGCTGCCCTTGATGATTGCCTCCTGACGGTCCTTGTCGGCGTAAACCTTGCGCAGAAGCAGAGGGAAGATCAGCTTGTCGAAGAGGAAACCGCCGTGTCCTGCGCTGTCGCCAGCGCCCATACCGGTGATGGCGACGAGACGCGCGACGCGCTCTGCCTTCATGGCGCTGACAAGCGCTCGGGTCGCGGTCGAAAGAAGCGTGACTTCGCGAAACGGACTTGCGGGTGTGCCGAGCGCGCTAATCACGGCATCGCGACCCTTGACGGCCTGGCGCAACACCTTCTCGTCACGGGCGTCTCCAACGGCGATCTTCGCTCCCTTCATGTCTGCGGCCTTTTCCGGCGAGCGCACCAGGAGGGTGACATCGTAGCCGCGGCTGACGGCCTGGTTGACGATGTGACGGCCGGTTGGCCCAGTTGCGCCGAGGATCAGGATCTTCGGCGCAGCGGCCAGAGTTGTATCAGTCGTAAACGTGGTCATTGTTGTGCTCCTCTTGGAAAGCAGGCGCCTCTCAGGAGGCCGCCCTGTTGGGTTGGATGCTGGTGATAATCAGAGCCGGCCCTCTGCGAGAAGTTCGCGGGTCCGCTTCAGCGTCGACAGCAGGGCCGATCTGTAGCCCTTGTCGCTGTCGAACTGCGTCTGCTCGGCCTGTTCCTCTGGGCCGCCAGGTTCCTTACCGCGCAGGCCGAGGTAGCAGTAGAATTTCAGCTGCAGGGCGCCGGCTTCGTCCTCGAACAGCTCATTAATAATGGCGCCTTCGCGTGGGCCGGTGGCCTGGAAGAAGGTGACCTTGCTCTGCGGCTCGAGGGTGATGATCTCCCTGATGTCGGAGCCGGCGATGGTGGCTTCGCGCACGAAGTGCGTCGCGCCTTCCTCCACGACGTCGCAGCGGGTGCAGAGGCCGGGCGGGAGAAAGAGGCGCGCGTCGCGCGCCTTCAGTTCCAGGCCCTTCCAGACCTGCTCCCGGGTGAGTTTTGTTTCGCCTTCCGGATTCACCGTGACGGTTGTGGTCGAATAGATCATGACGATGGTCCTTGTTTAAAATTGTGGGCGCCTGCCTCAGGCAGAAGCAGCGGTTTCCAAGGCGAAGTTGCGATAGGAGCGGAGCGGACGGCCAAGAAGTGACGTCAGTCGCTCGACGTCACCGCCCTCGGGCAGCATTCCGTCGGTCAGGAAGCGCTCGCCCATCAGGCGCATGTCGTAGGCCATCCAGGCCGGCATGAATGGCTTGAGGTTCTGCTCGAACGCAGCAGTATCGCCACCGCCATAGTTGATCTGGCGAGCGAGAACGTCCGACCAGATGGCGGCGATGTCCGCTCCGGTGAGGGTGTCTGGACCGACCAAATTGATGCGAGTGAACGGGAGCGGCTGTGCGGCCTGTTCGCGTCGCAGCAGCTCAATGGCGGCAATCTCCGCAATATCGCGCACGTCGATCATGGCGAGGCCCTTGGTCCCGACGGGCATCGGATAGACGCCGTAGCCAGTGATCACGTCCTTGATCGTCAGATCGTTCTGGATGAAATAGGCGGGACGCAATATCGTCGCTGCCAAGCCCATCTGCTCGATCATCCGCTCGACGCCGAACTTCCCGGCGAAATGCGGCACGTTCACGTAGACGTCGGGGTGGATGACCGAGAGATAGACGATCCGTTCGATTCCGGCCGAGCGGGCGACATTGAGCGCGATCAGAGCCTGGGTGAACTCGTCGGGTACGACCGCATTCAACAAGAACAGTGTGGACACGCCATCGAAGGCACTGCGCAGGGAGTCGACGTCCAGGAAGTCGCCTTTTGCGACGGAGACACCCGCCGGAAAACTGGACTTCGAGGGATCGCGGACGAGAGCGCGGACATCGGCTCCGCGGTTGACAAGATGTTGAATAACTTGGCCGCCGATATTGCCTGTGGCGCCGGTAACGAGAATGGTCATGGGAGTATCTCCGGGTTGGTTGGTTTCGCTTGACACCCGGAATATGGATGGTTCATTGATGGCCCGATAGATCGTTAATTTGGACACTCCGTCTCACAGGTGGAACATTCATGGACCTCCTCGCTCTTGCCGATTTCAATCTCGTTGCGCGCCATGGTGGCTTTGGCAAAGCAGCGCGAGCCTCCGGCCGTCCGAAGGCGACCCTGTCGCGACGGGTAACAGAACTTGAGGCTGCCCTTGAGCTTCGGCTGTTCGAGCGTGGCCTGCGCAACCTAAAGCTCACCGAGGAGGGACGTGCCCTGCACGTGCGGACAGCCGCTCTCCTTACGGAACTTGATGAGACGGCAGCCAGTATCGCTTCCGGCGCGGAAAAGCCGCGTGGCAGGTTGCGGATCAGCGCGCCACTCTTATTGTCCCAGACCGCCATGGGAAAGATCGCCGCAGGTTTCGCGTTGAAACATCCAGATGTGAGACTGGAAATCACCACTGACGACAGAGCCGTGGACATGATCGAGGAAGGCTATGATCTGGTCATCCGGGTCAACCCGGAACCAGACGAAGCCCTCGTCGGCCGAGTCTTCCTGCGCGACCGGCTCGTTGTCGTTGCAAGCCCCGAGCTTATCCGCCCGGTTGGAGACGCTCCAGTGCCGGGCGTAGTGCGAGGTGCAGGTCATCGGCAGACCTGGAAATGCACGACATCAGCAGGGTCAGCGACATTCAGTATCGAGCCAGTCCTTGCATTGTCGTCGATCATCATGGTGCGGGATGCGGTACGGGTAGGTGTCGGCGCTGCACGCCTGCCGATCTCGCTGGTGAGCCACGATCTTGCTGACGGCACGTTGCTACATTGGGGAGATATTGAGGAATCGGAGGTCGCGCTATGGGCACTCTACCCATCCCGGCGACTGCTGAGCGCTCGCGTGTCGGCGTTCCTGGACTACCTGAAGCAGGCTTTTCCCAACGGAACGCCGGACGAACTGTCTGCTTATATTGGCAGGTAGTATTATCTGAGCCAGCTCTATGCAACTGCGCCTTTCCTGGAATAGGCTCCGGGAGGCATTCCGACATGGCGGTTGAACGCGACGCTGAAGGCGCTTGCGGAACCGTAGCCGACACGTTGCGCGATCTCCGCCGTGGCGACATCGTCGCGGAGGAATTCCTTCGCCAGCGCCATACGCCAGCCGGTCGCGTATTCCATCGGGGGCACGCCAACCTCCCTCCGGAAACGATCGAAGAAGGTCGAACGGGACATGGCGGCATCCCGCGCGAGTGTTTCCACCGTCATGCTGCGACCTGGATCTGCGTGAATCCGGCGCAAGGTCGGTGCCAGTAGCGGATCGGCCATACCGCGCAGAAGACCGGGCGGGGCCGCCGCACTTGCTGTTGATCGCAAAGCTTCGATTAACAGCACCTCCAACAACCGGTGAAGCACCATCTCACGCGCTGTACGGTCGGCACTCGTTTCGTCGTTTATCATCCCCACGAGCATCATCAGTCGCTCTTCGCCTTGGACATGGATGACCTCCGGTAGCAGCGAGACAAGAAGAGCCTTGTCATCCGAGCCAAAGGCACAATGGCCAACCATCGCCTTGATTTCGGCGGGCGCTTCTGGGTCTCCGAGCCGGAAGACACCCGGGCTGGTCTCAAGACGCTGGGCAAGCGCTCCGCGCGGCGGCGGTTCCAGGCTGCTCATCGTGAACGAGAAGATTTCCGGAACCAGAACGAAGTCGCCGGCAGTCAAAAGCATCGGCTCACGACCTGTGATCGTCATCCGGCAATGGCCTTCGACCACCGCGCAATAAAAGGGGCTTCCAAGTTCCGTGCGCTCGACGAGCCACTGACCGCCGCCTGTCACCAGCTTTGAGATCGACGGGCTTGGCTTGAGTAGGGAAACGACTTCGGCAACTGGATCGGTCATGGTTTCGGACTTACGCTAAAACATTACGAACAATCAAACATAGCAAGTCCGAGTCGACTGGTCCATCTCTTGGAAAGTTAATCGTCAGGAGACAGAACATGCCAAACATCCTCATCACCGGTTGCTCATCCGACTTCGGTCTCGCCATCGCGCAAACATTTGTGACGGCAGGATGGGACGTGGTCGCCACCATGCGTACTCCGCGGACCGATCTGATACCCCATAGCGAAAAGCTCAAGATCCTGGCACTGGACGTGTCCAACGCGGATAGCATCACGAAGGCGGTCGAAGCGGCCGGGCCGATCGATGCTCTGGTCAACAATGCAGGCGTCGGCATGCTCAACGTACTGGAAGGCGCCGAAATGTCGAAAATCCGCGAACTGTTCGAAACGAACGTGTTCGGCGCGATGGCGATGACCAAAGCCGTTCTTCCGCACATGCGTATCCGTCGCTCAGGCGTCATCGTCAACGTCAGCTCCAGCGTCACCATCAAGCCGCTGCCCGCACTCTCCGTCTACAGCGCCAGCAAGGCAGCGCTAAACGCTTTCACCGAAAGTCTCGCTCTTGAAGCCGCTCTATTCGGAGTGCGTGCGAAACTTGTTCTCCCGGGTTCGGCGCCGACCACAGGGTTCGGCAAAAATGCCGTCGCCCGTATGGGAATGGATGTCCCCGAGCCGTATAGCGCATTCGTCCACGACTACCTGACAACGCTGCGTTCCGGCACAGAATTCACGACGCCGGAAGACGTGGCAGAGGCCGTCTGGCGTGCTGTCACGGAACGGGAAGCGCCGATGAAAACTCCCGCCGGCGCGGATGCGCAAACCTGGTTCCGCGAGGCAGGCCACTCGGTGGCCTGAAGACGCTTACCCGGAAATCAATGCTTACGGATCCCGACCATGAACAATCTGATCGGTCTCGCCGAACATATTCCTGCGCCTGAGGCCACTCTCACCGTGGCCCATACCCCAATCCGTTTGCCGATGCCCGGCCGCCAACCGCTGGAACTGCGTCTGACCGCACCGGCGACCGGCGGCAACCTTCCCATCGTACTGCTGTCGCACGGGTTCGGCCCGTCCAACTATATCCCGTCGAAAGACGGTTACGCCCCACTTGCGCAGTTTTGGGCGGAACGGGGTTTCGTGGTGATCCAGCCGACGCATGCGAGTTCGCGCGTTGGTGGCTTGCCTTCAGATTCACCCGGCGCGCCGTTCTTCTGGCGCGAGCGCGTCGAGGAGATAAAGGCTATTCTCGACCAGTTGCCGGAGGTGGAGCGGCAGGCGCCCGCCATTGCTGGCCGGACGGATCACTCGCGCATCGCCGCGGCCGGTCATTCCTTCGGCGGGCATACCGTTGGCCTCCTGCTAGGCGCGCTGCTGAATGGTGAGGATTTCTCCGATCCACGCATCTCGGCGGGTATCCTGCTGGCTGCTCCCGGACGCGGCGGAAAGGACATGACTGATGAGAACGCCGCACGGTTTCCGTTCTTCGACGTTGAATTCTCGACGCTGACGATACGCAGCCTTGTCGTTTGCGGTGATGCGGACGATCCGCATTTCACCACCCGGGGGCCGGACTGGCATGCGGATGTGTTTCACGATGCGCCGGGCGCAGAAGCGCTGTTGATGTTGCACGGCGTCGGTCACGGGCTGGGCGGGATCGCCGGGCTTGACGCAAAGGAGACCGAGACCGAGGCGCCTGACGTTCTGGAAGCTTTGAGGCGTCTGACGCTCGCCTGGCTTCAGACAGTGCTGGGAGCAGATGAAGGTGCATGGCCCGGCGGCTGCCTCGCGCTCAAGGGTAAAGCGGCCCCGCTTGCGGATGTCACGCAAAGCTAGCACTAAATTTGGTGAAGTCGATTGGCGGCCAGGTTGCTCCTCGCGACCCCGCCGTTCGTGGTTTCAAGGAATGGGTTGACCGGCGGAAAACATCGCGCGGCTTGAAGCTCTGATTGGTCTTCCGGCCGGGGCGTGGTCCGTCTGAAGCTGCGAGTGGGGGAGTGATCGCTCCTCAGTCCTGTCATTCAGGCGTGGCATCACAACCAGCTACGCGAGGAAGCAACGCACCGTTTCCGGCAACCTCCCACATGCGGCGTTGGCTTCGATCACTCGGTCGGTGCTTGTGGGCGTTGTGCACCCATTTCCATTGGTCACCACTCGATGAGGCCATTGCCGTACCCCTTTATCTGACAGCTGGCGCGTCCACTGCGGTCTCGATGGGGCATGTCTGACCGAAGACCGCGTCGCGATGCTCGGCTCGATCGGCATCCGCAACGGCCGGATCGTTTTCTTCCCCTGTGCGCGGAAGCGCCCATTCCTCGCGGTGACCAAGAAAGCCTCTCCTTTGGCCGTCCTTCACTGCGTTGCGGCCCTTCAGGTGCAGGCCGATCGCCTTCGGTCTTGTCGACAGCCATCGAGATCGCGGTGGGCGCGATCCGAACAACCGAAAAGGAATACGACAATGGCAACCATCGGCTCTTTCACCGCTTCCGGCAACGGCTTCAACGGCACCATCAAGACCCTCAACCTCAACGTCAAGGCAACCATCCGTGCAGTCGAGCGCGCCACCGAAAAGGGTCCCGACTTCCGCATCCTCGCCGGCAATGTCGAGTTCGGCGCAGCCTGGAAGAAGACCTCGAACGAAGGCCGCGACTACCTCTCGGTCAAGCTCGACGACCCGAGCCTCCCGGCCCCGATCTACGCAACCCTGATCGAGGTCGAAGGCGAGGAAGGCTTCTCGCTCATCTGGTCCCGGCCGAACCGGGACTGATAGCAACGACGGCCCCGCCGAAAGGCGGGGCTCTCCCTTTTGGGGATCACTTGTTCAGTGCATCCTTGAGCGCCTTGGCAGGCGCAAAGGTCAGCTTCTTCGAAGCCGCTATTTTCACGGTCGCGCCAGTCGAAGGATTACGACCTTCGCGCTCCGGCGATGCCTTCACCTTGAATTTTCCGAAGCCCGGGATGGAGGTTTCAGCGTCGGAGCCGGCAGCGTCTGCGATCGCCTTGAACACGGCTTCGACGATGCCTTTGGCCTGCACCTTCGTCAGGCTGTTGTCTGCTGCGATCTTGTCGGCAATTTCATTGGTGGTGGTCATGGAAGTCCCTCGCTTCATTTATGAAGATGGAATCCCTCTCAGCTTGCGATGAGTTTGTCATTGACGCGCTGCGATGACAAATGCCGGATAGTCCGGATTTCCACAGGTGGTTTCGGTCTATAACCCCTTTTTCGCCTTTCGCGTAGGAGTTCGAGGAACAGACCGATGGCCTGTTTCTCTTCATTGAAGATGTGAACCTTCTGCTGGCCGTGTGTGCCAATCCTTCCCCAGCGACGCACCAGCGACACTTCCCCGAACAGTGTCGGCTGGACTGCGAGTACGCAGAACCGTGCCATGTTCTTCTCAGGCTCGATACGCTCGACATAGAGGTGGTAGGGCTGAACGATCATGACAGCAGAATCGCGCGTTTGGATTCCGCCGTCCAATGAGAGTTTTGAATCGGATAGGTATCATCGATTCACAACAGTGATCCGTCCGTGCTCGGATCATTCACACTAACCCCGGCGCGATCCTTGCCACTTCTGGGCCAGCCTTTCGCCGATGAGGATACCACCGACCGAACGCCGATCGCGGGCAGCTGCTTCCGGCACATGGCCCTACCGTGGCTGCTGTCTCGCACGGTCTCCGGTGCGGGGCAAATTCTCACTTGATCTCGTCGGGATCGCAGATCGCGAACATCAGGATTTGCGAGAGGCCAAAAGGCCGGCAAGCGTTGCGACGGCGATAATGGCGCCCGCCTGTATCAGGATCCACAGCTCCGGCCCGTAAACAATGCACCACAATGCTGCCAGGCAAAACACCAACGCACTGAAGATCAAGCACGTGACCTTGAAGGAAAGCCCCTTTCCTCTCTGCGACAGTAAAATGTAAAGCGCCACGGCGATTGCAACCAATCCGGCGAATGTAAAAAGCAATTCCATGAGCGTCGATACCTCGCGATATTTCGATGTGATGAGAGCTGGCACTTTCTTCCGAAATGACAAACCGTCATGGCTTTATTCCGAGTGATCTGGCACGTAGAGCGTCTTACGCTGGCGGACCCGTTGCGCTCCGCTCGATCAGCGGGCTTCAGACGTCTTACCGACCTTGTGAAATCTGTTCTGCCCGACACAGGCCTTCATGTCCTCGCGCCGGAACCAGATAGCGCGACCGCAGCGCAGCGGAGCATTGCCAGCCGTAAAGACGATCTGCTCATCGCCACGCATGCGCATCACCTCATGCGGCAGGATCAGCGGACGGCGCGTGAGTTGCTTTGACCGCGAGCGCGATGATCCTTTCATTCCGGAAGAGCGGTTTGTCTGGTCGACCTCGACCGTTGTGTCACCGCAGCGCTTCGAAATGTACTCGGCCGTTTCCGGGTCGTTGATCGCAGCAAACGAGATCCATGACGCGGATTCGAACCATTTGGAGCTGGCGTCACGGCCACCATAGGCCTCACGCATCTGACCGATCGACTGGAAGATCAGCGCCAGGCTGATCCCATACTTGCGTCCTGCGTCACGGGCCGTTTCGAGGATGCGCAGATAGCCGAGACGCGCCACCTCATCGAGCAGGAACAGCGTTCGCCCAGCAACCTCGCCATTGCGATTATAGATCGCGTTGAGGAAGGAGCCGATCACCACCCGCGCCAGTCCCGGATGCGCTTCCAGCACCTTCAGGTCGAGAGCGATGAAGATGTCCGTGACGCCGGTTGCCAGTTCGTCGGTCGAGAAACTGTCGCCTGAGACGAGGGCGGCATAGTTCGTGTAGGAAAGCCAGTGCGTCTCTTTCACCGCATTGGCGTAAACGCCGCTGAATGTCTCAGGCGTCATGTTGACGAAGACGGCAACGTTCTCGCGCACGAAGGTGGATTCCGACTGCTCGTAGATCCGTGTCAGCCGCTCGCGAAGTTTTGGCTCAGGCTCAGAGAGATTGGCCCGGACACGGCGCAGCGTCTGATCCTTTGCGTCCGTATGCCCCGACAGGCAAACGTCGGCGATCAGCGCGGTCAGCAACTGCATGGCGGAAGCCCGGAAGAAGTCGTCGCGCGCCGACGCGGCGCGAGCGTTGTCGGTCATGATCCATGTCGCGACCGCGACGATGTCCTCCTCTTTCGTGGCGCCGAAGCGGCCGATCCAGTCGAGCGCGTTGAAGCCGATGGCGGGGTTTGTGGGGTCGAGCACGATGACCTTGCGGCCGGCCATTCGTCGATGCCCCACAACCATCGGCGCGACCTCGCTGGACGGATCGAGCACGACGAGCCCGCCGCCCCATTTGAGCGCGGTTGGAATTGTCACCGACGTCGTCTTGAAGCCACCGGAGCCGGCAAAGACGATGCCGTGCGATGAGCCGAACGAACCATCGAAGCACAGAAGCGGAGATTTGCCGCCCGCGCCCCATGTGTGCTTCGCATCGGCGCTAAACGATATCGCCGACACACTGTCGCGGTCGACGCGGTAGCGCTCGCCGATGACGATGCCGCCGGCGCCGGAGAAGAGTTTCCCGGCCTCCTGCATGCTCATCCAGTCGGCATCACCATGCACGGCCCGCTTGCCGCCGATCCGCGTTGGCCGTCCTCGAGCAAACGCGGCATTGCCTTTGATCGCAACGCGCGCCGCAAACACCCCGCCAATCAATGCAGCGCTTGTGCCGACCCCTGTCGCGGGATCGGCATAGGCGAGAACCGATCTCCCCGCCGGCACGCTGCTGGCGATGCCGGCAAGTCGGATTGCTTCCCCGGCGACTGCGCTGATGATGACCGCGCCGTTTCCGGCAAGCACACTCAGCGCGGCAGCCTTGATATTTACCGATCCGTTCGAGGCGAACAGCACGATCACGCCGATTGCGGCGGCGGCGATGTAGGGCAGGGCGAGACCGGCCCGCCCGAGGAAAAGCTTTGCCTGCGGGCTGGTCCCCAATGCCGCCAGCCGGTGCTCCAAGCCTGTTGTCCCAACCATTGCGGCTAACATGATGACCGCCGGAAGGATCCCGAGAAGCAGTCTATTCGCTGTCATCGCCAAACGCCTCCGCGCCGAGAGCCGTCAGGCGCAAGCGCTCGGCCTCATTGCCTTTAATCCGCTTTCGGGCCTCGATCAGCAGGCCGAGGAGCAGTGCTCGCTTCTCGTAGCGCAAGCCCGCCTTCACGATCAGGCCACCGAGCTCGATCTTCTCGCGAGTGTCCTTCCTGCGCGCTTCCGTCGACATTCCCTTCGCCATCCGCTCAAGCCTCACCAGGCCCGCCCGCACCCGAGCCAGACGCGAGCGTCGAGGTGGTCTCGCTACCGATCCTGCCGCCGCTGGGTTTTTTTCTCGGCGTTGCCGCCGCACTACCTCCGCGAAACTGTCCTGCAATCTCTTCGAATGCCGCCTGAAGCTCTGCCTCCTCGATCTCGATCTCACCAATACCGGCCTTCAGCGCAATCCGGCCGATGCGTTCAGCCTCGCGCGTCTCGGCGGCTCTCAACTGATCCAGCAATCTGGCGATTTCTTCCCTGATCTTGGATGATGGCTTCTTCATTCCGGACGATCTCCTTGAGGTCCTTGGCGTTGCTGTTGCGACGCCAAACTCTCCCGGATGAGCCTGAATTGAAATCTGCAGATCTGCAGATCGCCAACGGCGATGCTTTTGTGGATGATCCCGCCGTTCCGAAGGAGCGGTTCCAAGGGCGCAATTATACGTCGCTGATGCGACGCGTGCTCAGAGGCCTCAGATGGCCCGCCGCTCCCAACGAACAAGGTTCATATCGGGGAGTTTCACCGCTGTGGCCATCGCCCACTTCTCAGTTAGCATCGTCAGCCGCGGCGACGGCCGCAGCGCGGTGCTGTCGGCGGCTTACCGGCACTGCGCCCGAATGGACTACGAGCGTGAGGCTCGCACAATCGATTACACCCGGAAGGAGGGCTTGCTGCACGAGGAGTTCGTGCTTCCTGCGAATGCGCCGCAATGGGCACGGAAGCTGATCGCCGACCGTTCGGTGTCCGGAGCTTCGGAGGCGTTCTGGAACAGGGTCGAGGCCTTCGAGAAACGGATAGATGCCCAGCTTGCCAAGGACGTAACCATTGCTCTGCCACTTGAACTCACGCCCAAGCAGAACGTCGCGCTCGTCCGGGACTTCGTGGAAAAGCACATCCTGTCGAAAGGCATGGTGGCCGACTGGGTCTACCACGACAATCCAGGCAATCCGCACATCCATCTGATGACGACGCTGCGGCCGCTGGCCGAGGCCGGCTTTGGGCCAAAGAAGGTTGCGGTCATCGGCGAGGACGGGCAGCCGCTTCGAAACGCCGCCGGCAAAATCGTCTACGAACTATGGGCTGGCGACAACAAGGACTTCAATGCGTTTCGCGACGCCTGGTTCGAACGTCAGAACCATCATCTGGCGCTGAATGGGGTCGCGCTGCACGTCGACGGCCGGTCCTATGAGAAGCAGGGTATCGAGCTCCGGCCGACCATCCATCTCGGCGTTGGCGCCAAGGCGATCGAGCGGAAAGCGATGGTGGAAGGGGAGCGGCCTTCGCTTGAGCGGCTCGACCTGCAGGAGGCACGCAAGGCCGACAACCTGCGGCGCATTCAGGCGCGCCCGGAGATCGTGGTCGATCTCGTCTCTCGTGAGAAGAGCGTCTTCGATGAACGCGACGTGGCCAAGGTGCTGCATCGCTATATCGATGATCCCGGCACTTTCCAGCAGCTTCTAGCACGTATTCTGCAGAGCCTAGAAATCCTGCGTCTGCAGCGGGACACGATCGAGTTCGCGACCGGCCAGAGGCTGCCGGCGCGATACACGACGCGAGAGCTGATCCGGCTGGAAGCGGAGATGGCACGGCGCTCGCTCTGGCTCTCCGAGCGGAAAACACATGGTGTATCTGAGTCGGTGCTGGAAGCGACGTTCGGGCGCCATGCCCGCCTGTCAACTGAACAGCGAGTAGCGATCGAACATGTCGCAGGTCCGGCGCGCATCGCCGCTGTCGTCGGTCGGGCCGGTGCGGGCAAGACCACGATGATGAAGGCAGCCCGTGAGGCTTGGGAACTTGCCGGATACCGTGTCGTCGGTGGCGCGCTTGCCGGCAAGGCGGCAGAGGGTCTGGAAAAGGAAGCAGGGATCCAAAGCCGCACGCTCGCGTCATGGGAGCTGCGCTGGAAAAAGGGACGCGACGCACTCGATGCCCGGACGGTATTTGTCATGGACGAGGCCGGCATGCTGGCGTCCAGGCAGATGGCCGGCTTTGTCGAAGCGGTCGTCAAGTCCGGTGCCAAGCTCATACTTGTCGGCGATCCCGAGCAGCTCCAGCCGATCGAAGCGGGCGCCGCGTTTCGCGCCATCGCGGACCGTGTTGGCTACGCCGAACTCGAAACCATCTATCGCCAGCGAGAGGACTGGATGCGAAAGGCGTCGCTCGATCTGGCACGCGGCCGCGTTGGCGAAGCGCTCGCCGCCTATCGTTCCGAGGGCAGGGTGGTTGGCGCGGAGCTGAAAGCTCAGGCTGTGGAACACCTCATCGCCGACTGGAACCGTGACTACGATCCGGCAAAGTCCATACTGATGCTGGCGCATCTCCGACGCGACGTCCGAATGCTCAACGTGATGGCGCGCGAGAAGCTGGTCGAGCGAGGCATTCTCAGTGAGGGGCATTCCTTCAGGACTGCCGACGGTATCCGCCATTTCGACGCTGGCGACCAGATCGTCTTCCTCAAGAACGAAGGTTCGCTCGGCGTTAAGAACGGTATGATCGGCCGTGTCGTCGAGGCAGCGCCGAACCGCATTTCTGTCGTGATCGGCGAGGGCGATCAGCGTCGCCAGGTGTCGGTCGAGCAGCGCTTCTACAACAACCTCGATTATGGCTATGCGACCACGGTCCACAAAAGCCAGGGCGCCACCGTCGACAGGGTGAAGGTACTCGCGTCCCTCTCGCTGGATCGCCATCTGACCTATGTCGCGATGACCCGCCATCGCGAGGACTTGGCACTCTATTATGGCCGTCGTTCCTTTGCCAAGGCAGGCGGTCTGAAAGAGATCCTGTCGCGCAGGAATGCCAAGGAGACCACGCTCGACTACGAGCGCGGCGAGCTTTATCGCCCGGCGCTCGCCTTTGCGGAGAACCGCGGCCTGCAAATCGTCCAGGTCGCTCGAACCCTGCTGCGTGATCGGCTCGACTGGACGCTGCGCCAGGGCTCGAAACTTGCTGATCTTGCTGTTCGCCTTCGAGCAGCGGGGACACGTCTCGGCTTGACGCAAACCCTAAAAACTCAAACGACAAAGGAGATCCGCCCGATGGTGTCAGGCGTAAAACTGTTCCCAGTACCGTTGAGCGATGCCGTCGATCGGAAGGTTGCGGACGATCCCGCCGTGAAGAAGCAATGGGACGAGGTCTCGACACGTTTTCGCTATGTGTTCGCCGATCCGGAGCCCGCCTTCCGTACCATGAATTTCGACGCGGTCCTTGCCGACAGCCAAGTTGCGTCGCAGACGCTGAACAAGCTTGCCGCGGATCCGTCGTCGATCGGCCCGCTCAAGGGCAAGACCGGGGTTCTCTCCAGCAAGTCTGACCGCGAGGCCCGCCGCGTCGCCGAGGTCAACGTGCCCGCGCTGAAGCGCGACGTCGAAACCTACCTTCGCATCCGCGAGGTCGCCGTGCAGCGGCTCGAGAGTGAGGAGAAGGCGCAACGCCAGCGCGTCTCGATCGACATCCCGGCGCTGTCGCCGGCAGCGCTAAGCGTGCTGGAACGAGTGCGCGACGCGATCGACCGCCACGATCTTCCCGCCGCGATGGCATACGCGCTCAGCATACGCGAAACCAAGGCCGAAATCGACGGCCTCAACAAGGCGGTATCCGAACGGTTCGGTGAGCGGACCCTGCTGACCAACGCCGCGCGCAATCCGCAAGGTCAGCTGTTCGACAGGCTCTCAGAGGGGCTGGCACCTGAGGAGAAGGAGCGGCTGAAAGAAGCCTGGCCGGTGATGCGCACAGTTCAGCAGCTATCGGCCCATGAGCGCGCAGTGGCAACGCTGAAGCAGACCGAGGACCTGAAGCTCGCTCAGCGTCAGGCGCCGGTGATGAAGCAATGAGCAGGCGAGGGGTGATTGTGTTCGTCACTGCCAGTGCGAGCGTCATGGTGGCTCTCGCAGGGATCGCGTTTGTAGGCGGCGTCAGGCTGAACCTGACGCCGAGCGAACCACTTGGTCTCTGGCGCATCGAGCCTTTTGGTCGAGACCCCCTCGTTGGCAACCTTGTGTTCATCTGCCCTCCGCCCACGCCGCAGTTTGAGGAGGCCTGGCAGCGCGGTTATCTCCGACGTGGGCTATGCCCCGGCGGCTTTGCTCCCCTCATCAAGACCGTCGTGGCGCTTCCCGGCCAGCATGTGGAGGTCGGCTCCAATGTGGTCATTGATCGGCTTCCTCTGCCCAACTCCGCTGTTCGTTCAAGCGACGGTGCGGGTCGTCCGCTCCTCCATTTTGCTGGTGGCATCGTGCCGTCGGGTCACCTGTTTCTCCACTCTTGCTTTGCGAGCTCCTATGATTCCCGATATTTTGGCCCTATCTCGATCAGCGGCCTCCGCGGCCTCGCCAAGCCGATCCTCACCTTCGATCCCTGACCGTTTGCACGGACCGATCCTGATCGCGCTGTCGATCGCGGTGGGTACCGTCGGCTGGAGCGGAAACATGCTGGCCCTTCCGGTCGCCATGTTTTTTCCATTGCTCTGGGCGAAATCGCCGACGCGTGTCGTCGCTGCTGTAGTCTCGGGTGGGTATTTTCTGGCGGCCTCGCGTGGGCTGCCGCAGGGCGTTGCAAATTTCTATGCGTCCGATCTGTGGCCGGGGCTCTTGCTCTGGATCGTCGCCTCGCTTGCCTTTGTGGTCGTCCACACGACGCTCTGGACAGATCGTCCGGGCAAGGGAAGGGCGCTGCGCTATGTGGCGGCTGCCGTCCTGATGGCAGTTCCTCCTTTCGGTATAGCAGGCTGGGCGCATCCGATTACTGCCGCTGGCGTGCTGTTTCCGGGATGGGGGTGGTTCGGCCTCGGCGCGACCGCGATTCTATTGGTCATCATGACCGGTCGAAGGTGGCAAATCGCGGTCGCAGTCCTGGGGGGACTTTACGTCTGGTCCGCCACGACCTGGACGCCATCCAACGTACCAAACGCTTGGGCGGGGGTCGATCTTGAGCTCGGGAAAAACCTCGGCCGTGACGCATCTCTCGAGCATCACCGTGGCCTCATCGCAACGGTCAGACAGGTCGCAGACAATGGCGCGCGCGTCGTCGTGCTTCCCGAAGGCGCCCTTGGCTTCTGGACACCGACTGTCGAGCGGTACTGGCAGGGAGAGCTGGCGGACAGCCGCGTCATCGTGATCGCCGGCGCTACAGTCATCGAGCGCGCCGGCTACGACAATGTCTTGGTGGCGATCTCCAGCGAAGGGGCACGCATCCTTTATCACGAGCGGATGCCCGTCCCCGCGTCGATGTGGCAGCCGTGGCTTGCCTGGAGTGGACGGGGTGGCGGCGCCCGGGCTGGCTTTTTCACCAACCCCGTCGTCGAGCTCGGTGGCCAGAGGATCGCGCCGCTGATCTGCTACGAGCAGCTCATCGTCTGGCCTGTGCTGCAGTCGATGCTGCACAGGCCAGAGATTATTGTCGCTGCCGGCAACGGCTGGTGGACATCCGGCACATCGATCATCGCGATCCAGAACGCCAGCACCACCGCCTGGGCCCGGCTGTTCGACTTGCCCCTCGTCACCGCCTTCAACTCCCAAGCAGAGGAATAGCAACTATGGTCGATGCCGCTCTTATCCGGCAATGCGCCGATCCGACCTTGAAACCTGCCATCGTCGAAAAGTTCATCGCGCAGGCCGGGTCGCCCGGTCCGCTCTCCGTCTCGGTTCGCTCCGGAAACAGCGTTATTCTGGTACCGCAGGCAAAAACGCCCGAGGAGGCGATGGCACTGATTGGGCAGTATGTCGGACAGGCCGTTGTCCGCGTGGGGATCACGCAGTATCCGGCCGGTCTCGGGATCAAGGATGTCTCGCAGCTGAAACCGGACCTGGTCGATTCTTGCCAAAACATTAGCATGGGCACGGCGCTGTTCGGAAAGGTCTACCGTATCGTCACGACATGGTACGGCAACGCCGTCGACGAGGCGTTTGAGGACGCCATCATCTCCTGGCGGAGCGGCTATTTCGAGGGAAAGGCGGTGTTTACTGCGGCCGATCCTGGCGAGGTAAAACTCGCGGAGCCGAAGGAAGGCGACCCTGTCATCGAGCCGGATGCAAACGCAAGTGCAAAGCCGCAGGACCAAGATGGCCAGGATGGTCCGAAGGCCGACGGTGCAAGCGATCCCAACAGAGCAGGGATGCGCATCGATCTCTCCGGGATCGGCGGCTCGAGATAAGCCGATTTCCGCCGCGTCACAAATGAAACGTTGATGATTCAACGCCGAATACGCCCACACCAAGCGGGATGGCAGATCGCCCGATATGCGGAGACAGTAAACGCGTCGCGCTTCTCGAAAGGAAACCAATGGAAAATCGACAACCGTCGCCATTGTCATGGTCGCTGGCGATATTGCGAAGGGTAGGCAGCAGAGCGGATTTGAATGTCGCTATCGCTGATATTCGAGAGCGATACCATTTTGCTCATCTGGTCTTTTTGGTGGTCCGGCCAGCAAATCGGGCAGACGCCTATCCCTTCTATTGCACGACATATCCAGAGGAATGGACATCCCTTTATCTTCGAAAAAACTATTTCGAGATCGACCCTGTCATCGAACTCAGCCGCAATGGCTTCCTGCCCGTCGATTGGTCAAGCCTCGATCAGAGATCCCCTGGGACGCGCTACTTTTTCAAGGAGGCGGCGTCATTCGACATTGGCCGGCACGGTCTGACAGTCCCGATCAGAGGCCCGGGCGGCGAACGCAGTCTGTTTTCGGTGACGTCGAACCTGCCGAGCCCTGAGTGGCGGAAACTACGCATATCGAGGAACCACGACCTGCAGATTCTATCCCATTATCTGCACGAGAAAGTGCTGTCCGTGTCGGGCCTACGCCAAAGTGGTGGCTACCGGAAACTATCCCGGCGAGAACAGGAATGTCTTCAACTCCTGGCGCGGGGCCTCGTTTCGAAGCGCATCGCCGCGAGACTGCAAATTTCGGAGAATGCCGTGCGCCTCTACCTCACGTTAGCCAAACGCAAACTCGATGCCAGGACGATGTATCAGGCTATCGCAAGGGCAAGCTTCCTTGAAATAATCGAGACCTGACACCGCGCAAATACGCCTTTTCGGCGTTTTGACGACGTCTTTGAGCAAGTCAAAGTTGCGAGTCAATCTCTCGATATCGGTAGATTGCATCGAGTCTCCCGGGCAATCAACTCTACGCAATCACGGTTAGTCGCGAAAAACGCCCTTGGCAGGGACGATCGGCGGAGCTGTGAGCCCTGATCCGAAAATCGGATCAAGGCGGCACCTGTCGTTTGGCTCGAAACGAGGATCGCACCATGGTGGACAGCAAGACAATAGATGCCTGGCGGAAGGCTCCGCGCCTCAATTCGTTTGCAACCTTCTTTGAGCAAACGGCCAGCGGACTGGGAGGGGCGCCCGATCTGGACAGGCCCGAACCTGAGATGGGTCTTCTGTCGTTCGATCTCGCTTGCATGACATTCTGGGATACGCACCGACGTTTGTGGGGACATTTCGATAGCCACTATTTTGCAAGCATTCCCTATCGGTTGGAGGAGGAGTGTCGCCTGGGCGCCGCTATCTTCTCGTTTGCGCAGAAGACGTGGGCGCGCCACGGACGCCCTGCGACGATCTACACCCTGGGGGCGGGCGCCGGCACCCTTGCGAGGACACTGGCAAAGCTGGGTGACGGGCGCCTGAGAACTCTCAATTGCAGTCCCACGGACGGCAACCGTATCTCCTTTTTCGCCCGGAGAGGCAGCGACAACGCGCAGTTTTACCACGGGCCATTCTTCGAACTGGACGATGAGCGGTACGCGACGGATGAAGCCCTTCAGCCTTTTCGGGACGGATATGATGTCCTTCTCGAAGACACTACGTTCCAGATGTACGGGCGTGACAGGGACAATCAAACCGGCTTCATCGCGCCCCGTGTCCGTTCCAACGGCGTATTGGTTCAGGTGCAAAAGCTCGCCCACGGAAACACTGAGGCCTACCTTGAACGAGAGCGCCAAAAGGACGAGGTGTTCAAGTCGAGGTTTTTCACGAAGACGCAGATTGTTGAGAAGAAGCGCGGTGTTCTGGATACGATGTTCGACTTCCAGGTCGATCTGGAGGCATCGCAATCGGCTCTGCGATAATACTTCCGATATGTGGTCGTCACCTGGAATAGCGGGAATTTCTATACGATCGTCTCCTCCAATTCCTTGAATTCGCTGCGAGACTTTATCACTTCGATGGTGAGACCGGCGATACCGTCAGGGTTTTGCTACGAGCAGGTGCCGCACATCCTCGTGAATGATGAGAAAAATCCGATACCGTTAGACTGGGCGTGGCGACCGCCGCAGTCGATCGACAGCGAAACCTGAACGGTCGGTTGATCATGCGAGAATAGCAAAAATGAGCAAAGAGCTGTCGAGTGCCATGAGCGGTCAAAGTGCTGCGGAGGATGTAAGACAGGCGTTGTCTTTTCTGATGCCCGACCTTGCCCGGTTCTGGGCGCTTCCGCTCAAGGACTACGCATCTGCAGTTTACGCAGAAGGCCGCCGCGGCCGATGTTCGATTCGCGATGACGCGATGATCCGGTTGCGGGCGTTTGTCACGCGTATCGCATTGAGGTCAGGGGCCAGTCAGGACGATGCAGAGGATGCAGGCCGGCAAATTTCGGCTTCGCCAGTTATCCAAACCGGCCCACATTGTCATTTGCTGATCGAGCCCGATGCTTTCTACACGCACCTGTTCAGCGCACTCGGTCTCACCGCCCATGCCCATCGTTGGCACATCTGCTACAATTCCTCGACGGTGAAGTTCACAGAGAAGTCGAAAAAAGGCCCCGGATGGCTTTCGCTGGGCGGCGAGGTTGTGAACGTGTTCGGCCTGTCTCGAAGCCGGATGGATCCTTACAGTATCTGTGGCTTCAACGGACCTTATCGGTTCACGCTGACGGAGCGAAATGCCGGCGGAGCCGCCAATCCCGCCGCTGCCCAGCTCAAGGCTATTTTGCCGGACAGTGACTTTCCGTCGGCAGCCGAGGCGATCAGAGCCGCCAATCAGGTCCTATGGCGAAGATCATTTCCGTCGTCTCTACGGCTGCTGCAATTTGACGATATCGATGTTGCCGATCTCGTCGCGGAACATTTTGAGGATCCGACTTCGTGGCTGTCATCTCGCTTTGCCGGCGGTGGCGAGTTCGCGGAAAACATGTTGCGGGCGCTGGACCGGCTGAATAGCGGTCCGTGGGCAGGATGGGTTCGCCAATCAACCGATTTTTTCTGGGGATTGGAGGGCGGCCGGATATTCCCCTTGCGTTTGCAGGACGGCGTTCTTTCAGGCGGATCCCCTTCGTTCCGTGAGGTGGGGTTCGATCCTGAAAGCATCGCGGCCCCGCTGCGCCAGCGCAAATTGGTGCCTAGTCTGCTGCTGACGTTTCTGGTGACGTCGATCCTGCCCGGCATTCGTGTTCTCGGCGGATGTCGGCAGACCGTCTACTATCCCCTCATGCGGTACCTTATCGCAACCGCACTCGATGTCGCAAGGGATCGGGAGCTTCTGGATGCGCTACATGCCGACGAGCAGCCCGGGATGTGGGGACACCGCGTCTTGCGCCAAAAGGACGGGTCTCCGTTCATGGAGATCGAAGAGAGCGGGGTGGCGATGGAGGTGGCTGACAGATATGGCGCCCATTCGCTTAAGGATGCCGCCGGCGACCTTGCGAGTTTCACCAGCGATCCGATTTGGGCGGAACTGTCGGCGCATATCAGGGCTGAAGCAATTCATCCTGCGTCCGCAGAGTGGCAGTGGGCATAATTCTTGCGGCTTTCTGGGGAGCTGCCGCCTGGGAGATTTGGGAAGAAAAAGCCCCTCCATGCGGCAAGTGGTCGATTGGGCTCGAAACTCTCCACGGTCGGAACTCGGTTCACGTTTCTGGAGTCCGTCATGGGAGTAGAGCGAGTATTGATCAGGCGAATTGTTCCTGACGAGATCGACGTTTTCCGGCGCATTCGGCTGGAAGCCCTTCGTTGCGAGCCGGCGTCGTTCGCAAGCAGATTTGAGGATTGGGTCATGCTCCCTGATGAAGCATGGCGTCAAAGGCTGAATGATCCCGTATTTGTCGCGTTCAGCAAAAGCGAGCCCATCGGCATTATGGGATTGTTGCGTTTTCGACCGAGAAAGATGGCCCATCGCGCCACCCTTGTGATGGTTTATCTGCGTGAATGTTTTCGCAGCACCGGTCTTGCCAAAGATCTTCTGGATGCTGTGATCGACTTTGCAAGAGGCGAGGGAGTTTTGCAGCTGGAACTCGCCGTCAACGCCGAAAATCCCGCGGCGTTGCGCTTCTACCGGCGCCATGGATTTATCGAGGTTGGCCGGATCCCCTGTGGGCTGCTGGACGGTGACAGGGAAATCGTGGACGTCATCATGGTGCGGCGACTGAGCGGATGAGCATTTACCGCGCTTCTATCGGGTTTGGAATTTGGTAGCGGCTGTCATCCGCAACCGCCTTGGTTAAAGACTCGGCGATTGGGTACTCGGCCCTGCGTTTGCCGCCGTGGGCGACGAAACGGTGCATGTTGTCAGTTGAAGGGCGATTTCGCGGCGTCCTCACGCGGCGTTCTTGGCACAAAACCGACAGCAAATCCGAACAGGCGGCCGATCTTGTCCAGTGTTTCAAGTGTCGGGTTTGCGGTGCCAGCTTCGATTTCTGCGACTTGCCGCCGCGTAAGACCGAGGGTTTTGGAGAACTCCTCTTGTGTCATCCCAAAGCTCTTGCGGATCTCCACCACTGCGCCCGGCAGACGCAGGGCACCCTGGCGCGCCTGCTCGGCCAGATTCCGACGGTGCTCCAGAATTTCTTCTTTCGTGGGTTTTTTCCAGCGGGCCATTTGATCAGCTCCTTTCTGATGTCACGCGCAGGCCACTGAAACGCTGTCCGCGATCTCAATGCAGCGGCTCATCGCCCGATCGAGAATTTCGAGCGGCGCGCCGATGTCTTCGGCAATTTGCGGCGCCTGCCTCAAGCGTTCGCCAAATTGGCCGAGCGCGGTTATGAGGCGCGCCTGTTCATCCGGATCGGGCATAAGCTCGGCGCAGATCAGTTTCCAATCCGGAAGGTGATCGCGCCCTGCATCGCGCATGGAAGCCCAGCGCGTGGAACGAATAATTCCTTCCTTGGCCAGTCGCATGGGTGCGAAATCGAATAGCGGCGACAGCCGGATCCGCCCCTCGGGAAGCTTGCTCAATGCCGAGTTCCGGCCATGATTGTCGGGATTGCCGAGCGCCAGGTTGGCAATGTCGCGCTTCAGGTATTCGACTATGTCAGCGAACGGATCGGACGAATATCGCTTCAGAACGTCGATATAGATTTCGTGCGATCCGATATGGCCGAAATCGGCAACGCCAATGGCAGAGACCAGGCTTTCCTGCCCAAGGTGTATCGTCTGGCCATTCTTCCCCTTCTGCCGATCGAAACGAGGAATAATCAGCACGCCTTCCGCATACGTTGAGACTTCGCTGACATTCAGGCCGATTTCAACAGCAATACGGGAATACAGTGCTTCGCCTTCGAGAATCAGGCGATCTACTGGCTCGGTGCTACGAACCAGTTTGACGATGACATGACGCATTGCCTCGTCGTCGTCGACGAAGCTGTCAGGGTAGTATAGTCCGTCGCTTGCTTGGGTCATCGACACTTTCGGCCACTCGCCCTGCAGGCCGCTTGAACCGGAGGCAAGCATTCCAAAACGATCGGCGACTTCCATGAAGCGGTCCGAGCGCGCCAGAATATCCGTCTCGGTAACGCCTTGGCGCTGCACGCCTTGCAAACGCTCCGCTTCCGCTTCCGCCGCTTCCCTGATTCGAAGATTGCCTATTCCGCCCGCCGCCGATCGAAGGAGCAGGGGAAGATCGGATGCCCGGGACGCTTCGATGAGACCAAGATGTTCGGCGAGCTTCCGCCGTGCGTGTCCCTGCGGCATCAGGTCCAGAAGGAAGGGAGGCCAATGACGGCCATATCGGTTTTCGAGGTCCACCGGGTACCGGACGGACAGCGCGCGAAAGTCGCAGACCGCCTTGCCTAGCGCGAATTCTTGGGACGCCGCCGCAATGAAATAGTCGAGGTCATAGTCAACGATCGACGCGCCTTGATAGCCAGTATCGTCGTCGCGTATCTCGAGTGTAGCAGCTTGATGCCACTCACCACTAAAATGGATTTGAAGCGTTAATCGCATCGCATGACCCTTTTAATGGTTCAATTAATGCTTCTTTGCGAAGAAATCAACCCAGTAAAATGGATCAATAATCTATTCCGATAGTCACCTTCCAATTCCCGAGGCGACCTTGTGAGCCTTTTGCTGGACTTTATACGGTTTGAAATTGGCATGGGCAAAATGCTGATTAAGGCACTGGCTGAACGCTGATTGAGGTCTGGCCGAACGTCAACTAGCATGCGGGCGAAATGTTAAGTAGAACACCGACAAAACGTTGATTTGCAAGTCGGCGAATACAAATTTCCTTACCAGAGCTGCCATGTGTTTCCAGCTTCATCCGCCATGACGGAAAGAGCGTGAAGTTGTCGCTACAGCCTGTGGTATTTACTTTCCAATAGGGCAGTTTTCATATGCTTCCGCCTGATGGCATCACCGCCTTCCGGTGACTCACGACATCGGCTTCATGAAGCGAACGCCGACGCCACTTCCATTTTCCCGGATGAATTCGATCCCGGCCTCTTGAAAGGCTACAATGATACTCGCGAGATTGTTGCTTATGGGCAGATGTGCCCCACGTTCAAAATCAGCAATAGTTTGGCGAGAGACATTAGCTGCCTTCGCAAGCTCTGCTTGGCTCCAGCCCAACATAGCTCGTGCTCCACGGCATTGCTCCACTGTGAGAAGGTTGTTACTCAAGGCAAACTTTCTGATTGACTTCTATCATTTTGTAGGAAAAACTGCAACTCAACGATCGAGTAGGTGCGCGAACACCTACCCGATCTAGCCACAACCAAGCTTACGGGAGCTCGGATCATGACTGATTCCGACAATAGCAGAACTTTGCCTCCGGTCACCCGGGGAGAATTCCATTCCTTCGTGGCGGCGTCTTTACCCACATATCCGGAGCTTGCAGCCTCACTCACCGGGCCGCTGGAGGCTTGCAAAGGCGATCTCGCGTTCACGATATGGCATGAATGGTGTGCGGCCCGGCAACATGTGATCGAATCATGCTTGCGACAGCAGGGCCTGGAAACCAAGCTCCTTTCGATTGTGGGCTCACCGCTGCAAGCTTCCGAAGCCGGAAAGGCTGCCGACGAAGTCGGATACAGCGAGGCTCTCCAAGAAGAGCGCCATGCATTTGCCCTCGAGGGAGAGATGGCGGAAACCCTGTGGGATACGCCGGCGGAATCGATCACCGGCGCAACCGCGAAACTCCATGCCGTCGTCACAAAGTGGCAACCCTCGCTCATCAGCGATGAGTATCCTTGGCCGCAAATCCGTTCCGTCATAGCCGATCTGCTGAAGATCGATGTGGAAATGTCCTTCTCGCAGTCCGGCGCAGCGACGTAGGAGCGATCAACACCAGCTTTCAGTCCGAGTTGCGCTTGGGTCAACTGGCATCCGCGATGCCGGATTTCTGAGGACTTCGCTCCAGTGATGAACGCGTGGTGGAACGCCTTCCGCCGCGGCGGTGCTGGCTGTGCCAAAAATCAAAAAAATTGGGAACTCGATAATGAAACAAGAAAATTCATTTCGTCCGCTTCTTCTGTCGGCCTTGCTGATCTCGCTTGCGTTCTGGAGCATTCTTTCGGGGCCGGCCCAGGCACAGGAGCTTCGCATCGCGACCTCCTACAAGCTGATGACGCTCGACCCGCATTACGCCAATCTCAACGAAAACACCTCGCTGCTCTCCCACATCTACGAGCGGCTCGTCTATCAGGATGAGCGTCTCGATCTGAAGCCGGGCCTTGCCGTCTCCTGGCGCGCGACATCCGGCACGCAATGGCAATTCAAGCTGCGGGAAAACGTCCGCTTTCATGACGGCTCGCCCTTCACCGCAGACGATGTCGCCTACACGATCGCGCGCATCAGGGATTTCCTGAACTCGCCAAGCGGTGGCTTTCGTTCCTATGTAAGCGAGATCAAGGCGGTCTCGGCGCCCGATCCTCTCACCGTTGTCATCGATACGAACGGCAATGTCCCCAACCTGCCGCTGGCCTTTTCCTCGATCTTCGTGATGCATCGACCGGGGCAGGGGTTCCAAGCCACGGAGGAGCTCAATGCCGGAAGCCCTCCCGTCGGCACCGGGCCTTATAAGTTCGAGAGCTGGAGTTCCGGTGAGATGCTGAAGCTTACGAGGAACGACGACTATTGGGGCGGCAGACCCGCTTGGTCCGAGGTGACGTTCCGGATCATCGAGAATCCTGCGGCGCGGGTGGCGGCTTTGGCCACCGGGGATGTCGACGTTGCGGACGCCATTCCGGCACGCGACGTGGCCTCGCTCAAACAGCGGGGCGCGAGGATCGAGAGCGTCACTGCGGCGCGTGTCAATTTCCTGCAGTTCGACGTGGAAAGAGAGACACTTCCCGGCGTGACGAGCAAATCCGGCGAGCAGATCCCCAACCCCTTCAAGAACCCCTTAGTGCGGCGTGCGCTTGCGATGGCGACGGATCGCGGAATTATGGTCGACAAGATCCTTGCCGGTTACGGTACGGCCGCGATACAGGTTTTCCCGGGCGGTCTGCCGGGCGCTTCGTCCAATCTGAAGCCGGAGGATCCGAATTACGACGAAGCGAAGGCGCTCCTCACAAAGGCAGGCTTTCCGAACGGCTTCAACGTGGTTCTCGCCGGACCCTCCGGTCGCTATCCCGGCGACGGTGAGAGCCTCCAGGCGATCGCGCAAAGCTGGGCGCGCATCGGGGTCGCCGTCCAGCCCACCGCCTTTCCGTTCTCGGTCTTCAACACCAAGCGCGCTAGCGGCGACTTTGCCGCCTGGTACGGCGGCACATCCGGCGAGACGGTCGACATCATTCTCCATGCTCTCCTGGCCTCGCCAAATCCCGAACGGGGAACCGGAGCCTTGAACTTCGGGCATTATCGGAACCAGGCCTTCGACGCGATGCTTGCAAAGGCGGAAAGCATCCAGGAAGGCCCGGAGCGGAACAAGGCGCTTGCCGAAGCGACGGATTTCGTGATGGCCGACCAGCCGATCATTCCCCTCTATCACTTCCATCACATCGTCGGCTTCGGCCCGCGGATTGGCTCCTATGTGATGCATCCCCGCGGCTGGACGACCGCGATGCAGACGCTTCCAACGACGGAGTGAGAACCATGGCCTTGATTTCAGCAGCATTCGGAAGACTGGGCCAAGCCTTCCTTCTCCTCCTTGCCATGTCGTTGATCGGTTTTATCGGCATTCACAGCATCGGCAATCCGGTCTTCAACATCGTCAACATCGAAACCGCCACGCCTGAGGATATCCAGCGCGCGACGGTCGCGCTGGGACTGGATCAACCGATCTGGCGCCAGTACTTCCTTTTCATCGACAACGTCGTCCATGGAAACTTCGGAACCTCATACATCTATCATCTGCCGGCTCTGGAGCTGGTGATGAGCAAGCTTCCCGCGACGCTTGAACTCGCATGTATCGCGATGCTCATCGCGGCTCCGGCCGGAACAGGAGTGGGGCTCCTGGCCGGCCGGAGGAGGGGAACACTGCTCGACCGGAGCGTGCTCAGATCGAGCGTGTTCGCACTCAGCGTCCCGTCATTCTGGCTGAGCATGATGCTGATTCTCATCGGCGCCGTCCTAACAGGCTGGTTTCCATCCGGGGGCAGGGGCGCGACGGCGAGCTTCATGGGCCAGGAGTGGAGCGTCCTGACCCGGGACGGCCTCTGGCACACGGTTCTTCCGGCGCTTGCGCTGGCAATACCGAACATCGCGCTGATCGCGCGGCTTTCGCGATCCGGCACGATCGAAGTCGAGAGCCTGGACTTTACGAGGTTTTGCCGCGCGAAAGGGCTTTCCCCACGAAGGATCCTGCTTCGCCACACTCTACCGAACATCAGCGTGCCGATCATGACGATCATCGGCCTGCAATTCGGCGGCATGCTCGCCTTTGCGGTGGTGGTGGAATCGATTTTCTCGTGGCCGGGCGTCGGCAAGCTCCTGATCGACTCCATCCAGCTCCTCGACCGGCCGGTGGTGATGGCGACACTGACCTTCATCTCGGTCGCCGTCGTCGCCCTCAATGCCTTTGTCGATCTCTTCCATGCCGTGCTCGACCCGCGCGTGCGCCTGTCTTCATAAAGGGAACTGCCATGAAAGCTCACATTCTCCGGGCGTTGAACCGGCGTCCTCAATGGCAAACGCTGACCCCGTCCAAAATCCTGCTTGTGGCCTACATCCTGCTTGCCCTTGCCGCACCGGCGATCGCGCCGCAAAACCCATACGACCCCCTGCAAATCTACGGGTGGGAGGCATCCTCTCCTCCGGGTACGTGGGGCAGCGGCGGCTATCTTTACCTGTTCGGAACGGACGGGCTCGGCAGGGATATCGTCAGCTGTATCCTCTACGGCTTGCGCATCAGCCTCGTGGTGTCAGTCACAAGCGCAGCGGTCGCCGCCCTGATCGGGCTAACGGCGGGTGTTAGCGCTGCCTATTTCGGCAGGTGGGCCGACATCGTGATCATGCGGCTCGTCGACCTACAGCTCAGCCTGCCGACGATCCTGATCGCCTTGATCGCGATCGTCACCCTCGGGCCTGGAATTGACCGGATCATTCTGGCGCTGATTATCGCCCAGTGGGCAAGTTATGCCCGGTTGGCGCGCAGCGTGGCACTCAGTGAGACGAACAAATCCTACATGGATGCGGCCCGGCTCATGCGGTTGCCGACCTCCAGGATCATCTTTCGCCACCTGCTTCCTAACAGCATCGCGCCGGCCGTGACCTTGATCCCGATCGAGGTCGGCCATGCCGTTGCACTCGAAGCGACCCTGTCCTTTCTTGGCCTCGGCGTTCCGATCGACAAGCCGTCACTGGGCTCCACAGTCGCAAACGGGTTCCAGTACCTTCTGACCGGCCAATACTGGATCAGCCTTTTTCCTGGCTTGGCTCTCTTTGGGCTGATCGCAAGCATCAATCTCGTCGGTGAAGATGTCCGACGCCGTCTCGATCCAAGGAGCCGTCCGGTATGACTCAAAACACTGGAAGAACGCCTCTGCTTCAGGTGAAGAACTTTAGCCTTCGCCATCGTTCGGCGTCCGGACCGTTGACGATCCTCACCGACGTGAGTTTCGAGCTCGGACGCGGCGAGATCCTCGGCGTCATCGGTGAATCGGGGGCCGGAAAGTCAACATTGGGCAATGCCGTCCTCGGCTTGCTTGCGCCTGAGTTTGAGGTGATGTCGGGTACGATCGAATTTGACGGCAAACCGATCGACGGCAGGAAAAAGGGGGAGGGCGCCATCCGAGGACGCCGGATATCCGCCATCTTCCAGGACCATACCGCCTCGCTCGATCCCTTGATGAGCGTCGGCGCACAGGTAGAGGAGACAATTCTGGCGTTCGACGGCTCACTTTCGAGGCGTACCGCCCGTCTACGTGCTCTTGACCTCCTTGATCGCGTCGGAATTCCGGAGCCGCGGCAGCGATACAGTAATTATCCTCACCAATTCTCTGGAGGGCAACGGCAACGGGTGGTCATCGCGATCGCGCTGGCGGGATCTCCCGACATCATCATCGCTGACGAGCCGACCTCAGCGCTGGATGCTACGGTCCAAAAGCAGATCCTCAAGCTCCTTCGAACCCTCGTCGACGAGACGGGCGTCTCCATTATGTTGGTCACCCACGACATGGGTGTGGTGTCCGAGATAACCGATCGGGTTCTCGTCATGCGAAAGGGCCAGGTGGTGGAACAGGACCGCACCGCGATCATTCTCGATGCGCCCGAAAACGACTACACCCGCAGCCTGCTTGCCGCAGTTCCGCGGCTGCGGATATCGGCGGCTGCAGTAGAGCCAGGAACCAATGGCAGCCGGACCATGTCCTCCGATTGCGGAGAGGGCGCCAAGGTTCTTCTCGTCGCAGAGGGTGTTTCGAAAACTTTCTCCCCACAAGGGTTCTCATGGAGCCTTGGCCGGAACGCGGCAAAGTTTGCGTTGCGGGACGCAAGCATACGGCTGCCGCGCGGCGAGATCACCGGCATTGTCGGAGAGAGTGGAAGCGGAAAGACGACGTTCGGCCGGATCATCGCCGGACTGGACATGGCCTCAGTGGGACGGGTGACGATTGGCGGAAACGAGTTCGATGTTTCAAAGAGTGGCCGTAGCAATGGTCTACTGGGCCGTGTGCAGATGGTTTTTCAGGATCCCTCTGTTTCGCTCGATCCCAGGATGACCGTCGGCGAGACATTGCATGAAAGCATCCGCTTTGGCGTGGATATGTGTTCTGGTGAAGAACCCGCGGACGTCGGGACGATGACGGATCAGCTTGGTCTCTCCCGGAACTTGCTCGCCCGTTATCCACACCAACTGTCGGGCGGCCAGAAGCAGCGCGTTTGCATCGCACGGGCGCTGCTCGCGAGGCCTGAGATAATAGTCGCCGACGAGCCGACCTCCGCGCTCGATGTGTCCGTACAGGCCGAAATCGTCACGCTTCTCAAAGACAGCATCGCCGAGAGGGATATGACGATGATCTTCATCTCCCATGACCTTGCCGTCGTGCAGCAGCTCTGCAGTTTCGTATATATTTTGAAGGACGGCCGGGTCGAGGATTTCGGGTCCTCCGACTTCATCTTCTCGCAATCGCAAAATCCATACACGCGCACCCTCATCGACGCCCGGCCCCTCCGGTTCACGTGCTGAGTGCTGCCGGGCCGCAGCCCCGCGCCAGCGGCCCGGTGTTCCACATCCGTTTCTCAGACATTGGTGGTGTCTTGCAGCCACAAAAGGTGACATATGAATGACAGGTTCACATTGGCCGTCACGGGCCAATCCCTTATAAAATACGACATCCGTGCTATCCGTGCTCCGGCGTTTCAGGAGGTACAGACCCTGCTTAACCGCGCGGATCTTTCGTTCACCAATTTTGAGGGAACGATCCTTGGAAGCCATGGTGGATGGCCGCTCAAGGGATCATTCTTCGGCTGTAGCGATCCTGTCGTCCTGGATGCGCTTCAGGCGACCGGGTTTCGGGCACTTTCGCTCTCGAACAATCATGCGTTTGATCTTGGCCCGTCCGGTGTGCTCTCGACCCTGGAAGAGGTCGAGAAGCGAGGTTTCCTCCATGCCGGCCTCGGCCGCAACCAATTCGAGGCTTCGCAGGCAGGCACCGGAACAATCGGCGGACGACGTGTCGCCATCGTTGCGATGGACGGGGGGCCGGGTCCCGACTTCATGTATGCAGCGAATGCAGACATAGGCCGCCCTGCGCGCCCCGGCGTGAACCGGCTGCGTCTTTCGCAGGTCATCAAGGTTGATGACGCAGCCTTCGGGCAGCTTCGCTCCATTCGGGAGAGTGTTGGCTACACCGCGATTGACCTCACCAATGACAGCCAGCCCGACGACCCTTCGTATGTTGATCCGCATGAGGAGATTGGTATCGCTCGCACAATCTTCAAACGATCGGAGATATTCGGCAGGAGCGTCAAAATTGACGAGTACGATATTACTCGGAACCTCGAGGCAATTGCTTCCTCTGCCAGGGATGGCTGCCTCGTCATAGCCTATCTGCACCATCACCACTGGGCATCTGACTGGTACGAGGTACCGGAGTGGGTCGGCGGCGTTGCAAGACAATGCATCGACGCAGGTGCGGCGATGTTCGTCAGCCACGGCGCTCCGGTCCTACAGCCCATGGAAATCTATCGTCGCCGTCCGATTTTTTACAGCCTCGGCAACTTCATCTTCCATGTCAGGTCGGAAAAATCGTCATGGCGAGCGCCTGAGGTCTGGGAGAGCGTTGTCGGTGTGTGCTCTTACGGGCAGGATAACGATCTGATCGACATCAGCTTCTATCCTATCGTGATCGGCGGAGAATACGGATTGAAGGATCGCTTGCTCGAAAGCCGATTGGTTCCACACCTCGCGACGGGAGGCAGCGCCGAAAGAATCCTGCGACGATTCAAGGAGCAATCGGCAAGTCTGGGCGTACAGATCGAATTGGAAGGCGGGATAGGTATTCTTCGCATCTAATTTTTCGGCCTGATCGGTATGTGGTTCCGGGCTTTGGACGCTCCTGTGATCTGGAGGTGAGGGGACGGATGACAGCCATCGGATACTTACCGGGCATCGCCACCCAAGAGCATAATCATTCATCGCCTATGAGGGAATTGAATGTATTCGACTGAACAAGAAACGATGGGCGTTCGCGACGAGCTTATCGGCCGATTTTTCCGCTACGTTGCCATAGAAAGCCAGAGTAATGCCGCTTCCACGCATTTGCCATCTTCTCCGGGGCAGGTTGAACTCGCCAGGCTGCTGGCGGAGGAGATGCGTGGTCTCGGCGTTGATGACGTCGTGGTCGACGAGCATGCGATCGTGACGGGCGTAAAGCGCGGCAATAGCCCGGGCGCCCCGCGCATCGGTTTCATCGCGCATCTCGATACGGTCGATGTCGGCCTCTCTCCGGTAATCCGGCCTCAAATCAAACGCTTCGAGGGGCTGGATCTGTGCCTCAATCCGGAGAAAGACATATGGTTGCGGATCTCAGACCATCCGGAAATCCACGGCTGGCGGGGCGAGGACATTATTGTCGGCGACGGAACGAGCGTGCTCGGAGCAGACAACAAGGCAGCCATCGCGGTCATCATGACACTCCTTACCAGGCTTGAGCCGTCGCGGCCTCACGGCGACATTTTCGTCGCCTTCGTTCCGGACGAGGAAATCGGACTACGCGGCGCCAAGGCGCTCGATCTGAGCCGCTTCCCGTGCGACTTCGCCTATACCGTCGACTGCTGTGAGCTTGGCGAGGTCGTCGTGGAGAATTTCAACGCCGCATCCGGTGAGATCGTCTTTACCGGCGTCAGTGCTCATCCGATGTCGGCAAAGGGCGTGCTGGTCAACCCGCTGCTGATGGCGCTCGACTTCATTTCCCATTTTGACCGCAACGAAACACCGGAACGCACGGAGAAACGCGAAGGCTATTTCTGGTTCAAGGACCTTGTTGCGAACGACAGCGAGGCCCGGCTCAAGGTCATGATCCGTGACTTCGACAAGGTCAAATTCGAGCAGCGGAAACAGCGTATCGGTGATGTCGTGGAACGGATCGCCTCGCAATACCGTTCAGGATCGGTGCAGTACAGCGTGACCGACACCTATCATAATATCGGCGACTACCTTCAGAAGGACAACCGCTCGGCCGAGCTGCTGTTCAACGCCCTGGGTCGGCTTGGGATCGAAAAAAAGCTCACTCCGATGCGTGGCGGAACCGACGGGGCCGCCCTGTCTGCCCGAGGTCTACCGACCCCGAATTTCTTTACTGGCGCCTATAATTTCCATTCGCGCTTCGAATTCCTGCCGGTTCCGGCGTTCGAGAAATCCTACGAGACCGCTCTCATGCTCTCCACTCTTGCTGCGGAAGGGGGCAGTGATCCCCGGACGTCAAAGCATGATTCATGAGCTAGCGAGCCCCGTATGCTCATGTGGCAGAATGGAATTTATCTGAGCCAGGTGTTTGCTTCACAAGAATGAGTGGATAGGTGAGGGGCATCTGTGAGAGATGTCACATCGTTTTGATTTGATGTATGTCCGGGCGCTTCGGTGCCAAAGGTTACAGGGCTCCGGGTGGAGGTTTCAACCCCGGTTGGGGATCATGGACAGACATTTGCGGGGCGGACCGCAGACGAAACGTCGGGAGGATTGGTAATGAATTTGAGTGACGCGACAGTGTCGGATAGCAGTGAACTGCGCCCGGTGATCGGGCTTACCCGGGGCCTGGATACCGCAGATATCGAGACTTTAACGATCAATGCCGTCCGGCTCCACAGGCTACTCGTGGACAAGGCTGATCAGTTATTCCAGGCATTGCCAGCAGACCATAAAACGGGAAAAGCTGTTGGAGGCGAGCAGCACCTCGAATACGTGGAGGCTATGATCGCGATGCACGCGCAGATGAACGCGCTGAATACGCTGGTTGGAGTTCTGGGTTATATCCCAAACGTATCCGTCAATTGATGCGTTCGCTCAGATGAGCCCTGCCCGAATGGCCAGTGCAACCAGGTGCGGCATGGTGTGAATCTGAAACCGCTTCCTGGCTTCTTCGAGCTTGCTTTTGACGGAGTTGTATTTGACACCCTCCAGATCGGCGGCTTCGTCCATCGTTTTACCGACGGAAATCCAATGGAGATAGGCGGCTTCCTTGGGATCCAGCCAGGCTGGGTGCTGTTCACTCGGCGTCAAGGGCAGGAAAGACATACGGGCATGGAGTTGCCCCACAGCTGCGGCGGCGGCCACAGCATCGATATCACGTTCAAGCTCGATCATGGTTTTTTCGGAGGCAAGCGTGAACATTGACGTAGATCCGTTTGCTGCCTTGACGGGAATGGTGATGCCGGAGCGAATGCCGAAGTCGGCGGCCTCGGCGTAAAACGCCCGCTCAGCTTTGGACAGGCGGTGTCTGTTCTGTTCGCCGCTCCAGGTGAAGAGCTGTTTGAAGGACTTGGCGCGTCTAACGACCGGATCGATGGCCGCTAAATTCCGTTGGAAATAAGTCTCTCGCCATTCGGGATGATAGTTGGACGCAGCAATCGTGTGACCGGGCTGGATGTGTAGATAGGCGTAGCCTTGGAAGCCGGCTTGTTTCGTAAGGTGTGCCAAGGCTTGCTTGAGGATTTTCTCGTCACCCCTGATCGCCGAGAGATCAGTCAGTCTGTCCAACCAATGCTGCATTTGGTCACTCCCTTCGGTGGTCAGTTGGGACAGGTCATTGTGCACCACTAGACTTTGTTATTGCAAACCAAATGGAGAAGCTCACCCAAGTGCATCATGCCGGCGTTTAGGGTAGGGGATCAGCCCTCTTCGTGCAAATGCGCCATGAACACTTCGGCTGGCGTTTTGTAGCCGAGGGACGTTGGTGCGCGGATCGTTAATCGCGGTGGGTTAGGTGCGGTGGCCAGCTCAATAACCGGTCTCCGCCACGATGCCTTTCAAGCACGACGCCTCCCGCCGCCATCGTATTGGCAAGATGAAGTTCCAGGTCACGAACTGGGCAGAGTATGAGGCTGGTCTTCGCCGACGTGGCAGCCTGATGCTTTGGATGACGCCGGAGGCGCTGTCGTCCTGGCAGGCGCCGAAGCGGACAACGCGCGGTGGACAGCCGCGTTATTCCGATCTGGCGATTGAAACTGCCCTGACGCTGGGACTGGTGTTCGGCCTGCGGCTGCGCCAGACGGAGGGCTTTTTGACTTCAGTGCTGACCCTGATGGGACTGGATCTCGCCGTTCCCGATCATACGACCCTGAGCCGTCGGGCAAGCAAACGGCGATTGCCGGACGGGCGGCGACAGCACCAAGCTCGGGGAAAGGGACATGTCCACGTCCTCATCGACAGCACAGGGTTGGAAATCTACGGTGCGGGCAAATGGCTGGAGGAGAAACACGGTGCCAAATCACGTCGGAACTGGCGAAAATTGCACCTGGCTCTGGATGCCGGCAGCGGCGACATCATCGCCCACGTCATGACCGACCAAGATGCCGGCGACGCCTCGCAGGTGGAGGCGCTGCTTGACCAGATCGATGCGCCGACCGGACAGTTCACGGCCGACGGCGCCTATGACGGCAGTCCAACTTATGACGCCGTGACCTGGCATAGTGCCGGTGCTATGGTGGTCATTCCGCCACGCGCAAACGCGGTGAAAGGGCCAGATGCCGATCCCTTGAGCCAACGAGACCGCCACATCGCGGCGATCAACACCGATGGCCGGATGAAGTGGCAGGCTGCGACCGGCTACGGGAAACGATCTCTGGTCGAGACCGCAATCGGTCGCTACAAATCGATCATCGGATACAGGTTGCGGGCGCGCTCATTCGGAGCGCAGCAAAGTCTCCATAGGCTGTGCCGTCCTCAATCGAATGCTGGCATGCGCACGCCCGAAATCCGTCCGCTATAAAACCGTCACCGCGTAGCCAGAGCATCAAAGACAGAAATCGTTCTTTCAGCGACCGATGCACCAACGCTGCTGACCGGTCATTCGTGCGCCGAGGGCGCCTCCATTTCCGAAAACATCCGTCAAATTCAAAACCCGTAGGAGGAAATTTCTACGTTATGGGGGCATCAAAAAAGTTTGCGAAAAGCCCGTGTAGAGGATCATCCACAGAAGGAGAATATCGTGAAACTTATCCAAAAGTCCGACCGGGTGCCTCGCCTCTCTGCGTGCCCTAGGTGAGGACGGCGAGGCAGAGGGATCACTATAATCTTTACAATCATGCCTAAGCACATTATATGTTCTCCACAAGGAGAATGATTATGAGTGCCACCCTTCGAGAATATACGCCTGCCGAGGCGGCTGCGGTGAGTCAGGTCGGGCTCAAATCGGTGCATAACGCTATCGATAAGCGAATTATAGATACCGGGCTTGCGAGCCATCGTGGGCGTGCGCTGACCGATGATGATCTTCTTCGTCTGAAGTTGTGGTATGGAGTTGGCTCAATCCTTAGCGCCGAACGCCGCAAGCGACTGTTCCAAGCCATCAAGGACAATCCGATGGCGCCGACCGTGAGAGCGGACGATTATCTGATCGTCGACGTCGCAAGGGCGAGGGAGCAGCTTTCCGCTCGCGCGGACGCCCTTAGGGAAGCCGAAACCATCATCCAGAGCGTCAAAGGTATAGTCGGCGGTGATCCCGTATTCACAGGAACGCGCGTACCGGTCCGCATGATTGCCTCGATGAAAGAGCAAGGGGCTACGACCGAGGAGATCCTTGAGGGCTATCCTTCCATTACCTCACATATGGTGGAACTCGCCGAGATTTGGACCGCCGCCCATCCTTCACGTGGGCGGCCCAAGAAACTTTCGGACCAGGGACTGACAGTAAAATCGACGAAGCGCCTTTCGCTCAAAGGGGATCCGAAGCCAAAATCGTCGGGCGTCTCTTCTTGAAATTCTTGATTGATGAATGCCTTCACACCTCACTCGTGGCCGTCGCGCAAGATCTTGGCCACGAGTGTTCCCATGTGAACTGGCTGGGACTGAGCGGCGAAACTGACTGGGATCTTATGCCTCGCATCGTTGAGGGCGATTTCACGTTTGTGACCAATAACGCACGGGATTTTCGGAAGCTCTACGCGAAGGAAGAATTGCACGCCGGCCTTGTCATAATCGTGCCGCAGGTCCTTCCTGCAAGGCAGCGCGAGCTGTTCAGCGCTATAGTCGATGAACTGGCGGCCACGGACAATCTGGTCAATGAGGTCATTGAAATATCTCTTGAGGATGGTGCGGCTGTGGTGACCAGATACGTGCTTCCGCTCGCTGAGTAAGGTTTTTGGAGAACCTAGTCCAAGTGCACCAAGTTTTGCCGAGATGTGGGTAGCAAACAGCACCAGCAGTACGGATAAATGTCTTATATTTTAATGACTTAGTGAATCGCACGTAATAGTAATTATGGAACTTCTTTAAATCACTGCCTTTGTAGGATGAGGGGTGCCGCGGTCCGATTCCGGTCAAGGAGTGCGTCCTTTGAACAAGCAATCATTCTGAAATCATCAGTGAAAATTCCGAATCTTCACCTTCAGCATATCGATAGAAAGGGCGGGAACGAAAATATCCCTTGGCTGGACCGCCGGCGCTCGATACCGCGAATCCGGACTTCCCGGCGATCCGTGGGCGAACTCGTCGCCCCGGCCCGTCGGCAGTTTGAACTCCCATCACGATCCGCCAAGGCGGATAGGTCGCCCGAGAGATCGAACAGTTGCTGGGCGATGAGGTGCACGACGTCCCCTTCCCGCTGGATGCGGCCGTTGGTCGCCATCATGCTTGATCCGAGCACAACGCGTCGGCGTCGCGCGCAGCTTCGGCCAGACGACGACGTTTGCCGGACCGGTCTCGTCCTCGATCGTCAGGAACATCACGCCTTTTGCCGATCCTGGCATTTGACGGACCCGAACGAGGCCCCCGGTCATCAACCACCGGCCATCGCGGGCAGACATGGCTTCACCGCAGGTGACGAGGCTTCGAGCGGCGAGATCCTTGCGCAAGAAAGCGATCGGGTGTTCGCGCAGGGTCAAGCCAGTATGGCTGTGTATACAGCCGGCGAAAGCCGCGGCCTCATGCGTCGCCTGCAGCAGGCCACGTCGAGAAACAGTACTCAACCGTTGCGCTTGCTGTCTCTTCCTAGTTGATACAAATAGCTCCGTACACTCTCTCCAAGGGATAAAACGATATTCGAGATATCCGTCATGTAGATCAGCGTGCTCATCATGGCTCTCCACCTTCGATTTATCTGCAAGCAGGTTGAAAGGATCGCGATGTCGAAGCAATGGACAGAAACACGGAAGTTTTGGATTATTTTGGTGATCGGTTGGCTATTCCCTGCAGAAGCCGGTGCTCTTGAATGGCTTTCGGACGCTGCGAAGTAGTTGCTGCATTCGTGGCCCCGGTAATTGCGAAGAGGCGTCCGTCGCGACGCCTCGCATTTTCGACTGGCAACACTCCCATCGAGGTTTGCCGCTTTGCCTTCGGCAGAAAGGCAGTCTCAATAAGTACGTGCTTGATCTCTTGCGTCAGTGGGTTAGTGGAAATTTTTACATCAGCAAATCTGCCAGGGAAGTCCGCGCAGCACCTCACATATTCGGATAGACAGGCCCTTCGCCACCCTGTGGAGGCACCCAGTTGATGTTCTGGTTGGGGTCCTTGATGTCGCAGGTCTTGCAGTGGACGCAGTTCTGGGCGTTGATGACATAGGTCTCCTTGCCATCCTTCTCCACCCATTCATAGACGCCTGCCGGACAGTAGCGCGTCGAGGGGCCGGCAAAAATGTCGTGCTCCGACGATATCTGCAACGCCATGTCCTTGACCTTGAGATGCACCGGCTGGTCTTCCTCGTGGTTGGTGTTCGACAGGAACACCGAGGACAGCCGATCGAAGGTCAGGACGCCATCCGGCTTCGGATAGTTAATCTTCTCGTGCTTGGACGCGGGCTCGAGAGATTGGGCATCCGTCTTGCCGTGCTTCAGCGTGCCGAAAATGGAGAAACCGAACAGCTGGTTCGTCCACATGTCCAGACCGCCAAGGCCGACACCGACCAGCGTGCCGAACTTCGACCACAGCGGCTTGACATTGCGCACCCGCTTCAGGTCCTTGCCGATATCCGTCTGGCGCCATTCGGTCTCGATCTCGATCACTTCGTCATTGGCGCGGCCCGCGGCGACCGCCGCGGCGATCTTGTCGGCTGCCAGCATGCCCGACAGCACCGCATTGTGGCTGCCCTTGATGCGCGGCACATTGACGAAACCGGCCGAACAGCCGATCAGCGCGCCGCCCGGGAAGGTCAGCTTCGGCACCGACTGATAACCACCCTCGGTGATGGCGCGTGCACCGTAAGAGATGCGCTTGCCGCCCTCGAAGGTGCCGCGGATCGCCGGATGCGTCTTGAAGCGCTGGAATTCCTCGAAGGGATAGAGATAGGGGTTCTTGTAGTTCAGGTGCACCACGAAGCCGACGGCGACCAGATTGTCTTCCAGATGATAAAGGAATGAGCCTCCACCGGTCTTGAAGCCGAGCGGCCAGCCGAAGGAGTGCTGCACCAGACCCCTTTTGTGGTTCTCCGGCTTGACCTGCCAGAGCTCCTTGATGCCGATGCCGAATTTCTGCGGCTCGCGATCTTTCGAGAGGTCGAATTTGGCAATGAGCTCCTTGGCGAGCGAGCCGCGCACGCCCTCGCCGATCAGCACATATTTGCCGAGCAGTTCCATGCCGCGCGTATAGTTCGGGCCGGGCTCGCCGTTCTTCTCGATCCCCATGTCGCCGGTGGCCACACCGATGACGGCGCCTTTGTCATTATAGAGCACTTCGGTTGCGGCAAAGCCGGGATAGATCTCGACGCCGAGCGCTTCCGCCTTCTCGGCCAGCCAGCGACAGACGTTGCCGAGCGAGACGATGTAGTTGCCGTGATTGTTCATGAGCGGCGGCATTATGAAGTTCGGCAGACGCAGCGAGCCGGCGGGGCCGAGCAGCAGGAAGTGATCGGCATTGACCTCGGTCTTGAAGGGGTGGTCAGCCTCCGCGCGCCAGCCGGGCAGCAGGCGGTTGATACCGATCGGATCGACCACCGCGCCAGAGAGGATATGGGCGCCGACTTCGGAACCCTTCTCCAACACGACGACCGATAGTTCCGGATTGACCTGCTTCAGGCGGATCGCCGCAGACAGACCGGCAGGTCCACCGCCGACGATTACGACGTCGAATTCCATGCTTTCGCGCACTGCTTTACTCAACGTTCATTATGGAGCACAGGTGCCGGTTTAAGCCGGGCAAGCCGCTTCAGTCATAGTGATCATTTAACCATTCTATAGATCGGGCCGCGCTCTATGACTGGATCGAGAATTCCATTTGAGAGTTCGTCTGCGGCATCAAATAAACCTGGTGGATTGCGATGAGGAACCGGATAATTCAGTTCTGCCTTCATTTCATCGGAATAGATGTACGCACCGACGATCAAGGTGGAGAGAATATAAAATCCATCTCCGTCCTCGTCCGCCAGCCTTCTCAGCCTGGCCCACATCTCTGTCGCAGGCGTGAAGCCCAACACCTCTAGAAGAGCTGTCAGCATTTCGAAGTGTTTGTCGAGTATCGCAGCGGCCTTCGTCACGAGTTCGTTGAATTCGGCAACGGAACTGCCAGAGCGAAAATCACCTTCTTGTGGAATTAAGGTATCCGCGATGATGCGCAACGTCTGCAGTTCCCGTTGCGTGAACGCTCGTGGCGGAGCGGAGGCGGGCCTGGAAACAGACAGGCGCTTGTCGCTGTTCAACTTACCGCTGTTCGTCATTGTGAAGCACCACCTTTGAGGTTGCGAACGAGTTCTTTGGCATTCCGGAGTGCAAGCGCGGCTATTGTACTGGTTGGGTTCGCGGCTCCGCCGGTGACAAAAATGCTCCCATCGGAAATGACCAAGTTCGGAACGTCGTGGCTGCGACCGTATTCGTCTACAACAGACGATTTTGGGTCTTTTCCCATTCTTGCTGTTCCAAGCAGGTGCCCCGGCTCGCCCTGGAGATCGGCGATCTCGATTGTCTTCTTCGCGCCAGCTGCCGCATGGATTTCACTGAGCCTTTTAACCGTGAAGTCCCTGATCTTCAGCGTATTCTCACTGTAGCGATAACTGATCTTCGGTGCCGGGATGCCATCGCCATCTGTCAAAATAGGATCAAGCGTCACGGTGTTCGTTTCTTCGGGCAGGTCGTCAATGTTGGCTGCCCAGAATATCGCGTTGCGTGCATCCCTGATGACGCGATGGAAACTCTTGCCCCAGAGCTCATCAAACGCTAACAACCTGTGTGGGTCTACGCCGTTGAATAGTAGGCCCGGCGTGGGACAGGCGTGCAATTTCGAACCGCGAACAAACCCCCGCGAGAGATCGGTTTCGTAAAACTGCATCGAACTTGCCGCGGATCCGGCCGGACCGCGCCAGGACTCCAGTTCATCGTCATAATAGCCGATGACCGCGCAATTGGGGTGCAGCATCAGGTTCTTACCCACTAAACCAGAGGAATTGGCCAGCCCCAAGGGATGTCTGTCGCTTGGCGAAAGCAGAAGAAGCCGGGGGGTGCCAATACCATTCGCGCAAACAACGACTGTTTTCGCTGATGTGTGATAGCTAGTGCCATTCGAGATCCAGCTTGCACCCGAGGCCCGGCCGTTCTCGTCCGTCGTTATTTTCGACACCCTTGCGCCGGTAATCAATTTCGCTCCGGCTTTAATCGCCGCGGGCCAATAGGCTAGGTCAAAAGAAGCTTTGGCTCCCTCTGGACAGCCCTGCGTACATGTGGCCCATCGTGCGCATGCTGCAAGGGACCCTATCTTCTGGCTTGGTATCGCATTTGAATGGGGCCACCAGTGCCAGCCAAGAGCGTTCATCGATTGCGCGGCCTTCATGCCATGTTTGCCAAGGGGCATCGGCGGCATTTTTGGAGCATAACCCTCGGGATAGGCAGGATCTCCCTCAAGCCCGGAAACTCCGATGAAGTCGTCGACTTCATCATAGAAGGGGGCCAATTCGGCGTAGCTGATAGGCCAATCGTCAGCCACGCCATCCGTTGTGCGTACACGGAAGTCGGAAGGTGCTAGGCGAGACCACAAAGCGCTGAAGTGGATGGTCGATCCTCCAACCGCGCTGTACATCGAAGGCGCCAAGTCTGTGTCGGAAACATCCAAGGGATAATCTGCGGGATTGCGCCGACGATTGGGTTCTGCTTGCCAATGCCCCCGGGCCACGAGCTCCCACATATCGAAGTTCGCGGCATAATCGGAAGGGAGCGCGTAGTCGCCCTGTTCCAAACATACGACACGGAGTCCTGCAAGCGCGAGGGTGTGAGCGGTTATGGCCCCCGATGGTCCTGAGCCGATAATTACGGCATCGTAGATATCTTCTTGCCCTGTCATTTCATTCATATCCGTCATCCATCCCTCTGTATATCGCTATCGTTTCCCGCCGCTTCGATAAGGATCTGAATCCCAATTCCCGGCGCGTAAAAATTCGGCTATCGCGTTAGATGGCCTTTTGTAGCTCAGGCAGCACCTCGAAGAGATCTGCCACGAGGCCATAGTCGGCGACCTGGAAGATCGGCGCTTCCTCGTCCTTGTTGATGGCGACGATGACCTTCGAGTCTTTCATGCCGGCGAGATGCTGGATCGCACCCGAAATGCCGCAGGCGATGTAGAGCTGCGGAGCGACGACCTTGCCGGTCTGTCCGACCTGCCAGTCGTTCGGAGCGTAACCTGCATCGACGGCAGCGCGCGATGCGCCGACGGCAGCACCGAGCTTATCGGCGACCGGCAGGATGACTTCCTTAAACTTTTCGGCTGAACCGAGCGCACGGCCACCGGAGATGATGATCTTGGCGGATGTCAGTTCCGGACGGTCGGAGGTCGACACCGCATCGTTGACGAAGGTCGACAGACCCGGATCGGACACGGCGGGGATCGCCTCGACCGAAGCCGATCCGCCTTCTGCGGCAGAACCGAAGGATGCAGTGCGCACCGTGATCACCTTCTTGGCGTCGGTCGACTGCACCGTCTGAATGGCGTTGCCGGCATAGATCGGCCGCTTGAAGGTGTCGGCCGAGACGACTTCGATGATTTCCGAGATCTGGGCGACGTCGAGAAGGGCTGCGACGCGCGGCAGGACGTTCTTGCCGACCGAGGTGGCGGCCGAGATGATGGTGTCGTAGCTCGCTGCCAGCGAGACAATCAGGTCGGCCAGCGGCTCTGCCAGATCGTTGGCGAGCTCGTCGCTTTCGACGAGCAGGACCTTGGAGACGCCCAAGAGCTTTGCGGCGGCATCGGCAGCAGGCTTGACGCCTTTGCCTGCGACCAGCACATGAACGTCGCCGCCAATCTTGGAAGCAGCCGTGAGTGCCTTGCCGGTCTGGTCGGAAAGGGTCGCATTGTCGTGGTCAGCCAGAAGAAGAATGGCCATTATCGTGTTCTCCCTTTCCAGATCTCAGAGTACGCCGGCTTCGTTCTTGAGCTTGTCGACAAGCTCGGCGACCGATTTCACCTTCACGCCTGCCTTGCGGCCGGATGGTTCTTCCGTCTTCAGCACCTTGAGGCGCGGCGCGGTGGAGACGCCGAAATCAGCCGGGCTCTTTTTGTCAAGCGGCTTCTTCTTTGCCTTCATGATGTTCGGCAGCGAAGCATAGCGCGGCTCGTTGAGGCGAAGGTCGGTGGTGACGACAGCCGGAAGCTTGACCTTGATGGTCTGCAGGCCGCCATCGATCTCACGGGTGACAGCGGCGCTGTCGCCGGCGATTTCGACCTTAGAGGCGAAGGTTGCCTGGGCGGAGCCGAGAAGGGCTGCAAGCATCTGGCCGGTCTGGTTGGAATCGTCGTCGATCGCCTGCTTGCCGACAATGATGAGGCCTGGCTTTTCAGCGTCGGCAACACCCTTGAGGATCTTTGCGACTGCGAGTGGCTCGACGGCGTCATCGGTTTCAACGAGGATGGCGCGGTCGGCGCCCATGGCGAGCGCGGTTCGCAAAGTTTCCTCGGCCTTGGCCGGGCCGATCGAGACGACGACCACTTCCTCGGCCTTGCCGGCTTCCTTTAGGCGAAGGGCCTCCTCAACCGAAATCTCGTCGAACGGGTTCATCGACATCTTGACGTTGGCAAGGTCGACGCCCGATCCATCCGGCTTGACACGGATCTTCACGTTGTAATCAACCACCCGCTTCACTGGGACGAGAATTTTCATGCGCTCTTACCTACACCTATGTATTCAAATCTGCCGATTGGACGCGGTCCAAGCCGAACTAACGCGCACTTTCAAACGACGACGGAGCTGAAGTGCCGTACAATCGCCTCTTGGATACTCAAAGCGGCCAACCAAGATGTTTTCGGGTTGTCCGGTAAAGGTTGGTTTTGTAGCTCGATTGAAAAACTGCCAAAGGCTCCCGTCGCCTCCACGCGATGTCCGTTCGTCGCTGTCCCGGGGTCTGCCAAAAGTGCTACGCTGGTTGCGTCAAACCCGACACCTGCGAGCGCCACCGCGGCGGTTACATTTGCGTTTTTTGGATAAAGCTGCGCGGCTTGTCGTGCGTTGCCTTCGAAGATGACCGTCGGCTCAAGAAGCGCCGTCAAGTCCATCCTATCCGCAGCCGGAGTGCCCGCCCAAGCGATTGGTGGCTTGATGCCAGTATAGGCTACTTTACTCAAGCCTGCGCTTCTCGCCGATCTCAAAACATCAAGTCCTCCAATAGCGCCTGACACGACCGTTAGACGGCAGCGTCCGACTTTTGCGGCAACCTCAAGATCATCGAACAACGATTTGTCAGCCAAGCTCCCGGTTGAGACAATGATTGTGTCGATCCCGTTCCGCAGCAAAGTCGGAACAAAATCGCGCACAGCATCGTGGCTTGCGCACTCAACGACCAGTGAAGGACGCCAGGCGACAAGATCCGCAACATCGTGAAATAGCTCTAAACCAGCAATTTCACTCGCCGGCGGCGCGAACTCAGCTGGTACGAGTACCGCTGCCACGGCCACACCGGCTTCGGACCGAAGAAGCGAAGCCTGCAAGCTGCGGGCCATCGCACCATATCCAATCAACGCAATGCGCTTGCTCTCGTCTGCCAAAGCAAACTCCCTTCCTTTGATTTAGCTGATTGTATGAGCAAGAATCGGCTGACGGGCACCCAACTTCACGTAGGTCTGCTTGGTATCCAGATACTCATTAAGTGCATCCAAACCGTTTTCACGACCAAAGCCACTTTTCTTGACACCACCTTGGGGAAGCTGCGGCGCCGCCTCCAGAAACGTGTTCGCAAATACGGTTCCAGACTTCAACTGGCGGGCAACCGTAAAGATTTTGTCGATGTCTTTGCTCCACACCCCGTTTGCAAGACCGAATTCGGTACTATTAGCCAAATGTATTGCTTCTTCCTGTGTTTTGAATTTTGTCACACAAAGAACAGGCCCGAATATTTCCTCCCGGAAAACGCGCATGCTAGAGGTAACTTCAGTAAGGATCGTCGGACCCACGAAAAAGCCATTATCGTAAGCTTGGCCCTGGAGACGCTCTCCGCCACACGTGAGGATGGCACCTTCTTTCTGTCCGTCGGCGACGTACCCGAGGACCTTGTTCATGTGCCCCTCATGGATCAGCGCACTCATATCCGCATTTTTGTCCATGGGGTGGCCAACAACGATCCGCTTTGCGCGTTCGGCAAGTTTTGACACAAATGCGTCGGCAACACTCTCTTCGATCAGCAGGCGCGATCCGGCCGCGCAAACTTCGCCCTGATTGAAAACGAACCCAAAGAGAACGCCATCCAATGCGGCATCAAGGTCCGCGTCGGCAAAAACGATGTTGGCGCCTTTACCTCCGAGTTCCAATGCTACGCGCTTAACGGCCTCCCCACATTTTCCAGCGATGTGCCGACCAACACCAGTGGAGCCCGTGAAGGATATCAGTGATACATCGGGGTGACTGGTCAGAGCCTCGCCCACGGCAGTCCCTGTGCCAGTCACGACATTAATAACACCTTGAGGAAAGCCCGCTTTGCTCGCCAACCTCGCAATCTCAATGGCGGTACTGGACGTTAGCTCGGAGGGTTTGATCACTACCGTGCATCCAGCCGCGAGCGCATACGGGAGCTTCTGAAAAAGGCAGATCAAAGGGAAATTCCACGGCACGATCATGCCGACGACCCCACATGGTTCTTTCGTTACAAGCCCCAGCGACAGAGGCCCGAGCTGTGTATGGGTTTCTCCTTTTTCGGTCACCGCAAGTGATGCTGCAAAGCGCGTCATTTCGACAACCATTGCAAGCTCGTATACAGACATCTTCGTCGCTTTGGCGGATTCCTCCGCTTCAAGTCGAACAAGATAGTCCGCGTTGTCTGCAATCAAGTCAGCAAATCTATTAAGCAGCCCAGCGCGGCCCGAGCCGCTCAGATCCCGCCAATTTTCCTGGTTAAATGCCTTTAACGCCGCCGCTACAGCAGCATCGACGTCTTCCGACGTACCTGCTGAAAAGCGCGCGAGTAACGTGCCGTCGGCGGGTGAGTGGCGGTCGATCAACGTGACCGAAGGATCACACAAGACCCCGTCGATAAAATGGCCGTAAGTACGGTGCGAGAGAGCGGGGTGCGCTTGCAACAAGTGAGCCTCCATCAACAAAAATTTTACTAGGGGTCAAAATGCCGGTACGTGTGTCGACGACGCGGCTCTCTTTAGCGGGGACGTCGAAACGGTCTCAATTTGCAACGACACGCACACTCTCCGGGGGCGCGTACACCCCAACGACATCACCTACTTGGCTGGCGCATCGATCGGTAACCGCAATCAGCCGCGTGTCCCCGATTGCGAGATAGACATTGGTGGTCTGGCCCAATGGTTCGACGAAGTCGACAACTGCACGCGCCGATCCAGGCGAACCAGGTTGGACGAGCTTCAGGTGTTCAGGCCGAATACCGAGTGTAAATTGGTGTGCTGGATCCAGTCTCGCGGCAATCAACTCGCGCTCGGTAATTGGAAGCGTATCAACAAACTCCTGGATCTGACAGGTCGGCTGACCCGGCGTCTTCATGACAGCCGGGAACAGGTTCATGGGCGGTGATCCCATGAAATCAGCGACAAAGCGCGTCAGGGGCCGGTCATAGATTTCCATGGGCGACCCGATCTGAACCATGTCGCCCCGACGCATGACGGCAATTCGGTCTGCCATAGACATAGCCTCGATCTGGTCGTGCGTGACATAAATCGTGGTGATTCCCAGTTCGGACACGAGCTTTTTGATTTCGGTCCTCATGACGGCACGAAGCTTCGCGTCAAGGTTCGAAAGCGGTTCGTCCATCAGGAAGACTTTAGGGTTTCGTACTAAGGCGCGCGCTAGCGAAACTCGCTGCCGCTGACCGCCGGACAGTTGAAACGGCTTACGGCCAAGATAGTCCGCGATACCGAGCTTGCCGGCTGTTTCCTCAACCTTCCTCTTGCGATCCGACTGAGGCACCTTTCTGATCTTGAGCGGAAAGGCAATGTTTTCAAAGACTGTCATGTTGGGATAGAGCCCATAGTCTTGGAACGCCATGGCGATATCGCGATGGCGCGGCTCTGCGAAGGTCACGTCCCTGCCGTTGATGTGCACGGATCCCGAGGTTGGTAATTCGAGCCCTGCGACCATACGGAGTGTTGTCGTCTTTCCGCAGCCAGATTCCCCCAGCATGACGAAAAACTCGCCTTCGGCTATGTCAACTGACACGCCGTTAACAACAGTTATCTCGCCAAAACGCTTTTGCACGTTTCTAATTTGAATGCCCACGATAGCCTCCTTAGCCTTTTACTGCGCCAAATGTCAGGCCGCGAACAAGATAGCGTTGCATAAGTAGAACGAGGATGACGACAGGCAGCGACATGACGACACCTGCGGCTGAAGCCAGACCCCAGGCAATTGACTTTGCGCTCAGAGTATTTGCAGCGATGACCGGTAGCGTTTTCGCAGCGTTCGACGTCAACATGGAAGCCAGGAGAAATTCGTTCCAGGCAAACATGAACACGATGACCATTGTCGCTGCCAGGCCGGGCAACAAGAGCGGGAGCGTCACCCGCCAAAAAGTTTCAAGTCGTGAACATCCGTCAATCAGTGCGGCTTCCTCAATTGACTGCGGGATATCCTGAATAAAGACGCGCATTACCCAGACAACAAATGGTAGACCGGAAAGAGCGTACGCCGCAGTCAGCAACCAGTAGGTATCGAAGATACCCAGCCACCTCGCGAGGATAAACATTGGAACGACACTGACGATCGGTGGCAGCATACGGATTGATAAAATCTCGAAGGCAATCATCTGCTTGCCTTTTATATCGAACCGAGCCAGCGCGTAGGCGCCCAAAGTTCCGCAAACCATCGCCAGGCTCGTGGACAATCCGACGATGACGACACTGTTGATAAACATCTTGGCGATGCCAATGTCCGTGATGAGCTTGGCGTAGTTTTGCAAGCTCGGGGTGAAAACCCATACAGGTGGGAATGCTGTAATTGCCTGGTCGCTCTTCAAAGATGCTGTGACCATCCAAAATATTGGAAAGGCGAAAAACGCTGTCGCAAAGAGTGCAAAAAAGTACGCCAGCAAGATTTGAGAATATCGGCGAATAGCGGGCCTTTTCATAGACATGCTGGGCTCCTATCGGCTTTCTTTTTCAGAAATAATTCGCGCAAAGCCAGAGAGCTTGGTGAATATCAAAATTATAGCCGTCACGATTAGTAGGGTAATCCACGACAATGCCGATCCGTAGCCGAGATCAAAAAAGCGGAAATTTATCCTCTGCAGGTAGACGCTGACGAGATCAGTGGAAAAATCTGGCCCACCTCGCGTCATGATGAACGCCGTGTCATAGGTTCGGAAGGCATCTACGATGCGCAGTAGCGTGGCGATAACGATGACCGGCCGAAGTAGCGGCAAAGTGACGGAGAAAAACACACGTATCGGCCCGGCCCCGTCAATGGCAGCGGCTTCGAATGGGCTGCGTGGGAGCGATGAAATGCCCGCGAAGACAATAAGAAACATGAAGGGAGTCCACTGCCAAATGTCGACAAGTACAATCGATAGCAGCGCGGTGCTTGCCGATGATGTCCAGAGCTGGGGTTGAAAGCCTAACACGGTCAGGAGGTAATTGAGGACGCCGAGGTCGGGCATCATCATGACCCGCCACACGATGCCAACAGCGATCGGCGTAACCAACATTGGCACCAGGATGATCGTCCGCAACAGGAAAAATCCAGGGTACCGCAAGTTGAACAGAAGCGACAAAAGTACTGCAAGAACCAATGACGACGTCACACTTAAGGTTACAAAAACACAGGTGAGGCCAATGGCATGCCAAAATTGTGGATCTAAAAGGGCGTTGGCATAGTTTTTCAAACCGATGAATTGAGAGGCTCCGCCATGGGTCGGGTTGTAGTTCGTCAACGAGATGTAAAGAGAATAGATCATCGGAAAAAAGCCGACGAGGTTCATAAGGACAAACGCCGGTGTGAGGAGAAGTACGCCTGTCCGGCGCTCTCCCGCCCGTTCCGCTTTATGGGTGCCAGTGACAACTGGCGTAGAGATTGAACGCGTCATAGCCATAGTAATTTCCCATTGCATGATAGGAACGGCCGCGGGCCGTTCCTTCACGTCAGTTCAAGCGGCCTTAACGAATGATGGCTTTGACGCGCGTTTCGGCGTCTTTCATCGCTAGGTCAGGCGATTTTCTGCCGAGAACGGCGGCCAGAATTTCCTCATATAGGACCCGTTGCACTTCCACCGAGTTCGGAACGCGGTAAGGGGGTAGTGCGATCGTGGTGGTTCCCCGCTTCTTGAAATCCTGATAGACGGCCAGCGAGGGGATTCTTGCTTGCACCGCCGGATCTTCTAGCTGCGATTTGAACACCAGATTCATTTCGCCGTTATCGAGAAACAGCTTGTACCCCTCTCCCTTAAGCATCCAATCGAGGAATTTATAGCTTTCGATTGACTTTTGTGAAAAAGCGCTGACGCCGATTGAAAAGCCACCGGTCATTTGCTGCTGATATTTTTCGCTTGGAACGGCGGCATAGCCGAACTTGCCCTTCAGTGGTCCATTCTCCAGGCCGGAAAACACATCCGACCAACTGATAAACATCGCGGCTTTTCCTTGGGAGAAAAGGGACAGACCGTCTGGATAGTCGAGACCTTCAGCGCCCTTGGGTGCAAAAGGAAACACCTCCTTGATCCGTTCAATCGCCTTCACACCCTGTCCCTCAGTATTGAAGGCAGGCTGATTTGAGCCATCCAACACGCCATCGTCGGTGGGCCCCAACTTTGTCATGCTCATTAACCGGGTAGCCCAGTCGCCTGACATGTGAGCATCCTGACCACCTAGTAGCAGGATGTTGCCAGCCACCTCATTTGTATGAAGCGCTTCGGCACACTTCCGATAATCGTCCCAGTTCGTGGGCACCGAAAGACCCTTTGCTTCGAACAGATCCTTTCGGTAAACAAAAATAGGGGTGGCGAGCGTCAGCGGTATTCCGTAATGCTTCCCGTCGCGCTGCACAAATTTCAGGGATTCCGGAATTACATTCTGATATTGCAAAGGCTGCAGCGATGCATCCTCAGCCTGGATATCCTCCACGGCCTTCACCCACTGATTGCCTAAAACCTGATTGATGAACAATGCGTCCAAGGTCAAAAGGTCATAAGTGGAAGATCCTTGAGACATTTCTACAAGGAGCTTTTCGTAATGCTCATTTTGCGGAACGGGGTCAGCGCTGATTTCGGCAGCGGTATAGGATTTCGAAATTTGGTTACCCAGCGTTTCGCCGAATAGGAGGTTCATATTCAGAATGTTAAGACTTTCACCGGCGGCAAGTGCACGCGTTGAACGAAGGTTGTAGGCAGCAAGCAACGCCGCTGCTGCTTTCAATGCCATTCTGCGGCTCATTTCACGATGATTTTTTACTATGGTCATGTAGGCCTCCACCATTGTTCCCGTATGGTTTACGACTTGGCAACGTTGCGTTGTCAGCTAAGAGGGTCCGTCTTCCGCGGCTTCCACTTGAACTTCGGAGCCGCTGATACGGCGGTTCCCATGCTCCTGTTATGGCTAACCTGAAAGGTCGCCGAAGCTTGGAGTCCAGTAACCATGTGGCGGCTTCAGGGACAATGGTAAAGTACCCCAAAATATTGGACAAATTGCTCAATTCCACGGTGACTGCCCTGCATGTTCGGCATCTTATAGCCGGCCGAGGTCTGTAGGTACCGCATCAAGTCGAGGCGGCAACGACGAGCGCGACCCGTGTAACCCAGCCGAGACTAGCACCGGACGGTCCTCTACACGCAGGAGCCGTCGCTCCTCGGTTTCGCAGGTTCAGATCTTCTTTGTCCGCAGCTCACGAAGACGGACTGGGAACTACGCCCCAAGCTGTTCCCCGCAGCGGGGTCCTATCTCACTATGGCCGAGAATTCTTGATGCTCGACACACTGAGCCAATTTGACTGGAAATGAAATAAGGACTTCGTTCGTGGGTTGATCAGGATCAATCCCGGACTGCCTGCATGGCCGCATTATACCTTAGCACCGATGATGAAGCAGGGCTCTCAAGCCGACGGCCAACGCCCATGCTCGAGTGTCAATGATCTTAGACGATCGCGCCTGCCGACAGCAAGATTTATGAAACGGGGCAGCGTGGCAATTCACGCGACTTTGGCGCCGTTGCCTGGAGGGATTGGAGGGACTTGCTGACGTGGAACCTTGCTTCTAGCCCGTCGCGTCAAGCCGATCCATCGCACTCACGTCTACGATGTCTAATCCCAAGCTCACTCAACTCGGTCGGATTTGGATTGGACATAGTACTTTTCCTTCCGAGCGTCCTTCGTGGCAGCGCCAGCAGATGGCACAACAGTCTGCCCGGCTGCGGTCAATTGTTCGTACATACTTCGCAATGCGCGCCGTGTCACGGCCATGTCGCTCTCGCTGAGGCCAGCCAGCATAAATGTATCGAGTTCGATCGCCTGCGGAATCAAGGCGTCCACCAACCCCTTGCCTTCAGATCGCAACGATACAACGATCTCTCTCTTGCTCTTTGTCGAGCGGACTTTCCGGATAAGTTTGCGTTCATGCATCCCCTCGGTGAGCCGCGACAGCGTTGAAGCATCGATTGATGTCAGCGAGGAGAGATCAACCAGTTTTGACTCTCCGAAATCATGAAGCACAACGAGAACGCGCCACATCGGTATCGTTAACGAGTGGATCTGCAGCTTCAAAACGAACCGCTCGTTTATTGCAGAGGCAACCCGGTTCGTGAGAAAAGAGAGACGGTCCTCGAGCTTGTAGTTTTCTTCACCCATGCGTCTCTTCACTTTTGTCGAAGTTCATCGTGCAGCGAGGTCGAATACCACAAACCTGTTTGGAATCCGATCCGAAAAAAGATCGAGATAACCGAGATTGAGGCGCGTCTCGGTCAAAAGTGGATAAATATGATTTCGGAGCGGCGGCCTACTGGCCGCCGCCCGCTACAGTAAAAGGGTCAGCTGCGTTCCTCGCGCAGGAGGCCCAACTTTTCATGCACCGGCCGATCGGAAAATGAGAAGAGAATGGAATCCGAACTGGAGCTTTCAAATCGATGGCGCAACCAACCGGGAACAGCGAACACGTCGTTCGGGCCCAATACGACTGGCGCCGATCCCTCCACAATCACGGTCGGCTCCCCTTCGATGACCACGAATACAGCGCTTTCGGTCGACCGGTAGAATGTCGAGTTAAAACCTTTAGGGAGCAGTCGGATCGTCGTGCCAAGCGTTGGGATTGCCCAATCCCCGTTCACAGGGTTCACATAACGCATGCAAATGCCGAGGTGCTTGTCGATGTCAGTGGACCGCTGTAAAACGTCAAGCGCCTCACGGGTTCTGGCGTAGGGATAGTTAAACACCGGCGACGTGCCGGACATGCTGGGCATGACCACCGGAAGCAGGCCGCTTCCGAAGCGAGCGAGAGAGTCGCCCTCCGGTTTGCTCAACACCTGCCGGTTGGCTTGATGTTCTTCGCGAAACCCTGCCTTTAGAAAATTGACCAATGGCACGTCGAGCCCGTCCAACCATATGACCGGCTCGTCGCCGTCATGCCCGTGATCATGCCAAGTCCAGTAAGGCGTGAGGACCAGGTCTCCACGATGCATCGTTGTCTTCTCACCCGATACTGCAGTAAAGCCGCCCACGCCTTCGAGCATGAACCTCAACGCCGATTGAGTATGCCGGTGAGCTGGGGCGACCTCACCCGGCATGATCAACTGCAGTCCAGCGTAAAGCGTATCGGTGATCTGAGATTTCCCCTCAAGCCCTGGGTTCTCCAGAACCAGAACACGACGTTCCGCCTCCTCTGCGGTAATCGCGCGACCTGCGGTCAACAACTGAGGGCGAACCAAATTCCATGCCCAGTGATAGGGGACCGCGTTCGGGCGAGGGTCGGTTGGGACAAGCCCCTTCAGGCGTTCCCATAGAGGCGCCAGCTGAAGAGCGCTGAGCTCAGCGTAGTAGGCCGATCGCTCGATAGTGTTTGGCGTGTTGGATTCCGTAGTCATCTAACAGTTCTCCTTGCACTGGATGGTGATCATCGTTGACAGACAAGGCATAGCGATATACTGCATATGCAATAAATGCAAATGCAGTAATTTAGCCGGAGGGAGATGCCATGAAGATTTGCAGGTTCAATCACAACCGGATCGGCGTGGTAGTGGGGGATACGGTCATAGACATCACTTCGGCCTTTGACCTGAATCCAGCATGGCCCTTGCCGCCCGGCGACTGGCTTGCCCGGCAGCTGCTGGATCTCCCCAAGATGCGCGCGGCTGTTTCCAAAAGTTCGTCGCGACTGGCGCTACACGAAGTCTCCTTGGCATCGCCCATCGCAAATCCAGGCAAGATAATTGGCGCGCCAATCAATTATCGCGCTCACATTGATGAAGCGAATGCCGACAGTGAGATCAACAACGGCACGACCTATACAAATATCGACGAGTTCGGCCTGTTCTTGAAGGCGGGAAGTTCGTTGATAGGACCTTCCGAAACTGTCATGCCCCGCTTCAGCGAGCGTCGGACAGATCACGAAGTAGAACTCGCGGTCATTATCGGCAAAGAGGCCAGCTTTGTGAAAAAGGATCGGGCTTTCGAGCATATCCTAGGCTTCACAATCGGTCTGGACATGACCGTTAGAGGAAAGGAATTTCCATCGTTTCGAAAGTCCCCAGACACCTATACCGTCCTCGGGCCATGGCTTGTAACCTTCGACGAAATCCCCTCTCCCGATGCTCTGGAGCTTCGTCTCAGCGTGAACGGAATTGAGAAACAGAGAGCGAATACGTCGCAACTCATCTTCAGCGTTGCACGCCTTATCGAGTATGCCTCGAGCTTCTACACCCTCTTTCCGGGAGACATCATAATGACTGGAACCCCTCAGGGAGTGGGACCTGTTCAGCCGGGCGATACTATCGACGTGCAGATAGAAGCCATCGGGGAATTGTCGATTTCAGTAGGGCGCGCCGCCTCCTGACGATGACGCTGAATGGCAACAATTGATGAGCTCGCTCCAACACACAACAAGGTAATTATATCAGATGACTAAAGTTCTCGTTCTCTACCATTCTGCTTATGGCCATATTGAAACGATGGCCAAGGCGGTTGCAGATGGCGCACGTTCCACTGGCGCCGAAGTTGTTATCAAGCGGGTCCCCGAGTTGGTGCCCGACGAGGTTGCCAGAGCTTCGTTCTTTAAGATGGACCAGGAAGCTCCAATCGCCGACCCGAACGAACTGGATCAATATGACGCGATCATCGTGGGAGCAGGAACACGATTTGGCACTGTGGCATCGCAGATGCGCAATTTCTGGGATCAAACCGGGGGACTTTGGGCCGCTTCGAAGCTCGCTGGTAAAATAGGCGCGGTGTTTACAGCTTCCGCGACGCAGCATGGCGGTCAGGAATCAACCATCCTGGGCTTCCTCCCGACACTGCTTCATCACGGAATGATCGTGGCCGGTCTTCCCTATTCCTTCCAGGGACAGCTCGGGTTGGAAGAGGTTAAAGGTGGAACGCCGTATGGTGCGACAACAATCACCGGGGCTGACGGTTCGCGTCAGCCTTCATCCGTAGAACTGGACGGTGCGCGTTATCAGGGCGCTCACGTCGCCAAGATCGCGGCCAAGCAGGTCGCCTAACCATCAGCAAGCCTTCGGAAAGCGGGAGTCTAAAGCGCGGCCTCCCTTTGCGCGCGAGGCTTCGTTAAGCCACGACTGTCGAGCGACAATCGGGATGAGATCACGTCTCATGTTGGTTGTCGCACTACGCACGGCCGTAACTATAGCTCGCTTGCGACCACACTGCACAATCGGCCAACCGACGGTGTGCACCAAGCATCAATGATCAAGGAAGACTGTGCGGCGCTCTTGTCCGCATGAACGGGATTGTGGCCCGAGCCGATGGTTCAGGGCATCAGGAAAGGCAAATATCGCATATCTTCAAATTACCCGGTCAAAACCGACAAGCTCATCCTTCGAGGCTGGGCCCGAAGTAGTTCGACGATGCTGATTCCGATGATCATTTACAAGTCCGTCGCCAGAGGCACGAGTTTGCGAGCAGATGCTCATTGTGGGGCGCAACGTCGTCGCTGATCTAACCGTTCGAGCGACAGGTTGTTGTGTCAGCCTTGCCCTTCCGTCTCGTGCAGATCGGTGCGTTTTACAATCGCTCATCGTCCCGTGAAGACAGGAGGACGTTTTTCGGTAAAAGCAAGCATGCCTTCCTTTGCGTCTTCAGTCATTGCTAGGCAATTAACGCTAAAGCGTTCGAACGCTAAGCCATTTTCTAACGTGGCACCGACAGCATTGCGCACGCAAGCTTTCGCCGACCTCACTGCGGCCGGAGCCCGCGCCGCTATTGCGCGGGCGATCTCGATAGTGCGTGTCACGGTAGCAGGTGGATCACAAACCTCGACGGCGAAGCCGAACTGAAGCGCTCGCTCCGCACCGATGGCTTCTCCAGTCATCAGCATATAGTTCGCCAGGTTCGGCGAAAGTTTGCGCGGCAATCGCTGCGTTCCACCGTCGCCTGGCACGCCGCCTAGACGGATCTCCGGCTGGCCAAACTGGGCATTCGAGCCTGCGACGACGAAGTCGCATACCAGGGCGAGTTCACAGCCTGCCCCGAAGGCGAGGCCGTTGACGGCAGCAATCAACGGCTTTTCAAAGGACTCGATCGCCGCCCAAGCGGCGACACGGGATGGGCTGTTTGACACTTCAACAGGACCTAAGGCCACCATTTCCTTGATGTCCGCCCCGGCTGCGAAAAACGCCTCCGTCCCCGCGAGAATTACGCAACGCACGCCATTGTCTTCATCAAGCTCGCTAAGCAAGCGTCCCAGCTCAATGATCATCGAGCTGTGCAACGCATTTTTTTTATCCGGGCGGTCGAAGCGAATAAGGGCAACGCCATCTGCCGGTCGTTCCAGGACGACTTTGTCGGCGTAATTCTCGGTCGGGTTCATGTTATCTCCAGTTGCTACGCATGCAGCCATTTGCTGCCCCAAGGGTCGCGTCTTTTCGTGCCAATCAAGCAATGACCGCCGTCCCGCGAGGCTAGAGGCGGTTGTCCTTCAAAATTGAACGAGCGCAAATGTAACCCCATGTCATATATGGTCCGATTGTCGTACCAACCTGGCTTGGCGTACGTGCTCCCGTGGGGCTGGCCATGACATTGCCGGCGCAATAAAGGCCGGGAATTATGCTGCCGTCCGCCCGAAGCGCTTGACCATACTCATTGGTTCTCACTCCGCCTTTGGTTCCGAGAAGGGACGGACGGAACCGATAGGCGACATACGGCGGCTTTTTGATCTCCGCCATAAGACCGACGCTCGATGCTACGCTCTTTTCATAGAAGCAGGAGCATCCTCGCTGATAGTCCTCGTCGATCCCGGTTCGAGCGAAGGCGTTGAAGCGTTCGACTGTCTTGCGCAGAGCGCCGGATGGAAGGCCCGTCTTTGCCGCCAGCTCTTCCAGGGAATCTGCTTTGAGTAACCAGCCGGGTTGGTACCGACGGTACCACCAGATCAGTGGAGTACGTTTGATCATCGGCCAATGGCTGATCACCCAAGCGGGTTGATGAATGAGACCTCCGTCGTCATCCCGATCCATGATGCGATCGTAAACCCAAAACTCATACTCGCTGGCGAACCGGTTACCAGACTGGTCGACAATGATCGCGTCCGGCTCAGCATGGATCCTGAGCGGCAAGCCGTGCAGTTTGCCCTCGTATTTTGTGGGCGGCTGGATGACGATATTACCCTGGTCCATATGTGCGAAGGTGGCGCCAATAGCCTGTGCCATCTTGTGGCCGTCACCCTCATTGCTGCTCGGAGAGCTCTTAAAGTCGATCTCGCTTGGAAAATACGTGGCCAGCATTTTGCTATCCCACTCGAAGCCCCCCGTAGCAAGAACGACACCGCTCCGCGCTTTGTAGGTGTGGCGCCGTCCATCGCGCTCCACCTCTACCCCTTTGACCACACCCGCGGCATCGACCTTCAAGGCGATCGCCCTTGTTGATAATTCAAACATGCACCCGGCGTCGATACAGCCCTTCAGAAGACCGGTGATAAGGCCGTTGCCCTGTGCCATTGAATCCGTGAGCCAGCGCCGGATTAGAGTAGGAAGGAATTTCAATGTACCTCTTATGGGCTGACGATCAAGCTTAGCAGCGACGGTTTCATGATACGTCAGCCTTTGCGGTATCGTCGAACGCCTGACCTTTTTACGCAAAGGCCCGAGAATCTTCTTGCTCAGTGGCTCGACGGAGAGAATTCGGGTTGACTTTGCGCCCACGCATTCTTGGAACGGATCTGGAACCGGCGTGAGGCGAAAACGAAGGGGGCTAAGTGCCTCCACCAACTTGAGCATTTCTGGCCCGTTCCTAAGCTGGCTCTTCCATAGCTCGTCTTCTGTCTCCCGCCACCCTATTGGAGACGCTGCTCGCATATAGGCTAACGCCTCTTCGAATGAATCTTCAACGCCAGCTGCCTGCGCGTAGTGATTGCCAGGCAGCCAGGTCATTCCGCCTGACATGGCGCTGGTTCCACCCAATTTGTCGGTTTTCTCGATGACCCGAACGGACTTGCCAGCCGATGCGGCTGTTAGCGCTGCCGTGAGCGCCGCAGCTCCCGATCCAACGACAATGATGTCTGTTGTGCCCTCCATTTGCCCCGGAGGAGTCGTCCTGACTGATCTACTGAACATCGTGTGCTCTAACTTTCGGCATAGCGGCGGCAAGCGACAACCCAAGTTATCGCCCTCCACGAAATAGGCGCTAAAGGGCGTCTGTGGACTGAAGGAAGGAGCCAATCAGTTCACGATAGCGGGCAGCGCGAGTATTGGGAAAGAAATGCCCTCCGTCGATTATTTCAATCTGAGAACCTCTCACCAGACTGGCAATTTCCCTGGATTGATATTCCGCTGCCAACATGTCATCCGAAGCTCCCACAACTAGGCTTGGCAAACCTTCAATTGCCCGAAGCTCATCGCGGCGATCGAAGTTGAAGGGTGCTTTCATCCGTGCTGCGAGGACATCGTCGGCCATGGTCTGGCGGATCGTCTTGATTCGGCTCATAAGGTCATAGCTCGGATCGAGCACATTCCCACCTGGCATTGCGAGGATGGCCGAAAGCTGCCCGCAGGTTTCCGTCCCCGCCGTATCAAGGACGCGCTGGCGTAGATTGTTGATGAATTCCATATAGCGATCAAATGCGCAAAATGTCCCGCTGAACACTGCTGCCTCGACCCTTTGCCGATGGTCGAGAACCAAGCACTGGGTAATGACGCCTCCCATGGAATGACCGATCACGGTAGCCTTTTTCACTTGAGCATCGTCAAGGATGCCGACCGCGTCGGACACAATTTCACGCAGGGTGTGAACTCCCTCCACATCGCGGTTGGCGCCACACCCTCTTTGATCGAAGCTTATGACGGTGTATTTTTCCGCGAGATAGGAACGATGAGCATCCCAGAAGTTTGCATGCCCACCAAGCCCGGTCACAAGGAGAACAGTGCGCGCACCGCTCCCCTGAATGTTGTAGTGTAAGGTCATTGAGTTGACGCCTTTTCATCTATGTCAAGTTTGCTGAGCCGTATTCGGTCGTCTAACGAGCAATGACGTCGCTATCGAAAAGCTTGGCAATTTGGTCTTGGGAGAAGCCGTACTCGGTCAGGATTTCCTCGGAGTGTTGACCCAGCAATGGAGGGGCTTTGAGTGCAATGTTGGGAAAGGCCGAAGACTTTATCGCATTCCCGACGGTACGGAAATTTCCGTGTTTTGGGTGGTTGATCTCGACGATAATCTTGTTCTCGTCGATCTGCGGGTGCTGCAGGACCTCTCCCAAGGGGAGTACCGGGCAACACAAGATGTCTGCCTTGTCCAGCCGCCTCACACATTCTTCCGTGGTGAACTTGCTAAAGCCGGCACTCATCCGCCGGCGATATTCACCGCGTTTGGACATTTGCTGGGAAAGCGTAGAAAACTCGGGATCCTTGGTAAGATCGGGGATCTCAAGCGCGTTACAGATATCGGACACTGGATTTGGCCTCAAAACCGCAATTACAGCGACGCTGCCATCTGAAGTCGTGAAGATGTCCATTGGGTCTTGCTCAAGAGGATTGAAGTCGTGACCGGTCCGAAGCTTTTGCGTGACTTCCTGTTGCTGCATCACCAAAAAAACGTCGAGAAGATTGATCTCAAGCTTCTGTCCCTGACCGGTGCGCTCGCGGTGGTAAAGCGCCATGAGCACCCCTTGAGCCAAGATCATGCCCGCCGAAAAATCCGCTGTCGAGATCGGGAACAATTGGGGTTTACCATCCGGATCCTTATTCCCAAAGGCAACGCCCGCCATCGCCTGTGCCACGAAGTCCATGCCGGCTTTGTGCGCGAGTGGACCCGTCGCCCCAAAGCCCGATCCCTCGACATAGATGACCTTTTCGTTTATGGCTTTGATATCTTCGTAGCCGAGGCCGAGACGCTCGACCACACCCGGCCGGAAGTTGTGCACAAACACGTCGGCGTTCCTGGCAATCTTTTTGACAATATCACGGCCTTCCTGGGATTTGATATCCAACGCCAGACTCCGCTTGTTACGGTTCATGGCCATGAAGTTCGCGCTTTCGTCGCCTTTGTTAGGGCGATGGCGGTCAATCGCCCGGCTGATGTCTCCGATGCCGGGCTTTTCGATCTTGATGATATCCGCGCCATAGTCACCCAGAACCTGAGTACCGCACGGGCCGAACATGATCTGCGACAGATCACAGATCCGAATTCCTTCCAGTGGAAGTGTCATTGAAGTTCCCTCTTAGACGTTTGTTAGACGCCTACAGTACGTTGATCCGAAATGCCGGGAATGATGAAACCGTATTTATCCACGAGGAGCTTTTCCGTCGTCGGATTGCGTGGAATTGACGCCGGACGGGGTTCGCCCGGAAGTTTCCTGACGCCCGTCTCTCGTAAGGCGCCTTCCACGCTAGGCGGAAGGAATACGCCGCCGTATTTGAGAGGCTCAGTTCCGTTATTGATGAAATGATGCATTAGCGTCGGCGGAAGGACAATGACGTCGCCTTCTGCAATCGGAAACTGTTCATCACCCAGAACCACGATACCTTTTCCGTGGGTAACGATCACTATCTCTTCGGACGCCACGTGGCCGTGATGGCGCACATTGGCCCCTGGTTCAAGCAGCTGTGACGCTGCACAGAAGTAGGTTACCGGCAAAACAGGCGCAGCGATCATGATGCTCACGTAGCCCAGGCTGGGTGCAGCCTGCCAATACTCCTCGCCTTCATCATCTTGGACGATAATGAAATGGCCGTTATCACGCTCCACGAGATTGTTCCCCGCACGAACTCCGACCGAGGCGCCACCATCGGCGGGGGTGCCGCCGCCGAGTGGAAACAGATCGAAGCGCGAGTCAGGTGCCGGCGGAAAAGAGATAACCGACAGGCGAAGAGGCTCGTCACCATCCTGCACGACTTCAACGCCAACACCCCGACCCCAGAACATGAAGGTTCCCTTGGACACCGGATGCTTTTGTCCGTCTACGATGACATGACCTCGGCCTCCGAAGCACAGAACCATCCGCTCGTTAAGTTCATAAGCATGTGGGCGAAGGTAAGCTCCTTTGGGAAGGTCGATGCCCACGACGGCAAAGTGCGAGAATTGATGGCTCACTGGCGACACTTTGACCAGAGCGCTCCCGCCGCCTTCTGAGCCAAGGCTTACGGGTGATCCCTCATCCGCCCGGACCACAACTGCCTCGAGTGGAATTTCAGTCGATGTCTTCTTTGTTAGCATGTGCATAATACTGCGTCCCTCGCATTGATATTATCTGCGCCGGCCGACGTACGATGGCTGCCACCGCACGATCCATTTCCGGCGCCTCGCCCAAGCGAAAATTCGTGGGATAATTGCCAGTTCCCGACCGCGGCACATCTAAAAACGAGAGCGGCCCGACTACAAAATCCGTCAAGTCTGATTTCAAAAAACCATTTTCTCGCAAAGGGAACAATGGTAAAAACTGACAAATAGCTGGACGTTTTGCTCAACGCTTCGTCCCGCGGTGAAGGGGTACTGGATGCCGAACGCGAGTCGAATAAACGTCGCCCAACCCACTTATGGCGGCGCTGCCACGCCTGCTTATTCACTCTATGGCGAAGGCCCGGAACTGGGGCAGTCGATCTACTCGAATGCGGAGTCGATCTTCGTCAGAAGTAAAAATCTGACCAACAATATCGAAATGCATTTGCATCGCGACCTTTACCAGTTCGTGTATATTTCAATAGGAAAATCTACCCTTGTAACACCTGCGGGTAGGAAAGACTTTGGGGATCGGACACTGTTGTTGGTCCCTCCGAATTTCGAGCATGGCTTCAATTCATATCCCGAGATCGAAACCCGCGGCCACGTCATCACGATCAGCGATTTTTTCTTTGGGCGCATGGCACAAAGGGGGCTGCTCGTCGCAGACGTGCTCGATAATATCATGATCTTCGAAGGCATAGATCCAATCAACAACGCCCCGCTGATCGAATCAATTGAGAAAGTCATTCAAGAACATCATGAGTTCCGCTACCCCCATGTCTTGGCAAGGGAAGCTTCCGTGCAGGCGTTCATCGTTGAATTTCTTCGCCTTCTGCATGAACGGAACGCCTTCAAAGAAGGACTGGACGCTGGAAAATACAGAGATCTGTCCGATGGGGGTCGGATCAAGCAGCTTTCATGGCTGATTGATAAATACTACAAATCCCACAAAAACGTCAATTTTTATGCTACGCAGCTCGGTGTTTCCGCTTCCAACCTTAACAAAATGTCTGTCATAGCAACGGGCGGAAGCGTTCATGCCAACCTCAGGGCTCGCATAATGGAAGAGGCTCGGGCTTACCTTGCAAACACAAGCTTGAGCGTTAAAGAAATTGCATACCGACTGGGTTACGAAGACGCTGCCTACTTCACTCGCTTTTTCACCAAAAATGCTGAGATGTCACCAATCGAGTTTCGCCGTATTGCAACCCAAACACAGGGATAGTTGTAAGGCCCGCTTGATTTTCAAACGCGGCATGGGCGGGTTGGACGGGCGAACGAAATTCTCTTTGAATCTCGTCACGTGGAATGCGTAAGGCTCCATGCCCGGCGTCTTGGGGTGGCTTGCGCGCGGTCCCTTAACGGCCCTTTCAGCAATTTTCGTGGCGGCTGTCGGTAGTGACTGCGACAAAGTGCATGCGCGCGGGCTAAATGTCCATTGTTCTCCTCTCTTGATGCCGTAGGCTCCCAGTATGCAGAGCAAGCGAACTGAGCAGCTCTGCCAGCTCAAGTATGCCCCTTCACGGGGGCAATCTCATAACCGCGTCTGACCGAAGCAATGCCCTAGACGCAAGAACACCTGATTTGAAACACCAAGACCGAGATTGGAACAATGACATTTTTTTCCGGCGTGATCCCTTACCTGGTAAGTCCAGTAAACTCTGACGGGAGTATCAAGGAGCGAGTATTGGGTGATCTCTGCTCTGACCTTATTCGAAAACGTGTGAGCGGCTTAACACCGCTTGGAAGCAGTGGAGAATACGCCTATCTGTCCGAGACGCAAAAGATGCGCATCGTTGAGGTAGTGGTTGAGGCCGCGAGCCATCGGGTGCCGGTACTACCGGGCGTCGCCAGCGTTTCCACTCAATCGGCAATAGATCAAGCCAAAGCTTATCGCGGCGTAGGAGTAGACGGAATTGTCGTTGTGCTCGATTCATATTTCCCTCTAAGGGAAAATGAAGCGAGAAAATATTTTTTGGACGTAGCAGATAACGTTGATCTCCCTATCATCGTTTATACAAATCCGAATTTCCAACGCACGGATCTGTCAATCGAGACAATCTGCGCGATTGCAAAACACCCAAACATCGTTGGTCTAAAGGATGCCTCGACGGACACCGGTCGATTGCTGTCCATCCTCAACCGATGCGATAGCGATTTTGCTATTTACTCAGCATCGTCCCATATCGCGACTACAGTACTCATGATGGGAGGCAGAGGTTGGTTCGCTGGACCGGCTTGTGTACTGCCCGAGCAAAGCATCGAGGTGTACGATGCTTGTATGCGCGGAGATTGGAACGATGCGATGACAATGCAAAAGCGCCTCTGGCCTTTCAACGAAGTTTTCGCACAATATCGGTTGGCAAGCTGCTTGAAGGCAGCGCTCAGCGCACAGCGCTACGACGTCGGAGATCCGATACCGCCGCAGGCACCCCTCGACGCTTCCGCAGTCAAAGTAGTTCTAGATGCCCTGACCACGGTCCAGGGTTTTTACTACAGGTGACCGTCATCGCGACGGCACTCAAGATGCTCGGCCATTGACGAGGGGTAGAACCGATTTGGGATAGATATGCTCTGGTGTCCCGGCGATCAAGCAAGCTCCTGTGCGAGCGACGACGTTGAACTCTGTCGCGACGGTCTTATATGACGCGCCCCTTGTCTCCCAAGAAAGCCATCAGCAAGTGAATGGGAACGCTCACGAAGCGTTCTTGAATACATTCTTTCTCCGCGGGCCGATATTGCGGAACGCAAACCACGACTGCTTGTGCCCGTTGAACAGACGTAGGTACACGTTGCAACTATTCCGGTTTGCCGCAAGAAAAACAATCTGATCTGCAGAAGCTCGAAGCAGTCTTGGCGCCCGCTCACAATGTTAAGCTTGCAGGACGGGCGACGCTGTCGAGGCGGTCCCGAATTGCTAATACGGAATTGTCTCACCCAGGTAGTTGCAGAAGGTGAAGGAAGAATCTGCGGGTGAACAGATCAACGCACTCAACCCTACCGCGGAAACCTCGACCTCAATATCAGCCTCCTCCCCACCCATATCTGTCTTCACCCAACCTGGATGAGCAACGGTAACTTTCACGCTCGGGATTTGAACGGACAGGCTGCGAGCGGCCGAGGTCAATGCTGCCTTGCTTGACCGGTAGAGCCAGTGATCGCCAACCGAGTTTAGCTCGACCGATCCCATGACCGACCCCAAAAACATGAGATGCTTGAGTGAATATTGATGCGTCTTAGCCAGCTCCTGCCCCAAGGCAACAGGCGAAACACTATTAGTCAGAAACAAATCAACAATCGTCTGCTTATTGAGCGTCTCGTCGACATCTTTAGGCATCACACCGGCGGATACGACGACAATTTCCACGCCAGCTAAGTGGGCGCTCGATACGAGTGAATGGCGCGACTGAGGATCATTGAGCTCGAGCGGAAGCCACAAGGCATCGCTGCTACGTTGGGAACCATCGCGGCTCGTTGCTATGACGTTGTAACCCTGTGTCGAGAGTGCGTGAACCAGCGCTAAGCCAATACCTCTGGAAGCCCCGACAACCAAAACTGTCGAAGATGATAGACCATTCATGATTTATTTTCCGGGCTATGCAGGCTCTGGCGACATCGTCAGAGCCTGCCGGTTCAGTTTTCTAACGATAGGCTGCAGCGCCTTTTTCTGTGACCCAACCAGCGGCAATATCTTTTGCCAGTGCTTGGCGGTCGCGCTTGCGCGCATCACCGTAGCCCCCCCCACCTGGGGCGACGACGATAACTTGGTCCCCTTCATAAACTACCGCATTCGAAAATTTCGATGCTGAGACCTTACCGCTGTCTTCTTGAAAATCCTTCCAGGCCTCCGAGCCCTTGCGGCGAATATGCAGACTACCGCAACCTCCGGACTGGCCCTTGAAGAGACCCCACGGCGCAAGCTCCTGTCGATCGGACATGAAGGACAGTTTGAGTTCATCAGCAAGGCACGTCATCTTCTTGCGTAAGGCAAGTCCGCCGCGAAACTCGCCGGGACCACCCGTGTCCGGAACAAACTCATGCGCATCAATGCGCCAGGGAAAACGGGTTTCAAATACCTCAACGGGATTAAGGCGCGAGTTGCCGTTAATGGCGTTGCAAGCACTATTCCCGTCCGCATGGCTACGCCCTCCCCAGCCGGGTGTCGATAAATCATAGCAGACGACGTACTCATCCGTCCGGGAGTTTTGCCCCCCAAACAGGAAGTTTGAATGCGTGCCGCCATCCGTTGCAAACGCCCGTTCCGGAACAGCTACTGCCAAAGCACCGATAACAGTGTAGCAGATCCGGATATGCGTCTCGGTGTTACCTCCGACTTCAGGTGCCGGGTAGTTGGCATTGACCACGAGGCCAGGAGGAGCGACGACCCGTATAGGTCTGAAGCAGCCCGAATTTTTCGGGATGCTTGGATCCGTTAGGTGTAAGATCGCGTTATAGGACGCCGATAGCGCAACAGACAGCACGCCGTTGATTGGCCCTTTCGCCTGCTTGTCAGATCGACGAAAGTCCACCACGATTTCATCATCCTGGACGAAGACATCGACCGCGATTTTGTAACGACGCTTCTCGATCCCGTCGTCTTCCATATAGTCTTCGAAGCTGTAGACGCCATTGGGAAACTCACGTAGTTCAGCGCGCATCCGGGCCTCCGAATAGTCTAGAAGACTGTCGGTCAGTTCGGTAAATCGTTCGAGGCCAAACTCTTCGATCAGGCCCCTCAGACGCTGTTCACCAAGTTCGACGGCGCTGATCATCGCCCGGAAATCGCCGAAATTCTGGCGCGGAGTCCGGTAGTTCGCGAGCATCAGGCGCCACACATCCTCTACGTCCTTGCCCTTGCGCCGAATTTTGATCGGCGGTACCCGTAAACCCTCGTGGAAAATCTCTGTAGCTTCGCCGGCAAACGCACCGGGAACCATGCCTCCCACTTCCGCAACGTGACCGATCGCGACGGAGTAACCGACAAAGACCTTGTCGACAAAAACCGGCTGGATGAAGGTGTGCTCGGGGGTATGCATGCCGCCGCGGTAGGGGTCGTTATGCACGATCACGTCGCCTTCCTCGAGGGTCTCGACCGGAATTTCCTGCGTTATCGTTTGAATAACGAGAGGTAATCCACCGATCATGGAGGGCTGAAAGTCGCCGGTTCCAATCAGGTTACCCTTGGCATCAGCAAGACCGCAGGTGAAGTCGAGGCCTTCGTTGAAAATCGTCGAATACGATGTCATCATCAACGTAATGCCCATTTCCTTCGCGATCTGGACGAGACGCCCGTCCAGAATACTCATTTGAACCATATGCTTGGCAGCGATTTTTTCCATTTACTTCCCCCCTGTTTCTGCCAGGCGCCTTTGGGACGCGACTTCCGATTCCCGCTTCATGTCCCAATCGACGCACCAGTCGGAGCAATACTGCTTGTTCGCGCCGTCGGTGGTAATACGGATAGGGGAGCGATAGAGCAGAACACCGCAGTTATCGCATTTGGTGTATTCTTCGAGATAATAACCGTTGTCGGAGAATTTCATCGCGCTTGCCTTTCTGAAACATGGAGATTGCCGTAGTCGTCTACGTGCATTTCTTGATCTGGATGGAGCACAACAACGGAGACGGCTTCTTCAATGACAGCCGGTCCCTGAATAGCGTCGCCGGCGAAAAGTTCTTCCCGTCGGTAGACTGGCGTATCGTGACGTCCCTCGTCATAACCAACCGAACGCATCGATACCGGCTTTGGGGCACTGGTGCTTTGAGCGAGCTTCGGCACCTGCGGTTTCCCGAGCGTCTCATATGCGGTTACATTGAAGTTGACGATCTCTATGAACTCACCGGGAATATTAAAACCAAAGCGGTCTTCGTGGGCTTTGTCAAAACTTGTCCAAAGCTCCTTTGCTGTCGCCTCGTCGAACGATGTAAAGCGCAGCGGAAGAGAGAGCTCATAGTTCTGGCCGTGATACCGCATTTCCACACGACGTTCGATGTCGATGCTGCCTGTAAAGCCTTGAGCGTGCATTTGCGCGAGGCAATCGTCCTCAAGCTCCTTGAGCAGTTGGGTTGCACGGGCGAAATCCATGCGGTTCGATGTCATTTGGACCGTACGTTGCCGATCCACGCGCGCGTCCGTTGCAGTGAACCCGAATGCAGAGAACTGGCCGGGATGGACCGGAATAATCGCCCTGGACATCGACAGATCTTTCAACAAGTCACAGGCATGGACCGGACCTGCCCCACCGAAGAACATCAGTGAGAACTTATCGGGAGATTCACCCTTCTCGATCAAGACGCTTCGAACGGCGCCAACCATATTGTTGTTAACGATCTTGATCACCGCCAAAGCCGCCTCATCGACGGTCATGCGTAGTTTCTCCGCAAGCCGGGCAATACCTGCGCGTGCACCTTCCATGTCAAGATTGACCGTGCCGCCGAGGAAATTGTCCGGGTTGATACGGCCAAGCACAAGGTTGGCATCGGTGACAGTCGGCTCAGTGCCACCACGGCCGTAGCATATGGGACCAGGACGCGAGCGCGCACTCTCTGGCCCTACACGCAGGAGACCACCTTTGTCGATCCAAGCGATCGAGCCGCCACCTGCACCGATCGTGCGGACATCAAGCATCGGCACCTGGATTGGAATGCCCCATTCGACTTCGAAATCTGTCGTGATGGAAGCAGATCCGTTCACAATCAGTGAGCAATCGGTAGATGTGCCGCCCATATCAATAGTAACGAAGTTCTTCTCACCAATGAGGCTGCCGATGAACTGGGCGGCAACGACACCTCCTGTCGGCCCGGACAAAGTCATCTGCACTGGCGCGTCACAAGCTCCTTTTACAGTCGTCTGCCCCCCATTTGATTTGGTGACAACAACGCGCGCGGCGCCAACGGCATCCGAAATACGGCTTTCAAGCTCACCTAGCTGCTCAGTCACGATTGGCTTCACGTACGCATCTGCAATCGTTGTCGACGCACGCTCGTACTCCTTCCATTTGGGGAGCACGTCATAAGAAATCGAGATGGGGAGATGAGGGAAACGCGACGCAAGAAAATCGCGCGCGGCGATTTCATGCTCCGGATTTATGTATGAAAAAAGAAAGCAAAGGGAGATCGCTTTAATTTCCGGTTTTGCTGCAATCGCATCGGCGACTTTAGCGACGCTGGCCATGTCGAGAGGGGTAATGACATTACCGTCACAATCAATGCGCTCAAGCACTTCGAATGCATTCGACCGCTCGATCAGTGGCTGCGGTTTGACCCAGCGCGAATTGAAGTGGAAGCGGCGATTGCCGCGTTGGATGAAGGGCACATCGCGAAACCCTTGGGTGGTTACGAAGGCAACTTTCGCTCCATTTCGCTCAAGAATTGCGTTGGTCGCGATAGTGGTTCCAAGCCGGATCCCGGAGATCTCTTCACCTGCTGGAAACTGCTTTAGGCCGTTGAGAATCCCGTCAGACGGGTCACCAGGCGTAGAAAAGTCTTTCCACACCGTTACTTCACGACTTTGCTCGTTGTAGGCTACGAAGTCAGTGAAGGTACCACCGACGTCAATTCCAAGGATATATGTCATTGCTCTTCCCACTTTCTAGTTCTTGGCGATGCTCTCTCGAGCCTGCGCGCTGGTGCGTTTGGATCAGTCCTCATTCGGAGTGTTGATCCCAGCCATGAGATGAAGAAGTTCGCCCTCGCTGGTGTCGCTTGCCTTGACTGTGGCCACGATCCTCCCGCGCCGAAGCACAAGAATCCGGTCGGCCGTGGTCAACACGTCGCTCAGACGGTGACTGATCAGGAGAACAGCAACACCTTGCTTGGGTAAGCGCCGGATAAGGTCAAGGACCGGCTGGCCCGCCGAAACTGAAAGTGCGGCGGTCGGCTCGTCCATGATCACAAGCTTGGGGTCGTAAGCGACGGACCGAGCTATCGCGACCATCTGTCGTTGCCCGCCTGAGAGCGCAGTGACAGGCTCCCTCAGGTTCGGCAACTTGACGTCGAGCATCGTCAGTAGGCTTTCCGCCTTTCGATGCATTTCGTCGTGCGCCAGGCGCCGAAAGCCCAAGGGCGATCGCTGGACGATTTCCCTTCCAAGGAAAATATTGGCACAGATATCAAGATTGTCGCAAAGGGCGAGATCCTGGTAAACCATCTCGACACCGTGATCGCGCGCCCAAGTCGTTGAAGAGCTCTGTACCTGGGAACCCCCAATCCGGATTTCGCCGGACGATGGTGCGACGTCACCCGCAATCATCTTCGTCAATGTTGACTTGCCCGCGCCGTTGTCACCGACAAGTCCGATGATTTCGCCTGGCATGATGTCGAAACTGACCCCACGGGTGGCTTCGACTGCGTCGTAGTTTTTGCGCAGGTCTCTTACCAAAACTGCGGGATTATTTGCTGTCTGGATCATCTCACTTCGCCTTTTGTTGTGCGGCATGGTCGGCGGTGACCGCGACGATGAGCAATGCGCCGGTGATGATCATCTGGTAGAAGGTATCAACGCCCGCCAGGCTAAGCCCATTTGTGATGCTTGCCATCAGAAGGGCCCCCAGAACTGCGCCAACGACGCGACCTTCACCGCCGAACAAGCTCGTGCCTCCGATGATCGCCGCACTGATGGCGCTCATGTTCACGAAGAGTCCGACGCCGGGAGGGCCGGCATCCAGCCTGGACGTTTGGACGATAGCCGCTAGCGCAGACAGTGCGCCCATCAGGCCAAACAGCGCCAAAATCATGGTATTCACTTTGATACCGGCGCGCTTTGCCGACACGGGGTTTCCGCCAATGGCATACACATATCGGCCAAAGCGAGTGTTCTTCGCGGCATATTCCATAGAGAAGACGATGATCAGCAGTAGTGCCAATGGATAGGGAATTCCTTGGGTCCAAGCAAATACCCAGATGGACATGCCGGCCGCTAAAAGCGTCAAGCCGAGAACCGCGATGCTAACTGGGCGCAAAGTGCGCTTCTGCGGCCCGAGGAAACCTGTGTATGTCCGCAGCCACGTGAACACATAAAGCGCGCTAAGTGTCAAGATGGCGGTCAGACTGATCCAGCTGGGAAATTCCCCATTGCCGATTTGATAAAAGGTGTCGCCGGCGCCTGACAGGGTTTCCGCCCCTGAGACAACGTAGGCCAATCCCCTTAGCCAGGAGAATCCGGCCAACGTGATAATGAACGACGGAATGCCGAGTTTTACGCGCAAGGAACCCTGAAGTAAGCCAATGGCGATACCCACAACGATAACCAGCAAGATGGTTGTGATCGCATCTAATCCATGTTTCTGCATCAACTGCATGGACAAGACACCACATAGAGCGAGCAATGATCCGACGGACAGATCAATCTCGCGCGCAACGAGAAGCCATGTCAGTCCTGCGGCCATCAAAGCGGTGATCGTAGCCTGGACGGCTAGATTAGAAAGGTTACGCGGGCTTATGAAGACACCGGTCCACGCGTGGAAGCCAATCCAAATTGCCACGGTGGCAGCGACAAGGACGATAAGCCGCCACTCGGCGCGCTCGGCCTCTCTGGATTGCTTTTGTGCTTCGGGTAGAGCTGACGAAGGCTCTGCCACGCCTGCAGTAGAATTTGTTCCCATTTTATTCTATCTCCGGTCAAAACGGGCAAACAGCCGCCGTCGCCGCGAGCGCAAGCTATGCGGCAGCACGATTGATTGCGATTTCCAGTCGGAAGGTCGAAACGGCTTCTGCCGCGTTCCCTTTATTTTTTGTAACGTTAAAGTAAATGACAATGCAGCAGCTTGTCAATACACAGCGGGGCAATTCGCATTAGGTATATTGTTTATGAATCAGTTACTTAGGTAAATCGCCCGGTTTTTTTCTAACCGCCCGATTTATAGCGGATCAAAAAGCTTTAACGTTACAAGTGCGTGTCTTTGACCGATCCTCTACCACAAAAAAGCCACCCGTTTTTCAACGGGTGGCTTTTTTGGGGAGGCAGTTTTCGTTAAAGAAGGGCCTCTGCGCCTTTGGGCCATTTTTCCTTTGGAACGCCTTCCAAGACGGCCTTGGCGTCGACGTAGACCGGGCTGTACTTTTTCAAGTATTCGACCATATTTTCGCGGGTGATGTCGCGGTCTTCGACCGGCATATAAGGGATAGTGACCCCATTGCCGGCGTCGTAGGTTTGCGTAATACCCAGATCTTGCCCCTTGGCTAGTTTGACGGCAAGTTCGCCGGCGATCGTTCCCATCTGGTCGAAAAGAGTAAAGCTTGATAGCGCCATGTTACCCAACAGAATGTGTCGGCAACCCTCGACCGTGGCATCTTGGCCAGTCACAAAGACCTTCCCCGCTAATCCCGCCTTCTGCAGCGCACCAATAACACCTCCAGCCATGCCGTCATTGTTGCAAAGGAACCCTGCGACATCGTTATTCGTCGACGTCAGACAATCTTCCGCCTGACGGCGCGCAGCATCTGGATCCCACCCATCGTGGAAAAGGTGGCTGACAATCTTCAATTGACCCTTGTCGATCAGGGGCTGCAGGATATCGTAGTATCCCTTGGTGATTTCCTCTGCCACCGTGTTGCCAGCCTGGCCGGACACAATAATCCAATTGCCCTTGAGCACACCGGCCGCCAACGCGGCGTTAGCAGCTTTTTGACCCACTCCACGGTTATTTCTCGCGACATAGACATCGACATCCTTTGATGGAATCGCGGTGTTGTAAGCGATCACAGGTACGCCCGCGCGCTTTGCCTTGCGCGCCATGTTGACGCCCGCTTCAGCCACGACAGCAACAATCGCAAGGGCGTCTACGCCCACGGTTAAAAGGTTCTCAACATCGGATAGCTGCTGTTCGACTTTAAAATCCGCCTGGTTGGTGATCGGTTTGAAGCCACCGGCCGACACCGCTTTTTCAAAGCTCGGGCGATCGAGATTCTTCCACCGCGGAACCGTATATGTCTCCATGGCAAAACCGATGTTCCCGCTCCCCTTGGCGAAAACTACGCCGGCGCCACCAAATGCAGTTACAGCAGCAATGCCCGCAGTAACGCCCATAAACCCACGCCTAGTGGTCTTCAGTTCATTTTTCATGCTCGTTCCCCTTTCTTAAGTTATCTTTAACGTTAAAATTAAGATCGACCGACGCAATCTGTCAAGGGGCACGGGCTGCATCTGTCAAAGAAATTTATTATTCTTCCGTTTCAATTAGATAACATCATTCCTCAGATCAAACTCAGCTGCCAAGACGGTTGCATGGACCGAAGCAAGCCATTTAACGTTACAATCTGTTCGCGCGTTAATTCGAGCACGGTTCCTAGGTGCTAGGTGCTAGGTGCTGCATTGCAGCGCGGCCAGATTTTTGTGTAAAGATAAATGTAGAAATTCATTCAGGATGCAGCAGTGCCCCGTCGCAAAAAGCAAGAAGTAACGCTGAAGGATGTCGCGGCCGCGGCCGGTGTTTCCGTGATGAGCGTCTCAAACGTCGTAAACGAGCGCTGGGATCTTGTGAGCGATCGGACGCGTGCAGTGATAGAAAAGGAGATCAAACGCCTCCAATATCAGCCCCAAATGGCAGGCCGCTCCCTGAGAACCGGAAAAACCAACACACTTGGCCTGGTGGTTCTTCAAGGAGAAGACGGCGTGCGTCCTAACCGGCGAGCGCAAGCAATCATCGCCGGATTTTTAGAATCGACCGCAGGGCACGGATATACCGTAAGCCATATCTTCAGGCGGCACACCACAATTGAGACGGCTATCGCATCCCTATCCCAGCGGGTCGATGGCATCGCTATGCTGATCGACCAGAGTATCGAAGTGCGCAAGAAGGATGTGGCGATACTTTCATCCTTTGGCATTCCCATCGTTGAATTGGAAGGGTTAAGACTCGTCGAGTTGGAGGATGCGTGCTCGGTTTATGAAAGAGCAGATATGCAGATAAATGCACTGGCAACATCGCTCTCAAAATCATTGCCAGGCAATGTATACTTTCTGAATGGCAAAGAGCACAACGAGCACGCCGTGCGCCGTTATAGGTTGCTGAAAGCTAACCCGAGTTTACGCCACTTCCATTTTCATAATACGCAGCTCAGATCCTATCTTGATGTTGATTTGGATAAAACGGCAGCGATTTTCGTCTCGAACGAAACAGATTACTGCGACCTGGTCATCGCGTTCGCGTCAAGCGCACAAAGCCGACTGATATCAAAGATAATATGTCTCGATACCGATGTAAATTCGGCTGGAATTGATCGCCAATCAACTATTCCCGGCTTTCAAACTGTGGCATTTCGCGTTGGAAACGTTGGAGGGAACGCCCTTATCGCCCGGCTACCATCGACGACATTCACCTATCGCCAAATCGGTGTCGATTGCGGGGTCATCTTGCCTGTGCCTAACAAACCAGAAAAATAAACTATACCAAATTATTCCGCACCTAACCAAAACCGGCTCCACGGAGAGAGGTGGCTCGTTTGTCTGAACTGTTTCGGGCTTTTTGCTAAGTGGATTTCCGCCTCGATTCTGCAGCCACCATCATTGGTGCCAGCGCGTTAACGTAGGCCTGATCCGGCGTCTGGCTGCCCAGGAATGAATGCGGGCGTCGGCTGTTGCGAAACGTCACGTATCGGCGGAGGCCAGAGCGTGCCTCGATCATGGTTTTGTTGGCGTGGAGGTAGATCTCCTCCAATTTGATCGATCGCCTGAGCGCAGGCCACGATGCGTTCTTAAATGCATCCATCGTTCGCGGGCATCCATTTGCCCCATAAAAAACTGTGTGTGGACATCTCTCGGACGAACGTGATTTTTCTTTGGTCAGAGAATGCGGTTAAATTCCGTCGTGTGCCCGGCCAGTTTAAGTGCAATCGCTCTAGATGCTGGGGTCGTGAGGGGTTTCGGTCAAGAACGCCTGACCGTCTAGGCCCCATCTCTCCTCGCAAGCGCCAATATCGCCGGATGTCTCAACGGATTGAATGACCATTTCTGGACCCCTTGCATGCATGGTGAGCATGCAAGTGCTAAACCGAGTCTTCAGCTTCATTCCCATTGTCTCGCTGACATGGACGCCATCCTGATCCTTGAACACTTCCTTCTTGTTGCTCGGACCGGCGTACAATTCCCTCTTTTGAATAAACCAGCGCAACGTTTGCCTGTCGCCGATTTTTTTCACAGTGTCAGGTGCGCCGAAGGTAGCTATGGCGTGCGCGCTCGTCATGCCAACAAAACGCGCACCAACGTCCTTTCCTGTCGACGTTGTCGAACACCCCGCCAATCCAGCCATCATCAATGCGAAGGTTAGGTTCAAGGGATTAGCCACGGCCGTACGTCCGTGCGGAATAGTGGGTGATTACCTTTTCAATCGCCGACGCGATTTGCAAGAGATGGCGCTCCTCCAAGCGATCGGTCCACCACATGCAGATCGTTTCCTTGCAGGCAAGCTCGGCCTCGGGGCAGAGACTGCTGTCGTAATCGATCTTGCGCACTCCTTTGAGCGTGAATGGCCAGCCGGAGTCGCCGAAGGTCTTGTGCTCGCGGATGACGGGGTAGCGGTAGAGCGGGATCTGGCCGGGATAGCCGATGAAACCGTCGATACCTTCGGCCGCGAGCGCCTTCATCACCTCGGTGACGGGGGCGGAGAGCTTTGTCGGATCGAGACGGAACGAGTAGAAGAAATAGACGCCGACGGTGCCTTCGAGCGGCAGAACCGGCCGCACATCGATGCCGGCCAGAAGCTCGGTAAGCCGGTCGGCGGAGGAAACGCGCGCCCCGACGAACTGTTCGAGCTTCTTCAGCTGTTCCAGGCCGACCGCCGCCTGCAATTCGGTCATGTGATAGTTCGGTGCCAGGAAAAGGTGATTGCGCCCGCCGCGCTCGCGCGGCCAGCCCTTGTCGGAGCAATGGCGAAGGCCGCGGCCAAACTTGCCGTCCTCATTGGTGATGACCATGCCGCCATCGCCCGTCGTCATGTGCTTGGACTGCTGGAAAGAAAAGCAGGCGACATCGCCGAACGTGCCGCAGAGCTTGCCCTTGTAATAGGCGAGATGGGCCTGGGCGCAGTCCTCGATGACGACGAGCTTATGCTTTTTGGCAATCGCCATGATCGCCTCCATATCGGCCGGATGGCCGTAGACATGGGTGACCATGATCGCGCGGGTGCGCGGCGTGATGTTGGCCTCGATCGACGCCGGATCGATATTCTGCGTGACCGGATCCACATCGGCAAAAACGGGGATCGCCAGCTGCGCGATGACAGGGATAGCCGTTCCCACGTCCGTTACCGGCGAAAGGATGATCTCGTCGCCGGGCTCCGGATTGAGATAGATGACGGCAGTGTGCAGCGCCGCCGTGCCGTTGGCGACGGCGACGGCGTGCTTGACGCCATACTTGGCTGCGAAGGCCTGCTCGAACTCCGCTGTCTTCGGCCCCGTCAGGAACGAGAGGCGTCCCGACTTGATGACCTCTGTCAGCGCTTCGATCTCCTCCTGGCCAAAGGTGCGGCCCGAGGTGTCGCGGAAGCTCGGCAGCGTGCCGTCGATCGCGCGCGGTCCGCCATTGATTGCCAGATCCTGCATGTCATCTCTCCGAAAATAAGAATTGAGGCCGCGCGAAGCGGCCGAGGTGGTCAGAGACCGAGAAAATTGGCCATCAGCTGAAGCTGGTGGTCGAGCATGTGGCGGCCCAAATGTATACGGCATCCGGTCTCGCGGGCAGCCTGCAGCAACGGCGTGATCTCCGGCTCCATAATGACTTCGGCAACCGTCATGCCCTGTTCGAGCAGCGATGCGTCGAGTGGTAGCGGATCCGTAGCATTCATGCCGAGCGTAGTGCCATTGATGACGAGGTCGTGGCCGCGCGGATCGGCGGTGCCGATCGCCACATCGAGTGCCGGATAGGCACCCTTAAGTTTTGCGGCAAGAGTCTCGATCTTTTCCACCGTGCGGTTGGCGAGCGTCAATCTCGTGATGCCTGCTTCTGCGAGGGCGAAAGCGATCGCGTTGGCGGCTCCCCCTGCCCCGACCAGATAGACGCTGCGGCCGCTCACCGCGATATCCTGATCGCCGAGGCCCTCGACGAAACCTATGCCGTCAAGCTGGTCGCCGATCAGGCGGCCATCAGGCTTGCGGCGCAGCACATTGGCAGCGCCGACGGCAAGCGCCTGCGGGCTCACCTCGTCGCAGAGCCGGATGATCGCCTGCTTGTGCGGAACGGTAACGATGGCGCCGTCGAAGCTTTTCAGAACACGCAGGCTGGCAACGAAGCTTTCGAGATCGGCGGGCGCCACATTCAGCGGCACCATCACGGCATCCCTGCCGCGCATCATGGCAATCCGGTTGATGCCGGGAGGGGCTTTCACATGTTCAGTCGGATGCGCGAGAATCCCGAGGACCCTGGTGCGCCCGGTAATTTCAACGATCTTGGGGTCTTCAATGATTGACATAGTGTTGCGTCCTCACTTGCCCCAGGAGAGTGCCAGCGGATTGACATTCTGCGCAAGCTCCAGGAGCCCCGCCCGGCTTGCCGGGTGCAGCGGCTCAAGCGGATGGCGGACATGATCGGACTTGATGACGCCGCCTTCCATCATGACCGTCTTGGCGGCCCTGAGCCCGCATTGGCGGTTCTCGTAATTGATCAGCGGCAGGATATGCTCATAGGCCTTTGCCGCCTGCTGGCGATCGCCTGCCTTGTGATGCTCGATGACGGGGCGGATCAGATCCGGCAGCATGGCGCTCGACATGACACCGGTGGCGCCGGCATCGAGGTCGGCCATCAGCGTGATCGCCTCTTCGCCATCGAACGGGCCTTCGATCGTCTCGCCGCCAAGCTCGATGAGCTTGCGCAACTTGGCTGCGGTGCCGGCCACCTCGATCTTGAAGTAGCGAACGAGTGGTAGATCGCGCGCGATACGCGCCATGAAATCGGTCGACAGCCCAACACCGCTGAGCGGTGCATCCTGGATCATGATCGGAATGCCCGCAGCATCCGCGACTTGGGCGAAATGCTCGCGGATCGATGGCTCATCGAGCTTGATGCCTGCCCCATGGTAGGGTGGCATCAGCATGATCAATTTTGCACCGCGCTCAGACGCGTGCCGTGCGCGCGATGCAGCGATCCGGGTGCTGAAGTGACTGCAAGTGACCATAACGGGCACGCGGCCTGCGACATGGGCAAGGCTGAGCTCGGTCAGCTGAAGGCGCTCCTCGTCCGACAACAGGAACTGCTCGGAATAATTGGCTAGAATGCAAATACCATCGACGCCCTGGTCGATCATGCAATCGAGTACGCGGCGCTGACCGCCGAGATCTATATCTCCCGCGTCGGTGAAAGGCGTCGGTGCCACCGGGAAAAGCCCGGAATAGTGTCTATCACTCGCCATTTTTGGAAATGCCCCGCAAATTTTTCTCGTAGCTCAAGTCTTTACTTGACTTCCGGAGGTCTATCACGAATGATTTTTGCACGCAATACTCATTTGGGAGATATCGATGCCTGTGCATAAATCCGGCCCCTCGATCATCCGGCTGCATGATACGGACAACGTCGTCGTCGCGACGCGCCGGCTTGCGGAGGGCGAGAATATCGGTGAGGCTGTAACGTTAAGTGTCATTCCGAGCGGTCATAAGATTGCGATGCGCCCGATCCGGGAGAGCGAAGCGGTTCTGAAATACGGACAGGTCATCGGGTATGCGAGCCGAGACATCGCCGCGGGCGAGCAGGTTCACCTGCAAAATCTAGCCATGCTCGACAGCGCCGTTTCCCACGAATTTGCAATCGACGGCGGCCCAACGCCGCTCCTGCCGGAAAGTGAGCGCCGTACGTTCAAAGGCTACCTTCGTTCCACCGGTCTTGTCGGCACACGCAACTATATCGGAATTATCACCTCGGTGAACTGTTCGGCGACGGTCGCCAAGGCGGTTGCCGACTATTTCAAGACGAACGGCTTCGGCAATTACGCCAATGTCGATGGCGTTGTAGCGCTGACGCACGGGACAGGCTGTGCCATCCCCACCAATACGGAAGGCTTCACCTATCTCAGGCGTACGCTGAACGGTTACGCTCGCAATCCGAATTTCGCGGCGATCCTGATGATCGGCCTCGGCTGCGAGACGAATCAAATTAGCCATCTCGTCAAGGCTTTCGAGTTGGAAGAAGGCCCGCGCCTACGCACGATGACTATCCAGGGGCTGGGTGGCACGCGTAAAACCATTGAGGAGGCTGTCGGAATCATTCAGGAACTCCTCCCCGAGATCGATGCGGCGAACCGGACCGAGCAGCCGCTTTCGGGGATCAAGCTTGCCTTGCAGTGCGGTGGATCCGATGGCTATTCGGGCATCACCGCCAACCCGGCGCTGGGCTACGCCGCCGATCTGCTCGTCAAGAACGGCGGGACGGCAGTGCTCAGCGAAACCCCCGAGATCTACGGCGCCGAACATCTCCTGACGCGCAGGGCAGCCACTCCCGAGATTGCCGTAAAGCTGATGGCGCGCATCGACTGGTGGCGAAACTACACGGAAAAAAACGGCGCCGAGCTCAACAACAACCCCTCGCATGGCAACAAGGAAGGTGGGCTGACTACCATCCTCGAAAAATCGCTTGGCGCCGTTGCCAAGGGCGGCTCGATGCCACTGATGGCGGTCTATGAATATGCCGAGCCGATCACCGAGCCCGGTTTTGTTTTCATGGATACGCCAGGCTACGACCCGGTCGCCGTGACGGGCCAGGTTGCCGGCGGCTGCAACTTGATCGTCTTCACGACCGGCCGCGGTTCCGTCTCCGGTTTCAAGCCGGCGCCCTGCATCAAGGTTGCCACCAACAACGAGATGTACGAGCATATGAGCGAGGATATGGATATCAACTGCGGTGGCATCATTGACGGTAGCGATAGCATCCAGGCTGCCGGCGAACGCATATTCGAGAAGATCATTGCCATAGCTTCCGGCGACCGGACGCTGAGCGAGGGCTACAACTATGGTGACCTGGAATTCGTGCCTTGGCAAATAGGGGCGGTGACCTGAGACTGGGAAAGGATCGAATGACGCATCGCACTCTTGCCTATGAAGTCATCGCCGATAAACTGCGAAAGGCCGTGCTTTCAAAAAGCCTTCCGGACGGAACGGTCCTTCTCGAAGGTCCGATCGGGGCACTCTTCGACTCCAGCCGCTCGCCGGTCAAGAAAGCCTTGGTTACTCTCGAAGCCGAAGGGCTTGTGCGCCGCTTTGATGGCCGCGGCGTGCTGGCTGGTGCAGAAGGCGGGCCTCTGCGCATAAGGATCACGTCCGAAATGCTGGGCCTGGACGACGAAGGATCGGCAAGTCCCAAGACCTTCGCGTGGCAAAACTTCTACTACGACTTCGAAAACACCGTTATCCTGCGCGCGGTGTTCGGCCGCTTCAGGATCAACGAACTGGCGCTTGCCCGCCACTACAATGTTGGACGCACGGTTGCCGGCGACATTCTCAACCACGCCGCCGAGAGCGGTATCGTGGAACGTGACGAAAAATCCCGTTGGTGGATCAACCCGCTCGACGAGGAGCGCTTCCGAAACATCTACGAGGTGCGCCTGCTCCTGGAACCTGCTGCGCTGAAGAGCGCTATGCAACGCATTCCAGCTGACACGCTGGAAACGATGCGTCAGCGACTGATCGAAGTTTCAGATAGGTTCCCGCAAATCGCAAGTGCCGAACTCGACTCACTCGAGGAAGATCTGCACATCACCACACTGCAGTACAGCGCCAATGGAGAGATCCTCGAAGCGTTGAAGCGGACGCGTTGCGTACTTGTCGCCGGCAAGCACATCCAACGCGCGGTCCGCGGCACGCGACCCATCGACGCATTCATGGACGAGCATCTGGCCATCATGAACGCGATCGCCGCCGGCAACTATCCGCTCGCCGAGCAGGCATTGACGTCACACCTTCAAGCATCGAGCACGAAAGCCAAGGAGCGTCTGCAGGCCTATCTCGCCACCTCGAAGGGGACGCCGATTTCCTATGTGCTCGATTGACGTAGAAGCTCGTTACGCCTTTCCCTTTACCTGCTGCTCGGAGATGATCTGTTCCTTGATCACCTCGCGTAGCGTCTGTGCAAGGTTCGGCGTGGCGCTGGAGCAGCAGACCACAATCGAGCTGCTTGGCGCCTCAAGCGACATATAGCCGTGCTTCATTGTACTATCGAGATAGATGCTATCGCCCTCGTCCAGGTCGGTCGGTTCGTAATACTCGCTGAACAGCCTGACCTTGCCTTTGAGGACGAGAATAAACTCCTCCCCGACATGAGCCGTCAGCGGCCCCATCTGCTCCGGCGTTAACGCACGCACCTCAATATGGATCGGGATGATGCGCTTGTGGGCGACGTCGGAGGAGAGGTAACTGTAGCGGTAATATTGCCGGTCGAGTTGCTGCCCTTCAAGCTTGCGGCTGATGCTGCGTCGCGCAACGACGAGTGGCGGCGTAGGCTCATTGGACGACGAGTTCAGGAGGTCGCCAATCTCGACGCCGAGCCCGTGCGAAAGCTTGAGGATTGTATCAAAATTCGGCGAGATGTGGCCGTTCTCCACTTTGGAAAGAGTGGAGGTCGCGATTCCGGTCATTGAGCTGACTTCCGCAAGCGTCCATCCGTGGTAGGAGCGCCGGTCCTTCAGTAGCTTGCCGAGGTTTTTAACTTTCTCGTTCATGTCGTGCCGTGTTTTCCAATCTGGCCGGTGGCTTTCGTCCAAGTCATGATTTCCGCTCTATACTCTTTCGCAGCGACATAGCCCCGAGGGTCGCGAACAGAAACGTCACACAAAGCACAACCGAAACGAGCGCGTTGATTTCGGGAGTGAAGCCGGTCCGCATCATCGCCCAAAGCCGCATGGGAAGCGTTGTTTCCCCACCGACGAGAAAAAACGTTACCAATGTTTCGTCGAACGAGAGCGCAAATGCAAGTAGGGAACTTGTAACGAGCGCCGAGCGCAGTTGCGGAAATACAACGTACACAAAGGTTTCCCAACCATTTGCTCCGAGATCGCGCGAGGCTTCGATCTGCGAATCTTCGAGCGCATCGAGTCTGATAGAAATCATCCGGTAGATCACGGCCAGAATCAATACGACATGACCGGCGGTGACCGTGATCAAGCTGCGGTCGATCCCAATCTGTCGGAACGCGATCAGGAGAGAAATGCCGGTGATGATCGCGGGCAGCACGAAGGGTAGGAAGATCACGAACTCGACATAGGACTGACCGCGGCGCGCGCCGGTTTTCATGTAGTAGGCGAGGCCAAGCGAAATCGCGCTTGCTATGACCACGGCACAGACACCGACCATCAGCGAGTTGGTGAGCGCCTCTATGAGCTGCGAATTGCTAGCGACCTTGCCGTACCACTGCAGGCTGTAGTCCGACCAGTCGAGCTTGCGGTCCTTGATGCCGATGAAGGAGAGCAGGATGACGATAACGGCGGGCGCGTAGAGCACCGCAAAGGTGATGCCACCGACGATCCAGAGCAGGGTGACGGTGATGCGTTCGAGCAAGGTCATTTGATCCTCGCGGTGCGCGAAATGAGAGAAGCAAGCGCAATCAACGCCACGACTGCGAAAAGCAGCATGACGGCAAGCGCTGCGCCGAACGGCCAGTTGAAGGCCATGCCGAACTGGCTCCAGACGGCGCGGCCGAAGGTGAAGCCCTCGCTGCCGCCAACCATCTGCGGCGTTAGGTAGTCGCCAAGCGCAATCACCATGACGAAGAGCGCGGCAGCGATCGAGCCCGGCAGGCTGAGTGGCAGGACCACAGTCAGGAATATCTGCCCGGGCTTTGCCCCGAGATCGGCCGCCGCCGCGATCAGCGACGACGGAATGCGTTCCAGCGCCAGGAAGATCGGGAGGATGCCAAATGGCAGGTAGATCACCGCCATCGTCAACATAACCGCCGTCTGGTTGAAAATGAAAAGCCTGCTCGGCATGTCGATAACGCCGAGCGTCAACAGGGTCGAGTTCAGGAAGCCGTTGAAGCCGAGGATACTGCGCATCGCATAGATCTTCACCACATAGTTCATCACCAGCGGAAGCGCGCTCAGCAGCAGAAGGAGATAGCGCGCTGAGCCCTCCAGCCGCCAGATCAGATAGGAGAGGATGTATCCAAAGACGAGCGATATCAGCGCCACGATGAAGGCGAGCTTCAGCGTGCCGTAGAAAACATAGAGGTAGCTGCCGCTGGTGAAGAAAGCGGCGTAGTTGGCGAAGGTCAAGTCGCCCGTCAGCCTGCCGTTGTCCTGCTCCAGGAAACTCGACGCAAGAAACGAAACAAGCGGAAGCAAGATCATGACGGTCGGCAGGCCGTACACCAGCAGACTGGCAATGGGCTTGCCAAGGCCCCGCGTTGGTTTGGAGGGAGCTTGCGCGATGTCGATAGCGGAAGGGGAGGTGGCGATGCTCATGACCTCATCCTCTCGGCAGGAAGCTGACATCGGCTTCCGACCAACGCAGCATGACGTCGTTGCCCGCTGCAAGGCTTCGGGTCGATAGCGTCGTCGGTACTCTTACCTTGACGCGATGTTCGCCCGATGCACCGACGGATAGAGAAAGCTGTGTGCTCGCGCCCAGAAAAGTAATGGACTCAAGCCGCGCGCTCGCGATGCGCTCGTCGGATCGAAGGTCGCTGCCATCACAAAGCCGGAGGCTTTCCGGCCGGATCGCCAGCAGCAATTCGCCGTGCTGGCCCGCAGTGGCGGCATGCCTGCCGAGCGGACTTTCGATACTTGGTGCCGGTGGCAGTCCGCTGGCGACCGCCGGCAGAATGTTGTTCTCGCCGAAGAACTTAGCGACGAATTCGCTCTTAGGATTGTAGTAGATCTCCTGCGGCGTGCCGACCTGAACGAGATTGCCATGGTCCATCACGGCGATCCGGTCCGACATGGAGATAGCTTCTTCCTGGTCGTGCGTAATGAAGACGAAGGTCGTACAGATGCGCCGCTGCAACTCTTTGAGGAATTCCTGCATTGAGCGCCTGAGTTCTGCGTCGAGCGCAGCCAGGGGCTCATCGAGCAGGATTACTTGCGGCTCACAGACGATTGCGCGCGCTAGCGCCACGCGTTGACGCTGACCGCCGGAAAGTTCGGCCGGATATCGGCCTGCCTTATCGCCGAGGTTGACCGTACCGAGAACCGCTTCGACCCGCCGCTTGATCTCGCCAGCCGGCGTCTTGCGGATACGCAGGCCGTAACCGACATTGCGTGCCACCGTCATATGCGGGAACAGCGCATAGTCCTGAAACACTGTGTTAAACGGCCGTTTGTGGATGGGCACCTGCGCTATGTCGGTACCGCGCAGGAGGATTTTGCCTGCGGTTGGGCGCGTGAAGCCGCCGATCATCCGAAGGATGGTCGTCTTGCCCGAGCCTGAAGGGCCAAGGATGGTGAGAAACTCACCATCCCGAATATCCAGATCGACGGGGCTCAGCACGCCAATGCTTTTGTAGGATTTGGTTACCCCGACGAGCTGGATGACGTTCTGTCTCCCGGCGGCCAGATCTGCAGTATCGGAAAGCAGTGCGCTCATGGTTGTACCGGTGTCGCCTTGATCTCGTTCCAGACCTCGATACGTTTTGCAAAGTCCTCGGGCGCCTGCAGGAAGATCAGCTTGTCGGCATAGGTGAGGCCTGCATCGATGTTGACGGCCTGGTTTGTCGTGTTGCCATAGCCGGTTTTCGTACTGATGTAGGTGCCAACCGCGGGATCCAGCATTGCATTGATCCATGCGTGGGCGAGATCGAGATCGCGCGCCTTGGCGCTGATCGCCCAGCAGTCGATCCAGCCGATCGCACCTTCCTTCGGGATGACGAGACCGACATTGGCACCCTGTTTCTTCAGCATCGGTGCCTGCGGCTCGCCCATCGACATCATCAGATCGATGCCGCCCTGCGCGAAGATGCTGACTCCGTCATCGAAGCCGGCATAATAGCTGGCGACATTCGCCTTCTGGGCAAGCAGTTTCTTCTTCACCTGGTCGAACTGCTCATCGGTAAGGTTGAACGGGTCGCGGATGCCGAGCGTCAGCGCCGCCGTCACGATGGCGTTATTGGCGTCGTCCATGACAATGACGCGGCCCTTGTACTTTTCGTCCCAGAGCACTTCCCAGCTGACCGGCGGCGTATTGAACGTGTCGGCATTATAGATGAGCGGGATGGAGCCCCAGGCGAAGGGCGCGGCATAGGTCTTGCCGTCGAAGACGATCGCCGAGACATTCTTGAAAGCGCCGGCAAGGTTCTTGGCATTCGGCAGCTTCGAACTGTCGAGCGGCTGGATCAGCTTTTCCTGAGTAAGGCGCTTGTAGGAGGATGTCTCTATCGCAATCACATCGAAATCGGCGCCTTCCGAAGCCGTCATCTTGGCGAAGATCTCGTCGACGCTGCCGGTATAGCTGACGCTGACGGAGGCGCCGGTCTGCGCCTCGAATGCCTTGACCCACTGATCGTCTGCATAGCCTTCCCAGGTGAGCATCCGCAGCTCCTTGCCGGCCGCACGTGCTGGCCGGACTAAAGCCGGAGCAGCGAGAGCCCCGACGGCCACCGCAGTGGACGCGGTCAGAAATTCACGTCTTTTCATTTGCGTTCCCCTTCGAACGAAGTTGTTTTGATTGAATAATCGACCGGTGTCTGATGCCATCCAGCTTTATGCTGTTTCCAGTAGGACGACTTGAGCCTGAGGCTGACCCCGCCCGGTCTGCCGTTGCCCATGATGTGGTCGCCGATCCTCGATACGGGCATCACGCCGCCCGCCGTCGTCGTGCAGAACATTTCGTCCGCCGATGCCAGATCATCGCTGGTCAGAGGTGCGATGCGGGCTGGAATGCCGAGCATTCCGCACAATTCCAGCACGGAACGGCGGGTAATGCCTTCGAGCACTCCGCGATCCGGCGTCAGCACTTCGCCGTCCTTGACGATGAAAACGTTGAAGCCCGGCCCCTCGGTCACGAACCCTTCCGCATCCAGGAGCACCGCCGTGTCCGCGCCGGCGTCATGGGCTTCGAAGAGACCGCGGGTCAGATCGCCCCAATGGTAGTTCTTGATGGTAGGATCGATCGATGCGGACGCGATGCGCGGCACGGAAGCAATATGCAGATGTGCTCCTCTCTCCTGCACATCGAGCGGGATCACGTCGATCCACGGGATCGCGTAGACGATCAGCTTGTTGTCGCAATCCTGCGGGCGACGGGATCCGAAAATCCGCGGCCTGCCACGTGTGCAGATCATCGCGACATAGGAGTCACGCAGGCCGGACAAAGCGACGCACCGCATGGCAATCTCGCCGATCTCGGCCATAGAAGAAGGCGGCGAAAGGCGCAGTCCCTTCAATGAGCGCTCGAACCGGTCGAGATGATCCTGCAGACGAAAGAAAGCGCCGTCGCGGACATGGACGACGTCATAGGTCACGTCGGAGCGGGTAAAGCCCCAGTCGAGAACAGAAATCGCAGCTTCACCGGCCGGGACGAATTTCCCGTCAGAAAATGCAGCACCTTTTGAGAAGTCGGCAGTCATGTTGAGGTCTTCTATGCTCGAAACCGATGTTCAGAAGCTGACAAAATCTTTGCGCATATGCAAGTTAATTTTCTCAAAAGAAATTTATTGACACAACGGAAAGAGAATGAAAATTAAAAGCAAGCTGGATTTCCTGCGCTTTTCGGATGGAATTTTCATGAAAGAAAAATTTGAGAAACGACGCCTTGGCACCACGAAGCTGGAGGCGACCACGCTCGGTCTCGGCACGACGGCAATCGGAGGCCTCTATTCCGCGACTAGCGAAAAGTCCGCTGAACAGACAATGGAAACGGCTTGGCAACTCGGCGTTCGCTTTTTCGACAGCGCGCCGCAATATGGAAATGGTATGGCCGAACAGCGCCTGGGCGCGTTTCTCAAAACCAAGTCACGCAACGACTATGTGCTCTGCACGAAGGTCGGCCGTCTGCTCCGCCTGCCCGAGAAACCGGAGGGCGAAGACGCTTATTACAAGGGCACGCCGCCGGAGCGCCCAGTTTTCGATTTCAGCTATGACGGCGTGATGATCTCTATCGAAGAGAGCTTGAAGCGCCTCGGCGCCGACCGCATTGACGTGCTTCATATTCACGATCCGGATAATCACTACGCCCAGGCTATCGACGGCGCCTACAAGGCGCTCGACAGATTGCGCAGCGAGGGCACGATCGGCGCGGTTGGCGCCGGCATGAATCAGAGCGAAATGCTTGCCGAATTCGCCCGCAACGGCAATTTTGACTGCTTCCTGCTTGCTGGCCGCTACACGCTGCTGGAACAGGGAGCACTTGCCGATTTCCTGCCGCTTTGTGTCGAGAAGAACATCTCCGTCGTTATCGGCGGCGTCTATAACAGCGGATTGCTGGCTGATCCAAAAGCGGGCGCGAAGTTCAACTATCAGGACGCGAACCAATCGCTGATTGACAGAGCGCTGCGGCTAGAGGCGGTCTGCTTGAGCCACGGTGTACCGCTGAAGGTGGCGGCGATCCAGTTTCCGCTCGCCCATCCGGCCGTTGCAAGCATCCTGACAGGCGCCCGCAGCCCCACGGAGATGGAGGAGAACGCAACCCATTTCCGTCAGCCGATACCAGCTGCGCTCTGGCAGGACTTGAAGGCTGAGTGCCTTATCGCCGCCGAAGCGCCGACAGCGTGAGCCGATGATGCCGAACCGAGTTATAGACGCTCACCAGCATTTCTGGAATCTCGCGACGGGAACCTATCCATGGATGGCAGGCGATGAGTTGAAGCCGCTGCGTCGCGACTACGGCCCCGCCGAGCTGATGCCGCTGATGGCCGCGTCGGGCGTCGATGCAACCATTCTCGTGCAATGCCGCCACGATCTCGAAGAGACGCGCGATTTCCTGTCGATAGCCGACAAGTACAGCTTTGTCGCAGGTGTCGTTGGCTGGGTTGATCTGCAGGCCGAGGATATCGCTGAACAGCTAACGGCATGCCGGTTGCTTCCGGGCGGACAGCGTCTCGTCGGTATCCGTCATAATGTCCATGACGAACCGGATGCGGACTGGCTTCGCCGCCCTGCCGTTCATCGAGGCATTGCCGCAGTCTTCGAGGCAGGGCTCGCCTTCGATCTCCTGGTGCGCACGCGTGAGCTGCCCGCTGCAATAGATCTCGTGGGTCATTTTCCGAACGGACGTTTCGTGCTCGACCACATGGCCAAGCCGCCTATCGCGTCAGGCTTTTCGACCTCCTGGCATGCCGCCTTTAAGGAGTTGTCCGAACACGGCAACGTCTGGTGCAAGGTTTCCGGCCTCGTGACAGAGGCCAACTGCCATCGCGCGGCGCCCGTAGATTTTGACCCCTATATAAAGATCGCCCTCGAATGCTTCGGCCCCGACCGAGTGATCTTCGGCTCCGACTGGCCGGTTTCCACGCTGGCCGCCTCCTATGCCGAGGTCAAGGCCATTGCCTCCCGGCTGTCATCGACGGGGCCTGGCGTCGCCGATCGCTTCTTCGAGCGCAACGCAATCGACGCTTATCAACTTTCAATGGACGGAACGAAATGACCATCGATTTCAGAAACGGCACATGGCTGAACGCTCCTGCAAGCGCAGAGGCCCTTGACACTAGCCTGACCATGACAACAGACCAGAAGACTGATTTCTGGCGCGAGACCTATTACGGTTTCACTCGCGACAGCGGCCATTTCCTGGGCTTCCCTTCGGCGGACGGTTTCACGGCAAAGATCCGCATCCAGGGCGAGTTCCGGACGCTTTACGACCAGGCTGGCCTGATGGTCCGGATCGACGAAAAGCGCTGGGTCAAGACCGGCGTCGAATTCACCGATGGCGAGCTGTTCCTTAGCACGGTCATTACCGACGGCAAGTCGGACTGGTCGGTGTCGCAGCCCTTCAAAGAGCTTGAGGACTTCTACATTCGTATCACGCTTGCCAAGGGCGCGATGCGCGTCCAGGCATCGCGCGATGGCAGCTTCTGGCCGCTGCTTCGTCTCGCTCCCTTCCCCATCGCGGATACCTACCAAGTCGGCCCAACCGCCTGCACGCCAGAGCGTAGCGGCCTAAACATCCGCTTTTCGGAATTTGAGATCGGCCCGGCCATCACCAAAGACCTTCACGACCTGACCTGAGGATTGACCATGCTCATTGGTATCGACCCCATCCTGAATGCAGATATACTCCACGCGCTTCGCGCGATGGGTCACGGCGACGAGATAGTGATTGCTGACGGAAGCTTTCCCGCCCAGACCCTTGCCAAGCGCCTAATTTGCATGGAGGCCGCCGACCTTCCTCGCATGCTCAAAGCCGTGCTTTCTGTCATGCCGGTCGACGAATCCGAACCTGATCCAGTTGTCGGAATGGAGGTGATCGGCGAGCCCGATGCTATCGTCCCGGCCCATGAGGCAATCCAGAATGCGCTCGACACGCTTCCGGACGCGGCCATCAAGCTTACACGCGTTGAGCGCTTTGCATTCTATGAGCGGGCGAAAGAAGCCTTCGCCATTATTGCCACCGGTGAGACGCTGTTTTACGGCAACGTAATCATCCGAAAAGGGACTGTGAATCTAGCAGGTAACTGATCATTGATGATCAGCAGCACTAAGCTTTTCCAGCAGGTAATTTATTTGATGATCAAAAAACTCACAGGCCTCCAACCAGGAGTATTAAGCATAACTCGGATTGTAATGGGACTTATAGTCTTCTCATTCGGGACCGCAAAAATATTTCATTTTCATGCTGGCGAGTTCATGCCTGCTTTCGGTTCACCGGAATGGGTTGCGGGCCTAATCGAACTTACCGTTGGGCTTTGCTTCCTGATCGGGGTCTTCACCCGACTATCCGCCTTCATTCTTTCCGGCCTCATGGCGGCCGCATACTTCACCGCGCACCTTCCTGTCAGTTTTTTTCCCACGGAAAACGGCGGTTACACCGCCGCCAGTTGGAGCTTTGTTTTTCTTTACTTTGCTACTTCGGGCGGCGGCCCAGCAAGTCTCGACGCTATGCTGTCAAAACGCGCAAACGGCTAACTGAGCCAAGCCAATTGGGCGTCAGCCGGACACCTGTGCGCAAAGCATTGATCCGTCTTGCCAGGACTTATCGACATCTTGCCGCAACGTGGGAGTTTTGTGGCGCCAATCAATATCGGCGATATCGAGGAAGCCCAGTTCGTCCGGGAGCGATTGGAGGTTGCGATAGTCAAGCGCTCGGGAGAAGATCCGGTTCCTTGTTCTCGATCCCACAGACGATCCCACAGTATTGGGCCAGAAGGGTCTTCAGATGAGCTTGATCGGGAAGGCTGAGATAACGACCCGATCCTTGAAATCTATGCTCCTGCGTTTGCTGTTTCGGCTTCTCAATGATTATGTCAGTTGACAACTCAACTAGCTTAAGCTTTATTGGCGATGAGTTGCGAACACAACTCGTGCGACCTGAGGAGTGCTCGCATAGACATGGATTTGGGAGGATCACATGCAAATCTTCACGCGTGCAGCCTTGGCGGCTGCTATTGCCGCGGTTTGTTCCAGCGTTAGTTCGGTCGACACAGTCGGGGTTGGCGCCATTGCGTAATTCTCAGGCCACCTCGCCATGTAAGGCAACCATTACGGGGAAGCCGTCGAGACCTATCTCGCTAGGCATGGAAAGCAGGCTGGCGAGCACAAGACCGAATCACCTACAAGGACGTCGGCGGCCCCAATCTTGGCCTTGAGAACCAGCAACTGCTGATCCGGGAAGAGACCGACCATCTGGGTTAGGCCAGGTACGCCAAATACGCGACATTTTTCCGTCACTCGCGGCGGAGGAAAATATCCCCTCAGTCCTACACGGAATCACGTCGCTCGTTGAAGCCTTTCCGAAACTGAAAGATCGCCGAAAGATTGGGGCACGCAGCTTTCAAGGAGCGAGCAGCAGATGCTGGCATTGCGCGGACGCTGATGATGGCACCGGAAGTCGTGCTTCTCGACGAGTCACTCGAGGCGCTTGGGATCATCCGCGATCGATCGATGCAAGTTTCCAAGCGCTGGCGGCGGATGGAAGACGAACCGTGGTGTCGAGCAACACGCCGCGGCGGCGTTGTGATCGCAAGCCTCGCCATCGTCATCACAGCGACGGGGAGCCGACGCGCTCAAAAGACGATCGAAACTACTGGGACGCCACATCGGCGTCGCTTACGCCTGACCTGCGGAGGAGGTAAACTCATGAACATGATTGAAGGCCATATGACGTTCGAGCCATCCTCTGGCATCCCGGTATGGGACGTGGATCCATACGCTGAAGATGTGCTCCTCGATCCCGCAGCCTACTTTGCGGAGTTGCGTGCGCGGGGACCGCTCGTTTACATCTCGAAGTGGTCGGTCCTCGCAACGGGGCGTTACGAGGAGACGCGCGAGATCTTCTCCGATCACACACGTTTTGTCTCGTCCCGCGGCGTCGGTCTTAACGACTTCAAGTGTGGCAAGCCCTGGCGACCACCATCGATCATATTGGAAGTCGATCCGCCGGATCATACGAAGACGCGCAAAGTCATGGCGCGTGCGTTGTCGCCAAAGGCAATCGCCGGATTGAAGGATGAGTTTCGTCAGAATGCCGAGATGATCATCGACGGTTTGATCGAGCGCGATAGCTTCGAGGCTGTCGCCGATTTGGCCGAAGCCTTCCCCGTCGCGGTATTCCCGAAAGCTGTCGGCATGCTGGACAGTGATCGGCGTAAGCTCGTCGATTACGGGGCCATGGTATTCAACGCGCTGGGTCCCGATAACAAGTTCAGGCGCAACGCGATGGCAATGGCTCCGGACATCGTGCCGTGGATTTCGGCCGCCTGCGCTCGCGACCGCCTGACCAAGAATGGACTGGGCGCATTGATCTACAGCGCAGCGGACGATGGCGAGGTGACGGAAGACGAAGCAGCCATGCTTGTTCGCTCATTCCTCTCCGCCGGCGTGGATACCACCGTCACGGGGATCGGCAACGCCTTGTGGTGTCTGGCATCCAATCTTGACGAATACGAAAAGCTGAAAGCAGATCACTCTCTGGCGCGTGCATGCTTCGAAGAGGTTCTTCGCTTTACGTCGCCCGTCCATACGTTTGCTCGCACGGCCAATCAGGATACCGAGGTCGCGGGTCACTTTGTTGGCGAGGGAACCAAGATCCTGTGTGTCTTAGCGTCCGCAAATCTGGACCCACAGAAATGGGGCGATCCGGAAGTCTTCCGGATCGATCGAAAGCCCGTAGGTCACATGGCTTTCGGAGCAGGCATTCATGGCTGCGTTGGCCAGAACTTGGCGCGTCTTGAACTGGAAACTGTTCTCACTGTTCTCGTCGAGAAGGTCGCACGCGTGGAGTTCGCCGGCGAGGCCGTATGGCGCCCCAACAATGCCATCCACGCGCTCGACCGCATGCCGCTTCGTTTCATTGCTAGATAGGGCTGCCATGACTAAGATTTTGTTTATCTCCCACGACGGCAGGGAAACTGCCGTGGACGCCGCCGACGGAGACAATGTCATGCGGGCGGCACTTGCCAATGACGTAGATGGCATCGTCGCCGAATGCGGCGGATCAATGATGTGCGCCACCTGCCATTGCTATGTTGATGAAGCATGGTTGGAGGCAGTCGGCGATCGTGCCGATGGTGAAGAGGATATGTTGGAGAGCGCTGCCTGCGAAGTGAAGCAGACAAGCCGCCTTTCCTGTCAGATCCGCCTACGGCCGGAGCTTGATGGTCTCATCATTCACCTGCCGGAGAGCCAGACATGAGCCATGGGGTCGTCATCATCGGAACCGGCCAGGGCGGCTTCCAATTGGCTTCCAGCTTGCGGCAGGAAGGATATAGATTGCCGATCACCATGATCGGCGATGAGGAAGCCCTCCCCTACCAGCGACCACCTCTTTCCAAGTCATATCTGAAGGACGGGCGTGCCGAGCTCGTACAACTACGACCGGCGAGCTTCTTTGAGCGAAGCGAGATCGAGCTGATAGCGCCAGAGCGGGTGATCGGCATCAACAGATCGTCCCAAACAGTTGAGACTTCGACAGGCAGGACTGTGCCTTATCAAGATTTGATCCTTGCCACCGGTGCGCGCAACTTTGTACCTCCCATACCGGCGTTGGACGCCGGTAATGTCTACAGTCTCAAAACGACAGGGGACGCGGACCGGCTCCGCGATGCTCTCACCGTACCACGGAAGGTGATCGTCATCGGTGGGGGCTTCATCGGCCTCGAATTTGCTGCGGTCGCTGTCGCTGCCGGTCACCACGTCACAGTGGTTGAAGCGGCATCAAGGCTTATGGCGCGAGCGGTTTCGGAAGCAATGTCTGAGACATTTCGCAGATATCATGAGCAAATCGGCACCGAACTCATCTTGGGTGCCTCCGTGGTCGAAGTCGAAACAGGTCACAATGGTCTGGCATGCGGCGTCCGGCTTTCCGACAGTCGCAGTATCAAAGGCGACATGATCCTGCTTGCCGCAGGCGTCCGTCCCAACACTGAGCTCGCCGAAACTGCAGGTCTTCAGGTTAACAACGGGATCGTGGTCGACAGAGCACTGATGACGGCGGACGCATCAATTTCGGCTTTGGGCGATTGTGCAGCCTTTCCCTGCCCCACTTCAGGGACCCTCATAAGGCTTGAATCGGTACAGGCAGCAACCGATCACGCCCGTACCATCGCCATGCGGATTACCGGCAAGAGCATGGCGTACAACGCCTTGCCTTGGTTCTGGAGCGACCAAGGAAGCCTGAAGCTCCAGATTGCAGGTCTCGGTCAGTCGGCGGACGATGACGTCTCGGTGGAACGGCCAGGTGGGCGACAGCTTGTTTTTCGGTTCAAGATGGGCAAATTAGTGTGCCTTGAGACAATCAATGCCGCGGGCGAACATATGGCCGCAAGACAGCTTCTTCGACATCCGAATGGTGTGTCGCTGGACGCGCTCGCAGCTCGGGACTTCGACATTGTCGGCCTAGCAAAGGCGCTGAAAGAAACTGCCTGATGGATCGAAATGAGATGCGCGAGAAGCTTCAAGGTGCCGAACCCGATGCGATTTGCCCTGAGGCCCGGATCTCCCACCCGACAACGCTACGAGACGGGGTCGAGATTCTCGACATCACCAACTACATCCCGTTCTTTCTCTCGAGCATCAACAATGCGCTCTCGCGTGGTGCGTCGGCTATATATCGTGAACGATTTGGCATTGGCATTACGGAGTGGCGGACGATCGCGATGCTTGCCGTAGAACCCGAAATCACGGCCGCAAGGATCTGTGAGGTCGTGAATCTGGACAAAGCTGCAGCCAGTCGTGCTTTGGCGACGCTCGATGAAATGGGCTTGCTCGGTTCGGTCACGTCGGAAAAGGACCCTCGTAAGCGGATCTGGTGGCTTAACGATAAAGGCTACGAACTCCACGCAACGGTCATCCGCATTGCCCTGGCGCGAGAAGACGCGCTGATAAAAGGCGTTGACCCGCAAGACCTCGAAGCAGCTATTCGCGCAATGCGGATCATGATGAGGAACGTGAGAACGATTTAGAAGCGAGTGAGACACCTGCTTTTGGTCTTAAGCAGATGCGGACGGGTGGCGTCGCCTTAACCGGCTGGTTGGAGCTGACTTGATATTGGGGTTTTCATGACCGAAGCCCCGCATACCCACTTCAGACGCCACCGGTTTCCTGCTGAGATCATTGCCCATGCGGTATGGCTCTATTATCGGTTCCCGCTGAGCCTTCGCGACGTCGAAGATCTGTTGGCTGAGCGCGGCATCTCCGTCACGTTTCAGACCGTCGCGGAATGGGCGGCGAAATTCGGCTTGAAGTTCGCTCATCAGCTCCGGCGCCGCACACGAGGCCACTTTGCCGACAAGTGGCAACTCGATGAGATGGTGGTGACGATCAAGGGAGAGAGGTACTGGCTGTGGCGCGCCGTCGATGCAAACGGTTACGTCCTCGATGCCCTGCTTCAAAGCCGAAGGAACAAGGCAGCAGCGCTACGTCTGATGCGCAAGCTGCTCAAGAGCCAAAGTACCACCCCGCGGGTGCTGGTGACTGACAAGCTGCGTTCCTATTCGGCGGCAAAGGCCGAGTTGATGCCGGGCGTAGAGCATCGCTCGCACAAGTGATTGAACAACCGTGCCGAAAATTCTCATTTGCCGCTACGGCGCCGAGAGCGGCGAATGATGCGCTTTAAGTCAGCGCGGCAATGTCAACGTTTCATCTCGGTCCATGGCCATGTCGCCAACCTCTTTCAGCTTCACCGGAAACATCTCTCTGCCGCAGACCACCGCCAGCTCCGCGCCACCGCCATCACCACTTGGCGTGAAATCGCATTGTCGACTGTCCTATGAAATGCGCCTGACAAGCACTCAAGACGTCGGCGATCGGTTAAGGCGACGCCACCGCCTCAAATCCAACTAGGAGTGGAGGTTTGTGATCAGTTAGTCGGTGGCAAGCTACCAGTGTAGCCACCGATGCCCGGAAAAAAATCCAATGGTTGCAACCAGCATTATAGCAAGTGGATACCAGGCAGCGACGAACAAAGGACTGTCGTCGAAGCAATTCGAAGCATAGAGGGTGGCAGCAATGCCCGCCGATGCCAAACCGGCAACGGCGCCGGCAATACCGGGGCTTTCGGGAGCGCCATTTCGCATCGCAAGAAAAAGGGGAACGGCCGGAAAAAGCGACAGGGCAGGAATAATCGTTATACAATGCAGCGCATTGTGGCCGATCAATTTTTCAGTCCAATCTGAAGCGGGGGTCACGTAGAGCTCAACCGCCACCGCGCCGAGAAGTAGTGCAGGCGCAACCAACAGAAACCAGCGCCGGCCACCTGGATTACTTCCTGGCCGTATCGTCGCTCCAATGAGCGAAACCGCGGCTCCGAATAGAGACAGGGTCACGAAAAACTTAAAAATAAATCTGACGGTCTCGACGGCGTGTCCAATGTCATGTCTAAACCCCAACGTCGAGAAAAATGCGATCGCTGCGAGAAAGGCGCCGCCGGTGGTTGCGATGAACAACGCCCTGGAGATGTTAACGGGACGACGGGTATCTTCCGATATCAGATTTATCAGGTCTTCCGTCTTCACACCAACACACTCCTAACTTCAAATGTTAGACCAGCCAGTTGCTTATATGGCGTCGCCGGTCCGGTCGATCAATCACTCGGCTGCGCCATTTAGCCGCCAGACTTAGAGAATTTCAATTAGGACATCGTGTAACGTCGAAACGATCTGGTCTATCTGGCCTGTCTCGATAATAAGTGGCGGCGAAAGCGCGATGATATCCCCAGTCACGCGCGTGAGCACGCCCTTGTCGAAGGCCCTGACGAACACCTCATACGCTCGTGTGCCGATCGCGTCAGCTCGTGACTGTAATTCGATGCCGGCGATGAGCCCGACGGTCCTGATATCGATGACATGGGGAAGGTCGCGCAGGCCGTGAATGGCTTCGCGCCATTCTGTGGCGAGATGTCCAGCACGCCGCAGCAAACCCTCTTCCTGGTAGATATCGAGCGTTGCGAGGCCCGCAGCGCACGCGACCGGATGGCCGGAATAGGTGTATCCGTGGAACAATTCGATGACATGGTCAGGACCTGTCATCAGCGCATCGTGGATCTTGCGGCTTGCAAAGACGGCTCCCATCGGCACGGCACCATTGGTCAGGCCCTTCGCGGTGCTGACGAGATCGGGTTCGACACCGAAATATTCGGTGGCAAACGGCGTACCAAGCCGACCGAAGCCGGTGATCACCTCATCAAAGATCAGCAGAATGCCGTGTTTGCGCGCGATGGACTGCAGTCGCTCGAGGTACCCGCGCGGCGGCACCAATACACCGGTCGATCCAGCGACGGGCTCGACGATCACTGCGGCGATGGTCTCTGCTCCATGCAGCGCGACAAGGCCCTCGAGATCATCTGCCAGTTCAACACCGTGCTCCGGTTGTCCCTTTGAAAACGCGTTTCGATCAAGATCGTGCGTGTGACGCAGATGATCTGCGCCTGGCAGCAACGGATAGACCCGCCGGTTGTTGAGTATCCCACCGACCGACAGGCCGCCGAATCCGACACCATGATAACCACGCTCCCGACCGATAAGACGCGTGCGGGTTCCCTGCCCTATTGCGCGCTGATAGGCGATCGCAATTTTCAACGCCGTTTCGACCGATTCGGATCCGGAACTCGTAAAGAACACCCGATCCAGACCCGCCGGAGCAATGTCTCCCAAACGCCTCGCAAACTCGAATGCGATCGGGTGCCCCATCTGAAACGACGGAGCGAAATCGAGATGGCTCAACTGACGGTGGACCGCATCTGCTATGCGCTCCCTTCCATGGCCGGCATTGACGCACCAGAGTCCGGCCGTACCGTCCAGTATTTTGCGGCCGTCGGTATCCTCGAAATACATGCCCTTAGCGGAGGCGAGCATTCGCGGCGCGGCCTTGAACTGTCTGTTGGCCGTAAACGGCATCCAGAAATTGTCGAGGCTCGGCTCGTTCGAGCCACGCGATGTTACTGTCATGATGTCTCCCAATTGGCATGCCGCTGTCTCGATGAAGCCCGCCTCAGGCGTGCCTCAGCTTTCCGCTCGAAGTATCTGCATTCCTCAGTCACCGGAAAACGCATCAGCAACTCGTCGAACTGGGGAGCGCTCTCCTCCGAAAAATCAGGCCAAGTCAGAAAATCAAACGACTCGACAAAATCGCGGCCTGCATTGAGCGGTCGTGCCATGGCTGGCCATTGGTCTTCGTCGCTCGCAATGCACGAGGTGGAGGTCACCATTTCAGCATCTTTTGCCCGAACAGCGCACCTACGGCGCAAACCACGGCGATCGCCATTGGATACCAGAACATGACGAAAAGCGGGCTGTCGTCATTGCAGTTGGCCGCATAGAACGTTGCCGCGATGCCGGCCGAAACCAGCCCGGCGACCGCTCCGGCAACCCCCGGTCGCTCTGGCGCGCCATGCCTCATCGCATAAAGAAAACACGCCAATGGGAACGCCGACAGTGATGGAATAATCGTCAGACACAGCCTGGCATTGTGCCCAATCATTCGCGCTTCCCACGTTGAGCTAGGCATGACGAGGAGTTCAAGGGCAACCGCACTTGCGACCAAGGCAACAGGTAGGCACAGCCACCAGGCCCACGGGCCAAGAGATGTCCCAGGTCTGCCAATCTGGAGCAGCAACGAGCCAGCGGTAATTGCCAACGCGAGGGTGATCACGAACTTGAACAGAAAACGCACGCTTTCGACCGCCGTGTCGATATCGACGCGAAATCCGATAAATCCAAAGAACGCAGCGCCGGCGATAATGGTCGCTGCTATCGCCGCATGAAAAAGCGCCTGACTAAGGTTGATACGAACAGGGGCATCGTGGGCAAGAAGCGCAATGAGGTCGTTGGTCTTCATATTGCCCGCTCCGAATACAATGCAGCCAACGCCTTCAACGCGCGATGCAAAGACACCCGAACCGCCACCTCTGTCATATTGAGGCGATTGGCCGTTTCCCGGACGCTCGTTCCTTCGATCGAGATCGCATGGACGATCGTTCTTTGCGGATCCCTCAGTTTGGCCAGTATTTGCTCCACATCCATCCGATCGGAGGCGCTCAGCCGTTCATCGCTCGCCAGCGTCGCCTCGACATCTTCTAACGGGATGCTGATCTGCCGGCCGCGTCGCCTAAGGCTGTCGATAAGTTTGTTGCGCACCAGCACTGAAATCCACGGTCCCAGCGGCCGGGCCGGGTCCCAGGTTCCTCGTTTGAGATGAATTGCCAACAGTACTTCCTGGACCACGTCCTCGACCTCGCTTGTGGGCGCGCCGAATTGGTCACAGCGTCTTCGAGCCATAACCCGCACATGCGGAGTGATCGCAGTCAGCAGCTTGTGATAGGCCCGGCTGTCACCCGCAATTGCGGACTGCATCCACGAAGCCCATTCCTGTTCACGCGCCGGGTTTATCATCCGACACATCCTTTTTCGCCGAGTTGCGCGTAATTGTTACATGCGCCGCGTGGTTTTTTTTGTGGCTTGCACGTGGAGAGACGAAGCCCACGGTCGTCGAGAGATTGTTCAGGCAAATGACTGGTCCAACTGCTGTTTTGATTCTGGTTCGAGCATCGCAAAAACCGGCCTGATCAGCCCCTCAAGCAGGTTTTTTTCAGGGCGCGTTCGGGCAAGCACCCGGATGCCCAAAAGTGTTCCGAGCAGGGTACCGGCCATATCGGTTGCGGACTGGCGTCGGTCAATTGAACCGTCGTTCTGGCCGGCCTCAATGCAGCGTCGGAAAAACGCCTCGACCTGGGAAAGCACCCCGCTGACCACTCGTTGGAATTCCTCGTCATGCGGAGCCACTTCAAGGGCAGAGTTGACCAGCATGCAGCCTTTTCGTTTCGTATCGCTGAGTGACCGGTCGATAATTTCGTGGAAGAAGGCCTGTATCGCATCGCGGGGCAGCCTTTTCTCGAAACGTCCGACCCGATCCCCGAAACTCTGCTCGACGTAGAAATCCAAGGCTCGTCGATAGACAGCTCGCTTGTCTCCGAACGCGTTGTAGATGCTCGCAGTCGTCAGACCCATCGCCTGAGCGAGATCGCGAATTGAGGTTGCTTCATATCCTCGCTCCCAGAATTGCTCTACCGCTAGCTGCAGCACCTTGTTTTCGTCGAATTCTCTTGGCCGGGCCATATGCCTGTCTCGCGGAAAGTTGATCGGTCTTCCAAGCATAGCCGGGAAACTTGGCTGGATACTTTTTATAACAAATGATTTAAAACGCAATCGCGCGCCGTTCACGTTGGTGTACATTTTCGATCACGCTGTTTTCCGCACAGGGAGGGGAACGATCAGATGGATCTTGAGCAGGAACTTGCCGACTACAACGCAAGGTTCGAGGCAAGCGCCGCTCCAGGCGCGGCGGCATTTCTCAATGCCAAGGTCAAGGAACTGACCGCCAGTTTTCCCTTTGACCGGGTACCCAAGCCTGGCGACCTGGCTCCGGAATTTACGCTGCCGGGCGCCGGAGGCGAGGCCATATCACTGCTGGAGACACTTTCAGGCGGTCCGGTCGTTCTTACTTTCTATCGAGGCGCCTGGTGCCCCTACTGCAATATCCAGCTGGCAGCTTACGAACGTGCTCTGCCGGAGATCGCAGAAGCAGGTGGATGTCTCCTCGCCATTTCGCCCCAGAGACCAGACGGCTCCTTGTCAATAACTGAAAAAAACAACCTCACCTTCGATGTGCTCAGCGATATCGGCAACGTCGTCGCGCGGAAGTTTGGTCTGGTTTGCCGAATGCCCGAGGATCTGAAGGGCGCTCATGCCTCCCTTGGGATCGATTTGGCTGCAATCAACGGCGACAACAGCTGGGAACTCCCGATCCCCGCAACTTTTGTCATCGGTCGCAATGGCCGCGTCGTCCTGTCCCATGCGGAAGCAGACTATCGCAAGCGCTTGTCTTCCGAGGCCATAGTTGACGCTTTGAGGGAAAAAGCGCCTGCCTGAGGCGTCCGATGCGAGTTTCAACGAGAACGAGGTAAACAAATGGAGCTTAACGGAAAACGCGTTCTGATCACAGGTGGATCGAGTGGCATCGGACTCGCTATCGCACGCGTCATGATTTCCAAAGGTGCTCGTGTCGTCATCTCCGGCCGAAATGGGAAACGCCTGACGCAAGCGGCAAAGGAGCTTGAGGCAAACGGATCTCCCGTTGCGGTGGTACAGGCGGACGTTGCGACAGCCGAAGGCCGTGCCCGGTCACTTGAGAAGGCCATCCGCGTGCTTGGTGGGCTCGACGTCCTAGTCAACAACGCTGGCGGAGTTCGAGCCGGCCGCCTCGAAAAAACGACCGAGGAGGAGATAAGGGCAATGGTTGAGGTAGACCTCGTTGCCCCGATCTTGCTCGCGCAGGCGGCGCTTCCTCATCTGCGTGATTCCGGCGACGGGCTGATCGTCAACGTTGCCTCGGGCATCGCGCTGATCGGGGCGCCTTTCTACGCGACATATGCAGGCGTCAAGGCAGGGCTTGCCCGCTTCAGCGAAGCTCTGCGCCGCGAGTTGAAGGGAGAAGGCGTCCACGTTCTGACGCTCTACCCCGGCGCGACGGATACGCCAATGATGCAATCATCCAAGGCCGGTCCTGAGCTTGGCTTCACTCGGGAGCCAGCAGAAGCGGTCGCTGACGCTTTAATTGGCGGAATCGAGGAAGGTGCGCTCGAAGTGATCCGCGGCGGAGAGACCCGCGCTAAAATGATCGCGACCAACCGTGACGATCCTGCAGCGATCGACGAACGTTTCCTGACCATGAAACCTGCGCTCGAAGAAGCCGTGAGCGGCCATTCGGCACTTTGATAGAGGAAATGAACATGACCAAGCTCGCACTATTCGTTCAACTGAAGGCAAAGGCTGGAAAAGAGGAAGAGGTTGCGGCTTTCCTGAAGGGAGCGGCTGCCTTGTTGGAGCAAGAGCCGCTGACCGTCGCCTGGTTTGCCGTCCGGTTCGATCAATTGACCTTCGGCATCTTCGATGCTTTCGACAGCGTCGAAGGTCGCCAGGCGCACCTTGGTGGGTCGATCGCCGCTGCTCTGATGGCAAAATATGAGGAACTGTTCGACGGACCGCTCGAAATCAAGCAGCCCGACGTTCTGGCGGATCGTGTCCTCCGCTAATTTTGCCAGCTTCCGAGCCGGCACTCGTTCGCCGGCTCGGAGCGTTATTCATGCTCTTGACGACATCGTCAGCGTGGAAAGGCGTTATCCAGAAACGCCATTACGTGTTTCCAATTTTCGTCAGCGCCTGCAGGATCCTCGTCACGACGAAGGGTAGATGATCCGTGAACACCGTGAGTGGGAATGTACTGGACAGCCTGTTGATGTTGCACGGCATCTGCCAGCGCGAGACCAGCCGATACTTCGCCGCTGTCAGGCGACGAGGTTATAAAAACGGGAATAGACAGCTTTGCAGCAGCGTTTTTGATTGAGTGGCCGGTGATATATTCGGCCGGCGAAAACGCGAGCAGAGCTTTGACCTCTGGATGTGATGCCGCAACAATGAAGACCAACGCTGACGAGTAACTTGATCCCCAAATAGCAATGGGTCCGGCGTGCTTGGCCTCCGCGTAGGCGATCGAGGCATCAAGATCGGGAATGGCGTCGGCGTAGTCATAATTGGCTTTCGCGTGCGCCACGGTCTCGTTTATGCCATTCCACAGGTTGCCGCCTGAGCGGAGATCTACTGCTAGCGTTGCAAAGCCCGCCTTGTTGAGGAGGGGCGAAAGAGGCGCGTACTCACTTTTGTTCGAGCCAGCCATATGAAAGAGCAGGATCGTGCCCCGGGCCTGCCCATCCGCTTTACGGAAGTCGCCGTATATCCGTACTCCATCCTTGGTACTGAAAGAGACTGGTTCGGCAAGTGCCGGTTGCGAAAACGCCGACAGAACACCGACTGCGGCGGCTACTACAGTGGATCGCAGCTGAAACATGTTATTTTCCCCGTGATATGGTGATGATGTCTCCGTTACGCAGAGTGGTCGTCGATCGTTACAGCGTTGTCTGCGCCATCACTAAGATGTGAGGACGTAACAATGGTCGTCTGTGCGGCGAATACCTGGTTGATCGTCCAGATTTCCTGGCGCGAGGACATAGCCTGGGAGCTTCACCATGAAATATCGTGGCATCATCAAAACGACACTCTTGTCTTCGCTGACCGTTGCTGCGGCACTGCCCGCAGTTGCAGCAGAGCGGACGCCAACCGTTGTAGAACTATTCACAAGTCAGGGCTGCTCGTCATGCCCACCCGCTAACGTCAACCTTATCAAGCTTAGCAATCGGTCCGACGTTTTGGCCCTGAGCTTCTCAGTAACCTACTGGGATTATCTCGGATGGAAGGACACTTACGGAAAGCCGGAGTTCACTCAACGTCAAGTCACTTACGAACCTTCCCTGCACCAGGCGGGACCCTACACACCGCAAATGGTCGTGAACGGGTCGGCGACGGCCGTGGGAAACAGCCTACCGGAGATCCAGCAGCTCATCTCTGAAACGCCTCCTCTCAATGGGCCTGCGCTCGCCTTAAGCCGGGATCGCATCGAGGTTGGGGCAGGCCCTGAAACTGGCGGCGCTGACGTCTGGCTGGTCCGTTACGACCCACAGATCGAGGCAGTGCCCGTTGCGCGGGGCGAGAACACGGGAAGCACTTTGCAACATGCTCACGTTGTTCGTCGTCTTGAGAGATTGGGTCATTGGAGCGGAGAGATGACTTCTTTTACACTCCCAGGTCAGCAACCGGGCTTGAAGACCGCGGTGCTTGTCCAGCGACCCAACGGCGGCGCGATCCTGTCGGCCATCACTGACTGATTACTCCCTCAGGTGCGAGCGCAGAGTGAATTTGAAGAGCGCGGCGCCTGCTGTCGGTGGCGCCGATATCGGCGAATTTCGAATTTTATTCACGCCGCTCCATCGATGCGCTGCGTCGAGTCGTGGTCGATGGTCATTCCCTGGGGCGGTTTTCCACTCTCGGCCCTGCTCGACAAGGTAGAGCCGCTCGGCTCGGCAGCGCAAAATTCGTCGCCTTCGAGACTGTCTTACGGCCGACTGAGATCCCCGGGCAGTTGAGCCTCCTCGAATCGCTGGACTGGCCCTATGTCGAAAGCCTGCGGCTGGACGAGGCGCCGCCGAACCAGAACGGCGCGCCGATCCGCGTCGTCGTACCGTGGAAATACGGCGGCAAGGGTATCAAGTCGATCGTGCGCATTGCGCTCAGTGACCAACAGCCAGGAATACGGCTTCTATGCTAACGTCAATCCGACCGTCGATCATCCACGCTTGAGCCAAGCCACCAAGCGGCCAACCGGCGAAGACGGTTTCTTCAGTGCCAGTCGTCACCCGACTCTGCGTTTCAACGGCTATGGCAATCAGGTCGCCAGCCTCTATGCTGGCGTGGATCTGAGGGCGAATTTCTGATGGCTTTCACCTTCGTCTTACCCAAGCGCTGGCGACCGGCTTCCGTTCAAGGGAAATCTCCACAAATAATTAGGTGGGCTTAGGCGATCAATGGATAGTTCGAGGGGAAAAGCGCGCGCTTTGTCTCCTCGTCGTTGACGCGTTTGAAAACATGATCTTTGCCAACGTTCCGCGCGCGGGCTACCGCCGGTCGGGTGTCAACATTATCAAAGAATCGTTTCAGGTTAGGGTATAGCGCGAATGGATCGTCAGCGCCCTTTAGCACGCGGGATGCCCGATCGAGCCAACCCCAGGCCGACATATCGGCGATCGTATAGGTGTCACCCAAAATATAGGACCGTCCCTTGAGGTGATCGTTTAGGACTTGGTAGTGGCGTTCGGCCTCGCGGCGATAGCGGTTGATCGCGTAATCCAGCGCCTCTGGCGCAGAATGCTGAAAGTGCACCGCCTGCCCCGAAAACGGACCGAGGCCCGACGCAAGAAACAGAAGCCAGGAAAGCAGCTCGGGTCGATCCACAACGGGGCCGAGGAACTTGCCGGTCTTTTCCGAAAGATAGAGAAGAATTGCCGTCGAATCGAATACCCGTACCTCTTTTCCTGTTGGACCTTCAGTATCGACAATCGCCGGAACCTTGCCGTTCGGGTTTATCGCCCGAAACGAAGCCTGGTGTTGCTCGCCCTTACTTGTGTCAACAGGAAACAGCTCATAAGCGAGCTCGGCTTCTTCAAGAAAAAGCGCAACTTTAGCCGGGTTCGGCGTCGGGTGGAAATAAAACCGGATCATTTGAGATCTCCATTTCGCAATTGCGGATGCGCTGGCAAACTTGCAGGCTGAAATAGAAGTCCGCCGACCGCATTATTGCGCTGTCAGGGATTTCAGCGCATCAAGGATCGTGCCTGGGTCGAGTCGTTGCCTATAGTCGACATCGAAATGGGCTAAAGTCACCGCGCCACCGGATGCAACGACGAATGTCGCTGGTACGGGAAGCTCCCAGCTTTCGTCACCGTTGATGTCGGGGAGTGCCTTGTTGTTGGCTGTCAGCGCCGCGCGCAATTCCAGAGGCAAGCTGAACACGAGACCAAAGCTTCGTGCCACAACGTTCCCGACATCACTTAAGACGCTAAACGACAATTCATTCTTTTCCGCAGTGCTAAAGGACTGGTCCGGAAGCTGCGGGGATATTGCGATAAGCCGTCCACCTGCTGCTGAGATCTGTTGCATTGATTGTTGATAGGCTCGCAACTGAATATTGCAGTAAGGGCACCAGCCCCCGCGGTAGAACGCTAAAACCACAGGACCAGATTGCAACGATCGACGAAGGCTGACGTGTGTTCCATAAACATCGGGTAGTTCGAAATCTGGAGCGAGGCTACCGACTTGGAGAACAGTGGCTAAGGGAAAATTCGCTCGTAGCTCTTCGATTTTTGCGTCATACAGAGCAGCTCGACCCGCTGGTGCACTGCGTGCAAATTCAGCCTTGAAAGCTGCAAGCTCCTGCTCCAGTTCCATTTGAGTAACACCCCGACCATTTCTGTGATTTTTGGAACTCAACGGCCTAGTTTTAATTCGATCGTTCTATAATTCAACCGTCAGTTCAATCAAAATATCGTCAGCGAGATGAGGTCAGGCCACGACATCCTCGATCCTGGTCAGAAGGGCTTGACGACCGCAAGCCAGGCGATGGCAATGAAGGCAACGAATATCGCGATCGGAGCGGCCCTGAACAGACCATTGGCAGGCCTGCCGTCTTGCAAAAGACGTCTCAAGGTCGTTCCCTGAAGACCGTGCAGGCCGCTTAAAAAGATGGCCGGTACCATCTTCAGCAAAAGCCAGGGTGATGTGTCCCAGCCGGCGCCAAACGCCATCGTAAAGCCAGCCATCCACACAACGGCAAGGGCGGGCGTTGTCACGAACCCGTCCCAACGCAGTATGGCTTCGGCGAACCTGCGGCCATCCCGTTCAAGCGGTCCGGATATGACAATCCGTAGCGCAAGCGCCATCGCCAGCATGCCAGAAATCAGGGTAACGACAGCCACGATATGAAGCGCTTTGACGTACAGGTACATCAGCCGGCGAACCCACGATCTTCAAACAGGTCGGGAATATCAGCCAGCGACCCCACCGTGAGATCCGCTGCATAGTTCAACGCCTCAGCATTTGCGCGCATCAGATTGAAAACAAAGAGGTCGTCAACGATCATCTCCGCCAGGCTTCCGGCAATATTGGCGGTATCGGTCCGCGCGACGCGGACGACGGTGAAACCGAAACTCTTTGCACCGCAGATATCGAAGCCATTGGACGATACGAACGCAACCTCGTCACGCCCAACGCCAAGCACTGCCTCGATGAGCGCATAGGCCTGCGGAGCGGGTTTGAAGGCACGGTTTGCATCGACGCTGACAATATGATCGAAAAGACGATCGAGCTTGGAATTTACAGCAAGGCTCGACAACATCGAGCGGCTTCCATTCGACAGTATGGCGCGCGTCAAGGGTGCGAGCCGCTCCAGGCAAGGCCGCGCATCGTCAAAGGGCGTGAGGTTGAGATAGCTCGAGGCTATGTCCTGAAGCAGCTGCTCATTAAAGCTGAGGTTGAGGGAATGGAGCGTATATTCCAGAGAGCGTAGCGTCAGGCACCAAAAATCCTCGTATCGGCTCATGAGCGTCGCAAGCCACGAATATTCGAGCTGTTTCATCCGCCAGACATGCGTGATCAACCGACCGCGGCCCGGAAACGCAAGCTCCACAGCGTTCTCAACCGACCGCACGTCGTAAAGCGTGCCATAGGCGTCAAATACGAATGCTTTGATTGTCTGGCCCATTCCGACCTCTTTTGCGCATGCTCTGCCGTAGCTCGTGGTCTCAGTTCCTAGCCGAAGACAGTGGCATCAATATCAGGCTGCTGCGATCGTGGCCCGCAATGATTTGCAGAGCGGTGCCGCTCTCAACCTGTATTGGCCTTGGAAACGGATGCAGGATCTGCAGCCAGCCGCCGTCTGAATAGTTGTCAGGATGATTGACAAACTCGACGCCCTCCGCGAGATCTATCTTTATCCATTGAACGATCCCGGTCGCAATACCGTCCGAAATCACCGGAATCTCGACAATGCGCATCTCTTCGGCATACTTTGACTGAGTCAGATCGATCTTCTGCAGATCAACATCAGGCGAAAGTCTCTTCCATTCCGTCATCGTGCCGTGGACCGGCAGTCGATTGGCAGCAAGTTGCGTGAATTCAGAAACGTCGAAGCCCGACACCTCCTCCACAAATGCGTACTGGTTAAGGACATTGCTCTCAACCAGGCAACCAACGGCTGTCGCTGCCCGCGGAATGATGGTCGCGCCCTCGTTGGTCAGACGTGCATGAGCGTCCTCAAAAGTGTTGAGAACATCTTCGGCAAGAAGATCGCTCGACAGGATTTCCGACACCAGGATGTCGGCGCGAGCACCCATGTCCCGACCGATAACGAGATCCGTGGATATCTTGTCGACAACGGCAATCCGGTCGGAGAACCCATTCTGCGCGACGATCCGCTTGGCAATTTCGGCGATCACCGGAACGGCTTCGCAGGTCACGATGTTTGTCGCTCCCGCCCTCGCCGCCATCATCGACAGCAATCCACTACCGGCACCAATATCGAGAATCTGCACCGACGTTCCGCGCGCAGCAACCACCTTTTTGATTGCTTCTTCAAAGGCCGCATTGCGATGCACATCGTTCAACATCGGAATATGCCAGAAAGGAACGACCCTCGATGTCTGGCGACGAACCTGATGTTGCAGCATGATGTTCTCCGGCTGCAGACCTGCCAGCCTGCGGAAGTGGTCGAGGGCCTCATGATGGCGGCTGGCCTGTACAAGGGCGACGGCCAGGTTGTTCAAGGCCAACGGATTATCGGGAGAAACGATTGCCGCAGCCTCAAAACACCGGATCGCCTCGTCCGTTTCTCCACGTTTGAGCACGAGCGCGCCCTTTTCCAGGAGAGCCACGAGATGGTCCGGTTTGATCGCAAGCATATCGTTCCAATAACCGATCGCCATTTCGGTATCTCCTTTCAACGCCGCAATTCCTGCCAGCAGCGGAAGAATGTCAGGAATGTGTTTCGGCGTGGAATATTGACCCCTCTGGCGGGGTGACCGGCGTCTAATTTTGACCCCCCTCCTGTTTCGTCTGACCATCCGTCTTTTGATGGCGGATGGAGGGGGAGTTGAAGCGAGTGGATACGATTGCGCGTGTTCGTCGAGCCTTCCATGTGCAGGGCTGGTCGGTGAAGAAGATCGTCCGGGAGCTGCATGTGTCCCGCAATACGGTCCGCAAGATATTGCGCTCCGATGAGACCGACTTCTCCTATGAGCGAGAACGGCAACCGTTACCAAAGACTGGCGTCTGGAAGGCTGAGATCGAGCGCTTTCTGATGGCCAACGAAGGCAAGCCTTCTCGGGAGCGGCTGACGCTGATCCGGATATATGAGGAGCTTCGGGCGCTTGGTTACGATGGTAGCTACGATGCGATCCGGCGCTATGCGAAGGGCTGGTCGAAGGATCGGGGAGCTGTCACGGCCGAGGCCTACGTGCCGCTCTATTACGCGCCAGGCGAAGCCTACCAGTTCGACTGGAGCCACGAGATCATCCTGATCAATGGCGTGACGACGACCGTGAAGGTCGCTCATGTTCGGCTTTGCCACAGCCGCATGATGTTTGCACGAGCCTATATGCGTGAGAGCCAGGAGATGGTGTTCGATGCACACGACAAGGCTTTCGACTTCTTCCGAGGCACCTGCACGCGCGGTATCTACGACAACATGAAGACTGCGGTCGAGGCTGTGTTCGTCGGCAAGGAGCGGCAATACAATCGCCGTTTCCTGCAGATGTGCAGCCATTATCTGGTTCAGCCGGTCGCCTGCACGCCCGCATCCGGATGGGAGAAAGGACAGGTCGAGAACCAGGTTGGTCTGGTTCGCGAGCGCTTCTTCACACCACGCCTGCGGGTCAAAAGCCTGGAGGAGTTGAATGTCTGGCTGCTCGACAAATGCATCGCCTACGCCAAGGCGCACCGCCATCCCGAGCAGACAGAGCGAATGATCTGGCAGGTGTTCGAGCAGGAACGCGGCAGCCTCGTGCATTACGTCGGGCCGTTCGATGGTTTCCATAGCGTCCCGGCCTCGGTGTCGAAGACCTGCACGGTCCGTTTCGACAACAACAAATACTCTGTCCTCTCAACCGCAGTAGGTCGCCCTGTCGAGGTTCATGCCTATGCTGATCGGATCGTCATCAAGCAGGATGGGGTGAGTGTCGGTGAACACCAGCGTTGCTTTGGTCGAGGCGATACAGCCTACAATCCCTGGCATTATGTGCCTGTTCTGGCTCGCAAACCTGGTGCTTTGCGCAACGGTGCCCCATTCAAGGATTGGGCGTTGCCAGCAGCAATGGAGAAGGTCCGCAAGCGCCTGAAGAGCGTCCATGACGGTGATCGGCAAATGGTCACCATCCTTGCATGCGTTCCGACCGATGGTCTGACGGCTGTCGATGCGGCCTGCCAGGAGGCGGTGGATCACGGCGTCTGCTCTGCCTCGGTGATCATCAATATCCTGGCTCGCAGTCGTGACCCTGCGCCTGCCATCACTCTTCAAACCCCCGATGCGCTTCGATTGACCCATGAGCCGGTCGCCGATTGCGCCCGTTACGACAGGCTCAGGAGGGCAAGCTGATGGAACGCACACAGGTTCTCGAACTGATGAGCACGTTGAAGCTCTACGGAATACGCAGCGCTTACGACGAGGTCATGGGCAATGGCATCAAACGGCAACACGAACCGCCGCGCATCGTCGGTGACCTCCTGCAGTCGGAGATCGCCGAGAAGCAGGCCCGGTCCATTCGCTACCAGCTCAGTATCGCCAAGCTGCCACTGGCCAAGGACATCGATGACTTCGACTTCACCAATACGCCCGTCAATGAATCCCTGGTGCGAGAGCTGGCTACCGGCACATT
>NZ_FMAF01000038.1 GCF_900094565.1 Martinezella lusitana
CTCCAATGAAAGAACACAAGGGGCAAAACACCAGCATTTGCAGGCTTTTCCTTGGGTTCATTTGTTATTTGACCGGCATTTTCGCCGATCGGCTAAAGGTCTATCTTCCGCAGGACAAAGATGTCCTTCGGTTCTCGAACCATGCTCCAATTCGTGATCCTGATGCCTCTCGGCTTCGGTCACAGAGTGGCGTTCGGCTCCCGGTTTCCCATTCTCCTTGAAGAGCGCAGCCCAGTCCTGCCGGGCTCGCTAGCACGACATCAGGACAACCGGGATATCGTCGACGCGCCTTCCGTGGTGCTGGTGCCGCGCGGCTCGTAAGCGCGCTGGTCACGCAGGATCTGGAAGGCGATCGTCAAAAGCTTGCGCGCAATCGCCACGCGCGCCTTGTTGGTTCCTTTGATCTTCAGGTGGTCGTATTGGGTTCGAAGCTGCGCATCTGTAGCGATGGCGGGAGAAACCGCTTCCACGAAGGCCCAGCGCAGCCACTTGTTGCCCTGCTTGATGATCTTGCCGTGGAAGGTCTTGCCGCCGCTCGAATAGGTCGACGGCACAAGCCCGGCATAGGCGGCAAGCTTCTTCGGGTTACGGAAGCGGGATATATCGTCAATCTCCGCGTCGATCAGCCGGGCGAAGAACTCGCCAATGCCGGGGATTGTCTTCAACACCTTCACATTGGCATTGGCCTTGGTCATCGTCCGGATCGTTGCGTCCGACTGCTTGATGCGCACGTCAATGTCGCCGATGAAGTCGAGGCCACGATCGATCTGGACGCGGTCGATCTCTGAGACGTTGACCTGCGCCAGCTGAATGCGGCCGGCCTTGCCGAACAGATCGCCGAGCTTCTTCAGCTGTGCCGTCTGCTCCGGATAGCGGTCGAACACCGTGACGATGCGGTTCTTCGTCATCGTGCGTAGTCGCACGTAAAACATCCGCTCGCGCAGCGCGACACGCAGCTCTCGGGCCTCGTCGCTCGGAGCCCAGGCCTCCGGAACAAGGTCGGCTCGAAGCAGATGCGCCAGCACCGTCGCATCGATCTTGTCGGTCTTGATCTTGGCGTCGGCGATCGCCTTGACCTTCAACGGATGGGCGAGAACGACATCATCACAAATTTCGTCGAGCCAGTCGTACATCACCATCCAGTTGCGGGTCGCCTCGACAACCGCATGCGAGTTCTCGCGGTAGCGTTCCAGAAACCCGCCCAGCGACTGGCGCTCGTTCTTCACCCGGCCGGAGCGTAGCGTCTTGCCGCTGCTGTCCTGCACCACCAGGTGGCTATAGGATTTGTGGTAGTCGACGCCGATATGGTAATCATAAGAGGCAGTCATGCTTCCAACTCCTTTGTTGAGATTTTCGAAACCCCAATAAGGTAAGCCGAAAGGCTGGAGGTGCGACTGTCCCTCGATCATCACTTGCATCTGAGTGATCCGTTCTCTCAATGGGCGCCGCCTCTTTCATGCCACCTCCTTTCGATGGCGGGGTAACACTTCAGACATCAGACGGTTCCGATAGGCGCCTGGAGGGAAAGATGTCGGTCTCTGTTCTCACCGTCCGGTAGACTGTGAGTCGGAGCCGAGGCTGACCCCTCGTGACGTGAGTCTAAGGCTTTGATCTACAGACAGAAAATGACAATTGGGTGGGGTCATGATCGGCGCCGATGATGACTCCACCCATGCTATGGATTTGCCAGCAAATTCATGTAGTTAATGGTAGTCGGGGCGCGCCCCAAAGTGTGTTTATCACGTTTGTCCAGCATCCGGATCCCACGCGGCTTCATCGAGGATCTCCTATTCCGGTGCGCACCCTCGCGGAATGCCATGTCGGAGCCATCACGGCGCGGGCTTCCAAGAACTATGCGGAATTAGGTAGCAACTGCCACCAGACTTCCTGTCGGTGAAAAAGCAGGCAGAGATCGGTCTTCGCCAACATCGCTTCAATTGGTTCGCAGCTATTGAGCCTTGCGTGATGCCTGCGTCTAATTAGTGTGTTGCAAATACAGCAAATTAGTGCGAGACAAATACGTCTAATTAGTGTTGGCGCAAAGCGCCGGATTAGTGCCGTCGTCGCACCTGTAGGATTTACGAAATGTCAGGACGCCCGCCAAATGACTTGCTTGCCTCATCGCTTCGGGAGCTTCGAGGTGCAACCGAACAAGGGGCTCGATCAGTTCTGAAGAGCGACCTCTTGAGCAGGGTTCATCGCGAGCGTCTCGCCAAGGCGGGATTTGTGGAAGAGATAATGCGCGGGTGGCTCGCGGTTAATTCCCGACCTTCCGATAGGCGTCGGATCGACTCCGAGTGGAGCACCGTCTACTGGGAATTCGTACGGAGCTATCTTGACGATCGCTTCGGAAGCGATTGGTGCTTCTCGCCGGAAACGTCGGTGACTTTGTGGGCCGAAAACTGGTCTGTCGCGCCGCAGATTGTCGTTCGCAGTCCTGCAGCCAATAATCAGGTTCTTCCAATGCCGGGCGGAACGTCCCTTTACTTGTTGCGGGTTCCACAACCCGACCAATCTGTCGTTCACAATGGTGTCCGGGTGCTCACCAAGGAAGAGGCGATCATCAACAGTGCAAAGAATAGCTGGACCGCAATACCGACCAACATGATCGCCGTCATGGGGTCTATTCGCGGTTCTGCATCGCTTCTTCGCGTTCTCCTTTCCGGCGCAAGAAGCACCATGGCCGGAAGGATAGCCGGTGCCCTGCGCCATCTTGGAAGGATCCGCGACGCCGATAGCATCCTGTCAACGATGAGCGCGGCCGGATATGTCGTTCACGAAGACGACCCATTTGACGACAGTGGCCACGCTCTGCTTGACGAACGAAGAGCGGCGACACCTGCGGCCACCCGCATCAAGAATCTGTGGGCGAAAATGAGCCGGGATGCTCTGGACAGCATCGATATAGAAGGCACGCGTTTCAACGACATCGACGCCTACATGGAGGAGATCGAAGAACGATATGTCGCGGATGCGCTGAATTCCCTTTCAATCGAAGGTTATCAGGTGTCGGAAGAACTCATTCAGAGGGTTCAGTCGGGTACCTGGAACCCCGAAGAGCATGCAGGGGATGCCGATGCCCGGAACGCCTTGGCTGCGAAAGGCTACCGCCTCGCGTACGAAGAGGTAAGAAAGGATATCCGGTCGATCCTTGAGGGAGAACCATCGGGACCTCTTCTATCGCACCGACATCAGGACTGGTTCAGGGAGATGTTCCGGCCATCAGTGCAAGCTGGCATCATAGAAGCGTACAAGCTCGCGGGTTATAGGAGTAACAACGTGTATCTGCGGGGTTCCTCTCATGTCCCCCTACCACCGCATGCGATAGCTGATGCCATGGACGCTCTGTTCGAGTGCATCGAGGATGAATCCGATCCACGGGCCAAGGCTATTGTTGCCCCTTTCCTCTTCACCTACATTCACCCCTTTCCAGCTGGAAATGGACGCTCAGGTCGCTTCCTCATGAATGCACTGCTGGCTGAATCCGGACTACCTTGGACGGTAGTACCTGTCGATCAACGCGACAGGTATATGTCATGTCTTGAGGAGGCCAGCCGGAACGAGAATATCCGCCCGCTTGCACTCTTTATTGAGGAACTGGCCAAAGCACCACCGCCGCCACGCCCACGAACGACAGCATGGGCGAGCAAAAAATAGGAGATCTGAACTCGGGCAGACGAAGCCTCGTTTTCGCGACCAACGCTTCTCGAGTGCGGGCCGCCGACGGCCTCCGCGACAACCCACCTTCTCCCAGACATATACTGGTGGCCGTTGCTACCTAATTCCGGAACTATGCGGGTTGGCGCTGTTGAAAGGATCTGAACCGGCGACCACTCTGTTGCTGATCAACTGAAATCCCGTGTCTTCACCTTGATGATGGCATCGAGATGCAGATAAGGATCGACGATATCCCGCGCCCGCGGCCCCTTCGGAATCCCGCGCGGATCCGGCACCGGCGATCCATGATGAAACTCATCCCCTCGTCCATGCGGCAACGGAAACGCCACCCCGACACTTGCCACCTCCGCCGGCAGATCGGCGAGCCGATGTGCCACAAGATGCACGACCTCCCCTGCCCGCCGGATGCGTACATGGACGCGGATCATCCCGGCCCCGAGCACCACACGGCGGTATTTTTTGAAGGTTTTTAGCCAGACGAAGAGGTTGGCGATGCCGGTCTCGTCCTCGATGGCGATGAACATCACACCCTTGGCCGAACCGGGCCGCTAGCGAACGAGCACAGGGCCCCGCAGCCTCGAGAGCCATGTGCCATCGCTGGCCCGCATCGCCTTGCGACAGGTGACGATACGGCCCCTCCCCAGATCCGCGCTCAGGAAGGAAAGCGGATGGCTGCGCAGGGTCAATCCGACATGACCGTAGTCCTCGGCCATCTCGCCATTTCCCAAAATCGAATACAAACGCGCTTGGGCAACCTGGATTTCGTGAAGATTGGGGACCATGGCATCTACCGTTCCGGAGGACCCTATCACGATTGCTTGTGACGGTTTGGCCTACTGCAGCAGCCGTAATAGCTTCCTGGTTCAGCATCATCATCCGCACTGTCGCCAAACCGCTGGCGGTCAGGCTACATCCCCCTCCGGAAAATGCGCGTGCCTTGAGTTGAGTCAAAGTCAATGAATCCTAAGTGCTATAATAAATGCATTACTCCCTGCGTCTCGGCCGCAGCGAGCAGTTGTTCCGCGGACCTGAAGGAGAAGCATGATGGAAATCGAAGATACCAAGGGTGACCTGACCACGCGTAGCGGATTTCACTTTCACGTTCGGGGCGCCGAGCCGAAGGATGAGGCAATTGTCGCTGATTTTTTCAATCATGTGACACCAGAGGACGTCAGATTTCGTTTCCTATCCGGAATGAAATCCGTTTCTCATGAAAGGCTCGTTGAAATGACAAGCGCTGGCGATGACAAGCGCGTCAACTTCCTTGCCTTTTCACCCGATCAGACTTTGCTGGCGGTGGCAATGCTGGCGGTCGGCAAGGATGCTCAACGCGGAGAGGTCGCGCTGACCATTCGTGAAGACTACAAGCATCAGGGTATAAGTTGGGAAATGCTCGCGCACATCTGCCGCTATGCGGAACGACATAATTTCAAAAGCATCGAATCCATAGAAAGCCGCGAAAACCATGCCGCAATCGAGCTGGAGCGCGACATGGCTTTCCAGGCCCATGACGACAAAGACGATCCTACGATCGTCGTGCTGCGGCGAGATTTTGGATGATGACCGTCGGTGTTCATCATCTAAACATGGTTGATCGCCGTCATTGGTTGGTCGAGACCATATGCCGCTCAGACGGCCGCGGGCTTGCCCCTTTGCCTTGATCCCGGCCAGAGATGACAATGCGATTGTCCACCGTTTCACGACTTGCTTCCGAAGTCACGAGCTGGGACATGTCGCCGGTTGGCCAATTTTGGTGTCGTATCCGTTTTTTCCTTGCATTCGATCGCCGTCGAGAGGTCAAAATCTTGGAGACAAGGCAAAGACATATGGGGTTCCATTCGTAGGAACGATCGGACATGAAGAAGAGCGCCGGCATCCTAATGTATAAAAAGGCGCAGGACGGTATTTTGGTTCTGCTTGTCCATCCAGGCGGCCCATTCTGGCGCAAACGTGATGACGGCGCGTGGTCCATTCCCAAGGGCGAATACGGCGAGGCTGAAGCACCTGAAGCGGCCGCTCGACGGGAATTCGCCGAGGAAACAGGTTCCGCGCCTGAAGGTGCGCTGCAGCCTCTTGGCGAATTGCGCCAGAAGAGCGGAAAGACCGTCACCGCCTTTGCCCTTGAGGGGGTATTCGACACATCCTGCTTGCACAGCAACCTGTTTGAAATCGAGTGGCCGCCACGAAGCGGACGCTTCGAGTCCTTCCCCGAGATCGATCGTGCCGAATGGTTCACCCTTTCCGAGGCGGGCCAAAAGATCGTCGGCGGTCAACGTCCCTTCCTGGAACGTCTGGAGAGACTGCATTGCCCGGGCGCGCAAGGTACTGTCAGCCAGACGGACGGTAGGTGATGCCCGCATTGTAGCTGCGGCGAGCTCCGCGATCGTCGGCCAACATTCTAGCGGTGCTGTGTCCAAGCCTGCGAAAAATGACAACCGTCTTGACCAGGATCAAGGTTTGTCGCCGCCTCCCGGTGTCCAGTGTCTCCCATAGATATTTTCGATCCTTGGGAGAAGACGATGACTTCGATCGGCATAAAGCTTGTCACCTCGACCGAGCCGGTGGCGGTTAGCAGGAAATTGCGGCTGGGTTCGTTAACGGCGTTAGTCATCGGCTCGATGATCGGCTCCGGCGTCTTCAGCCTGCCGCAGAACATGGCGGCAGGCGCCGGCCCGTTGGCCATCGCAATCGGCTGGGGGATTACGGCGATCGGCATGCTGGCGCTGGTCTTCGTATATCAGTCCCTGGCCACCCGCAAACCAGACCTTAACGTCGGCCCCTATGCCTATGCAAAAGCCGGGTTCGGTCCATTTATCGGCTTCAACAGTGCATGGGGCTACTGGCTGAGCGCATGGATCGGCAATGTCTCCTATGCGGTTATCGTCTTCAGCGCGCTATCCTATTTCTTTCCGTCCTTCGGCGACGGAAACACCTGGCAGGCCGTGCTTGGTGCGTCCATCTTGCTGTGGTTGATTCATGCTATTGTGCTGGCGGGCATTCGCGAAGCGGCGGTCGTGAACCTTATCGTCACCGTCGCAAAAATCGCACCGATTCTATTATTCATCGGCGTCGGCGTCGTCGCCTTCAAGCTGAACGTCTTCTCGCTCGATTTTACCGGTCTGGGCAACGCAAGCCTCGGCTCGATCACCACGCAGGTCAAGAGCACCATGTTGGTCACGCTCTGGGTGTTCATCGGCATAGAAGGCGCCAGCGTGTTCTCCGCCCGCGCCGAGCGGCGGCGCGACATTGCGACGGCAACGGTCCTTGGCTTTTTCACCTGCCTTGCTTTCTACGCGCTCGTGTCCCTGCTTTCGCTCGGCATTCTGAACCAACCTGAACTTGCTGCCCTGAAAAATCCTTCCATGGCTGGGGTACTTGAGGTGGTGGTCGGTCCCTGGGGTGCGGCTCTCATCAACATCGCGCTTGTCATCTCGGTGATCGGTGCCTTTCTGAGTTGGACGCTTCTGGCAGCCGAGATTCCCTTCGCGGCGGCGAAGGACGGGACCATGCCGAAATTCCTCGCCTCGGAAAGTGAACGGGGCGTCCCATGGGCCTCGCTCCTGATCACCAATCTTCTCGTCCAGGCGTTCCTTGTCGTTACCCTCTACGCCCACAGCACCTATCAGGCGTTGTTTTCCATCGCATCAACCGCGATCCTCGTGCCCTACATCTTCTCGGGCGCCTATGCCGCAAAGCTGGCCATAACCGGAGAAGGCTATGCACCGGACGAACAGCGAACAGCTCCGATGCTGGTCGGGCTTCTGGCAACGCTTTACGGGCTGTGGCTCGTCTATGCCGCCGGCCCGGCTTACCTGTTCATGTGTGCGATCCTCTATGCGCCGGGCATTCTGTTCTTTTTTCTTGCGCGTCGAGAAGCGGGGCAAAGACCCTTCCAGCCGTTCGAGGCGCTCCTGGCCGTCGCGCTTGTCGCGGTAGCCTTCCTTGCTGCCTACGAAATGTGGGCCGGCATTGTCAGCCCGTTTTAACAGGGATCAGCGTCATGAATATTCTTGGGGTTCATTCGGAAGTTGGTCGTCTTCGCGAAGTCATGGTTCACCGCCCTGACCTAAGCCTGCAGCGCCTGACACCGGACAATTGCAAGGCCTTGCTTTTCGACGACGTGCTGTGGGTCAAGCGTGCCCGGCAGGAGCACGACATCTTCGTTGATGCCTTGCGCGAACGCGGCGTGGTTGTGCAGTCGTTGGGCGAATTGCTCACGGAAACGATGGCTTTGCCCAAGGCGCGCCGCTGGCTGCTTGATCGCCGCGTCGAATCCGCGGTTGTCGGAGGTGACATGGTCGATGAACTGCGCGGCTGGCTGAACGAGATGCCGGCGGATCGTCTGGCAACCTACCTCGTGGGCGGCATTGCTCGTGCCGAATTGCCATTCGAGCCCCTCGGGCTGACCGGACGCACGCTGGCACCGCAGGATTTCGTGCTACCGCCGCTGCCGAACCAGCTCTTTACCCGCGACAGTTCCTGCTGGATCTATGGTGGCGTTTCGGTCAATGCCATGTATTGGCAGGCGCGACGGCCAGAGGCTGCAAATGTCGAGGCGATCTATCGTTTTCATCCTCGCTTCGACGCCGCCGACTTCACATTCGTCTCGCCTGAGAACCCGGTCACCGGAACCAGTCTTGAAGGTGGGGACGTCATGCCAGTTGGCGACGGGGTCGTCCTGATCGGCATGGGTGAACGCACCACCCCGCAGGCGGTCGGCGCGCTGGCCCGAAGTCTTTTTGCCGCTGGTATCGCGAAACGCATTATCGCGGCACTAATGCCGCGCGATCGCAGCTTCATGCATCTCGATACCGTGTTTACCTTCTGCGACCGGGATCTGGTGACGATGTATCCTCCCGTCGTCGATCGGTTGCGGAGCTTCTCGCTGCGACCAGGTGATGTCGAAGGTTCGGTGGACACCCGGGAGGAGACATCTCCATTTACGGACGTGGTTGCGCAAGCGCTTGGATTGAAGAGCTTGCGTATCATTGCGACTGGCGGCGACCGCTACGAAGCCGAACGCGAGCAGTGGGATGACGGCAACAATGTGATCGCCGTCGAGCCCGGCGTCGTCATCGCCTACGACCGCAACGTCTACACCAATACGCTGCTGCGCCGCGCAGGCGTCGAGGTGATCACCATCGAAGGGGCAGAACTCAGCCGTGGCCGTGGTGGCGGACACTGCATGACGTGCCCGATTGATCGCGCCCCCCTTTAGCTACAGAGGAACTTGTCATGCCTATCAATCTCCATGGTCGCAGCGTTCTGTCCCTCGATGATCTGGAAGCCGAGGAGATCCGCCACCTGCTGCGCCTTGCGGCCGATCTCAAGGTCGCAAAACTAGGCGGATACGAAGTGCCGCGCCTGACACGAAAGAATATCGCACTTATCTTCGAAAAGGATTCGACCCGCACCCGAACCGGGTTCGAGGTGGCAGCCTATGATCAGGGTGCACACGTCACCTACATGGGTCCCACCGGCAGTCATATCGGCCACAAGGAATCGATGAAGGATACCGCGCGTGTTCTCGGCCGCATTTATGATGCCATCGAGTATCGCGGTTTCGCGCAGAGTGCGGTCGAGACCCTGAAAACCTATTCCGGCGTGCCGGTCTATAATGGGCTCACCGACGTTTCTCATCCGACGCAAATTCTCGCGGATCTCATGACGATGCGCGAATTCACCCACAAGCACCTGTCGGACATGGTCGTGACCTTCCTTGGCGACGGGCGCGACAATGTGGCGATGTCGCTTGCGCTCGGCGCTGCCAAGGTCGGAATCGATTTTCGTCTCGTCTCGCCGACGGCCCTGTGGCCGGACCAAGCTTTTGTCGATCATGTGAAGTCGCAAGCCTGGAAAAGCGGCGGCAAGTTCGCTTTGATGGAACATGTCGGCTCCGGAGTGCTGGGAGCCGATTTTATCTACACGGATGTCTGGCTTTCAATGGGCGAGAATGAATCGGCTTGGGCGGAGCGCATCCGGCTTCTTTCTCCCTTCCGGGTCACCGCCCAGGTGATCGAGGCGACCGAAAATCCCTATGTGAAATTCATGCATTGTCTTCCGGCGTTTCACAACACCGAGACGGAAGTCGGTGCCCGCATCGCCAAGGAATACGGCATCGATTGCATGGAGGTGACGGACCAGGTTTTCGAGTCCCACGCCTCCATTGTCTTCGATCAGGCCGAAAACAGAATGCATACGATCAAGGCGCTGCTCGTTGCGACGATCGGAAGCTGAGATGTTGATCGTCGCAGCATTGGGAGGAAACGCGCTTTTGCGTCGCGGCGAGCCGATGACGGCTGAACACCAGCGGGCGAATGTCCGGCTTGCCGTCGCTGCCTTGGCCGAACTCATCCTTGCCGGTCACTCTCTGGTCATCACCCATGGCAACGGCCCTCAGGTTGGGCTCCTTGCCTTGCAGGCAGAAGCCTCCAACGGCAATGGTATTCCGTTGGATGTTCTCGGTGCCGAAACAGAGGGGATGATCGGCTATATGATCGAACAGGAGCTCGGAAATGTCCTGAAGAACCATCCAATTGCAACCTTGCTGACGATGGCACGGGTGGAGGCAGGCGATCCCGCCTTTTCACATCCGACCAAGTTCATCGGCCCGGTTTACGACGCGCCGACCGCCCGCCGGCTTGGCAGAGAGCGCGGCTGGAGAATCGCGCCCGACGGTGAAAGCTGGCGGCGTGTCGTCGCGTCGCCAAAACCCTTGGCAATCATCGAGGCCAAAACCATCGCCTTGCTCGTCAATCACGGCGTGACCGTCATCTGCACCGGTGGCGGCGGCATCCCCGTGATCGAACAGGCGGACGGCGGACTTACCGGGATCGAGGCCGTCATCGATAAAGATGCCGCCAGTGCGCTCCTGGCGCGACAGCTGAATGCCGACATGTTGCTGCTTCTAACTGATGTCGACGCAGTCTATCTGGATTACGGGACACCGAAGGCTCGAAGCTTGGGTCGTATTGCTCCGGAGATGTTATCCGGCGCGAGGTTTCCACCAGGCTCGATGGCGCCCAAAGTCACTGCCGCAATCCAGTTCGCAGTGGAAATGGACAGACCGGCTGGCATCGGCAAGCTCGAGGACGCCAGCGCCATCGTCCGCGGCGAAAAGGGAACCTTGTTCGATCCGCATCTGTCGGCAAATGCCCGATCGGCTCGCTGACTTGGCCATGATGTTAAAGGGCTGGACCGCCCTCAAATCCCTCTAACGGCAAGGCGAGGCGAAATACCTGCGTCCGGCAATTTTGGCTGGCGCTGAAGCGGTGCGAAATCTGCGGGCGTGATGGTCTCCCTTTCAAGCAGAAGTTTTGCGCCGGCTTTCAGATTCTCGATGTTGGCCGAAAGCATCTCCTTCGCCATCTGGTATGCTTCGTCGATCATCTCCCTTATCGCCAGATCGACTTCCCGAGCGGTTGCTTCGGAATAGTCGCGCGGACGGACGCCGAGCTGATTGTCGTCGAGCCACTGTGCTCTTTGGGGTTCAAGGACCGCCTGACCGACCGAGGCATTCATCCCGAATCGAGTGATGCTTTCACGCGCGATATCGGTGGCCTTGCCAAGATCGTCGGCAGCACCGGTCGATACCTCTCCAAAGACCACCTCCTCTGCCGCGCGACCGGCCAGCAAGGCGATCATGCGTTCCTTCAATTCACTCGACGTGATGAGAAAGCGATCCTCCGTCGGCCTCTGCAAGGTATATCCGAGCGCACCGATCGACCGCGGAATGATCGAGACCTTTTGAACGGGATCCGTCTTGGCAAGCGAAGTCGCGACCAGCGCATGCCCCATCTCGTGATAGGCAACGCGTTCCCTCTCGTTTGCATTGAGCAGCCGGCTTCGGCGCTCCGACCCCGCAACGATACGCTCCGTTGCCTGCACAAAGTCCTCGGTGGTGACGGTATCGCCGTGACGCCTGGTAGCGATGATGGCAGCCTCATTGACGAGGTTTGCGAGATCTGCGCCGGTAAAGCCCGGCGTTAGTGCGGCGACGTCGTTTATGTCGAAGTCGGCGGCAACCGCGATCTTCTTGATATGAACCTTGAGAATGTCGGCGCGACCTTTCCGGTCGGGACGATCGATGACGATCTGGCGGTCGAACCGGCCCGCTCTCAGCAAGGCTGCATCGAGAACTTCGGGGCGATTGGTTGCGGCGAGCAGCACGATACCGACGCGCGGGTCGAATCCGTCAAGTTCCGACAGCAGCTGATTGAGCGTCTGCTCCTTCTCGTCGCCGCCGCCATAACCTGCAAGCGGGCTGCGAGCTCGGCCGAGTGCATCCAGTTCATCGATGAAAATTATGCAGGGAGCAGCCTTGCGTGCTTGTTCGAACAGATCGCGGACGCGGGCGGCGCCGACGCCGACAAACATCTCGACGAATTCGGCGCCGGAGATGGAAAAGAACGGCACGTTCGCTTCCCCGGCGATAGCTCGCGCCAGAAGCGTCTTGCCTGTACCGGGTGGGCCGACCAACAGCACACCCTTGGGAATCCGCGCGCCGAGCCGACCGTAATTATCCTGCTCCTTCAGAAAGGAAACGATTTCCTGCAGTTCGGCTTTGGCCTCGTCCGCGCCTGCCACGTCGTCGAACGTGACTCCGGTCTTGCGCTCCAAATAGACCTTCGCCTTTGATTTTCCGATATTGATCAAGCCACCCACGCCTTGTCGGTCGATCATTCCGCGAAAGAAGAAGACCCAAATTCCAAGGAAGAAGAGTGTCGGCAGCGTCCAGGAGAGGATGGTTGTCAGCCAATTGCTGTCGGTGCCGCCGGAGACTTGAACCCCGGCCTTTTCGAAGGTCGCAGCAACGGCTGGGTCCACGCGGTTGGATATGAAGAGCGTTTTGCCATCTTGGGGAACCTTGAAGACACCTTGGACCATCGTCTCAGTCAGTGTGACCGATTGAACCTTGCCGTCGGCCACCATGTGCATCAGGTCGCTGTAGGATATCTCGGCCGTGTCGCGATAGGCGAACCATATCTGGAAAAGGCTGAGCAGCAGGAACGCCACGAGAAAATAACCGATGCTGAAGGTGTGTTTCCGGTCCATGGGTGCCTCCGGGCGTAGCGTATCGACACCTCATTGGTTTCATGCGGCCGCTGCCACGTCCTTGACACGGATCAAAGACCGGCTTGGCGCCTGGTGGTAGCTCTCTCAAGACGCTTTCCATGGCGTGCGGCCTTATTGGCCATCAGCTTGCTCAGCGTCATGACCCCTTCGGAAAACCCCAGTTCACGAGATGACTATGGCCCAAGATCGCTTCGTCCCCGCAACATCACTTCGCCACGACCGGTCCGCAAATGACAATGTCGATCTCGGGCTGCGGCAATTTCTGCTGCAAGTCTATAATTATATGGCCGGAGCGCTGTGCCTGAGCGGCCTTACCGCATATCTGGCAATCGAGACCGGCTTCTATCAAAGGATCGCCGGGACTGGCTTCATCTGGTTGGTTATTTTCGCTCCGCTGGTGGCACTGCTGTTTTTGACCATCCGGCTGGAGAAGATGCCCCTCGCCTCAGTCATGGCGCTGTTCTGGATCTATGCTTGCCTGATGGGACTATCGTTCGCCGGCATTTTCCTGATCTACACCAATGAAAGCATTGTGCGGACCTTTTTCATCAGCGCAGCGATCTTCGCCGCCACGAGCCTTTACGGCTACGCCACGAAAGCCGATCTTTCGCGCTTTGGTTCCATTTTGACAATGGCACTCCTTGCAACCATTGTTGTTAGCTTCGCAAACATTTTGCTGGCCTCGACCATTCTGCAAATTGCCGTCTCGGCAGTGGCCGCCGTTCTCTTCGTCGGGCTGACTGCCTACGACACACAGCGCCTCAAACAGATCTATCAGGCCTGTTATCCGTCGGAACCAACTGTGAAGATGGCGCTAATGGGCGCCCTCACACTTTACCTTGATTTCATTAACCTTTTCGTCTTGCTCCTTCAATTCAGTGGCGACAGGCGCAGATGAAGCTTCAAAGCGACGAAAGAAATCTGCGGCCGTCCAAGCGGCGGCAGGCGCGACCGCAAGACACCAACCCGCCGATGCGTGAAGACGGTCAGTCTGGTCGTAGCATTCGACATCGTGCCAACAGGAGCGAAAGATGGAAAAACACAGAATCCCGAGAGACAGTTGGGTATTGGTTTGTGACGGCGTCAAGGCGCTGTTTCTGCGCAACGATGGCGATGCCGAACTCATCAATCTGATTCCAGTTGAGATCTACGGTGACAAAACAGCCTTTCAGGCGCCCGCCTCGGATCGCCCCGGTCGGATTTATCAATCACAAGGCCGATCGCGCAGCTCCGTTGAGGCGGTCGATCTAAAATGGCAAAGCGAAGAGGCGTTTGTGAGCGATGTCGCCCGCAGACTTGATCAACTGGTCCGCAACCGCACAGTCAAGCATTTGATCATCATCGCTCCGCCGAAAGTCCTGGGCGTCCTTCGAGCGCATTTGACACCGACGGTGCACTCCGTCGTCAAAGGCGAGGTAGCAAATGATTTCACCATGCTTCCCATTCCGGAAATTGAGCAAAGGTTGAAAGGTTGACCCCAGGATGCCCGCGATTGCAAAGATAGAAACGAGTTGTGAGGGATATCGTCCCAACGTTCTATGCGAATAGAATCGTGATGTTGACCCAAGACAATGCGCATCAGCGGGAATTCGGTGAGGATACCCTTCATCAAGGAGGCCTACCATGAGCTTTATCCCTTCCCAGACCTTCTCGGATTCTGCGCACCAAGCCGAAATCTGGGTCGTAGAGTTGTCAGAGTATCTCCATTGTGAACGGAATGAGGCCTACGATTGCCTGCGGTCCGTCCTGCACGCGCTTCGAGATTCAATGGATCTGAAGGCGATGGCCGATTTTTCATCGCATCTGCCGCCATTGATCCGGGGAATATTCTACGAAAACTGGCAGCCTCAACACGCCCAGCCGTGCTCAGATAGAATGGACTTCTTTGCAAGCATCGGCAGGCGGTCAGTGAAGCTGAACGACATTGGCGTCGAGCAGGCAGCACAGAATGTCTTCAAGTTGCTGGATCATCACTTGAGCCTGGCTGTAATTAAAAGAGTCAAACTGGCGATGAATCCTTCTCTCGGGACGCTCTGGCCCGAGCGCCCGCAGCAATCGAATAGCGCCGCGTAGCTTAAAAAGAAGAACACCGGCAAACGGCGATGTGAGAACCGAATAGGCTTGCCGCGCTCCCTTCATTGCGGCCGATTACGGCCGTGCGCTGTCATCTCATGCTCGCCATGCGACGCAATCGGCGGACCGTCTCGCAGCCACCGGACTTCGCAGAGTTTCCAGCTTGGTTGCCTGCAACCTCGGTTGCTGCATCAAGCAGCTCCAAGGCATATGCTACCGCCGCATCGGTATCCTCGCGACAAAGGCTTGCGTTTGTGCAGCGCGCATCAAGGGCCTGTCTGATCCTACTCTTGAGCGAGAGCATTCCGTTGCTACTGGAATAGGCCAAAAGCTCGTGGAGGCAACTTGTGGCGACAATCTCCGAGGCGATAAGCTTGCCCTCGACCTCTCCGAGTGTCGGAATGGCAAATCGCTGCCCTCCCCTTCTGCAATCGCGATCCGTCGTCAGCATGGTCTTACTCCTTTGCGGCTAGCTTCCACGTCCGTCTTCCTCAAGAGCTCTTTTGACGCGCCGAAGAATAACGGAGCGCGCCTTCCTGTCGGCGGTTTTACGCAACCGCTCCTCCAGATCGAGGACGATCGATTGATAGTCATTGTGCCAATCCGAATGGCCGACATCCTGGGGCACGAGGCGCGGGGGCGGCGTGACGCGTGCGAGCGATACGGCGGCTGTTTTCGTCAGGCTGTAGCTGTCGTCGAGCGATGGTACGATGATGGCTGTGTCTGGCTTCCCGACTAACAGACGGGATTTCAAACTGTCGCGTGCGCCAGGCTCGCCGTGAACCAGAAACAGTCCTGATCGAATCGGCTCTCTGGCTTCTATCCAAGCTCTCAATTCGCTAGCGTCGGCGTGACCGCTATAGGCATCTAGTGATCGCACAGTCGCGCGGACGATGATTTCCTCACCCTGGATTTTAACGGTGCGCGCACCCTCTTCAAGAATTCTCCCAAGCGTGCCCGCTGCCTGGAATCCGACCAGCAATACGGTGCCTTCATCCCGCCAGAGCCAATTCTTGAGACGATGACGAATGCGGCCGGCTTCGCACATGCCGCTGGCAGCAATGATGATATGGAAGCCGCGAATGAAATCGATTGCTTTTGATTGCTCGGCCGTTTCCGTGAAGCGCACATTTTTCGCATTCAGCGCTTTGATCAGCAGGTCGCCATTGGGGATGGAATGTGCGTGCTGCTTGAAGATCGCCGTTGCGCGGGATGCTAGTGGAGAATCGATGATCATCGGACACCGCGATATCTCGCCCGCATCCATGAGGACGTTGAGATCGGCGAGCAATTCCTGCGTGCGTTCCACCGCAAATGATGGGATCAGCAGGGCGCCGTTGGAATGATAGGCATTGAGAAGGATCTCCCGAAGTTGCCCGCGACGGGCGACGTCCGAGACTTCGTCTCGTTCCCGATCCCCATACGTGCTTTCACAGATGACATAGTCAAAGTCCTGCGGAGCATCTGGTCGGCCCTCCAACAACTTGTGCTGCGGACCGACATCTCCAGAAAACAGAATGCGGATCGTTCCAGTTTCGGTCGCCAACTCGATCTCGACCGAGGCCGAGCCGAGCAGATGTCCGGCGTCCCAAAGCCGAAACCGCAGACCACCTTCCAATCTTTGCCATTCTTTATAGGCAACCGTTCGAAACTGCGTCATCGCGGCGCGCGCGTCTTCTGCTGTGTAAATGGGTTGCAACATGTCACGCGATCGGTGCCGGTTGCGGCGGTTCAGCTGCTCGACTTCCGATTCCTGAATGTGTCCCGAATCTTGCAGCATGATCGAACACAGATCCAAGGTAGCCGGCGTACAATGGACGGCCCCCTCGAAACCAGCTTTGACCAGTTTCGGGATGAGGCCCGAGTGATCGATGTGGGCATGGGTCAGGATGACGGAGTCAATCAGAGCCGGTTCGAACGGGAAAGGCCGGTAATTCAACTCCTTTTCGGTCTTCGAACCCTGAAACATGCCACAATCGATCATGGTGCGAGCGCCGGCGTGCTCAAGCACGAAACACGATCCGGTGACCGATCCGGCTGCACCGTAGAAATGTAATATGGGGTCCGTCATCAGTTTTCCTCGTATGTGTCTCGACTTTAATGCATGCCGGATCGCCTTCGCTTTGATGAGGATCAAGGAAACGGGGATGCGATGGTGACTATCTTTGCCGACCTCCGAATGAGAAAGGCGATCCGACCATGTCCATCAAAACCGTCTTGTGTATCCTCGACGTCAATCAATTTAAAAATGACTTGAAGGGCGCCGTTGACTTTTGCCAGACACATGGTGCGCACCTAACCGCGCTGATCGTTTCAATGGGTGGCACGCCTCCCCACAGCGCATACGATGCTCTCTCCATCACCAAACTCAACGAGCGACAGCGTGAAATAGATAGTCTGACCGAGAAGGCAGCCGATATCAGATCCCAGCTCAGCGGGAACATCGCATCCTTTGACGTGCAGGAAGTCTATACGGAATTTCCCTGGGCTGACGAGGATATCGCGGACCGCGCCCTTTATGCCGATCTCGTCCTCATCGGTCCCCAGGCGGCCCGTAACGAGGAGCTTCAGCAAAGGGTAATCGATGGGGCATTGTTCCAGTCGCCGACGCCGGTACTTGTCAACGCGAGCGGCAAAACGCTGCAGTTTGCGTCAAAAGTAATCTTACTGGCTTGGGATTCGAGCGAGGAGGCTGCGCGCGCCGCGCGGCAGTCGATCGATTTGTTGCAAGCCGCCGGAAAGGTGCATGTTACGATCGTCGATCCGCTTGCCCCACAGTCTGTCAACGGCAAGGAGCCCGGCGCGGATATCGCCGTCTTCCTCGCCCGGCATGGCGTAAACGTCGGTGTCGATTGCATTGCGAGCGGCGGCCGACTGGTCGATGAAACGCTGCGACAACACGCGGTCGATATCGGCGCCGACATAATCGTCATGGGAGCCTACAGCCATCTACGACTGCGGGAGCGCCTTTTCGGCGGAGTGACGCGATCGATGCTGGAAGACTCGGACATTCCGCTGTTTCTTGCGCATTAGCGACAAGCGCCGACGGCTTTCTTCGATGCTTGCCCGGTATTTCTCAATCACCAGCGACCTCTCCGACAGATAGACCGCAAGAGACTAGGTAGCGATCGACCGTCGGCAGAGCTGCGACAACCCATCTCCCCTAGTCCCGGCGCAGAGGGCCTGGATCCACACTCGCCTGCTAGTCATGACGGAGCCCCGCCAGACTGGGGTGTGAGCCTCAATCAATATCGTCTTCCTTCTTGAATGGCATTCAACACTGGCACGACGGTTCCAGCCCATCAACAGGGGCCTGGCCGACGCTGCTCCGTGCCAACACATTGCCATTTCGAATTTGCGTCATCCTCATCGCCATCGCTATGACCTCCGACGTGGCGCTCCCAGTAGCCGCCGCCCTTACCGGCGCCAATGCCAGGATTGTCCCAGGTGTTATCTTGAGGTCTGTAGCGACCTGACTTATCAGACGCGCCAAACAGTATCTGAAATATATTGAGCTTCGGCTCATTGAGCGTCATTGCGACGAAAATCCGGAAATGACCGATTTCATCGGCCGTATATTCGCGATCGAGTTCATATCGGACATACAGTCCGTCAAGGACATCACCGGTTTCTTGAAGGAACAGTACCCGGCTGAGAGTTTGGTTGAGCGAGGAAAAGCCCGTTGAGATCACAAACTGAATGTCATCGCCCCAACGAGAGAAGAAACTGGCCTGTTCGGCTTCCGAAAGCACAATCCCAAGAGATTGAGAGCGGGTTGCAAACCCGTCGACAGCGTCTAGAGCGATGCGAATACGTTCGCGGTCCATAATCTCGCACCCCGCAAAACCTTCTTCTTTGGTGAAGCCGATCAACGTGGTTTCCTCGGTCACTGTCAAATCGGGATTGGTGAGGAACACAAAAATCTCCGGCTTGGGCAAAACCTGCCCATCCGGCGTTGTCAGATCAGGGAGGGTGGAGTGGACGTCAGATTTAAATTTCTTATAGATCGCTTTCTTTTGCTCGGCTGAGTCGTTTGCGCCGGCCATGAAACCGATGGCAAAGGAGCGGATTGGGGGGCTCCCACTTTGGCCCTGCCCCTCAAGTTCAATATTGGGCTTGAGGAATAGTCAAATAATTCGTATTATTCGCTTAAGTCATAGGAGGCGCTTTTATGCAGAAATTTTCGACAGTGGAATTATTGCGCGATATCAAGACCGTTACCATGGCGGCGGACCGCCAGCCAGTGGCCATCACGCAGCACAGAAAGGCGCGCTACGTTCTCATGACCTATGAGGACTTTGCCGCGATGAAAGAAAACAGCGATCCGCGCCGGGTTTTCGGCCCTGGCGAGACACCGACAGAACTGGCTGAATTGATCGTTCCGGAACTTGACCGGCTAATCGCGGAGGGTAAGTCTGGCGATGAGTGACAATCGCATGCCACCCAACGGTTCAGTCTTCCAGTATCCCTACCTGTGGAAATGGCAGCAAGACCGCGGGGAAACAGAAGGTCGCAAGGAGCGTCCAGTGTGCATGATGCTCGCTATCCCACGCGGGAAGCAGACGCATTTGATCCTTCTGGCAATATCAGGAACACCACCTCGCAGCGATCAGACCGCGCTGGAAATCCCGGCTCTCGAGCGCCGTCGTTCAGGTTTGCGCGAGTGGAAAGACGGCTGGATTACGGTTTCCGAATACAATTATGATGTGGCGGAAACCTCGTTTTACTACGATCCGAATGCCGAAATTTTGGGGCAGTTCAGCAAGGCGTTCTTGGGAAAGGTTGCGGAGGCTGCCAAACCATTCATCACGCAGAAGAGCGCGCAGATCAAGCGGCGTTGATGTGCCGTCATTCGCAGCTGACCGGTCTTTGAAACCTCGCAACGTGTCGCCGATCGGCTCCGTGACCTTAGCGGCTTGACGCTTGAGATCGTTTGTTGGATGTCATTCATGGCGACGCCGAGAGATGCGGCAGAGCTTCAGGCCGGGTTTTTACGAGGAACCCGACCGCCTTCGAAGGGCTCCCCTTGCGCGCCATATGCGCCAACTTATACGCCGCCTCGCTAACGTTGACTCGCAATGCGCCGGCGATGTCCCCCAGCCAGTCCGCCGAGCCGCGCAATCGCTTCAAAAGAGCAACATCGGAAATCGCGGCCACATCATTCGGGCCCGCCCAAGCGGCCGCAGAGCGTAAGCTCATGCCGCCAGGCCCATAAGCCAATGCCAGCCGCAGCAAGGTCGCGGCGTCACCAACCCCGCGTCGTCGCACAAGCGCCTTGGATGTACGCGCTGTCGTGCCGAGATCGATGACGTGCTCCAGCTTCGATAGCAGTCTGGACCAATCGGGGTCGATGGAATCAGTCGTTCGCATCCACCTTATGAATCACAGACAGATTCGCCCCGTCCAGCCCTTAAGTTAGCGCATATGGGGCGAGCCCCTCCCTTCCTGTGCCGCCGGCCCCCTTGATAACCCACAGCTGAGCCGCGACGGACACCGGATTGAGGCCAGATGGGTTAGCCTGCCTTGATCGCAATTTTCCGGTCATTCTTCTGCGCATTGGCTGTCTTCGGCAGAACGACCTTCAAAACACCATTTGCGAAGTAGGCATCGATCTTCTCGGCATCGACGCCGTCGGGAAGCTGGAGGCTGCGCTGGAACGATCCATAGCGCCGTTCGGAGAGGTAGTATTCCTTCTCCTTTTCCTCCTTGCTTTCATGCTTTTCGCCTTTGACCGTCAGGATGCCGTCCGCGAGCGTCAGTTCCACGTCCTTCGCATCGATACCTGGAAGCTCTGCCGTGAGCTTATAGGCCTTATCGGACTCGACGAAGTCGATGGCCGGCATGCCACGTGCGAAAGCATTCGGGAAACGTGCGAGTGTGCAATCGAAAAAGCCAGGGGTTAAGTCATTGAAGACGCGATCAATTTCCGATCGCAGGCTCTCGAATGGCGCCCAGCGCTCCATAGCGGGTGCCGCCTTCTTCTCCGTGCTCACAGGGAACTTCCTTGCCATATCGGCCATATCATTTCTCCTCTTCGTTGCGAGGACCATTGGAGTACGACCTTGCCCCGGCCCTTTTCCAAATCGTCTTTGCAGGACGCGATATCATCAAAGACGGTGTTGCGACGCTGTTCATTGATCAGCATCAAAATGGCGCGCTGTCGCGCGTCCCGAGGCGATCGCGATCGTCATCTTGCCGGTCATGAAATCGATCGGCGCCCCCTTCGGGGCCGGACAACCTTGATCTTCATCAAAGCGGCGGTGGGGCAGCGACGCGATCATTATGTCAGCCTGTTGGAGGACACTGACATGAAACCGCAATTCCATCTGCCATTGATCACCTATCCCAGTGCCAGTTCGCTTTCCGTGGTTCAAAACGCAGTCGACTTGGCGCGACATCAAAAAGCAGATCTCACCGCGAGCGTTCTGCAGATCAAGACGCCGCTCGTCGGACAATCATCCCCATGGGTGGACGACGTTGAACGATTGAGTTCGCAGGCAAAGCGCTTCAGCCGCGACAGCGGTGTCGCATTGAGCGAAGCAGTGTGCGACTACGCCAACAAAGCAGACATAAGGGCCGTCATTCAGACATTCGAAGCGTCGGAGCCGCTGATCCCGGATACTCTGGTGGAAATCTCGCGCGCTTATGATCTCTCAATCGTCGAAGCGTCCGAGACCATGATGCCTTTGCTTGAGAACCTTCTGTTCGAAAGCGGCCGACCTCTCGTCCTGTTCCCTGCAAACCATGTTTGTAGCCGGATCGATACCGTAGCAATCGCCTGGGATGGGAGCGCGCCGCTGTCAACTGCGTTGACCGGTGCCAGATTATTCCTGGAAAGTGCTTCGAAGATCATCTTGATCTCGATCACCAACGAGGCTCCAATGAACGAGAAGGCTCGGGACCGATACGCGAATGTCCTTCGCAACAGCGGCCTGGATGTCGAAGTTGTCGTTGCTCGTGCAAATGGCGAAGAGGTAGCCGTTGCTATCCAATCGGCCGCCAGAGCCCTTCACGCGGATCTGCTTGTCGCCGGTGCCTACGGGCATTCCAAAATGCGTGAATTGGTCCTTGGCGGCGTCACCCGATCATTGCTGGCCGATCTCGAAATGCCGGTTCTTGTCGCTCACTGATCAAGCAATGGAAGGTCGGTAAGGCGTTTATTCCTCCATGCCGGCCTGGCGCGCGGATTGCCGGTAGGTGGGCAGGGAATTGCTCCGTCGCAGCCAGCTTGACGCTTGGCACTCAACCCATTCCCGCAGCCAACGCGTTCAGACGATCGCCTGTTGACAAAGGTCAAGGCGCGCGCGCCGTGCAATGGTTAGCAAGGCATCAGAGGTGAACGCTGATGCCAACTGAAACTGACGAAACCACCAAAAACTCCGCGGAGAAATCGATTGAACCCGCCGTCAACAAAGCGGAGGGGATCGATCGACAGAGGGATATCGCGACGATGAAGATCGCACCCGCCCCCGATGGATCACCGCATGATCCAATCACTGGACGAGCTGCAGATCATAGGGCTGGAGAGCGAATGCGTCGAAACCGTCGCTTGGCTGGGGGTGTCGCGATCATCGTTGCAATGGCCGGTTTAGGCTTCTGGTATCGGCAGCCGCTCCAAAATGCCCTATTCGGCCCCTCCCTCGCAGTTGACCACATCACGATCTCCGGCAATATCGAAGCACATCAGAGCGTCCTGAGTTTTACCCAAGTACAGGCTCCGATCATTGAGCTTCCTTTCGACGAAGGGGCGCGTGTCGAGGCCGGCACGGTGCTCGCACGGATCGACGACCGTCTTTATCGACAGCAGCTGGCAATAGACCACACCAATCTCAACGTCGCAATTGCCCAGGTCAGCGTCAACCAAAGTAATCTCTCGGCTGCCCAGCATAGCGTTGTGAGCGACACATTCGATCTTGCCGAGAAACAGCGCGACTTCGCTCGCGCGGAAACTCTGGCAAAGAGTGACGTTGTCTCGCAGCAGACACGAGATCTCGCATTGACCGCGCAACAGCAATCTTCAGCGCTTCTTGCGCACGATCAAGCCCTGGTCGGGGTGGCAGAAGCCAACGTCCGGCTCGCTACGGAAAGCGTCGCGACAGCTGAAGCGAGGATCAAGCTGGACGAAATGACTCTAGCCTACGCCACGCTTCGCGCCCCTTTCACCGGGGTTGTCGCCGTTCGCGAAGCCGAACTCGGTCAACTTGCCGCTCCGGGCGTCGCCATCCTCACACTTGATGACCTCGATCACATCTGGCTTCGCGCTTATGTGAACGGCCCCGATATTGGCAAGGTGCGGCTGGGTGAAGCGGTGGACGTCGTCACCGATACCTATCCTGCTAAAATCTATAAGGGCCGAATTAGCTTCATCTCCCCGCAGGCTGAGTTCACGCCGAAAACCGTCGAGACCCACGCCGAACGCATCACGCTTGTCTACCGGATCCGCATCGAGATCGACAACCCGACACATGAATTGCTGCCAGGCATGCCGGCCGATGCGACCATTTCTCTCCTGGCGTCAGGCCAATGATCGGCGCGGCAACCGACATCGCTGTCCACGTGCAGGGCCTCATTCGCCGTTTCGGTTCGCTGTCGGCCGTGAGTAGCGTCAACCTCGACATCGCGCGTGGCGAGATATTCGGGCTGGTTGGGCCGGACGGTGCCGGCAAGACCACCATCATGCGCGTGCTCGCCGGTGTGCTGCGTCCGAATGCAGGCACCGTCACCATCGAGGGTATCGACGTCGTTGCAATGCCGGAGCTGGCCAAATCGCAGATCAGCTATATGCCGCAGCGCTTCGGGCTTTATGAGGATCTGACCGTTGCCGAAAACATCTTCTTCTATGGGGAGCTGTTTTCCGTTCCGCGGGCGATCCGCCGAGAACGTACCGGGGCACTTGTGGATGCAGCCGGCCTTCGTGGCTTCGAACACCGTCTTGCCGGTCAGCTCTCCGGCGGCATGAAACAGAAACTGGGGCTCATATGCGCACTCATACACACCCCGAAAGTCCTGCTCCTCGACGAGCCCACAACTGGAGTCGATCCTGTCTCACGCCGGGACTTTTGGGCGATCCTTTATGGCCTGCGCGAAGAAGGCGTCACCATCATCCTTTCAACGGCATACATGGATGAGGCCGAGCGCTGTTCGCGCCTGGCGCTCGTCAGTGGCGGCGAAATACATCATTGCGACACGCCGGCGAAATTGAAACAAGCGATGCCGGGTGCCCTTCTTGCCGTCTCTGCCGACAATCCTCGCGCTGCACGCGATGCCTTGGTGGGCGCTCCTGGCGTTCTTGGCCTGCTTCTGATGGGAGACAGGGTCAATGTCCGGGTAGACGACGCCGACATGCGAGAACCCGAACTGCGTGAGCGGCTCGCCGGGCGCGCTATCCCCGTGATGGCGATCACGCCGGTCGAGCCGGCGATCGAGGATGTCTTCGTCGCACTTCTGGGCAAGGAGCGGCGGGATGGATAACATTGATCCGACACCATCGGCACCAACCGTCCAGATGCAGGGACTTACCAAACGGTTCGGCACATTTGTGGCCGTCGACGACCTTGATCTTACCATCACCAAGGGTGAAATCGTCGGATTCATCGGTCCGAACGGCGCGGGCAAATCGACGACGCTGCGCATGCTTTGCGGCCTGCTACGGCCGAGCGCCGGATCGGCATTCGTCGCGGGTTATGACGTTGCACGCCATCCTGAAGATGTTCGCGCGCATATAGGTTACATGTCGCAGAAATTCTCTCTTTATTCCGATCTTACGGTCAGGGAAAACCTGCGATTCTTCGGTGGGATGTATCACGTTCCCCGCCGGGAAATGGCCTCGCGAATGGCGCAGGCGATAGCCACCGCCGGCCTAGAAGGCCGTGAAGACGCTCTCGTCGCAACGTTGGCTGGTGGCTGGAAGCAGCGGCTGGCGCTCGGCTGCGCTATTCTGCACCGTCCGCCAGTCCTGTTTCTCGACGAGCCCACCTCGGGTGTCGAGCCTGAAGCACGGCGTCATTTTTGGGACATGATCCACAATCTGGCCGGTAGCGGCGTAACCATCCTCGTGTCGACGCACTACATGGACGAGGCCGAGTATTGCAACCGAATTGCGCTGATCAATGCGGGCAAACTGGTTGCTCTCGGAAGCCCGGGCGAACTGCGAGGGCGCGAACTCGGTGGCGAATTGTTCGAGATCTCCTGCAACATGTTGGGAGCCGGCCTTGCAAAGCTGCGGCAGGCCCCAGGCGTGATCGATGCAGCAATTTTTGAAGACAAATTGCATGTTTTGCTCCGCGATAGCGCCATGGCGATAGGTCTTCCCTTATTGCTTAGCCAAGGCGGCATCATCGCCGGCTCCCCCAATCGCATCTCGGCAAGTCTGGAGGACGTTTTCGTCCAGCTTGTCTCCCGCGGCCACGTCGAAGGCGCTCATCCATGAATGGACGTCGATTGTTCGCCATTGCCTACAAGGAGACACTGCAAGTCTGCCGTGATCCACGCAGTCTTGCGATAGCGTTGTTGATGCCGCTGTTGCAGATGGCGCTGCTCGGCTACGGCGTCAGCCTCGACATCAAAAACGTCTCCCTTTGCGTCTACGATCAGGAAAACAGTCAGACCAGCCGTGATCTCACCAGCCGTTTCGTAGCATCGGGATGGTTTGAAGCGGTCCACGCGCTCGACAGCGACCGCGCGATTCGACAGGCCATCGACCGCGGCACCTGCATCGGCGCGCTGGTCATTCCCGTAACCTTCACGAAGAGCATGAGCTCCGCCGGCAAGGCCAACATCCAAACGATATTCGACGGCACCGATGCTAATACCACGAATATAGCGACGGGTTATGCAAAAGGGGTGATTGCCGAGGCCTTGACCGATTTCAAAAGCCGATGGGCGCAAGCGCACGGCCTACAGCCTGACGCCATCGGCCAGATCGATCTGCAACTGCGTGTCTGGTTCAATGCCGGCCTGGAAAGTCGTAATTTTATCATTCCCGGCGTGGTGGCTGTCATCCTTGCCGCCGTCGGCGCTCAGCTGACCTCGCTCACCATATCGCGCGAGTGGGAAAGGGGTACGATGGAACAGCTTATCTCCACCCCTGTCACTGCATTCGAAGTCATGCTCGGGAAATTGGTTCCCTATTTTCTGATTGCACTGATCGACGCCGCCTTCTGTCTTCTGGTTACGATTTTCTGGTTTCAGGTACCGTTCGGGGGCAGCGTCACGACCTTGGTGATGACGACCGCGCTGTTTGCCGTCGTGGTGCTGGGGATCGGATACCTGTTGTCGGTTCGCATTCGCAGCCAGCTCGGCGCCAGCCAGATTGCATTAATCCTTACGATGCTGCCGACCACCATGTTATCCGGTTACACTTTCCCGATCGATCAGATGCCCGCACCCGTCCGCGCCGTGACTTTCCTCGTTTATGCCCGGTACTATGTCAGCATCCTTCGTTCCATATTTCTGAAGGGCAGCTCCCTAGCGGATCTGGCAGGCCCGCTTCTCGGGCTGGTGATCTTTGCAACCGTGATTGCCTATCTGGCCGCCATCGCCTTTCGCAAACGGTTGGATTAGCCATGCTCGAGCGCCTATACGTTATGCTGATGAAGGAGTTCATCGAACTCAAGCGCGATCGTTGGGCGATTTTCCGGCTGGTCGTCCCGCTGGTCCTCCAGGTGGTCATCTATGGATATGCCGCAACGTTTACCGTCAATCATGTGGCGACCGCCGTACTCGATCTGGATCGAAGCCAGGCGAGCCGCAATCTCATCTCCCATTTCGCGGCTGCGGGGCGTTTTGACATCGTCGACCGCACGGACGATGAACGCAGGATCACCCATGATATCGACACGGATCAAGCAACCGTCGCGGTTTTGATCCATCCCGGATTCGAGCAGGACCTGAACAATGGACGCTCCGCAGCTCTTGAAGTCGTGGTGGACGGCACCAATTCCAACACGGCACTGATCGCAGCCGGCTATGTCAGTCAGATCGTTGCCCAGTTTGAAGCAGAAAATTCCACAGACGACAGGCGCCCGGACACCCAAGTGGCACCTCGCACGGTCACCGTGTCGCTGCAAGAGCGCCCCTGGTTCAACGAGAGCCTGGACGATCGCTGGTTCTTCATTCCCGGCGTTATCGGCACGTTGACATTGATGCAGGTGATGAGCCTCACGGCGTTTGCGATCGTGCGTGAACGCGAAGTGGGAACACTCGAACAGGTCATGGTCAGCCCCATTCGCCCCTTCGAATTCATCCTGGGCAAAACCTTGCCGTTTTTCCTGATCGGCCTCGGCGACATCGCTCTCGTGGCGACGATCGGGGTGCTCTGGTTTCGCGTGCCATTTGTCGGAAGTCCCTGGATCATGCTTCTGGGCGCCTGTCTCTTCCTCTTGGCAGCACTCGGCCTCGGCCTTCTGTTGTCGGCTTTTTCGCGGACGCAACAGCAGGCCTTCGCGTTGAATTTCTTTCTGCTCAATCCATTGTTCATTCTTTCAGGATTTGCATTTCCGATCTCAGCCATGCCGAAAGTCCTGCAATGGCTGACCATCATCAATCCGCTGCGCTATTTCCTGGTCGTCATCCGCGCCGTGTTCCTCAAAGGAGCCGGTATCGATGTTCTCTGGCCCGATTTCGCCGCGATGGCAATCCTCGGAACTGGAATGCTGACACTGAGTGTGATGCGGTTTCGCAAGTCGCTCGATTAGCGCCCGCTTCGACCTATTCGGCGTTTTCTCCCGCGCGACGTCTCTGAACGGGAAGACGTCGAACACTATGAACCGCGAGTTTTGATGAGCGTCAATGAAGCGATGGGGATGGACCGGCTAACGTCAGTTACACTCAAGGGGTCAATTGACATGAACGCTCCGCTTAAAGATCGGGCTTCCGCAAGCCAAGATACAACGACGTCGACCTCGCCCTATTGGTCGAAGGCCGAAGACCTCCTGCTGCACGATCTCGGCTCACAGGCAAGGGGTCTTTCGCCCGAGGAGGCAGCGTCCCGGTTAAGGAACTACGGCCCGAACACCGTCGTCGCTACGACGCACACGAATGCGCTTCATATTCTGGCACGGCAATTTCTGAATCCCCTCGTTCTCATTCTTATCTTCGCCGCGACGGTATCTTCGCTGGTCGGGGAGATGCATGATGCCATCATCATAAGCCTCATCGTCCTTGCGAGCTGTCTGCTCGGCTTTTCTCAAGAGTACGGAGCGACGAAGGCGTTGGAGGCGCTGAAGAAAAGCATTTCGTTGTCCGCAACAGTTGTAAGGGGCGGAATAGAATCCCTCGTGCCGGCAAACACCATCGTCCCCGGCGACATCATCAAGCTTGCAGCTGGCAGTCTTGTTCCGGCCGATGGTGTGATCCTTTCGTCGCGTGACTTGAACGTCAGCGAGGCCACCCTGACGGGCGAGACCTTCCCGGTCGGCAAGCTTGCCGGTGTCTGTCCACCCGACGCTCCGATCGCCGCCAGGTCCAATTGCGTTTTCACCGGCACGTCGGTTCGCAGCGGCACGGCAACCGTCGTCGCTGTCGAAACAGGTGGACGCACCGAGTACGCGACCATCGCCGGCGCAATCGCGAAACAGATACCCGAAACGGATTTTTCACGAGGTATACGTCGCTTCGGCTATTTGATGACGCGCATCATGTTGGTGATCGTCATTACCGTCTTTGTTGCCAACCTGCTCCTGCACCGGCCGCTGATCGACTCACTGCTATTTTCTCTGGCGTTGGCTGTCGGGCTGACTCCTGAGCTTCTGCCTGCGATTATCAGCATGACACTCGCCCGCGGCGCGCGCGCCATGGCTGCCGGCGGCGTCATCATTCGTCGGCTCGACGCCATTGAAAATCTTGGGAGCATGAACCTTCTGTGCACCGACAAGACCGGCACGCTGACGGAAGGCATCATAAAACTCGACGATTGCGTCGATCCGGGCGGCAAGCGCTCGCAGCAGGTCCATTTACTCGCCGTTTTGAACGCATCGCTGCAGGCCGGCCTCAAAAACCCGCTCGACGATGCCATACTGGCATCCGGCGAAATTGGCGCAGATCTGAAAGCCTTTGTGAAGAAAGACGAGATTCCATACGATTTCATGCGCAAACGCCTATCGGTCATCGTCAACAGCGCCGGCCAGGATACGATGATGGTCTGCAAAGGTGCCGTCGCCAATATCCTTTCCGTCTGTACCTCCGTCAGGACAGGCGATGCTGTCGAGCCTCTCGATGACCGGTCGCGTGCGGCCGTCGACGCGCTTTATCGCAAATGGGGCGAGGATGGCATTCGCGTGATCGCAATCGCCACTCGGCGCTTCGCTCAAGACAAGGGATCTTATGACGTTGGCGACGAGCGCGAGCTCTGCCTCGAGGGCTTTCTCCTGTTTCTTGATCCGCCGAAGGCAGGCATCAAGGATGCGCTGGCAGGACTGAAACATCGCGGCATCGGTATCAAGATCATATCCGGCGACAATCGCTACATCGTCAAACACCTGGCCGACACGATCGGGCTGAGAACGAAACATGTTTTGACCGGCGGAGAGCTGGCATCGATGAGCAGCGATGCATTGTTCGCCCGTGCGCCCAAAACAGATCTGTTTGTCGAGATTGATCCCAACCAGAAAGAGCGCATTATCAAAGCGTTGCGGCGTTCCGGTCATGTGGTCGGTTATATGGGTGACGGTATCAACGACGCTCCAGCCCTCCACGACGCCGACGTCGGCATTTCTGTCGACGGCGCGGTCGATGTCGCCCGGGAGGCTGCTGATCTCGTGCTGTTGCAACAGGACCTCAACGTGCTGATCCGCGGCGTGGACGACGGTCGGCGAACCTTCGCCAACACCATGAAATACATATCGATCGCGACGAGCGCGAACTTCGGCAACATGATCAGCATGGCGATCGCCTCTCTATTCCTCCCGTTCCTGCCGCTGCTCGCCAAACAGATCTTGCTCAACAACCTGCTTGCGGACATTCCATCTATGGCAATCGCCACGGATAGGGTCGATCGACAGCAAGTGCAGCGTCCGAGGCGATGGGACATTCGTGGCATCCAACGATTTATGATCTTCTTTGGCCCGGTCAGCTCGTTGTTCGATTTCGTGACGTTCGGATTTCTGTTGTTTGTCGTGCACGTGACAACCAGTCAGTTCCGCACGGCCTGGTTTGTCGAATCACTCATTACGCAGCTCGTGACCATGCTGATCGTTCGCACGACCATGGCGGCATGGAAGGACAGGCCTGGTCCCCTACTCCTTTGGTCGACTGCGCTTATCACGCTCATCGCCCTCGTGTTGCCCTATTTTTCGCTGGTCGCGAGCATATTCGATTTCACACCGCTCCCCATTCCGTTGATGGGAGGGCTGATCGCGATCTCGGTAATCTACGCGGCGACGCTTGAGCTGGTGAAACGAATTTATTTCCGCCGGGGATGATGGTGTCGGCAGTATGGTAAAGCCCATTTTCATATCCGGTCAGCTTGCCCTGGGCACCAATACCGCTGCACCGACAAGACGCCCGGCGCGCAGATCGGCGAGCGCCTCATTGGCCCTCTCGAGTGGATAGGCCGTGGTGTGGGTTCGCACGCCGGCGCTCTGGGCAATCGGAAAAAACTCAGCTGCGTCCGCGCGTGTCAAATTGGCGACCGAGACAAGCTCGCGTTCCCCCCATAGAACAGCGTAGGGCATGGACGGTATGTCGCTCATGTGAATTCCGCCGCACACGACTACCCCGCCCTTGCGAATAGCCTTGAGCGCTGTCGGCACCAGATCGCCTGCGGGTGCAAAGATGATGGCTGCGTCGAGCAGAATTGGAGCGTTCTCTTCCGACGAGCCGGCCCATACCGCGCCCAGCTCCAGCGCAAACTGTTGCGCTGCATGGTCGCCGCTGCGCGTAAACGCATAGACGTCACGCCCCTGCCAGATGCAGATCTGGGTCAGGATATGCGCGGCGGCACCAAAGCCGAAGAGACCGATGCTCTTGCCATTGCCGGCCTTCTTGAGCGAACGCCAGCCAATCAATCCGGCACACAGAAGTGGCGCGAGCGATACCGGATCGGCGTCCGCATCGAGATCGAACGCAAAGGCTGCGTCGGCCACAACATGCGTCGCGAAACCGCCGTCGCGGGTGTAGCCGGTGAATTGCGGCCGGTCACATAGGTTCTCAGCCTTCATTTGACAGAAAGAACATGTTCCGCATGTGTGGCCAAGCCAGGGAACGCCGACGCGGCGACCAAGTTTGGCGCTTTCGATGCCGGAGCCCACAGCATCGACAATACCCACGATCTCATGACCCGGTACGAGCGGAAGCTTTGGATTGTCGAGGTCACCGTCTACAACATGAAGATCAGTACGACAGACGGCGCAGGCCTCAACCTTGATCCTCAGCTCGCCTGGGCCAGGCCTTGGATTATCACGTTCGACAAATTCCAGCGGTTTCCCGATTTGTCGAAGAACCATCGCTTTCATGGCTGAAGCCCATCCAAATTGGGGCTCGTTTCGAAGCTCAATGTCGGAAGAAGAAGCCGAGAAACGGCGCGTCCATCTGCGTTTCAAGCAACCTTTTCCGCCACTGGATCACTCCGGCGAGCAGTTTGATCTACCACCCTTCTCCTCCCACACAAATGCTGCCTCGGCTTTGACCCGGATCAACGCGCGCATAGCAAGAACGTGAAAACGTCCAAAGACAGGCCAAATTGTATGGCACGCCAGGAGGGCATCGGTGCAAAAGCTATTGCTGATCATATTGATCGTCATGATTGCCACGATCATCGGCATTCTATGGGTGGAGCCGATCGCCGGTACCGGGCGACAGGCGGCGCTTGAGAAATCGGCAACGCAATGACCATCCTGAAAAAATTTCGAGGTTCGAAGGCGGCGACATCGCGCCAGATCCCGAAAGAAATAGTTCTGCCCCGGACGCTCTACGGTTTCGTCTTTCGAGTATCGGGATGGCATCAGCTTGCCGTCGCAATGCTGTCCATCGTGCTCTTTACGGCAGGAACCATACCGCTGGAGATACAGCGACGCATCGTGAATGCAGCAACAGAGAATGGTTCCTATAGAACGATCGCTATTCTAGTGCTGATATACGTCCTTTTGGCTCTGATCGAGGGAGCCGTGAAACTTGGGCTCAATATCTACAGCAGTTGGATCGGAGAAGCGGCCGTCCGATGGCTCCGTCTCCAAGTATTCGAGGCATCACAAACATCGTTGACGGACGGCACCATGATGGCCAGCGAAGGTGTCCAGCTCTCGATCATCCTGGCCGAAGCCGAGCCTGTCGGTGGCTTCGTTGGCACGAGTGTCTCGGAGCCTTTGTTGCAGATCGGCATATTAACAGCTGTTTGCGGCTATCTGGTTTATCTGCAGCCACTCATGACGATCATCGTCGTCACGATCTTTCTTCCGCAAAGTGGCTTCGTCCCGATCATGCAGGCAGCGATCAACCGGCGCGTCGGGAAAAGGATCGGCATCATGCGCAACGTCAGCGAGGATATCGTCCAAATGGGGCAAGCAATTGACACAAACGGCCTTCAGGCGTCGCGTATCGGAGGTGTCTTCCGCATCAACATGAGCATCTACAAAATCAAGTTCACGATGAATTTCATGATGAACCTGATGACCCAGATGGGTTACGCAGGAATCTTCGCGATGGGCGGGTATTTCGTGGTCAGCGGGAAGACCGAAATCGGGACTGTCGTCGCCTTCGTATCCGGCCTGTCAAAAATAAACGACCCATGGGGCGATCTCGTCAACTGGTATCGCGATCTGCGTGTGACACAGGTGAAGTATGGCCTCATATACAATTCCGCTCAGGTTGGCACCGCTATAGCGGGCGAATTACCAGGCTCTACCCCATTTCCAGCGGCTCGCTCCTGAGACTTGAAAATGGCTCGTTGCCTCCGCAGGTGATCTCGGACACCGGGATCAGGATATTGCGGAAAGTGGCAAACCTGTATCTGGATTGATCGGTCGAGCAGCCGTGCTGCAAACTGCACTTCTCGCCGATGTTGATCGGGGATCTCGCGTCCGACCAGTTCTGTCTGAGACAGCTGCCGCAACCGCGCAGCGAACGTGTTCGCGTGTATATTGAGAGAAAAATCGATGATGCACAGCGATAGCGTGCCTGAGGAGGTCCCCGATATCGATAGGGACCGTATTCCCCGCCTGTGTGTCTTAGAAATTCGGCCGATGGCTGTGAAGATTGCAGTGCCTGATGTGGATGACCTGAAGATCGATAGGGCGTCAGGCTTCGTCAGAAGCCTGGGCTCGGGCATTCAGCCACGGCAAACGAGCTGTCACATCGTTGGAAGGAACGGCCGACAGATGGAGCACCCGACGAGTTCGCAGATTTTGCGTATTCGAGGGAGACCCATCTGGTGGACGGAAGTTCGAAGTCTCGGATAGGCTCCTGGCCAATCTCGGCGCACGGGGGCGCTGACGCTTGATCACAATAATCGGGCTACGTATTGACATTATCCAATCCCTTGAATGTCGTCAGAAGTCAAAAGCCATTACCCTTTGTCGGGGGAATATAGGGATCGGGGTAGCCGAGCTTAGGCTTGGCAGCACCGTTACCCGTGTTGGTCGACGACTGTTGGCTCGGTTCTTTTGGTTTGTCGGAGCCGCTGGATTGGTACGCGTAGGCACCGAACATAGCACCTGCTATCACGGCGATCAGCAAAGCTGCACGCATGTTCTTCTCCTTGTCACGAATCTATCGTCCTGAAGCCACAGCAAACAATGAGATTTCCGCTGAGCATTCGTCATTAATTGATAGGCGATCTTGGGACTTGGGGCCTTGATATACATCAACAGGCCAAAGTTCGGCGTCGTTGGGTGAAGCGAGTAAGCCTCGTGTGCGCAAAGCCTCGTCATTTGATGACCGAAATATACAAGATCCGCTCTTCTGCAGCGGCGCGGATGAGAGCTTCCCTGACCGCTTCCGGGGGGATGACGTCATGCAAGGCATCTAGGCATGCCCTGATCGCCACGACATATTCCTCGCCATCGTCGGTTGGCCAGTCCGAGATTAAAGTTACCGCCGCATCCCAAACGGTTTTGACGACCCTGCATTTCTCACCGGAGCGCACGACAAGCCTCAGCGCGGGAAACTGATGCGATGTATGCCATTTCATAGCGCATGGTCTCCACAGCGCGATAACATCAGCAACCACGCAATGGCGGGCAAATCCCAGCGGAATGGTTGCGCATGTCATGCTTAGCAAGGCGCTTGAACGGACACTTTGACATGTCTCAATGAGGTGCAAGGCCGGCGATAGCATTCAGATCGGCGACGGATGGCCCGCATTGACTGAACACAAGATTGTTGAGGCACGGTGATCCTGTCGACGTCCGCACTTGCTGTTGTCTGGCGGCGTATCGCCACCTCGTCTGAGGTCAAACCATATGTCTTGAGATCGAGGGCCGTGAATGGTCGCAACACACGCCATCAAGCCTACGCTTGTACGATCGAATGGCCAATGCGACGACGCAGTCCAGCATCTGAATAGATTGGATATTTATTGTCTCGGCGCCGGCGGAATCCGATCGATGTGAACGGAGCATTTTGCATGGTGGACAATGTGATCGACCGTCGATCCAAAGACATGATCGAGAATGTCGGGCTCGTGAGCGGCCACGACAATCAGATCGGCCTTCACGTCGGCGGCAATCGCCAGGACTGCGTCGGCGGCACGGCCGGTGGAAACATGGACGGGCGCCGGCATTGGAAGCTTCCTGCAAAGCTGCGAGAGCTTTTCTTCCGCCTCGCTGATGATAGAGACAGCCCGATCATCCGGTCCTTGCATGCCAAGAGACGGAAAACGCTCGACGGAGTGAGCGAGATGCAAGGTGCCATCGGCATCGAGAAGCGCGTGGGCAGTACGCAGGAGATGCTCGGCCCTCTCCTTCGATCCAGGACCAATGGCACAGACGATTGTCTTATACATGCCCCCACCTCTCAAAAGAGATCCTTACCGCCCGTGCCGACAAATTCGGTTCGAAATCCGCGCGCGCGCGCCTGCTTCAGAAACCGGTCCGCACTCAGTATGTCCACCTTGAAGCTGCCGCCCAGAGATTGGCCGAGAGGATAGCACAATTCGTCGCGAACCCACGCTTGGGCGCAAGGCGACAGGACCGTAATCTCCCATTCGTCGCTGTCTGCTCGGTCGAGGCGAAAGTCGCAGTCCTGGTGGTGCGGGAGGGGATATCCTGCACCTGCAAGCAGAGCCTCCCCCGTTCGTGTGCAATCCGTGCTCATGATTTTGCATCCTCTCTTAATGTCGAAGGCGGATCAGCTGATGGACAGCTGATCATCGAGCGTGTGGACGCCGGGAGCCGACCATGCGGCACGTTCCGCCGCACGACGCTCGGACAAGGTCCTGACGTTGCCCTTCAAGGTGACTTTGCCATCGGAAACATCGACCCGGATTGCCTGGGCTTCTAATTCCGCGTCGCGTTCCAGCGCATTTTCAATGCGCCTCTTGACGTCGTCGGCGCTGATGCCGGGAACGACATCTATGAGATTGGAGACGCCGACGACTCCGGCGAGATCCCTGACAGCGGCAGTGGCAGCATTCTTTTGGTACTGCCATTCCACCTTGCCGGTAAGCGTGACGACGCCCTTGCATACGCGGATCTGCACCATTTGCTTTGGAATGGAGATATTCCAGTCCACCATTTTGACAGCGCGACGGGCAATGTCGTCGTCGTCGGTGCGCCTTGGACCCAGGATTCGAACGTCCATTTCCTGGGCTATGGCGCGGACGCCTTTGACGCGTCTCACGGCCTTCTCGGCAGCATCCTTTTCCGCATATGTGCCAACATGTCCGGTGAGAGTGACGATGCCGTCGCGTGCGACGACACCAATATCGGCCGCATCCACTCTCGGCTCGAATTCCAGTTCATCCAGAATATTCTGTCTGAGAGCGATGTCGTCCATGGCCGTCTCCAATGAAAGAACGCAAGGGGCAAAACACCTTCAACTGGCGGCTTTTCCTTGGGTTCGGTTGTGTTTTGACCGGCGTTTTGACCGATCGGCTAAATCTCTTCCTTCCGCTGGACAGGTCGTTCCCGTCCTTCGGTTCTTGAACCATGCTCCAATGCGTGACCCTAATGCCGTCCTGGCTTCGGTCACAGAGTGGCGTTCGGCTCCCGGTTTCCCATTCTCCTTTAAGAGCGCAGCCCAGTTCTACCGGGCTCGCTAGCCGGCCATCAGGACAACCGGGATATCGTCGACGTGCCTTCCATGTTGCTTTCGCCGCGCGGCTCGTAAGCGCGCTGATCACGCAGGATCTGGAAGGCGATCGTCAAAAGCTTACGCGCGATGGCCACACGCGCCTTGTTGGTTCCTCTGATCTTCAGATGCTCGTATTGGGCCCGCAGCTGTGGATCGCTGGCGATGGCAGGAGAAACCGCCTCGACGAACGCCCAGCGCAGCCACTTGTTGCCCTGCCGGATGATCTTGCCGTGGAAGGTCTTGCCGCCGGAGGAATAGGTCGACGGCACCAGGCCGGCATAAGCGGCAAGCTTCTTCGGATTGCGGAAGCGGTTAATATCATCGATCTCCGCATCGATCAGCCTTGCAAAGAACTCGCCGATGCCGGGGATGGTCTTCAACAGTTTGACGTTGGCATTGGCCTTGGTCATCGCCCGGATCGTTGCTTCCGACTGCTTGATCCGCACGTCGATGTCGCCGATGAAGGCGAGGCCGCGGTCAATCTGGATGCGGTCGATCTCCGAGACCTTCACCTGCGCCAGCTGGGTGCGGCCGGCCTTGCCGAACAGGTCGCCCAGCTTCTTCAACTGTGCCGTCTGCTCCGGGTAGCGATCAAACACCGTCACGATGCGGTTCTTCGTCATCGTCCGCAGCCGCACGTAAAACATCCGCTCGCGCAGCGCGACGCGAAGGTCTCGCGACCTCTCGCTTGGTGCCCAGGCCTCCGGCACCAGGTCAGCTCTGAGCAGATGTGCCAGCACCGTCGCATCGATCTTGTCGGTCTTGATCTTGGCATCGGCGATCGCCTTCACCTTCAACGGATGGGCGAGAACGACATCATCACAAATGTCGTCGAGCCAGTCGTAGATCACCATCCAGTTGCGCGTCGCCTCGACAACCGCATGGCTGTTTTCTCGGTAGCGTTCGAGAAACCCGCCCAGCGACTGGCGGTCGTTCTTCACCCGACCGGATCTGAGCGTCTTGCCGCCCGAATCCTGGACCACAAGGTGGCTGTAGGATTTGTGGTAGTCGACGCCGATATGGTATTCATAAGTGGCAGTCATGCTTCCAACTCCCTTGTTGAGATTTTCCGAACCCCAATAAGGTAAGCCGAAAGGCGGGAAGTGTGACTGTCCCTCCATCATCACCTGCATCTCAGTGATCCGTTCTCTCAGCGGGCGCGGCCTCTTTCATGCCATCTCCTTAAAACTCTATTGACTGAAGAAGCATAGGCCGAGCGAGGATCGCTTCATTGATCAAGGTCAACCAGCCGTGACACGCGAAAGGCGATCAAAAAAGAAGTTCGATACTTGGCAGAGAGGGAGCCGGCCACATTGCGACGGATCAATGTCTGTTCCGAGGAATCCGGCTTCAATGAGCCGATTGGTTGAGCCGCATATCCGCTACAGGCAGCCACCGGAGCAAAACATGCCATTCGTCGGAGTGATCAGCATTCTCACATCCTCGCTAAAGATCGAAGGGGCATTATTGGTGCTGACCGCAGCATCTGGGCTTCTCGCAGGCCTGACCCTTCTATCGATCGACAGCGTTGCGCTTGCCTCTCTTATCTGGACTTTCGCTACCTTGCCGATCCTGGCTACATTGCTACTGCAGGCTTTCCGTTCCTTGCGGCGCGGCGATTTTGGGCTGGATATCTTGGCCGCTCTGTCAATGGCATTCGCGCTCTTCTTTGGTGAGTATCTGGCCGCCAATGTCGTAGCCCTGATGTATGCGGGCGGACAGATGTTGGAAGGATATGCATCCGGCCGCGCCGCTCGTGAAATGGCAGCCCTTGTCGGACGAGTGGCACGAACTGCATTTCGTTATTCTGGCGACCAATTGGAACTGATACAGATCGAGGCGATCGGCGCAGGCGATCGCATCATGATTCGCCAAGGCGAAGTTCTGCCCGTTGATGGCATTCTCCTGTCTCCCCGAGCTGTCCTCGATGAGTCAGCGTTGACGGGCGAGGCGCTGCCCGTGGATCATCTGACCGGCGAAGAGGTTCTAAGCGGGAGCGCATCGATAGGTCCTGTGTTTACCCTCAAGGCACTGCGCCCCGCGTCTGAGAGCACCTACGCTGCGGTCGTGCGCCTCGTCGAGACGGCGCGGAACAGCAAGGCGCCCATGACACGCCTCGCCGACCGCTATGGCTTGGTATTTCTGCTCATGGCGGTGACGATAGCGTCGTCGTCTTGGCTGTTGTCCGACGATCCGCGGCGCGCCTTGGCGGTACTGGTCATAGCGACGCCATGTCCGCTTATCCTGGCGGTCCCGGTCGCGCTTATGTCGGGCATCTCGCGCTGCGCCTCGATCGGCTGCCTGGTAAAAGACGGTGGCGCTCTTGAAGCTCTCAGCCGAGTGCGGGTTGCCGTGCTCGACAAGACCGGCACGCTCACACACGGTAGGGCACAAATCCTGGCCGTTCACTCTAGCGAGTGGATTGATGAAAACGAGTTGTTGCGTCTTGCCGCTTCAGTTGATCAAGCCTCGAGCCATGTCATGGCGGCCGCGCTGATTGCAGAAGCGCAGGCGCGCCATCTGACACTCTCGCCGCCGACCGACGTCGAAGAGATCGGTGGAACCGGGCTCGAAGGAACGGTCGACGGACGCCGAGTTGTGGTCGGCGGCGACCGGTTTGTGAAAAGTCGAAGCTCTGAGCGCCCATCCTACACCGTTGAAGGTCATCATCGCGCCGGCGAGGTTGTTGTGACGGTCGCGATCGACGGTATGGTTGCAGGAAGTATCATCATGGCCGATCCGGTGCGTGCGGAAGCGGTGGGCGTTCTGCAGCGATTGCGCAGCGCTGGAATCGAGAAAATCATTCTTGCTTCCGGCGATCGTTTGGATGTTGCCTCGCATGTCGGCAGCATACTTGGCATTGAACGGGTGCTCGGCGAACAGACGCCCGCTTCGAAAGTTGACGCTGTCGTTGCGGCGAGAAGCTTCGGCCCGGTCATGATGGTGGGGGATGGCGTCAACGATGCTCCGGCGCTGGCGGCCGCGGACGTGGGTGTTGCCTTAGGCGCACGCGGAGCAGCAGCGTCTTCGGAGGCGGCATCCGTCGTCCTGCTCGTCGATCGGCTCGATCCTCTGGCAAATGCGCTGGTCGTCGCACGCCGGACCGTTACGATCGCGCGCGAAAGCATCATGGTGGGGCTTGGCCTCTCGGTCGCCGGCATGATCGCCGCAGCGTTTGGATATCTGCCGCCGCTGCATGGGGCTCTGCTGCAGGAAGCCATCGACGTCGCGGTCATCTTGAATGCATTGCGCGTTTTGGGATTATCGTCTGAATTGGAGAATGGTTCATCCAGGCACCGCAGGAATACCGAGGCAAGACCAGCCTCCAATACACAGTTGTCCTAAGAGATAAATCGCCTGACTAACACTTTCGGGTGGCCGGAAGATTCCTTGCATCATTGATACCGATCAATGCCGCTGCAACGATTGTTGGCAAACTGTTTCATGCAAACAACCCATGAAGGAACAAGCCAATGCTCAGAGCCAAGCGCGATAGCCTCGGCGGTGCAGCTTCTAGAGCCATCCCCTCCCTCGGCGATGTAGAAGGCCGCATGATGATCCTCGAACTCATCGCGCTGACGGCGCTCACTCGGCTGATAGGCCTTCATGACGTCGGCGAGAGAGGCGATCTCATGAAAGCGATGCGGCACGCCATCGATCGAAAATGCCATGATGCCAGATTGTGCGGAACCGACACTGAGTCCGCCGAGAAATATGCGGAAGGTTTGCTGGCTTGCGCACAAGAACAAGCGATCGATCTGGAGAAAACCCGAAAACATGCCTGCTGATCGCTCGGAAGATCGAGCGGCTCGGGGAACGCCTGATGTTCATTTCGCCGCGCTACAGCCTCCGTAAGCACAACTGTAACAGGAATATCCGTAGAAACCAGGGATGAGAGCAATGCAAGCGAAGGACATCATGACACGGAACGTCATCACGGCAACGCCGAGAATGAATGTTCGAAATGCGGCATTGCTGATGCGCGCCAATGACATCAGCGGCTTGCCGATAATAGATGACGATGGCAAGGTTTGTGGCATGCTGACCGAAGGGGATCTCATGCGACGCTTTGGCAATAATTGCGCGTCGGCTGTGAATGGCACCCTGAAGCATGAGGATCAGCATGGTTTGAACGCTTATATTCAAATGTACGGCTGGTCGGTCGGCGAGGCCATGAGCCACGACGTTATAAGCGTCACCCCCGATACGGATGTCGGGCGGATTGGCGGCCTGATGTTATCTCACAAGATAAAACGAGTCCCGGTCATCAATGACCATCGCCTTGTCGGTATCGTCAGTCGGAGCGATCTGCTCAACCTGATCATTGACGCGCCTGTTCAAAATGTCGCCATTGGTGACGATGCCCTGAGGCTCGCCATCAGAACCCGGTTGGTAACCGATCTTGGGATCGGGAGCGACAGGGTCGATGTCACCGTTAAAGACGGACAGGTGGAGGTGCGCGGAAACCTCGATTCCGATATCCAACGTCAGGCGATCCGGATACTTGTGGAGAACATTCGAGGTGTCGGCGGATATGTTGATCGGACAATAGTCTCGCCTTCGAACGTTGTCAGCTTCTCAGCTACGCCCGACGATGGCCGATGACACAGGAACTCACCACTGTTGGACAAACCTCGTGGCGTTCGTGCATATCGGGTCGGCTGGCTCGCCTGCGCGAGCACCCGCTCGCCAGCGTCGGGCCGGGTCTCATTACCGGCGTTGCCGACGATGACCCGAGCGGCATCGCGACTTACTCGCAGGCAGGCGCGCAGTTTGGCCTGAACATGCTTTGGACCATGCCGGTGTCGTTTCCGATGATGGCTGTCGTCCAGGCAACTTGCGCGCGGATCGGGCGTGTGACTGGGCGGGGCTTGGCTGCAAACATAAAGGAAACCTTCCCGCCCTTCGTGCTCTATGCCGTGGTGTTCTCGCTTCTGATCGCCAATATTCTTAATATTGCCGCAGATGTTGCGGCCATGGGTGAAGTCGCGGAGTTAGTCACAGGTTTCAACCGGCATCTGATGACGATGTTCTTCGTCTTCGGGACGCTCGCGCTTCAGGTCTTCATTCCATACCACCGCTACGTCGCGTTCCTGAAGTGGCTGACAGTTTCGCTCCTGGCCTATGCGGCCGTCCTTTTCACCGTCCATATCGACTGGCAGCAGGTCGCCTTGAGAACCATCTGGCCGACCATCACCCCGACACCAGCCTACGCCGCTGTGGTCGTCGGCGTCTTCGGGACCACAATCAGCCCCTATCTTTTCTTCTGGCAAGCATCTGAGGAGGTGGAGGATATGAACGCGCAGCCCGATGCGACGGCGTTGTCCAAAGACAATGCGTCAGCCCCCAAAGAGCTCCGACGGATTGGCTGGGATACCTGGAGCGGCATGCTCTACTCCAACCTCACGGCTTTTTTCATCATACTGGCAACCGCCGTGACGCTGAATGTCGCCGGCATCACGCAGATCGACACGGCCGCGCAAGCGGCAAGTGCGCTGCGGCCACTGGCCGGACCGTTTGCCGCTCTTATCTTCGCGCTCGGAATTTTAGGTGTCGGCCTCATCGGCGTGCCTGTTCTCGCAGGTTCCGCCGGTTATGCACTTGCAGAGGCCATGGGATGGAAATTCGGACTGGAGCGCACTCCCAATGATGCCCGAGGCTTCTACGGTGTGATCGCCATAAGTGTGCTGCTGGCTCTGGTCATTCAGTATTCGCCGATCAATCCGATGAGCGCACTGTTCTGGAGCGCCGTCATAAATGGGCTGCTAGCGGTTCCCCTGATTGCCGTCATTCTATTGTTGGCGGCAAACCCAAAGGTCATGGGTCCGTACACGATAGGGATATTGGCAGCATGCATCGGCTGGGCCACGGTCGCATTGATGGCGGTCGCAGCCGTAATGATGTTCGTCTCATAGCAGCCGTCCCGCGATTCTTCCGCTGTGGTCATTTGAAGTTGCCGCACTGCTTTCAAGCAAGCGGTCGGTTGTCGCGCAAACAAAGCTTGCCGATGACCTCAACTAATCCTGCTCATTTGATGTCGATCAAAGCATAGCCATCCTGCACGCCATAACTTTCTCGCCATAGATCAATCACCCCTATCGGCAACCACAAGCCAAATCATCGCCCGGAGACGACCATGCTCATTCAAGAAATCATGAACGCGCCAGCTATCACCGTAAGCCCCAAGACATCTGTTGTGGACGCGGCCACAATTATGCTCGACCGTCACGTCAGCGGTCTTCCGGTCGTCGATGCCGGCGGACAGCTTGTTGGTATTGTCAGCGAAGGCGATTTCCTTCGCCGCGGGGAATTGCAGACGGAGCGCAAGCGATCCTGGCTGCTCGAGTTTCTGACCAGCCCCGGCAAGCTTGCTGATGAGTATGTTCTTTCGCATGGCCGTAGCGTTGGAGAAGTGATGACGTCGGAAGTTGTCACTATTGCCCCCAAAGCCGCGCTCACCGATGCCGTCGATCTGATGGAGAAGCATGGGATCAAGCGATTGCCCGTCGTCGTACAAGGCAAAGTGATCGGCATCGTCTGCCGATCGGATCTGTTACGGGCATTGGCCAACATACTGCCAAAGGAGAAGGCGCAGGCCAGCGACGATCAGATCGCCGACGCGGTCATTGCGGAACTGTCGCATCAGAGCTGGAGCCAGAATGGCTTCATAAAGGTGAGCGTTCAGAACGGCGTTGTCGAACTATCCGGTAGTATCTTCGACGAACGAGAACGACTGGCTGCCAAGGTTGCGGCGGAGAACGTGCCAGGCGTCAAGTCTGTTACCGATCAGATCGCATGGATCGACCCCTATCTTGGCGTTGCAATGCCGGCGCCGACTGAAACAGTCTGAACCGTGCAATCTCTATCGGCGTAAGGGAGGACGGCGGGGCGGGTGGCGATCGATTAGCTCGAACCCCGTCCCGACCGTTTAGTCGCTATTCGGGCGCCTAGTGCGACCAGAACCTATTTGTTCATGACGACTGGGATCTTGCGGCAATGGTGGGCGCGCGTGGCAAGGCCTATCTCTCCCATAATTCTCGAGGTTGACCTAAGTCAAAGCGAGGTCCGCTCAGGCAAACTAGAAAACGTCAAGACCAATACGCAAACGGCCTGGACCGACGCATGAGTGACATCACATTCGCCAAAGCTTTCGAACGAAATGCCCGGTCTTCTGAACCGGCGGAAGGCAAGGCAGCAATGGCAATCACCGCGAAGCCTCCGCCTTTCGTCCAATCCTTCATTCCTCATTTCGGACTTGTCGAGGAGCTGAACAAACCCATGGTTTCGCTCAGCCGGAGGCGCACGAACAACACACCCACCGACAAGGGGTAACGTGATGACCAGCGCTTTCTTCGACCTAGGAGCAATACCCGAAGCCGGACAAGAGCCTGATACCGAGGTCGCCAAAGTCTCGACCCGATCGGGATCTACGGAGGTCCCATCGCGAAGGATAGTTCCCGCCAAGCTGTCACTGGCTGCGCTCGTGCAGACCCTGTCAGCCCTTCTCTGGATTCCCCAGGCTGCCTTGCTTGCCAGCGGGATAGGTGTGATCGCCGACAGACATAGCATACCCGCCATGGCGATACCGGCCCTGCTCATCTTTCTTCTTGGCGCGCTCCGCGCTGGGCTGGATGCGCTCGGCGGACGCTTGGCCTTTAAAGCAGCGCGCACCGAACTAACCCTTCGGCGCAACATTGCGGCGACAGCCCTTGCCGCCCGCTCACCATTGGACAGTAACCGTGCGGCATCCGGTTTTGCCGCCAGTCTCATCGCCGAGCAGGCCGAAACCATCGTGCCCTACCTTGCCCGCTTCCGTCCCGCAAAGCTGAAGGCGAGTGCGGTACCACTTGTCATTCTTATCTGCGTTGCGCCGGTTTCCTGGATAGCCGCATTTATTCTGCTCTTCACGGCGCCTTTGATCCCGGTATTCATGGCCCTGATCGGTTGGCGCGCCAAGGCGGCAAGCGAGAAACAACTGACCGAGGCCGGCGGGCTCAATGCCTTCCTGCTCGACCGGCTGCGCGGGCTTGCCACCATTCGCGCACTCGGCGCTGTCGACCGTACCGCCTTGCGGCTACGGGCCGATGCCGAACAGCTCAGAATAAGAACCATGGCGGTGCTCAAAATTGCCTTTCTATCCTCCGCGGTACTGGAGCTTTTCGCCGCGCTGGGCGTTGCCGCAGTAGCCGTATATGTCGGCTTCAGCCTGCTCGGCGCGATCGATGTCGGCACATGGTCCGGACGGTTGAGCCTGACCCAGGGCCTATTCATTCTCTTGCTGGCTCCGAGCTTCTTCGAGCCGTTGCGCGAACTGTCGGCAGTCTGGCACGACCGGGCGGCCGGAGAAGCGGCGCTGGAGGCGCTCGACGCACTGTCCGGTACTGGTATGGTTATGTCGGGCTGGCGCGACGAGAAGGCGATGGAAACCGGCCGAGATCGTCCATTGCCGACAATCAACATCCGTGGCCTTTGTTTCCGGCATAGTCCCGACCTTGCGCCTGTTTTTGATGATCTCAGCCTCGCAATCGCAGCTGGCGAACACGTGGCGCTCCTGGGAGCAAGCGGTGCGGGCAAGACAACGATGCTGTCGTTGATCGCGGGTCTGGCCCCTCCACAGAGCGGTACGATCCATGTCGGCGCAGAGCGGCTTGATGACGAGTCCGCCGCGACACTGCGCGCCCGGATGGCCTGGATCGGGCAACGGCCGCATATTTTTGCCGGCACGATGAACAGCAACGTCACGCTCGGCCGCCCCGAAGTCAGTCCATATGACGTACGACAAGCAATCGATCTTGCCTCTCTCCGGCGGATCGCAATTCAGCGCGGCGGGGCGCCGATCGGCGAAGGTGGGGCGGGGCTGTCCGGAGGCGAGGCCCTACGGCTGGCGATTGCCCGCGCTGCCGCGACCCCGCATGCCGACATCATCCTCGCGGACGAGCCGACCGCTCATCTCGACGCAGAAACCGCGCGCGATGTCACCGACGCATTGTTGGTCGTTGCGCATGGACGGACGCTTGTTGTTGCCACCCATGACCCGGTTCTGGCCGCAAGGATGGACCGGATCATCCATATTGACGCATCGACCCGGGAGAAAGCGGCATGACATCGACATTCTCCGCCCTCTATCCCGTATTGCGCCTTTTCCTGGCAGCGCGCGGGCGCGCATTGCTTCTCGGCGCACTCTTGTCAGCCCTGACCGTGTTCGCCGGCATCGCACTCCTCGGGCTCTCAGGCTGGTTCATCACGGCGGCGTCGCTCGCTGGCCTGACGGCGACAGCCATCACCTTCGACGTCTTCGCTCCATCGGCCGGCATCAGGCTACTGGCGATCCTTCGCACCGCTGCACGGTATGGCGAACGGCTGACCACCCATGATGCGACACTCGGCGTGCTTGCCGCGTTGCGTGAAAATCTTTTTCGCGGTTGGGCGGAACCCAATGCGGCAACGATGTTGATGCGCCGGCCAGCCAAGCTGCTTTTCCGGCTGACGGCGGATATCGATGCGCTCGATTCCCTCTATTTGCGCGTCCTAGTGCCGGCCGCCGTCGCTATCGTCTCGGGCCTGGCGGTCAGCATCGCGCTGATGCTTCTGTCGGTTCCGTTCGGTCTGCTCGCCGGCCTGTGGTTGCTCGCTGCCGGTCTCTGCATTCCAATCATTGCGGGACGCTTGGCACTGAAACCGGCGCGGCGGCGCGCACATGCGATCGAGGCGCTCCGCTCGCGCGCTGTCGATCTCGTCGCCGGACAGACTGAACTCGTTATGGCCGGCAGATTGCAGGCCCAATGCTCAGCGATCGCTGCCGCCGATCGGCGCCTGCGCGAGGCAGACGACAGACTGAACCGGATCGAAAGCGGAGTAACAGTGGGGTTTGGCCTCGCCTCCGCAGCGCTGCTGTCCGGCAGTTTGCTTATAGTCGCCTCGCTGGCCGAACGCGGCATTATCGGTGCACCGGTTGCCGCACTCGGCCTACTGATTGCCCTCGCGACGCTCGAACCCTTTGCAGCACTGCGCCGTGGGGCGCTGGAACTCGGCCGTACCGTGCTTGCCGCCCGCCGCCTTTCACCTCGCCTGGTACAGACTGCTCACCCCCTTGCACATCTGATGCCGCCAGAAGGCCTGGCCGTCCGGGTCTCCGGTGTCTCCGCCCGATATGACGGAGCGGCGATGGCTTCGCTTGAGGATATCACGCTTTCTCTGGCATTGGGCGAGCATCTCGCGGTGATCGGCCCGAGCGGAGCCGGAAAATCAACCCTCTTTGCCATTCTCGCCGGCGAACTCGGCACCGAAAGAGGCACGGTCGAAACCGTAACGGCCGCGATGCTGACCCAGCGCACGGAGCTGTTCCAAGACAGTCTGCGAGATAACTTGCGTCTTGCTGCTCCGGATGCAAACGACGAGATGCTCTACACCGCGCTTGCGGATGCCGGCCTCCTTGAAGATGCACTGGCCCTGCGGAAAGGCATCGACACGCGCCTGGGTGAAGGCGGCCTTGGTCTGTCCGGCGGACAATCCCGTCGCCTGGCGCTTGCCCGTCTGTTCCTGCGCGGCGCCAAACTCTGGCTGCTCGATGAGCCGACCGAAGGTCTCGACCGCGAAACCGGACGGGATGTCATGCGGCGCCTTGCCGGTCACGGTTGCGGCCGGTCGCTCGTAATCGCCACCCATATTCGCCGTGAGGCAGAGATCGCCGACAGGATCGTCGTTCTCGACAACGGCCGCATCGTCGCGACCGCGCGGCGAGGAGAACCCAAATTCGACGCAGCGCTCGCCCGGCTGAGGCAGGACTGAGACGTCTGATCGATCAATCATAACCGAGGCCGTTCAAGGCTAAGGTGCATCAACCACCCTTTGAGGCGTTGGAGAAAGACTATGGAACTTGATATCGTGGTGCTATCGCGTCTGCAGTTTGCCATGACGGCGCTGTATCACTTCTTGTTCGTGCCGCTGACACTCGGCCTGTCCGTGCTGCTTGCCATCATGGAAA
>NZ_FMAF01000073.1 GCF_900094565.1 Martinezella lusitana
TCGACGTGGCGCACGTCGAAACGCGAGCCTTTCAGATTCTTGGCGAGCCGGTAGCCCATTTTGCCGCCAGCGCCGAAAAGAGCAATTGCAGTCATATCTTCCTCGCCTGTCTCCCATTCGTGGAATGGAGCACATACTGGTGTGATGAGTCAATCACCATGTCAGATGATATCTTTCGAGGCGCCGCCGAAAGGACTTGTTGATTATGGGATGGCCCGCCCTTCCGCGTTCTGTCGCAAACTCGAAGCTGCGACGCGGAAATGGTTCTGCTCAGTTTTCACGCGGCCAAGATTTCAATGCCCCGCGAAGGCCGCGCCGGGCACGACATGCCGCTGCGACCGACGTTAGGCGCGCTGGAGAAGTTCAGCCGGCACTATTGGCCTGTGGGGATGTCAATTGAAAGCTGACTGAAAGGTTGCGCGTGCGAAGCTACCTGGCTTCGTGGAGGAAGCTCATGCCAAGGCGGTGACCAGGTGTCGCCGCGGCATTCAAACAGGAGGAGACATCTATGCGTTCATCGCGCGCGCTTATTCATACCGCAGCCCTTTCTCTCATCATGACCGCCGTTTCCCTCGGCGCGACAGCGGCGCACGCCGCCGACAAGATTTCCATCATGGTGGGCGGCTACGAGAAGCAGATCTATCTGCCGGCCAAGCTTGCCGAAGGGCTCGGCTATTTCAAGGATGAAGGCCTCAATGTCGAGCTCCTCAACGAGCCGGCCGGTGTCGATGCGGAAAACGAAATGCTTGCCGGCGCGGTTCAGGGTGTCGTCGGCTTTTACGATCATTGCATTGACCTTCAGGGCAAGGGCAAATTCGTCGAATCCGTCGTGCAGTTCAGCCAGGCGCCGGGTGAAGTCGAGCTGGTGTCGGCCAAGCATCCGGAGATCAAGTCGCCCGCCGATTTCAAGGGCAAGAACCTTGGCGTCACCGGCCTCGGTTCCTCCACCAATTTCCTGACGCAGTATCTGGCCGTCAAGGCCGGTCTGAAGCTTGGGGAATTCACCTCCGTTCCGGTCGGCGCCGGCCAGACCTTCATCGCCGCCATGCAGCAGGACGCCATCCAGGCCGGCATGACGACTGAGCCGACGATCTCGCGTCTGCTGAAGACCGGCGAAGCCAAGGTCCTCATCGATATGCGTACCATGGCCGGAACGAAGGCGGTCCTTGGCGGCACCTATCCGGCCGCGTCGCTTTATATGGATGCGGCGTGGGTCGACGCCCATAAGGACGAAGTCCAGAAGCTCGCCAACGCCTTCGTCAAGACGCTGCATTTCATCAACACCCATTCCGCTGCCGAGATCGCCGACAAGATGCCGAAGGACTTTTATGTCGGCGACAAGGAGGGTTATGTGAAGGCGCTCGAAAACGGCAAGGCGATGTTCACACCTGATGGCGTGATGCCGGAAGATGGTCCGAAGACCGTTCTTGCCGTGCTCTCCGAGTTTTCGAAGAATGTTCAAGGCAAGACGATCGACCTGTCGAAAACCTATACGACGGCGTTCGTCAAGAACGCCAAGTAAGTGATGCTGCTCCGCTCTCGGTGTTGACCGGGAGCGGTTTCCGTCCGGAAATTTTTCGTCATCCCCGGCCGCACGTCAGCCAATCCGCTGTAGCCAGATCCTCGGTCTCGTCATTGTCGTGCGCCGACAACAGCACTGGATCGCTAACGTTACCAACATTTGGGCCTTTTGCTCAAAGCGATTTCATTCGAAATCGGCTACGGCACGAAAGTGGGGTTCGCGCCGATCCACACACGGCTCCCTGCTCTGCTCGACGAATTCGAGAAGGGCAGGGCGTGCGCAATGCGGTGAACTCATCCTTGAGCTCCGTGAGGGTCTTCAGCTGCGCTGCTTGCCCCGAAGCCCATCGCTGGTGGAATGCGCCTGTACAGGAACCGCCCGCGTCATGCCGACCGACGCCACGGCTAGGACCTGATGCGGCCTACAAACCACCTCTTCTATATGCTGCGTGATGCTCGGCAGGATCTCTGTCAAACTGCCGGCTTGAAAAATCCGCCGTCAAAGAGACGCAGATCACGGAGCGGCTTGGCGGGACATTATCGCACCGGCCAGGCGGGTCTTCTCCTCTGTGCATGTAAGGCAATCATATTTCTATTGCGGTCTACGGTGACTGATGCGCGCATTCAACCAAACACTCAAGACGGCGATGATGGGGGTCGCGAAGCTCAAACCCCACTTCCAGAGTGTAAACCCTAGTCCCAGAGTCAGCGAGCCACGCGGCCACGCGTGATAGGAATCAGCACAAAGCTCGTCGTTACTGCACGAGTTCCCGGATCTTGTAGGCAACTTCCGTGCGGTTCGTCGCATTGAGCTTCTTCATGATGTTGTGGATATGAACCTTCACGGTGCTCTCGCAGAGGTCCATTTCATAGGCAATGATCTTGTTTGCCTTGCCGCGCCTCAGCGCCTCGGCAAC
>NZ_FMAF01000055.1 GCF_900094565.1 Martinezella lusitana
CGCCAGTCTCATGGACAGTGCCGAGCAAGACGTGCTCGCCTACATGACCTTTCCCAAGCAGCATTGGGCCAAACTTCACTCGACCAACCCCATTGAGCGATTGAACGGTGAGATCAAGCGGCGCACAGAGGTCGTCGGCATTTTCCCCAACGACGACGCCATCGTGCGCCTGGTCGGTGCGCTGCTGCTCGAACAGAACGATGAATGGGCCGTCCAGCGATCCCGCTACATGACACTTGAGACAATCGCCACAATGAGCGATGATCCGCTCATCAGCCTGCCAGCAGCAAGCTGATACTCATCCGACCCTCTGGGATGAGCCGTGGTCGTCTAAGCTACACCACGTCCTGGGACATGATCTGAAGATTTGCGCGCAAGCGGCAGAACAATACTCGGAAACACCTTTTTGAAAGCGTATGCCTAGTTGGCATCGAGTTTGCACGTACTCGTCGTTAGGCGGCAAGAAGCAGCCAAGTATATGGCCGCCTTCCTAAACCAGGCGGTAACGGAGCCAATTCGGATCTCTCGGATCCGTTTCTGAAGAACGGCCGTCAAACTGAGTTCCGCATTTGTCCATGTCCAAACTGCCAGGTGATACTCTCAGGATCAAATTTTTCAACAATATCGCCGTGCCTAGCGACATTAACAAACAACGTGAGAAGGAATAGCACTATGACCACCAAGGTTTCAGAAAGGTCCTTTGAAACAATCGAAAATTCAGCATCATCGCCTCTGAAGGTGGCCGATCAAATCGGGGCATCCGTAGAAAAGGGGAACAAACAGTTGACCGAAGCTTTCTTTAAATTCGCGTCGAGCGCTGAAGAGGCGCAAAAAATACTCACTCCGATCTTCGAAACCGCAACGCTGGCCGGCTACGAATTGTCGCTTAAGTCCGTCGCTGCGTTGCAGGCGAATGCGGTGGCCGGTTTCTCGCATTTGCAAGCGTTGTTCGGCGCGAACTCGCCGTCACAGGTCTTCGAACTCCAATCGGCGTTCCTGCACAAGCGCGTAGACACCAGCATCGAGAATGCCAAGGAATTCCGGGCACTGGCGAGCAAGGCAGTGGCTGAGATCGCCAAGCCGATCAACAATGCATTTGACAAATTTTTGGCGGACCTCAAGGCAGTATAAATTGGCTGGCCAGTGCAACAACGTCCTATGGGACTGTTGTACCCTCCGTCTTAATTAGGAGGAAGACGAGCGCTACCCTACGATCTGTTGTGTTCGCAATTTCAATCGACGGATCATGATCCTAGTTTCGTTTAGAGAATCCAAGGCCACTAAAGAATTGTTTGACAGAAGGAGCCGTGGGATGTGATAGCGCTTAATTGCCGAAGCAAGGAAACTGACGCGGTCGCAGCCTCGGCAATAACCGCTTTTTTGAAGTGGTCGTCGGGAGGCGCGCGGCTAGCAAGGGCTTAGTTGCTCGATACCTTGCGCCATCCTGATCATCGCAGCTAACGACGACTCTCCCGTTCTACGATCGTCAGTCGGTGCGATCTTCGCAAGGGAGCGGCTTGGTTGGCCGCACCACGCACGATCAGAGAAAAGGCTTTGCGATTATTGCCGTAGGCGGTGGCAAGTTTCACGATATCGCGTCGCATCGTAACAGGCGACGTTTGCCACCCGCTCTGCCTTGAGGGTCGCCCCCTGCTGGCTCGATCAAGGCGACTTCGCGTCGTTCCGACTCTTGAACGCGCGAAAGTTATTCCAATATTTGCCGGATGGTCACAGGTGACATTGGAAAGGAAAATAGGATGCCGATAACCGATGTCTCCTGGACTCGTCTGGTCACTATCCGACTGCAGTGTGGTCTTGAGCGGACGTTTGCGGGCGTTTACGATGCTTTGGATTTTCTCGAAAACGAATGGCCATTGCGTTATGGCGAGCGCCATCAGCGTGCCATCAGGACCTGTCGCGGTGCCCTCAATGGCGGCGTAGCCGCCGTCGTTGCACGAGAGGCATTCATGGCCGCTTGCCTCGAAGCCGGCATGGTGGCCCCTTTGAAAGCCAAGCCGAACGCCCACCCGGGACGAATCGCTCGGCGGGCTCTCGTCCAATGATTTGGATGGTCCCGCTTTGCTCAAGGCTGGACTTGCGCTTTCAAGTCCAATCCAGATCGCCCCCGTCGACCGTCTGATGAAGGCTAGTTCCTTGGCGGTGTGGTCGACCTTGGCGACAACGGCCGGTTGATCATGCACCGAAACGAGCAAGGTGTGAATGAGTGCGCTTGCCGAGCAGCTTCGCGTAGCGCAGACGTATCTCCTTCTTGTCGATCTCACATTCGATACATTATTCAACGAGCACGGCAAATTCGCAGTCGTCTATCGGAGTTGCACGAGCGCGCGCGTGCAATCGACGTTCTGCAATCTAGCGATCGCCGGCACTGCATGTTGTCGTTCCCCCGATCGAACTAAGAGCCGCTGGGATAGCAATCCGATCAAGCGATCAAGCAGCCGCTACTTGAAGCAATACGCAGACCATGATTGGCCCTTACGCCCTTATCGATTGCCTCACGGAACTTTCATTGGGTATCCGAGATTGTGCTGGAGAAAGACCCCTCCCAGACAAAGCGCGAGCGGCCCGCTTGTGCGGCGAGATCGATAGTTTTGTGACCTCCCGACAATTGAAACCACAATGGCTCAGCCGCGTCGTTGGCCGTTTCGCCGCCGGGATCGTATCCCGCCTAGATGACGAGCTTCAGGTGGCTGGACAAGACCAAGCCAGCGGCCCCTCGCAATGCCGTATGACCTTCTCCGATGCCATTCAGCGTGATCGAAATCTCCTGGTTCGGTCGCTTCTTGACCAACCGTTCGACATGTTGCCTGACGCGTTCGGCCGCGTCCGCGCCGCCGCCTGCAATGTCCCCATGCAGCACATAGGAGTTGAGTGACAGGGTCTGCTGCAGGTTGAGGATCCCGAAGGCGACGTTTCTGGTATAGCGGTCCAGCAGACCATTCGCAGCTTCGGCGCCTTCTGCTGCCTCTTTGACGAGGCGAGCACAGGTGACGCTTTCAGGGTTTGCGAAGCCAAGTCGGGCCGCTTCACGCCGCAGCCAGGGTAGGGCGGCGACTGTTTCCCAGCATCCGTGCTTGCCGCAATTGCAGAGTTCCCCATCGATTTGCACGACGGTATGGCCTAGTTCGCCGCCGGAGCCGGCAAGGCCCCGGTAGACCCGTCCGTCGATGTAGAAAGCGCCGCCCAATACCTCACCGGTATAGATCGCCGCGAAGTTTTGTTGGCCCCGTCCCGGCCCGAACCACCGGTCGCCAACGAGAAGCGCGCGCGGATGATGGTCGATGACAACAGGCAATGAGAAATGCGCCTGCAGGATATCGACCAAGTGGAGGCCAGTCAGAACGGGCGCAAGATTGACGGCGAGGATCACCCCGTTGTCGCTGTCGATCATGCCCCCCGAGGCGATGCCGATCCCGAACGGTGCCTGGTGGGCTTGGGAAAGCGTCGCGGACAAGGTGTCCTTGATGATCGCCAGGAACGCACCCCTATCGCCATGCGGATCGAATTGCGCTTTGGTGAGGGCTTTGATATCGCCGCTGAGCGTCACAAGGCATGTCTGGATCCTGCCGGGCAAGAGAAGCACGGCGCCTAGCATTGGTGCTTCAGGATTGAAATAGATCGGACGCGCCGGCTTACCGCCCTTGAAGTCTGAGGGCACTGCGTCGCCTTCGACGAGCAGGCCCTCCTCGATCATCGGCTGGACGATTCCCGTGATCGTCGTGCGATTGACGCCCGCCAGACGGGCAAGCTCGGCGCGGCTTTTCGGACCGTTGTCGTACAACGCCTGCAGCACCCGACCGCGATTGATCTCGCCGAGGGTCGACTGCGAAACGAGCCTTACATTGCCACTTTCGCCAGCAAGCGTGTCCTTGTTGGGACCGCGCTGCCCCAGCGAATAGGATGGCTGATTCTCGAACTTCAACTTGCATCTCCGATTTGCCAGCCCCGTCGTTCTAGCTTGAGAGCGCTTGCTCGACCAGATGGCGCTTGATGGCTTACCGCAACAGATGCGGAGGCTTTAGCCGCGGGAACGCCCGAACGCACCTTCTTGACAGTACCATAAGTTTGTGCGAAGTACAAACAAACTGTTGGCAATGGCAGATGAGGGGTAACAATCGAACTCGAGCTCGGCGCCGTGAAGGTTTCCCGTGGTCGGATGAGGTTGGATTTAAGAACAACTGAGGAGGCACCACATGACATTCGATATTGGAAATATGTCGCGCCGGAACATGCTGAAGTCGGCATCTGTCGCCGCTCTCTTGGCATCGAGCGCGGGCGCGCTTGTCGCGCCACGGCGTGCGTCTGCCCAAGACGCGAAGACCATACGCGTTCTGTCGGTCGAAGATCCATTCTTCTTCTCGATGAAAGCCATGATCCCGGAATTCGAAAAGGAAACGGGCATCAAGGTCGAGCTCGAAAGCCTCTCTTACGACGCGTTGCAGACCCGCCTTGTCTCGGCCTTCGTCGCCAAGACGTCGGACGCGGACGTCATCGCGGTCGACCAGATGTGGCTCGGGCAGTATCTCGACAACGGCTGGATCATCTCGCTCAACGACTACATCGCCAAGGATAGTGATATCGATCTCGCCGACTTCATTCCCGAGGTCCTCTATTCGTCGAACATGTGGCGCGGGCAGATCGCCACACTGCCGGTTGCGGCCTATGCGCAAGGGGTGATGTACCGCAAGGACATCTTCGACAGCTTCGGCATCGCCGCGCCACCGACAAAGGCCTCTGAAGACTGGACATGGACGAAGTACATCGAGACGCTGAAGTCGCTCGAAGGCAAGTCCTTCGGTGGCAAGCCGCTCTTCCCGACGGTGATCTGCGGATCGCAGCCGTCCCCGATCACCCATATGTTCACCCAGCTTTCCGCCAGTCACGGCGCGAACTGGTTCAAATCCTTCCCCGGCGCACCGTGGGACTTCTCGCCGCAGCTCACAGGTCCTGCCTGGTCAAAGTCGCTCGAGGTCTACCGGCAGCTTTACAAGCTCTCGCCGCCCGAGGCGATCAATTACGTCTGGTTCGATGCCGGCACCCGTTTCGCCAAGGGCGATATCGGCATGTTCTACTGGTGGACGCCGTATTTCTACCTGGTCAAGAACTCCGGCTACATGACCGGCAAGAAGTCCGATGTCATGGACAAGTATGCGACCGCAGCCCTGCCGAAGGCAGATGGCGTGGCGCAGACAGTCAGCCTCGGCGGCTGGAGCCTTGGCGTCCCGTCGAGTTCCGACCGGCAGGACAACGGTTACGCCTTCATAAAGTGGGCGACGTCAAAGGCGACCCAGAAGAAGATGGCTGAGTGGCCGGACCTCAATTTCCAGTTCTCGGATTTTGCCCGCAAGTCGCTCTACGAAGACGCGGACGTCAAGAAGATCTATTCATACCTCGATGTCCAGTACGACATGATGAAGCAGGGCAACGGCAAGATAACGCGTCCGCCGGTTCCGGGTTATACCGCGGTCGAAAGTGTGCTCGGCCTGACGCTCAACCAGCTTCTGACCGGCAGCGAAGATCCGAAGACCGCGCTGGAGCGCGCCAACAGCCTCTTCGAAAGCATCCTCAAGGGCAATCTGATGATCCCCTACCAGAAGGAAAGCTACGCTGACACGCTCGACGGCGCCAAGGCGCTGATCGGCAAGCTCGGCAAGGCGTAATGGAATTCTTCTCGGGCCGGCGCGGAAACGCTCGCGCCGGCGGTCATCCGCCAAGAAGAACTGGACTTCGACGATGCACACGACAGCCATTCGCTCCTTGCCAACGCTTACGCCCGTCCGGCGCGGCTTCGTCCGCCGCAACCTGCCTTACCTGTTGATCGCGCCTTCCGTGATTATGCTGTTGGCGCTGATCGCCTACCCGCTGCTCTTCGCTCTCAAATCCAGCTTTTACTTCTGGAACTTGCAGGTCGGGCCGCAGCCTTTGGCTTTCGTCGGCATCGACAATTACGTCCAGGCGCTCGATGCGTTCGATTTTCGCGCCGCACTTACCAACACGCTGATCCTTTCGGTGCTCGGCACGGCGATTGAGTTTTCGCTCGGCCTGGCGATCGCACTGGTGCTGCTCAAGGCGCTGCCCGGCATGAATGTCGTACGCGCGCTGCTGATCCTGCCAACCACGATCGCGCCGATCGTCGTCGGCTTCCTGTTTCGCTATCTTTATGATCCGGGCGGCGGTCTCGTGACATGGGTGCTGCAGTCGCTCTGGCTACCGGTGCCGGCGGAGGGCATCCTCGGGTCACCGACGACTGCGCTTGCCGCCATACTCTTCGTCGACATCTGGCAGTGGACGCCGTTCTTCGCCATCGTCCTCTATGCGAGCCTGCTTTCCGTTCCCGACGAGATCATCGAGGCGGCGCGTCTCGATCGCGCATCGGCCTGGACGATCCTGATGCGCATCAAGCTGCCTCTCATCCGGCGCACCGCGACCATCATCGTCATGCTGCGCTTCATGCAGATCTTCAACACCTTCGACACGGTGCTGGTGCTGACCCGCGGCGGGCCGGGGACCTCGACACGCACACTCGGCTATTCGCTCTACGAACAGGGTCTGGTGAACTTCAATGTCGGGTTGGTGAGTGCCCAGACGTGGATCACGGTGCTGATCGTCAACGTCATCATCGCCCTCTACGTGTTCTTCGCCTTCCGCAATGAGGAGTGGTGACATGGCCAGCCGCAAGACCTTCTATACTGCGCTCACCTATGCCGCCGGCCTCTTGTTCCTGGCGGTCTTCATCGGCCCGATCCTCTGGTTTCTGGCGCTCGCTATCCGGCCGGCAGAAACAGCGTTCGCGATGCCCCCGCAAGTGACCTTCGAACCGACGCTGGATGCCTTCCGCCACATCCTCGTCGATCCTGGCACGAACGCGCCGCAACTCGTGAACTCGCTCATCGTGGCGATCGGCGCGGTGTTGCTTAATCTGCCGTTCTCGGTGCCTGCCGCTTACGCGCTCTCGCGCTTTAAGATGCGGGGCAAGAAGAACATCATGCTCTGGTATCTCGGCCTGTTGATGGCGCCGCCGATTGCCTTCCTGATTCCGTATTTCGTGTTGATCACGCGGGTCGGCCTGCAAGGTTCGTATTTGTCGATGGTGCTGGTGCTGCAGACGTTGACGATCCCGTTTTCGGTCTGGCTGATGAAGAGCTTTATCGACGAGGTGCCGGCGGAGCTGGAGGAGGCGGCCCGCGTCGACGGCGCCCGCTGGCACACGATCATGTGGCGCATCACGCTGCCGATCGTCCGCCCCGGGATCATTGTCACCTCGATGTTCGCTTTCGTCTTTGCCTGGAACAACGCGGCCTTCCCACTGGTGCTGAGCTCGCGTTCAACCGCCACCCTTCCGATCGGAACGCTCGGATATTTCGCCACCAGCGGCGTGACCTGGAACTACATCGCAGCCGCCGCCGTGCTCGCGATGATCCCGCCGATGATCATCTTCCTGGTCTTCGACCGTTACGTCGTGCGCGGTCTCACCTTCGGCTCGGTGAAGGGCTGATCTTTTACGGTTTGAATGGAGTCATATAAAATGAGCAAACTTCGCATCGGCGTCATCGGCGCCGGCCTTTGGGGCAATAACCACGCCCACACCTTCAACGTGCTGCCGGAGACCGAACTGGTTGGCGTCTGCGACCTCGACGAGGGCAGGGCGCTGAAGATGAAGGAGAGTTTTGGCGCAATCGAAGCGTTCACCGACTATCAGAAGCTCATCGCCAGCGACCGGATCGACGCGGTGTCCGTCGCCACACCCGACTTTACCCACACACCGATCATCCTTGCAGCGCTCAAGGCCGGCAAACATGTCTTGAGCGAAAAGCCCCTCGCGACCACAGTCAAGGAAGCAGAAGAGATCGCCGAGGCTGCCGCAAAGTCCAAGGGCAAGTTGATGATCGACTTCCACAATCGTGTGAACCCGATCCTGGCGCAGGTTCGCGACATGATCCAGGAGGGCCAAATCGGGCTTGCCAAGCACGGCACGGCGCGCCTTTCCAACACGACCTTCGTTCCCTTCGAAATGCTGAGCTGGGCCGCGAAATCCTCCGCACTCTGGTTCCTGGGCAGCCATCTGGTCGATGTATTGCGCTTCATCCTCGAAGACGAGGTGACCCGCGTCTACGCCGTGGCCCGTTCCGGGACGCTTGCCGCCGGCGGCGTCGACACCAAGGATTTCCATGCCTCGATCCTCGAATTTTCCAGAGGCACTGTCGTGACCATGGAAAACAGCTGGATCCTGTCGCGCGACAACCCTTCGCTTGTCGATTTCAAGGTGGAAGTCGTCGGCGAAAAGGGTCAGATCCAGGCTGATCCCACCCATAGCGGCGGCCTGCGCCGTATCGTCGATGGTGGCATGCGGTTCAACGACTACATCGGCATGACGCCGACGGGTGCAACCCGCATCGGCGGCTTCGTGCAGGAATCCATCGCGCGCTTCGTCGATAGCGTCGTGCGTGGCGTGCCCCTGCTTGCCGACGCCAATGATGGGCTTGCCAACACCAAGGTACTGGCTGCGATTGAGGAGTCCGTCGCCAGCGGCAAGCCCGTGACCATCGGCTGATGGCGTGACCAATCTTACGAGGCACGCCATCCGACCCGATGACTTGCCTCGCCACGTGATACTGGGAGAAGAACTATATGGCGTCCATGACCTTTGACGGGATTGGAAAAACCTATCCGGACGGGACCGTCGCCGTCGCCAATGTGAGCTTCACGGTCGGCGACGGTGAATTCGTCGTGCTGGTCGGACCGTCGGGCTGCGGCAAATCTACGCTTCTGCGGATGGCGGCCGGGCTCGAGCAGCTCAATAGCGGCCGGCTGCTTATGGACGATCAGGATGTCACCAACACCGAGCCGCAGGACCGCGACATCGCGATGGTATTCCAGAACTATGCGCTGTATCCGCACATGACGGTCTACGAGAACATGGCCTTCGGCCTGCAGCAGCGCAAAATGCCGAAGGACAAGATCGAGAAGCTTGTGCGCGACGCAGCCGAGATGCTCGACCTTACGAAATACCTGAACCGCAAGCCGGGCGCGCTCTCCGGCGGTCAGCGACAGCGCGTCGCGATGGGTCGGGCGATCGTCCGTCATCCGATGGCATTCCTGATGGACGAACCGCTGTCCAATCTCGACGCCAAGCTGCGCGTCCAGATGCGGGCCGAGCTCAAGCTTTTAAACCAGCGTCTTGGCGTTACTACGCTCTACGTCACCCATGACCAGGTCGAAGCGATGACGATGGGTGACAGGGTTGCTGTGCTGAAGCCTGTCGCTGATGCCGGCGAGAGCAACCTGCAGCAGATCGACACGCCGCAGCGGCTTTACGACCGGCCGGCGAATTTGTTCGTTGCCGGTTTTATCGGTTCGCCTGCGATGAATTTCGTCCGGGCCGACCTTGAGGCGGACGGGGCAAGCCTGCGCGCGACGATCGCGGGAACCGGGATTGCGTTTCCGGTTCCCGCGAGTGCCGCATTGTCTGCCTATGCCGGACGGCAGGTGATCGCCGGGATACGCCCGGAAATGTTTCTGGTGTGCAAAGAGCATGAAGCGCTGTTCAACGAGCCGATCCCGGTTGCCGAAGCGCTCGGCCCCGACACCTTCGTCTTTTTCGACATTGCCTCTCCGCCCGTCGACATCAGCGACGTGGAGGATCCGCCAGAGTTCAAACGAAAGGGCACGAACCGGCTGGTGGCGCGTATCCCGCCAGTATCGACGCCCGCGCCCAACAAGCGCCTGCCGCTGACCGTCCATCTGGAAAAGCTGCACTGGTTCGATCCGCAAACAGGAGCTGCCATTCGCGACTGACCGGATGAAACGAGCAAGCGCTCGGATTTCCGGTCGTCTTGCCTGCCTCCCAGGGCGACTGGGGCTGTCGTCATTCAGGTCTCGGCGGCAGCCCCTTTTTTTAGTGGCTGGCTTTTTGGAACCCCGTGTTTGCGAACGCGGATATCAACATCATCTCAAAGGGGAGTGGCGTGTGAAACACGTTCCAATCGTTGGCAAGTTCTTCGTCGTTGTCGGCATGTTCGGGCTGGTGGCCCTCGGCCTCTCCCTCTACGAGACCCGGGAGTTGTTCAGGATCGACGCAGCCTACACCGACCTCCTGACAAAGAACGCAGCCGCCGCCCTTCACCTGGCCCAATCCAACCGAAGCCTCCAGACAGCCCGCGCCAATATCGGCGACATGATCATGGCGCGCTCCAAAGACGGCAGGGTGCGTGCTGAAGAAAGCCTCAAGGAGGCGCAGGAAAGCTTCGTCGCCTCCATGGATCTGGCGATCGCCGCGTTACCGGCGCAAGCCGACTTGCCGCCGTTGAAGACGGATGGGTTCGCAATCTTGACGACGACATGCGGTGCGGCAATCGCTGTTGGCCGAACGGCAGACAGCGAGGCCAGCATCGCCATGGTCCAGCAGCTCTTTCTGAGCATGTGCCAACCGGCATTCGCGGCAATATCGCCGAGATTTCAGTGGCGGCAGCCAAGATGATCGAGGATGCCGACCAAAAGCGCAGCGACGTTTCCGCCTTGGCCTCCGATACGTCGAAAAGGGCAATGGGCGGCGCCGTGATCGCTTTGGCAGCGGTGCTGGTTCTGGGCGTGCTTGCCGTTCGCGCCTGGATCGTCAAGCCGATCCGGCGGATCGCCGACACGATGACGACGCTGGCGGGCGGCAATCTCTCGGCAATTGTCGAAGGAACCGATCGTCGCGACGAGCTGGGCATGATGGCGAAATCGGTGCAGATATTCAAAGACAATGGGTTGCGAGCACGCGAGATGGAAAGAGACGTCGAAGCTGGCCGCGAGGCGCGCGAGCGCGAACGTGTGCGTGCGGAAGAGTTAGAGCGGGAGCGGGTAAGCAAGATGACGGAGGCCACCTCCAGCCTTGCTGAAGGTTTGAAGCATCTTGCCAGTGGCGACCTCACGTTCCGACTGGAACAACCGTTTGCCAGCGAATTCGAGCAACTGCGCGCCGACTTCAACGCTGCGCGCGAGCAATTGGCAACCGGCCTCCGGACGGTGGCAGTCGCCACTGCGGCGATCGATGGCGGTACATCGGAAATAAGCCAAAGTGCCCTCGAGCTTTCCAAGCGGACCGAGCAGCAGGCGGTCTCTCTTGAGGAAACCGCCGCCGCCCTTGATCAGGTTACACAAGGAGTTTCGAATTCCTCCAGGCGCACCGAGGAGGCCCGCCGCGCGGCAGCGGACGCGAATACGTCGGCACGCAATTCTGCGGCCGTGATGGCAAAGGCGATCTCGGCTATGCAGGGCATCGAACATTCGTCCAACGAGATCGCGAATATCATCGGTGTCATCGACGAGATAGCGTTTCAGACGAACCTGCTTGCCTTGAATGCTGGCGTCGAGGCATCCCGGGCCGGCGAAGCCGGCAAAGGTTTTGCGGTTGTCGCCCAGGAAGTCCGAGAACTTGCTCAACGATCTGCCCAGGCGGCCAAGGGGATCAAGGAACTGATCCGCAATTCGACGGGCGAAGTGAGTTCCGGGGTAAAGCTGGTGCAGGAAACGGGACGAACGCTCGAAAAGATTGAGGAGGAGGTAGGCCTGATCAGCAGCCAGCTTTCTGCCATTGCGACGTCTGCAAACGAGCAGTCCGCTGCCCTTACGGAGATCAACAGCGCTGTGAACCGGATGGACCATGTCACCCAGCAAAACGCTTCCATGGCCGAGGAATATACTTCGGCAAGCACATCGCTGGCAGGGGAGGTCCGGCGTCTGCAGGATATCGTCACCGAGTTTCGGCTCGACGCCTCTGAGGACCTTTTGCAAGCTTTTGAGCGGTCAGGCGACCTTCCGATGTCGGCAGGTTCGCCCGCGCTACGTCTCGTCGCTGATGTCAAGGGTGCTTTGGAGGGCTCACGCAAGGTTGCCGAGCATTGATACGACGGCCCGCTCCTAAGCGGTCGCGCCCTAGGCATCGGTGCGTTTCTGAATGGTTATGGCCTGGGCGGACAGGTCGTAAGTTGCAAGCGGCCTTCGAACAGGTTGGCGAGCCAGGATTCCACGGACGAGGTGATCAGTTCGCAAAAGGTGTTTGATGCCCAAATGGATACTCTCACCGATTGAAAGGTCTTGCCTGCTGTGGATAGCGCTCGGCAGAAGCATCGCAGAAATCGCGTTGTTGGAAGGAAAGAGCGAGGCAGACATCCGATCCTATCTTGAGCAGGCGGTCACCTCGGTCGGCGCGAGCTCTATAGAGGACGCGCTGAGGAAGATGAACTTCCATCGACCGTTACATTGACCTCACGGCAAATATGGCGGCGTGCTTCGCTTGGGTCGAGTACGTTCCCTTCTCAAGATACGTTCGCGTGAATGCGGTCATAGCCTTTCATGCGATAGATCATTGCCGAAACGACCCAACTCGCGATGAAGATGCCCACGACACCAAAGCCGAGATTTTCAAGGCTGTCGTTAAAGGTGGCGATTGCCTCCCACAAAGTGCCCCGCAAGCCGAGCTTGTCGGAAATCAGGCCGAGCGCTTCTGCGCCTCCGATTAAGATCGCGACAATCACCGAGGCGGCGGTGACCGTCAGATTGTACCAGAGCTTGCGGGCGGGGTTCATAAGGGCCCAGCCGTAGGCGCCCGTCATCAGAGCGCTGTCCGTCGTATCCATCAGCGACATGCCGGCTGTGAAGAGGGCCGGGAACACAAGGATCGTCCAGAACGACAAGCCTTGCGCGGCCTGCGAAGCTGAAACGCCCAGCAAAGCGATTTCCGTGGCGGTGTCGAAGCCGAGGCCTAAGAGAAAGCCGATCGGATACATATGCCAGGAGCGTGTGACCACCTTGAAGGTGCGGCGAAAAACGCGGGCCAGCAAGCCTCGTCCAGCCAGCAGCGCATCAAGGTCCTCATCGACAATTTCCTCGCCACGCCGCGCTCGCGAAAAGGCGTCCCAGATAGGTTTCAGGATAACGAGATTGGCAATTCCGATCACCAGCAGGAACAGTGCTGAGACGGATGTGCCGATTACGCCGCCAATGTCGTGGAAACCCTCAGTCTGGCTCTGCATTGCATAGGCGGTGATGGCAACGGCAAGCGACGCCAGAACGCCGATGCTGGAATGGCCGAGCGAAAAGAAGAATCCAACCGAAAACGGCTGCCGACCCTCGTGCATAAGCTTGCGCACGACATTGTCGATCGCGGCGATATGGTCTGCATCAAACGCGTGACGGACACCGAGCATATAGGCGACAAGGGCCATGCCAAGCAGTGCCGGTCGATCGGAGAACGAAGTCCAAGCCCAGATCCAAGCCAGGACGTTGGCTGCGACCAGCAAGGCATAAACGATGGCAATTTTTGTTTTGGCGTAAAGCGGTTCGTCATCGAAAGGGCTACGCATTCGGACGTCCCTTGCCATCTTGAACAGACACCCGCCGGACCATGCTGAGCGCTCGGAACGCCGCACAGGCGGCGCCGTAGCCATTGTCGATGTTTACGACGGTCAGTCCGGGCGCGCATGAGGCGAGTGCCGCGTGCAGGGCGGTTTCTCCTCCGTTCGACACGCCGTACCCGGTCGATGTCGGAAGACAGATGATCACGCCGGGAACGAGCCCGCCGAGCACGCTGGGAAGAGCGCCGTCCATGCCTGCAACCGCGACGATAACGGGAAAAGTCCGCAATTCCTCGACCCGCTCCAGTAACCGCCATAGGCCTGCGACGCCGATGTCGATGAACTGTCTGGTCGGGGCGCCGAGATAAGCCAGCGTTCGCAAGACCTCGGCGGCCTGGGGCATGTCCGAACTTCCGGCCGACACGACGGCGATATCGGGTGCTTGCTGTTCGGCAGGCGGGGTCCAATTCAGGAATGCTGTCCGCGAGATGGGGTCGTAGTCCAATCGTTCAAGATAGGCCGGCGCGAGGCGACCAAAGACCTCCGCCTCGAGGCGCGTCAACAGACAGCGTGTGCCGCGCTCTAAAACGCGGTCCATGATCGTGGCAAGCTGCGCATCGGATTTCCGGGCGCAGAGTACTGCCTCATCGAATCCCACGCGCTCTGTGCGCTGGAAATCCAGCCGGACTTCTTCGTTCATGAATTTCGCTCCCGCAAAAAGGCGCTGCCTCGGGCGTATGCCTGGAAATCGATCGGCCGTCGACTACCGAACGCCTCTGAAATCTGCCCCACGAGGCGCGCGCGACTATCGCCAGAGAGTTTCGACAGCGTCGGTTCATCGAGTTCGACAACCACCCCGGTTTGCCGCACCCTGCAGCGCACCGTTCCCGGCGAGAGCTCGCGCCGCAGCAGCATCTCGACCCGATCGATGGCTTGCAAGATCTCGGGTTCGATCCTGAGAGCCGTCTCAACGCGGCTCGACAGGCAGGGCGCTGAAGGCAGTTCGGCGAGGTCAGCAAGATCATAGGCGGACGCCATGGCACGGACATCTGCCTTGGACATGCCGGCCTCGACAAAGGGATGACGTACACCATTGGCTTAGGCCGCCTTGAGGCCAGGGCGCCAATCGCCAAGATCGTCCGTGTTCGTGCCGGAAAAGAGCTGCGCTGCCGAAAGCGAAGACAGGGTGCCGTAGAGATTGGACTTGCAGAAGAAGCAGCGGTTCGAGGGATTGGCGAGATAACGTTCGTCGGCAAATTCCCCCGCATCGATGATCCGTAGGTCCCAGCCATGACGGGCTGCATAGTCTTTGACCCGTTCGGTGGCGCTCAGGGGAACGGCGGCCGAGGCGGCGTGGAACATGATCACGTCAGCTCCCATCCGACGATGCGCCACAAACGCGAGCGTCATACTGTCGACGCCGCCGGAGACAGCCACGGCCGCGTGCCGGGCGCTGTCGAACACGGCATTGAGACGGGCGAGAGAGGTTTCCTTCGCGATCATGACTTTTGCTCCAGCGCCTCAGCTTCGGCCCGGCGGCGCAATTCGGCGCGGGCTTTGTGGCTCCGATCAACGCCTTGGGCGTCGTCCATTTCCGCCTTGGCCGTCATCCCACCGGGCCGGTCGGCGAGCTTCACCCTTATCCCGTCCTCGGTTGTCACCGACTGTCGCGGCAGGACCGTGCGCGCTTCGATCCGGCTGCGCAGGCCAAGCGTCGTGGTCTGCCGCAGGCAGAGCGCTCCGATTGCGTCGATCGCATCCACGCGCGCGAGAACCTGAACCGAGGCCATCATGCGGCCCTTCTTGCCGAAGGTCGGCGTCTGGGTCACGTCGATCACACCTTCGGCCGCGCGAACAAGGTCGAGGGCGACGGCCAGTTCCTCGCCGGTCTGGTCGTCGATGTCGAACTGGATGACGCCGACCCGATCCTGTGCTGCACCCTCCTCGGTGAACGCCAGGATGCGAAGCACGTTGCTCATGCCGGGCAGGCGTCTTGTGCCGAAGCCGATACCGGTGCGTTCGAGCAGTCGAGGCGACGACCCGAGGCTTGTCGCGGGCGAGAGATGGGACAGGATCGCCGCTCCCGTCGGCGTGATGCGCTCACCGTGGCGACCGTCATCATGAAAGGCAAACCCGCGCAACAAAAGAGTCGTGGCGGGAGCGGGAACGGGCAGTCGCCCGTGATCGGTCTCGACCCAGCCTCGCCCGATCGGCAACGAACCCACCGACCAGCTTTTGGCCCCAACAGCGTCGATCAACGTAGCTGCCGCCACGATATCGGCAATCGAATCCCAGTTGCCGACTTCATGGAAAGCTACGTCACCGACGTTTCTGCCGTGTACTGCGGCTTCGGCCACGGCGAGTTCGTGGAAGATGGCTATGGCCGCGCGCTTGACGCCCTCCGGCAAACGGCTGCCGTCGAGCATGGCGCGAAGGTCGCGCCAATGGGTGTGGTGATGGTGGTGGCTGTGGCTGTGGTCGCCATTATGGACATGCTCCTCATGAGGATGAGCATGTCCATGTTCGTCATGGTGATGATGATGCGCATGGCCATGTCCTTGAGAATGGCGATGAGGATCAGGACCGGAAGCTTCCTGTTCGGAGCCGGTCTTCGTGACGTCAAAGCGGCTGCCGGTCAGCACGCCATCATTGTGTGCCCGAAAGACCGCCTGCACGTCTTCGTCCAGACCTGCCAGACGAAGATTTCTCTCTACCGTTCCAACCAGCTCGGGCCATGCGTCCAACATCGCGGCGACGAACATGTCGCCGGCGATGCCACCCAGAACATCAAGATGGATATGCATGAGGCCCACCTCCTTCATCGTTCCGAATGCTGCCAACCGGACAGGTCGACGTGCAGGGTCTCGCCAGGTTCTGCCGATCCGACGCTGGTCTCGATCGCCGCCTTCAGCACTGCGACCGGTATAGGCAGACGATCTTTCATCTGCTCCGCAAACGCCACGAGGTCGTCATGTTCGGCCTTGGCCCGCATGAACACGCCCTCGCTCAGGATGCGTTTGAGGCGCAGCGGAAAGCTTTGTTCACCGCCGTTCCACGTTAGCCGAAGTTGCGTCCGATAACGCCTGATGTCGAAATGCTTGTACTGGGATTCGAGAGCCCGATAGCCCCAGATTCCGAGGTCACCGACCAGCAGGCCGGCGAAGTCCGGCTCGTCTTCGGCGTTTATGTCAACCAGCAGGACATAGGACGGGCGGCCCTTCTTGCCCAGACTCGGAAGGAGCTGGACATTCTTGGCGCCCATCTCGCCCATCTTCTCGATGACGTGCCCGAGCAACTCGCCCGGCGCGTCATCGATCTGGGCCATCAGGAGGATGACGCCGCCCGCCATCAGAACGCCATGGATTCGACGGCGACCAGGGCGGCTGCCTCTGCCTTGGTCTTGGTGCCGGGAATGCCGGCGGAAATCAGGCCTGCCGACTGGGCTTCGCCCGTCGCATCCGACGCACTCATCTTGCCCATGGCGGCGGCGACGACGGCCGGGATGGTGACGTTGATAATTACATTGCCGGCGAGCAGCAGTTCGCTGGCGATCGGCGCAAGTGCGGTGAGGAACGGCGCGCGTTCCTTGCCGATGCCCTGCGCGACTTCGGGGATCACGGCGTTGATGATGCCTTCCATATGGATCGTCTCGTCGCCGACGGTGACTTCGGCGTCGAGCGCCGGATCGAAGGCAAGCCAGCGCGCCGCCATCTTGCTCGATCGCCGCGCACCCTTGCTGATCCTGGTGAAATGAACCTTGATATTGGTACCCTTCACCTTGCTCAGGAATTCCGACCCGCGTGTCTCCACCAGTAGCTGGCGCTCCTCGTCCATCGCGCGGACGATCTCGCCGACGCTCCTGCCCGCCATGAGATCGTCATAGCTGCGCGCCGCACGGGCATGCAGCGCCTTGGTGACCATGGGGGTGGAGGACATGATCATTGCATCGGTGACCGGCCCGTTGCAGATCTGCGTCGCCTTGCGGGCAACGATGTTCATCGCCACCATCGCAGTTTCCGGATCGAAGCTGAAGCCAAGGCGACGGGCACGTAGCGCGCGCGCCACGCTCTGTTCCGTCGAACCATCCTGCAACAGACACATCAGCGCAATGACCGCATCGCCGCAGATATGGCCGAGCGGCGGATTGACGGGACCCGCGCCCGCGCCGCAGATCCCTTCTTCGAAGACCGAGACGATTTCATCAAGCGCCATGATGCCGATCACGGTCGGCCCGCCGATATCCTTGAGGATCAGGCCGAGATCGCCGATCAGCCGTGCGGTCTCGACTTCCTTGCCGGTGATGCGGACATGTATTTTCTCGGGCAGGCCGGCGGTGCGAACGGCGGATCGCCCCGCGACGAAAGCACTGGTGACCTTGCCGTAGGGGCCATATTCCTCGGCCACGTCGGCATCCGAATGGATGATTTCCAGGATCGCCGCCGCGCCAAAAAGGGCTGAGAGGAACTTCTGGCTGGGCATGCCGGCGCCGGACATAGCGTCCATCATCGCCTTGGTCCCGATGGCAGCCCCTCGTTCGGCCATGCCGGGAAAAATCAAATCCTCGCCCAGCGCGCCGTGGCCGACCATCACGCCGCCGCCCACGCCTTCCGGAATGTCACGGCCCTGGACCGGCGAGAGCTCCCCCTTCATCATGGCTTCGTAGACGGCCGCAACGGCGGCGAAACCCGAGATCTTGTTGTTCATCTTCGCCGTCGGCACGGCGGCAAGGCCGGAGCGGCTGACGCCAGCGATCATGCGCGCCGAAGAGCCGAGCTTGCGGTTACCGGCAGGAATGCCGACCTGGGCGTTGGCGCCGCAGAGATAGAGCAGCGTTGCCGCGATCAGCGCCGCATTGGCGCCGTCGGCGCCGGCTGCCGTGGCGACAGCAATGCTCTTGGTCAGAAGGTCATCGATCGGCTGGCGCACGGCATCGGCGAACTTGACTTCCGGGCTTATGCCACGACGCAGTTCGGCCGCGATGACGTTGCAGACTGCAACGACCGGGATGTTGAGCATGCCATGGCCGCCGGTCAGGGCCTCGACGCGATCGCTGGTCAACCAGCCGGGATTGGCATTGGCCGCCATGACCGAAGCCAGAATCACCTTCTCGCGTTCGGCCGAAAATCTCGACATTGGTCCTCTCCCTTTATTTCCGGCGGGCAGCGATCATGATCCGCAACAGCCGAGCGTCGAAATCAGCCAGTGGCTTTTCTCGCAACGAGCGCGCACCGTCCGTCGATCTGCCGTATGCGCGGCGCGCAGGTAACGTCAGGGAATATCACAGGGTCATTATTGCGATAAGTGGCACTATCTCATGTCTCCATGAGCAACATTCATAATGGCGCGCTGCCCTGTTAATATTTCTGAAGCCCCCGCAGACAATGCGGGCCCATTCGGCTTCGCGTATTTGGGCCGCCGCTCAAGGTCGTCTCTCCAACTCGCGGTCTCTCTGTCCAAGGGTTGTCCGGCAACAAGCATGATTGGTGCTCATGGGTTCGTGAAATCATACCATTTCAGTTGATGAAGTTTTCTCCATACTCCTTTCCGAGATGTGGTCGCGGCCTGACCAAAGATGAAGGCTGCGGCTCTTACATCGCGTTGCATCAGCCCAAATTCACGGAGAACTTTCGAATGCTCGACTGGGAAAAATACCGGCAGGAACTGTCCTCACGCGTAACCGAACTTGGCCGGCTTTCGCCGGCGACACTTGAGGGCGTTCGTACCCTCGGTGGCGCAGGTCAGAAGAGCGGTCGGTTGGACGCCAAAACCCGGGAACTGATCGCCCTTGCCGTTGCGGTGACCACGCGTTGTGACGGCTGCATCGCCAGCCATACGTCCGAAGCAGCGAAAGTCGGCGCCACGCGGGAGTAAATTGCCGAGGCACTTGGGGTCGCGATTGCGCTCAACGCCGGTGCAGCTTTGGTTTATTCGTCGCGCGTGCTGGATGCCTTCGATACCGTCGCCGGCTGAGCACGATACGAAGGAAGTGCGGAGAAGGAATGGGCCTTCTCCGCCAGTCAACCAAATGGGAGGTCAATGCCCATTCAGAGCAGCGGCAATTGCGCTGCGCATCTCCTCAAGGCTCGGCGCCCCAGTGATTTTCTTGCCGTTGACGAAGAAGGGAGGCGTTCCCTCTACCTCGAATTCGTCAGTCGCCTGGTCGGTGAGCTTGTTCAGACGCTCAAGGATGGCCTGGTCCGCCACTGCCCTGTTGAACACGTCTTTGTCGATCCCAACGGAGCGTCCGATTTCACGCAGTGTCTGTTCGATGCACGGCTCTGAACTCGGGTTAACGTTTCTTCCCTGAACGGTTTGGGTGTGATTCAAGAGTGTCGGTGATTTGGAGGCCGACATGTTTGAAGACGATCGCCCGCGGCTGCGGGTTTTGCTGGACCATTTTAGTCTCGTTGAGGATGAGCGGGAGCAATGGCGGGTCGCCCATCCGTTACCCGAGGTGCTTCTTCTGGTCGTTTGCGGGACGATCGGCGCATGCGACGATTTTGACGAGATCGTCGAATGGGGAGAGGATAACCTGGCGTTTTTACGTCGGTTTCTTCCCTATCACCATGGCATACCGGGTTCGCGCTGGCTGCGCATTCTGCTCAACCGGATCGATCCGGACCTGTTTTCGAACTGCTTCATATCCTGGGCGGCGACGCTTCGACCCGATGCTCCGGCGCTGGTGGCGATTGACGGAAAGACCTCGCGCGGCAGTCATGACCGGGCCAACGGCCGGGCGGCGCTGCATCTC
>NZ_FMAF01000039.1 GCF_900094565.1 Martinezella lusitana
CGATGCGGCCTGCCAGGAGGCGGTGGATCACGGCGTCTGCTCTGCCTCGGTGATCATCAATATCCTGGCTCGCAGTCGTGACCCTGCGCCTGCCATCACTCTTCAAACCCCCGATGCGCTTCGATTGACCCATGAGCCGGTCGCCGATTGCGCCCGTTACGACAGGCTCAGGAGGGCAAGCTGATGGAACGCACACAGGTTCTCGAACTGATGAGCACGTTGAAGCTCTACGGAATACGCAGCGCTTACGACGAGGTCATGGGCAATGGCATCAAACGGCAACACGAACCGCCGCGCATCGTCGGTGACCTCCTGCAGTCGGAGATCGCCGAGAAGCAGGCCCGGTCCATTCGCTACCAGCTCAGTATCGCCAAGCTGCCACTGGCCAAGGACATCGATGACTTCGACTTCACCAATACGCCCGTCAATGAATCCCTGGTGCGAGAGCTGGCTACCGGCACATTCGTCGCCGATCAGCGCAACGTCGTTCTCGTCGGCGGCACGGGAACAGGCAAGAGCCACCTGGCCATTGCAATTGCCCGTGCTCTCATCCGCAACGGAACGCGTGGCCGCTTCTTCAATGTCGTTGATCTGGTCAATCGGCTGGAAATGGAAACGCGCAGCGGAAAGCAGGGACGAACAGCGGACTACCTCAATCGCCTCGACTTCATCATCCTCGATGAACTCGGCTACCTGCCGTTCGCACAAGCCGGTGGCCAGCTCCTGTTCCACCTGATCAGCAGGCTCTACGAGCGCACTTCAATCATCGTAACGACAAACCTGGCCTTCGGTGAATGGCCGACGGTGTTCGGCGACGCCAAGATGACGACGGCGCTCCTCGACCGGCTGACCCACCATTGCGAGATCGCTGAGACCGGAAACGAATCCTGGCGCTTCAAAAACCGCTCTCAAAGCTAAAGCCGAAGATACCCATCACCCGCACTTGGCCTACCCTCTGCAACCCCGGCCAGCGCCGGGCAGGCCAAGCGCTCGTCGTCTACAGGGGGGTGAAGATTGGACGCCGATAAGGGGTCAACATTCCGCGCCGATTGACAGTAACTCCATGGCAGCGGAGTGCCGTAAGACATGCGGCGACACCCGCTTTGAGCGAAGGGACTGGCAGTGCTCGCGCGCTTTGGCGACATATTTGTTCAGCAGTGCCTGCACGCCGTCGGCGCTGAGCCGGCCACCGTGCATGTTTGGAAAGAGAGCCGTTGCGCCTCGCTTCCCTGGTTCTTTGAGCCAATACCGGAGGGCTTGCTGGGCAACCTTTGTGAGCGGCGTACTTCGCTCTTTGCGGCCCTTGCCGATGCATTGCACATGCGCACCGCGGCCGAGCATTACCGAATCTCGGTCAAGGTCGATGATCTCCGAGACCCGAAGCCCGGTTTGGGCGGCCAGTAATAGCAGAGTGTAGTCGCGGCGTCCCAGCCACGTGCTTCGATCAGTGCAGTCCAGGATCGCTTCAATCTCGGGCCCGGTTAGAAACTGAAGTTGCCGCTTATCACATCGCTTGCTGGGGATCGCGAGCACACGCTGAATATGAGCGCTATGTGCCGGCTCCTCGAACGCTGCATATCGGAAGAAGGATCGGATGGCTGTAAGGCGGAGATTCCGGGTCCTCACCGAGGCGGATCTCTTTGTCTCAAGGTTCTCCAGGAATGCGCCGATGAAAGGAGCGTCTATATCCCGTAGTGTCAACTGAGATGGGGACCTGCCAAGGCGCGTCTGTGCGAACGCAAACAGGAGCCTGAAGGTGTCGCGGTAGGAGGCGATGGTGTTGGGACTGACACCTCGATGCTTCATGAGCCGATCTGTGAACCACCGCTCGATCAGCACGGCCAGGTCGTTCGTGCGTCTCATGACCGAGCCTCCCAGCGCTTATCCAATCGCCGGACGGCATGGTTCATCAGTTCCGGCGCGGCGGACAGATACCAGTAGGTGTCGCGAACATTGGCGTGGCCTAGGAAGGTTGAGAGAACCGGCAGCTCGCGTTCCACATCTTCGCCAGCCCGATGCCAGTTGATCAGGGTCTGGACGGCGAAACGGTGGCGAAGATCATGAATCCGTGGACCATCTCGTTTCCCCTCCTGCCGTAATCCGATTTGCCGGGATAGTCGCCAGAACACGCGGTGCACGTATTGATGCAATAATCTGCCGCCCTGTTCGGCGACAAAGAAATAGGGACTACGAGGCGTACGAAGGTGTGCATCGCGTCGGGCGGCATAGTCCAACAATACAGCGACTGTCGTGGCATGCAGCGGCACCAGCCTTGTCTTGCCGAACTTTGTCTCGCGAATGGTGAGGACGCCCTGGTCGAGATCGACGTCGGCCCGGCGTAGGCCGAGCGCTTCGGAATGGCGCAGTCCGGCGACCGCTATCAGCCCGAACAGGCAGTGATATGTCCAGCGCCGCAGGGCGTTGGCCGGCGGCAACGACAGTGCTGCCGCCAGAAGCGCCTGAATCTCGACTTCACTATAGATGTAGGGCTTTGTGCGCCGTGCCGGCGGCACTGCGTCGCTCGGTGGCACTTCCGTCAGAGGATCGAAATGACTGAGGTGCTGGGCAAAGCAGCGCACATCAGCCAGTCGGATTGACCAACTCGGCTGCCGGCCCATCGAGGTGACCCACTCCATTGCCAGGTCCGCCGTAATGGTCTCGGCGCCGCGGGCCTCCATGAAAGCGACGAACCCCGACAATCGTTTTGCCGGACCGTCATATTTGTATCCCAGCCCTTGGCGCATGCCGATGTAGCGCTCAAACGCGGTGCGAAGCCGGCTCATTGGACACCTCCCGGCCAGGGGAGGCTCAGTTCGCGCAACTTCTCAACATCGAGCTTGGCATAGATCCTTGTACTGTCGATGCTTCGATGGCGGAGCAGTTGACCGATCTCGGCAAAGCTGGCGCCCGACCGCAAAAGGTCGGTTGCAAGGCTGTGGCGGAAAAGATGGGCGCCGTGATGCGCATAGCCGTCAATGCCCGCCCGTTCGAGTGCCTGCTTTGCGATCATCGTGATGGCGCAGCCGGAGGCAAAACCCACATGCGGCGCAAGAGTTCGCAAGAAAACTCGCCGACACGCCGAAGCGGGGCGCCCATGCCGGATATAAGCCACGATCGCTGTTCCGACGTCGTGACGCAGCGGCATCGTTGCTTGTTGCCGCCCCTTTCCGTGTACGAGAATCGTGCCCGACTGCCAGTCGATATCGTCAAGATTGAGGGTCGCAACTTCGCTGGCGCGCAAGCCGAGCTTGGCGAGGATCATCAGAACCGCATAGTCCCGATGGCCCATTGCCGTCGTCCGATCGCAGGCATCGAGAACCTTCTGGACCTTCTCGGGCGGCAGGAATGTTGGAAGGCCGGCAAGTCGCCAGCGGCGGATGGACGGCACACAGTCAGCGAGCGGCGTCGAGATGAAACCCTTCAGATGCAAATAGCGCAAGAACGCACGCACAACTCCGCACATGGCTTTGCCACTGTCGGCGGAACCGTCAAGCGCATGTCGTTCGACATAGCCGATGACGATCTCCGGGGTGAGCGCTGCAAACTCGTCTGCGCCGGCCGGACAGATCTCCATCAGAAATCGATGCGACAGCAGCTTGTGACTTTCCACCGTTGAGGCGGCGAGCCCTCTCTCATTCGAGAGATAAGCTGCGAACATATCGACAATCTGCTCGTGCTCCGTGCGCTCAATCGGAACGGCGGCTGATATCAAACCTTCTTGCCGCAATGTAGAGAGTAAGCGGCGGAGAGCTGATCGGTCGCCCGCGTCAGGTCTCCAGTGTTTGAAACGGTGCTCGAAAAACCGACTAACGTGACCTTCGCTTAAATCCTGGGGCTCATGTCCGCTGCCAACATGCCAGTCCATCAGCTCTCGAAACAGGCTCAGCGATCGCCAGGTACATGGCCGACCCAAGCCTTCGTTCGACAACCTGGCGGCGTAAACTTGGGCAAACTTGCCATGCGGCCCGTGGATCAGCTTTCGATACAGCGTGCTGCGCTTCAAATAGTCACTTGCGTTCATAGGGCTCTCCTTTGCGTCAACTGCGACGGAGAGAGCCTAAGCTATGCCGATCCTGCTACTGCTTTGTCACGAAAAACGTTGGCATAAACCTGCTCGTTCGGCATAGTTCGACGGTCGGCATAAACTGCAAAGATGAACAACGTCGATCCGCAGGCCTGGCTCAGACAGACGCTTGAGCGCCTTGCGAAGGCATGGCCCAACACCGAAATCGAAGCCCTCATGCCGTGGAACTATACCGCCTGAGTGGCCCCAGCTTGTCGCTTACGCTGAAGTTTCAGGCGTCGCCGTTGAGGTACCTGAACAATGGCGAGTTGATCGAGCGGTTCTCGATCGCTTTGGAAAGGCGTAGCACTGCCGGGCCAATGTCGGTTCCGCCCATCGCGATCAACGTGGCGACGGCGGCGTTGGCGACAATATTCGACCGCATGCCATCATCGCCGGTCCACACATAGGTCGCCGCCGTCTGTGCTACCTTTTCCAAAGCGTCGACGGCTCGCGCCCGATCGGGCATCAGCGCTACCAGCCATACCGCGCCGCGCAGAAATTCCTCGTTCTCGACACTCAGCCGCATCCAAGTGGTGAGCGATTCGTATGTGCTGCGCCCGTCCGAATGCTTGTATGACGGCTTTGCAAGGCCCAGTATGCCGTCGGTGACGCGGGTGTTCTTGTAGACATGGTCATCAAGCCTGATCAGCTGTGATTGCAGCGCGCCGCAGATTCCTTTTCCATCGCCGCTGGCGACCTTCATTGCCACTGCGCGGGCCAGTGCAGCGATCTCTCCTGCATGGCGTGCGGGCCAGTCTGGATGCGCCTCATCGAGACGATCGATAGCAGCGGCGAAGCGTTCGCCATTGCAGACATCGGTATAGACTGCCATGTCAAGCGCGGGGGTGTGGAACAGTGCCAACCAATCATGCAGCTTCATCTCGACCGTTTCAACGCCCAACGTTTGACACAGCGCCAGCATATCCCTTTCCCACGCCTTCGTTGCTTGGGTGGCGCGGCGCTGGGTGATCAATTGTTCGACCAGTGCGGTCCATTGGGGGTTCTCCAGATCGGCAAGCACGTCGAGCCCCGGAATTTGATCGCTCTTCCAGTTGTAGCGCGAATGGGCCTGAGCAAGTGCGATCATCCGCGGCAGGTCGCGATAGGCGTCTGGGTTGGTAAATCCAGTACGCTTGCCATTGTGCTGGCTGAGTGAGGCGAACGGCTTGCCGCCTTCGTCCCATGCCTTAAACCGGGGGGCAACCTCTCCTACTGTCGGCCATGCTGCGGCGAAAGCCGTGATATCCCGCAGCCACCGATGCTTGTTGCCCTTGGTGGCTCCGCGGATTTCTTCCAACGCAATGGTGATTTCGGCAAGCAGGTCGGCCCAGAATTGCGCGTTCGGGCGGTCACGATTCGCGATCGCCCAAGGGTTTTCCGCCCCTTCGCAGCGCTGCATCAAGAACTCGGTGGCGCTGATCTTGACGCCGGCCAGTTTCTCTAGCTTTTCGGCGCGGGCGATCATTTTCTTCTTGTCTGCCTTGCCGTAGGCTTTGTGCCCGTTACGGACAGCGGCAGCCATCTGGACCAAGGCTTCGCAATCACCCCTTGACAGATAGGCTCCATGCTTAATGGCACTGTCAATCAACTGCATCAGCTTGCCGAACTGTTCTTCGTAATAGTTTTTATCGCGAAAGTTGGGGTTGCCAAGCAGGTAAGCAAGCAACGCACCCAAGTGTTCCTTGCGTACTTCGACATCGTGGCGCCAGATATTCCAGGTGGCGTTGTAGGCGGCTTTTTCGCGCGGCGATTTGTCATCGCGGTTACCGTCATGGATTCCTGGCCTGTCTGCAAGGTCGGCGAGCAGTTCTCCTCGTTCCTCGGGCGAGAGGATTTCTATTGCCTTGGAGGTCGCGTAATGTTGGTGGGACGCGACCTTGTTGAGATCGCGTTCGCGTTCCCATTGCTCGAAGAATCGCTGGAACGGCGAATTGTCGCCGGCCGAAGGTCTTTCGTCAAAACCGCGCCCCGACGTCTGCGGATCATCCAGACCCTTGCGTCCAAAGACCTCTAGCCCAAGCCACTTGCTTCCAAACCTCAGGAAACTCACGATATGCCTTCTCCATCCCACATCTCTGGGAACTAGCAATCTAAGTAGTTGATCTTGGTTTAAATCGCATAAATTTTCGGCACCATCGGACCTTGTTCAGAAGTCCTTTTACCTTTCGCCGACGAGGTTGCCGTGATCGTTGGCCATATGGACGCGCTCTAAGCGCCAGGTTGGGCACAAATCGCAAGTGTGCGGGGACGACACCAGCTTTCTCTCCCTGTCGGGCACGAAGACTGTTTTCAGGCCGCACGGAAGCAATGCGGTCCCACGTTTCGGCGTGGAAAATTGGCGCTGACACATTTGACGATTCGGAGGTCGAACTGCTGAGATCAAGCGCCGCCGCGATCAACAATCGGATCGAAAGGGAAGGGACGTTGAACCTCACAATAAGGTGGCCGCAGTTCGGTTACCATCAAGAGGAGCGCCAATAGCGTTTATGGTTTTCCACAATCGGATCCTTCGATCATCGTGATTTCCGACGTTCGAAGAAGCAATCGCCTTCGACTAGCAATTCAATGATCGTTACGACTGAGTGATGATGTGGAACTACCACAGGATGCCGTAGATAGCCCGCAGTCGCACCTAGATGTCACGAAACGCGTCTGCGAACGCGGCATCTGCTTCTGCTTGCAATCCTCGCGCCAATGCATCTTGCACCTTGGTGAATCGTCCCCGAAAGATAAATGCCTTTGAGGAAATTGCGACGTCCAGGTCGTCCTTTGCTCCCGCCAGATTACCTTGCCGTGTCTTCAACCACGCGCGAATCGCCAGTGCGTCGGGAGTTTGGGGTGCCTTTGCCAGGACCTCGGAAATATCGTTCTGCGCCTGCGCATCTTGCCCCAAACTCATTTGGATTTCGGCCCTGAGGATCAAATTCACACGCCGGGATGCCTCCGGATCCAAAGTGTTATGCCCCGCCGCTATAAGCCTGTTTATGTCCGCCAACGCGAGGTCTTGCCTGCCGGCGCCGTGATAAGCTTGCGCTCTGAAGAGGTAGTTGCCATTACTTTTGGGATCAGTCTCGATGAGCTTGCTGAAATCGGCGACCGCAAGACCATATTGTTTTGTTGCCATATAAAGTCTGGCGCGTTGATCTCTTGCCAATGTACTCTCAGCGACATTGAGGAGATCCGTGCAAGTTTCGATCGCCTTCAATTGCGATTCTTGGGTCGGGTTCACTGCAGCAAAAAGGCAATCCATATCCGATGGAACACGCTTATTGAGGAGTGCTCCGAGTGCCTGTCGGGCTTCGTCCACGCTGGGAGCGGCGGCAACGGCCGCGACAAAATCCTTTTTCGCCATCTCCTGGTCGCCCATCTCAAGATATATGCGACCGCGGAGCGTCAGGGATTTGTTGAGATCGAACTTGAATTCTGTGGTATCGGCCTCGCTCAGTTTTACCGCGCGATCGGCAAGTGCCAGAGCCTGCTCAAGCTGATGGCGTTCAAAATGAATCTCGGCCATCATTGTCAGCACGTCGGCGCGGGGCGCGGCGATGGAGAGAAATTTGTCGCAATCTTTTAGAGCAAGATCGTCCTTGCCGAGATCTTTGTAAGTACTGCTTCTGTAGAGATAGACGAGGGGGTCTTTAGGATTTAGGGAAGCTGCCCTGTCAAAATCCTGCAACGCCAGATCATAGTGCTTTGTGAATGCCATGTTCCGGCCTCGCAGCAAATACGAGCGGGCTTGGTTGGGTGCAAGTTCGACAACTTTGTCGAGATCCGCCTCTTCCAGCCTGGCGGCCGTCTGCTTGATGGTGGGGTCAGCCGTCGTCAGGGCGATATAGCCACTGATTCGGGAGCGAATTTCATAGGCGGAAACGAGCCGAGGATCGATCGCGATGGCCTTGTCGCAATCCCCGGTGGACATGCGTGAAGGAACCACGTGGAACTGCATACCGCAACGATCAGCAAGCGCCTGCGCGAGTTGAACCGGATCCTTCACGACGACAATCACCTTGGTGCAATCGGCGATCGTGGGGCATATTTGCGGGGTCGGCAGGTCGTCCGAACCCGCAAAAGCATTGGCATTTCCAAATAGGGTAATGACAATGAACATCAGAAAACGCATTTTTAAGATCATTCGGTTGCCTCGTTAACACTGTATAATTGGCTGGGGATTGTGAACCGAACGGTCGATAATGCAGCATCAGTTAATACGCACCACGTGTTTATTTGCGTCGCGATTTCACCCAGTTTTGCATTCCGCCGAGACCCTCTAACGATATCGATATAGCAAATTCGTCAATTGGTTCACGATGACTGAATGGATCAACGTCAAGAGAAAACACGGGTCAGAACCTCTGAAACTCGACACTCGAGGGCCATCTGCCGGTTGTAGACCGCCAACTGCGATGCCGATCAGGCTAAGTCTCTGTCTTTGCTACATAATCCATCACGAACAGAAATCGAAATAACGGGGTCGTCGGTTCAGCTCCCCTCAAGAGCGACAATTTTATTCAATTATTGAGCGTTGGTGTTGCAGATTTTACACGCATATCTGAAAACGAGCGTGTGAATCACTCCTGCTCTTGCTACTTTTTGCTGTACTTTTTTAGAAATCTGCTATTGAGCGGATCAGGCCCATGATCGGCTACGCCACCCTGTGGTGAATCTTCCTGATTCTTGACCGATATGCCGATTGAGCAAGGTACGCCTTGCCCAAGCGAATGGCTTTGACTTTGGGTAATTCGTATGTCCCCCGCCAATAAGACCTTTTCCTTCGAGACCCTGACTTCAGCAGTTTTCCTTTCTTCGGCGTTGCTTGCATTTTCGGCGGCGGCGCAGGAGCAGCCCGCTCCGGCCGCAAATACCGCCACAGGCAGCGGAGCCGTTCAGGCTACAGCTCCCCAGGCAGGCGAACAGCAGCCAGCACCGCAGGCACGCGTTCAGAAATTCGACGACTGGTACTATCGCTGCATCGATGGCAAGCCAGCGGACGGTTCGGCGACAACGAACTGCGAAGTCGCGCAGATCGCGACAGTCAAGCAGGGTGACCAGGATGTGAACATATTGACGCTGGCGGTTGCCAAGGTGCCTGCTCCCACCGCAACGGACAAGAAGGCGGCAAAGCAGCCTGCCAGTGAACTGGTGCTGACCACGCTCGTGCCGCTCAACATGTATTTGCCAGCCGGCATCAGCATCGACGCCGGCGACAAGCAGGTGGTGCAGCTTGCCTATCGCAACTGCAACCAGGCTGGCTGCTGGGCGCAGCAGAAGCTGGATGCCAAGATGGTGTCGGCCCTTTTAAAGGCGGCTGATGGCACCGGGCACGTCCAGATGATGAATGGCCAGAAGGTCAACATCAAGTTCTCGCTGAAGGGATTGTCGGCGGCGCTGGACGCACTGCAAAAGCCCGCTTCGAACTGACCGAGGCGAGCCTATGACGTCGATCTCGCGTGCGGCGACCGCCATAGGTGGGCTTCTGGCAGCGGTTCTCGCGGCTTCCACGGCGGCCGCTCAGACGCCCAACGACGACTTCGCGCGCCGGCAAGCGCAGGAGGCTGAGCAGCAGCGGCTGCAGGGCCTGGGGCAGATGACGCCGAAGCCATCTGCGGCCGAAGTTCAGCAGCCGGCGGCGGTCGGCGGCAAGAGGGCCGGTCCCTGCTTTGCAATTACCCGCATCGAGGTCGAAGGCGTCAGGCAGTTTTCCGCCGGCGCGATCGACAAGGTCACGGCGGCTTACGCGAACCGCTGCGTCGGCGTCGGTGAGATCAATGTGCTGCTGCGCGACTTGACGCATCTCTATCTCGACAAAGGTTTTGTGAGCTCCCGCGTCTATGTGCCGGCGCAGGATATCGCCAGGACCAAAGTGCTGCGCCTCGTTGCCGTCGAAGGCACGCTTGCTGACATCTACATCAACGGCAAGCCAGTTTCGGGCTTCGGTGCGGCGGGCTCCGGCGTGCTTGCCACGGCTTTTCCCGGCATGAAGGGCGAGATCACCAATCTGCGCGATATCGAGCAGGGTCTCGACCAGATCAATCGTCTCACCTCCAACAATGCCAAGACGGCGATGCTGCCGGGCAAGACGGACGGCACCTCGATCCTCAATATCGAGAACAAGCCCAGCCACCCCTGGCACCTCTCGTTCGGCAACAGCAATCTCGGTCAGGAGCAGACGGGATACTCCAAGTCGTCGCTCAATGCCGGCTACGACAATCTTTTCGGCATCAACGACCAGTGGAATTTCAGCTACGAACATACCGGCCCGGACTATCCCTGGCGCGATGACGGCCATGGCAAGAGCAACAGCTATTCCGGCAATGTCAGCGTGCCCTACGGCTATTGGACCTTCTCGGCGAACGGCTCCTGGTATGAATACAATAGCTCCGTGCCCGGCAATTTCGGCACGCTGCAGACGTCGGGCGACAGCAAGCAGGTCGGCATCGGTGCGGATCGCGTAATCCTTCGCGACAAGGATTCGATCACCACCTTCAACAGTGGGCTGACCTACAAGGAAACCAACAACTTCCTGCTCGGCAACAGGATCGAGGTCGGCAGCCGCAAATACACGGTCGGCGATCTCGGCCTCTCGCATTCGCGCCGTATGCTCGGTGGCCTCTGGGTCTTCGATTTCTCCTACAGCCAGGGGCTCAATCTCTTTGACGCAGTTGCGCCAGGAGATCCCGGGGCGGGGGATGCCGATCCTCGCTTCTCGAAGTTCACGGGTACGATCACGGTCACGAAGCCGTTCCAAATCGCAGAGCAGCACTTCGAGATCAACTCGCTCGTGACGGGCCAATATTCGCCCGACAATCTGTTCGGAGCGGAGCAGATCTCGGCCGGCGGTTATTCCTCGGTGCGCGGCACGCGCGAGACCATGCTTTACGGCAATAACGGCTTCTTCATCCGCAACGATCTCGTCTGGCGGACACAGCCTTTTGCTGACAATGCCGGACTGGCGAAGATGCTTGGAGAGTTCAGGCCCTATGTCGGTCTCGACTACGGGCGGATCGCACGCCAGGCCCGCTACCAGATCGCAGGCGGCGACATGCTTGGCTGGACGGTCGGCGCCAAGCTCGCCGGCGGCAATGTCAATTTCGATATGGGTTATTCCGATGTTCTCGGCGGCACGGTCAGCCGGCGCGACTCCGGGCTTCTTTTCGTAAGTACTTCAATACGTTGGTAAAGGTGTAACGGGGTAAAACCATGAGTTTCGCAATGATGAAAGACCGAAAAGCTCTCGCGCTATCCACAGCAGTGCTTTTGAGCTGTTCAATCATACTGTCGGGTTGCGGTGGCCGCGAGGCGCATCCGATCGCATCGACCACCGCGGGTGATACCGGACTGCAGTGCAGCGGCATCAATCGCGAATTTGCGGCGAACGAACGCCAGATACTCTCGACCGTCAAGGAGCGTTCGCAGGCCCAGGGCAAGAACGTCATCCTCGGCGCCACGGGTGTTCTTCTGTTCTGGCCGGCCCTGTTTTTCATGGATCCTAAATCGCCGGAGAAGATCGAGATCGACGCCTTGCGCAATCGCAATCAGGTACTGACGGATATTGCCCGTTCGCGAGGGTGCGCGACGCCAAAATCCCAATTGGGCGAACTCTACAAGAAGCTCGACGGCGGCGTGAAGACCGCGCCGGCCGCAAGAGGGGGCTGAGGAGATGACGATGGAACTGCGCTTGCTATCTGCAACCGGTGCCTTAGGGGCTCAGCTGATGCGATATCTCTCCGGCGGTATCGCCCTTGTTCTCATGATCTTGCTCGCATCCTGCGTCACAACGGATCCACGGCTTGTGGCCGCTCTTCAAAAGACCTCCGTGCGCGAAATCCGCATCGAGACAGCACCTGATGTCAAAATGACAGGCCTTTTCACGGAAGGTAAACCCGATCCACAATTGGCCACGGTCGTACGCGTGTTGAAAGGGACCATGGAGAAGGAGCTGATCGGGTTACCCGGTGGTCCAACGCGAGCGCGGTTGGTCGTCAGCCTCCATGTGGTCGATCTGGCCACGAAGGCTGGACGTGTTCTTATTCACAGCGACAGCCGGATTGCGGGGATGGTTCGGCTGGAAGACGCCAAGACAGGGCATCTCATTGCCGAGCAGCCCATTGCGGCGGGTAACAGTGGCATGCGCGGGGAGGGGCTCGGCATATTTGTGGCCATGGCCGTCAATGCAGCTTCGGCCGCAGGGCCCGACGACATTCTGGCGCAACGGCTGTCGAACGCCTTCACTCAGCAGGTCAAACAGTGGTTGCAGACGAAGAAATAGCGGGATGCCGGCCGTCAAGTCGGCTTTCCGAGAGGATTCAGAGTGAACGGCCGATGCCGGTCATAAAGACCGGATGAGCCAGAAGCGGAAATCGCGTTGATCACGTGGCCATGGATGTCGCGATCGATCAGCAAGCTTAGTTTCAATTGCGGCAAGTTCAGCTTGCCGCGCAGTCACAGTGAAGGCGTGTGATGAGCAAGAAGATCGCATTGGTTGGATCACGACTTGCAGCCAAGGACGGGGAGGTCGCATTTGATCTGCGAAGCCAGCTTCTGCGCCTTGGGCGGCAGTCGCTTGCCGTCACTCTAAGCTTGCTTCTCTTTCTTCAGCCCGCAATTGCCAACGCGCAATCCGTCTCCGCCGCCGGATCGGCGCCTGCCGCCAACCAGCCAAGCGTCGGCGCTGCCCCGAATGGCGTTCCGCTCATCGATATCGTCACGCCGAACGCCGCCGGCCTGTCACACAACAAATACGATAATTTCAATGTCGGCACCCAGGGTCTGATCCTCAACAACTTCAAGGGCGAGCAAGGCACCTCGAACCTCGGCGGAGTGACACCGGGCAATCCGAACCTCAATGCCTCGAACCCGGCTTCCGTCATTCTCAATGAGGTCACATCAGGCAACCGCTCGGCGCTGAATGGGCCGACGGAAGTGTTTGGGGGCAGGGCCGATGTCATTATAGCGAACCAAAACGGTGTAACCTGCAACGGCTGCGGCTTCATCAACACGCCGCATGCGACGCTCACGACTGGCGTGCCGAATATCGGCGCCGACGGTAGCCTTACCGGCTTCACCGTCAATGGCGGCGACGTCACCTTCGAAGGTACCGGCGGCAACTTTGCGGCTGCTCCCGGCGCCGTCGATCTGTTCGATGTCGTCTCGCGCCAGATCCATGTCAATGCGCCGGTCTACGGCAAGACCATCCGGCTTACGGGTGGCGCCAGCCAGTATAATTACGCCACTGGTGAGTCGACGGCGCTGACGGCAACGTCAGGCACGCCGGAATATGCCATCGACGGCACCGCACTCGGCGCCATGCAAGCGGACCGCATCAAGGTCGTCGTCACGGAAAAAGGTGCCGGCGTCAAAATGAGCGGTGACATGGCCGCCAATGCCGATGAGCTGTCGCTATCGGCCGATGGCAAGATCTCGATCGGCAATGTGTCGGGGAACCAGGGCGTCAGCATCAAGTCGAAACAGACGGTGACAGCTGCTAAGGTGACTTCGAAGGCGAAGGTTGCCATTCAAGCTGACCAGGGTGTCACGCTGCAGACGGTCGCAGCCGATAGCGACATTGTTCTTTCGAGTGGCGCTGGCCTCTTGAGCGTGTCAGGCGATGTCAACAGCGCTACGACCGTACAGATGAGTTCGGACGGCGGTATTGTTGCCGGAAGCGTTACGGCTGGCAGTGGTGGGGCGTCGCTTTCGACGACTGTGGGGGATATCGCGATTGCCGGCGTGACCACCAGCGCAGGCAGCCTCAATCTCACCGCGACCTCCGGCGCGATCTCGGCCGCCTCGTTGCAGAGCAGCCAGAATATTGCCGTGAACGCCGCTCTCGATATTGCCGTTGCCGGCAACGTGCAGGCGCAGGGTAACGTCAGCGCCGCCGGCCGGTCGATTTCAGCCGGCAAGGTCATCTCCGGCATCGATATCGCCGCCACCAGTGCTGATCCGAGGGGCAATGTGGTGCTCGGTACAGCCGGCGGTGATCTCGGCCTAACGGCGACCGCCGGCAATATCGCGACCGGCAATCTCGTGTCGGCTGGAAGCCTCAATGCGAGCGCGACAGGCAATGTCACGGCCGGCAATATCCAATCGACCAACGGTCTGAAAATCGCCGCTGCATCGCTCGCGGCTAGCAGCGTCACCTCCCATGGCGCGCTTGCGGTCAATACGGCGAGTGGTCGTGTTGATGTCAGCGGCCAAATTCTCGCTGCAAGCAATGTCTTGATCTCGGGGTCTGCCCTTCAGGCCAGCGCCATCGCCGCTGGCGTCGACTTTGCGGCCACCAATGCGAACGGCGGCAGCATTGTTCTCGGTCCGTCCGGCACGCTCGGCTTGACCGCCACGGCGGGCAATATCGTTGCCGACAAATTGCTGTCGGCAGGTGACCTGACGGTCAACGCCGCCCTGTTGCAGGCCAATAACATCACCAGCCACGGCGCTGTCGGCGTTGTCGGCGGCGTCAACGTCGCCAATCAATTACTCAGCTCCGGCAATACTACCATCAATGGCAACGCTTATGGTGTCAGCGTCGGTCTGATTGCCTCGGGCGTCGACTTCGCCGCCACCAAGGCTGCCGGCGGCAATATCGTGCTGGCGGGCAGCGGCGATCTGACGATCAACGACAGCGCTGGCGCCATCCAGGCAGGCACCGTGCTTGCGGCCGGCGCGATCAACGCCACCGGCCAGACCATCACCGTCGACACGATCACCGGCCAGAAGGACATCACGCTTTCCGGCGCCACCAGCGCGACGGCCGGAAGCGGCGGCGTAAAGGTCACGAGCCAGATCCTCGGTGGCGGCAATGTCGGCATCATCGGCTCGAGCATTGCGGCCGATGCTATTGTCTCTGGCGTCGATATCGCCGCCACCGATGCGGCGGGCGGGCGCATCACCCTTGGCCCGACGATAGCGGGAACCGGCAATCTGACCTTGACGGCTGCTGGCGCCATCAGCGCCGGAACATTGCTGTCATCGAGCGATCTCATTGCGAACGGCGCAACGATCACCGCCGGCAATATCTCCGCTCATCACGACATGACGCTCGGCGGCGTCATCGGTGTCAGCGGCCAGATTCTGGGCGCCGGCAATGTACTGGTCAGTGGGCAGAGCTTATCCGCACAGACTATTGTGGCAGGTCTCGACTTCGGCGCCACCAATGCTGCCGGTGGCAATATCGTCCTTGGTCAAACCGGTGATCTGAAGGTCGCAACAAGCGGCGTTGTGACAGTGCCGACGGTCCAGGCTGCTGGCACCGTCGATATCCGCGCCGCATCGGTCGCCAGCGACGCGATGACCGGTCACAAGGACATCACCGTTTCGGCCGTAAGCGGTCCCGTTAACGTGACCAACCAGGTGCTGGGTGGTGGCAACATCAATCTCGTGGGTTCCGCCATTAACGCCAGCGCCATTATCTCCGGCATCGATTTCGCCCGGACGGCTGCGGCCAACGGACAGATTGTTCAGACGACAAGCGGCGATCTGACACTTGCTTCGACCGGTAATATCAATGCCGGTACGCTGCTCTCGGCCGGCCGTCTCGGCGCTGCAGGAACCACGGTCACCGCCATTGCTATGACAGCACATGGGGACATGACGCTTGCGGGAGCGATCAACGTCAATAGCCAGATCCTGAGCTCGGGAAATGTACTGATCAGCGGCCAGAGCTTGTCGGTACAGACTTTGGTCGCTGGCATCGACTTTAGCGGCACCAACGCCGCCGGCGGCAATATCGTTCTGGGTCAAACCGGTGACCTGACGGTCGCGACCAGCGGCGTTGTGACAGCACCGACGATTCAAGCTGCAGGCACCACCGATATCCGCGCCGCGGCGGTCACCAGCGATGCGATTACCGGCCACAAGGACATCACCGTTGCGGACACCAGCGGTCCGGTTGACATCACTAACCAGGTGCTGGGTGGCGGCAACATCAATCTCTCCGGTTCTGCCATCAAGGCCGGCGCGATTATCTCCGGCGTCGATTTCACCCGGACAGCGGCCGCCAATGGACATATCGTCCAAACGGCGAGCGGCGATATTTCCTTGACGTCGCCAGGCGCCATCAGTGCTGCCACACTGCTATCGGCTGGCAATCTGCACGCCTCCGGTTCGGCGGTCACCGCTGATGGCGTCACGGCGCATGGCGACGTGACGCTCGGCGGCGCGATCAGCGTGACAGACCAGATCCTGGGTTCCGGCAACGTATCGATCACCGGCCAGAGCCTTTCCGCCCAAACCGTCGTGGCTGGTATCGACCTCGATGCGACCAACAGGGCAGGAGGCAATATTGTCCTTGGCCAGTCTGGCAATCTCGCGATTTCGGTCGGCGGTACCTTGGCGACGCCGACGATGCAGGCCGCCGGCAGCATCAATGCCGGCGGGGCGATCATCAATGCCAATGCCGTCACCGGCCATGGCAACATCACCTTGTCCGGCTCAACCACCGTCACCAGTCAAGTCCTTGGCGGTGGTAACATCGCCATCTCCGGTCCAGGCATCAAGGTCGGCACTGTGGTTTCCGGTGTCGATTTCGCCAGAACTGCTGCTGCCAACGGCAACATCGTTCTGACGGCAAGCGGCGACTTGACGCTTGCGTCGACCGGCTCGATCAATGCCGGCACACTGCTCTCAGCTGGCAAACTGAACGCCTCCGGCTCGACCATCGCGGCCGACGGCGTCACCGCGCACGGTGATGTGACGCTGGATGGTGCGACCAGCGTTGCCGGCCAGATCCTCGGATCGGGCAACATATCGATTACCGGCCAGAGCCTGTCAGCGCAGATGCTTGTCTCCGGCATTGACTTCGATGCCACCAATGCCGCCGGCGGCAATATCGTCCTTGGTCAGACCGGCGATTTGACCGTGGCCGTCAATGGCGCCGTTGCGGCACCGACCATACAGGCGGCGGGCGCCATCGACGTCGGCGGCGCGTCCGTCACAGCAGCCTCGATTACCGGCCACAAGGATATTAGCCTTTCCGGCACGGCAGTCGGAGGTGTGAATATCGCCAACCAAGTGCTTGGCGGCGGCAATATTGGCATCTCCGGCACGAGCATCCAGGCTGGGACTATCGTCTCGGGCGTTGATTTCGCAGCAACGGCAGCTGCCAATGGGAATATTGTTCAGACGACAAGCGGAAATCTGACGCTGGCTTCGACCGGCGCTATCAATGCTGGCACTCTGCTCTCGGCCGGTGCGCTGTCGGCCGGCGGCTCGACCGTGAATGCGGATGCCGTTACAGCCCATGGCGATGTGACGCTCAATGGCGCCACCAGCATTGCTGGCCAGATCCTTGGCGCCGGCAATGTGCTGATTACTGGCCAGAGCCTGTCGGCACAAACGGTTGGCGCCGGTATCGACTTCGATGCTACCAACAGGGCAGGGAGCAATATCGTTGTTGGCACGACTGGCGAACTGACGGCCCAGCTCAGCGGCGGGTTCTCTGCATCGACGATACAAGCCGCCGGTGCCGTCAATGTCAATGCCGCGACTGTGACGGCCGATACCGTTACTGGTCATGAGGACATCACGCTTTCCGGGATAACGACCGTTAATCACCAGATCCTCGGTGGCGGTAATGTTGGCATCTCCGGCTCGAGCATCAAGGCTGGAACTATTGTCTCGGGCGTTGATTTCGCCGCAACGGCAGCCGCCAATGGGAACATCGTACAGACGACAAGCGGCAGTCTAACGCTCGCTTCGACCGGTGGTATCAATACTGGCACATTGCTCTCGGCCGGCAGTTTTTCGGCCAGCGGTGCGACCGTGACTGCGGATGCCGCCACAGCGCGTGGCGATATCACGCTCAATGGTGCCACAAGCATTGCCGGCCAGGTTCTCGGCGCGGGCAACATCCTGATCACTGGCCAGAGCCTGGAGGCGCAGACGATCGTCGCCGGTATCGATTTCGATGCGACCAACAGGGCAGGAGACAATATCGTTCTCGGCCAGACTGGGGATTTGACGACCCAGCTCAGCGGCGGGTTCTCTGCATCGACGATACAAGCTGCCGGCGACATCGACGTCAATGCCGCCACCGTGACGGCCGATACCGTCACCGGCCACAAGGATATCGCGCTTGCTGGTGCGACAACAGTCAATGGCCAAATCCTTGGCGGTGGAACCGTCAGCGCTTCAGGCCCGAGCATCGCGGCCGGGGCGATCGTCTCCGGTGTCGACTTCGCCGCAACGGCTGTCGCCAACGGCAACATCGTGCAAACATCAACTGGCGATATCTCGCTCACCTCGACGGGTGGCCTCACCGTCGGCACGCTTCTGTCGGCCGGCGATCTTACCGCTCAGGCGACGGATCTGACGGCAAGCAGCATCACCAGCCATGGCAAAACCAATCTGAAGGCAAGCGGTACGGCCGCAAGCGGCCGCGTGAATGTGAGTGGCCAAATATTGTCGGCCAGTGAACTCACGATCAACGCCAACAGCCTCAACACCGGTCTCCTAGTCTCCGGGGTCGACTTCACGGCGACCAGCAGGGCACGGGGTAACATCGTCCTCGGTCCGTCCGGCGCCATGAACCTTACCGTTGTGGATAATGCCGCGGCCGGCACGATCCTGTCGGCTGGCGATTTCACGGCGAATGCCGGCAATCTGCAGGCAAGCAGCATTACCAGCCATGGCAAAGTCGGTGTTGTCGGTAACGTCGATGTCAGCAACCAGATCCTGGCCGCAGGCGACCTCGCGATCAAGGGCGGCAGCATCAGCGCGCCCACGCTGATCTCCGGCATCGACTTTGCAGCCACCAATGCGGCCGGCGGCAATATCGTGCTGGCTTCGTCGGGAGCCATGAATCTGACGGCCTCCGGCAATATCACGGTTGGCACGATCCTTTCTGCTGGCGATCTCGCGGCAAGAGCCACAAATCTGGCGGCTGCCAGCATCACCAGTCATGGCAAAGTCGATATTTTCGGCAGTCTCGCAGCCACCAATCAGGTGATTTCTGCGGGCGATCTCACATTTAGCGGCGGCAGCATCAATGCGCCCATCTTGATTTCCGGTGTCGATTTCGCTGCCACCAGTGCCCGCGGCGGCGGTATAGTGCTCGGAACCGCCGGCGACATAAATCTGACAGCGTCTGCGGGCATCACCGCCCAGACCATGCTATCAGCCGGCGCCATCGCCGCCAGCGGGTCTGCGATTGCGGCCAACGCTGTGACCGGGCATGGCGACATTACCCTTGCGGGCGGCAACAGCGTCAACGTCACGGGCCAGCTCCTCAGTGCCGGCGATGTCTTGCTCTCCGGTTCGAGCGTCCAACTGGGCCAGGCAGTCACCGGCGTCGATTTCGCGACCACTGCGCGATCGTCAAACGGCGCCATCGCTCTCGGACCAAGCGGCGATCTGACCATTAACGCCGGAAGTGCGTCGGCCAGCATGCTGATCGTCGCCGGCAACCTTAATGTGGCCGCGAGTGCCTTTACGGGCGGCAACATCACGGGGCACGGTGCGGTCGCGATCGGCTCTTCCACCAGTCCCGGTGCAGTCAGGATCAACGGCCAACTGCTGGGCGCCAGCAACGTCTCGATGACCGGATCTGCCGTCAGCGGCAACGTTATCGCGGCCGGTGTCGATTTTGCGGCGATGGACCAATCGGGAGCCGGTAATGTCATCCTAGGCTCGGCCGGCAATCTCACGCTCGCGGCTACCGCAGGCGACATCTCTTTCAACAGCCTCCTTGCTGCCGGGACCATCACGGCCAATGCGGCGAACAATATCAGCGCCAATGCCGTCGCCCATGGCGACCTGGCCCTGGCCGCGGGAAACGCCATCACGCTCACCGGCCAATCGCTGGGGACCGGCAATATCAATCTCAATGCCCGGTCGATGACGATCGATACGCTGGTTTCCGGCGTCGACTTTGCCGCCACCAATGCCGCGGCTGGCGGAAGCCTGATGCTGCAGCGCTCGGGCACGATGACGCTTGCCGCCTCGAACGGCAGCATCAACGCCAACTCGTTGCTGTCAGGCGGCAATCTTGCTGCAAGTGCAACGCAGAACATCGGCTATTCCAGCCTGCAGAGCCTTGGCAACGCCACGCTCACGGCGCCTGGCGCCATTGCTTACACGAGCACTACCCGCGTCGGCGGCAATCTGACGCTTAACACCGGTGCGCTGGATCTGTCCGGCACCAGAGGCAGCCGCATAGCGGGCGGCGGCACGCTGATCGTCAACGCATCCTTGGCCAACCTGTCGGGCAGCAATCTCGTCTTCGGCGGCCTGGCGCTCAACCTCTCCGGCAGTGCCGATCTCTCCAACGCGCAAGTCAGCACTGTTACCAATGCGGGTGGTTCCGGCGATATCTCGATCTCCGCCGCAGGTTTGACGACAAACGCCAATACCGCATTACTTGCCGCGCATGACCTGACGCTCAGCCTGCCGTCGCTTGCCAATACCGGTCAGCTCGCTGCCGGCAACAGCCTTACCTTCAACATATCAGGCGATTTCTACAACAGCCCTTCCGGCCTCGTCTTCGCCGGCAACAACGCCAACCTCTTCGTCGGCGGCATACTCACCAACGATCAGGGTGCCATCCTTTCCGGCACCGGCCTTACCATGGCCGGACCGGGCGGCGGTCAGCGCAATGGCGCTGTCGTCAATTCCGCCGGGCTCATACAGTCCGGCGGCAGCATGTCGATCTTGACCAACACGCTGATCAACACCAAGACCTCGGCACCGGCGATCCAGCGCAATGTGCAGATCTCCAACGCCGTCCTCAGCGCCTACGATCTCATCACCAGGACCTACGAGTGCCAGACGCGCTGTGGAACCGGTTCGGGACAGCATGAGCCGACCTACGGTTGGACGGAGACCATCGACCAGCTGGTCACCCAGATCGTCTCGGAGGATCAACTGATCAGTGGTGCCGGCGCCTCCGCGAAGATCCGTGCGGGCAGGGACCTGACCATCGACGCAACCAACCTGAGGAACGCCTACAGCTCGATCAAGTCGGACGGCAATATGCTGCTTACGGTGGCGGGCACGCTGACCAATGACGGCGCGACCCTGAACCGCATCACCCAGACCGTCTGCGACAGCTCCACTCCCTGCCAATATTACCCGGATGTTGTTTCTTCCGACACGACGCAGGGCGGTCCGGATTGCAGCGGTCCCAATCGCCCCTGCATCGGCGGCGGCGACCCCGCGCTCACCTATTCGGACAACCCCAACGGCACACGTGACCCATCAAAAGATCTGGCGGCCGGGACGACGGTAAGTGTCCAGGCCATTGGCGTCCTGTCGGGTGTCATCCAGGCGCGGGGCGCACTCAATGTTTCCGCCGGCGCGGTCAACAACGTCGCTTCCAACGGCTCGATCGCAGGGCAAGTGGTGATTGACGCTGCAGCGACTACGAACAATCCGCTTGGTGCCTTGAACAGCATGACGGCCGGCGGTGCCCTGTTCAATGTCAATGCTGCTCTTACGGGCGTGGTCGCCAATAGCGGTGCGACAGCTGGCAGCGGCCCGACGCTGACAAGCGGCGGCCCGACGATCGGTTCCGGGCCGGCCATCAATGGTAATAGCCTGGCGATCGCCGGCGCGACGTCGATCGGCGGCAATAGTCTGACCGTGGCTGGCGGCGCTTCAGTCAACGGCAGCAACCTGACGGCTGGCGGTGCCTCGATCAGTGGCGGCAGCCTGACGGCCGCCGCCGGCGCCTCGGTCGGTGGCAACGGCGTGACGGCGGCGACCGGCCCCTCGATCGGTTCGAACACCCTGACGGCTGGCAGCGCTTCGATCAACCCCAATAGCCTGATGGGCAAGCTCACCGCTGCTATCGGCAATAGTGGTAATCTTACCCAGATCCTGCAGACGAACGGTGCTCAGCTCGCAGCGGTTGCCAAGCCGCAATCCGGAGGTGTTGGCGGCACGGTTCCGGGACAGGTCTTCCTGTTCGAGACACGAGCAGCCTTCCTCGACGTGTCGAAGTTCTATGGTTCCGGCTATTTTATCGACCGGATCGGCTATACGCCCGAGACCAAGGTTCCCTTCCTGGGCGACGCCTATTTCGACAATCAGCTCGTCGACGAGCAGATGCGGCAGCTGGTCGGCAACGGCCTTGGTGCCGGCTCCTTCGTTCCAGGCGATAACGCCACCGATCAGATGAAGTCGCTGCTCGACAATGGCGTGGCATACGCCGAGGCGCATGGTCTTGCCCTCGGCCAGGCGCTTACTCCCGAGCAGGCGGCCAATCTTACCGAGTCGATGGTGATCTACCAGGCCGAGGTCGTTGATGGCGCATCGGTGCTGGTGCCCGTCGTCTATCTCTCCGCCGCCGATCGGGCCAAAACCACGTCCGCGGCCACCATGTCAGGCAATACCGTCAGCATCGACGCTGGCTCCGTCGACAATTCCGGCGCGATCGCCGCGGCCGACGGCATGACCATCAACGCCACCGACATCAAGGCGAATGGCGGGGCCTTCCTTGCCGGCGGCAACATGAACCTCAATGCCGAAAACGGCATCACGCTGGCCGCCCAGACGATGAGCATCGGCGGCCAGACCGTGGTTGCCGCCAATGGCGGTGTCACGGCCGGCGGCAACCTGAAGATGGATGCCGGCGCGGGTAGTCTGATGCTGAGCGGGACGAAAGTGGCCGCCGGCGGTAGCGCCCAGCTTTCCGGCCAGACCGTCACGATCGGTGCCGTCAAACAGGACAATGGCGGGGTTCAGACGCTTGTTGGGACCACCGTAACCACCGGCGGCAATCTCAGCATCGCCGGCGCAAGCGGCGTCAACATCATCGCTAGCTCCGCCAAGGTCGGCGGTGACCTATCGGTTCTGTCCTCGAACGGTTCCGTCAGCATCATCTCGGCCGGCGTCGACAATACCGTTCTTGGTAAGGACCGTCTGAACCTGTCTCAGGGCGGCACGATCACGACCACGACCAGCCAGATCCAGCAGGGCTCGTCGCTCACATCAGGTGGCACCACCCTCATATCCGGCAGCCAGGGAGTGCTGATCGGCGGCTCGTCGCTTGTGGCCGGCGGTAATCTCGGCATCGTCTCGACGAACGGCAATATCGCCATCACGGCCTCGCAGGATCAGACCACGAGCCAATCGAAGACGATTGCCGGTGCTGCCAATGGCTACAAGGGCGGCCAGTCATCCTCGACCTCGGTCACCAGCAACGCGTCCTCGATTACCTCGCAGAACGGCAATGTGACGGTCCAGGCCGACACCGGCAACATCAGCGTCATCGGTTCCGACGTTAACGCGATGGGTGGCACGGCCAATCTGATTGCCAAGGGCGACGTCACCATCGGTGAAGCAACCAACAGCGCTTCCTCTTCCAGCAAGTCCGGCTCGAAAAAGTCAACCGACGCGACAACGACGGCTGAAGGTTCGTCGATCTCCGGCCAGACCGGCGTCGACATCGCTTCCAGCAGTGGCAACGTCACGATCTCGGCCTCCGACGTCACGGCTGGCGATGCGACGCATACAGCGAACGCCAATCTCCAGGCGGCCGGCAACATCGTCATCGCCTCCGGCAAGGATACGGACGAGACCACCTCCGACAGCAAAAAGAGCGGCTTCCTGTCGTCTTCGAAGACCCACACGCACACCTACGACGAAGATACGGTCGGCTCCTCGATTTCCGCGTCCGGCAATATCACTGTCAACGCCGGTGGCGAGGCTGTGGTCTCGGGTTCGGAAATAGCAGCGGGCAATGGTCTCAGCCTTTCCGGCTCAACCGTCACCGTCATGGGGGCCGAGGAAGAACACGAGAGCGATAAGCAGACAAAGAAGTCGGGCATCGGCGTCGGTTCCGGCGGTGGGTTCATCTCGATCTATGGCAGCCATGACAAGACGATCAGCGAAAGTTCGAGCGACAATATCGGCTCGACGCTTTCTGCCGCCAACGGCAACATTACGCTCAATGCCACCAAGGGCGATCTCAACATCATTGGGTCCTCGATCTCGGCGACAAACGGTGATGTCACGGGCAAGGCAACCGGCGATATCAACATCCTGCCAGGCCATGAGAGCGACGACACCTCGAAGAGCGACAAGCGCTCCGGCTTCGGTATCCAGGTCTCGACCAACGGTGGCGGTGCCTCGATCGGCATCGGGGTAGGGCGCTTCACCGATCAGGTCAATCAAAGCGCCGACACCAATGCGGTGTCGACGATCAAGGCGGGTGGAGACATCAACCTGACCGCCGGCAACACCTTCAACGACCAGGCCGGTCAGATCACCGCAGGCGGTGGCGTCACCATCTTCGGGCAGAACGGCGTCAACATTCTCTCCGGCAATGACATTACCAATTTTGATGAGGTCGCCACCAGCTTCTTTGCTGGCGTCAGTGTCGGTGTTTCCTCAAGCTTCGTCGGCGCTGGCCAGAGTATAGAGAACCTCGCCTCCAAACTCGGCAAAGTCACGGACGGCTATTCGGCGGCCAATGTCGCCTTTGCCGGCATGCAGGCCTACGATGCGCTCTCCAGCCTCAAGAATGGCATCAATGCTGGCAATCTCGCTTCGGTCTCTTTGACCGCCGGCTTCAGCTATTCCAAGAACGAGACCTCGGTTTCGACCTCGACACCAGTGCTGCCGACGATCTCGGGCAGCTCGGTTGATATCTCGACAAATGGAGACTTCACCAGCCGAGGCCTACAAATCTCCGCAACTGCCAATCCGGACCATGCCGACGATCCGATGAACGGCAGCGTGCTGATCTCCGCGAACAATATCGACATGGCCGGTGCCCAGGCGACATCCAATGCTTCGTCCAGCAGCCAGTCTGCGGGCGCCAGCATCGGCGTGTCGGTCGGCGTCGGTATGGGCGGGGCCACCGGCATCACGCCGACGGCCAGTGTCTCGGCCGGCCAATCGAAGTCTTCTAGTTCGTCGACGACACAGGTGATCTCGACCGTAAGCGCCACGGACAACATCACCTTCATCTCGAAGGGCGACACGACCCTCAACAACACCGTCTTTTCCGCCGACACGATCAACGGCAAGGTTGGCGGCAATCTCAATATCGTCTCGACGCCGAATACCGGCAGCCAGTCAAACAGTTCGTCCTCGCTCGGCTTCTCGTTTACCGGGCCGACGGTCGGCAGCACTGCCGGACAGGATCTGCTGACAGCCGGCAATGTCGGTACGGCACTTGGAGGGCTGACGCTCGGCGGTGTGCAGCCGGGCTTCGGCTCAGGCAAGGGCTCGACCAACTGGATCGATACGCCTGCCGGCCTCTACTCCACGGGCGATCAGAATATCACCGTCGGCGGCAACACCAATCTTGCCGCATCCGGCCTGATCTCGACTGACGGCCAGGTCAATCTCGACACCGGCACGCTGACCTGGTCCGATTTCGTCGGCACGCAGAAATATCAGGGCTATGAGGTCAATGCCAACATCGACCTTTATTCCGGCGCGGACGCCAACGGCAAGACGCGGAACAATTCGAGCGCCAGCGGCAAATACCAGCTCGATGACGTCGAGCAGTCCGTCAAGGCGACGATCTCGAGCGGTGGCGCGGCCGGCAATATTACCGTTCGCAATCCCGACCAACAGGCTTCGCTCGAGCAGCGCGGTCAGACCCGGCCGGTGACTGAGATCAACACCGATCCCACCAAGCAGAACGTGATCACCAAAGACAAGCATATCGATCTCGAGCCTTACGTCTCGGTACAAAGCCTCAGCGCAGCTGTTAGCGCCGGCAAGACCGTCCTGCAGGCGATTGGTGACGCACTCGACAAGATGGTCGCCGATCGACAGATGTCGTCGGGTGACGGCCAGACGGCGCGCAACATCCTGTTAAACCTCAAGGACCCTCAGCTACGCGCGGCGTTGATCAGCTGCGCGCAGCAAGGCGCCGGCACCGCTTGCTCGGGTGTCGACGCAGCATACGGCGCAGTTTCGTCCGATCTTGCACAAAAGATTCTTGGCATTGTCGGCCCCGGATCCAAGCTCATTGTTACCAGTGAGGAAGACAAGGTCCTTGTCATTCAGATGGGGCAGGCAGCGGGCGAGGAGGAGGAATCCGAAAGTGAGGCAGACCGCATTCTGCAAATGTACGGACCAATTGGAAAGGGGATACAAGGCTCTCTCGCGGACGACGTAGGTCCTTACGGCAACCTCAAGGGCGGCCCAACAATTCGGCCAACACCGCGCCAGTCGGAACTTGATGTTGGTGATGATCTAGGAGAGGGCTATACGCCACAGGTTAGCTATATCAATGGTCAGCAAGTTCCTTACGGAACGTCCGGTAGCGTTCGGCCGGACTTCATCGCCGACGATGGCAGCGCTGCGTTTGAAGTGAAGAACTTCAATATCACAACAAATTCGGATGGCCTTATCAACAATGTTGCAAAGCAGGCAGTTCAACGTTCGGTCAACCTACCCCAGGGGATGCAGCAGCAGCTCGTCATCGATACCCGTGGTCAAACCGTAACGCCGGAACAGGAGCTTGCAATTAGACAGGCTATAGTTGAAAGAACGAATGGTATAATCAGTCCAAACGCAATTAGGTTTAAAACGAAATGAGAACGATTGGCTTAGCAGGCGGAAGCTCTATACGGGAGCTCGGCCCGATATCGGATGTCTCTTTGTTCTTTGATTGTTTGAGGATTCATGTCGAGGCCGCCCATCCAGAGCAAGATTGGGCGTTGTTGACGGATCGCTTGTATCGCCGTTATCTTCGTCTTGAGGATTTGGATCAAGCCAGCGCGCTTATGAAGCAAGTTCAATCGATCTTTGCAGCAGTGCCGACAGCATCTGGAATAGCGTGGGATCCCGACCTTGTTGGCAATCGAGAAAAGACTTTCTTAAATCCGAAGCTACCGACTTTAGCGGATCTATTCGAGAAATATTTCGAACACTTCACATACTGCGTTCAATCATCGCGATTGAACTACGAGGCATTCAAGAATTACCCAAACTACTCATACGAGCCCGTTCGCATCGTGATCGCAGATCTACCGGGCCTCGCTCGCGATCAAAATAAGCCGCTGGCGGAGTATGATACGCTGGAAGGTAAGCCGTTTTGGCTTCGTTGAGGCGACGATGAGTTACGATCTTATTGTGTATCTACGTGACATTGAAATGCCGACACCCTCAGCGTGGCAAACGCGCATAGCCCAAGCGTCATTTTCATTTCCAATCGAGCTTTCCCAAGATTTCGATCCTCGCGCAATGACTGGCTTTCTCCCGGTTAAAGTGGACGGATTCACAGCTGGCTTTGAGTATTATTATACCTCGGCCTCACAGGAAGAGTTAGCTGAAGTCGGTGAGAATGGGAAAGCGGATCAATCAGTCCTTTTTTGCGCGCTTCGTAATCAGTTCAGGGAGTTGATCGCCGCCTTTGCTGCAGCCGGCACGCTTGCGTCCTTAACAGGCGGTTTGCTTGTTGATCCACAATCAGGTGAGAAAGTTCATAGTGACAATGCAATATCTTGGGCTCGCTCGGGTATCGATAGGCTGGAGCGGGCGAATAGGGTATAGTGGCCTAGCAGGATGTCCGCTTGCCATGCTTCAATCCTTCCGATGTAGCGATGCTGGACGCACAGCGACGCGCTGTTCCAGCACAAAATCGGGTCCCTGGTCGTGAATCATATCGGACAGGCGACGCCACCCTCCGCCCACTTTGTGCGACCTTTGCCTTCCCGACGCTTGAAGCAAATCAAAAAGATGCTAGTCCACCTGCGCTGGCGGAATGACCTCCGTATCCTCCGCCATAAGCATGCGCCCATCTTGTGCCCGCAGCTCCAGCCGCCGTACCGGCAGATGTTTTGCCTTGTCGACCAGCATCACGTGCGGCTCATTAGGCCCGAAAAAGAAATCCTCGCCCCATTGGCGAAGCGCGACCAAGAGGGGAAACAGGCCGCGCCCCTTCTGTGTCAGCACATATTCCTGATAGGGACTGCCATCGGAGGCGGGCACGGTGTCGAGAATGCCGTGGGCGACGAGACTGCGCAGCCGGGCGGACAGGATGTTCTTGGCAAGGCCGAGACTCTTCTGAAATTCGCCGAACCGGCGTAGCCCATCGAAGGCGTCACGGATGATCAGCAGCGACCACCAGTCGCCGATCGCATCCAGCGGCCGCGCGACCCCGCACAAGGAACCCTTGTGGCTTATTCTCTTAGCCATCCGATCCTTCCTTAATTGCTTTCGCATCTCTGGCGATGCCGTTTCGAGAGCGCAAACGGGCATCCTGGGCATCCGTTCCATATAACGGTTGCAAACTAAAACCACAAGAGATATCTATCTTGTGGTTTTAAACTGCAACCGCAATAGGAGAGCAGCGTGATTCCCTCTGACGCAACCTTCGCCGGCACATTCCCCTTCGCTCCGCATTTCACCGATGCTCCGGGTTTTCGCATGCATTACGTGGACGAGGGACCACGCGGCGGCGAGGTTATCCTCTGCCTGCATGGAGAGCCGACCTGGGGCTATCTCTTTCGCCATCTGATCTCGACGCTGAACCAGACGCACCGCGTCGTTGTTCCCGACCACATGGGTTTTGGCAAAAGCGAGACGCCTGAAGGGCGCAGCTATTGGCTGCAGGACCACATCGCCAATCTGGAGACCTTCGTGCTCGCGCTCGGCCTCACCGACATCACACTCGTCATGCACGATTTCGGCGGCCCGGTCGGCATGGGCTTTGCGGCTCGTCATCCACACCGCATCCGCCGCATCATCTCGGCAAACGGCCCGACACCGTTTGGTCAGCCGGATCTTGGCGATCAGGTGATGGCAAACGCCGCCTTGTCCCCATGGTTTCAATGGATCATCAAGGCCGAGGCCGACGGCACGCTGGAGCCGGTACTCAACAATCTCGGCTATAACATCCTCAGCACGCTCAAGCTCAACGGCTTCGAAAACAATACCGTCATCACCGACTCCTGGCTCAATGCCTATATTGCCCCCTTTGCCACGGCGGCCGAGTGTCTTGGCGCACTTGGCTGGGCCAAGGGCTTTGCGACCGGCTCCCACCAATTCGAGATACCCGATCCGGCCGCCGAGCGCATCATCCGTGGCAAACCAGCTCTCGCCATATGGGGCGAAGCGGACAGAACACTGCATGCGGAGCATTTCCTGCCGCTCTTCTCCGCGCTGTTCCCGTCAGCACCCATCGAGCGTCTCCCAGGCGTTGGCCATTACTGCTTCGAAGATGCGCCGGAGATGATCTCGCGCCTGATTGCGGATTTCGTGCAGCGGACCTGAGACCTAGGTCAAGCTATCCGGAGGCAAAACATCGCCAAATCGAACGCTCAGCCCGTTTCGCGCGGGCTTTGAGGCTCGCGCGCATAAGCAAGGACGATCTGATGCATCGTCAAACGCGCTATTGTTCAACTTCAAATGCGCACGACGACCTTTCCGCCCGCCTCATTTGTTTCCATTAGCACGTGTGCTGCCTGAATATCTTCAAGATCAAATACATGGATAGGTTTTGCCTGGTAGACCCCTCGGGCAGCTATCGGCTGTTGAGAAAGCGATCGTCAACGCAAAACGGACGCTCATCCAGGATCATCTTGATCATTGTCTCGAGGAGACCGTGGGGCCACTTTCGCGGGACAAGCGGCAGTCGATCGGCGAATTCAAAACCATTACGAAATATCTCTGACGGTATGACCTCACAGATATCTCGTACATAGCTGCAGGACTGAATACAATTATGGGTGGCAGTCCCTGTGCAGCAAAAACACGCACGCAAACAGAGATTTGAACGTAGCCATTAATTGTTGCATGATCGCTTTGATCTTTCAGATCGCCGAGGCAAGCCGTGTCTCGCTGTAAAGCCTTCGCAATTTCCCGGCGATGGGTCCCGGTTTACCGTCGCCGATGACGACATCATCGATCTTGATCACTGAAGTTGCGAAATTGGTGGCGGAGGTGATGAAGGCTTCCGCAGCCTCCTGGGCTTCCTCGACAGAGAATGGACGTTCCTCGACGGTCATTCCGGCACCACGAGCGAGATCGATAATGCTTGCCCGAGTGATTCCGTGCAGCAGTGCATTGGACAGGCCGCGCGTCACCAGGGTGCCATCCGCCTTCACGATATGGGCGGTCGCTGCGCTGCCTTCGGTGATGAACCCGTCCTCAACGAGCCATGCATCGTCTGCACCGCGCCTTATGGCTTCCATTTTCGCCATCGACGGATAGAGCAACTGGACTGTCTTGATGTCCCGGCGCTCCCAGCGCCAGTCCGGTACGGTGGCGATCGACAGGCCGGTTTGGCTGCGAGGATTGTTCAGCACCGGCTTCGCCTGGGTAAACAGCACCAGCGTCGGCTCTGCCTTCACCGGATATGCAAAATCACGATCGTCGGCGCCGCGGCTGATCTGCAGGTAGATCAGGCCCTCGTCCAGATGGTTGCGGAGGACGATGTCCCGGTGGACGTCGAGCAGCGCCTCTTCGGAAAGCGGGCAGGCAATGCCGAGTTCCGACAGCGACCGCTGTAGTCGAGCCGCGTGCCCATAGTAATCTATCAGTTTACCGCCGATCACCGCCGTCACTTCATAGATTGCATCGGCGAACAGGAAGCCACGGTCAAAAACGGAAACTTTCGCTTCGGTTTCGGGAAGCCAGGCGCCATTCAGATAAACTGTGCGGGTCAATAGGTTGTCCTCAGTCAGAAACAGGCTTTGCAAAGGGAGCGACGGCGATGCCGTGTGCGGCGAGCGCCGTGCGCAAGGCGCGTGCCGTCGCAACGGAGGCGGGGTTGTCTCCATGGACGCAGATCGTTGCCGCATCGACTGGCAGCTTACTTCCACCTACGGTCGGGATGAAGCCCTCCCGGATCATCGACAAGGTCTGATCGACGCTCTGCTGTGGATCGTGAATGACCGATCCCTCCATCTGGCGAGAGGTCAGCATGCCATTGTCGTCGTAGGTCCGGTCGGCATAGACTTCGCAGGCAACGCGAAGGCCGGCCCTTTCGGCAGCCTTCATCGTTTCCGAATAGGGTAGGGTGATGAACACAAGCGTCGGATCGACCGTCTTGATGGCGCGAACGCAGACCGCGGCCAGCTCGGGATCGACAGCCGCCATATTGCCGAGCGATCCATGGGTCTTGACATGAGTCATTGGCCAGGAAAGAGCCGACGCCATGCCTTGCATAGCTGCGATCTGATAGATGATCTGTGCTTCCAGGTCTTCCGGGCGCTCGCCGGAAATGCGCCGGCGGCCAAAACCATAGAGATCCATGAACGACGGATGTGCGCCGATCGCCACGCCTTTGGCCTTGGCGGCCAGGATCGTATTGCGCATCACCACGGGGTCGCCTGCGTGGAAACCGCAGGCAATATTCGCGGTAGAGATCAGCTCCAGCATCGCCTCGTCGTCGCCGATTGTATAGGCGCCGAAGCTTTCCCCCATGTCGCAATTGAGATCGATGGTTACCATCCGAAAGAACTCCTTGCGGGGTAAGCTTGCTTTCCGGCAATAAGACAATTTCTGTGCCGTCCCGCAGCGTCAAGTTGACAGCAGTTTTAGTTGACATACAGTTGGTATACTGAAATAGCAATAGCCAAAACCAGGTGAGAATCGCACCCGCTTGTAACGGATGAAAGGGATCGACGCGCAATGGCCAAAATGTTTCCGCGCATTCTTGCTTGCGGCGACAGCGCCTTGTGCGTCGAGCTTTCAGACATTATCGACGAGGTGATCAGTGGGCAGGTCATCGCGCTGGCGCAGAGCCTGACGGATACGCCCATCGACGGCGTCGAAGAGCTTGTGCCGACCTACCGCTCGCTGATGGTCGTCTATGATCCGGAGATCATTCGCGGGCGCAATCTTGCAATCAGCCTGCAGCACCGGCTGGAGGACCTCGCAGTCGGCGACAGCCATTCGAGACATTTCGACATCCCGGTCGTTTATGGCGGAGCGGTCGGGATGGATCTGGAAGCGCTCGCGGCCATGAAAGATCTGACGACCTCTCAGTTGATCGAGCTTCATTCGTCGGTGGAATATCGAGTTTATATGATCGGGTTTGCACCCGGCTTTGCCTATCTCGGCGGGCTGCCGGAGATACTGCACACGCCGCGTCTTGCTGCGCCCCGGCAGAGAATCGAGGCGAGCGCGATCGGTATCGGCGGCAAGCAGGCAAGCATCAATTCCGTTCCGGGCCCAAGCGGCTGGCGGTTCATCGGCCGGACGCCGCTGCGGCTTTTCGATCCGGCGCGGCCCAAGCCGTTCCTGCTTCGGGCCGGCGACAGGGTAAGTTTCCGCCCCGTCAGCGAAGACGAGGCCGCGATCGTTGCCCGTTCGATGGGCGCCGGAGAGATGGACCGGGAGGCGGTGTTGAAATGATCTTCCTGAATATCCAGCAGATAGGGGCGATGGCAACGGTTCAGGATCTGGGCCGAAGGGGCCTTCAGCATGCCGGCGTATCCGGTTCGGGCCCGATGGATATGCCGTCTTTCCGGATTGCCAACGCTCTTGTCGGCAACGAGCCGATGTCTGCGGCGCTGGAATTTGCAGGCGTTGGCGGAAGTTTTACGGTCACTCAACCGGTACGCTTTGCCGTGACCGGCGGTGACGTCGACATACGGCTCGATGGAACGAAAGTCTATCCTTGGGAGAGTTACGATCTATTGCCGGGGATGACGCTGGCGATCGGCGCCTTGCGGGACTGTGTCTGGGGATATCTCGCGCTCTCGGGTGGCGTGGATGTGACGCCGGTGTTGGGTTCGCGCTCCACGCATCTCGGCACGGGGCTCGGTGGTCACGAGGGACGTCGACTGCAGGCCGGCGACCACCTGCCGCTCGGCGAGGCAACCGCATCGGCTAATCTCGCCCTGCGGCAGCCATGGCGACGAAGCGCGCGACCCATTCAGGTCATTTACGGTCCTCAAGACGATTATTTCTCCGCGGACGTCAAGGAGACGCTTCTGGGGACGCCTTTCACCGTTTCTGCTCGCCGCGACCGGATGGCGCAGATGCTCGACGGGTCGCCGATCCGGGCAGTCGCCGGACACGACATCGTTTCTGATGGCACCCGCCCCGGCTCCATTCAGGTGCCGGCCTCAGGACGGCTGCTTGTTCTGATGGCAGAGCGGCAGACCGCCGGCGGCTATCCGAAGATCGCCACAGTAGCGTCCGTCGACCTGCCTCGATTGGCGCAAGTGGTGAGCGGACGGGCGATCCGCTTTGCCCGGGTTTCACAGGAACGGGCTGAGGAACTGCTGATCGGCGAACGGCAAGCTTTACGGGGTATCCTTGCAAACCTGGTGGCAAAGCCGAGAAACGACAATCAACGGGGAGAGATACTGCATTGAACCAGCCGCTTGCTCAACAGGCCTATGGAAAGATCATCGAGATGATCCTGTCCGGCACCTTGATGCCCGGCGATGCGCTGCAGGAAGCAAAGCTGGGCGAGACCCTGGACATGTCGCGCACACCGGTGCGCGAGGCGATCAAGCGGATCGAGGCCGAGGGCCTTGCCGAACAGGATGGCCGCTTTCTGAAGGTGCGGACGCTGACTGCCGCCGAGGTAGAGGAAATCTTTTTTCTGCGCGGTGTGCTGGAATCCTACTGCATCAGGCAGGCGACGTCGGTTCCCGTTACCTTGCTCGATGAGCTGGAGAAACGGGTTCGCCATCTGCAGCGCCACGGTCCGGGCGAAGAGGACGAGCAGCGCCGGGTGGACGACGACCTGCATCGAACGTTTGCGCTTTCGAGCCGCAGCGAGGTGATGGTCAGCACCATCGCCGATCTACGCCGCCGCACCTGCATGTTCGACCACAGCAACCTGCCGCATCGCTTTCTGAAAAGCTGCGAGGAACATCTGGAAATGCTCGACGCCGTACGAGCCGGCGATGCGGGGAGAGCTGGTATCCTGATGGCCGAACACATCACCCGTGCGCGCGATGCCATTCTGGAAAGGTTGGCGCTATCTCCCGAAAGGACGGCCGAATGAGATGCCTCATCGTTCAGCCGGTTCATGCCGACGGGCTGGACCTGCTCAGCCAAGCCGGCGTCGAGCCGGTCCTGTGCCCGAAGCCGGATACGGAGACCGTTGCGCGGATGATCGTTGGCTGCGATGCCGCGATCACTCGCGATGCTGGCTTGTCCGGCGCGGCAATTGAGGCCAGCGATTGCCTTCGTGTCATCGTCGTGCATGGCGCCGGCCACGATGCCGTTGACAAGGATGCGGCATCGAGGAAAGGTGTCCTCGTCTGCAATACGCCGGGCGCCAATGCACGCTCCGTCTCTGAGCTGGCGCTGGCACTGGCGCTTGCTGCTGCCCGTCGTATTTCCGCCGCCGATCGCAGCGAGCGTGCCGGCCTTCACGGCCTTCGCGAACGCGAGACCTTCTCCGAGCTTTCGGGCAAGACCGCCCTCATCATCGGCTTCGGCGCCACGGGCGCCGGCCTTGCGCATATGCTCAAGGCCGCGCTCAATATGCGAGTACTCGTGTATTCGCCGCGCATATCCGACCTTCAAGGCTTCGAACGGGCCGGCAGCCTCGGCGCCGGCCTGTCGCGGGCCGATCTAGTCTCGCTGCATACGCCGCTGCGTCCTGAGACCCGGCACCTGATCGGCGAAGAGGCGCTTTCCGTTGTTAAGCACGGAGCGATCCTCGTCAACACCGCGCGCGCAGGCCTGGTCGACGAAGCGGCGCTTGCCGCCGCCATCGAGGTCGGCCGGATTTCCGCGGCAGGTCTCGATGTTTACAGCGACGACGCCCCGCGAGGACCGCTGGCCGCGTCCGATCGGGTGATTTTCACGCCGCATCTCGGCGGCGCGACCGAAGAGGCCTTGCGCCGCGTCGCGGTTGGCTCGGCCAGAAACGTGCTGACTGCTCTATCCGGCGAGCGCCCGGCCACCGCACTTAACAACCCCGCAGAGATAGCCGCATGACCGAGACGCTGATCAGGGAAACCGTCGAGCGGTTGCTGGAAAAGATCAATGCCATTTCCGCCCCGGGTCCCGGATATACTCGACCGTCCTACAGCAGTTTAGAAAGCGATGCGCATCGCGTTATTATCGAAGAGGCCGAGGCGCTGGGCCTTGAGATCACACGCGACGCGGCGCTCAATCTCTTTGCCCGCCTGCCGGGTCTGGATCGGAACGCGCCTGCGCTTCACATCGGCTCGCATCTGGATACGGTTCCGATGGGCGGCGCCTACGACGGAGCGGCCGGTGTGGTCGGCGCCATGGCCTTGGCAACCGCCTTCGTAAAGAGCGGCGAAGCGCCGCCGACCGATATCGTCGTGACCGTGACCAGGGCCGAGGAAAGCGTGTGGTTTCCCGTCTCCTATGTCGGCTCACGGGCAGCGCTCGGTCGCCTGACGGCACCGGAAATGCAGGCCAAGCGCGCCGACAGCGGCCGCACTCTTGCCGATCACATGCTCGAACTGGGCGGCGATCCCGATGCCGTGCTGCGCAATCCAGGACTTGCGGCTGCCCGCTTCGTCGAGCTGCACATCGAACAGGGGCCGGTGCTCGACAAAGCGGGCGAAGCCTTCGGGATTGTTCATGGCGTGCGCGGTGGCTTGCGTTATCGGGATGCGCGTATCGAGGGTATATGGGCCCATTCCGGCGGAGCGCCACGCGCCGCCAGATCGGATGCCGTCTTTGCCTTAGCCGATCTCATCGTCGCTATGGACAAGGCCTGGGGTGCAGTTCTAGACGAGGGGCATGACCTTGCGGTCACCTTCGGCCGCGTCGATGCGGCGACAGCCGAACATGCCTTTGCCAAGGTTCCGGGCCGTGTCGATTTCTGCATCGATATCCGCAGCGACGATATGGCCATTCTCGAACGCGTCGACGGAATGTTCCGGGACGAGATTGCGAAAGTCGAGAAGGCGAGGGGCGTGCGTGTTGTCACCGGCGCGCAGTCGCGCAGCCAGCCGACACGGTTGTCCTCCAAGCTTGGCCACGACATAGCCGCTACCGCGGCCGCCTTCGATCTGAAGCCGCGATTCATGCTGTCGGGCGGGGGGCACGACGCTGCCGCCTTCGCTCAGGCTGGCTGGGAATCGGTCATGGTGTTTCTGCGCAACTGGAACGGAAGCCATAATCCGGACGAGGCGATGAGCCCGGCTGATCTCGTGCAGGCCGTGCGGGTCCTCCATCGCACGTGGTCGAGAAGGTGAAGGTGGTAACATGAGCGAGACCTTGGCCCAGCAGGCCTATAAGGACCTAAAGCAGCGCATTCTGGAAGGCACGATCAAGACCGGCGATCTACTGACCGAGCGGACGCTCGCAATCGAATCCGGCATTTCCCGCACACCGCTTCGCGCCGCCATTTCGCGGCTTCAGAAAGAGGGCGTCGTCTCGCGGCTCACCAACGGCACGTTGATGGTCCTGCCCGTGACCGTGGAGCAACTGCTGGAGATCGTCCAGGTCCGCCGGCTGATGGAAGGGGCCGCTGCCGCCCGAGCGGCGGAACGGCCGATGACGACCGCGCTCAATCAATCTCGGCAGATCATGCAGGCCTATGTCGAAGGAAAAGATGTGGCTTTCGATAGTTTCTGGATGGACGACGACGCTTTCCACGAAGCCGTTGCTGAAGCGGCGGATCTGCATCTTCTGCCCGCCATGCTGAGGGAGATGCGCAGCATCGCCCGCCGATGCACTATCACCCGCACCCATGATCGCTTTGCAGAGCAGGCCGCTGAACATATCGCGGTGATCGACGCCATCGAAGCGCGAGATCCCGCCGCCGCCGTCGCTGCGATGGAAGCGCATTTCGACAGCGTACGCAGCCGGTTTCTGGGGTGGCTCGCCCGGCCCTAGAGCGTTCGTTGCGAAACTGCGATGCGCTTTCCCGATGGAGGCACCGCTTTTCGCATTTATCCATTCCGGACGGTTGTCCGTTTTCGTCTCGATCATGAGACGCTAATGCCGAAGTTGAGTAATGCCAGATGCATGAGTTTGCCGAATTCAAAGGCTACGAGGCGGCTTTCCCTGAGGACGAGTTCAAGCAGCGGCAGAACCGTGCCCGCGCAGCCATCGGGCTGGCCGGATACGAAGCGCTCATCGTCACCATCCCTGAAAATATTTATTGGCTGACCGGCCGTCAGACAGCGGGTTATTTTGCCTTTCAGGCGCTGATCATGCCGGTGGAGGGCGAGCTGACGATGCTGGTCCGGCAGTTGGAACTGGCCGGATCGATCGCCAACACCTGGATTGACGACATTGTTGCATACCAGGATGGAGAGGATCCGGCCTCCGCCCTCGCACAGCTTTTGCAGGAACGGGGGATCGCGCGGCCCGCAATCGAGCTTGCAGGCTGGTTCCTTTCGCCGATGCTTGCACAACGGATCGCTGCGCAGACCGGCGTCGAAGCCATGCCTGATGGCTCCGCCATTCTTCCTCCGCTCAGAGTGGTGAAGTCGCCTGCCGAACTTGCGGCCATCAGACTGGCCGCCAGCTATGCTCAGAAAGGGCTTATCGCCGGCATTTCAGCTTGCCGGGCCGGCACGGATGAGAACGCCATCGCTGCCGCCATGCTGGATGCTGCGACAAAGGCCGGGTCCGAGGTGATGGCGATGGAACCGCTGGTATCCTCGGGGCGGCGCAGCGGTCTGCCCCACATGACATGGCGCCGTCGTCGGCTCGAAGACGGCGACCCCGTCTTTCTCGAACTGGCTGGAAGCCATGCCCGCTATCATGCCGCGCTGATGCGCACGGTCTGGATAGGTGAGCCGGCGGTCGAAGCCCGGCGGATGATGGATTGTTCGCTTATGGCGCTCGACACGGCTCTCCGCGAGATCAGGCCGGGCATTCCCTGCTCTGTGCCGCACGAGGCCGCCCAGCGAGTGATCGATGCGGCGGGCTACACGGCGGCCTTCCGCAAGCGCATCGGCTATTCCATGGGCATCGCCTTTGCGCCGGATTGGGGCGAGGGCGGCATACTCAGCCTATTTTCCGGGGTCGAGCGCATCATCGAGCCCGGGATGGTGTTCCATTTGCCGGCGACCCTGCGCAGCTACGGCGTCTGGACCGTCGGCGCTTCCGAGACGGTCATCGTAACCGAGAATGGCACCGAACTGCTATCCGACCTGCCTCGTGATCTGATCGTCCGATGAAATCTGTTTCCAATCTCTCAAACCTGATATCGCAAAGGACTAACATGCGTTCGCTTTTCCATCTCGCCTATCATGTGACCGATCTTGACCAGTCCCGTCAGTTTTATGGCGGCGTTCTCGGTTGTGAAGAGGGACGGTCGACCGATACCTGGGTGGACTTCGATTTCTTCGGCCACCAGATCTCGCTGCATCTCGGCAAGCCTTTCGAAGTCGCCCGCACCGGCAAGGTCGGCGATCATATGGTAATGATGCCGCATCTCGGCGTCGTCCTGCCGCTGGACGACTGGTTTGCCCTGTCGAAGCGTCTGCAGGACGCAGGCATCGCGTTCGACATTCCGCCGGTCGTGCGGTTCGAGGGCGAGCCGGGCGAGCAGCGCACGATGTTCTTCTTCGACCCGAGCGGCAATCCGATCGAGGTCAAGGGCTTCAAGGATTTCGACGGCGTCTTCGCGCACTAACTGAAAACCGGCGGCTGTCGGCCGCCGGCTTTCTACTATTGCGATTTCACGCAGGCATTCGCCCGCAATTCACCACCACTGGCTGGGGGAGCGTGTCAGAAGCTCGTTGCCATCCTTGCCGATGATGAGAATATCTTCGTAGAAGGCCGCTCCCACGCCATCGAGGGAGAGGAAGGCTTCGACGCCGAACACCATGTTCTCTTCGACGGTATCTTCCGGAAGCGACATCACGGTGGAAATGCGCGGCTGCTCGAAGCCAAGCCCGATGCCGTGGCCGTAGAAGGGAAAGTTCTTCATGATCGGCGATACCGAACCTCCGAAGGCCGCCGTCAGCCGATCCCCCTCTGCGGCAACGTCCAGAAGCTTCGCTCCGGGGCGCACCATATCGGAAAGCCGATGCACGATGTCGGCGGCCGCTTCGATCAGCCGCTTCTGGTCGGCCGTCGGCTTGCCCCGAACGCCAGTCCGGCCGGGATCGAGATAGTAGCCCTGGTAGAACGCCCCGTGGAGCGTTCCGGTGACGATATCGCCGGGCTTCGGCTTATCGGCGCTGTATCCCGTCAGCGGAAAGCGCTGGTCGAAGCCGAGCGTTTCCCCATGATTGGTGCCTATCATCTGCAGCCTTCCGCCACGCCGTACCACTTCCCGGGCGGCCTCGCCGGCGGCTTCCCGCTCGGAAAGGCCGCTGATCAGCCCTTCCATCAGGCGGTTCAGGCCGACCGTCGCGGTTTCACCGCCGATGCGGTAGCAATCCTGCTCGCGGGGGCTCTTGATCCGCCGCACCGACCGGACGAGGTCGTCGGCCGGGATCCATTGAATATCCGGTGCTTCCTCAAGAAGCTGCTGGTAGAACTTCACGGGAATGAATTGCGTGCCGACCAGCGCCACGCGCCCGGTGATTCCCCTTTCGTTCAGCGCCTTTGCGACGCTGCGGAACGGATGATTGGAACAGCGCGCATCGGAAATAAAAACGAGATCGGTGCGGACCTCGGGCTCATCGATGTGAAGCTGCGGCTCTCTGCCCTGCTGGAAGATGATTCCCGAGAAGGAGCGTGCCGACCAGATCAGCGAGTCCAGGCCGCCGCTGATGGCATAATGGTTAGAGAGATAAAGGACGTCGCCGCAATTGTCCGTGGTGCCGCCGCCGCGGCCGAAAACGACGGCGGTCTCAAACCCGCGCAACCGCATTTCCTGGAGAACCTTTTCCCAGCGGTTCTCATATTCTTCCTGCGGAAAATAGCGGGTCATTCTCGTCTCCTGAAGGCCTCGATCGAAGCGGAAACAATTGCCGCATCCGAGAGGGAAGATGGATCGTCACGGGGTCGGCGGATCGGTCATTTCGGGTTCCCGTATTGGACGAAAATTTCGGTACACCAATCGTGTTCCGAGGTCAACGTAGATGCATCTGCGCCTGCTCACAAAAGTGATTCTGATTAAAAAATCATCATCTGCTGAGAAATTGCAGCCGATATTGATTATTATATTGCCATAAATAACTGAAATTAAAGCTTGAATTCCAGTGGTATACTGAATAGGATTTTTTGATGAACGCGGCACTCGAGGCCGAAAACTCGTCTGGGCGCCAAGGCATCGACTGGCTTGGGCATCAACGGATACGGAAAGAATGACTGTAAGTTCAGACACGGTGCCCGCGAGCCACGGCCGCGGGTATCAGATGAAAGCGGGGCAGGTGGCCGTCATCACCAACCTCTATGGAAATCAGGTGGTGGACACCTGGGCCTTGGGAGTCGCCGACGCCGGCGAGTTCACCTCCATGGATCACACCCGCTCGGTGAACAGCAGCATCTATTTCGAAAAGGGGATGGCTGTCGTCAGTAATCGCCGGCGGCCGATGATGACGCTGATCGACGACAGCGCTTCGCTGCGTCACGACACCTTGCTCTGCCCCTGCAATGCGGAACTCTATCAACAGCTCGGCTGCGATGGCTATCACCGTAGCTGCTCCGACAATTTTCACGAGGCGCTCTCGGAAAAGGCTGAGGATCTGCCGTTCACGCCCGCCTCGCTCAATCTCTTCATGAACGTCCCGGTTCATGCCGACGGGAGCCTGGAGCGCCACGCGCCGGCATCGAAGGCAGGCGATTTCGTGGCGCTTCGTGCTGAGATGGACCTGGTTCTGGTGCTGTCGGCCTGCCCGCAGGATATCACCGTGATTAACGGCGATGACCGCACGCCGCAGGACGTGACAATCCGGTTTGTCACGGATTATCCGGAGGTCTCCGCATGACCCCGCCGCTTCTGGCTCTCAAGGACATCAGGAAGAGTTTTGGCGAAAACGAAGTCCTGAAGGGTGTCTCGCTTGAAGTCCAGCCCGGCGAGGTGGTGTCGATCATCGGCGCCAGCGGTTCCGGCAAGAGTACCTTCCTGCGCTCAATCAACGGCCTCGAAATGCCGCAGTCCGGCTTCCTGAAATTCGAGGAGCTGTCCTTCGATTTTCACGCGGAATCCCGCTTTCTGCCGACGCCGGCGCAGATGCAGTCGCTTCGGAAGCGGGTCGGTATGGTCTTCCAGAGCTATAACCTCTGGCCGCACATGACGGTTCTGGAGAATGTCATCCATGCGCCCATGAAACTGCTGAAGCTGCCGAAGGCGCAGGCGATCGAAGAGGCCGGGGCGCTTCTGTCGCGCATCGGCCTCTATGAAAAGCGCGACAGTTATCCGACCCGGCTTTCCGGCGGACAACAGCAGCGCGTGGCGATCGTACGGGCGCTTGCCATGAAGCCCCGGCTGATGCTGTTCGATGAGGTGACCTCGGCGCTCGATCCCGAGCTCGTCCATGAAGTGCTGGTTCTGATGGCCTCGCTCGCATCGGAAGGCATGACCATGTTGCTGGTGACGCACGAGATTGCTTTTGCCCGCGACGTATCTTCACGCGTTCTGTTCTTCGACAAGGGCGTGATGGCCGAATCTGGCGCGCCCGAGATCTTACGCAACCCCCAGAGCGACCGGTTGCGGCAATTCCTCCACCGTATTCTGCACGACGGGCTGGCCTATGGCGCCGCGGCAGCCAAGACTGCCTAGGGAGCATGATCATGCCGACGAATTTTCTGACGGATGTCAGCCTGTACGGCCCCGGCTTCTTGGTGGCGTCCTGGACCGTGCTCTGGCTGACGATCCTCACCATCGTCGTCAGCTGGATTTCGGGCCTCCTTGCGGCCCTCGGCCAGAGGTCTAGTTGGCGCGGGGTCCGCGCTGTCGCTGCCTTCTACATCTGGTTCATTCGGGGCACGCCGACGATCATCCAGGTCTTCATCGTCTATTTCGGCTTTCCGCAGATTGGCATCAGGCTTTCGCCGTTTACGGCAGGCGTTCTGGCGCTCGGCATCAACAGCGGCGCCTATGTCGCGGAAATCATCCGCAGCGGCCTGTCGGCGATCCCGCGCGGGCAGATGGAATCGGCCCTTGCGATCGGCTTCAGCCACGCAGCCACGATGCGCAGCATCATCCTGCCGCAGGTGTTCCGCATCGTGCTCCCGTCGCTGACGAACGAGGCGATCTCGACGCTGAAGAACACCTCGCTCTTGTCGACCATTACCGTCGTCGAACTGACGCTTTATGCGCAGACGCTGATCGCAATGACCTTCCGTCCGTTCGACTTCTATATCGCCGTCGCCGTGATCTATCTGCTCCTGACGACGATCTTCACGCAGCTCGCAGCCTGGCTGGAGCGCCGCTACGCGGTGCACAGCTGAACCGATTGACCCTATTCCTCGCGCGTCCTGCCCGAAGAAACTGAACTCCTGCCGCTTCGGCGACAGGGCATCTCGAACAAAAATGAAAAGGGAACAGACATGAAACGTCAGATAATCGCCTTTGCTTTTGCCGTCGCCGCTGCCTTTGCCACCAGCCAGGCGCCGGCCTCCGCCGCCGGCCTCGAACTGCTGCAGCCCGGCAAGCTGCTCGTCGCAACCGAAGGCACCTTCCCGCCTTTCAGCATGCGCGCAGCCGATGGAAGCCTGGACGGGCTTGAGATCCGCGTGATGAAGGAAGTCGCCAAACGCCTCGGCCTCGAATACACACCCGTCATCATCAAATGGGAATCGCTGCTGATCGGGCTTCAGGCAGATCAATACGACATAACAAGCGATGCCATGGACATCACGCCCCCGCGTCAGAAACAGGTCGTCTTTGCCGACGGCTGGCTGGAATCCGGGGGTGTCGTCGTCGTTCCGAACAACTCCTCCATCAAGACCCCGGACGATCTGAAGGGCAAGACCGTCGGCGCGCTGGCCTCCTCGACCTTTACCAAGCTCGCCCAGGACAGGGGCGCCAATGTGAAGGATTACAAGGCCGAGACGGATGGTATCCAGGATCTAGTCAACGGCAATATCGATGCCGAAATCACCGATGCGATCGGTGCCGGTTACATGATCAAGTCAGCGAACATGCCGCTTCATGTTCTTCCTCAATTCGTCAGCCATATCCAGAAGGGCTTTGCGGTCAAAAAGGGCAAGCCGGAGCTGGTCAAGGCCGTCAACAAGGCTCTCGCCGACATGATTGCGGATGGCACCTATGCCAAGCTCACCACCGATCTGGTCGGCTTCAATCCCGCCCCAAAAGATCCCATCAGAAGCATTCAGCAGTGAGTGCTCGCCTCACTCACCGTGGCAAACGTCCTGCCACGGCGAGCTTCGTACATGGACCAAGGTTGCTAACACCATCTGCGGACGCCCATCGTTCTCCGATGAGGCTCTCGGTCTTGCCGGATTTGAATTGGCGCTTTCGTAAGAGCCTAGCGTTTATGGCGCCACCGAACGCTTGCCGCCGCGAGTTCACGGGTGGAGATCGCTCTCATAGCCAAACTCTTTGCCGGGCATCTAAGTGATTGAAACAACTCTATCCGTCGGAGCGACGCTGGTTCGATCCCCATCAAGAGCAACCCAAATGTTGCAGGCGTGAGGTAAACCCAGCTAGCGCCGGCTGGGTAAGGCGTAATCACGACGATGCCCGCAACGCCTTTCGCACTTTCCGTGAGAGCTCATCGACAGTCGCCATCATTCGGTTCACCTGTGACAGCGTGGACATGAGCTCTGGGACATGGCTGATGACGTGATACTCGGTGCTTTCAGAGAGCGTTGCCAGGTGCGCCATCGTACGCTTGCGCAGGACAAGGCCAGCTTCAGACGCCAAACGCGCCCGCTCGCCGAGGTCGTGCCGAAAACCGCGGATCGTTGCGGGGTCCACACCTTTGGCGAGCAAGAATGCATTCAGATAAAGCTCCATCGCATGAAGCGCCAGAAGACGCCGTGGTGCCTCGTTGGGCTTGGACGAGCCCTGGCCAAGCTTGTTGGCTGCGTCTTGGTACTGCATCGCCAAATTTAGAATGCCACGTACGCCTGCTGCTTTACCAGGATATGCAGGTCCATTGCATGGTTTCTGCCGGTGCTTCTCCGCAACGCGGATAAGATCCTTCAGCATCGTCCGCAACTCGGGCCACGGTGCATCTTCGAACTTCAGGCTGGGATCGTGCATGACGATGAGGCAATGGAGCTTCGCGGTGACTTCGGTCAGCGACGAGGGCCGTGTGATCCACATGACACGTCCGGATATACCGGCTTGTTCCACGAGCTCCCGTTCCAGAGCGACTGCGGCACTGTATCCCAAACGCCGATCCGCTTCTTTCCATCGTTTCCGGCGCCATCGAAGCTCGGCTCGGGCCTGAGACAGGTGTTCGGCATCGAGCTGAGAGGCCATTCGATTGATGTCGGCAAAAGAGTGAACCTCGACGGTGCCATCGTTTCCGACATTCCGCAGCATCGCGACCGGGAGACCACCGGCCTCTTCGAGCAATTGCTTTTCCAGTTTTTCTCTAAGACGGGTGGCTCTCACGCGCTGCTGGTGGCGCGCATACCAGCGAGGCCACATTTCTCTGACGGGCGTCGGGCCTGGCTCTGTTCGCGGACCGTCAGGATCTTCGATGCGAGAGTTCAGTAAGCGTGAAGCGACGGAGAGGAGATTTCTTCGGTCGATGGTGTACGGGATGTTTCCACGCCGTCCGGTGGATGACTTTATTTTTCCGCAGGCAACTGCAGGCAAAGTTCTGCTATTCTCAGAATCAGCCATGATCCAAGCTCCAGATAGCTAGATTGTGGTTAGGCTGGCCGAGGTGGTGCAAACACCAAGGCCAGCCGACAGCAGCTTAGGAGGGTACAGTTGCCGGTGCAACTGAGCAAGATAAATCACAACAGGGTTGTGAAATGAACGCCATTCAGTGCAAACTAGCCCGTATAGCATTAGGCTGGGGAGTTCGAGAACTTGCGCAGGCAGCAAATGTTTCAACCCAGACAATAAGTCGGTTGGAACGAGGAGAACAATTACGAAATGGCACTGTGGACGGCATAAGGCAGGTGTTGGAAGATGCTGGTATAGAATTCATTCTGGAAGACGGCGATGGCTATGGAATCCGGATCAAGAAGCCGCAATTGCCGCCATCATAGATAACTGACTGTCCCCTTTGCGAGTTTTTGATCTTGCAGGCTGATCAGCTTCATTTTGACAACTATATGTTGTATATCTTGACTGTTTATCTCCGTCCGTTGTCCTAGGACCGAGGACGCTAAGCATTAGCTTTGCTCAAATATCAAAGCCGAAGGCAAATTCTCTGGTGCCGGGGCCAACATGCCTTGGATTTCGACACTTCCATCACCAGGCACCAATGCCGAGGGCGAGCGGAAATTGGAGCGGACTATTAACAAAATATGCATGGCGAAGGCGGCATTTCAACGTTGGCTATATCGATCGTCAGCAAGATTGCATGGTGGGCACGGAATCTGGCGTCTGCTCTTGAGGTCGAGAGGACGATCTCCACTAATTAAGGGCGCTTATCTAAGGTCGTTTGTTATTTAAAAAAAGTGCCACTTGCTTAAATAGTGGATGGAAATCATACTAAGCATATGTCTGTTTCCAGTCCTAACCCGCGCCTCGGCCATTTTGTCAAAACATCAGCAGCAAGCGAGACAGTGCGGGCGTTTGTGCCTCCGCCATTGCCGCCCGAGCCACCCATCGATGTGCTTTCGCTACTGGAGCGCCTCAGTGTGGCCGAGCGTGCGCTCGGCCGTCTGGATGGTATCACAATGCTGCTCCCGCGCCAGGAGCTGTTCCTTTACATGTATGTGAGAAAAGAAGCAGTTCTTTCCTCGCAGATTGAGGGGACACAGTCGACGCTTTCGGATCTTTTGCGATTTGAAACCGAAGCTCAAGCGGGGCAACCGGTCGATGATATTCGTGAGGTTTCCAACTACGTTGATGCGATGATGTACGGTTTGGAGCGTTTGGAAACGCTGCCAATGTCATTGCGCCTGATCCGAGAGATGCACGCACGACTGCTTCAAAGCGGGCGGGGGGGCACCAAAGATCCCGGAGAATTTCGGCGCTCACAGAATTGGATTGGAGGCACACGACCCGGTAATGCGCTCTTTGTGCCGCCACCCGTGACGGAAATGGCGAGCTGCCTGGATGCGTTCGAGCGCTTTATGCACGATGATCGATCCCGGTTACCGGCATTGATCAAAGCCGGCCTACTACATGTCCAGTTCGAAACGATCCATCCATTTCTCGATGGCAATGGCCGTATAGGTCGCTTGCTTGTGACCTTGTACCTTTGCATGAACGGCGTTCTACGCAAACCACTGCTATACCTCAGTCTTTACCTCAAGGCCCATCGAAGGGAATATTATCGATTACTACAAGAGGTCCGTGAACATGGAAACTGGGAGGCTTGGCTAGACTTCTTCCTGACAGGTGTAGCCGACACCGCCAACCAAGCATCTGAAGCTGCCACTCGGATTGTCGGTCTTTTCAAGGAGGACAGGGAGAAAATCACAACCGAGAGCGATAGAGCCGGATCGGCCCTTCG
>NZ_FMAF01000051.1 GCF_900094565.1 Martinezella lusitana
AGTCGGAAACCTTGCGTCCGCCAATCATGAAGAGAACGGCTGACGGTGCGACCTGCATGTCCCGTATCTGCCATTCCTCGAACGACGCTACGGTGACGATATTCATGCTGTCGTCATAGTCTGTGAGACTTCTTGATAGGCACTCGCGGTCCAGAGCCCTGGAATCGATCAGAAGGACATAGTCCTCTGATTCTGCCGCGCCGGCGATGCCCGAGGCAACAAACGGCCTCAATGAATCCGGTGTTCGAACTGAAATGATGCGAGCTGCTGTTTCTGAAGCGAATTTCTCATTCGTTAATGACTGTCCGTTCATGGTCGATACCCCCAACCTTTAGTTTGGCCTTTGTTCTTCTTGCGGCTGCCTGAATATTTCTTTTCTTTCGATAGAAAAACGTTTGTCTAAATCGAACCATTGCTTCTTGATGTACGCTGCACTCTTTATTCTCGTTTATGTTGTCGCAGATTGTTACTCATGACGCAATGTATTTATTGAGTAAGTGAATATATATGAATAATGTTTCGGGAGAGTTGCCACGCAGTTCTACGCCTATAGATGTACTCCGTAAGAGTAGTTTGATACCGAATTAGGCAGCGGCTTTCTATGATTGCAAAACAAGCGGTTTCGGCTACCTCTTAGCAAATGTAGTTCACGTAGCTAAAAGTATAATGTCTCCATCAGAACCGATTGGTTTTCACTATCTATTTGAAATCAATGGTTCATGTGTGAGACGGTCGACCAATCGACCGTTGGGGCCGACGGTTCCGATCCCTCAAGAGCTCGACTCTGATTGTTTACGCCGGAATGTCTGACGCAATGCCCATTTAGGATTCGGCGGGTCTCATTTGATGTTCGATCTGGCAATAGCTTTGACACAAGCAGGTCGACTGAAGTCGGTAACGAAAAAAATGCATCTGCCTCGTCTGCTAAACCTGGCAGCGATATGCCAGTTTCCCACTTGAAGGGCCAAACCGAAACGGACACTTGTGGGCGCCTTCAACGGCGATGTCCGGGTCCGATCCGATTGCAGGCCGAACATTCGGATGTGTGTGGCCGAAAGCAGGTTGGAGCAAGAATGTATGTTCTCAGAAGGCACCTTCACCTAGGTTAATTTGATAGTATCGCATATTATACTTTAGTTGTTGGCACTATTTCTGGGTGACCGTGTTTAAATAGTGTTGAAAGTCGTCAACGACGTCGAGAAGTGCCCGAATGTAACCATTCCTAGGCATTTTCGGGGCAAACCATTAATCCTGTTTCAATGAAGCTGGACTATTTTGTCTCCGATTGGACAGGCCATGAGGCGCCTGCGCTCGAGAGTCCCCTCAGCAGCTCGCGGACTGTTTTTGCAAAAAACCGCCGCAAGTACTCCAAAAATTCGGGTTTCGGCGAAGCGGGCTAGCGTCCCGGAGCCCCGAACGTAGGTTAGGAATTATGATTTTCTCTCTTCGCAATATACTCGTTGGAATTTTCCTTTTTCTCAGCCTTGCTCTGTGCGTGCTAACAGGATCGTCCATGCTCACTGCCTATCGCAGCGAGAGCACCTATGCCGACGTCTCGAAGTTCACCATGCTCGACCGCGCGTTCTTCCAGGCGCTGGCTAACTTCCGCAACGAGCGAGGTGACGGCTCGTCGCTCGCCAAGCTCGAGCTTGGCACTCAGGACGCAACGCTTGCCTTGTTGAAAACAGATCGGCCCATCGTCGACAAATATATGGCTGAGGCAAAGTCGGTCTCTGCGAACATTGACGACGAGACCCTCAAAGCGCCGATTGCCGACGTCATGAGCGCCTACGATCGGGTCGTCGCATTCCGCTCAAAGCTCGACGGCGAAGTCGCCAAGAAGCTCGCCGATCGCGATCCAACGCTGCAGGCAACCACGCTGGACCTCGGCCAGCAGCTCCTAACCGCGCTAGAAACAGGTTCGGCCGCCGTCGAGAGCCAGATCCGCGCGCGTGACCCCTCGATGGCGGCTATGATCCAGATCCGCGCATTGACGTGGTATACCCGCGCGACAGCTGGAGCGGCGAACCTCCTGTTCGTCAACACGCTCGCCTCGGGCGAGGCGATGAAGCCGGAGGACGTCAGCAAGATCCAACAGTTCGATTATGCTGCGAACTTCATCTGGGGGCAGATCGGCACCCTGGTCAACCATCAGTCAACGCCCCAGGTTGTCAAGGACGCCTACAAGGTCAGTAATGCGACCTATTTCGGCGGCGACTTTGCGGCGAAACACAGTGCATTGCTTGCGAAGTTCGCAGCCGGTGAGAAGAAGGCGATGCCTCTCGACGACTGGCGGCCTCTCGGCAACGCCGCCCTTCTCACGATCACAAACACCGCCGCTGCCGCCGCGGATGGCATGGTGGCCAAAGCAGCCGCGAGCCAGAATGATGCATTCATCAGCCTGATCGCCTACGGGCTTACCTTCCTTGTCGCCGCGGTTCTGAGTATCACGGGCATCTGCGTCATCCTCTTCCGCGTCACCAAGCCCGTCGGCGCGCTAACCAATTCGATGACGACGCTCGCCCGAGGCGACCTCTCGGTCTCGATCGGCGGCGTCGAGCGGCGCGATGAGATCGGCGCCATGGCGCGTTCCGTACAGGTGTTCCAGCAGGCAGCCCTGCGCAACAAAGCGCTGGAAGCCGAAGCTGCCGAGGCACGCGTGACATCGGAGCGTGAACGCGTCGAAGTCCAACGCCGCGCCGAAGCCGAGGCCGAGCAGAGGCTGCTGCAAGCAACAGGTTCGCTTGCGACAGGTCTGCGTCATTTGGCATCCGGCAACCTGGTCTGCGAGATCGAAACGCCGCTCGCTGAGCAGTTTGAAGCGCTGCGCCAAGACTTCAACTCGTCGGTCAGCCGGCTTCGCGCCGCCATGTCCCGCGTCGGCCAGGCCGCGTCGCTCGTAAACGGCGGCAGCTACGAGATCTCGCAGGCTTCCGATAACCTCTCCAAGCGCACCGAGCAGCAGGCCGCATCGCTGGAAGAGACGGCGGCAGCGCTTGAAGAGGTGACGGCCAACGTTCAGTCGACCTCCAAGCGAGCTGGCGATGCGCGCGACTTGGTACGCGGTGCCCGATCGCGGGCAGAAAACTCCAGCCAAGTCGTCAGCAATGCCGTCAGCGCCATGGGCAGGATCGAGCATTCCTCCAAACAGATCAGCCAGATCATCAGCGTCATCGACGAAATTGCGTTCCAGACCAACCTGCTTGCGCTTAACGCCGGCGTCGAGGCGGCGCGTGCGGGCGAAGCCGGTAAGGGCTTTGCCGTCGTTGCTCAGGAAGTGCGCGAACTTGCTCAGCGCTCTGCCAATGCCGCCAAGGAGATCAAAGCCCTGATCGGCAACTCCGAAGTTGCCGTTAGCGAGGGAGTGAAGTTGGTCAACGACACCGGCGAGGGCCTCGCGGCTATCGCCGACCTCGTCCTGCAGATCAATCATCACATGGATGCGATCGCCACCGCCGCCCATGAACAGTCCATGGGTCTATCGGAGATCAACAGCGCCGTCAATCACATGGACCAGGCGACACAGCAGAACGCCGCAATGGTGGAAGAGATGAACGCGGCTGGCGCAGGCCTCGCCGAGGAAAGCAGCCGTCTCGGCGAACTTCTGAGTGCATTCCGCACAGGCGAAACCGAGCGTAGGGAGCCGCAGGCGAGGGCCGTCGCCCGGCCTGCCCCAGCCCCGACAACGGGCCGACTTGCTGCACGCGCCGCTCCGGTCACGCAGGGTAATGCCGCGCTGAAGCATCTCCAGCAGGAGTGGTCGGAGTTCTGATGGTCTGAGGTCGAGAGAGGCACTCAAGTCTTGTTGCGGTTAACGCCCAAAGAATCGCCCCGGACAAATCGTCCGGGGCATTTTTGCGTTGCCGTTTCAGCCACCCCTAACGCAGACTTCATCTTGATGCTTATCGCCATCGAGATTCCATCATCTGGTTATGGTAACTTATGTGATTGCAGAACGTAAGTTCGGAGCCTTTCAAGAGCTTCGGTTGCCATACAGTAGAACGACCGTTCAATTTCATTTAACTGCGTAAAGCCATTGGTTCGGCGAGCAGTTCCACTCTCAATCGCCATGACGTATCGGCGTGGCGCGGAGGCCGTTGAGCGATCATCGATCCGCTCCGGCAGTTTCACAGTGAGATGACGTCCGGCCGCAGCACCTTAAACTTCAAGCCAGTGTGTCCTCGCAGGGCAGGCGATCAGATAATCATGCCACAGATGATGCCATCGGCGCTTAATTCGCACAGGGACAGTGGTGCTTGCGAACGACCGTGGGCAATCTGGAGCCTCCAGTCGCAAAGATCCTTGCGAGGTTCTGTTCGAACGTGTCCTGGATATCGCCGCGGCCGGGACCGAGCATCCTGATGCGCTGTCGCTGCACACGGCGGCCAGTCAGGAACAGGCGACCATCGCGCATCGGGCCGAGCAGGACGGCGCTGGCGGCCGACAGATAAGCATTCGGATAGAGATATTTGGCGATGCGTACAGCATGGGTCCGTATTGTCTGGTCTATATCGTCGTTAGCATCGACATAGATGCCGCGCACGAGGTGCACGAGCTTACCGGCCTCCGCTTGGCGGTGACCGCGCATTTTGTCAATATTTTCGCCGACGAGATGAAGAGGCATATATGTAACTATCGCGTATTTCAAATACGCGATAGTTTCACAATGAAAATCTCCAATCGTGTCGACTTTATCGATAAGGCGTTGATTATAAAACAATATCCATTAAATTGTCATTGCGGGTTCGAAGGGATGCCCAGGGGCTCAGCTAGCTGGCGAGCCGGCTTGCCGCGCGGCGCTGAAACACCATTCGGCAGCACCTTTGTCGCTTAGCGGCCGTGAATAGAGGTAGCCCTGCACCAGCGTACCTCCCAATCCCCTAAGCGCCGCAAGCTCTTCTGGCGTTTCAACACCTTCAACCACGCATTCAAGCCCCATGTCTCGGCTGAGAGTGAGCAGAGACTTTACTATTTTGAGGCTGGCAGGCCTTTTGTGTAAGTCTGTGACGAAGCTGCGGTCTATTTTGATCTTGGTGAGAGGAAGAGCATGTAACCGTGTCAAGCTGGAGTAGCCTGTGCCAAAATCGTCCAGTGAAATGCCGCAACCGAGGCGTCGTAGCATTTCCACTGACAATTTGATCTGCTCGAAATCATGTGCAAACGCCGTTTCAGTAATTTCAAGATCAAGACGCCATGGGTCAAAGCCGCTGCTTTCGATAATCCCGATTAACGACAGCACTCCTTCGCAGGTGTTGAGATCGTGGGCCGATAGATTGAACGACAGGCGCAAGGATTTTTCCCACTCCGACGCGAAAACAAGTGCCTTTTTAAGCAGAGGACGCGTCAGCGAACCGACGATGCCGGCCCGTTCTGCAATGGAGAAGAATTGCGCCGGTGACACACATCCGAGAACTGGGCTGTGCCAGCGGGCCAAGGCTTCAAAGCCAACCGTTTGCCCGTAGTCTATATTCACAATCGGCTGAAACATGACCGAAAGTTCGTTTTCCAGATTGGCTTGCTTGAGCAGGTGCTCAATGCGTGCTTCGATGTTGATTTGCTTTTCATGCTCAACGTCAAATAAGACCGCGCCCCCGCGGCGTGTTCTTTTGGCATGGTAAAGGGCGTAATCCGCCCTGTCGAACAGCTGCTCCAGCGTGGAAGCGAGGTTTGGAAAGACAGCTATTCCCATCGACGCGGATATGTGCACCGTTCCTTCGGGCAGATGATAGGGTGCCCGTAGCCATTCGGAAATGGCATTGGCGTTTGCTAGGAGCTGAGTATCGTCAGGTGCGATCGGCGCGACAATTGCAAACTCGTCACCGCCCAATCGAAATGCTCGACTGGCTTTCAAACTGGTCGTCAGGCGCCTGCTGACGTCGATTAGCAGCTTATCTCCCGCTGAATGTCCGTAAAGGTCGTTGACCGGCTTGAAGCCATCAAGATCAATGACCCCCAGGGCCAGTCTGGTGTTCTCGGCTTTGGCCCTTTGGAACTCCGTTTCCAGATGCGCAAAAAACGCGCGGCGGTTGGGTAGGTCCGTCAGACTGTCGATATTCGCAAGCAAGAGGTTTTCATTGCTAAGCGCTTCTGTGCGTTGTTGCGCGATGACCATGCGCTCGAAATTGCGGTAATTGGTGAGGAGAATCGACATCATGCCAGCGCAGACCAGCGCCACATTGACAGCTATGGCAATAAAGGTCGGCTGCCTTGATGTGATGAAAAATACAATGAATGCTCCGTTGACGATCACAGTCACTATGAATGCTGCCGAACGAACATACATCAGACAGAAAATGCAGGAGATAACGGTGATTGCCATATAGAAGGCAACATGAGACTGCGCATATGCATCGCCGTAAGGCACCAGCAAAAACGACCAGACGGTAAATGCGATGGGAATGCCGACAGCCAGACGGTTGGTGCGTACGAGTGCGGTGTAAGCCACGTCCGGCCCGGGCTCCGCATTCCGCGTTCTCCACCAGAATCCGATCCTAAGCGTACAGCCGAGCGTGAAAAGTGCGGGAATGCCAACAGTGAGCCAAATCGGCGCTGACTGCATATGGGTAATGGAAAGCGCCCAAGTGCTCGAAATCAGGATGAAATACATCATCGGCATCTGCCGTGTGAAGGCGCGGTACTGAGCTTTCAGCAGGTCCGCGTTATCCGACCGAATGGACATGAAGTTCAGCAGTTTTTGTTTGGCTTTTAGTATTTCCATCGCGCGACTTACAGCATAACGGCGCTATTTATGGCATATTGGTCGTTACGCTATTTGAAATACACATGGTTAATCGCCAAAGAATTGATTCAACCTCCGAGTGCGGCGTTATTATGCTGATCGAAATAGGACTTTTTCTTATTTAAGCTGTGCGAATGTCGCCAGAGCAAGTTTTGGTAGAATAAATATACATTTTTGTACCTGGATCGACCTTCAATCTCACCGCGATTGATCGCCGGATCAGCTCCACAGGCGCCAAACTCGGCCGTGGCGTCGATGAATTATCGCCGTTCTGGCCGCTTCAAGCGCGAAAGGCTTCGGCTTCAGCGACGCCTCGGACCTTGCCATCGCGCGACTGCAACGGTGGTCAGTATGCTAACCACCAACTGAGCTGGCTCGGAGATTCTCCGGCAGGTGCGTGACCTTGGGCCTTTACGTCGCTCTAAACATTGAAGCGCTACTGCCGTAATGTTCGGCCTGACTGTGCATCGAAGAGATGTAGCTTTCCGACGCGCGGGACAATGGTGACTTCGTCTCCAGGACGGAAATCGTGCCGTTCGGAAAAGACCGCAACCAGTTCGCTATTGCCGTAGCGCAGGAAGACCATGGTTTCGTGGCCGGTTGGCTCCGTCACATTCACTGTTGCTTTCAGGCCGGCTTCGCCGAGCTGCAGATGTTCTGGACGAACGCCGAGCTGGACTGCCTGACCGTCAGTGGCAGCGGGAGCAAAACCAAGAGCGATCTCGTCACCGGTCTCGGAAACAAAGACGTGCCCATCGGCCTTGTACTTGCCCTTCATGAGGTTCATGGACGGCGAGCCGATGAAGGTCGCCACGAACGTGTTGTTCGGCCAGTCGTAGAGGTCGAGCGGCGTGCCGATCTGCTCGACATGGCCGCCCTGCATGACCACGATCTTGTCAGCCATGGTCATGGCTTCCACCTGGTCGTGGGTTACATAGATGGTCGTCGTATTGAGCCGCTGATGCAGTTCCTTGATTTCCTTGCGCATTTGTACGCGCAGCTTAGCGTCGAGGTTGGATAGCGGCTCGTCGAACAGGAAGACTTGCGGCGAGCGGACGATTGCCCGGCCCATGGCGACACGCTGGCGCTGGCCGCCGGAAAGCTGACGCGGATAGCGGTCGAGATAAGGCACGAGATCGAGCGTTTCGGCAGCGGCTTGGAGGCGCTGCTTGATGACGTCTGCCGGCTGCTTCTGCAGGCGTAGTGCAAAGACCATGTTTTCCGCCACTGTCTTGTGCGGATAGAGCGCATAGCTCTGAAATACCATCGCGATGTCGCGATCCTTAGGGGGCATGTTGTTAACGACGCGGCCGCCGATTGAAATCGTGCCGCCCGTAATGCTTTCCAGTCCCGCCACCATCCGCAGCAACGTCGACTTGCCGCAGCCAGACGGGCCGACGAGCACGACAAATTCGCCATCATCGATTTCGATGTCGATCCCGTGAAGGACTTTCATGGCGCCATAGGTTTTTTGCGCCCCAGATACCTTAACTTCAGCCATCTCGCTCCCTTCTGCCCCATCAAAGCCTGTTCTCGAAGGCTGATACCGAGGCATTCTCCCATTCTTTCGACGCTTTTTTCATCCGCGGCCAGGCAGACTCCGCCCGCACCGCGTTTCCGAAATCTCGCGGAATTTCCCCTCCATGAAACGTTTCATTTTCGATTGACATTTTACCGCCACTGTCTAATTCTTACCATCGAGACCGAGAGGAGCGGTGTCACACGCAAACGATGAAACGTTTCATTTCTTTGCTTAACAGATAGTTCTGTAGGAGACCAGTGTAAATTTCGCGACTGGTTCCGCCTCATCCGGCGGGCAGATCACCGGGGATAAAATGGAGGAGAACACATGAAACTCGAAGTATACGATGCATTAATGCGCCGTCAGGCAAGCCGTCGTGATGTCCTGCGCGGCACGGCGAGCGCTGCCGCGCTGATGGGTGTTTCCAGCGTCATGGGCGGATTGCCGGCTCCGGCGTTTGCCGCCGATGACGTCCGCGCACAAATTCTAAAGATTCCAGGCGTAGGCAAGGGCGCACCTACGGACGCGGACTGGCAGAAGGTCGGTGAGCTTTGTCTTGGGCCAACCAAGGCCAATGTCAAGCAGGGCGAGTTTGCCGGCGTTGAGCTGACCTTCATGGGGCTCAACAACCAGAACCTCCACAATTTCCTGTTCCGCGGCTTCCTGAAGCCATGGGAGGCCTATACCGGCGCCAAGATCAACTGGATCGACCTCGCCCAAGCCGACTATAATGCCCGCCTGCAGCAGTCGATCGCCACCGGCACCGTCGATTTCGACATTCTTGAAATGGGGGCGCCCTTCGAGGGTGATACGGCCGGCAAGGGCCTGCTGTCCGAGATGCCCGATTGGGTAAAGAAGCAGATCGATATTGACGACTACGTCGATTATCTGAAGCCTCCTGTCGGAACTTGGGACGGTAAGACCTATCGCGTGACGATTGACGGCGATTGTCATAACTTCAACTACCGCGCTGACTATTTCAAAGACGAGACCCTTGCGAAGGCTTGGAAGGACGAAGGCCATTCTGGTGAGTGGAGCGTTCCGAAGACTTGGGCCCAGGTTCAAGAAGTCTCCAAATTTCTGAAAGGCAAGAAGGATCCGCTGTCGGCCGGCCCGGCATATGGTTACCTCGACCCGTACAAAGGATGGGGTGGGTTTGGTTTCTACTTCCTGGAAGACCGGGCAACCGCCTATGTGAAGATGCCGGGCGATCCGGCTTGGCTGTTCGACCCGGAAAACATGAAGCCGCTCGTCAATAGTCCTGGCTGGGTCCGCGCTATTCAGGAAGCGATGGACCTCCTATCTTACGAACCCACCGACCAGATCAACGCCGATCCGGGCACGACCGGGTTCCAGCAGTTCCTCGCCGGCACTGGTTCCATGGTCACCTGGTGGGGCGATATCGGCCAGCAGGCAAACACATCCGACACATCGGTAGTCGGCGAGGTTGCTGCTTTCGACATTCTGCCCGGCTCCGAGGACGTGTACGACCGCAAGGCGGGCAAATGGGTGAAGGCAAAGGATGGCGTGAATTACGCGCCGAACTGTGCTTATCTCGGATGGGGCATTTATGTTATGGCCCGCGTGGAAAGCGACAAGCTGAAACACCGCGCTGCCTGGAGCGCCGCCGCCCATCTGGGCGGCAAGGACCTGGCGATATGGACGGCCATGTATCCGTCCGGCTTCCAGGTGCACCGCAACAGCCAGTCCAAGATCGAGGAATGGGTCGCCGCGGGCTACAAGGGCGACTACATTTCGAACTATCTAAAGTCGCAATTCGGCTCCTATAACCACCCGAACCGTGCTGTTGAGCCGCGTATCCCGGGCATTTTCCAATACTATTCCGTTGCGGAAGACGAATTGGCGAAAGGCTATGGTGGCAAGTACAAGTCGGCCCAGGAAACGGCGGACGCCATTGCCGCCGCCTGGGAAAAGATCACCGATCAGATCGGCCGCGACAAGCAGCTGAAACTGTATCGCGCGAGCCTCGGGCTCTGATCTCGTAAAAGTGATTGTGCCGGCGGGACATCGCGTTCCGTCGGCCTTCGAATGGCTTGACGGGGACTATCATGTCGACAATGGAAGGCGACCTGTTGCATACGGTCGAAACCGGCTCGATTTCGGCGAGCCGGCGTTTTTGGGGTTATGCAGCCCTGTGGGTGAGCGCGGCCTGGCTTGCCGCCTCGTTTATGCTTCAGTCATCCCATGACCTCGGCTGGACGCAATTGGGCTTCGAAAACTGGCGGCCTGTGCTCTACGCCTACTTTATCTGGGCAGCGGTCCTTTGCGCGACGCGTGTCGTCATTCACGGCGAGGCGGGAAAGAAGGCGCTGTTCGTGCTGCCGGCCGCCCTTTTTGTCGTGTCCATGGTGGTCTTCCCGCTTTTCTTTGCGCTTTGGGTCGGATTTTCCGACTGGAACCTGGCTTCGCCGACAGGACGGCAATTCAACGGGCTGGATAATCTGCGTCAAATGTTGGGGGATGCGTTTTATCTCAATGCGCTTATCAACATGCTCTATTATGCCCGTGCGATCGTGGTTGAATATGCGATCGCGTTTGGTTTGGCACTGCTGCTGAGCCAGGAGATCGTTGCTCGCAAATTCTGGCGTGTGACCTTTCTCCTCCCGCTCATGTTGTCACCCGTTGCGGTAGGCTGGATGGTCGGAAAATCGATGCTGGAGACACGCTTCGGGCCAATTGCTCGGCTTGCCCGGTGGCTCGGCTGGGAAAATCCGTCCTTCTTCGGCGATCCGCTGACCGCCAAGCTTTCGATCATGGTCATGGATGCCTGGACGTTCATTCCTTTCATGATGATCATGCTTCTTGCCGGCCTGCAGTCGTTGTCGCGCGAAGTACTGGAGGCTGCAGAAGTCGACGGCGCAACGAAATGGCAGCGCTTCTGGCAAGTCATCTTCCCGCTGATGCTGCCGGTTTCGGTGACGGCGGTCATGATCCGCATCATCTTCAAGCTCAAGCTCGCCGACATCATCATCACGGTCACGGCCGGCGGCCCGGGCGGCGCCACGGATTCCGTTACCAGCTTCATCTATCGCGAGTATCGCGACCGTTCGAACGTGGGTTATGGAACGCTTCTGGCGCTCGTCTACCTGGTAATAATCGTCATTGGCATGACAACGCTGATCAATATTTCCGACCGCATCGTCAAGCGCATGACGGGGAGAATCTGATGGCTGCAATCGACTTCGACAAATTCGCCCGCCGCCAGCGCGCTCGCTGGTGGGCAATGCGCTTTGTGGTTTATGGCCTTCTGGTGACCTGGGCGATCGTTAGCCTTTTTCCGCTTTTCTGGACGATTTCGACCTCGTTCAAGACTGCGCCCGATGTGATGAAGGGCAATATCGTGCCCTGGTACGACTTCACGCCGAGCTGGCTCGGCTGGCGCTCTCTTGGGCTTTCGCCCGACGCGCTCACCCAGACTTCGACCGTTCGCGACGAGTTCATGCACCGGCTGTGGAACAGCGCCCTGATTTCGGGGACCGCCTCGGCGCTTGCCGTCTTCCTTGGATCGCTTGCCGCCTATGGGCTCAGCCGCTTCTCCTATAAATTCGGGCATATGCGCAATTCCGACATATCTTTTTTCTTCCTGTCGCAGCTCATCATGCCGCCGGTCGTTCTGGCCTTGCCATTTCTGGTCCTCTACAAGCAGCTTGCGCTTCTTGATACCTTTGGCGGACTGATTGCGGTCTACACGTTGATGGTTCTGCCGATCGTCATCTGGATCATGCGTGACCAGTTCGCGACTATTCCTGTGGAACTCGAGGAAGCGGCACTCGTCGACGGCCTATCAATCTGGGGCGCGTTCAGCCGCATCATCGTGCCGCTGGTGGCGCCGGGTATGGTCGCGGCCTTCATCCTCGCCCTGATCCTGTGCTGGAACGAATATTTCTTCGCGGCCCTACTGACGTCGACAAACACGAATACGCTGCCGGTCATGATCGCCAGCCAGACAGGCAGTCAGGGGATTAACTGGTGGTCCATGGCGGCGCTTTCTACGGCTGGGATCTTGCCACTTGTATTCGTCGGCATCCTGCTCGAAAAGCACATCATCGCGGGCATGACAGCCGGCGCAGTGAAATAGCGGCGGTAGTGTTTGCACATGGACAAGATACCCACAGTCAAGGATGTCGCCATGCGGGCGGGTGTCTCGGTGGGTACGGTGTCGCGGGTGCTTGCCGGCGAGCTTTCCGTCAAGACAGCGCTGCGCGACAGGGTCCAAGATGCGATCGATGCGCTCAGCTATCGACCGAATGTCATGGCCCGGGCGCTGCGCACCAGCACGACGGATGTGATCGGGCTGATCGTTCCCGATATTACCAACCCGTTCTTCTCGCAAATGGCGGCCAGTGCAGAACGCGCGGCCTTTGAGTACCGCCATTCGCTGATGCTGGCGAGTTCACACAACGACCGCGAGGCCGAGCAAAGCCACATTTCGGCCTTTCTAGATCGTTCTGTGCGGGGCATCATTATTGTCGCGGCGAATGTTAGCCACTCCGCGCATGTGAAAACCAAGGTGCCGATCGTGTCGCTCGATCGCCGCTTTGCCGATTTTCCGCTGATCTCCATCAATCACGCCGAGGCGGCCGCGCTCGTTGCCGATCATTTTTACGAACTCGGTCATCGCCGCATCGCCTATATTGCGGGTCCGGCCGATACAGAGGCCGGGCGCGCGCGCCGGGAGGGTTTTGTGGACCGCATCCGCGCGTTGGATGCCAAGGCCGAGCTGGAAATATTTTCCGGTCGGTTCGACTACGAATCTGGCGAGGTCATCGCGCGCCGGCTTCTTGCCCAGCCGCCCAACATGCGGCCAACAGCTATCGCCGCCGCGAGCGACCAGCAGGCGATCGGAGTGCTTCGTGCAGCGCGCGACCTTGGCCTCGATGTGCCGGGCGCCCTCTCCATTGCTGGTTTCGATGATATCCATCTCGCCAATCTTGTCGTGCCACGCCTGACGACCGTGCGCCAGCCGACGGACCAGCTGGCAAGGCGCGCCGTCGAATTGTTGCTCGAAAAGGCACTAGAACCCGGCGATGAAGCCTTGAGCGCCTCGCTTGTCATCCGCGGGTCGACAGCGCCTCCGCCGCCCGACCAAGCCGGCGATCAACCGACAGAAGGCCCGAAGAGCCCCCAACAGGAGTAAACAATCAATGCTCAAAGGTATCAGGCCAGAACTCAATGGCGATATTCTCCAGGCGCTGTCCAACATGGGCCATGGTGATTACCTCGTCGTTTCCGACACGAATTTCCCCTCGGATTCCGTCGCACGGCACTCGCTACTCGGTCACCTTCTGACAATGGAGAACACGCCCGCACCAAAGGCGATCGAGGCGATCCTCTCGGTCTTCCCGCTCGACACGCCGCTGCAGCCATCGGTTGGCCGCATGGAAGTCATCGGCAAACCGGACGAAATTCCGGACGTGCAACAGGAGGTGCAGGCCGTGGTCGATCGTGTAGAGAACAAGGCGGCGCCCATGTATCCGATTGAGCGGATGGCTTTCTACGACATTGCCCGCAAGGCCTATTGCGTTATCGCAACTGGAGAGATGCGATTCTACGGCTGCTTCATTCTCACCAAGGGTGTCATTCCAGCTAACGAGGTGGCGCGATGAGTGACAGAAAGACCATTGTTATTTTAGGCATCTTCGCCGCCGATACCGCCTATAAGGCCAAGCGCCTGCCGCATATCGCCGAAACTCTGATCGGTTCCGGCTTTTCTCTCGGCCCCGGTGGCAAAGGCTCGAACCAGGCAATTGCTGCGGCGAAAGCAGGCGGCCAGGTCACCTTCATCTCGCGCGTCGGCAACGATCCCTTCGGCGACATGGCACTTGCGGCCTACGCGGCGGCGGGCGTGAAGGCCAATGTGATGCGCATGGACGGCGTGTCGACCGGTGCCGCCTTCATCTTCGTCAACGAGGACAATGGCGATAACGCCATTATCGTAGCACCCGGCGCGGCCGGCCTGATCGGCATTGAAGACGTCGACGCCAACCGGGCGGAGATCGAAGCCGCCGCTATATTCATGACCCAGCTCGAACAGCCGATCGAAGCCGCCATCCACGGTCTCACGATCGCGAAGAAGGCTGGCGTTACGACGATCTTCAATCCTGCGCCGGCACAGGTGATCCCCGATAATATCTATCCGTTATGTGACTTCATCGTCCCGAACGAGGTCGAGGCCGCAGGTATCGTCGGCCATCCGGTCGACACCGAGGAGCAGGCGGTGAGGGCGGCCGAAACGCTTCTCCAGCGCGGCGCGAAGACGGCAATTATCACGCTCGGCGGGCGAGGCTCGCTCTATCGAACAGCAGGCCATAGCGAATTCATTCCGGCTGTTGCCGCGGGCAAGGTGATCGACACGACCGGGGCGGGGGACGCCTTTCTCGGCGGCTTTGCGGCAGCCCTTGCCGAAGGCCGCGCGCCGATTGACGCCGTGCGCTTTGCGTCAGTGACGGCCGGCATTGCAGTGACGCGCCCCGGCACAGCGCCCGCCATGCCCGCGCGAGCCGAAATCGAGGCACTCCTCCGTTCTGCATGACGGAATGAACCGTACGGCAGGGGGAGGATGTCCACTCTGTCATTGCACCCACGCGGTAGCTAAACGAGATGCCGCCGACAAGCGGGCGCGATCATCAGCGCTTTCGTACGAATTCCGTGCGCAGGACCAAGCCCTTGATGGCGTCGTGCCGGCAGTCGATCTCCTCCGGATTTTCGGTGAGGCGGATCGACTTGATGACAGTGCCCTGCTTCAACGTCTGGCCGGCTCCCTTGACCTTCAGGTCCTTGACCAGCACAACACTGTCTCCATCGACAAGAACATTGCCGGCGGCATCGCGAACCATTGATGCCTTTGCAGCCTCTGCGGCAATCTCGGAGGCTGGCCGCCATTCACCGGTGGCCTCATCGTACACATAATCGTCGTTCTGGTCGCTCATGGGGTCCCCTATCTGATGTTCGCGTCGCGATGTTGGTGCCCGTGCTTCACAACGCTGCGACGGCTGAAGCGGCTTCGGGCGAATGTGAGCCTCTATCGCGAATGGCGTGGCAATGCAAATCGCACCATTGGTGACTGAACACAGTAGACGGGATCGCAAAGTTATCGCCGGCAAGCCGAGCATAGGCGTTGGCGCTCATTTTTTACGCGACAACGAGCCTCGGCTGTTTTTCATGTATTTCTGAGCAAACGACGATGTAACCAAGCTTGCGCGGGGTCTCAGGTCGGCCTTGGACAAGATCAGTCTTCGTCATTCGTGAATGTGTTAGATTGCACGGAGGAAATCCCCGCGCCTGTTGGTCGCAACAAGTACTTCCGTCGGAGGGATTCTTGGCACGATGCCTTACGCCGGTGTTCAAAGCTTTCCGCTCTTTTGTGGAAGCTTGGCTTCCGGAACGAGCCGGTAGAGTGCGAACTCCGGGCAGGAGGTCTTGTGAGTCTAGAGAATGCTGGTGATAAAGCGATCGACACGGGTTTCCGGCTTGTAGAGGGTTTTGACGATGATCGCCGCGAAAATCCCCGTCAGCGCGCCACCCATGATGTCGCTGATATAGTGCGTACCGATGTAGACGCGCGAGAAAGACACCAGAATTGCCGCTAGAAGGAGGAAGAAGGCAAGCAAAGTCACGCCGGTCGTGGATGCAAAAGCGGCACCAACGACAACGGTGCTGTTTGGCCCGATCTATTCCCAGCACGGCAGTTAACTGCAGGCGGATGCAGTTCACTTGCCTGATCCTATCCAGGGGGATAGGAAGAAGCCGAATACGCTGCGGGGCTATCCCGTATGGATTGGATCTGACGACGAGGCTTTCATGTTCACGACTATCAAGGAATGGCTCGCTTTCGGAGGCGCTGATGTGCTCCAAGGGCATGGACACGGCGCCCATGGCCACTCGCATGGGGAGGGTGGGGGGCACGGCCATACCCACGGGGTGGTCGACCCAAGCATCGCGACATCCGAACGCGGCATCTGGGCAATCAAGTGGTCTTTCGTGATCCTCGCGATCACCGCGATCCTACAGTTGATCGTCGTCTTCATTTCCGGTTCGGTGGCCTTGCTTGCCGACACCATCCACAATGTCGGCGACGCGACAACCGCCATTCCGCTTTGGATTGCCTTCGTGCTTGTGCGGCGACCGGCGACAGCCCGGTTCAACTACGGGCTTGGCCGCGTCGAGGATCTGGCGGGGATGCTCATCGTCCTCATCATCCTATTCAGTGCTATCGTGGCCGGCTATGAGGCAGTCAATCGTCTGATCCACCCACAGCCGATCACACAACTTGGCTGGGTCACCGCTGCAGGCATCATCGGTTTCCTTGGAAATGAAATCGTTGCGATCTTCCGCATCAAGATCGGCCGTGCGATGAACAGTGCCGCCCTGATCGCCGATGGTTATCACGCCAGAACCGATGGTCTCACGAGCCTGGCCGTCGTTCTGGGCGCGATCGGCGTCTACCTGGGCTTCCCGCTTGCCGACCCGATCATCGGGCTTCTGATTACGATCGCAATCTTCGGCATCGTTTGGCAGTCGGCCCGTGCCGTCATTACCCGGAGCCTTGACGGTGTCGAGCTGGGCATTGCAGATGAAGTCCGCCATGCGGCCGTACACGTACCGGGCGTCGCCAAGATCACCGATGTCAAAGCTCGATGGCTTGGCCACAAGCTGCACGCCGACGTCACGATCGCGGTCGAGAACGGTAAGACGCTCGCCGAGGCGAATGGCATCGCACTTGCCCTTCGCGAGGAATTGCATGCTCAAGTTGCGCCGCTAGGCAGCGCGACGATCCAGTTCGATACTGCGGGTGCCTCAGCCGTGGCCGCCAATCACGGCGATCAGGGGCATCACCATGCTCCCGAACCGTTCACCGTCAACTCCTCGCTGGCGACCGGGCTTCTCGAGATCATTGATACCCCCGACGGTGAGCGGATGCGGCTGTCGATCGCCAGCCACGATCGCGATCTCCAGGCGGTGGTGAACATCCAACGGCCAGGCGGTGTCATCGAAACGTTGCCGCTGTTGCCATCCCCGATCGACCATCATGCAATGCAGAGCGCGGAAGCTCCCGCTGAACCGCATGAGTTCGATGCCGAACTCGTTCTGACGGCAGGTGACAGAGTCGAAGTCCTTCCGTTCGGGATGCACGAGCCGGAAGAGCATCATCATTGAAATCGTCGAGATTGCGGGTTGCGCCCCCTTGACCCCCAGTCAAGTGCGCTTCCGGGCCAACATTGACACTAATCCCCACTAGGGGGATACAGGACGATATGACCGAGCACACCCACGCTACCCATCCAGAGATTATCAAGCGCCTGAAGCGGGCCGAAGGGCATCTGAAGAGCGTCATCGCCATGATCGAGGGTGGCAAGCCATGCATTGATATCGCCCAGCAGCTCTCCGCTGTCGAGAAGGCGATCGTTAACGCCAAGCGGACGCTCATTCAGGATCACCTCGATCACTGCCTTGAGGAAGCGGTCGGTGCACTGCCGCGGGACAAGCGGCAATCCATCGACGAATTCAAGTCGATCACAAAGTTTCTTTAGGGCCGCGGCTGGCCTGCTGGCCTATCTCGCGCCCCTTGTGGCCGCAATGGACGCGACGACGATCCCGCCCATGCAGTCGGAGGCGATCCTTGCAGGGCTGCTTCTAACAGAAAACTAATCGCTCCCCTGTTGTCGATCGCGGAAATGAGCGGGCAAACTATGGCTGCCCGGCCATTATTGTCGGCAGCGAGCCACGCCAGGTCGGTGCGGCAAGGACATGCGCCTCTCCGTTTTCCGTCCGCTCTGTCGGTTGCGAACTTGGCAACCAGTCAAAGGATGAATGACGGCATAGTTCCCAGTGGCCGTTGGACTTTATATCACCGACATCCTGATGACTGGCGCGTGATAACGTCCTGCCGTCATCATGTGACGATCAGCTATCGAGCAATCCGTAGTCGCTCGACGACACGGTCGGCCATCGCTACGCATCGCGCTCCGTCGAACGGAAACAGCGAAGAGAATGCCCCCACCAACTGCTTTTCGATAGCAATCCGCATCATCTTGCGCGCGCGGTGCAACCGCGTCTTGGCCGTTGCAGGCTTGATGCCGAGATACGACGCTGCCTCCTCCGTGCTCATTCCCTCCACGTCCCGCAGCACGAAGATCACGCGGAATTCGTCGGGTAACCTGTCGACCGCCCGTTCGAGTAGACGGCGCGCTTCTGCGCGGGAGAACTCGGCCTCGGGGTCATCGACCGAGAACGGGGTCGGAAATTGTAGCAGCGCGCCCCGTCCTGATTCTGCAGTCATGTCGACCTCCACCAAACCGACGTTGCGCTGCCGGCGTCGTATGCGCCCGAGCGCCTCGTTGAGCGCGATCCGGGTAAGCCAGGTGGAAAGCTGGGCCTCGTCGCGAAATGCATCGAGATGGGTGAACGCGTGCACATAGGTCGCCTGAACAATGTCCTCCGCTTCTGCGTCGTCCCGGACGATGGCACGTGCCGATCGAAACAGGCGGCGGTTGTGTCGCTGCACAAGGACACGTATGGCCTTCTCGTCGCCCATCCTGGCATGAACGACGAGATCGGCATCGGAGAGCCTTGCCATGTCTGGCACGTGCCTCGGTGCCGCAGTGGGAATGCCAACCATGATCACTCCAGCATAATTCCGTGCATCCACCGCCAAACCTATGGCTGGACATCAAGCGTGCCGGTCATCATCGGGTGAAAGCGGCAATAGAAATCCACTTTTCCTGCTTGTTTGACCGTCATGCTTTTTTGCGCCTTCGGCGGCAGATCAATGTCGAAGCTCTTGTCGCGTGCGGTCACGCTATGGCGGAATATATCATCATTACGCCAGGTGATCACGTCGCCGACATGCAACGGCGGTACCGCGCCGAATTGCATCTGCGCGATGATGATGTCGTGATTGGCGGCCACCGCGCTCGCGGGGCCTCCAAGCACGAGCCCTGCGAATACCAACGCGGTAAGGATGCGAAGCAGGGGGCGCATGGCGAGCCTACTTGACCATCGATGAAAGATGCTCGGCGTGCGTCTGGTGCTCCTTGAAGAGCTTCAGACCCGTCTCCAGCAGCGATTTCAGTTCGCCATTCTGAGCCGACGGGATCAGCAGTGTCTCAAGCGCGCCGTTGACCTGCTTGTGATAGGCCACCTCGTTATCGACATAGGCCTTGTCGAAGGCTGCGCCGTGAAGCTTGGAGAGCTTTTCCAGTTCCGTCTTGGCGGCAGACGACAGCGACTTGCTGGTGTCGTTGTCTTCGGGCTTGACTTTCAATTTCTTGAGAAGGGCAAGCGCCTCTTGGTTCACGGCCGTATGGTCGCGCTCCATTGTCTCGGCGAATTGCCGGACCTCGGCGTTCTTGCTCATCTTGAGAGCTTGCTTGGCGGCGGCGATGTCGATCTCGCCAGCCGTGTAGGCGATATGCGCGATCTGCGGATCCGTCGGCTTGTCGGCTGCAAGCGCCGCAGTTGCAAGTGCCGCAGCCATCGCAGTTGCCGTGAGAAGTCGCTTGAACATGTTGGTCTCCTATCCACCGTGGGAAAACTCCAGACGCCTCCGGCATCTGAAACAGCCATTAGATGCTGCTTCCGGCAAAAGGTTCCCGAATTTCTTTCTACGCTGGCCTGGCGCGGCGTACGGAGTGGAAAAAAGATGGGGTTACGCTGCAAGACTGAGCTTTGCCTGCTTAAGACGACCATCGGCGCCGGCGGCTCGGACCTGTAGAACCCGATGAGCGCCAATCGGCGACCAGCGCATCTGACGCTTCTTGTTCATTCGGGCATTGACAAGGCTGTTGGCTGCACTTTCGGCCGGCACAAAGGTATCAAGCACACGAGCAGCCTCTCGAAAGGACTGACGGGAACCCAACTCAGCTTGGATCCGCTCCAACTCCGGCGCACCGCGCACCAAGCCTAAATAAATAGTACCGCGCAAGTTGGCTCGCACCAACGGTGCTTGGCCCCAAGCTGACCGCAGGTAACCTTGATTCCGATCAATGCAATGGGCCCGCGATACGCTAGGTTTTTTCCAAGCTGGTGGTTTACGGCACCTGCGTTGCAGCTCGTGGCCAAATAAACAAAGAAAGCGAAGATAGGTATTTCACTGTCGGATCGTTGGCTTGCTCAGGATCAGCGGCTAGAGCCGGGAAACAACAAGGGTCGGTAACGAATATGAGGCCGACTGGAGAATGACCATGCAAAAGCAGTCCCCCTCATCGTCGAGGCAATATATCGAAAAGTACAGGGCTCTCCTCGACCAACGCCGGCGCGAGTTGCAAACCCGCCTCCGCGCGATTGAGCATGATTTCGAGGAGCCTCGCAATTCTGATGACGATCGTGCCATAGAGCGAAATAATGACGAAGTCCTGGAAGAACTCGGCGAGGCCGGACAGAAGGAGCTCCTAGCTATCCAAGCGGCTTTGGACCGGATTGAGGCTGGCACTTTTGGCACCTGTGTGAAGTGCGGCACACCAATCGGCGAGCAGAGGCTTGAGGCTGTCCCACACACGCCTTTCTGCCAATCCTGCGCTCATTCGATTTAACGCCTCGCTTGCACGCTCAAAAGCGCCTGACCTCAACACGCCGAATAGAGAAGAGCCGATGGAAGACTTTCAGCAAAATCCGTTCAGTTTAAGGATCTTATGCGCTTCGATCGATGCTCGAAGCTCGTCCTCGGAAGTGCGGTCGCCTTGGTTGGCATCCGGATGGTGCATTTTGAGCCTTTCCTTATAGCGGCTTTTGATTTCCTCCGGCGTTGCAGCTGGCGACAGACCGAGTGTCTCAAATGCCTTTGCTTCCAGCACCTTGAGTTTGCGTATCAGGAAATCCGCCTTTTGCGCCTTGCGCTGCGCGGCAGTTTTGCGGGCATTCAATGCCTTTGCAGAACCGGAACGGACGTTGCCCGGGAGCGGAGTTTCGGACGCCTGACTGACGCTGGTCCCCCAGGTCGGACGGCCGCCAGTGGCCGCTTCCTTCTGATAGCGGGCAATGTCCTTGTCAGATAGACCCGTCGCGAAATTGTAGCCCTTGTTGTACTCCTTCACGTGCTCAAGACAGAAGAACAGATACAGGCCTTCTGCATCCCGACCCACCGGGGCGCGGTGCGTACCATTCTTTTCGCAGCCGTCCCATTGGCATCTGGGACCGCTGGGTTCACTCTGCGGGACAGACCTCTTACGAGTCGATTTAAGGCCAACAAATATTTTCGAATCAAGCGTCATGGCACTTATATGGCGGCAACGCTTCATCTCGGCAAGAAATAGTGAACTGGCTGTTGGCGGATTCCCGTCAATCTGTGGATGGCCCAGCCAATTCACCAACCACCTGAATTGTGAATAAAGCTCTCACGGGCTGATGGTTCGATTCTCATCGGGAGCGGACAATTGCCTGCTTCTCTTGATCTCACACAGAGACACTTTCACCGAAACGAATTTGAGATTTCAACGTCCATCACGATAAGCGGGCGTCGACTAAAATCATTTCACAATCCACTCACAAGATTTTTATAAATTAGATTACACTAATTCCGGGTCGGCTATTTTCTTCCCGGCGACTTCACCTATCTCGCACTTGCGAAATGATCGCGCATTCCAACCCGCCGGGCATGGGTACGCCCCCTGCCTGCCGTCCGGCCCATTACAAGGACTCGACAATGGGTGATTTGCTTAAAGGGATCTCCAGCTTTCGCGGTGCCGTCTTTCCAGACCATCAGGCACTTTATCGCAAGCTGGCGGAGGAGGGACAGCAGCCGCAAGCGCTGATGATTTCCTGCGCCGACAGCCGGGTGATGCCCGAAACGATCACGCAGTCCGGCCCCGGCGAACTCTTCGTCTGCCGGAATGCCGGAAATATCGTTCCCCCGTTTTCGACGGCCAATGGTGGCGTATCATCGGCGATAGAATATGCCGTCGTCGCACTTGGCGTTCGTGATATCATCGTGTGTGGGCATTCCGACTGCGGCGCCATGAAAGGGCTTTGCCACCCCGATCTCCTGAAGCCGATGCCGAATGTCGCTGCGTGGCTGAAACACAGCCATGCGGCCCATTCGATCGTTTGCGAAGCCTATCCTGCCGATCTGCCCGAGCGCCAAAGGGTTCGCGCCATCGCCATGGAAAACGTCGTTGTCCAGCTTGACCATCTGCGCACGCATCCTTCGGTCGCGGCCAAGCTGGCGACCAATGACATTACCCTGCATGGCTGGTTTTTTGATATCGAGACCGGGGAAGTGCTGGTCTATGACGGTGCGGCCGCTCGGTTTACGGATATCATTGAGGACAGGCCTTTGCCCGTCGCAGTCACCGGTCGTGGTCGTCCACATGTGATGCCACAAGCTGCGGAGTAGGCCGATGATGTCAAGCTCTGTTCTTTCGCGAGACTTCGCATCGTCGCTTGTCGTGTTTCTCGTTGCTATACCGCTTTGCCTCGGGATTGCTGTGGCTTCAGGCGTTCCGGTGGCCATGGGTCTCATTTCAGGCATTGTCGGCGGCATTGTCGTCGGCCTTTTGGCCGGATCCCCACTTCAGGTGTCGGGTCCGGCGGCGGGGTTAGCCGTGATCGTCTTCGGCTTCGTCGAGCAATACGGCGCCGCCATGCTCGGGCCGGTGCTCATCGTGGCGGGATTGCTGCAGGTCCTTGCCGGATTCCTGAAGATTGGATCGTGGTTTCGCGCAATTTCGCCTGCGGTGGTCCACGGCATGCTCGCCGGGATCGGCATCCTCATCATTCTTGGCCAAGTCCATGTGCTGATGGGGGCAAGACCTGCTGCCGGAGGCATCGAGAACGTCACCGCCATGGAGCAGACCCTCGGTCGCGTGTGGGGCTCCGGACTGACCCGGGAATCGGTTGCCCTACTCGTGGGCTTGATCTCCCTGCTGGCCATGATCGCATGGGAGAAGTTCAGGCCGAAGCCATTCATGCTGGTGCCCGGGGCTCTGGTGGGGGTCGCGGCTGGCACGATATTGACGGTCGGGATGCAGCTGCCGATCACCAGGGTGGAGGTGCCGTCCTCTCTCATCGACAGCATTTCGCTGCCGGCACTCGATGGTTTTGCCAGGATGGTCGAGCCCGGTATCATTATGACGACGCTGGTTATCGCGGTGATCGCCAGTGCGGAAACGCTACTGTCGTCCGCGGCCGTCGATCGCATGCATGATGGCGTGCGAACCCGCTTCAACAAGGAGTTGTTCGCGCAGGGCATCGGCAATGCGCTTTGCGGTCTGCTTGGTGCGCTGCCGATCACGGGTGTCATCGTCAGATCGTCCGCCAATATTCAAGCAGGCGCACGCAGCCGGGCATCGGCCGTGCTGCATGGTGTTTGGATCCTTGGACTGGTGGCATTTCTGCCGCAGTTGCTCGCGATGGTGCCGCTGACTGCACTTGCCGCGGTGCTGCTGGTGACAGGATGGCGGCTGATCAGTCTCCACCACGTGCGGCACCTGTTCGATCATCACGGCTGGGTTCCCGTTGGGATCTGGACCGCGACGGTGGCGATGGTGGTACTTCAGGACCTGCTCGTCGGCGTGGCGCTCGGCCTTGCACTGTCCATATTGGAAATCCTTCCGCATCTGCGTCGCAAACTTGCCATCGACCGGTTGGAGGATGAGGAAGGCATCCATCTCGACCTCGTGGGCGTGGCGACATGCAAGGACGTTCCTGCCTTGCTCAACATGCTGGAAACGCTTCCCGAGGGTCGCAAGATCAGGATCGCGGGTGCCCGCCTGCATTATCTTGACCATACGAGCGCCGAGACCCTGCGTGAATGGCTGAAACGACAGAAGAAATCAGGGCGCGTCGTCGAAATTGAGCATCCGCCGGTCGGACGCCATCGGCGGCTGAAACCGATCTTTGAACGGCTGTCAGAGGAAGTTGCCTGATCGGCGGAGAGCGCACCAGCTACCTAGCGACAACGTTCTTGCCCCGCTTGCCGGGGCGAGGCACGCACATAAGCGAAGCGCGAAACATTCCGTCATTTCCATTGCCGCGGCCATACGAGATGCGACGTTACAAGCGCGGACACCCGCCCGGGGAGGCACTCGGCTTGACGGAAGAGTTCAATTCATGACAGTTTTATGACAAGCAATTGCTGGGCATAGCAGCAAAACATCTGGCGCATTTGGCAAATGGCATTTCTTGATCTGATCAACGTTAGCAAGTCATTTGGAAGCCTGCCCGTTGTCGAGGAATTCACAGTCCAAATCGAGAAAGGGGAATTCATCTCCTTCCTCGGACCATCGGGCTGCGGCAAGACGACCGTGCTGCGCATGATTGCCGGCTTCGAGACCCCGACCGCCGGCACGCTGACCATCAACGGCAAGGATCAGCGGCCGCTGAAGCCGAACCAGCGCAACATCGGCATGGTGTTCCAGGCTTACGCGCTGTTTCCGAATATGACCGTGCACGACAATGTCGCCTTCGGCCTCAAGGTCGCCGGCATGGCAAAGCCCGATATCGACAAGCGCGTCAAGGAGATGCTTGCTCTCATCAAGCTCGATCATCTCGCCACCCGCTTCCCCTACCAGATGTCCGGCGGTCAGCAGCAGCGCGTGGCGCTCGCCCGCGCCATCGCCGTCAA
>NZ_FMAF01000044.1 GCF_900094565.1 Martinezella lusitana
GTTTCCACGCAGAACTGAGCCGGTTAGGCGCATAATTTCCATTGAGAATTGAGCCATGTGAACCTTCCCCCAACGCGGTGAGCGACGGGGGCAACGGAGTGATCCACATGGGACTTTTAAACATCATCCGTCGGATGAAGCTGCGCGAGAAGCAGTCGATCCGCGAGATCAGTCGGCATACCGGTTTGTCGCGTAACACGATCGCGAAGTATTTGAACGCTGGTACGATCGAGCCGACGTTCACGGTACCGGAGCGACCGAGCAAGCTTGATCCTTTTGCCGACAAACTGGCGGCCTGGCTGAAGACCGAGGCCGGGAGGTCGCGCAAGCAGCGCCGAACGTTGAAGCAACTTCATGCCGATCTGGTGGTTCTCGGCTTTACCGGCTCCTATGGTCGGGTCGCCGCCTTTGCCCGTGAGTGGCGGGTTGAGCAGCAGACGACTGGCCGCGGCATATTCGTTCCGCTGTCTTTCCGTGCAGGCGAAGCATTCCAATTCGATTGGAGTGAAGATTATGCCTTGATCGGCGGCGAGCGCACCAAGCTTCAGGTCGCACACATCAAGCTATCGCACAGTCGAGCGTTTCTGGTCAGAGCCTACCTGCTGCAGACGCACGAGATGCTGTTCGACGCCCACTGGCACGGGTTCCGCGTGTTTGGCGGAGTACCTGGTCGCGGCATTTACGACAACATGAAGACCGCGGTTGATCGTGTCGGTCGTGGCAAAGAACGGCAGGTCAATATCCGTTTCCTCGCGATGACGAACCACTACGTCTTTGCGCCTGAGTTTTGCAATCCCGCCGCGGGTTGGGAGAAGGGTCAGGTCGAGAAGAATGTCCAGGATGCCCGACCGCGACTGTGGCAACAGATGCCTGACTTTCCGGATCTGGCGGCATTGAATGCCTGGCTGGAACAGCATTGCCAGGACCTGTGGCGCGACACAGCACACGGCACCTTGCCCGGCACGATCGCGGACGTCTGGTCGGCAGAACGCCCGGCATTGATGGCGCTCCCTGCCGCGTTTGACGGCTTCGTCGAGCAGAGCAAGCGCGTCTCGCCCACCTGCCTGATCACTTTTGAGCGGAACCGCTACAGCGTGCCTGCATCGTTTGCCAACCGGCCTGTCAGCCTGCGGATCTATCCCGAGCGACTGGTCGTTGCGGCAGAAGGCAATATCCTATGCGAGCATGAGCGGGTCATTGAACGTAGCCACGACAAGCCGCCACGTACGATTTATGACTGGCGGCATTATCTTGCGGTCATCCAGCGCAAGCCCGGTGCCCTGCGTAATGGTGCGCCTTTCCTGGAATTACCGTTGGCCTTTCGGCAACTTCAGGACCAGATGCTCCGCCGCTCCGGCGGTGATCGTGAGATGGCCGATATCCTTGCTCTTGTACTTCACCACGACGAACAAGTTGTTGTCAGGGCTGTGGAATTGGCCCTGGATGCAGGCGTGGCGACCAAGACGCATGTCTTGAACCTGCTGCATCGGCTGATCGATGGCAAGACAATCGATGGTCCCGACGTTGATACGCCACAGGCGCTCACGCTGTTGCGTGAACCCAAGGCTGATGTTGAACGCTACGATGGTTTGCGCCTGCGGACCGCAGGAGGCCGTCATGCGTCATGATCCTGCCAGCGCAGCCGTCGTCATCATGCTGCGCAGCCTGAAGATGTATGGCATGGCCCAAGCCGTCATCGACCTGATCGAGCAAGGGGCTCCAGCCTTCGATGCGGCCGTGCCGATCTTGTCCCAGTTGCTGAAAGCCGAAATGGCCGAGCGCGAGGTTCGCTCGATCGCCTACCACATGAAGGCAGCTCGCTTCCCGGCCTACAAGGACATCTCCGGGTTCGACTTCGCAGCCAGCGAGATCAACGAGGCGACGGTGCGCCAACTGCACCGATGCGAGTTCATGGACGGAGCGCAGAATATCGTGCTCGTCGGCGGGCCGGGCACAGGAAAAACACATGTCGCGACCGCCCTTGGTGTCCAGGCGATCGAGCATCATCGCCGAAAGGTCCGCTTCTTCTCGACCATCGAATTGGTCAATGCGCTCGAACAGGAGAAGGCCAAAGGCAAGGCAGGCCAGATTGCTGAGACGCTGGTTCGCCTCGATCTGCTGATCCTCGATGAGCTCGGATACCTTCCGTTCAGTGCCTCAGGCGGTGCGCTGCTCTTCCATCTGCTGAGCAAGCTCTATGAGCGCACCAGCGTCATCATCACTACCAACCTCAGCTTCAGCGAATGGGCGACCGTCTTCGGTGATGCCAAGATGACCACGGCTCTGCTCGACCGCCTGACCCATCGTTGCCATATCCTGGAAACCGGGAACGATAGCTTCCGCTTCAAAGCCAGCTCGGCTGCAGCAGCCCAAAAGAGAGGAGAAAAGACCAACCCATTGACCAAAGCCTGATCAGAAAACCATACTCAGAGGTGGCTCACTTCTCGGTGGAAAAACCGGCTCAGTTCCGCGTGAAAACCAACAGCTGGGATTTGCGACCATGAATGCAGCCGCTCAAGACGGCGTCCTACTGCATCTAGGAAGAGATAGCCCGGCCCTCCACATGCCAGTGGGCGACCAGGACGTCATCGCCGAGCCCGCATTCGAAGACTACACGGACATGTTCTTCGATCTCTGTGATGCGGTCGGTCTCGATGTGAAAGATGGATGCAACATCTACCCGATGAACGCATCCCTCGGTGGGAATGCCATCGCGACGGTTCAAGACGGGAACCGTATCATCGTCTATGACCGGACGCTCTCCCGGGAGATCGGATACGGAGGCGCTATGATGGTGATCGCCCACGAGCTTGGACACCATTACTGTCACCATCTGGAAACGTCGGCCGATCCAATGAAGGAATTGGCAGCGGACCGTTTCGCTGGAGCGGCAATGCGTCTTTCGAAGATGAGTCTTGATGCCACACTCGGCGCGGTCCACATCCTGGCCGAGCGGCCCTCGAAGTCCTATCCGGGAAGGGCTGATCGTATTAAGGCGATCACTGAGGGATGGAATGATCCGGCAGCAGGAAGGAAGTGCTGAGACATGAGGTTCAACTATGCCTACAATCAGATTGAACACCGACGAAGCGCTGACTGAGGCGCGTCAAGCTTATAGTGCCAATGCTACATCTTGATGTTCACTGGCACGCCTTAGGTGGTGCGAAATAAGTTCTAAAGCCAAATTTGCAATAGAAATAATGACTGACGGTTCAATTGTTGGGCTAAAATACCAACGTAGGTGACGAACCTGAGCCAAGCCAAATGTTAAGGCTTACATGCGGGCGAACCATTTCTGCGCTGAAGCTCAAAAACCAAAAATGCCCCAAGCGTTTGCTCAGAGCATCGTGGCGGCCTCCGTTGGAAGACCCAGGGGGCTAGGCCCAAGAACTTTATACGTCTTCTGAATTGAGAATGCAACTCTCTAGTTTGTCAGTCGGCGTCTCAATTAAATCAAAACACGAAAACTTCGAACCCCTCGCAATTGCATCCTCAGCTGAGAATAGGCAATCGATAAGCATCTTGTCTGCGATCATCGCCTGATAAGCCCGATAGGTGGGTTCATAGCGACTTCTAGCAATAGCATATAATAAAAGGTCAGCCACTTGCAGGAGCCGCGTTCGCTTGTCCTTAAACTCCAATTCACAGATTGTCGCCGCGAAGTCATCCGCGGTTAGTGGCTTATATTTTTCTGAGGTCTCCTGATTAAAGGGCATGCCTTTACTTTTCAGCTCTTCGATGTATCGCTTGATCAGCCGATCTTCGGACTCACCTGATCTCTCGACATGTATACGAAGCTTAGTCCCGAGCTCGATTGCATACCTGACCGCCCTTTCGATCAAGATAGGGAAAACCGTGTTACAGAGAAGCCACTTACTGTCGGAATACACCTCGCTGTAGCGTTTCAAATAACCTGGGCGATGAACCGTGGACGCTATCCCATAGAGGCCAGGGACACGCATCATGGCGTGGAGATCGCTAAAAAATGCCTCTTTGTCGAAAGTCGGATCGCGGAGCATACGCCAGTCGTCTTTGCTGTGCCTAATTTTCACAGAATGCAAAGGGACGGTGATTTTCCATTTCTGACAGAAATCATCGTACAGAGCCTGCGCAGCAGGCTTATGTTCGTCCAGTATGACAAGGCCACCCAAAGCAAAGTAATCAAAGCGAGGATTGTCTCCAGGATGCCTTTTGACGACCCGGCTGCCAGAGTCGTCGACATAAAGATTCAGGTGATTATGCTCAGGCATCTTGTCGCATCCGCGGTGGCCACTGCTGCGAACAACGCTAGGATGCAGAGATGACTTTTTCACTAACAGAACGCCCTTTCGCGACGGGCGGGACTAAATCCAGACTTATGCGGCGGCGAATCTGGGCTCGTGCAGCATGCGTCCCGCTTGATGTAACCATGGAGGGACATATTCAGTGGCTTGGGAAGGGCTACAGTGCCAATTCCGCAATGAAAACAATGCACGCTGGCGCAATCGTATTGACGAAAAAATCATCGTTCGTGACGAACTAGATTAAGTGGTGGGCCCGGAGGGACTCGAACCCCCAACCAAGCGGTTATGAGCCGCCGGCTCTAACCATTGAGCTACAGGCCCGGCACGAGAGAAAATCGTCGCGCTTACAGCACCGGAGCAATGGTTCCCCGGAAGCCGACTTGGCTCTAGCCCAATTTCTCTTTTCCCACAAGGGACTGCCGCAATACCTTCACAATCAATCCGCAAAAGCGAATCCCGAGGAAACACCAACCAAGGAACGAACCATGCCACTGACGAAAACCAGAGATTTTGTTTTTGCCGCTCTTGTCAGCGCTGCCTTCTTCGTGCCCGCCGCCGGCGCCTTCGCAGAGGATGCAAAGCCGCACGAAGCCGTCATCACCGTCACCGGTGAGGGACATGCGGCAGTCGCGCCGGATATGGCGGTGGTCACGCTGGCGGTCGTTCAGCAGGCGAAGGTCGCTCAGGACGCGCTCGACCTGAACAACAAGGCTATGGGCGCTGTGCTTGCAACGCTGAAGGATATCGGCATCGCCGAGCGTGACCTTCAGACGTCAGGTTTTTCCATTCAGCCGCAATATACCTATCCGAACGACAAGGACGGCCGTGCGCAGCCGCCGGTTCTAAACGGCTACCAGGTGACGAACGGCCTTACCGTTCGCGTGCGCGATCTCTCCAAGCTCGGTGCGCTGCTCGACCAGGCGATCAAGCTCGGCATCAACCAGGGCGGCGACATCCAGTTCACCAACGACAAGCCGGATGCCGCGCTTGAGGAAGCCCGCAAGAAGGCAGTGGCCGATGCTGCCGCCAAGGCAAAGACCTTGACGGATGCCGCCGGCGTCAAGCTCGGCCGGGTCATCGCGATCCACGAAGGCGGCATTGCCGCTCCGCCTCAGCCATATATGCGCCAGGCAATGGCCGCGGCCCCGATGGACAAGGCCGTTCCCGTCGCAACCGGCGAGAACGAGTACAATGCTTCGGTCAGCATCACCTACGCGATCCAGCAGTAGTTGAAAACAGAACCGCCCTTCGCTCGGATTCATCAGAATCGAGCAAAGGGCGGTTCCGCGGCCCCCGCCAAAAGGCGAAAAGGTCAAATATGGAATGGCAGGCGCAATATGCGCCCGCTTTTCCGATCAGCGGCCCAGCATCGGGCAGCCGCGAACATTGGCAAACATCATCGTATCCGGACCGCGACGACCGAAGCCATCGACGATGACGCGGCGCGGCGTCACATCCACGACGCGGGCACGGCGCAGGCCATAACTGCGGGCGACATCCAACGCTTCACGCGGATCGCAGCCACGACGGCGGTCGAAGCGCGGCGGCGGATTGTCGTATTCCGGCGGAGGCGGCCGATGACGGCCGGGGCCGACATAGATATCCACCCCCTGTGCGGCGGCAAAATCCGCCGTGACCGACAGTGCGGTAACTGCGATGGCGACGGCTACCCCCAACTTTGCCAGCAATTGTCTCATTGTGTCCTCCATACAGCAAAGGGCTTCCCTCTCATGCCTGCAACATGTGCTGAGCGAGTGCCCGAGAAGTAACGGCGCGATGCTGAACAAGCTCAGAATCAGCCGTTCATCCGCTAATCAGGTACAATGAACGCTAAAACGACGCCAGATGCCTTATCATAGCACAATGTAAAAAAGTAAAGCCGCCTCCCGAGTGGAGGCGACTTCGAAACTATCGAATAGATGTGGAAAACGCGGCCTTTCCCACCTGGCTGCCGTTAACGGCGGATCAACGGGCAACCGGGCACATTGGCGAAAACGACACGATCATGGCCACGGCGGCCGAAGCCTTCGACGACAACCCGGCGCGGCGTGACGTTGTTGATATGGGCGCGGTGCAGACCCATGTCGCGGGCCTTGCGAACTGCTAGCACCGGCGAGCACGCACGGCCGCGGTGGTGATCGTAACGCACCTGCTGGATGCCGGGATGGAAATCATTGGCCGATGCGGTGACGGCCGTTGCGGAAATGCCGCCGAGTGCGATGAGAGCTGCGATGCCTGCCTTGGCGAAAAGATTGGTCATGGGTGTTTCTCCTTCAAATCCTTGCTGCGGATCGTTGCAATCCCGATATCCGGCTCGATGCCCTTGGGATTGAACTCACGTTATGTCAGCCAAGCTGAACCGAACGCGAATTGACCATTCAGGTTGTATTCATGGCGGCTACCGATCGGCTGACGCGAAAATCGCGGCAGCTCAGGCGGAAAGATGCAGCACGACCTCGCGCCGGTGCGGCCGGTCGCGATGCTCGAAGAGATAGATGCCCTGCCAAGTACCAAGCGTCAGACGGCCGTTCATCACGGGAATGCCGATCGACACCTGGGTCAGCGCCGCCTTGATATGCGCAGGCATATCATCAGGTCCCTCCGTCGTATGCACGATCCAGCGCATAGAGGGATCGGAGGACGGCGGCACCAGCCGGCGGAAAAACGCATTGAGGTCGGTCTTCACATCGGGGTCGGCGTTTTCCTGGATCAGCAACGAGCAGGATGTGTGGCGCACAAAGACAGTCAAAAGCCCTTCGCCGCTACCCGACGCCGACGCACGGACGAAATCCGCCGCGGGGTCGGTGAATTCGTAAAGTCCCTGGCCACGGGTGGACAGCGTGATGACGGTTTGCGGCATGGCTTCTTCCGGCAAGAATGGCAGCGATCCGCATCAGGTCGGCCGCAACAGCCGGAAAGTCAAGTCCGGCGGCCGACAGGCTACATCTCGAGGAAGATGTTGAAGCCGCCGTAGATCATGCGCTTGCCATCGAACGGCATGTTCTCCATCCCATTCTTCAAGCGTGGGTCGGCCATGACCTTTTCCAGTATTTCGTCTCGGCTCTGCCGGGATTCATAGGTGATCCACGAAAAGACGACGACCTCATCCTCGGCTGCCTGCACCGCGCGGGGGAAGGATGTCAGTTCGCCATAGGGCACATCGTCTCCGACGGCCTCGACATAGCTGAGAGCCCCATATTCCTTCCAGACCTCGCCGGCCATGCGCGCCAGCACCTTGTATGCCTCCATCTTGTCTTTCGGCACGGCAACGATAAAACCATCCACATAGGACATGTCAGCCTCCTCTGTTCTATGCTCACGTTAGAATGACGATCGGCCACGACTATATCCGACATAGGGCGCGCAGTTTTTCCGACCATTGCCCAATCGAGCGTCCGCCTCAGAGATGCCTATGGACATAGAATACAGGGATGACCCAAATCCCGGAAACGAAGCGCTCAACGCGCTCTGGGCGAACGCGTGGCACGATCCTTCCTCACGCAATTTCTCGCCGATCCTCGCAAGAAGCCTCGCTCATGTCGGCGCGTTCGCAGGCATGAGACTGGTGGGCTTCGTCAATGTCGCCTGGGATGGCGGCATCCACGCCTTTATTCTCGATACCTGCGTCGATCCCGAATTCCGCCGGCGGGGCGTCGCGACCAACCTGGTCGAGAGGGCCAAGATGCTGGCCAGACAACGCGGCGCCGAGTGGCTTCATGTCGATTTCGAACCGCATCTCACCGGCTTTTATCGAAAGCTCGGCTTTGCCGCCACGGAAGCGGGTCTGATAAGGTTGCGCGATTGACACGGGACCGCGTTGTCCCCGGCTCAGGCGGCCGAACGGACTTGCGAAAGCAGCCAGTTACGAAACAACGCCGCCGATGGATTTTGCAGCGCATTCTGCGGATAGACAAGATTGTAGCTGACTGCGGCGGGCTGGGCCTCGATAAAACACCGCACCAGTTTACCGTCGGCGATGTCACGCGCGACAAGCGAACTGCGAACGAGGGCGAAACCGCGCCCTTCCCGGCATGCGTCAAGCATATCCGCAAAGCTCTCGAACAGAAGCCCATCCTCCACAGCAGCCACAATATCAAACTGCGCATCTGCCTCGCCGCTCCCGCCGGTGATCTGCTCATACCAGCGCTGCCAGTCCAATATCGTGTGGCGCATGCCGGTATAGCGCAGCAGCGGGGCGGCCCTTATGGCGTTACGCGGCGGCAATTGTTTGGAAAGCGCCGGCGAACTGACGACGAATTCCTCATCCGTCAGCAATTCCTCCTCGATAAGTCCGGCTTCGGCACGTCCGAGCCAGATCGCCAGATCGGCGCCGCCGGGCTTGAAATCCGGGCGCTGATAACCGACTGCCATCTTCAATTCGATATCCGGATGCCGCTGGCAGAAATCCGGCAGTCGCGAAGCGAGCCATTGGCTTGAAAACTCCGGCGAGACCAAAACGGCAACGCTGCGAACCGAGACGCTTGCCCTCGCCTGATAGAGCGCCGTCTCCAGCTCGGAGATCGTCCCCGCAATTGCGGGATGCAGGCGCGCGCCCAACGGCGTCAGCCTCGCCCCGGCCCGGCCCCGATCGAACAGTCTGCCTCCGATCCACCCCTCCAGCTGCGCAAGTTGATGGCTGACGGCGGTCTGCGTCTGGCCGATTCTATCAGCCGCGCGACCAAAGCCGCCGGTTTCGACGATCGCGCAAAATGCCTGCAGCACCGACAGGGGTGGAAGCGGCCTCTTTCCCATGAAAATCTCGCATGTTTAATCATCGGAGGCTTCATTATACACGACAAAATTTTCAGTGCATTTGTCCTATCTGGGGAAACCACCGGGTTTGCAACAGATGAGAAAATCTCATGTATATGGTTGGAGGCATCGGATTGCCGAGCACCTGGCTCGATCAATCCGCTGGCGTCGTCGTGAAAGAAAGCCGCCGATAAAAATGAATGGCAAACGCGATACGCTTTGCGTAGCAAACGAACATCTGCTGCGGGATGTGGGGTTGCACAACGGCGCGGCAGATCAGTCCGATTATCGGAGCACCTAGCCCCTGAGCGTCTTGACCTTGGTCAGATCCGGAAAGATCCGCATCCACAGCAACACCACGGCTATGGTGCCGACGCCGCCGACGATGCCGGTCAATACCGGCCCAAGAACACTGGCGAGCATGCCGGACTCGAATTCGCCGAGCTGGTTGGATGTGCCGATGAACAGGGAGTTCACGGCATTGACGCGGCCACGCATGGTATCCGGCGTCAGAAGCTGCACGAGCGAGCTGCGCACGACAACGCTGACGGTATCCGACGCACCGACGACGAACAGTGCCGCTACTGAAAGGATGATATTGCTCGACAGCGCGAACACGATGGTGGCGACGCCGAAAATCAGCACCGCAAACAGCATCTTCTTGCCGACATCGCTCTGCAGTGGTCGCCGAGCCAGCCAGATCGACATCACCAATGCACCGACCGCCGGGGCGGCGCGCAATAGGCCGAGTCCCCAGGGGCCGGCATGCAGGATATCGCGGGCGAACATCGGGAGGAGTGCCGTCGCGCCGCCGAGCAGGACGGCGAAGAGATCGAGCGAGATCGTCCCCAGCATCACAGGCCGGCTTCTGATGAACGAAACGCCGGCAAAAACAGAACTCAGCGTCATCGGCTCCCGTGACGACGGCTGTTGCCGCTCGACACGGATCGAAATGACGTTGATGCTCGCAATGACGTAGAGCACCGCGGAAACGGCAAACGGTGCGACAGGGCTGACGCCATAAAGCAGGCCGCCGAGCGACGGGCCGATGATGAAGGCGGTCTGCATCATCGAGGTCGAGGTGGCAATGGCGACCTGAAGCAACGACGGCGGCACGATATTCGGCAGCAATGCCGCCATTGTCGGACGTTCGAAGGCTGTGGCGGCACCCATGACGGCAACGGCGGCGAGAATGCCGGCGGGACCGATCCACTGCTGCCAGACCGCCACGGCCAGCACGAGAGCGGTCAAGGCCTCGACCAGTTGGCAGGCGAGACCGATGCGGCGCCGGTCGAACCTGTCGGCGACATGGCCGACGACGAAGGTCAGGATGACCATGGGAAGAAACTGGCAGAAGCCGACCAGGCCGAGGAAAAAGGCGCTATGGGTCTGATCATAGATCATCCAGCCCATGGCGACGGTCACCGACTGAAAGCCTATCGAAGAAAAAACGCGCGACGCCGCAAAAGAACGGTAGCCGGGGTGACCGAGCACACCCGGCCGGTCTTGATTCTGCAGCGTATCCATGGGCTTTCTTCGTCTCCCGGCGCGGCTGCGCGGAGACATGTTTTCTCAATCGTTCGAAATTCTGTCGAAGCCCCTGCTCTGCCCGAACACGTCGGTTGTCAACCGCGTTTTTGCTCAGGTTGCAAATTCATCGCGGACGACAGATCAAATCGCGGTGATGAACGGCTAAGAAGCCCCGACCGCGCCTCGACCGACCAAACGCTCGCCAGCTCCGCCGCGATCATGCCGATCAGATGCGGGACATCGGCGCTTGCCGAGTCATGCAGCGCCTCGGCGACGATCAGCACGGACTTGGTATCCTCGCGCACGGCGGAACGGCCGCTTTGCCGGTTGGTCCAGCGCCGGGCGTGCGCCTGCCCGATAGTATCGGCAAAGATCACCTCTCCAGGCTCCGGATGCTCAGTCTCGCCGGAAAACGTGAGGTAAGACTCGCTGCCGCCTGCATGCCGCACCTCGAGATCACCTGTTATCTTCGCAAGATCGAAAACAGCGACGGGAATGACGAACGCGATCGACACGGCGTTGCAGAGGTCGACGAGCGGATGCAGCTGCGGCAAGGAGCCCTCCTGACGAAAACGGCGCAGCAGAGCCTCCGAGGCGCAGCGATACTGGGTCGGCTTCAACCCCATTTTTGAAAAGCTGCGCCGCCAGGCCTGAATTTCGGGCATCTCACTTTCGGACCCTTGCGCCAATCGCTCCGCGGCGGTCGCATGATAGCTGGCGATGCGATCTGTAACGATAGCATCCGCGCTGATCCCTTCGGCAAACAAAACGCCGGGAACCAATTCGGGGAACTCGCTCCACATCTCGTTCGAATGGCGGAAATACATGGCTTCTCCTTCTGCATCTCTGGCTTGGTGCCGCAGAAAACCCCGTTGTCATCGCCCGGTCTTGAACAAAATTGCAGAGGCTCTAGCCGGCGGCCGCTGCATAGGCGCCCGGCGATATGCCGAAATTGCGAACGAAGAGCCGCGTCATATGGCTCTGATCTGCAAAGCCGCTGGCAAAGGCCGCTTCAGCCAATGGTGTGCCCGCCGCGATCAGCCGCCGCGCTTCGTGGATACGGCGCTGCAAGAGATAGGCATGCGGTGTGAGCCCCGTCGCCTTGGTGAAAGCCCGCAGAAACCGGAAATGGCTTAGCCCGCAGGCATCCGCGAGTTCGGCAAGCGTCAGGGGTGCCGCTGGATCATGCTCGATCAGATCGCGCGCACGACCGATGGCTGCAGGAACACCTGTATCGCGCGGCGCCGGCACTCCCTCACTCATCACAGCAGCAACCAGCGATAACAACAACCCATCCTGCAACAGTGCATCCTGTGGCGCGGCGTTGCCAGCCAGAAGCGGGAACAGGGTTTTGAGACACGACGCCACTTGGCCATTGCGAATGACTGGCGACGGAAATTCCGCGCCGCCAAGGCTCCCCTCGCCGATATCGTCAAGCAGATCGCCGATCAGCCTCGGATCGAAATAGAGCATCGACCATGCGCGGCTTTCGCCGATGGGCGTGCCGTCATGCACTTCATTCGGATTGACGCTGATGACATCCCCCGCCTCGGCCCGCACCATTCCGCGCCCGCTGAGCGACGCCTGCGCGCCGGATTCGATGATGCCGATACCGAATTGGTCATGCGTATGCTTGGGAAAACAGTGACTGGTCTCGGCCTTCACGACCTCGATACCTGCCGCACGGGAGCGGAATATCCTGAACTGGCCGGATCTCATGATGATCCTTTTCCAAACGGACAGGCTTCCTGCCCCGAAAACTTCGACAAAGATTAGCGCGGCGGCGCTATCGCATGCAATGCGTGCCCCATCGGCAGATGCGCGTCACCTGCCGGGTGCTTCCGTCCGTTCATCCTGCGCCGTCGCCAATGCCGTCTGGGTATTACCCGCAACGGCCGCCGGCAGCGGCGTGCCACGCTTGCGCTCGCGCGCCAGCGTCAGCAGGCCGGAAAAGATGATGAGGACGATGCCGAAGGCCATGGGCGTATCGATGCTGTCATTGAACAGCAGATAACCGAACACGATGGCCCACAGCATCTGGCTGTATTGCGGCGGAGCGACAAGATTGGCCGGCGCCATACGGGCGGCATTCATCAACAACACGTTGCCGAAGGCGCCCAGCAGGCCATAGCTCGCCAGGAAAATCCACTGCGTCGCCGTCGGCGCCGTGACCTCCGAGAGCATCAGGAAGCCGCTGACGATCAGCGTGCCGAACAGGCCCGCCCCATAGAGCGAGATACGCTTCTCTTTCGATCCGAGCGCGCGGTTGATGACGATCGAAATCGCGGCAGCAAGCCCACCGATCGCGGCGCAGAGATGGCCGATCGAGAGCTCGCGAAAACCCGGCCGCAGGACGATGAGTACGCCGACGAACCCCAGGATGACGGCCGTCCAGCGCTGCCAGCGCACATCTTCCTTGAGGAAGACAACGGAGAGGATCGTCACGAAGGACGGCAGCAGGAAGAGCAGCGCAAAGGCTTCCGCCATAGGCAGCTTGGTAAAGGCGACGACGGAGCAGATCGCGCCCGTAGCACCGCAGATGAAGCGCAACAGCCACAGGGGCCGGTTCGACGTCTTCACCATATCGATCCAGCCATCCTCCCGCCGCTTCAGGAAGGGCACGGCGGCAAAGCCGAACAGAGCGCCGATGAAGGCCACCTGATAGGAGGGAACCACACCATGCAGGATCTTGATCGAGGCATCGCTGAAGGCAAAGACGGCATAAGACGCGAATGCCACGAGGACGCCACGCAAGGCGGAGCGGCCGGCGGCTGCGGAACTTGAATCGGCAGTAATCGAGGACATCGGAATCGTACAATGCGACGGGAGGAGAATTGAATCAGGTAGATACAGCCAATTGTATGATGAAATAGGCCGAATTTCGATGGGGATGCTAATAAACTATTGTTTCAGGTGGATGCGCTAAAGGAGCCACATCAATTTCCAACAGAACCCAGCCTGTCGAATTGATCTGGCGAAACGGGGCCCCTGTCCGTATAAGAAAAAGCTATAACCTTGAGGGCATCGCTATCCACCTCGCAAGTGAATGCCACTCTCCGCCAACCATTGGGAGTCTGCACTGCAGCACCGTCACCAAATAGGCTGATATCAGAAAGCATCGCCTGCGATAGAGCTGAATTAGCATAGACGTATCCAACTGCGCGAAAATCACGACCAAACTGTATTTTCTCTTCGGAATTGCAGAGATACCTTACCCGATCGCGCCGCGGCAGTTTCTTCCAAGCGTCGTAGTCACTCTTCGAAAGGCGGGCCATCTCGGCACCCGAATAGAGCTTCTTGGCCTGAACAGCCCGCTTCGGCATGAGAGATTTAGGCCGCGGTGGCTCCGCAACCAATGCAGTACCGCCTTCAGCCGGATTGCCCTGGCTGTTCGAAGCAGATTGACTGTCAGCGCTTTGCTGCGCGGGAGATGGCCTGACCGCGGGAACGACGATCTGCGGCGGGTCTTTCGCCTCATCCTTTGCCTGCGCGGCGGGAGACCGCTGCGGATCGGCTTGCGCCTGTGGATCATTTGGATCGGCCGACGGCGCCTGCGGTTGCTGCACCTGCGAATCCGAGGGCTCGTTGGTCGCCAACACATCGGGTGCCGCAGAGGATGCCTTGGCGGTCGAGTCGCTTGCCGGCGACTGAGCAGCATTTGCCTGCTGATCCTTGGCTTCTGCCTGCTGTTGGGCTTCCTGCGCCTCCCGCGCGGCTTGTGCTTGCGCCTGAGCCTGATCGGCAGCGGCCCGCGCCTGTTGCTCGGCGGCTGCGTCGTTCGGCGGCGTTGGGGGTGTGTCGTTCGGTTGCTCGGCGGCATCAGCAGCCTGCTGCGTGGTCGTCGGATCCTTCTGATCGCCCTTCATGTCAGGAAGAGGCGTCTCGGTAGCCGAGGGCTGCTGTTCTGCCTTATCGACGGGCTTGTCAGCACCCGGATCATCAGGTTTGGGCTCTGGCTTCGCCTGCTCTACCGGCTTGTCGGCCTTGGCGTCGTCAGGCTTGGCTGCAGGCTTCTCTGCCTGCTCCTTGCCCTTGGGATCGGATTGCTTTGGCGGCTGTTCGTCCGCCTTTTTTCCCTCGGGCTGCTGCGGCTGCTCTTGAGCTTCGGCCGTCTGCTGCTGCGGCTTCTCGTCGGGCTTAGGCGTCGGTTTCGGAGGCTGGTCGGGCTTCTCGTTCGCCTTTGTCGCAAGCTCCTGCTTTTCCTCCTGCTGCGGCACGAGCTCGACGTTGACGCTCTGCTCAGGCTTCGCCTGTGGCGGTGCGGGCAGCAGCGGCAGCAGAAAAATAGCAACAAACAGGACATGCAGGAGGATCGACAGGACAAAGCCCGGCCTCATCTCCTTGTCCCGTTTTTCCGCAACCTTTTCCATCGTTCAGCGGATGACTCGCGAAGAAAAAGCAATCAAGAGGAAATTGCGCATCGATTCATTCGATCCTTAGCGGCAAACAGATCGGACCTCGCCGGCCCGCAGACATATGGTATGCAACAACACGACACGAAAGAGGCAATTGCCGAAATCGAACTTGTCAGGCCACCGTTCTATCCGCAATGGCTCAAAAACACACCTGCGTGATCGGGTGACCTGAGAATCCGTTCATCCATCGTCAAAAGAACTCATCCAGCAGCCGATAGTAAGCCGCCTTTTCAGAGTGCATCTCAAAGTTTCCATAGGCCTTCAAAAAGTCGGCAACAAGATCTTCCCCGAAATTGCGCGCGATGCTGCCGCAGGCCAGCGCGATATCCTGATGGCGATCGGCAACGCCGAGGCGGCCGCAATCGATGTAGCCACTGAGGCTGCCTTCGTGAGCGACAAAATTCGGGAGGCAGGCATCGCCGTGGGTCACCACCAGATCCTCCGTCTTCGGCCTGCGCTCTTCAAGCTCCCGGAACAGATCCTGCGCCGATCTCCCCAGCCTTGCGTCATCGAAATCGTCTTCGTCCACACAGCCTGCAAGCAACCGCGCTTTTGCATCCGCAATCCTGTTCTCCAGGCGATGATCAAAAGGACAGGTAGCAATATCCAGGCCGTGAAGCCGCCGCAGCGCCGCGGCCAAGATCCGCACTCTTTCGATCGGCGGCAATCGATCATCGCTGACGAGATCAGTGCCCGGAAGCGCATTCATCAACAGCCACTCTCGTCCACCGTATGTCTCGTGGGCAATCACCTCGGGGCACGCAAGTCCCTTCGATGCGAGCCATCGCAGCCTGGAAACCTCACCCGCTAGCTCGCCCAGCGAATGAATGATCTCCGTCTTGAGATAGATGGGCGCTCGGCCAACAGCTTCGAGCCGAAAGACATGGGCCGGGGAGCGGCCGAGCTCGGCCGGTCGCCAATCATATCCCGCGAGCAGATCGCGCAGCCGTGCCGGCAGAGACATTTCGATAGTCTGCGGCTTGTTCGCCATGGCCCGAACCCTGATCCCGATCCGTTATCAATGGAAAACCCGGCTCGCTTTCGCAAACCGGGTTCGATTTCATAACAACCCAATGCCGGCTTGCGCCCGGCCCTAGCTGTCGAGGAAGCTTCTGAGCTTGCGGCTGCGGCTCGGATGCTTAAGCTTGCGCAATGCCTTGGCCTCGATCTGACGGATACGTTCGCGCGTAACCGAGAACTGCTGGCCGACTTCCTCAAGCGTGTGGTCGGTGTTCATGCCGATGCCGAAGCGCATGCGCAGCACGCGCTCTTCGCGCGGCGTCAGCGATGCCAGAACGCGGGTCGTCGTCTCGCGCAGGTTCGCCTGGATGGCGGCGTCGATCGGCAGAAGCGCGTTCTTGTCCTCGATGAAATCGCCGAGGTGCGAATCTTCTTCGTCACCAACAGGCGTTTCGAGCGAAATCGGCTCCTTGGCGATCTTCAGCACCTTGCGCACCTTTTCGAGCGGCATGGCGAGCTTTTCGGCCAGTTCTTCCGGCGTCGGCTCGCGGCCGATCTCGTGCAGCATCTGGCGCGACGTGCGAACGATCTTGTTGATCGTCTCGATCATGTGCACCGGAATACGGATCGTGCGGGCCTGGTCGGCGATCGAGCGGGTGATCGCCTGCCTGATCCACCAGGTGGCGTAGGTCGAGAACTTGTAGCCGCGGCGATATTCGAACTTATCGACCGCCTTCATCAGGCCGATATTGCCTTCCTGAATGAGGTCGAGGAACTGCAGGCCGCGGTTGGTGTATTTCTTGGCGATGGAAATGACGAGGCGCAGGTTCGCTTCGACCATTTCCTTCTTGGCGATGCGGGCTTCGCGCTCGCCCTTCTGCACCATGTGCACGATCCGGCGGAATTCTGAGATAGAGATTCCGGTTTCAGTCGCAAGATTCTGAATTTCCTGGCGAATGTCGCGGATCGTCGTGTTTTCGTTCCGGGCGAATTCCTTCCAGCCGCGCGCGGCCAGATTGCCGATCGACTTCATCCAGTTCGGATCGAGCTCGGCACCCTGATACTGCTCGAGGAAGCTATCGCGCTTGACGCCATGAGATTCGGCAAGACGCAACAGACGACCTTCGTTCTGCACGAGGCGCTTGTTGATGTCATAGAGCTGCTCGACGAGGGCGTCGATGCGATTCTGGTTCAGCGACAGCGACTTGACCGACTTGATCAACTCGTCCTTCAGCTCCTTGTAACGGCGCTCCTGCGCCGACGACAACGTGCCCGAGGCCGACAGGCGCTGTTCGACCTGCTGGTCCTGCAGCTTGCGCAGCTTCTTGTAGGTCTCGGCGATCGTGTCGAGCGTCAGCATGACCTGCGGACGCAGCTCGGCTTCCATCGCGGCGAGAGAGAGGCTGGATTCGTCCTCGTCCTCTTCTTCCTCCTCGATCGGCATGCCTTCGCCGCCGACATTGGTAATGTCGTCGTCGCCATTCGGCGAACGGCCACGGCGTGCCTTTTCCTTTTCCTCGGCCGCCTTGCGGTCGGCCTCGATCTTCTCGGGGCTCTGGAACTGCGGCGCAGCCTTGGCTTCGGGACCGGAATAGGTGGTTTCGAGATCGATGATCTCACGCAGCAGCGTGGTGCCTTCGTTGAGTTCGTCGCGCCAGATAATAAGCGCCTGGAACGTCAACGGGCTTTCACAGAGGCCACCGATCATGGTTTCGCGGCCGGCCTCGATGCGCTTGGCGATCGCAATTTCGCCTTCGCGCGATAGCAGCTCGACTGAACCCATTTCGCGCAGGTACATGCGCACCGGGTCGTCCGTGCGGTCTGTCGGCTCTTTCTTCTTCGCGGTGGCGAGCGCCGAACCCGTCGAAGGCGCCAGCTCGCCGCCTTCTCCGTCCTCGTCGCCACCGGCATCGTCATCGTCGTTCGACGGGGCACCCGCCTCTTCGACGTCCTCGTCCTCGATGACGTTGATGCCCATGTCTGAAAGCATGGCCATCGTGTCTTCGATCTGTTCCGATGTCACTTCTTCGGACGGCAGGACGGCATTGAGCTCGTCCATCGTCACGTAGCCACGCTTCTTCGCGGCCTTGATCATCTTCTTGACCGCGTCATCGGAAAGATCGAGAAGCGGGCCGTCGGAGGTGCCGTCGCGTTCGACTTCAGCTTCTTCGTTCTCTTTGACCTTGGTTGCCATCTCTATATCGTCGCTTTCCCTGACGCTGCAAACTTACACGCGGTAGAACATTTCAATCTGGCCGGCACGCCCTGCGCCAGCCTCGACTCACCGACAAACACCTAACGGAATGACCTTTAATGCCCGATTAACCACGATCGCCGCTACCGGATGGCAAAGCTGGATTGCGTTTGGATTTCCGGCCATGTTATTAGGTGATCCGCTTGATCCAGTATACCGTTCTTTCCGAAGTCAAACGGTGATTCCTAGATTTTTTGTTCTCGTCAAGCTTTTCCAGCAAAAAAGCCCGTTAAATACCCGAAAAAGCCTTATCCACAGGCTCGGTGCGCCATAAACGATTGCTTTCGGTATTTAGGAAGTCCCCGCGCGATGACAAGAGCATGCGAACCAAACGCTCGCATTTCCTGCATCGAGACCTGCTACCGATGTAGAAAAGCGACAGTTGGGGGTCAATTCCAGTCCATGACCACCTTGCCGGAGTTGCCGGAGCGCATAGCTTCGAAGCCCTCGCGAAAATCATCTATGCCGATACGATGGGTGATGACGGGCGATACATCGAGACCACCTTGCACGAAGGCGATCATCTTGTACCAGGTCTCGAACATCTCGCGACCGTAGATGCCTTTCAGGTTCAGCATCTTGAAGATGACTTTGTTCCAGTCGATCTCGAAGCCGGCCGGCGCGATGCCGAGAATGGCGATCTTGCCGCCATTGTTCATCTTGTCGATCATATCGCGAAAGGCCGGTGCCGCGCCCGACATTTCCAGACCGACGTCGAAGCCTTCGGTCATGCCGATGGCTTTCATCACATCGGCGAGGTTCTCCTTCGAAGCGTCGACGACATGCTCGATGCCGACCTTGCGGGCAAGTGCCAGCCGGGTGGGATTGATATCGGTGATGACGACCTTGCGCGCGCCGGAGCGCTTGGCGACCATGGCACCCATGATGCCGATCGGGCCTGCGCCCGTCACGAGCACGTCCTCGCCGACCAGATCGAAGGAAAGTGCCGTATGCACAGCGTTGCCGAACGGGTCGAAGATCGCGGCGACTTCATCCGGAATATCGTCGGGGATCGGAACGACGTTGGATTCGGGAATGCAGACGAATTCGCCGAAGGAGCCGGGTCGATTGACGCCGACGCCAAGCGTGTTGCGGCAGAGGTGGCCTCTGCCCGCGCGGCAGTTGCGGCATTTGCCGCAGACGATGTGCCCCTCGCCGGAGACGCGCTCGCCGACGTGATACTTCGTCACCGCCGAACCGACCTCGGCGATCTCGCCACAGAATTCGTGCCCAACGACCATCGGCACCGGAATGGTCTTCTGCGCCCATTGGTCCCAGTTCCAAATGTGGACATCGGTCCCGCAGATCGCCGACTTCTTGACCCGAATCAGGACATCATTCGGCCCGACCTCGGGAACCGGAACATGCTCCATCCACAGCCCGACTTCCGGCTTGGATTTGACCAGCGCTTTCATCATGTTCGACATGATCGGTTCTCTCCAACCAATTCAAATGATTCCGAGTTCTCGTCCGGCTTCCGCAAAGGCGGCGATCGCCTTTTCGACATCGGCCTTCGAGTGCGCGGCCGACATCTGCGTGCGGATGCGCGCCTGTCCCTTCGGTACGACGGGGAAGGAAAAGCCGATGACGTAGACGCCCTTTTGCAGCATCAGCGCCGCCATCTCCTGCGCCAGCTTGGCGTCGCCAAGCATGACAGGGATGATCGGGTGATCGGCGCCTGCGAGCGTGAAACCGAGCTTGGTCATTTCGCTGCGGAAGAGTTCGGCATTGCCACGGAGACGATCGCGAAGAGCGTCGCCGTTGTCGATCAGGTCGAAGACTTTCAGCGAGGCAGCGGCGATGACCGGCGCCAGCGTGTTGGAAAAGAGATAGGGGCGCGACCGCTGCCGCAGCCAATCGACGATTTCGCCTCTGGCCGAGGTATAGCCACCCGAAGCACCGCCAAGCGCCTTGCCGAGCGTGCCGGTGATGATATCGATCCGCCCCTCGACGCCGCAATGCTCCGGCGATCCCCGACCATGAGCGCCGACAAAGCCGACGGCATGGCTGTCATCGACCATGACCATGGCACCGTATTTCTCGGCCAGATCGCACACGCCGCCGAGATTGGCGATGATGCCGTCCATGGAGAAGACGCCGTCGGTCGCGATCAGCTTGAAGCGGCTGCCCTCGGCCTTCTTCAGCTCTTCCTCCAGCGCCGCCATGTCGTTGTTGGCGTAGCGGAAGCGCTTGGCCTTGGAAAGCCGCACGCCATCGATGATCGAGGCATGGTTGAGCGCATCCGAGATAATGGCGTCTTCCTCCGACAGCAGCGTCTCGAACAGCCCGCCATTGGCATCGAAGCAGGAGGAGTAGAGGATGGTATCCTCCATGCCGAGAAACGCCGAAATCCGCGCTTCCAGCTGCTTGTGCTCTTCCTGCGTGCCGCAGATGAAGCGAACCGAGGCCATGCCGTAGCCGTAGCGATCGAGCCCCTTTTTTGCCGCCTCGGCAAGCTCCTCGTTGTCGGCGAGGCCAAGGTAATTGTTGGCGCAGAAATTGAGCACGCGGGCGCCGCCGACGACAGCGATTTCACCGGCTTGCTTGGAGGTGATGACGCGCTCGGGCTTGTAGAGACCAGCTTCTTTCAAGCCGAGAAGTTCTTTGCGCAGATGTGATAGAAATTCTGAGGTCATTGTCGCATTCCGATGCTGGTCACAGTGCCTAACTATTCAAGAAATAACACAGGATTCGGCCCCTTGCTGCATCCAGCAGCGGCAAAAATGCGTAGCGCCGTGACGTCGGCGCGATAGGGAGCAGGTTCGATATTATCTGTCAAACTGACCCGGATATACGCAAGTTCTTGGCCAGGGTTCATCGGTTGCTATTGCAAAAATTACTTGACTGAGTCCATTATCTTGCTGCAGGTCGATCTTGATCGCATGATAGAGGGAGAGCAATGAGCATATATCACAGATTCTCCCTCGCGGGACGGGTCGTGCTCGTCACCGGCGGCGGGCGAGGCCTTGGGTTCGAAATGGCGAAAGCACTTGCCGACGCGGGAGCGCATGTCATCGTCAATGGGCGCACGATCGCAACGGTAGACAGCGCCGTGAAAGCCATTCAAGCAGCTGGCGGCTCCGCCGAAGCAGCAGCTTTCGACATTGCCGACCGTGAAGCGCAGCGCGCGGCGATGGCGGATATCGAGAAAAATCATAGCCGGCTCGACATATTGATCAACAATGTCGGCGCCCGCGACAGACGGCCCTTGGCCGACTTCGACGACGAAGCGATTCTCGCCCTCCTCAACACGGATCTGGCCGCCTCGATCACGCTCTCGCGCGATGCCGCCCGCCTGATGAAACGCCACAATCATGGGCGGCTGATCTCGGTCACCTCGATCAGCGGCCAAGTCGTCATGCCTGGCGACTGCGTCTACCCCGCAGCCAAACAGGGGCTGACCGGCCTTATGCGCGGCATGGCGGTGGAATTCGGCCCCTACGGCATCACCAGCAATGCCATCGCTCCAGGCTGGTTCGCGACGGAAACGAATGCCGCGATGGCCTCGAATGAGGAACTGGTCTCTTTCGTGCGCCAGCGCATCCCGGTTCAGCGCTGGGGACGGCCGGACGAGATCGCGGGCGCTGCATTGTTCCTCGCCAGCGACGCTGCCTCCTTCGTCAACGGCCATGTCTTGACCGTCGACGGTGGCATGACCGTACGCATGTAGCGTGAGATTGTCTCGATTTCACATTTAGATGCGAAATGTCACCGGCCGGTGAAATCTGAAATCACTGCGAGAAACGCATCCCCGTAGCGTTCGAGCTTCGACTGCCCAACGCCCGAAATCCCGAGGAGTGCCTTATGGTTCTTCGGCCGCTCCGTCGCAAAGGCGATAAGGGTCGTGTCCGGAAAGACGACATAGGGCGGCACGCCCAGTTCTTTGGCGATCCTGGTCCGCTCGGCGCGCAGCGCATCGAACAGAGCCTGCGCCTCGCCGGCAAGACCATGTGCCGGTTTCTCCGACCGTCCCGCCTTCTTGTTCCGGCGACCCGCTTCCGGCCGATCCTTGCGAAAGAAGACCTGCCGCTCGCGTTTGAAGACCGCCCTCGCCTGGTCTTCGAGTTTCATCGCGCCAAAAGCCGTATGATCGACGGTGATGAAGCCGTTCGCCAGCAATTGCCGGAAGATCGATTGCCAGGTGCGAGACGGAATATCCTTTCCGGCGCCGAAAACGGGCATATCGACATGGCCGAACCGCTCCGTCTTGTCATTGACCGTGCCCATCAGCACATCGATCACATGACCCGTGCCGAAACGCTCACCGGTGCGATAGACCGCCGCCAGCGCCTTGATTGCTGCTTCCGTGCCGTCCCAGGTCTCCACAGGTTTCAGGCAGGTATCGCAATTGCCGCAACCGCCGCCATGCGCCTCGCCGAAATGCGCAAGAATGGCCTGTCGCCGGCAGCCGGCCGTTTCGCAGATGGCGAGCAGCGCATTGAGCTTTCCTCGCTCCACGCGCTTGATCTCTTCGGCTGCATTGCCCTCATCGATCATGCGCCGCCGCTGGATGACATCGGCCATGCCGTAAGCCATCCAAACCTCGGACGGTAGGCCGTCACGCCCGGCACGACCTGTCTCCTGATAATAGGCCTCGACCGAACCCGGCAGATCGAGATGGGCGACATAGCGCACGTTCGGCTTGTCGATGCCCATGCCGAAGGCGACTGTCGCGACAAGGCAAAGGTCTTCTTCTTTCAGGAAGGCATCCTGATTGGCATCGCGAAGCGATCGGTCCATCCCCGCGTGATAGGCGAGCGCCCGGATGCCCTGCCCATTCAGCCATTCAGCCGTATCCTCGACCTTTGCCCGCGACAGGCAGTAGACGATGCCGCTGTCGCCGCGGTGGCCATCGAGAAAGCGCAGCAATTGCTGGCGCGGCTGATCGCGCTCGACAATTTCATAGGCAATATTCGGCCGGTCGAAACTGGTGGTGAAAACCTTGGCACCGTCGAGAGCAAGCCGCTCGATGATATCGTCGCGGGTATGCGGATCGGCCGTCGCCGTCAGCGCGATGCGCGGCACGCCGGGAAAAAGTTCCGCAAGCTTGCCCAGATCCCGATATTCCGGCCTGAAATCATGCCCCCATTGAGACACGCAATGCGCTTCGTCTATCGCAAACAGCGCGATCTTCGCCCTGGCGATCATCTGCTGGAAGCCATCGGTGAGAATGCGCTCGGGCGTCACATAGAGCATGTCGAGCGTGCCGCTGGAGACGGCGCGATAGACATCGCTCGCCTCATCGCGCGACAGGGATGAATTCAAGGCCGCCGCGCGGATGCCGAGCTGTTTCATCGCCTCCACCTGATCCCGCATCAAGGCGATCAGCGGCGAAACGACAATGCCGATACCGTTACGGCAAAGTGCGGGAATCTGGAAACACAGCGACTTGCCGGCCCCGGTCGGAAACAGCACGACGGCATCGCCGCCGGAGACGACATGCTCGACCACCTGCTGCTGCTTGCCGCGAAACGCGGTATAACCATAGACACGCTTCAGCACATCGAGCGGCGCGGGCGCCCCGGCACGATCGCCGAACAAGGCATCATCGGCGGAAAATCGCGGTTCCAGTCTATCCGGCAGTGACATCTATTCCCTACTTTCCCGCAGCGCTTTTGACTCGGCCGGAAAGCACACCAAAGCCATCGATGATCGCCTCCTGGTTTTCCAGCCGCACCGCTTCGAGCTGCACTTCCTGCAAGGCGCGCATCAACTGCTCGATAAGCTCGCCGTCACTATCTTCCGTTGCCTCGGCAATCGCGCCTTCCAATTCGATCTTGTGCCAGCGCAGTGCCTTGGAACGCTTGTGAAGCGCCAACGCCTGGCGATAGCCTTCGCGCGCGTCTTCCATCGCGGCTTCCTCGGTTGCCGTCCATAGCCTGGCGTTGCGGACCTGCTGGTCGAGATTCTTCAGCAATGAGCCGAAGTCCTGTTCCTCCAACTGCTCGACCAGCCGCTCGCGGATGAGCTGCGGTGCGGCCATGGCTGCGGCGATCCCGAGAACTGCCGACCAGAGACGCTGCAATTCGCGGCTCTCGTAGTCGATAGCGGCGATCTCGTCATATTCGTCCTGCAACAGCAGCGGATGATTGACGATGGTCAGCGCCAGAACGCTTTCGCGCAGGCTCGGAATGTCCTGATGCCCCTTGATCATGGCCGAACGCGTCAAGCGATCGGACGCCGTCGTACTGACCGGCCGATCGCGGCCCTGCTGCCCGCCGCGACCGGTGAAATTGCGGCCATTGCCATCACGGGAAAAGCCTCGCCCCTGCTGATTGCCGCCACGCTGGAACTGCGGCTGGAAGAGACTGTTCAACCGCTCGCGCATATTCTGCTGATAGTGTCGGCGGACATCCTCGTCCACGATAACAGACACGATGCGCCTCAGCCGGGCTTCGAGTTCCGCCCGCGCCTCAGGCGTTTCGAACGTGCCGCTACCGGCCTCTCTGACCCAGATCAGATCGGCCAGCGGCTTTGCCTGTGCGAGAACCTTGTCGAAAGGCGCACGACCGTCGTGACGGACGAGATCGTCCGGATCCTTACCATCAGGCAGCAGTGCGAAACGGACGGTGCGGCCCGGCTTGATATGCGGCAGCGCCAGGTCGGCGGCGCGGTTGGCGGCGCGAAATCCCGCGCCATCGCCATCAAAGCAGAGCACCGGCTCCGGCGTCATTTTCCACAGGAGATCCAGCTGATTCTCTGTCAACGCCGTGCCGAGGGGCGCAACGGCATTCTCGATGCCCGCCTGATGCAGGGCTATGACATCCATATAGCCTTCGACGGCAATGATAGTGCCTGCGCCGTCGGCACCCTGGGCAGCGCGGCGCGCGCGTGTGAAATTATAAAGCACATTGCCCTTGTGGAAGAGCTCGGTCTCGTTGGAATTGAGATATTTCGCCGGCGCGTCCGATGACATGGCGCGGCCGCCGAAGGCGATCACCTTCTCGCGCGACGACAGGATCGGAAACATGATGCGATCCCGGAAGCGATCGTATGAGACCGGCACGTTCTCGTGCACGACCAGGCCGCAGGCTTCCATCTGCTCCTTCAATACGCCCTTGCCGGCAAGAAACTCCTTCAGCGCATTGCGGCTGTCAGGGGAATAGCCGAGACGGAAAGTCTCGATGGTGCGGCCGGTCAGACCACGATCGCGCAGATAGGCGCGAGCACGGGCGCCGTTGGCAGTCTGCAGCTGATCCTGAAAGAACTGAGCCGCCATCTCCATGACGTCGAGCAGCGACGTGCGCTCCTTCTCCCGCTTTGCCTCCACGGGATCGGCCACAGGCATGGGGACGCCCGCCATGTCGGCGATCTGCTGCACCGCCTCGGGAAAGCTCAGTCCCTCCAGCTCGGTGAGGAAACGGAAATGATCGCCCGTCACGCCGCAGCCGAAGCAGTGATAGCGGCCCTTGCGATCCTCACAGTGGAAACTCGGCGACTTCTCGCCATGGAAAGGGCAGCAGGCCCAAAAATCTCCACGCGGCACGTTGGTCTTGCGGCGGTCCCAGCTCACGCGACGACCGATCACGTCCGAAATCAGAACGCGGTCGCGAATCTCATCGAGAAACGTATTGGAAAATCGCATGGCTACCTCTGGCTTATCCCATATAAACAGGAATGGCGCGCATTGCCACGACGACACGACCGGCACACACGGTATTCACAGCCCTTTGCAGGCAATTGCAATTTCATCGTCTTGATCACAACTTCGTGAGGTTATTACCAGGATCAGGCCGCGCGCACCGGCTTGAGGCGTCGTTTCCGAGTCACCAAAAACACGATCGATATTGACCTCACTTAGCCGGAATTAAGTGTTCGGCCGACCTAACGAGCATCGGCCTTTGCGGAAAAGACGCGAAAAAGCAAAGACTTGCACACCTTGAAGTGGATGGAACAGTGCGTCGGACGCATCTCGAACAATCAGTAGCTGCAATGCTCGATGCCTGCGACCCATCTGTTTGGTGGCGCATTTACGGCATGGTTCGTAAGCCAAACATTATTTTTTTGTAATTTGATTGTTGATGTGCGGCGCAATAGCGTTCTTCTCACGGGGCGAGACAAGCCGGCGAAGAAAATTGCTTCGCGACGCGACATGCCGAGACGCCCCACGAACGGGAAGCCATCAGGTACAGGGCTTTCAGTTTAGGAGAGGAAATGCGGGTTCTGATCGTACCCCTAGCCGCCGCGGCTATCTTCGCCACAGCTACCTATAGCTCGGCAACGACGACCGGCAGCGCTGACGATCGGAATGTGCTCTACGCTGGCGCGCATTATCAGCTGCCGGTGGATATGAAGATCCCTGCTCTCACCGCAGGCGTTAAAGTTCAAATGTCCGGATTGACGCCGCAAGCGTTGGCTTTGCCGCAGCAAGTCAGGATTCTCAGATAAGTTTTACGGGATACTCAGGTGGGGCACCATCCCTACCCCCGGCGCCGCCCCACCTGAGTGCCTTTGCAATAGACGTTTGATTTTTGGGCCCCACCCTGCGTCATCAAACGGCTGCAAAGCGCAAGAAGGCAGGAGCTCCCCCAGCTCCTGCCTTCTCTAATTTTACGATCCCAATTTTCCGATGACGGAAGCTCCGAACCTCCGCGGCAGAACATTTAGAGTTCAAATGAGGCCAGTATCTTGACGTGATGGCCACAATTGATATTTCATGTATCAATAATCTAGATGATGATTTCCTAAGACAGCGTAGAGAATTGCTCAGCTCATCGGGGGATGGCTGCATGTCTTTATCCGCGAAGGAACTTGCCGATAATCCTGATTTTTTCGCTATAGTTCTCGACTATACCCGAGAAATTGTATTGGTTTACGAAGAAAATCGCCGGATAGGCTCCGTTTTTTCTTCACAGCAGCGCTGGTTGATGGCCCTCGCCGGCTTCGCCTTATATTACGGCGGCGTAGATGGGAAGCCGCCCGGTATCCATGCCAACCGCTTCGCCGACTTTGTCGTCGAGCACGAAATCGCCAGTCACAACACGGCATTGAGCTTCATTCAGGAAATGCTCGACCATCATTTTCTGCGCTACCAGACAGTCATGCCAGATCGTCGGGTACGACCGATGGAGCCGACAGAAGAAGCTGTCAAACAGCTTGCAAGATGGCTCGGCATTCACTTGGCGGCGCTCGACAAATTGGACGGAGGCAAACGAAGCAGCCTGCTCGCCGGGAGACCGGAACTCGTTGCGGCATTGCAGCCTGCAATCTCGGTCAGCATCATTGCCAGCGACGCCGTCCGCCATCCAGGCGATACATTCGATCTGTTCACCTGGGCAAATTCCGGCGGCATAATCATGGATTACCTGATCTCGCGCGTCGGTATGATCGATCCGAAAACACAAAGAGCAATTGTCGGGCCGGTCGCGTTCACGGACATCTGTCGCCGTTTCCACATCTCAAGAACGCACGCAAAGCGGCTCATGCGCAAAGCCGTAAACATGCAAAGCGTTGGCTGGACAGGCCGCTCGGGAAAAAGCGAGCTGTGGCTGTCCAGCGGCTTCATTCAGGAATATCGGAACTATCAGGCTGAAAAGTTTGCCATCATGGACGCCGCCTGGCAGCGCGCCCTCGGCATACGGCAGGCCCGTATGCCGAAGCCGAGACTGGTCTTTACTTCAACAACTCCTTCAGGATAGCCGAAGCCTTCGCGAAGTCCATCTGCCCGGCATAGCGCTCGCGCAAAGCCGCCACGCACTTGCCCATGTCCTTCAAGCCTTGGGCGCCGAGTTCCGCAACGACGCCGGCGCATATCTCACGCACCTTCTCGTCGGAGAGTTGCTCCGGCATGAATCCCTGGATGACGGTGATTTCCGCGCGTTCCTTGTCGGCGAGCTCAGGACGACCACCGTCGACGTAGATCTTCACCGACTCCTCGCGCTGCTTGATCATCTTGGCAAGCAGCTGGAGGATTTCGTCATCGCTTGCCTGCTCCTTGGCCTGGCCGCGATTGGCGATGTCCTTGTCCTTGATGGCGGCAAGGATAAGACGCACGGTTGAAAGCTTCGCCGTATCCCTTGCCTTCATCGCATCCTTCTGGGCATTGGAAAGGGTCTCGCGGATCATGTCTGTAACTCCTCAAGCAGGCAGGCGACGATCGCCCGGCCTCTCATTTCATGTTGCCTGTCTCATAGACCATCAGCGCCGATCAATGCAATTGCGTCAAACCGACCGAAACAGGACGAATTCCCCGGCAGGAAACGAAAAGCGCGCATTGACCGGCTCGCCTTGTTTGGCTATGTCCATCATCTGCACATTAGATCGATATTGAGATCTCAAGCCGCGGCCTGTGCCGCCGGCGGTACCTTGCTACAAACATGGCGGAAGCCTACGGCCTCTTCAAGGTCGCGCACGACGCCGGAAACGGGATGACTATGACCGCCACAGCCCCATGGACCATTGAAAAGCCGACTGCTCTTCTCGTTCTTGCCGATGGCACCGTGATCGAAGGCAAAGGCATCGGCGCGACCGGCAAGGTCCAGGCCGAAGTCTGCTTCAACACGGCGCTGACGGGTTACGAGGAAATCCTGACGGACCCCTCCTACCTCGGCCAGATCGTCACCTTCACCTTCCCTCACATCGGCAATGTCGGCACGAACGAGGAAGACATCGAGGACCTGACGCCGGCCGCCCGGCACGGCGCCGTCGGCGTCATCTTCAAAGCCGACATCACCGATCCGTCGAACTACCGCGCCGCCAAGCATCTCGACCAATGGCTGAAGGCCCGCGGCATCATCGGCCTCTGCGGCATCGACACCCGCGCGCTGACCGCCTGGATCCGCGAGAACGGCATGCCGAACGGCGTGATTGCGCACGACCCGAACGGCATCTTCGACATCGAACAGTTGAAGGCGGATGCGAAGGCCTGGAGTGGCCTCGAAGGTCTCGACCTCGCCAAGGTCGCCTCATCCGGCCAGTCTTCGCACTGGTCGCAGACCCCGTGGGTCTGGAACGAGGGCTATGGCGAGCTGGGCGCCGACGAAGCCAAGTACCACATTGCCTGCCTCGACTACGGCGTCAAGCGCAACATCCTGCGCCTTTTTGCCGGTCTCGATTGCAAGGTTACCGTCTTGCCGGCAACCGCTTCGACCGAAGACGTGCTCGGCCTCAATCCGGACGGCATCTTCCTTTCCAACGGCCCGGGCGATCCGGCCGCGACAGGCGAATATGCCGTGCCCGTCATCAAGGACCTTCTGAAGTCGGAGATCCCGCTGTTCGGCATCTGCCTCGGTCACCAGATGCTCGGCCTCGCACTAGGCGCCAAGACAGCGAAGATGCACCAGGGCCATCACGGCGCCAACCATCCGGTCAAGGACCACACGACAGGCAAGGTCGAGATCGTCTCGATGAACCATGGCTTTGCAGTCGACTCGAGTTCGCTGCCGGAAGGCATTGAGGAGACACATATTTCTCTCTTCGACGGCAGCAATTGCGGCCTGCGTGTCTCCGGCAAGCCCGTCTTCTCGGTGCAGCACCATCCGGAAGCCTCGCCCGGCCCTCAGGACAGCCACTACCTTTTCCGCCGCTTCATCAATCTGGTGCGCGAGAAGAAGGGCGAGCCGGCACTGGCCGAACGCGCCTAAGCTGCTCCACAACCATTCATGATGCAAAAGGCCTCGGATTGACTATCAATCCGAGGCCTTTCTCGTTTGCGTCGGGATGTGAAACGCCCAAATGCTCCATGCCCGGTCAAGCCTGCAGGCGGCGCTGCTTTACCACCTCAAGCTCACTCATCATGATTTCCTCCAGGAACTCGAAGTCCGACTGTCCGAAGGCGACAAGGCCGAATCTCAGCCTGTAGCCCCAGTTCTTGTCCTGGGTAAAATCAAGCCAACCCAGCAAGGGGCGGAGCGGCTGCTCGGGCGCATCCAGCCAGTCGACATCCCGGCGATAGGCTTTTCCGCAACCCATCTGCGCAAGGTAGGGCTCTCCTTCACGGACAAAGCCGATGGCGGTAAAGCTCTGAAAGCTGTCTTTCTCGCCCATCTTTACAGACGGCGAATAATAAACGATGCCGTCGCCCGGCTTGATGCGCTTCAATGGCCCCTGCTTGCCGTGGTTCACCTGCATGAAGCCGTGCTCGCGCCCGTGGCGCACGTGCTCTGCGCTAGCCACCGCCAGCCAATAGGACTTCTGCGCCGGTTCGGGCCGCCGGGACGATGTATTGGCGTGCGGAAAAAGGCGCACTGTCGTGCCCTCGTTGATGGAGTCTTCCCGCGGCAAAAGCGCGGCATCGTTACGATCGCTGGCTCTGAGTGTCATGGTCGTCTCCCGTCATTGGTATGAAGGGAATATACGCCACCATGCTGACAGTATTTGTCAGTAGTCTTACCGCTCGACGATCGCCGCCGCAGATATTATGCGGGTTCTCTTTCCGAACGGACGAGAATGTAGAATCTCGCGCAAAGCATCGCCGCCGCCGAAGCAAGGCCAAGCAGGAAACCGAGCCATATGCCGATCCCGCCGAAATCGAACGGAAAGGCCAGCAGCCATGCCAGGAAGAAGCCGATCGGCCAATAGGCGATCAGCGCCAGGATCATCGGCACGCGCGCATCCTTCAGGCCGCGCAGCAGGCCGCTCGCAATCGCCTGCAAGCCGTCGACGAGCTGGAACAGCCCGGCGACCACGATCAGCGGCGTTGCATAGGCAAGCACTTTCGGGGCATCGGCCGACGTAATGTCGAGGAACCAGCTTCCGAACCATGCCGGCAAGGTGGCGAACAGGATGCTGCCGCACAGCGAAATGCAGCTCGAAACGATGAGCACGACGATCGCCGCGCGCTTCAGGCCGAGATGATCGCCCTGCCCGTGCGCGACGCCCACCCGCACCGTCGCCGCCTGGCTGAGGCCGAGCGGGATCATGAAGGCAATCGATGCCCATTGAAGCGCGATGCCATGGGCAGCAAGCTCGATCGTGCCGATCCGCCCCATAAGCAACGACGCCGCCGTGAACAGGCTGACCTCGGCGAGAACGGTGATGCTGATCGGGAAGCCCAGGCGGACGACATCCCACAAGGCATGCCAATCCGGCCGCCACAGATGGACGAAGATCTCGTAGCGACGCATTTCTTCCCGGCTCTGAACATAGCCGACGATGAAGATGAAGCCGGCCGTCTGTACGGCAACGGAGACGATGGCCGCACCATGAAGACCGAGCGCCGGCATGCCGAAATGACCGAGCACCAAGGCATAGGCAAGCACAGCGTTCATGACAAGCATGGCGATGGTCACATTGAGAATGACGCCGGCACGGCCGATAGCACTCACGAGGGCGCGAATGACGTTGTAGAGCAATCCCGGCAACAGGGCGAAATGGCCGATGGCGATGTAGTCGCTGGCCAGCTTTGCCACATCGGGCTTTTGTCCCGCCGCCAGAAGGATCTCCTCGGAATATAGAAAGGCAGGCTGTGCCATCAGCCAATAGATGGTCACGACCCACAGGCCCATGCGCAGCGCCCGTCGCACGGACACGACATCGCCCTGGCCGTAGGCCTGCGCCACCAACGGCACGACGGCGATGGAAAAGCCCGAACCGAAAATCAGGATCGTGAACAGGAACTGCGCTGAGAGTACCATCGCGGCCAGCTGCTCGGCGCCGAGGCGACCGACGATCATCACGTCCGTGGTATTGATGCCAAGCTGCGCCAATTGTGCGCCGATCAGCGGTATGCCGAGCGCAAGGGTGGCACGTAGATGCGCAGACCACGAATTATTGTTGTCGTGCGCGTACGGGCGCGCAGCTAGCGGCATATCCATCATGAAAACTCGATTTCCAGAATCGCGCGAACCGCCCCACCCCTGGGTGCGCGAGCCTGTCGCAATACCGCAACTTAGGCGGAAAAGCCAGCCGACAAGGTAACGATGCTAAAGAATTCATCATACCATCAAAATATCTGATGAATTTTTAGGCCGCCTCTCCGGCTTGCGATTGCACGGCCGCCTTCGGCTGATCTTTGCGAACCTTGGTAAGAAGCACAATGAGCGCTGTCGCGACCAGAATGGCACCCATGACGAATGGTGCTCCGGCAAAGGTCACGGGCGCCGTCGGCGCGGTATAATAGCGGAACAGATACGGGAACAGCAGAGGCCCGATGATCGCGGTGATACTCGTCAGGCTGCCCAGCGCGCCCTGCAGCTCACCCTGCGCCGAAGGCGGAACCTTGCTCGCGGCGATGGAACGTAAGGGCGCATCGGCGACGTTTTCGATGACCGTTGCGACGACGACCCCATAGACCATCCAGCCTTGCCACGCGAAAGCATAGCCCATCAGGCCGAGGCAGGAAAACGCCAGCCCGAGCAATGCGGTCTTCCACTCCCCGAGCATGGGCACCAGCCGAGGCAGGACAAGCCCTATGACGAGGGCCGCGCCGATACCATAGACCCCAAGGGAAAAGCCGATCTGCCCCTCGCTCCAATCATAGCGATAGGAGGTGACGAAGGACCAGACGGCCGGATAGACGCCATGCGCCAGCCAGTTCAGGAACATGACGACGCAGACCCAGCCGATGCCCTGATAGCGTCGTATCTGCCTGAGCGCGCCGAATGGATTGGCCCGCCAGATCTCGAACGGCCGGCGATGCCTGGCGTCCAATGTTTCCGGCAGGAGGAAATAGGCTCCGACGAAATTCAGGAATGCGAGGGCAGCCGCTCCATAGAACGGCACCCGCGGACCGAATTCGCCCAGAAAACCGCCGATGACCGGACCGAGCACAAAGCCGACACCGAAGGCCATGCCGATCAGGCCGAAATTCTTCGCACGGTTCTCGTCATTGCTGATGTCGGCGATATAGGCCGAGCAGGTCGAGAAGCTCGCACCACTGATACCGGCGAGGATACGGCCGACGAACAGCATCCAGTAGGTACCCGCGATCGCGCAGATGAAATTGTCGATCGCGAATGTCAGCACCGAGGCGAGCAGGAGTGGACGGCGTCCGAACCGATCGCTCAAATTGCCGATCAGCGGCGAGAACAGGAACTGCATCGCGGCATAGGCCAGCAGCAGCCAGCCGCCTTCGGTGGCAGCTTCGCTGACTGCGGCACCCGTCAACTCTTCCAGGTATTTCGGCATCACGGGCATGATGATCGCAATGCCCATGACATCGAGGAAGAGGATGAGGAAGACGAGGAACAGGCCGCGCCGTGCGAATTTCTGATCGATCATGGAGTTGCCTTTTGGCGGCCCCGCCTCCATGAAGAGACAGAACGTGAACGAAAAACCGGAGTGTTCCCCATACCTAAAGATTTTGGCGGAAACAATCCGTGAACGCTTTAATCTTATCGATTTATCGACCGCTTTTTTTGATCTGCGGGCTATAATGACACTTGTTTTTCCCGGGTCCGTCGCTGCTCGATATTAAGGAAGTCGACGAAGGCCCGGAGCGGACCCGGCATATGTCGGCGGCTCGCATAATAGAGAAACGGACCGGAAAAGGCCGTTTCCCACTCTTCGAGAATGGGTACCAGCTCGCCTGTCGCAAGCTGCGGCGCGAGGAATTCCCAAAACGTCCTGATGATGCCGAGACCGGCAACCGCGGCACTGCGTTCGATATCGATCGAATTCGTGGCAATCACCATTGAAGGCGAAATGACGATCGTTTCGCCATCCTTCTCAAAATCCCAGGGAGCGTTGGAGCGGCTGAGAAACCGATGACCGATGCAGCGATGCTCGAGTATATCGCGCGGGTGGCGCGGTGTACCGTTGGCCGCCAGGTAGGCGGGCGCCGCGGCGGTCACATAAGATTGCTGCCGTGGCCCGATGGGCACGGCGATCATATCCTTCTCCAACCTCTCGTCATAGCGAATGCCGGCGTCAAACCCGGCCGCGAGCACATCGATGAAGCTGTCTTCGGCAACGATTTCGACCGATATCCCCGGATAGTTCTTCAAAAAGCGATTGACGATATCAGGCATCACCACCATGGCAGCGACTGTCGGCACATTCAGCCGCAAAGTTCCGCCCACACGGTCGCGAAAGCTATTGATGTCGTCGAGCGCAACGGCGATCTCGCTCATCGCGGGGGTCAGCCGCTCCATCAGCCGCTCACCCGCTTCGGTCGGCGTCACGCTACGCGTGGTACGGTTCAGCAGGCGCACGCCAAGCCGCTCCTCCAGCCGCCGGATCGCCTCGCTCAGTGATGAGGCGGAAACAGCGCGCTTGCGCGCGGCCACGCGAAAGCTACGCTCGCGGGCAACAGCGGTGAAGGCGACAAGATCGGCCAGCGGCAAGTCATCCATTGTGCGAAATTCCAAACAGCCCGTTTCGATTTACACGGATTATCGCACAAAGGCCGATCGAGTAAAACAAGCTGCGTAGATGGCTCTGGAGATGAGAGCGCGCTTCCGACCGAAGGAGAACTGCAATGCAAAACCACCAATTGGGCAAGACAGGCCCCCAGGTATCCGCCCTCGGCCTCGGCTGCATGGGCATGTCCGGCATGTACGGGCCGTCCGACCGCGCCGAGAGCATCGCGACAATCCATGCCGCTCTCGATGCCGGCATAAACCTGCTGGATACCGGCGACTTCTACGGCATGGGCCACAATGAAATGCTGATCGGCGAGGCCATCAAGGGGCTGAAGCGGGACGATTTCCTGCTCAGCGTGAAATTCGGTGCATTGCGCGATCCGGCCGGCGGCTGGCTCGGCTATGATGCCCGACCGGCCGCGATCAGGAATTTCGTCGCTTATTCGCTGCAACGTCTCGGAGTCGACCACATCGACATCTACCGCCCGGCGCGTCTTGATCCGAACGTGCCGATCGAGGAGCAGGTCGGTGCCATGGCCGATCTCATCAAGGCCGGCTACATCAGGCATATCGGCCTGTCCGAGGTCGGTGCGGAGACCATCCGCCGCGCCGCCGCCGTGCATCCGATCGTCGACCTCCAGATCGAATATTCGCTGATCTCGCGCGGCATCGAGGACAGTATCCTGCCGACCTGCCGCGAACTCGGTATCGGCATCACGGCCTATGGCGTCCTCTCGCGTGGCCTCATCAGCGGCCATTGGCAGAAGGACAACGCCCAGAAAGGCGATTTCCGCTTCATGAGCCCGCGCTTCCAGGCCGGAAATGTCGAAAAGAACCTGGAATTGGTGGAAGCATTGCGAGGGATCGCCGAAGCCAAGGATGCCAGCGTCGCTCAGGTCGCCATCGCCTGGGTCGCGGCCCGAGGCCAGGACATCGTGCCGGTTGTCGGCGCCCGCCGCCGCGATCGCCTGACGGAAGCTTTAGGCGCGCTCTCGGTGAAGTTGTCGGAAGCCGATATGGCGGCGATCGAACGCGCCGTGCCAAAGGACGCCGCCGCGGGCGGGCGCTATCCGGAAGCGCAATTGACGCATCTGGATAGCGAGAAATAAGGAAAAGGAATTGGCACTTCGCCCGCTTCCTGCCGGAGAGCGGGCGAAGGAGATCAAACGGGATTGTTCAGCGTATCGCAATCACTGAGCTTGCCGGAATCGAAACCCTGCTTGAACCACTTCATGCGCTGCGCGGAAGTACCGTGGTTGAAGCTATCCGGAACGACATAGCCCTGTGTGCGCTTTTGCAGCGTGTCGTCGCCGATCTGCTGGGCGGCGTTCAGTGCCTCCTCAAGGTCGCCTGCCTGCAAGATGCCCTTCTGCTGTGTGAACTTGCCCCAGATGCCGGCAAAGCAATCGGCCTGCAACTCAATACGCACCGACATCTTGTTGGCATCCACCTCGTTCATGGTCCGGCGGGCCTGGTTGAACTTCGGCAGGATGCCGAGCAGATCCTGAACATGATGGCCGACCTCATGCGCAATGACATAGGCCTGAGCGAAATCGCCGGATGCACCGAATTGATCCTTCATCTGCTGGAAGAAGGCCATATCGAGATAGACCTTCTGATCGCTCGGGCAATAGAAGGGCCCGGTCGCGGCCGAAGCTTGTCCACAAGCCGAAGGGAAGCTGCCCGAGAACAGCACGAGCTTCGGATCGGTATAGGTCTGGCCCATCGATTTGAAAATGCCGGTCCAGGTATCCTCTGTATCGGCAAGAACAGTCGCGACGAATTGCTTCATCTCGTCATTAGCGGGCCGACCACTATTCCCGGTTGATGTGCTCTGCTGATATCCCGAGCCGCCGCCCAGCACGCCACTCTGCTGCAGCAGGCCCATGACATCGACGCCCATGGCTCTCAGCACGAGGAAGATCACCACCAGAACGATGATGGTGCGCAGGCTCAAACCGCCGCCGCCTATCCCGCCGCCGGGGAAGCGGAAGCCGCCGCCGCCGCCGCCGATGGGCGATGAGCCGCGTTCATCCTCGATATTGTCGGATTGCCGACGCCCCTTCCAATCCATGATTGCACCTCCTGGCGATGCCTTAAGCCAATGTCCCTTAAAGCACTTATATATCCAGGAAGACGGGCAACACCAGTTGGCGAGCGACAGAACGTCAAGTTAAACCTCGGCGACGCCATATTTCTTTCGACAGCAGCCATAGAAGAACGATCGCAATAGCCGCGACGACGACGAGCGGCACAATTTCGTCGCCGCCGAAGACTATCATGTTCATGATACGGCCCGGAAGGAACGTAAACGCCCCCGCACCGACGATGCCGCCGAAGTAGAGGCTTCTGACGATGCGCTTATGCGCCCCAATATTGTGATTGCGAGCATTGGCGATCGCTCCCCAACAGCCAAAGAGAACCAATAGGGAGAGTAGATGAATGGGGCTGAAGCCATAGACCATGTTGATCTGGTGAATGAAGAAGCTCGATAGCGCCGTGACCAGCATGAGGCTCAGCCATATCTTGCCGAGCAATCGATGCCTCGAAGTCCCCTTTGGCTTCAGCAGAAGATAGGCGCCGAGCACGGCGGCCGGGATGACTGCCGCAACGTGAATCTGGATTGCGATCGAAGCATGAAGAAGCGGCTCGAAGGTCATGGCGGGATCCGGTTGAGTTTGTCGAGCCTTTCCGCGATATTGTTGTTCTCTCAATTGAAATTGCGCGAAAGAACGGGAAAATTTCGTGGATCACACCTTTCTGCAATCCACGCTTCGTGAATTGCAAGTCTTCCAGCGTTCGCCGCGATTCTGGGCAACCTTCGTCACGGTCGTCCTGATCTTTGCCCTGACCGGTCCCTACGACACATTCGCACGGCTGATGCCGGGCGCTCGGCTCGGCTATTGGCTGGCCCTTCATGCCATGGCCTGGTCGATAGCCATCGTCTTCTCCGTCGTCGCCGAAATCCTCCTGCGCAAACGGGTGGCCAGGATGTTTGCCCGGATGATGACGGGTTCGATCATTGCGGCACTTCCGATCGGCTTCGGCATCGGGCTGATCGATCTGGCATTCTTCGGCACTGTGCCCACCGTGGCAGGCAGCCTGCGCCAATCGTTGACTTCGATACCGCTTTGCCTGCTCTTTTGCTTTTTGAGCTACCTGACCATGCATCGGCAAATCGCGGTGGCCGCCGAGGGACCAAGCAACAACAAGCCGGCAACCACCTCAATAAAGACATCGGAGATTCGCGACCTGCCCTCGCAGGCACCGATCCTGTCGCGCCTGAAACCGGAAAATCGGGGAGCGCTCATACGGCTTGCCGTGCGGGATCACTATACCGAGGTCGTCACCAGCCGCGGCCGCGAGCTCGTCCTGCTGCGCTTCGGCGATGCGCTGAGGGAAATCGGCGATACCGAGGGCATGCGCCTGCATCGATCCCATTGGATTGCCGCCGACCATGTCGCCGGTTTGAAACGCGACAACGGCAAACTTTTCATCGTGACGCGCGACGGCATGGAAATGCCCGTGAGCCGCCCTTATGCCGATGCAGTCCGGCACCGTTTTGGCTAGCAATTGTCGGATTGCCGACGCTCCGCCAATCCATAGTCTATCTCCTGGTAACCCCCCGTGGGCCAGAGATAAATGAGTCCCGCCTTCTCCCGGATATATCGGGGTCACCAAAACTTAGGAAAATTGGAAAGACCTCTTTTTGCGGTCGCAACCTTTGGTCAAAAAATCAACAGAACGCACGTCTACGTTCTTTAAATATGGCCGATTTACACCTAATTATTCTCTCGCCCATATTCTTTACGTTGCAATCTTTGCACATGTAGACAACCGCACCTGCGTGTGTGGCGGCTGATAGACTTGTGCGGGCAACGTCCGGAATATCCGGGTATGAACGCGAAGGCGCCGAGGGTCTAATGAAGCGATCGATGAGTGTGTCTCTGCTGCTAATGGGAACAGCAGCGTTGACGGGCTGTGGCCAAAAGGAAGATACCGCACAAATATACAAGGACGCCGACGCCTGCATCGCGAGCGAAGCCTTTTCTGCCGACGAATGTCGATCCCAGTTTGCCGCAGCCGAAACCGAGCGCAAGCAGAATGCGCCCGCCTACGAGACGATGGCGAACTGCGAGAAGGAGTATGGTGCCGACAAGTGCCAACCAACAACCGGCGCCCATCAGGCAGGTACGGGCCACTTCATTCCATTGCTGGCCGGCTATCTCGTCGGCAGTGCTGCAGGAACGCTTGGCACCAAAGCGCTCTACCAGCCGCGTGGAAGCAGCGACTTTCGAACGGCGACCGGTCGCAGCCTCGCAAACGGCATGCTGCTTGGAAAAACAAACTATGCAGCAAAGAAAAAGGACGACGATATACAATCGTCATCTTCGGGTGGCGGCGGTGGCGGCCATAGTTTCTGGGGGTCGTCTTCCGAACGTTCGACGCGCTCGGCCGGCATGGTAGAGCGTGGCGGCTGGGGCTTTCGCGGCTTCCATCTTTCGGGTTAACGGGTGAGCGGATGAAACGCGTCGTCATGAACGAGCGACTGGATTGGAAGGCCGACGCCGAGGCTTGTGGCTTCACCATTCATTCCATGTATGGCCAACGCTATTGGGACGAACGGCACGCCTATGCCTTTACCCTTGAGGAAGTAGAGACGAGGCTGGAGGATCCTTCCGCCGAATTGCTGGAAATGTGTTACGCTGCCGTCGAGAAAATTGCCTCGGACGGTGAGTTGATGCACCGCATGGCCATTCCGCCCGCCTACCACGATGCAATATTACGCTCCTGGCGCAATCGCGAACATGATCTCTACGGCCGATTCGACCTCTCTTACGACGGAAACGATCCGGCAAAGCTGCTCGAATTCAATGCGGACACGCCGACCAGCCTGTTCGAAAGCGCGGTCTTCCAATGGCGCTGGCTGGAAGACATGAAGCAACGCGGCGAACTTCCGTCCTCAGCCGACCAGTTCAATTCCGTGCATGAACGTCTGATCGACGCGATACGCGTCCTTGCTGGACCGTCGCAGCGCATGCACTTCGCCGGCATGTTGGAATCCGAGGAAGACCTCGTGACGTTGAACTATCTTGTCGATTGCGCTGCACAGGCTGGCTGCAAGACAAAGCTGATCGCCATGCCCGATATCGGCGTCGACGACAAACATTGGCTAATTGATCTTCAAGACGAGCGCATCGACTGCATATTCAAGCTTTATCCGCTAGAAGACATGGTACGCGAGCCTTTCGGTCGCCATCTGCCGTTGACACCGACGCGAATAGTCGAGCCGCTTTGGAAACTGACGCTGTCCAACAAGGGGCTACTGCCCGTGCTGTGGGAAATGTTCCCCGGCCACGAAAATTTGCTGCCCGCCTATTTCGAGGACGATCTGCGCAGCAGCCATCTTGGGGACCGCTATGTCCGTAAACCGTTGCTATCCCGCGAGGGCGCGAATGTGACGCTCGTCAATTACGAAGCTGGTGGCGGTTTGTATCACGTCGAGGGCCCCTACGGAGAAGAGGGATATATAAGGCAGGCACTGCATCTGCTTCCCCGCTTCGGAGACGATTGGACCGTGATCGGATCCTGGATCGTCGCAGGCCAACCCGCGGGTATCGGTATTCGCGAGGACGATACGCCCATTACGCGCGATACCTCGCGCTTCGTCCCTCATTATATAGAGGACTAGGTCCTGTTGACAAAGTGCATTCCCAAATCGGCTGAGGCGTGATTCAAGACTGCTTTTTAGGAGGCAGCCATGGCGCGAGGCGATTTGAGTGATGAGGAATGGCGGGTCGTCGAACCGCTGTTGCCGACCGAGCGTGGCCGCAAGTCTCGGCCGTCGCATGACAATCGCCGCTTTTTCAATGGCATGCTCCATGTTCTGCGCGTTGGCTGTCCGTGGCGAGATATGCACGAGCGATATGGCAAATGGAATTCGGTCTATGTTCGTTTCCGTCGCTGGGCCGAACAAGGCGTATGGGACGCACTTCTGGAAACGCTTGTCGAACTTGGGCTGACTGACGACTGGCA
>NZ_FMAF01000045.1 GCF_900094565.1 Martinezella lusitana
TATCCCCTTGCGCACCTGAAATAAGGGCCAAGGGAAACAAGCGACAAATCGCTCACCGATTTGCGCTGGACGCGATAAGCCGCTCAAGCGGCTTACGCTGGTAATACGGGACAAACCCTCCGGGTTTGCTCGGGCGCGATAAACCGCTCAAGCGGTTTACGCTGGACGCGATAAGCCGCTTTGCGGCTTACGCTGGTAACGCGGGGTGGAGCAGCCCGGTAGCTCGTCAGGCTCATAACCTGAAGGCCGCAGGTTCAAATCCTGCCCCCGCAACCAAATCACCCAAATGCATATACTTCAAAGCCGTTTCGGCGTTCAGGGACTTGCCGGAGTGCGCACCCAGCAGGGCGGCCACCTCAAGCAGCGCCCTACCTCCGCCTCCCACATGGGCCACGGCGTCCTCAATAGCTGACATGCCATAGCTCGCAACCCGAGCAGCATGAAGAATGAGCCGCGCTCAAGCAAAGAGCCTGCCTGGAAGCCCGGCTATTACAGCTCCGGAGTGAGAATGCAGCATTGCTCGGGCACCGGCACGAGCACGGCCACATTGCCGGCTGCCAGCGGGTCCGACAAAGCGCCGTTGGCAACGATATCGCCGGCCGGCGTCGTGCATTGATATTGATAGGCCCGGCCGAGATAGGTTCTCGTTCCCAAGACCGCCGGCAAGCCATTGCCTTCCTGCTGCACCGAAAGGCCGTCGGCGCGGCAACCGAGGATGAAATCATCGGGAATCAGTCCGAAATCATCCTGCGACAGCGTGATCTTCGCGCCACCGGCGCCTTCTGCCGTGACCAGCGCCCCATCGCGCGCGATAGTCCGCAACGGCAGCAGGTTCTCGAAGCCGACGAAACGGGCAACGAAGGCATTGGCCGGTTTGCGGTAAAGGACTTCTGGCGTATCGAGTTGCATGATGCGGCCGGCATTCATGATGGCGACGCGATCCGAAATCGAGAAGGCTTCCTCCTGGTCATGCGTCACGTAAAGCGAGGTCGTGCCGTTTACGCGCTGTAGTTGCCGGATTTCGACGCGCATGTCGATCCTCAGCTTGGCGTCGAGATTGGAAAGCGGTTCGTCGAACATCAACAGCGGCGGCTCGATGACGAGGGCGCGCGCCAGCGCGACACGCTGCTTCTGGCCGCCGGAGAGCGCGGCAGGAAGACGGTCGCCAAGGCCGGAAAGGCCGACGCGTTCCAGCATGGCCGCGGCTTTCTGCCGGCGCTCCTGTGCCGCGATGCGGCGTTGCTTCAGGCCGAAGGCAACGTTTTCAAGGACCGTCAGATGTGGAAACAGCGCATAGTTCTGGAACACCAGGCCGATATCCCGGGCATGCGCCGGAAGCGTGGTCAGATCGCGGTCACCCAGTCTTATCGCGCCGCTCGTCGGTTGCAGGAATCCGGCGACGAGCCGCAGCGTCGTCGTCTTGCCGCAGCCGCTGGAGCCAAGCAGCGAGACAAGCTCCCCCGCTGCGACGGACAGCGACAGGTCCTGCAGCACCGGCGTCTTGCCGTAATGGGCGCTGATGGATTGGATGGTAAGCGATACGGTCACGGGCGGCTACTTTGTCAGGAAGGTGAGGCCCAGGGTCGCTTCGACGACCGCCATGACGGCGACTGTCACGAGCATCAGCAGCACGGAGACCGAGGCGATGGTCGGGTCGAAGAACTGTTCCATATGGGCGAGGATCTGGATCGGAAGAGTGGAGATACCGGGACCGGTCAGGAAGACCGAGACGGAGACATCGTTGATAGAGGTAATGAAGGCGAGAATGAAGGCGGCGATGACGCCGGCGCGGATATTCGGCAGCACCACCGTCAGGAAGGTCTTCAGTGGCGGGCAGCCCAGACTGATCGCCGCCTCTTCTATGGAGAAGTCGAAGCTGGCGAGGCTGGCGCTGACAACGCGCACGGAATAGGGCAGCACCAGCAGCGCGTGACCGATCAGCAGGCTTGGGAAGATCGGAAGTCCGAGGCCGATGGTGACCGATTTCATCAACGAAAAACCGAAGACGATCTCCGGAACAAGGATCGGAAGGACGAAGAGCGTCGAAAGCCAGCTCGGCAACTCCACTCTGTATCGGCTGATGGCATAGGCGGCGGGGATGCCGATCAGCAGCGAAAGCACTGTTCCAAGCAAGGCGAGTTCGAGGCTGGTAATGGCAGTCGTGCGAAAGGCCTCGATCTCGAAGATGTTCCAGAACCAGTGCAGCGTCAGGCCCTGCGGCGGGAAGGTGAGGTAGCTGGTGTCGCTGAAGGCGGAGCCGATGATGATGACGAGCGGCGCCAAAAGGAACAGGAAGACGCAAGCCGTGAAAGCGATGAGCGCTGGGTGGACGGATCTTGCCATATCGTCACACTGCCATCGGGTTCAGCCGTCGGGCGATGCGGCTCATGATCGCCACGATACCGATCGTCACGACGACCATGATGGCGGCAATCGTCGAGGCTCCGACCCAGTCGAAGGTGACCATGGCGCGCTGGTAGAGGAAGGTGCCCATCATCATCTGCTTTTCGCCGCCGAGCAGCTGCGGCGTGGCATAGGAGGTGAAGCTGCCGGTAAAGACCAGCACGGCGCCGACGATGAGGCCGGGCGTGGCGAGCGGCAGGATGACCTGTCTAAATGTCGCCGCCGGCGTCGCGCCGAGTGAAGTTGCCGCCTGGATCAGGTCCTGCGGTATGCCTTCGAGCACACCGACAAGGGTGAGGATCATCAGCGGCACGAAAAGATAGACCATCGCGACGATGACCGAACCTTCAGTATAGAGCATCGAGAGCGGCTCGCTGATGACGCCGACCGAGAGCAGCATGGTGTTGAGAATGCCGTTCTTGCCGAGAATGATCAGCCAGGCGAAGGAGCGCACGACGACCCCGGTCAGCAGGGGAAAGACCGCGGCGATGATCATCAGGCTTTTCGCGCGACCCGGCATTTGCGCGATGACATAGGCGGCGATGAACCCGACGACGAGGGAGATCGCCGTCGTCACAAGGGCGACTTCTATCGTTCGGTAGAGCACCGTGCGGCGAAAGCCGCTGGTGAAGAAGGCGACATAGGGAGAAAACATACCCTTGGGTTCGCCGAATGTCGCCGCGATCGTGATGATTACGGGGACGAGAAGGAATAGCACCACGGCTGTCATCGCCGGCGCCGTCAAACCCCATTTTGCAAGATGCTTCATCAAACGAATTCCGTAAGGGATGCCGCCGGGTCGCCGCGGCACGCCCTGTTACATGCCGAAGATCTCGTTCCAGCGATCGATCCAGTCCGATTGCGCTTCATTCAGCTTGGCATAATCGATGCGGGTGAGCTTGGCGATCATGTCGGGACCGTAGGTCCAGAGCTTCGCCTTGTCGGGCGTCAGCACGACCTTGGTGGAAACAGGCGCATCCACGCCCTGCTCGGCCTCTGCCTGCTGGACGTCCTTCGACAGGATGAAATTGATGAACTGGTGGGCGAGCTCGACATTTTCCGAGCCCTTGGGAATGTTGACCGTATTGAGGGTGGCGACATCGCCTTCCTTGAGAGCGGCCCAGGCCATCGTGGGAACGGCTGATTGCATCGATGCCAGGGTGAAGTCCTGTGCCAGAGCCACCTTGGCCTCGCCCGTCGAGATCAGGTTCACGAGCTCGGAGCCGGTATTGTAGTTCTTGACGACATTCGGCTTCAGTGCGCTGATCGCTTCGAAGGCCTTGTCGGCATCGTCATAGGGATCGGCACCTGCATGCTTGGCGGCCTGAAGCACCGTCAGTGGCCCGGCCGTCGTGGTGATGCCCGGAAGCGTGACGGCGCCCTTCAAGTCGTTGCGCCAGAGATCGTTCCAGGAGGTAATCGGCGTGACGACCTTCGCCGTATCGTAGACGATGCCCACGCGGCCGATCGTATAGGCGGGGCCGTAATTGCCCTGCGGTGCCTTGGCGAGATCGTAGAGATCGGCAAGGTTCGGAATCTTGTTGCGATCGAGCTCCTGAAAGAGACCCTGCTGAATGCCGACCTGCGAATAGCTGTCCGTCAGGTAGATCACATCGACGCCCTTGCCGCCGCGCAGCTTCAGCTTGTTGAGACGATCGGCATTGTTGCCCGTTTCGAAGACGACGTCGCAGCCGCAGATCTTCTTGAAAGGCTCGATAATGTTCGCCTTCATCTTCTCGCCGTTGTAGCCCCACCAGGAAATGGTCAGCGTTTTTGCCTGCGCATAGGCCGGCAGGACGACAGTGGCAGCAAGAATCGCAAAGCCCGCGACATGGGCAAGAGTGAGGCCTTTCATTATCGAAATCCTTTGGTCAATGAAATCAGGCATATGCTTCAAGCTTGCAGGATACTATTTTTCGAGCACCGGCTTTACAAGCCCAACAATTGAGCACGGGACAGTTTTTCCGCCGCTGCATCGGCAGGCCAAATATTTCGGCGCGCATGATAGCCGGAAATGCAACCCTTTGAGATAATTTGGTTTCTTTCAAGCAAGACAGACCGCTTTACACGCCGGATCGCCATCTCTACCCTCGGCGGATCGAATTCTCGCAGGCATACCTATCATGACGTCTCCGACGACAAATCTCCCCGACGATCTGCTGGTGAACGCGGCTGACGAGGTGTTGATCCGCCAGGATCTGACGCTCACCGCACTTGGTCGCCGTCCTGCCGACCGCTTGCTGCGGGTCGGTCGGCTGCTTGACGTGCATAGCCGCACCTGGCTCGAGGATCAGGAGATCGTCATCAAGGGCAGGCGCATTGCCTATGTCGGCCCGGCCGGCAGCTATGAGGGCGAGGTCGGCGAGCGTGTCCACGAGCCGCATCTTGTGGCCGTTCCCGGTTTCGGTGAGGCGCACAAGCATATCGAGAGCTCGCATTTGACGCCGGAATGGGAGGCCGCTCTGGTCATGCCGCACGGTGTCACTTGGACCTGCGAGGCGAGTCACGAGTTTTCCAATGTGAACGGCGCCCGCAATCTCGAATTCTGGCTTGAGGCGCGCCGTCGCGGATCGCCGATGAAGATCTTCCCCTTGCCGGGCTCGGCCGTGCCGCCGACGGCCTATGAATGGGGCGGCGGCCACTTCGGCTATGACGAGCAGAAAGCCTTTCTCGGCGAAAGCCTGATGGTCGCCGGGCTCGACGAGGTGATGGATTGGCCTTCGGTCAGCAATCCGGAGAATCCGGCTTATGACCGTCTATGGGGCATGATCCGCGCCACCTTCGAGCAGCGTGGCGTCGTCGAGGGCCACGGCGCCGGCCTGCGCGATCTGGCGTCGATCAATGCCTTCGCCGGCGCGGGCGTCGCCTCCGATCATGAAGGCTGGTTCCTCGATGAGATCTGGGAGAAGCTGACGCACGGCCTGTTCATCGAGCTTCGGCCGCATTCCTTGCCCGAGGTCATTCAGGGGCTGATCGAAAAAAGCCTGTCCGACTGGTCGCAGATCGCTTTCGTCACGGATGACCGCAGCGCCTCCGATACGCTGAAAATCGGAGCGACCGATCACAATGTCCGGCTTGCGATCGAGAATGGATTGGCTCCCGAGATCGCCATTCAATGCGTGACGATCAATCCGGCGCGGCATATGCGGCTTACGCCCTGGGTCGGCTCGATCGCGCCCGGCCGCTTTGCCGATATCGTGCTTCTGGACGATGTGGAGAGGCTGTCGATCGCCAAGGTGTGGGCTGATGGTAAGCAGGCTTCCGAAGGCACGAGTTTCGTCGGCGTCCGCCCCGAGATCGACTGGCCGGATTGGGCGACGAAGACGGTGCGGATCGACAGGGTCGTCGCGCCACAGGATTTTCGCATCGCCGCGCCCTCGGATGCCGCGACGGCGAAGGCGGCGCTGCTGCGGCCATTCCATTGGGCCGACGATTTCATCACCATGGATCTGCCGGTCCGGGATGGCGCCGTCCAGCGCGATCCGGATCGCAATGTCACCAAATTTGCGATCGTCGACCGGTTTTCGGGCGAGGCCAAGGTTTCCCGCATGTTCTGGCTGGGCACCGGGCCGCGCACGCCGGATACGGCGCTCGGAGCGACGCTCGGCCACGACAAGCACAATATCTGGGTCGTCGGTTCCTCCGACGAAGCCATGGCAATGGTCGCCAATGCGCTCAATGAGCAGCAGGGCGGCTGGGTACTGGTTTCAGGTGGGAAGGTCGTCGCCCGCGTCCACTATGAGGTCGGTGGCCTGATGACGGCGCGATCGGCGGAGGAACTCGATGTGGAAATGCAGAGGCTTTATGCTGCCGGCGCTGAGATCGATTGGATGTACGAGCCGACTTTCTCGCCCCGCTGGTGGCCGGGTTTCCCCGAGCGCCTCTCCTTTGCGACGCTGACCTGTGCGCCATGGCGCTGGGTTCTTGTGGCGCCGTCTGAGCATGCGCCGGAAGGTTTTGTCAATGTCGCGACTGGAGAGACGCATCCCGTCGTCTGGTAAGGGATAGCTATATCTCACGCATTGGATATCCTTTATCAGGCGACGGGATATCAACTCCGCCGGCTCTTGACGGCCGAACATCGTTTCATAATTATCCGTTTGGTTACTTACGCCGCGCTGCGGGCGATGAGACAAGGCGGAGGAGGCCGTGGTGATTGCCGTTGACAATGATGGGCCGCACATGACGTTGGCATTTTCGACGCTCGGATGCGCCGACCTCGAATTGGACGAAGCCCTTGCCTTGGCGGCGCGCTACGGTCTCGATGCCATCGAAATTCGCGCGCTTGGCGGCACGATCGATCTGGCGACTCATTTTACCGAAAGATTCGGTTCGCCTGCCGGCCTCGCGCGTGCGCTGGAAGCCTCCGCCGTGCGCGTTTGCGCCTTCAACACCTCGCTGCGGCTCGTCGGCGCGACATACCAGGCAAAGGAAGAGTTCCTGCGCTATCTGCCTTGGGCGGAGGCGGTCGGCGTCAGATCCCTGCGGGTTTTCGATGGCGGCGATAGCGGAGATGCCGGAGAAGTGGCGGAGGCTCTGTCGACACTGCAATGGTGGCGGGAAACGGCCGTCCGCGAGGGTTTCAGCGCGGAGATGATCGTGGAAACACATGATTTTCTCGTGCAGCCGGATGCCATCGCTCGTCTTCTGGAAGGAGCGCCCGATTGCGCGCTTCTCTGGGATACCCACCACACCTGGCGCAAGGGAGGGCGGGATCCTGTCGAGACCTGGAAACAGGTGCGGGGCAATACGCGGCATCTTCATGTGAAGGACAGTATCTCCAAGCCGGGGCCGAAGCTGCCATATAGCTATGTGCTGCCGGGCAGCGGCGAATTTCCCATGGCTGCGCTGCGTTCCGCGCTCGCCGCCGATGGTTATGACGGTGTCATGAGCCTCGAATGGGAGAAGCTGTGGCACGTCGAACTGCCGTCGTTGGATCTGGCTCTTCAGGCGGCAAGGCGAAGCGGCTGGTGGCCGCCGGCGGCGGCCGGAAAGTGACTGGCGAAGTTCGTTAATAATTTAGTTGAATTAGAAATAAGAAAAACGCGCGGTGTTTGACTTTTGCAATGGTTTGTTAATTAGTGTATTAGCATAAAGTAACTATAAATATTATCGGCGCATCGCGTTGGGTTGACTATCGTCTTCGGCGCAATATCTCCGGCTCATTGAAGGGAACCTCGGTGACATGGGGTTTAAAGGTGTCTGGAAGATGGGAGGAGCGGATTCTAGGCACCAGAAATCTGATGCATCGCAGGCGCATGCGCGGCTTTCAATCATCGTTCTTTGGTTCCGGATTTCCGCTTGCGGTCATGTCCCTGGCCAAGGGAGGTTTGATGATCGGTAATGGGATTCGCAGCGAGGAGGGACATAGCGCCCTGATTTTACAGGCGATCGCCGACGGTGGCCTGAGCTTTGCGGCGCAATGGATCCATGACGTCGAGAATATCGAGGAGATCGCCTATGCGGAAAGCCTGGCGCGCGTAACGGATTCCGATGGCATCGTTCATACGGCAGGAACGTTCGTTTCGCTTCTCGAGCAACAGGATCGCTGGTTCGATCTCGATTTGCGCATGCTCGACATGGTGTTATCAGCCTTGGCGGCGGACGCGACCCTTGTACTCGGCTGTAATTTGTCCGTGGCCAGCCTATCCCATCCCGAATGCTTTGCCGGCATCGTCAGCCGAATCGCCCGCCAGCCAGAGCTTACCCCCCGGCTTGTCGTGGAGATCACCGAAACCTATCCGCTCACTGGTGCTGCCATAGAGTGCGTGAAGATGATCCGCGCACTCGGTTGTCGCATCGCGATCGACGATTTCGGTTCCGGTTTTGCCACGCCGGAATCCCTGCTTCAGGTCGCTAGCGATATCGTCAAAATCGACGCCTGCTTCATCCGCGACAATAGGCCAAGCCGCGAGGGCCGCAACAGTCTTTCATATATTGTCGGTTTTGCCGCATGTTTCGCCCCATCGGTCGTCGTCGAAGGCGTCGAGACGGAGTCGCAGCTGGAGGCCGCGCGAATGGCCGGCGCAACGCATGTGCAGGGCTTCCTGTTGTCGAAGCCGGTTTCGCTGACGCAGCTTCGGCGGCCCGAGGGCACGGCTGGCATGAGGGGGGTAGGATGAGCATTCCTGCTGTTGCCCGGCCGTGCGGCGTCGGAATCCGGATACGCCATATCCGGAATTCATGCGCGGTTCGTATCACAGAGGCCTTCATGTTCGCCAAGCGGGTGCTGCCATGATCAAGCATCCGCTCTCTGCCGCCGATTATGAAGCCGCCTCCGCCAGCGCCACGTGTGATCTCAAGACCAAGACATTGTTGCGTGCCTTGGTGTGTCGTCTTCGCGATTTGTTCTCCGATGCAGGCTTTCCGCTGTCCGTCATCTTCACGGGCGGCACCGAGCCTCATGTCACCATCCGCGATGAAACGGCGGGAATCTCCGCGCGTATAGCGATCGACGCCGAAAGCGGCCTGTATGTCTTTTACGAACTTGGCTGTCGCGCAACCGTTATTGTCCTGGCGACGGCGAATGAAAATCGATTGATCGAAGAGATCGCCCTCCACCTTGGCGGCGACAGTCCGGTGCCGCAAACGATCGACACCGCCGTCAGCGTTCTCGTCGGCCAGACGACCGAAGATGTCGAGCGCAAGCTTATCCTGCAGACGCTTCATCACTGCGATGGAGACCCCACTCACACGGCATTCATGCTCGGAATGCCACTCGTTGTCCTCTGTAACAAACTGGCGGTCTATTTTGCGGACTCCGCCAGGAGACTGCCGGAAGCACCCACCGGTGCAGGCCGGAGAGCGGTGGGCGGCCGACCATGATCACGGGCGCACCTGATGCGAACGTATTCTATCCCGGCGACAATGCCGGGGAAACCTGCGCCAGGAAGACGGCGCAATTCGAACCGGTGCGGGGCTTGGAACGGGCTTCGCATATGACCCAATCGCGCTGGGCGGCGCACGAGGAACCAAATGAGATCCGGGAAAAGATCATGGATTCTTTCAGTGAGAGAAAAAACCCCGCACCACCACCGCAATCGCATTTTCTATTCGAAGGCTGTGTGAAGATTGTTTCGGCCTATGTCGCTCACAACGCCATTTCGGCCGCCAGCCTTCCCAAGCTGATCAAGGATATCCACGGCGCGCTGCAAGCTTTGCGCAGCTCTGCTCCCGTTGCCGCACGTAGCAATCTGGTGCCGGCGGTGGATTTGAAGAAATCGGTGACGAACGACTATATCGTCTGCCTCGAGGACGGCAAACGCTTCAAAACGCTGAAACGCCATTTGCGCGTGCACTACGGCATGACACCTGAGGAATATCGCCAGAAATGGGGTTTGGCGCCAAACTATCCGATGGTCGCACAAAATTATGCGAACCGTCGGTCGGAACTCGCCAAGCTTTCCGGTCTTGGCGCCAATGGCAACAGAAAGGAAACTGTTCGCTAGAGCAATTCCCGGAAAAGTGCGTAGCGGTTTTCCGTCCGGAATTGCGTAAAAACAATAGCATAGAGCGGTCAGGCGATTCCGTGAAACGCGTAACCGCTCGAGCACGTCCGCGTGAGAAAGCGTGCGGATCACGACGAGGGGATTGCGGACGTTTCGCCGTACCAGCTGTGCGGCGCTACGCTGCAAGGATAATGGCGCCCTACGAGGGGGCGCCATTATCTTTTTGGGCCATTTGTCGGGCAAAATCGGCAGGGCCGATGAAACGTGTCGATCAGAAGACCTGACGGAGCACAAGGAACAGCATGAAGGCGAGCGCGATCGAGGCCGGCAGCGTCAGGATCCAGGCCATCAGCATGTTCCGCACGGTCGACCACTGCAGGCCGGAGCCATTCGCCGCCATGGTGCCGGCGACGCCCGAGGACAGGACGTGCGTGGTGGAAACCGGCAAGCCGAGGTGGTCAGCCGCCCCGATCGTCAGCATGGCGACGACTTCGGCGGCCGCACCCTGGCCGTAGGTCAGATGGGTCTTGCCGATCTTTTCGCCGACGGTGACGACGATACGCTTCCAGCCGACCATGGTGCCGAGACCGAGTGCCAGCGCCACGGCAACCTTCACCCAGAGCGGGATGAACTTCGTCGCATGGTCGACGGCGGCGTGATAGTTGGTAACGGCCTTCAGATCGTCGGCGCTCATCGGCAGCAGCTTCTGCTTGTCGATCAGCTTCAGCGATTCACCGATCAGATAGATGTCGTTGCGCACGTTGCCGACGAGCTCGTTCGGCAGCTTTTCGACGCTCGGATAGGCGGCGATCTCGGCGCTGGTGGTGTGGATATAGGCCTGAAGTGCAGGCGTCGTTGCATCCGACCATGTCTTGCTCTTGACGGCATCGCTGACGGCGGCCTTCGGATCGGCAGGCGCGGTCACACCGGGCTTCACATACTTGCCGAGCACGGTTTCGACCTGCGCCGAAGCGGCCTTGTAGGCCTCGAGATAGTTGATGTCGGGCGTCTTGTTGAGAGCGAAGGCGGTCGGGACGAGACCGATGAGGATGAGCATGATCAGGCCCATGCCCTTCTGGCCGTCATTCGAGCCGTGGGCAAAGCTGACGCCGGTGCAGGTGAAGATCAGCAATGCGCGAATCCACCGCGGCGGCGGCGCGTTGCCCTTCGGCGCTTCATAAAGCTCCTTGTTGCGGATCAGAACCTTGGAAACCAGCAGCAGTAAAGCGGCCGCACCGAAGCCGATGATCGGCGACAGCAGCAGCGACATGCCGACGCTGCTGGCCTGCGACCAGTCGACGCCGCTGGTGGCGGAGCCTGTGGGTGCCAGAAACTGATTGGCAAGGCCGACGCCGATGATGGAGCCGACGAGCGTGTGCGAGCTCGACGCCGGCAGGCCCAGATACCAGGTACCGAGGTTCCATATGATGGCGGCAGTGAGCAGGGCGAAGACCATCGCAAGGCCCGAGCCGGAGCCGACCTGCAGGATCAGTTCGACGGGCAGAAGCGCCAGTATGCCGAAAGCGACGGCGCCGGAAGACGTCAACACACCGAGGAAATTGAAGAACCCGGACCAGATGACGGCGAATTCGGCCGGCAGCGAGCGGGTGTAGATGACGGTGGCGACCGCATTGGCCGTATCGTGGAAACCGTTGACGAATTCGAAACCCAGCGCGATCAGCAGCGCGAGACCGAGCAGGATCCACGGAACCGCAGCTGCCTCGGCAAGATCGTTGCCGAGAGCGTAGCCGACATAAGCGAGGCCGCCGAGCACGACGACGCCGAAGAGCGGCAGAAACCATTTCGCCGAACCGCTGGCGCCGTGAATTGGGTGATTGGTGTTGCCACCCTCCACGTTGTTTGAAACGACGTCCACCATCTCAAACTCCCTTATGGCAAATGATATCCCTGATTTAAGCGCCGTTCATGAAACTCTCGTGACGCCTGTAAAGACCGATAGGCGTTTTGCGGATGGGCCGGGATTTCCTTATGGAAAGATGACGATGCGGCGGAAGAAATCCTTGCTCCGGAGGGCAATCCTGGCGGCTCTCGATTTCGCCGCCAAAACGCCTTTTTCGGTTCAGCCCGTGTTCATCCGCTTGGGTTTTAAATCCCGCATGTAAGGGACTTGAATAGAGGACCACCAAAATGAGATCGTCCGTGTTTGCCATCGCTGCTTTACTTGGTGGCCTGGCTGTATCTTCGGCAGAAGCAATGCCTGTTCCCGCTGTCGGGACAACGGCTGCCGTGCCGGTCGTGAAAGTTGACTATGCCTGCGGTCGTGGCTGGCATGTGACCCGCTGGGGCGAATGCCGCCCGAACCGGTGGGGACCGCCGCCGCCGCGTTATGGCTGGGGGCATAGGCCGCCACCGCCATGGGGCTGGTACGGTCATCGCGACTACCGCGATGGCTGGCACGGAGACGGCCGCTGGCGCCGTCATCGCGACTGGTGAAATTAAAAACACCGCCGCAAGCTCTGCGGCGGTGTTTTTTAAAGCGATTCCAGGAAAAGCGCGTAGCGGTTTTCCGTCCGGAATTGCGCAAAAACAACAATATAGAGCGGCTATGCAGTTCCCCGAAACGTGTAACCTCTCTACAGACGGGGTTCTGTCCGCAGCGCCCGCGCCGTCAGCCACAGTCCGGCGACGGTTGCCAGCAAGGCCGACAGGATGGCCAAGAGGCTTCTGGCGTGCAGAATGATGTCGGTGAGTTTCGGCCGGATCATGTCGGCCGTATTGAAGCTTTCGCCGCTGAATTTGCACAGGATAAGCGATAGATTGTTGCGCACGAGCGTAGCGTCGATCTCCGAGACGAGATTGCCGACGGGCGCCGTTTCATTCTTCATCGTCCGCATATGAAGCAGCACCGCCTTGGCTGCCGCGAGATAGGCGTGCGAGCATTCGTTGAACGGACTTTCCTCGTCGCTCACACTGCCGGGCATCATCCCCCAGAGACAATAGGCGCGCTGGATCTGCGCGAAATTCAGCAGGCGGCGGAAGGTTTCGTCGGTATCCGATGCGTTTTCCGCAAGCGCGACGATCCGCCCGTAATAGGGTGCGATGACAGCCATTTCGCCATGTGGGAGGCTTGGTATCGGGATGCCGGTTTGGCTTCCCGATGAGCTGCCGCCATGGGCGGCAAGCACTGTCGGCCAACACGACAGCATGAGGCAGAGCGCGGCGAGCAAGGCGCCGCTTCTATGCAGGCGTTTCCCGCGCACGAGATCATGCGCGGGATGGGATGGATTTGCCATGCTAGGCTCGGCGCAGCGCCGGGTTGCGGTAGCGTGTCTGCGGTAGCTCTCGCTCCGCCCAGGCTCCGAAGGCAAGCCCGAGGGTGGCCCACAGGATCGCGTGCATACCGAGCGATGCAATCCGGAACCGCCAGAGCACAACGGCCGAGAACTGTTCCGGCACTTCGTTGATCGACGGAAGCAGGTACTGGATCAGTGCGATGAAGACGATGTAGCCGATGCCGGCAAGGATCGCCCCGTTCCATGATCCGTAACGTGCCGCCAGCCGGCGACCCAGCCCGACCGCGACGATCATGCCGACGATCGAAGCAACGATCATGATGAAGAACAGCTCGGTCCTGGCGCCGATCGTGTCGGAATTGCCGACCGCTGGCGGGTTTGCCGGGTACTTGATATCGGGGACGAGCGAAATCGTCACGAAAGCCGCGATTGCGAGCAATGCTGCCGTGCCACGCGCGCCGAGCGGGCTGATGCGGCCGTAGACGAAGGAGAAGACCAGCGCGAACAACCCGCCGATTGCCGTCGAAAAGATCACGGTGCCGGTGAAAAGACCGACGCCTGACTGTGTGGCGCGGCTGACGATTTCCGGTTCCGGCGCTTCGCCGGCTGCCTGCGCGGCCTTTTCTTCAAAGCCGATCGCCCAATCGACCAGCGGCTCGCCGAAAGTGTGGGCGAAGGCAAAAACGAGAATGCCGGCAAGGGCCCCGACGATCATGCCGCGGAGCAAAAGACGTCCAACCATGTGCCTGGTCCCTTAGTGGCAGGGGAAACCGAGCAGGTGACGGGCATCATGCACGAATTCGTGCACATACATGCCTGATATCAGCGAGGTTGCGCCTTCCTCGGCGCCGACGAAATAGATCGCCAGCAGCATCAACAGGCCGGCGAAAACAGCCCAAGGCAGGATTTGGCCGAGCGGGATCGGCTGGGGGATTGCGGATGGTGCGAAAGCGGTGTCAGACATTGTCGTTCCCTCTTTAAGAAAAGCGCGTTCCATTTGCGGAAGGGTTCTTTACGGGAAGGGTCTGGCTCTCGAGGGCGAAGCTTCCGTCATCGATTACAGTGGCGCGACCGCGCCGGGATTTCACCGGCTTCCACACCCGTAAGTGCAAGTTTATATCTGTCCACAAAGATGATTGTCAATCAAACGCTGTTGCGATGTTAAATCGCGACAAGGCATGGGGATATCGAGTGTCATGAAGGCACGCCTGAGCTGGATTTGTCATGGGCCGACGGAAGCCAATCGAAAGGGCTGTTTTCCGGACGACGAGCCGTTGGAAGCGAAAGCGGCGCAGCGAGCCAAGTTGCCCGTTGCCAGGCTCGCAACGATCGATCGGGTCTGGACGGCCCCGGCGCTGCGCGCGCGTCAGACGGCCGCTATCCTCGGTCCTGACGCCATCCTTGAAACTGCCTTGCGCGAATGTGACTACGGCGAGTGGTGTGGAAAATCGCTTGCCGAACTTCATGAAAGTGACCCGGAATCCCTGGCGCTGTGGATGACAGATTTGGACGCCGCACCGCATGGCGGCGAATCTCTGTCGTCGGTCGTGTTGCGCATTGGCGAATGGATGGGGCATCATCTTCATGATGCCGGTCACACCGTCGCCGTCACCCATGCCAGCGTCATCCGCGCCGCCGTCCTGCACGTGTTGCAGGCCCCGCTTGCGGCATTCTGGACGATCGACGTCGAGCCGTTCGGCATGGTCGAGATGACGAGCGACGGCCGGCGCTGGCAGCTTCGCTTCCCGCGGATGGTGGAATAGAGCGATTCCAGGAAAAGTGCCTAGCGGTTCTGTCCGGAATTGCGGAAAACAATACCATGGGGATCAGCGGACCGCCTTCGCCCGCTGCCGTTCGAAATAGACGAGGAATACTGCGAGGCCGAGCGTCATGACAGCCAGCCCGTACCAGGTAATGGCATAGACGATATGGCTGTTGTGGAAGACGATCTGCGTCAATCCTCCAACCGGCAGGTCGCCCGGATTTTTCGTATCGTCCGCGTCGATGAAGTAGGGCGCCACGTTCTGCAGGCCGCGCACGTCGGCTATCGCGTTCACGTCGCGTGAATACCAGCGCTCCTCCGCCGGCACATTGGAACGCAGCAGTGTGCCCTTGGGCTCGTTGATCCGCAGCAAGCCGGTGACGGTCGTCTCGTCGCTGATCTGGTCGGCCGGACGCGTCGCCGGCTTGCGCTTCTCTGTGGGAACAAAGCCGCGATTGACAATGACGATCGTCCCGTCGGCTTCCCTCAGCGGTGTCAGCACCCAATAGCCGGGGCCGAGCACGGTCGAGGCATAGACCTGCGTTTCCTTGTCGTTGAGGAAAGTGCCGCTCACCTGGACACGCTTGTATTCGGAGTTTTCGGCTGTCACGTCAGCCCATTGCGCTGGTCCCGGCGCCGGAACCGCCGGTGCGTGCACGCGGGCATCGACCCTGGCGATCAGATCGAGCTTCCAATGCAGCCGCTGCACCTGCCAGGTGCCGAGGCCGATCAGGAGTGCGGTCAGCAGCAGGAGCAGCAGCACCCAGATGGCGAGCTTGAGCATCGAGCGAGGCTTATCGGGAGACGTTGTCGAAGGAGTATCGGTCATGCGCTGGTCTCCGGGGGACGCGCTGCCGCATGATTTCGGGAGGTGCGAAACGGCCTTCGCGGAATATCATGCGTCGTCGGGGAAATTGGGCTGCGAACCTTGTGCGTCCCGAGGGCTGTGCCACGCAGCATCCGGCGGAACTCTCGCGCCGGAAAGAGGGCGGGCCTCCTGTCGAAGGCCCGCCGCTTGTTGATCAAGGCATGTTGCGCATCATCTCGGGCGACATGGGCATCATGTTCGAGTTGAGGTGATGCATGACCCAGAGCGAGCCGGAAAGGGCGATGATGACAAGCACGATGGTGAAGATCAGCGCCATCATGTTCCAGCCGCCTTCCGAACGGGTGTTCATGTGCAGGAAGTAGATCATGTGCACGATGATCTGGATCGCGCCGAGCACCATGATCAGGGCGGCTGTCACGACGGGATCGGAGAAGACCTTTGCCATGACCAGCCAGAAGGGAATGGCGGTCAGGATGACGGAAAGAACGAACCCCGTCATGTAGCTCTTGAAGGTGCCGTGAGCGGCCTCGTGACCGCCATGGTGGTCGTGACCGTGGGCGTCGGCGGAATGATGCGAATGGTCGGTGTTCGAGCTCATCCGAGAACTCCCATGAGGTAGACGAAGGAAAACACGCCGATCCAGACGACGTCGAGGAAATGCCAGAACATCGAAAGGCACATCAGGCGGCGCTTGTTCTCGGGGATGAGGCCATGCTGGCCGGTCTGCACCATCAGCGTGATCAGCCAGACGATGCCGACGGTGACGTGCAGCCCGTGCGTGCCGACCAGGGTGAAGAAGGCCGACAGGAAGGCGCTGCGCTGCGGGCCGGCGCCGTCGAGGATCAGGTGATAGAACTCGTAGAGTTCGAAGAAGATGAAGGCTGCGCCGAACAGGCCGGTGATCGCCAGCCACATCATCGTTGCCGACTTATTGTCCTTCTCCATCGCCAGCATGGCGAAGCCATAGGTGATGGAGGAGAAAAGCAGCATCGCCGTGTTGAGGGCGACGAGCGGCAGCTCGAAGAGGTCGGCCGGAGAAGGGCCTGCCGCGTAGTTATGGCCGAGCACGGCATAGGTCGCGAAGAGGACTGCGAAGATCAGGCAGTCGCTCATGATGTAGATCCAGAAGCCCAGCATGGTGCTGCCTTCCGGATGATACTCTTCCGTCATGTAGAAGGCGGGCGTTTCGCCGCCCTTGGGAGCATGTGCGGTTTGGGTCGTCATGGGTCTTATACCTGTCCTGCGAGCAGCTTCGTACGCTCGTTCTCGGTCTTCACGACCTCCTCGGCGGGAATGTGGAAGTCGCGCTTATAGTTGAAGGTATGGCCGATCGTAATGATGATCATCGCGGCGAAGGTGATGGCGGCGAGCCACCAGATGTACCAGATCATGCCGAATGCGAAGGCGATCGAGAGAACGCCGAGGATGATGCCCGTCCCCGTGCTCTTCGGCATGTGGATCGGTATGAAGCCTTCGGTCGGCCTGACGTAGCCGCGGCTCTTCATGTCCCACCAGGCGTCGTTGTCGTGAACGATCGGCGTCAGCGCGAAATTGTATTCCGGCGGCGGCGAGGACGTGGACCATTCCAGCGTGCGGCCGTTCCACGGGTCGCCGGTCACGTCGCGAAGCTCTTCGCGCTTGATGAAGCTGACGACGAGCTGGATGATGAAGGAGGCGATGCCGATGGCGATCATCACGGCGCCGAGCGCGGCGACGATGAAGTAGATCTGCAGCGAGGGATCGTCGAACTGCGAGACGCGGCGGGTGACGCCCATCAGGCCGAGCACGTAGAGCGGCATGAAGGCGAAGTAGAAGCCGACGACCCAGAACCAGAAGGACATCTTGCCCCAGAACGGATCGAGCTTGAAGCCGAAGGCCTTCGGGAACCAGTAGGCGATGCCGGCGAACATGCCGAACAGCACGCCGCCGATGATGACGTTGTGGAAGTGGGCGATCAGGAACAAGGAATTGTGCAGCACGAAGTCTGCCGGCGGAACCGCAAGCATGACGCCGGTCATGCCGCCGATCGTGAAGGTGACCATGAAGGCCACGGTCCACAGCATCGGCACTTCATAGCGGATGCGGCCGCGATACATGGTGAAGAGCCAGTTGAACAGCTTCGCACCCGTCGGGATCGAGATGATCATCGTCGTGATGCCGAAGAAGGAGTTGACGCTGGCACCCGAGCCCATGGTGAAGAAGTGGTGGAGCCAGACCAGGTACGACAGGATGGTGATGACGACGGTGGCGTACACCATCGAGGCATAACCGAAGAGGCGCTTGCCGGAGAAGGTGGCAACGACTTCCGAGAACACGCCGAAGGCCGGCAGGATCAGGATGTAGACTTCCGGGTGACCCCAGATCCAGATGAGGTTGATATACATCATCGGGTTGCCGCCAAGGTCGTTGGTGAAGAAGTTCGTGCCGGCGTAGCGGTCGAGCGACAGCAGGGCGAGAACGGCAGTCAGGACCGGGAAGGCGGCGACGATCAGCACGTTGGTGCAGAGCGCGGTCCAGGTGAAGACGGGCATTTTCATCATCGTCATGCCCGGCGCACGCATCTTGACAATGGTCGCGACGAGGTTGACGCCCGACAGCAGCGTGCCGATGCCGGCGACCTGCAGGCCCCAGATGTAATAGTCGACGCCGACGTCGGGACTATAGGCGCTTTCCGACAGCGGCGGGTAGGCGAGCCAACCGGTCTTTGCGAACTCGCCGATGAACAGCGAGATCATGATGATGATCGCGCCGGCCGTCGTCATCCAGAAGGAGAAGTTGTTGAGGAACGGAAACGAAACGTCGCGTGCGCCGATCTGCAGCGGCACGACGAAGTTCATCAGACCCGTCACCATCGGCATCGCCACGAAAAAGATCATGATGACGCCATGGGCGGTGAATACCTGGTCGTAGTGGTGCGGCGGCAGGAAGCCGTCCGATCCGTTGAAGGCGAAGGCCTGCTGGGCACGCATCATCAGCGCGTCGGAAAAGCCGCGCAGCAGCATGATCAGCGCCAGCACGATGTACATGATACCGATCTTCTTGTGGTCGATGCTGGTGAACCATTCCTTCCAGAGATAGCCCCAGAGGCGGAAATAGGTGAGCACGCCCAGAAGAGCGATGCCGCCGATGGCGACACCGATGAAGGTCACGACGAGGATCGGCTCGTGATAGGGGATGGACTCGAGCGTCAGCCGACCGAAGATGAATTTATAGAGGTCCGGGTTGGAAAACATGGATTGCCTCTGTCCTTATAAATGTCTTGTTACTAAGCGCACCGGATCAGTGACCCTGGTGCTGCGCCGAACCGGTCGACGAATCTGAAGAAGAGCCGTTGCCCATATCCATGCCTTGCATGGAGCCCATGCCCTGCATCGCCGTGTCGCCATGCTGCATGGTGTTGGTCGCGGAGCCGTCTGCCTTGACGGGCGTTGCGTCCGCGTGACCGGCGCCGCGGTTGTCGTAGATCAGACGCTCGCGGTTTTCCTGGCTTTCCTTGCCGGCGCCGCCCTTGGCATCGATATGCATCATTTCGCTCATGCACATCTTGCTCGGATCGGCGCACATGTTGAGGATGGCGTTGTAGAGACCATCATCGACGGCGTTGAAGTACTGCACCGGATTGCGTTCGCTCGGCTGAGCGAGGCTCAGATATTCCGGGCGGCCGAGCGCCGTGCCCTGGCTCTTGGCCTTCTGGATCCACTGGTCGAAATCCGCCTGGTTCAGGCCATGGAACTTGAAGCGCATGTGCGAGAAGCCGGCGCCGCTATAGTTGGCGGACAGGCCCTGGAATTCGCCGGGATGATTGATGACGGCGTGCAGCTTGGTCTCCATGCCCGGCATGGCGTAGATCTGGCCTGCCAGTGCCGGGATGAAGAAGGAGTTCATCACCGAGGAAGCCGTGATCTTGAAGTTGATCGGCCTGTCGACCGGGGCGGCCATTTCGTTGACCGTGGCGATGCCGTAGTCCGGATAGAAGAACAGCCATTTCCAGTCGAGCGCGACGACCTCGACCGTCAGCGGCTTCACGTCGGCGCTGATCGGCTTGTCGGCGGCGATGCGGTCGAGCGGTCTGTAGGGGTCCAGCTGGTGGGTGCTGATCCAGGTGACGGCGCCGAGCGCGATGATGATGGCGAGCGGGGCGGACCAGATGACCAGTTCGAGACGTGTCGAATGATGCCAATCCGGCTCGTAGGCTGCCTCTTTGTTCGACTGGCGATATTTCCAGGCGAAGAACAGCGTGAGGAAGATCACCGGTATGATGATGACCAGCATCAGGACGACCGAGACGATGATCAGGTTGCGTTGCTGTACGGCGATGTCGCCGGAGGGGGTCATCACCACCATGTTGCAGCCTGACAGCAGCAAAATCAGGGGGAGGACAAATAAGCGGCTGAAAATCTTCGCTAGTCTTAGCACGTCTTAAAGCTCTTTTTGTTTCGACCGTACCGCGACTAAAGGACGGCGGTCATGAACGATATGAGGTGTTTCGTCGCACCGCAACAAGCGCAAGTGCGGTGCGGCATGAAATGCCGTTCCCCCCTATCGGGGAAATCCTGAGAAATCTAGAAGGTTCTCCGGCGGCCATCGCTTTTTATGGCGGCCAATATACCCGGATCGGAACAAATGGCTACCGATGGTAGTTCCCCGGCTATCGGGAATGCGGCGACAAAGGCGGAAATCGTGTCACTTGCCTCTAATTTGCGAATTATTTCATGCTCCAGTCTTGATATGTTCGCGCGTTTGATCGACATTTTCATTACGCGCGAATTCGCGGAGGAGTTCGCGCTCGGAGTGGGAGGCTCCCGTACATGGTCAGCGTGACACATGAAACACTGAACCCTACATCTTCAACTCTCGAGAGCGATGCCCGCAGTATGCATGCCGGTGGTGCGGTCGCCCCGGGCAACATTGCCATCGGCGTGATCATCGGTCGCACGTCCGAGTTTTTCGATTTCTTCATCTATGCCATTGCGTCGGTGCTGGTTTTCCCGAAGCTTTTCTTTCCCTTCGCCGACCCGCTGCGTGGCACGCTGCTCTCCTTCCTGGTCTTCGCGCTGGCGTTCATCGCCCGCCCGATCGGATCGTTCATTTTCATGGCGATCGACCGGAGATACGGTCGCGGCGTCAAGCTTACGATCGCGCTGTTCCTGCTTGGCGGCTCGACGGCGGCGATGAGCTTTCTGCCGGGCTACTCCGAGGTCGGTGTCTATGCGATCGTCCTGCTCGCCACCTTCCGCATCGGCCAGGGCCTTGCGCTCGGCGGCGCCTGGGACGGCCTGGCCTCGCTGCTGGCGCTGAATGCACCCGCCAATCGCCGTGGCTGGTATGCGATGATCCCGCAGCTCGGCGCCCCCATCGGCTTCATGCTGGCGAGTGCGCTGTTTGCCTATTTGATCACGAGCCTGACGACGGCGGACTTCCTCGATTGGGGTTGGCGTTACCCGTTCTTCTGCGCCTTCGCGGTCAACGTGGTCGCGCTGTTTGCCCGCCTGCGTCTGGTGGCGACCGAAGAATTCGGCACTCTGCTGGAGCGCCATGAGCTCGAGCCCGTGAAGATGACGGAACTGCTGCGCGTGCATGGCCGCGACGTGCTGATCGGCGCCTTCGTGCCGCTCACAAGCTTCGCGACCTTCCATCTGGTCACCGTCTTCCCGCTCAGCTGGGTGACGCTTTACAGCGAGCAAACTCCCGGCTCATTCCTGTTGATGGAGTTCCTCGGCGCCATTTGCGGCATCGTCTCCATCATCTGTTCCGGCCTCATTGCCGACCGGATCGGCCGTCGCAATCAGCTCGCCGTCGCCGCAGTGTTGATCGCCTGCTTTGCCTTCGTCGCGCCATGGCTGCTCGATGGCGGCGTCACCGGCCGTCACATCTATGTGGTCCTCGGCTTCACGCTGCTCGGCCTTTCTTTCGGTCAGGCGGCGGGCGCCAGTGCCTCCCGCTTCAGCCGCAATTATCGCTATAGCGGCTCGGCCTTGACGTCGGATCTGTCCTGGCTGATCGGCGCGGGCTTTGCGCCCTTCGTGGCGCTGAGCCTCTCCAGCCAGTTCGGCCTCGTCTATACCAGCCTCTATCTGCTGTCCGGCGTCGTCTGCACGCTGGTCGCGATCTTCTTCAGCAAGACGCTGGAGACGAAGGACAGCTGAGCCGGATTTTCGAATTGAAAAAGGCCGCGGCGTGCGAGCGTTGCGGCCTTTTTCGTTCAGGCCGAATGCATCAGCCATGCGATCAACGGTGCCGCCAGCACATTGGTCAGCCCTACCAGCACCATGACCAGCCCGGCGATTGATCCTTCTTCGCGGCCGATCTCGTTGGCCTTCGCGACGCCGACACCATGTGCCCCCATGCCGAACAGCGCGCCGCGGGCGATACCGGACCGGAGCGGCAGCAGCCGTAAGAGCGTCTGGCCGATGACGGCGCCAAACAGGCCGGTGATGACCACGAAGACGGCGGTGAGATTTGGCACGCCGCCGATGTCGCCCGATACGACCATGGCGAAAGGCGTGCTGATCGAGCGCGGCATCAGGCTGAGACGCAGGCTTTCATCAAGGCCGAGAAGGCTGGCAAACCCCCAGGCCGAGACCATGGCCGTGGTGCTGCCGACCGTTACCCCGAACAAAAGCACGGGCCAATAGCGCTTGATAAGATTCCGCTGCTCGTAGATCGGCACCGCGAAGGCAACGGTCGCCGGCCCCAGCAAGGCAAGCAGCCAACGGCTGTCATGCATATAATCCTGATAGCTCGCATGCAGGACGAGGGCGATGAGGATCAGAACCGTCGGCGCTGCGATCAGCGGCGACAGCCACAGCAAAGGCCGGCGGCGATAGAGCGCTTTGGAAAGATAGTAGAGGCCGATCGTCGCCAATGGCCAGAACAGACCGGATGCAGTCGCTTCAATTGCGGACATGACGGGATACTCCCTGGCGCATCATCAGGCGGCAACCGATATCGATCGCAATCGCAGTGACACCCATGACGATGATGGTGCCGACCAGAATGACGGCCAGCACTTTCAGCCCGACGATCCCGATGAATTCGCCATGGTCTAGCACCGCGAGCACAGCCGGCACGAAGAACAGCAGCATTTCGGCCAGAAACCATTCCGCTCCACGCTGCATGCTTGCGACCCCCACCTTGCCGCTCGCAAACAATGCCAGCACCAGCAGCATGCCGGCGATGGCGCCGGGTATGGGCAGATGCACAAGGCGCACGATGGCCTCACCCGCCTGCCAGAAGGCCAATAGCAGCAGGATCTGAGCCAGGCGGCTCAGTTTCGGACGGTCTTGCAGGTCGATGCGCATGGGAAAACTCGGGGAAATCGGATGGCCTGAAGATAGTCGTATCCCGCCCATGAATAAAATGAATTGATTTCATTAAATTCAGTCCTGTATGGAATAGTGATGGAACTTCGAACGCTGCGAGCCTTTGTCGAGGTGGTGCGCCAGGGCGGCTTTTCGGAAGCGGCCAAGGTGGTGTTCGCGACCCAGTCCGCCGTAAGCAAGGCCGTGCGACAGCTCGAGGACGAGCTTGGTCTGCCGCTGCTCAATCGCATCGGCCATCGCACGACGCTGACGGATGCCGGCGAGGTCGTCTATCGCCGGGCGATAACGCTCCTTGCCGGGCGCGACGATCTTCTCGCCGAACTCGCCGAATTGCGTGGTCTCGCACGCGGCACTCTGCGGCTCGGCCTGCCGCCGATCGGCAACGATGCGCTGTTCGCGCCGGTATTTGCCGTCTTCCGTAGCCGCTATCCCGGCATCGAGATCAAGCTGGCGGAGCAGGGCGCCAAGCGGCTGGAGGAGATGGTGCTTTCCGACGAGGTCGATCTCGGCGCCTCGCTTCTGCCGACGCTCGATGCGTTCGAGTGGCAGAGCGTGCGTTGCGAGCCGATGCATGTGCTGCTGCCATCAACGCATCCGCTTGCCGGCCATGAGACGGTTTCGCTCGCGGCGCTGCAAGGCAATCCCTTCATTCTGTTCGAAACCGGCTTTGCCCTTAATGGCATCATTCTCGATGCCTGTCGCATCGCCGGCTTCGCGCCCGATATCGTCGCACGCTCAAGCCAGATCAATTTCATCGTCGAGTTGGTCGCCGCCGGTCTCGGTGTCGGCTTCCTGCCGCGGCTGATCGCCGAGCAACGCCTGCGCCCCGGCATCAGCCACGCGCTCGTCGTCGAACCTGACATGCAGTGGCACATGGCATGGATTTGGCGGCGGGGCGGTTACCTGTCGCATGCCGGCCGTGCCTGGCTCGAGCTTGCCGCAGAGGTGTCAGTGAAAACTTGACTCCGTTGTAAAACTTTTGTGATAAGCAGGGCGCGAGTGTAAACTTGAAAATAATTCTCAGGAAAAATATACGCTAGCGCATCGCTGCCGGGGGCGGCGACTTTCAAGCGAGAGGACTTATGGCTTTTTCCTTTTCTCACCTCACCGGCGCGCTGGCGCTTGCAGCAGGCCTTGCCGTTGCTCCGATGGTGGCGAATGCCGCCGATTCCGAAGGCATCGTGGTCTACAATGCCCAGCACGAGACGCTGACGCAGGCCTGGGCGGACGGCTTCACCAAGGAAACCGGCATCAAGGTCACGATCCGCAACGGCAGCGACATGCAGTTCGCCAACCAGATCATTCAGGAAGGCGCCGCTTCCCCCGCAGACGTTTATCTGACCGAGAACTCTCCGGGCATGACGCTGGTCGACGCCAACAAGCTCTTTGCCCCGGTCGATGCCGCCACGCTCGGCCAGGTGCCGGACACCTTCAAATCCGCCGATGGCAATTGGGTCGGCGTTGCCGCCCGCTCGACGGTTTTTGCCTATGACAAGACCAAGCTGAAGGAAGGCGACCTGCCGAAGTCGATGCTCGATCTGGCCGATGCCAAGTGGAAGGGCCGCTGGGGCGCTTCGCCGGCCGGTGCCGATTTCCAGGCGATCGTCAGTGCGTTTCTCGAGCTGAAGGGCGAGGATGCCACGCGCGCATGGCTGAAGGCGATGAAGGCAAACGCCAGCTTCTACAAGGGCAACAGCGTCGCGATGAAGGCCGTCAATGCGGGCGAGATCGAAGGCGCGGTGATCTATCACTACTATTGGTTCGGCGATCAGGCCAAGACCGGCGAAAACAGCAAGAACGTTGCCCTGCACTATTTCAAGAACCAGGATCCGGGCGCATTCGTCAGCATCTCCGGCGGTGCGGTTCTGGCCTCCAGCCAGCATCAGAAGGAAGCCCAGGCATTCCTGAAGTGGATCACCGGCAAGGGCGGTCAGGCCGTACTGCGCGACGGCGACTCCTATGAATATGCCGTCGGCATTGGCGACGCTTCCAATCCGAAGCTGGTGCCGCTGACGGACCTGCAGGCACCGAAGGTCGAGCCCTCCAAGCTGAACAGCAAGAAGGTCACCGACCTGATGACGGAAGCCGGGCTCATCTAAGGCAAATGCCCGGATCGAGACGCCTTTCCGCGGTTTTCGGATAGGCCTATCCCGACCTTGGCTCTTGCATCACCGTCGCATGCCCTGCTAGGGGCATGCGATGGCCTTCAGGTCGGTCGATCTGGCAATCGCCTTTCAACGGCGGTTGCCTTCCCATTTCAGGGCGTGAAAGGCAGCTAGGACTTGCTGCAGAAGAACACATATGCCGCGCCGGCCGGTGAGGCCGCCGCCACGCGAATGCCCCAGTTGACGGCTGCTCCCCGCAGTCGCGTTCGGCATGCTTCCGTCGTCGCTTTCGCATCCGTCGTTGCCCTCATGAGCCTGGTGCCGCTCGGCTTTATCGTCTGGATCACGATCGATACCGGCTGGGCCGAAGTCATCGCGCTGATTTTCCGCAATCGTGTCGGCGAACTGCTCGTCAATACCGTCCTGCTCGAGCTCTGCACCATCCCGCTATGCATCCTGCTGGCGGTAACGCTCGCCTGGCTGACGGAGCGCACCGATATCCCCGGTGCCCGCATCTGGTCCTGGCTGGCTGTCGCGCCGCTTGCGGTGCCCGCCTTCGTGCACAGCTATGCCTGGGTCAGCCTCGTGCCGAGTATGCGCGGGCTGTGGAGCGGCGTGCTGGTATCGGTGCTTGCCTATTTTCCATTCCTCTATTTGCCGGTCGCGGCAGCCCTGCGCCGGCTGGATCCGGCGATCGAGGATGCTGCCGCCTCGCTCGGTCTCGGCCCTTGGCGCGTCTTCTTCCGCGCGGTCCTGCCGCAGCTTCGCCTCGCCATCTGCGGCGGCTCGCTGCTGATCGGGCTGCATCTCCTGGCGGAATACGGCCTCTACGTGATGATCCGCTTCGACACCTTCTCGACCGCGATCGTCGATCAGTTCCAGTCTGCCTATAATAGCCCTGCCGCCAATATGCTGGGCGGCGTTCTCGTTTTCTGCTGCCTGCTGTTGCTCGGCATCGAGGTGTTGGTGCGCGGCAACGAGCGTTATGCGCGCGTCGGTTCCGGCGCCGCGCGCCCAGCCGATCGTCGTCGTCTGGGCTGGTTCGTCATTCCGGCCATCGTGCTCCCGGTCTTGACCGCCGCGTTGACGCTCGGTGTTCCCTTTGTGACGCTGGGGCGCTGGCTCTATCTCGGTGGTGCCGGCATCTGGCGGATCGATACCGTCGGCTCTGCCTTGCTGCAGACAATCGTTTTGGCGATTGCAGGCGGCCTGCTGGCCACGATAGCTGCGGTCCCCATGGCGTGGCTGTCGGTGCGGGCGCCCGGACGGCTGCAGCGCATCCTCGAAGCCTGCCACTACTATGTCGGCTCGCTGCCGGGCGTCGTCGTTGCCTTGGCTCTGGTCTCGATCACTGTCCGGTTGATCCTGCCGCTCTACCAGACATTCGCCACGCTGTTGCTCGCCTATGTCCTGCTGTTCCTGCCGCGTGCGTTGGTCGGCCTGCGCGCCAGCATCGCCCAGGCGCCGGTCGAGCTTGAGCGCGCAGCCATGGCGCTCGGCCGCACGCCTGCCCAAGCCGTGCGGCAGATCACCATGCGCCTGGCCGCGCCCGGCTTTGCTGCCAGCGTCGCGCTTGTGGCGCTCGGCATCACCAACGAGCTGACGGCGACGCTCATGCTGTCGCCCAACGGTACTGAAACGTTGGCGACGAAGTTCTGGTCGTTGACCAGCGAAATCGATTATGTCTCGGCCGCGCCCTACGCCTTCATGATGGTCGTGCTGTCGCTGCCTCTCACTCTTCTCCTCTATGTGCAATCCAAGCGGACGGCCGGACAATGACCTTTCTGGCGATCAAGAATATCAGCAAGCGTTATGGTCCGGTGCATGCGCTCGACGGCATCGAACTTTCGGTGGCCGCCGGCAGCCGCACGGCGATCGTCGGTCCCTCCGGCTCCGGCAAGACGACGCTGCTGCGCATCATCGCCGGCTTCGAGATTCCGGATGAGGGCCAGGTGATGCTGGAGGACCAGACGCTGGCGGACGGGCCGGCCATCGTACCAGCGCATCGCCGCGGCATCGGCATCGTGTCACAGGATGGCGCCCTGTTTCCGCATCTGAGCGTGGCCGAGAATGTCGGCTTCGGCATGGAGCGCGGCGCGCAAGACCGTGATCAGCGGATCAATGCGCTCATCGACATGGTGGAGCTCGATCGCGGCATGCTCGATCGCCGCCCGCATCAGCTCTCCGGCGGCCAGCAACAGCGTGTCGCTCTCGCGCGCGCCCTTGGCCGTAAGCCGAGGCTGATGCTGCTCGATGAGCCCTTTTCTGCGCTCGACACGGGTTTGCGTGAAAACATGCGAAAAGCGGTCGCCCGCGTGCTGCAGATTGCGGGCATCACCGCGGTTCTGGTGACGCACGATCAGGTGGAGGCGCTATCCTTCGCCAACCAGGTAGCGGTTCTGCGCGACGGCAGGCTGATACAGGCGGGAACCCCGCAGACGCTCTACCTCAATCCAAAAGACCGCGAGACCGCTATCTTTCTCGGTGACGCCATCGTGTTGCCGGCGGACCTTGGCAATGACGCTGTCTCGTGCGTCTTGGGGCGTATTCCGGCTGATACCAATGGTCGGCAGGGGCGTGCAGACATTATGCTGCGACCGGAACAATTGCGCCTCAGTGTTGTCGCTGATGCCGGCACGGAAGCCGTTTGCATCGGCAAAGTCACCGACATTGAATTCGGTGGCGCGATCTGCACGGTGACGGTTGTCCTTTCCAACGCCAATGGCTTGGAGACGTTGAACATCAAAAGTTCTGGTGTCGGCTTGCCAGAGATCGGCAGCGTGGTCTCCGTTACTGTCCTCGGCAAGGCGCACATCTTCGACAAGCTCGGCGCTTGAGCATCATTTGAGTTGAAGTCGCGGGAGCTTTGGGGAAGATAGAGCGCCCCTATGCCGAAGGAACGCTCATGTCTTTGCTCGATGAGATCGCTCAGGATCTCCCATTCCTGACGTCGCTTCGTCATAACCTTCACGCCCATCCCGAGCTTGGCTTCGAGGAGGAACGCACCAGCAGCATCGTCGCCACTTTGCTGGAGGAGGCGGGTCTGACGGTGCATCGCGGCCTCGGCAAGACCGGTGTGGTCGGCACGCTGCAGGTCGGCAACGGCACCCGCCGCATCGGCCTGCGCGCCGATATGGATGCGCTGGCCATGCCGGAAAAGGGCAACCGAGCTTACAAGTCCACCATTCCCGGCAAGATGCATGCCTGCGGGCATGACGGCCATACGACCATGCTGATCGGTGCCGCCCGCCATCTGGCCGCCAGGTGCGGCTTTTCCGGCACGGTGCATTTCATCTTTCAGCCGGCCGAGGAAGGCCGTGGCGGCGCCAAGCGCATGGTGGACGAAGGCCTCTTCGATCTCTTCCCCTGCGATGCCGTCTATGGCCTTCATAATATGCCCGGTCTCGACGTCGATGAAATGGCTGTCGTCGAGGGCCCTCAGCTCGCGTCTTCGGATAGCTGGCGCATCACCTTTCGCGGCACCGGCACCCACGGCGCCAAGCCGCATCTCGGCAAGGATCCGATCACGGCCGCCGCAACATTTCTGTCTTCGCTGCAGACCATCGTCGGCCGGGTCGTCGATCCGCTTCAGCCGGCCGTCGTCAGCGCCTGCTCGCTGCAGGCGGGTGATCCCAAGGCGCTGAACGTCATTCCCGATACCGTCGATATCGGCGGCACGGCGCGCGCCTATACGCCAGAGGTTCGCGATCAGCTCGAGCAGGAGATCGGACGCCTGGCGCAGGGCACGGCGGCCATGTACGGGATCGCGGTCGATTATCAGTTCGAGCGCCGCATTCCCCCAGTCGTCAACAATGCTGATGCCACCGCGCGGGCGCTGAAAGCCGCGACTGCCGTCTTCGGCGAGAAGGTGTTGACGCGCTTCCCGCCTTCGACCGCCGGCGACGATTTCGCTTTCTTCGGCCAGAATGCTGCGGGCTGCTACGTCTGGCTCGGCAATGGCCCGGCGGTCGACGGTGCGCTGCATCACAACACGGCTTATGATTTCAGCGATGATGCGATCGCGTCGGGCGTGGCATTTTGGACGACGCTGGTGCGGCAGGAGTTGGGGGAGTAAGGCGAGGGTCTTTCTTCTAACTGAAACGCCGAGTTTGACGAGCCTGTGACACCCGTCCGCAAACGCCTAGCTGATGCCGGCTCTCATCTGATGGATCGAGCCTAAACCGCCCCAAGCACCGGCGTCTCCAACACCCGTCCAGTCGCAACGTCAGCAATCCCACGATCCGTCTGGTGCGGTCCGGCATTGCAGGCGAGCGTTGCGCCGAAGCAGGCCTTGAAGACGAGGTAGGGCGGGCTCCAGTCGACGATGGCGTCGATCGCCTCGCGGATGGCGCGGAAGGCGTTGGCGGTTTCCTCGAGCGGCGCATCGCTCACCAGCCCGGAGAGCGGCAGCGGCAACAGTGCCTCGATCCTGCCGTCGCGTGCGACCGCCAAGCCGCCGCCGGCAGAGATGACGGCATTGGCGGCAATTGTCATGTCGCGGACATTGCCGCCGAAAACCGTCAGGTTATGGCTGTCGTGCGAAACCGTCGTGCAGAAGGCACCGCGCCATTCGCCCCAGCTGGTCAGGAAGCCGATGCGCGGCCGGCTGTCCGCCTTACCGTGGCGATGGGCGACTGCGAGCATGGTGGTTCCAGCGGGTGGCACAACGAAGCCATCAGCCACCTCGGCCTCCATCGTCCCCCATTGCGTGAAGCGTGGCCGATCGATGGTCGCAAGCCGTATGCGGCTGCCCGTCGCCGGGACGCGGAAATCGTCCTCGCCAAGTGGCGTCAGCTTGATGGAATCGCGCAGCAGCTCAGGATCGATCTCGGCGGTCGCGCCGACAATCCGGCCCGCCTCGGCGGCCAGCGTGCCGTTGGTGATCACAAGCCTTGCCTTGAAGCTCTCTAAATCTTCGAACAGCACGATATCGGCACGGCGTCCGGCCGCGATCAGGCCGAGGTCGTTCCGTCCGAGCCGCATGGCGCCATTCAAGGTCGCGGCCCTCAGCGCCCATTCGGGCTTCAGCCCATAGCGCACCAGACGGCGCATGACGTCATCGAGGCCGCCGTCGTCATGGAGTTCGTCGGGAAAGACATCATCTGTGCAGAGCGTCACGGTCTGCGGCAGAAACCCCAGCTCGTTGATCGCTTCGACGAATTGCGGCATCAGATGGTCATGCGAACCGCGCAGCTCGATCGTCAGGCCCGCCGACAGCTTGGCCAGCAGATCGGCCCCGGATGTGAGCTCATGGTCCGAGGTAATGCCGGCCGACATGAAAGCGTTGAGATCCGCGCCCTCGAGGTTGCGGGCATGGCCGCAGATCGTTTTGCCCGAATGCAGCCCGGCATTGACGATCGCGCTGGCACGCGGATCGCCGTTGATCACTTCGCGCATGGTCATGACTTCCGCGATGCCGCCGATCTCAGGCCATGCCAGCATCTCGGCCATGTCGGTGCCGTCGAAATCGGCGCCCGCCAGCTCGAGCCCCGGCGCCGAAGGCACGCAGGACGGCGCCAGCGGTATCACACGGATCGGCAATTGGCGACTCGCGTCGATCGCCCAGCGCACGCCTTCCAGCCCGTGCACATTGCCGAGTTCGTGCGGATCCCAGACGATGGTCGTCACACCCCGCGGCAACACGGCCTCGGTGTAGATAGCCGGCGTCACCATGGAGCTTTCGATGTGCATATGCGTGTCGATCAGGCCGGGCGACAGGAAGCGTCCTTCAGCGTCGATCGTCCGCGCCGTATCGGTACGGCTGGCCGGCGCATGCACGCTTGCAATCAGTGGGCCGACGACGCCGATATCGGCAGCGCGGATGCGGCCGGTCACCATATCGACAAGGCGGCCGCCGGTGATCAGCAGATCGAAGGGTTGATCGCCTCGGGCGGCTGCGACCGCCCGGGCTCGCAGCTCGGGGACGTTCAGATCGGCAGGCTCGTTCGCTAAATCGTTGATCATCGGCCGGCCTCCTGAAACAGGGCGTCGAATATGATGGAGCGTGCCTTGTCGGCGTCGATCTCGGCGGCGAAATGCGCGTTGAACTCAGCATGCGAGGCACGCGTTTCGACGACGGTGCGCCCGCGCGTATGCTGCCCCTGCAATTCGACGTCGATCCGTGCATGCCGAAGCGTTGCCATCTCGGGCGCAACGAAAATGGCCGCCGCCGTCGGGTCGTATAGTGCCATGGCCTGCCGGCCGCGGCTGATAGCGATGTTGACGTAGCCTTCCAGAAGATCGGCGAGCAGCTGCGCCTTTTCGCCGGCCGTCTGCCTGAGACGGGCGACGTCCTCGGGCCAGGCCAGCACCTTCCGGCAGATGTCGAGATCGATCATCCGAAGCGGCATATCATGTGCCAGCACGATCGCCAGCGCCTCGGGATCGGCAAAGGCGTTGAACTCGGCAGAGGCGGTGTGATTGCCCGATGTGACGCCACCGCCCATCCACGTCAGTTCATCGATGCGTGCGGCGAGCTCCGGCCTGGCGAGCGCCACGGCGGCGATATTCGTCAGCGGACCAAGCGCGAGGATGCGTTTCGGCCCCGCGCCATCGGCAAGCCAATCGCAGAGCGCGGCAAAGGCATTGCTGATCGGAAGTGGATCGGCCGGCGGCAGGCTCCTGCCTGATGTAGGGATGCCGCTTTGGCCGAGGATCCCCTGCGCCGTTTCCAGCTTGCAGAGCACGGGCAATTCGCGGCCGGTATGGATAGGGAATTCCCAGCCGAAGACGGCGGCCGCACTCGCGGCATTGGCACGGACATGGGATAGCGGCGCATTGCCGCTTACCAGCGAAACGCCGTCGATGACGAGATCCGAACGCGCCACCACCAGAATGGCGGCGATGTCATCGAACCCCATGTCGGTATCGATCCAGATTCCCATGTTCTATCTCATCGATCGTGGCCAAAGGACGCGAGGGCAGGCTTGCTGCCGCTCGTCCTTGGATGATGGCGTAAACGCCCTCGAGGCGGGAATGGGTGCGGGACGCGCAAGGTGGCATGCGCGTCCCGGTTGATTGATCAAACGGCGAGCGCCTCGAGGATGCGGATCCAGGAGCGGATGCCCTTGTGGTAGGAGCGCAGCTCGTATTTCTCGTTCGGCGAATGGATGCGATCGTCGGAAAGACCGAAGCCGATGAGCAGCGATTCCATGCCGAGCATCTTCTGGAAATCGCCGACGATCGGGATGGAGCCGCCCATGCCGATGACGATGGCGGGCTTCGGCCATTCGTTTGAAAGTGCTGTCTTCGCCTTGGTCAATGCCGGCGAGTCGTAGGAGAGCTGGATGGCCGGCGAGCCGCCATGCTCATGGAACTCCACCGAGCAGTCTGCCGGGATCTTGGAGCGCACATAGGCCCGGAAGCTTTCGCGGATCGCAGCCGGATTTTGCTGGCCGACGAGACGGAACGAAACCTTCGCCGATGCCTTCGCGGCGATCACCGTCTTGAAGCCGGCACCGGTATAGCCGCCCCAAATGCCGTTGACCTCGGCCGTTGGCCGCGCCCAGGTGAGTTCCATCACCGAACGGCCCTTTTCGCCCGAGGGGATCGAAAGGCCCACTTCGCCGAGAAAATCTTCGGCTGAAAGCCCCAGCTTTTCCCAGGAGGCCTTGATGTTGGAGGGCGTCTCCTCGACGCCGTCGTAAAAGCCTGGGAGCGTTATGCGCCCGGTCTCGTCATGCAGGCCGGCGAGGATATCGGTGAGGATATGGATCGGATTGGCGGCAGCGCCGCCAAAGAGACCCGAATGCAGGTCGCGGTCGGCTGCGGTGATGGTGATCTCTTCGCCCACCAGCCCGCGCAAGCCGGCCGAAATCGCCGGCGTATCGCCGTCCCACATGCCGGTGTCGCAGACCAGGGCAAAATCCGCCTTCAACTCGGCGGCATTGGCCTCGAGGAAGGGCTTGAGCGAGGGCGAACCGGATTCTTCTTCACCTTCGAATAGAATGGTGATGCGCACCGGAATTCCGCCCTTGGTCTCCTTGTAGGCGCGCACGGCTTCGACGAAGGTCATGAGCTGACCCTTGTCGTCGGACGTGCCGCGGCCGGTCAGGATCTTGCGGCCGTTGCCCATGTCCTTGATCTCAGGCGCGAAGGGGTCGCTCTCCCACAGCTCGATGGGATCGACCGGCTGCACGTCGTAATGGCCGTAGAAAAGCACATGCGGCGCGTCGGCGCTGCCGGCATCGTGATGGGCCACCACCATCGGATGGCCGGGGGTGTCGCGTAGCGAGGCGGTGAAGCCGAGAGAGTTGAGATAGGCGACCAGCCATTCCGCCGCCTTGCGGCATTCCGCCTTGAAGGCCGGATCCGTCGAGATGGATTTGATGCGCAGCAGCTCGAATAGATTTTCGAGGCTGGATGGGAGGTTTTGGTCCGCGCGATCGAGAACGGGCGTTAGATCGGTCATATCCGACTCCTTACATGAGAATTCGCCGGACGATAGACCAAAGCCCAGCCGGTTTCGAGGCGGTAAAACCGAAAATTTCCCGCACATTCCCGTGTCTGTCGGCAGCCGTTCTTATCTGATTGGTTGCGTATGTAGTTTACAAGTTTTTTAGATAATTGAAATTAATCTCAATCCGGAAGAGTATTCCAGAGAGCGAGATGTTTTCAGTACCTGCATGCATTCGCGACGACCATGAAATCGGGCTGATTTTCGTCGCTGTCTGCCTGATAGGCAGACTCGCCACCATGCTCCTCCTCGGGCCGAGCAGCTGGCCTCTGGCCCTGGAAAAAGTCGAAGCCCAAGCCTAGAGATGCCTGGAGTTTTCCAGGATGCGCCGGATATATTCCAGGAGCAGCTCGCGCTCGAAACTGCGGAAATCCTTTAGAAGGTCCGTGTCGGCAGCCATTGCGGCCTCGATGGCCTCAGCCTGTATGGCGGCGGCCTTGTCGGTCAGAAAGATCAATTGCGCCCGTTTGTCGGAGGGATGCGGCCGACGTTCCACCAATCCGTCGCGCTCCATGCGGGACAGCGTATTGGCCATGGTCGCCTGCTCGATATCGACCCTCTCCAGCAATTGTTTCTGTGTCAGTCCGTCCTCGGACCACAATTCAAGAAGGATCGGAAACTGGCCGGGAGAAAAACCAAGCTTAGCCGCGCGTTGTTGTAACGCGCGAGCGAATCCCTTTGCCATTTGACTGGCGAGGTAGGCCGCGGAGTCCATCCGATTAAATCCCATGATTGCAAGTATGCCGATAATTCAAAACCAAGACAATCAGCAAATCTTGGGTGGGGACGGGTCTGAGGTCGGCAACTTCGCCGAAGCTTTTTACACGCTTTAGGCGCAGTTTTCTTAACGAAAAAGCCGCCATGGCCTGGAGGGCACCATGGCGGCTTAGAAAAGGGCGGACAAAGGCCCGGAGAGGGGATAGGCCTTTGTCCAAGTCTGACATGGCGGGGGACAGGCCGGGTGTCAGACCCTCGGCGTAACAATCGCCGGTGAGTATGATTTGTGATTTCAAATATGGTTTTTCAAGGGAATCTGCAGATTAGATTGATTAAAACTTAGTAACGTTTCGGTGAGAGATTTGGCCCCTCGCGACCTCTCGAAATAGAAGTTTATATGGACGTTCCAGGTGCGCCACGCTATCCATGCTTCCATGAAAAAAGGTGATCATCTCTTCCTCGTCGACGGTTCCGGCTTCATTTTCCGAGCCTTTCACGCCCTGCCGCCGCTGACCCGTAAGTCCGACGGATTGCCTGTCGGCGCCGTCTCCGGTTTCTGCAACATGCTGTGGAAGCTTTTGACCTCGGCGCGCGATACATCGGTGGGCGTCACCCCGACGCATTTCGCCGTGATCTTCGATTATTCCTCGAAGACCTTTCGCAAGGAAATTTTCCCAGACTACAAGGCAAACCGCTCGGCCCCGCCGGAAGAGCTGATCCCACAATTTGGCCTCATCCGCCAGGCGACCCGCGCCTTTAACCTGCCCTGCATCGAGACTGACGGCTTCGAGGCCGACGACATCATCGCCACCTATGCGCGCCAGGCCGAGACCACCGGCGCCGATGTCACCATCATCTCGTCCGACAAGGACCTGATGCAGCTCGTCACTCCTGCGGTCCACATGTATGACAGCATGAAGGACAAGCAGATCGGCATTCCCGATGTCATCGAGAAATGGGGCGTGACGCCGGACAAGATGATCGACCTGCAGGCCATGACCGGCGATTCGGTCGACAACGTCCCCGGCATCCCCGGCATCGGCCCGAAGACGGCGGCGCAGCTTCTGGAAGAATTCGGCGATCTCGATACGCTGCTTGCCCGTGCCGAGGAAATCAAACAGCAGAAGCGCCGCGAGAACATCATTGCCAATGCCGATTTGGCTAGGATCTCCCGCCGGCTGGTGACGCTCAGGACCGATGTGCCGCTGGACCTTGAGCTCGACGCACTCGTCCTCGAGCCGCAGAACGGCCCGAAGCTGATCGGCTTCCTGAAGGCGATGGAGTTCACCTCGCTGACGCGCCGCGTCGCCGACGCCTGCGATTGCGATCCCGCCGCGATCGAACCGTCCGAGGTCAAGGTCGAACTTGGTGACACCGCGCATGGCCCGGATCTCGATGTCGCAGACAATGTCGAGCTCGTTGCCGGCAGCACGGTTATGGTCGAGGGTTCCTCCGTACCGGCGCCGGCGGTCAAGCCGCGTTTAGCTGTCGAGGGGCTGACCGAGCCGACCGAACTTGCCAATGCGCGCGCGGCAGGTTTCGCCACCGCGCCGATCGATCATTCGAAATATGTCACCATCCGCGATATTGCCACCCTCGACCAATGGATCGCGGATGCGCGCGAGACCGGCATCGTCGCCTTCGATACGGAGACGACGTCGCTCGATGTCATGCAGGCCGAAATCGTCGGCTTTTCGCTGGCGATCGCCGACAACCGCAACGACCCTTCGGGTGCCTCCATCCGCGCCGCTTATGTGCCCCTCAGCCACAAGACCGGCGTTGGCGACCTGCTCGGCGGCGGGCTCGCCGACAATCAGATTCCGTTGCGCGATGCCCTGGCGAGATTGAAGGATCTGCTGGAGGATGTCTCCATCCTCAAGATCGCGCAGAACCTGAAATACGACTACCTATTGATGAAGCGCTATGGCATCGAGACCAAGGCCTTCGACGACACGATGCTGCTCTCCTATGTGCTCGACGGCGGCTCCAACGCCGCGCACGGCATGGACAGCCTGTCCGAACGCTGGCTCGGCCATAAGCCGATTGCTTATAAGGATGTGGCCGGCAGCGGCAAATCCAACATCACCTTCGACCTTGTCGATATCGACCGCGCGACGGCTTATGCCGCCGAGGATGCCGACGTGACGCTGCGCCTCTGGCTGGTGCTGAAGCCGCGGCTTACGGCGGAAAAGCTCTCAGCCGTCTATGAGCGACTGGAGCGGCCTCTGGTGCCCGTGCTCGCCCATATGGAAGAGCGCGGCATCACCATCGACCGGCAGATCCTGTCGCGGCTTTCCGGCGAGCTGGCGCAGGGTGCCGCGCGGCTGGAGGACGAGATCTACACGCTGGCCGGCGAACGCTTCAATATCGGCTCTCCGAAACAGCTTGGCGATATCCTCTTCGGCAAAATGGGATTGGCCGGCGGCAGCAAGACCAAAACAGGCCAATGGTCGACCTCGGCGCAGGTGCTGGAAGACCTGGCGGCGGCCGGTTTCGAGCTGCCGCGCAAGATCGTCGACTGGCGTCAGCTCACCAAGCTGAAATCGACCTATACAGACGCGCTGCCGGGCTATGTCCATCCGGAAACGAAGCGCGTCCACACCTCCTATTCGCTGGCATCGACCACGACCGGGCGCCTGTCCTCGTCCGAGCCGAACCTGCAGAATATTCCGGTGCGCACGGCGGAAGGCCGCAAGATCCGTACGGCCTTCATCTCGACCCCCGGCCATAAGCTGGTTTCGGCCGATTACAGCCAGATCGAGCTGCGCGTGCTCGCGCATGTCGCCAATATTCCGCAGCTGAAGCAGGCCTTCGAGGATGGTATCGACATTCACGCCATGACGGCGTCGGAGATGTTCGGCGTGCCGGTGGAGGGCATGCCGAGCGATGTGCGCCGCCGCGCCAAGGCGATCAACTTCGGCATCATCTACGGCATCTCGGCTTTCGGGTTGGCCAACCAGCTTTCCATCGAGCGCTCGGAAGCGGGCGACTATATCAAGAAGTATTTCGAGCGCTTCCCGGGCATTCGCGATTACATGGACGGCACGAAGCAAACCGCGCGCGACAAGGGCTATGTCGAGACGATCTTCGGTCGTCGCATCCATTTCCCGGAGATCCGCTCCTCCAATCCTTCCGTGCGTGCCTTCAACGAACGCGCCTCGATCAACGCACCGATCCAGGGCTCGGCCGCCGATGTCATTCGTCGCGCGATGATCAAGATGGAGCCGGCGCTGACCGCAGCCGGCCTCGGCGATCGTGTGCGCATGCTGCTGCAGGTGCATGACGAACTGATTTTCGAAGTCGAGGATGCAGATGTCGAGCGCACGACGCCGATCATCGTCTCGGTCATGGAAAATGCCGCCATGCCGGCCGTGGACATGGCTGTGCCTCTGAAGGTCGATGCACGCGCCGCCAACAATTGGGACGAAGCGCACTGAGGCAATGTCCGGCCCGGCGAAGAGATTAGAGCGTTTCAAGTTTTGACGGAAGCGTATCCTGCGTTTGTGAAGTAGTTTGCGCATTCGTCCGACTTGATGGTGTCGGCAAGGTATCCGAGCTGCCGCCAAGTGTCGTCGCTGGTTCTCATTTGGGCTTGGCGCATCCAATGTTTGATCTTGGCGAAGGCCTGCTCGATCGGATTGAGGTCGGGCGAATATTTCGGCAGGAACCATAATCTGGCGCCGACTGCCTTGATGGCATCGCGAGTGGCCTTGGCTTTGTGGGAGCCAAGATTGTCGAGGATAACGATGTCGCCGGGTTTGAGGGTCGGGATCAACTGTTGTCGGACATAGGCTCCGAAACATTCACCATTG